>CBDDIJ010000002.1:0-2589176 GCA_965228855.1 Candidatus Obscuribacterales bacterium | reverse complement strand
CGCGCCAGCCGCAATCACAAAAGCGAAGAGGCTGATTGCAACGACAAGTCCAACCGGGATCGATTTCTTTTGTATCTTATGAACGCCGGTGCCGGCAAGTGTCTTGCGAGACGGTTTCGGATCGATATCTTTGAGCAAACGCTGACCACAAGACTTGCAGAAGCGCGCCTCGTCCAGACTGCTTCGACCACAGCGAGGACAGTCTACGCGAGCAACTTCGCGACAGCCGCCACCGCCGGTCGGTTTCTCTTTCTTTGTGAAATCCGGAACAGGAGCGTCGATCAGCGTGAGCTTCTGCACGAGCTGATTCTCACCACCGCTCTTCAGGCATTCAACGACGGAGTCGACCCAGAGCATAGCTTGCAGTGAGCCTTCCAGGTTCTGATTGAATTCATCGGGCGGAAGCTTTCCGCAATGCATGCCGATTACTTGACCATCCTTCAATATAGGACTGCCGGCAGATTCTGGGATTAAACGGATGTTGTGAATCAAATGCCACGGGTCGCCTTCGCGCAACGCTCCAAGCAGCGCTCCCTGCCGAACAAGCGCGTTAGCGTTTGGCGATGAAGCATCGCGATAGACCGTCGTGATTGAATCCCAGGGAGCCAGGCGGGTTTGCACCGACATAGCCAACGCGTTCAGCGGACCGGCACCGTTTGGAGTTATGTAGTCTTCGACCTTTGGCGCGATCTGTTTAGTCTTAATCAATTCGGCCAGGGTTTGATAAACCGCACAGTCATCGATGTTTGCAAGTTGCCAGAGCTGGCGGCAAGGCGTTCCACCATCGATCAAATCCCACAACATGCGGGCGTAGTCTTTGACTTCGGGCGGCAAGATGTCGATGGCGACTTCCGGTCGAACTCGCACAAAGCAAGTATTGGGGTCACCAACCATCGGAATCAGCTTCTTGAGCTCATCGGCGCGGCGGTGCGACTCGATGAGCAGCATTTCGGCAGGACGAGCGATGGGCTGAGACACTTCCCAGTTGGGGTGCTGCGCCGACCAGAAGAAAAAGTTTCCCTTCAGATCATTCGAGACGATTTGATAAATCGCCATCTCGTTCACGAGATTGGCATACTGAGCGAAAAGCAGGCGTCCGTTTTGGCAAAAGATGCGAGCGACTGGATGATTGCGATCGTCGCAAATTGTCAGAACGCCTTCCTTGCGAGCATTCGTAATTGTTTGAACGACAACATATAAATCGATTTCGCCGAGGTTTCCGCCCAATCCCTGGTCTCTTGGCGGCAGTGGTAGAGAAAGACTTTTGTTGACCTTGAAGGTCAGGTCGTCCGAGATGCCCTCCAGTGAAGGCGTTAAACGCAAAACTGCGGCATTGTGCTGCTGCAACGGAAGGTTGGGCATCGGTTCGGTAAGCGCTACCTGAGCCAGCTTACTGGCCATCTTCATGTCAAAACGCGGATGAAAAATCGCCGACTCGACGCCGAACTCGCGCATAGCACCAGGGAAGACAACCTTCAGCGCCGGCCAAAATGCCCGATATCCAAAGACCAGATGCGCACAGGTAGCTACTTTCGCGTCATCGATCACCCACACATTCCCCAGCACTCTTCCATCGACACGGTCAACGAGAAGACCCACCGAGTTGGCGATTGTGCGCGTATCGATTGTCGGGGCGCTAGCCGTCATGTCAAGGTCCGAGAATGAGAGAAACGGGTTTCCAGGAATTCATACAAGTATAAAAGCTTATTCCATTAATGCATGACTAAACTGAGAGGCTGTAAACAAAACTCGGCGGTATGTTCTGCACAGGCGTATAATTCGCCGTAAGCAGAGCTGCGTTTGAGCAGAATAACTGCGAAATGGATCAAATTTAGGTCAAGGGGGTGTGAAAGTGCTCATTGGCGGAGTTGATTTCAGCGGCGCAAAAACCGTTCCGAACGACACATGGATGGTTACTGGCTTTCTGGAATCTGACGGTCTACATATAAAATCGGTAAAAAACACCGGGTCTCACGCGCTCGCCAAAGAGCTCGATCATTTGAAAGAGCTGAGCTGCATTGCGATGGATTTTCCATTCTCGATGCCGATCGAGTTCTTGAAGTTTCTGGCGCGCAAACTTGAGAAGGATGAATTCCAAGAATGGCAGCAGGCGGCTGAACCACTAGTATTCATGAGCTTCGAGCAGTTCAAGCAGTACGTCGACGAGTATGAGATTGTGGCGCTGCGGTACACAGACTCCAAGTCTCTTCGCGTGGCTAAGAGCCCTTTGAACACTGGCAATCCATCGATGATTCAAATGACGTTTTACGGAATGAGAATGCTTGCCACGCTCAATCCCGAAAAGTACGCGGTGCTGCCCTTTCAGGAAGACAAGCGCGGCAACGTGCCTACCAGCGTCATCGAATGCTATCCGCGTGAGTTACTTTACATCTTGAGTTTGCCCGATTCCGGTTATAAGATGAAGGACAAGAAAAATCATGATAAGGCGCATGCCGTGCGCAAAGAGATTATCGACGGCTTGCTTCATCTGCGTGATGCGCACGGGCAAAAGTATGAGGATTGCCCGCGCCTGCACATAGATAACGCAATGAAGGGCGCGCTGCTTGCGTCGGATCACACTATAGATGCGCTTGTGGCCTGCTACGGCGCCGCGTTGTATCACTCGAAACCGAAGCTTTTCAACGACCCGTGGGACTCGGACAACGAGAACATGCTCTTGGAAGGCTGGATTTATGCGCCGCGCAACTTGATGCCTGCCAAAGAGGAAGCGAAGCTGACCGTCAAGGCGAAGAAGTAGCAGATTCTCATCAAGAAAAGTTAGATGAAGCCAAGTGCTACAAGGGCGAAACGGAATTTGTCATCCGTTATATAATGACCGTCCACGCACTCAATCGGGTGCGTAGCTTCGGCCTCGTGCGCCTGTAGCTCAGTGGATAGAGCACCCGCCTTCTAAGCGGATTGTCGAAGGTTCAAATCCTTCCAGGCGCGCATTTTTCCTTAACAGCCGTTTTGCGTACAATATATTTCGTGTAATATGTTTGTATCGCCGCGCCCATGGCGCACCTGGGTCATTAGCTCAACGGCAGAGCAGTTGCCTCTTAAGCAATTGGTTGATGGTTCGAATCCATCATGGCCCATAAAAGTTTTTCAAATAGTGTGGCGACCTTTCACAGTCGCACATGTTCTTATCATGTCGAACAAAACCGCGAGAACCCGTTCGTCATTTCATAGAGGGAACGGCACCGCATGTGGTGCGACGCAGCTTCTGAGTCTAGTCTTTCGGCTTGTCTTCGGAAACGACTTTCACTTCGGATAGAAGTATTTGTCTTATCTCTGGTGTCGTTTTCTCCGGAGTGATACTGATGACGGTGCGCTTCGCCGGCAGCCAAACACTATCGATCTGCTTGTAAGAGTCGCGGAAAGCCTCGACCGCAGACAGGGCATTCGTCTTCTTATCGCGATAGCTTACCGCGAAGTGATTGGCCAGATATTTTCCAGGGTCAGCGACGCGAGTTTCGATAACCGAGATGGTGAAGCGAACATCTCCGGGACAGCGAGTCACCTCCATGACCTTGTTGTCCTTGACTCGATAGCTTGAGTTGAGCTTGTCGTTCAAAACGAGCAGCTTGCCAAAGTTGTTTTCGGGCTCGTCCTTACCGAACGTAATCGGATTGCGTCCATCTCGTTTAGCGAAATCTCCACCTCGTCGATGGCCGATCATGCTCAGCAGTTTATCCTGAAGCCACTCAGATTGCTCCTTCGAGAGTCCATCCAATTCGATTTTGGCTTCCTTACCGGAGCGATATTCAAGCTTGCCGTCCACCCTTTTCCCATCATCTATAAAGGAGATATTGGCGTCGAAACCCTTAAAGCTGTCAGGAAACGCCTGTCGTGAATCATGCGCAGCCTTGAGCAGTAGCCAGGCTTCTTTATCCGCACCTGCTGGAACTTCCAAAGTTTCCTTCGCGTTCGACTCCTCCGCTTTAGCCTCATGTGAAATCACGAGCGAGGATAACAGAAGCGCCATCGAGATAGGAAAAGTTGCAAGTGAGCGTCTCAACACGTGTTGTCTCCGATGAAGGTTGCGTAATAGCAGACGGTTTAATTCCAGCCTGAGCACCTGAAGATCTTACTTCACTGCATATAAATATGATGGAGAGTTGCAAAACTTTTGAACGTATCTTGAAAGATTATCGGCTGGCAGAAGCCGCAGGGCAGTATCGGAAAAAGCACGAAACAGGCTTGATTAGGACGTTTTAACCATCTCGAGAATGATTGGAAGGAAATCGTAATTTTGATCTTGCTGTCTATGCGCATCGATACTGGTTTCCTGAGCTATGTTTCTCTTGCAAGTACAGAGTTGAATAACGCAAATCTGAACGAAAAGGACTGAGTGTCTTTCGGGCAGACTCTGCGTCACCCAAGGAGAGAACCACCGATGTTGTATACACTTATAAGCCTTATCCTCTTTGTGTGGTTGATCGGTCTGCTGTCGCACTTCGGCGGCGATATGATTCACACATTATTGCTCGTAGCAGGCGTATTGTTCCTGTTCCAATTGTTCACCGGCAGACGAGTTGATTAGTCAACGGTGAATAAGCAAGCGGGCACCACCGATGGTGCCCGATAACCGCATTCGAAAATCGGATGCACTTAGCAAAATATTGGTCTTGACCGCTTGCGCACAACCGTTATAGTCGGTTCTGAATGAGCGCCTATGAACCAATAGGTGGCGGTGCAATTTCAGCAATCTATTGGTTCATGGGTATAGCGGGTCAAGCCGACCGCTCCACTTTCTTTCGGACGGTGTGGCTGAAGTAGGTAATCTCCTTGAGACCTAAAGCTATACGAAGTGCCTTCGGGAGCGGATTTATAATGCCGAAGGTGACCATGGTGTCGCCTCTGGCATTTTTTGTGCGCGAAAACTCTTTGAGCTTAATGTGAAAATCAACACCGGCTGAGACGATAACCTCTATGCCGTTGATGTTTCGCACGGCGGGATAGCCTCTGCTCTCGTCAAGGTCCATGGACAGACGCGACAGGCGGACTTCCTTAAGTTTGATTGGAATCGATTTCTTCGCTGCCGCTACCGCAATGCGAACTTCCGGTGGTCCTTCACGTAGAAGCTCAACGTGATTGCCGGCGACCGAGACGCCCTTCAGACCTGCCATGACCTCGCCTAAATTTTGACCATATTTATCGGTATCGCGCCTGGTGCGTTCCAGGCTCTGAATCATCCGGTCACCAAGCATGGTATCAGGTCCGAAATTTAGTTCTTTAGAATCTTCACGGATGAGCTTGAATGAGTCATCGTCGCGGGTGATTTTAACTACGCCTCGCAGCAACTTTTGGGTTTCGTCAGAGTTGGTTCGACCGGAGATGGCCTGAATTAGTTTCGGCAGAACGAGGTTCCCTTTATCCAGGTCGGTTTCCCATTTCGGATCGGCTTTGAAGGTTGGCTTCGCGGAGACGCTCTTAGCCTGGTCATTTGCAGGTAAGGACTTTGCGGAGTCGGGTTGCGACGACACATCAAAGTGTGGCGCGCTCACTGGCGACTCAGGCTCGATGGCGTAAGCGACGACGGTAGCCGAAAAGAATATTGCGACAAGCACGACTGTCGTGAAAAATCGGCGAAGGCTGCAAGCGATTTCACGACGCAGTCTCAAATGTTTTTCAAACTCTTCAAAATGCAGTTGCAAACAGCAAGCTCCAAACCATGCTTGAGAACTACCAGTATAACCCGGGGGAGGGGCGATTCGGAGTTTAAGCCTCACTGCAAAATCTGCCTGAAACCTATACAACTTTATCCCTAAACCCATATCTGCAGTGGGCTTTCGGTGGTGGAAGATACTCAACAGAATGGATTTAAACAGGGCTGACAACTTGCAAAAATCGTGAACGCTGGCGGCTTTCGGGTCGTGGCGTCACCCTTCGGATCATATGCTATGCAAGCCACAGTCAAGCGGGCGGGAGGCATTTCCAATTGACTTGTTTACCTCGAAAACGGTTTCCTGAAGGCATGAGTCAGCCAGGTAACGGAACCCACCACCGTCAAGACTCAAGTTCAAGCGACAACTGCATTTGCAATGTGCTGAACTTAAACCCCGACAAACGCGGACCCGAGGGGTCACGACTATGAGCGAGATACAAATGGTACCTGGAGCACAAACCTTTCTTTCGAGGTGGGAGAGCGGCGCGCTACAGTTCTCGCGGCTCGCCGCTCTATTTTCTATCGCCTTTGGTGCTGTCGTCCTGGCGGGCTGGTGCTTCACACTCCCGCAGCTGAGCGCGCCAGTGCCCGGGCAACCAGCAGTCTCACTGTCCGCGAGCATAAGCTTCGTGGCATGCGGACTGTCATTGATGCTGTTGACGGCACGGAGTATAGGGAAGTGGAAACGCGCCTCGGCTCTAGTTATCGCGACGGTGCCGCTATTGATCGGTTTGGCCGTCGCAGTCTTCTATCTGCATATATCGCGGTTTGACCTCGACAATTCGCTGATGAATATGCTCGTGGGCGCTGAGGTTGGCGACACAACCGGACGAATGGCGCCGCATGCGGCTATCGGAATGCTGGCGTGCTCGCTGGCACTTTTGCTTTCGCAGCATCGTGACAAAACCTGCCGATACTTCTCGCAGGCGCTTTCGGTCTCGGTCTTCGGCGTCGGTCTCGCTGTCATCTGCGGCTATACATATGGTACGCCGCTGCTTTACTCGACGGGTGATCTCACGCCGGTACCCCTGGTTGCCGGGGTAGCGTTCCTCATCTTGGGAATGGGAATGTTTTTCTCGCGACCCACCTTTGGGCTGGCCGGAGTGGTTACGGAATCTGGTCTCGGGGGAAGAACGGCTCGGCTGCTGCTTCCTGTAGCGTTGCTCGCTCCGATTGCGCTCGGATATTTGCGACTGTTCGGTCAAAAATACGATTGGTACGCGATGCCGATTGACACAAGTCTAATCGTGTTGTTGATGGGCGCTTGCTTTTCGCTCATCGTCCTGTGGCACTGTCACTTCCTGTCACGCATCACGCGGAGAGAACGAGATGCGCTGGACGCACTGCAGCACAATGAAGCGCGCACGAGGCTCATTATAGACCGCGCTTATGACGCGTTTGTTGCGATGGATCGCGACGGCAACGTAATCGAATGGAATCTACAAGCACACAAAATCTTTGGTTATGACCGAGATGAGATCATCGGCAAGAACCTGTCAGAGTCAATCATTCCGCTTGAGTTTCGTCGCTCGCATGACCATGGTTTTAAAAACTTCATGAGTAACGGCGACAACAAAATTTTGAATAAACGAATTCAGCTTGTCGCGCAGCGCAAGAACGGCGAGCAGTTTCCCGTTGAACTCGCAGTCTTCCCGATTGAGTTTAGCGGGCAGCCGACGTTTTGCGCGTTCATCCAGGACATTACGGAGCGCAAACGCATTGACACGCAGGTTGAGTTGTTAAACCAGCAACTGGTACAAGCTCGCGACCAGGCTCTAGAAGGCTCGCGGTTGAAGTCGGAATTTCTCGCGAACATGAGTCACGAGATTAGGACGCCGATGAATGCGGTAATTGGTCTGAGCGATCTTTTGCGTCGGACGAACTTAAATCGAGATCAGAAGCGGTTTGTAGACCTCATCGTTAATTCCGGCCAGACGCTGTTGCAAATAATCGATGACATTCTGGTCTTCTCGAAAATCGAGGCTGGTCGCCTTGACCTGGAAGCAAGCGATTTCGATTTAATTGCTACGGTTGAGAGTTCGGCTGACTTGCTAGCTGATAAAGCGCGCGAGAAGCAGGTATCGCTGACAACCTTCCTCTCTCCCGACATCCCGAAGTGGGTGCGAGGCGATTCGCAACGGTTGAAGCAGGTTTTGCTCAATCTGATCAGTAATGCAATTAAATTTACAGAACAAGGTCGAATTCTTGTCCAAGCAGAAGTTGAGTCTGAAACAGAAGACGCTGCTGTTATAACGTTCTCAGTAACTGATACCGGTATTGGTATCTCGAGTGACGGCTTGAAGGTGTTGTTCACACCATTCACGCAGGTCGATGGATCTTCGACACGTAAGGTTGGTGGCACCGGGCTTGGTTTGACTATATCTAAACGCCTCGTCGAGCTCATGGGCGGCAGCATCCGAGTCGAGAGCGAAGCCGGCAAGGGTTCAACTTTCTCATTCACAATTCCTTTCACGCGCGTCGCACAAAGAGAAGAGCAGGTGATAGTCGCGACCAGCCTCGAGTCGGTGCGTATTTTGATGGTCGGGCTTCCGGAGCACGAGGCCACAATTGCGGAATCATATGTAGAGAGCTGGGGACTTCGCCCCGCGTTCGCGACTCACGCAGAAGAAGCAGCACTGGCGGTGGCTCATTCGATTAAGGAAAAGGACCCGTATCAGGTTGTGCTACTTAACTCGGACTTACCTGACGCGGATCCGTACGAGTTCGTTCACCAGCTGCGCGAAACCTCAATGGTTGCCGATACAAAAATACTCTTACTTTTGAGTATCGACGACATCGGTCAATCAGAGAACGCTGTTCAATCAGGATTTGATGGAACAATCACGCGACCGATCAAACAATCATCATTGTTCAACAGCCTGCTATCGTTGTTCGAACCACGGGCGGTATCAAGCCAACTCGATACGCTGGAATTGAACACACGCAGAGAACCGCCATCAACAAAATTCGTTCTGGTTGCCGAAGATAACATCGTCAATCAAGAAGTGGCTGTTTTGCTCCTCGAAGAGCTGGGCTTCAACGCGCATGTTGTTTCAAACGGCAGGATGGCGCTAGATGCCTCCAACGATCCGAATTGCCAACTTATATTAATGGATTGCCAGATGCCGGACATGGATGGTTTCGAGGCAACGATGTCGATTCGCCAGCGAGAAAAACAGTCGGGCGACCACGTTCCAATTATCGCGATGACCGCGCATGCAATGGAAGGCGATCGCGAGAACTGCTTGCAAGCCGGCATGGATGACTACGTCAGCAAGCCGGTGACAATCAATAGATTGCGTGAGGTTGTCCAGCGGTGGCTCGGATATCGAGAGTCGCATAAGGAAGTTACGTATCAATCTCTACCGGCGATGACCAAGGCCGACGCCGAAGCATTGAAAGTCGACTCGTTAAGGAATGCGCAGACGAAGAAAGTTCCGGTTAGCGAGAGCGGTGACGATTCGCTGAAGGCACCGCTCTCGGAAGAATTGTCGGCTACACAGCAGCGCAAAACCCACTGGGTGCAGCCAATTGCGGTGCCACCGCCGATAGCATCACCGAATCAATTCAAGCCCGCCCCATCGATGCAAGCGTTCGATATGAGTGCGGTCGACGATGAGAAATCCGCGGACCTGACGCGAGTTAGTGAATCGGCGCAGGATGCGCCGCTCCTCGCGGCACCGCCGGCAAGTGGTGACGGGGCCGAAACCAAGTCCGTTTTGGCCAACCTGAACGCAGCAGCCGGCGAAGCTGATTCCGGCACGATTCCAGAATTCGAGGAGCCAGCTGTTGGCGACAAACTGATGCATGGCACGGGTGCCGTATCAGGAATTCTGTCCGCTCCAGGAGTCGCCTCCAATACCGCGAACTCCGAGTACACAATTGCGGCGGCAGAAGAATCGGTTTCTAATGCGCGGATGGATTTGAAATCTGACAGCGGTCAAAAAGCGGTTGTGGCCAAAACAACAGACGTCGATCTTCCAGCGATGAGTTTACCTGCTCCAAATCAAGTCGTCGCAAAATCTGAACATGCAGCTGAAGAGGCCGCGGAGATAAAAGGAAGCAAGGTAGCTCGGAATTCCACTTCACGTTTGCAAAAAACTAATTCGCAGATCGCACCAGCGGCGCTATCACGAACTAACTCCCCCGGAATTCCGCTCGCAAAAACGACTTCAAGTTCGGAAGATATCGACATGACTCGAACGGAAGATCACGAAGCTCTTGACGCGGACCGACGGATGCTCGGCATTGGTGGCAGCCGAAAACTGCGTGGTCGCAACGACCAACTTTCGAGTCCGGCAGAGGACATGCTTGAGGATGCTATTACAGCTGCAGAGACACCGGAGAATTTGCGTGCCTTCGAAGTTAATCGCAAAGCGGCCTGCGCCGGCAGTGGGCGGTATGGAGCATTGAATATGAGCCCTGAGGAGGCTTTATCGGAAGTCGATCTGATGCTCAGCGGAACCGATCGCAACATGGATCTTTCGGAGAGCGCGGATATGGTATCGCCCATGGTGCATCATTCGCGACGCCGTAACAAACCAGCCGACACTGTCACCGATATCGATATCTCGACCCTGTTTGACTACAGCGCGCTTGAGTCGACATTCGGACCGCAGTCCGCGAAGAAGTTCCTAAACCTTTTCGCGTCAATGACGCCGTCTTTGTTATCGAGACTGGAAACCGCGATTGGCGGCAAACGTTTTGAGGCGGCAAAAGACGCTGCTCACGAGCTGAAAGGCATGTGCGCAACCATACACATCACATCCATGGTCGATTTATGCCGTGGTATCGAGGAGAGTGCCGAGGCCGCGGACTGGTCGAATGCGGAGACGCTATTGACCGACCTGAAGAAAACCTTCAGCGCGGCAGAGACTTCGATAAAAAATCTGTAGAAACAAACTGTAGAAAACGTCACTCAGTCTGGAGGATTGACATGAGTAAGTCCATTAAGAAGACCCGAATTTTCATCGTCGAAGACAATGATTTGACCAGACAAATGGTCAAAGCGATGTTGATGAAGGTGCGCTATTTCGACGTCGTTGGCGACGCTGCGACAGGAGAGCTTGCCGTTGCAAGCGTGCGTTTGACTAAACCCGAGCTTGTTCTGGCGGACATCGGTTTGCCGGGCATCGACGGCATCGAGATGGTCAAACAAATTCGGCAGGCTAATCCTGACATTCGTGCCATCATGTTAACGGCGCACGACAACAACGACGATCTATTCAAATCATTCCGTGCTGGTGCGGAAGGTTATATTTTGAAAACTGGCTTGAGCGCAAAACGCCTCGAGCTTGCAATCAAAACTGTTGAAGACGGCTCAGTATGGCTCGATCCGCTGATCGCGGTCCGTGTTCTTTCTGCGGCTCTTGGATCAAACGGACATCAACCTGTTGTTCACTCAGCGGAACCCTTGTCCATTGAAGAGAAGACCATGCTGGAAAGAGTTGTCGAGACTTCCGCAGAGATTCACGAAATCTCGCCTCACTGCGAATATGGCGTCTGCAATGTAGAACCTTCGTTCCTTGCCAAGCTGCGCAGGTTCTCTAGCCAGGAGCCTCCCTTTCGAATGATGAGCTACTCTGAGGTCGTGTAGCAGGCCAACGCCAGTCGCGAATGACAAGTTAGGATGCCGGCCAGAGCCGCAAAATTGATCGTTTCGAGCCAGGACGACCGTCGGATATGACGACGGATCGGACGGAATTGACGAACGTCGGCTTTCTAAGGAAATAAATATGCTGTTGTGGTCTAATGTGTCTGCACCATTTTGCGCGTCTGCAAAATTTTGCGAGGAAACCACTTAGATCCATCAGAACGTTAGCGCCGCAACACAGTCGCAAACGTTCGAGAAAGCGTTATGGCCGACGAAGATTTAAATCAACTTGATGCAGCAATGCAATTCGAAGTGCTCGCCGCAAAACTGAAGGCGGATCACGGTGCTTCAGGAGATTTACTCGAGTATCTCGCGAAGATGCTCGAGTCGTCCTATGCCAGCGGAACGAAGGTTTCGCGAAGCGGTCTGTTCGGAAAACGACCGGTTAGCGAATTGACTGTTCGCTTCGACGATTGGGAGTTCATCATCGTTCGAGAGAAACACGGAACCGTTAACGCACGCGCGAAAAAACTCGTCAAAGGTGTCGGATTGAAGACCAATGACATTTCGATGGAGCAATGCATCGACGATGTTCTAAAGGAACTTGTAAAAACAGCCGATAAAAATGCGCAGACTCGAAACGCGCTCGACAAATTTGTGAGCGGGTGACGATGGATTTCATCAAAAAAATATTCAACAACTATACCGAAGGCAAGCGTCGAGACGAAGAGATGGCGCGCGTTCAAGGCGAAGCGGTGCGCGCGCTGGAACGTGGCGAAATCTTCCCAAGAGCCAAAGAACGAATCGACCGTGAGATGGCGCTCGGTAAAAACTTTTTCTCATCAGACTTGAGTGTTCGCGAATATCTTTTGTGCAGAGAAGCAGGTTTCCAGACGATCGGACAGGTGATGGGATCATGCTTCTATAACATTAGTTTGTTCGGCCTCGTTGGACGAACTTTTGGTTTGCGGCAGGCTGAATACAATCACGATAAATATCTCAGCAGTCGTGGCAGTTTGCAAAACCACACAGGCGAGCTTATTCAAATTACCGAAGCGCAACTCAAAGCGAGACAATCCGCTGTCGATCGAATGCTGATGGAAGCACACGCAATGGGCGCGCATGGTGTGATCGGCGTCCGCGTAAAGTCATCACACTTCAACTGGGCAACTCGAATGACGGAGTTCACAGCAATGGGAACTGCGATTCGTTTGCCGAACTACACCGGCAAGGGTGTATTCACCAGCGATCTGCACGGACAGGAGTTCTGGCAGTTATACAACGCCGGATACCTGCCGCGCGAGCTAGCATTTGGCGTCTGCTCCTATTACATAAAATGCGATCCGGAGACTCGACAAATCATCGACCCGACGCTTGTTGATTTCATGAAAGGTCGCAGTCGCCAGAACCAGGAGATCGGCTTGTTCACTCAAGGATTCTATGACGCGCGCACATTAGCGATGGAACGACTGACATCAAATGCGATGGCAGTGAGCGCAGATGGTTTAGTCAGTATGAGCTTCAGCTACGACATGCAAACAGTGGAATACATGTCAATGAACAAAACGTTCCACGATCCGGTCGTCCACTTTGTCGCAACTGGAACATCCATCTCCAAAATTCCCGACCACGATAAACCGATTGAAAAACCGAAACTGTGTTTAAGTCTGCGTGGCGGCGAATGGTTCAAGTTCGAACAGGATGATTTCCTATCCGACGCTTTCGGCGCCGACGATGACATTGAATTTGACGATGATGATGACAGCGTGTCGATAGATTGATGGTTGAGATGAGACAACCGATATTCGAATCGGCTTGATAGAAATCGAACGAGTTTTTGTAGAGAGAGAGAGAGAGAGAGAGAGAGAGAGAGGAAAGGATATGCCGGACAACGACCAGGAGCATTTCGAATTACCGGAGCACGCAAAGCAGCGACTCAGAGAAATGCGAGGCGATGATGGACATCGCAAGCTGTTTACCAGCGACCTGTCGGTCAACGAATTTCTACTCATCAAAGAAGCCGGATTTGAACCGTCGGGACTGGTAGTCGGTAGCTCCATTTACCACATTGGATTTCAGCAAGCGCGCTGGACGAAAAACGAAGAGATGACGGTGCTCACCGAAGCGCTGTATCACGCTCGCGAATTGGCGATGTCGCGGATGCAGGAAGAAGCGCAAGAGCTTGGAGCTGATGGAATTGTCGGCGTGCGTTTAAAAGTGAAACACATGTCGTGGGCATCCGACCTCGCAGAATTTGTGGCGATCGGAACAGCCGTGCATCACAAAGATCCGGAGCAGAGAAAGAACTTCCGAACCGTTGACGGCAAAGCATTCACCTCCGATTTATCGGGACAAGATTTCTGGACATTACTGCAATCGGGATATCGGCCGGTTGGAATGGTGATGGGCAATTGTGTTTATCACATTGCACACCAAACCGTCGGACAGTGGTTCAAGAACATTGGACAAAACGTCGAGATGATAAATTTCACGCAAGGGCTCTATGACGCCCGTGAACTCGCGATGGAACGCATGCAAACCGAAGCCGAGCACCTGCAAGCCGAAGGTATTGTCGGTGTCGACATTCATGAAGGCAACTACAGTTGGAGCACCAATGTCATCGAGTTCTTCGTGGTCGGCACGGCGATAGTCCCCATGCGCGCAGATCATCACATACCGACACCAAATCTGGTGCTCTCGCTCAACGACTAGAAGCCGCCGGTCATTCCGCGAAAGATAAAGAATGTTCCTATGTATGATGCAGTCGGTGCACACCACCGCATGCCGGTCTTCAGTGCACTTTTTGTTTTAGCAACTCCGGACTTCAATTTGGTTTGGTCGCCATTGAATCCGCCGGAGGAGCCGCTGGACTTCGAGTTATCATCGAGCTCAGCCAGAACGCCGTGGCGGAAACCTTCGTCCATCTCCTTCTGTTGGCGGACTTCGTCTAATTGCTCGCTCATCTGCGCCTCGCGGATCGCGGCTTCTTGCTGCTCATATGCGCTCATGCGTGGGGGCGATTGCATCATGCCAGGGTCCGGACCGGGGGCTCCTTGCGCAGAATAACCGCTTTGCGCCTGCTGCGACTCCTGTGGTGCCACTCCAGAAGACATGCCTTGCGGCTGGTATCCCTGTGTCCCATCAACACCAGGAGGTGTCGCATAGTTCGGGGCTCCATAACTCTGTGGGGGCGTTCCGTAGACTTGCGGCTGCATGGCGAAGTTCTGTGAAGGCGGTCCCCATTGTTGGTACTGCGGGGGCTGCCCTTGATACATCTGCGACGGGTCACCGCCGTAGGCTGGCGGTGGCATCTGCATCTGCACCGGAGCTGCTCCGAGCGAAACTTGAGGTGGCACCGCATACGGTGCGCCAATGTTTGCTGCTGGCGTCACCATCCCAGGGTTCTGCTGCGCGCTCGCTTGTGCGCCTGAAAAGTTCAGACAAAACAGCAAGCCGACTATAAACAGGCTTGTTTTCATATACAGTGCTTTGCGTGGTAATCGAACGGAGCGTACTTAACCTGACAGTTTAGGTCCGCTCGAGCTCGATGTCAAGAGAAACATATAATGCCCTCTGGTGGCGCAAGGCAGCATTTCACTTTGTTGGTGCCCGCGCTTTACTTAGGCGCCACCATCAATTTCTTTGCTCCGCGAAGGGCAAACGGCGTGCGAATCTCAATCTTCTGATCGAGCAATCGCAAGTTCGGAAGGCGTTTGAAAAGGGTGCCGACCGCGATCTGTGCCTCTGCATCGGCGAGGGACGAACCCAGACAGTGATGGATTCCGTGTCCGTAGGCCATGTGTTTCTTAGTATCGCGTTGAATATCAAATGTATCCGGGTTCTCATATTGGGCCGGATCGCGGTTTGCTGCACCGAGGAGAAGAACGAGCATGTCGCCTTCGTTTATCTTCGTGCCGTTTAGATCAAGGGTTTCCCCCGCCAATCTGCGCGTCGATTGCACAGGCGATTCGAAACGCAACACCTCACCTATCGCACTACCTATTAGATCCGGATTCGCTTTGAGCAGGTCGAGCTGGTCGGGGTGCTGCAACAAAGTGCGGACGGCATTGCCGATGAGATTGACGGTGGTTTCGTGCCCGGCAACCAGAATTAAAACACAGTTCGCGAGCAGTTCGTCTTCGGTCAGCTTCTTGCCCTCTTCCTCGGCGGCTGCAAGGGCGGTGATCAAGTCGTTCTTCGGATTCTTACGGCGCTCGGCGACGAGCGGGCGCAGATATTCGTAAAGCTCTTCGGTCGCCTTGTTAGCCTGCTTCATCTTCTCGATGTTCGGCTCCGGTTCGAGAGTGTCAGTCAACGCGTGCGACCACAACTTAAATTGCTCGCGATCTTCACGCGGAACGCCGAGCATTTCTGCAATGACGACGACCGGCAACGGAAATGCAAAGTCGGCGACCAGATCGAATTCTTCTTTGTCCTGCAGTCGGTCAATAATGTAGTCGGCGATTTCTTGAATGTGGGGGCGCATTTCGTTCACCATTTTCGGAGTGAACGCGCGATTGACCAGACCACGCAAACGCGTGTGATCGGGCGGATTCATGTTGAGCATCCACTTTGCACGCGTTCCCATCAGCTTAGAAACTTCCGGAATCATCTTGACCATCGGATTCACCTGCTTCCAGCGCTGAAGCTGTTTTTCATAACTCATGTCTTTGAGAATCGAGTGAACATCCTCGTAGCGGGTGATCAACCAGTATTTGCTTTTGTCACTCCAGAATATCGGCGCCTCTTCGCGAAGTTGGCGATAGGTCGGATACGGGTCCTGCAAAAACTCCGGCGTGAGCGGATTGAGCGGATCGACAAGCGTGGATGTTTTAGGCATGATGGTGCTCCGAAGCTTATGGAGGGGTTCGAATGGAGGGCTACAGTATCACATTCTTGAAAGATGAGCCTTAAGCATTGTCAGCAGACCCCATCTATGGGAGAATCCGATGGTTGCCGGATTTCAGACTTGGTGTGCCAAAATCTCCTTAGGTATGCAAAATTCCCACGCGGCATCGAATTTTGAGATCAAACATTGAGATTGCGCTATTTCACCGTTGCATTTTTATCGGTTTCGCTCCTTGCGTCAAATGCCGACGCAGCGACCAAAGGGGAGACCGGCGGCAGCTATTTGACATACTTGAAACGCCAGCGAGACGGCTGGCTGTGGGAAACGCCGGGTAGCGCGGTAGCCTGGCAAGCCTTTATGGACGAAGCAAAAGTCGCAGAACGCTCGCGAGATTTCGAAAAGCAGCTTCTGCTTCTGGAAGCCGCCGTCGAACACTCGAGCGCATTCAAAGAGACTGACCCCAGGCGGATTGAAACCGTTTCAAAACTCAAAGAAGTGGCAAAAAAACTGGGCAAAAATCTCAATGAGAAAGATGTGCATGAATTGATTTTGCCGATTACGAACACGCACGTCGAACCCAAATATCGGATGAAACCGCTGCCGCGTCGTGCGCCGTTTAAACCAGTCGAGCCGATGATCCGCGAAGCCGATCATTTGATGAGCGAGGGTGAAGACGAGAGAGCCGTAAAGGTTTATTTGAAAACTTTGAAAAATCTGAATGAACGCTCAACGCGCAAAGGTCACGAACTCGTGCAGGTTGTGGATCGTCTGACGCGCATTTATTACAAGCAAGGCAAATTTGCAGATGCCGAAGAGATCATTCGAAAAGAGCTCAAGATGCGGGAATCGATGTATGACCGCCTGGATGACACGGATCCGGATAAGCTGCAGCTCGCGTTTCTACTCGGCGATCTCGCGCTTGTGCACAGCGGTCAAGAACGTTTGATCGAATCGGAAGCGCTCTATCGCACGGCGCTAAAAATTATTCAACGCAATTTGACGGAACATCACTACGATTACATCGTGACTCTGAGCGAGTTGGCGCGCATTCATAAACTGATGGGCAAGTATTCGGATGCGGAGAAAGAGTACCGGCAATGTTTGTCGCTTGCGAAGAAGAGCGACGATGTGAGCCGGCGCGCGCGTGGCGTGATTACTGGGAATTATGCAAAACTGCTCAAGAAAATGGGCAAGACGCGGGCTGCAGATGAGATGGAAACACGAGCGTCCGAGATGGTGGCTGGCAGCGCGATACCACCGAGTGATGCTCGAGTGGAGAAAGACGTGAAAGCTGAACCGGTTGGGAACTGAGTCAGCCCATAAAATGCACTGAATTATCACCCGCGGGGCGGATGACTTTTGACCTCGACTTCGGGTAAAGTCAACGTTCGGTCCATCCCGACGAAAAGTTACGCAGAGCACCAACCGGCTCTCAATCCAGGAGCTTTCAAACGTTGAAAACCGCAAGATTTCTAATCGCCATGTTGTTAGCAACTGGAACCAATGGTTTCTTTAAAATCAATCAGCCGGCAGCCTATGCGCAGCCCGATACACCTATAGCAATCCAACTACAAAAGCAAGTGCCCCTTGATCTCAAGAACGCCAGTCCCGCCAATGGCGCGTCCGCACCAGGCATCAAAAATACAGACATGCCACCACCTGCGGTGTTCAACTTCGAAGCAGAGCGTAAGCAAATCGAAGAGAAAATCGGCGAATTAGAAAAGCTCGGCGCTGGAGTAAAGCCATATAGACAGGCTCTTGCCACCATTGATGAGATGGCGAAAACGGGAGACCCGGACAACAAACTCAGGGTTGCTCTAGACCGTTTGAAATCTTCGGTTGAGAACCAACTTGCCACCATGCAAAACAGAGGTTCGACGACGAGCAAATCCGCTGCTCATGCAGCTTCAACAAACGCCGCACTGGTCGCCGGGGCCACGAAGACCGCGGGAAAGAGCCACGCAGAAATTTACGGCGAAGTCGCACAATCAATTCTGCGAAGGGCCTGGAAGCCGACTGATTACGTGAGTCAGGGCGTATCTGTTTTCTTCACCGTTGACGAGGATGGCGCTATAAAAAACGTCGCCGCGAACCCAAACAGCAAGGGAAACGCGGCGGAACAATTGCGTTTCAAAGAATTTGTCAGCGGTCATCCGGAACTTCCGCCGCCACCAAAAGGCATTGCACCGTTGAAACTTATCGCGTCGCAGGACACGAAGGACAAAATCAATATCTCGACGTTTCACCCTCGCAATCCTCACGTCGATTACTCCGCATACATGGCTGAGGTTCAGCGAAAAATCAAACGCGATTGGCATCCGCCGCATGTCTACGAGAATAAGCGTGTGACCGTCATTTTTCGCATAGATCACGACGGTCGGGTGATTGAAAAGAAGATCAAACAATCGGCTGGCATTCCGGCGGCCGATGCGGCTGCGCTGACGGCTATCGACAAAGCAGCGCCGTTTCCACCGCTTCCGAAAGGCGGGGAGCCCGATGTAGCCGTCAGTTTCACATTCGACTACAACGTGTTCAGGCGAAACAGGATTCCGTTCTACCGCCCGGCGCCGGGTCTGCGATAGCACGCGAACGGCTTAACTCGTAGACGGCCTCCCTCAATCAAGATCAGGGTCTTTGCCTTGCTTCATAAGCGCCTTCGCTCTGGCATTTTCCACTCGGATCATCTTGATCCGATCCTCCGACATCGGGTGATCGCTCATGATGGCGAGCGCGTCCTTTAAGATCTGCGGTCTATCCTTTTCCAGCCGTTGAAAGAACTCAATCATTGCCGCTCCATCGTAGCCGGACAAAACCGTTAGCCGAATCCCGGTCTTATCAGCTGCAGCTTCCTGTGTGCGACTGAAGTTCAAGCTCTCCAATTTTTGCAGCGCGGGAATGAACGCCTTAGTTTGCTCGTTTGAAATCATGCCACCAGATATGATAGCAAGTGTCAATCCTAGTCCACCTGTATGCATCAGCCGCCGAAGCGTATCACGGTGAATTACGTGCCCAATTTCGTGCCCCATGACGCAAGCGATCTCATCATCGCTCTTCGCGTCCTTCACCAGTTTCGAAAGCACCACAATGGTGCCCCCAGGAACAGCGTATGCGTTAATCTCATCCTTGTCTTCGATATAGAACCGAAACTTATAGGGATTATTCTTCAGCTTCGAAACCAACTTCTTCCCGATGCGATCAACACGTTTCCACTCTTCTGACTTCTGGTCGAGTTTCTCATCGTCCGCGTACATTTTTCCGATACTTTCCTCGGCTGACGGCGGAATGTTTCTCATCGCCAGATTGACGAGCGGATCATATCCGAAAATCAGGCCGGCAATGATCGCAACGATCGTACCGAAGATTCCCCAGATGATAGCCGCGTTTCGAAAAGGCAAACTGCCGAGATCTCGATGCGCCTTTTTAGCTACGCGACCGATTTCGCCGTGTCCGCCGTGCTGCTGTAAGTCCAGGAGGAGATGTTTGTCTGTGCACAGAATCGATGTTCCTGTCGGAACATGAGTCAAACGAATTTTATCGCCCTCTTGCCCGGTGAGCTCCAGATTAAGGTCAGAGAGTTCATAATTGTGGTCACCACTACTAGTGGCAGTGACAAGAGTGTGCCCCTCGACACGGAGTGATACCACTTCGAAATCGCCGGAGTTCGGCTGGTAGAAACGCGCCTGGTAGGAACGCGGCGCGTCGCTCCTCATAAGTTCGTCGGTCATGTTTATCGACTCCTGGCGAAACCGAAGTATGCCACCACTCACAATGTGCCTGGACTGCCTTTAGAAAATCGAAACGCCACCACCGGTCGGCACGAATGTCTTGATCCAGGCGCCAAACGCTTCCGGATTTCGACTCTGCATCCAGATTTTACCCGGTCCGGTGAATTCGCAAGCAAGCCCTTCGCCGGACGTCACACTGGAAACCCACGACTTACCGCCGCGCACGATACGGTATTCCATGTCTCCGTACCAGGCGACCAGGTGACCGTTATCGACAACATATTTCTGACCGGCAGGCACAGGCACTTCAATCAGCGCACCAAACGCGCTCACTGCAATGCTTCCCGTGCCCGTCGCATGAATTACGAACAGACCTGCGCCAGAAAATAAACCTCGCGAAATTTTTTGCATTTTGGTGTCAATGGTCACGTTCTCAAAACTGGCTAGCAGACTGCCATTCTTGACGTAATAATCTTGACCGCCTGTCACCGGCAATACCTTAATATCGCCTGGCACCGCCGGCGCTATCATAACTTCACCGGCACCATTTTCGGCCTTGAGTTCCTGGAAAAACAGCGACTCGCCCCCCAGCGCCGAGCGTTTGAACGAGCGCCACATGCCGCCCGAGAGCGTGCCGATTACTTGAATCGCCTCGCTCCGCGAGACCATAGCTCCCGCTTGCGCCTGAATGTGCTCATGCGGATCGAGGTGCACTTGCACCAACGCGTTGGATCCGGGATGAATGACTTCGTATCTCATGAATGGTCCTCGAATTTAGAGTAGTCAATGGTTTCCGCGATCTGACGGGCGTTTTCGAGCGCCGTAGTACATCCACATATGGATACCACAAATTAGGACGCGATAGTCCGCTACTCCTATTCGACGTCTTGAACGTCGCGAAACGCGCATATCCGTTTCATATCCAAAGTCGATCTGCAAAACGCAAGCTGCGCCTCGCATTTGCTCAAAACGTCGGATATGAAATTCAGAAAACTCCAATCGAAATAATTGTGTAAGCTACCTAACATAAATCGCTGACGCCAATCGCCGCAACACAACAGAGCGCTTGACATAGTTGGCAAAAAGTGAACTTTCTATCTAGAATGAGAAACTAAACTGACAACCATCGCTCCGCGTCCCGTACAATAGCCTGAGGGGGTAGGATGACCGGCAAGGCTACAAAAAGAGTTTGCGCGAAGTGCCAGTTCGAGGACGAAACTGGTCTCAAGATCTGCCCGCGAGACGGCTCCCCAATGACGTCTCGGGCAAAAGACCCGATGCTGGGGATGGTGATTGCTGATAAGTACGAGATCTTGTCGATGCTCGGAAAAGGCGGCATGAGCGTCGTTTACAAGGCTAAGCACAACATGATGAACCGCATGGTGGCGGTCAAGACGTTGCGCCAAGAGCTGGTCGCAGTGCCGCAGTTGTTGCAGCGCTTTAAACAGGAATCGAACGCGGTCTCGGCACTGCGTCACCCGAACATCGTCACGGTTTTCGATTATGGGCTCATGGATTCGAACGGCACGCCGTATCTAATCATGGACTACCTCGAAGGAGACGTGCTGTCCGACATCATCAAGCGCGAAAAAAACCTTGCTCCGGACCGCGCCATCCCGCTGTTCGCGCAGGCATGCGACGCGCTCGCGCATGCGCATGATCAAGGCGTTATCCACCGCGATATAAAACCGTCGAACCTGCTGGTTCGCAAAGAAAAGAACGGCGAAGAGTCGCTCACTATATTCGACTTCGGCATTGCGAAAATGCTGGGTCAAGATGGCTCGACGATTCACAAACTGACGACAAGCGGCGAGGTCTTCGGCTCGCCGCTCTACATGAGCCCCGAGCAATGCAGCGGCGAACACATCGGCAAGAAGACGGACATTTATTCGCTTGCGTGCGTTCTCTACGAAGCGCTTGCCGGCCAACCTCCGCTCGGCGGAACATCGCCGATGGAAACTTTGATGAAACACGTCAATGAAGATCCGCCGACGTTGAGTGAAGTGGCACCTGGACTGGATATCCCAGGTCAACTCGAAGACGCGATCATGCAGGCGCTCTCGAAAGATCCCGAAGAACGTCAAATGGACATGCGCGAGTTTCGCGATCAGATCCTCGAAGCGGGGAATCTCAGGATATTGAGTTCATCCCTGCATTTGACGAAGGAGAACACGATTGCGGGCGTTTCGGAAGAGATGATCGCGATGGCGCCGACGAAGATGACTTCAGGTTCGATGTCGTCGATTTCGGCGAAAAAGAAAACCACTCAGCGTTCGCACCAATCTCTGCAAGCGCAGAAGTCCGTGAGCGGAAGAAACGCTTCAAAGCGCAGCGGCGCCACGAGCGGGTCTTACCAGGCTAGTGACGAAAAGAAAATTCCGTTGCCGCTTTTGATTGGTATCGCAATTGTCATCGCATGTGGTGCCATGGGCGGGATTGTTTACATGCTCATGAAGAACAACGAGGCGATTGTCGTCAAACCGGAAACCACTGATGAAGCGCCGGTCGACAAAGAATTCGACGGCAAAATTGAGTACGGCAGACTGAAACGACAATCAGACTACTTGCAACTTTCTTCAATCGATAAAGATTTGAAGATGAAGGTCGGTTACGAGGGCGACTTGACTAGCTCTGTGCCGGCACCGTTGCTGACGGGCTCGTCGGAAGAAATGAACGGAGCGCATACGGATCAAAACGTGTTGTTTACACCCGTCGAAATCTCGCCGTCCGATATTAGCCCAGTGCAAGCAGCGCAAAGTTTGTTTAAGAAACTGTTTCCAACGTTGAGCGATCAGAACTGGGAAAACATTACCGACCAATTCCCGGACCTTGATGTGGATACGGTTTTTGTTCAGGAGATTACGTTCCCGGCGGATGTAGCAGGTTCTGATGCATCAGGGTCTGGCGGGACATCGTCCGCGGATGGTGCCGGCACCAAAGATGGAACCAGTTCCAGCACCACAGACGGCACCAGTTCAGCCACCGCAGACGGAACCAGTTCCGGCACCGCAGACGGAGGCAGCTCCGCCACCGCTGATGGAACCAGCTCAGGTACCACAGAAGGAACCAGTTCCGCCACCGAAGGCGGTGCGACCGAATCACCCTCTGGCGCTGAAACCGACTCCGCCGGCAGCGGATCCAAATCCTCGCCGAAGCGCGGAAAGGTTTCAAAAGAATATATCGTGTACCTGAAACACGAGGATCGCCTGGTCGCCTGCCAGTTTGTTCCGCTGGCAATTAGCGAAGAAGAGCTTGAGAAGAAGATCAAGCAAATCATCCCGACGTTAAAAAGAGTCGTAAAGAACTAAACGAAGCTGTTCTGGCTCGATGACACACCTCTGGCTACCACAGAGCGACCGAGGTGTGCCAATGGTAGCTAGAGGTCGTGGTGACCGAGTGCCGAGTAATCGCAAACCGGCGAATTCTGAAATTAAGACAAAGGAACGACCCGCACCAAACTCGAACGGCTATGGTAGTTATACTTGGCATCCAGCAAAATTCGCGCCCGTTCCCGATTTCATGGTCATCGAATGCCCAAAGATTTTCCGTCGTTTCTGTATGGCGTAGCGTTCCTTGCGACGATGCTCAGCCTCAACTCTGCCTGGATGCTGCTCATTTCATTTTGGATTCCACTCTGGCAGAAGTGCAAAAACTACGGCTGGAGCATGCTCAAGCTAGCGCTCGTCCTGTTTTGCGCCAGCAGCGTGATGATGTTCGAAACATTCTTTGTCAATATGGCGCGCGGCAACCTGGCGGTGGGGATTTTGTTTGCGGCATATTGCATAGCAGTAATCGCGCTATCGCTTCTTGCGCTCTTCTGTCCGAGCTACATAGCGTTTCGCGAGGACCGGAAACTCTTCTGGTACGTGCTGCCACTCAACATCTTGTCGCTCCAGGGCAATATCTGGTGGGCGCTCGTTCTGGTCTGGGCGACGCTACCAAAGGAGCTCTGGGCGAAACTTGACAAGCGAGTGATGGGGAAGCGGTACCGGGGCGGCGACGCGACTTAAGTCGCCAGCTTTTCAGCTTCGCAACAGAGCGCCGGGCGCACTAAACCGGACGCCGTCTATATGCTATGCTGAACTCCTGCAAACCAAAACCCTTTGAAACATGGGCGGGTGGCGGAATGGCAGACGCGCTAGTCTTAGGAACTAGTGTAGCAATACGTGTGGGTTCAAGTCCCACCCCGCCCATTTCGCTTCCAGATTTAAATTAATGGCATCTAAGAGAGTGAGTGTGTATTAATCGATTCTCTTTTTCCAGCTCAAACATTGCCGCAGCAGTTTCGTGATCACTTGCCGACGGTTTTGGAAAGCTACTCCAATGTCCGCCGATGGTACCACCCAGCCAATGAAATTGAAGTTCGCCAAAATTCCATTAAGTACCAGATGCTGACAAACGTTCATTTGCCATGCTCAAACGTTTCGCAAGCTTTCGCAATGCGGGATGTGAATTGTCCGACACAGTCTCAAGTAATTTCGATGCCCTGTCGATGTCATGTTTAGAACGTGCCAGAATTCTAGAGACGCTTCTTACAGTCGATCCAACTAAAATCGGAACACGTAGTCTGCTGTCATCGAACTTTGAAAGCCAGTCACGAATAATCTGCAAATTTTCTGGTGTAGGCAATTCAGACACCATCGTAGAAGCCCATAACAAGCCTGATCCGTTCGGCGTTCACTTCGAAAAGTGAACGCGACAGGTTGTTGTCACTAGCAATGGTAGTTTAGATTATCAGGTGAAACTCTTGGAGAAGAATTTCATTCCGGTCAAATGCCATCGTGGGAGGGAGACTAAATTGAGACTTCGAACTGGATTGTTCTTGCTCGCAGTTTTTTCAATTTTGATCGCTTTCGGGTCTGATCTGTTAGTCCGGAGTAATTTCGCATGGCGCGCTGTCGCGAACGCGAAAAACAACGAGACCAGCATGCACCTTCGACGCGCAGGAACTCTAAACTACGAATACGATCCAGGCGTGATTCTTCCATTGCGCAATGGAAAAATACTTGCGTTTGATGGCATGCATTACAAGAATGAGCCTGAGAGATTTATCAAAGCTGAGGATGGAAACACTTACGGATATGGCTACGGAATGATCGAGCTATTTGATCCTGCTTCCGGACAAACAAAAGTTCAGACAAAAATGCCCTTTTGGTTCGAACGGGATGTGGCTGGAGCCGCAAATCGGAGGCAAGTGACAGCCATCGAACTCGCGGATGGACGTATTTTCCTCGTAGGAAAGTGTGGGCACAACCCGACCATGAAGAATAGTCCTCTTTGGTCCTTATCTCCAACTCCGGTGACGCTGCCGATCTTGAGCGCATCTGAACCTAAGTATAAGCTGAAAACCATGGCTCCAGATTTTCGACAGACCATGTTCGGCTTAATTTACGATCCTAGGAATTTTTCGTTCGAGGCTGTCGATTACCCGCCGTCAATTCCACCTCGATGGTTCGTCGCCATGAATCTCCTGCCTGACGGCCAGGTTTTGATCACGGGAGGCTGCGTGACGCAGAACTTGGACAGCTGGAAAAATTTTCCCGAAAAACGAGTGCTTTGCTTTAATCCTAAATCAAAAACACTCAAGGTCGTAGGAGAGTTGCAGCATGCAAGATTTGGACATGAAGTCGTACCTTTAAGCAAATCACAATTCATGCTCATAAATGGATACGGTATTTCTGAAAAGGAAGCGAAAAACCCTGTTTGCAGCTACCACAATCGATATGACTCTTGCGGTGGCGCTGCCCCGCCGATGTCACTTACGCACGAAGTAGAGATTTTCGATCTAAGTACTAAGCAATCGAAAATAACTGGTCACACTCTCACCGGGCGATATGATTTTTCTGCGATACATCTTCCTGACCAGACCGTGTTTATACATGGCGGGGCCGCGTCGTCCCTGCTTGGGTTCAATGCATCAGAGCTGTACAACCCCAAAACAGGTCTTACCTCATACATCGGAGAGCCCTACAAAAAACCGAAACCTGCTTTCATAAGGGACGAAGATCACCTACCATACCGGCTTCTAGGTGAAGGAATTGACTTTAGAGGAATTAGAACCAAGGAAAATCGATTAGTTCTTGCTGGTAAAGATGCTGCATACGTCTATGATTGGCAGAAAATAAAGGACCGGCAATGGCTACAATCGCATCATGTACCCATGCGCCTTTTGATGCCTAGAATACATCATCACATAGTTGAAAATTCAGACAAGCGTCTGTTCGTCATTGGTGGACTCACATACTCTTCGGTCACCGGCAGTAGTATCACAAGACAGAGAAGGGCTAGTCTCATAGAGGAATTTATTTTTCCAGAATAGCTTTTACTATTCGACGTCACGAGCAATTACAGATTCCGGGAGGCGAAGCGGATGTGCAGAGTAATATCTATGCTGGTGGTAGATGTACAAAACGAAATTACCATATCCAATCGATGACAAGATGGACATATAATTGCCGTCAAAAAAACACCTGAAAACTTCGTTTTTTCTAGACTCAGGATCTAATGTCGCGCAAAAAACCGGTGTTTTTTCTGAATAGGCGACACCCTGTCCTCGGCAACTCCTGCCTTCTCGGCAAAGGCCGGCCACCTTTGCACCGAGGTCATTACTTCATCAAGGATCTCGATCGCTCGGGCACGCCTGAGGATTGCCTTTTCTCCACATGCAACAAAATCATCAAGGACAAAGTTATCGCGCTTTCAGGCTCAACAGATCATATAAGACCCCTTAACTATTTAATGCGAGTTCTATTCTCGCCTTAGGCCGAGAACTTCTCCTTACCGACCCCAATCATATCCGCGGTCATAATCACATGTTCGTCCACGATCATAGTCACTTGAATGCTGGCGCTCCTCCTCCTCTCGATACTTTGAATTTGAAGAGGGTTTCGGCTCCTCCCTCTCAACGGTGCGCGGCACTTCATTGTTGGACCTGAGCCATTAGCACCACCCATGGTGGCTTGACGCAAACACTCTTAAACTTGACCATACAGTTTAGAAGCATCGTCTAACTCCTTGACGCCCTGATTGAAAGCGTCGATGAATATCCTGCTGAAAAACGCCTTGTCCTCCGCCGCATCCAGATCAGTCCTCTCGATGGCGCCCCTTATGTCAGCGATGTCGGCAAGATGGTACTTGTTTGGATGCGAAGATGAACCGTTTGAATCGAACACATTGTCGTTCGCGCTCATCGCGAAAACATTCTCTGACTCTCGCGGTTTTAAAACCTTCTGCCCCACTGGTGCAACGGTGTCGCCTGCGGTAGCAAATATCATCGAGGGAGCAAGACGTGGCACATCAAACGGTTTAAGAGATTTGATCAAACCTGGGATCTTACTTCCAGCAGAAATTCCTGCAGAACCAAACGTGGTGGCGAACATCAAGTCACGTCCATCGGAGCCCAGGTTTCGTCGAAGGTCGCGATTGTCTGACAGCGAGCCGTCCTTCCAGATGGAATCCAGTTTTTCACTCTCGTCCGCTCCGAAACGGTTCGGTTCCACGCTCCAAAATCTTAAGGTAAGCATCATATACAAAAATACGTCCACGTTGCTTGCCTGTGACTTCTCTTACAATTCCAATGCGTTCTAGATTTTGAAGCGCCGCTGTGACCGTCGGAGTTGTGAGGTTTAGCGCTTTCACCATTTCTGGTATCACAGCCAACGGCTTTCTTTCTAAATACTGGTGTGTCTGCAGCGCGGAACCTGCCCCGCGTCCAATTGCTGCGATCTTTACGCGATCAGCCTGGATCAATCCGAGAATCTCTCGCGCCGCTTCTGTTAAAGTCACCTTTACTTACGAAAAGCCTTACTAAAGGATACCGCACCTTCCTTTAATAAGGAGACGAGCGAATCTTTGTTCACCTATCTGCTCCGGCTTACTTGATACTCTAGCTGCGCTTTCATTTGCTCTGCCAAATTCGACTTGAAGACTCGGTCAATCAGGCTTTTCGGGACCTCTGGGTCAAGAAAGCAACGGGACACATCGAATAAAGTCAGCTCATTGCCATCACCGCCTTGATGTAGTATTTCATCGCCACCTTCAATCAGACCTTCTTCAAGAACGGACAGGTAATATCCCCACTTGCCGCTCTTATAAAAAAGTTTGACCATCGCCGGATCTTTGAGTCTAATACCCAATTTGAAGCAAGGCATTCGCGGCTGCGTCACCGCGAACAGCGCTGTTCCGATTTTAAGTCTGTCGCCGATGCACAACGAATTCTCGGTGAAACCTGCTGTAGTCAAGTTTTCACCGAAGGCACCTCGCTCCCAATTTCGGTCAGGCCAGCCTGTTTTCCAATAAGCGTACTGCTCAATAGGATATGCATAAACCGCTTTGTCCGTGCCGCCGTGCACTGTGAGGTCCGCCTGCTCGTCACCATCAAGGTTCAGACGCCGGACTTGCACTTTGCCAGCGACCGGCAATTTAAAAATACCGGTCGCAAGATTATTGCCGTTCCAATCAATATTCTTGGCCTTGCTAACACAAATGCTTAACACGGAAGGAACTTGGCTCATAGTATTCTCCATCAGCAAAGAGGGGATGGTCGTCACATTGCTATTCCGCCTCAGCGGCATGTTTAACCTGTAGTTGAAAAATACTGGAGTCTAAAAAAACAAGGAGTACACCGGGTTGCCATGAGAAGCCGGGGCAAATGCGAAGCCACTATAATGAACTAAGTAATTGGCAGAATAGCTCTTACGCAGGATTCAAAAAATTGCGTTTGGCGTATTGCCCAAAAATTCGAGGAGCTTAGGATGAGTCTAAAAGAAGCCGGTACCACCCGTAAGACAGTTTTCTACCGCACGGTAAAAATCGACAACGTCGATATTTTTTACAGGGAAGCAGGCTCCAGGGATTGCCCAACAATTTTGCTGTTGCATGGTTTTCCCACCTCATCCCATATGTTCCGCAACCTCATTCCCATGTTGGCTGAGAAATTTCACGTAGTCGCACCAGACTATCCCGGCTATGGGCGCAGTTCGACTCCGTCTGTTACTGACTTTGAATACAGCTTTGATAATTTGGCAAGAATCGTCGATAAATTTACCGAAGCGTTGAAGCTCGAAAGATTTTCGATGTATGTGATGGATTATGGCGCACCGATTGGTTATCGCATTGCGTCGAAACACCCCGAGCGCATCCAGGCATTGGTAGTGCAAAATGGCAACGCTTATGAAGAGGGCTTGGACAACGACTTCTGGAAGCCCTTCAGACCATTTTGGAAAGACAAATCTGAGAGCAACGGCGCACCATTGAAACCTTTGTTAGAGTTGGATGCTACTAAGTGGCAGTACCACACTGGTGTGCGAGATATAGAAACAATCAGTCCAGATGCCTGGTTGCATGATCAGGCCGGAATGGATCGCCCGGGAAACAAAGACATTCAGCTTGAACTTTTTTATAGCTACGGCTCGAATCCCCCTCTTTATCCACAGTGGCAAGAATATTTCCGCAAGCATCAGCCACCAATGTTAATCGTCTGGGGCAAAAACGATCAGATCTTTCCTCCTGCTGGAGCCGAGCCATATAAGCGGGATTTGAAGAATCTCGAATATCACATTTTGGATACGGGGCACTTCGCACTCGAAGAGGATGGCGAAAAAATTGGCATGCTTATGAATGAATTCCTTAGCAAAGTATTGCCAAAATTGGCGACTGCACAATAGCAGATAAGCCAGATGTGAGCATCAGGTGGGAACAAATCCGACAATTCATTTTTGAACGCCACGAACGTTCATCTTCATTACGACTTTCAACATCGCTCACAGGCACAAGCTCATTTTGAAACCCATGGTTGGTCACGTTCCCCACCATGCACGATGCGATATCTACTGACCTTATCATCGTCTCCAAACTCGACCTCGAGGCTCGATGAAGCATTTCCGCAAATGCTCGAATTCAAACCATAGAAAACATTCTTTGCGGATGACATTATCCCATTTGAAGGCACCACTTCCGCGTCAGAAAGAGTTGGACTGCGACGCCCCCGCGAATGGAGAAGACGGTCATCTCCAAGAAGCTTGAAGACTTCCTTCCGCTCCATTCCAATCAAATCGTATTCGCGCGAAAATGCATTCCATTGTTCATATCTGTTGAGAAAACCCCTGAGATCAGGGTTTGCCCAGGCGTATGGGTCAAATCCACCCTCTCTTTCTTCAACAACAATAGCCAAAGGTTTGGTGGGAATAATGTGTTTGAACTTGGGTTGAACGACGAAATTCCCGCGCTCATCAATAGTTCCGGATTGCATTTTTCCATTTTTATTCTTAACGCTGACGACCGCAACTCCATTCACGAACGACATCGCATCGTCGAACTTCGGCGGAACAATTACTTTTCCGGCAAAATCTACGAATCCCCACTTCGCACTATCAGCAGTGGCATCCGTTGATTTCAGCTTTACACCTTCGGCAAATGCGACCATGTGGCAATCGTCACTGGGTCGAACATCCGTAACTGTCGGTTTCAGCTCCAAGAGTTTTTTCCCATCGAAATCAAACACGACCCAGCCGCCGCCACACGAAGCGAGAGCCTTTGCGATTAAGTGATTACCATAGTCTTTAACATACTCGTACTTGGCTGGAATGATTACTTCAAATTTACGATTGACAATCCCTCGTCCAGTGCTTTTTAGTGTTCTGTTCGATTTAGAATTGTCTTCGGCAAGAACCTCAATCGATGCAACACCGTTGAAGAATGGGCTCACGATGATGTTCTTAAGGGGTCCATACACATAGTTTCCTTTCAAATCAATGACTGCACCATATTTAACACCATCCTGATTGAAGGAAACCGACGCTACACCATCCGCAAATCTCTCTGCCGTCTCGAAATATCTGTTGCAGAGCAGCTTACCTGTTCTGTCGAAATAGCCATATTCACGATCCACGTTCTCCGCTAACATCAGTCCGTTGATGAACTCTAGATTCGGCGAGGAGAGCAAGTTTGGAATTTTTGCTACGACCGCTCCCCCGTCCTTTAAAAGAAGCGTTTCTGTTTTATCGCCGGTCTGCCGCTGGTCTACAAAAAGATCCTCTCCGACTGGATATGCCAGCAGTTCTTTGATACTTCTAAAAGGGATTGACAGACGACCAGTCTTCTTGTGTCGAAGACCATAAAGCGAACCCACCTTCTCGTCATATGACCGCACTTCTTCGTATTCCAGTCTCGGAGCGGTCGTGAACATCAGTCTATGCGAGTTATCAGCGTCCGGTTTTCGCTCGGCAATTCGCCTTCCATTTTGGTCAAGTACAAAGGTTTCTTCTTGGGAAACATTCTCCTTCCCGAATGTGGTGACTGCGTAGGTGCCATCTTTCTGTTGACGGATTACGCGATAATCCGCTGGGACTATAAACTTTCCGGATTTGTCCATCAGTCCGTAAAAATCGCGCGCAACTGCGGGAAAACAGGGCACGGTAAGGCACGCCATCGCAGTGAATACAACTTGGAGCACTCTTCGATTCAAAAGTTTCGCCTCTTCGATTAGGCCATGCGGCATCATCGCTCGCGTCCAGACCAGTCCATAATAGATCACGAAAAGAAGATCACCCGGGTGATCATGTCACTTATTCAAGACATGTTATCTAGCTATCCTGTGCCTCGTGTCAAAATAGTCTAGAGACGAGTCAGTGAAAGCTTTCAAGAATACACATGTCTAATTTACTCGTAGCACTGATAACCATATGTTGCTCTCTAGACCGCATGCCACCCGGCGCGAGGCCGGCGACAATGCCTGCACCGCCTTGCGTTCACGGCTACGTAGACAAAAGCGGCAAAGAAGTAATCGCTCCTAAGTATTACTTCGGAGGTAAATTCCGGCATGGGTACGCGCTCTGCTATGGACCCGACAAATCTGGTCGCGCCAGGAGTGCTCAGATCTTCGTAGACAAACACGGAAACGAATTCACAACAGACTTCATTTCAACGGCGGACGTAAAAGAGAAAAACTTCGTTAACATCGGTTTTAAAACAATTCTCTTTGAAGGAGACCTCAAAGAGATCTCCTCGCGAAACAGCCTGCGCCTAATGCGAAACAGCTACCGCCTTTTCGTAATTGATAAAGACGGAACACGATTCGAAATTCCGTCTGGTCAACTTATCTCATGCGGCTTGAATCCAAAGACCGGCAACCAACATTTTCTCAAAGACGGTAAGAGCTTCGAATTCACTGGTCGTGGAAAAGTTGGTGAAATTCCGGGTATGGAGCCTGCCGAGCCGTCGCTGTTTATCCCACCGCACGTTGGCGTCACAACCAAACTTAACGAAATTTATGACTACTTTGGCGAGTTTTCAGAGGGCCTAGTGCCAGCATGGTCGAAGAAACGCGGTTGGTGTTTCCTCGATAAGAATGGAACGGTACGGCTGACATTGCCAAAAGAGTGTTGCTCCGCGCAACCGTTCAGCGAGGGCTTGGCTGCGATTGCCGTCACAGAAAAACATTTTGAAGAGGGTGGCGAACAGTCCACAATCTGGCCTCCAGCTGGTTCCAAGTTCGGTTTTATCAACAAGATCGGAAAGTTCGTGATTTCACCGACTTTTCCCTGTCCATCGGACGGTGAATGGAGATCGCAATTTAGAAACGGTATAGCACTCGCAACAGCGGAGAAAAATCTAAGCACCGCATATGGTTACATAGACAAGCGTGGAAAATTTGTCATACCGGCAAAGTATTCAAAACTGGAAGAGTTCAGCGAGGGACTCGCCGCCTTCGACTCACGCGAACCCGGTTTTGAATTAATGGACTGGAAGGATGGACGCTGCAAGTATAAAAAACTATCGCACTTCTTGCGGCAGTTTGACATCGGTTCAATGAACAGAACCGAAATCGTAAAGCGGCTCGGAGAGCCGGACTCAATACGAAAAAACCCCGATGCCGATCGATACAAACTGGGTCAGGATTGTTTTGGAACTCAATACTTTGACATTCGCTACAAGGCGGATGGAACCGTTTATGGACATGCGTGCAGTAACGAATGCAAAAAATATCCAGAACAGATCGAACCTAGTGAATGGGTTGTATCGACAGAGAAACCCGAGCCCAATGAAGACATCTACAAGTACTACAGCCGGGTAGCCAAGGAAGTCTATCCAGCCACCGTTGAGACACAGACTTCTCAATGATATAGCGATACCAGGATTAGTCATCAACGAACACGAGGCAAACGCGGCGAGAAACTACCAGAATTTGGATCGGTCGGAGGTGAGGCGACAAGAAGTTCATGAACGTATCCATTGAGCCCGACAGCGAAATTCCAGATAATGCAGAATGTGCACTGTCTGACGATTTCCTGCGCAGCTCGTTTCAAGCGATGTTACCTGAATCAAACTTGCTCGTCACAAAAGAATGGAAAGAGAAGACGTCAGATGTTTTGATCGCCAGGTCAAACTTTGGAACAGTGGATAAAAATCATCGGTGGCGGCTTCGTCAAATTGCAGTTGATAAGACGCAAGTTGAACGAGTTCGAGAACTGTTTGTCCAAAATGGTCTTTCAGAACTACTAAGGTGGTTCACAAAATCCAGCGCACTAGTAAACGAAGAACAAACGCTTTGGATTTGTTTCTCAGTTACTGTGCGTTATGAGAACGATGGACTGATTTTTGACGAGCGCACCTCGGTTAGACCAGATTCCCGCCCTGAGCCCGGCTGGCCAAGAGCGCCTTACAAACATTCGAGAAAGGACCAAAAATATTGAGTCGCACCTTATCCATCCAAGATCAAAGACAAACATCACCCGCCAAGTGCAACACGTTGAAGAAGTTATAATGAGCGAATTGTATTCGAGGACAAGCCATGTCAAATTTGCTTCTATCACTCATAAGCATCTGCATGGTCGTGGACCGATGGCAGCCCCAATTCCTCCCGGTGTCCCAGCCGAAGTTCGGCTTCGTCAACAAAGCGGGCAAAGAAGTAATTGCGCCGAAATACTTTCGCGTGGAAGACTTTCACAACGGCTACGCGCGCTGCGTGGGGTTCAACGAGAAAGGACATCCTGACCGGCGGACCACCGTGTTCATCGACAAGGAAGGTCATGAATTTACCGTGGATGAAGTTCCACTCCGTTCGGATGGCGAAACCATTGTTCCGGTGGCATCGAAGTTCATCGTTAATGAAGGTAGCATCGCGGATGCGACCAAACGCGACTACGACTACTTCGGTCCATATTCAGACGGAATGGTTTCTGCCTGGTCAAAGAAACACGGTTGGAGTTTTCTCGACAAAGATGGAAACGTTCGAATCAAACTTCCGGCGGACTGCTGCTCCGCGCAACCGTTTAGCGAAGGTTTGGCGGCAGTCGCAGTCGGTGGAAAACCCTGGAAGGACATCGGCGGACAATCACAACTCAGCCCGCTGAACGGGGCTAAATTCGGTTTCATTGATAAGAGGGGGAAGTTTGTAATACCACCTACGTTCCCATGTCCGAGGTCCGATTGGAAATCAAAATTCGAAAACGGCTTAGCACTTGCAACGGTCGAGAAAAATGCCAGCACCGCATTTGGTTACATCAACAGGGATGGAAAGTTCGTGGTTCCTGCGAAATATTCGCAACTGGAGGAGTTTAGCGAAGGGCTTGCAGTCTTCAATTCGCTAGAACCGGGATTTGAGGAGATTGGGTCGCGAACTAGATGGGTTTCGGATAGGACGATACAGCAGTTTTTGCGCCAGTATGAGATTTTCTCGATGAAGAGATCTGATGTGGTAAAACTTTTGGGCGAGCCTATAGCGATAAAAGAACATCCGACAGCTGAGCGATATTTGTTACAGCAAAGCTGCTTGGGTTCGACTTATTTCAACATTCGCTACAAGCCGGATGGAATGGTTTGTGCATACTCAATAACTTGTGGCGATATGGTCGATCCGAATAATCCGTTTCCTCCAGGTGATTGGATTACTCGTGAGCAAAAGCCTGACGTTGAGGAGGATTTATGGACGTTTTTCACGAGGGCGGAGAAGGTGACCTATTCGCCAGCCACTGGTACTGAGAAAGTTCAATGAGAATAGGATGAAGCCGTTTTGACTTAACTTCTAAAAATTTCGCACTAAATCGATGACGGAAGAAACTTCGCTCAACAACATAATTCAAAGCTATAAAATTCTGAACACGCTCAGCACCGAGAGTCAGCATTGGCCGCCTATTCATTTTCCTGACGAATTGACCGCTTCCGAGTATTATCATCTGAGCGATCACTATGCGCGATACCACCTGGTTCATCATGCCCTCGAGTGTCTCCGGCGCGCGGACGACCTCGACCCGAATTTCAAAACATATACGGATATACGGCGAAAGCTTCTGCTACCATCTGCGATACCACCGGTTGAGGCCGTAGAGCAAGATCTGCTGGCAAGAAACCAATTTAAATGGTTTCTCGGTCGGGACTATGAGGACACGAGCCAGGTGGATTCTGCGTACCAGAGCGCGCAGGCATGCGTCGCAAACTTCCCTGACTACAGCTATGGATACTTGACGCTTGGAGCACTGGAGGAAATAAGAAGAAACTACAGCGCATCAATTGCCGCTTTTGAAAAAGTTCTTGAGCTAAGTCCGGAAAACGTAGAGGCTATGAACTCGATCGGCAGCATTTACCTAAAACGGCTAAAACTGTTGAAGGCTCGAAAGTGGTTTAGGAAAACACTTAAACACGACCCTAAAAATCGGTCGGCTAATGGACAGCTCCACAACATTAGCGGATTTTTCCGGAATCCAATTTACCTTCTAAGCCTCAAATTCAATCTGTTTGGAGCCGTGTACAGATGGTTCGCAATTGTCGCGATTAAACTCACCATGCTGCGATTGAGAACGCGTTACCAAAATGATCCCAAAGCGTTCAAGCCCAAAGTCGGCGGCTTCCTAGACAAGAGCGGAGACATAGTAGTCGAGATAGAAAATGTCAGGCCAAATTCGAATTTTTCATGCGGTTTATATTGCTCGCAGGGGGTATCTAGCGCAAAATTTTTAGATAGAAACGGCATCAATGTATTCGCAAGAGAATTCAGATGGGCTGAGGATTTCTCCGAAGATTTAGCAAGCGTTTTCGACGGTGTGAAGTGGGGTTTTATCGATCTCAAAGGAGAGCATGTCATTAAACCTGCTTTTGAAGATGTCGGACCTTTTAGAAGCGGACGTGCCCCGGCAAAGTTGAATAGTAGTTGGGGCTTCATCAACAAAGCCGGCGATTGGATTGTCGAACCCAAGTTCGAAAACGTCCTGCCATTTTCTGAAGAAAGAGCTGCTGTCAGCAGAAACGGTAAGATCGCATTTATCGATCTTCTCGGAAAGGAAATAACTGATTTTGAATTTGATGAAGTTGCAGAATTCGCCAACGGCAGAGCGAAAACAGTTAGGTATGAGACCGAAATCGAGCGACACAAGATCACCTACATCGACATTTACGGGCAAACGGCAATCGATTTAAATGCTGTGCATCAGCAAATCTTTGACGACCCAATTATTGCTCACGGACGAATAACAAACGGTTTCTTCAGGGACACAGATCAATACCTATACGCTGGTGAGAAGGAATCCAGCCGCGCCCTCACATCAAGGAACCGGCGCTCCGAATACGGAAATCGGAGCCATCAATTTTCGGAAGGATTGCTTGTAATCAAAGCCGGTTCGCGCTGTGGTTACATAAACTTAAAAGGCGAACTCGTCATTCCTGCCAATTTTTTCTATGGGCGTGCCTTTAGCGATGGTCTGGCGCTGCTATCTCTCGAAGAATTTTCAGAAGAATCAAACGGCTTGAAGCGGTCTAATGCCAGGCAGTGGGTATTCATAAACAAAAGAGGCGAAGTGCAGATTGCCCTTGAGCCTACGTTGAGCGTTCGCTCGTTCAGCGACGGTCTAGCTTTGATTACTACCGCCGATGACCAGAAATTCTTCATAGACTGTACAGGCCAAAAAGTGATTAAACTTGGGAACGTGTCAAGATTTGTCGGCGATTTTCGCGATGGCTTAGCGCCGATTGAAACGCCGCTCGACTATTTCTTGTAGAACGGTAGATATTCGACGATTCCGGCTCGTCACGGTGTATTCGCTTTATGAGTAATTAAGATCCTGCTTATCGAACAGCTCCCTGAAAGCATCCATGGTATGCTGACAACCGTTTGTGCGTGATATTTGGAACATGATGAGACGATTTTCTCGCCCCGAGTTGTTCATACTCTCGATTTTGGTTGCGTTTTTAAACATCGCAACTCAATCCGCGTATGCTGAAGAAACCGCCGGAGCCGCTCCGGCAGAAGCTCCGGATTTCGTCCGCGTGCCGCTGTTTTTCGTCACCGACAGAAATCTTTTGTCACAGTCAGAGAACGGACCGGTCTTCGGTCCGCAACGAAAGTACCTCGGCGACTGCGAACATCAACCGTTCTTGGGTTCCGGATATTGCGTAATCGAAAACAAAGCGCACAAGGTTTTGACTCCTGAACTCCAAGCACTCGGCTGGCAGCCAGCGGAGGCGAAGGAAAAGGTCGGTGCACACAAGCTAGCATTGCAGCACGATTCAGAATCGAATTTCGCGCAGGCACAAACAGAGTTTTTCAAAGACATTGCCGCTAAGGCTGTTGCTAGCGAACACAACAACATCTTGCTCTTCGCTCATGGATACAAAAACAGCTTCGAATCAGCGTGGGATGTCGCTGCACGTTTCAGCTATTCATTTGAAAGCCCGGTGGTGCTCTACTCCTGGCCATCAGCCGCCAAGCTGCGCGCATATGCTCCGGACGAGAACAATAATGAATGGAGCCAGGAACACTTCAACGACGTGATCGAAAAACTTGAGGAGGCATGCACTTCTTCATCGACAAAGCTGCGAGTCTATGCTCATTCAATGGGCAGTCGTCTTGTAATTCGCGCCACTCCTCTTCTGCGCGAAAAACCGCATCTACTCGAGGTCGGATTGATCTGTCCCGACATCGATCAAGGCGTTGTAAAACACTATGCTCGTCGATATCTGAGCGATAAAGGTACGGCAAAACTTCGTCTGTACATGTCGCGTCGCGATAAAGCGCTCGCACTTTCGCAGATTGTGCACGGCGGATATTTCCGTTTAGGAGAGTGCGCAGACTCGGTTGCATCGATGGCTATAGGCGCGTTTCGTCAAAGTGACCAGAACAAATCATTGAAAGATTCTGATCCGCAACTGCAAGCAAAACTTGAGAAAGTGCAGCGCCGAATGCAAACCATAGACTTCACCGACTTCGATGGGCTCGCGATCGGACATCGTATTCCAGTTGAACTAGTTAAAAACATCGCGTACATAAACCGCCCCGGCGACGGCTACGCACTGGTGCTAGAAGAGTCGGGTCAGCGCAGCAACTTCGGCAGAGCCTTTTCAAAAATTACGCACCTAACCGGCCAAACCCAGGAGCCGCCCCGCACCCACTGCTACAAAATCGTCAAGGAATCAGACAAAAATAACGAGGCGGTCGTGAAAAGTTTGGCTAGCGAACTTGAATAGTCGGTTTCAGATCAATCGCACTACTCTTTGAGGTTCCATTCCGGATAACCTTTGTCCTTCATAACCTTCCGATCGAGTTCGGCAAGATCGTTCTTCCCCAGCTTCTCATAGGCAATTGCACGCTCTACCAAAACCCACTCTTCATTCGGAGCAAGTTTGTAGGCTTCTGTAATCTCAGCAATTGCTTTGTCGTTGTCACCTGTAAGCCTGTGGTTCTTCGCACTATAGAAGAGATACAAATAGTTAGCAGGAGAGAGTTCGTTCGCTTTGTCCAAAGACTTCTGCGCATCCGGATAATTCTTCGCATCTTGCTGCACGGTCCCTAATAAAAACCACGCTTGCGGATCATCCTTCTTCATCGAGTTGTACTTTACGAGAGTTTCAATCGACTTCGGATAATCCTTCACCTGCATGTAACCCTTTCCTAGAAAGTAGAGGGGATCTGGATTATCAGGCGGCGAAAGCTCAACTTGCTTTTTAAAATCGGCGAGCGCCAGATCAAACTTCTTCTGCTTTTCGTATGTTTCACCTCGAAGAGCATAGCCTAATGGATTCGTTGGATTTGTCTGAATGGCTTGATTCGCGAGCACAATTGCTTCATCGTACTTCTGTTGGCGGAAGCGATCGCGAGCGTTTCTGACCGCAGCAGCAAAGCCGGCAGCATCAGCATCCTTTCGCGCAAGATCGTTCTTTCCAATCTTGTCATAAGCTTTTCCACGCGTCTCCAGCGCCCGCTCATCTTCGGAATATGTCTCCAGATATTTCGACAAATCATCGATCGACTGCTGGTATTTTCCAGTAGCGTAGTAAGCAAGGCCACGGTTGAGAATAGCCAGATACATCTTCGGATCGATCTTTAAGGCTGCGGTGAAATCCGCGATTCCTTTGTCCCATTGTTTCAACGCATTGTAAGAGGAACCGCGCAATTCATAAGCTTTGGCAAAGCTTGGTGCTTGCTTAATCGCAGTTGTTAAACTCTCAATCGCTTTCGGATATTCCTGGGCTGAAAACGATTGTTTGCCGGCTTCAAATGCATCGTCAGCAGTCTGCGCAAAAGCTCCCGGCGAGCACAGAATAGATACAGTCAGTAATGAAGCAACCGAAAGCGATTTAACCGATGCCAGAATCTTCATTTGGCCTCCTACTCTGCCAGAGCCCTACGACATGTTTCCACGCGCGCATCGGATGCAGAAAGAACTGCATGAGAGATCCGCGAAATCCAAATCGAGATTTTAGCACACGAAAACTTTCGAGACGCCGTCCGCTATTATTGATGCTACGGTCAGTTCGAGGATCTGACTTATCTTAGCCGCAAAAGATCACCCGGGTGATTTTTTCAAATATTAAGAGCAGACCCAAAGATATACTGACACCTTCTGCGTACGAACCAACGGCTCATTTCACATAGTAAACAAACTTTTTCACAGGCGTGCCATTAACTGAAACCTCGACACTGTGCTTTCCTTTTCGAGTTCCCAGAACAACATCCCAATCGTGATAGATCAAGCCGTCAATGACACCATATTTGGTGCTGCTCACCATCTTGTCATTTTCGTCCCACTTCTCTGAAACACTGACCGACTTTAACGCTGTGTTCAACGCGATCTTCCAACCATAGGTATAACCGGACTTTCCAACCTTATTGGTGCGTTCGAAAACGACCTCCTTACCAGGTAACTGCCTAGGACCTTTGCCTTCTGGAAAACGTCCGAACTCGGCGCTGACGATCTCAAAGTCAGAAGACGCAGACGAGGCATTCGAATCTTGACACCATGCTGGAGGGGACAGCAATACCATCAGGCTGATCGAAATAAGGAGTGTTTTCATACTTTGATCGTTTCCATTTGTAGAACTTATGCTCAAACTTCCATTGTGAGTCCTTAAATGAAAGTCTTATTTTACGCTGGACGGCAACCGCTTCAATACTGACGCCGAAGCGTCCAATCCTTTGCAACGTCGATAACATTCTCGAGCCATAGCCTTTTCACCTGACAAATAAAGCGCGCTACCGTAGGCGAGCCAATTATCAAACACAGGCTCTTGTTCGGTCGCATATTTCGAGAGCACCACAAGCCGTGACAACGACTGCTTATCGCCAGAGTCAAGAAACAAAGCGCGCTTATATTCCAGCCAAGCCGACAGCAAGCGTCTCCGTCCCGTTTCGACTCGGCCTGCTTCCAGCGCAAGCCAACCATACTTGTAGAGAATATCGCCAAGCGCCTTATGGCACTTAGAAAGTTCGATCTTATCTGCCGCCGTCAGGTGCGAATACGCTGGCCGCACGATTTCCGAATAAAGCTCAAATGCTCCTTTAACTTCTCCTTCTTTGAGTATCTTTTGCGCATTTAAAACTCTGCGATGAATAGAATCGGCTTTAATGGTATCGTTTGCAGTGGCGTCGCCAGTTGCAACAGGCAACGCAGAGCTCGCATACGTGCCGTCGATATCTCGATAGACTATCTCTTTCCACTTGAACGAATATGTCAGCGGCGCTACCCTCGGCTTTAGCAATGAAACATCCAAATCAATAGAATTCGGAAACGGCGGAAATGACTTGGGTGCAGCCAGCAACGGTGCTGCAACCGCGGTCAAAGTAATGTCTCCCCGCGGAGCACGAGTTGTTGAGAAACTACGTCCGTAGCGCGCTTGACTCGAAGAAGAGTTCGATGTTCCAGAAAAGTCTCTCCCCATAATGTCCGCCGGAAAAAGCCCTTCTCGAGAACGAGCTATTCGTAGTCCTAAGGATTTTTCCACTGAACCATCCGGAGCCTCGTCGCTCGAGGCGTCAAGACAGAACGCCGGCGAAGCGCAAAATGTCAGCAGTAATATCAAGAATGCTCGCATAAAGACATGATATTACAATCCGTTGAGCACCGCTGCCTGCGCCCCTCGGATGAAACCCGCCAAGTTCACAGACAATTCACCAGCAGCCGCTAATCTGTTTAAAAGAGCACCAGAACGAGAATTTATTCGATGTTCAATCTTCTGCATATAGCCTACGCGGCGAATTTAATTATCCTGGCGCCAGTTCTATTTTCCATGTTCAGCGACTGCGGCAACAAACCGATTCGCGCTCTTCAAGGCACCGTTGAAAACTCCGATGGACTGCGCCTTCTCGTCGCGTCTCTCTGGTCTGCGATTTTCATCCTCTCTATCGCCGGTCTGTTCCAGCCCAAAGCTTTCATTCCAGTTCTCGCCTTGCAGGTCATTTACAAACTGATTTACCTCCTCACTTATATTGCACCTACAGCGAAAACCCGCGGCATGGGCGCCATCCCGCAAGGACTTGCTGCTAGTTTCATAGCAATCGTAATTCTCTGGCCAATTCTGATTGTCATGTCGGCGACCTAGAGACCCCGCGCAAACCCCAACTACGAGCCTCGGTTTACTGGTCGCAAACCTGTCACTACTGAGCGTACTTCAAGGCCGACCCGCAAGCGTGAGTTCCGACTCGGAAGCGGGCAGATTATAGTGATTACCACCAGAGTCAAGGATGGACCGAGCCCAGATTTGCCACGCGTGCCTAAAGCCTAAAGCTAGTGCTTCAGGCGGCTTCGTCACGCAGTTCATCAGCGTCTGCCGGTGCAACGAGCACGTGCCGACCTCAGACCCCTCAGAGGTCCTTGCTCAATGCGAAACTTGCAAAAAACCAATTAAGCCGGCTCGAGTAGGAACAATGACTCAGTGGATCTTCAGCTCGGATTACTGCAGCTGTGCGATACCGACAATCACTAACTCTGACACCAGTGACGCAGCAGGAGTTCGAGGTCCAGCGTTCGAAATTGAGGAAGATGACGGCGTCGAGCTGCCCCTGCCTCGCGGAACCTTTCCATTGGACCGTTACCAACCCAAATTAAAACTGGGCGCAGGAGCGGCTGGAACCGTTTACCTGTCGCGAGATCGACTGCTGGGCAAAAAGGTCGCGGTGAAGATCTTGAACCAGCTCGATGCAAATCAGCTCATGGCGTTTCAGGAAGAAGCCAAAATAACAAGTCGCCTCCAGCATCCGAACATCATCTCTATTCTCGATTTTGGTCCAACAGAATCAGGGATACCATATATGGTGCTTGAATATGTCGAGCGAGCGGAATCGCTAGAGCAGCTCATTGAGCGAAATGGTCCTCTTGATACCACATTCGCCCTGCAAATATTTAGAGCAGTAAGCGACGCTCTTGCGCATGCGCACAATGCACGCGTTTTCCATCGAGATCTGAAACCGTCCAATGTGCTAATTTCAATTTCCGATGACGACGAACTTGTAATAAAGTTGATCGACTTCGGAGTTGCAAAAGTAATGTTCGACTCACAAGAATCGACAGCCGCGCAAAGCCGCACGCTAGCCGGCACTCCATTTTATATGGCACCGGAAATCGCAGAGGGAGCCCGCTTTGATGAACGATCCGAGATCTACTCGCTGGGTTGTTTGATGTTCGAGGCGCTAACTGGTAAGCCTCCGTTTGCAGGTCAGACCGCGCTTGAAACAATCGCAATGCACGCGAATCAAGAGCGCCCTTCTCTCGCAAAAGTCACAGGTCAAGAATTCTCAAAAGGCATCGAAAAACTAGTTGCAACCTGTCTGAGACGCGAACCATCAAGACGATACTCTTCAGCGCAGGCTGTGGCCGCCTCAATTGACGCCCTGACGGGCCATGACTTATCAACGACTCGAACGGAATTTTTTCACATCCCACATGCAAAGAAACGCAGCTTACCACCACCGCTGGTGCTGTTTTCGATCACGGCCCTGGTAGTTATAGGCTTGGCAGCGTTTGCGGTTGTATCTGTTTCAAACTCAAACAAATCCACGAAAATCAAAGAGATTAAGACCGCTAATCGAAAGCCGAAATCGCAGAGTCTTACAAAGAGAAAACTTTCAAAACTCGCATTTAAAGCCATTGAACGAAAAGGCATCGAAAACCTTTTTCAAATCAACGGCTCCAAGCAGTCTTGGGTGGCGAAGCATCCACTTTCCGACGATGAACTGCAGTATCTAACCCTGAAACATCGAGGTGATATAAAAAACCTTGAGCTTGTTGCCGGTTCTGGAAAAATATCGAGCGTTGGATGGTCCGCTGTCGCCAGCCTGGATTTGAAGTCTTTGATAGTTCCTCAGTCAACAATAACGGATGAGGATGTTTCAAAAATCGCAAAGATGCCTCAACTGCGACGAATAGACCTTAGCGAAACTGACATCACCGACAAAGCGGTAGAACCATTTGAGAATACCGCCATTGAAGACCTCAACCTGCGCCTCTGTACGAACATCACCGATGGATGCAGAACGGCGCTTGGACGCGCCAAACAACTCCAATGCTTGGATCTCTCACAGACGCAAATAGGAGACGAGACTGTAAAAACAGTCTCCGCTCTAAACTTGAGTCTTCTCAGCATACCTGGTTGCAACATCACCGACGACAGTCTCGAAAGTCTTGCCGCTACGAAGTCTCTGACGGCGCTTTCTCTGGACAGCACTCCTGTTACTGCGAAGGGAATGGCTTGTCTAAACGATTTAGACCTGGAAAAATTAAGCGTAGATTCTTGTCGGTCGTTTGACGACGCTTGCCTGAATACGGTGATCGACAATCACCCGAACCTCAGGTATCTGACGATCAGCAATACCAGAGTGACCGCAAAATCGGTACGTCGAATAGCCGAACTGAAAAAACTACAAGGTTTGAACTTGGCGTCTCTGTCACTCAACGATGAAGACATAAAGCCGTTAATTTCCTCATTACACGTGAGTTCGCTCGATTTGGCAGAGAATGCAATCACCGACAGGTCCCTGGATGAACTTGCAAGAATGAAGAGCCTGAAAAAGCTCCAACTTAGCGGCTGCAATTCAGTATCGAAAGCAGCAGTCGTAAAGATCTGCAAGCTCGGCATCGATGCGATCCACGTCATAGTCGGTGCGCCGGCTGAGGACGGATTCCAACTGATGGTTGGAGAATGAGAAAGCACGAAAGTTTTTGATTACATAAGACCTTTCGCGTGGATTTTTGATTACAATATAGTCCATGAAAAAGCTTGCCGCAAAACCTTGCAGCGCCCTCGACTGGGCACATCCGCTCGTGCGCGATTGGTTTTTGGAAAAATTCGGTAGTCCCACGGAGCCGCAACAGCAAGGCTGGCCGCATATACTGGCACAGCGCACCACTTTGATTTCGGCACCCACCGGCTCAGGCAAAACGCTCGCTGCATTCCTGGCTTGTATCGACCGGCTCGTCCGCCTGGCCGTGGATAGCAAGCTGACCAACCAGACGCAGGTTGTTTATGTTTCGCCCCTGAAGGCCCTCAGTAACGACATTCAGAAAAATCTTGACGCGCCGCTCGCCGAAATCAAAGAACTCGCGCTCAGCCGTGGCATCGAGATGCAGGAGATTATCACTGCGGTACGGACCGGCGACACGCCACTCAAAGACCGCCAATCGATGTTGAAGCGGCGACCGCATATTCTGGTAACCACGCCGGAGTCGCTCTACATCTTGCTTACCGCGGACAAAAGTCGCGAAATGTTGCAATCGGTAGAAACCGTTATCGTCGACGAAATTCACGCGGTTGCCGATGATAAGCGGGGCGCTCACCTGGCGCTCACCTTGGAGCGCCTTGCAAAATTAACGAAGGTCCCGCCCAATCGCGTCGGTTTATCTGCGACACAAAACCCGATCGAGCTGGTTGCCGAGTTTTTGACCGGGGGTAGCGGTTCAAAACCGGTCATTGTCAACGTCGGGCATCGGCGCGTGATGGACCTCGCCATTGAGGTACCGGCGATGCCACTAGCCCCGGTTGCATCGCAAGAGTTCTCCGCGGAAAACTTCGATCGGCTCGCAAAGCTCGTTCAGGAGCACCGCTCCACTCTAATCTTTGTCAACACTCGCAAACAAGCTGAGCGAATTTCGATGCAACTTGCGTCGCGTCTGGGCGAGGATGCGGTCGCGTGCCACCATGGAAGCTTGTCTCGCCAGCTGCGTCTCGCTGCGGAGACACGATTGAAGAATGGCGAAATTCAAGCGTTGGTGGCAACCGCTTCGCTTGAACTTGGAATCGATATTGGTTTTGTCGATCTGGTCTGCCAGGTCAATACTGTCAAAACAATCGCCACTGCGTTACAACGCGTCGGCCGCGCGGGACACTGGCGTGGAGCCATTCCCAAGGGACGATTCTTTCCATTTACGCGAGATGAATTGGTTGAAACAGCCGCGCTCATTCGCGCGATAAAACACAATGAGCTGGACAAATTGGAAATACCTGAGTGCCCAGTGGACATCCTGGCGCAACAGATTGTAGCAATGGTGGCAGTCGAAGAAGTTGATGAAGAGCAGCTTTTCCTCGATATTCGAAAAGCGTATCCCTACAGAAACTTAGAAAAGCAAAAGTTCGGTCAGGTGATAGAGATGCTGTCAGACGGTATTTCGTCACGACGCGGAAGGTATGGTGCTTACATCCTCCGCGACCAGGTAAATGGCAAACTCAAGGCAAGGAGAGGCGCTCGCTTAGCAGCCATCACCAGCGGTGGCGCCATTCCGGAGACCGCTCTATATGCGGTTATTCAAGAACCGGAAGGTCATTCAATTGGAACGCTTGATGAACACTTCGCAATTGACAGTCACCGTGGCGATGTTGTTTTGCTTGGAAACACCTCCTGGCGAATTCGGCGCATAGACAATGTGGGTGGAAAAGTTTTTGTCGAAGACGCTTATGGAGCACCGCCCAGCGTTCCCTTCTGGTTCGGCGAGGCGCCGGCGAGATCAGACGAGCTATCGAAACACGTCTCCGAGTTGCGTGACAAGATAAACGAGTTGACACGCGATGTAGGTCTTGAGTTCGGAGCGCACTCCGAACACACGCCGGAAGTTCGCGAGGCGATTGATTGGTTGAAAACCGAATGCGGTGTCACCGACTCCGGAGCGGAGCAGCTCATGGAGTACGTCATTCAGGGACGCGCGATGCTCGGCGAGGTTCCGACAACAAAACGCATAATTGCCGAACGCTTCTTCGACGAAGGTGGTGGCATGCAGCTGATTATTCATGCACCGTTTGGCGGACGAATCAACCGAGCCTGGGGTCTGGCGTTACGAAAAAAATTCTGCCGAAGTTTCAATTTCGAGCTGCAAGCAGCTGCCACCGAGGATGGTTTAAGCATCGCTCTCGCCGAACAGCACAGCTTCCCGCTAGGAGACGTTTTCTACTTTCTAGCAGGCGAGACGGTTAAACATACACTAGAACAAGCGTCCATCCCTTCACCAATTTTTGCGACAAGGTGGCGATGGGATGCAATGCGTTCGTTAGCCCTTCTTCGCTTCATGGGCGGCAAAAAAGTTCCACCATATCTGCAAAGATTACGCTCAGACGATCTCCTCGCCGCGGTTTTTCCTCAGGCGGCAGCCTGCCAGGATAACATTCCCGGTGACATCGAACTGCCTGACCATCCACTTATCAACGAAGTTATGAAAGACGTCTTGACCGAAGCGATGGACCTGGAGGGTTTGGAAACAATTATTGCTGGTATCAAAAACGGTGAGATTCAATGCATTGCAGTTGATACCCCCACGCCTTCACAGTTTGCGGCGGAAATAATCAACGCAAATGTTTACGCCTACCTTGATGACGCAGGAGTTGAAGAGCGCAGGACAAGAGCCGTGCAAATGCGACGCGTTCTCCCGGGCTCGATAGCAGGGGAGCTTGGTCAACTCGATCCTCAAGCCATCGCCAAGGTAATCGAGCAGGCGTGGCCGGACATACAGAATGCCGACGAACTGCACGATCTGATGCTATCAGTGGTGGCAATTCCGGAGACTAATCTGCGCCTGTTCGCCCAGCCGGCAGTGCTATGGTCTGAATTCATGAGCGAGTTGAGTGAGCGCAACCGGGCGTCTAGAATGACAATCGATGGAAACTCTTACTGGGTCGCAACAGAGAGAATTGCATTAGCAGAATTGATCTGGCCGCATGGGCAAATTGAAACCAAGTTGCCGACAATTCCGAACGCTATTACGGAACGCTCCGATGCTGTTCTAGCAGCACTTCGCGGCTGGATGAATATAGTCGGACCTACAACTGTCGAAGAAATCTCTGACATTCTGAGACTAGAAATCGGCGAGCTCGAAATTGCCTTCGTCACGCTTGAATCAGAAGGCAGAATATTGCGAGGTCAGTTTAAAAACCAGGGACGCTTCTCTACCGTCGTCACAGGGCTAGCATCTATGCCGATCTCGGCTTACGAGTGGTGCGATCGAAGACTGCTTGCGCGCGTCCACAAGCTTACGCTGGCTACACTCCGGAAAGGGATCGAACCGGTCACAGCCGCGGTTTATGCTCGATGGCTTTGCCACTGGCAACACGTCGCACCTGGAACGCAACTGGCTGGCGAACGCGGTTTGCTCGAAATAATACGGCAACTGCAAGGTTTCGAGGTGCCCGCGCGCGACTGGGAGGCGCAGATTCTGTCCACGCGGGTGAAGAACTACAAGCCGGAATTATTAGATGCCTTGTGCCTGAAGGGGACGGTCGGCTGGGGGCGACTCAGTTCACATCCATCGCTTGAAGTTACTGATGAACAGGCGCTTTCCGTGAGCAACGCTTCAAACGCTCACGGTTACCCCCAACGAAAAAAAATAGCATCTGCGAGAGTAACGCAGCTTAGACCGAAAAAGCGAGGCACCGAGGGCGGTGAGCAAATCGACTCCACTGGTGGTGAAGGAAACGACTCCACCTGCGGTGTTGGAAACGACTCCACTGGCGGTGTCGCAAACGACTCCGTTGGCGGTGTTGGAAACGACTCCACCGGCGGTGTTGGAAACGACTCTACTCGCAGTGACAACAGTCAGTTCAGCGCCAATGTTCCTCCGCTAGCTGAAGAACTCAGCCCGGGCGTTATCAAGCGAGTGATTCCAACGAGCGTGGCACCGGTCACATTTTTCGTCAGAGACGACGCCGATTGGATGTCTTCATTACCCAAAACCGGAGCCAATATAGACCTCTATGGTGTGAGCAATCACGCCCGCTCCGTAGAGGCATTCTTGAGCAAACGCGGAGCCAGTTTCTTCGCAGATGTGGTTCGCGGTACTGGACTTACAAAACTCCAGACGGAACGTGCCCTCTGGGAACTCGTAACCGCAGGAATAATAACCGCTGATGGTTTCGCAAATTTGCGTCTGCTGATTGATCCAGCCCGAGCGGAGTTGCGCCCTGGTCGTTCGAAACGTTTTCGTGACGCCGCATACGGGCGATGGAGCTTACTTCACTCAGACCTTCCCGTGGAAAAAACAGCCGCTCTTGAAGCAATGTGTCGTATCCTGTTACGCCGCTACGGAGTTGTATTCCGCAATGTGGTTTTGCGTGAATCAAACCTTCCTCCCTGGCGCGAACTGTTGGCAGTTTTTCGCAGCCTTGAAGATCGTGGCGAGGTGCGAGGGGGGCGTTTCGTCAACGGTTTCATTGGTGAACAATTCGCACTCCCCGAGGCTGTCGATTCGTTGCGCGCATCCAAAGCAGCGAGCTTGACCAACACAAGTGTTACGGTCGCGCAAACGGACCCTACAAATCTGGTTGGAACCGTTCTACCAGCAGAGGAATACTCCAGCGGACAAAAGTCGATGCAAATCAGCTGCTAACACATGACAAGCGTATATTGGAAGACGACGCTGAGTTGTAGGGAACATCAGAATCTCTATAATAATTTCACTCACCCTCTACGGCAAATCACGCGGATTGACTGAACGGGCATCTATAATTATCGAGTCGAATAGACCACTACGCCCGCTGGTTGGCTGTCTTCAACCAGCAAGAAAGGAGCCCGGAACATGAAAAAAGTGTACGACAGCAAAGCTTCGCAAACCATCGAAGGTGCTCGAGTCGCCATTGTTCAAGGAGCCTGGCATAAAGAGCATACCGACAAAATGATAGCCGCTTCCGAGAAGATTTTGAACGAAGCGAGTTGCTCGGAATTGGATGTATACTTGGTTCCCGGCTGCTACGAAATTCCGCTCACCGCGAAGAAGCTGGCAAAATTGGCAAAGTACGATGCCATAATGGTCTACGGTATCATCGCCAAAGGTGAGACAGATCACTACGATGTAATTCTGCAGACCTGTATAAGAGAACTCGGTCGCGTGATGTACGACTTCGAGGTTCCGGTGATTATGGAAATTCTGCCGGTGCATGATATCGCGCATGCCATCGCGCGAACCGAGGGCGAATATAACAAAGGAATCGAAGCCGCGAACGCCGCAATCGAAATCATATCCCTTTATAGAAACCTGAAATAATCGCTGCGGAGATTGATCGTATGAAAGAACAAGAGACGATTCATCTGGCTCAATTGGAAACCGAGCGCCGCAATCAGCGGACGGCTGATATGGATGCCTTATCCACTGCGGAGTTGATGCGCGTCTTTAACGAAGAAAATCATGTGGTGGCAGACTCTATAGATCCGTTGGTGCCGAGACTGGCTGAGCTTGTCGATGAAATAGTAAAACGCGTGCGCAAAGGCGGACGCATCATCTACGTCGGCGCGGGAACGAGCGGAAGGCTCGGCGTTCTTGATGCCAGCGAGTGCCCGCCAACATTTGGCGTTTCACCGGATATGGTGCAGGGTATCATCGCTGGAGGTCCTACCGCCCTTGTTTCATCAATAGAAGGAGCCGAGGACAGTTACGATCAAGGGCGGCTGGACATTGACGCAAAACAGCTCACTGAACATGATACCGTAATCGGTATCGCAGCCAGTGGCAGAACACCTTTCGTGCTCGGAGCCGTAGATTTCGCTCGCGGTCAAGGCTGCTTAACAGCGGGAATAGCAAACGTTTCAAATTCGAAACTGGCTAAAAGCGTCGACTTCGCTCTGGAAGCAGTAACCGGTCCGGAACCACTCACCGGCTCGACCCGCATGAAGGCAGGCAGCGCTCAGAAATTTCTCCTCAATATGATTTCGACGGCGGTAATGGTCCGAAGCGGCAAGGTTTACCAGAACCTGATGGTCGACGTGAAAGCTACCAATGAAAAGCTTCGGCACCGCGCCATTCGCATCGTTCAGGAAGCGACCGGAGCAACGCCGGAAGTGTGCGAAACCGCGCTCGACTACTCCGACTGGCACGCAAAAACCGCGATCGTTTCGATACTCCTTGAGGTCGCGCCAGAGAAAGCTGCCGAGCTTCTGGAGAAAAGTTCAGGTCATCTGCGAGCCGCACTAAACCAGCACAAACACTGAGTCCAGCACGTTGTCAAACGACCTCGCTTGCAAACAATTCGCAATCTCACAGATCATCCTCACTCGGTCATGAGGCTGTCCGCCGCGCCAGAGTTCCGCCCCCAATCTGCAGACTTACCGCATCAAGTCGTCGATTTCCTTACCGTCGACTTCAGTATCAGACCACACATATCGATCGTCTTTCAGAATTTGTGAGTGCAGCGCGCTGGTCATCTTCACGTCATGCAGCGTTATATATCTTGTAGCAACATGCTTTAGCTCAGCTACCGTATTTGGTGTCACAATCATGTCCGCCAACCCAACCCGCTCGAACGGCGTTTTGTGCTTTGCCAGAGCTTCAAGGACTCCTTTGTCTAGATTGCATTCTTCAAAAACAATCGTATTTAACTTCGGGACTTTCAGAAGATCAGCGATCCCGTCGCGCGTCACGTGAAACTCATCGAGCCCGATGGACTCAAGCACCGGATAAGTTTGTAGATATCTAAATACGCGTTCAGTCAAATTTCGGCTCGCGGATAAGCTAATGTGTTTCAGCGTCTTGTTGCCAGTCAAAAGTGCAAAACTCGAATCATGCAGCTCATCGCAATCTTTTACCAACAGCTTCTGTAGCCCTTTAACGTGATTCACCTCTCGCATGCCGTCGTCGCTCAGCGGCGTCGAATCCAGATTCAACTCAACTATGGTCGTACCAGCAAGAAAACTCAAACCGGTGCCCACGCAGCTACTGCCGTTAAGACTGAGCTTATCGAGCCGTCGATACTTAGCGAGCTGTTTCAGGTCCGTGTCAGTGTTCTCACCGTAACCTTTAGCGTACGTCTCGCCATTCTCCTCATCGACTTTTATTTTGCTGAAAGTCTCCAGGCTATCGGCAAATCTAATAAGTTCGGTCTTCTCGTCTGGCGGTGCCGGCCTGTTGAACTGCGGCAAAAGCAAATAGAAGCCGAGAACAGTTGCGCCGACCAAGGCACTCACGGCAACGACTATTAGCGCCAGATTTCTCTTGGATGCGGCCGCCAGTGGTGTAGCAAAATCGGTGACGGAACTCAATGCGCGTTGAACGCCGCTTCGACTGACTGCTTCTAGCGCCTCTTCGCGTTCCAAACGGATCAATTCCGCCTCAATCCTCTCAAGATCCTTTAACAGTTCTTCGAAGCTTTGGTATCTTTCGTCCGTTTTTTTCTTCAGACAGCGCGCGACTGTTTGCTCCAGCAGCGGCAAAAATCTCTTGCCAGTTTTCTCGCCCAGTGATTCCGGCATCACTGAGATGTGCATCGCAATCGTCAGCATCGGAGATTCACCTTCGAATGGAACTCTGCCCGTCATCACCTGATACATCAGACATCCCATCGAATATATGTCGGAGCGCTCATCACCAGCCATTCCCTGCCCCTGCTCCGGAGACATATACAGAGGGGAACCGATGGCTGTTCCGGTCGCAGTCAGACGCGCGTCCTGACTCAAAAGCCGAGCTAAACCAAAATCGACAACCTTGGCAGATAGTGTCTCGTCCTCGTTAACGACCATGAAGACGTTGGCCGGCTTAAGATCTCTGTGAACTACTCCCGTATTGTGCGAGTTCCTCATGCCACGAGCTATTTGCTGAAAAATACGGACCGCAAACAAGGGCTCCAGCGCACCATCGGTAGTGACCATATGCGCGAGCGTGAAACCTTGCAGGTGTTCCATTATAAGGTAAGGTACATTGGTCTCCGTCACTCCAAAATCCAGAACCGCAACTATGTTGTCGTGCTTAAGCTTGCCCGACAAAATACCCTCTTGCTGAAACCGAATCGACTCTTCAGCTGACAAATTTGCGTTCAAAATCTTGATGGCGACAAGCTTATCGAGCACCTTGTCCCGCGCTAGGATAACCGTGCCAATCCCACCTTTGCCTAACTCTTCGACATACTCGTAGCGCTCGGAGATTAGATTTGACTTCCAAAACTCATCCATACAAAAGGTCGCCCTCAAACTGCGTCACTTCAGCAGTCATTGATAGATTACCAAGAACTATCAACGAGGCGGATGGACTTAGAAAAATTCAGCAGCTAAATTAAATTTGCACTTATTAAAACTACTAAAGCAGCCAGTATATCCAACGATCTTCTTCCGGAACACTTTTGCCCCCTATTCGCTATCTTTGCATTGCACTGAGCGCGAAACGTTTAATACAACGCGCAGGAGACTCGCATAGAATCAATCATCTAAATATTTACCGAGGGTCGTTTCGTGAGCAAGAAACCGCGCCATCTTCGCCTTGTCGTCGACAATACTGATTCAGACTTTGAACCAGTAGAAGGTTTTGACGACCTCTTCGAATCGAACTACGAAGAAACCGTCGATCGATTTTCTGCAATTCTGTCGGAAGCAGAAAACGTCATCATCAGCTACGACCGTGCGTCCAGACACGAGTCATCTGTTTCTGACACAGAGTCGATGCCGGTATCAACAACGCGACCAGATTCTCCTGTTACGAACTAGCCACTAGAACGTCGGCAGCCGGAGTCGGTTCAAGACGAGAGTTCTTCAACTTGTTGTTCAATCACTCGACTATAAGAAGCTTCGACTTCAGATGGGTTGGATCGAACAGCCGCGAACTCGTCGACGGAAAACTCACCGCAGATGGTTGCAATCTTCATCCATTCAACTAAAAAAGCGATTTCTACATCTCGCGCATCAGCGAGACTGCGAGAGAGCGTTTCCAAACATTGCCGGAGCAGAAAATGGGAAATTTTGCTGTGTCGTCGCTCTTCGAATTCGGACAGGGAGCCCTGCGCAATTCTGCACTCGTTGCGTAAAAATTCTACGTCAAACTCAGCTTCGTCCCTGTCGAAAACATCGCCGAAATTTTCCACCTCATCGACCATGGCATCGACAATTAGTTGCCAGATAAACTCCGGCTCGCCCAGCCACCCGTTCTGGGCTGCCCTCGACAAACCTCTGCGTTCTCCGGCTACCTGCAAAAAGCCGTAGGACAACGCAGCTTTGACGCACTCGACGGATGCTCCGCTTATCAACGCACCTATGAAACAGGAATCAATTATCGCGAACGCGTGCTCGAATGGCTCATCTCGTACTGCACCATCCGTGGTGTCAGCTATCTTAAGGTTCTTGCTTCCGCGCATCCTGTACATAATGGATTCCTAAATCTGCTTCCTGAGGCTTGAATACAAACGACTCACCCGTTTGCACGACATAGCAAACTAAAATCATGTTAGCATCAAAAGTTTCATAAAATCGCCTGAACAGGCACCTGGACACCTCTATAAGCAAAAATCACCCTGGTGATTTTTGGTTTTAAACCCGAGATTGTGACCGTTTCGTTTCACAAACCATTCATTGTTACCTCGGGCGCCGTTCATAAAGACAAGACCATGTTGCTCCCTCAATAACACTATTACGGTTCTACCAACTTAAGAAAGGAGAAACAGTGTTGAATTCAACAGTCTTCCGCAGATGGAAAGCCTAATGTGGATTAGAACAACTAAAGCCAACGATATATCGGCTAAACTATCACCGAAAACCTCTCGCCGTCCTAAGCGCTATACATCTCGTTTCTAAACTGCTCCCTGTTTAATACGCCCCCGGCGAATCTCACTTAAGATCATGGTCTAAATTTCAACCGAGGTTCGTTTCGTGAACAAGAAACCGCGCCATCTTCGTCTTGTCGTCAATAATTCCGCCCCGGAATCCGAGTCAGTGCGCAGCCTTGGCAGATTGTTCGAATCAATGAACGACGAAACTGTGGACAGATTCACAATGCTGCTGTCCGACGACGCTGGAGCGTCAACCAGCTCAGAGACAAGACCAGTAAAACGGCTCACGCCCGCGCAAGACTCGGCTCTTGCGCCCGTACCACTGGCCCCACCTGGCGCGGGAATACCTATAAAGACAAAAGCGCCGGGCTCGGACACACCGCCCGCAGTACCAGATGAGGCAATAACGCCAGCTCGTGCTATGCCACCTGCGTCAGTGAAAAATGTAGTAGCTGCAGATGATGTGCATGAACTGCAATAGCAAGTAGTGGCAGTGAACCGGCTGCTCGATCAGCCTATCGGCACGGATTCAATTACGTTGTTAGGACCTTTTGTGGCAAAGACGCTTGTGAGTTGGAAACCAGCTTTCTGGAGCAAGTCTCTGTACTCTCCCTCAGTTCGTTCTCTGCCTCCAGGCAACATCATCATTTCAACGTCGAGAAACTTACTCGGGTGCATGACGTTTCGTCCTGGCAGGAGCATCTCTACAAGCAGAAGTTTCCGCGCACCAGACTTAGCCATTGCGGCGTGACAGTTTTTCAATATCTTCAAGGACTGCTCGTCATCCCAATCATGGATGATGTGTTTCAAAATATAGGCATCGCCTGATGGGACTGCTTTGAAGAAGTCACCAGATGCGGTGCTGCAATGCTCCGTCAGCTTCAACTCCTCGATGCGTTTCTTACTACCAGATACGACGTGCTTTAGGTCGAACAAGACGCCTTTCATATCAGGATACTTTTGCAGAATGGACGTCAACAATACTCCATGACCACCGGCGACATCTACAAGAGTTCCAATGCCAGAAAAATCATAAGCGTCTAGAACTCCTCGAATGGCGTTCTCTGACAAATTCGACATAGCGTCATTGAAGCGCTTCTGCTCGTCAGGATTTTCCTCGAACAGATCAAAAATATTTTTCTTGAATCGGTGTTCGGAACTTGGTCGACCATCTTTAATAGTCGGCAACATATCAGCGTACAGTTCCATATGCATAGGATCAGAGATAAACTCTATCATCGCTCGCTGCGAATCAGCAGTATCGCTACGTATCGACTGACTTGCTTCCGTGTTAGCGAAAACGCGATCTTTGGTTTCTTCAAAAATTTCCATAGACGCAAGGAGTCTCAGTACGCGACAGAGAGCATCAGCATTTGTCTGGGTCTGTTTCGCCAGAGCGTCGACATCAATTTCGCCATCACCCAAAATATCAGGAATATTTAAGCGGATAACCGCATTGACAGCCGAAGTGATGACGTAGCTATTTACGATTCCACTTAATCGCTGAGCGGGCGTGTATTTCTGTTCAGTAGCGGCTTGTGACATCTTGAATCTCCCAGGTCGGAAGATCGTAGCGAATCTTATGTCGATCTGTCAAAACTATTTGTTAGTGGCGACTTTGCTCTTCGAGTTCTCTGGTCTTTTGATCCATATCGACAATTTCTAAAACAAACTTGTGTTGTCGGGTTGCCTTAGGATTATTTTTCTCATCACAAATCACCCGCACCATCCCGCCGAAACCGGACTTGCGAAGAAGCTCTCGAACATTGTATTCGATGGCAACGCGAGTCACAGGACCATTATCCTCTTTAGAGAAAAGAAAAACTATGTCAGCAATCTTGTCGCGCAAAGCACCAAATTTTGGATGATTCGTTAAGGTCGCGCAGATTTTGATATCGACGTTCTTAAACGCTTCAGACATTTGTGTGCCTCTGACAATCTGCTTCATGAGTGTTTCTTGCATGCTATTTAATCGTTGACTGTAATCCAAGTTGGTGCGTGATCGCTAGGCTTCTCCCAACCGCGCACATCGCGATCGACGCCTCCGGTCTGCAGACGCTTTACGAGCACAGGATTCAACAAAAGATGGTCCATGCGAATACCAGCATCACGTGCAAACGAATTTCGGAAATAATCCCAGTATGTAAAAATCTTCTCTTCCGGAAACAACTGACGAATCGAATCAGTCCATCCTTGCTGAAGAAGCTCTTGATACGCCTCTTTAGCTTCGAGTGAGAAAACGGCATCGAAAACATATCGGTCGGGTCGATAGGCATCTATGTTTTCTGGTATCACATTGTAATCGCCAAGCAAAACTACCGGCTCATCAAGTTTTACAAGTTCTTCGGCTTTCGTCAGGAGTCGGTCCATCCAGGTCATTTTGTAATCGAACTTCGGACCAGGCATTGGGTTTCCGTTTGGCAAATATAAACAGCCAACGCGAATGTCATTCACGCGCCCTTCGATAAATCGGCTCTGGGCGTCCTCCGGATCACCGGGCAGACCTCTGCCAACCTCTGATAGTTCATGTTCCTTTTTAGCCAGAATTGCCACGCCATTCCAACTTTTTTGACCATGAAAAATTACGTTGTATCCGGCGCCAATGATGGGCAAAGCCGGAAACTTTTCGTCGACTATTTTCAGCTCCTGCAGACCGACAACATCCGGAGCCTTTTCTTCGAGATAGCGAAGCAATGAAGGAAGACGAGCAGTGATGCCGTTTACGTTGTAAGTGGCGATTTTCATCGATCAAGGTATGCCGTTGGAAAGCTCTAATTTAGCAAATCCAGGCAGGCACGGCCAACGACTGTGATCAAAGGTATATACTCGGCAGCGAAACAGCTCAGCCCCTGCCACAAGCAAGACATTGCCGTTCGCGATGATTTATAGCCGTAGTCAGGCGTTGCTGCCACTCAGCGATTTCCGCTTTCTGACCAGATTTCGACAAGTAGTCGATATAGGTTTTCAAAAATTCCATGCTGTAAGGCGTCAAGCCACCGCTCAAATCTGATTTCTCCGAAATGGAACGCGCGCGCTCCAGATACTTGCCGGCTTTTGCTGTATCAGCTAAAGCAAGCGAAGTATCACCGAGGTACACAAGAACTCGAATGGCCGGATCGAATGGGCGCTGTTTGCCTGGAGGATTTTGCTTGTCCAAGTCATTCAGCCACTCAACCAACAAGGGCTCCGCTTTCGCATACTGCTTGGTCCGATAGAATTCGGATGCGAGCCGCTCTACCAGGGCTGCACGAGAGGGTCCGTGATTCTCGCGCTCAATTTTCAAACCTCGCTCAAGCAGAGGAATAGCCTTGTCCCCTTTGCCAATTACGCGATAAAAATCAGCTAGCTTTGTCAGCGCGGCAGCTAACTTCATTTTGCCAGCACCCGGCTGCTTCTCGGCAGCCTCGACATCTTGCAAATACTTCGACTCTTGCTGCGGAAGCGACTGAGTACGACCGGAAGTACCGGGCCGGGGCGCGGCGGCGACCGGTAAAACGGCGGCTTGCAGCGCACTGGAACAAACTACTATTGACAGACAAACTTCTTTCGATAGTTTCATGCTCAACTCGCCTATCACTCAACATTGTCAATCATATCGAATTGCCCCGGACTTTTGCTGAATTTGACGTTTCAAACCGCCGGCAGTTCCGGCATTAGCCGCACAAGTCCGATATGGTCATCGCATTCTACGGCGCAGGAGCACCTGCGTCTTCGATGTTCTTATCGAAGTTTTTCTTCGTGTGCCATTGCACGTTTCTGATGTCGGAACTCCGACTTAGGACGCGGTGAAGCGCCTCGGCAGCGGATAAGGCGATCTCCTTATCGCGACCGCCGAATAGAGAGCTAAAGAAACCGGCCTGCCGCTCCAACCAAAACATCCAGATATCATCATCCAGACGATAACCGCCAACCACGCAATATCGACTATCAGCATGCTCGAAGTTGAAGTACCAACCAAAATCTTCTTGGCCGGGAGTGGCATCGCATTTAACACCATCAGCCTCGAGTTCGGAAATAAACCACTTGCAGCAGTCGTCGCCAAAACAATCGGGATTAATGAAGTAATCGCGCGGTTCGGTCGTATTGAATTTAGAAGTTTTGAACGTAACTACCGTTCTCGTCGCTGTTTCCATCGCTAAAGTATACCGCAGCTTTTTTCACTCGTTCTTTACGAATGCAAGAATTTCTTTGAACATACTGGTCGAAGTCGTGCCCGCGTGTTTGCTGATATCACCATGACTGAGCGGCACCGGTTTGACGACGACCTTGGCACCATCAGTCTTCTTCATGGCAGTCTCGAAACTTTTGTGTTGCGCGACGCAGCTCACTCTGCGTTCACCACAATACATTAAGAACGGGGGATATTTGTGACCGGATTTAACGCTCAAAGTCGGCGAGCCATCAGCAAGTACCTCTGGGTCAGTTCCAAACGCCTGCTTGATCATGTCACCCACCATATTTCCTTCGAGTGTGTTTTCTTTTCCACGCTCAAGCAAATTCAGACTGGCAGTGTCTAAACTTATTACCCCTTTGATGTCATCCAAGCCAAGCCCGTATTGCTTCAAGAACCGGTCGTTGGTTCCCAGCAAATCGACCAGGTGAGCACCGGCAGAATGCCCCATTACAAAGATGCGTTCAGGATTAGCACCATATTCGGTGGCGTGTTGTTTTGCCCAGGAGACGGCTGCCGCAACATCCTCCACTTGCTTCGGATGCATCACATCTGGTGCAAGCCGGTAATTAGTGCAAATCGTGACGATACCATTCTCCGCATAACTCACCCCCTTAGACCTCTGCAAATCCTTGCTTCCGCGGCGCCATCCACCACCGTGCACAAACACCAGAATCGGCGCCGGTGCTTTAAGCACCTTTGGAATGTAAAGATCGAGCATCTGTCGCTCATCCTTACCATACGGAATGTTAAATCGCGCATCGACTTTAGCCGGATCAATGCTTGGAGATTGAAACCGACCATCGCCCATGCGACTGGACTTCGCGCCCTCGCCACTGGAGCGGTCACGCTGAGCACGTCGGCGTTGAATAAATTGCCGCAAACGCTGGCGTTGAGGACCTGACAGCTTTTGAGTGGCCCCCTCCTGAGCGAGGACAGCCAGGACGTTCGACGCAATCATCGCACCGACTATTAGTATCATAACGGCCAGAGTGCACTGCTTGATTCTGTGAGCTTCTTGGCAGACTTTAGAACGTTTCATAATCGGCGCCCTTCTTCCTAAATTTTACATACACCGCTGTCGAGGAATAGTTGCGGTCGAGCACCGCAAGCGTGCTTTTTCGCGTTTACCATTGTCACTAAAATGGAACATATAAAGGACCGACATTCCCTGGAATTGCTTGTTATTAACAGGTGACCGACGTGTATGACTTCAGCAATTTTAGCCTGTCGGACATGATCTCCTGCTCGAGAGAGTTGCGCGGCTTAGGCACATCTGCCACATCGATGGAAGAGGTAGCGCGTCGGACCGCCAGATTCTTCTACGAACATTTTATCGACGCCACAAATGGGCAGCGAAGCTGTGCCTTGGTCAGAATGTTCAAAACACACAATTTCTCGGAACTGAATGAGGAGCTCAAACAGTTCGCGCAGAGTCGCTTCCACGACTTCGAGTTTACCGACGCGATGAAAGCGATGGTTTTGCTTGGGACTGCCGGGACAGAAAAACATTGGAACGCTCGCGAGACATCAGCAAATCATCAAGTCATACCGCTGCCAAGCCCGGAGCTAATAGGACGCATGCCTATGGTTTCACAGCTGCTCAGCCAATTCGACTTTGACGTGCCGTCGGTTGTCAGTCCTAACACATCCCTGCTGGAACCAGAAGATCAACCATACGGTTTGTTCTTCATCTCTGATGCTGTCGGCAGTCCATTCATTCCAGACCAAACAAGCTTCGTCACCACTTACGGTATCAAGTCTGTAATTGGATGCGGTGCGATGCTACCTTCCGGAAATCTGTTCGCAATGATCATCTTCTCAAAGCAACAAATTCCTCAAAATACGGAAGAACTTTTCAGGCCGCTTGCGATGTCAATCAAAAGTGCTCTGGTCTGCTTTGATGGAGGACGCACTTTCGACACAGATCCGGCGAATATGCCCACTGACGCAAACGCCACAATTATGAGGCTTCGCTCGGAGCTTGCTGCCGTTAAGGAACTTCTGAATGTTTCCGGTCAAACAGTCGAGACTCAAGCCGGACATTTAGAAGAAACGTCCAAGCAACTTGTCACCGCCCGCGATACCGCACTCGAGGCATCCGCTCTGAAGTCGGCATTCGTTGCTAGTATCAGTCACGAGCTGCGAACCCCTCTTAGTGGCATTGTAGGAATGAGCGAGCTACTCGCCAACACGAATTTGAGCGAGGAGCAACTTGGCTTCAGCAAGGGCATCGATGACTCGGCCAAAAGCCTGCTGGGTATCGTTAACGACTTGCTCGATTTTTCAAAAATGGAAGCTGGAAAGTTAGCGCTTGAAGTGGTTCCGTTTTCCGTCAACGACCTGGTTCAGGACGTGGCGAAAAGTCTCGCTGAAAGCGCTAGGGTAAAGCAGCTCTCGCTCAGCACAAACATCGATCAGCTATTGCCGCCGCACCTTCTGGGCGACCCCTCTCGGATTCGACAATTGCTGGTAAACCTGGTTCACAACGCAATCAAGTTCACAGATAGCGGACAGGTTACGATTACGGCGCAGGCAATTCAAACGGACGATCATGTCGTGTCAGTACGCTTTTCGGTGCAAGACACTGGTATCGGTTTATCTGATGAAGAACAGAAAAAACTCTTCGTTCCCTTTCTGCAATTGGAATCAGCCCGAATTCGCCACGCGGGCGGCACCGGTTTGGGGCTGTCCATATGCAAAAAAATAGTCGAACTGATGGATGGAGCGATTGGTTTGACATCGCAACTCAATCGCGGCTCGGAATTCTGGTTTTCGCTTCCCCTTCGAGAGCCGCTCAAGGAGCGCGATATCAATGATGCGAGCACGATCCAGGTCAACCGCTGGCAATCGCGCTTACCAGCCGATCTAAAAATTCTGGTTGTTGAAGACAATAAGCTCATTCGTACTCTTGTGATGAAACAGTTGTCGAATCTTGGTTTAAAACCGCTCGGAGTGCTGACTGGGCTAGAAGCCGTCAGTGCTGTTTGCAGCGAAGAGTTTGATCTAATACTGATGGACTGCAATTTGCCCGATATTTCCGGCTTCGAGGCAACGCGCTTGATACGAGAGTACGAGCAGCAGACGGAGCGTCGCACGCCGATCATAGCGATGACGGCTCTTGCGATGGCAGGTGACGAGATGCGCTGTTTGAAAGCCGGAATGGATGATTATCTCAGCAAGCCGGTGGTACTAGACACACTGATCGCCAAACTCGAATATTGGCTCGCGCGGTCTGTGTGCGACGCAGACCGCGCCGATAACAAATAAATGAATTTTGAGCCTACATTCCGTGGCATAAAGTAAATGCGGTCTCAAGGCTCGAGGAAACGTGAAACCAGGCTTACCCAAGATGGAAACTCTACTGATGATTATCGGAATCCCGGTCATCATCGCAATAGTTGCCGTCGCGCCAAAATATTTCAAAACCTCACCGGTCGAAATAAACAAAGAGGCATCCACGGTCGAGAAGAAAGTCTTCGATAAGAAGTTGCCTCCGGCAGAGGTCGGAAAAGAAGAGTCTACAACCGTTTACCAGTACGTCTGCGAGCCAGAGCTAGAAGCTGAAATTGCAGATGAAAACCAGGTCTCGCGAAACAAATGGCAGGTCAGAGCGACAATCACGCGGGCGCGTGTAACGCTAAAATTGCCGATTACGGTTTGGCTATCGCAAACCGTTCAAAATCGCCGTGCCGACTTTGAAGACGGTCATGTGCAAGTTTGCCAACGCGTTTTTGTTGATGCCCACGAAGCCGCAAGCGCAGCCTGTCATCGAGTTATCGGTCGCACGTTTTACGGAGAGGGCGGCACGCTGGAGCAGGCCAAGGCGAATGCTATCGAAATCGCCAAGCAGGAACTACGTGCCCAATATCTGCAAGCCGTTGATACAAAAGCTAAGGACGTGCTGATGATTTACGACTTTTACGCGCCGAAGTGGAGAAAGCCTGCCGATGTTCTGGTCGATAAAGCGCTTCAAGAGTACGAGGTCGGGAAGCCTCGGAAGATCAGACGCATTACAGGCGCAGGGTCCGGAGCGCCGAAAGCAGATGAAACGAGTGAAACTCGCGGAGCAAACGTTCCAAGTAATCAAAGCGTAAACGCGGGCAGCGAACACCCTAATGGCGACGCGGATGCAAGCACACATTGAAAAACCCATAGATAGCCCGTTTAGAAAGACGGTGATAACACTGTTTATCATCTTCTACATCCTGTCGGTCATACTGTGGGTTTTGCCGTGGTCGCGCACAAGAGATTTCTTTATAAAACCGATTACGCAACAGATCTATTACACGGGGATTTGGCAGGGCTTTGCGGTATTCGCCCCTGACCCGCGCAAAGAGAATTACCGAATTTATGCCACCATTAGATACGATGATGGAACAGAGAAGATCTGGCATTATCCGGCAATGGAAAACTTGGGATTGTTTGAGCGCTATTGCAAAGAACATTGGCGCAAGTACGGAAACGATTGTTTAAATGGCAACAACTTATTATGGCCGGACTTCGCTCGCTGGGTTGCACGAGCGAATGACGAGAAGTCAAAACATCCGCTGACAGTCGCGCTGACTCGCACGCGCGCGGAGACAATGCCGCCCGAAGATGGTTTCGGCAAGCCAAATCCCGAACAATTGGAAAAGTATCAGTTCTACTTATACAGAGTGCTGCCGGAGGACTTGAAACAGACTTCGCAGGAGATTTCGAAACAGACCTCGTCTGAAGATTTGAAACGTAAGCTTCATGAGGATTCAAAATGAGTTTTCAGGACATACGTACGCTCTGGTATCGAATGTGGTTTCAACCACAATCTCCGGCTCCGCTTTGTCTCTTTCGAATATTGTTGGGCTTGCTGTTAATATTGTCGAGCTTGCTCTGGTTGCCGGATTTGCAGACGTGGTTCGGCTATGACGGCATCGTATCCGTTCAAACCATGGAACAATTCGAAGCAAGCAACCGCTTCTCTATTTTATTCTGGTTGCCGCCTGACAATGCCTGGGTATCGAAACTCTATGTAATCATGATGATCGCTGCCGTAACATTTACGTTGGGTTTGCGTGCGAACTTCAGCGCGCTGATTCTCTTTCTTTGCGTTACATCGTTCCACCATCGCAACCTGCTCATCTTCAATAGCGGGCACACTTTGATGCGTGTGTGTTTATTTTTGATGATGTTTGGTCCGATTGGAAAAATGTATTCGATTGACAGTTGGTTTGCGAATTGGCACCGCCCGCGGTTCGCTGACCGTGAAGCAGAACGCGATGCGCTGGCTGAAGGACAAGAGCTGGAGCCCAGGACCATTGATGTATCACAAGCGTTGCCGCCCATACTCTGTAGACCATGGACTCAAAACCTTCTGCGCTTTCAAATCGCTCTCGTATACGCTCAGTCAACGCTCGCAAAAATGGACGGCGAAACATGGTGGAATGGAACGGCCGTGTACTACGCAAACCGAATGGAAGACTTTTCGAAGTTTCCCATCCCATTCATCTTCGACAGAATGCTTGGTTATCAAATTGCGACCTGGGCAACGCTCGCAATTGAAATTGCACTCTGGACCCTGATCTGGGTCAAGGAACTGCGCTACTACGTTCTGGTGCTCGGAGTTCTTTTACACCTCGGAATAGACTGGACGATGAATCTTCCAATCTTCGAGCACCTGATGATCGCGTCCTATGTATTGTTTCTAAAGCCAGAAGACGTTGAATGTTTCGTCAACTCCGTAAAATACGCGTTTGCTAAGGTGCTGTCGTTTCGCCGATATAACCCACATCAAACGTTATCTTCAAATTAGTAACATCAACTTGCCGTCTGAATCGGATATCGACTGCGGTGCCGCTTGTCTGGTAGAACGGTCTGGTGGTGGATGATGTGGTTGGCATCGCAGTCACTACGGGTGATGCGGGCACCATTAACTCACCGGTATCCGTTTGTGGCGTAATCAAAGGTGGATAACCCTTTCCTGTGCCACCAGGTGCACCACCAGTAGGTCCGCCGGTACCAGGTCCTGCCGAGCCGGTCGACGAAGTGCCAGTCGGCCCCGTAGGACCAGTTGGACCGCTCGAAGTCGGACCTGTAGGACCGCTCGGACCTGGACCGCTTGGTCCGCCAGGTCCACCGGAACCACCACTGCAAGAATTGGCGTTGAGAAAAATCAATGAGCAAAGGGATATGGCAACTAGTCGAACTTCTCGTTCGTAGCGCTTCGCTTTTCTGATGCTTTCTTTTTCGACCGCAAGAGGAGAACTCATCATTAGTATGCCCCCCGTCTTTGAAGAAGCATTGTCGTGCGGTCTGTCGAACTCAGGTTTTTCACTACTAGCGGCTTTGCCAGCGGTTCACCACCGTGCTTGCCACCGCGGATGCTACCAGGATTTCGCACTTCGTCGCGAATGTACACGTCCCAACGCTTCATCAGCTGTATATCTTTATTGCCGTCCGGCAGAGGAACGCTATAGGTTTGAATCGGCACGCTGCTGTTTGGAATAGCCATCATGGTCTCTGCGTACATCTGTTCGTTGCTTGAGACATAGAGTGGATACGGTGTCAACAAGCGACTCTGGTAGGTGACAACGCCGTCCATGTCGAATTTATAAATGTGAATAATACCGGCTGGAACTGTTCCAATATTCAAATAAGGTCCACCGTGGACTACAGGCGCGACCCAGGCCGCCGTCGACGGTGATGCCGAGTCGAGCGGGGTGGTTTGCATATTGATTATCGAATCGATATCGGCCTTTGTGCCGGCACGCCGAATCCAGTCGTGCAGACCGGTTAACCAGGCATTGGACGTATTCAGCGCAGAGGCGACCGGCCAGGACGTCGGCGCCATATTCGAGCCAGGATCGGTTGGATAATCACCAGCCTTTGCGGTGAGCAGATCCACTACACCGCCCTTCAAATCAGTATTCTCGTAAACATCTCTAGGCGATCGAATCTCCGGTACAGCTCCATCCGGAAAACTAATCGACAGCGCACCAGGCTGCGGAAGCGGGTCATGAACGCTCGCGGGCTGCGCGCATGCGACAGCCTTCACGTCATAACCATTTGGATTGTACGGGTCAGTCATGTGCTGAACAGCTTCTGCCCTGACGATGGTTTGCATCTGATATGGAAGCGATGGAATCGTCGCAACCCAGTTTCGATAATCTACGATTTTGACGTTGGGTCCAATTCCGCCAAAAACAAAATCCACTCCCCCATATGGAATATTCACGAAAGACTTGTAAAAACCGTTCACCTGTTGCGAACTTGAAACGGGAGCGGTCGAAGCTGGTTTGGGAACTGGAATGGCAGTGCTCAGGCCACCCTGGATGGAGCCCAAGGCGAGAACCATTGAGTTTGGAACATAGTTCGACGCGCCAGTCATGCGAATCTGGTTGTTTCGGTAAGCATTTTCGGCATCGACGTAGGGCGTTATGGCGTTGCCGTCTTTGTCGGTAGCGGAGCCCCCGGGCGCCATCGACGCGGCAAGTACGTTCAACAGCTGATCTTTAGCACTGAGCGCGTCTTGCATATCTCTTTTGGCAAGTTCTCGCATCACATCCTGGTCCATCAGGTCACCGATAATCAGGTCAAGACGTGCGGTTCCAATCAAAGTGTTAATGCTTCGAACAGGCATCGCGAAGCCATCACCATTTTGCGTCGCGGTGCCGACAGGCGCGTAGTCTGATAAAGAAACAAAACCGCACTCCGGCGTGTTCACAACTATAGCGCTCAGGTCCCGGGCTACAGCGATCGCTGCAGCTTCGATAGCTGTGCGTTGCTCCGTGTTAGTACCGACCAGGCGAACAAAGCCAAGTCCCATGACCACTGCCAGACACAGGATCAAGAAGATGAACGCAATTACTAGAACCAGCATGCTGCCGGCTTGCCGTCTGCTGAATTTCTTAGCCATAGCGGTTCCCAGATTAGCGAGTAGGTCGTTCAGGATATAACTCGATTAAATCACACGCGGGCTAATCCCGGTAGGTGGGGAGCAGCGGGTGAGCTTGTGTCTGGCAGATACGCGGTACCTGATGGGGTCTGAGGAGAGCCGATCAAGCACCGCGTTCCGCTTCCAAACCGAGTGTGATCGGTCCGTGACGGTCACCCCTCGTATACGGGAGTATACTGACAGTATCGACGCTGTTCAGGGAGTCCCATGAGACCGAAATGACATCCGAAAATTCGGCAGATTTAACTTCCGAATCAAATTCAGAAATACAAGCAAAAGCCGAGACCGAATCTGGTATCGGATTCGGTGCTGCGCGCGATAATGAAACAGCTGACGTTTATGCCGACGCTGAGACGAGACAGCCGAAACCGGTTCAAACTACAGGCTCACACGCTGCTGTTCCTGACCCTGCGAAGCGGGTGGACATAGGTTTAGGACCACCGGTTGATATCGGCTTGGCTAGTCCATCACCGAATGATACTGGCTCTCGTCCGGCGCTCAGGAGACCTGCCGGCAGCAGCAACTCTCGATTGGTAGCATCCGCCCCCCCGCTTGAACGGCAGGATCCGCTTGTCGGGCAGACCCTGTTCGAAGATTATGTGATAGCCGGTGCTATCGGAGGGGGGCTGGCTTCGACCACCTATGAGGCAAAATGGATCTCACAAGATCGTATTGTCGCGATCAAGACTACAAAACACTTGCAATCGGCAATAACAAGCGAGTTTTCAAAAGCGGCTGAATCGCATCTTACACTTGGACACAGAAATATCGTCGGTTCGCTCGGTCTAATGGAAACAGCGTTGAAACGTCCGTTTTACGTCATGGAGTTCATCGATGCCATTTCGCTTCAAGACGTAATTGACTCAAGTGGTTCACTAGATGATGAAGAGGAAATCGCAGAGGTAGTGTTACAACTCTGCGACGCCCTTGAGTTTGCTCATGAGAAAGGCGTTATTCACGGAGACCTCAAATGTTCGAACGTAATGCTCGCCGAGGTGAATGAGCAGATAGAACTAAAAATTCTTGATTTCGGCTTTTACAAAGTAACGGAAACCATTGAACTCTTGAATGGTTCTCGCAGCCCTGACGAAGAGCCGGTCTCGTTTGATGACCTGAAGAAAAAAGACATTCTAGCCCTGGCGGTCATGGTCTACGAGATGGTGATAGGGGAATCGGATCAGAAACTAGCTCCTGATGGCACCCTCGTGCAACGCCAGAAGTTGGTCGAAGCCAATCCGAACGTACTGGCACCTGATGCGCTGGACGATGTGCTGGACGAAGCGATGGATCCAGACCTGGACTGGCGCTTCGATGACATTAGCGATTTCAGAAAGGCTTTTGAAGAATGGCTTGGTAAAGCGCGCCAGGAGCATACAGGCGCAACGGGTGCATTTCCGCGTGTGGACGTATCCACAAGAGATCAATCAGCATCCCATCAAACTCTCGGCGCGGAAGATTCGGTAGGAGTAAATTCATTCGGAGCGCCAACACCCCATCCGCAGGTCCAACCGCATGATGGCGGCTTGATGGGACAATTTCCTAACGGAGACCCCGCAGACGGTTCACATCCGACCGATGGTTCTGAGGGAAGCAGTGGGGTTGCTAGCGCCCCGGTCATCAGGACTCGACGAAAACGCGATTCGAAGCTGGCAAAGCGTGAAATCTTCAATGTGCAGCAGTTGAAAAACACTCAGGCGCGTGAAGAAGAAAGCCTCGAGATGCATCTAACGCAGGTATTCAAAGTCCAGGGACCTCGCGTGTCTCCGGCAAAAACAATCACGAGGCTGACGATGAAGATCGTTGCCTCAATTGCGTTGCTACTGCTGTCAATGACTTTCATAATTTTGAATTGGGACAAACTTGGTCAAGCCTGGATTGAAACTTCAACGAGACTGAGCGCCGCCATGCGTGGAGAAGAACAGCAGACTAACTTTGACGATATCGATACCCGCCCACCGGAGGAGGTCAATCCGAGCGAGAAGAAGAAGCCCACGACCAAAGTCGCGAATGGTACCACAAATGGTGTTGCCACCGCGAATGGTAGCGTGTCCGGTGGCGCCCCAACCGGCACTAATAACAGTACCGTATCTGGTTCTGGTACTAATAGTGGTGCGACGGTTCCAGCATCTTTGCCAAAACCGCAACAACGATTCCATTATGAAGAGCACCCGGCATATAAAGACTGGGTTCTAAAAGATGTAGGTGCGAAACGCAGAATCGACGGTCCGCGAAAATAGATCTTGCGTTGCGTGGTCACGGCTCACGGGGGCGTAAGAAATCTTATCTTCTAGAGGGACGGGTTAGAGGCGGGCATCAGTCTTGTTTGACTGCCCGCAAAGCTCTTTTTTTTTGCGCGGTCAGCGATGTCAGTCAAATGTCAGGCACCCCCAATATGCTTTCTGCATACCGCCGCTCTTGAGGTGCTTGCTATGTCAGAAAATAGACTCGAACATAATCAAAATTCCACGATCCTCGATGGACTACAAGGCGTCCTATTTTCGGACTCACTTGGATCCATGAACCTGAAAGACTTCAAACAACTTACTAAAACCATGACCGAACAATCGAATTTAGGAGCAATATTGCCTGGACTATCTCTCATGCAAGAGGAAACAACTTTTACTAGCGAAACTAAAAGCGCCCTCCCCACTGCAGTTGAAACACCCGGAGAGCATCGTGAAAATGAAAGAAAACGCATAGAACGAGAGAAAAACGGTCACGCGAACGGCCCCGACGAAAATCCAACAGAAAGAACTGAGCCCCCTACCAAAATCCCATATGATAGAGTCGCACCACCTCTCCCCCCGGTAGAACCTGGCAGTGAAGCCTTCTACAAGCGAATGCTTGAACGAGGCAACACTCCGGAAAAGATGGAGGCTGCTGCGAAACTTGGCGATGGTGCGACGGCAACGCTGAATCTTTTAGGAAACGAAGTCCCTGTAAAAGTGCAAATGACTGAAACCGAAACCGACGGCGTCTACCTGGTCAACGTTTACGCATACGACGACAGTGGAAAACCTTATGTCGCCTATCGCGCCGTTTACAATGAAAACACCGGAAAAGTGTCACATCAAACGGACAAAGACGGCAATGAAGTGCCATACATGACAGAAGAGTTCTACAAACAGCATGAATACGAAGTTACACAAAAGGATGCAGAACGCGGTCGCTTCGCTCTACAAAAGAAGGAGGGGACCGAATAAAAAACACTAGAGATCCGATAGACGAAGAAGTAAAATAAACGGATGCCGGACGAACTTCATTTTTCGCTTATTAAAGAAAACATACAAGAGTTGATTCAATGTCGACTCTTGTTTTGCAAACTGCCGTCGTTTCCCTCCGAGAACTGCTTGATTGCAACATTCTCTGGAACCGTTGTGGAAACCGAATCGCACAACTCCGGCTACAAATTTATGCACGCCATGATTGGTGATGGTTTTGCAGCGAGTAATCCTGTGACCCTGCTTCTGGATCTGCGCGACCTTAAATACGTCAGCGGCGATCAAATGAGTCGCATAGTCGATCAACGTATCCTTACAAAAGTGGTGGCATCACCACTCTGTTTCGATGGTTTGAACACTTTATATCGCTCAGTCTTGTTTTTGAAACCGTCCGATGAGATATTCGAGTCTGTTGAAGACGCGTTAAACGCCTGTGATACAGCTTATCGGCAGTTTTTGCGCGACGGTAGAAAAAAAACTATCGCCGCTGATTTCTAACAGTTTCAACAGTTCCGTAACCAATTGTATGAAGAGTCTTGCGAAACTTTTCGACTTTGTTTTGCATCACAACGAGCTGCTTCTCTCCAACCAGACTGCATAGGTCCTTCATTAGTGTATGGCTGCTGATCTCTTTCGCGATAGCAGAATCGCGACAAGTGAATAGTTCGGCAGCACCTGCGCTTTCTACCGCAGTAAATCTTGACCGGACCTGCGAAATGAAAGTCTCAACTTGATCAGGCAGTTCCTGCTCGTCGAGCATAGTCAAAAGTTCGTGCAGATCACCTATGTCCTGACCCGCTTCACAAGCGGCAATCGCTCGTGCACGCGAAAGGTCCCAGACACCATCTGCAATATTTTCAGCGAACGCATCAAGTATCAATTTGTTTGCCACAGACAAATTGCCCTCCACATGAGCGATTCGCAGGCTAGGACGAACAGACAACTTCGGAGCATCTCCGCTTGTGAATTTGCTGTTGGCGGTTTCACTCAAACAGAATGCGCCGACCTCATTTATTCGGAAGTAGAGCAATCCGTCATAGCGGCTGAAATTTTCGAAATAGCCAGACTCGCAATTACGCCTTGAGTACTCAGGAGGCACCACGGCAATATCAATCAGTCCCAACGTCGATGCGTACTCGAAAAGAAAAGCTCGCACATAAAGTTCTTGCAGCAACTGATCGCCGACCATTCCGAGCGAAGCGCCGTAAGAACTGTACATGTTCCAGGGTTGATAAGAAACAACAAAAGTATTTCCTGAAGCACGCAAAAATCGAACAAACTCATCGAACTCGATCCAGGCATCTTGCGGACATTGCTTGAGCGTCTCCACAATTGCGCGCCGACGAATTCGAGACGTCGACATCGAGTAGCGACCATTGCGCGGCCCCCTGACAGAGCTAATGCGGCTGAGCTCATCAAAGGTACATTCTATGAATGCGAACCAAATCTCCCGCAGCAACTCGACGTCGTGAAGCGATTTTGCATTCTTCGCGGAACTCGCGATCTTCAGCCTTTTCCCATCCTGGACAACCAGTCTGGCGTGCGTCAAGAGCATTGGCCACGCGAATGCCCGCATCGGACCAATCGGCTTGTAGTCAGCTGCATCAAGCCATTGATAATAATCAGACTTGATCATCCGGGTAATCTTCGCCAGTGTGTCGCTGGATGGCAAGCCGGTTTTCTCGGAGACTACAATCAGACCATCCTGCACAGCCTTGAGCATCGCACCAAGCTCAACCTGGGCAAGCTCGCTTCGCGCAAAATATTCTACTCGAGCCGCTTTATCCTCTTTGAATACTTCACGCAGAGGTGTTCTGGTTATGTTGATCTGCGCGCCCTGCGGAAGCGGCACGATACTCTTCAGGCATGCCTCCAGGGAAGGACGGGCACGATGACCGCGAAAGACCTCATATCTCATGAACAGCCAGGCCGCGGAGGGGGCGTTTTTAAAATCCAAGCGAAACGCGGGACACATTCCATACTTCGCTTCAAACATCTCAGGATCGAAACCGTCCTCCGAATGAACGGCTTCAGAGACAGCAAGCTTCTCGAGCGGCTCCAGTTTTTCAAAAGTCGCCTTCAATTGTTCGCAAGTGAAAAACGTCGCCAGCTGGGTAGCAAGCTCGTATTTCCTCGTCGGACCGCCGGTCCCCACATGCGATCGGTAAAACGCATTGAGCTCGCTCAGATTGAAAGCACCATCCAGCTCAAGTGCGAATTTCTTCACATCTATCTTGTTCTTACTCGTGCCTGCTTTTGCCATTTGCGTTGAATAAGCTAGCGCTCAACGCTTGAGCTTACTGGCTCTCAAGCGTATTGGCGCTTCCGGAGTCTGCTATCGACGGATTTACAGCCCGGCTCCATTTGACGTCATTGGAACTTCCGTTCACAGCCACGTGACTCACGGTATCACATGCGATATCATTGCCGCTGCCGTTTATAACGAGTGAATTGATATGACCTGTGAATTTGATCTCACAGTGACTGGCATTCAGCGTTACGTTGCCTCCGCTGCAAGCGATTGTTCCTTCATAGTTGCTGTTGTTGAGTGTAATATCTTTCCCGCCCGTCGAGGAAGAAACAGCATGAGATTTCACGCTAGCGGACTTGGTTGAAACAACGACTCTTTCAGGCACGTTACCCACATTACCGAGAGAATTCTCAATTTTTGTGATGCGTACCGCCAGAGTTCCCGTCCCTGCAGAGCCGATGGTATCCATCTCCAGCTTCTGAACGCGACTGATGAGCGAACCTGCAGACACCTTGCCGTGCGTTGCGATTTCCAACGCCTCAACTCTTTGCGCCAGCGTCAAGGCACTGGCTGCGGGAGACTTAACCGTCGTAGTGACCGTTTTAGACTTTGTCGTCTTAATTGAAGTCGGTTTGATTCGGACTGATTCGCCGGGTTTATCTACCGAAATTCCACTGCCGTTCATACGAACGGACTGATTCCCTTGTTGTACGTTGATGCCATTAGGACCAATGCTGACACTGCCATCCGGACTCTGAATATTGAATTGCGCATGCGAAGGCTGAGCAGTAGCCATCATGCCGAGGACCAGAAGCAAGAAATACTTTCTCATAGCAACCTCCAAGCGAACGCTGGAATTATACCGCAAGATATCTGAACTATTCCTGAGCCGCCCTGGAATCTTTTGCCAGCTCCCTGCCATGCCACAGTCCTGAAAAACTTGGAGTCTGTGTGGTTCCCTTGTGGTCGGCCGACACTTCCTCCGAAACTCTCATCTGAATCAAATCGAAAACCGACTCGAAGCGCTCGTAGTTTTGATTGTCCGTCAACGCATCAATCATTTGCCTTGTAAACACGCTGTTTGGATAACGTTTGGACTCCCACGACTTTTCGTTTCCACTGCTGGAACTGACGAGCAATTGGTAATTTGAGCTCAACAAGAATTCCGGGTCTATGCTGTTGGCAGAATGATTGTTAGAAACCGGCGCGCCAAGCCCGCCGGCATAACAGGTATCGAGCACGACAAATACGTGCCGCTTGCTTAGTTTCGAACTTAGCAAACGCACTATGTTTTGCATCGGAATGGACGTCGAGAATAACTGATCCATCTTCGTATCGTATGTAACAACGGAATTCATTGCACCAACGTCTTCGTAGGCTGGCGTACCATGAGACGAGACGAAGATGAAAACAACATCGTCCGGCCTGGTGACAGAAGGCAACCAGTTTCCGGCTATGCTGTTCAAGAATTCATCTTTGGTCGCCCCATCGTTCGTGAGCGTGCGAATATGATCGGTCTGAAAACCGGCATGTTCTACCAGGAATTTCGCCACATCTTCAGCATCCTTCTTGGGATACTTGAGCTTTGGAATTTTCGGATCGGCAAAATCGCTCAGCCCAACTACGATTGCCCACTTCTGCGAAGATTGTTTGGCAACAGGCTTGAACAGCTCTTTGCCGAAAACCTTATTTAGCATTTTCGAAACGGTCACCAGATGCGGTGCATCATCCGCAAACGACATAGCATACTTGAGGTCCTGGTCGCAACCAATTTTGTTTCCCAATCGATCACGACAATAAGCACGCCACAAGGACGCTTGCGCAGCTTCCAGCCGATTGCCCAACTTGATAGGCGACTCTTGCAACTTCGGAATTGCCTCGGACAACAGTTTATCCGCTTCCGCGTAATTACCTTCAACCGCGCTGGCAATACCAAGCGACTCCGTCGCTACCGCAGGAAATGTTTGACTCTGACGCTGACTTAACTCCCGTTTCGCATTGACTACGGATTCTCGCACAACGTTTCGCGAATTCTGGTTAGCGTCCAATGATGATGCCACCGCTAACAGTGCGTCAGCATTACCTCGAATTTCATCACTCGGAGCAGTTGCACGGGTTTGCCTCAACAGGTCGATTGCTTTGCCCGTCTCATTCTCGGCCAACAAAACAGTCGCAAGCTGTTGCGCCGCAAACGGATTCTGCCCACCAACATTCACAGCCTCGCCGGCCTTCAACTGAGTAAACGGTCTTCCTTTCCCTATAGTGATTGCGCTCCTCAGCTGACTCTCGGCATTCTTGTAATCGCCAGCCCAACATAATGCAGAGCCCAGGTAATAAAGCACATCTGGCTCGAACTCCTTCTTACCAGTTGCATGCTCGCTTAGATTTAGCGAAAGCCGGCTCAATTGAGCGGAATTCATAGGACGGCCGAAACACAAATTGAAGATCGCAGAACTCTTGTACATAAACATCTTCGAGTCCTGAATACTCTTCTTGTCGACATCCAGTGGTTCCTCAGAGAGTCCAAGATGGTTGTACAACATGCGCGACTCAAGATAATTCGCATCCATCTTCTCAAACAATGTCGCGAGTTCATCATCGTTTTTCCGAAAAGCATCGACGTCGTATTTGCCGGCGAGCTCTAAATGTTTCTGAACAAGAGTTGCGAACTGGGTCGACAACTCCAACGACTTGCTAGCGTTCTCGTCAAGCCTGGCTTGCGCCGCCTCTCTGGATAGCGACATGTTCGATTCGGAAGCTTGCGACGGACGATCGCGATACAGCCCTTTTCCCGAGCCGATTTCCTCGGCAGCGGCGTGCGCTCCGATTAAGCACATGCAGATCGAAACAAAGAACGACTTATTCATGGGATTCCTCAAACTCATTAAAACAGTTTCGCATCTCGAAACTAAATTCTCAAATGTGTACAACCCAACAGGACACTACCGACAACCGTAAGTTGTTAAGAATCGCTGCTCTGCCTCAGGCGAGCCAATCAAGATCAGTCGCCCATCTTTAGGCAGAGGAAGATTCGGATCAAGCATCACCTGTTTCTGATCTTCCATATGCAGTGCCACCACAGTACAACCGGTTTTCCTCTGAATATCGCACTCGGTCACACTCTTACCTATGAACTTAGGCGGCATGTCGACTTGGAAGATATCCAAACCTTCGGTCATCATCAGAATGTTCATACGACCTAGCAAATTGATCATAGTATTGGCGCCAATGGAGGCATATGACAAAACGAAATCCGCACCTACACGATGTAGAGTCGCTACATTTCGTTCAAGGTTAGAACGACACAGAATCTCAACATCCGGACGCAACTGGCGACAGTAAATCGTAAGATAAATGTTCATGTCGTCATCACTGGTGGTGATTATGACGACAGGCGCCTTCATGATCCCCGCCTGATCGAGAACGTCGAAGTTGGCCCCATCACCAAGAACATATTTAGCTGGGTCTTTAATCAGCTCCGGTCGTTTCTCAACGATGCAATAATCGAGACCACGATCAGCCAGCGCTCGCGTCGTCGCCCTCCCCACGCGCCCACCACCAATCACTACTATCGGTGCATCCATCGCCTGCTCGCTTTGATAAAGCCGATTATAAGAATCAAGCTGCTGTTCAGAACCGGCCACAACCAAAATTGTTTTGTCGGTAATCAGCATATCGGGCGAAACAGTTTCAAAAAAACCGCGCTGCCAGCTGCCGAGAACATTCAGACCCGTGTCTTTTCGCAAGCAACTTTCGCGCAGCGTTTTTCCAACAAGGCTCGTGTCCCGCACCATAGCTTCCGCGATTACTAAGTCACCAAAACGTCCAATCGGATGCGCCAGTCTCTTTCCATCAAAAACTCTTCGGGCCAATCCACGACCCATCATTTCGCAAAGCTCAAGCACCTGCGTGCAGCCCGCGAGCTCGAGTATGTCTAATGACGCAGGAGCGTTCGCAGTCGCAACAATTGGAACATTGTCGGAAATTTCACGAACGGTTGACGCGATGTTCGCATTGAGTTGATCGCTCGCAGTCGCAACAACCATGAGCGCATCGTCAGCCAGCGCGCGCTGGTATGATTTCGGCGTATCCAGATCTGCGAGCATGACTCTATAGCCCTGATCATGCAGATTCAGAGCTTCTGTCAAATCCGGAACCAGCAACACATAGGGCTGACTGTACTGCTTAAGCTTGCCTATGAGCGTACGTGTGACACCATCGAAATTCGTGATTATGACATGACCTGTGGTGCCTTCGGGAAGAGAGGTCGGCGCGCGTGCCTCATTGTGCGCCTTCATCCATGGTGCGTAGAAAAATTCAATGAAGGTAAATGGCAAGAGAATCAAGAGGAAAACAATTCCGCTCATCAACACTATCAGTGAGAAAACCTTGCCGAGATCCGAGTGGAACGTGATGTCGCCGAAACCTAAAGTCGACATCACCGTAAGCGTCCAGTAGATACAAGTAATCCAAGAATAACGCCGTCCTTCATACTCCATGATGAAGTGGAACATGACGCTATATATGGTGACAAGAATCACCAAAACAATCAAAAAACGAATAAGAATCCTGAGCTTCACGCGACTGGATCGGTCGCGCACTAGACTCAAGATTTGAGAAGTTAGAAACTTCATGAAACTGTGAAAAGACTCATCAAGAGAACATGACGGATTGAGGGATTCGATAGTTAGACAAGAATAGCACTAAAAACAAACGGTGAAGGCATTTGCACGAATTCGAACCTGCTGCAATGAAGGAGGCTACCTGGCGATTCTATACGGTGACTTGATTTTCTCCTTAATCGCGACGCAAGCAAACCCCTCGGAGAATGGATTGACCTCCATGAACTGAGGCTCGATCACGGGCTCACCTGTTTCATTTGATGCAAAGCCCCAGCCCTTCATGTGCTCAACGAAAGGCGTCAAGCCATTCGCCGAAATTGGTACCGGCTGTTTCCAACTAGGTTTTGTCATTCTTGCTAAACCGTCGAAGGTCGGCTTCACAACGAAATTTCCCTTGCTGTCGATTAATCCCGAGCGCCCGTTATCGCCTTTTACAGCCGCAAGCCCTTCAAAGAAAGTAGCAGCATGCTTAAATCTTGGAGCGATAACCACAGAGCCGCAATCGTCCAAGTAACCCCAGAGACCATCCTTCTCGAATGCCGCAAGACCTTCGCTGAATTCACCAGCGTCTGCGTAAATCGGTTTCTGGAGCCATGTTCCATTTTCTCTTAAGAAACCATACTTCCCATGAATCTGGACCCGCGCGATGCCGGAAGAGAAGTCGCCAAGTTTCGCGGCAGAAACCGGAAGCAGAATCTCCCCATTTCGACCGACGAGCCCATAGTTTACGTAGTCTGAAACAGTAGCGCTGTTCTCGCGAAAGTCTTCCGCGACTAAAAACTGTGGCTTAATAACGAATGTCCCACTTTTATTTATGTAGCCCCAGAAGTTTCCTTTCTTCACGGCCGCCAGACCGTGCGAGAAATCTCTGGCACGATGAAATTGCGGTTGAATCACCATGACACCATTTGTGGTGACATAGCCCCAGCGCTTCCCTATTCGAATGGCTGCCAATCCTTCGTGAAAATCACTGGCGTCATCGAATGTCGCGGGGACTTTTAAGGAGCCGTTTTTGTCGATAAAACCGTATTTGTGAGGAGCCTCTCTGAACACAGGAAGGAGGCGCGGCAGTTTAGTGTCCGGATATTCCGCAATAAGCTGCACGGACAGCAGTTTGAAATAGGCGTCAGTCTTGGCAAACTCAAGCAGTAAGAAGCTGCAAACAGCCACGCCGAAAACTACGAGAATAGAACAGATGCGTTTCCTCATTTGACGACCTCAATCAAATTACCAGAATGCAGCTTATGCTCGACGAGCACATAACGCCCGCACAAATAATCAAGAAGACTCTGTTTCTCTTTGAAAAACGTTGCGCAAACTGCCAAACCATATAACACATAGAATGAGACTAAAATCAAAGCAGATACATAAATTGGAATTTCACTATTTGGTGCCGCAGCACTTAACAGCGCGGCGATAAACGACGCGACTAAAACAACAGGTATAAGGCTGACATAGAGAACCGCTTGTACAACCTGCTTGGATAGCGCTTCGGCAAAGCTGACTTTACGACCGGAAGCACTCGTCACGACCAGACCAAGGGCAAGTTTTCCAGGCGTTGACTGCAAGGAGCTTGACTCTAATGTCGCCATGATGAGCATTGGAAACACAACTGGCAAAAATGAACACACGGGGACCAGTAGAACCAATGTGATTATTGCTATCACTTGATTGTCGGGAGCGGAAAATAAGTGCGCTGCCAACATCCATGTCACCAAAATTGTTATCGAAAGCAACGAGTCGAAAAAGATAAGGTCAAGAATCGCCGCTGGAATTCGCTTCCAGAGGTTGGCACAAACCGCTTGAGGCGGTCCCTCGCTTTTGCTGGATAGAACCGGAAGCTGATTCGTTTCCAGGTCAGATGTTTTTACGACATATACACCGCTCAACCGATCGTGAATCAATTGATTACGGCTTCCAAGCAGACAGTGGATAATCGGCAATAACATCGCCAACGCTGAAACCGCCCTGAGAGAATGCCTTTTGGTAAGAGATGACCATCGAGGCCGACCAAAACGATTGTCACAAAGCTGCAGACCGAACAACCGTTTACCAGGGGTCGCGCGGCTCGTCGAATATTCGAAAATCAAGTGATACAACCAATTGAGCGGCAGTGCGAATGCAACAAACATCCAGTAACAGAAGTAGGCCTCACTGGGCCCAAAACTAAGCCCGAATAGAAGAAGACCGATAAGATAGATGATACCGCCAAGACCCGTAAGCGACTCGCAAAACGCAATACAAAAGGCAGCTAATGCCGCGCAGGCTAACGGTACTATCTCGACATGGCGGATAGCCGCAAGTAACTGAAGACTGACGGTAACGGCACTAATAGCACCAATTATAATACCATCGCTTAAACCCGCAAGAAAACGTCTTGACACCATATTCAGTGCAGAAGAGTTTGCCGGTTCCGGTTGCTTAGTCATTTTGTCGGACGGTGAGTTAGTAAACTCGTTAGCCATCGGTTTGATTCAGGAAATTAGCGCGAGTTGTACGCGCAGGAGTGCAAACAAGAGAGTGTGCGCAGAACGCCAGGTTAGGCCAAACACATTGTGCAAAACGAACAGAAGATATTGAGTGGAGTGGGCACCTGAAACGCTGGGATACCGCTAACCTGGATGACAATGTAGCCATTATAGCCAACCTCTTGACATTCCCGCCTGCGGTAACACATCCTTAAGAATTGCAGCGCCTGCAACGATTTCGGAGAGGCAACGAACCGCTATAGAAACGGCTGAAGACGCGCCGGTTTCACCGTTCTGACACAAGACATGAAAACCGACATGTAATTAGGTATGAAACCATTTTCCATTAACCGCTTAAAGAAGCCGTAAAACGGGAGTCCCGCGCGGTATCATAGCGCAAGATTACTCAGCGAGCACGGGTCGGAGACGACTCAGGAGAAACTTATGTCGACTTCGGTTATTACTCAAGAGAACACTGAAATCAAACAGCAACCGTATTTGCTGTTCATGATGCACGAAATTTTCGATGATTTGGCGGAAGATCTCGACGATAGCGTCATTGAAAAGCTTCGCGACGCCTTTCATCCAACGAGCCCTGCAGAACGCATCAAGGCAGCTCAGAGCATTGTAAACGAGGACCAAAGCGGTTTCGCTCAGCTAATTCTTGCTCGCAACTACGCCAATACAGAACAGAAATTAGAGCACTACAAGAAGGCGGTCGAGGTCTCGAAAAACGCTGATGACCACGCCGCATCAGCTCTGATTTTTGCCTTAGCTTCAATTGAGTTGTCCGAACTTCTCTGGAGCGAAGGCAAGAGAGAAGAGGCTATCGCAGTTTTGAATGAAACAGAAATCGAGGAGCTGCAAGTCGGACAGTATTTTACAGACGCTATTCGTTTCAGCCTGATGACCTATTTGCTCTGCGAAAAACAAATCGAGAAAGCCAGAGAAATTTTGAACGGCGAATCCGTTCCGACACTCGAATGGCATTATGCCAATGCTCTGTTGAAGTTTATCGAGCAGGGCGATTGCAACTACTCACGAGGCGCAGCGGCCGCTGCATTCGGTTTTGATGATGAAATGTTGGAACACTTCGCTGATACCGCATTCAACACCATGTTCGAAGCATTAGAACAAGGCGACGAGAGTTCCGCTGAGGACATCGATATCGAAGGATACTTCTTAGACCGATATGTGAGAGTGACCGGCGAAGCATGGCGCTCGACAGACGGCGCGTTGACCTGGTTAAAAGATTGGCGTGATGACGGTCTCGCGCGCGTTGGCGAAGAAGAAACCATAGACGAAGCTAGAGTTAAACGCATAGAGTCGGAGCTTGAAATTCTCGGTTCTCATCTTGAACGCGAAGACTTCAAAGAGGCGAGAAAGTCGTTCGCAAAGGTTCTGCGTGATGCGAACAGACTCAACGATGGTGGTGCGATGTTCGAAGAGATCATTGCTACGGTGGCTAGAGTCGATGAAGCACTTGAAGGAAATATGGTCGCCACAGAGTTGGAAAAACGCGCCGAATGGCTGAAAGAGCAAGAGAAAACGGCGAAACCCGAAGCGCTGGCGAATTCATACGCAGATCTTTCTGTACTCCTGAGCGAGATACCGGGTCAGGAGAAACTGATCGAGTCATCCGCAAAGAAAGCCCTGGAATATTTGGAAAAGAATCCTTCCAGAGCCTCAACCCATGTTGAGCAGATTGCTCTCTCCATCATAGGTTCTCTCGCTATACAGAATGAAGATTGGACGGCACTCGAGTCAAATGCGAAAAGAATAGCTGAGATTGTCGAACAAACAAGCTCATCGAATCACCTAGACATGATTGACGCGTTACAGCTGCTCCGCATGAGCTTACGCATGCAAGAACGTCTGGACGAAGAAAAAGCTGTCGCCGAGCGGATTTACGCAATCGACGAGTTTGCGGACGAGCGGTATGAAGAGGGTGACTGTGACGACGAATGCGATCACGATCACTAAGATACGCGCGTGACTGAAATCGGGAGTAGCTGCCATGGCTGGAAAAGTAGCAAAGCGACGAATAACTAAGAACGCGAAGAAATCAGATAATGCGATGTTTCGAATGAAAGTGACGTTGCGTAACGCGCCGCTTCCAATCTGGAGACGCCTCGTCATTAAAACATCGACACCGCTGGCACTTGTTCATGAGTGCTTTCAAATTTCGATGGGATGGTGGGACACACACGCTCACGAGTTCCAGTCTGGTGGTATCAGCTACGGTGCCGAAGATCCCGACATGGATTCGAGTAGATACCGTGACGAAAGCAATTTCACGCTAGGCGATCTTGCAGAGAAAGCCGGCGACACATTCGTGTACCTCTACGACTACGGCGATGATTGGTTTCACGACGTGGTTGTTGAGGAGGTACACGAGGGTGAAGGCGAGGGATTTGTGACGTGCCTCGGCGGCAGACGCGCGTGCCCGCCCGAAGACGTCGGCGGTCCGCCCGGCTACAAAGATTTTCTCGATAAAGTTGAAGATCCCGCATGTGATGAGGGAATGGAACTGCTTGACTGGGCAGGTGGAGATTTCGATGCTGACAGCTTCGACCTGCGCGGCGTCAACCTGCGTTTAATTCTTATGCAACAGGCATTGCTCGGAATCCAGGACTAATCATCGCATTGCGAACGAGCTGCATAGCTGATGCAGATTTATATCTCAATTGCCAAGGTTGCGCGCGCTACGTCATCAGGTTTTCAATTTTTAGGGTGAAGCAGCAGCCGCTGTGATATTTCGAACTGCACCCGAAATATTCTTTAAGGGACTGTTGGTCGTTTTGTTTACCGTGAGAACTGCTCCTTGAGGGGACAGTGTAATCTGCTGAGCGGCCTTACTGAAAGTTCTCTTTCCAATGCGCACTCCTGCAAATCCTCCCGTCTGCGCTAGAATCTGACGCCCATGATAAACTCGTGCGGAATTCATAAAATTGCCATCCGCTGCAATAGAAACGTCAACTGTCTCGGGCTCTCTTACAACGATCCCCTGATACCCCGCCTTATCGATCAAATCACCTGACTTAACTTCGGAATTGAGCTTTCGGTCTAGGCTCCATGCCAATCTCGGCATGGCAAAAGTGACGCCCGTAAAGCCAAGTCCAGCTAATGTATTTTGAACAACTTCAACGTCTGGAGCATCGTCGATCGGATACTGAAAACGATCTTCTTTCGGCTGAACCGGGCCGCCAATATCAACTAATTTGCGAATTTTTATAGTGCCAACCTGAGTATACACAGGAGTGTCATCGGTTCTGAACAGCGGAACTGCAAAAAGGCCCATCGACATAACCTTCTTCCCAACGTTAATCGATGCTACAGAAAAGTCCTCAAATATATCCAGGGTCCGATCGACTATCTCGGCATCAACACCGCTTATGGTTCCATCGGAATTTTTTGTAATTTGGGATTTGTTTACGTCACTAACCAAGCCTTTCATTGCTCCGAGATCAGCCCGAAAACCCAGGTTCGTGTCGGGCACCTGCACAAACTTAACGGCAAGCGGCACAGGAATTGTAACAACAACAGGACACTTCTCAACGACCTCACCACTCTGGAACGTTTCGTTTTTCGACGGATAGCGAACAAAACCCTTCTTTGGCGCCCTGTCGACAACAGCAACAAGCGGTGTGACCGCATCGGTGGCTCTTGCATTCGCTTCAACGCCGGCAGGACGCATGTGGTTGCCTGCAAGAGCTAGTACATCTTCTCGCTCTTTCTTCTCGTCCTCACGCTCTTTCGCTTTCTCTCCGGAATTCGGCGGAACAAATGCGGGCAGAACTGCACGCTCCAACTTAGCCAAAGCCTCTTTTTTGGCATAAATCGCATACGTAACTTCCACTTCCGCGATAGTTTTTGGGAGATAGAAAATTGCAGTGTTGTTATTAGCCTTAGTGTCACGCAAGTACTCTGTTGGTTTTTTCGATAGTCGTTCAGGCTCAACGGTTTCATTTGGAACAGCGCTCGACCGAATAATAAATATCGGCTTTGCGAAACAATGACCTGTAACAAGCGAAAACATAGTTGCAAGAGTTATAGTGCTACTCAATCTTTTCATTCGAATCCTCACAATTTGGATAAAGTAAGTCTCTCTGGACGTGCAAAACTATTTGTTATAGAAACCGAGTGATTGTCATTTACGCCAAGTTATAAATTCTCAAAGGGATATAAAATCCTTTTTCTTATACTCACGCACACTCGCACACACCTCATAACCTTCTCTGGGCCCCTCGGTCCTTGGATCGTTGTTTGTGTTTCCCTCAATCGTGTCGAAGGAGTTTACATTAACCTCTGAAACGAAACCAGTATGCGTCCAATCTGTTGCAGTTCGTCGCACCAGAAAAATACTGCCTGGAGCAAGTTTATCTACCTCCACGTCCGATTCAGCTACGAATTTTTTACTCTGCTTACCGAAAGCTGCTAGCGTGTCGCAGGAGAACGTGTAGCTAAATGGCATCTGTTTCTTCAATGTGTTCGAAGCTTGTTGAACACAGAAACAAACAAAACCAGCGCACCAAGGCCAACTTGGCCCTTCATTTCCTTTCATATACAGACGTACCCAAGGACCTCTGTTTTGCCCTCCAACTTCTCTCGGATGTGAAGCGAGGTGTTGAGCTGCATATTTCAGGGTCAATGATGAGATCGTGTCCTGCCCGCTATCAATCTCTCTCAAAGCCATTGTCATTGGCAAAACGAGAGCCTCAAAAGTGCGTTGATTAGAGGACCCAGAAACAGTTAGATTCTGAGCTTTCTGAAATTTGCTTAGAGCTCTTTCGGTTGCGGGTCCAAAGATTCCATCAACAGCGACATTGTATCCGTGAAGGGTCAACCACTCTTGCACACGCCGGACATGTACACCCTTTGCACCTCTCCCAACTCCCGACACGAACTTAATTTCATCGCTATACATGACGACCTCCTATACTCGGATTTTCAATATTGATGGTCTTTAATTTCCAACGAACATGCCTTGGGTTGGGTCTGCAATGCAGCTCTAAGCGAAACACTTCGCAATTAAGAACGTGAGTAAAACTCATTCAACGGCTCATCACCTTCAACCTCAATCGCTCCAGAAGAGTTGATGCGGACACGATTGCCATCGAAGTTGACATACGACAGTGAAATCGGTCTCTCCGCGTAGGTCGGCAGAATTCGTCGCAACATGATCGTAGCCACCCGTTCTCCGAGTCGTAGACTTCGTGTATTGTCGGTGCGCCAATGCACGCCGCCCATCGAGCGACCCATGGCGACATTCGCAGCAAGCTTATTTAACTCACCGTGAATGGTCAGGCGTTTGGCATCTTCCTCGCAATACGCCTTTAGAGGCTCAGTTCTGCTGTTCTTTCCCGGCTGTAAAATTGTCGGCGGTGCTCCAGGATCTTTTCCGCACTCAGGAAGTTTAGAGAAGAGCTCGCAGAGATTCGCATCCTCAAACCAAGCTTTCAGAATCGTAACGCAGGCACCGGCTACAGTGGCATGTCCAGCACCATAGGATGGATGATTGGGACTGCCAGCAGAATATGCCATCGGCAAAAAGAGCGAACTTTCCATGTCCTGAACGCATTTAGCGGCGTCCGTCTCGAACACCCACTCTGGCAGTCCGTATTTTCTCCATTCAGCTTCATAGCCATTCCGCTGCATTTGCATAAGTCCACCATACGCTTCAGGACGGAGGCGACGATGCACCAGCCACTTTTGGCGCCAAACAACTTTGAGTGCTCTCGTCGCAACCTCGGACACTAAGGCAAGCAAGTTAGGTCCTCCCAAAGTACCGAAACCAAGTTGACGAACGTAGTTATTGTAGGGATTACCGACATTTTCCTTCGCACCCCAATTTAAGAGAAGCAGAGCCGCATTGAAATATGCTTGATGCAGAGCGTCTCGATTTACGAACCTTGCAATATCTCGCATGTTTCGAATATAAACACGCTCACAAGGATTTTCATATGCAGTTTTGTCGTCGCCGTAAAAGTTGTCCGATCCATAGTCGCGACCATGGACATCGTATCCTGAGTTTTGGGCAAGCAACCAGTTCGAATGCGCCTGTAAATAGTTGCGTCCTTCAACGTATGGAACAACTGACTGTTCAATGAGTTGCGCTCCATAGTTAATGTTTTGAAGGAAAAACTGACTGACTATCGGTCCAAAATCTTCATCTGGCAACCCCGCTCGGAATAGCGTTTGCAATCGCAAATCTAACTGTCCCTTCGAAGTTACAGGCAAATCAACACCGAGTAACAACTTTCCAGGATCGTTTAAGTCGTGCACGCCACGAGAGAAAACTTCGGAGAGTTCCCGAATCGCAGTCTTCACTTTGGCGTTACTCTGCCATTCATCAAACGACAGATCCCGGAGAATGGCCATCCAATACAGTTCGGTCATTTCCGCTGCCGTCGAATCAGACAAAACTCCGGGCGCCGGGTGCATGTCGATATGCAACGGATCTGGTCCAGACACATCAGTCGAACGGCCAGCCTGTGGGTTAACGAGCTTGGCCACATGCGTGGGAATCGGTCGGACGATAAAGTCAGCTTGGTTAGGATCACTAAGTTTGCCTGCGCCTACTCTTTCGAAATCGCCATTGTCGGAGACATGACGACAAATTTTCTCGAAGTGTACATACTCATCTTCGAACACCTCACCGAATTTATTGTGGCAAAGAGTTTTGTGAAAGTTACCTATATATTTGGCAATCCCTTCAATCTTCTCATCGTCATTTGGATGAGCTCCATAAACCACGGGTGTATTTACTTTAGATTCCGTTGAAATTTGCGCTGTCATCTTGTGCCTCCAAGAAAATTTGCGACAAGGACTACACGTCGCCCGAACCGCCACTTTGGCTTCGAACGACGATTGACAGGACTCCGAAACGAACTTTTAACGTAGTTATAGCAGCGGCATCAGCTTCGGATCAATCCGCCAGCGAGGTGATAGAAATTCCACTCCAGGTATGCTATTGGATACGAGTCTAAGTCTCATACAAGACAGTAGAACAGCGCTCCATCTGGAAAGCAACTTTCATTCGCTTGGGTGATAGAAATTGGCATTGAACTGAGCGAACATCTTTAATTGCCATATCGTTATCGCTATGCTGCAAATAAAAGTGCTTTCTTACCGTATCGAAGAACTAAAGTATTCACCAATTTTATCGAGAGGAGGAAAGCGCCATCATGAATGCATTTGGACTGAAGAAAGGAGGATTCAAATGAAAGAGAAACTGCCGGTTGAGCAAAAAACGAACAAACTAGATCGAGGAAACGATGAGACCATCCTGCAAGAGTTGATTTATTGCTACTTCGAAGGCCTTGGATACTCGAAGGGAGCTGTTCTCAAAATGGACGACGGAAAGATCTACAAATGTAATACCAGTGGAAACGTTGGTCAGTGGGACGCCGTCTCGTGATTGCGCTCAAAGAGTCAAACGATTCTGACCTCATAAAGTTTTGACTCAACAGCAAACGTACTCTCGGCGATGCGGGTTCAACGTTAGTGCTGAGCTGCATCGTTTCTCACCTCTCCAGCTATGGTATTGCCAATAGTGCGACAGAATCGAGCACATAAGCAACTACAATGGAACAAATCTGTTGCAGAATCCAGATGAAAGGCCTGTCCCCCTAGCCGCCGAGCACATCCTCGAACCACTTCAACGTCGCATCGACTCGCGCCTGCGGAATCTGGGTCGCCGCCTCGCCCAAAACATCTGCTAGCGAAACCTTTTCCAATTCCGATTTCCATGCCGCCTCTGCCCTCCACATAGATGTCGCGATGTTGCACGCACCCGGATACAATTTCTGCGCACAGGCTGTCGGTCCCTGTTTACGAATCTCATTGCAGCGAAACGCCGGCTCCTTGCCCTCGAGCGCCTGATAGATCTGCAACAACGAAATCTCAGATGCCGCACGCGCCAACCGGTAGCCGCCCCGAGGTCCGGAAGTGGTGCTCACCAAACCCGCACGCGATAACGCCTGGAAGTGCTTCCTTAAATAAGGAACGGGCAGGTCATAAAACTCCGCTATTTTCTCCAAACGCAAGGCGCAATCGGGCGGCAGCGACGCCAGCAGCGCGCAGCAGTGAATAGCCCATTCGACTCCCTGTCCCATTTTCATCGTGGATATATTTTATCCAAAATTTAAGGAAATGGCTATTGTGGATATTTTTTATCCATGATTGAATAGTTGCACAGACAAAAAAGAGAACGCGAGGCATCTCATGAACAATTTCACTTTGAACCATTCAGACAAAAAACCGAATATCGCCATCATCGGAGCCGGTGTCGGAGGACTTATCGCCGCCCACCAGCTCACCACATCTGGTGCCACAGTCACCATTTTCGAAAAGGATCATCACGCCGGTGGACGCGCTCAAACGGTCTCGCGCGACGGTTTTCATCTCAATCTTGGACCGCACGCTCTCTACGCCGGTGGAGAGGCAAACAAATTTCTGAAGTCCATCGGCGTGACCCCAGACGGCGCAATTCCACAACCGAAGCGAAGCCTGGCAACATTCGAGGGAGAGCTATACGACCTTCCGACTACGCCCGCGTCAATTTTAAGCACGAAGCTCTTGAGCGTTTCCGAAAAGTTCGAGTTCGGGCAGTTCATGCTTTCCCTGGAGAAAAACGATTGGAACAGCGCAATGTCGCTCTCTCTAGAAAAGTATTTGGAGACAAAAATTAAAAGCGAGCATGTTCGCGCTGTCATTAAATCCTTCGCGCGGCTGACAACTTATGGAAATAATCCTACTCAGATCTCAGCCGGAGCCGTTTTTGAACAAATTAAAATTGGACTCCAGGGCGTGTACTATCTAGATGATGGCTGGGCAAGAATTGTCTCAGCAATTCAAACAAAGCTCGCAAGCGATGTTGAATTTAGATTCGAAAGTAAGGTCGAATCGATAGAGTCGACGAGTGATGGTGTTTTCGTAACTGTAAATGGCATAAAACAACAGTTCGATAACGCAATACTGGCCGTGCCGCCAAGGGTTATTCAAAAACTAGCACCGAGTGCGATACCATCTGAACTGGTACCGAAAATAATACCAAGCAGAGCGGCATGTCTCGATGTCTGCTTGAAGAAACTTACAGAGCCGGAAAATGAATTCGCGATCGGAATCGATGAGCCGCTCTACTACTCTGTACATTCGACCGCGGCGAAGCTCGCACCGAGTGGAGGCGCCATGATCCATCTCGCATACTACCTGGGAGAAGAAGAAGCAACGCACGAACACGAAACCAGGTTGTTGCAGCTTCTGGATCAACTACAACCAGGCTGGCAAAATGAGCTCGTCTTCAAGCGTTTTCTGCCAAACATGAACGCAAGTTTTGGAATTCCACTAGCAGAAACAAATGGTAGCTACGCCATCCCTTCACCTGAAGTGCCCCACATGAAGGGCGTCTTCATCGTTGGAGACTACATCGGCAAAGGCGCAATGCTCGTCGATCAATCCGCAAAGAATGCAATCGCAGCGGCACGGCAGATCGTTGAGGCATATAATCTCGAAAAACCGAGCCAGTTGCAGCTAACAGCCAGTCCACGTTCTAACGCTTAATTACCTTAGAGCTGAGCATACCAAACAGCGTCGCAAATCCTATCAACTTGCGAAATCGATTGACTCCATCGGTGAGTTCCAACACGGCCCAGTAGGTCAGCGATGCATCCGCTACCAACCGCGCACCATCGCGCAATCGCCCTTTGGGTGCGATACTCGCGACAGTCTTTGCAGTCGAGTACACAACCATCGGCGTGTTCGGTTTTTGCCCAATCACGATCTTGCCTGTGCTCGTGCGAAACCAGAAATCTACAAACTCATCGACATCAAAATTCAATACGCTGTTAATCGCGTCGAACTTGTGCGACGACCGCAACTGGTTACGGCTCGACCGTCTCGCATTGCCATCAACTTGCTCGCCCTTCGGCGAGTCACCATCATACGGTCGGTGACCATTCGTATCCATATAACCTCACACCAAGACTAGACGACTAAACAGACCATTCAGAACACCCTAGCACATTAGTAACCGAGCGAAGCGATGCCATTAAAACTCGTCACATCGCGATTAATGCAAAAAACACCGGACCTCTCTATGATCTTGGCAGAAACCCAATCAACAATTTCCAAGGGCGTCGTGGCGAGCGGCGTTCTACCAAGGACTGCACCATGGCACAAACATCGACGATGTCAATCACGTTGAATGTCAACGGGAGCGACTATCTATTGCAAATCGAACCGCGCGTTTCACTGCTAGACGCGTTGCGAGAATTCATCGGTCTGACCGGTACAAAGAAAGGATGCAATCAAGGAGCATGCGGCGCCTGCACGGTTCTCGTAGATGGAAACCGCATAAATTCCTGCTTGACGTTGGCCGCACAGTATCAAGGTGTTTCGATACAAACTGTCGAAGGGCTGGCTCACAGCGGCACAGATAGCTCAACATCGGAGGAGTTGCATCCTCTGCAATCTGCATTTGTAAAACACGACGGCTTTCAATGCGGTTACTGCACCCCAGGTCAGCTCTGCTCGGCAATCGGTATGCTGGCGGAATACAAGAACGGCGTACCAAGCGCAGTGTGCGAAACTGTTTGCAACCAGCCCAAACTCACGAATGAAGAAATACGCGAACGTATGAGCGGAAACCTTTGCAGGTGCGGCGCATACAACGGAATTGTCGCAGCCATTGAAGAATATGCCGGGAAAGATTTTGTGGATAACAAACCCGCCACCAGGGAAGGTGCCCGATGAAAAACTTTCAATTTAGCGTAGCCGATTCGCTGGATAGCGCAAAAACGGCATTGATGGAACGGTCCAATTGCAGAATCATCGGCGGTGGCACAAACTTGATTGATCTGATGCGCGAAAACATCGAGCAGCCTGATGAAATTGTTGATGTGTCGCGCTTGTCAAGACAAATCCAGCAACTTGATGATGGAACCCTGCGCATTGATGCAGCGGTAAAGAATACGGAACTGGCAAATCACCAGAAAGTGCGGGAAAACTTTCCGGTATTGTCGCACGCCATCGTTTATGGTGCGTCCGGTCAAATTCGCAACGTCGCGACTGTCGCGGGAAACATCATGCAGCGCACGCGCTGCATGTACTTCTATGACGATGCGGCCGCGTGCAACAAACGAGTACCCGGTTCCGGCTGTGATGCCATAAATGGTATCAATCGTGGACATGCGATTTTCGGAACATCGACCTCCTGCATAGCGACACATCCTTCAGATATGTGCATAGCACTGCGGATTCTTGACACAAAAATCAATTTGGAAAGCAATCATGGAAAACGCACTGTAGATTTCGCCGATTTCCACCGCCTTCCTGGCGATACGCCGCATTTGGAAACGGACCTTATGCCTGGTGAAATAATTGCATCCATCGACATCGCACACGCCGCGCGAGGCAGTTCCACATATCGAAAAATTCGCGATCGCTCAAGCTACGCGTTCGCGCTCGTGAGCGTAGCCTGTATATTGAGCATCAAGGATGAAATAGTAGAGGAGATCGCCATCGCGCTTGGTGGCGTGGCGCACAAACCATGGCGAGCTGACATCCTGGAGTCATACCTGCGCGGAACACCCGCCACCGAGGGCCGATTCAAGGAAGCCATCGACCGAGAAATGGAAGCGGCGGTCGGTTTCAAACACAATGAATTTAAAATCGAATTGGCCAAAAGAACAATTTTTAGCGTCCTGAGCGAACTCAAAACTGCGGAGAATTCGAAATGACATTGTTGAAGAAAGTGATGGAGCGCGTACTGCAGTTTACTCCCGAGAAAGAGCCAGATCCGCTGATCGGCGAAGGCAAATACATCGGCAAAGCCATGAAACGGGTAGACGGTGTACTGAAAGTTACTGGTCAAGCACAGTTTACAGCAGAGTATAAATTCGAAAACATCGCCTATGCGGCATTGGTCTACAGTACGATTGCTAAAGGCAAAATCACCACATTTGATACCGCAGGCGCGGAAAGCTGCACTGGTGTCATCACGATCATTACCTATAAAAACGCCCCCCGGATTGGCAAACCAGCATTGATGGACCCTTCTGGTGGCAGCGGCGGTGCCATGGCGGCAGACATTCCCGTCCTTCAGGACGAGAAAATATACTGGAACGGTCAGCCCATCGCGGTAGTCGTCGCAGAGACTCAAGACCAGGCGGACGAAGCCGCCTCCCTTATCAAAGTCGAATACGAAGAGGAGAAAGCAGTAGTAAGCTTTGAGAGCGAACTGCCGAACGCGAAAACACCGAAAGATGTTTTAGGCGAAGATCCTGAGGTCAAGGTCGGCAATGCCGAAGAAGCTTACGAGAAGTCCGCGCACAAAGTCGATCATGTATATCGTACACCGCGTTACAACCACAACGCCATCGAGCCTCATGCCACAATCGCACATTGGGAGAGCGACGAAAAGCTCGTAGTTTTCGACGCGTCCCAAATGCTATACGCGTTTAAAAACACGTTCGCCAAGATGTTTCGAATTAAGCCGGAAAACGTTGAAGTCTTATCACCATTTGTTGGTGGCGGTTTCGGTGGCAAAGGCTCCATGTGGCAACACAGTATTTTATGCGTTGCAGCAGCCAGAGCAGCGAAAAGACCAGTGAAGCTAAACTTGAGTCGCGAGGGAGTCTATCGAATCGTAGGAGGTCGGACACCGTCCGTTCAACGCGTCGCACTGGGCGCGAACAAAGATGGACAGCTAGAAGCTTTAATCCACCAAGGCACGACCCAGACAACAGAGTACAATAATTTCGCGGAACAGTTCAGCTTCCCCGCCAGGTATTTGTACCATTCAAAAACTTTCGACATCGGTCAAAAGGTTGTCCACACAGACACCTTGGCTAACACATTCATGCGTGCACCAGGAGAATCCATCGGAACATTCGCGCTTGAATCCGCAATAGACGAACTTGCGCATGAGATGAATATAGATCCAATTAAGCTGCGCGAGATAAACGAACCGAAATCGGACCCCCTTCGCCACATTCCATTTTCCTGCCGCAACATCGTGCAGGCATACAAAGTAGGCGCAGAGACCTTCGGCTGGAATCCGCAAAAGCCAGGTTCGCAACGCGATGGCAAATGGCGCGTCGGACAGGGCGTGGCAACCGCGTATTACCCTTATTACAGATTGCCAGGAAAAGCCAAAGCAAAGATTTTCAGTAATGGAACGGCATGTATCCAGGCTGCCGCTCATGAGATGGGAATGGGAACTGCGACGGTTCAGCTCCAACATTTTGCAGACAGAATGACGCTTCCGATCGAACAGGTCTCGATGCAGTACGGCAACACCTCGCTGCCGGAATCTCCGATGGCAGGAGGATCTAACCAAACCGCAAGCTTAGGTGCATCTATAGAAGCAGCGGTGAATGCACTGGTCGAGGTCTGCATCAAAGCAGCGAATAAATCAGCATCTTCTCCTTTCAAAGGCTTGCACGCAAAAGACATTGATATCAAATCTGGTGGCATATATGGAAAAGAAACCGATGTCGGCTGTTCATTCGTAGAAATTTTGAAACTGGCAGGCGTCGACGAGCTCGAAGCTGAAGGCTCGTCGGGACAGCCATTTGAGATGTTGAAACACTCAATGCATTCGTACGGCGCGCAATTTTGCGAAGTCAGGGTACATTCCGAAACCGGTGAACTCCGAATTGCGCGCTGGCTAGCGTGCTTCGACGCCGGACGCATCATCAATCCAAAGACCGCTGAGAGCCAGTTCCGCGGCGGAATCATAATGGGCATCGGCATGGCGCTTATGGAGGAGACTATTTACGACGACCGCTACGGTCGCGTTGCAAATCCATCGCTAGCGGAATACCACATGCCGGTTCACCTCGATATTCCTCACATCGAGATCAAATACTTAAATATCCCCGACGAGCATGCCCCTCTGGGCGCAAGAGGCATCGGCGAGATTGGTATAACAGGGGCAGCAGCAGCAATCGCCAACGCTGTTTACAACGCAACCGGCAAGCGCATACGCGAGCTGCCAATCACGCTGGACAAACTGCTCTGATTCAGAACTCCAAAGGTTATCACTGAAATAAGTAAAACACCATCATCCGTTTTCAGCATTTACACTTTGGGACCAAAATGCTGACTGGAAAATCGAACCTGACGCCTTCTGACTTAATCGTCTGAAATTGACTTCCTATCTCGTTTCGAATTTCCTTCTTGCTTACTCTTACCTGAAGAAGCACTGTTCTTCAGATCGCTTTCCGGCGCGGGAGCACTCGTACTTTCCTGCACTTCTTTGAACGTCTTCCCCGGGCGTTCTTCGCTGTCTCTAAGTTGACCGGCATTATCCGCCCCCCTGCTGTCTTTATCGCTCTCGGTTCCTGGGATTATCGGGTCATCATCATTTTCAAAATTCATATTGTCATCCTCTTTTTGTCAGAGAACACATAGCATGGATGGGCTTGGACGGCAGTCCTCAACAACTGAAGAAACATAAGCGAAAGATACCGGTTCGTTTATAGCGTTATAATGTCTGGCGCAGAGTCCGTTTTGAAGCGCTGTTTGTGAGCTTGCTTCATCTCCGCCGAGGAGGCGAATTTTGAGCGCCAACGCTCATTCCCCCCACAAGTCGCCAACTAATATTGCAGTCACCGAAGCATGTATCATCGGTCTGGCTGCGGCTTTAGGCGCAGTTGCATTGAAGTGGGGAGTCGGTTTCGTCGGTGCACTACGCGTTCATCTAGCGAGCGAATGGAACTGGTATCTACCGATAATCGGGCTTGCGGGCGGCGCATTCGCTGGTGCACTCATTCAATTTCTAGCTCCTGGCGCCGCGGGTAGTGGCATCCCTCAGACAAAGGCGGCTCTTTCCGGACATCCTGTCAGACTAGATCTCACCACCGCGCTTGTTAAACTGGCAGGGTGCGTAACATCGTTGGGCTCCGGTCTTGCGCTTGGACGCGAAGGTCCGACTGTTCAAATCTCAGCTGCTTTGGCTTCCAAGTTCAGTGGCTGGCTGAAAACATCACCGACTCATAGAATCCAGTTAATCGCCGCGGGAGCTGGAGCCGGTCTCGCTGCTGCTTTCAATGCACCGTTGGCAGGCGTTCTCTTCGTTCTCGAGGAACTCATCAAAAAGATGTCCGGAATGGCGGTTGGAACAACCGTCGTCGCATGTTTTGTCGCAGCTGTGACCTCGAGGCTCGTGGGTGTTCACAGCTTGGATATCAATATCTCGGAACTATTTTCGCAAGCAACTTTTCGTTTCATCGACATTCCGTTTTTAATTTTACTCGGCTTCGTGAGCGGCGTTAGCGCGTCCTTTTTCAATAAAACTCTGTTGACGGCAATGACACTCAACCGTGAGCGGTTGAAAATTCCAGTGATCGCCTCCTGCGCAATAGCAGGTCTCGTAACTGGACTTGTGATCATGCACCTTCCTGAGTTGTATTGGAATTATGCCGGTCTCCGCATCATGCTTATTCAGGATGGCACGACCAATCATGTCATTGTTATCGCATTATTGGTGCAGGTGTTCCTGACGTTACTGGCGTACGGACTGGGTTCGCCTGGGGGACTCTTTGCCCCAAGTTTGACTATTGGAGCATGTCTCGGGCACCTTGTCGCGGTTTTCGAAATGTATCTTACCAACTACGGCGATGTCTCAACAATGTCCGTAGTCGGTATGGGAGCCTTTTTCTGCGCAGTGGCACGAGTTCCCATGACTGCGGTAGTCATTGTGTTCGAAATGACCCAGGACTTCAATGTGGTATTACCTTTGATGGTAAGCTGCGTGGTAGCGTATCTGGTGGCGGAAAAACTTGACCCCGGCTCCATTTATGATCGGCTCATGGTTTGGAGCGGTTACGACCTGAAAGAAGAAACCGAAAGTGGTGTCATGAACAAGCTCAAGGCTAGAAGTTTCATGACCAAGCAGGTTCTAACAATTCCTAAGAGCGCCAATCTGGAATTCGCTATCGCAACATTCGAAGAGCACACTCACAATGGTTATCCGGTGGTTGACGAAAATCACAAAGTAATCGGAATTATTGCCCAACCGGATCTCAAAAAAGCAAAGGCTGCGGACTTGAAACCGGTAACGCCTGTCGAACAGTTTATGACACCAAAGCCGATTACCGTCAGTCCGGATGAGCCGCTGTCGGGCGTGTTGTTTTTGATGGACCGCTACAAAGTCAGCCGCTTGCCAGTCGTGGAAGCGGACAAGTTGATTGGTATCATCACAAGAAAAGATGTTCTGAGTGCAGAGTCGCAAGCGTTTGGAATGCGCACCACATCCGGTAGCAGGTCATATCCGGTCTACCAGACCCGCTCTCCGGAAACAGGAAACGGCCGGATGCTGGTTGCTGTCGGCGATCCTAACGGCGCAGACTCCCTGGTCCGTACTGCCGCATCATTTGCAAAGTCCCGAAACTACGAGCTCGAATGCCTGCACGTGATTACGGTTCCACTGCAGCAGTCACCATCTACTACAGACATCTCCATCGACCAGGGTCGGGAACTGATCGAGCACTGTGAAAAAATTGGAAATGAGCTCGACGTACCGATTCACACCAGTATTCGTGTGGCGCACGACGTTTCCGAAGCAATCGCCGAGACAATCTCGGACCGAAATATAAGCATATTCTTGATGCGATATTTCAGCAGCAAGCGGTCGCGCAGGAGCGATTTGCTCATTCAATCTATCCTATCTAGAAGCACATGCTCTGTGATTCTCCTGGGTAAGCTGTTCCACGAGTCGAAACGCAAGCACTGCATTCTGCCCGTTGCTGAAGTTCTCGACACAAATCTTCCGCTGGACATCTGCCTCAACTACTGCCCTACCGACACGAAAATCACTCTATGTCGAGTCGACGGTACGAATGGCAAACGCTCCGAAATAGCAGAGTCTGTTGAAGCAAATATGATGGAGGCTCACTCCCTCCTAGAAAAGAAACATCAATATTCAGTAGAAACACAGAAGATGAAAGCGAACTCGCCAGCGGCGCTTCTCAGACAATTTGATAGCGTAACCACAGAGGACCTGCTCATTCTTGGGCTGCCCAGAGCCTATCTGGCCAAAGCTATTAAACAAGGAGTCTTCAGAAAGTATCTGAATCGCATTAATAACAAATGTGCGGTTGTGATAACCGCACAAGAGAATGCAACCGTTTCCTAATCACCACTCGCGATACTGCAATCGAATTGAAGTTTCAAGAGGAATCGAAAACAACAACAGGAATCAAAAACTCGATCGTAAAGTAATTACTCAAACAACGGAGGACATATGCCTAATCTAGCCGATCTGGAAAACACGAAAGAGGCCGATAGCGAAGATTTGCATCACTCGCCAGGCTACAGTGCACGGTATCTCTCTCGGCCAGTGCCTAAGTTTGAGTTACCACCACATTCGATGCCACCGGAGGTGGCATATCAAGTCTGCCGCGATGAATTGAATCTGGACGGTAACCCGACGCTAAATTTAGCCTCCTTCGTTACTACCTGGATGGAGCCACAAGCTCAACAACTCATTGACGAATCGCTCAACAAAAACCTGATAGACCGGGATGAATATCCGCAAACACAAAAGATCGAGCGTCGCTGCATTAACATGCTGGCGCGGCTCTATCACGCGCCGAAGAACGAAAACGCCACTGGAACATCCACTGTCGGTTCATCGGAGGCTATCATGCTTGCCGGTCTCTCACACAAGTGGAAGTGGCGCGAACAGCGCAAGAAAAAAGGCCTGGATATAGAAAAACCGAATATGGTGCTGGGCGCAAACACTCAGGTAGTCTGGCACAAATTCGCTCGATACTTCGACGTGGAAGAGCGCATACTCCCTCTGACGACGAATCGTTTTACTCTGGATCCCGATCAAGTCGCCGAAGCGGTTGATGAAAACACCATTCTTGTTGCGCCAATTCTCGGTCAAACCTTCACTGGAGAACTCGATCCGATAGAAGAAATCAACTCAAAACTTCTGCAAGTCAAAAAGAAAAAGGGTCTGGACATACCGATTCACGTTGATGCAGCCAGTGGTGGCTTTGTGATACCATTCACTCGACCAAGCTTGAAGTGGGATTTCAGACTGGAGCAAGTTCGCTCCATCAATACATCCGGTCATAAATTCGGTCTGGTGTATCCGGGCTTGGGTTGGGCAATCTGGCGCGATCAAGAAGATTTGCCGGAAGAGCTGGTATTCGATATCAACTACCTCGGCGGAAAGATGTCGACATTCACACTCAACTTCTCACAGGGTGCAAGCAACGTCATTGCCCAGTATTACAATTTCATTCGACTCGGCAAAGAAGGTTACCGTAACATCATGGACAACCTTCTGGAAAACGCGCGTTATCTCTCCAGCGAAATGGAAAAAACGGGCAAGTTTGAGATCGTCAGCAAGCAAAACACGATACCAATTGTGGTGGCTAAACTGAAAGATACCAGTGAATGTGACGTATTCGACATTTCGCATCTGCTTCGCACCCGTGGCTGGATTGTACCGGCATACACCATGCCGCCGGCAGCCGAATCCATCGCCGTGCTTCGCATAGTGGTCCGAGAAAGTTTCACCCGGGACCTCGCAGATATATTGATGGAAGATATTAAGGAGGCGATCGGAATCCTAGCTAAAACCGATCGAAAACGGACATATATCCTGGGTGAATCGAACGTTTGCTGAAGAAAGCCCCCATATCAAAGGTCTGATAGACGAAGCCTATATAACGAACGTTTGCTAAACAGAGCATACATGAGGTATTGACGAAACTAGTCGACCGGTCTATTATTCTCCAAAGACCGCGCTTCGGCGCTGCAAACAGCGTCAACGCCCCGCCTGGTGAGATTCTTACTCACCAGTAAACTGCGCGCGTACTTTTAAGGCTCGATATACAGACTAAACAATGGAGAGTGTTTACACCAATGGGAAAACTCGAAGGCAAAGTTGCCGTCATCACAGGAGCGACCTCAGGCATGGCGCTCGCAACCGCTAAGCTTTTTGTAGAGGAAGGCGCGTATGTTTACATCACTGGACGCAGGCAGAGCAACCTTGACGATGCCGTCAAAGCGATCGGAAAGAACGTCAAAGGAATTCAGGGAGATGCGGCTAATCTAGCGGATCTCGACAAACTTTTCGAAACAATCAAAGCGGAAAAGGGAAAGATCGATGTTCTCTTCGCCAGCGCTGGACTTGGTGAATTCCAAGCCCTCGGAAGCATCACCGAAGAACACTTCGACAAAACCTTCAACTTGAATGTACGAGGAACGCTCTTCACCGTCCAGAAGGCACTTCCACTAATGCCTGATGGTGCCTCGATTATCATGAATGGCTCCGTCGCACACCTCAAGGGAATGCCTGCGTTCAGCGTGTACAATGCAAGCAAGGCGGCACTGCGTTCATTCGCGAGATCCTGGACCAATGACTTGAAGGAACGCAAAATTCGCGTAAACTTGCTAAGCCCGGGTCCTATTGATACGGCAGCTATGGACGGCATTTCGGATGAGATGAAGGCCGAGTTTAAGAAGCTCGTCCCGATGGGTCGAATAGGTAAATCCGAAGAGATTGCGACGGTCGCGCTCTTCCTGGCATCAAGCGACTCTAGTTATGTCACCGGAATCGACCTTTGTGTCGACGGCGGTTTTGCACAAGTTTAATCACGAAAAAACTGACAGACAAACAAACGCCGGGAGCCGCAAGACTCCCGACGTCTGTCCGTTCGTGCGATTAAGTAAGGTTGCCCCTCTTACTTTGCCGCGGCGAAACTTTTAATGCGTTGCAGAATATCTGCGGTCTCATTCGATTGAAAAATCCATTTCGATTGAAACCGCATACAACTATTTAACTGCGGCATGCTCCTGCAGAGCGGCCCACCGATCGAAGTTAGGATCAAGTCGATCCATGTTTTGAAACGGAATCATCCAGCCTGGATACTCTGGCGGCAATGCGCTCACGGCATCCAGCTTCTTCAGGTCATCATCAGTTAAATTCAGGTCTACTGCACCGATGTTGTCCTCGAGTTGCTTCATATTCTTGGCACCAATGATGACCGAAGTGACGACAGGCTTCGAGAGCAACCAAGCCAGCGCAACCTTCGCAACTGTGGAGTCATGCGCCTCCGCGATAGGTTTCATCGTATCGATGATATTCCAAGCCCGCTCTTTATCGACTAGAGGAAAATCAAATTGGGACCGACGACTATCTTCGGGTTTTTGATTATTGCGATCAAATTTACCTGATAGCAAACCGCCGGCAAGCGGGCTCCAAACCAGCAATCCTGTTTTCGAGTTCTCCATTAAAGGAATCAGTTCTCGCTCTAAATCGCGACCTGCAATCGAGTAATACGCCTGTAAAGTATTGAAGTGAGCAAGATTTTTGAATTCGGAAATATCGAGAGCTCGCTGCAATTTCCAGGCAGCCCAGTTCGAACAGCCTATGTAACGGACCTTGCCCTGTTGGACAAGCGTGTCGAGAGCGCGAAGCTGCTCTTCCAGAGGTGTCACCGAATCAGATCCGTGCAGTTGATAGAGATCGATATAATCAGTCTGCAATCGATGCAAACTCTCATCAACAGCCTCGATTATGTGCTTGCGTGAAGCACCGATATCGTTGTGGCGCGGTCCCATTCGACCGACACATTTGGTGGCAATCACCACATCCTTCCGCTGAATTCCTAAATTGCGAAAGGACTGCCCAAGCATCTCTTCGCTTCCGCCCTCCGAATATATGTCGGCCGTATCGAAGAAATTGATACCACCATCGATGCATTTCTTGACGAGTTCATCAGCCTCGTCCTGTTGCGTACCACCCATCATTGCGAACAGTCCTCGACCACCATGAAAGGTCATCGCACCGAAGCAAAGCGTGGACACTAAGAGACCAGTGTCGCCCAGGGTTTTGTATTTCATTTTTGAACTCCTTTGTTCCAAAGCGCAGCCACGCGATTTGGTTTGATACCAAATGCGAAGCCAACGCACATCGCTCAGTCACAGTTTGCAACCTGATTTCGTGTGTTATCCAGTTTATTCAGTCGAAAGCGTTGTCAGTTTCCATCAAACGCGATTAATACTATTTCTCACTGCTATGCAGATCACCTGCAATTCCGCTCCAAAACAGTTGGAACCCTTGCTCCGTGTAGAAATCTGCCCGGTCCGGATCTTGCTTGATGTAGTGCATTACAGTCTCGGCGTTGGAAGCAAAAATGGCAAGCATGAACTCATACGGCACATCCCGCAACGCACCACAGGCGATGGCGTTGTTGACCATCTTTTGAAGTTCGTCGAAACACGCGGTGGTGCTTTCCGGTATGTCAGGTTTCAGCCCCTCCCAAACCTTTAGCTTGTGCAAAACGGCTAATCGGTCGGGATTTCTGGCACCCCAGGCAACATAATTGCACCAGATATGATGCATTACATCTTTGGGAGAGTCAGTTTTCGGGTTGCCACAGAGCATGGTCGACGCGAGATCATTTTTGATCTCGACGTACAGCGTGTTCATCAAATCGTCTTTGCCTTTGAAGTAGTTGAACAACGTCCCCTCTGCCATGCCCGCCGCGCTTGTTATCGAAGCGGTCGAAGCGGAGAGTCCATTTTTCGCGAATACCTGCGCGGCTACCGACAATAAAGTGTTGCGCTTTTCCTCGCTCTTGGGTCGAGCCATTAGTCCTCCATTAATGAGTGAGTGTACACTCATTAATTACAGGTGTCAACCGGCCCGCAGAATTGGTTTCAAGAGCTCAAGCAGTAGCGCCCGCAGCGCTTGCCGCCCCTATAGCGTTGAGATCAGCCATAACCTCGTCCGAAAGTTCCAATGAGGCGGCCGAAATGTTCTCTTTAAGATGCCCCACGGAGCTCGTCCCCGGAATAAGCAAAATGTTTGGAGAACGGCGCAGCAACCAGGCAAGCGCAACTTGCATCGGCGTCGCACCGACCTTTGCGGCGACCTGGTTAAGAGCGTCAAGCTGCAATGGTTCAAAGCCTCCCAGCGGGAAGTAAGGCACGTAAGCTACGCCTTTTGCCGCCAGCTCATCAATGAAAGCATCATCGGCTCGGCTCACTAAGTTGTACATATTTTGTACGCAAACGATGTCTGTCATTTTGGATGCGATTTCAAACTGCTTCGGGCTAACCGTGCTTAAACCAATATGCTTGACCAGCCCTTGTTTCTTCAGTTCGATCATGGCGCTAAGAGGTTCTTCAATCGGATCCTCATTAGCGGTCATGAAATCACCAACCCGCAAATTCACAATTTCGAGCGCCTCAAGTTTGAGATTGCGAAGATTGTCGTGAGCGGCGGCAAAAAGCTCCTCCTTGCTCCTCGCGAAAATCCACGAAGCGTCGTCACCACGCTTGGCACCGAATTTGGTGACAAGCACCAGCCGGTCAGGATAGGGATGCAAAGTCTGGCAGATTAGCTGATTTGTCACATGCGGTCCATAGAAATCGCTAGTATCTATATGATTGATACCCGCTTCAAGCGCTTCGCGCAAAACCGCCCGAGCCTGCTCTAAATCTTTAGGCGGTCCGAATATCCCCGGACCGGAGAGCTGCATGGCGCCGTAGCCCATTCGATTGACCGTCAGATTCGTGCCGGCAAATGTAAAAGTGCCACCAAGCGGTAATGCTGCCATGCAAGCTCCTCCGGCGTATTCACGCCATTTGTCGAAATCCACGCCAAGGCATTGCGCCTGGCTGAAACATTCTCGATCTTTTAGAATAACTCAATTTGATTTTAATCCCAATACTTAGCCTTATTCGCAACTGTAGAAAAGGTTTTCGAATCCATTCGATCAATATAGATAGTTCCATTGAGGTGATCGATCTCATGCTGCATAATGCGCGCATACCAGCCCGTCGCGTCAATGCGAATCTCGTCGCCACGCTCGTTGAGCGCTGATACGGAAACCTGCCGAAATCGCGAGGTCATCGCAGCAAATCCATCTACGCTCAAGCAGCCCTCGAAAAACGTCACGCGTTCATCACCAATCGCGGTAAACTTAGGATTTATGAGCACGTGAAAAGGAATCGGCTTGCGCTCTCGTTTCGACAGTTCCTCGGCAGACAAACGTGTTTTCTCCTCAGTCGCTTCATCCTCGATCACAACCAGTTGAATAGACTCACCGATTTGCGGCGCCGCTAAACCTACGCCCGGAGCGGTGCGCATTGTTTCGCGCATATTCTCAATAAGCTCTTTGATTTTGGTCGACTGGATCTCTTGAGGAGTTAACGCTCGAGCCACCGCCCGCAGTACCGGATCGCCGGTCTGAACAATTGGAAGTATCATGCCCCTGCCTGCATTGGAAATTATGTCGGCGAGCATATCGCAATTGTTGCAAAATTCCAATGGGTCGCGAAGAAAACAGGATAGCAAGCTTTATAAAGGCTTTCGGAATTCACGGACTAAGGGCCTTTTGAACCAGAGTTTCAAATTTATCGTCGAGCATGACTGCGGTTTCATCGATCAGAGGATTAAACAGACGACCAAATGTCGTGGACGGTTTTTCAAAAGTGATATGGGTATCGTCGCCATTAGAATGAATCAAGACGCGCGGCGGAGCGAATAGTGCAGCGCGTGGATCAAACTTCGCCATCTGGCTTGCGATCAGCGGATTACCAATTAGATATTGGCGCGCACAAGTTTCAGCAGATGCCAACGACGGCAGGAGTGCACTCATCTCCAGGACATGAATAATCATCAAACCAAGTTCACCAGTCATGCTCTGGATCGCCGATTCCAAGTCCGAAGATTTCATGGCCGCCTCCTGATCGAAGCGCCCAAGCTGCTTCTCGAAGTCGATCAGAACCTGCTCGTAGGGCTTTTTTGCAGAAAGTTCAATCAGTTTCGTTTCCGAAGTCCGCTCATATCTCTTAATAATGGACGTTGAATCTGACATTTGACACCGCCTAATGAAACGATTTTACTTTAGCTGATCTATAAAGCCAGCACTAAACACCATGACTATTGTCATACAGAGTCAGGTACTCGCCTTGGCACAACCATTCGCGAAGTGATCGACTGCACAGTTTTGCCGTCCTGATTTTTTGTGATACTACGCACGGTGACCATTCCACGCGCCGGATTTTTCGCTGACGGTCGAATCTCGATAATCTCGCTTTCTACATAGAGTTCATCACCAGGTCTGGTAGGCCGAGTCCAGGAAATCTCCGCACCAGCACCAATCAAGCCACCGGAGATCGGCAGACTCGCCACCAGCAGCCGCATGGTGACGCCGGCTGTGTGCCATCCACTCGCTACAAGCTCTCCGAAAAACGTTCCAGCAGCAGCAGCTTCATCTGTGTGGAAAGGCTGCGGGTCGAACTCGAAAGCAAATGCTTTGATCTTATCAACATCCATTACGTAAGATTCGCTCCGGAAGATCTGCCCGACATGCAGGTCATCCAGCATCAATTTAGTCATACCCGTAGTGTCTTGCAAACTCATCTCTGCTCCTAAAATGCCGCAAACTGCAACTAAAACTGTTTCAACGCTTCTCAAGCACGACGCGTTTCATACAAACAGAATAACAGTTTGCTTTCGAAACCAGCTGCACGCATTTACAGATCGAATACCTGCACAGCTAGCGAGTTCGTAGCATAGCAAAATTGAAGATTAAACTTGCTCAGAAATTTGAACTTTTTGCTCCGAATTTCCGTAATTCAATTTAGACCCATCTACACGTTTCAAGGAGGCGGCGATGAGTAAACTTCATGCTGTGCTAAAAACCAAAACAAAACAGGTGACATTTGAGTTGTTCCATTCTGTCGATGAGAGCTTTTGGAAATATCTTCGCTACGGACGACCCGACGTCGATATAGCAACCATTCGAGAGGGATTTAGAAACGGTGACTATAAATCGGTTGGCATCTTCAAACGCCCGGAATTTCCGCTGGAAGAAATCGAAGAAGAACTGGAACGCATATTCTATGTGACGAATCACAAAAACGATGAGTGGAGCGGAGAGCAACGCAGCACATCAGTAGGCGATGTAATTAAATATCGACGAGACTATTACATTGTCGCGCCGGTAGGTTTCGACTTTGGATGGAAAGAACGATAATCAAACAATCGCGAAAGATGGCATCAATAATCGTGAATGCCATCTTCGCCGCGAAATCGATGAGTGTGCGGTTCCCTACCGACCGAAACATAGCAAACCGCAATCCGGACGAATCCAGGATTGCGGTTGTTTGCAAACGAGTCAGCGACTGCTCAATACAGAGAAGACAAAAGCTCGTTTGAATATCTAGTTAGCCTAGACGACTGGATGGTCCAATAGCCTGACGCTATTCGGCTTCAACTACTGGCACACGAAAGAAATAGCGAAAATTTCGTTCCCATCCGATTGTTGCTTACGAGACAAGAGAACCTCAAAAAAGTTCCCGAAATCCGAAAATTACTTTTCGCGCAAAAGACTATTTCGCGCAACACCTTTTGAATTTCTTTCCGCTCCCGCATGGGCAGGGTTCCTTACGACCTACCAGGCTCCCAGTTTCGTCCGTATCCTTGAGCTTCGCGCGGGCCACCTCTCTTAAAAATGCGGACTGATCTTCGAGAAGTTTCAACTGATTTTCTTGCAGTTGAATTGCTTCTTTGTCCCGCCCCGAAAGGGCTAGCAATCTCATGAGCGTACTTACGATTTTTACGTTTGAATCAGAGCTTCTCTGTAGAAGCGCATCGCGAAGAAGACTCTTTGCAGGCGCACCGCCGCTTTCACCAAGATATGTTTTCTGCAAATGCGCTACGACAGCCAAAAAATCTTCATCCTTCGGATCTTTCGCATATGCAGCTTCCAACATATTTTTAGCAGTCTCAACTTCGCCCCGGTCAAAGAGGGCGATTATTTCAGCAACCGTGCTGGTCGGACTGGTGCCAGTGTTGATATTGCCTGTTTTTTTCTTACTCATGTTTCAATAGACCTGAAGCAACGATTCTAATCTTACAGCGAAGTCGCAGAACTCGCGTTTGGCACAGTTAAGAAAAGACAGAATGAGCTACTTCTGTTTGCCGTTCTTGCATTTTAACTGCGCAAAATATCTGTTCCGTTTGGTCTTTTCGAGTTCAACCTTTGCCACCTTACCAGGAGCGACACATGCAGTGTTACTCAAATACCTTCACTGAACTAGCAGGAATCTCGCGATCTTCCTTCTCGTCCGATGCCCCAGACATAAGCTTATTGCTAATGTACCGCAATTCGTAACTCTTGCTGTCACCTTTTAGATAGGCGAGCGTCGCTCCATCATCCTCATAGAGAGCACCGAGTGCGCTTCCATTTTTATCGGGATAGACTTCGTAACTGACCGGCGCAATTGCAGATTGCGCAAGACTATCTCCAACTTGCCCGACAGGTAAAACAGACCCGGCCTTAACGAACATAGGAACGGTATCAAGAGGCGCTTGCACGTTGATCCAGCGTCCACCGCCATGCCTTTTACCGGTAGCATATTCAAACCATTCACCGGTTGGAAGATAGACATCACGCGTAGTGGCGCCTTTTGATACTACAGGTGCTACCAGCAGTTTGTCACCAACCATAAATTCGTCATCGATATTCAGCACATTATAGTCGTCCTGGTATTCAAGAATGAGAGGACGAAACCAGGGTACTCCAGTGTCATGCGCCTCGGAAAGCACAGTGTAGAGATACGGCATCAGTTTGTACCGTAATTGAACATACTTGCGAATTATGTCTTCGTAGCGTTTTCCGAATCTCCACGGCTCTTGATCGTAATAATCGACGGCGTGATGGTTTCGAAAAAACGGAGAGAGGAATCCAATCTGATACCAACGCGTTAGCAACTCGCCGTCGCATCTTCCCATATAACCGCCGCAATCCGAACCGACAAACGGCTGCCCCGACAATCCCAGAGATTGGAACATCGGAATGCTCAATGCCATAGCATCCCAAGTGCTCGGACTGTCACCGGTCCACATGGTGGCATAGCGCTGAATACCGGCAAAGCCGCTGCGAGTAATAATGTAGGGACGTTCGTTTGGACGCAATCTCGACAAACCTTCATAGGTTGATTTGCACTCCAACATGGCAAAGAGGTTGCGCATCTTGTTGTGTTTGGAGTTCTCGCCATTATCGTAGTTAACGACATCCTTCCACTTCTCACCATCGCGACTCTCAAAGTCCGCGGGTTCGTTCATGTCATTCCAGATACCGGCAATGCCGATGTCCAGTAGAGATTTATGCTGATCGCCCCACCACTTCGCAGCTTCCGGAAGAGTGTAATCAACAAACACTGACTTGTCAGGCCAGACTTTTCCAACGTAAGTTTCGCCGTTGGTTTTCTTCAAGAAATAATTTTTCTCTACACCCTCGTTATATACACTGTAGTTGCCACCAGGTTCGTACTTAACACCTGGATCGATGATTGTGACAGCCTTAACACCACGCTCTCCCAGCCACGAAACCAAACCTTTCGGGTCTGGAAAACGCTCATTATTCCAGGTGAAATCGCGGTAGCCATCCATGTAATGAATGTCGAAGTGCATCACATCGAGCGGAATTTTTTCTTCGCGATACCGTTCAACAACGTCCTTGATTTGCTGTGCATTTCCATAGCTATATCGGCTCTGCTGGTGACCCAAAGCCCATCTCGGAGGCATGGGCATTCGTCCTGTCAATTCTGTATAGCGATTTACAACTTTCTTCATCTGTGGACCGAAGAAAAAGTAGTAGTTCATCTCACCACCATCGGCTTGAAAAACTACATTCTCAGGATCGCCGCTGGCCAGGTCGAACTTTGTTCGATAGCTATTATCAAAGAAGATACCGTATGCGGTGCCCTTCCAATCGCCTGCTTGGTTGCGATCCATGACATGCCCGATGTAAAACGGAATGCTCTGGTAAATCGGATCTGTTCCCAGTACATAGCCGGGCATATCCATCGACCACATCTGATACGCCTCGCGGCGCTTGTCGAGACGCGCAGCCTTCTCACCCAGACCATAAAAGTGCTCTTCAAATCCAAGCGCTTTCACCGCTGCTACGGACCCGCTCGAATTGAACTGCATCGGTTGGTTGTCTTTATTGATTAATTGACCGCTCTTCGCGTCATAGAAAGATATCTGAAGCGGAGCTTTGTTCACAACGACTCGCAGTTCGGTTGTTTCAATGGAAACAGAATCACCGCTCTCGTTGATAGTCGCAGAAACCGGCTCCCAGTTTTTCTTCTCAATAGCCCAGGAGTTATCTTTTGCCGGAATCGGCTTTTTAAACCCGACCCGCACACGCACCAAATCCGGTGCTAATACTCTCAATAACACCTGGCTTTCATCATCGCAATCGATAATTACTCCGTCATTGCTTTTAGCAACCTTTCGAACACTGCCGATCTTTTGCATACCGGACAAATCAAGAGCTTGCACCGGTCCAAACGATGACGCAAAGGTCAAGATCAACATCAAGAGCAAACAGACGAACGATGCGCGTTTCATAACTATCCTGCAAAGGTGGCGACTGTGACTTCACTTGCTCGGCTCGCAGTCAAACACCTTGTGCGCCGACCGAACGGCTATGAAGTTACCACATTTGCAACTGGCGATGTGCTGGTCCTGACTACATCGACTGCAATTTCTGCCTCAGCACCGTCGAATTTGGATCGATGCGCACCATGTCGGTCAGGAACTGCTTAGCGGCACTCCGCCCGCAGAAAGCCATCATATTGTCCGCATACTCGATAATTTCAGAGGAGTCGACCTTCTGAACCTTCATGACGGTGTAGAACTGCTCGAGCGATGCAGGGGCGTTGCCGGCTACGAGGTATGCGTAGGCGAGGGAACGGCGCGCCCCAATGTCACCTGGATTTTTGCGTACGGCGTCGCTGTAGCGCATGACCTCGTCATTACCGGCAGCCGAAGCGGCAGGCGCAGGCGCCAGGTTCGCAGAGCCGGCAGAGACCGGAGCAGGCGCCGGTCCCAATGACGCCGCGTCGTCTTCAGCACTTGTATCAGAGGAGGTATCAGGCGGAGGCTCCGCCGGCGTGGGGTTTGGCGGAGGCGAAGTCGATTGGTTGGGGAACGCATATGGTGCAGTTCCACTTGCTGAGGGAGTCGGCTTCGCCGGCTCCTGCGCACTAGCGACGACCTGATCAGCCGGAGCCTCGGTCGCAGCCGTTTGAGCCGCGTCATTGCGCATAATCATCGCATTCTGGCTGAACATCGTGAAGCCGCCAAAACCAAGAACCACGCAGGCCGCTGCCACAATCCACATTGGTTCGATTTTGAGGGCGGTCTTCTTCTTCCGCGTCGGCAGCGGACCCGGCTTCAGTAGAGCTTCTTCTTGAGCACGTTTGCTCGGCTCGGACAGCACGTGAAGCATCTCAATCTCTTCGGTGCGTTTCTCTTTGATTGCCTCGAGAATGAGATTGCAATCGCTCATGTAAGATTCGTAAATCTCTCGGTCAATCGGCTGCGCAATTGGCTCGTAATCGGCGTCCCCGACAATATCGTCGAACTTGGTTCTAAAACCGGTGGTTTCCCAGTCGAAGTCGCCGGTCGGCACAGTGTTGGCCTTATGAGCATTTTGTCCGGGACGGAAATTTTTCAAAACTTGCTCAGCGGTGTTAGCCAGACCGATTGAGTTATGTCCGCCGATGAATCGTTTGACGTCTTCGAACGTCAGATTCAAGTCCTGCTGGAGATGGAAGTTGTCCATCGGAATGGCTTTCCGGAACGTGTAAGTGCCGTATGGCAGCAACAAAAGCTTGCACAGGGCGGCGTTTCCAGTTTCCCCCGTGCTGTCGACGACCGCTCCGATAATCAGCGAGTTATTTTGAACTCCGATTCTTCCTGTCAGGTCGCGCGTGGATATGACGATCACGCCCTCTTCGGTTTTCGACGACCTGGCGACGTTGTCCAGAACTACCTCGGGTTTGTAAAACTCCCCCGTTGCCATCTTTTCACTCTGCATCGACCTCGATGTTGACATCGTATTCATTCCTGAGCATCCTGACTAAAGAAACTGCGAGCTAATAATACTAAGCTAAAATCTGTGGCATTTTCGTGGAACTCGGGAGCTATTCCACGGTTCCCCGCAGTTTCGATACGTGATTACATCCATACAAACGCCTCATGAGTGACTCTAAATCGAGCGTCGACTCTTAATTCAGGGGAGATGTAGGTCCGGGTCCAAGTGGCTTACTGTTGGAACTGGACGTCTATCCCAGACTCGACAAGGGATGTCGAAGGTAATCAGCAGTTTTATACCCATAAATCATGACTTCTTTCACACTAATATTTATAAGCAGGATTAGCCCTGGGTACGGCTTTTGAGTCCGATTTGCAAATGGACTTGAAGGGCCACCTTCGGACGGCGGACAAATAATCGGCTCGTTTTTCGACCCACGCCCGACAAGTGACACCACATACAGTGACTCTGGTGGCACCATATTTAGCATCATATCGCTTTTCTGTGAATCGCAGATCCCGTAAAAAAGCACCTACAGCGTCCACAGACTGACATCGTCAGTGGTATCACTTTGGGGAACGCCGTTCAATCGATTGAACGCTGTTACATCAATTATTGTGTAACGCAAACCGGCGCCAATTCTTCGTAAAAAGCCCCATTATATTTATACTTTGGTTCAATCACAATCTTTCCTGTCTTGTCGATGTATCCCCACTTTCCATCGACTCGAACACCTGCGAGTCCTTCCGAAAATGGATCCGCACCGTCAAACTGAGATTTGACGACCTGCTTGCCTTTAGTATTGATATATCCCCATTTACCGGGCATCCAGGTTTTAAAACCCTGTCCGATCTTTTTCCACTGTCCGGTTTGAACCGCAGCCATGCCTTCAGATGGCGCATGAACAGCAGCAAACTGCGGCTTAACAATGAGCATACCGGACTTATTCACAAAGCCCCATTTATCAGGAACAGCAACACCTTGATTAGCGCCCACAGCCGCCGGCGCCAAGCCATCACCGAAGATACCACTCCCGTCGAAGAGTGAATCAATCACGACCTTCCCCGATTTATCGATGTAATTCCAGTGACCACCGTGAGCAGTGTAAATATCGTCCCGCACGCTCAACGATAACATCCCGGTTCCATCGTTGTGCAGCACGGCGGCGCGATCTCCGGAGAAACGGCAAGCGATCTGATATTGCGGTTTAATAACCCAATTACCTCGCTGGTCTATAAATCCCCAGTTGGAGCCATCAGACGCAGCCGCCAGTCCATCGGAGAAACAGTCGGCACGATCGAATTGAGGTTCGATCACGAAGGTTCCGGTTTTATCGATATAACCCCACTTACCATCAGGTAGCCTCGCTGGAGCCAGACCGTTTTGAAACTCGAGCACTTCATCAAACTTAGCTTCAATAGTCATTTCGCCCTGTTTGTTGATGAAACCCCAGCGTTCGTCAGAGTTGCCATCTCTTTCAACCTTGACGCGCACAGGGGCTAAGCCATCCCTGAAGTTACCCGCATTTAGATAAGTAGGTTTGATTATAAAGTCGCCTTTCACATTGACGTATCCCCAATGCTGATCAGAAGCCACTCCCGGCTGGCATGCCACCACAGACGATGCAAGCAAAAATGCGCTCAGCGAGCCAAACAAACGCGACTTAAATCTCATACTCTTAAAATCTCCTGCGATCTGCCGGATTCGCTCCTGGCGATCCCCTTACTGTACCGCACGAGAATTTTAGCGGGGTCCAAGTTATATCGATGTTAAACGTGCGCGCAGACACTCAAATCAAACAACCTAGAACCAGCTCAGGCGTTCATATTGACGTTTACAATATGCTCATCGTAATAGCGCTGAACCTTCTGCAAATCCCACTTCATGTAGCGATTAACCCGAAGCAACAGGAGGTCGTCCAGCGTCGATTGTATGTTCTGACGCAGCTTCCTGGCTTCCGCATCCACGATGGCGTGATCATCTGCCTTTTCTCTGGGGATATCCAACTCGAATGGTTTGCCGACGCAAATCAGAATCTTGACCGGCAGCGGCATTGCGCTCAATGGAAATGGGAGAAGTGGGAAAAAGGGCGTAATCGGCCAGTACGGAGCGCCAATGAGATCTGCAAATGGTTTCAAATTTCCTAAAAGTGGATAAATCTCGTCACCACCCACGGTGACAACTGGTATCAGTTTAGAGTCGGTCTCCAGGGCCGCTTTGACGAATCCAGGATTGAACTCCTGCAACTTGTAGCGGTCTTTGTAGAGTTTCCCCGTGCCCTTTTCGGCTTCCGGATAGAAGAACACCAGCTCCTCATCCTTGAGAAGTTCAACGGCAACATCATACTTTGCAGGAACGCCGCCGAAACCGCGAATGATACCACCTGCACCCGGCGACTTTCGGATGAACTCATTAACCAGAAAGCGAATGCGGCGAGGATTCGGATGGTCGTTAATTATGCCGTCGTACAGCATCACGCCGTCGATGGGCAAGACGCCCGAATGATTTCCGTACATGACCGCCCGACCATCGTCAGGAATGTTTTCCAGCCCGACAATCGTGACGTCGAACCATCTCTGGTACAGGAAGCGGAAAAACGGCTCTGAGTCCTTGCAGGACTTCAGGTTGAAGCCGTACTTATCCTTATCGTCGCGGTAACGCTCGAAAAACTTCTCAGTATTTTCCGAAGACACCTACGGATCTCCTCATCATTCACTCACTATCACTTGATAGCATACCTAGCAAGTTTGATTAAACTTTTTCAGAACTTGTGACGGCATTGAACTTTTTATCTCGGAACTGCGTCTACCTATCTAGTCTAGACGTTCTTCCCGGAGCGAAACGCCCGCCCTGGTGGCGTTGACGCCCTGAGCCCATTTTACGGAGTTATCCTGTATGAGAAACTTAAACCGATTGATAGCGCTGGGTTCGCTTTTGACAGCCTTAACAACCCTGGCGCCAGCCGCGATGGCCCAGGTCGGGGCTCAAACAGACCCGAATCAGCCACCACCTGCACAGGGCACACCCGATGAACAGCCGCCTCAGGTTGCTCCACCTATTAATGAAGCCGGTGGCTGGCAAGGTAAACACGCTGGAAGGCGTGGAGGATTCGGAGGGCAAGGCCAGGGCGGACCCGGACAGGGCGGCTTCATGGGGGGCGGTGGACCTGGGCAGGGCGGTGGTTTCGGCGGCAGCGAAGCCGACCGTGAAGCCAGACGAGCCAAGTTTATGCAACGGTTCGACGCTAACGGTGACGGCACCCTGGATGCTTCGGAGAAAGCAAAAGCCCAGGAACTGCGGGAGAAGTTTGGTAAAGGACGCGGCGGACGCCATGGCGGTCCTGGCGGTTTTGGCGGACAGGGTGGAGGGTTCGGCGGTGGCGGTCTGAGCGGCAGCGGAAATGGCGGTCCCGGTTTCGGAGGTCAGGGAAACGGAGGTCAGGGACCCGGACAATTCGGACCGCCTGGTGGGCCTGGCGAGTTTGGTCCTCCCGGAGACGGCAACCAGGGCGCCGGTGGTCCAATGGAAAACTTTGGCGGTTTTCGCGGCAAAAACCGAAGCAATGTCGCCGGCGACTGGAACAACGGCAAAAAACAAGAGCGTCAGCAAAAGCTGATGCAACGATTTGACGCCAACGGTGACGGTTCACTCGATGCGAATGAGCAAGCGCAGCGTGACCAGTTTGTTAATGAGATGAAGCAGCGACATCAACAAAGACGGCAACAAAACACCAACGGCAATACACCGTAGGAAACTGGCAGAGCTACTTTTTAACGGAGTAGCTCTGCATTAAGTTGACGTACGCTGGCAAATGGTTCGCAAGGAGCGTTCCTAATCCCTCGATATCATTGCGCCAATCGCGATGCAGTTCACACGCGACGCTGAACCAGTTCATTAGCTGCGCGCCGTTTGCAGACATTCGGGCCCATGCCGCATCACGCACCACGGGATTGAACGTGCCGGATGCGTCGGTAACTACGAATACTTCGAAGCCCTCTTCCAGCGCCGACAAAGCAGGGAAAGCCACACAAACATCTGTCACTACACCTGCAATGATCAACTGTTTCCGCCCGGTCTTTTTGACGGCGGCAACGAATTCTTCATTGTCCCAGGCGTTGATCTGACCAGGGCGAGCAATGTATGGAGCATCAGGAAACATCTGCTTCAACTCCGGCACCAGGGGACCGTTCGGTCCCTGCTCAAAACTGGTCGTTAATATCGTCGGTAATTTAAAAAATTTCGCGATGTCGGCGAGCGCCAAAACGTTATTTTTAAACTCATCCGGCGAAAAGTCGCGGACCAGAGACAGAAGTCCGGCCTGATGATCAACAAGCAGAACGACAGCTTTGTCTTTATCTAATTTCGAATACTTACTCATCACAAATTCCTTTTACTTGCGTTTCGGATAGGCGGCATACTGGTAGGCATCGGGCAACGAAACAGCGTCCGACTTATGTACAATTTGTGCAGCGTGAACGGGCCAATAAGGATCACGAAGAAGTTCGCGAGCCAAGAAGATAACGTCAGCTTGCTCCATACGAACGATCGCGTCCGCTTGCATCGGCTCGGTAATCATTCCGACGGCACCAGTCATGATACCAGCTTCCCGCTTAATCGCTTCGGCAAATTGAACCTGGTAGTTCGCACCCACAGGTATTTTCGCGTGTGGCGTGCCGGCACCGGAACTGCAATCAATCAGATCCACGCCTAAAGCCTTAAGTTGCTTGCTGAGCTCAATTGATTCTTCAATCGTCCATCCACCGTCGGCCCAATCGCTGCATGACAGGCGTACACTCATCGGCAGCTCTTGAGGCCAGGCTTTGCGAACCTTAGTGGCGGTTTCAATCGTGAATCGAATTCGATTTTCAAAGCTGCCACCATACTGATCTTTGCGCTGATTAGACAACGGCGAGTGAAAACTATGGCAGAGATAACCGTGAGCAGCGTGCAACTCCATCCATTTAAAGCCGGCTTTGAGACTTCGTTCTACTGCCGCTATAAACTTTTCTTGAATCGCACCGATTTCGTCGAGAGTCAATTCTTTCGGCATCAGATAGTCTGTGTCGAATGGAATCGCGCTCGGTCCAACCGGTTGCCAACCGTTTTGATCCAACGGCAACTTGCCGCCACCTTCCCAGGGGCGCTTCGTACTCGCCTTCCGGCCGGCATGTGCAATTTGAATTCCTGGCACCGAGCCTTGCTCTTCAATAAATTTCGTAATGCGTTTCAAAGGCTCTATATGAGAGTCCGCCCAGATGCCGGCGTCCTCAAAAGAAATTCGGCCTTCCGGCTCGACAGCAGTGGCTTCGGCGATCACCAGAGCCGCTCCACCAACGGCTCTTGAGCCGAGGTGAACCAAGTGCCAATCAGTTGCATGTCCGTCGACTGACGAATACTGACACATCGGCGAAACACAAATGCGATTTCGCAGTGTGACACCACGGACGGTGAGCGGTTCAAACATATGAGGCATAACGATGGATTCCTATGTGATCAAGCGAACAAAGAGTCTCGAAGCCGAACCAGCCGGTCTCCGATGAACACATCGAGATAGTATCCGAAAGTGGGGGTGTTTTGTGCGTGTGTTTGAGCGAATATTTACTAGTGACAACTCGCGCGCTGCCGCCAAAAGACCGGCAAGGTCGCAGCAAAGCGCAGCGCGCTCGATCAGATCAAAGATTAAAAGCGTGGTTCAGGTTAAGAACTCGTCCATCGACTTGGCGGGGTCAGGCTTGTTGCAGTCTCCGCTCATTTTCATAAGCATCCAGACGCAGAGAAAGACAATCAAAAATCCCACACTCGATACGATTAAGCCGTTGAGCATAAAGGTCGGTCCAAGTGTCCAGAGCTTGGAAAAGAATGCAAACAGCAATTCATGAGGCAAGAGCCCCAGCATCAGGAAGGCACCGATAATCGCAACCTTGATCCCGATAGCTATCATCATGAACCAAAACAATACATGCCAGAATTTCAGGCGCTTGGGTTTGTAAGATGAGCTCAAATTCGCCTCCAGGCAAAGCCCGCTTGTATTACCAGGTTTTCAAACTGGCGCCGACCGGCACCCACTTCTCAGTATATACGACCGGGGATGGCTTCGCTTAAGTAGCGGCAACCGCGAGTGCGGTCTCGGTTTACCAGACCTCACGATTAAAATCGGTGGTAAAGCTATCACAAACTTTCGGACTTGCAAACTGTCGGTAGCTCAGTTGAAACGAAGTCGACTGAGAAGAACAGCCAGCAACCCTGCGCGGACGGTCCACAAAATGGTTCTGACCCAATTGGTCGTTACTAGATACTGATGGGTTTCCTGAACGAATCCAACACTGCAGAACTTGTTGTGGCTCGGGATTGAATAGGCGACAGTGCAAAACCAGATTCCGACGACAAGAATAAAAGAGAGCCAGACTAAAAGTTTTCCATTCCCATTCCAGAGGACAGCAAGTAAAAAAGAGCACAGCAACTCTGCCACCATCGGCAGTGCAACAACGCTCGTAGTCAACTGGCAGTGCCGGTTTGCGAACTGCACGAACTCATTTCTGGATGCCATGTCGAACATCGGATAGTGCACGATCTGGACAAACCAGATAAGCCCAGTCATAAACCAGGCAAGACAAGCGTTCACCACTAACAGAATTACCAGCAGTTGCATTTGAATGACATTCACACGGAGTGCTGAGGCTGACGTTTCCAACTTTAGCACCGCGTGGTGAACGTGCTATGAACGCACTCTGCTCGATTGCCGTCTAGGTTCTAAAATTGATCTGACGCACGATAGTTGGATCCGTGATTTTCGAGTCATTTGCTAGCATCATAGCCTTGCTTAGAATCACGGACAAAACTCCATCGCCTTCAAAGGGAAGGTAGATTTTTGAAGTGCCACTGCTTTTGCCACCACGCTCGGGAACGATGCAGAGATACTGATCGTTCGGTTCCATCAAGATATTGCCGCTTCCAAGGTGAATCTTGTATGTTCGAATATCGCCCTGCACAATCAAAAACTTTCCTTCTATCCGGCACCTCGCCTTGATCTTCAGAGCTGGTAAAATCTCTTTTAGAACGTCCTTGCGCGTTTCCGCGGACGCAGAAAGGTCACCAAATGAAAAGGCATGCCAGTAACCGTGGTGAGTGTCTCCGGCGTCGATCCAGGTTGGATCGTTTCCGATGCTGCAAACCCCGACAAACAAATCGAGGTCGCGCATCACTTCCGTTAACACGATAGGCATTACTTCAACAAGCGATACCGATTCACCGTTCGACCTTCTAAATCTTAATTGGTCGGAAACGCAGTGCGTGAATATTCCGGTTGCCGACGCCTCATCTGTTACCGGTTCAACGAAAAACTCCGCGATCAAATCCCATTGCGGCAACTCAAGGTATGGTGTGTTGTAACTATCCCAGGCCCCCTGAAGACGATACTTCCAGCCCCGCTGTTGGCAGAGTTGATTGAATTGATGCTGTTTCAAAACATGCGCGGCGAAACGATTCGAATACGTGTCCGTCTCGATTTCAGCAGGAGTAAGGACATATATTTCGCGATGAGCCTGCTTGAACGGTTGAGTGATTTCATGACCGCGCAAGAACATCCGCCAGGCAAGCACCTCTTCAGCTTCAGACGCAACCGGATGCCAGAGTTCCACAATTGCATTATCAGGTGTTTCCACGCGACAACTTTGCACATCGACCATTTCGCCATCGAGATAAATCGCTGATTTTCCATTGACTCGCCAAATTAGGCGGCGCGCTATCGCAGCCGCGATCGGATGCTCCAGGTAGCGCTCCTTCAAATCCTTGAACGCCCAATGTCGCTGCCGTATCAGACTGGTCTCTATTCTGTAGCGAATCGCAGAGAGCTGTTTTTCGACATCGTCCAGTGTCTTTTTAAGTGCCTTCACCTCGGCCGGATGGTCGGATTTCACCTTGGCTGGAACTGACTTGTGTTCCTTATTGGTGACATCGAACCAATGCAATGAGACGCTGGAACCATCAATCACGATCTCAGCGCGGTGGGCTTCGAAGTTTTGTACAAACTTTCCAACCTCCATGAAACCGTAATCGGGAACGTTCAATTCCTCGAGGTCTTGCACTGACATACCAGCTCTGGTCGCGGCGTTGTTCAAAGCCTTCTCGATTGTATTGCGAGTGGAGGCGTGTTTCACGCTGGACTTCAAACGACCCAATTGCGCAATCGCCTCTTTCGATTTCAAGTTACTCAGGGCACCGACACACGCATTCCCAAGTTTCGGACAACGTGGTCCGACGTTAACGACTTTCTTAAAACTAGCGTTGGCAGCATCGCCGAGTGCGCGCGCCAGACGCGGATCATCTACTTGAATAGATATCCACGCCAGACCTTTTAGCAAATCCGCACTTTCTGAGGTCAGCGTTTCGTTAGGATCTATCGAGTAACGGTCTCTCTGTTTTTCAGGATAGGTCCCTCTAGTTCCAACAAGCGAGAACCAGCTGTCTATGAAGTTCACAAAAACTTCCTGGTCAACTTTTTGTAAGTACTTGAGGGCACCATCTTGCCACCTTTTTGATGGCGTGCTGCCACTGCAAGTAGTGGCATACTCTAAAAGACGTTTCCAGTTCAACAGTGGTTCATCCGGCAGCGCTCGAACGTCAGCTATAGCTTTTGCTCCCCAAGCCTCGTAGCCGTTCACGGCAAACGGCACGGCATTCTCGCCCGCATCACTTAATAAAACGGTCAACGCTCGAACTAGTTTTCGAGTGCTCGCGTCATTCGACTCAGCTATCAAGCGATCTACAAGCGACTGAAATGCCAATTTGACGTCATCGGACAGCTGGTTTTCCTTCGAATAACGCTCAGCAATCCCAGCAAGCCATGCGCTATGAGGAGAACTCCAACTGCTTTTCTTGGCACTGCCTGCTATTGCGAAAATCGTTAGAATGTCCTCCTCCGAGTATTTCAAGTGTTTACGAAGAAGCATCTCTTCCAACTGCTTCAACGTGATGTGATCGCTATAAGAGTGTGCTTCGTTATGCCTGCGCATCGATTCTTTGAGAATCTCCATTTGCAGTTCAGGGGCAGCTTCGCTGATTTCCTTCGCGGCCAAACTGTTTGCGGCCGTCATGTCATAAGCGTTCATGTTGAATGCTTCGTTGAGGTAGGCATCAAACAACATTTTTGACTCTGCAGACAATTTCAGTCCGCCACCGGATTCGGTGTTCTCTCCGGAAAACACATCCACAAGCTTTTTGAAAAGCGACATCTTAGCCCCCAACTAGCGGAACAAGTTTCAAAAAAGTTACCTTTGTCTTCGGAGTCAAATCAACGAATTCGTTAAGCTCCTCGACCTGAGTGTCATCAACGAGAAGAACGATCTGATTATTTTCAAACGCCTTGAGAGCCTGCTCGAACTTCGGAACCCAATCTATCGTACGTCCCTGGCCGGCAGGCTTAGAATTCAGCAATTGCTCTCTGGCATCCGCCATACGATTCCAATCTCGCGCGGCAGTATTCAGTTTATAAACTTGATGAAAGACAATGTTTTGAATCAAATCGCGCACTGTGATTCGCTCTTCTTTGAGCTCGAGTGAATACTCTTCGGCAGGCGGTCCACCTGGACTTTTCTCGCACACTGTAAGCGTGACTGACATTGTCGACTCCATCCTTAGATAATGCAATTGTTTCATACCCACTAGAAGGCCATAGCAACTGCTTCGAAATCGGTAAAATTTCCTTCCGAACTCGAAGCGATCTCGTTCCCGACAACAGAGATTGGATGCGCCTCTTTGAAATATACTCGAAGGATTAGATTCTTTCGATTAACGAAAAACCGCTCCAGGAGTTAGAAAGAAAAGACTCCGCGGTATATAGATCACTATCCAATATCGAAAAAAAGGCGTCGTTAGCAAGATTTCGGGTCTCGCGCAAAATGAAAGGAACAGAACTCATTCCCGCAACCGAGGAAGAAAGCCGTGCAGTGACGGTAGAACCAGTCGGAACATACTTAGCACCCACGGTTCAAGTCTCACTAGCAAAGCGAATCGTCCACCCTCGGACAAACAAAGTTGTTTGCCTCGCGGCCCAAACCGAGGTGCCGATGGAAGAAGACGAGCTCGCGTCTGTCTCCGACCTGGCGCTCAGGCTTTCGGACGGAACAAACGTGAGGCTCTCAATGAGCTTTTTCAATGAAAACCTGGTGCCTGCGAGTTTTATGCCCGGAATGGCGCGGAAAGCCGCAAGACCTGAGCCCCCGATCTACACTTACGACCCAGAGCGGTATGAAACTCACCGCGCGCCCGACCAATCATGGAGGCTAGCGCTTGTCTTCGGCGGTATCTGCGCCATCACACTCGGCAGCTTTTTCTACTTTGTGCCGGGAGGTTTCGAGCGGGCAGCAGCAAAGATTATTGCTGCAATGCCTCCCGCGATCGCTCCGTCCGCAGTGAAGTTGCTGAAACCGCAAGCCGGCGAAACTACAAAGAGAGGGATTTCGTCAACAACTTCAAGGGAAATCGGTGGTACTACGAAGACAGGAAAACAGGCTAGTCCGTTTTCTTCACAAAAGTCTAAGTCATCGAAGCACGCCAGGCGTAAAATGAGTAGGAACCGGGAGAATTCAGAACCCGTCTCTGCCTCTCCATCATCGAGACTTCCTAGAAGCTCCAAAACATCTCGGACGGTGCTGGTTCCTCCGCCACCACCCACGATGGCATTTCCATTGAATCAGATGCAGATGTTCGGCTACGCCCCATATACGGTACCGGGTATGCCACCCCAGAGTGTGCGCGAGTCTTCAGAACAATTATCACCATCAGATAAAGCAAAAGCGAAGTCACTACCGAAGGCTTCTGACAAAGCAGTGGATAAGCCGATCACAAAGCCGCCCTCGATGAACTCGATTGAGAAACCACCACCAGCAGAACCTACCAGCGCGACAAAGGAAACGAAGCCAAACAAACTGCTTCAGTCTATTTTCCAATTGCAAGAAGATGCGGCGAGGACACCCGCGCGCTCCCATTCGAATCTAGCCACACAATCAGCACCCGCGCCCCAGAGAGAATCTCGAAACATCTTCACCGACAGCGACGTGTTTCCAATCTCTCAGCACTCGCCCAAAAGCTCTCCCGCGCCACAGCCTGGAGATAACTCGTCAGAACAACTAGAAAGAATCGTCCTGCCTTAGCCGCAGCCAGAGCAGGACGAAAGTAGTTAACGCGCCCCTCAGTGGATGCGTGATATGTCGTACCTAGTTGGAGAGAGCATCGCCCTCAACCCGCGATTGAACGCGAATGAATCTCTTCACGATGAACTCCGGGTTAGTGAACGATGCATTGCCGGCAGGGTTGCCACCAGTCACATGGAAATCCGAGAAGCCAGAGTTCTGATTAACGTACACCATGCCTGTCAGATTGAATGAAACCGGTGTACCGGCTTCTGCCATCTGCAGCGCGATTTGTTCCATAATCGCTGGGTCCTTTGTGTAAGCACCACAGCTAATGGCACCATGTTCGCGCGCACCACTCGCTGCCAGCTCAATACTCTCTGCAGTATCCTTTGTGGGCACGATGAACACGATCGGTCCAAACATCTCACCCTTAATCAGATCACGTTTGTCCTTGCTGACTTCAATAATGATCGGGCTGCCAGTGCGCGCGTCAGCGAACTCAGGATTAACAATCGGCTTGCTCTCCAGCAAAATCTTGCCGCCAAGTTCACCAGCTTTCTTGATACGCTCGACGGTGTCTTTGCTTTGAATCGCTCCAGCAACGGCAAAACCTGCTTTCGGATGCTCAACCAGACCTTTCGTCGCCTCAACGATAGCATTCTCTACCTCGGCGAGAGATTTGACACCATCCTTGGTTTTGATACCGGATTCGGGGACATAAATGTTCTGAGGAGCCGTGCACATTTGTCCGCTGTAGAGGCTGATACTGAACGCGATGTTCTTCGCCACTGCTTCAAGATCGTCAACGCTATCAATGATTACGCTGTTGATACCGGCCTTCTCTGTGAACACGATTTTGTTAGGCAAGCTTTCGACGTAACTACCGAATGTGTTGCTGCCGGTAAAATCGATAATACGGATCGAAGGATTTTCAGCTAGCTCTTTCGTGATCTGTTTGTCTGCTTTATCCACGGCGAGCATAACCAAGTTTGGATCGAAACCGTTTTCGCTCAAAACGTCCTGAATCATTCCAATCACGATAGCGATCGGGTAGATTGCCTTCGGGTGCGGCTTCACAATAACTGCGTTTCCGGCAATCAATGAACCATACAGCCCGGGGAGTGTATTCCAGGTAGGAAAGGTACTGCAGCCAATTGCCAGACCCAATCCGCGTCCAACGTTAATCCCGTATTTCTCAAGTTTGAGATTGAACTTTCCGGCGCTCTTTTCCCAACTGATGTGGTCCGGGAAGCGCGTCAATTCCTGATATCCGATGGCAATGGCTTCGAGCGCGCGGTCGGCAGCGTGAGGACCGCTGGCCTGGAAGCTCATCAAGAAAGCTTGTCCAGTTGTATGCATCGTGGCAAAAGCCAGTTCGAAGAAATTCGCCTTCAATCGATACAGGCTTTCAATTAAGATGCCGGCTCTAGTCTTGGCATCTGTTCTCTTCCAATCTTGGCTCGCCTTGTCAGCAGCCTTGATGTAGGACTCAACGTCCGAGAACGCCGGATAGCTCAATCCGAGAGCCTTCGAAGTGTACGGACTTTCCTCGTCACTTGTCAGCCAGGTATCTGAACTCTGTTTCAGGCGATCGAATTTGCCGTTGAGCTGAGCTTCGAATTTGCTCTTCTGGTCAGCTTCGGCAGTTTCCCCATACTCCTTTGGCGACGGCATCTCGGGGAATGGCGTGTAGTGTACGCGCTTATGCACCGCTTCAGTGGCGTCTTTGAGCACAGACTCGTGTTTGTTGAAAAGACTGTCGTTTGTCTTGACTGGCTTGAAAATTTGCATATAAAACTCCAACGAATGCACTCATACTCTAAAGTATGTCCACCGCGTTCTATGGAAGATCTAATGATAGTTTTATAGTGCTTGAACCAGATTCGACTAAGCTACGTTAGAGTTCCGGTCAACCGGCGCGGTCGCCACCTCGATGATCACAGCCTGAACTTCCCCTGGAACAGGAGTATGAGCACCTTCGGTCAGATGCGGCTTAACCGTTTCTTTCGAACTGTCAGTCAGTTGCGTTTCCTCGTCAACTTCAACAGTTTCAGAGCCTTCAGCTGCTTCGGTTTTCCTTGCATCAGACGTTCTAGTGGCATCGATTCCGAGCACCCGAGCGGCTTGAGTATTAGACAGCTCGGCTATCAACTTGACCGGCTGCTCTTTTTCCGTTGACGACCTCGACTTTCCCATTATGGGATTGCCCTCCGAATCAAAATTTGGAACCCAAACGTTCACCGCATGTGGTATCACGCTCACTGTCATAGGAGTGACACCAGCTTCCTCGCCATCAATCATGCAAGGGAGCTGATCAGCGCGCCCCGGAGCTTCCTGTGGCTCACCTGTGAGCATGCGAACTAGTTTATGAGCTGCTTTTTGAAACTTTGACCTGACTCCCTGACGAGGCACAAGTTCAATCACCGCTTCCTTGATTCGCACCACACGGTCGGGGTTGTCTTCGGTTTCTTTACCAGAAGCGAACCGAGCTCCCAACCCGACATATTCTTTTAAATTGGTCGGATTAACGGCATGCAGCTCCAGCAATCCATCGGAGAGCTGCTCAAACTCGACATCTCTGCCCATGCCCAGATCCTGAACGTTGCCGATGAAAATTCCTGAGGCTTTAATTTTGAATTCTTTGCCGCCGCTGGTGATTTTGAACGTTCGTGCCGGTTTCGCAATCGACTTCAGAAGTTCAACAATATAAGCCAACAGTTTGAACTTGGTTTTAAGCGTGCGCTCAGGCGTCATGAATGCGTCAGAAAGCGGGCCTACGCCAGCCATCCCGGCAAAGTAATGTCCGTTCATCAACCCCATGTCCATGCGGCGGGGCGAGCCGTTTTTCACATATTCATAGGCGCGTTCAAGTGGATCTGCAAATAAACTCACATCGACAATTCCAAGGTTTCGCGCGAGAACATTTCCGGTACCCAATGGAAAAATGGCAACAGGAATATCTGACTTTGCGCGCGCAAGCGCTGCCAGAGCGAATCTCACAGTCCCATCGCCACCCGCGGCGATGACAAGATCCAGCGGCGGCTTGAACAACGGTACCAGGTGGAGCGGTGTGGTCTCCGCTGTAGTCGGATAGAAGGAGACAAGGTATTCGTCATCCTTATTGAGTTCCTCAACGAGCCTACCAATCCACTCTTCAGGCGCAATCTGCGATTTCGCTGCGGGATTGAAAATTACAAGAACATGCTTTGCCATGAGAGAGGTCTCCGGGGTTTCAAGTGCGATACGTTCCATATAGCAAACTTCTTGAAAAATACCGCCTGTCTCCTATCGAAAACATTTTCGAGTTGAATCCGGCTTCGGAAAGCTTGAAAGGTGCTACGAAAGAAACGTCCCGACTCGGCTGGCTGCCAGTTTGAACGTCGGTGGTCGTCTATACCCACTATAAAAAGGTAAGTGAGGCTGAACGGTGTCAACGAAAACAAAAGCTTCCCAACCGCCAAAAGCAGATAACCGCTCGAAGAGCCACGCTCCTCTCTTGAAACAAATCCTAGGATCTCGCACAGTTAAGGCGGTCGTCATCGGTTGCATCCTTCTATTAGCGCTTGGATGCGCAGTGTCCTTCTTCGCTTATCCGCACGCGGATCCCAATGTGGTCGAGGTCAGCGGCCGGATAGAGGCTGATGAGACACACATCATGGCGGCTACCGGCACACGCGTCACCGAAGTGTTAGTGGATGAGGGAGAGAAGGTGTCGAAAGGACAGCTGCTAGTCACGCTCGACTCCGACAATCTTGAGAAGAAGATAAAAGGCGCGGGCAGTATGCTCTCTCAAGCGAACAAAGCGAAGAGTGAGGCGAATCGCCAGGTTGCCGTAGTTCAAAAGGACATAAATGAAGCTCGTAAGAAAGGAAACGGCTTCTGGAGCCGAGTATTCACCAGCCCGGAAGGGCGCGCGAAGAAAGCTGAAGCTTATAAGCGCGAGATGCTCAAGGCGAAGATGATGTCTTTCCAGGCCAGCAGCGCAGCAGCTCAAGCAAAATCAGCCATCAGCTCCGGAAAGAACAAGGTCTCTTACTTTAAACTGACCAGCCCAATTGATGGCATCGTAGCTGTGCGCAGCGTATCAGTCGGCGAGATTGTCGGCAAAGGAAATGTGCTGTTGACTCTTGTTGATCCTAAGTCTGCATATATGCGGGCTTTCGCGGAAGAAAAGGACCTCTCGAAATTCAACATCGGCTCGGAAGCCGATGTTTACCTCGGCGGTGACAACAAACCATTCAAAGGAACAGTGACCGCGATCGACGCAAGACCGTCCTTCACACCTCAGAACGTCTACTTTAAAACCGATAGGCTGCGTCAGTCATTCGGTCTCAAAATCGCTCTGGACAACTCTAGCGGCGAGGCAAAACCCGGCGTCCGTGCCGATGCGAAGATAAAAGTAATTGACCGGCACGAACATTAGTGGGCACCATGGACGGTGGCTAGATGAAAACTCCGGGAGCAATATAGCGTGACAAACACAATGACACAACCGAAAACTCGCTCGAATACTGACGAGAACGTCGTGACGGTCCACGCTCTGGTAAAGCGATATAAGAAGGGCGCCGAGGCTCTTAAAGGGCTGGATCTAGATATTAAGAAAGGGGACCTATACGGTCTCGTCGGTCCTGATGGCGCCGGAAAAACGACAGCACTGCGAATACTGGCTGGGGTCATGGAACCGACTAGCGGTGAAACCAAAATTCTGGGGAAACGCCCAGCAGACGCCAGAAGTTGGATTGGATACGTGCCTCAAAATACCGCTCTATATCCGGAGCTCTCAGTCGAAGAGAATCTCCTTTACCAGGCAGGATTACGCGGCGTCAATTTAGATGATATCGAAAAGCTCAAAGAGACTCATCTTGAAAAAATGGGGCTTCTGAAATTTCAAGACCGTCTAGCCAGCAAACTCTCCGGTGGCATGAAGCAAAAGCTCGCTCTTTGCTGCGCCCTGGTCGGAAAACCGAAATTGATTTTGCTGGATGAACCGACCACTGGTCTCGACCCTATCGCGCGCCGCGAGCTCTGGCAAGCGCTTTCGACATTGTCTCATGATGGAGTCACGGCGATCATTGCTACGCCTTTTCTCGATGAAGCGGAAAGATGCAATAGAATCGCGTTGATGTATGAAGGTAAGATTCAGCTCGAAGGTCCACCTCGGGAGCTGCAAGAAGCGCTCGGTATGCGTCGCCTGACTTTTCAAATCAAGACAAGCGAAAAATTGAACGAGGCGCCTGCGATTGTACAAGAGTTATCTTTAGACAGCATCAGAGACATCTATCCGTTCGGAGACAGGCTGGAAGTTTTGTCCAGCGAGAAGGAAGATGCTCAAGGACAAATTCGTCAGCAGTTGAACGATATTGGCTTGGAGCTGAGCGAGGGACGCGAAAGCACCCCGACTTTAGAAAATGTCTTTGTCATTAAATTGAAAGAATTGGAATCAGAGAAGGAAAAGACTAACGCAAATGTAGAATTCCCGCACTGGAAGAATCAATCATCCGAGAACAAGTCGGAATCCGGTGGCGCTGCGCTGAAGGCGAGAAGCCTGGTGAAGACATTCGACGATTTCAGGGCTGTAGACGATGTGAGCCTGGAGATCAAATATGGAGAGATATTTGGGTTGCTGGGTGCAAATGGCGCGGGAAAAACAACAACTATAAAAATGCTCTGCGGGCTAGCCAAGCCGACCGGCGGTGAAGTCGAACTTGTTGGCGAAAAATCCGACTTACGAAAAGTCTCCGTTCGAAAAGATATCGGATACATGAGTCAGAAGTTTTCTCTCTACGACGACCTCACCGTTCGCGAGAATCTGAATTTCTACGCGGGCATCTACGAGATTCCGCTCAAGCTCAGGAGACAGCAGATCGAGTGGGTTATCAAAGCCTGCAACCTGCAGAACATTGAAAACTCAATTGTGAAAAGCTTGCCCCTCGGCTGGAAACAGCGCATCGCATTTGGTGCCGCCGTAATGCACGACCCCAAAATTATTTTTCTCGACGAACCTACTGCCGGGGTTGATCCTCTTGCCAGACGTCAGCTCTGGAGCCTGATTCGTGACTTCGCGACCAATGGAGCTGCCATTCTTGTAACCACTCACTACCTGGATGAAGCAGAGTTTTGCAATCGCCTCGCTTTTATGGCTGACAGCAAGGTGATCGCGAGCGGAACACCATCCGAAATCAAAGCCGATCACAGAGGAATACTGTTCGAAGTCAATCCGCGCGACACGCAAAACGCGTTCCGCACGCTCTCTGAACAACTCGACCACTGGCGCGTTGCGATATTTGGAAGCTCGCTTCACGTGCTTTTAGACGACGAGAATGAAACTGAGCGGGTCAAGTCGATTTTAAAATCTGCCGGAGAGAAGCCCGAATTACGTTCCATCGACTTCACTCTTGAAGATGCATTTATTGACGTCGTTCAACGGCGCCACAGAGAAGATGGCGACGAGAGTCGTGCACAGATGCAAAAAGATGCGGACCTGGCGGTTTCAAAACTAACCGAACGAAACCAGAGAGGCGACTCCTGATGTTCAACACATTTCTCGTACAAACAGTCAAAGAGCTCAAGGAGTTTCGCCGTGACCGGTTAAGTGTCGCACTTGCGTTTCTATTGCCACTTTTCTCGCTGTTGCTACTTGGTTTCGGTATCCGGCTGGAATCGAAAAGCATCCCGGTCTTGGTGCGTGACAGCGACAACACGTCACTGTCCCGGGAATATGTCGCACGTTTGTACGCTACCAATATGTTCGTCCCTGCCGACGCAGACCCTGACGAGTCACTTACCAGGGCAATCGACAGAGGAGAGGCCAAAGTAGCGGTTGAGATTCCAAAGGGATTTACAGGAAAAGTATTCACTGGCTCTATGTCACCATTCAAAGTCTATATTGATGGAACCGACATCTCGAACGTTCAGGTGTTAACCAACAGCATAGAGGCAGCGAACCTCTACTTCCTGTCGGTGCTGCATCAGACACGACAACCGGACGCACAGCTATCACCTGTGGTGCCTGAGACACGACTCTGGTTCAACCCGGGTCGAGAAGAAAGATTGTTCATCGTGCCGGGCGCTTTCGCGATTGTCCTCTGGATGTATCCTGCGCTCCTGGCTGCAGTCGCTGCGTCGAGAGAAAAAGAACAAGGCACCATGATCAGAGTGTACGCCTCGAATCCGAATCCGCTGGCATTTCTGCTTGGCAAAGCCGCACCATATTTCATGATTTCTCTGGTCATGGCAATCATGGTCATGACCGTCGGCGCCATCATTTTCAACGTGTTTCCCGTTGGCGATCCGACACCACTAGTAGTATCGACGCCGCTTTATGTTCTGGTATCAGTCTTATTTGGATTAATGCTTGGAACATACGCAGGTTCGCAGACTACCGCAGTCCAGGCCACTTCTTCGATAGGCTTTTTCCCATGCCTTTTGCTGTCCGGTTTTGTTTATCCGATTTCAAACATTCCATTTCCTCTCAATATGTTCGCGATTGTAGTCCCTGGAAAATATTTCATTGAACTCACCCGCGACGCCTTCGTGCGGGGAACTGGATGGTCGGCCGTCTGGTATGTGCCGTTAGTTCTGATTCTGTTCTGCGTCGTTGAACTCGGTTTAAGTTGTATGGCTCTGCGCCGCATGCAAGAGAAGGATTAATGATGAATCCAATTGTAGAGAAATTAGTCTCCAGCCGTCTCTGGGCGCTCGTGGTCAAGGAGACCCGCGAGATCCTGCGCAACAAGTACTTACTGTTTTTAGTACTAGTGCCTCCCATTCTTCAGTTGCTGATCCTCGGAGGCGCACTAGACCCACAGGTTCGAAACCTTTCGCTCGCTACCGTGGATCATGCCAAGACGGCTGACAGTCGAGAATTACTCAGTCAAATCATGCAATCTGACACATTCAAAAAGAATCAGCTGATGAAATCAGAGGATGCTCTAACTAGAGAGTTGGAGCGAGGGAAGAAAACGATCGGACTGGTAATTCCATCTAATTTTAGCGAAAAGGTGCAAAAGAATGAGGGAGCCCAAGTACAAGTTCTCGTAGATGGCGCAGATGCCTACACCGCAGGTATCGCAAGCGCAAATGTACAGAGGACGATTTACGAATTTCACTCAGCGGCGAAGAAAGAGGAAAGAGAAAACAAAATCATTGAACCAGACATACGAATTCTATATAACCCGGATTTGATCAGCAGCTGGTATTTCGTTCCAGGCGTCCTTGGCGCATGCCTCACCCTCACGGGCACGCTCGTCGCATCAGCAACGGTTCTTCGCGAACGCGAAAGCGGCACGATGGAACAATTACTTATGACGCCCGCATCGTCATCCGAAATCCTTCTGGCCAAGATTATTCCGCTTGCGACGTTCCTGATCGTGGACGTGGTCGTCGCAATCACTGCTTCTAGACTGATTTTCGGGTTGCCTTGCAGAGGTAGCTTTTTGCTACTGTTGCTCGCATCAGCGCTATACGCTTTCGTCGGCATAGGCGTGGGAATGATGCTCGGCTCCGTCTGCCGAAGTCAGCGTCAGGCGCAGCTCGCGTCATTCTTCATAAACATTCCGCTGATACTATTGTCGGGAACCGTTGTACCACTGGATACCATGCCGGCGCCGCTTCAGGCAATTTCAGTTCTCGATCCACTTCGCTACTACGCACTCATTTCGCGAGGTGTGCTCCTCAAGGGCGCAACACTGGACATGTTATGGATTCCGCTCATTCTTCTTGCTGTGTCTGCAGTCGTGGTGCTTACTATCAGCGCTAACCGTTTTAAACGCCAGTTGATTTAGCCGAAGCTACATCAAATTTTCGATAAGTTCTCGAGGTGTCTTTGGCTCTTCTTTGTCAAGCTCCGCGTTCAAACTTTCGTACCAGGCCGGAACATATAGTTTGCTGTCGTGCAGACAAACGAACAGTGGGGCAATCAACAGCTTTCGGAAAACACGTTTCAAGCGAATGAATTCATCACGGAGCGCATCCAGCTCATCGTTGATGGCATGCCGCTTTAACTGATTTTCGACATACTGCTGAGCAAGGTCGGTGTCCCAGCCCTGCTCGACTAGAGCTGCCACCACTCGTGGTGCATTGGTCAGCGCCTTTGCCATACCGCAATCGTTATGACCGATCAAGGCGAGGTATTTAACACCTTGCGCCATGGTATATCCGACGCTAAACTCAGAACCGAGAACGCGCCCGCTGGCCCTCCGAATTACATAAGCGTACATTCGCGGAATTGGCAGCGCGTAGCGAAACTCGATACACGTAGAGATGAGTAGTTCGACTTTACCGGAGCCCTGGATCGGCCAGCCAAAATTCTGCGCCATGATAAAAGACTCAATCGGAGTGCCTTTCCATTGAGCAGGCACGTCCGGAATCGACTCTATATGAATTAGCAAATCACGATAATTTTCGTCGCCCCTGAGAGGCGGAGGAATGTTCATTGTCATGCGTTAGACCGTGTGAAAAATGTCTGAGACACAGAATAATACTGGCATACGCCGTCGATTTCGGAAAGTTCAAGCCCGGCGTCGAAACTAGAAAAAAATTGGCGAAACCGACTCTTCGTATGGTGCGACACAGCAACCCTCTCAGAGCAATCGACCACAGCAACGCCGGTTGAAACACCGGAAATCATCATCTCATGCAGTTCCCCAACTGACACGAACTTGAGAAGATGTGCCTGGCTGCGGTCGCAGCACACTTAAACATATTCAATTAATTCGCCTCGATAGGTTGGCAATTAAACCCATTCTAAGCTGAATTCAATTGCTTGCGCAATTATGCAATTACGGGGTTTTAACAATCAAAGCTTAGTTTGGGCGCCCTTGCCGCTTTCGGCCCATAGCCATGGCTATGCCGTCGATTATGCTCCACGGATGGGGAGGACACCCCGGAATGAAAACGTCGACCGGTAATACTGCCCCGACCCCATTAGCTTGCGCGTAACTGTCTTTGTGAACACCTCCTGAAATCGCACAGCTTCCAACTGCGACAACAAGCCGAGGTTCCGACATCGCCTCATAGCAAAGCCTCAATGGATCGTGCATCGCTTTCGGTACAGGTCCGGTAACCAATAACACATCGGCGAAACGCGGGGACGCTACGACATGCATTCCGAATCGCTCCATGTCGAAGATTGGATTGCCTGCGGCTCCAATCTCGAGGTCACAGGAAGTGCATCCGGTTGAAACCACTCTGATTGCAATTGAACGCCCGAAAATTTTCGAAATCAATTTTTCCCGAGCGAGATCCGACGCAATGGCGTCTTGTGGCAAGCTGTCGGTGGCTTCCAAAAACTCATGTACACCGCCTGCAGTATCGGCTTTGACACCATATGCAGTCTTGCCAGCAGTATCACCAGCGACACCGGATGCAGTATCTAGGGAAGTATCAATCAAAGCCACGCTCGAAAAAAGTTGATCGCGTTTGCGAGTTGCAATCATGGTGCTCGGATCGCTTTTTATCGCAGCAGTTGGACAAACATCCAGGCAAAAACCGCATGTTGTGCAGGCTCCACGATCCAACTCCAGTACTTGGCGACCATCCTCCTTCTCAAGCACACGAATCGCGCCAGTCGGACAACCTTCCGCTAACTCGACTGCCTCAGCTTCAGAAATCGACTCGCCCGTAAGCATGGGCAAGCCGCGCACTCCATCACCAAGCGGTGCGAAAAGCGCTTTGGACGTGGCGATTTTCCTCGTGACCAGATAATTCAGGAGCCTAATCATCTACGACCTCACAAATCATGACCGCTGTATGACAGACCAAAACTCTTGTTGCATAGAGGAAAGTCGGACAACAAATTGTTTCTCACAGCGATAGCTAACGCGGTCCAATTGTTCACACTGGGATCTTTTATCGCATATCGAATAATCTTGCCCTCGCCGTCGGTGAAGAACAGATGAATCAGTTCGCCGCGAAAAGACTCGACAATTCCTATTCCGCAATCATTTGTCCTAAATTTAAACCGTTTCTGAGAGCGAAGATCGTGATCGGCACCAGAAGTAGCTCCGCCACCAGGCAAGGTGTCCAAAATTTCATAGACTATTTCAAGACTACTTCGCAATTCTTCAGCGCGAACTTTGGCGCGACTTAAAACATCTCCAGCCTGCTGAACCGGAAGCACCATATTTTGTCGGGGAAAACAGCCATGGACAAATGACTTCCGAGCATCATAGGCAATACCACTGGCGCGGCCGGCCACACCGACTACGCCGAAGTCTGCTGCTAGTTTTGGAGTCAAAATGCCAACGTTGGTCATTCGATCGCAAGCGACTTGATTCGAAAACAGAAAGTCTAAAATCGGTTTTAACTTCAGTTGAATCTTTTTCAAATTCGTGCGTAGCTGGGACACATTTTTGTCCGAAGGCTCACGTGATATACCACCAGGAGCAATAAAGCCTTTCTGAAATCTGGTGCCAGTGAGGAGTTCGGCGCATCCGAGAACATCACCGCGAAGGATCGCCATCGAACTGCTAATAGCTGCAAATCCGATATCACCGGCAAGCCCCCCCAGGTCGCTCACGTGCATGGCGATGCGCTCCAGTTCCAGAGAAATTGTTCTGAAAGCACGGGCACGTGGAGACTCTTCGATCTGCAAACAAGATTCCACCGCAACAGCGTGAGCAAGGGCATTAGCCGCGATCATGTCCCCAGCAGTCGATTCAGCGACGAATCGCATTCGACTGAGCGGTACCTCGACAATTCGTTTTTCAACACCGCGGTGAACATATCCGAGTCGAATCTCGAGGTTCAGAATCACTTCTCCCAGACAACTGAATCTGAAGTGACCTGGCTCTATGATCCCGGCATGGATAGGACCGACCGGAATTTCGTAAACACCCTGCCCGCGGACTTCCAGACACTTGTAGAAACGGTCCGTATCATGAGACTCAACCTCATGGTCTGTCTTCAGCGGAAAGAGCGATGCCTCGTAAGGTTCATGCAGGAGGTTGTGTTTCAAACGAGGATGGCCATTCGGTTTCAAACCGAACATGTCCCAAGTGGACCGCTCAAACCAGTGGCACTGCGGAATCATCATAGTAAGAGAAGGATAGACGTCGGACGACAAAGGAGTCTCCCACACTGTGCTTCGACCGGTGTTAGTATCGAGAAGCAGCGTCACAAGCTGGGAGCCATCAATCGAAGTTATCAATCCAAGACGATTTCCAGGCACGTGCAGCATGGTTTTCAAACGGGTCATCCGCTCTTGAGCATCGACGTTGATTCTAACGATGTGTGCGTTTTCAATCATGGCTTAGACAATAATATAGGAAGAGCAGTCACACCGCATAGTAGCGAAAGGGCGACAAGCAGAGCAGGAACGATACTGGTAGAAAACGGTTTAAGCTTTGCAAAATTTGGTTTTTCCGAACCAAAGAGAATCCTGCAAACGTGAACGGATACAGCAATGAAACTGATGGTCAAAGCGACGATTAGTGAGACTACAACGATAAACTGTTTCTGCTCCATCGCTTGAAGGAGTATAAGCAGTTCACTGAGGAAGGCGCCACTCGGGGGAGCACCCGTCACGGCAAAAGCAGCGATAGCAAAGAGCACCGCCCACGATGGCGCAGATTGGAGCAATCCCCGGATGTCTGCAAGATTTTTGGTTCCCGCAGATTGGATGATGTTTCCGGCTAAAAGAAACAGAGCAACTTTGGCAATACTGTGGTTGAGCGCCTGCAAGAAAAATAGAGGTCCGCTGCTCAAACCAATTGCAACCAGCATTATGCCGACATTCTCAATACTCGAGTAGGCCCACAATCGCTTAATACCGTGTTGGTGGATAAGGAAGAAACTTGCTGCCAGTGCGGTGACGGTTCCAAGCGCCAAAGGCAAATTGGTTGCGAGAGCCTCATGATGTGCGGCGCTGACAAGTTGCGACAAACGCCAGATTGCGAAGAGGGCACAGTTGAGAAGCGCGCCGGAAAGAATCGCTGACGCCGGAGCCGGTGCTTCCGAATGCGCATCAGGCAACCAGCTATGAAGCGGAAAGATACCAGCTTTGGTACCATAACCGACCAGACAGAAAATATATCCAAGCCGGAGGAGTCGAAACTCCAGAGCATCAGCATGCGCCATCAGTTCGCTCAAATTCAGTGACCCGTGCTCGATAGCACCATGCTGGCTGGAAGCGAAGAGAAGAATAGTGCCGAACAATGCAAATGCGATTCCGACGGAACAAACGACGAGATACTTCCACGTCGCTTCCAGCGTATGTTTTGTTCGTCCGTAATAGATCAAGGCAGCCGACGAGAGCGTGGTCGCTTCTATACTGATCCAGAGAAATCCGAGATTATCGGAGATGAACACGAAATTCATAGCGAGCAAAAACAGCGCCGCACATGCGTAAAAGATGCGCTCATGCTCGAACTGATAGGACTCTCCAGCACGCGCGTCTTCCACTTCAAAAAATACTCTTGCATGGGACATCGCGCAAGCAGTGACGAACGCAGTCAAGGTCATGAATAGAGAGCCAAGAGAGTCAATTTTGAAATCGGGAGTCAGAGCGAGTGAAACAGCATTTCGCTGAAACAGCGGCGCCACAACGTAAACCACGGCCGCTAGCTGTATCCAAAATAAGATAGGCAAGACAAATCGAACAAACGGTTTGTGCCGCACCAACAACACCGTCAGTACGATCAAGCATGGAGTTAAACTGATGAAGCCGATGGTTTCCATTTTAATCTCTCAAATCAGTTAGCTTCGACACGTCTATGTGCTCAAAACTGCTCTGAATTCTAAACATCAACAGACCTGCAATCATTACCCCGACCAGCACATCAAGCACCACCCCCATTTCTATGATTAGCGGCATTCCGCGTGTTTGGGTAAGAGCAAAGATATAAATTCCGTTTTCCAACACGAGAAATCCAATGATCTGACTGATTGCCAATCGCCGAATCAGCATTAACACGATTCCCGTCAAAACCATGGAAATAGCCGACATAGCGCCGACCCATGTTCGCAACTCACCTAAAGGAACAGGAAGTTCCGAGACAAGGAAATAACTCATGATAGTGAGACCGATGTTCAAATGCATCGCCAGTGGTGCAGAAAGAACAGCACCACTGTCGCTACCGAGCTTTAACTTACCGATGATCCAGTACAAGAACAACGGAATTGATATTCCTTTTAAAACAGCTATCGCGCCAGCAAGGTAAAACATGGAGGTTTCATGGTGATCGATGGCTGAGAACATGGTAGCAAGCGAAATCAGCACGGTTAGGACACAATAGCCGAAAAGATTTACTCGCACGTGCAACGAGCCGACCATCAAAATCGCGACAGTCGCCGACGCAATCAAACTCCATTCAGCAGGCGTGAAACTCAATGTACAACCCCCCGAGCCACCGCCACCATTGCAGCTAGCAAGCTGAGCGTCATGCAGTAAGATATGAATTCAGGCGCTTTGCGCCACTGAAGCTTCACCGAGACACTCTCGAACACGCCCACTACCAGAGCGAGTCCGAGAATGCCACCAATACTGAGCCAGACCTGGGCCACAACTGGAAAATGCCAGAAATCATCCCAGGCGCGCAGATAACATTGAGCTGAAAGTCCGAACAACACGGTCATCTTGAGCGCTCTGGTGAACTCACGAAGGGCCAGATTTCGACCTGAACTCTCAAGGAGCATCGCCTCGTGAATCATCGTCAACTCCAGGTGAGTTGCAGGATCGTCAACCGGCATGCGCGATAGCTCAACCAGACTAGCCATCACAATTGCGGTGCCGGCGAGAAACCACAGACCCGGATCGTGCTCAAGTAAAACGTTTGTCAATGAGAAAATCACATTCATCTCGGTTGACCTGGCGACGACTGCGAGGGATGCAAGAGCGAGAAGTGAAGCGGGTTCAACAAGCATGGCTAGCGTCGCATCCCGGCTACTTCCGAAGGCACCGAAGGGTGACCCGGAGTCTAGCGCTGCAAGGATTGCAAACAATCGGCTGAGCGCAAAGAGATAAACGATGAGAAACAAATCACTGCTCACACCATCCGGCTTATTCGCGATCCAGGGAACCAGAGTGGAAAGTAAAAGCATATTTGCCAGTTCAATACCTGCGCCGGAGCGGAATATCCACGTTGCCGTGGAACTTACCGCTTCACTTTTCTGCATCAACTTGCGAAGGTCGAAAAGCGCCTGCAAAAGGGGCGCGCCCATTCGCCCTTGCATTCGAGCTCGGGTTTTCCTAACAACGCCGATCGTCAAGATCGGCATAACAAAAGTGATTACGGCAAATAGGATCCATCGTGCGGTTTCAAACAAAAATGTCTCAGTCGACATTGATTGCCACATCGTTAGAAACTCCTTCCGACAATTAAGAGCGCAATTAGCGTCACGCACAGGTATACGAGATAAAGATGAATACTGCCGGACTGCAACCTGGCTAGCGAGCGTGCGATGAACGAAATAAGTTTTAGAAAAGGCTGGTAAATTCGGCGTTCGATATGTGATGCCGTATGCGGTGCGACGGTTATTCGCTCCGGGAAGTGGCGCCTGTCGCTGCCTTCGATTTCGCAGGTAACGCTATAGCTCAGCAGTTTATTGAAGATGCGTGCAATCGGCTGCGCGAATGAGTCCGCAGTCACCTGAGCCCTGGCAGAAACACTTCCGAAACCACACTCCCAGATAATCCCGCGCCGCACCTTGGAAGGTTTCAAAATTAGAAGATATATCAAAGCGAAAAGCGAAGTAAACACGATGAGTACCGAGGAAAGAGAGAAGTGAATCGTCGCTGCGACGGTGGTGTCCGCATGCAAGGCAGCATCACATATCGGTTTCAGAAATCCTATGACCGGTGCAGCGAACAAGCCGAGCGCTAGACACAGAGCGGCAAGAAAGACCTGAGCGCAACTGCTTCCGATATCTCCCTCGATGGCATGCGCAGCGGATGAGGAGCGCGGTTCACCCAGGAATGAGACAGAAAATGCATTTGCAAAGCAGGCGATAGACAGACCCCCGACAAGAGCTAACACGCAAATGACGCTCAGGGAGACGCCGGCTCCCACCGGAGAACCCGAGAGCCAAGTATTCTGCATCAAAGACTGATACAGCATCCATTTGCCCATAAAACCGTTTAGCGGCGGCAACGCACAAATGGCCATAGCACCTACTAAGAAGCAAGTGGAGGTTGTAGGCAGTTTTTTCAATAGACCGCCGAGGTTTCCTATGCGCGATGTACGCGTCGCACATTGCACGGTGCCAACACTTAAGAACATCAAAGCTTTGAACACGCCATGTCCGATGGCATGAAACAAACCAGCGGATAGCGCAATCGCAGCTACCGACAATAAACCGTTCGTCTTTGCGACCAGACAAACACCGATCGCAAGCAGGATAAGTCCTACATTTTCGACACTCGAGTACGCCAGAGTTTTCTTCAAGTCAGTTTGAATGAGTGCGAACAAGACCCCCCAAAACGCCGAGATTGCTCCTAGAAAAATAGCCAGGTAACCTAGAATCGGGGAATCGAGATCGCCAAGAACAAGAATACGGATAATTCCATACAGCGCAATTTTGCTCACCCCACTCATGAGAGATGACACCGTGCATGGGGCAGCCGGGTATGCGTAGGGCAACCATAAATGGAAGGGCCAGATGCCAGCTTTGATGGCGAATCCGATAAAAATCAGAAAAGCGGCAAAATGTGCACCACTTGTTGAGGCACCAAGTTGGGCGCTCGCATTTGTGATGAAGTGCCAATCTTGAAAAGCCCAACTGTTCGTGAGCGAATGCATCCATAGAAAACCACCCGCTAGAAATCCGGTCGCGACCCTGGTGGCTCCCAGATATATAAGCGATGCTTTTTGGACGCTGTGGTTCTGATGATTAGTGGCGACCAGAGCGCCGGAAGATATCGACATCAGTTCCCAGAAGACCAGGAAAGTCACGGCATCGGCACTCAACACCACGAGCGCCATCGAAGATATGAAGACAAGGAAAGAAGCCCAGTACAAGCCGCGGTTAACGGTTTCGTCAAAGTGTTTCAAATATCCAGGCGAGAAAAGAGCCACAGCTGAAGCCAGGACCGTGAGTAGTAAGATGAAGGCAACCGACAAGTTATCGAGCTGGAACGTCATCGGAAAAGAGCCGACCGACAGCCACGCAGGGGCGGTCCAGTGCGCATCGATGGCTGTAGCAACTACCAGAGCGCTGAGCAAAAGCGAGAACATCAACGTTAGAAGGGAGAGAGCGAGGCTATTCGCCTTCCTGAAGAACAATGTTGGCAATGCCATTAGGGCGGTTGTCAAACAAAGAAAAGAGATCAGGGAGGGATTCATTGGAAGCCGGTTTTAATTTAAGCTAATTACGCAATTGCGAAACTATGCAATCAGCTTATCACGGATGTCAGCGGGTTCAAACACCAAACTTGAGCCGAACATAGCAAAGCGCCGGAAATCGTTCAAGATAGGCACTTTAGGCAAACACAAGTTGATCACAACTTCCTTTCAGCCAGTACAAAGCATGTAGAATGAGGTTCGTAGGAAACACCGTTCAGTCAAAGACAAATGGCAGAGAAACTAGCAAAATTCAAAGCCGAGTTCTTCAAAGCACTCGCAAACCCGCTGAGAATCAGAATTCTCGATCAGTTGCGAGAACAGGAGTTAACGGTTTCGGAAATCACCGAGCGTCTCGAGGTCGAGATGCCAAACGTCTCCCAACAGCTCGCCGTGCTGAAAAGCAAAAACCTTGTTGCCGCCCGCAAACAAGGCAACAACATTTACTATTCCTGCATAGACCCCACTGTTTTCAGGCTTCTCGACGTCGCCAAAGAGATTTTCAACAATCATCTTATAGATGTTCAGGAAACGCTGAAGCAACTTTGATGGCGATGGCGGTTTCACGCGGCATCTCGGGCGAAGTAAAGCGGCTTCTTGTCTTCTCCAAGACTGGCGCAGAGACTCGCTAAAGTCACTCCTGACCATCTTCTCACGCGCATAACTTCACAATCGCCAACATGTCATGAGCCGGTATGCCATACTAGCGGCAAGTCTGAGTCAGGCTGGTCAATTTTTGGACTTGGAACTGACAGTCAAAGCGCACCAGCAGACGCACACAAAGGAATCAACAATGAATTTTAGTGATCTTGGGTTGTCCAAGCGAGCCACCGTTGCCTTGGAAAAAATCGGCTTTGTCGAGCCCACGGAGATACAAGAAAAGACCATCCCTGTCGTTCTCGCGGGCCACGACTTGATGGCGTCGGCGGAGACCGGCTCCGGCAAGACCGCGGCGTACGCTGTTCCAATCTTACAGTTCATCAAGAATAATTCGGAAAGACTGCCGCGCGTGCTGGTTTTAGTGCCGACTCGCGAGCTAGCCGTTCAGGTACAAACCGAGTTCGACCGCTTCGCAAACGGTTGCGGCATGCGCAGTGTCACCATATACGGTGGCACTGGCTATGACAAACAGACTCGCCTGCTGAAGCGCGGCGTCGATGTAATAGTTGCAACTCCCGGACGCCTGTTCGACCACATAAAACGGAACAACGTCGACTTATCGAATGTGAAGACGCTCGTACTCGACGAAGCAGATAGAATGCTCGATATGGGCTTCATGCCTCAGGTCAAGCAGATAGTCAAATATCTGCAAAGCCGCGAGCAAACGCTGATGTTCTCAGCAACCATCGACAAGAAGATCGAGCAAACTGCTTCCGTCTTTCTAAAAGATCCGGTTCGTGTCGCCGTAAATACCGAGCGTTTAGAGCCGGTCGCAATCGAGCAACGTGCTTATCACGTAACCGAAGACGAGAAAAACAATCTCCTCATTGAACTCATAAAAGACAAACCGGAAGTCGATTCGGTAATCGTGTTTGCAAGAACTCGCGGCAGAGTCAAAAGAGTCCGGAAGTTTTTGACGGCATCCGATGTGGTGGCAGAGGAAATACACGGAGATGTTTCGCAAAACAAGCGCGACGCAACATTGAAACGTTATCGAAGTGGTGAGTTCTCCGTTCTTGTAGCAACCGATGTTGCAGCAAGAGGGTTAGATATTCCTTCAATCAGTCACGTAATTAACTACGACTTGCCGGATTCGGCGCCGGACTTCGTACACCGTATCGGTAGAACTGGTCGCGCTGGTCGTTCCGGAATCGCGCTTTCGTTCGTGAGCAGAGAGCAGCGCCACCTCGTGCGTGATATCGAGAAAGTCACGGGACGAAAAATGGAGATGGTCGGCGACGCGCCTACACCAGAGCCCGGCGAAGGGAACTCCAAGAGACGCAAAGCGAGAAAACAACGAAAGATCAACCGGTCAGGTCGTCACGGCGAAAGCAGCGAAGGCTCGACAAAAGACGAGACATTTGGCGGAGAAGCTCAAGTGGGCGAATCTGCCGTAAGCACGGCTCGTCAATCAGCAAGACGAGAAAATGAAACCTCAGCCCGTACATCGAACAATGACAAAGAAGTAGTTCGGGTTGCTAAATACGCTTACGCCGACGAGGCTGTACGTGTTAGCAACAAACGGTTCAACAACGATGAGCAAAATGCCTTCGGCACGAAAAACAACGAAGGTGGTAGACAGCTTTCTGGTCAACGCACCAATAGCGGTGGCAAGCGCTCATATGGTGATAAACCACGGTATGGTGAAAAACGCGAGTCTGGTTCCCAACGCGACTTCGGCGACAAGCCTCGGTATGGCGAAAAAACGGCGTACGGAGAGAGGGCTCGTTACGGAGATAAACCGTCAAACGGTGATAAGCCGCATTACGGTGAGAAGGCCCGCCAAGGTGACAAGCCTGCGTATGGAGAGAAACCGCGTTACGGAGATAAACCGTCAAGCGGTAATAAGCAGCGTTACGGTGAGAAACCTCGCTACGGTGAGAAACCTTCAAACGGTGACAAGCCCCGCTACGGTGAAAAACCGCGTTACGGCGATAAGCCTTCAAACGGCGAGAAACCACGCTACGGCGAAAAGGCGCGTTATGGTGACAAGCCCTCGAGTGCCGATCACCGTCGCGACAAATTCGGTCGCGGTCCGCGTCAAAACCAAGATGGTACGCCTTCTTTCGGCAGACCCTCCGCTGACAGCAGACGTCACTCGGGAAGCACGCAAGGTCGTTTCAAATCACGCGCATCGGCTCGCTAGTTTCGAGCCGAACGAGCTACTAAAGCTGACACCTCAAACTAACAACCAGTAGAATGCTGCACGGCAACTTGCTCAACAAGCTTGCCGGGCTTAGCTTTACTGGACAGGAGGAGCACGGTGTTGCTCACGTTGTAATTGTCGGTCGTATCCATAATCAAGTCTAGCTTGCCATCACCATCCAGGTCGCCGCACCACAAAAGCTTCGGTGTAACGTCTTCGCCGATTTGCTTCGCTTTCATGATGAGCTGCTTGGTGCCACCACTCTCGAGTGTGATCGAATAATTGTTCCGATACTCACCCTTCTTTGTGCCAGCGATCACAAGCGTCGCTTGACTGGTGCCCACCTTCAAATTGAGCCTCTCACCAACGTCGAGAAATTCCTTCTTAAGCGGTACTCCGGCAGTAACTGAGCCAGCTTTTAACCCAGAAACACCACCGATAACATAAACAGGTCTTTCTTTTCCAGGTACGGAAATTTTCTTAGCAGTCTTCTGCTTAGGATCCTCATCGAGAATTTGATCCTGAACCATCGTGACCGCAACCTTAGTGGGCTTCAATTCATACTTGCCGCCAGAGGTGTACAGTCCAAGCCAGCTTTGACCTGGTTTGATTTTGACTTCATCACCATGATACTCAAACAGTTCGAGTATGTTCGACGCCTGCGCAGGGGTCGCACAACACAAAAAGACCAGGGATGATAAAAGGAAGTTTTTGAGTTTCATATTCAATCCTGAAATACTCGATAGCGGATAGCGACACCAATCATACATTGCCAACTTAGTAAATTAGGAAGCCTTTGAAGCAGGAGCGTCAATAACGATAGTCCAGGAATGGCGGAATTGCTTTGCTGGAAACCTTAGAAGAGGAAGTCGCGGACCGTCCTCAATCGTCTGAACACGAAACGACCGCACTACCCGCAGCCACAGGCGGTTTCCGCAGCAACGCCCAGTAGAGCTCCTCATATTGAGGAATAATGGCATCAGCAGAAAATCGTTCGCGCGCGTTGGCGAGGGCAGCCGCGCCTAATTTTTTCCGCTCATCAACATCATCAACTAAGCGCTGGACTTCGCTAGCTAAGCCATCAACATCACCAAACGGTACGAGCAGACCGTCAACACCATTATCCACGACCTCCGGGATGCCACCAACATTGGTGGCGACGCTTGGGCAGCCGAAGAACATCGCTTCCAAGATACTCAAGCAAAAACTTTCGCTTTCCGATGTGTACAGCGATAGATCAGCTGCTTGCAAATAGTCTTCGATGTCGAGTACGTTCTCGCGGACGATAATATTGTCCGCCAAACCAAGCCGGTTTACATCATCTCTAAACGGCTTGAAATCTGCTCCAGCGAGAATCAGGAGTTTGAACTTATCCCGTGGTTGAATGCGAGCGACTGTTTCCAAAAGCATATCAACGCGCTTCATTGGGCGTAAATTCGACGAGTGCAGAATCAGCACCTCGTCACCGACGCCCAGCTCTCGACGGACCTCCTCGCGAGACCGCAACGGCTGTTTCGGCTCGAAGAAATTATAAATAACTTGCATCGCTCCTTTGTATCCGATCACGCGCTGGGTTTCCGCTTCCAGAAATGATGACACGGTAGTGACGGCATCCGATTGCGTTAGAGCGTGATGAATAGCCGGTCCATAACCAGGGTCTGCACCTAGCAGTGTAGTGTCGGTTCCATGCAGCGTGGTGACAACCTTCGGCTGTTTATCCTGAGGCAACATACAACGCGCAAGAATTGCAGCCGTGGCATGAGGAACAGCGTAATGCACATGCATGATATCAAGGTCGTGCACGCAACTCACGCGCGCCATCTCTACGGACAACGGCAGGGAGTAGTCGGGATATTTGAACAGACCGTAGCTGTTAATTACAACCTGGTGAAAGTGAATTCGTGGAGCATTCTCCGGTAGACGAAATGGTCGCTCATAACTTATGAAATGCACTTCGTGTCCACGCTGCGCAAGCTCAACTCCTAGCGTCGTCGCGATCACTCCGCTTCCACCGACAGACGGATAACAGCTTATGCCAATTTTCAATGGATTCCTGAGGTTCATTTAGAAACGTCGCGCTCCTTTACCGATTTGAGAAAGCGAGTCAAATATTAGAGGATCATTGGGATACAGAGCGATTGCGTGCTCAATTCCCGCCTGCACTCCTAACAGTCTGGCGCGAGTCAATTGCATCTCAATGTAATTGCGAGTGGAAGCTTGAGAAGCATGAGACTTCATAGCTTCGGTCCAGGCTTTCAGAACATCGGGTGCGGATATATCGATTAAAATTGAAGTCACGTCATGCGGCACTCCTTCCGGTGTCACTGCGTAAAATAACAACTGCTCAATAGCATGAGCCTTCAACGCCAGAAGCTCCTTCAGACCTCCGTAGCGTGCCAGGCGAGCCGCGTCTCGCACCAGCTTGCCCAGTCGAGAATGGTCTGGGTGTTGATTGTCCACACAAGTTGGAGCAAGCACAGTCGATGGTCGCTCGCGCCGAATAATCTCGGCCAGCTTAATCGTATGTTCGACCTTCATCTCCAGATGAGAGTCGCCTTCGAACTCTATAAACTCAATCGTCGCGCCAAGAGTCTCCGCGGACTTTTTTGACTCCGCAACACGGGTTTCCGGCGTTCCACTGGTACCCGCCTCGCCTTTCGAGGTCACGACGAAGTGAGCCTTCCGACCTTTATTTGTTTCAATTTTAATGACGCCACCGCAACCGAATTCAATATCGTCCGGATGCGCGCCGAAGACCAGGACAGAATCAGATGAGCTCAATGTGCGCCTCCTCCGAACGATCGATGGTATCACGCGTAACGTACTCGATTTCCGGTGCATCCTCTTTGCGCAGATAGTCCTGCTCACTCGCTCCGGCAACGTAATGCGTGCAATGAAGAACAGACTGCATCCACTTCAGGCGGCTATCACGCGAGGGGCTAATTTGCTCTTTCGTAAAATCAGTCATAGGCAAGTCTAGAAACTTATCGCCACCCTCGTGCAGTCTTAAAACATTGTCTGCAAAACGTGCGCGGACGATTTCAGGGTCTAACTTACTATTCCCATTCACCGCCACATCTACAAAAAAATCATCGATATCGCAGGCGCCCCGGCGAAACTCCTTGTCACTGGACCTGATGACCTTGACGCCCTCCAGGAGCCCCATAGAGCGGTACATCTCCAGACAGAAGTCGGCGATCGTGTCAGCTTTGACGCTTTTAAACATTTCAATCATCGAAGAGTCCACGTAGTTGCGCAACTGAGCCGCAGTTTTCTCCTGCCAATCGGCGGGAATGCGTTTCAAATAAAGAGGAGAAAACTTTCGCTGCGTTTTATTCTCATAGGTGAAGTTGAGCTGAGCCAATTCGTCAGTAGTCTTGTGGCGCAAAATCGTTTTCGTTTCACGCGGATCGTGATCGCTGTCATGGAAGAAGAAGATGACCTCACCGCCTATCTCCTTTTGCAAACGGCGCGCAGTCTGTATCTTCGCAACGAGAAATCGCTTCGGAAAGAATCCGCAGGGCTGTTGACCAAAACATATTATCGGTGATGTCATGTTCCGTAGTTTTCGATTACCTTTTGATTTTTACCTATAAACATTTGCATGATGATGCTGAATATCACACATACGGCGCAACCAATGAGTGGAAACCAGAGATAGGAAATTGTCAGCGTGGAGTAGAGAAAGAAAATTAGTAATTGAGCAACGAGAGCAGACCAGAAGATTGCCGTTCCGCCGACCCATTTTATAAAGAATGCCACCAGAAATAGTGCCAATAGCACGCCATAGAAGATCGAACCTAGAATATTGACGGCTTGAATCAGATTCTCCGACAAATGGGCATAGAGCGCGATAAAAATGGCAACCACGCCCCAGAATGCGGTGAACGCACGGGTTACGAGAACACATTCTTTATCGCTCGCGTCACGTCTGATCAGCAGTCGGTAGAAATCAATTGTCGTACTCGTACCCAATGCATTCAGTTCAGCAGCTTTGGATGATAGTGCCGCGAGGAAAAACGCAGTGACGAGCAAACCGATAACTCCGTGAGGAAGCTCTTGAAGAATGAATGTTATGAAGACATAGTCGGCGTTATTCGCCTTTGTCGGAGCGGTTCCAGGCACCTTCGCGCCGGCAGTGGTGGATATTCGAGTTTCAGCAGCCCCATTGATTACGGCATTCACGGATGAGCTCACCGGTTCTTTACCGGAAGTTTTCCTTCCCACCTCGCCCTTCGTTTTCACCTGGCTTTTCGCTGCCAGTTGTTCTGCCGCAGCCGCTCTGATTTTCTCTCCTTCGGCTTGAGCAGCAGCAGCTGCTGCAAATTCCTGTTCAGCAGTTTGCAGGTCTCCCGAGTGTTTCGCATGCAGCCAGCTCTCCAAGTGCCCTTTTGTAGTGGCATGCGTTAAGTTGAACTTCTTCTCCAAATCAAGCAATGCGCTGCTGCTTCCAGGTTCTTCCTGCGCAACCAGACGCTGACTTTGAACGTAACGATTTGCCGTAGTGTCGAAGAATAACGGCGGCTGTTTAAATTGATAAAACACAAACATCAGAACCCCCAGCATCAAAATTCCAAATTGCATCGGAATTTTGAAGATGGCGTTAAACAGCAATCCAAGTCGGCTCTCGCGCACCGATGTTCCCGATATATAACGCTGAACTTGCGACTGGTCAGCACCAAAATATGACAGCATCAAAAACGTCCCGCCCAACAAGCCGGACCAAAACGTGTACCGCTCACTCATGTTTGTGGAAAAATTTACGGCGTTCAGCTTTTGGAAACCGCCGGCTACACTCATCGCGTCAACAAACGATAGCTCAGCCGGAAGCTTGAAAATCAAAAGACAACCAGCAGTGATCATGCCAAGAAAGATGATGGCGAGTTGATATTTCTGCGTGACTGTCACAGCATCCGTTCCACCCAACATGGTGTAAGCGGTGACTACCAAACCGCTGCAAATAATTGTCGCCTGTAGCGACCATCCGAATACGGTAGACAGCACTATGGCAGGTGCGTAAATAGTGAGTCCTGCACCGATACCACGCTGAAGGAGAAATAGGACGGCACCCAGCAAGCGCGTCTTCGCATCAAATCGTTTCTCCAGATACTCATACGCAGTGTACACATTCAGCCTGTGAAAAATTGGCAGGAAGAAAATCGATATTATGATCAAAGCTAGTGGAACACCAAAGTATATCTGCACGAAACTCAGTCCACTCAAATAACCCTGACCCGGTGTGGAGAGAAACGTGATTGCGCTAGCCTGAGTCGCCATGACCGAAAGTCCGATTGCCCACCAGGGCATCTGACCTTTTCCTTTTAAGTAACTGTTCAGATCGTGCCGATGTCGGGTGCGCCAAACGCCATAGATAGAGATACTAAATATGGTGACAACGAGTACCGCGATATCGAGCTCGTTCATTTGACAGTCCCCAGAGCAACAAGAAGAGAAAGCCAAACGCTAAAAGAACAGATCACGAGTGCATATGCTGATTTCCAGCTAGAAGGCCAGGGAAGACCGGTACAGTCGTCCTCGTCGTCCGCAGTCGTTTCAACCTTAGTTTCAGTGCTCATTATTTTTAGATGGGGTAGACGCAGAAATCGATGAAATTTCCCCGCCAAGCGAAACCATATTTGCGAACAACCTATACGCGCCTGGTACGCCGGCAGGCAACTGCCGGAAGAAACTCAAACCGGTGTAAATGTAATGCCCTTTTCCAAAGGGGGCGATCAGCAAAACACCTTTCGATGGCGCCTCGTCTCGATCGGCGCAAGATAGGACCGGCTGGAAGTGCGAGTCCCAACGGTCTGGGAAATACAGACCTCGCTCCTGAACCCAACCTTCAAAGTCAGCGGAAGTAAGCTTGTTCGGAGTATTCAGAATCGGACTTTCCGGTGCTAAAAAGGTGATTGCCGCATTTTCGTCAGTCACACGATCTCGCGAAATTTTGAGATCGAACGGAGCGATCTTGTCAGTCTTCATTTGGTCGGGGCGATTGTATTGAACAATCATCGTGCCACCATTCTCGACATACGACATCAACGCAGGCATCGCTTTGCCTATGTTGACACGTACGTTGAAGGCGCGCACGCCAAGGACGACGGCATCGAGCCCTTCCAAGTCTTTAGAAGTCAGGCTGGCATCATCAAGCATTTTGACCGCGTAGCCCATCTGCTGAAGATTTTCAGCCAAACTGTCGCCGGCTCCGGGAAGATAGCCAACGGACTTGCCGAGCGTTTTTAAATCCAGACTAACTGCTCTCACCACGGTTGGTGGCAACAGCACCTGGCGCGGCAAATGAGGATAGTTTATCTCGATACGCTGATTGTGATACTTCAAACCGTTTATATCCGCTTCGGCCAGGACGCGAGCGGAACCAGGCTTGTTCGGCGCGGTGAGTTTAAACGTAAAGTGAGCCACTTGACCAGCATCAGCCAAGTCGAACGCTTGCTTCTCTGGCTCGACCTTCCAAACTGACGGCACCTCCAACCTCAAACTTCCCTTTGACCCACCGCGAGCCGCCTTAATTTCGACCTCGACAGATTTCGAGGCGGACGGGTTCATTATCGCTACTTCAGTAGTGAAACGCATTGATACAGGAGGAATAATGTCCAGCCTACGACGAATCTGATTCCCGGCAGAATCCGTAGAAATCTGCACGGGTTCATCTCGCACTACTAATTTCTGACCATCGATTTCAAATACGTTTTCAATCGGAAACGATGGCGCATTCTCAGGGGTTCCTATCAAATCCGGCTCTTCAACGTGAAACACACCAGGCGTTCCCTCCGTGCGAAGCCAGTAAGGCTGTGTTAAGGGCGCATGCTCGGGCATCGTTTCCGTATCTTCGAAGATACTTGCGGCGTGCGGCTTGAGCTCGACATCTCGCTTCACTTCTTTTTTCAACAGCGGATACTTCACCGCTATCCACTTCACCGCATTCGGTGTATCAGAATTGACAACCGCAGAGCTATGCAATTTCATATGCTCACCGGGCACCACATCAGCGTTAAAGACAGTTGTCTCTGTTTTCAAACCAAGACACTCCTGAAGGATCAAATCAAGCTGCTCTTGCTTCTCTTTGATTATCAAGTCCTTGTCTGGCAGCTTGTCCAGCGCTATTCGCAGTTTCAGCAATCCGGGCACGCTCTTCGCCGGTTTCATTACATCGAATCGGCCGATGATATCAGCGATTTCCTTGTCAATTGTTTCGCCGCCTTTGACTCGTTTCCAGCTCGTGTTGACACCATCCATGATATCAGCGGTGGCAGGCTCTCCATCAAGTAACTGAAACTGCTCGGTGCGATGCTCGTTCTTGTCTCCGGGAAATTGAAACGTATCGAATCCCTGCGTTTTGTGCATTGCGCGGCTGGCTCTGGCTAGAGAATGGTATGTCTCATCCGTTACAGAATCTTTTCCGCCCGCGTCAATCTTTAAAATCTCAGCATCGCCTATTTTGTCCTTTTGCCAAATCGAGCAGTTCCAGAAGATTCTCTTCGGCTGCCAGGGTTCAAGCTTCTGTTCAGGAAACGCCTTCGGATCCCCAGCCAGTTTAAAAGCTTCCTGAGCAAGAATTGTCGACGTCGTGTGATGCCCATGCGTACCGCCAGGCTTCGGTGAAAAACGAGTTATGACGACATCCGGACGAAACTTCCGAATCACGCGAACGACGTCGGAGAGAATTTCTTGCTTGTCCCAAACGTTAAGAGTCTCTTGATAATTTTTAGAAAAGCCGAAATCAATCGCGCGCGAAAAAAATTGATGAGCACCATCGATCTGCCGGGCAGCAAGTAGTTCTTGCGTTCGCGCCAGACCAAGTTTATCTCCCAAGTCCGCGCCCAGCACATTCTGCCCACCATCACCGCGAGTGAGCGACAAGTAAGCGGTGCGGTATTTGCGACCGCGTGCGAGATAAGTCAGCAATTCCGTGTTCTCGTCGTCCGGGTGCGCCGCTACATAGAGCACGCTTCCCATCTGCCGAAAACTCTCGAGCTGATGCAGTATTTCTTTCGGAGATTCAGTGTGCATTTTCAAACTCAAATTCGGTTTATCAGCTCCAAGCGCGGCATCATCGGAAAACGCAAAAAGCGACGTTGCACAAGCCATAACGGCAATTGCACAACGCCACTTCTTGAATGATTTTTCCTTAGATACCTTCAACGTTTTACCAACTAAACTACTGGAGCTTTTTGATAAGTTCGTCGTTCAGGCGGACATAGGCGCCATCATTGGCTTTTTCAGCAAGTTCGCTTGAACGTTTTGCAGCTGCAAGCGCTTCTTTTTTCTCGCCTTGTTTTGCAAGAATTTGAGCCTTCAGGTGAACGATGTAAAACGCCTCGCGCTCAGCTATTGCCTGATCAACCCACTTGCTTGCCTTAGCCAGGTCTCCGCCGTGATTGAAATAAAACGCAGCTGCTTGGAAGTACGGTTTCTTCGCATCATCAGATGACATCACCTTATCAATGTCAGCCATCAGTTTTTCAACGTAAGAAACTTCGAGCTTGATCGGAACAGATGTTTTGTCCCATGTGAGGTTCAAATTCGAGGATTCATCACGAATATCGTTGAATTCGATTGTGAATGCATCGACTGACTTTGCTAGTTCAAGCGGTTTTGCTTTGAAACGAACCAGGTCTTGCTTTTCATCGTATTTGTAGGAACCCCATTGATCGGTGTTCTTGTTGATGATGATCGTCCATTCTTCTTTGCCGGGAATGGTCATCAATGCATACGTGCCAGCGGGAACGTCATTGCCATTCAATTTGACGGGAGTGCTGAAAACCACTTTAGTAGCTGCATTAGCTCCAGTGCGCCAAACCTTGTCGTATGGTACGACCGTTCCAAAAATCTCGCGATCTTTTTTACCGGGTCTCGAATAGGTGACTTCAACATCCGTCAAACCGACGCGCTGCTTGAGAGTGCAGGACGGGCTCGGTTGCGGAAATTCAAGTTTCGGCGTTTCTGCAGCCGTTGCAGCTGAGTTAATCATGAATGCGAGGCCTACTGAAAGGAATAGAGGTTTGAGTTTCATATTTTTTCCATACGTCCAACTACGACTATTGCCGATGGCAACAGACAAATTTTAAAACGACTTACAACGAATAAGTTGTGATCTCCAATTTTTGGTAACCATGATCGCGAAAAAGCCCGTCCCGTGGGAGGTAATTGTTACTCTCCAACGTGACGGGCCGGTATCCGATCGGATCCTCAGTTACTTTTCAGATACTGGAACTAAAACCGAAACGCTAAAATAGCAAAGGGTTTCGAGCCTTAACCAGCACCAGGAACCTTCATCATTTTGTATCCTGCCGGAATTTTGAAATCACTCGCAGCCGGAGCGCCAGCCTTGAAGCTCGTAAGCGTCATGACAGTTTTCCCCTGCTTAGTAGTACTCGTCGATTGAACCATCGTCTTGATGTCATCACCAATCCAACACTCTGATTTGGCACCATCAGTGGTGTACTCCCAACCGTGGCACGGATGACCAGCGATAGTCTTAGTGCCGAGATCTTTGCCACCATTTTTCTTGATTGCATCGGCATCGCCCATGTATTTCTGAGTCGCCGGAAGTTTGTTAACCATCGCCATCTTGTTGGCGTCAATCAATGTGGTGCTGGTCATATTCGTGTAATCCACGATCGAGGTTGTCGACATCCCAGCCATCTTTGTGGCAGTCAAAAGTTTGCCTGCGCCGTCTGAGGCCATGCGCATCTCAGAAGATCCCTGTGGCGACTTCATAGTGTACTTCGCATCATATGCGATCTTCGGATAGTCCGCAGCAATCGCCGGTGCCACAACGAGCGACGCGATTGCAAATGCGCCCAAAAACCGTTTTACCATAACCTTCTCCTTTGAAGTTAACTGCATGCTGACGGGTTTCTTGCACCACCTGTGGTGCACCATGATCGGCAAACACCAATCGTCGAGGCGGTCAGTCAAGACGCCACAGCCCGCAGAGACTTAACAGCGAAACTGCCTCGATTAGGAAGACACAGTATGACATATCGCTCATCTCGGCAGCATTGCCAAGAAGACTCTTGACGCTGCAAAGCCCGAGACAGATTACTGAAATTCTCACCGCCGCCTGTTTCTATGCTCAAGCAGCGCTATGGCGATACCGAGCCATTGGTGCCGTCGATGCCGGCTTTGCCGGGCTTTCCAGCTTTGCCGGGTTTGGTTCCGGTTCCACCTGTCCCGCCGGAACCGGCAGCGCCGCCGGTCCCACCACTGACAGTCGGAGTCACGCCCAGAGCAGCGTTGCTCGTGACGGTCCCGCCATTGCCGCCATTTCCGCCTGTGGCTCCAGGTCCGCCTTTGCCGCCCTTCGGTCCGCCAGCGCCCCCGACGCCGCCGTCACCGCCCGCTTGCGCATCGCCGCCGTCAGCAGTCACTGTAGTCAGACCGGTTACCGCCCCCGTGAGATTGATGGTTCCGCCAGCTCCGCCCGACGAACCGTTTCCAGCTTTACCGCCCGAGCCTCCGCCTTTGCCGGGTCCACTTCCACCCGTGCCACCAGTAGCCCCCGGGCTGAAGACGCTTCCCCCTGAAACATTCAAGGTATCTAGAGTGACCGTATTGGATGTGCCTGTAGTGATCTTGATGGAACCACCGGCACCTCCATTACCAGTCGAGCCAGCTGCACCACCGCCTCCACCTGAAGTCGTACCGGCTCCGCCTGTACCACCGTTGCCGGCAGTTCCAACGGTAGCTACGCCAGCACTCGCATCTGCGCCCAGGGCAGTTATGTCGCCGGATGTCGAAGTGATACTGATAGAGCCACCACCACCGGTGCCGCCAGTTGCTCCACCAGCGCCACCGTCTCCGCCGGCTCCGCTTCCAGCGGAACCGCCAGTGCCACCATTTCCACCACTTCCATTTTTGTCGTTACCGGACGCGTTCGCATTATTGGCCGTTATAGCTCCGGTGGTGGTACTTACTGTGATGTTTCCACCGCCGCCGGACGAGCCACCAGCACCACCGTTTCCGGCATCGCCGCCTGAGGTTCCGGTGTTGCCACCATTTCCTCCGTTTCCTCCATCCGAGGCCGCTTGACCCGCTGCAGAAAGACCCACAACAGTTACGGCGCCGGTTGTGGAGCCGACAGTGATCGACCCGCCCTTACCGGTAGTGCCGCCATTGCCACCGTTACCACCATCACCATTACTGGAAGTCGTGCCACCGTTGCCACCACTGCCACCGTTCCGAGCGAGTCCGGCAAGATTACCGTTGGCGCTAAGAGCGTTTGCCGTAATCGTGCCCGCAGTAGTCGTCAATGTAATATTGCCGCCGACAGCTGTAGAGCCACCGCCAGCACTGCCACCATTGCCGCCATTACCGCCGCTGGTTTTACTTCCCGATGCACCCGCTGCTGCTCCGGCTCCGGCGTTTCCGCCGTTACCACCGGTTTGACTTCCGTCTGCTGTACCTTTAACGGATACAGTGATTCCGTTCGCATTTGTGTTGGAAGTAGATGTGATTTTTACAGTACCACCGCCGGCTGCAGCACCGCCGTTACCGCCACTACCACCATTGCCACCATTTCCGGTGGAACCCGCCGTGCCACCATTCTGACCGTTGCCACCGTTGCCGGATCTTGATCCGTTGGCGGTGAAGTTATTCATACTGACGTTCTGCGCCGAAATCGTGATGCTGCCACCTTTGTTGGCGGCGCCACCATCTCCACCGGAGCCCCCGGAGCCCCCATCGCCGGACGCGCTGCCGCCGTTGCCTGCAACACCCCCGTTGCCACCGGCACCGCCAGCGGAACCATCTGCAGTAAACTTATCACCAGTCGTAACCGATCCACCGGTGCTGATATTCATGGTACCACCCACGCCACCGGTACCGCCATTACCACCAGTGCCTGCGTTACCGCCATCTCCAGCAGAGTTGGTGGCATCTCCGCCTTTGCCGCCACTGCCTCCACTTCCGGCGTCTCCGCTTGCAGCAATGATGACAATTTTTTGACTGAAATCGATGTTGCCAGTGTTTGAAGTGACCTGGAGCGTTCCCGCACTACCGACTGAGCCGCCATTACCACCGAAACCGCCGGCACCGCCACTGAAACCATTAGCACCAGCACCGCCTGCGCCACCATTTCCAGCGGCGACACTGCCCTGAGCACTCAAGCCACCACCGACAATGAAGCCTGCGCTCGTACCATCGCCGGTAATTCCAATATTACCGCTGGTGGAAGACACTTTTACGAGGTTTGCGTTGCCAGCGCTTCCTGCGTTACCGCCGTTGCCTCCACTACCACCAGAACCGCTGCCACCCGTGCCGGCATTACCACCCGCACCACCATTGCCACCGTTACCACCGAGGCTTGCCGCGCCGGATGCGTTGTTTACGAGAATCGCTCCTGACTCAGTAGACATATCGACAATCGAGGCATTGCCACCTTGACCGCCAGCACCACCTGCGCCGCCCGAACCACCGGCAACACTTCCGGATCCGCCAGCACCGCCTGCGCCACCACTGGCACCGCTGCCGCCGAAACTTTGTATGGCATTGTTGGTCGTAATAGTTCCAGACCCGTTGGCGTCAATTGTCAGAACACCACCGGCGCTACCATTACCACCAGAGCCACCGGCACCGCCCTTGCCACCATTTCCACCTGTACCGGAGCCGCCTCCACCGCCAGCGCCTGCAGTTCCAGCGGCTCCGCCATTGTTCTGAATCGCGCCAAGACTTATGTTCCCGGAAGAAGATGTAATCGTAAGCTTACCTGCCGCTCCACCATTTCCAGAGTTACCACCGGCACCTCCATTGCCGCCGGCTCCAGCGGTACCCGCACCACCGGCTCCGCCAGCACCGCCATTTCCACCCTGGTTAAGCGGCGAGATGCCACCACCAGCTAAAACCTGACTGGCAAGCGCAAGATTGATGTTGCCGGATCCCGTTTGAATCAGCAATGTGCCGCCGTCTCCGGCCGCTCCGCCGTCTCCGCCTGCACCGCCGGCGCCACCCTTCGCTCCAGAAGAGCCAGCACTGCCAGCACCACCATTGCCACCGGCACCACCGGACGCTGCAATTATCGCTCCGGAATTCACGACGATATCTCCAGTAGTCGAGGTTATCGTAACTTTTCCGCCATTTCCACCATCGCCACCATCACCGCCACTCAATCCACCCTTACCGGGCTTGGCCGTTCCACCCGCAGTCCCTACGCCACCAGATCCACCAATAGCGAGAACAAACTTGCCTGACGATACCGTGACACCACCGGCACCAGATGCGAGAGTTAGAGCGCCGCCATTCCCAGCAATAGTCCCAGAGCCACCTTTTCCTCCGGCTCCGGCACTGAGTCCAGGTACTCCAGGCCCCCCATCGGCACGGACGTCACCAAGCACATTTATTTTGTCCGCATTAACAGTGAGCGCACCCCCAGTTCCTATATAGAACGCGGAGATCGTTGAAGTGATACCGTTGGTACTACCAAGAGTTTTACCCAGGTCAGCTGTTCCACCAGTTTCGATTTTGAGGAAACCTCCACCGGTTTGAATAATATTGGTTGTTATAGTTCCGCCCAGGAGTGCCCCCGGAGCCAGGTTTCCTGCGAGAGTCCCGTTACTGGATGCGGTTCCGGTCCCTACCGCATTGGAATTGGAAATCGTTACGTTGCCGACGCCACCGCCACCACCAATGGTGTTTATCGAACCAATGTTAATCGCGTCAGCACCTGTGCCGCCGCCAATTATCATGACGTGCCCATCCGCTCCAAAACCGCTAGCACCGGTATTAATGCTGGTTTTCACATCACCGGGCACACTGGAGTCGAAGCCTAAGATTTTTATTTTTCCGTTATCGCCGTTAGCATCCGAGTATGCAATGAGTGTGACATTACCACCGTTGCCGTTGGTCTGTTTCTGAGCGCTGGCGTCGATTATGCTGATCCCAAGATCTATGTTGCCACCACCTGCAGACGGTCCTTTAACGGTCACTTTGGCGCCGTTCGGTATCGCTGAACCGGTGCCTGGAAAAGGTCCGATTATCGGGCTCTTGGTTCCTGACGATGAAGTCAGGTCCGCACCAGCGATTATATTGATTTCTTTTCCGGAACCGTTGTCGGCTCTGGCTCTAATTATGTGCTGAACACCGGATGTGTCAGTAATATTGCCCGTTGCTAATATCGATAGCGCTTCGTTGACAATGATATCGCCCTGTATGTCGATGTTTCCAGTATTCCAGAATGTCGGGTCGCCTGTGATACAGGTGTTACCGAGCACCAGCGTTTCCGTGTTGGTTCCGACGTGCGCGATACGCGCCGACGTATTCATTTTGCCGCTGACATTACCCAAGACGCCGTTGATAACGCCATTACCACCGTTCAAATTCAAGTTCTTGGAGTTGTAATCGCCTCCAAGAATGTTTATCTCTCTGGTGAACGCGAGGTTGTTGCTTCCAATATTGATATCGCCAGCGGTGGCGGACATCGTTCCGCCGACGTTATTGATTCGCACGTTACCGCGGCTGTTGAGCGCGTCAATGTTTAGCGAACCGTCGATGGACGAAATTGAACCATTGTTCTGAAGATTGTTGGTGGTCAGGTGAACGTTCGAATTTCCAGCACCACCTGTGATGTCACCAGAGTTATAGATGCCATTCTGCGCGATGAGCGTAAGGTCTACGCCATGCGTGAGATCGCCAAAGTCGACGCTGGAGGTCGTCGGCACTGCGCCGGTAACTAAACCTCCTTTGCTGTTGATGATGTTGCGCGCGGTGATGGTCGTAGAGTTTCCGTCGCTACTCGAAAGTGCATACAGCGAACCCTGGTTGATGATGTTGCCACGCACTGAAATCTCGCCTGTGGTGCCGTTATCGATGACAGTGACACCAGTCGGAATAATCAAACGACCGAGTTGCTGACCGGAATCTTGGTTAAGCACCATGGAGCCGCCAACGGCTTCACCTTTTGCGGAAAGCTCGATGGTTTGCGTTCCAGTGGTTAATATTTGCCGGACCGCAACAGCCTCAGCCGTTGTCAGTCTTGAGGAACCGTCTATAACGATTTGCTTGCCGCCGGCAGTGATGGTTACCGGTTCCAACAAACCAAACTTTTTCAAGTTGATGGTGTTCTTCATCGACTTCAAGTTGAGATTATTCGGCAGCATGCCCAGGCTAAAAGCCGGTTGTACAGGTCGGCTCAAGTTGCGCACCATGGTGCTGGCATCGACTGACGATCGGGGAACACGATCCATGCGAGCCTCAATGCGCGCATCACGCTGTTCCGTTCGCATCAAATGTCGCTCAGCGCGCGACATCCCGTGAAGCTCCAGGAAATGCGCCGCCTGCCAATCTTGTCCACGATTTTGACCGCGACCGTCAGCCCATGCCGCAGATGGTTGCAGGAAAGAGATAAGCGCTGCGCCAAGCGCAAGGGGTTTGTTCCACTTCGGCATTGGAAACTCCTGGAGAAGACGTGTCTATGCTGCGCCACTCGGGCGTTGAAGGATAGTAACACCCAAGACTTGACTTCTCGCAATCGTTAGCAATATTAAAGATGGCCTTTCAAAAGCCTTGAAACGAAGGTTGCTCGAAACGCAGCAGCGACGGAAAGGCGTGAGAAAAACCAGTCCCGCTTATTTCAGAATTCTTTACGAGATGTTGCGAAGCCTTCCTTCTCAGGCAGTGCGAGTACGATTGTTCACTCGTCGGCGAACTCCGCCATCCCATCCTGAGTCGTCATCACATATCCGCGCCGGCGGATGGTCTTTATCATCGATTCCGCTCGATTGGTATCGAGTTTCTGACGCAACATCTTGATATGCGTCTTCAGATTGTCGGGCGTAGCGGCTGAGTCATCAAGCCAAACACGCCGGAGCAATGCATCAGTGGAAAAGGTTTGATTAGGATGTCGCATGAAGAATTCGAGCAGACTGAACTCTTTCGGTCGCAAATGAATTTCAGCACCGCCCCTGGTGACAATGCAAGAAACTGTATCAAGTTGAATATCGTGAGCTTTCAGAACATTCCCCACAACCACATCCGGACGGCGGAGTAAGGCCCGCACACGCGCAGCAAGTTCGCGTTGATCGAATGGCTTGGTCAAATAATCGTCGGCACCATTGTCGAGACCAAGTTCGCGGTCGTCCATCTTAGTCTTGGCGGTCAGCATCAAAATTGGAGTGCGGCCCCCTTTCGCTCTAAACCACTGGCATATCTCCAAACCAGATTTCCAGGGCATCATCCAATCGAGTATGATGAGGTCGTACTCGCAGGTGCTGAGATAATCGCTGCACTGTTTGCCGTCATGGACGACCTGCACCATGTGCCCCTTCGATTGCAGAGCGAAGCTCACCACTTCTGCCAGGTCTCGGTCATCCTCAGCTACTAGAATTTTTGCCATAACCTTAACCATTCACCTTTGGCACCACTGGTAGTGCGAACCAGAAGAGCGCACCCTCACCATGCCTACTATCTACGCCTATCTCGCCCCCATGCAAATCCAAAATCTTTTTGGAAATTGATAGACCCAAACCACTTCCAGGCTGCGGTCGCGTATCGGAGGAGTCAACCTGGGAAAACTTGTGAAACAGCTTGCCTTGTTGATCCTGAGCAATGCCCGGTCCCTCGTCCTTTACTGAAAATCGGATTTGTTTGCCCTCATCTTCCACTCTGATAGTTATTTTCCCATTCGTAGGGGAAAACTTAATAGCATTTCCGATGAGATTGAATAGCACTTGCGTGACACGCTCCGGATCCGCGCAGAAAGCACGAGTGGTGGCAATTTCCTTTTCAAAGGAAACACCATTCGCCTTCGCTAGTTCATTGAGCGAGTTAACCGCATCCTCCACAAGTTCATCCGGGTTGACGATGGTGAAGTTCAATTGAAGCTTTCCAGATTCCATTCTTTTGAGGTCAAGAATGTCGTCAACGAGTTTCAAAAGGCGCTGGGCGTTTTGCGTTGCTATCTGAATGAGTCGCTTCGCTGGTGCGGGTATATGTCCGGCATCACCATCCTCTACCAGACCCAGTGAAGCTTTGATAGATGTGAGTGGCGTGCGCAACTCATGCGACACCATGGAGTGAAACTCGGATACTTGTCGTTCAGCCTCTTTTCTTGCAGTTATATCGTTTTGAACGCCTATGAAATTGACGCAGATCCCATCTTCATTCATCACTGGAGCTACGCTCAATTCATTCCAGAAGAGCGTGCCATCCTTTTTGTAGTTGCGAAGAGTCACAATGCACGGTTTCTCTTCCTTGATCGCAGAGCGGAGTACATTTAGCTCAGCCTGATCGCTGTCCATACCTTGTAAGAAACGACAATTTTTCCCAATGATTTCGCTCAACTCGTAACCGGTCAATTCGCTGAACGCGATGTTCGAGAAGATAATTGGATTGTCCGGTTGAAGCGGATCGGTAATTACTATTCCGTTGCGCGCTGACTGCACCGCGTTCTCAAGGACTCTGAGATGGTGCTCGGAGGCCTTCAGAGTGCCGAATGGGCTTCCCTTTATATGGTTGTCGGTGTCCGGCTTCATTGAAGTTCCCACGTGATTTCTAGGCGCCGCCATCGGGCGAAGGACTTTTCACAATTATATTCCCGCTGCGTGAACACGTGGTGAACTCCTGAGTCAGGATGGTGCAGCCAGGTCACCTGTTACATGCGTCAAAACCAGCTTGAAATTACTCCCTCCGCTCACCCAACGTTCACCTCAATTCGGTCTAATAGGAGGAGGAGTCGAGTCACGGCTGGTGGACGAGAGACTCAGGCTGATGGGTAGAGAGGACGAAACCATGAAGATAGCAATCAGCGGCTCACACGGGCTAATTGGTTCCGAGCTCGCAACCAGACTCACCAACGATGGACATCAAGTCATTCATCTAGTCCGGAAGGCGAGCGAATCACCCAGTGAGATATTCTGGGACCAGAACGGTGAGGGCGAAAACCTTGTTTGCCTGGAAGGGGTAGATGCCGTCGTCCATCTCGCCGGTGAAAACATATCATCGGGACGGTGGACGGACGAGAAGAAAAAAGAAATTCGCGAGAGTCGCGTACGCTCCACCAACCAACTTTCCAACGCGCTTGCCGCGCTGAAAAATCCGCCGAAGGTTTTTATATGCGGCTCTGCAATCGGTTTTTACGGTGAGCGCGGTGACACTATAGTGGACGAATCGGCAAGCGGCGGCTTCGACTTTCTCTCAGAGGTATGCAAGGACTGGGAAAATGCAACCGAAGCGGCGAAGAAAGCCGGGATCAGAGTAGTAAATCTCCGAACCGGAGTTGTGCTGTCCAAGCGAGGAGGGGCGTTGGCGAAGATGCTTCCACCTATAATGTCGGGACTGGGCGGACCGCTCGGTGATGGACGACAATACATGAGCTGGATCTCGATGGACGATGAGGTCGGAGCCATCATCCACATCTTGAACACAGAAAGTTTATCCGGTCCGGTCAACCTCGTAGCACCACATGCGGTGACGAATAAAGAGTTCACGAATACGCTGGGTAACGTTGTACATCGCCCGACAGTTTTCCCAGTTCCCGCCTTTGGACTGCGGCTCTTACTGGGCGAGATGGCTGATGAACTGCTTCTCTCGAGCACACTAGTAAAACCGACAAAGCTTGAACAATCGGGCTACAAATTCAGATATCCGGAACTGGAAGCGGCTTTGAAACACGCATTAACCCACTAGACTTGATCGCGTTCTCAGCACAGCAAGCAGCGAACGCCGCAAAAAAAGTTTACCCGACGCGTAAACAGTAGCAGAGTCAGACGAACAATCTGACTCTGTCTACTTTTCTTAGATTGGTGCGCGCTTACTCATAGGCCGGTTAAGGCTACTTGGCGGCGCCGGCCATCTGTTGCATAGCTTCGGCCATATTCTTTTCCAACTGCTCCTGACTGAGCTGTTCTTTATGAGTTGCAATGCTCCACATCTGACCAAAGGGGTCCTGCAAACGGCTGTAACGATCCCCCCAGAACATATCGGTTGGCGGCATCAGCGCCTTTGCACCAGCTTCGGTGGCACGCTTGAAGGCGGCATCTACATCCTCTACAAATAAATGAATGGTCACATGGGCGTTCTTTTCTGTTTGTGGTTCGAGAGCAGGACCACATTCGGGAAATTCATCGCAAATAAAAATTGCAGCGTTTCCGAATTTCAGACAAGCGTGCATAACTCTGCCGTCTGGCGTGTTCAAGCGCTGCTTCACCTCGGCACCAAAGGCCTTTTCGTAAAACTCGATCGCCTTTGCTGCATCCTTTCTAACAAAATGCGGCGTAACGGATGTGATACCATCCGGAATCCATTTCTCTTGTGACATCTTTACTCTCCTTTGATGAGCGTCACGCTCGTGTGTTTAACAAGATTCGAACAAGATTTGCGCGAGCAGTTCATGTTGGTTTCAAAAACTCGCGTCAAGCAGCATCATCGTTGAACAAGCTTTCAAACTTATCAAGCGATGCGCCCCAACCCATGCTGTGCCCCTGAGCCGAAATTTCCTTGGCGAAATTCTGGTGCTTTAAACGCAACTCGGTTTCCTTTCCATTGCCAATGAAGAGCACAGTGACAAGAGTATCTGCGGCAGGAAATTCTTGTGAATTATTAGTCCATGTGTATACGAGCTTCTTGTTCGGTTCAATTTCCTTGAAGGTTCCATGCACAATTGCAATCTCGCCATCGGTGCAGTGCATTTCAACTCTGAAGTTTCCACCGACGCGCAAGTCCTGTTCGATCTGCACAGTTCCCGTCTTTGCGCAGCCGAACCACTTCGCCATGTGCTCCGGTTCCGTCCAAGTTTTATAGACTCTCTCGACCGGGGCTTTTAAAACTTTCGTTATCTCCAAGACCGTCGGCTGTACTTTGCACGTCGTCGTCATGTTCAGATTCTCCTGTTTCATTTAAGTATTCTTCAAACGCATCCAGGTGCGTCTGCCAAAAGCGGCTATAAGCCTCAAGCCAATCATTAGCCTCTGACATGGGTCCTCCCACAAGTGTCAGGTAGTGAACGCGTCCTTTGCGTTCGCGAGTAACGAGGTTCGCATTTTCAAGCAATTTCAAGTGTTTTGAAATCGCAGGCAAAGACATGTTGAATGGCTCTGCAAGCTCAAGTACGGAGCAAGGTCCCTTTTTCGCAAGATTTCCAATAATCGCTCTGCGCGTGGGATCAGATAGCGCGAAAAATGTTCTATCGAGTTGTTCGCTGTAGTGTTTAACCATCGTGCGTTTGGTTGAACCATTGTGCGTTGGACTTAATCACAAGCCGAACTCATTACTCTTGCGATGCTACTTTCTGTTTCTCTGCAATTGATTTGATGCTGGCCAATCCCGCGTCAAAATCTTTGCCGCACATATCATCCATGCTGCAAAAGACGCTAACAATTTTGCAGGGAAACAGTTGAGAATCGCCTTCCATTTTCCAACTCACTTGCGATTCATTTTCGTTTACCGGTGTGATCTGGAACGTTACTTGATTTTTGGCCTCAAACGGCTTGACGAAATCGAGATTGAGTTTAACCAGATTGGGAGCGGAGACTTCAGTTATGGTCATCTTGCCGACACCGGCATCATTATTTCCGTCCCAAGCATAAGTCGCTCCGACAGCCGACTCTGGACCGCTGTAATCTCGCTTCATTTTTGGATCGAGCTTCTCCCAGGGCGACCATCTGGGCCACTCGTGGAAGTTACTTATGAGAGGGTAAACGCGTTCAGGAGGGGCTTTGACGATAGTCTCCCGCTCGAACGAGAAGTGATCAGGTTTAGTGGCCGCGATAGCGACCACCGCCGCAGCAGCGACGCCGACTAGAGCGAGTACTGTTAAGACAACTTTCTTGACCATGTTCAATTCCTGTGGAAATCGTTTCTATTTGTCTGGAGCTAGAGCTAACAACACACTGCATTACTGCCTTCGATTATGTTAGCGATTGGCAATGTTTAACCATATCGTTAAATATAACACCCCGCGCTTAAAACTGATCGGATTCCAGATAAAACCTTCAAAACCTTTCCCAGGCTATAATCCTTGTATATGACAAAACCTGCCATGTTTCTAATCGTCCTGTGCTTGATCGGCGGCGTGATTTTCGGCATCAAATACTCAATGCCGAAAGAGTACGCGAGCCATGCCAGCGAACACGGCGAATACTACTTTCAATCCAATCAAGCGCAGGTCGTATACGCGGTACAACCGATCGCTCGCGACACAAAAATTGAAGACTACATGCTCGGCGAACGCTCGATCGAACGATGGAAGCAGCCTGAGGACGCACTTCCAATCGTGACTATCGCTACAGACAATTTTGCACGCAACGATATAGAGAAAGGTCAGATTATTCGAATGTCAGATCTCCGCACGGAAGCTAGCGGCTCGGTTTCTTTTCCCAAATGCACACGTCGACACTAAGTATCAGTAATCGCAATTTGCAGGCGATTCTTCATCACCCAGATCATTACCAGCAGACTCCGTCTCCGCGAATGCGGTGACGATGCTCGGTGGTGGCGGCAAATTATTCGCACTCAGTGGACGACCCGCCGACAGTCTTGAAAGTATGAAGGTCAGCCGCCACAGTTCGTTTTTGTTGACGTAGTCAAAAGCACCTTCGCTAAGCGCCCCCGCCGCACGAAGTTCATCGCTGTGACCGGAAACAACGATGACCGGAGCGGCGGGCTGAGCGTTCTTAGCTAGCTTCACCGATGTGAGCGTGTCTCCATTGACCCTCGTGTTATCACAAAGTACAGCGAAGAATTTCTCGGTTTCTAAAGCATCTTTAAAAGATTCCACATCCGAGACTATCTTGAGTTGTACTTCCGGAAGCTTCGCACGCAGAGCAGTCTCGACCAGTGTCGAGTCCAGAAAACTGTCTTCCAAATAAAGCACCTTTTTCATGGAGTTTGGGAAGAGGCTAGCGCAAACAGGGCCGAGAGAAAGGTCTGTCCGAACAGACGCCGAGTGAAAATAATATACCAGCAGTTACTGCTCGTGAATACGCATGCCGGAGTGATTTCTGACAAAATCACCATTCTAGTCAGCGAGGAAACAGCTGGCGAAGCTCTTCCGATCACAGTTTCATCGCAAGTTTCGTTCGAGATACGAATAATGCCACCGGTGGCGGTGCTGAAACCCGAAATGAATTAGCGGTGAACGCAAAGCCCTAACAGGTCCCCCAGTTCAGGCAAGGCTTTCTTTCGCGAAAGCAGGTCCAAAGTCGCATATGCGTGCTACATACCGGACACGAAGTAGAAGGCAAGAAAACAATGGCAACTCACAATACAGTCACAGAAAAACAACTCGCCTGGATGGAACGGGCAGCCAGCGCCGGGCTCGAGTATATCCAGGAATTTGGTCAAGGCCTTACCAGAAAGAAAAGCGGGAAAGGTTTCAAATATATTGCTTCGGACGGCTCCACTGTTACATGCAAAATTACGAAGAGCAGAGTCAAGGCGTTGGTGATACCGCCGGCGTGGAAGGACGTTTGGATCTGTTCAAGTCCGGATGGTCACATTCAAGCGACCGGCTACGATGACGCCGGGCGAAAGCAGTACATTTATCACGCGCGCTGGCACGAAGCGAGCGCAGCATACAAATATGGTCGCCTGCAAATATTTGCCGGCTTACTGACCAAGATCCGGAATCACGTGCGTAAGGATCTCAAAACGCCGGAATTATCGAAACGCAGAGTAATCGCCGCCGTTGTTCGGCTATTGGACAAAGCTTCTATCAGAATCGGAAACAAACGCTATGTTCAGGAAAATGAATCGCATGGTGCCACGACTCTATTGACAGAGCACGTAGAGTGCTCAATGGACAAAATCAGTTTGAACTTCAAAGGAAAATCAGGAAAACAAATTGAGCTTGAGTGTCGCGATAGCGGATTGGCAGCTGTAATTGCAGACTGCGAAAACAACGAGTCCGAATTCCTCTTCTCGTACCACAATGAAGAAAATGAACTTGTGGCCGTAAACTCGGCTGACGTAAACGCATATTTACTTGAGATTTCAAATGAGCACATTACGGCAAAGGATTTTCGAACCTGGCGCGGAAGCGTGATTGCGCTTGCAGAATTGGCAAGAATGGAAGAAGAATTGAGTCAAACGGCAAGAAAACGAGCAATTGTCGAGGCCGTCAGAGCCGCAGCCACGGCGCTAGGAAACACAATGGCGGTCTGTCGCCAGAGCTACATTCACTCTGCTATCCTCGCACACGCGGAACGCGGAAGCCTTCCGAAATTGATTCGGGCCATAGAAGGCAAAGTCACACGAAGTGCAGGCCTTACGAGGGACGAGATGCGTCTCTCGATCTTGCTTCCACACTTAGATGACGAGAACTCACTGCTCACTTTCAAGCGGAAGAGAACCAGGATTCAAAAGAAACTTTCTGCCTGAAAAGCGAGTGTATCGCCTTGCTATTGGAACTCACTACAGTTATTGCTGCATTGGAAGGTCATCAGTTCGCATTAAGCATGCCGCGTGCCCGAGTATGACCAATCCCTCTTTTAGTTCAGAGCACTGAGGTTTCCAACCATCTGCTAATCGCTTCTCGAGCAACTCATCAGCAGTCGGTTTGTAATCCCACACGGAGACATTGGTCAGATGTCCGACTCATGTTGCGCCGATCACCATGAAGGCTTGATTGCCAGGGAACGGCACGCAAACATCATGGCTAAATTCATCTTGCGCAATCACATCCATTTGCGCCAGTGGGAAATTTTCCGATTCCAGGAACCGAAATGCCTTGTCCAGATTCACGCACGGCGCCAACCCTTTTGCGAGGATCGGGTATCGGATTGAAAGAACGTGAACATCGTCATTAAAAGCCATAACGGTCTCGCTGGCAGAGCTATCTCAATTATACTCTCGCCGCAGGGCGCTTTTCTCGTGATATACCGTGATGGCTTACCGACTCTAAGCTTCGGGATTTTCAAACCGAGCAGACTGCCCACGGCCGACAATCAGGTTATGACCACCAAAATCTCAATAATCATCACCGTCATCCCCGGCGCCTTTTATAGAGGCGAGCGCTTCAAGCGCACGCTTCCTCGCTACGGAGTGGTCGATCATCGGCTTTGGATAAGTCTCGCCAAGTTCGATACCGGCGGCATGGAGCACCAGTGGTGGTGCTTTGGATGGGTTGTGAATAAACTTAGATTCGAGTCGCTTCAGTTCAGGAACCCATTGTCGAACATATTCGCCATGCGGATCAAATTTTTCGCCTTGCAACTCCGGATTGAAAATTCGAAAGTATGGTGCAGCATCCGCCCCACACCCACCGGCCCACTGCCACCCCAACGTATTGTTTGCAAGGTCTGCGTCAACCAGTGTGTCCCAAAACCATTCGGCTCCGTCCTTCCAGCTAATTAATAAATCCTTGGTGAGAAAGGAAGCAACTATCATGCGAACGCGATTGTGCATCCAACCGGTGTGCCAGAGCTGACGCATGCCGGCATCAACAATTGGGTAGCCGGTTTTTCCCTTCTGCCAGAGCTCCAGATTTTTCTTACTGCGTGCCCAGGGAAACTTCGCAAATTGAGTTCGTAATGGTTTGTCGCACGTGTGTGGGAAGTGATAAAGAACGTGGTGAGCGAATTCTCGCCACCCTATTTCTTTCAGATACGTCTGGACATCTTTTCGATGACTTGGTTTGATGTCGGCACCGAGAACTTCGTGCCAAATTTGACGTGGACTGATTTCACCGAAATGCAGATGCGGAGAAAGCATCGAAACACCATCCTCGTTTGGAAGATTCCGCCCCGTAGCGTAATGGTTGATGCCATCTTTCAAGAATTCTCTCAATCGTTTGTGCGCACCTATTTCTCCGGGTTCAAAGTAATCCCAGAAGCCATATGCCCAGTCAATCTTCGGCTCCAAACCAAGCTCGTCCAACTCGATCGACTTCAACTTTTTCTTCGGAAAAGGAATCTTTTTGTTTTTTCCCTTTGGAACTTCGGGCTCGATATTTTCTGTGAAATTCTTCCAGAACGGTGTGAAAACTTTAAATGGAGTGCCGCTTTTCGTTAGGACCCGGTCCGGATCGTGAAGCAAATTAGAGTTAAATGCGTGTACTGAAACACCATTTTCTTCTAATTTTTTTTGCAGTTGCTCATCAACTTCTCGACCTGCCGGATCGAATCTTCGATTCCAGAAGATCTTGTCTGCGCCTGTCTCTTTGATCAAATCCTGCAAAACTTTTAAGGAGTCGCCCTCTCTAATCACAAGCTCCGAATCAACGTTCACCAGTTGTTCACCCAGTGCCTTCAACGATTGATGTAGCCACCACTTAGTCGCGGCACCCGGTGCCCAGTGGGCGTTTTCAGATTCAGTCTCGCTCCAGATATAAAGCGGTACGACGAAATCGCAATTTGAAACGGCTTCGTGCAACGCCAGATTATCTGATAGTCTCAGATCGAATCGTAACCACACGATGCCCACAGAACCGGTCATTTGCTCTCCTTCAAACGCAAAAAAAACTTTTGGCTTCGACAGAAACATTCTACGCTATATACATCGTGAGAACGGAAGAAGAAAAAAAATCAAGAGTGTGAGCTGGTCGGTATTAAATTCGACCAGAGTTGCCTCTAAATAACGTTTTTGCATCGATCGATTGAGAGCCTTGAGCGATGAATCGAACGACGCAAGAACAAAAAGCAATCACGCGACGGTTGAATCTACACGTCGCGTGATTGTGCGTTATGACACCGATAGTATCCGATTCAACGAAAGTTCCTGTTTACCCGCCACTGCGAATGGTATCAAGCAACGCGCGAGTCAAACCGACATTTGCAATCTCGTAGAAGGGCTTTACCGAGACGATGTCGTACTTGGCACCTTTCGTCTGCAACTTGCGATCAAGTTTAAACAGTTTGTGACTACCCTCATCAGACGTACCGACCTGCAAGAAAACGATTTTAACTTCTCGCGGGTCGCGCATTTGATAGGTCGTCTGAATCAACAAATCTCGAAGATTCTCATCATCCTGCGGCTTTCCATCAGTAATTACGGCTACAAGTAACGGGCGCTTTTCGCCCATTTGACGCCGGCGAAAGTACATCGAAATCTGTTCCGCCAGTGGGTCGGCGAGCTTAGTACCGATATAAATGCCTGTTCTGTTATAAATTGCCGGCAGTTGATTGAACGCAACTCGGTGAAAAACGTCATATTTGCTGGAAAACAACACTAGCGTGAATGCCCAGTTCGGAAGAAAGCTCGTCTGTCGCGTGAAATCTGCGGCCTCATATAAGCACCAATCCCAACGCGACATTTTGCGCATTCCCATACCATTGCGAAGCAAGATGTTCTCATCTTCTCCCATAGAGCTAGAACGATCCTGCATGACGACGACATCATAATTACTGATCAGTTTCATTTCCTTGTCGGAAATATCTCCGGACAGATGTGTCTTAGGCGCACCCAAGCTGAACGGAGGTCTTCCGCCATAGCTCGGAACACTTGCTCCGAAATTCTCGTTGCCGAGACCGCCTTGCAGATTGTTCGTATTCGCTCCGCCATGCAGCTGACTTTGCCCGACACCACTGCGCAAACCAGATGTATTGATCGCTGCAGTTCGAGGTTGACGACTGCTGTCAATCTGTCCAACACCGCCTTTAAACTGATCAACATCTACCAGATCAGATCCTTCCTGCCGCTCAACTTTTCCTTCCAGTGGGCGACTTCGATCGAAAGCAGGTTGCACTTCGAACTGCGTATTTGTGGTAGGCGCTCCCGGTGATGTAGACCTGGTCAAGCGATTTTTATTGGTAAGTGTTCCGGCGAAGGCGCCTTCAATAGGCAGACTGGAAGCAGCAATCAGCAGAGAACTAAGCACAGCGAGACATCGAAACGGGATTTTCATTGAACACCACCTGGAAAAGTATGGGTGCAGCAGGCGCCAGAACGCAAACATATTCCGGCTCTTTATTTGAATATAAACGCAATCTATTGCGCTTGGTAAAAAAGATGAAGCCGGCGAAACAATGTATGTGATAGCGCGTCCATAACAGCAAGTGAGTCTGAAACACGATTTCCAAAGACTGTATTCCTTCGAGGAAAACCTTCCGGGATATTTTTGCAAATTACTCGAAAGACAGGAAGAGATGAAGACTCGCTCGTGGACTGGTTTTTCAACAAAAAGATCATCCCAACTTTAGAAACTTTTGTTACACTCAAATCATGTGAGAGTATTTCTCGGAGGGACGTAATTGGCATACAAACACGCTTGGTTATTTCTTCTCGTTACTGTCTCGTTCACAATGGGTTTCATGTCATCACCGAGTTACGCTCGTAGCAATCCGCTGGCATCTGCACTCCAGCCGGATCTTGGCGGACTGGTGCCGAACTTTGCGGTTGTTTCGCCACAATTGTGGCGCGGTGGCGTGCCCAAACATGGAGGCGTAGGAGAACTCAAGAGAGCCGGTGTCAAAACCATCGTCAATCTTATGCAAGACGGACAAGCCGTCGAAAACGAGCGAGCAGAGACTCGCGAGCTTGGAATGAATTTCATTCACATTCCATTGAATCACTTCAAAATGACGAAGAAGGAACAGACGGACAAATTTTTAGCAGCCGTCAGAGATCCTGAGAATCAGCCGGTCTTCGTGCATTGCAATCAAGGTCAGGATCGCGCCGGTACGATGGTCGCGATTTACCGAATAACGGAAGAGGGCTGGACAGCCAGTAGAGCGTATGACGAAATGCTTTCCTTCGGCTTTCATCCTTTCTTCGTCGGCTTAACGTCCTCAGTCTACGCGGCCGCTAGCGACCTCGGCAGACCTGAAAATCCACCAAGTCCGACACACATCTACACCGATCTAAAAACCAGGTTTAAAAGGGCGCTGAGCAGCATCTAATTAGTAGATGCGCCACCACCCCCGGTGACTCTCCTTATGGTAACTGAAATTTTCTGGACGATCGATAACAAAACCGATAGATAGAAAAATCCCTGCACTTCCCTGGGTGCGGGGATTTTTTTCATTTATTCGAGTATCGCTGTTGAAAGACTATAGCATCGCGGAAGATGTCATTGTTCGCGAAAACCTGTGCTATTACCTGGTTGTAGCACCTAGTTCGGTTCAACCTCATGAAAGCAAAGCGTTCGAACGAGGCTACGCAATCCAGGAAGAAGCCCTTCACAAGCACCTCGCAGAAAGCAAGGCTCTTATCATTCGCAATTGCGGCAGCCTCAGTATTATTTCCCACCCAGGCGTTTGCCGAAGTCATTTATGACGAGCATCCTGCCATCGCGAATGAAACTAATCTCCCGGTATATGAGTGGAACGACGATGAACGTCGACCACGCGCAGCTGTTTTAATGCTTCATGGAATTTCACAACGAGCCTATACCTTGAGGACAGTAGCGGACCAGCTGGCCTCGCAGGGGTTCATCACATACGGTATGGATCTGCGCGGACACGGTTGGTGGCACAAACAAGAGAAGTGCAAAGACGGATACCGCTGTAACTACAAAAAGTCGCAGGCGGATGTAGGCAAAGTTCTTCATGCCATTAAAGAAGAGAATCCTGACCTTCCGTTATATTTGTTAGGAGAGAGCGTCGGCTCGGCAGTTGCCCTGAGGGCAGCAAACGACTCACCAGAAGTTCTGGATGGACTTGTTTTATGTGGGGCCGGTTCGAAAGCGGGACACGCGAATATTCTCTGGATGCTGACAGATATGACAAAGTGCTTGTTTCGCAAACCAGTGAACATCGTTCGCTATCAGAAAAAGTATGGAACAGACGATCTGGTTGCTCTTCAGAAAACAATAGATGACCCTGATCAGCGAAAGACTTTCTCGTTCAGAGAGATTTTGAAAGCGAAGTTTTTCATAGCGAAAAATGCAAAGTATGCGAAGAAATTAGACCCACGTATCTCAGTGTTGGTTGTTCACGGTGACTGCGACAAAACTTTGACGCCTAAATCCGCGAAAAAAGTTTTCTCAGCGTTCAACACTTTTGATAAACAACTTGTGATGGTACCGAACTGCGGGCACATACTGATCGGCACGCCGTCGCCGAAGAATCTTGTGACCTACTCTATTGGGTCCTTTATTGAAGAACACGCCACAAATCGCGTAGCGGCTTTGCCCGCACCGGAGGTAGCGTCGGCGAATAGACAGTCCGATGCCTCCCTACCTGCAGGCAGCTCAGTTGAGCCCGGCTCACGAACCTACTTCCGGCATACGAGTATTCCACTGGACACACTTCAGTAAATTAGCTCCGCTTGCTGTCATAAAGAACACTGCGCTACGGCATCACGCCGTAGCGTATTTCGTTGGGTTGCTAAAGAGTGAGACGAACAGGAGATTGTTAATCTAAAGACCGGCTCGTGGGATAATCATCCTATGAACAGACTTTTCGCAACAATCTCTCTAGCACTCATTCTCACGCAATCTGCTTCGGTCGCGGCAACCGCAAATGTTCAGGACGCGCTTGAATTGCATCAGTCGCACAACATCGGTGGCCGGCAAAAGATCCTGATATCGAAGAAGGCATTGAGATACGAACACTCCAGTTCGGGCGTCATCATGTTTTCACGTGAACCGTTTACGGAGGTGGCTATCTACAATCCGAAGAAAAAGCAGTACATCAAGCTCAAGATGGAACGAGCGCTCGACAATATGAAAAATATCGAGTTTCTCCTGGAGACAACCGGCGAGTTCACGGACGCCAACTTCTCCAAACCGAAAGAGGTGCTTTTCTGCGGTGTTGAATCTCTTCAATACTCGAAGAGAACTCCGAACCGAAGCTGGATGAATTATTATGTGCTGAAGGAAAAATCGTGGCCGGCGCCCATGATTCGCATGATCACAACTCACAGCGCCTTGCCTTACAACCTGGGAATACCGCTCAGATTAAAGCAGTTCGTGACACCACGTGATTCGCTTGTAGTCAGCGATACAGATCCGGACAGCGGTTTGATGACCGTTTTTGACACAACTGCTGTAAAAAAGGTGAAAGTTCCGGACTCTGTTTTCTCAGTACCACCTGATGCAAAATTTACGGACAACAATCGTTCCGTTATGGGCAACGCAGTCGGTTTCGGCTCGTACAAAGACATGGTCAACTCGCCTGACTTCCTGTTTCAATCAAGCACGAAGAAATTGGGTGGTCCTGCAGATGCGCGATTGAACAACTCGCCGAACCGAAAGAAGAAAAGCCCGTTGCTAGAACAGATGATGCTTGGTCCCGACAATAAATAAGTCGAAAAGCGTTCACGCAAAAAAGCTCTTACCTGGCGGTGACTCGCGCTTAGTGAACATCTCCTGATAATCGGGTTCAAAGACTTCGACGATTTTAAACAAACCGGACGTCACCCAGTCACCCACTTTCCACTCGCCACCGGGACCGACTTTTTTCTCGATGGTTTGACTTACAACAAACGCCTTGCCCCAGAAAAGCCACTTCCCATCAATGTTTTCAACAAGATAGACGCGAACGGGATCAAGATGAAAAATGCGTGCTCCATCTTTTTCTTGAAACTTGAACAGTTCGTTAGCAAACTTCCGAGCATCGACCCTATTGCGAACATGAGCATCTCTATTCAAGAGCCCCGAAGGGAACCCCTGCGCTTCGTTTATCAAAAGAGTGTCGTTAAGCTCAACACTTGTACCCATTATTGTTCCTCACCGAGTAGTTCGACGTGCTTCGGGCCAAAATTTATACCATGATTTCGCCGAACCGTTATTCACAATAAACAACTTGGACGTCATCGCTTTACTATTCATGATAAAATCGGCACCGCATGCTCATTTAAAAGATTTGCGCGTAAGGGATTTTCATTGTTTGCGAGTCTAACTGTCACTCAAAAACTGCTGATACTAGTTGTGGTACCAGTTTTTTTTGAGATTGTCTTCTTTATTGGTCTCTCGCAAGTCATTTCCGACAAACAGCGACAACAAGCAGACCTCCAGGTAAGCAAAGCTGTTTTACTGAAACTGCACGAATTTGAATCTGATGTCGCTCGCGGCATCATGGTCATCACCAATCCGGCTAACCCCAGCCCTGACGTCATTATTCCTCAGCTGCGAAAACTGAAAAGGTATTTCCTGGTAGGCGCTCAGTGGCGAGACTTACAAAGATTAGATCCGGAACTCAGTGAAATCGTCGACGACTCTCAGTCAATTAGAAAATCGATGGTGCGATACCTTGACGACATCGAGGACATGATCACCGATCCGGAAATCGATGCGAATGAGCGGCAAAAGCACTTTTCCACAAAAACTCTTGCTGGTGTCATTTTAAACATGCACGAATTATCACAAAAGATAGTTCGAATCGAATCACGCTTGTTGAATGAAGAACCTGCTCAACTCGACATTTTCCGGCACACCACTCAATCCATTATTTTCTCGGGGCTTCTCGCCGTCACAGTTATTCAAACCATCTTAGCGATGCTCCTCATGCGAGATATCCTTGGACGCTTGCAAAAGATTGAAAGAAACTTTCATTTAGTTTCTGCATACAAACCGCTTGCGCCGGTTCAGAGAGGCAATGACGAGATTGCCAGGCTGGACCGAGTGGTACACAAAACCAATGAAATCCTCGCTGAGGCACGGCACCGAGAGCTGGCAATCTTGGAAAACGCAGCCGATGTAATTTGCTCTTTCGACGACAAACTTCGGTTCACAGGCATCAGTGCAACGGTGAATCGCCTGTGGAACTACAGTCAGGAAGAACTGCTCGGCAGTCCGCTTATGTCGTTAATTCCGAAAAACGAACAGGCCGGTTCGCTCGCAGATTTCGTACGCATCACCACGGAGCCGACTCACCAGGGCGAATTAGAAAATATCATTCGGTGTAAAGACGGCGTGTTCAGAAATTTTTCGTGGTCGGTAAACTGGTCACCGAGCCAGAAGACGTACTTTTGCGTTGCCCACGACGTAACAGAGCGGCGAGCACTGGAAAAATTGAAACAGCAGTTTCTCTCGATGGTCAGTCATGATTTGCGCACTCCGGTGACTGCCACCAGTAATAGTATCGGACTACTAATAAAGGGCAAACGCGGGAAGCTGTCGGAAGGCGTCCTCAAAATTTTAGAACGAACCGAAACAAGCATCGTTCGTTTAACCGAGCTTGTAAACGATCTGCTGGAGCTGGATAAGCTCGAAGCCGGAAAGCTCGTCCTCAATCGAGCGTCTATACGAGCTTCTACGGTCTGCGTTTCCGCAAAAGAGGCGCTCGAAGCAATGGCCAACAGCGCATATGTTAAGGTCGTCGGTCCCGTCGAAGACGCCACCATTTTTGGTGACGAACTGCGTCTGGTTCAAGCGGTAATAAATCTATTATCCAACGCAATTAAATTTTCGCCTAAAAATGGCACCGTCACACTTGAAATAGAGAGTGGTGCAAAACACGTTGAATTGCGAATCGTCGATGAGGGACCAGGCATTCCTCAAGAAGATGCTAACTTGATTTTTGAAAAGTTCAGACAATCGGCAACAGCAAAACAGTCATCGATGAAAAGTACCGGGCTTGGTCTTGCGATCGTCAAAGCCATTGCGGAGGCCCATGGCGGCGAAGTGGGTGTAGAGAGCGAAGTCGGCAAAGGTAGCACATTCTGGATTCGCATTCCGACTAATTCAGGGGATGCGACATCGTGAAACCATATACGCTTAAGTTTCAGATAGTAGTTTTCACTCTAGTACCACTAGCCTGCCTCGTGGCACTGTCTGTAGTGCTTCTTCTGCAGATGAACCAGGTGATCGAGTCAGTGGAAGATGAGACCCGCTCCTGGAAGCACGTCAATACCGGCTACAAACTCGAGAGCGAGGTCATCGAGGCGTTCTGCGAATTGAGAACCAGCACGACCGATGACGGTCTGGTCGATAGGGAGGAATCGCTTAAGCGCTTTGCCAAAACGAAGAAAACCCTCGCAGAGATTGTTCGAACCTATCAGGATTCGCCTGAGAAATTGAAACTGGCGCAGGCAGTTCAAGATTTCTGGCTTCACAAAGGTGAACCGTTCATTGATTGGTTCCTCGACGCGCAAAGTCACGGCGACCTCCACTGGAAACGGGTAAACAACGACTTTCCGTTTCGCCTGATAGCTCTCTGCGACGAATTCCTGACAAAATTTACGACCCTGATTCGCGCAGAGAAGGATACGATTGCATCGTCGGCAGTGAGCGAACGGTGGGAGCGATTTCAACAGCTTCCATACATAGCTATCGCTGTCAGCGTGCTCTTCGGAATTCTGCAAGCCACGGTTCTGGCATTTACGATCAAGCGACCATTAACACGCATTCAAGAGAATTGCCGACGCATGGCAGCAAATGAACAATTACTTCCTGTGCTACAGGGTCGCGACGAATTAAGCGGACTAGACAGGTTGTTTCACAACATGGCGCAAAGCGTAAACAGCACACTGGCGGGCGAGAAAGCGATGATTGATAACGCTCGTGATTTGATTTGCTCACTGAGCGCTGACGGCGCATTTTTGAAAGCTAACAAATCATCCAGCAGTTTGCTTGGCTATGAGCAGCACGAGCTACTCACAAAAACACTTCTGGATATCTGCCGTGCGGAGGACACGGTGAAAGCGGATGATGAAATTCGCACCTCGGTCCAACGAAGTGACATGAGAACCTTTGAGTTAACACTCTTGCGGACGGATGGTTCACCCGTCGACACCCGCTGGTCGTGCGTATGGTCAGAGAGAGATGACGCGCTTTTCGCCCTTGTTCGCGACATTACGGAGGAGAAAAACATCGAGCGACTTAAGCAAGATTTCGTAGATATGATCAGCCATGACCTGCGAAGTCCTTTAACCTCAATGCTCGGATCGCTGGGAATGATCGAGCAGGGAGCAAAAGGACCGCTACCGGCGGAAGCCCAAACCGAAATTGAATCGGCTGTAAGAAACGTGGAGCAGCTCGTTGACTTCATCAATGATTTGCTGGACTTCCAAAAGCTGAAGTCTGGGCGTATGCAACTGGAACGAGTAAACTTCGAACTTCAAGAGCTAATTGATTCGGCGATTGAAACGGTTAAGTCCGCCGCAAAAGGAAAAGCGATCAGTTTAGTTTTGCCTGATGCGTTCACCACCGTATATGGTGACAGAAACAAACTACAGCAGCTTCTGGTTAATCTGCTGACAAATGCAATCCGCCATGCACCACGAGGAAGCGAGGTAGAAGTGGTTGCGGCCTGGACTTCCTCAACCGTCGAGATTCGCGTAATCGACAGCGGTCCCGGAGTGCCAATCGAATATCGAGAGCGAATTTTTGACGCATTTTTCGAAGTTCCATCTCAAAAATCCAAAGAAGGAACAGGATTGGGTTTAGCAATCTGCAAATTGATAGTCGATGCTCATGGTGGCAAGATTGGCGTATCAGGCACATCGTTGCATGACGTGCAAAGTCAGACCGGAAAAATAGAAAGACAATCAGCAGAACCTTTTGCGAAGCCTGTTGCAAACGAATCTTCGACATCCGCTGATAAAACTGGAAGTATTTTGTGGTTCACGTTGCCTCGGTATTGATATGGTTGCGTACGCGTTCAACCAGGTCTGCCAGGTTTGAATGTGAACTCCGGAGATCCTGGAACGGGTGGCGTGGCCACAAATACGTCTCCACTCATCGGGGCATCCTCGAGTTGTTCGGCGCTCAAGTCCTCGATAGCTGATGTGATATACAACTCCGTCAAGTTTGCGCCACCAAACATGCAACTTGTCGGACGCGGAACCGGCATCTCGATATAATCGACCTGCTTACCATCGGGCGCGTGGCGAGTTACTTTCCAACCGTCGTAATGACAGAGCCAGATGTACCCTTCGGCGTCAACGGTCAGTCCATCAGGATAGCCATCACGCTTCGGATCGACCCATATCAACTGGCGCTTGTTCGCGATTGTTCCTTTTTCAAGGTCGAAGTCATAAGCGAAGACTGAGTTCTGTACCGAATCTGAAAGATACAAAATCGAATCATCCGGACTGAAACCAATTCCGTTCGAAAGCGACAAACCATAATCCATTTCGGCAAGGCTCAAATCACGCTCGAGCTTGTAAAACGATGCCACCGGTTTCTGGTTCTCCCTCTGCATCGTCCCAGTCCACAACCGCCCCTGTCGATCGGCTGACGCATCGTTAAAGCGCATCGTGCGATCCGGAAGCGGATTCGCAATAATTTCAAAAGTTCCAGTTGCGAAATCGAGGAATGCAAGCCCATCTTCGACAGCGCCGATTAATCGGCCGTCGTCGCAAGAGACCAGGGCACATACCCACTCCTTGAATATTGAAGTCTCTCGCTTGCCGGTCGCCGGCTCCCATCTGTGAATAGCGCAATTCACGATATCCAACCAATAAAGAGCGTTTTCCCGCGCGCGCCACAACGGTCCCTCCCCCAATTTAGCCCCAACTTTTAACGCGTGCTCAGCTTTCATCATGACGCCCTCAAAAACGAGTAAAAACCGCTTCTCAATTCCTTTAGCGAGCTTCAAGTCTACCCTCAATTTTGCTATGCTTGCGCTGCTGATTTTGGTAATCGGATTGGAGCATTTTCATGTCCAGGTTCGCCCTCTGTTTGCTAGCGCTGCTGACGCTGACGGTACAGCCGCTATGCGCCCAGAGCAGACTAGCTGAGCGTCCTCACCGTGAGCTGTTTCACGTCGTCAAGGTGCACACGCTTTCGGCTCAAACTCGTGACCTCGCCGAAAAGCTTGAGATTCTTCCGCTGCTTCAAGAGCTCTACAAGAAACCCGTAGCATCCACCGAGCGTCGCGCGATGCTGCGTTCGAAAGTTCTGGAAACCGTGCTGGAAGCGTATTTTGACGCAGCCAGCGTGCAAGCCGAGGCGGACCGTGAGCAAGGTCTGCTCATCGCCATTCAGGACATGCTCGAGCAACGCCGAGATCGTGCAATCGAATACAACAACGCAATTAATTTCATCGCATCAGGCACATTGAACACTATAGGTTCGATTTTGGGTTTCACCGATTCAATTTCACCATTCCCCGGTAACTTCAATCAGATGATGTCCGGTGTGGTGTCCACCGGCATGTCAACTTATTCTTTGAAGCAACAGTCCGGTTCAAAAGCCATTCGTGAGGGAAGCCCAACAGTTCTTGCCGAACTTTTCGGGCGTCCAACAAACAGTGAAACTACTTTTCCGGAAAGTGTCTGGCGATTTATGCATTCGAGTCTCCATGATGCGTCCGGCCTGACTCGAGCGCAGGCGATGGAACGCAACTGGATCCAACGCGGGCATTTAGAACCGCACAATTCCAAGAGAGAGAAGCTGAAGCTTGATATCGTATGTGGTGTCGCGGTCAACGCGAAGGTGATGACTCTCGACGATTTAGCCGATCAGATAAGTATGATTGATGATGTTTCAACAGTCGCCGAGTTGATGACTCATCATCTGAGAGACATTCTCTTTAGCATCGATTCAGATGTTCCTCTGGAAGAAGCGACCGGAGATGAGGTGCTGGAGGACGTGACGCCGCAGCCGGACAAACCGTTTTTAGAATTGAAAAAATTGGAACCAGACTCCTGAACCCGCGCTAATCAGCCAGCTGAACTAAATGTTCACCTGAAGTTGATAAAATCCAATCTAACATTTTCACAATGGCTGCACCGGTCGAGGTTTCCGCCCTCGGACTCTTGTCCCCTGTTGCGAAGATTGACGTATCAGAGCCTCGCTGCTTGGCAAGAACTTGCTTATGAGGAATAATCAGACGGAGTCAAGCACAAGGAAGTCAACTGTGTCCTCTACAGCTTCGCCCAGTTTCGATGACGCCGACGACATCGAGCTGTCTTTCACAACCGCACCATCGAGCCAACCCGAGCCTCCCGGTTTTATCAAAGGGATTCGTTCATGGACTCGCCCGTTCGTTCTCATGCACAAAATACCGGTCGTGAAGCGAATCTGGGTGTGGGTAGCCATAATGGCTGTTTACACTATTGCAGTTGACTGGTTTGCTGAGGAAACTTTCCCGGCGCACATGTTCAAAGAATTCAGCGCTGTTTCTTCCAGCGGCATCATACTTGGTTTGCTGCTCGTATTCCGCACAAATTCGGCATATGAACGCTGGTGGGAAGGTCGAAAGCTCTGGGGACAACTGGTCAATGATTCTCGCAATATTTGTTTGAAGGTACGCTCCATCGACGGTATCAGAAACAGCGACAAAGCCCGACTGGGAGAGCTGGTGATCTCTTTCGCATACGCGTTGAAACATCATTTGCGCGGCACAAAACCGAGTCGCCCACTTCCGGGAGTGGGAGTGGTCTCAGATGTAGATGCGCAAAACATTCCTGTTCACATCGCAGGGAAAATATTCGAATTGATGCAAAAATGGCGCCGAGATGGCCAGGTCGATGGGATGCTCATGCTTCAGATTGACCGTCACGCACTCGCGTTCATGGATATCGCCGGCGGTTGCGAACGGATTAAAAACAGTCCGATTGCGATTTCGTACAGAGCCTTCATGCGACAAGGGATCGCGCTCAATTTGCTCGCGATGCCCTGGTACATGTCACAGAGTTTTTCGATGTGGTGGTGCTTGCCGCTAGTATTAACGGCAACCTATTTCCTGGTGGGAATAGAATTAATCGCGGAAGACATCGAGGATCCGTTCGGATATGACGGAGACGACCTGCCGCTGGACAATATCTGCGCCGGAATCCGCCGGACAGTCGGGCAGATCATGAAGTTCGAAGACGATAGTGAATACACAAGATCAATGGATCTTCCTCGCTTCGATTTCCTCAAAGGCAGCTAACTTTCTCCGGCAGACATTAGCGAAGACGCTTCTCGAGCTTCTTATCTTGAATTTTGACGCTTACTTTGTTGAGTCGCTTCTCAAGCTTCTCTTCGTCTTCGTAGCTGAGCTTGCCATTGTTTTTGCTGATCATCTTGCACTTATCTTCTTCGATGTCGGCAAGATCGTCCTTGAAATTCTGAGCTTCTTTGAACGTGAGTTCTTTCGCCTTCTCCGCTGCAGAAACACGCTTACTGAGCGCCGCCTGGCGCTGGTATATCGTCCACTTTTTCGCGTCCGCCGATTGGAAAATTCCGGTTGCAAACATTCCGGCTATTACAGCCAAAGTAACTACTCTTCTCATCATCGTCTCCTGTAAAACTGCTTTACGTCTGTTTTCTAGAGGAGGCGACTTTCCGATTTGTTCCAGATAAGCGGGCATTTCTCTGTACTCTTAACAATACAGAAAGCTTTGAGAACGAAACGCGCCGACGGTCTTGCAGACTACTGTGCCGGATTCTTTTTTCTGCTATCGCTCAACGCTTTGAGAACGCTCAACAGGTTCTCATTTTCTGGAAAGGAGCTCTTGCCGTAATGGAAATTGAGAAAGATCCATTTGTTGTTTCTCTGCACCAATTCCGGCACCACATCCGGTTTAGGATTTTTCTTTCCATCTGAAGATACGCTGTGCACGGCGGCATTGAAATGCCCGGCTCGCTCGGTGACATCTCCAACAACATAGCGCGGAGCTGGATCTTGCGAGTTGAGAAATGGGTCGAAATCCAAACCGACAATTTCACCGGTTACTTTAGCCTGGGCATCGAAATCTTCCTTCAACTTCTTATAGAGGTCTTGCCCGAATAATGACTTCTTCTCTTCGATCGCCTTTTCTGCTGTCGGCCCCTCACCGCCGACAAGCGGCACATAGTAGTTGTAGAACTCCTGGACAAAGCGCCGGCAGGTTTTCTTTTTATCCGGAGGTCTGTTTACGGGCGATGCGGATTTCGAAGCGCTCTGCGACTGAGCGCCGCCTGCAGGACCGTTGAATATTACAGCGACTAAACCAATTACAACAAAACTGACTCTCAGTGAAGCGCGCATGGAAAACCTCGTCCTGGCAAAGCGTGCAATTTTTATTCTCTAACGGCAGTAAATGGTACTACACTTGCGTATTGACAAATATAGACGACCGGTCTATTATACAAACAGACTGTCCGACAGACGAACAAATTTGGTATGGTGTTGCGACTGGTAAAAAGCGCTACACCATGGCATCCTCGCACAGATACAGCGAGGGCGTTCCAACATGTGCGGCGAAAGATTTGGTTTGAAACGCAGGTAAAAACTCATGGAATTTAGACAACTTGGCGGCTCAGGTTTGAAAGTCCCGGTTCTCAGCTTTGGTGCTGCCACCTTCGGCGGTGGCGGGGAATTATTCAAGGCCTGGGGGGACTCCGACGTTAAAGAGGCTACTCGTCTCGTCGATCTTTGCCTCGATGCCGGTGTAAACTTTTTCGACACTGCCGACATTTATTCAAGGGGAATGTCAGAAGAGATTCTCGGCAAAGCAATTGGCAAACGCAGAGACAAGACTCTGATATCGACAAAAGCGACGTTCAAAATGGACGATGGTCCAAACGATCTTGGTTCATCACGCCACCATCTGATCAAGGCTGTTGATGCCAGTCTTAAAAGACTTGGCACCGATTACATCGACATCTACCACATGCATGGGTTTGACGCACTGACACCAGTTGAAGAAGTCCTGAGCACATTGGACAATCTGGTTCAAAGCGGCAAAGTTCGATACATCGGCTGCTCGAATTTTTCAGGGTGGCATCTGATGAAGTCTCTAAGCACATCAGAGAAGTATGGATGGAGCAAATACATTTCGCACCAGGCTTATTACTCGCTGATTGGTCGGGAGTACGAATGGGAATTGATGCCGCTCGCCATCGATCAGAAAGTGGGAACAATGGTTTGGAGCCCGCTAGGTTGGGGACGATTGACCGGTAAAATCCGCCGCAATGAGCCACTTCCGGAAGTAAGCAGGTTACACAAGACGGCAGATTTTGGTCCTCCGGTAGACAACGAATATTTGTATGACGTTGTCGATGTGCTCGACGAGATTGCAGCGGAAACCGGTAAGACGATACCGCAAATCTCGCTAAACTGGCTTCTACAGCGCCCAACCGTGGCAAACATTGTTATCGGTGCACGCAACGAAGAGCAGCTGAAGCAAAACCTTGGAGCGGTTGGTTGGAATCTAACCGAAGAACAAGTTGCACGATTAGATCGGGCTAGTGATAAAACCCCAATTTATCCTTACTGGCATCAACGCCAATTCGTGGAGCGCAATCCGCTTCCCGTGCCGGCTCTGGTTTAAAAAGACTTTTCCAGGTCCTTCAAACTAATCCACGAGTTTAACAGGACGAAGAATGAGCGGCACCAGTGATGGTACCGCTCGTTTTTTAACTAGATTTTTCGAGCTGTTCGACGAGACACTCCTTAGCCGTCTTGCAGTGCTTTCTCGATATCCGCTTGAATTTGTTCCGGTGTTACTTTCGACTCATAGCGTTGAACAACCTCGCCCTTTTTGTTGATCAAGAACTTGGTGAAATTCCATTTGATGTCTTGACCGTCCGTAAGATATTTCCAGAGAGGATGAGCTCCGGCACCGTTAACATCAACTTTGTCGAACATCTGAAAGTCAACGCCGTAATTCTTCTGGCAGAAGTTAGCGATTGCGTGGTTATCGCCAGGCTCCTGAGCGCCGAATTGGTTGCAGGGGAAACCGAGCACGTCTAATCCTTTAGAATTAAACTTCTGGTGCAGCTCTTCCAATCCCTTATATTGAGGCGTATAACCACATGCGCTGGCAGTGTTGACGATGAGAAGAACATGATCCTTGAACTTATCAAATTTTATTTCTTCACCACTCAATGCCTTTGCTTCAAAATCGTAAATCGATCCCATTCTCTTCACACTCCCTTCGTTCTTACCGGTTTCAACTGGGGTTTCTGACTTCGTATCGGCAGAGTTAGCGGTTTCATCTCCAGCGTTCGCGCCAGTACAAGCCGCGCCCATCATTACGATCATCAGTGTGATAATCGAAGCCAGATATTGTCTCTTCATGCTACCTCCTTCATACGCAACTGAAATAATTGGTTTCAGAGCAAATGATCTTAGCGCAAACAAAAGCACCGCCCCTGAAATCAGAGTGCGGTGCTAAGACTTGTGATAATTTCGCTTAGTCGCCGAATATTATTCGCAAACGCTCTTCTTCTTTCTGGCGCTCGAGTTCGTCCATCATTGCATCGTTTTTCTTGGCGATGTCCAATTCTTCTTGCTTCTTGTTGGCATTCTGTTTATCGACAGCCATCATTTGCATACGATAACGTTCGTGCTCCTTTTTATTGCGCTGCCGTTCGGCCTCTTCGCGCCGTCTTCGCTCCTCACGCTCTCGCTCAGCGCGGGCGATAGCCTGCTGTTCCAGTTCTCTTCTATGCTTTTCGCTCATGTCGCCCGACCTCCAATTATCCGAACATTCACGACAAGCCGGAACTTGCCAAAAACGCTGGCTTTTTACCGCCTTTCATCATATGCCCGCCGGACGCGTGCGTTAGTCACTTGGAATCGTTCATAAACCTTCGACAGGAGCGAAACATTGATTGCGCGGGGATTTAATGCCGACGGCAGCTACATTAAATCCGACGGCATCAGCCGAGCCGGGCGACCTTACAAGTGTGAACGAACTGAACTAACGCAGCGCTTGCTTTGTTCTGGTATGCTTTTGCGCCGCGCCGATGAGACAAACAAGAGAAAGATGAGGGTAAGCGTATGACAAGCACGACTAAAACCAAGAACCGCCAATTTCGGTTGAAAACACGTCCTGTCGAACGCGTCTCGCCGGATAACTTCGATTTCCGCGAGGAAGACGTTCCGGAGTTGGGCGCGAACGAGGTTCTCGTCAGAGTTGTCTACCTCTCTCTGGACCCAACCAACAGAATCTGGATGAGCGATGTGGAGCAGTACATGCCACCAGTACAGCTCGGAGAGGTGATGCGTGGATTGGGCATCGGCAAAGTCGAGAAATCAAACAATCCCAATTTCAAGGAAGGCGATTACGTCAGCGGTTTGTTGGGCTGGCAAGATTACTATCATGCAAATGAGGTTGAAAGTAAGGCTCTGGCGAAACTTCCTGATGTAGCGGGAGTTCCCCTGCAGGTTTTTGGCGGTGCAGCCGGCATGACTGGTCTCACCGCATATTTTGGTCTGCTCGAACTGGGCAGTCCTAAAGAGGGTGAAACACTAGTCGTTTCCGCCGCAGCTGGAGCGGTCGGAAGCATTGTCGGTCAACTTGGCAAAATTCACGGTTTGCGCGTAGTTGGTATCGCCGGCGGTGAAGAGAAATGTAACTGGCTGACGAAGGAACTTGGTTTCGACTCAGCTATCGACTACAAAAGTTCCAACTGGAAAAAGCAGCTGGAGGCAGCCACACCGAATGGCGTAGACATCAACTTCGAAAATGTCGGAGGCGAAATAATGGAGGCGGTTTACGATCGAATGAATCTGTTCAGCAGAATGGTTTTGTGCGGTTTGATTTCCGGCTACAACGATACAGACGACTCCAAAACGCGGTTGCCGCTTGCGAAGGCGTTGATGAAACGAATTCGCATTCAAGGTTTTATCGTAATGGACTTTGCTGAAAAAAATGTAGAAGCGATTACGAAATTAGCAGGTTGGATCGCGCAAGGAAAAATCAAGCATAGAGAAACAATCGTGGATGGTCTGGAAAATGCACCGACTGCATTGAACAAACTTTTCGACGGCGGAAACGTCGGCAAATTGTTGATCAAGGTTTCGGAACCTTAGATCTGACTATCTGCCGAAGTTTCTCGGCAATTATAAAAGCGAAAGCGCTCGCGGCAATGTGGCGACGAATGTTGTACCTGTTCCATCTTCGGAAACACACATGATCGAACCGCCGCATTTCTCGACGGTCTGCTTGCAGAGATACAATCCCAAACCTGACGAGTTAGCCCTCACCGCACCGTTAGATGCACGCGTAAATCGTTGGAAGAGTTTTGCCATGGTCGCGGGCTTGATAGGCGGTCCTTGATTATTGACTTCGATAGTGACAAAGTCGCTGTCGGAATGAGTTCGAACGATGATGTCCGTCTTTCTCGCCGCGTGTTGAAGCGCGTTGTGAACCAGATTTGCTACGAGTCGATAAGCCGCCGTGGGATCAATCGACGCAAGGGGAAGATCTTCTTCCAACTGCAAAGTAACATTTCGGTCTGAAGCGATAGCGATGCATTGTAGTTCTTCAAACTGTGATTCGATTGCTTCATTAAGCGAAGCACCACCGCTCAGAGAAGGGAATTCACCGGAATCCAATCGATAGATTTCAACCAGAGTATTCAACAAATTCAGCAATTGCAGACTGCTGTTTCGCATTGTGGCCAGAGACGCGGTGACATCAGGCGGCAGATTCGGATGGGCCTTGAACAGAGCAGAAAGTATACGTTCCTGACCGACCACGGGGTTCTTAATATCGTGAGCGACTGCGGCGAGAAACTCTTCTCTAAACTGATCCAATTGCACTTCGCGTGTGACGTCGATTGAAACAATGATGTGTTCGCGTTCGTCGCGATTGGTTTTATAAAAAGGCCAGCCAAAACAATTCCAATAGACCTCTCTCTGTTGGCCCGTTTCCTGATCTTTAAGGGTGAAATTTTTACGAGGAAGTTGTCCACCGGCAGACAAAGTATCAATTTCTCTTTCGGAAAATTCGGGAAGAAAATCAAAAATGGACCGGCGTCGAATTTGCGATCGCGGTCGCTGAAGCTCATCGGCAAAGTTTCTATTGCAATCACGAATCACGTAATTTCGATCGAGGCGGAGAAACATCAGCGGCGAATTTTCGACCACGCTTCGCAGCGCAAATTTTTCGGTTTTAGCAAGTGACCGAGCAGCGCGTTCTGTGCGACTGCGTTCAATAGAATAAAGCAAACGCAGTTTGACCAACTCGATAGGATATGAAGAATTGGTCATCAAAAAGTCGTGGGCACCGCGTTTGACCGCAGCAATCGCGACGTCTCTATCCTTTGTATTAGAAAGGATGACGACCGGCAAATCGGAAGACACTTTTTTAATGCAGTCAAACGCGTCAAATTCTTGCCCGGCCGGGGCATTCAACCCAAGGACCAGCAGGTCGAAAGTCTGATCTGCTAAAACGGCAAGGGCGTCCTCAACACTTTCGGCAGTGCTGAAGTCGAACTCGCGACAGGCGGTCGTCTCGAGGTGATTGAGGACGATAGCATTCTCGTCACGCCCTCGCACCAGCAATACGCGATAAAGCGCCCTTTCGGGCACTACGAGATCATCTTCGCTGATGTCTTCCGGTCGTAGGATTCTGCTCATGATACCTGTCTGTCACCGAAAGAACCGGGCGTAAACCCGGGATGGAGGGCTAATCCATCTTTCAGCGATGCACACGCTTACCCAGCATAGAGCATTTCTCTGATTTACGTAATCACCCGAAGGAACAGTTCGCATCCGGAAACGTCCGAGCGACGGTCTTGCACGGACTTTACGAACTTCAGGGAAATTTTGATGTTTCCTTTACGCCTGTCCGAACGATGATGAATTTACCGAGGGGAACGAAGCCCAGCGGGACAAATCACTAGTGAGGAGGACGGGTTTTAAAGGATAGGGTCGCCGGTACGACGTTGAAAGGTACACACCGAGCGACCAGGGCGAAAAATCAATCGCAGGCGCGAGACCCTATCCTCTTACAGCATTGGACACTGGCTGCCGAGTATGGCTGGCATCGCGCATTCAAGATGATTTCACTTGACCATTCAGGCGCTGTGCTCGGAAAGTCTGTCCGAAGGATAGAGCCGCTCGGGAATCCAGGAGCCCGGGCGGCTCTAATTTTGCAGACTTTCTCGGCTATAGAATTAGAACCGGAAGACGCAGACGTCTATTTCTTTCGGGATTTATCTTCGTCGAAGTCCAGAGAAGCTGAGTTGATGCAGTATCTCATTCCTGTGGCAGTCGGACCGTCATTGAACACATGACCCAGATGCGCCCCGCAGTTTTTGCAAATAACTTCGTCGCGTACCATACCATGCGACTTATCGACCTTTTTGTCGACGGAGGCACCAGTCGGTTTCGAAAAACTCGGCCAGCCGGAGCCTGAGTCGAACTTATCTTTGGAGTCGAATAAAAGCTCGCCACAATTGCTGCACTTATACTCGCCTGGCTTATGGTTATCCCAATACTTCCCTGTAAATGGCGCTTCAGTGGCGCTGCACCTCGTGACCTCATAAACTTTGGGGTCGAGCTTTTTCTTCCAGTAGTTGTCGGAACGGTTTTTCGCGTCGGAATCAACTTTAGCCCCAGTCCTGGCTTTAGTATTATGGACTTTGGCATCAACCGCTTTTTTCTGAGTCACCGCATTTTCATCCTTCGCGAATCCGACACTTGCGACGAAGTTGAAAGTCGCCGTGCAGGTCAAAATGAGCAATAGAGCCGAAAAAACCTTCCTGATTTTCAACCGGTTGCGCCTCCGTTTTCACTCTATGCCTCAAGCCTAGCACCATATTCCTGAGCGTGCCGCAGTGAGGATGGCTGTTTCCTTGCCTCATTCCGATTCAGGTTTAAACAGCCACAACCGCACGAGAAACGTACCGGAGCACCACATGCGGTTACACAGAGAAACAAAATTAGTGTGGACGTTCAGCTACAAAGCGCTCCGGCATCATTCCTTTCAAAATAGGCTAAAAACGAGATAGTCTCTATTACCACGAGGTAATAGCTGGTTTTAACAAACCAAATATTGAGGGCGGAAATAATGACGACGCTGGTGTTCTGCAATCAGGAAGCGGGTTCTTTCGAGTCCTGCACAGAACAAATGGGTTCAATTTCAGAGTATTTACACGAGATGACCGGCGATGAGTCCGTCATCGTTGAAGCAGACAAAGTGACCGAAGAGCAGCTTATGGCAGCTGACCGGGCGATTGCGATGGGCGGAGACGGCACCGTCGGTCGGGTTCTTGCAAAACTGGCCCGCGCCCCAAAGCGAATACCAATCGGCATCATTCCAGCTGGAACCGGAAATTTGTTTGCCGACTGTTTAGGATTGAAAACGGAAAACAAAGAGGAGATGCTCGAACTGGCACTGGATACTATCAAAAACGGTCGTCTTCTTCCAATTGACTTGGGAGAAGCAAACGGCGTTCCATTTGCGCTAGACGTCGCAGTCGGACCGATTGCGATGGCTGTCACCACACCCGGCAAGTCGGAGAAGGGAGCGCACGGCATGTTCAGTTACGTCAGACCATTGATGAAAGCGATGTTCGAGCGCCCTTACAAATTTCGCATCGTCGCCGACGGAACAACTGTCGAGTGCAATGCCTCAGCTATCTTTGTCACAAATCCGCAAGAGCTCGGAATCGGTCAACGTGCCGACGCCAGCAGCTTGCAAGATGGAAAGTTGAACCTGATCATTCTCGACCCTCAAAACCTCGACGAATACGTTGGCATTGCCATGCGCTTCGGCGCCTGGTTTCTCGGGAGCGCGGAAACCGATAACGTCCCGTACAAGATGTTCGATGTCAGCACGGTGACAATCGAAGCATTACACGAATTGAGCACGCCTCAGCTGATCGCAAGCGCACTTCCGGTGCCGCAGGAAGCCGCCGCTCCCGTCGATGAAGACGATAAGCAACCGACCACAATGCTCGACGGTGACGAATTTGGAACGACACCAGTGACGGTATCAGTACTGCCTGCTGCAGTGGATATCTACGTTCCCCGAGCTACGGCGACCTGAGCCTACAGGCTTCGCGACTTCAAACAGTACATGAGCATGTGCTAAAAATGCGAGTCGCGTCTAATCACATTCATCGCTCCAACCAAGCCGGAGACGGCGCAGAAAAGTCTGTTTAACCCTGAGCTTGTTTCAACGCTCTATCGGCTGCCGCTTGCGATTTAAGATGAGAGGCGTAGTACTGCCAGAGACACCACTTAAATGGTCGAATTCTGAAGCGATGAAACCCGCAGGCTTTCATTTCTCTATATGCGTCTTTGACAGTCCATCCATCTCTTGTAATACGATAAATCCCGCACATCAAGCCAGTTCGATCTGATCCGTGGAAGCAATGAACGAAGACTGATCTATTTCCTAAGTCGTCCAAAATTTGAAAGAACGTTTCAATATGATGTGCTCTCGGCACCTTCATGTAGTTCAACGGAATCGAGTAGAATTTCAGACCAATTTTTTCGCAGGCTGCGCGCTCCCACTGATTGACCGAATCGCGCCAGCGGAAACTGATGACCGCCCGAATGCCATGGTTGTACAGTTCGCGCAGACCTACCTCGTCAGGCTGACCGCCGCGGTACAGCCAATCGTTGACCTTGTGCAGATTGCGTATATGAATCTCTTGAAATTCTTGGTTCATATTTAGGATTTAGCGCATCTTTGAAGCTTTCTTGCCACTGGCAATTTTTCAGGGTTGCAGGTCCAGCAGACGCCATTGCCCACTCTCAAATGAACCTCTTATGGTTACTTCTATCATTTATAGACTCTGAAAGACTTCCTGTCAGAGTTTTGAACATAAGTGCGTGCGCACGGGTCAGAGTTTCGAGCATGCGGGCTTTCGCAAAGTGCCTGAAGAGGCTCAGTTAGCTTTCTATAAATAGTAGAAGCAACCATTAGAGGTCGCCGATTAGAGTTAGGGACTAGATTTTCGACTAAAATGCGCTATAATATTAATCGACCGGTCGGTTGGTTAATTAAGATTGACAGACCAAACCAGTCAATTGAACCGCAACAGTTCATCCCCTCTTCAGAGAGAGCAAAACATGGCGACGAAAAACGCGCAGGATAGCAAGTTAGTCAAACCACCGGTCGAGTTCGATGCGATGGTGAGCCCTGAACAACTTCTGCTCAACGCAGAAGAGGCACCGAAGATAACCGACAGGCTGAATCTGTTTCCATTCGATTGGCGCGTTGAGACTCCTCGCTTGATGGAGATTTACAACGACTCTCGAGATCCAGGCTGGTCGCCTGCTCAACTGCCATGGCATGAATTGGACGTTGAGAGCATGACTCTCGATCAACGCTACGCAATCGCCTATTGGTTTGCACTGCTCTCGGTTTTCGATGCGTCAGGCCCCGCGGTATTTGCAAGGGCAATGATCCACGCTTACGAAACACACGAGGAAGACGCAATCCGCAAGTGCTTCTTCTCAGTCACGCGCGACGAGATGAATCACGAAGAAGTTTGTGGGAAGGCTATCACGTTGTTAACACCCAACGGACCGCTAGGCTACGAGCCGGAAACTGAACTCGGCAAGCTTGCAAGAAACAACATCCAATGGTTGTATCACAACGGCGCACGTTATTGGAACGGCTACAAACGCGCCGTCGAGATGTATCCGATGGGCATACTGTTCAGCTCCTTCCTCTTCGGCGAAGTTGCATCATCCACGCTTTTCCACAGCATGTATCAAAACACCACCATCCCTGTCTTCAAAGAAGCATTCCGCAACATAGGTCGAGACGAAGGACGCCACCTCAGCTTCTGCCTGGCGCTTCTGAAAGAAGTGCTTCCGAAGATGAGCGAAGAAGAGAAGATGACGGTGACGAAACAGTTCCGAGCCGGATTTATTTTCTTATCCGGAATTCTTTACGAACCGCCGGCAGAATTCTGGCATCTGCCGCCTACCTTCTTGCCCGCGCAGCGCATGCTTGAAGAAGTTGCTCGCACGGCCGGATTTGGAATTCTCACGCTCGAAGAGCGCAGAGCTAACTGGAGAACTGCAGTCGTCAGACTGAAAACTATCGTAGAGCCGCACGGTGTCAAATTCCCGGCGCTGCCGGAAATTGACGTTGACGGTGAAGACGTTGCTTTTGACGCTGACAAAATCGTTCCAATTTTTTAACCGGAAACCAATCGCAGTTTTAAACATGCAATCAAGGGGCGCATATTATGGCTAGACCACGCGCTGACAATTATGAACAGCGGCGCCAGGAAATTTTGGACACCGCAGCTACCATGTTCGCAGATCGCGGATACGACGGCACATCGATCGCCGACATCGCGGCACGATGCGGTGTTTCGAAGGCGCTGCTGTATCATTATTACTCGTCGAAAGATGCGCTGCTCTATGATATGCTGCATTCGCATTGCCAGATCCTGGTTAATACGGCGAACACGGCACTGCAGCAAACGGATGAACCAGAGGCGCAACTCCAGCAGTTGGTAAGGGCTTTGATGAAGCTATACATGAGTTCGAGAGAACGCCACATCGTGTTGCTGAATAATTTGCACTGCCTTGCTGCAGAACAACAGGCAACGATAAAAGGGCTTGAGAAGTCGGTTTTACGAACCATCAAAGATATTCTCACCAAGCTTCGTCCTGACTTGAACGATAGTATGGTGACCTCACTATCAATGTATCTGATGGGCGCAATAAACTGGACTTACACCTGGTTCAAACCGACAGGTCCAATCTCCGAAAGTCAGTTTGCAGACGTTGCCACCTCCGTGTTCCTGAATGGGATTCATAGCGAACTGGTTCCAACTCCATCGGGTTAACACATAAACGAAGTGGTCAATGACAGTCTCGGGAAATGCGAAGCGTAGTCGATGACGAAGTTTCAAAACGCCACGCGCCGATTTGAGACTCCTTGAGTATACTGAAAATTACGTGAGCGAAATCTGCGTCGAGATTCTCGATGTTCGCGGAACAAAAAGATTCGCACATAGTCAAATGTTCTTAATCAGATGCCCAGAGCACGAGCGGCTCGGGGCGGGCTTTCCCACGTGTGGCCACGTGGGCGCAATTCTCTCGGGTGTAAAATGGAAAACAGAAAATTCTGGTCGCTGGCACTGACAGCGCCATTCACCATCGTGGCAATCGTCTGGGCGATCGCCGGCGTCTATCTCTTTCAAACGCCTGCTCCGCTTCATCAAACAGCGACGCAGGTTCAACAGAAAGAATCTGAGCAAGTCGCTCGCCCAGGACAGAATAAGATACCGGCAGTTTTCAGTGAACGTCGTCAGGCGTATTCAACGCCACAGGGCTATCCCGGAGGTTTTGTACCTCCGGGAATGACGCCGACCAATAGACCATCAACAGCCGACGAGCCCGACTATCTAGATGCAGTAAACACCGAGGGAAACTTTCGCTGGTCACCGGACAAGCTGCCGATTGATGTATATATCGCTGATGGATACGGCGTCTCTGGCTACCAACCAGGATATCGGCAGATGATGATCGACGCGTTCAATGCGTGGTGCGATTCTTCAAGCGGAAGTATGAGCTGGCGCGAAGTTCAAAATCCGAACAAATCCGATGTGATGGTTTCCTGGACTAGCAGTCCGAACATTCGTCCGGGAGCAGTAGAAGCAGGACAAACAAAAACGCTTGTTCAACAGAACAAGTTAACGGGCGATGGAAAAATTATGAATGCACAAATCAGCATTCTCACAGAACTGATGGGACGCCCTTTCAACGAGGACGCTATGCGCAAAACCTGTCTCCACGAAGTCGGACATGCGCTCGGCCTGCAAGGTCACTCCGATGTTCCAACCGATATCATGTATCCCACCGTGAACGAGCACCAGGTGGCACGTCTTAAGGCGAGGGACGTAAACACCCTGGCACGCCTATATTCGATGGGAGCCCAGAACACTGTTGCATCATCAACTCGGAGCAGCATGATGAGACGGGAGTTCGCTGACGACGACGGAATTGTGCCATTCGACAACAGCGATCTTCAAAACCAACCGGCACCATATGCGCCACCATGGATGAATGGCAACAGAAGTTACATGCATCATGGTCCGCGCTTCAGACACGGAATGAACAGGCAAGCAGTCATGCGGGAGTTCATGCGTCGTGCGGCAGAGCAACGTGGCTGGTATAACTGACAAAAAGGTTTTTTCCACTCTCCTAAAGCAGAATCGCGCCTCCAACAAGGGGCGCGTTTCCATTGAGGAGGAGATGCAGTCGAGATGGAGTAGAAGCGGACTGACCTGCAGCGGTCTACTTCGCAGGAGTAGATGCTGACGGAGTTCCAGCCACTTGTTTATTCGGCTCAACCTTCTCTGTCGTGGGCATCTGGGTCTGAGCGCCGGCATTTTGAGAAGCAACAGCAGTTCTTCGAGGCTCGTGAACGTAATTCCTGACGTGAAGATTCGTGCCCTGGGCGCTCATCCGCGTCCCCCCTCTACCATCGTCCTTCAAACCGTTGAGCATGTGATGAGCTGTATTGTCGTAGTCCGGAATATGGACACCTCTTGCGCGAAGTTCGGAATTCTTGATGCGGCGCTGCGCTTCAGCCTCCCACTTAGCCTCGATGTCTTCCTCTATGACCGTAGGTATGTTTATACTCAGTTCGCCCGTTCGTCGGTTTCGACAGAGATAAGTGCTGTTGTCTCTAATCTCGGCACGACCAGCTTCACGAGCGCGTTCTGCATCTTCCAGCCCCTCTTTCAAAATCGCCTCACGCTTAGCAATTGCTTCTTTGCGGCGTTTAGTGAAGTCATCCGAGGCTTGAACAACGAGTTTCAGTGCCAATTGATTCTTTTCGTGCTCCGCTTGCAGTTTTCTCAACAATGCCTTTTTCGCAACGATGTCGTTACCAGCAGCAATCTCAGCAGCGTTTGCGGGGATTCCGCCATTAGAGTTCGCCGCAACTGTGCCGGAGCGATGCGCGACAGGCGCGGATGCCACCGCCGGCGATGACGCACCATACTTTCGAATATGCGCTATGTTTTCGACAGCAGCTTGACACGTTTTAATTACCTTGCTGTCAGACGACAGCATCATGCTTCTTTTGTATTCTTGCTCCGCTCGATTGAGATCACCAAGTTTCACATCCGAATTTGCGAGTTGGTAAAAGGCCAGCCATGACGGACGATTAACAGAAACATATGCAAAATACTTTCGAGCCAGCTTGTAGTCGCCTTTGAGATAAGCAGCATTTCCGGCGGTCATAGGATCAGCAGACTGGGCGACAGCGGGCGCCGTCCCCAGGAAGAGAGTTATTGCGACAAGGCTAAAATAACCAACGGTTTTCGGCTGAATGAAATTCGACATCGGTTCTCACCACAGGTGTCGGAAACGTGCCACTGATTTCGGGCAGCCTCCACAATAAATCAGACCTGGGAACAGGTCAATCGCCCCAGTGGTAGTTATACGAATGATTAGGCTTACTTTTTTAAATGTTCTGCGAAGACGAGAGGATTGAGTCCGTGTCCTCTCACCGCTTAAACAAGGCACACGAAAGCACAAGCGCCCTCATGCCGACCAAGGCACTGCTGGCTGTTTAACATGCTACGGAAGAACATGGAACAACAGAGCATGCAGCCCGTCTTGTAGTGCAGCTTGGATGAACCACCTGGCTCCTGAGTAATTTTTATTCCTAGATTGAGTGAGACCTGCGGAGGGCCCCATGAATACTTCTTTGTCGTTGAAACTACTTCTCAGTCTGACGCTGTTACTGTCAGCGTCAGCGCCGGCCCTCGCGGCTCGAGATGGGCAGAGCGGCAAGGCCGAGCGTCGCGCTGAGAGACGTGCCGATTTATCTCAGAGGCAGGTGAACAACCAGCAACAAAAGGACGTGCAACGCCAACAGCGCGACCAACAGCGCGACCAACAGCGCGACTTGCAACGGGCAATGAATCAACAAAAGGATCAGCAGAGGGCTAACGAAGTCAGACAGCGAGACCAGCAGCGTGCCATCGAGCAAGCGCAGCGTGATCAGCAACGCGCGCAGAACAAGGCACGAAGACCTGCCGCTAATGTGCCAGTACCACAATCGCGCAATGACAACGATCGGTGGGACAGACGGACGAGTGACAATCGGTGGAACAATCGCGACAATCACTGGAGCGATCGTAACGACAGAAGCAACCACCGGGATCAGCGCTGGTATGACCGCAATCGTCAGCAAGCTGCTTTAGATCGGCGATTCAGAAATTGGAACGATCAGCGCGATTATCTCAAAGCGAACCTGAGGAAGATCAATCAAATCGCCAAGCTAAATGCACTTCAACAACAGCAATTAAATGCGCAAATGCAATCAGCATATCTTGCGTATCACAACAACAACTGGAGTGGTCCATACAACTGGGACTATTACTCGGAACCTCAGTTCTTAGATTATCTGCAGGTCAATCAGCCATCTCTGTTAGATAGAATCTTGGGCTATTTAGGGATGGGTCCGCTCAACGGCGGTTATGGCTACGGCAACGGCTACCTCTATTCATCAGACTGGGGTGTCGAGCGAGACCAACTTGCCCAGAATATGTACCGGATACATCAACTCGCGTTGGCAGGACGGATTACGCCCTTGCAAGAACAACAACTGCTTGCACAAATGAGAGGTTCGTTTTCCGCCTATCACAATAACAATTGGAATGGCGGTTACGGATGGTCCCAGTATTCGGACCCCGGATTCGTTGACTATCTGAACAACAGTCAACCCGGCATCCTTACGACTATCCGCAGTTACCTCGGAATGTGAGAATACGAGGATAACTAGCAGATCAAAGACCACACCCGGGCAGGACATTCTGCACCGGGTGTGATCCTTTTGGCGGTCGTGCGAGGAGGCCGGTTAAAAGATTTGAGTTGCAGTTTTCGGTTTACCTTCTGATGCGCAAGCATTCTTTGTCGTACGCAACAGCGAAATTTTGTCAAAGGAAGAGGGAGAAGTTCGGTTTAAATAATCACTTGCCGAAGAAAAGGCACGACTCCCCGACCAATTCCACGCGCGCCAATCAGCCTTCCAGGCACGACCGAAACTGGACCGCAATTTTGTATAAACCGCTCGCTGCTCTTCCGGTTTCAACTCCGGCAAGCCGACGATCAGAGTAGGAATCGCATCATTGCTGAGCTTGAGAGCATAATCCACATCGAAAGGTTTTCCGTCTCTGGCTCTATCAATGTTAGTGGAAACGATCATCGCGTCCGGATTTATCGCGTGCAGTCCGCCTATAACCAGCAAGCCGGAAACAACAGATGCGAATGCAAACGCTTTCCGTTCGCCCCGCATAACCGTAGCGAGAAAAATCACACATACGACTGCCAACCAGGCCATAAATGCGGTGGTGTACAAACGCAATTCGGTCATACCATATTCATGCTGATATAACCGCATGCGCTGAACGGCTGAAAGCATGATTACAAAGAGCAAACCGATCTGGACGCAACTGAGAGCCCGAATAATTACGACACCTGCGGCAGAAGCCTTATCGACAAGCCAATCCAACAGCAACAATACTGGTATCACCAGCGATGCCACCGTAACGAGTTCAAAAAATCCTCGTCTAGCATATTCTGCATAGGTCATTCCGTTTGTGACCTCTATGAGATTTGCACCGCCGAAGAAGTATTGCGCCTGAACCAGGACAAACGACAAGAACAGCAGATCGATCAAACCGAGGACTACGCCCACTTCTACCAGACCCAGTTTTAAACTCTCCTCCCTAGGCAGATCGAACTCAGCGTTTGTCAAACTGAAATTAAACATACCATGCAGATATCCGCCAGCGGCCCAAACCGATCCAAAGACTAACAAAAGATGGGTCGCGGTTTGACCGAAATCTAACTGAAAAGTCTTACCGAGCAGCGTCGCAAAAGCCGCATCCGCTGAGGCAAACAAGACGCCAAAAACAGCGAGAACCGGCAAAGCAATTGCCACCCCTCTTAACACCGCGCTTACTTGTGCGCGCATACTCTCATCAATTATTCCTTTCCACTCAATGTCTTCGAAAAATAATTGAATCGGGCGACTGAATAAAAATTGAAGAGCGACTGCGATTGACAGCAAGTATTGTGTCACGCCCGCATGAGGCAAACGGCAGCCCATAGTCGATGTTGCCCCGACGCTGAGCGTGAATGCAATCAACATTAGATCGAGAATGCGTAAAACACCAGAGTCGCGCCAGGCACAACCAGCAGCCAGGAAGAGTGGTGGCACAAGGAACCACATACTCTTCCACTGGCTGGTTGGCTTTGTGCGGCACGTAAGGATCAACGATGCAACAGATACTGACATTAGCCACACAAAGAGGTTTAGTCCCCAGGGGACAGATTTGAATAGAGTGTCGTGAAATAAGTAGTCACTCAGCAATCCAAGCACTGAAGCTGACAACACAACGAGTCGAATGTTATTCATATGAGAAATCTCCACGCGAAAGCGCAAGCCTGTCGGCTTCCAAACTTTCGGAGAACAAAGATACTTCCAAGGGCGATGCAACACGCATGGGGAGCTGCATTAGAGTATGCAACCATGCGTTTTCAGTTGTCTCAAATCAGCATACATCAAAACAAAAAATCGACAATCGCCCATCGTACTCAAAACACCGCAACGCAAATATGCAATGTGGTGTCAAAGCAAATACAGTGGGCTTTTACGCGCCCTGTAAACCTTGAGTAAGACGCTTACCATGCGCTTTCCGGGCGAAGTCGCGTTCTGAAGATTTCATCAATGCACGCACATTCTAAGGATGCTCGAGAACATAACCGAATTCTTTTCGCGTTGAAATTCTGATATTTGCACCTTCGGTCTCCAACTTTTTCCGAACCTTGGTGATGTAAGCACGAGTGCCGTCAGGAGTCACTTCGGACTCAGTTGACCAGATTCAATCTATCGCTATCACTCCCATAGCATGCGCTCAGACAGACTTGGTCCCATTCCAAAATATTTCTGGAGCACCTCGGGATTGCGTTCCGTCGGCGTTACGTAGCCGGGACTGACATGTTGGTTCCAGGCGAACTCGAAAGCATCACGCCCTTTTTCCGAACGCGCAAGAATTTTGGGAACAGCGTGATAAGTGCAGACCTCCGGCTCGGCTTCGCCACTTATGTATTTGCGAAAAAATGAGTCAGGATCGGAGCGAAGAGCCGAATCAAACTCATACTTTGGGACAACGTATGGTTGATTGGATACTGGAGCCAACAACTCTTCCAGACATTTGACAAACAAATCTGAATAGCGGGTTTCTACATCATCGAGGAAAACACGGAAGGTCTTGTCGGCGCGAACAGTCACTTGAATCGAAGAAGGTTTAACTTGAGAAGGCAACAGTTTCCGTTCTTTCAAAGCGTCAAGCACGGCGGTCGCCATTGCGATGATGGCGTTTTCTCTCGAAGATGGAGTGACAAGTTCATGTTGGAACTGGTGCTCGACACGTTCGCGACGTAATTTAGCAAAAACAAGAGCAAGCAAAAGAGGAACCGCACTTAGTATCACTGGAATACCCAGGGTAGAGACCACCGCAGCAGACGCTACCGAGACAACCAGACCAACGGCGCCATATTTCGTGAAGACACCGTTCAACTCTCCACGCATCTGAGAAACATGAGCTTTGTATCCGCCCACAACTCCGGTATGCGCGGGTGTAATACCAGGCTCTCTGAAACCAGAGATCTCAACGCAGCCTAACTGCCGGTTCTCATAAGGCTTGCCGACCTGCCACAACTCATACACTTTCTCTCGAACCAACGCGCGTTGAAGCATCTCGGTATTGTAGTCCTCGATCGATGCAAAAACTTCGTTGGGAGTCAACTCCGAAAACGATGGATGCACATGCCCGACACCGCATTCGATTCTGCCATCATCTGCGATACCAAAATAGCCATCATGTTTTCGCACAAATCGTCGATAATCATTCAACCCCTTTTCGAGTTCCGGAGCGATACAAACAACATCCCAATTGTTCGCGACTTTTCGCTCCGACAGCGGATCGTCCATGTTGAGCCGAATACCACGCCCTCGCAATTGTTTAACAGATACGGGAGAGGTCGCCGTTGTCAGATCAATAATCGTATTGAGTTTCTGACTATCCCACCCTTCCGCAAAGATTCCACGAGTTCCAATCAAGCATTTAGTAATGCCACGTTCGAAAAGCGCAGTTACGAGACCCACGTAGACACGCGGGCCAAAACTGCCCGAGTCCGCCACTAACCGAGCAAACCCGTTTTGCTCGTCAGTTTCGAGGACAACAGACGTTTTAACCTGCAATTCTCTCAAATAGGCTTGAGCCCCCTCAAGGAATTTGTCAGCTACTCGTCCGTCGATCAAAACTCGTGAACCTGTCACCAGACACGGATTGACATTAACGCCTTCAGGCGTTCGCAAAAGTTCTACAAAGGCACCATAGGCGCTACCAGCTTCTTCATCGAGCACATCTCTAACAGTAACAGCGGTAGTCGCAGAGAGTTTCTCAAAATCTGTGATTACGAGCACGCGGAGCCGATCCTCGAGAGTGCTGAACTCCGCCGATAGAATTTTAGAAACTGCAGATACCTTACTTTTACTGAACGACAAAACGCGATCTACCGGAGAAGCAATTTTACGAATTCCTCTTTCCGATAGACTGAACCCAATTTTTCGAAGAGCCAGCGAAATCCGCTCGAGCAGTTGATGGTCGACTTCGCTATCACTGGTCTTAAGCTTGTTTAGAGCCAGATCTTCCAGCAGCACGATCCAATCATCTATAACAGGTGCCTGACGAACCGACGTCGAGAGTTCGAGTTCAGCAGGCAAGGTCAATTTGTAGGTATGAAGATATCGCGCCATTGCCATGGCAAGCGCCGGCGATTGCTCGACGAACTCGCTCCACCGCCCCTCTCCGGTTTTATCATCCATACGACCGACGATCCAACGAGAAAGCGGCGCGGACTCTATATCGCTGCCGCTGAGAGTCTCGAGCAAATGATGAATTTCATCATGCTGCTTGCGCAAAAACTCCAACTCAACTTCAGTCGGCTCTGTAAAATAGACCAGATCTTGAAATGGCGCCAGTCCACCTTCTTTAACAAGTGCGGGCGTGGGCACCTGATAATCGATTTCACCAACCAATTTTAAATATCGGTTCTGCTGGCTGGCTGTTTTCTTCTCGGGTGGCGTTCCCGTCAGCCCTACGATAACCGGGTCGCCAAGCGCCTCAACCACTTTAGCCATCACGGTCGCCCAGTAGTCAGTGAGGTGGTGGCACTCATCGAAAATCACTAAACGACATTCCGTCAGTTTGAGTTTGTCAATTAAGTCCAGGGCGTTTCTATGCAGTACCTGTTCTAGCTCTAAAACGGCACCGAGCCTCTTCCGAAGCCGTGTCACATGTCGCCCAAGTTCTTTTTTGTAGGCTTTGGGGTTATTGAGTTTAAGCTCAGCAATTCGAGCACTTGCACTCTCTGGGGACGTACCTTGCTCGCGCGAAACCTCTTCGAGCCACTCCCCCTGCGCCAGTTCGCTCACATACTCCTGCTCCCGCCCGGGAACTGACAACGCCTGATACGTCACAATCGTTATTGGACGAGGCGGTCTGTCTTCATGCGAGCCGACCATCTGACTTACGGCGACGTCGGCGAAGTCCGCTGGAAAAAACAATTCTAGCTTCTGGGCCCATTGAGCCTGAATCGTGCTATTGGGACAAACGACCAGCGTTGGACACTTGAACTGAGATACTATTTGCAGTCCAATGATTGTCTTTCCACTGCCGGGCGGCGCCACTATATGCAGCTGTTTTTCGCCATCGGCGAGCTTTCGATTACAGATATCGATTATGTCTTGCTGATACTTTCGCAGGGGAAACTGAAAATGGAAAAGATCTTTCCACTCGGTCAACGGATCCTCACTAGCAAGATTTTCTATGGTTTCTTCTCTAGCTGAAAAGTTTATCGATGTTTTCCACCGGTCGACCGAGAGCAGCTTTGGCTCCACGTTCCACAATAGGACGCTGAATGAGATCTGGGTGCTCGGCCATCAGAGTCACCAATTCGTCGTCACTCAAATCTTTTCGCTTCGACAATTCGAGTTCTTTGTAAACAGACTCAGTGGTGCGCAACAAATCACGAGCACTAATTCCCATTTTTTTGAGCAAGTCTTTCAGCTTCGAGGCGCTGAGCGGTTCAATGTAGTAATTGACCTTGTCAAAATCTACACCGCGCGCAGTCAAAATTTTGCTGACCTCGCGGCATTTGCTGCAAGTCGGTTTTTCATAAACAGTAATTTTGTCAGCCACGAACATCCTCCTTTGCAACAATTGAACTGCTGCATCCTAACACAGTCTATGCGATAATTTGTGCAACGATGAGCGCAAGTCCTCCAATTGTACGGAAAATAATTCACGTTGACATGGATGCCTTTTACGCATCGGTAGAGCAACGCGACAATCCGGAATACAGAGGGAAGCCCCTTGCCGTGGGCGGCTCACCCGAGGGGCGGGGAGTAGTATGCGCGGCCAGTTATGAGGCGCGCAAGTTCGGCGTTTTTTCCGCCATGCCGTCGCGCACGGCGATTCAAAAGTGCCCCACCTTGATTTTCGTTAGACCGCGATTCGATGTTTATCATGAAATTTCAAAGCAAATTCGTGGAATATTTCACGAATATACAGACCTGGTTGAGCCTCTCGCGCTCGATGAAGCATATCTCGATGTTACTGAGAACAAGCGCGGTTTACCATCGGCGACATTGATCGCGAAGGAAATCAAAGAACGCATTCTTCAAGAAACAAGGCTCACCGCCTCAGCCGGAATCTCAATCAACAAATTTTTGGCAAAAACCGCATCTGGTATCAATAAACCAAACGGAATGTGTTTGATACCACCGGACAAAGTCGAGACTTTTATGGAAAACCTCAAAATTGAGAAATTCTATGGAGTCGGCGATGTAACGGCGAAAAAAATGTTTTCGCACGGCATCCGCACTGGAGCAGACTTGAAGAAGTTGAGCGAAACAGAACTGATCGACAAGTTTGGAAAGATGGGAAGTTTTTTCTACCAGGTCGTTCGCGGCATCGACCATAGAACGGTACAGCCAAATCGCATACGCAAATCGGTCGGCGCCGAGGAAAGTTACGCAGAAGATCTGGCATCGCGCGATTCAATGATCGACGCTCTTGAGGAAATAGCCAAAACGCTAGTGCGGAGGATTGGCGACAATGGCGGAGGTCGTACACTCACGCTCAAAGCGAAGTATGCGAACTATCAACAAGTCACGCGCAGCCGCACAACAATAGAAAGTATCGCCACTTTCGATACCATCATGAAAATCGCCATCGAACTTTTAGACACTACAGAAGTTGAATCTCGAAACGCTCGACTTCTTGGATTGGCACTGTCTAACTTAGATAGCGAGCGTGAGCAAGACGATGTCGTCCAGCTCACGCTGCAATTTTCCTGAAGCGATCTTGTTTGACTCGACCGAGTTCAACTTTCAAGTCTAAACTCGAATCATTCCGTCATTTACGTCAAGGAACCGGCGAAACGCCCACTCGAAAAATCCTTCATCGCCTGACTGATTTCCTCATGAGTATTCATGACAAAAGGACCGTATCCCACCACCGGTTCGTTAATTGGTTCGCCATTCATGACCAGTAAGTGAGCTTTTCCATTAGCGCCGAGCTTCAGCTGCGTACCGCGGCGCTCCAGAACCGCCAGTCCGATACCCGAGACGGAGGTGGTACCGTCAATAGTGACAGTTCCATCCATTACGAAAACCGCTGTCGTGAATCCCTCCGGCAGATCGAGCACAAGCTCCCCGGCATCTTCAAAACTTACATCGTACAGATTGACTGGGGTAAAGGTCCTCGCCGGACCATCGGTACCGCCTATGGTACCGGAGACAACTCTAGTTTTAACCTTGCCGTTGGAACTTTCGACAGTTCGAATTTCAGAGGCAAGCAGGGTTTGATAAGCAGGCGCAGTCAGTTTATCTTTGGCCGGCAAATTTACCCAGAGCTGAACCATCTCGAGCGTGCCGCCGGACTCGCGAAACGCGTTGGAGTGCAACTCTTCATGCAACACACCGGAACCGGCAGTCATCCATTGCACATCTCCCGGACCTATCTCGCCAAAGTTTCCAGCCGTATCCCTGTGCTGAAGCCCGCCTTGAAAAACAAGCGTGACCGTTTCAAACCCTCGATGCGGATGCATACCGACGCCCAACTTTTTCTGGGTCGGTGGAAATTTAGACGGACTACCGTAATCGAGCATTAAAAACGGACTAAGTTCCGCTTTGCCCAGGTCACGATAGGAAAACATATTGCGCACAGGCAAGCCATCGCCAACCATATGCGGCGGGTTGGGCTGGTGCGTGCTGACTACTTTCTTGGATTCCATTTTGCTTCTCCTGCTGAGGACAGCCTAAACACATTATGTATAAGTGGCGAATCCTTAACCGCCGTTCATAGCATTTCGTTTAGAATCTCCCTGAAACCTGATTCTGCGACCACTCTGATCTATAATGTGGCGTCGGATCGGGGATACGAATATGAACTGGACTTCACTTGTGTTGTTGTCCGCCGTGGCGATTAGCGTGCCGGGCGAGGCATCTGCGTTTAGATCAGCTGGCGATTTGCCTGAATCTCATCATCAATTGTTGGCGGCCAACGCTCCTGTTGTACCGGTAGCTAAACAGCCTGCACCTAAGTCGGCGAAACAGAACAATGCGAAAGCAAGTAGCGAATCGGCGGCACTTTCAGCGGATACAAGCGCTGAACTGCAGAAACTGGAAAAACGTTTTTTCATGCACGATTTCACGCAAGAGCCTATTGATCATCGCCTTCAACGCATGGAGAAATTCACGTTGGGTGAAGTAAGAACCGGCACGCCGGATTCAAGAGTCGCTCATCTGGCTGACATTCTGGAAAACCACGACTCCGAAACTAAGCTGTCTAGCATGCCCGGAGTCAATCCCCCTCGCGTCCCCCCTACGGCGGCAAGCAGCGGTCGCGCCATCCAGCAGCAGACACAAGCGCAGACGGACGCCACAGACTATCCGCACGTGACCTACCTCGAAGACAACATTCTCGGTCAAGATTTTCCCGGACAACCTCTTGAGACCCGCTTAGCGCGATTGGAGAAAAAGGCGTTCGGCGCACCATCACAAGACCCGGACTTCAGCAATCGCACAGACGCTCTCGAGCGCTACGCCGAAATTCATTTGCGTAAAAAACCATTCGACAATCATCAAGATCGCAGCTTTGCTTTTGCCGACGACGCTCGTGCCGACGATGGACCGTCACCGGAAGCGGCGCCGGATCAGGAAATCGATCCGGTTGCAATGCTTCCAACACCGCCACCGGAAAGCGCACGCTTGCTGTCACGAGTGGCATGGTGCGAACAGCACACTCTTGGTAGAACATATCCGGAGATGCACTTGCTCCCGCGCCTTCATCAACTGAACGCCAAGCTGTTTCCCAACGACAAAACAAAAGATATTCAGCTTATGGATCATGTCGATTCGATCGTAAAAGAAGTGGTTTTACGCCAGCATCCGCCCACTAAACAAATCAGCTAGGGCGAATATCCATGCTTCCTGGCTAATGCCAAATCCGCTTTCGCGTTTTTGGAATTCTTGCCTTCCATTTTCACGTAAACATCATATCGGTACTTGTAACCACCCGCGTAGTCCGGGCTCATTTTGATCACCCGCGTAAAATCTTCAATCGCTTTTTTGTAATCGCCTTTGACGTAATAACCCCGACCACGGAGTTCGTAACTGTCAAAATTCTTCGGATCCAACTTCACTATTTGATCGAAATCCGCGATTGCTTTGTCAAATTTTTTCGCATCCAGATAGATGAGACCACGTTGAACCAGTGGCCATCGCAATTTTGAATCGACAGCGATGACTGAGGTGAAGTCTTTGATTGCTAAGTCAGTTTTGCCCAACTCCTTATAGAGCATTCCGCGATCACCGAAGGCGTCAACCATTTTAGGATCAAACTTGACGGCCTGATCGTAGTCAGCGATTGCGTTTTCTAAGCTGTTCTCGCCTCTAAGAAGATGCGCACGGTTGAAATAAGCTCTGGCGTTCTTGGGATCGAGAGCAATCGCTTTATTGTAATCCTTACGAGCGTTTTTGCGCTGGTCCAGAAACTCATAGGCTTCGCCGCGTTTGTTATACAAATTCGCGTCGGTCGGTTTCGCTTGAATCGCTTTGTTGAATTGCGTGACAGCATTACGCATATCACTTTTTTCAAAATACTTCATTCCGGCGGCATATGGGTCTTCCGCCCTTGCCGGAGTAGGAAACTGAAATGGTCCGACCAGAGCGGTCAACGTAAAAATAGTAAGGGTAATATTTCTTGGTTTCATGTCTGTATGACCTCGCGTTGGTCCATTTTAGGCGACCCGCAAAAGATTTTTCACGCCGGAACTTCCATGTGACCGGATTGTGATAATTCCAGTTTATTACTGACGTTATTAATGACTCGCGTTCTTTTAAATGATTTCTTGTACGATTAGGTGAATGAGCAAAAACCCAATCATCTACTTGCTTTACACCGGCTGGCGATATGCTGAAAATTATCGCCCACTGTTTCTTTGCTATCTGGTTATGTACGCAGCCTCTCAAGCTATCATGCTTGCAGAGCCGTTCGTCATCGGTCAGGTGATAAACTGCGTCCAAATAAGCGCTACAAAAAACTTCGCGGATCATCAGCAATTAGAACACGACATTTTGTTCTATTTGTTCATTTACTTTCTCACACAGGTCGGCTTCTGGATATTCCACGGTCCCGCACGTTTAATCGAGCGATTCGTTGCTTTCCATATAAAGGTCAATTACAAAAGTTCGATGTTTCGAAAGATCACTGAGCTTCCAATGCAATGGCACCGAGAGCATCACTCCGGTGAGAGCATCGACAAAATCAATCGTGCATCAATCGCGCTGACCGAGTTTTTCGACAACACATTCGAAGTCGCGTACATGCTGTTCCGACTGGTTGGAGCACAAATCGTCTTGATGTGCTTCATGCCTGTTGCTGGAGCGGTTTCATTCACCATCGCTGCCACCTCAGTCGGTATCATTTTCTGGTTCGATAGATTGCTCTATAACAACTACAAAGAGCTGAACAAGTTTGACAATACTACGGCATCCGCTATACATGATTACATCACCAACATTGTGACCGTCATTACCTTGCGGCTTGAGCAGCGAGTATTGCCCGAGGTATTGCGACGGTTGAACGCGCCTTTGAACCTGTTTAAACATAACAATAACCTGGTCGAGATCAAATGGTGCCTGACGACCGTTACGATTGGAGTTATGGTTGTCGTTGTGCTCGGATGGTACACCCACGATACGCTCTCCACAGGCAAAGTCTTGCTGGCAGGCACGTTCTTCACTCTGTTCGAATACCTTCGTCGCATCGGTGATTCGTTCTACAACTTTGCCTGGTTATATGGTTCAGTGACACGGCAAGCAGCCGATGTTCAAAGTGCTGAAACATTGGAAGCAGCACACGCAGAACGCGCCGACACACCTGAGAAATTCGACCTGCCAAAGGACTGGAGGTCCGTTGAAATATGCGATTTGGACTTCATTTACGAAGATGAGAAACATCGCTCGCATCATCTTACCGAGATAGATGTGTTTTTAGAACGTGGAAAAGCGATTGCATTCGTAGGTGAGAGCGGTAGCGGTAAAAGTACCTTGCTGAGCCTAATTCGAGGCGTACAGTACACTGACAATGCCAGATTGAAACGCGACGGTGTAGAGTTGCCGGGCGCGCTAAAATGCCTGCACGGATGCACTACTTTGATGCCGCAAGATCCAGAAATTTTTGCGGACACCATTCGCTTTAACATAACGTTCGGCGTAGAAGCTGATGAAACGGACGTTCAGGAAGCTATACGCCTGGCACGTTTCGACAACGTACTCGCTCGCCTGCCGGCAGGATTGGAAACTAATATCGCCGAGAAAGGCATAAACTTGAGCGGCGGCGAAAAACAACGTCTTGCACTAGCGCGCGGAATCTTCTTCGCGCAAGACAGTGATATCGTTCTTCTCGACGAGCCAACAAGCAGCGTGGACCAGCAGAATGAGCACATCATCTACGAGAATCTGCTTAAGACGTTCAAGGATAAGTGCATCATTTCAGCCGTACACAAATTGCACCTGCTGGATATGTTCGACTACATCTATGTGTTCGATGATGGTCGAATTGTAGAACACGGTAGCTTGCGATCGTTGCTCGACAAAAATGGACGCCTTGCTGAATTGTGGAATAGGGTCGATTCAGAAAAAACAGCGACGATGATGGACGAAGTTAGCTGCTAATCGGCGGCTTGCTCCGCAGCCAGAGCGCTTTCCGCGGCGCGCTGATACCACTCATGAGCAAGTCCTTCGTTTTTCTCCACACCACGACCATCTTGATAAAGTTTCGCGACTCGCGTCATCGCCTCGCAAACGCCTTGCTCAGCAGCTTTGAGACACCACATGAATGCCCGAGCGTCATCAGGTTCAACGCCCCTTTCGTTCAACAGCATCTCCGCAATATTGAATTGTGCAATCGCATGTCCTTGCTGAGCCGCGCGTTGATACCACTCGAAGGCTTCCTCAGCATCAGCATGAACCCCTTTACCAAGCAAGTACATTTTAGCCAGACACATCTGTGCGTTTGCGTCACCGGCGTCAGCAGCTTTCCGGTAGGTCGCGCAGGCCAGCCTGACGTTCTGCTTCACGTCATCACCATGCTCGTACTTCTTTCCCAATGCAACAGTAGCGTCGATGTGACCGGCGGCACTGGCTTTTTTGAGCCACTCGAAAGCCTCCGCTCCGCTGCGCTCAATGCCGCTCCCAGTCTCGTATTTTATAGCCAGCTCAAACTGCGAATCGACGTCGCCGTTGAGCGCAGCCGTTTTCAATACCACAAATGATTCGCTTTCCATGAAAACCAGAATAGCGCAGAATCGAACATGCTCCAGGGTGAATTTTCAAGCGCGCGTTTCTGAATTCGCGTACACTGGACTGTGTTTTGATTACGCACAGCATCCGTAAATTCTTCTTGGAATCTATCAAAATTAGCTCGCAAAATTAAAGGAATATCAAAATTTCCCCACAAAGGATTGATTCGGTCTCATAATTCCCTTACCCTTGCCAATAGTAAAGCCCATTAGAAGGATGGCCTTTGCCCGGAGGTCCACCCAGTGAAGCCTGAAACATCCGAAGCAGCTGAGGCTAAACGGCTTACGGCGAGCTTGAACGCGCATGCGGAATCTTCAAGTTCCGACGAGCAAACTCGTCAACAACTAAACCGCTCGCTGGAGATGGAAATTCAGGATGTTTCCGCCGTGCATCGCAGCCTTGCGTCAAAGAAGGCAACCCAACAGACGAAACCGGATGGAGAAACAGCAAACACGAATGTCGCCAACTTCCTAAAACGCCCCAAAGCAGTGGCGGTCAGTGTCCTCGTCTTAATCGGTGTTGTGGCGGGATCTGTATACGGTTTCAACGAATATCAAAAGGCTCAGACCGCAAAGACGCAGTTGACGGCGTCACCAGCTGTGGTGACGGTCACTAAAGCTGTCGCCCAGATCAAGAGCGTCGAAGATGACCTGAGCGTAACAGGTTCCGTTTGGGCATGGGACCCGCTGGCAATAGGTTCTGAAGTCAGCGGATTGCGCATAACCGAGATAAACGTAGAAGAAGGCGATAGGGTACGCAAAGGGCAGGTGCTTGCCACACTCAACTCCGCACTGCTGCGCGCGCAACTCGACCAGGCAAAAGCGCGCCTGCAATCGAGTCACGCAAATCTCGGCAAAGCCATTCAGCCTAACAGACCCGAAGATATAATCGCTCTGCGAGCCGCTCTCGCGCAATCAGAGGCGAATGTCGCGCAAGAAGAAGCTAAGCGAAAACAGGCCTATGCCAATCTCGGAAATGCCGAAACGGCCGCCCATCGATTTACGGAACTCGCCAGAGCCGGCGCGATCAGTATGCAAGACGCGGAGAACAAGCAAGTCACTGCAGTAAATGCGCGCGAAGAAGTTAAGTCCGCGGATGAGCGAATCAAAGCGGCAAGCCAACAGGTTCAGCAGGCGCGGCAACGATTTCTGATTGCTACTCGTGGCGGACGCCTGGAAGATGTTCAAATATCACGCGCAACTGTTGCCGAGACTAAAGCACAGATCCAACAACTCGAAGAGCAAATTGCTCAGACAATCATACGTGCCCCGGACGATGGATTGATATCGCGTCGCGATGCGCACATCGGTGACATCACAGCTGCCGGAACGCCGATGTTCCTTATGGTCCGAATGGATCGGTTAGAACTGAGAGCTCAAGTTTCCGACATTGACATCGCAAGGATTCAGCCGGGTCAATCGGTAGACGTCACCATCAAAGAAGATGATGCACAGCCTATCAAGGGCACGGTCAGACTGGTCAATCCGCTGGTCGATCCCGCCACCAGATATGGTATCGTGCGAATCGACCTTCCTAGTAACGCCGGATTAAAACAGGGTATGTTCGTTCGTGGTGAAGTTCGCGTCGGCATGAGGGACGCCGTTACAGTGCCGGTATCATCGATCGTAACGCGAAACGGCGAATCAGTAGTATTTAAACTAGACGCAGAAAATAGAGCACTCAGCACTATCGTGAAGCCAGGAATCCAGACCGAAGAATTTGCCGAGATTAGAAACGGTCTCGCGGCAGGCGAAATCGTCGTCGAGAAAGGCGCTAGATTCCTTGCAGACCGCGATCTGGTGCGAGTGGCAAAATGAACTGGAACATATCGGCCTGGTGCATTCGCAATCCAATTCCTCCGATAATACTTTTTCTCCTTCTGAGCGTCGCCGGCATCCAGGCACTGATGTCGCTAGGTATTGAACAGCAACCAAACATCGATGTGCCCTGGGTTTCCGTAACGGTCACGGAGAGCGGTGCTGCGCCTCTGGAATTGGAAACTCAAATAACCAGACGCGTCGAAGACGCAGTCGCCGGCGTTGCTAACGTTAAACACATTCGCTCCACGCTGAACACCGGTGTATCGAACACCGATATTGAATTCGAATTGGGAACAAGCAGCGATCGTGCCACCAACGATGTTCGCGAAGCAGTTACCAGGATTCGCGCTCAGTTGCCGCGTGGCATTGACGAGCCAATTATTCAGCGCCAGGATTTTGTCGAGGATTCCGGTATCACTTACACCGTCGAATCTCCTCGACGCTCAGCCAAAGAGCTCACATACTTGATTGAGAACGATTTTTCGCGTGCACTCATGGCGAAGCCAGGCATCGGTCAAGTCTACCGTTTCGGTGGCGTGGACCGACAAATCTGTGTAAATCTGGACCCGGTAAGACTGGAAGCGATGGGCGTCACAGCCGACATGGTCAACCAGCAACTGCGTGGTTTAAACGTCAATCTGCCCGGCGGTCGCGGAGAAATCGGATCGTCGGAACAGTCAATCAGAACACTGGGAAGCGCCCATAACATCGATACGCTCGGGTCCGAACGTATTTCGCTGCCCGGAGGCAGATGGGTAGAACTCAACTCGCTTGGCACCATCACCGACGGCAGTTCCGAGCAGCGCCACATGGCTTTGCTCGATGGTAAGCCGGCGGTCGGCATGGAAGTCGTCAGACGCCGTGGTCATAACATCGTGGCGGTGGAAAAAGATGCGGCCGCCGTGGTCAAGGAACTCGAAAAGAAATATCCGGACGTGAAATTGACTCAGGTGTTTAGCGGCGCGCAATTCGTCCGCGAGTCTTGCGAGGCAACCTTCGAATCGCTAATCTTGGGCGCGATCCTGGCAGTGGTCGTTATCTGGTTGTTCCTTCGGGACAGTCGAGCGGCATTGATATCCGCTCTGGCAATGCCACTATCTGTGATACCGACATTCGCGTTCATGAAAGCAATGAATTTTACGTTGAATGACATGTCCCTGCTTGGTCTTGCTCTTGTGATCGGCATTCTCGTAGACGACGCAATTGTTGAAATCGAAAACATAGTTCGTCACATGAATATGGGGAAAAAACCATACTTCGCCTCGATAGATGCGGCGGATGAAATTGGGCTTGCGGTCGTGGCGACGACTCTGGCTGCTGTAGTCGTGTTTTTACCGGTAGCATTCATGGGAGGAATTCCAGGTCAATTTTTCCGCCAATTCGGACTGACCGTCTCGGTCGCAGTGTTCTGCTCCCTCCTGGTCGCTCGCTTGATCACTCCCGTGATGGCGGCATACTGGCTGAAGAAGCATGAGGAGAACCATAGCGAGACCTGGATCAACAGGGTTTATAACGATGCCTTGAAGGTCGTCATCAAACATCGATTAATAACGGTGATTGCTGGAATTATGTTTTTCGCCGGCAGCATATGGTTATTCAAATCCCTGCCGACATCTCTGGTATCCCGGATAGATAGAGGTGAATCTCATATACGCGTTGAGCTTCCGCCCGGTTCACAGCTCAAGGACACCGTAGAAGTCTTGAAGGAGTTGAACAGGATTGTTCTTAAACGCCCAGAGGTCAAGACTATTTTCTCCAGCGCCGGAAGCGGCGGAGAGGTGAATCAAGGTCGGCTAATTGTTCTACTAAAACCAAGAGACCAGCGCAAATTAACGCAAGATCAATTCGAAGATCTGATTAGACCCCAGCTATTACTGGTTCCCGGAGCCCGTGTAACATTCGGTGGAGGCTGGGGTTCAGGAGCCGTGCATGTACTTTTGACAAGTCACGACCCGGAGGCCCTTCAGAACACTGCAACTGAACTCGTAAAGGAGATTCGAACCGTCCCGGGTCTAACGGACATTCAGTCCAGTGCGGCCGCATTGCGGCCGGAAATCGTTGTCCATCCTGATTTCGCTCGTGCAGCAGAGCAAGGAGTCTCGGTCGAGTCAATAGCGAGAACGGCGCTGGTTGCCACCATGGGTGATATCGACGCCAATCGACCGAAATTTGATCTCAGCGACAGACAGATCGCGATTGTCGTCAGACTCGATCCTAAGTTCAGACAAAAGATGTCTGTCGTAGGAAACCTGCGAGTTGTCGGAAACAACGGTCGCCTGGTTCCCCTCTCGAGTGTTGCGCACGTAGAATTTGACAGCGGTCTGTTTAAGGTAGATCGTTACGATCGCGCTCGCCAGGTTTCCATAACAGCAAAGTCCGGAGCCAACTTGACGCTCGGTGAGGCAATCTCGAAGATCCACAATTTGCCGTCTTTTAAACACATGCCTCCATCGGTCAGTGAGCACAAGGCAGGAGACGCCGAAATCCAGAGCGACATCTTCGGCGGTTTCGGCTATTCGATCGTGACCGGCGTGCTTCTAATTTACGCTGTCTTAGTGCTTCTTTTCCGCGGATTTCTCCATCCATTTACCATCATGATGTCGCTTCCGCTGTCACTGGGCGGAGCGCTCATAGGACTACTGTTGTTCAACAAGCCAATTGATATGTATGCCCTGATTGGGATCGTAATGCTTATGGGTCTGGTGACCAAAAACGCGATTCTGCTCGTCGAATACTGCCTGGTAGCGATGAAGGAAGGTATGAGTCGAGAGGAAGCTATTTTTACGGCTGGTAGAACCAGAATGCGTCCAATTCTCATGACGACCACCGCCATGATAGCCGGGATGCTACCGATTGCAATCGGCTTGGGTGCCGGCGCGGAGGCCCGCGCGCCAATGGCAATTGCTGTAGTCGGCGGTCTGTTCATGTCGACGATATTGACACTACTGGTGGTGCCAGTTGTTTTTACATACATGGACGATTTTCAGAAGTGGGTTTTAAAACACTTTCCGACGGACGGTACCGCTACTGGTGGCGAACCAGCGACAAGCGAAGTCAACTCAAATGAAATTCTAAGCCCCAAAAGCCATTGAATCAATGTCAGAATCAGCTAACTCAAACTGTCAACGATCGACTTCATGGATTCAATAGATAGCTTTTGAATGCCGGCAAACGCGTCGGCGACCTCTGAGTCGGTCATGTTGCATTCAATCTCCACCGCGGACGCTCTAAGCTCACCGCATTGCAATTCAACCTTAAAGCCAGCAAGAAGGCTAATTAGACTCGTATCCGTGTTTCTGGCAGGTTCTGTCATTGCGCAACCAGCGGTTCCCACTGAGAAAACACTTACCATCATAGTCGAGACCATCAGATCTGAACATGGTGATTTCCACACGTACCGAGCAACTTTGGCACCCGGTGACAACGCATTAAGCGGGCCAATGCAGGCTGCACTATAGCTTGGTATAATCACAGGCATAATGCAGTCCCTAGTCAGGGCGAGAGGTTCAAATGGCCGATAAGCCGCATGAAGAGGACAAGCGTCCCTTCGTCTACCAAGAGATAGAACGCCAGTTGCTGACGTTGGTTTCGGAAGAAAATCAAAAAGCGGCAAAAAATATGATTACTGAACTTTTTCGTCTGGGCAAAGACGGTTATCAGTTTGCGGTGGACCTGATTAGCGAACTGTGTACCGAGCTGACGGGCGTAAAGTCGGTGCAGATCATTCCGAAAGGGCAGATGGAGCTTGACGTCGACATTAAACGCAAGAAGGAGCTTGTGCTCAAATTCAAACATCCCGTAGCCCCTCTGGTGGATTTGACAGCCGTTAAGTTTGGCGAGGATTTGAACTTTGGTGCGATTGTGGACAAAGAAAAACGTGGTCTGCGAATGAACATTCGCCGAGGCCTTTCGATGACGTTTAAACTTGGTCCGCTCGAACAAGTAATTGATGTCAAAGGTAGTGCGCTTTTGTCTCGTAACGAAAAAAATCAGCTTGTCCTTTCGACAGAAACGCAAATTCCGGGTTTTGACAGCCCCGTAACCATTGCTATTCCGCTGACCATGCTATTCGCGCAGCGAAAGAGTATGATTTAGGGTCACCGCCCGCGGTTGCACCAAAAGCCTTGAGCTTCGCCACCGCAATTGGTGCCTACTGAGCGACCGGAACCGGTAGGCGATGTTCGATATCCGGTCTGTAATGGAAGTCCTCGGCTTTCTTCAAGTCCTTAGCCGCAAGTTCTTTCTTGCCTAGCTTCTCGTAAAGATGCCCACGCTCCCAGTACGCAGCCGGTAGGTTATGTTTTGAACCTTTCAATTGCATGGAATCTTTACCATCATAGCCCTGCTCGAAATTCGCTATCGCCAGGGTGAAATCGTCGAGCGCTTTATCATTTCGTCCAAGATCCCGATACGCTAGCCCCCGGTGAAATAAACTCATCGCACGATCATCACCCTCGGCTTGCGAAGCAGCAATGTCAAAATCGCTCACCGCCTTACCCGGACTGCCCGCCGAGCGATGGCTCTTACCGCGCATAAAGTGAAAGCTCGCATCCTTCTGAAGCTTTATCGCAGCATCATAATCCTTTATCGCATCATTGAAACGACCGAGTCGATGCAGACACATACCGCGATTGTAGTAGAACTCCTGGCGAAACTTATCATCCGGAGGGCATAGCTCAAGTGCCTTATCAAAGTCTTTCAGTGCCAAATCAAACTTGTCGAGATTGTCGTATGCGATCCCACGGTTTAAATAAGCTCTGCTGAGCCCAGCATCCGCCTTTATAGCCCTGTTATATAAGGAAATAGCCTCATCATAGCGACCGACACCGGCAGCCTTGTCACCATCGTCACAGAATTGATGGGCTGGAGTTTTAGTACCTGCAGCGCACAGCAAGACCATCGCCAGCATCATGGCCGGAGCGAAGACAAATAGGAGCCGCACCGGATTCGGTGGCATCTGTCTATCAAGTCTCTTTATACCTGCGGTCATTTATATCCGTATAGATCAGGAGGCGAAAGCGGCTGGCTCCTGAGATTAAACTGAGGAATTTTAACCCATCCCCCTCGAATCGGACAACATTCAAAGTGATCCCGGGTAGATACTCAGGGATCACCCCAGTGTTTCGGACAAGAAAAATGCGTACTGTGGGGTGAGCCGGACACTTCCCTCTTACTAATGGGCATTCCCATTGGCTCCGTCGCGCTTGCGATCAACCGCACTACGCCCACGCGTGCCAGGAAAGCCCAGAGGACATCCTGAATAATGAATCAAGACGAAACCGCCGTCGAGGTCAATGAGCTTCGCAAGACATACAAGGGTGGCAACACTTGTGCGCTTGATGGCATAAGCTTCTCAGTTGCCAAAGGCGAGATTTTTGGTCTAATCGGTCCCAACGGAGCAGGCAAGACAACTTTGATCGGGTGCCTACTCGCGCTTCTCAAACCTGACGCCGGGACGATTCGCATACTGGGGCGACCGGCAGACTATGTCTCTGTCCGGAAGGAGACAGGCTATGTACCGGAACGCTCAGACTTCGAGCACTGGATGACCGGACGACAATTTCTTCAATATCATCACGGTTTGGCCGGGCGAGATCACAGAACCCAAAAGCAAGACATCGAGGAGGCGCTCGAGATGGTCGAGCTAGCACGCTCGGCATGGGACCGGCGTCTTCGCACTTACTCCAGAGGAATGCTGCAACGGCTCAACCTGGCACAACTTCTGATCGGGAAACCGAAGCTAGCTCTGCTCGACGAACCAACTCTGGGGCTAGATCCGACCGGAGTGGCCGTCGTTCGGAACATCATAAAGAATATGCGCGATAGCGGCATTACTGCAATCATAAACTCGCATCAGTTAGATGAAGTAGAACGACTCTGCGACCGCGTTGCGTTCATTCGCCAGGGTAAAATCGCATCAATTGAAACAATCAAAGGCGGAAATATCACCGACTATATGATGTACGTTCGATGGAGTGAAAACCTTCTCAACGGCTCGCTCGGTGCGATTGTACAAGAGGCGGCCAACCTGTCTCAATCTGTGTTGACCGAGTGCCACCACGAGTGGGGACGGTTCCGCGTCAGAGATCACCACGCCGCTACGGGTCTAATCAAGGAATTGGTTGCAAGAGGTGTTCCTGTAGAGGAAGCCGTTCCCGAGCGCATGCGCCTCGAGCAATTGTTCACAGGCGAGTCAGGAGGTGAAGCAAATAATGAATAGAACAATTATGCAATTTACAGCAATGTCAGCTTGCCTTGATCCACTGAAACTCTTATACGTGGCGATGCTCGGTTTCGTCATGCCGATTGGCATGAAAGTCGCATCAATGTTTCACGGGGCGGCAGATTCTCAAACCTTCGAGATGCTAACAGGAAAAGTTGGTGTTGCCTTTGTTCTCATGGTGCTTTGTCTCGGTCTGGCGGGTAATAGCGCAACTCAGGGCCGAGGCGGAGAGTACCTGCCACTCATATTCACGAGACCGATTACGCGCTCGGAGTACGTGCTGAGCAAGTGGCTCGTGATTACGATGATCGGAGGCGGTTTCGCCGCTCTGCAAAACATAATTATTTGCGCAATCGGATTCGGATTTGGCGAAGCGATAACCGCCTCAGCAGTACTCAGTATGATCGTTGAACGATTTCTGGACGCAGGGCTAATTTCCGCAGCCATGATACTGACGATGCTGAATCGAAATCCAGCCTTTCAGATAGTGGCAATTCTATCCTTCTACATCTGGCTCGCCGGTCAAACCATCCCTCCTGTCAGCGTCGCAGGCATGAGCGTCGGAGGGGACCTGTCAATGGAGGCGACTAAGTTTATGCTGTCGGTGTCAACCTACATAGCAGACTTGATACTACCCACGGTGAATGTCTATGACTTGATCAGCACAAAAGCTTTCAGTCTTGCCCCCCTTATTGCCTATGGCTCCGCAGTTTCACTGTACCTGGCTTTCGCCATTGCGACGACAAACAAACGGGAGTTTTTCTATGGAACAAACTAGAGAACGATCGACTTCAGACATGCCTCGCGCACTGGTAGTGATGGCAGCAATTTTACTCTGTGCTCGCTTGATAGAGACAGGAGTTAGTCTAGCGCAATCGTCGACGCCGCAACCAACGCGTGAATCGGTTCAATGGCAGGAGATGGTTCCGTTAAACTCACCAGCGGCGCTTAGTAGGCAGGAATTTGTACCACCGCCGGTGATGGATGTTTCACCGGACAGCATGGTAGAAATTGAGAAAGTGCTTTCCGCAAGTCGCGCACAAAACAAGTTTGTTCTTTACGAATTCTACGCACCATGGTCCGACCCTTGCAAAAAGATGGAAAACACCTCACTTAGCAACGCGCAGGTTGATAAACTCATAGATGAGCACTTCATGCCGGTCCGCGTCACAGACAGATTGAAAGATCTTGGCAAAAACCCGCGTCTTGTAACCGACCTCCAGAAGAAATTTCGCATATTCGCTTTTCCCACACTGGTTATAGTCGACAGTGAGGGCGAAACTGCAGCAACTCTTGTCGGCAATTGCTCATCTCTCACCACCTACAGATTTCTCAGTCGCGCCCTCCACACTCTGGATTTGAAGAGTCGCGCCACCAAGATTCGAAGTATCAGCTGGAACGAGCACACCCGAAATTGCAGTTCTAAATCCCACTTTTAGAAACAGGCATCTCAAGGTATAAAGAATTCAGAGTCTCCACTTTTTGAGTTTAACCATGAGAAAAGCCCGAAACCTTGCGCTCATCCTTTCTCTAGCATGCGCTCCGGCCTACGCCGCGACCGCCGAAGTCACAGATGTGCCGAAACCGCAAAGCACGAGCTTTCCCGCGGTCCCATCAAGCGCTCCGTTGGCTCCTCCCACGGAAACCAAACTCAACGGTGAAGTGTCGACCTCTGCGACAAAGCCTTCGACATCACCAGTGACCTCTCCGACAGGTTCACAGGTTCCTCCACCTCATGCGGAGCCGACCGCTGCAATACCAGCTAAGGCAGGGTCGCCTGTGAGCGCATCTTCTGCGGCATCAACACTTGAGCCGAGCGAAGCCTCTCCGGGACCTTATGAGACGGATCGGAAGAACGTTCGAAAATGGCTGCTGACGGCCAGAGAGCGCGGCGTCGGTTTGGGCGCATATATACCTGCCTGGGACGACATGGAAAATGCCGTCAAATCAGGCGCACCGGAGGAAGAGGTGAAATCGAAACTGGACGCGATTTGCAGGAGCATTCGCAACCAGGTTAGTGACAGCAGTAAGATGCAGGCATATAGACCGAAGAAACCGAAACCACCTGCCGACGAGGATGTCGAAATTATTCGCGTTAAGTGGGTTGGCAAAGAGAAAGGCAGCGATTCGTTATTTCGCGAAAAAGCCAATAAGTGGTTCGCAAATGCTGTCGACATGCTTCCCAGAGAACAGCGCCAGGACGCCACTCTTCGGCGTAAATTGTATGAACAGCGCGATGTGATTTATAAGGAGATGAGGGGACGCTGGGAAGCTGGTGAGAAAAACTGGGGACCGAAATACTACACTAATCACAACCAGGACATGGGTCAGTCGCGGGATAGAAATTATTCCAATCCAGCCAATAATCCATAGGAGCAGCTACGGCGTAAAACGCCTTAGAAAGCGCCGCTTCAGCGACAAAGGACGCCTACATCCGGCAACGGTTTGCAACGACAGTGCTACTAAACACTCGTTAAGGCACGTTCAAACCACATTACTGGAGGCGTTATGAGTATACTAGGATTTTTGTTCTACTGTCTGGTTGCAGCGGTCTGCGCAGGTATCGCTGACTATATCGCGCCAGGACGAATTCCTGGTGGATTTCTCGCCGCCGTTGTCGTAGGCATTATTGGTGCCTGGATTGGTGGTGCCCTGATGGGTTCTGTTGGACCGGCTCTGGCAGGCGTTTCGCTGCTCCCGGCAATTCTCGGCTCAGCACTTCTGATCTTCTTGATGTCACTGATCGGACGCTCGAGAGTTTAACTAACGATACCACATGCGGTGCGTTTGTTAACGGTTATTCACTAAGAAGTCGACCATAACCGGACCCCAAATTCGCAACGATAGCGAAGCACAACAAATATACCCCGCCCAAATGCAAGAGGAGAAGCCGATAGGCGTCTCCTCTCGCATTTATATGCACATACATAGAATAATGCTAGGAAAACGATTACTAAGAAAAATAGGGGGCTGGGTAGCTAGTTTAGCTCGTAAGTATCTGTTGTATGTGTGTGTGTACATGAGTGAGCGTAAAGTGCGAAGCACCATGGTCAGTTCTGTTGAAACAAAAAGAGCTGCATACTTGCAGCTCTCTATGGATCCCGAACACATCTTCAAACTTGGCTCGATACCTGTTTCTAAAATAATCTATACAGCTCTCGATTTCCTGAAGTTATCAGAATCGGTGGCAATACCGATAATCAGCGTAAGCAAACCGCCGAGGATGGCTGGAGTCCAACCGGCTACACTCAGGTACGTTGGCATCATGTCTGAAGTCAACATCAGTGTGTATGCTGGAAGAAGCCAGAAGCCGACCAGCCACAGTGGTATTAGAACGATCAGCGCAAGCCCCAGCGTTCCAATCGCGAGGAATGCAGTGATAAGCGCAGCGACCCAACTTACTACAACGCCCAAAATGGAGAACATCAGAGCCAGGAGCAAGGATGTCACAAAGCCGCCATGTACCTGGATTCCAGGAATCATTGGCAGAATGAATTGGAACGCTAGTGCTAGCAGAACCAGTCTAATTAAGAAAACCATCTTTACCTCCAAGACACTATCGTTGGTATCATTATGTAACCCTTGACACTGAATACATAGCGCAGAGCGGCTGTCTCTGTGCTGATTTACCCGACTTCCGATCACAACGCCACTACATCAGGTGCTGGTGGTTGCGCCATCGAACCAAGAAAGCAAAAACTGTTTCGAGGTTTTGAACAGTTTTGAGTAGGATGTTCAAAGATCTGTTCAAAACTAGTCTGGCTGTCAGTTTCCAGAGAACGTCCACAAATCAGTCGCCCGCTGACTGCCATCCGTGTAAGCAGTCGCGGGCATCTGATTTTCTCTCTCAGGCTGAGTCCTTAGGCGAGATAGCCTTCAAACTCTTCTCTCCGGGCTAACTTTTTGAGTTTTCTCATTGCGAGGCACGAGATTTTTCCAACTTGGTCGCGAGTGAGACCCATCTCTGCACTGATCTCTCTAAGCGATTTCTCTTCACCAGTACCGAGTCCGAATCGCATTCTAACGACCTTACGCTCCTTCTCGTTCAAGCTCGAAAGCAGCGTGCTGATCTGCGAAGAAACATAGTGAGTGTCGGCCTCATCGACTGGCGTCGCACCGTCTTCATCCATGATGGTTTCACCGAGAGTGCAACCCTCGTCGTCGGCAGTGGAAACTTTTTGATCGAGCGACAAACATGGTTGAGAGCTGTTTAGCGCCTTTTCGACTTTCTCCAGACTCTCTTGCAGATCGTCGGCAATTTCTTGAGTGGTAGGCTGGCGTCCGTACTTGACGGCAAGCGAACTACGCACGCGACGTACCTTAGTCATCAATTCATTCAAATGAACAGGTAATCGAACTACTCTCGATTTGTTCGACAGAGCGCGAGTGATTGCTTCTCTGATCCACCATGCAGCGTAAGTTGAAAATCGATGACCGAGTTGAGGGTCGAACTTCTTCACGGCAGACATCAAACCAATACTGCCTTCCTGTAACAAATCGATCATGGGGAGACCCCGGTCTTCATACCGTTTCGCGATCGATGCCACCAACTTTAAATTAGCAAGAGTCAGGACGTTTCGCGCGCGCTGATCGCCTTTCTTTGCCAAAACAACGAGCTCTCTTTCTTCTTCTACCGAAAGCGCTTTGATGTGCCCGATAGTATCCATGTAGCTCTTAACGGGCTGATGACTTTTTCTTTTGTCGAAGACTCGAACGTTGGACGCATGCTCGATGTCGTCGGCTTGAGTTCGCGAGAATGGAACGACTGCGCTGTCAGAAGAGTTGAACTCGTTCTGTTCATTATAATCTTCAACATAACGCTTTCCGCTTAGCGCTGACATAACTGACCTCCTGGGATGTTCGCAGCAAAGCCACCGAATGGATACGCCCATTCGCTCTCGGCTTCCGCTTAATTCCGTAATTGGTTTAGCCTACTTGCCCCAACCGCCTACTGTACTAAATATACTACACGAGAATACATGTGTCAACGTTTTTGTAGAATTCACACTACAGTTCAATACATTAACCTTGAACCCAACAGCCCACGGATACTCACCTACAGGAAACCAGGCGTAAACAAAGAGACAGCGCCAGCAGTTTTTAAAATACAAGAACAGTGATTCTAAACTACAAACAGTGACTGCATGGGCTTTGTAGGGTATACTCTACATAGAAACACGCACATATATAAGGAATTGCGACCATGGCCGATTCATCAGACCTTCTCGGAGCGATAGGAAAAGTTATAAGAAAGCGTCGAGAGGCGATGGGCATATCGCAGACGGAGCTGGCCGAGCGCGCCGGCCTCCACCGGACCTACATAAACAACATTGAAGGCGGTTCCAAAAATATAAGCATCGACAGCCTGAAAGGAATTGCCGACGCTCTGAACACCAATATCTCAGAATTGATGCTTTCCGCCGAAGCCACCGATGATGCTAAGCCGCCCATCAAAGTCATGCTGGTCGAGGACAGCGAGCCCGACGTCTTCTTGTTTAAACAAAGCCTGGCAAAAATTACCGCGCTTCCAACAACCGTAGAAGTCTATGAAGACGGCAAGAAAGCTCAGGAGAAAATAGACAAGTTAAAAGAGGCGAGTTCGAATGAGCTGCCTGACATTATTTTCCTGGATTTAAACCTTCGCGGGGGTCGCAGCGGCTACGATTTGCTCATCGACATAAAGAGCAACGACGTTCTGCGCCATATACCTGTCATCATCCTGACGACGTCTTCGAACCCGCAGGATGTTCGCAAAACATATGGTCACTTTGCAAACTCGTTCATGACCAAACCTGTCGACCCTCAAGAGTATCAGTCGCAGGTTGCAAACGTTCTCGCTCTTTTCACTAAAAACATGGGTGATTAGTAGAGCCGGAGATTGGCGCGGCCAACGTCGTCGCAGGGACTATCTTGTTACAACGGCATTCAGGGACGCCGATTTGCTCGCCATATCGGTTGCGCTCGGCTTCACTTCGCCGGCGCTCCAAATCGTCTCGCTAGGATTTACGAGTCCAGCTCTGCTCGGGATTTGTAAATCCGGCAAGCCGTCTTGCGCGACGTTTTCGTTTTGCATCTTCAAAACTGCTTTTTCGATTTTATACTCAATCATGGATTGCTGATCCATGAAGAAGATGACGCCAAACCCAATTGCAATCGCAAGAACAATGAAAGCCACTGCCCATCCGATTCCGGAGTCTCTCTCGATGATGATGACTTTGCGTCCGCCATCATCAACATAAGGAGTTTTCTCCGTATCCATAAAACTATCCTCCTGGAAAAAAATAGTGGCAGCCATAGAGGACCTCAGCAATAATAGAGTGAAACAGAAATTCGTAGGATTAAAAGCCAGCACGTAAACTCCACTGAGTCGACGGCGATCTGCAAGCTATGCTTGTTTCGAGCGGCCACCACTCAGCATCCGGTTGAAACCGAATAAGACGGCAAATGCGATTGCTTCTTGAAGTAGCAATCGGCCGAAGTCGACCGAATTTGCTTTCCGGGTTTCACTTAAGTTGATATTGATCCACTTGGATTCGAGCGCTGGAACCTCAACGTTGTGTGATGGTGGACTCCAGAGGAGACCGTAACCCATCGGCTGAGATTGCCCATCGGCGCCCTGGCCAACCCAGGGCGGATACACGAGCATTCCGACCATGACGGCAAATCCTAAAATCATTACCGACATGCGCAGTCTATTCATGTACCCTCCTGGCTAACCATCACTTATTGTCACCGTATGCGGTGCAACGTATTTAAAGCGCTTTGTCTATAGCGGAACCGACTTTGTCGAATTCCCCATAAAGTGTTTTCGCTTCCTTGTCTGAAATTTCACCATCAGCACGGAACCCACTTTCTACAACAGCAACATGATTAAGCATGCCGCGAAGGCGGTCGGCTTCCGATGCCGAAAGTTTTCCATCTGCATATTGCATGCTGATTTTCGCTTCCAGTCCAGCTCGGCGATTCATCAAATCGTCGATTTGAACAACGTGGGCGTCAGAGAAGATCACTTTACCGCTTTGTACAAACGGTGTGTAGTTGACCACCTTCAGGTTGGTGCCCAAAAGGTCATATTCGTAAGCGAGCGGAAGAACCTTTTCGTAGGTCCATGCGCCCCCCTTATCCATTGCCAGTTCCAGCGCGGATAGACGGTCGAGCTCTGCTCTATAGCGAGCAGCTTGCTCGGCAGTGAGCGTTCCATTTGAAATGTTCGATGCAATAACGGCTCGAATGGCTTTCGATCTAGTTTCCAGAGCAGACTTGTAAATCGCACCATCGATGGTGACTTTCTGCACAGCCACGGGAGTAGCCGGTACTACGACCTTCTCTACTGTTGTCGTTGACACAGGCACCGCGGGTACTACTACCGAGTCCGCAACTACCGGACCGGGGACTACGACGCGTTCTACTGTCGGTACAACTACTCGGTCAGCCGGAACTACGACTCTGTCCACATTGACCATGGCCGGATAAGCGCGCTCCGTGGTAGTAGTGGTGGTTGTTTCAGTCATTCCATCGTTAGTCATTAATATCTTGCGTTGCACGACTGTATCTGCTGCGAAACCTGGCAGACCCAGTACAACGGTGCTAACTGATGCGAGTGCAAGCGACATAAGTGGCAGCCATCTGCGGTGGTTTCTTGCCGCCACTTCTTTTTGAGCAATATTTTCTAACATCTCGAAACCCCTCGTGAGACATGATTTGTGATCTCACCAACGTTGTAGCGCAACACCCGTTTGCTGATGCCTAGGAGAAACGCTTCAGTCCGCTTTCAAAAGAGCCGTTTGTCACCCGACTTCAGCAGGAGAATCATTGGCGCCTGGCTGAGCATCAACCTTGTCGGCGATGCCAATTTCCGTGCTGATCTCGGCAGTCATTTCCATAGGCGCTCCAGTCGGGAGAGAATCCGGCAACAGTTCCGTGATTTTGTCGGTAGCGCTAAGGTCTGGTCGTTTCTCCGGAGTCGTCTTAGCTTCAGCACGAGACAAGCTCTCTGCCGCCGCCCTCGATTCCGCTTGTTTGTCTTTTGCTCGAAGGTCCGTCTTCACGTCAGCTAATTTGTCGGTCACGCGAAGATCAGTTACGGCTGGCTTTTCGTAAACCGGCAGAGTGAAGTGGAATGTAGTACCTTCGCCGGGTGCAGACTCGGCCCAAATCTTTCCACCATGCAATTCAACGATCTTCTTGCACATAGCCAGTCCAAGACCGGTCCCTGAATACTTCTCATCGTTGTGCAGCCGTTGAAACATCTGAAAAATTTTGTCAGCGTGTTCCTGTTCAAAACCGATACCATTGTCCCGAACCTTGACGTGCCAGAACTCGCCATCGCGCTCGGCAGTGATCGTTATATGAGGAACAGCTTCGCCGCGGTATTTAATTGCATTGCTGAGAACATTCTGAAACAGCAGGGAGACATATTCAGCCTTGCCTTGAATTGCCGGCAACTCAACCGGCACATCGATTTTCGCATGCGATTCTCTGATCGCAGAGTTCAAATCTTGCGTTACGCGCGCGACGAGATCGTTCAAATCGACTTTGTGAGGGTTGAACTTTTCACGTCGAACCGCACTGAACTTTAATACGTCGTCAATCCGAGCCATCGCCATAATAGACGAGCGGTGAATGAAGTTCAGGAACTGCTTACCCTGCTCATCTAGAGTGGCTTCGCATTCCTGCGACAAAAGCTTTGAGTAAGTAGCCATCGTTCGCACGGGCTCCTTAAGGTCATGCGCGGCAACCCAGGCGAAGTCTTCCAGTTCCTTATTTGAATGCGAGAGTTGCTCGGACGTATGAACCAAATCTTTCTCCGCCTGTTTCATTTGAGTTATGTCTCTGAAGATTGCAGCACCGCTGACCACTTTACCTTCGGCATCTTTGATCGGTGAAACGCATAGCGACAGATAGATCTGTTTGCCATCATGGGTGGTGTAGGGTAACTCGATCGTGTCGAGTTTTCGTCCTTCACGAAGAACTTCGATGATCATGTCCATATCAGGACCAATTAGCTGGCGCATCGCGCGTCCCATAGTCGATTCGACCGAATAGCCAAATAGTTCTTGGGCACCGCGATTCCAACTTAGAACAGTCCCATTCAACATAAAACTGACAATTGCGTCGTTGGACGACTCCACGATTGAAGCGAGCTGTCGATTTCTATACTCGGCTGACTCTCGGCGAATCATCTCGGCTTTGAGCTCGTCATAAGCCTTATCCATCTGCTCTGGTCTTGGCAAAGCAAGAATTTTCGGCATCATCGGCCACATCAATATCGCTGTTGAAAGAAATGCGACTCCGGAGAAAAAGTCGAGACCGGCTTCCAGAGCGAAAGCCGGATGATAGACATTCCAGATTTTGACTGCGTGCGCAGCGCCACCGGCAAATGATGCAGATGCGAAAAGGTAGAAAACCCAGTGAAAAGACTTATACTGCTCGCCACGTCGAAGAAAGGCTAGCAGGGCGATTGGAATGATAATCATCGCCAGAGCTGCAAGAAGGTTTCCAACTACTGTAAGAACAAGCAAAGTTGCATCCCACTTGAAACACATTCCGAGTGGAGCGTAACCTTCTGATCCTAGTAGATGTTCCATATGACCTCTCTGGTCGGCACCTCTATGATACCCGTTACCATGACCGATTAACTGCCTCTCAACGCTCCGTATGCCCCTCCATTTCGCTAAATTCAGAATTTTTCGGCGTCCATTTGGATACCAACAACTTTTATCTTAAAGCCGCATCCTGTTTTTCTCGGCGGTTTTTAAATCCAGGATCTTTCGCAAAGCTGGCAGCGATTCGATAGCAGCAACGCGACCAGCTTCGACTGCTTTATGGTAGTCCTCATCAGCTTTGGAGACGATGGAAATTCCGGCAACGTCAGGCTGAATGACCAGGTCCGCTTCTTTCGAGAATTGCTCGTCACGCACAGCCAGGACTATCGTCGCGACACGATTTGCAAGACCGGTGAGGTCTTGTACTTCTTTCTGATTCACCGTCTCCAATTTTTCGTCGACATTGACAGCGATTATGATGTCAGCACCAAGATCGCGTGCCGTGAGTGTGGGCAGATTAGCCCTGATTCCGCCGTCGGCAAGAACCATGTTCTCAAACTTGACGGGCTTGAGCATCGGCGGCAGACTGCAACTCGCGCGTACCATCAATCCTAAATTACCTTGCGTAAACCTATACGCTTTGCCATCCAAAAGATTCACTGTAGTTATCGCAAGTGGTATGGGTAACGACTCGATGCGCTGGTGTTCCTCGCCCACCGTCTCGTTGATGAACTCTTCCAACTTTTTGCCTGAGTAGATTCCCGGGAAGCGATTCTTGCTCTTTTTGAAAGGGATGCGTGGTCTCAGTGCCTTCTTGACCATTTGAATAGGAATCGGGGTCGGTAAGAATGCTTTTTTCACGGAGCCGTCGGAGCAGAGTTTTTCAATCTTACTCAATGGAATGCCTGCACAGTAGAGCGCGCCTATTACAGAGCCCATGCTATTGCCAACGATCATGTCGGGCGTTATGTTGTGCTCTTCCAGAACTTTGAGAACTCCTATGTGGGCAGCACCGCGGGCACCACCACCCCCGAGCACCAGCGCTATGCGACGCCCGGACGGGGCGGCTTCGGTGAAACGCTCCGGCGGTGGTGGCACGGCCTTGATTGTTTTCTCGGCTTCATTTTCCGACGCTTCGGTCTTCGCCGAATCTACCGGCGGCACAGGCTTTGCCGCGGCGTCTACGGAATCGACGGTTAGATTGGTGATGTTAAGCTCATTCGCGTAGATATGAACATCGGTCTTTTTCGCCTGCGAATCAGATGCCACGGCCTCACAGCGCACCGGACCCGTGCTCCAGATAAGCACGAGAAGAGCCGCAATAACGGCTCGGCAGACGTTACGATTGATAATAGAATGTTCTCGGGAAACCATGTGACCGCCAAAGGCATATTGGTATTAGTTGATCTCGCCATAGCACGCATTTGAAAATCGATGCAGAAACCACGCAATCCCCTCAAAACCGGTCATGAGGCAGGGAAAGGCTATTTAACCGCGAGAGCACTGTCCGACTGCGAAGACAGCGGTTTGCCTTTTGTGAAACTTCCAATGACCTTCGCGTAAACTTCTTCATAGCCAGATGTCATCTTGTCTACGCTGAAGTCGTTCGCCCTGGCAATGCACTCAGAGGAACGCAGGTCGAAAACCCGGTCGAAGTTTTCAATTAACTCATCGACGGTGCTTCCTATGACAGCTGTTTTATCAGTTAGTATCTCCCGCACACTGCCCCGCGCCAGCGCGACAAGAGGCGTACCGGATGCAAGACCTTCAACCATGACCAATCCGAAGGGTTCTTCAAAATGGATAGGATAAACAATCGCCATCGCGTTCTTGTACAAGCTTCTCTTCTGCTCGAAGTCTACTTCACCAACATACTCGATGCCGCCGCCCAGCTCGGGCTCGACGTTCTCATTAAAATACTTCAAGTCGGTATCATCGACTTTTCCTGCGATTTTGAGAGGCAAGCCCTTTGCCTTCGCGATTTTTATCGCATCAGCAGTTCCTTTTGCGTGTGAAATCCGTCCCAGAAACAACAAATACTTTCTGTCCTGGTCGCCAATTTTGTCAGCTGATAGTTCGCCTGGATCAAAACCTTTGGAGTCGACGGCGTTGTAAACGCGAGCAACATAATTCAACTCATCACACAGGTTCAATTTGCGATAAGCATCACTAATAGAAACGATAGGAAGGTGACTAAAGGTGCGATAAATGTCCGCACAGTAATCGAGCATCGGGTTATGAATAGTCGAGACAACCGGACAGTTCGCTTGCGCGAGGAACGGATAAGCCAGAAAACCCATGTGGTTATGAACGACGTCAAACTCATCTTTACGCTCTAAAAACCGCAGCAACGAGCGCACTTCATAAGCCGCCCAGCGGTGCGATGGCACCTTTTCCATTCGCAGCGCTTTAGGAGTAATTGAAACCAACTCAGCATCCGTTTCAGAATCGCCGCTGGCGAACAGTACGACATCATGGTTTCGACGTACTAGCTCTTCAGTCAGTTGACTCACAACTAACTCGGTCCCACCGTAGCCCTTAGGAGGGACGGCTTCCGAGAGTGGTGCCAGTTGAGCAATCTTCACAGTAATCTCCTCTCAGTCTTATCTCGGTCTCGGCGTCGTAGACGTGCCCGATCCTGTTTCCTATGTTTCAATCACGATCCGGATGTTACCCTGTTTCTTCAAAACCTGGCAAAACGTCGAGGTGCCGTCTCGTCGAAGAGCCAGATCCACAGACGATTTGCCCAGCCGCAAATTCGATATCCGCACCTGAGTCAACCAGGGCGGTAAAACTGGATCGACAATTCTGAGCTGATTTTTTGCAGCGTCAGGAGACAGATTGATGCACGCCTTGAGCATTTGAAAAATGGCTCCAGCAGCCCATGCCTGTGGTCGGCAGGAGACCGGATAATCGATAGGATGCGGAGAACTCGAACGTTCGAATCCGCAAAACAATTCGGGCAAGCGGAAGTCGGACTGCCGTCGCATGGCATCGTACATAGCCGTGAGAACTACGACGATGTCCTTTGAACGTCCCAGCTTTCTCAACCCATCGACAATTATCGCGTTATCGTGAGGCCAGACGGAACCATTATGGTAGCTAAGCGGATTGTATGACGGCGCTTCCGTGGACAGCGTTCTTATCCCCCAACCGGAAAAGAGATCGGCATTCATGATGCGGTCCGCCACCTTGTGAGCCTTTTCATCATCTAAAATCTCGGACCATAGACAGTGACCGGGATTGGATGAAACCGTCTGAACCTGATTGCCGTAGCGATCAAGCGCAATAGCAATAAACTGCTCGGAGTCCATCCAGAAATCTTTCTGGAAACGCTCTTTCAAAGCCATTGCCCGCTGGCGTAGCTTGAAAGCGAGTGAATTTTGTCCCAAGAGATTCGCAAGATTAGCAATTTTCATCCAGGCAAGAAACAGGTAGCCTTGCGCTTCACATAGAGAAATTGGAGGTTCTGCGAGCTTGCCGTCGAGGTGCGTCACTGAGTCGCCGGAATCTTTCCAGCCCTGGTTTTCAAGTCCGAGTGGGCTCTCGCGCTTGTAGCTCATGTAGCCCGTTTTCACGGCGTTATCGAGAAATCGAAGAGCCAGTTTTATATTCGGCCAGAGCGAATTTGCGTACTCAAGATCACCAGTCCAATCGATGTACTCCGCGATCAAGATGAGCCAGAGTTGCGTCGCATCGACCGTTCCATAATAGGGATCGTGCGGAGTTTCCTTCATGCGAGCCATTTCGCCCACTCGCAATTCGTGCAAAATTTTTCCGGGGCGTTCGGCCCTGAAGGTGTCGGTTTTCTGTCCTTGATATGCTGCCAGCACATCGATGCAACTGCGCGCCAGATCAGGCGCGAAGGGCAGCATCTGTAGCGCTGTTATAGCGGTGTCTCGACCGAACAAAGAACAATACCATGGGATACCAGCAGCGATACCAAGACCCTTTGGAGTCGGCTGCCTTAGCATGTACAAATCGCGGTAACAATTATCAATAGCGATGTTGAACATGTTCAGATCTGTTTCGATCGTGGTGAGTTCGTTACGCCAACTTTCGTAATTCGTATCGGCAATTTGCTCTGCTTCCTTGAAGTCCGCTCCATTTGCCACCGCCCTCGGTGCACCACGATTCCAACGTGTATAGATGCAAATGTCCATGCTGACCGGCCGCCTGACAGGCAAGGTCATTTTAAAAATCGCTTCACCGTCATTGAGCGACGTCGGACGGATGTTTTTAAAATCGATAACCGTTTCAAGCAGTATATTGTCAACACCTCTGTACGCGAGAAAAATCGATGAACCGCCTGGCGCTGTAGGTTTCATACGCTGCCCGCGCACAGGTCTGTTTACACCTCTGACTTCAAAGATGTCCGCGAAGTCTGAGTAAAACCGAAGTGCTAACTCGACTTCGACAGGTTCAGAGTGGAAATTCTCAAGAGTAATCTGCTCCCAGAGCAAGTCCGTTAGAACAATCTTGCGCTCCACCGTCACTTTTTGCTGAGGGACCGATTCTGAGTGGTTATTGGTATACAGCAAATCAGCTGCGTATCCTTTAGTGAAATCAGAGGACAGCAGCGATAAAGGAGCATTGTTCAGCTCGAGTTCCCACGAGCTGAGATGCCTTGTATCATAGCGATAGTAACCGTACCCCATTGAATTGCAACTCGGAATCAAGCCTGCATCGTCGAGGACCAGGAAGTGACTGCCGTGCTTGACCGCATGCCTGGGATGGGCAGAGTCAGTCAAGACGAACGGCATACCCTGACAAAGCGGTCGCATGTCAGGCTCATACGGAGGCAGATATTCGGCTGCGACCTCCGGGTCGTTGTTTGAAACTTGTTCGGTCAGATCTACCTCGGCTTTCGTCGTACGGCTGTCACTAAACGATTGTACGCCTTCATCCTCAGGCATCAAACCGGCGTCGAGATCTTGCTCCATTGATGAATCAAGTTCTGCGTCGCGCCGAGCTGCCGAGTCCACATCTATCTCGTGTTGGTGGGTCATAGACTGCAATTCCGCTTCGCTGCTTGCCGTTTCGTCGCTTTGCGGGTTTCGCGAAAGGTGAGACAAAACGATTTTCTCTAAGTCATCCATAGCTCATTAAATATAGACTGTAGCCAACCAAGCGATTATGGGTGTTTACTTCTTTCCGTTTCGTTTCGATAGTCTGCGGCTGCGGGCACCTGAAACACAAAAGTGACGTGCCCTCCGGTTGCATGAAGTCTAGGGACATCAAGCCATCACGAAGACATGGGCTCAGAGACGCCCCACATACACACGTATGGCTCCAAGCGCCAGCCGACATATTTGAATAATGTCGATGCTATATGGGAAGAATATCGCTATAACTCGGGAACAGCGCCAATTATCAGCCTCTGGATGGTTTCAGATCGCTGATACCGCATTTAGTATCATCAGCATTAAGCAGAAAGGTAAATTTTATGGCAGCACGGGCTATTTGGAGCGGAATCATCACCTTCGGTATGGTCAGCATTCCGGTCAAACTTTACTCGGCAACCGACAACAAGGATATCCATTTCAACCAACTGCATAAAGATTGCAAGGGCAGGGTCAAAGAACAACGTTTCTGCCCGACCTGCGACAGAAAAATAGAATATGACGAAATCGAGAAAGGCTACGAGTACTCGAAAGGGCAATATGTCGTTCTCACGAAAGAAGATTTCGACAACTTGCCGCTACCGAACAAAAACACAATCGAAATAACCTCATTTATCACAGCAGAAGACATTGACCCCGTCTACTACGACAAGGCTTATTACATCGAACCTGAGGAGGCTGCGAAAAAACCTTTTACACTGTTCATGCGCGCTATGAATGAAAAAGGAATGGTGGCGATCGCGAAGGTTTCGATTCGAACGAAGGAACGTCTCTGCTGCCTGCGCGGATACGGTGGAACACTTATGATGAGCACGCTCTTATATCCGGACGAAGTCCGGGTTGATAAGGATAAGGCATTGCCTGACGTTCAAGTCTCAGACAAAGAATTGGCGATGGCAGAAAGCTTGATTGATTTGATGGCCGCAGACTTCGAGCCTGAGTCCTACAAAGATGGTTACCGAGAGGCGCTCATGTCGGTTATCGAAGCAAAACTCGAAGGCAAGGAAGTTCACGAGGCACCATCGGCGGCACCAGCCAAAGTTATAGATTTGATGGATGCGCTGCAAGCCAGTATGGAAAGCATCAAGGCGAAGAAAACAGCGCCGATGCCCACGCTTGCTAAAGCTGCAAAGGTTTCGAAAGAACCGGAAGCAGCAGTGGCAAGCGAAAAGAAAACCACGAGAAAGCGCAAAACCGGCTCGTAGATGCTAGTGGTTCCTGGAATGCTCGACGCTTCAAAAATTCCTGGTGCTCGACGCTCGATTATCACCGCAAACAAATTCACGCCGATGTTGGCGAGTTTGCCGGAGAATAATTTCGCGCGCGCAGGCTGGATTTTTGAGCCCAAACTCGATGGAATGCGAGCTATCATCGTTATCCGAGGTGGCGTCTGCAAAATCTACTCCCGGCGAGCGCTCGACATAACCAAACAGTATCCGCTGATCGCAAACGAAATTTCGAAGCTCTGCTCTCGGGACGCGATAATTGACGGCGAAATTATCGCCTTGAATGAACTTGGTCGCCCCTCGTTTCAACACCTGCAGCAACGGATGAACCTGATTCGCAGCGCTGACATCGAACGTGCGGAGAAAACTGTTCCAGCCTTCTTCTTCGCGTTCGACATCGTGGAAGTTGACGGCACTGATCTGACTGCCTGTAAGCTATCAAACCGCAAATTGGTACTCAAACAAATTCTGCTTGAGTCGGAGCGCATCAGACACCTGACAGCGTTCGAGAACGATGGTATGGCAGCATACGAAGTCTGCGTGGATAACGGCTTCGAAGGTATAGTGGCCAAAAGCCTGGACAGTCTTTATGAACCGGGCAGACGTTCACCACAATGGATAAAAGTGAAGGCTCAACAAACAGACGAATTTGTCGTGGGCGGATTCACCAGAGGTCAGGGAGGGCGAACCTCCACGTTCGGTGCCTTGCTGCTCGGGTCATACGACGATGACGGCAATTTTGTTTACTGCGGAAGTGTAGGAACCGGCTTCGACGAGCGACTCCTAAGAGATATGTGCCGCCGGATGGAGCCTCACAAAATTGAAAAGCATCCCTTTATTAAACGACCTGACGAAAAGAAGGAAGTAACCTGGCTGAATCCACGGATCGTGATTGAAATAAAGTTCATGGACTGGACTTTCGATAATCATTTGCGAGCCCCTGTTTTTCTTCGCGTCCGAGAAGATAAAGGTCCGGAGGAAGTCCGCCTTGTGAGGCGCGCCCCCCAGGCAATCGTTCAAATAGATCCGGGTAAATATGTTCCAACGAAACCGACGCAGCTGACACTGACACTCGAAGGCGCGGCGCTTCCGAAGGGCTCGGTTAAAACCGGACGTAAAAAATCTGCCAAGGTCGGGACCAGCGCAGTTGCTAAAACTGCGCCGAAATCAAAGAAGGATAAAACAGCAGCAGCAAAATCGCGAAGCAAAGAACCGCGAGTTGCCGAAAGACAGTCGATATACGATGCCGTAGTTGTTCCATTTAAACAAGTTTCCAGCGAACAGAAAGCGGCTTGTGCAGCGGTTGCTGCACAGCTGGAGGCTACGAAGAATGACGACAAAATGGAAGCAGTCGTTAACGGAGATACTATCGAGTTTTCGCATCTCAACAAAGTAATGTGGCCTGCATCCGCTGGTCTTCCGGTAGTCACAAAGAGAGATTTTCTTCGCTACATCGCGGTTACAGCACCGTATTCTCTTGGATATCTTCAAGATAGACCACTATCGGTGGTGCGCTCACCGGATGGGCTCAAGGGCAAAAGTTTCTACCAGAAACATTGGAAATTTCCGATTCCTGACTTTGTAGAAACATGTTTTGTAGACAGACAAAACGACGATGACACCGAAGTGGCGATGTGCAACAACTTCGCATCTTTATTGTGGTATTCACAGCATGGTGTGATGGAGCACCACGTCTGGCTATCGAGGTTAACCCTGGCGGATCCTGGCAAAAAACCGGACTTCATGGTTTTCGATCTGGACCTTCACTTCGATGATGAGAAAAAGGACAAACGTCTATATAGGAAAGATGCATTTCTCAGAGTCTCGGAAGCTGCAGTATGGCTTAAAGAAGCGCTGGAAACGGTTTCTCTGCACTCCTATTTGAAAACATCAGGTCGCAATGGATTGCATGTCTTTGTTCCAATAGAGAATACCTTGGACCATGATGAGGTCAGAGTGCTCGCAGAGATTATTAGTAAGTTCGTTCTCAACAAGCACAGCAATAGCGTCTCACTCGATCCGGTCGCAGCCAAGCGAGAACGAAAAATTCTTATAGATGTAAGTCCCAATTGCAAAGGGAAAACCTTAATCGCACCATACTCACCACGCCTCGTGCAAGAGCAGGCGGTATCAACGCCGCTGAGATGGGACGAACTGGGGACGGAGTTGCCGATTCATCACACCATGTCGACATTACCAGAGCGTTTAAACCGCATTGGGGATCTGTGGTCAGATTGGCCTGACCATCGCAAAGACTTGATGGTCCTTCTTCGGAAAAACTGATTTCAACACCGTGATAGCTTCTGCACGCACATCACAGATCGGATTAATATGTCGCGCAAAACGATAACATATACACATCCCGAACATTCTCTCAGAAATGTTTTGTTGCATTGACTTCGATGCAATCCGAATTTAGGATACATGCATACGAAGTTTAAGCGGTGCGTGCAAATCGCACCGCATATAATTGACGGGGACGGTGAGCCCACTCTGGACCGCATTGTGCGGTCCAGCCTACGGTTCGTCAAACACTGAAATATGCCTTCCACTCGAGACTCTCAATCAAAGACTGAGCCGCAAAGCGGTTCTTCGATTGCCGACTCGTTGGCTGAAACGATCGAAATAATCGATCTGAGCAGTGTGGCTCACCTCGCTCCCTGGGCTCCACGAATTTTAGAAGCACAACGGCTGCACCGCCAGTGGTGCGTGAAACTGACCAGACAAACAGTAATCTCGCCTCCACTTTCGAATGCCACGAAGAGACTACGCACAGCCGAGTCGCCTTTAGGATTTAATGATGCGTTGCAGCCTCCGTCCAATCCATATGGCGTACCTAATTCTTTGCGCGATAATGCCGAAGAAAAGCAAACTGATATCTAATCGCTAATCTCATGGGATAATGAAATCCGTCCAAGGTTCGACGCCATGCAAGGGCGTCGCATCGAGTATCAACGAGGTTTCACACAATGTCGCGGCAACGAGTTTTTCGACTGGCGGCGGTGTTGCTAATCGCAACGGCTGCTTGCAGCTCGCCTGATGCGGCGCAGGCTCAGGACTTCAGTCGGACTGTTGAGGCGCCTGGTCAATTCGCCGCAGGCACTGCTGGTAATACCGGTGATGATGACGCAACGCTAAGACGCGAAATCGATAGCCTGGTCGTTCAACGCCTGCAAGAGCAAAACATTCCAGGCTACGCCATCTCGGTAGTGAAAAACGGGCGACTGATCATCCACAACTCTTACGGTTTTCAAAACGTAGAGCAACAACGTCCTGCAACAAATCAAACCGTTTTCGGGCTCGCATCCGTAACCAAAACATTTACCGCGTTCTGCCTTCTTTCTCTTGTAGACAAGGGACTGATCGGACTTGACGATCCGCTCGACAAATACCTTCGAAACCTGGGAGCTGAGTATAAGAAGCTCACCATTCGCCAGCTGGCTTCGATGGTAGCTGGTGTTCCGAGTAATATCGGCGAACAGAGACCCTGGGCTCAACAGTTTGACCAACTCGTCCACACACCGCTGGTTTCCGACCCCGGCTCTAAATATTTGTATTCCAATTACAGTTATCGTTTACTTGGTTCGGTTATCGAGAGCGTGACCGGCAAACCGTACCTGGATTATGTGAGCGAAACGATGCTTGTTCCCTTCGGAATGAGCACCACCGGTACGACAGTCACCCTGGCTCAATCGGGGCTGATCGCGCAGGTGTACGGCGACAATAACGGGTCCGTACCACCACACCCTATACCATTTATGAATCCAGCCGCGCAGTTTTCCGCGGGTATGCTTGAAAGCACTTCGGATGACATGCTGAAATACGCTGAAGCGCTTTTGAGCAGAAAAGTACTTTCAACGTCGGCGTATCAAACCCTTTGGTATGAACGTCCACCATTAACCACCGGTGAACCATCGAAGTGGGCATTCGGGTGGGCTTCGAAAATTGCTCCTCGTTACGGTAATGCAAGAACGGTTTCAATGAATGGTGGCGTCCCTGGTGTCGCCTCAACCATAATTCTTTTGCCGGAGAAAAACAGTTGCGTTGTCGCTCTGTGCAACTTACGCAAGCCTCCGGTGTACAAGATTGCCACGGAAGTCGCCGCTCTGGCATTTGGAAACCAGAGTGGCGAGCCTGGTGAGCAAGAGGCGGAGGGCTCGGGCGATGGCGTTGAGAATTAGTCGTGAATAGATACGGCCGAGGCGGACGCAAGACGTTCGAACAAAAACATAAACGGGCGAGAAAGTTCGAACCGTCAGATGAACGACTTTACCTGGCATTCTTTAAGCCGTTTAACGTGGTCACGCAGTTCACGCCTCCGGAAAACGATCAACAAGAATCTCTTGCGAACTTCGACTTTCCCAAGGACGTCTATCCTGTTGGCCGGTTAGATTCCGATAGCGAAGGTCTTCTCATACTTAGCGATGACACGCGATTGAACAACGCTCTTCTCGACCCGGAGAATGAGCATGAACGGACCTATTGGGTTCAAGTCGACCACGAAGCGACCGAAGCAGCGCTAGATGAATTGCGGCGCGGCGTGTTAGTGCAGGGTAGAAAGACGAAGCCCTGTCGTGCACATCGGATAAGTGGAGAGCCGGACCTGCCACCGCGAACGGTGCCTATCCGAATCAGAAAAAATATTCCAACAAGCTGGATAAGTTTGACTCTCACTGAAGGTAAAAACCGCCAGGTGCGTCGCATGACAGCAGCGGTGGGTCACCCGACCTTGAGGTTGGTTCGCTGGTCGATTGGTTCACTAACTCTCGGTGATTTAAAACTCGCACCAGGCGAGTGGACAGAACTGGAATTGGATGAAGTAAGAAAATTGTTCGGTTGAAGGTACGCCAGTGGTTTTTATTTAAGAGGAACGTCTGATGGATTCAAAGGCGCTGGAAATACTATATAGAATCGCTTCCGACCAGGACCTATATGGAGCCTTGACGCTACTCGATGAGAATTACCGAGGAGCATTGGCAGACGAAGACGTCAAAGACGGATTCATCTCAGTACGCTTTTCTCTGGATGAAGTCAGAGAGATGACGGAGAATGGCATTACAGTTGTCGCTGTTTCATCAGCAGAAACAGCAGGAGTTCTTTTTGCACAATCCTGCGATTACAACATTCGCAACAACCCGCTTGCAGCGCGCATGATAGCTGTGCTTGAAGGGAAAACCGTGGAAGGTAAAACGATATCAGCCAAGGAAGCGATTGTCTGCGGTCCAATCTGCATATCCAGAAATTTCAGAGGACAGGGAATCATGCAGCACATGTATGCTTTGTTAAAACAGGAGGCGCTGAGCAATTACGCCATAGCACTCACACTAGTTTCTCAAAGCAATCAACGCTCAATTCATGCCCACGAAAAACTCGGATATGCCAAGTTAGCATCCTTTGAGTCCGACGGGCGCCCTTTTGACGCTTTTGCAATGACACTGGAAAAATTGCTCTCCTGACACAAACCGATCATTTAACAGTCGCACAGATTGGGTAAGTAATGGTCGAGCCGTCAAGGAGTTTCTCATGTTTAAACCCAATAGAGTCTTCACAGGTATACTAATAGCCGGATTTGTTGTATTCAGCGTCGGCTCAGCCGAATCAAAATCGGAGCGAGGCTTTTCGGCAAATAACCGCCTGCTCATCGCCGCGACAAAAACGACGAGATACTCGAATAAAGAGGGATTCGAGCGCGCGCCCAAGGACATTATCAACACTCTTAAAGACAACGAGGTTACGCGCTTCGTCACACTGCTCGACGGCTTAGTTCAAGCATTCGACCTGGATAAGAAACTGAAGAACAACGGACCATTTACGGTTTTTGCGATCTGCGATCATGGTTTTAAACGCATGCCGGATGAAGATGTGATGTCGCTATTCGCGAATAAGAAGAAACTGCGTCAGGTGCTCGAATACACGGTAGTCGAAGGCAAGTTCGACTCAGACGCGCTTAAGAAGAACAAGAAATTCAAAACGCTCGAAGGTCACGAGATAACAATAAGCGAGCGCGGTGGCAACATGTATGCTGATGAAGCCTTGATTCAGACAGTCGATGTTCCCTGTAGCAATGGCATCATACACATACTGGACGGTGTCGTTATGCCACCACTCAGCAAATAAGGAACTCCTAACTGCCAGCCGCTTCCGGCGCATTCGTCTGCGGAATTGGAGGCTTATCGTTGGCTTTGTCTTCTTTCTTCATGTACTGCTTTCGGCGGAAAACATCTGTCTTCAGCGATGAGACGCGGTCTAAGAATAAGATTCCATCGAGGTGATCGAGTTCGTGCAGTACAACTCTCGCCTCGAAATCCGAAACCTCGATTTCTCTTTCCTCTCCATTCTCATTCCAAAAACGCGCGCGGATCTTTTCCGCGCGTTTCACATTCGCAGTCAAATCCGGCAGGCTGAGGCAACCTTCGCGCGCCAACACTTCGCCTTCCGAATACTCGATGATCGGATTGATGATAACCATCAATCCATACTTAGATTCCACCTTTGGATTTCTCGAGGCATCGACGATTAAAATCCGTTTGTGAATTCCGCACTGTGGAGCGGCTAAACCCACACAACCCGGCGCATCATACATAGTTTCCAAAAGGTCTTTCAGAATTTCGCTCAAATCCTCATTGAAATCTACGGGTTCGGAAACCTTTTTGAGTTCGGGGTCAGGATAGACAAGGACAGGTAGTATCGCCATTTTAAAGCTCCACGACCTCAATGGCTCGAATACTCAAGTCGACGCCGAGTTCTTTGGAAACTCGTCCCAATTGATCGCGTAACTGCTGCTCGGAAACGCTCTCAGGAAGCGTGATTTCTAGAATCATCATAAAGATCGGTTTTTCGGCTTTGGTCTTCTTCGTTTCTACATCTGTGATATTTGCACCAATTCGCGATAATTCCTTTGTGATACCAGCAACGATACCAGGCTTATCGCCACCATAAACCGATAAGATAAATGGCAAGCCGGCGTCGTCATCCTCGTCGAGGCTGGCATCAGATAGCTCACGAACGAAAACGTTCATCCCAAGCGCGCCTTCAGCGTGACCAAGTCGCTCCTTTAACTGGTCCAGCGAGTGCGTTTCAGGAAGTTGAGCCATCAAAATTACGGCAAACTCACCCCGAAGAAGCGTCATGCTCGAATCAAGAAGATTGCAACCAAATTCAAACAACACCTGCGAGAGTTCGGCGACGATACCTACGCGGTCACGGCCAACACCAGTTAGAACGATATTTGTCGACATAAACTTACCACAGCCCTTCCAGGCTTCAGATGAACCACGCAGTCATTTTACCAGAGCGCGAGTCTACTTCTTCTTTCCTTTTGCAGAGCCAGGCTTGCCTTTGGCAGCGCCAGCTTTGCCACTCGCGCCTGCCTTGAGTTGGTGGTGGCGCGCACTGATATATGCATCAACCAGAGTTACAACTTTGTCCTCCCAGTCGGCACCTGAATAAATCTCGGGAGACTCGCCGATCCGGGCACAGCGAACGGGTTCGACCCGCCCGCTTGGCTTCCTTTGATACTGCATCAAAAAGGCTTGCATACAAAATCCGTGAGCCAGAATGTTGTCGCCGACGCTCCTTTTCAGATAGATGTTGATAACGGGCTTACTGAGTTCCATAGCGTCATCAACATCAATGTTCGCATCCATGCCGGCTTTGGCCAGGTGCTGGCGGCACCGATCGGTTGCGATTTTTATCCGGGACCGCGCTGCTGGTTCGTTCATCCGAAGCATATAGGCGAGTTGCTTCGGCGGCGGCATCTGAAGCGCAATTTGCGGGCGTCCGTCTCCAACAGGAGCTTTCGCGGGGACCGCTGGCGCGACGGTCGGAGTGTTTGGGTTCGCTCCAGACCCGTCCCATACAGGGACAGCATTCGACTCTTTAGGTGTGGTCGGCTCCGCAGAAGAATTACCAGGAGTAGTCGATGCATCCGGTGAACCGCCGCCCGCCGGAGTGGAACCGCTCGCGGCAGCAGGCGAAGCCGTTTTATTTCCGTCGCCCGCGTTTTTTGAATTCGGATTCGTCGAGTTGCCAGTTACAGATGTAACTCCACTCCATTCACTTCCCTGAGCAATCGCTGCACCCGGGCTCACGATTGAAACGCAGATAATAATGAGGCAGCCTAGAAGCGCTACAGATGCACGTTTCGGTTTAATACTCAAATATTTGAAAGTGGAAAGCATATCTCTTTTAAGCGTCCCCCGAACTATCTTCAAACAGTTTATCTTAAATAGAATGCAAACTAACGATACACTTGACAGGACAACTTTGAGCGGAATATCAAAACAATACTGTACAATTCTCTCGAATTCGGCAGGCACCGAGCCGCGTTTCGGGATTGCCAGGGGACAAGATGACCGCGAATACTCAAGAAATAGCGCCGCCTGAATCGGCTGAGTCGGAGACAACATTGGTCTCTTGCCACAGGCCACAGCAAGAAATCTTGGATTCGTTAGCAGCCCTGCATTCGAGCGAAGCAGGAGCAAAGTTCGCGATCTCCGTCGCCGGCAAACGATTTGTGATAGCTCCAAAACATTCTCTGACCAACCCTTTCGCCCGCTCTCTATTCGGCGTCGTTAATGAGGAAAGGTTTGGAACCGTAGTTTATTACACGTTCTCAATCAAACCAGCCGTCAAAGTTATCTTCGGCATCTGGTTTGCGTTAATGAGTGTTGTTCTACTCACAGGGATTACAGCCATCATCTATAGTGGCGTGTCCGATTATCGACTGGAACTCGTCACTCTGGCTCTTGCTTTCCTCGCAGGCGCATCGGGTTTCCTCTGTCTCTGCTCTGCGATGAGTAGAAGAAACGAACGCGAGATGGAACGAATTCTGAAGAGCATCATTGGTGATACCATCGCAGAATAGCGATGTTGCGTCAGAACTTTTGCTTTAAAACTTGCTAGTCGCTTAGCGACCGGGCACTACCATCATGCCACCGCCCATCGGCATCATCATCATGCCATTGCCACCGAAAGCAGCTCTAAGCAGATAAACAGAGCCGACTGTTCCAGCTGCTGGAACGGCGTAGCGCATGCTACCCTTCACCAGCCGACCGAGTCCACTCGCGACAGACTTACCTTTGTTGGGTTTGTTGTGGTCCCAGTTCGAATCCTTTTTCTTTTCATTAAACTGGCTAGACATACGGAAAGTCTCGTCCGCTTGCTTTCGGTCGTCCATTTGCTGAGCCATCTGCGCCTGTTCAAGGGCAGCTTCTTGCTGCTGGTATGGCGTCATGCCCTGCGGAACTTGCGTTTGGTTTACAAACTGCTGCTGCATTCCACTCTGATCAAATGCTTGCCCGGGATTTCCCCATGGAACCTGCGCCGGCGATACCATCTGATTAAACTGAGGTTGCTGCTGAGCAGGATTGTAGTACTGGTTAGCCGGCTGCGCAGCGCAATTTAAATCCTCGGCGGTCGGAACCGGCACAAGGTAATTTTGATAGCTGCCGTCCTGTGCATACGCCGGAGATACTGCCAATGCCAGACAGAGAGTTGCGAATAGAGCTGGAACAAATTTTCTCATCAGACGTTTTTAACCGAGCGAACTGCAATCGAATGTAAGTTCAGTTTAGAAAGCCGCTACTGACCTGTCCATGGTGATTCCCGCACTGAGAAAACACTTATCTGGTCTATTTTTGACCGTCATGCTTAGAAATCGACAACTTGACATCCGGTGGAGCCGAGCCTAGTATCGAGAAGCTGCCACTCAGTAATTTCTCTGGGGCTGAATGGAGGGAGAGCATGAGAGGCAGCCTCTATACTCGCTCATCGCTCAAAACATAGACAAATTGTCGGCGTCCGCGCTCGATCTTTGCTTGTGAAAATGAAACGGCTCCTCGTGTAGCGAGGAGCCGCATCAAATGTGTTGTTGCCGGATGGTCTAAGTGAATTCTCCAGCGTGAGTCGACTCGGTTTTATCGGCGTGAGTGAAGCGCCGCCACCTTACCGATGATTTGGAACTTCGATGAGCTGCTTACTTCCGCCGTTCCACATCTCGATTTCGTGATTAGGAGGCGGGGGCGGCTGCGGAATTTCCATCGGATTTCCAGCACCGAAGTTTTGCTCGGGCAAATCGCCTTGTGGAATCGCTGATGTTGGGGGCGGAGGAATCATCGCGGTTTGCGCGATCTCTTCGCCGCCATCAGCGATTTTCTTTGGGAACAGTGTAGTCACGTCAACAGTAAGCAGTGGAGCGTGATCGTTTTGGCTGCGCAACGACAAATATAATTTACTTGCAGCAACGCCTTTAACTAGTTTCTGAGCGTCTTCCGGATTGATCGCAACCGTTACGGAGTTCGCTGGAATAGCCTGCGACGCACCCGGTTCTCTCTGGTACATCTGACCGACAGCGATTACTTCGACGTCAGACAGAATCGGAGCAACTTTAGTCTCAGCGCCACTTCCGACCATGCTCATGATGTCCACTCTACTTTCCGGTTTGATAAAACCGGCGACACCGGAATTGGTATCAACAGCAAACGTCAAGGCACGCATACCTGGTTTCAATTTAGATTCAAAGTCGAGGGAAATGCCGATGGGCATTAGATCGTGCTGAGACACGACTTGCCCCTGACTGATACCGTATTTGGAGAGCCGACCTGCCGCCATCGCCGATGATGTAATTGCATCAGTCGGAATTTTGCCGGCCGGAATTTTCTTTTCTTCCAGAAAGTCGCTGGCAATCGGCTTTCCTTCAGGGATATCTCGTGATGCAACCACTACGGTTCCCATCGCGTTTCTTTGCGCCTCGAGATTGGCTTTTGATTTTTCGAACTCAACCCGGTTTCTTTCCATCTCTCCGGAGACAAGCATGGCAGTTACACCAGCGACTCCAACGATGATGGCAACCAGCATAGCTGGCGGGATACGCGAGATGAGTATCATTAGTGACCTAACAGAGTTCATGAAAGAACCTCCCCGAGATGAACGGAGAAAGACTAACCACTTCCATTCTTCGCGGAGATTCGCCGGTCCGGTAATAGGAAAAACCCTGAGGTCGCTCTTGGAAAATTCCTCTAAAAACGAATAGAACCCGGCTTTAGAGCCGAATTCCATTCGTGAGTATGGCAGAATCGCTGTAAGAAATCTTTGTAAGAGTGTAAGAGGGTCGAACACGGGGGGTTTCAGCAAGCACACATCATTTAGTTATAAATGTGCATCAGTTTGCCGATATTCCGCAATGTGCTAAATCTGTACCTCGTGCGCGTCCGACCCTTGGACCTTCACTGTGCGGCGGATGCCGTTTGTGTCTTACCTCTCCATAATACGAAAACACTCAGCAAGCGGAGTAATCGTTTTCCTATATTCTTATGGGCGGAAACTTATAAGTTATACAAGTTGCAAGCAGGAAACGGTTTCCAGACCTTCCTTTCACTTGCAAAAGCGCATATCGGTCACTAAACGAGCGCTTTGGAAGCTTCAGAAAACTTGCACGACACCACTCTTAGTGCCTTCACTTCGGCGCGGCGCGCCTATAGGTTCGGCGAAAATCCATCGAATGCATTTCGACCCATTGCCAAACGGATAGTCTATTCGCCTGGCGGAATTGCCGACATTCAGGTTTCATACCGCATCTGGAATGAGCCAGGAGTCCATTCGGGTAGCGGTATTGCTACGAAAGTCCCACCATGCCGCAGTAAGAATAAGCTGGCCTCGCACTCTATATATGAGTTGATTTCCAGATATGAGCGGGCTGACTTGCCATTGTCCGAACAGGAAGGTTGGGGGGTCGACATTGTACCGAACGTTCGGTACAGTAACTACATGAACGGCTCGCCGGACGCAAACGAACGGAATTTGAAGAATCGAATCGAGCCAAGTCAAACGAACAGCAACCACGGTTTTACATAAACAACAAGGAGCTATGCCAATGAAGACTGCAATTCTCGTTTACTCAGATCCGAAAAACGGCAATGAAGAAGCGCTCGGTCGCTTGTTCAACGCACTCGCTGCCACTTACGACTTTAAGAAAAACGGCGACGACGTCACGCTTATGTTTCAAGGCGCCGGCACTCGCTGGGTCGGACAACTTGGAAAACCGGATCACCCGGCACACGAACTTTACGAAGCGGTTCGAGACAAAGTCGCCGGCGTCTCTTGCGGTTGCGCCGACGTGTTCGGAGCCTCGGAAGACGCGGAAAAAGAAGGTTACGCATTAATCAAAGACAACACAGTTCCAGGAACTTCAGGTGTCACCAGTTTGCGTAAATTGATCAGCGATGGATACACGATTGTGAACTTCTAATTCAGAGTCACCGGCCATGGTGCTGCGCTCAAGGTGACGGATTCGATGATAGAAACCGGCACCTTGAGCCAGAAAGGAGTAGCGTATGTTTTCTGATGGGCCATTTCATGAAGGCGAGCTCGACATACAAGAGCGAACGGGCGAGCGAGATATCGCGATGATGAACTCTGTCGCGGTTAAGAGTGAAATTCTTGGTGGCGCCTTGAATTTCATTGATCGCCAACCGCTGGTCGTGGTCGCTTCTGAAGATTCCACTGGCGATCTCTGGGCGTCTATGCTCTTCGGAAAGCCTGGTTTCATGCACGCACCGAGCACCAGGGAATTAAATATTGATTTGACGCAGTCGATTGGCATAGAAGGTGATCCATTGCTGACAAACATCAGCGACGACCCGCGCGTTGGAACTCTACTGATCGAACTGGACACGAGAAGACGGTTGAAGATCAACGGGCGAGTTTCCACACATACTGAAGAACAGCTGCTCATCGCGGTCGAGGAATCCTTTCCACTCTGCCCGAAATATATTCAGCGTCGAAAGGTTAGACTGCCGGATGACAAAAACGCGATATTAACCACATCTCTAGCTCGAGGAACCACGCTCCAAGCCGAAGAAATTGCGCTTATCCAAAATAGCGATACGATGTTTGCCGCAACCTCGAATCCGGAAGGCAACCTTGATATTTCCCATCGAGGAGGCAAGCAAGGGTTTGTTCGCGTGGTCGACGGAAAGCAGCTTCGTGTGCCGGACTTCGCAGGCAATAGCATGTTCAATTCGTTCGGCAATCTGCAGCTGAACGATAGAGCCGGTGTCATCATTCTAGACTTTGCCGCCCGTCAAAGCCTTCAGATATCCGGACGAGCTGCGGTTCTTCTTGATCAGGAAGATCCAAACGGTGAAACTGGTGGTACCAATCGTTTCTGGACGCTGGATATAGAACATTGGCAAAGAGCTACCATACCTGCTTTCGAACTCGAATTCATCGACGCCTCTCCGTTCAACCCGAAGTAATAAGCTACCGACGAAGTCCAGCCGATTACACAGGTGACACCACACCAGGCGATGCAGATAGCATCGCATCTGGTGCTTTTGCCCAAAACACCTCCGCCGTTGACGTGCGACCGAATGTTCGGTACGCTTCCGTTCGCAAGGAGCTGAATCATGGACAAGACCGCACTGATTAATGAACTATTGGAGCTGTTTCGCCAACAAGGCTATGAGGGCGTTTCCATAGGCGAGGTCTCGAAGGCTACTGGTCTAGGCAAGTCCAGTCTTTACCACCACTTTCCCGGCGGAAAGGAAGAAATGGCCCGCGAAGTGCTTGGACACATCGATTCAGCAGTTAGAGAACACTTCATCGCACCGCTCAAAGCGGAGGGCAAACCGGAGCTGAAGCTCGCGACCATGGCAAAAACCATCGAAGAGTTCTATGACGGTGGACGGAAAGGATGCATTGTTGAGGGTTTGACGCTAGGAGCTGCAAGCGCTCCGTTTCAAGAGCTCGTTCAGCAAAGCCTCGAAGCCTGGATCGAAGCGATCGCAGGTGTGGCCGTCGAGAATGGTTTAAATAAAAAACTGGCAAGGGAGAGAGCAGAAAATGCACTCATCGCCATCGAAGGTTCACTCATTGTTTCCCGCGCGCTGAGAGACTATCAGATATTCAAACGTGTGGCACGAAATCTCCCAATGCTTATACTGGAAGGATAGGGCCGGAGCGACGACTATGAACGGACCACTGAATTTGATACTGCTTCTGATTGCTGGATACCTGGTTTGCATAATGCTCTTCAAAGACACCACTATCGCGAAATTACCGGAGCAAGGCAACTTGCATAAAGCCGTTCTCGCCGCTGGATGATTCTGGGGTGTTGAGGCGGAGCTTCAACGAATTAAAGGTGTCAAACACGCGACATCTGGTTACACGGGCGGTACCACTAAGAACCCTACATATAAAGATGTCTGCGGCGGAAAAACCGGTCACGCAGAAGCTGTGCAGGTTCTTTTCGATCCCAAAGAGTTGACGTTTAAAAACCTGATTCGCCATTACCTCACAGAATTTAAACCGCAGCGGTATTCCACAGAGTCGACCAGTCAGTATCGAGCGGCAATCTTTTATCAGGACGAGCAGCAAAAGCGCGAAGCCGCAGACGTTTTATCATCGCTTGGCTATAGTCAGGAAGCCGCTAAGAGTTTGCTGGAGCCGGCTAAAGTCTTCTATGCAGCCGAGCAGTACCATCAAAACTATTATGGCAAGTTCACCGCAGGCGCAGGAAACAAGTAACGAGCGACTGCAAAACCTTTGACTCTGAAGCGTTAACCCGGACGATACCCTGATGCAAGTATCGGGAAATTTGTAGCCTTCCCTATAGGGATTTATAGCCAAACCAAGACACAGTTGTAAAACCCTGCAGGCATAATGGTTGTAGGGCATATACATCAGGCATTCGTGTCTGATTTTGGGGGCAACTACAATCTATCCGTCGAACTCAACTACGACTATGGGCACGAGAAGGTTCGCAAATAGTGCTGCGCCGAAGGGCGAAACGACGCACTCATTCGAACTTGAGCAATACGATTTGTCGTTTGCCTATGCGTTCCATTGGGAGAAGGAAGAACACATCAGGGAGGCACTGAAGGTGTTGTTGTGCAATAAGGATTCTGGTGAGACCACAGATCAGGTGGTCGCTACCAAGCCGAAGAAGGACCGTTCGGCAGAAAAGGAAAATGCAGCGTTAGAAGCCGCGAGAATTCGCTGGCTACTCGCTATCAATCCCAATACTCCGCCGCCGGTTCTCGACCATCTCGCTCATAATGCGCCGCCGCAGCTCCTTGAGCGCGTTGCGGAGCATCCGCGGGCACACTCTGTCACACTGACTCGACTGGCCAACCATGAGGAGGCTCAGGTTCGTGCAGCTGTGGCGGAAAACATAAATACGTCTATGAAAACAGTCTGGAAACTCGCAAGAGATAACAGTCCAGATGTGAGGCTCCGGCTGGCTGAGAGCTACACGGTTCCGATCGCCGTTTTAAAAGTTCTGATCGAGGATGAAAATCCGTATGTAGCGGATCGAGCTCAGAAGACACTTCTACGCTTGATGCGTGAGGTTACAGACTTGCGCACCGCCTAGTTGCAATTGATAAACGATTGCAGCGCAACGCTCAAGCTGTAGAAACCCACTTAAATAGAACACCAGATTTACGGTATCCTTCAGGCTCTTTCGCTATTGCGGAGGAGCCTGCAGGTCTTTAAACATAATGATCGGAAAATCGGATTGCTGCGCCAGATTTTTTGCTACCTTGGCGGCGGACAGCAGCAAACCGACATCACGACAGTCTTCCGGAATTCCAGCAATTCCGAATGCCAGGGCAAGCCGTCGAGTTGCGGTCTCAGAAGTCAAACTGGTGGCAGTAAGAACTTCAAGGCAGCGGTGCGCGAGAATGGCAGCTGATGCGGTTTCCGTATTCGGCAGAAGCATCGCGTAGTGCAATGCTTCGAAGTGGGCGAGCAAATCGATATTGCGTTTCACGCTTCCAATGCGACGCGCCACCTCCGCAACAGCCGGGATCGGTAGAGCTTCGAGCTTGTCCTGTCCCCACATCCAGACTTCAAAAACAATCACTGAGAAAGGCGTGCTGTTAAATTGAAAACGGAAAAATTCTTGCTCAAGAAAGTACTGAAAAGCAGGATAAGAAACAATCCCAGTGTCGGAGCGCTTCATCGAACGCGCCACCGCATCGATCGCGTTACGGTCGAGAGCGGTTGATTGCAACAAGCTAGCCTTATCGCGAATGCGCGGCTTGTCGGATAAAGTAATTAACTCACAGCGAATCATGTTAAACAGCACTGGAACCCAGTCTTTCTTAACCATGGGTCGCTCGCGCAAAATATCGAACAGCGTACTGTTGCCATCGAGGCGCAGATAGAATTGCTTTTGCGCAGCAATATCGCATGGCGCCCCGCGCTTCACCGCCTCCTCGAATTGCGCCTCGGTGAGAGCGGCATCTCTCTTGTCGATATAGCTGTCCATTTTCAGACCGCTATCGAGCAAGAATTTGCTCTGGTCAAGCAGTGTGACACTTTCCATAAGGATAGCGTCAACCCGCCGCTGAACAGTTTTTTGCTCAGAGCGTTCGTCTCGATAGAAGAAGAAACGGCCTGTGTCCCACGTGACCAACTCCATGATCGCCAGGTCGCCCTTCAAGTTTAAAACCTGTGCGTGCGTCAATTCACCATCTACGAAGAATAGCTCTGCGCCGGTCTCTTCGTTTGTCACTGTGAGCTTGCCTGTGTTTTTTCCCATCGCAATCGATTGCAATAGGTTCGGAATCGGCATGTCCTCGAGCGTTCCTTCCATGCTGGCCGGGCGCAGTGCACGCGACGCTTGAAAAACAGGAAGTTTCGAGGAGGTCGATGTGAGAGACTGCAGTCCCATTAGCGATGTGCTGTAACTGCTGGACAAACCCGTGTTTCTGTCGTGGTTTTCACCGAGTAACCCGGCCTGATCCATGGTGCCTTCGGTAATATTTTCTGTCGACTCGGATAGAACCAGATTGAGAACAAGAGCCACGTCACCGGTGGTATAAGTCCAGGCTTGGACCTCATTCCGACCTTCACCAACCAGCAAATCCCACGTCAAATCTCCGGTCTGTTGAGAGCAAGTGGCAACCAGGCGATAGACGGTCACACCATCTCCCATCACCCAGGACAACTCGACGGGCATGCCCATTCGGGCACGCGCATTTTCCATCGCGTTCATAACATCGTCTAACCCGGGGAGGGTTTCCAACCTGGGCAAGCGAATGGGCGATTGCTTTGGACGATACATGACAACCAATCGAACTAACGGACTTCTTAAAGACTACCAGAACTTAGGTATTCCTGACCTCTTGAAGTGCTTAGCAGACGCCCGCGCCGAGCGAGCGGCGACGAATAACTTTACGCCTTGAAACGGCGGCGCAAATCCCGGTTCAATTGAGCCTGGATCTCGCCTTCAAGCCGTCTGGATAAAGTCTTTGTTTCGTCCTCAATTTCATCGCGCTCCTGGGAGGTCTGAAACTTCGCTTCCTTCATCAGGTTCATCTTCCACGGAATCGACTTTGAAGCAAGATTCAGCGGAAAAGGGAACCATGGAAAGAACGGCGATACAGGAAAGTATGGCATCTTCAAAAACTTAGCGAGACGTTCTGCGTTCCAAATTAACGGAACGGCCTCATCACAACCGAGAGTGGAAAGAGGAAAAATCTTCACGCCTTCCTCGACAGCCGGAAGCAATCTAGTCCAATCGAATTCCTGCAAACGGTACCGCTGGCTGTAAGGTTTCGCCAACCCCGCAACACCTTCAGGAAAGATTGCAACGATTTCGCCTTTAGCAAACAAACGTTTCATGCTTGCCGAGGACCACGGCACAAAACCGATCTCGATGAGAAACGCATTGAGCCGTTCGTCTTCTATCCAGTCGAGATCACACATTATATGCACTCGACGCGGATTATCCGCATTGGACATCATTCCATAAATAAGCATCAAAGCTTGCCAGGGCAGGACACTGCCCTGATTTCCAACGATTACGGCAGGTCCTTCTTTAGGCAAACGGTCCAGCCCTTCGAAGCTAACTTTCCACCAATCGAAGTAGAGAAAGGAAAGAAAAGGTTCCAGCCGCGCCAGAGCACGAAGATCGAATCCCCAGTATTGGTCTGACTTCGCGGATTGTTTTACGAATTCGCGATAGGTCGCCACGAAATTGCTCATTTCGCTTCCTCTTTTTCGGTTGTGTTGTCGTCGTCGTCCCAGCCGGTGAAGACGTTTTTCCGGAGCCGCAGCATTTCATTCAAGTCTTCCTGAATCATATGCTGAATATCACGAGCAATGCCGAGAACAAATCTCCGGTCTTTCGCTTTAGATGCTGGATAGTTTAAATCTATCGGCTTGTGGATCTTGATGAGCCATCTAACCGGCAAAGGGAAAAACATCAACGGGAATGGCAGCCATGGAAAACCCAGTGTGATCGGGAAGAATGGCATGCCCACTAGTCGAGCGATGTCTTTCAAGTTGACGAAGTTCGGAAAAATCTCGTCTCCACCGACAGTCGCGATAGGAATTAAAGGCGTCTGGGTCTCCAGAGCAAGTTGAACGAATCCAGGATGGAAATCCAGAACTCGATAGCGCTCGCGAAAGGGCTTACCGACCCCGCGAATTCCCTCAGGATAAATGCCCACCAGTTCGTCGTTTGCAAGCAACTTCTGGGCATTGTCCAGAGTGGCACGGACCTGACCGGTCTCGCGCATCCAGGAAGCCATTCCTGGAACGCTGAAAAACCAGTCCGTGACCAGGTACCGCACTCGGCGCGGAGATTGGTTGTAATTGCACATCGCGATGCTCAGCATGGCACCGTCCAGCGGCAGCAATCCCGAGTGATTGCCAACTAGAATGCCTCGACCTTCGTGGGGAATGTTCTCAATGCCGCGAATATCGACTTTGAAATAATCCTCGAAGAGAAATCTGAAAAGCGGCTCCCAGCGCGCATAAGTGTGGATGTCGTAACCGAATTCGTCGACATCCGCGCCGTACCGCTCACAGTACGTCGGGTTGCGCTTCTCCAGGTACGCCAGAGGATCTGTTAGCGCGAGGGCTTTAAGATACGTCCAATTAGCCACAGAAATCCTAAAACTCCAGGTCCGAAAGAGACAAATAAAACGAGTCGCTTGAGCGACTTATCCAGCAATCCCTTAGAGCGATGCGCCAGGCTTTCTTTGTCGCCGTCTTCGGATGCTTCGGCATTTTCTGCGTTTGTTTCGAATTCAGCCATTTTCCTCACCCCATCAAGAGTTGAAGCGGATTAACGGGTTTCTCGCCGACTAGTATAGATACTTGTGCCATGCTTCGATAGCCGCAGCCTGACACCATTAATAAAGATTTACGGCATGCCTCCCAAGAAGCCCATGTAGTCGTAAATCCTCGCATTCTTCCCGTGAGATAATCCTAGCAAAGTGCGTGAAAAGCCATGCGCGGATCAGGAGAACACAATGCACCAACCACCGGATATCAACAAGCTTTACGAGCAATTGCAACACATGCAGAAAGAAGTCATGAGATTGCAGGAAGAATTGAAACTCAAAAAAGTGGAAGGCACGGCTGGCGGCGGCGCAGTTACGGTTCGTTGCAATGGCGCGATGGAGTTCCAAGCAGTCAAAATCAAGCCGGAAGCGGTGGATATAAGCGATCTGGGCATGCTGGAAGATTTGCTTGTAGTCGCTATCAACAGCGCCATCGTGCAATGCCAGGAACATACCGCGCAGAACCTGAAGATGCCTCCGGGCATGGGGGGCGGGTTCTAGGGACGTATGCAATTCACACCACCGCTGGCAAGACTGATAGAGCAATTTCAAAAGTTTCCAGGCATTGGTCCGAAATCGGCTCAACGCATGGCTTTCTTCGTTTTAGGCATGTCAAAAGATGACGTCACGCAATTTGCAGACGCGCTCGTGGACGCGAAAGAGCGCGTTAAAAACTGCAGCCGTTGTTACCACTTGTCCGCACAGGATCCGTGCGAAATTTGCACCAGTGAGCGTAGAGAACCACTCGTAATGTGTGTGGTTGCTGACTCAAAAGACGTAATCGCGTTAGAGCGAACCCGCGAATTCAAAGGGCGGTATCACGTCCTTACCGGTCTGATTTCACCTCTGGAAGGCAAAGGTCCCGACCAACTCAGCATCCGCGAGTTGATTAATCGCGTTCACACAGACGGCATTAAAGAAGTAATTCTCGCCATCAATCCGACCATCGAGGGTGACGCGACGGTGCTGTATCTGAACAATCTGTTAAAACCACTCGGCATCAGGGTCACGCGTATCGCATTCGGACTGCCGATGGGCGCGGATCTTGAGTATGCAGACGATTTGACTCTATCGCGGGCTCTCGAGGGCAGGCGCGAAGTTTAGTTTCTCACGGCAAGAGAAACGACCACCATCGATTTCTGGCTGACAGCGACTCCGTTTCGCGCGGAAAGAGGAGATGAGGTCTCCATATTTGATGCGACGTGTCTTCTTTGCCTCGCGCCAGGACCAACAACTTTGACAGTTCGCTAGATGCTGCACCAACACCGACTCTCACTTCATCATAAGAATTGCACGCATGCAGATCGCCATCTGTATGCAGCGCGATAACTTTGCCGTCTGAATTTAAAACCGGACCACCGGAGTTTCCTTTCCGGTCATGCAAGAAATAGGCCCTGGTCTCGAAGACTCGCCCGCGGTAAAGGATTTCATTACTGTCCGTTGGGGACAGATATGCCCGCTCATAACCTTTACGATGAAATAATCCGGGAGACATAAACATGGTTTTCGAACCTGCCGGATGGCCGAAGAGGAAAACATCGCTCTTCACAGGTTCATTAGATGCCGCCAACTGAAGGGGTTTAAACGTTGTTCCGAGACTGTGCACCTTCAGGATGGCGGTATCGGAATCAAAGTCATGAGCAATTAAGGCGGCATCATATTTAATACCATCACTGGATGTTACTCGCACTTTTTTAGCGTCAGCGACAACGTGCAAAGCCGTCGCAATCTTACCGTCCCGTTCGACGAAAAATCCCGAACCGCTCCAAGCCTGATTGTCGGAACCGACTCCATGAACTTGAACAATCGAGTCTTTCGCGAATTCATATAACTTACTGTCGGCATGGGTCTTGGGTCGTAAACCGAGAGCCACATTGGAATACTGACGCGGTAGAATAGGAACTCTCACATACCCTTCTGGTGAAGAATTCCATTTGTGAGATGACTGAAACTGTTTTATCAGCGAATGTTTTGCGTCGTCATTCGTCAATTGCATATAGGGAGAAAACTTCAGCGTCGCATTTTCGCCGAAGCCATTTCGCTGAAGTTTTGAAACATCGAAGTAATGCAAACGACTATGAGAAGCGGCGGTTGGAGCGAAGTACCTCAGATCCACATGCGGTAATTTGTAACTTCGAAAATCGGACAGATTCGACTCCGTTCCAATTTCGAAATGAGACTTAGATCTCCGAATCTGCAACAACTTAGAAGGTCGCTCTATCCGACCTGCGACATGCGAGGTAAAACCGGAAGAGACGAGACCGAGCGCCGCCAGACAAACCGTTTCAGAAGCAAGCGGTCCGACCTCGGAAGCCACGATTTTTCGAGTTCGCTCCGCCGTCGAACTTCGTTCGGTTAGTGCCGGCAAAACTCGTGATGCAGTAGTTTGAACCTCTTGCAGATATTGTAATGAGCCTGCGCCGCCGACAACTGCGGCAGGCACAGCCAGCCATTTCGGTGCAGCGTTAAGCGCCACTCCAAGCCCAACCGCACCTGCTATCTCCAACACAGGAAGGGAAATTGTGCCACGCGAATATTTGTCGAACTGCTCTTTGACACCATCTACGGTGCCGAAAACCAGAGCACTAACTCCAGGAGCACCAGCAGCACACTCCGACCAAGCAGTGTCTGCAAACGAAGGTTTTCGAGCCGGTATCTCGCACATGCTTCGCATTCGCTCTGCTGAATCCATTCCGCACCTCTTTGTCCAGCCACAACTGCATTCATCCAATTACCCTCAAGTCCTGAGGCAATTGAACTACGCCAAGAATGTTTTCGCACTGTCGAATTCAACCGTCGCAGTGACAAGACCTTGTCACTCGAGGGGGAAAATCGCAATAGCAACCACAAGAGGATCAGGACCTTTTGTGCCTGAGCTGAACTGCATTGTATCGAGCAAAGAGGTCTATTGTCCGGCGAAACCGCTGATAAACTCAACCAGCTTCTTGTGACCTAAACCGACTTCATCAAGAAGAATTGCTCTGCCACCGTGCTCGATAAAGCGATCCGGAACGCCGAGCGGTACGACCTCAGCAAGCTTTTTCTTCGGATCGGTTACGCGATACTGTGAGCGGTGCTCGAGAACTGCCGCGCCAAAACCGCCGGACACACAGCCTTCTTCCAGAGTAATGATCTGATTCTCCGGATTGTCGAGAAGCGTGTTTAGCATTTGAACATCGAGCGGTTTCACTGAACGGGCATTCACAATCGTGATGTCGATGCCCTTTTCTTTCAAACCGAGACTAGCTTCGGTAGCCGCTTTCACCATGGCGCCGTGAGCGAGAACTACAATGTTGCCGTTTGAGCCATTGAGCGGTGCACCTTCCTGCAGAACTTCCCACTTCGTACAATCGATGGTCGTAAAAGTTTCGCCAGACGCGAGATTCTCCGGGTTAACGGCCTCGTCGCGAGGGAAGCGAATTGCTACCGGTCCCTTCGACTCCTTTATGGTCATGTACAACATGCTGCGAAGTTCGTTAGCATCCTTTGGAGCAAGAACCGTGAAATTCGGCACGCTACGCATGAACGCAATATCGAAAACACCCTGGTGAGTTTCACCGTCTTCGACTAATCCGCCTCTGTCTATACCGAAGACGACCGGCAAGTTCATTATGGCGACGTCGTGTATTACCTGGTCGATTGCTCGCTGCAGGAAGGTCGAGTAAATCGAGACAACCGGTTTTAATCCGGCTTTCGCCATGCCCGCAGCCATCGTGACGGCGTGCTGTTCGCAAATGGCGACGTCAAAGAAGCGCTCAGGATATGCTTTTCCAAACTTCACCAGACCACTGCCTTCAGCAGTTGCCGGAGTGATTGCCACCAGATTCGGTTCTACTTTCGCTAAATCGATAAGCGCATCAGTGAAAACGTCCGAGTAGGTTTTAGCCGATTTGGATTTCTGGGCTTGCTCCGATGCAGCCGGCTCCACGCGTGGCTCGAAAGACTTTTTCACACCGTGATATTTAATCGAATCGCGCTCGGCAGGATCGAAACCTTTTCCTTTTTGCGTAATCAAATGAGCGATAAGCGGAACGCGCTCGTTTTTAACCTTGTTGAACATCTCGATGATGGCACCGACATCGTGACCATCAATCGGACCACTGTAGTTAACTCCCAGCTTTTCAAAAACGATTCCGGGAGTATCAATTCGCTCGGTCGCCTCGTGTTTAACGGACTCGATGAGCTTCCACACTGCAGGAGTCAGAGACATTCCGTCCAGCTGATCTTCCAGTTGAGTGATTTTCTGCTTTATATCTTTGTAGAAGAACGTTTCCTTAATGCGCTTCATGTACTGCGAGAAGCCACCAAGGTTTTCGCTGATGGACATTTCATTGTCGTTCAGCAAAATCAAAACATCACGTTGGATATGACCCAGGTGATTCAGCGCCTCGAGCGCCATACCGCCAGTCAAACCACCATCTCCAATCAAGGCGATAACCTTGTGATCCTGTTTAAGGTGGTCACGAGCAATCGCCATACCCACGCCAAGAGAAACAGAGGTAGAACTATGACCTGCTACGAACGAGTCGTGCTCGCTCTCTTGCGGGTTGATGAAGCCGGATAAACCCTTAAACTGCCGAAGCGACTGAAACTTATCGCGACGCCCGGTGAGCATTTTGTGAACGTACGCTTGATGCCCTACGTCCCACAAAATTTGGTCTCTTGGTGTCTCAAAAACATAGTGGAGCGCCAGCGTAATTTCGACAATGCCGAGATTAGAAGCCAGGTGCCCGCCGGTCTTATTGAGATTGCGAACAATCTCTGCACGTATCTCCTGCGCCAGCGATCTCAGCTCGTTTATCGAGAGCTTCTTTAGTTCGGCTGGTGTCACAATTGCATCCAGGAAAGAGGTCGGATGCTGTACTAGCGTTTGCATGATCCCTGAAAGTCCCATTAGATCAGAACTTAACAGAGACCATCATAACGCTGATCGCCTCTGGAGATCTTAATAAATTCACTTGTAACCACACTTCAGGGTTCATCTTTCATCTAAAACGGCATCATTTGCGCGACAATGGATACGCAAACTTATATAAAGGACTGGTCCATATCTTAATGCTGACAAATCTTCTGGTTGTTTTATTGCTGGCAAACACTACATTTTCGCTTGCGCCAAAATGGATGCAACCCTCCACTGATGAGCGTTTTAGCATCACGGTCCCCCAGGACAAAGGAGCGACTGCCGGGGTCGAGGGCGAGTCGGATAAACGTGCTGAGAATCCCACCGCAGAAGTAGCCGATGGTAAGGGCTCGGTAAAATCTAACCGGATTGAAACTGCTCAAGCAGTTTCGCCGAGTTCAGCGGCCCAGGAGGCAGCAAATAAAGCAGTCGTAGATGCGGCTACCGGCGGCGACCTCGAACCGGCATTACGTACTACGCCGCTTAAGGACACCGCGCTTGAAGCCCAGCTGACAGCGCTCAAAGGTCAACCGGAAAACCTGAGAGTCATGCGTGCCAGGCTAAAAGGGTCACTCTGTGTTTCATGCCTCATGCAGCTGGAGAAGAAAGTCCGAGAGCAAGACGGAATCAAATATGCACGAGTGATTCGCCCCGCGCCGAATGGTGGACCGGTCGTTTACGAGCCGAGGTATGCTCAAATCGAAATAATCTACTTGATGGACAAGCTAAATCCCAAAAAACTTAAAAAGGTGATCGAGCGAAACGACTTTGGCATTCGCGACGAAAAAGATGCGCCCCTGACTTCTGACTACACACCGATTGCGGCCCCCACAATGCCGACTATAAAGTCTCAATAGTTGGCATCAAATGTGGTATCACTCAACGGACGGAACCGAAACCTTTCCATCATTACTTTGTTTTTCAGACACCAATTCTAAACGGCTTCCATCCGATGAACCTAACGCCTGTTTGTGTTTGGAAATTGCTTCCTGCAGATAGATTTCAACATCTATAGCGCCATGATGACCTCGGTCCGAAATCAAGCGCGCACCGCGCTGGAATGTGACGTACGACCACATCCAATCGAGCATCACGACCATACGATTACGGAAGCCCACCAGGTTCATAACGTGAATGAACAACCACGCGAGCCAGGCCAAGAGTCCGCTAAATACAGTTTTTCCGATGTTGCCCACTGCCGACGAGCGACCGATTGTTGCCAGTGTACCTCGATCAATGTAGCGAAAATCCTTCAAATCCTTTCCGGTAATTTGATTTTCAATGGTTTCGCCAACAAACTGCCCCTGCTGCATAGCCACGGGAGCGAGCCCGGGAAGCGGTTTTCCATCTTGAATGTAACTTGAGATATCACCGATAGCGAAAACATTTGGATGACCGTCTATTGAAAGATCCTTTTGCAGAATTATTCGTCCAGCTCGGTCCAGTTTTACACCTTGTTCTCCGAGTACTTTTGAAAGAGGACTTGGTGCCACTCCAGCGCACCATAGTTTTGTGATTGCCGGTATGAATCTGTCACCAATTTGAACTCCGTGTTCATTGATGTCAGTCACGAACGTGTTGGTTAGAACTTCAACGCCGAAGGACCGCAGTTTCTCCTCGGCTAATCTCGAGACTTCCTCCGGGAACGGCGGCAAAATCCTCGGCGCGCCTTCAATCATGATGATTCTCGCAGAGGATGGTCGTATGTTTCGGAAATCTTTTGACAAAGCTCTTCGCGAAAGTTCCGCAAGTGAACCCGCGAGTTCGACACCAGTCGGTCCGCCTCCAATTATCACGAACGTCAACAAGTCGTCTACGGGTTGAATTGGCGCAAGCTTCTCAGCTGTTTCAAACGCCAAAAGAATCTGCCGCCTTATCATAAATGCGTCCTGCAAGGTCTTCAACCCGAGGGCATGCTTCGTCCACTCGGCGTGTCCAAAATAGCTGTTTTGCGATCCGGTCGCAACGATCAAGTAATCGTATTCAATCTCTCTATCACCCATGGACACAATACTCTTTTCGAGATTTACGCCCGTGACATCTGCCATCAAGACTGTTATGTTTTCCTGGTTTTGAAAGATCGATCTTATCGGGTACGCGATTTCGGTTGACGAAATCGAAGCCATCGCAACCTGATACAGAAGAGGTTGAAATAGATGATGATTTGTCCTGTCGATAAGTGTGATTTTGACAGGTGCTTCATGCATGCGTTTCGCGGCTTCCAGTCCGCCGAAACCAGCACCAATAATCACTACATGAGGCGGTGGGTTCAAAAGATCTCCTGTCGACGACAAATAGCCTGAAGCGTTTCTAGTCTACCAGTTTGACGAAGGTGTACATCGAGCCGACAAACAGAAAAATCGCTCCAAAATGCATCAAAATTGAACAGCATGAAACCAATCCGTGGACCGTGGACGGCGATATCACAGGAACGTTATTCCATAATGCTCCTGCTGCGGCGAAAACCACTGCAAGAAAGGCGCCGACAACGCATAGACTCGAAGTCATCTTGAACTTAACTGGCTTTGGTCCAGCCTGCCGCACTTCGCGTCCCCACTTCTCAAGCGCGATGTCTAAGTTGCAAATCGATGCGGCAACAACGAGCACGAGCAGCACCCCTGCGAACACCGGCGGTGAAGCCAACGTTAGCAAGAAAAATAAACCGAATAGTGCTCTTTTGACACTCATACTCAACTCCTCTCGGGTTCATAGCACGCGCTCAAAGGCATGTTGCGGAGAAGAGTTCGTCACATCCTGGTCAATGAAAGACGCCTCAAGGGAAAAGCACCGAGCGCGGTGCGCTCGGTGTTTCCCAGTGGCATGGAGGACAGGTTGAAGGAAGGGTCGTCGTTAAACCTTCGGACTTGAGATTGCCTCCACGCTCATCCTAGCCCGTTGCAGTTCGGGTCTGGACGACTTTGTATACGTTGCCCTTGAAGCTCAGCAATACCTGCTTTCCAACGGACAAATACTTAGCGATTCCTGGTTGATTTTTTAAAAGTTCAAAATACTCTTTCGAACCAAAAACAATCACAATCGGCTTGGAAGAACTATTGCAGCTACTATCCGTCCAAGTTCCTCCACTGAAGTAAAAGGTTTTATCATCAACCGTTTTCGAATCTTTGGAGAGAAGGCCTTTATCTGCAATCATGCTGTTCTTCAAATTGTTCCTTTCTTTTGCTGCGATTACAGCCAGCTTTCCGGACACCGGTGCATCGCGCCGATCGTAAACCGCTGGTGATTCGTCCGCAATAATTTGCAGTTGCATTCTATTAGACTTTTTGAGCATTGCTGCATTCATGCCAACAGTCCCGTTCGAAGCTCCCGCCAGAGCAGGAGGTGCGGCTAAACCACTTGCGGCAGATCCATACTCGGCATCACGCGTCGATCTAATCGAACGGTTCCATGCAGGGGAAGCACCCGGACGAGCAATCGATGCAATCCTTGACCGAGAAGCCTCCGGACGTGGAACGACACCGCCTCTAACAGGCTGCATAGCCAGGCGACCATTCTCACTTGGATCTGTAACGAGGTAGGATGTGTATTCAGAAATAATTCCATGCTGTTTCGAGAGGGCGACGATCTCGTCAATGACCTCACGATTCTCTTGATTCGAGTGCGCAACCTCCGTCAAATAACCGATTCTACGCATTGCCCAGAGTTTAACAAGATGCGAATTTCCGGCTTGCGACGGCGAGAAGGTCAACGGGAATGAGTAATTCTTCGATGCACCACCGACGGTACCGGTCAAATTTATCTTTGCCGAGCCGCCCTTCTTATAGCGTCCCAGGAGCAAAACTTGCGAGCCGGCAAAAATGTCCTTTACCTCGCGCGGATATGTGTTTTTCACCTCAATGCCCTCGTAGGCGATTTTCACATCACTGAGCACCGGACTCTTAATTTTGTCGTAGAACGACGCGAGTGCATGTTCGATATTCTCGTTCGGTTCGACATATTGGGACGTACCATGATGAGATTCGGCAAGCTTGTTGAGTAGCTTAGTGTTTACGTCATATCCAACTCCAAAGTCAAAAACACGAATGTCTTTCTTGGAGTTCGCAAGCGAAATCAATTTCTCCGAGTCGCGCTCCCCGACAGTAGGTTCGCCGTCAGTCATAAAAATCATATATGCCGGTCGGGAATTTTCTTCAGCCAGTAGCGTCTTACCTATCGAAATTGCCTCACCGATATTGGTGCCACCACGCGCGCTCAAATCATCGATAAATTCGCACGCCGCCTTTTTGTTCTCAGGCGTCGCAGGGACCAGATTATTTTTGAACGTTTCTGCATCCGTGTTGAATTCAACGAGACCGAAACGATCTGTCGGGTGCAACGCATTGACGACATATTTAAGTGCACGCTTGTTCTCCTCCATCTTCGCTCCCTGCATAGAGCCGGATGTGTCAGCAACCAACACCACATCCTTTCCAATAATCGCCTTTGACTGCATCGGCGGAGACAACGTCATTAGAAAGTAGCCGTCCTCGTCTTCAGCCTTATGCGTGATCAAGTTAGCAGCCAGTTCATTGTTTGAAACACTGTAGTAGAGGAGAAAGTCTTTATCCGGAAGCGTATCCTTCTCTGACATGGAAATCTTAGCGTTAAGATTGTCGGCACGAGTCGTTTTCACAGTGTGGGTCGGCGACCATATAGTTCGCAGCCCCTGCGCACTGGCAATCTTCACATCCACCTTAATTTCATCAGCCGGACTGTCCTCTACACCTGCCTTCAGTGGAAAACGATATTTCAATAAACCGTTCTCAGCCTTCAAAATTTGCGTGTATTCGAGTTCTACTTTTTTAGTTCCATGCGCCGGAATTGGAAATATGCGAGCGCGAACTGTCTTACTGTCAGCGTATTCAAGCAAGCCGGGATCGACCATTCGTCGCACAATCGATTCATACTCTTGCCGAGCGACAGATGCTTCGAGAATTTTTCCTTCGACAGGCTTCCCGTCTATGTGAAGCGAAAAGGAACTAAATGTGGTGTCATCGGGAAGCGGAAAAAGGTATGTTCCCGCAAGGTTGCGATCTGAGTCGTTTGAAAACGTCTGCGTAATATAAGTTTTCGCTATCTGATCTTTGATTTCGACCTTGACTGCGGCGGCCTGTAAGTGCAACCCGACACTCACGTGTCCCTGCAGAGTTATCGTTGACGGACGGGGAGTCCGAGAGCCAGGTCTGATGGGAGTGATACCAGGTCTGACACCAGGAGTTGTCACCGTTACCGGTGGCATTACCACAGGTCCACCACCGGCAATCGGATCGATAACAATCCACCCGGTCGCATTGGCAGGTTGAGAGATGCAGCAGCTTGCCGCCATAGTTATTAAGGTCGAAAGCACAAAACGTTTCATATAAATGTCCTCGTCGCGGATGCCAAGGATCGATAACAAATTTATCTTTCGGGCATCCCGTCAATTCGCCGTGTGACCGAAGTTGTTCGGTCAATAACTAGCGTACGAAATCCAGGCGAGGAATTCGCCAGGAACAAGCGCCAGCAACGTTCAGGGAAAACCCGGTTTGGAGCATGCCAGTTATACAGCCTATAAATCTGCCACCGCTTGCACTACCAGATCCCTCGTCGTATAAGAGAGGCGTTGTGTAAGGAGAGTTCTAGTGAAAGCAATTCTGTGCAATGACTGCGGCGCCATCATGTCGAGATTCAGCAACGAATGCGTGGGTTGTTCCCGCACGAACCTTTCGTTTCACTCCGATCGTCACTCCGACGAATTCAAAAAGCGCACAGCTGTAATTCGCGCCAGTAACGCCGACTACTCCAGGCACTTCATCGTCAGCGGGCTCTTACTCGGCTTCCTCATCGTCATGGCTTGCGGCTATCACTCATCGCCGAAGCACCAACTTCAAGCAGCGCACAACGGTTATAAAACTGCATCACGCGTAGCGCCGTCGTCCGTTACTCATTAAAAACCGTTGTCAGAGAAACAAGTCCTGGACTAAAATCAAAAGGTAGTTTCAGGAGAAGTCATCCTATGAGTGAATTGTCGCTCAAGGTAGGCGATATCATCCAGTTGCGAAGCACGGCGAGTTCGCGCCCGCAATCGTTTCTCTTGGTCCTCAGGGTAGACCATGGTAAGCCGACAACGTTCTCCATCAGACCCAAACCGGAGTACGCATGGAGCCTCACCATAGACCCTTCGATTCACACAAATTGCGGACTGAGCGAAACGCACATAATCCTCCCTGTGACACCAGCGCAGATCAATCCTGACTGGATCGAAAAAGTCGTCGGCAATGTACCGTTAGAGCTTGTGCAAGATTCCATTGCCGAATACAGATTGAACATTTGATGTTTAGATTTGCGCTTGCTTCGGCTCTACGATTTTGTAGCAGTGGCCTTTGAAAACAACGATAACCTGTTGGCCAGCGCCGAGAAACGGTGTTATCTCAGAATCGCTTTTTACAAGATCAAAGTATTTTTCGCTGCCGAATTCGATCTCCTCGATTTTTGGATCTTTCTCTTTTTCAAAACTGCTATCGACCCAAAAACCATTGAGGAAATAGAAGGTCTTTTCTCCAATGACTTTGACACCATTAATGGTGCCGGCAGCGGATACTCCATCTGCGCCTTTCAATGAAGCCAGTGACTTTTGAGCGAGCACGGCCTTCTCACCAGCAGGCTTGGCGCCGGCTAAAGATCTGGCGAATGCATCTTTTGATTCTTTCAACCGGTCGCGGTCGGCCCCCTCGTCACGGTAGATTTTATTAGCGCTCGCAGAAGCTCCGAAATTTGAAGGTGGAAGCATTGCAAGCTCGGATTTGCTCTCCGGTGAGCGAGAGACTCCAGAATCCAGCTTGGTTGGAGAGTGTAATCGCCCACTGACAGGTCTGTGGAGAGACCCACCGCCGCCGCCAGCGATAGCGGCTTTCTGTTTAGAGCTAAAAGCAAACATGGCTTGCGGCGCTCCGGATGAACTCCAGCCTTCGCCACCGCGAAACTCATCGCCGCCCCACGCGTTTGGCATGAAATCAAACCGCGCGCCGCGAGCGCTTGTAGCAGTAGAGATTAGTGGCTCAGGAGCACCCGGAGGCGGTAGCGGGATAGACCCTCTGCCAACAGCCGGACCATCCACCGGCATCACATTGTTACGAAATGCGGTTGGCTCATTGGGATCGGTCACGAGAAAAGAAGTATAGGCAGAGATAATTCCATAGTGTTTGGAAAGTTCGACAATCTCGTCAACCACTTCCTTATTGTCATTGTTGGATTGCGCAACTTCCGTCAAATAGCCAATTCTTCTCATCGCCCACATTCGTGGAAGGTATGAAGCACCAGCTTCTGACTTTTCAAAAGTCAAAGGGAAATCAAAAGCCTTTGCATCTCCGTTGACGCTGCCGGTGAGTTTAACAGTCGCCTCGGCTCCTGTTTTGTAGCGCCCCAGAAGCATCACCGGGGTTCCGGCAAAGAGATCTTTTACGGTCTTTGGATAGACATCCTTAACTTCAATTCCATCGTAAACCAGCTTCACATCGCTAAGAACAGGACTGCTGATCTTTTGATAGAAACTTGATAGCGAAACTTCAAGATCCTCATCAGGCTCTACGTACTGTGCAGAACCGTGATGCTCCTCAGCGAGTTTATTCAACAATTGAGTATTAACATCGTAGCCCACACCAAAATCGAACAGGCGAATGTCACGTTTGGGTTTCACAGATTTAACAAGGTCGTTCATCTCAATTGTGCCGACGGTCGGTTGTCCATCAGTCATTAGGACCAAGTAGGCGGGTCGAGAAGAACTATCGTTGAGAATCTCCAGCCCGCTTGAGAGCGCGTCACCAATATTGGTACCACCACGAGCTCGCAGATCGTCGATAAACTCATTTGCTTTGTTCCTATTCTCCTTCGTTGCTTCGACCAGCCGGCTCTTAAAGACCTCGGAATCAGTGCTGAAACTGACGAGCGAGAAGCGGTCCTTTGGGTGCAGCGACTCAATTACATACTTCAATGCCTTCTTGCATTGATCCATTTTCTCGCCGTTCATTGACCCGGATGTATCAGCGATCAGGACCACATCTTTTTCTACAATCTCTTTGGCGATCAACGGCGGATTTAGCGTCATCAAAAAATAGCCGTCTTCATCGCTCTTCTTATGAGTCAAGATACTGGTTGACAGATCTTTATCTGAGATCGTGTAATAGACCGAAAAATCCTTATTGGCCAACTTATCTGTAGCCTTGTCGTCGAATGAAACAATCGCATTATGACTGTCTTTTCGATCGGTTTTAATCGTATGCGACGGAGACCAAACCGATCGGAGTTCTTCCTTGCTCTTCACTTTTATGTCAATCTTGGTTTCGTCCACAGCCTGAGCCTGAGCCGATTTCAAAGGGAAGCGATACTTGAGCATACCTCCATTTGTCTTGAGCAATTGCGTGTATTCAAGTTCGACGGTTTTCGTTCCGTGCTTCGGGATTGGGAAGATGCGAGCGCGAACTGTTTTATAATCCGCATATTCGAGAAGACCGGGGTCGACCATCGAGCGCACAATCTGCTCGTACTGCTGCCGAGCTTCAGCTGCGGCCAGAATCTTTCCTTCGATCGGTTTCCCATCAATATGCAACGAGAAAGAACTGAAGGTAGCATCTTGAGGTAGAGGGAAGAGATAGGTACCGGCAAGATCTCGGTCGGTATCATTGCGAAATGTCTGTTTGATGTACGTTTTAGCGACATTATTGTCAATGTCCACAGAGATCTCTTGCTTATCGAGTGAAAGTCCGGTTGAAACGCTACCGTGTAAAACCGGCGGCACCGGGCGCGGCAGAGGATGACCTGGGCGGATAGGAGTTATGGGGGTGGTGGGAGGCGATATGGGCACTGGAGCGATCGCCCCGTGGAATGCCGGATCGACGACGATGAAACCGGAAGCCTGTGCCGATGGCGCCATCAAAAGCGATGAGCTTGTGCCAATTACCGTCAGGGCTGCCAATGTAAATCTTCGAACTCGCATAAACAATGCCTCACAAGACTGATACGAGAGTGCAGCCGATCGGACCCGAGTCTTCGACCGCGCTGAGTGACGCCTATAATCAGGATAGACATTATCGGCGTCGAAATCTTGGCGTAAAACGGCTCTTCACGGTCAGGGAAAACCCTGGGTTATTATCTAAATAAGGCGCCTCTGGGGTTTTCCCTGGACAATTGAAGTTATGCCTTGGCTAGACTAATCTTGGAGCACACGGGCGTGGAGGAGCCGGCAAACTTCATATTAGTGGTAAGGCGACAGCCTGCATTACTACCGAGACCATCAGGCACGATGCTCCAATGGCAAACATGAGTTCATTTCTGGCGCCGATAACGCGTCGATTACCCGCAGCGATGGCGAAGCAGGGCCGCGACGGTCTTCTGTTTCAACGGCTGTTTTGGGGAACTCTTGCCGGCTGTTTAGCTACCATCCTTCTTGCGGAGTCTCCCGTGCTCGACACAATGGAGCTGAATTTACTCGAATGGCGGTTCAAAGTAGCGCATGAACTCAGTTCAAAGCTGCTGGGAACAACCAAATCGCAGGATATCGTGCTCGTTACCTATGACGACGACGATCAGTTCGACCTCGAGGCCGAGCCGATTGACGACGGTCCGAGCCCAGTTCAACAAGTCCTTGCCAACTTGATTACCACCATACAGGCAGGCTCGCCGTTGCTCGTCGTGGTCGACATCGATGTTGCCGGTAAAGCCGATCCGAAACTGATTGAAGTTTTCCAAAAGTATCGTTCGAATATCGTACTTGCCCTGCTCGGCAACCTGGAGGACGCCTCGGACTTTCCGTCTGTTGAATTGCGCAAGGCTTGCGCAGCTTGTGCTTACGATCACCTGCTGGCGGAGCCGAATGGACTGGTCTGTCAGATGCCGATGGTGGCAGCGGCCCAGGAGGGTACGGTTAACAGTCCAATTTTCACGTACGGTCATGAGGTGTTCGATTCATTACCCAAAGCGGTTGCGGCATTGATGGCCAGCAAGGGCGGCATCGGTCCCACCGTCGGACAGATGCCGAAGTTCACTCAAGACGATCTGCCTCTATACATCAATTTTCGCGGCACCAAATACGATACCTATCGAGCAACCGAAGTGGTGAACGGCGAAGTGGCGCCGTCTCACTTTCAAGGCAAAGTCGTGATCATCGGCACGAAATTTACGCAGAAGCAGGACAACACTCCGGCTGTCAGAACCCCACTTGCGGAAAACGTGACACACGCTCAAATTCAAGCGGACGCAATCAACACGATTCACAAAAACCAGATAATTCATACGTTTCCACGCTCTATTCTTCACCACATCCTTCTTTTGGCTGGAGGAGCTTTGGGCGCGCTGGCTTCGATCCTGCGCATGGGTACGCGCACCACTAGTTTTCTCTGCACCTCGATGGTGATCGTGGCGACTACCGAAGTTCTGTTTATCACCTCATTTATTTACGTTCCCATTGTGCCGCTTCTGGCAGTTATCATGCTGGCTTTCATCTTTGGAACGCTGATCTACCTGGACACCGATTTACGATTAAGGAACAAAGAGCTCGCCGAAGCGAGAGAAGCCATGCAGGTTCGCGCGGAAGAAGAGCGTCAACGAATAGCAGAAGATTTACACGACGAAACTTTGCCAGCCCTTTCATCTGTTGCGCGCATGGCGGATAAACTCTCGACGGAACTTGAAGACAATCCTGTTCCTCAAGAGATGAGAATGAAGTTGGATCAAGCTGTAGTCGAGATGCGGCGCGTAATTAATGACCTTCACCCCTCCGTTCTGGAGACGATGGGTTTCAAGCCGGCACTTGAAAATCTGCTGGTGGCCTTGGAGAGGGACATGAATATTGAGACCAGTTTTAAGGACGGTGACCAACAAGACGACTATGGTCTCACTCAGATGACCAGATTGCAGCTCTATCGCATAGTTCAAGAAGGTTTAAACAACATACAAAAGCACTCTCACGCAAACGAAGTTGAATTATCTATAGGGTTGCAAGAGGGCCACTTAGTGATTAAAGTCACGGATAATGGGAGAGGGATCGATCCATCCAAAATCAGGGCTGATTCCCACGGACTTCTGAACATTCGCCAGCGAGCCCAACTGATTGGGGCTAATGTCGAATGGTCGAAGCCGGTAATGTATGAAACAGGTTGCGAGCTGATGCTCAAAATCGCCGTAGGCACATCGGATGAGGACGCACGAGGTAATTTATGACGATTCTCTTTGCGGATGACGAAGACAGAGACCGTGGTTGGTTGCGCAATCTCCTCGAGGAGAACGTCAAAGACCACCCTCTTCACGAAGCTCACGACGGTCAAGAAGCCGTTGAGATGGCGATTAAGATAAAGCCCGACCTGGTTTTCCTTGACATCAAGATGCCGAACCTCTCGGGAATCAAAGCCGCTGAGCAGATTTTGGAGAAGTTGCCTTCGACGGGCGTTATCATGCTATCGAACTTTTCCGATGAAGTTTACGTCAGACAGCTCTGGAAGATTGTGCCGCCTGACGGAGCGTTTGGTTACGTGTTGAAAAACGCATCGAATGAACAAGTTGTTGAAGCCTGTCGCGCAGTTCTGTCCGGTGATTGCTGGATTCATCCAGGTATCGCTAGAGTAATTCAGCGCACTCAAAACCGAGCCACAAACTTGACCAGCGCCGAATACGAGGCACTCGTATGCATCTCGCTCGGCATGACCGATCACACAATCGCAAAACGATTGTTCTTGACCGAGAAAGCTGTGCAGTCACGACTAAAATCGCTTTATGCGAAGCTCGGAATTCCCGGTCGTGGCGAGTCAAACGAAACGGAATTCAATCAGCGATGCCGGGCAGTATACCTTGCAAACAAGCGCGGACTTATTAATCAGCAAGAGCTTGATGATTGGGAAGCAAAGCTGGGAGCCAAAGCCGGAGCATAAACCGGAGGAACGATGATGAAGCTAATCAAGACCCGAATAGAAACAAAACATCTGCACGTGACGAGCGCCATTATCACTGCAGTTTCGCTGGCGGTATGCGCCAACCAACCGGTTGCCGCCGGCTCGCCGACGTTCGGGGCGGAGAGCAAAGCTACCATCGTTGCGAGGAAGACCAAACTGCTGAAAGCCGGTTCCGCAGTTTCTTCACCGGAAGCCGGAGTGCAATTGCTGATTCGCATTTTGCAGAACATTGGAAATGAGCCCCAAATCGCGATGCAAAAATTGGATCAGGCTCCATCGCAGCAAATGTTTCTAGCAACCCAGAATTCACTCGATCCCGCGCTTGTGATTAGACCGCAGGCTAAACAGATGCGCCGGGCTAAAATGAGCGCGACGAAATCGGATGAGCTAATCGCGATGATGCCGGCCAGCCGTTCAAAACCAGGTGGTTATCATTTAGACGGTGCTTCGAAAACAGCAAGCCTCGCAGAGCCATCCGCAGGAAGCGCCGGTGCCAGATTCAATTTCACGCCCAATGCCTACCAACCCGCCGGTAATCTAGGTGCGTCCACCGATAGCAAGGCGGAGTCGTCCTCGGCACTCTCCGGTAAATCGACTAACAACTGGGGGGCGATGGCGAACAACATCAACAAAATGTACCAGGCGACAAAATTCGTAGAAGAGATCACTGGCAACAAGAAAGCTGAATCGGCTCCAGCAGAGGAGATGGCTAATATAATTGCGGACACTGAATCAAAAGTGATTCGAACAGGCAATTACGCCCGAGGCACCACAATTTCATCGATTCCGAAGATAACCGACTACACTAAGGACTCGACGAGATCGGCGGGACTGGCACAGTCGCAGGGAATCGTAGACCTCAGGCGCGGTCAAGCCGAATCTCCTGCCGACAATCAGTACGGCGGAAGTGATAAAACGTACGCGCGCGTCGACAGCCCGATTCAGTACCGGACAATGAAAGAATACGTGGCTGAGAAGGAAGCGGATTTGAGCGGTGTCGCTGGAATTCTGGAAAAGGCGAAAAATCGCGGGCCGATAGCATCCGGTGGAATGCACGTCGCCTACCTGCCACCGCAGCTGGTGTCAGGCATTCCGGGGCTCAGACTGGGCGTGCCTGAAGCACAAGTCGATTCCTACCTCAAAAACAAGGGAATTGTCTCCAAACAAAAGTACAACGGATGGAACGTCTGGTCTTTGCAAAACAACAGTCGAAAGACATTGCTGCAAATCTATTTGCGTAATGGTACCGTCGAGGCTTTCAGAGTATTCGACCAAGCTTACGTTCCCGAAGGACTTGGTGTTGCTCTCAATGATAAGCTGGAAACCATGAAGAAAAAGTTTGGAGAGCCTCAATTTACCCTGGCCGAGCCAACCAACACCGCGGGCGGTACCATACCCGGCAAGAAAAACTATGTGTATCCGGTCAATCAGGTCAGCTTCCAACTCGCACGCGAAGCGCCAAGCGACCCGGTGATAGTTAAGAGTCTGCTGCTTTTTCAGTTTATTTAGAACTACTTCGGCGACTTCGAATCGGACTCACTCTGTTCAATAGCGTAGGGGACGTTCATCAGCACATCCGCTTCGCTGGGATCCATGTTCAGACCTTGCTTCATTGCAGCACGCGCATCGTCTTTATGACCGAGCGATTCCAGCTTGTAAGCCATGCTGTACAAATCGTCAGGATGATCGGTGCTCTTGCTTTTGATTGCCATTTTCAACGCACTAGCCTCGCCTTTCTTGTCCCCAAGCAACTTATAGACTTCGGATAAGTTTTTCCAGGCGCTTTTGTTACTAGGCTCAAGTTCCGTCGCCTTGACGAAACACTTCTTGGCGGTGGCAGCATCCTTTTTCCCGGCGGCGATTACGCCAAGTGCAATCCAGGCATCAGCAGAAGTTGCGTCTACACGAAGGGCCTTTTGAGCAAGACTTTCGGCCTCTTTTAAACGCCCTTCTGCGTAGTACAAATCGGCAAGATTGCAGAGGGAATTCGTTCTGTAAGGGTCCATCTTCACGGCCTTCAAGCCCAACTCGATAGCCTCTTGCCTCCGCCCCATATCACGGGCGATCAGGCTCAAGTTAGACCAGCCTTGAGCGTACGAGGGGTCCTTCTCGACGGCCGTTTTGAAAAACTTCTCGGCTTCGGGAATGCGCCCCTGCGAAGCGACTGCGCATCCAAGACTATTCCACTCGAATGGTGCATTCGTCCTCAATTTCGCGGCAACAGAGTAATATTTTTCCGCCCCCTTGTAGTCATGCACATCCATGGCAAGCTGACCGAGCAGATGCCACGGTCTTGACCAGCTTGGATTTAGCTTGCGAGCTTGCTCAAAATAATTTCGTGCCTCTTCGAATTTTTGCTGATCCGCGTAGTATTCGCCTTCAGCGATTATTCCCTCGGAATTTTTACGATCATGTTTGAAAACCTCTCGATAAGCCTGTTTCATCCCATAAACGTCACCACGAGCGCGGCGTAAATTTCCGAGCTCAATCCATCCGATCGCTCGCTGTGGTATCACTTGCGTCATTCGCACAATAGTTTTTTCGGCTTCAGCGAACTTTTTCTGACCACGCTGAGCAATCAACAAATACCGCAATGCTTCCTCATGAGTGGGTTCAAACGAAAGGGCTTTGTTGTACATTTCTTCCGCTGTCGTGAACTGCTTCATGCAATGGTACGCATATCCGAGTTGATACCAAGCATCTGCATTCTTCGGAGCGATTTCCAATGTTTTTTGAAACCACTTAATCGCCTCATCTCCGCGTTGCATCTCGATGTAAACGCGCCCCATCATCATGGAAATCTTGGGATTCTCCGGAATCAAACGCGCGCAATGCCCAAACGATTCCGCCGCTTTTGTCCAGTTGTGACGCTCAGCGGCGATCACTCCGCGGTTTTTCCAGGCGACCACATAGCACGGATCCAGCGCGCAAGCCTTTTCCACTGCGGCATCACCCGCTTCTCGATCTCCCATCGTGTAATGACACGCTGCAAGTAGGTTCCAGGCGAGGGGATGTTTCGGCGCCATTGCAGTCGCTCTCTGGCTGATTAGAAGCGCATCCTGAATTGCGCGAGACCCTTCAATGTTTCCGTATTCCTTTTTGACTTTCTCTACTTCAGCGTCGACTGGATCTTTCGACTGGGGAGCACTACCATTTCTTTTGTCTTCGGCCTCTCGCCGCGCATCTAGAATAGCCGCAGCTTTGGTGCAGATTTTTACGGCTTCTCGCTCATTCTCATCGATTGGTGGTCTATAGAAGTCTTCTTTCTTTTCTGCTTTCAGAAAACATTTGCGACTGTACGCCTTCAGCTTTTCCAGCTCATTATCATCGTCATTCGACTTACCGACAGCATCTTCAGCTTCGCTTTTCGCCCTGGCTGCCTGATCTTTCGCCGCACTTCGTTTTCTCGCGTCGTCAGTCGAACCGGAGCCGGTCGAGTTACAGCCGCACAAAAGAAGTGCGGATGCAATGAAAACCAAAGAGCTTTTCGCGCGCGCTGAAATGCTCTCGCTCGAACGATTGGCAATTTGTTTTCCTGGGGTCATTTTTCGACCACGGCAAAGCTATCATTCGTATCGTACATCATCGGCAGACGCAACTAACTTCAGGCCAAAACAATCGGTTGCCGCCTGATGTTTTAAGATCTAAACTCGAAGCATAACTCCACGAAGAGAATCGCGCTTATGGCCGACAGAAAGAAAATTGTGAGAGAAAACGTGGACGGAGACTTTTTCGTTGATACCACTTGTATTGACTGCGATACGTGCAGGCAAATTGCGCCGGAGTCATTCAAGGACGCAGGAGACTATTCATACGTTTGGGAACAGCCGAACTCCGTGCAAGCTCGAAGAAAAGCGACTCAAGCGCTTCTTGCCTGTCCGACCGGTTCCATCGGTTGCGACGGCAACAATATCGCCGCAGAAGTGATGGATGATTTTCCGTTGCCAATCGAGGACGGTGTATTCTATTGCGGTTTCAATTCCCCCAAAAGCTATGGCGGAAACTCATACTTCATCGAAAACGCAGGTGGCAACTGGCTCATTGATGCTCCTAAGTTCAACCAGCACCTGGTCAAACGAATAGAGGAACGCGGCGGATTGAAATACATTTTTCTCACACACGAGGACGATGTAGCGGATGCAGATCGTTTTGCGGAAAAGTTTAAAGCGCAACGAATCATTCACGCAGATGCTATTCAAGCGTGTCGGGATGCGGAGATCGTAATTGAGGACGCAAGTGCTTTTGCGGACATTCCCGACGGTTTCGAAATAGTTCACACCCCAGGGCACACAAAGGGGCATATGGTTTTGCTATACCGCAACAAGTTTCTATTCACTGGAGATCATCTATACTTCAGCCGCGAAGCGAAACATCTCGAAGCGTTTCGAGATTACTGCTGGTATTCCTGGTCAGAACAAACAGAGTCGATGAAGACGCTTATCGACTTTGATTTCGAATGGGTTCTGCCCGGACACGGTCAACGTGTAAAGCTTTCCAGCGCTGAAGCGAAGAAACAACTCGTAGAATTGACCAGGGAAATGGCGGCACGGTAGGTTTCGAAACCGACTAAACCGGTTCAAAATTTCTCGGTTCAATTAAACGTATTACTTGTGGCAACTGGCTTCCAGACCACGAACTTTCAAATAATTCTGGTGAAAATCCTCTGCCACTACAAAATCCGTAGCGGGCACGATTTGCGTGTAGATCTTGTGATGCTCTTTCGCCTCTAGCTGTTTCACAAAGTCTTCGGCGACCTTCTTCTGTTCATCGCTTGTGTAGAAAATTGCAGAGCGATACTGACCGCCATGGAATGTCAATCCTTCTTTGTCGCCTGCATCATGGAGGTCAAAGAACTTGCTCAGAAGCGCGTGAAACGATATCTGTTTAGGATCGAAAAAGATCTCCACGGCTTCGGCGTGACCGGTTCGACCCGCGCATACGCGGTTGTAATCGGTATCCAGCTCTTTACCACCCGTGTAACCAACCGTTGTCGCCTTCACTCCATGCAACTCCTGCAATATTTTCTCGACGCCCCAGAAACAGCCGGCGGCGAGCACCGCCTTTTCCAGACCAGGCGGAGTTTTAACTTTAGATACTTCCAGCGACTGCTCGGAATCCGTGATTTGCTCAGGGTCGCTACTCGTTTCAGCACCGATCTGCGCGGTCTCCTTCGCGCCAGTTGTGGATGCGCACCCACAGATTGCAAAAGCCATTGATACAACGCCGATAAACAAAATACGTTCGCCGCATCTGCTTTTGAAAAATTCGAACATAAAATCTTGTATCCTGACGCCGACCTATTGAAATCTTACCGTCTCTCTGTAAATCGAGCACGCAGAAACCAAAGTTTGCAAAGGGCTTGCCGCTTGTCAGTTGAATCAGCAACTTTTTAGATAGTTTAGATTGAACATGCAAGTTTTCAACGTGATTAGAGCGGGCGATCGGTTACGATTTTATCTGGACGAGAGCTCGTCCCCGAAGAAATCAGTGAAACCGCGAATTTCCGCATATATTGCGGCATTCGCAAATATGGGTTAGCTAAGTGGACCAATCGAAGTATCTACCTTTATACCTGAAACATCGACCGCAAACGCTGGGAGACCTGGTTGGTCAGAAGTCGGTTGTGAAGACACTCACAAACGCGATCGAAAACAATCGCATAGCTCATGCATATCTTTTTACTGGTCCTCGTGGATGCGGCAAAACCTCTTCCGCAAGAATTTTGGCGAAGTCAATAAACTGCGAGAATGGCCCCACGGTCACGCCGTGCTTGCAATGCGCATCATGCGTTTCAATCAAAGAAAGCAGCTGTCCATCAGTGTTCGAGATTGACGCGGCGTCAAACAACAGCGTCGACGACGCGCGTATGTTGATCGAGCGCGCACCACTGGTGGCACAGGGCGGACGCAACAAACTCTACATCGTCGACGAATGTCACATGCTCACGAAAGAGGCATTCAATGCTTTGCTCAAAACCATTGAAGAGCCGCCGCCCAACGTAATCTTCATCCTTGCCACCACCGAGGAACACAAGGTTCCGCCGACGATTTTGAGCCGTTGCCAGCGCCTGATGTTTAGATTGGCAAACCTCGATGAATTGGCAGAGCATCTAGCTTCCGTAGCGGCCAAAGAAAATATCGAGATTCAACAAGACGCGATAGAGTTGATCACCAGGAAGTCGGGAGGCGGTCTGAGAGACGCTCTCGGACTGCTCGATCAGGCGAGCTTGCTGGCAAGACCGGGAGAACCTGTCACGCAGAAAGACTTGCTCGTCCTCTTAGGAGCGCTTGATGAGGACGTTTTGTTGACGTTGAGCCGTGGCATTTTGGAACGAAACGGTAAGGATGTTCTCGACGGAATTTCCGGACTGGTAATGCAGGGTCGAGAGCCAGCCTTGATTGCGCAGGAATTAGCTAAGCACTTTTTGAACCTGGCGAAGGCTTCATATGTTACCGCCAAAGAAGGCAACGCCGATGAGGCGCGGCGCTTCGTCCTCGGCTCGAAGGAATACATAGAAGGGTTGGTGGAGCAATCCACGCAATTCGAACGAGTGGAGCTCTCGCAGATGGTCGAACAACTCGACAATCTGGAACAAGCTTTGAAGCGTTCGACTCAGCCGTCGATGACGCTTGAGATAGCGCTGCTTTCACTGTGCCACCGCCACGACATAACCAGCATCCGCGAACTCGAGCAGAAGATAGCCAAGCTGCAGGAAGCGATGGCAAGCGGAGAGATGCCGCGCGCGGCAGCTCGCCCGCCTGGCGGTCCCGGTGCCTCCGCCGCACCTCCGGCAAGACCTTCATACGGTGGGCAACCCAGTCCGGCAGCGGCGCCGCAATCTTATTCAGCGCCAAGACAGGAAGCCCCGCCGCGCAGTGAGCCGGCACCGAGACCGGAAGCACCCGTTTCTGCGACACCTCCACCCGCGCCTGCGCGAGTAGAACCGGCTGCAAGCGCAGCTCCGGCCGGAGGATTTGCCTTGATTCAAGGAGATGATGACGAAGATGAAGGGGCCGCTGCACCGGTTGTCGTTTCATCGGTTCAAACAATGGATCAAGCTCCTGCGCCCGCCGGAGGCGTGATGTACGACCGCAGCTTCGAGGAGGAAGAGGAAGATGGTGAGGGCTTCGCCTCTCGACCAGTAGCTCAAGCCGCGGCTTCTCCCGCTCCGGTCCAGCGACCGGCGGCACAGGCGGCCGCACCGCCACAACGTCAAGCCGCTCCGCCTCAGCCTTCTGACTACGTGGAGGGTGAAGGACAGGGCGAGCTTTCGCAGTCCGGGCTGGACGAGATGTGGGGAGAGTTGCTCGAAGCGATCCACAAACGCAGTATTCCGGCATTCAGCCTTGTCTCTACGCACGCATTTCCGATTCGCTTCGAGTCGAAAACCCTTACGATCGGCGTACCGAAGGAATTCTTTCAGAAGTCGATTGAAAACAAGACCAACAAGATCATGGAAGCGTACCGAGACGTCTGGAATGACGAGGTTCGCATCATAGTGAAGGTCATTGCGGAGGGAGCGCCGCCTGGTGGCGGAGCTGCCCATAACGCAGCTCCACGTGGCGGCGATGCACCGATGCAGTCCGCACCTCAACGTAACGACGTGGCGCTTCGAGCTTCGCAAGAGCCAGCGGCGGCAAGGCTCCCGCAAGAACCGAACAACGCCTACAACCGCACACCATCGAACACCGCAACTGCCACACGTCCGGAACCCAGCTCAGGCAGATCTGAGCAGCGGGATCTGGACGAGGAGGCTGATAGGGGTCGCTCGCAGTCGGCAGCCCCAGTAGTAAGTCAATCAAAAGCGGATACCTCAGCGGCGCTAGACGCGCTGGGTGATGGTCTTGACTCCGGAAAAATCAAAGAGGCGTATCGAATCTTCGAAGGGCCGGGCTCTCGCCTGATTAGCTAGAGCAGCCTAGCTTAACCAGGTGACGTTGAAACCGCAGCCAGGCTCGACGTGTTTTTCATCTTCGTCCTCGGCGCGCTCCCGCCAGACCAGTTCGACCGATTCAACGCGCGCACCGGGAGGGCCGGCATGACACCAGCTTGCAAAGCACTCGATGGTTTCGCGCTCCCCGCAAGCGTAAGCTTCAACACTGCCATCCGGCAGGTTTCGCACCCAACCGGCTAAGCCCAGTTTATTGGCAGCCTCTTCAGCGCTTTTTCTGTAAAAAACGCCCTGAACTCGCCCTCGAATTCTCAGTCTTGCTCGATGCACAATTTTGTACCGCCAAAGTTCAGAATAAGTTACCAGAAAAACTTGCAGGTTTTTGATTCGAGAGGGAAGAAATAAAATATAAGAGTGGCTATACTGACTGATCAGCTCGTCACTCGAGCGACCATTCTCGTGTCGATTCGCGCCGCGGAAAACCCACCTACTAAAAGCATGTCCGAGAACGTAACCTCCGAAACCATATCTAAATCCCACATTGAAGCTGCCATTACGTCAGTAATGGGCAAAGGATGGGACTTAAACCCCTATACCGTTGCTGAAGAAGCAAAGGTGTCGCCTGCTGATATTTCTCGAAATAAAGAATTCATGCAGATGATCGTCGACGCACGCGGCGGCGATGTTAGTTTTACAACCACAGATCCCGGCAGCCAGTCGCGAGTTGCAGAACTCGAAGCTGAATTAAAAAGCCTGCGAAGCAAGCTTGAAACCAGCACTGGCGCTCCTGATATACCGGGCTTGCCGGATGACGACATATTGAACGAGCAAGTCAAAGCGCTCTTGAGCTCTGAATCCGACGAGCAACTCAAACATCTGGAAAGAGAACTGGAACAAGCGCTGGCTCAGGTGGTGACGCTCGAAGAGGACAAGGTCGATTTAGCTCGCTCGGTTTCCGGACTTGAAAGAGTCAATGAGGCTATAAATGCGCGCTTGAGAGAACTAGAATCGGAGAGCGCCATATTGCGAAATAGCCTCAAAGAGCAAGCCGGTACGGCTTCTTCCAAGGGCGAAATGGAAAGTATCAACCGCGAAATGGCTTTGCGGATGGAAGAACTGGTCTCCAGCAATCGCTCTAACAACGAGCATATAGCGCTGTTGGAGATGACTAACCAGCAGCACGAATCTTTAATTCTGGAGCTGGAGGCTAAGTTGGCTGAGCTTCAGCAAGAAGCGGACATGTTGGCATTGCAGTTGCAAAACGCATTTAACATCGGCTATCAGAAAGGTCTGAGCGAAAGGACACCAGAAAATCCTGACCAGATCTCTGCGCAGGACGTTTCAAACGCTGCCGCCCAGGCAGAATTTGCGCCCACGCAAGAGCAGGCGCCGGCGACCGAGCACGTCGCGACAGGCGACCAGGTCGTCTACACTCCGGGACAATACTACGAAATGCATCAGGAGATGCCGAACGTCGAGATGCGCCAGAGTGAGCCGGCTCCAGCTCCCCTGCAAGACCAGCAGGGTGCCTGGGAACCTGACCGTGTCATGAACTTCGCAAAAACCGGTCCATATGTCGCTTCCACGTTCAATCCTCTCGAATCGTTGAGTTGGCGAGATCTGGAAACGGTTTATAGCATGGGCGTTCTCTCGATCAGGGATTTTTCAAAAAACCTCACGGACTATGCTCAAGGCGGGACACCGGAGGAAGTTGCAGCGGAAACGCCGCAGCCGGCGGCCTCGAATGCGGATGGAAACACTGATGAACAGGCGAGCCGGAAGCGCAAGGGGCCGGACATCGATTACAGTCTCCACGCACAAGATTCTTACGAACAGCCGGAAACGCAAGTTTTCCAGGCTCAAGAACCGGTGGTTGAACCATCAGACCCCGAAGCGCCGAAAGGTGAGAACGCTCTAGACTTCATAGACGAGCTCATTGATATCGACAAACTGGATATTTTCGAATCGCTTGAAGAACTCGAAGAATTGGGTACTATCGACGTCCTCAACGAACCGATAAACATCGATTTCGATCAGCCAGGTGAGACCACGACCGAAGACGTGGCTGTGGAAGCGGCTCAAGTCTCAGACGAACAGCTTCGCGAACTGATTAAAAACCGCGCTGCTGCTGCTAAAGAGATGGGAAGTGATATGGAAGTTCGCACGCCTCCAGCACCTGACGGCAGTAAAGCGGGACTCTCAGGACTCAAGAAATTTGTAGGCGGTAAAGCGGCTCCCAATCCAGGAGTCGGTGGGCTCGGTGGCGGTCTGGGCGGCGGTCAACCTGCAGAACCCGCAGCAGCCGCGGCGGGCGCCGGCAGTTCAAACGCTGCGAACAGCGTGCTGTCCAAACATATTCCGCAGGAAATTCGTAAAAATTGCATGCTGCTTGGTCTGCGACCGGAAGAACTGACCAAGGAAACAGTTCTCAAGGAATGGAAAAAGCAAATTACGGCGGTTCACCCCGACCTCGGGGGCGACACCGAGTCATCCATAGTACTTAACACGGCAAAGGACTCGCTTCTGCGCTGGCTGGAACAGAACACGCCAAAACTGGGTGGAAAGTTCGGCTCGAAAGCGGGCGGAAGTTCATCTCCCTTTACCGGAAAAACCAAGCCAGACGACAAATCTTGATATAGTTAAGCGACCACAGAGGTTGTCCCATGGCCAAGAATGTGGTCGCCATAGTTGGTCGGCCAAATGTCGGAAAATCTACTTTCTTCAATCGTTGCATCGGCAGGCGCCATGCAATCGTAGACGACCGCCCGGGCGTCACTCGCGATCGTTTATATGTTGAAACAGACTGGAGCGGTCATGATTTCGTGCTCGTCGACACGGGCGGGATCATCACGGAAACGGAAGAGCCCATGGCAGCTCACGTGCGCGACCAGGTCATGCTCGCGATCGACGAAGCAGATGTGATTGTTTTCATGGTCGACGGCAAGGAAGGCCCGACCGGTCAAGATGAAGATGTAGCCAATCTTTTGAGACGCAGCAAAAAACCGATTATTCTTGCTGTCAATAAAATCGATCGCCCGGCGGAACAAATCAACGTGCCGGAATTTCACGCGCTCGGCCTCGGGGAACCGCATTCATTGTCAGCGGCGCGGGGAACTGGCGGCGTCGGCGATTTGCTCGACTTGATCGTGCAAAATTTCACGAAGGGCACAAAAGCAACCAAAAAAGATAAGAACGGTTTTGAAGACGACGAAGGCATAGAAGAAACAGAAGAAGATCTGTCTACTAAACCATTCTCAATCGCCATCGTCGGCAAACCGAACGTCGGTAAATCCTCGATACTGAACGTTTTGTGCGGTGCCGATAGAACGATTGTGTCCGATGTACCTGGCACCACTCGTGATGCCATCGACACACCGATCAAATTTCATGGCCGAGATATCACTCTAATCGACACGGCCGGCATTCGTCGCAAGTCACGCGTAGACTACGGAATCGAGGGCTTCTCCGTCGTCAGATCCATTCGAGCAATCGACCACGCTGATGTCACCGTTCATGTCATCGACGCTTCAGAACCGATAACCGATCAAGATCAAAAGATCGCAGCGAAGATCGAGGAAGCTGGTCGAGGCGTGGTGCTGGTTTTCAACAAATGGGACTTAATCGAAAACAAATCCTCCGCGACGATGAATAAAATGCTCGCCGAAGTCAAGGCGGAGATGAGGCACATTGCTTACGCAGAGGTCCTCTTCACAAGCGCTCTTACGAAGCTGAGGGTCGGCAAAATAATTGAAGCGGCGGAGCGTGCCTTTGCAGAAACCCACCGCCGCATTTCGACCAACCTCGTCAATCAGGTCGTCAGCGAAGCGGTAGCCCTCGTGCCGCCTCCTGCCAGTAAGCGCGGCAAGCGCCTCAAAGTCTATTACGCAACCCAAGTGTCTTCAGCGCCGCCTACATTTATATTGTTCGTCAATGATGAAAAACTTCTGGGCGCGAACTACAAAGTATATTTGGAACGAAAAATTCGCGAAGCGTTCGGATTCACCGGAACACCGATTCGAATTGCCGCCCGACCCAAAAAGCGAGAAGGTAAATGAGCACCGCGTATGCTATCGGGATTTTGCTTCTCGCATATGTAGCGGGATCGATTCCGACGGGATACTGGGTAGTCAAATCGCTCAAAGGTATTGACATAAGAACGATCGGAAGCGGCTCCACCGGTGCGACAAACGTCTTACGAGCCGCAGGCAAGGGCGCCGGAATTTTCGTACTAGTCTTCGACGTTATTAAGGGATACATTCCCGTCGCGCTGGCTGCCTATCTTGAGCAGAGCGTCTGGAACACTTTGCCGTTCTATTACCCTCACCTGATACCAACCCTGGTGGCAATCATTTGCATCGTAGGACATAGCAAATCTATCTTCCTGGGCTTCAGCGGAGGGAAGAGCGCGGCTACAACTCTTGGCACTCTGTATGGGTTGAACCCGATGGCGGCCTCGCTAACTTTTGGCTGGTGGATTGCAATTGTTTTTGTAAGCAAGTTTGTTTCACTAGCATCAATCACGGCAGCTCTTGCGTGTCCGGCTTTCATGTATTTTTGCGGCGCACCACCTGCGGTATTAGTCTTCTCACTGGTGGCATGCGTCTACGTCGTGGTCCGCCATAAAGACAATATAAAACGCTTGATGGCAGGGACCGAATCAAAAATTGGCGATAAGCCGAAGCAGCCTCAGACCCCGCCCCAAGAAATCCGTGGGACGGACGCCGGCCCAGATCGAGCTTCATCGAATTCAGGGAACCTCGACCAACGCGGCCGAAAGAGCTCGGAATAACATAAATCTCAGAAAAGTGCTTGAATACTGAATTGAGGAAACAAGGGTGAAAGGTGCGCGTCGGACAATAACATGACTTGGCACGGAAGGAGTTCCAGTCCGGATGGGGGCGCTTATGTGCAGCGCCATTGCATGTGTAGAAAAACGCAGCAACTGTCGGTTTCCTAACCAGGATGGAATTCCTGAACCAGTCCGTCGAACATTGTAATGAAACAAGTGGAGCAGAATGAGTATGTTCAAGAAGGTCACAGAGCGTAGCGTTTCGTCGCTTGCGACTATGCTAATCATCGCCGCGACGTTGGCACCCACAGGTCTGTCGACGCCAGCTTCAGCAGCACAGTCAACGGGAACTAAGTCGACAGCTACGAAAAAAACATTGACCAAGCCGGTCGGAAAATCCACGTTGTCGCATTCGCCAAAATCAATAAGCACTGCCGGACTTACACCTGACGAAAAGGTCAACGTGAGCGTCTACGAGAAGTCCTATAGAGCAGTCGTCAACATTGCGCCGCTTGCTACAGCCGAGCAAGTCTATTTTTACGGACACGACAATCAAGAGGGCATCGGCTCCGGAGTCGTAATCAGCCCGGAAGGACATATCGTAACCAACAACCACGTGACTGGTGATGCGGACGCAGTTAAGGTTACATTCTTCGACGGCACGAGCCTTCCGGCTCGCGTTATCGGCAAAGACCCGTCCAACGATTTGGCTGTTATTAAGATTCAAGCTGAGGCTGGTCGCAAGTTCAACTACGTCGAATGGGGCGACTCATCGAACTTACAGCCGGGTCGCCGCGTCTTCGCGATCGGAAATCCATTTGGTCTGGATCACACGATGACACAGGGCATCGTATCCAGTTTGAATAGAACGTTCACAACGCCCAATAAACGTTTGATCAAAGGCATTATTCAAACAGATGCGGCTATAAATCCGGGTAACTCCGGTGGTCCGCTGCTCGACACCCAGGGAAAAGTTATCGGTATTACAACTGCAATTCTGAGTCGCTCCGGACAATCGGCCGGCATTGGTCTGGCGATCCCCGCAAATATTACGAAAACGATTGTGCCTGAGTTGATCAAGCACGGCATAGTCAAACGCCCGGACATGGGTATTGTGCTTCTTCACCCGGAAGGCGTGAGAACCAGAACCGGCGCCATTTTCGGATTGCGCGTCATGCAACTCGATCCCAAGGGACCTTCCGCCGAAGCGGGTTTGAGAGTTCCAAAGCTTGTGGTCTACAACCTCGGAGGCGGAATTGTAATGCGCCAGATGGATCGCAACCTCGCAGATCTGATAGTCGCGGTTGACAATATAGAGGTCCGCCAGGTCGACGACTTGCTTTCGTATGTCGAAAAGAAGGACCCAGGTCAAGTGGTGAATCTCACAGTTCTGCGGAATGACGCCGATAAAGGTCCGCGAATCATGAAAATTCCAGTAAAATTAGCGGTTACTCGGACTGACTAATTTCACCTAGATGCGGAGAGGACATTGGCAAGAATTCTAGTAATAGACGATGACCACGCCATCGCGGAACTCGTAAAGATCAACCTTGAGTTGCTTGGACATCACGTTGAAACCGCCAGCGACGGCATAAAGGGCCTGGCACTCGCGCAGCAGAATCATCCGGACATGGTCGTTCTCGATGTCATGATGCCGGACCTCGACGGCTTCACCGTCTGCCAGCGACTGCGTCAAAACCCCCAGACGCATCCAATTCCAATTTTGATGCTCACGGCCCTGGGGATGACCAAAGATAAGGTCACCGGATTTGATTCCGGCGCAGACGACTACCTGGTGAAACCATTTGAAATTCCGGAGCTGCAAGTCCGGGTCAGAGCACTTCTTCGACGTGCTGGCTCAGTGCCACATTCAGCGACGCTGCCGGAAATACTTACGGCAGGCGAAATCACGCTCATTCCTGAGAACCTGCAAGCCAAGGTGGGAGAGCGGATCGTCAAATTGACTCCTACCGAATTTGAAATTTTGCATTGCCTGATGCAACACCACGGTCAAACCGTCAGCACCGGCAAACTTCTGGAAGAAGTCTGGGGTTATTCGCCTGACGACGATGTCGACACAATTCGAGTCCACATCAGACACCTTCGAACCCGCCTCGAAGCAGGCGACCGCAAATACATCAAAACCGTCTATGGCGGCGGCTATCAGCTCATACCCGAAGGTTTCAGCAAGTCCAGTAAATCCGGCGGCTAATCGCCCGCAAAAGTGATGCCTGTCACAGGAGCGCGGATGAAAGTCAGATTATTTTGTGCATCAATGGCTATCGTCGGCGTAAGTTCACTTTGTGCGGCATCGTCAGCAGAAGTCGCCGGAGATGCCTACAAAGCAGCCGTCGAAGCCTACAAAAAAGCGGACTATAAGAGTGCAGCACAACTATTCCACGAATTAGTGGCAAACGGCAAAGGAAGTGCTACAGCATGGCTCTACTTAGGTCACTCGTACGCTGCAACTAATGACAAAACGCGCGCGATAAGCGTTTACCGTTCGCTGGTGGCGAAGTTTCCGACCTCGCCGGAGGCAGTTCATGCCCAGTTCGCTCTACGCAAGATAAAACCTCTTCCGGTCGCAACTCCCACAAAACCAGCAGAAACGGCAAGTGCAGCTGCCCCCCCACCTGCTAATGCGAAGAAGAACAAGTTCATTGATAAACTGACCTGCTATCCGCCAAAGTTCGGTCACCAACCAATAAGCCAGGGAACTCTCACCACAGTACGGGACGTAATACTGAACCTACCACCACAAGTGATAAGCATACTTGACGATAACAACGCCACTTTCACTCTCGCGCCTAATATCATCGACAAATGGCCGGGCTCTGGAGATGGCATGAAGCCGGGCTCGTCGACAACAACGATGGGTGAGGAAGTCGGCCGGACTTATGGACGCGATATTCATGTGTACGAACGCGCACAGGTACGTGGGACGACGGACCTCAAGGATATTCGTCCAGCTCACGAGATAAAAGACACTTCCTTGCACGAAATAGGTCATGCCGTAGACGACTGTCTTGGTTCAATTTCCAAGGATCCAAGTTTTGCCGCCATGCTAAAGCTCGATGTCAACGACATGCCGGACGACGTTCGCAGTCAACTCAATTACTATATCGACCCCGGCGAGGCTTGCGCGGAAACGGTCGCCGGTCTGATAGGCAAGAATGACAACGACGCGCAAATGGTCTCACAAAGCATGCCTCGCGTTAAGCGATTCGTTAAAGCAAAGCTGAAGCTATGAGGAACGCCTCGATTAAACCTCGCTCAAGTTTGAGCGAATTAATCAAGCATCCTGTGGGCGCGGTTTGTGTTTTTCTCCTTACAACTTCATTCTTCTAATCTGCACTTTTGTGCGTAGTCAAGCACTCAAGACTGCCTGCTCTGCCTGCATTCAGAAGGTCAGCAGCCAGTACTATAAACGTTTTAAGTAAAGACAGGCGCGGGCTTCTGGAATTCTTGAAAACAAGCCGATATCATGTGACTCGCTATCCATTGAAAACTTATCTGGACGGCGCACTGCTCACGTTTTGGAGTCCAAGGAGAACTTAGTTTGCTATTTAACAGCCTGCAGTACCTTGTTTTTCTCCCGGTCGTTTTCTTACTTTATTGGATCACGCCGCACAAATTGCGCGTGCCACTACTTTTGGTGGCAAGCTATTTGTTCTACATGTCGTGGAAGCCAATATACGGAATCCTGATCTTTGGCTTGACGCTGGGCAACTTCCTGCTCGTGCCGATGATTGCGAAATCGGTCACCCGCAAGAAGCTCTGGCTGGGAATCGTTGTAGCGGCCAACCTGATCACCCTCGGAATCTTTAAATACGCATACTTCACAGTAGACGCTATCAAGTCCGGTCTGGCTGTGGGTGGCATCGACTGGCGAGAGCCACATCTACATATCATTCTGCCGCTTGGAATTTCGTTCTTCGTTTTCGAGTTCATTCACTACGCAGTCGAAGTCTATCGCGGTAAGCCTCTAGTGAAGAATTTCCTGAACTTCTCACTATTCGCGTCCTTTTTCCCAACCCAGATAGCCGGTCCTATTAAGCGCTACCAGGACTTCATCCCGCAGCTCGACATCAAGAGCAAATTCAAATGGGAATATGTCGATGAAGGCATGCACCTCATACTCATTGGTCTGGCAAAAAAGGTTTTGCTCGCAGATAACCTTGCCCTCGTAGCTCAGGCCGGTTTCACACATCCCGAGCAATTCTCCTCCGTTGACCTTTGGTTGATCACTTACGCATTCGCGTTTCAAATCTTCTTCGACTTTGCTGGTTATACCGACGTCGCACGCGGTTCAGCAATGTTGTTCGGCTATAAAGTTCCGATCAACTTCAACCTTCCTTATATAGCGTCAAACGCGGCCGATTTCTGGCGTCGCTGGCACATAAGCCTTTCGACCTGGCTGCGCGACTATCTGTTTATTCCATTAGGCGGCTCGCGTGGAAATCGCTTCTTTACCGCTCGCAATTTGTTCATAACAATGGCGCTTGGTGGTCTCTGGCACGGCGCGGCGATGCACTTCCTCGTATGGGGTGTCTATCAAGGCGTTATCTTGATTCTTCACCGCGAATGGCAGCACCTGACAGAAATGCTGCGCGTGCCCAAAAGCGTCATCGAGAGCAAGGTCTATCACGTAATGTCTGTGATCATTACTTTCCACTTCGTCTGCGTCGGTTGGGTTTTCTTCCGTGCCGACACCGTAACCATCGCAATGAAGATGCTCACAAAAATGGCATCGGCACCGATCGATCTATTCAGCTTCAGTCTCAACCAGCTTGAAGTACTCAAGATTCGCGATCCGCTAATCTTCCCATCACTGCTGTTCCTCATCCCCGGACTGATGATCGCGCACCTCGCAGTCAATTGGCTCAACGATAAGAAGTTTTATCAAAGGCCACCGTGGGCGGTGCAGGTCGGCGTGATGGTGGCACTCATGTGCTTGCTCACCATCTTCAGCCCTGACAGCTCGCCTAGATTCATCTACTTCCAGTTCTAATTAATGACTGAGTCTCAAACCATGTCGGTACCGACGAAAGAATCAGCAGGAATCCCACGCAGTTCGACTGCCGTCCTAGACGGTAGACCGGCAGCGTGCGAACCTCAGGCTGCGGAGCAGAAGAGCGGCGGACGCAGAGTCTATGCCAGCACTGCGCTCTGGGGATTGGCAATGTTCGCGGTTGCATGCCAGTTGATGGCTGCAACCAAACTCGGCTCACTACATCCGGAAGATTTCCCGTATCCAACCTGGACTTCATGGGCAATCAAAGAGTACAACAACCCCAAAACACCGACTCCAAACCTGGTCTTCCTGGGCTCGTCATTAATGCTGGTGCCGCTTGACGGCGTCGATGCCGACTTCACAAAGAAGCCGATTGATGGCGCGAAACATCACAAGAGCATTTTCTTCGAATCGAAATTCAAAGAGTACTCGGGCGATTCCATCAAGACTTTCAACCTCGCCTTGCCAGGAGAGATGCCTTCGGACGCCTATCTGCTCACCAAGTTTTTGTTGAAAAACGAAAAGCGTCCCGACGTGATAGTTTACGGAGTCGGTCCTCGCGACTTCATGGATAACCTCTTGCCCAGCCCGAAAGCGACGGACCCGTTCCGCTACCTTTCCCGTCTGGGCGACTATAACGAGCGCATAGATTTAATCGCTCCGAAGTGGGAAGAACGGCTCGCCTACGAACTCGCACGCGCCATTTACCCGCTGGGCGAAAGCGAAAACATCATGACTTCGATTTCGCGACAGTTCAATAACTTCCTCGTAGCCACGTTCCCAAACGTCACGCCGTCGAGCACGGACAAACGCCGGGGCTTGTTGCCCGAATATCATCCTTTTGAGATAAACCTCAAAGAATGCTACTTCCGCCCGACTGACGAAAAAAATCGCCCGCCCTTCGTCGACAACATCGACGAATACAGAAAGCGATATAAAACGCTCAAACAAGATACGTTTGAATCGCAAATGCAATTCCTTACAGACATTCTCGACACAGCGAATGCCCGAGGCACGCATGTGGTTCTTCTCGCCATGCCGATTACCGACATCAACCGCCAACTGATTTCGGACAAAGCATGGGAACAGTACAAAACCAGCTTGGAAAAACTGGCTGCAGCGAAAGGCGCTACTTATTTCGATTTCTATGCGACAAAACAATTCCCGCTGTCCGATTTCGGCGATACGGTTCACCTGCACTCCGGTGGTGGCGCGCGCCTTCTGGACATGCTCGCTAAGAAGTTGGCCGACAATCACGAGATAATTTCATCATTCAACATCAATCGACATGATGATACCGAGCCTCAAGTAGCGAGTCTGGATGCCCCGATTGCCGCGTCGCAATCAACGGCTAACTCAATCGATGCAAGCAGCCGAACCAATCCAGGCGGTGGAAGCAGCGAACAGTTGAACCCGGCAAAACAAATTGCCGGAGTGAAGGACGGTGCGATGTGACCGTCAAAGCTCCACGTAACACAATCGAAATTCTTGCCGAATCTATTCGTGCAGAAGACCACGTCGGGCCGCTCACAGAGCAAGTTCCAGACGAGCCAACCAGGAAGTACAAAGACGGTAGGCGTAGCGTATTCAACGTAGCACTGGCAATTTTCATTGCGGCGAATTTGTTGATGAGTTTCACAACTCCGTTCGACTTCGACAAATTCAAATTCCCTTATGAAGGCTGGGCCTGGTGGACGTTCAACGACCTGCGCAAGAGCAAAGCCGAATATAACGTTGCTCTACTAGGTTCCTCACTCATGGTCAGTGCGGTCAACAACTCCGACGCAATGTACATGCAGAAAGAGTTGAACCTCGCCAACTACCACCATGCAATCTACTTTGACAAACTGTTGGCTGAAAAGTTCGGCGGAACGTTTAAAACATACAACCTGGCTGGTCCGGGACAAATGCCGTCTGATGCGTACATGACACTACAGACGATGCTCAAAACACATCAGCGTCCTGACGTGGTCGTCTACGGTGTAGCGCCCCGAGATTTTTACGACAGCTCCATGATCACTCCGGTCGATACCGAAGCATTCCGCTTCCTGCACAGACTGGTCAACCTGGATGACAGCTGGGGCAAGGTGTTCAAATCACCGTGGGACAAACTCAACTTCATTCTCGAACGCGATTGCTATCTTTATCAAAACGCGCTCGACATTCACATGCTTGCTCACGATAAAGTCGAGTCAGTGTTAGACAAAGTGTTTCCAAAACCGATTGGCAAGAAACAGTTTACGTACTGGGACAGAATCAAACTTCTTCCGGAATATAAAGCCGGTGAGATTCATCCGCTGGCTGTCGTCGTCCACCCACAGGATCCGAACGAGCCGCCGACTTTCTCAGATAACACGCCAGAGTATCGCGAACGCTACAAAAATCCCGATCTTCATATGTACAAGATTCAGCACTACTTCCTGCTGAAGCTGGTTGAGCTTTGCAAACGTGAGCGAATTGAGCTCGTCGTAGTAAACATGCCGATCACGTTAGACAATATTCGCGTCCTCGGTTCCTATCGATACATGGGATATGTCAATGCGCTTCGCACAATGGCTGTCGAGCACAAAGTTCCAGCGTTCGATTTGAACGATTTCGCCTTGTACACGCAAAACGATTATCACGATGGTGTGCATTTGAACGCATTCGGCGGCAACAAATTCCTCCACCAGCTCGTAAACATCATGAGCGGAACCTTCAGCACGACGCTTGCATTGGAAGCCTCCGGCAATCATATGGAGCGCCGCAAAGCTCTTGCCAAACAAGCTACGCCCCACGAATTCAAAACGGATATTCCTCTCTAAATGGCAGAAAACACACAACGCAAATTGATAAACAGTCGCACGATAGTTGCGCTGCTAGCGTTCGTCGGTCTGAATGCCGCGCTTTCCGGATACCTGCCCAAGACGGAAAACAAATTTACCGCAGACGTTGTCAAAACATCAGCAAATGAACAGCGTCAGGAAGGTAATTGGATCTGGTGGATCACGCGCAACTACATCATGGACGGCACCGATGCGGATGTAGTGTTCATGGGAAGCAGCCAGATGGGTTCAGCTCTTTACGCAAGCGAAGCTGCGTTTTTAAACGAGGCTATCGACACATGCACCCATCGAAAATCAGATCTCGCATCATCCTTAATCAGTGAGAAAGTAGGACACAAACCGACTACGTTCAACCTGTCCATGGGCGGCGCCATGTGCAGCGACCAGTATATGATGGCGAAGTCGTTGTTCAATTCGGAGCATAAACCGAAACTGGTTGTCCTCGGAGTAAATCCGCGAGATTTCATCGACAACACTATGCCGTCAGCAAGTGCCACCGACGCGTTTCGCTACCTCAGCCCTTACGTAGAGCTAGACAAATTGGGCGGCTCCGCATTTCCTGATCTATTTGCATTCATGGACTGGAAAATAAACGAAACTCTTCCAACGAAATTGATAGGCGAGAAGATCGCATCCCTGCTTCCCGAGTCGAGCAAAAAACTTCTACCAAACGCGAATGATGTCGTTTCCGAAGACGGCACCGTCACGACGATTGGACCGATCGCCAATGGAAAGACACAGACAGGCGATGCAAAATTTATTGACACCAAATCCGGTGACACAGAGGCGAAGTCACCAGCTGGCGAGGTAGCCTCGGCAGATGGAAACACCGACGCACTGAAGGCAATTTATGGGAATCAAGGCGTCGTAAAACCTGGTGAATGGCGAGTCGTCGCCTGCTCGTGGGGAGCTTTCAAAGATAACACGGAAGAATATAGAGCCCGCTACAAGAACTCGAATCCGCAAATTTTCAACGGTCAAAAGAAGTTCTTCGAAGAATATCTGGCGTATCTGAAAAACCAGGATATCAAAGTCCTTGTGGTCGGCATGCCAAGCTTGTGGCCAAACCGAGCACTTCTTCCGGATAAATTCTGGGGGGATTTCCGCAACTATCTGTCCAGCACCACCACCGAATATGGTGCAAAATTCGTAGACCTTACCGCTGACGAACGGTTCGACAGCAAGGATTACCTGGACACTGTGCATTTAAACTCCAGTGGCGGTCATCGTTTAGTTAACCTGATTACGGACGCTATCAGCGAAGATAAGAAACTAGCAGCTGCAGTTTCGCAAAGTTCAATCGCGAAAACAGATCAGAACAAGTGGCAATAAACCATTGAAATCTTGAAGCGCCGCCAGGATTACAGGACGTTCTATTCAAACAACAATATCTCTGTGCGCACTGCTACTTGGCACGTCGGCGTCTTTTCTTCGGCTTCTCATCAGCCGCTTGAGGTTTTGATTCAGCAGCAGGCTCCGTAGCTGGCACTGCAGTCTCTGCCGCGGGCTCTGCCGGTTCTTCGGTATACGGCTCATTCTCCTTCGTATTCGGATAGAAGTCGCCAAGCAGCGGTCGGTGTTTCAAACCCATAGGAGCACATACGTACCGACTCTTGAAAGACACATTGCTGGTCGCCAGAATATGGTCTGCCGGCACGTGAGTCACGAAAAGGTCGATAGGACCTAGATTCCAATTAGGTTGAACGCCTATACGTGTATCCTCGAGATTGGCATCTTTGAGAAAGGATCCAAATGCCACCGCATATGGTGTCGTATTAAAATTTCCAACGACTATCTTTCGCCCGCTCATTTCTTTAATCGCCTTAGCACAGGCAGCGAGCTGTTCGTTGCGTTTTTCGAGGCTCTTATCGTCCGTCGGGTCTGGCATCTTCAACATGATCAAACGGTTCCACCCGTAATCGAAGTGAATCGTAGTTGACACTAAAGGTAGTTTCGCTGGACCGACCTTTTTAAGCCTGGTTCCCTTCAGCGGAACCTGACTATAAATAACCATTGCATAGCCGTCATCTCGGGGGAAAGTTTCTCTATGCATGTAATTCGGCGGCATCTGTTCGCTCAATTTGAGCAGAGGCTGCATCGGTGAGCCGGTCAGGCAGACGATCTCAGGGTGCAGCGCCGTAATTTGCTCGACAATCGGCTCGATCGGAGTAGCCTCATCATCGATGCTGAGCTGCATCACACGTGTCGACAGCACTTGTAGAGATTTCACATCACCGGTCGGTTCCGGTTTAGGTATCATGCAAGGTACAACGAAAGCAGCATTTACGGCAGCGAATACCACGCACGTAATCAACATGGGAAGACGCAACGGCGGTGAAAACAACGGGGGCACCGCGCAGATGAGCAGTACGATGATCAGCTGAGCACGAACACTCGCACACATATAACCGATGAAGCCCATCGGAACAAAACCGACAACTGTCACCGCAACAGCCGCAATAGCAATCACGATACATGGGAAACTGGCGAAAAATGCCAGGTCGGAGCCCGAATCTTTCTTCTTCGCCTTTTTCTTAGCGCCACCAGTCGCAGCCACACCATCCGAAGAGGACGTGGCCGCAATGTTATCTGAAGACGTTGTGTCTGTGCCGAGATTCTGTGTTTCCGATTCCATACTGTGCTTACAGGAGCCCCCTCTCCTTATAAACTTCCTTTTCTATGCCCAAAGTTAAGCACTTCCATCATCTATGCCACAACATAAGCAGTCTTAATTCAACGATTTATCCGTCACTTACTTTTCAGCAACTCATCAAGCAAGAAGTGAACGTCGTCGCGCGACCACGAGTCGTTCAAATATCGATTGCCGCCCGGCGGCCACCACGGCTCCTCACCAAAGACTTCAAGGTCTAATTTGTCAGCATAAATATCGTAGTAGCGCTTCGCTTTCTTTTCGTCGTCACCTCTACTAAAGAGGACTATTGTGTAAAGGCGCGGCAGAAGAGAATCCTCATGCTCATCGGCCAAATCGAATAAAACCTTTCGCGCCTCTCGCAAACGCCCCTCAATCGCGAGCCATCGTGCAAGTTCAAGGTGCATGCGTAAGCTTTTGGGATAATATTCAAGCGCAGTTTGCAGCGACTTGATCGCCTCATCCCGGCGCCCCATGTACCATAGAGCTTCGGCTCGTGATTGGTACACCGCGCCGGTGGAATAGCCTTTGTGCAACACGGTTCGCTTCACTAGTGAGATACCGGGCGGACTTTCCAACATCGTCTCTGCTTTTTTGAAGTGATCGGCTGCGCTCGTTTTCGCCCCGGTGGTGGATGAGAACGAGCCGCGAGCGACTACCTGAGCCAGATGGTACTGTTTCAACATCTCCAGATAGCCAAAGAGCGAAAAGCTCAGATCAAATAAAACGAACAGTAGGAAAACCGCGCCGAGTGACTGAATGTAGTCTTCTCCTTTAACGTGCTTGGCGATCATCCGCTTTTGAAGCCGTTTTCCAAGCACCACGTCCGGTCGAACCCTCTGCACAAGTTCAATAAATTCCTTTTGCTCTTTAGACGATACGACTCCGAACGGTACCTTGAATACATCGTCAGCTTCAATCTCCTCGACTCCGTTTTTCATCAAAGAGCCGCACACGGAGCGCGATTTAAAAATCAGATTTCCCCACAACGTCAGGTGAAGTTCATCTACGCATGAAAGGTTTAATCCCTTTAGACCAAATTTGATGGTGGGCGACTCATCGTCGGAAATTTCCAGCCAATTCAAGTAAACAGCCGGCGGTTTTCCACGATGGATCAGGTAATAGAGACGGGCAGCGCGGTCGGTTTGCAAAAATAACAAAAAAACATGAGCGGAGACCAAAATCGCTACGATCGTCGGGATCCCCAGCCACTGAATATCTGACTCGAACCAGGTCGACGTACTGAACATGTCGATAAAAACCAACCCGAACAGCGGATAAGACATTTTCACGAGTGAATAGCCGCGATGAGACAGAGATGTTTTAATGAGTCGCGTTGCCATTCTCGATGTTCCAGGGCTGGTAAGCTGCGCCGGTCCGAAACTAAAGCGTTTCATCGGCCATTGTAATACGAGTATAGTTAGAAGAAAGAAACGGGCATAGATCAATTAGGCATAAGAGTAGAACTTATGTTGCTCCGGCACGATATCAGACACCGATAAGTGCGGCTGGCAAGGTGACACGAAATGGCGCTAATCAAGAAGGAAATTGGGGAACTACTTGTCGACCACGGGCTCATCACGCATGACGAGCTCAAGCTGGTGCAGCAGGAGCGACTGAAAACCGGCGAACCAATCTCGCTGATTTTATCTCGTCTGGGCTTAGCCAACGAAAAGCATTTAAAAAACGCGCTGGAACTCCAGTTTGGCGTCAACTACGTCTCGCTCACCAAAGTCACACCCAACGGCAATTGTCTGGAGTTGTTACCTGAAAAGGTGATGCGCCAACATCAGGTCGTACCGATATCGAAAGAAGAGAATAAGCTCACCATCGCCATGGTGAATCCCAATAATCTTCTTGCCCTCGACGACATCAAGTATCGGCTCAAAGGAATTACCGTCCAGCCTGTTGTTTGCACCGAAGACGATTTCCAGCATTTTATGGAAACTGTTTACGCCAAACGCCAGGATGAGCTCACCGAGGAGATGGTTGAGTATCAGGACGAGACGTTTATCGAGTCGGAAGTCGATCTCTCAGACATTGCCATCATGGAAGATGTGCATGATGAAGTTAACGACCTTGATCTTGCAAGACAGGCTCAAGATGCGCCGATTGTGCAACTCGCCAATCAGGTTTTAGCTAAAGCGATCAAACGTCAATGCTCGGACGTTCATATTGAGCCTCAGGACAAAAACGTCACGGTGCGTTATCGACTCGACGGAGTTCTCTTCGTCGATAGAACGCTGCCAAAGGCTATTCAAGCGGCTCTCGTATCGCGTTACAAAATTATGAGCGACCTTGATATCGCAGAAAGACGTCTTCCTCAAGACGGCAGAATTCGCGTAAGATTCTCCGGCAAAGATGTAGACTTCCGTGTGTCGACAATTCCAACGAAGCATGGAGAGAAAGTCGTCATGCGGCAATTGGATAAGTCGCATACCAATTTTGGTCTCGACAATTTGATCACTGAATCAGACGCAATGTCGATGATTCGTGACATGATTGGAAAACCATATGGAATTATTTTCGTCACCGGCCCAACCGGCTCCGGTAAAACAACTACGCTCTATGCCGCACTGTCCGAGCGAAACACGCATGAAGTCAACATCTGTACGGCAGAGGATCCGATTGAATACGAAATGGCCGGCATCACGCAAGTGCAAGTCTTGCGCGAAAAAGGATTAGACTTCGCCCGCATCCTCAGACACTTCTTGCGACAGGATCCGGACATCGTACTGGTGGGAGAGACGCGGGATAGAGAAACAGCCAAAATCGCTGTAGAAGCCGCTCTTACAGGTCACCTGGTTTTCACCACCCTTCACACCAACGACGCGCCCGGAGCGATCACCCGGTTGGCAGAAATGGAAGTGGACCCATATCTGGTGGCATCAGCTACGGTCGGAGTGGTGGCACAACGACTGGTTCGTCGAATCTGCGAAGAATGCGTCGAAGAATACGTGCCGGAAGTAAGCGCCTTGCGCTATCTCGGCTTGATGGACAAACAGCAAGAGCATTTAGCGGAGTCAACCATCCAGTACTACAAGCTCCGAATGGGAACAAACGGTATGCCGATTTTCCGAAGAGGACTAGGTTGCGAAGCGTGCAACGGCACCGGTTATAAAAACCGGATCGGTGTTTTCGAAGTCATGAGAATGAACGATGAGATTCGCGACCTCGTCTGCAAAGGCGCGACGACAGCGATGATCCGATTGGCGGCGAAGCAGTCGGGAATGATACCACTCAAGGATTATTCACTGCGTCTTGTCGGTCAGGGACTAACCACAGCAGAAGAAGTGGTGCGCGTAACTCTCGCGGATACTTCCGGCGAAGACAAACTTTGCAGTAAGTGCCGAAACCCAATCAGCGACGACTTCATCAAGTGCCCATTCTGCCAGCACGAACTTAAAGTTTCCTGCCGTCGCTGCGGCACATTGCAGCAAGAGGACTGGGCGAGCTGTCCGAAGTGCGGCATGAACAAATACGAAGAAGCGCATGAATCCTGCTGTCAATCGTGTAGTGCGGAAATCGTCGGCGATTGGGTTGACTGTCCCTATTGCATGCATTCGAAATATTCGAACGGAAAAGCGGACCAGCCGGTGATACACGAGCATCATAGCGCTGACAACGGTCAGAACGTACCTTCACACCAGCATAAGTCGAAGCGACGTCGTTGACATGTCCAAATAGAACGAAAGCAGAAAGTATCGAAAACGATTTGAAATTACCGGAGGAGCGCGAATGAATATTGAGTTGCAAGAATTGATGCAGCTCGTTCTCGATCGAGCAGCGTCCGACCTGCACTTGAAGGCTGGACAACCGCCTATCATAAGGGTCTCCGGAAGACTCGAGAGGACATCGCTTCCGGTGATGTCAAACAAAGACGTTGAGGATCTGATTTTCTCAATCATCACAGAAGAGCAGAAGGATAGACTTCGCAATATCTACGAAGTTGATTTCAGTTTCGGCGTCGCCGGTCTGGGACGATTCAGGGCGAATATATATCGCGACAGAGGCAGTCTAGCTGCGGCGTTCCGTATAGTTTCAACCACCATACCCGGTCTCGATGAATTAGGGCTTCCCCCTCTCTGCCAACAACTCACAGATAAGCCGAGAGGTTTGATCTTGGTCACGGGCCCTACGGGCTCCGGCAAATCAACAACCCTTGCTTCTATGATTGACTATATAAACGACACGCGCTCTGTTCACATTCTGACCATCGAAGATCCGATTGAGTATCTTCACAACGACAAGGTTTCAGTCATCTCTCAAAGAGAATTGGGCAGCGACACGAGAAGTTTTGCAAACGCATTACGAGCCGCGCTCCGAGAAGACCCGGACGTCATCCTGGTTGGCGAAATGCGCGACTTGGAAACAATTCACCTTGCGCTCACGGCTGCCGAGACGGGACACCTGGTACTAAGCACGGTGCACACAAGCTCCGCTGCACAAACGGTCGATAGAATCATCGACGCGTTTCCTCATGACCAACAACAACAGATTCGCATTATGCTTTCGAACAGTTTGGTCGCCATCATCTCGCAGACTCTGATACCTCGTCAGGAAGAGATGGCGGGCGGAAGTCCAATCACTAAAGGTCGTGTTCTCGCAGCAGAAGTTCTCGTAAACACCGCAGCTGTAGCCAACCTCGTGCGAGAAGCGAAGAACTCACAGCTATATGCAACCATGCAAATGGGATCGAAACAAGGCATGCAAACCTTGGAACAAGCGTTGTCGAACCTTGCCAAAGCAGGAGTTATCACCGTCGACGAGGCTTTCTCAAAAACGACTCGCGCCGATGACCTCAAAGTTCTTTTGACTCCGGAACGGACCGCGGCACAGCCAACATCGCAAGAGCCGCCCCCGGAACGGCGCTCTATGTTCGGAAGACTTCAGTAGCAGCAAACGTATAACTGATATGCGGAGCGAGCGAGTGTAGCAGAGCATCGAGTGAAACGAGGAGCGGAGCGTTTAATTGATATAGCGGAGCGGACTTAAAGTGGAATATGTTTACAAAGTGAGAGATAGCCAGGGTAACGTGCGAGAAGCAGTTGCTCAGGCTGAATCACCCGCAATTCTCCGCACTCGACTATCAGCACGCGGCCTGGACGTTCTCGATATCCGCGAACGCGGAGGATTTACAACAGCCGAAATAGTAGCGAGACTGAATCGCATATTGGATTCTTTCGAGCAGGTCAGCCTGAAAGACATGGTTGTTTTCTCTCGCCAATTCTCTGCAATGGTTTCCTCCGGCGTCGCAATGCTGCGAACACTCTCAATTATCGTGGATCAATGCCCCAACAAGCGATTGAAAAATGCCCTCGATGACATTAGAAGGTCGGTCGAGTCCGGTTTATCACTGTCCGATGCTATGGCAAGACAGGTGGGCATCTTCGATAGACTGTACATTGCCATCGTTCGTGCCGGCGAGACCGGCGGTATTCTCTCAGATGTCTTGAAACGACTGGCGGATTACCTTGAATACAAGGAAAAATTGAACCAGAAGGTGCGCGCAGCGATGGTCTATCCATCAGTCGTTCTGCTTATTGCAGTGGGCGTGTTCTGGGCGATGCTGACATTTGTGCTGCCCGTTTTTCAGGGATTGTTTAAAAACATTGGTGGTGAACTTCCGCTCTACACGCAGTTTCTCATTGCCTTATCAGAAGCAGTCCGGTCAATCTATATGGTTTTCTTCCTGATTGCCTGCGGTATCGGGGCATATTTTCTGCGCCGATATTACAGAACCGAGGTGGGTCGCCTTCAAATTGACGGCATGATTCTCAGCCTCCCCCTGTTTGGCGACCTGATTAGAAAAGTTGCAATCGCCAGATTCAGCCGAACTTTCGGAACACTTATACGCGCAGGCGTCCCCATGCTCAACGCGCTTGATGTCGTCAAAGACACAGCCGGCAATGCTGTAGTGGCGAAAGGCATCGATCAGATTTACGACGAAGTCCGTCAGGGTGGGACAATCTCAAAACCGATGAGCCGCAATCAAATCTTCCCGCCGATGGTCACTCAGATGATTGCGGTCGGCGAAGAAACCGGTAGGCTTGATGACATGCTCTCAAAGATCGCCGACTTCTACGACATGGAAGTCGAAAATTCAGTCGAGCAGCTCACTTCCATGCTTGAACCAATTATGGTTGTCGGCATCGGCGGTGTCGTCGGCTCAGTCGTCGTTGGAATGTATCTGCCGATTTTTACCGTCATCAATCAGCTCAGATAGGTCCTGAAACGTTGCCGAAGGTATTCAGAGGTTGGTGTCGCTCTTTTTCTCTACTAAACGGGTCAGCGCATCTACTTTGATTATCAGTTGGCGTACAGAGTGCCAGAGAAACGCTATTGATATCCAGATGACGAGAACTGCCGCAGCAGCTGCTGCTCCGACAGCGGCGACGTTGTTTTGGAATCCCTGAAAAACAAGATCCGCAGCTAAGGCAATCGTAGTGAAGCCCAGCCCGATGAGATAAACCGAAGTGAGTGGGCGAATCGGTTTTTCCTTTGCGACCCGGAAAAGACCTGTTTTAGACAATTGAGAAGGATCAGGAAGTCCGTCCATTGGTAAATTCTCCACGTCAATCAAGCTATATATTCCCTTCATCGGGGTTCATAGACTCCCCCAAAAAAGCTTTCCCGGAATAAAAAATATGGCGGGCGTTACGGTTTCCGTAAATAAATATCGAATTCTAGGGAAAGAAATTTATAGAGAAGGCAGAATTGTTTTGGTTTTCCAGAACAAAGGGAGACCGGGAACCTTTGGGGGCAGATTTGCATGCGAGTATTGTTGTTAGGTGGAACGGGATTTATTGGGTCACACGTCGTTAAACAGATGGCCGCAAAGGGGCACGAAGTCACGGTCGTGCATCGAGGTCGGAGCAACACGACCATGCCGGAAGGTGTACAGTCGCTTCTTTTCGACCGTCGCGACCTTTCCGAGTATACAGCTCAGATCCGAAAGTTAGCGCCGAATGTCGTGATCGACATGATCCCGCGGACATCGCAGGAGTCATGGACACTTACGCGCGCGATAACGGGTGTGACGGACCGCATGGTGGTAATCAGCAGCATTGACGTTTATCGCGCATATAACCGGCTACGGAAAAAAGAGCCTGGAAGCCCGGACGCAACCCCTCTCAAGGAAAACTCGCCGTTGCGCGAACAGCTCTATCCATACAGAGGAGTCGCTGTAGATGCGCTTCACACGGCTTACGAGTACGAAAAGATTCTGGTGGAAAAACTCGCTCAAAGCGAGCCCGAGCTGCAAACAACCATCTTAAGGTTGCCGGTAGTCTACGGACCGAACGACCCCCAGACGCGTATTTTCGAGCACCTTCGCCGAATGGACGACGGCCGCAAACACATATTGCTAGGCAAACAACAGGCAAAATGGCAGCTCACACGCGGTTACGTCGACGACGTCGCCAGTGCGGTCGTGGTTGCGAGCGAAGACCAATCCAAAGGCAGCTTCATCTACAACATAGGCGAAGATGATTCGATGCCCGAAATGGAGTGGGTCAAATTGGTCGGAAAAGCAGCAGGCTGGAAGGGAGAAGTTCTGGCTGTGGACGAAGAAGTGCTACCCACTCACATAAGACAAGACTACGACTGGCGTCAGCACCTGACAATCGATACGGAACCGTTCAGGACCAAGTTCAAATGGACCGAGAGCGTCCCACGGGACGAAGCTCTCGCCCTGACCGTGGCCTGGCAAAGGCAAAATCCGCCTGAGACTGTTGATCTCGAGAAGTTCGACTACGATGCGGAAGATGAGGTTCTGGAAACCAAGCTGAAGTTGGCAAGCGCGAAGGGTTGATGTCAGCCTGAAAGGCTTGCAAAGAAACAAAACCGGACTCTCGGCAAAGTTTGCGGAAAAATTTGAAGGTTTAACCCTTCATTCTCAGACGCGCGCCAAATTGATGATACGAAGCTGTAACGTCATGGCAGGTGGTGGTTTCGAGCCCTTTTGCTAGCCAAAATACATACTTTCCTACGGCACCTGTATAGGTTTAAGCACTAGTTTTTACATGATTTGTTTGATAATCTGCGTTAAGGCCATACAATATGGATTGTCGGGTTAGTTCGTTAGTGGAAAAGTGGGAATTAAGGGTTTGCAGGCAAAAAGAGCAACTCCGGGTCCAGGACCGTCTTCCAGTCCCAGAGCAGATGTATCAAAGGCGCAAGATCAAATTCACGAGTGGCTGGCAGCGTATGCAGAAACTCGCGATCCATCTCTTCGTGACTCAATAATTCAAGCGGCCTTGCCGCTGGTCAAACGCATCGCCTACGGCTTGGCGAGACGTTCGACCGACCCTGTTGAAGATTTGATCCAGGTTGGTTCGATCGGATTGATAAAAGCTGTCGATCAGTTTAAACCTGACGCCGGCGCTAAGTTTCAAACATATGCGACTCACTTGATTACAGGTGAGATTCGTCACTACCTCAGAGACAAGACCGCGATGATTCGCGCTCCTAGAGAGTTGCAAGAACTTTCTTTCCGGATCAATCGTCTGGTTCAAAACCTCACCGCCCGTCTCGGGCGCGAGCCCACCGACATGGAAATCGCCATCGAGTTGCAGATTCCGGTGTCGCGCGTCAACGAAGCATATGAAGTTGATCGCCGCCGCACGCTTATCTCGCTCGACCAGGCGCTTTCAAATGATGCAGGCTCAGAGCAGTCGCTTATCGACACGCTTGTCGATGGTCGCTATCACAACAATCAACTCGCGAAAGAAGACCGCTTCATGCTTTCAGAAGCGATCAAGCAATTGCGTGATGGCTTGAGAGAAGTCGTTCAACTAACCTTCTACGAAGATCTCAGCCAAACAGAAGTGGCACGGCGACTGGGAATTTCTCAGATGCAAGTATCGCGCAGACTGAGAGCCGCTACAGCAGAGCTTCATAAGATCATTACGCAGAGCAGAAAAGCCGCCGAGAAAAAAGGCAGCTAGTTCGAAAAACGATTTTCGTTTCGCGCGAATAGCCGCTGGTTTCAAACGGAATCGGCTGGTGGCAGGCGAGGGAGAGATCTAGCGTGACTGGCAACGTGATTGAAGCACGAGGACTCAGCAAAGACAGGGTCTCGAGCTTTCTTCTCAGGCGCAGCCCGATTCTTGACGGGCTCTCTTTGTCAGTGAAGCAAGGAGAGACATATGGTCTGCTCGGACCGAATGGTGCCGGGAAAACTACGACGGTCAAAATTCTGGTTGGTCTCATGCGACCGGACCGCGGAGAAGCTCTTGTACTTGGCGAGAAGGCCGGAGCTCAGAGCGCATTGAGAAAGATTGGTTTCCTACCGGAAAATCCATATTTCTATTCGCATTTGACCGGACATGAGTTTCTGGAATTCATCGGACAATTATTCGGTTTGAAGAAAACCGAATTACGAGATCGCGTAAAACAGCTTCTGGAGCTGGTCAGCATGACCGTCGATGCGGATAAACCTATGCGCAAATACTCAAAGGGCATGCTACAGCGATTGGGAATCGCGCAAAGCTTGATCAACGATCCGGAAGTAGTCTTTTGGGACGAGCCCATGTCAGGACTCGATCCGATTGGACGCCGCGATGTCCGAAAAATATTACTGGACCTGAAAGCACGCGGCAAAACGATATTTTTCAATTCGCATCTCTTGCCCGATGTCAGCGATGTGTGCGACCGAGTGGGAGTGCTCGCCAAAGGCAAATTGGTAGCGGAGGATGAAGTTAAGAACATCGTTCACAGCGGCGGTCATAAGGATCTGGAAGAGTATTTCCTGGAAAAGGTTGGTGGCTGACAGTGGTATCATCGGTGATGAATCCAGTTTTTGCCATCGCCCTGAATACGTTCAGAGAGACCGTCCGAGACCGGGTCCTCTACGCATTCTTCGTATTCGCCTGTTCGATAACCGTCCTTGGCATATTGCTCGGCTCTCTTTCTGTCGGTCAAGATATTCGGATAATCGAAGACATTGGACTTGCGGTGATTGCCATCATCGGCGGCATCATTTCAGTTTTCGCCGGCACCAATCTCGTATACAAAGAACTTGAGCGCCGAACGATCTACGTCATTTTCACGAAACCGGTATCAAGCTGGCAGTTTATCTGCGGAAAATATCTTGGATTGGTCGGATGTATTTTCGTGGTCGTTCTCGCAATGGGCCTGTTCCTTCTGGGCTTGCTCTGGATGGTAGAGCCGTCGCACCAGGTCGCTCAAGTACCGCTGTTAGGAGCATCGCTGGGACTCGTTTTCCTCGAATTACTTTTTGTGTTGGCACTCGCAACCTTTTTCTCTACATTTTCCAACCCGATTATGAGTGTCGTATTCACGATCTCGCTGTGGTTTATCGGTCATCTCGGGGGCTCGCTTCTCGATTTGAGCAAGATGTCTACTAACGCTGCTGTTCAGCAGCTGCTATCATCGCTTTATTGGTGTTTACCGGATCTGGCTCAGTTGACGAGGATCCGCTCCGTGCTAATGTACGGTAGGGAACCATCGCAGGAAATTATTATCTACATGCTGGCGTATGTATTTGCCTATATTTTTTTCCTGCTCGGACTCGCCTCCATAGTCAACGAGAGACGGGAGTTTCCGTAAGTGGGATTGGATTACGCAGACTTGCTCGGACGGGATTTTCTAGCGGCGTATCTGCCCGCGGAAGGCACCGATTTTGCGATTCGTATGGCGATCGCATTTGTTGTTGGGGCCTGCGTCGGAAGTTTTCTAAATGTGGTGGCACTGCGCTCGCTGCTCCAGAAATCGTGGCTGTTTCCCGGCTCTCATTGTTTGAATTGTGAGAAACCGCTCCAGTTTTTCGACATGATTCCGATTGTTTCCTACTTCCTGCTGGGTGGAAAGTGTCGTAACTGCAAAGAGAAATTCAGTTGGCAGTATCCACTGGTTGAGTTTGCGACCGGTCTAACCTTTGCTGCAATGCTATGGAAGTTCGGTTACACGATGGAAGGCATCGCTATGTGCCTATTCGCGGCAACGCTGATAACCGTTACTGTCACTGACTTTCGAGAACATCTCATTCCACATGAAATAACGTATCCATCGATCATATTCGGACTTGGATATTACTCTCTGGCACACGGCAATCCTGGTGGCGCCTTGATCGGTGCTGGAATTAGCTACATTCTCTTTGATTTTATGGATTTCTACGGTCGGATTTTCGTCAGTTTTCTGAGAGGGGAACAACAGGATGATCCCACAGAGGGAGCGTCGCCCTGGGTGACGGACCCGACGTATGATTTGAAAGAAGCTTACTATGATCCAGACGAAGGAATGGTGATGGGTGGCGGAGACGCGGTATTATCGGCGGTGATAGCCTGTTGGCTCGGCTGGGAAAAAATGGCCATGGCAGTCGTACTTGCATTTCTGGTCGGAGCTGTGATGGGCGCCGGGTACCTGTTGCGAGACATGCATCGGCGCGATGTTCTGAAAAATGCCAAAGGCCCCGCCATCAAAGGTTTTATTATCGGCGCAGCGCTACTCGCGATACCACTTGTATTGTTGGGCTACATGACCCAAAATCCAGAGATGTTTATGACACCACAGTTGCTGATTTTGGCCTCTCTCAGTGGAATAGCGGGCGGACTGTTTGGGGCGGTAATGTCGGGCAGTAGATTCGACAACCACTTTCCTTTCGGTCCCTCGCTCGCAATCGGCGGACTGCTTGCAATTCTTGTCCCTTCGGATACCTGGTACTCTGGAGTCACTGGGGGCATATCTTACTTAGGGGGATGGCTGTAGTTTCAAACATTGTTCTTGGTTGGATGCAAGAATTGCGCAATCGAAATGGCGGAAGTTAGATGTTCAGCGCGGGCAAGATGTTCGGCTTTGGTATCGGAAAGAAGAAAGGTCCCACCATCGGGATCGATATCAATAGCGACTCCATAACGCTCATCCAACTGGACAAAACTCGCATTGGGGTCGAGATGACTCGATTCGCGAGTTTACCGACCCCGGCAAACACTGTTCGCGAAGGTTTAATCGCTGACCCTGCTGCCATTGGTAGTGTCATTAGCGAATTGATGCTACATGCAGGCATTCCGCCAACCGGCCCGTCTCCTGTATTGAATATGACGATTCCTGCTCAGGCAGTTGTAATCAGACTTATGCCGGTTCCCACCGGTATGCCGGCAGATGAACTTGCCGAAGTGGTCACGCAAGAAGCGACCAATCACGTTCCTTTCCCGATCTCAGATGCGAACCTCGACTGGTCTCTGATGCCGGCGACAGAAAGAACTGACGCGGATGGGGTCCGGCGGGTTGACGTGATACTAGCTGCGGTGCAGCGTTCGATCGTGGAAACTTGCTGGCGCGCAACCGACTCTTGTGGTGTTCAACTGGGCAAGATCGAAGTTTCTTCACTTGCATCAATAAGAGGATTAGCTCTGGCCGGATACCTCGGCGGCTCCGGACAGATGTCAATGGTAGTCAATGTTCGCCAGGACGCGACCGACATTAATGTGGTTCGAAGCGCAATGCCGCTGTTTGGTCGCTCCGTGATCATCGGGATGGAAACACTAACAGAGGCGATTTCGCGAAGCCTGGACGTCGATTTCGAGACCGCATTATCGCTTTTACCAGAGATTCCCCTGTTCGGTATGACACCTAAAGATCAACGCATGGGTCAAGCCGCTCAGGTCGCCAGAACAATATTCAGCGATATAACAGATGAGCTGGAGCGCTCGCTCGAGTTTTATCAATCTCAGGTCGGGGAGATAAAACTGGACCAAATAATTCTCACCGGTCCAGGTTGCATGATCCCCAATCTCGATCAATACATCGGAAGCCGAATGGGCTTTAGAACCATATTTGGTGACGCCATGCGCGATATGACTTTCGACCAGGGGCTCGTGGTCGAACGCATGCGTCCGATTCTCGCTTCATGCGTAGGCAGTTCTCTGGAACCGGCATGGAACCCTAGTTTCACAGTAGACCTTGATCTAAACCGAGAGGGACGGTTACCACTATTCTTCGACGAGCGCGCCACTCAAAAAATAGAGGACCGACAGCCGACGCTCAACTGGTTCAAACCGACACTGCTCGGAGGAGTCTGCTCTCTGCTCCTGGTTTCTGCTGCACTCGCTTATCTAACCATGTTCGATGTTCCAGCAAAACAGCAAGAGCTGGTGACGACCGAAGAAAAGATAGCCCAGGCGAAAAAAGATTTAGAACAGGTCAATCAGTTGAAGGAGCGAAACAGTTCTCTCAAAATGCGTCAGAAGGTGCTTAATTACCTGGTCTCCAAGGGAAGACGCTGGTCCTCATACATGGACGCGCTGCAATTGAATACGCCGAAGGGCGTGCAGATCGATCACGTAGTTTTTGGCGTGCAAGATTTTCAGATTGAGGGAGTGGCAACCGACTTTACGTCTGTTTCGAATTTGAACTTGAATCTCCAGAGTTCACCATTAATAAGAGAATCCAGCATCGACTATGCAAGTAGAAAAGACAAGACGCCGCAGTATGTTTCCTTCGGACTCACGGCAAAATTGAATGCCGTAACGCTCCCGAAAACAGGACCGTCATCCAGCCATGCGACACCGAATACGACACCATCAATAGGACTGCTTCTCAAGGATGGGGAGGCAAGACAATGATTTTGAGCCGCTCCATGCAGATTATCATTTGCACTCTTCCATATGTGCTCACGCTGTTTCTGCTCACCATCTATGTTCAGCCGGCTTGGGATATGAGCTCTCGCTCGCAGAACGAACTGCAAACACTGACGATTGAGTTCAATCGTTTGGAACAAAAGGTTCGAGAGAAGGAAGCGTTAATCAGACAGAAAAACGAACTGGACAGAGATATTCAACGCATGCGTGCAGCGGTTCCAACCAAACCAGATATGGATATTTTGCTTATCGATATGGAACGGCTGAGCAGCGAATCAGGAACCGACCTGATTGCAATCGAGCCTGCAACCGACGATAAAAAAGGGAAGGGCGAAAACCTCATGGATTCAATCATCGCCGAGGTTGGTGGCAAACTGACTCCACCTGCGAACAAACCAACTACTCAGGCGAAGCCGCAACAACCTGCAGTCAAAAAGCAAGAAGAACCTGCCGATCAAAACATATTAGGCATCAAGCACATCGAGCGCCGCGTCTATGTCTCCGGCAGCTATGCAGAACTCATGACCTTTTTGAAACATCTTGAGGCGTATCAGAGAATCGTCGGAATTCGAAACCTAAATGTCGCAATGCCGGAAAGCAACGAACGCGAGATGTTAAAGACAATGGCAAGCGAGAAGGGTCGCAACCTTGAGCTAAACCAGCCAGTAATGACCTTTTTGATGAGCATCTATTACTTGCCTTGAGACGGCGCAAGGCGTTTTTTGCAATAATTATTGGAGAGGGATCGAGTTAAAACTAAATGACTACCCGGCTGAAGGTTATTATTCTCGTAGGATTTGTCGCAATCGCGATAACGTATTTGCTTACGAAGACACCTGAGCAGGCCACCGACGATTCCGGCGCTTATGAAAAACAGCTAGAGGCACTCCGAGCGAAGCGAAAGCCCATCGAAGAACAATCTAGAACCGAAACCTATTCGACACTGAATAATTCGGGCACCGCGACCCAGACTACGCGCACTACAACTTCACTGACTGGCGGAGCCGCTGCTTTCACTGAAAAGCTGGGCGAGCATATGAACTCAACACTTCAATCGTTTAAAAGCCTGATGCCGTCAAGCTCAGCCAAAAACACGGTAAACGCGGACGACACGCAAGAACGAATAACATACTTACAGTCCATGCCAGTGAGCGTTATCGAGGCCACGCCGCGAGACGCGGCCACAAATATTGCCAGACAAGACGCCGGCCGAGCCGACCCGTTTGGAGACATCACGCCATCGCGTAACTTTCCCAGAGAGCGTCCGAACGCATCTCACTCGCTCAGCGAAACCGGAAAAAATTCCAAGATGCTTGGACATGGTCCGGAAGGTCTTCCTCCACCGGCAGCGGATTTGCCACCACCGCCGCCACCAGATGTCACGGCGCAGCTGAACCCGCCTCCGGGAATTACATCGGATGAATTGCCTCCACCACCTGAGAAACCTCTTCTTATGCGAAAGTTGAAGTTAAATGGCATTGTCGGCGATCATGTGATACTTGCGTTCAAAGACCGCAGTTATCAGCGCCGCAACGGCTACAGAAGATACATCACCCTCGCGCAAGGTCAGGTTTTCGACAATGTCAGGCTCGTCGATGTCGAGCAAGACAAAGCTGTCTTGGAAGAAGACGGCGAGCAAACCACCGTTCGACTCGAGCCAATCCGCTAGTTTTGTTTCAGTCGCCAGTGCGTTTCGGCTCTGATTTCAGCGTCCGATTTCCCCCTAGCCAAGCGCGCGGGTGCTAGAATTTTAATGGCGTCCTCCGCTGACAGGGGCTGTTATGGCGGGTGAGAAAGCAAGACATGATTAAGCGCGGCATGACGCCGGCTCAGCGACGGCATCGTTTGCCGGAGCAGTCGCGCACCCCTAATTTGCCGGATCTCGAATACCTTTACGCAGAAGCAGCGAAACAACCAGGGAATCTGATCGAATTACCATGGACTGAGAACAGGCAACCTTACGTGCTGACCGCCAAACTCGAGCGCAGAAACAACGAGCAGAGCCATCAATGGTCCTTTTACCGGGGCGACGATCAATCGTCAAAACTCGAGTGGACCTACGAAAGCTCAGACGTTGTCATGATCCACAGCCTTATCCTGGCTGCTTTCCCTCCAACACCATCGAATACTACGCCGGTCGAGCCTCAGGCGCCGCGAAAAGTTGTGACTGGAGTACTTGAAGGCAGCCTGAACGAAATGCCCCTTCCGTCGCTATTGACGTCTATTCAGTCCAGCCGCCTCACCGGTCGCTTGTCCGTACACTCTTCAACAGACAAGTCTGATTTATTCTTTGAGTCCGGCGTGCTTGTAAGTGCGAAACACAACGAGCAGGAAGGTGAAGAGGCGTTTCTCGAGCTGACGTTGAGTAGCGTCTCCGGAGAGTTCAAATTTTTCGACGCGGATAAAGCTCCGAGAAAAACAATCAATTCGCATACAGAAGGGCTCATGCTTAAAGCGGCGGCCTTGAGCGATCACACGAAGTATTTAGATCGTCAGGGGTTGAGACCAGATTCCTGTTTGATGCGCACCAATCCCAATCTAACTGAGCGCGAATTCGAAGAGAAGCTAGCCAGGCTGGTTCCAGTTGATATGAATTTGCAGAAGCGAATGTATCAGGCCGTCGATAACAAAACAGCATTTTCTGAATTGTTGCAACAGTGCGCATTGAGCCGATCCACCTGGACGCCGCTGATTTTCAATCTTGTTTCTTCCGGTATTTGTTCGCTGGACAGCAGAGCGACTCCTGAAGAACCGACGCTGCAGAAGCCGCAGGAACAAAGCAACTCTGATCTTACAATCGACCTAGCCGCCCTTGAAAAATTTACCGCGAGCATGACTCGCAAAGACACAGGCATCTATTCAGAGATAGCCTTTCTGTTTTTCCTGGAACACGAATTTTATCGATTCCATTCTTACGAAACGCCATTTACCATCGTGCTCTTCAAGTTTAGCGGCAATCACGGTCAGTTATCAAAACAGACACAGAAGCAAGCGCTTGATGTTGTTAAAAACACGGTTCGCAAGGCAGACATACTCGGACATTATGACGGAGACGACTACGCTCTCATATTGCCTCACACTCAACCGAGCGCGGCGCAAGGACTTGTGCACCGACTGCATGCAGTTCTTTCGGAACCACCTTTTCAAAAGAATGAGGTTGGGCTGGACATCGGTGTCGCAGGCATACCAGAAGACTGTCAGGATTTGATAACGCTATTGAAAATCGGATTATACAAAAAGCGCACTCCCGGCTAAAAGAGCGCGCTTCCTGTTTCAATCATGAAGTTGTTAAACGGTAGGTGCTTTGCTGTATTCGAGCTTTGCAGCACTCAACGCTTCTTGCAATTTCTCTTCTTTTTCGTGGCTGAGAGATGTTTGAATGACAGTACCGCCTGTTCCTTCAAACTGTTCGAGAACCTTATCTGCTGTCACTTTACGTAGAAGAACGAAAAGCGCAGACGTTCCCGGCGTCAGTTTGCCGGCCACTTGTTTCATAAAGTCATCATTGATACCGACGTCGGACAGAGCGCCGGAAAGCGCACCCGAAGCGGCTCCTGCAGCCATGCCGAACAAAGGCATGAAGAATAAGCAGCCGATCAATGTTCCCCAGAAGCCGCCTTGTAGCGCTCCCACCGCAGGAAGATTGACAGCTTGATGCAGTTTGATTTTTCCATCTGCCTTTTTGACGGCGACAACTGCGTCTTCCAGTTCAAGAAGATATTCGGATTGTAATTTCAAGAGTTTCAGCCGCATTTCTTCGGCTTTGTGTTGGTCGTCATAAGCGACGACGATAAGGTCAGCCATGATTCTGCTCCTTTTAGAACCCGCTTGGCAGCGGTTTCAGCGATGTCGAACTTCTGAGCGAAACTATACAGCATCGGCTCGAATTGATCTTGAAATAGCGCAAGCGGTCAGTGGTACCGCGATAACACAGCAGGCGCCTTACTTCCGCTTTTCCGGAAATTGATGCACCGACGAACTCCCTTTCGTTATCAGTTTCGAATAGTCTTGCGGAGTGTTGATGTTGAAATATGGGGGCAGCACATCTTGATCGTATTTCGACTCATCATATTTGAAGGTGGTGGACTTTAGCCCGCCTATCAAATCCTGCACGCTGAGCGTACCGGCGAAAAGTGATTCCTCAAGCGGCTTTATGCAAGATTTGGAATAAACGGCAAATAACGGCTCCAGACCAGAGGAATGAGAAAGGACTACCACGTCATAACCGTTGCGCGCTGCAGTCATGTCACGCACTAGTTTTTTGCTGACTAACGGCATGTCGCAGGCAATCACGAAAGAGTATTCTGTTTCCGCAACTAAAAGTCCGGACAGTATTCCGCCCATCGGACCGCGATAAGGCAAGATGTCTTTGACGACATCGTGCTCAAAATCTTCATATAAATCCGGCTCGTTGCTTACCAGGAGCGTCTTCGAGAACATCTCACCGATCTGCTCGACGATATGAGCGATCATAGTAGTCCCACCGTAGGGCAGGAAAGCTTTGGTCCTGCCCATACGCTTCGATTTGCCGCCGCACAAAACAATTGCCGTCAAAGGCAATGGCAATGGTTCTCTATCTCCTGGAAGCGAATTCAACAGACCTCCTCAAGCCTTCGCGAATTACTCACCTTTGTAATTCGGTTTTCTCTTTTCAGCAAACGCAGCCAGACCTTCTTTGCGATCGCTGGTATTCAGCAACTCCAGATATGCTCGAGTTTCGAGAGCCAGTCCAGCTTCCAGGTCTCTGTCATAACCCTGGTCGATAGCTCGTTTTGCTTGTCGCAAAGATAATGGAGCGGCCGTCGCGATTTCCTCAGCCCACGCTTTGACTTCAGCTATCAGAGATTGCGAGTAGCCTTCCCCGACGTCTTCCCCTTCCGGACGTTGCACAACGCGATGGATAAGACCGATCGTTTTGCCGTCCGCTGCTCCAATTGGAGTCGCACACAAAATAAGCTCTTTCGCCTTTGACTTGCCAATCAGACGCGGCAATCGCTGGGTTCCTCCGGCACCAGGGATGATACCAAGCTTTACTTCGGTGAGGCGAAGAGTAGCGTCTTCCATCATTACACGAAGGTCGCAAGAGAGCGCAAGCTCTGTACCACCGCCAAATGCGGAACCATTAATCGCGGCAATAACCGGTTGAGGAAGGGTCTCGACTGTTCTCATCGCCCTCTGAATGAGAGCGAGATAGTCAATTGTTTCCCCCTCAGTCATGCCTTTGCGCTCTGCCAGGTCAGCACCGGCGCAGAAAACTTTGCTTCCGCTTCCGATAATTGCAACCACTCTGATGGCCTTGTCGGCAGCGATTTCTTCGCAGGCTTTAATCAGCGACTTAAGCAATTCGCGATTTAAACAGTTCATTACTTTCGGTCTGTTGAGCTTTATCCAGGCGACTGCGCCCTCTTTCTCAACCAGCAAAACATCGTCTTTCGTCGCCACTGCTTCTGTCATTCTCCTTGCTCCTGATTTTGCTGAAACGCGATTCGCTTCATTTGAAACGAGTTAAACGCACGACTCCTGCTTTCCGGCCGCCTTCTCGCGAGTGGCAAGCGCAGCTCTCAAGTACTTGCTTGGTAGTTGCTTATCGAGCAACTTCTGCGCAAGCGCGCCGGCATCAACCAGCTTTTCAAGATCTACGCCGGTCTCAATCCCCATGCCCTTCAGCATATAAACAAGGTCTTCCGTGGCCACGTTTCCGGCGGCGCCCCGCGCGTAAGGGCATCCACCCAACCCACCGAGGGAAGCATCAAATATGGTGACACCTGCTGACAGACCGGCAACGACATTCGCCAGCGCTGTCCCGCGAGTATCGTGAAAGTGCAGAGCGAGCCGGTCTTTATCGACGTATTTACTTATATCATTGACCATTTTATACACGTCAACCGGAGTGGCAGCACCGATGGTATCACCTAACGATACTTCGTCAACGCCGATGGTAACCAGCTTCTCTGTAACTTGCAGAACTTGATTGCTCGGTACTTTGCCCTCATACGGGCATTCAAAAACCACGGATAGGTAGCAGCGTATGCGATAGCCATCAGCCTTAGCGACGACGGAAACTTCCTTCAGAGCGGCAATCGCTTCATCGATACTCTTGTTGATGTTCTTCTTGCTGTGACTTTCAGTCGCGGACATAAACAGGGCAAGTTCATCAATTTTCGATTCTTTGAACCGCTCATATCCTTTTAAATTGGGCACCAGACAGGACGTTTTCACACCATCCAGTTTCAACTCGGAGAGACAACGAGCGACCTCTGATGCATCAGCAAGTTGCGGAATCCATTTCGGACTGACGAACGAAGTCACCTCGATATTTGCCAAACCGGCATCAGCCATAGCTTTTATCAACGCGACTTTGTCCGCTGTCGCAACCTGTTGTGCTTCGTTCTGAAGACCATCGCGAGGTCCGACTTCTACAATTTTTACTTTGGCTGGAAGATTTTCAAACATCGATATACTCAATCGTTTAAAAACGGCTATTCAAGCGTCATCAGCACATCGCCTTCGTTGACGAAGTCACCGCTGGCGACTTTAATTTCAGCGACTTTGCCAGACTGCTCGGAAGAAACCGGCAGTTGCATTTTCATCGATTCGAGAATGGCTACTTCCATTCCATCAGTGACTTCGTCGCCGGGTTTGACAAGGATGTCAATCACAACTCCAGCCATCATGCTTGCAACTTGTTTCATCGAACTCCCTCAATAAAGCCTTGTCGAGCCGGTTCAATCCAGCCCTGAACGATGTCTCCTGCATATCCTAGCAAAGGATACACATGCAAATATGACCTTGGTTTTATGGAGCAATTAAGAGAACAGCCCCCTTAGAGCGTCCTTGATTTTTTTGTCGCTGTCTCGCGGGTCTTGCGAATTAGACTCATCTTCACCGCGCAGCGCGTCGCTTATGTCAAACTCCTCGTCAAAAGCAGAGGACAAAACAGACTGCTGATTGCCAGCAGGCGGCGCCGGAGGAGTGGACATGAAACCCTGAGGAGGCGCTTGTTGTTGCATGCCAGAGGGATCACCGAAACCTGAGGGTGGTGCTTGACCGAAATCCATTCCAGCCGGCGCTCCGAAAGGAGCCTGCTGAGGCTGTTGAGCCCCGAAAGCGTTCGGGTCGCCAAAAGGGGGACTCGGTTGCGCTTGTTGTTGCTGAGGAGGAATGGTTTGAAAACCTTGAGTCGGGTCAGGAGCCGCATTTTGATTTGGAAAAGTGGTGCCACCAACAGACTCCCAGGACATAGAGGGCGGTGGTGCCCACGGGATGTCGCCGCCATCGGTACCTTCGGCTGCTTGTGGCTGTCCGGAGAATGGGAATAGCCCGCCGCTCGGTGGAGCAGCTGCAGGAGCTGGTTCCGGCATCGCAGGTTGAGGCGGTGGCGCTTCAGTAAAAGGTTGAGGCTGCTCCCAGGAAGGAGCTTCCATTTGAAAAGCTTGTTGAACAGGTGCCACTGGGGGCGCTTCGAACGGATTAGGTGCGCTCGCTTGCGGTGCAGACATTGCCGGAGCCGGGGCTTCCGGAGGAGCGACAACAGGAGCAGGTTCCGGCGCTACAATCGGTGCGGGTGCAGGCGCTGGTTCCGGTTCAGGTTCAATTACCGCAACTGGTTGAGCAGGGAGCGGCTCCGGCGCTGGAACAGACGGCATCACGACCGGAGGAACATCTCCTGTCCTGGTGACATCGACGGATTTGGCGCCATTTCCATTAGTCTTCGGCAATTGCGAAAGCACTGATGACCAATCGCCTTCAGCGTACCGCTGTTTCATCAAACCGATCTTCTCACGGTCGCGGGCGACAGAGCCAAGTCTTTCTTTCGACGAAGTAATTCTCTTCTCGAGTTCAGTAATTTGTTCGGTGATTGCGTTGATTTCTTCGACGCAAACCGCTTCCTTCTCTTCGAATTCGGAGAGTAGTTGCTTGAGCATTTCCGGGTTAATTGAGGTCATGGTTCCGGACTAACTCCTCTCAGATTTCCGGCGGACAAAACAAAACGCCAACGCGCCTATCCATTTATTACCACTAGCGACGCGTTTTAACCAGCGGAATCGCGAGGACGGCTATAAATCCTCACAGTGTCGAATAATAACGACGACGCAGGAGCCCGCGGCTTAAACCGGCGGTTTCATTCCCTTGTCAACGCAAATCTTGGTCTCCTCAACTAGTTTGGTGAAAAGCCACATGCACAGCTGGTCGAGTGTATCGACAGCAGGTTCGCTGTCGCGCATTCGCCACATCATTCCGTGCTCGGAAATTTTCACCTGTATGACGCAAAGGGGCGGGTATTGATTTTCAGTTTGACTGAGCGCCATCACTTTATTGACCGGCAAAATGTAAGCTTCAACAGTGTCCTCACTGCCTCTGACTGTGAGCGCAAAAAATTTCGTTGAGAAGCGACAGCGAAAATATGTCGCAGTCTCCTGCGCTTCACGCATACGGTTGTATCGAGTAACCTCGGTAACATCACCAGATATGGTGCCGGACACGTGCAAATCCGTTCCGCCTGCAACCTGGTTAAATTCGAAGGTGTATCGTTGCAAAAGTCCGTAGATTTTGTCGACGAGAATAGCGATGCCCGTCTTATAAACAGACTCTTTGTAAACCTCTTGCAGCTGAACTCCCCGCTGATCGGCGAGAAACTGCATCGAGTTTTGTTTCAGTTGGCTCATCCAGTCGGGAGATGCCGCTTGCTGTTCGTTCTCGTGATACACGAGAACCTGCTCGTGCTGCGCGACTTGCCAGTCGGTTATGCCACGAGATTGGGCATCGACTGCCTGATCACCTGTGCCGTAGCCGGATCTATCAATACCATTGCGCGACAAACCGGTCGCTGGTTTGGCGGTGTGCCGATCCAGAAACTTGCGGTTGTTGGGATTGTCATCCTTTTTTCCTCGGGAATCGCCTGGATGACGCATACTCTCTAGAGCCTCCTAAATGGACCTTGTCAAATTTATGCCCTCTACCAAGAGCTTCCAATCGTAACGGTCATGCGGAAATTTCACAATTGGAACCAGACTTCTGGCTCCCTGTCTCAGTTTTGTTCTAGCCATGACTCGTCGTTCGTGAATCTGTCGGACTGAGCTGTATTGGTCGCGAAAACCGCACATGCGCTCGATCTGCCAGATTAAATTTTTGCCTATGCCTGCCAGAGTAACCAGTTCTGACATCCATCATTTCATACCGGCGAATATTTTGGCAAGACGCGCCAAGCACCGACAGGCACGTGTTTATCTCCGTCTGGCGGACAGACCGATAACAAAATGGCGTTTCAGCTCTGGTTACGTCTTCTGCAAGTGGCGGACAAGCTCAGTGTATTCATTCAAATCCGACGAAGTTTTCTGCAAATCATTGCCATCGGCATAGACGTGCACAAGCGGCTCCACAGCATCAGGCAGCACCAGAATCCAGTGCTCAGGTCGGGTCTCGATCTTCACACCGTCAAGCAATTCGACTTGCTTATCTTGATGTTTCTCCACGAGAAGCCTCATCACTTGCCCTTTTCGCTCCCAAGGACAATGTACGGAGTCGACTTGATAGATGAGCGGCGGCAAACTCTTGACCGCTTCGCTCAAGCTACGTCCCTGATAGGTGAGGTGCTCGATTACCTGTCCGACAGTGAACAACGCATCGTGTCCGTAATGGAATTCGGGGAAGATGAAACATCCACTCGAGGATCCGCCCAGGACCGCATCTTTGACTTTCGCCGTGGTGGTGCCGATTTCGGTGTCGGAAGCCTTACAGCGCACGACATTGCACTTGTGCTGCTCGGCGATGCGCTCGATAATCGAACTTGCGTTGACCGGCACGACGATGGTTTTGCCGGGCTTGTCCCGCAAGATGATTTCGGCGACCAGAGCAAGCAACAATTCTCCACGAATTATCTGACCTGTCTCATCGACCAGAGTGAGCTGCTCTCCGTTTCTACCAACCTGCACACCCATCTCGGCATTTAATGCTTTGACGACATCAGCAAGCTGTTTGCGCATGGCAAGCCGTTCTTCCGGTCTTGGAGGAACCGCGCGAATAGAAGAGTTTAGAACAACAGATTCAATTCCAAGATCCCCAAGCAGGTCCGGCAGAATTACTCCGGTTTCCGCCATGGCATAGTCGACGACGATGCGTGGCGCCTGGGTGGCGATGTCACCGGTTTTTGTCACTCGTGTAAAGGCGGAACCAGGCATCACGCAGAATGGCACGGTGTCCTCTTCAAAAACCTGTCCTTTTATGCAATCAAGGAAACGCTCTTTGTAGTACTGGCGCACACGGCTCGGATAGATGATGTTGCCTACTTCACTCGGCTTGCAACGCGGGAAGTCTTCTTTGAAGAACGTATTTTCTATTTTTCGCTCCAACTTCTTGTTGATGGAGATTCCCTGAGAGTCGAAGAACTCGAGTGTAATCTTGTCCAGTTCGCGCTGAGACAAGCGCACATGGATCAAACCGGCAGTTCTCTGAGTCTGAATATAGTTTCTTGCGATCGGCAAAGGCGTCGCTTCTAAGTTCTGAACTTCAATGCCGACTGACACCAGACCTGCAATCACCGCACGAGAAATCATCTGACTCACAGGCCAGTAATCTCGACTCACAAGTACCGGTCCACTGCCGAGAGTGGCACCGTAAGCGGCGGCCAGGTTGACGGCAAACTCCGGGGTGATCTCGATATTAGCCAGCCCGCGAACACCGTGCGCACCAAACAAACTGCGTGGTGCTCTTGTACCCCAAACCAAAGAAGTAAGAACGCGAGAGCCGGACTCAATCACCTTGTCGGGCCAGACGCGCACGTCCGGGCTGATCGTAGCCTCCTGACCGACGGCCGTATTGGAGCCGATGATGCCGCCTTCCAAAATTTCAGCGCCGTCATGGATGGTGGCGTTGTTGCAAATTACGCAGGCACGCAATTGCGCGCCATTACCGATGTAGACGTTGGACCAGACCACCGGCTGCTTCATGGAGACTTGTTCTTGCATTACAACATTGTCACCAATAGTGGTGTACGGTCCGATCTCGCAACCGGGTCCGATGCGGCAGTTGTTGCCGATCAAAATCGGTCCTTGAAGTTTTGCAGTTGGATCGATGATTGTACCTGGACCGATCATCACATCTTCTTCGGCAGCAGGCAGTTCCAGATCAAGAGTGAGCTGACCCTCAAGAAGGTCTTTATGAGCCTGTCTGTACATCTGGAGGTTTCCGATATCACACCAGTAAGCATCGGAAACATAGCCATACATCGGCTCGTTTCTCAAGAGCAGCAGAGGAAAAACGTCATTTGAAAAATCCTCTTCCTTGCCCATGACTATATATTTCAGAACCTCTGGTTCCAAGATATAGGTGCCAGTATTGGCGGTGTCACTGAAAATTTCGCTAGCACCCGGCTTTTCCAAAAATCGCTGGATGCGACCTTCGGCATCGGTGATCACAAGCCCGTATTCGAACGGGTTTGGAACACGCTTCAAAATCAAGGTCGCTTTCGATTTTCTTTCCTTGTGAAATTTCAACGCTGCCGAAATATCGATGTCGGTCAGAGTGTCGCCCGATATTACGATGAAGGTGTCGTCCTTGAGCCTGTCCTGAATTGCTTTTACGCAACCGGCAGTACCGAGCGGTTTACCCTCTTCTACTGAATATCCGATTTTGCAACCGAATTCGGAACCGTCGCCGAAATAATCTTTGATCGCTTCAGGTAAGTAGTGCAGAGTGAAAACGATGTCGTCGAATCCATGCTGTTTGAGGAGATTGACGATATGCAAAGCCATCGGCTTGTTGGCCACGGGAACCATGGGTTTTGGGAGGTTGCACGTAAGCGGTCTTAATCGAGTGCCTGAGCCCCCAGCCATGATCACAGCTTTCATCGTTTCTCCTCCAGTTGCCTGTTCTCTCTCTCTTGTACCGTGCCTGCACCAGGCTCAAACTATTTCTTTCCGGCAGTTTTCCGCTTCAGACTCAGCGTCGGTCATCAGCTCATTTAGCAGGGTAAAACCGATATCGTGCACGACCTACTTCGTGCTTGCAAGCGCCTTCGTTTCTTTGTCTTTACCGACCTTTTCCTCCAGCACTTGCGCGTAAACTTCACGAGTCGCATTTGCAATGCTCTTCCAGTTGTAGATGCTGTGCACTTTCTCGTAGGCTGTCTTGCGAAGATGATCGGCATATTCGGGATTGCGAAGCACTTCAAGCATTCCCCAGGCAAGACTTTGCGCGTTGCCGGTATAAGTGGTCACACCAGTGACGCCGTTTTCGACGAAGTCACGCAGACCACCCGTGTCGGACGCTACGACAGGAACGTTGGCCGCCATACCTTCTAAAGCAACTATACCGAAAGGCTCATAGAGACTGGGGATACAAACGACGTCCGCGATTTTGTAGAGGCGAACCAGGTCGTAGTCGCTGACGTATCCGAGGAAGCGGACATTGTGGTCGACACCGAGCGCATGAGCTTGACCGCGCAGATCGTCCATGAAGTAACCGGTGCCCACAACAAGAAATTGCGTGCCCGGGAAATGCGACAGCACCATCGGCGCAGCCTGCAACATGATCTGAACGCCCTTCTCGTTGACCAGCCGGCCTACGAACAAGACAATTTTTTGATGCGGAGCCGCATAGTGGACCCGAACCGGTGTCGGATCAAATTCGAAGTCAAAGTGCGAAGGGTCGCAACCGTTTGGAACAATCGAAATCTTGTCGTGCGGAACCTTAAAATGATTGCTCAATTCCCAGAACATGTGTTTTGAATTGACGATCACCTTCCAGGATTCAAAAGTGAGGCGCCACTCCATCTGATTCACGTAGCGTTGCATGTCGGAATGAATGTTGCCGCCCATGCGTCCAGCTTCAGTCGCGTGGATGGTCGACACCAGCGGAATTCCAAAGCCAGTCTTCATCACCCAGGCTGCATCGGTCACCATCCAGTCGTGCGCGTGGACAATGTCGAACGGTTTTTGCATATGCAATTTAATTGCGTATTGCAGTAAACCGACGTTGAGTTTAGAAACCCAAGTCACGAAATCCGGCGTCGTGTCCGTCTGAGTTTTCACGCGGTGAACGTGCACAAGGCCGTCCAGTTCGTACTCGGGCGTACCGGGATGATCGGCCGTCACCACGTGCACGTCGAGTCCCTGGTTTGCAAGCTCTTTGGATAGTGCCCAAACCACTCGCGACAAACCGCCAATAATTCTGGGTGGATACTCCCAGGCAAGCATTAAAACTCGTTCTTTCACTTGAAAACCCCATAAATGCAACTCGGAGAACTCCGCCGAAGGCATATCTCCGGCCGGCACTTTAGATACAGATCATACAGAACCTGATGCCCTAAGGCTACTCATTGGCAAGTGGTCGCGTCATCAACGCCATGATCGCCTTTTCCGGAGTGGTAGTGCCTTTCAAGACCGCCTGCACCTGCTCGGCAATCGGCAGTTCCAATCCAAGGGACTTAGACAACTCACAAACAGCATAAGTAGTCGCTACACCTTCAGCTTCGGTTTCCACCAGCTTGAGCGAAACCTCGAGACTCGTGCCCTTGGCAAGATAATCTCCGACCCGATAGTTTCTGGATAACGGTCCCTGGCACGTCGCCAGCATATCGCCCATCCCCGATAGACCGTACAGAGTGGATTCGCGCGCTCCCAATTTCAACGCCAGGCGCTTCATCTCGGTCAATCCACGCGTGAGCAAAGCGGCTTTAGCGTTAACTCCCAGGTTCAAACCGTCAGAGCCACCAGCGGCGATGGCAATGATGTTTTTCAAAGTGCCACCAAGTTCGACACCAATTAAATCGTCAGTCGAATACAGGCGAAAGCTGCTCGTATTCAACGTCTTCTGGACAAGTTTCGCATCATCCAGAACGTCTCCTGCTACGACAGCCGCAGCAGGAAGACCGGCACGAATCTCGAATGCGAGATTCGGTCCGGACAAACTCATTACCCGAATTCCCGGTAGCTCCTGTTTCAATACCTCCGACATGCGAAGATACGAGTTGAGCTCCAGCCCTTTGGCAGCGCTTACCAGAATAGGACTTCCGGCTCCGATAATCGGTCGCAGACTTCTGGACAGGTCCCGCATAATCTGCGAGGTACAGGCGAGGACAATTATCCCAGCACCATTTACGGTGGCATCCAGATCTGATGAAACGGCCAACCGCTCCGGCACCGCCACTGGTGCAGGCTTTTCCAGCAGACCCGTTTCCTTTATGCGCGCCACTTTCTCAGGGTTGTGGGAATACAGACTGACATCAACGTGTCCTTGCCGGGCAAGCAGCCAGGCAATAGTCGAGCCCCACGCGCCGGAACCCAAAACTGCTACCTTAACTCCACCCGTCGACGTCATGGAATATGCTTGGTACTACCTTGTGGATTGAATGCAACCGCGCAGTTTCGACCAGCGGTTTTCGCCTCTTGCAAGGCGGTATACGCTTGATTGACCCACTGCTCCAGTGTGACCTTCTTCTCGTCGAGTATCGCGATGCCCGCTGAGCACGTGGCATAAAATCCAGAGTGCGAAAGCGTGACATGTTGCATTGCCGCAAAGTCGGAAAGTATTCGACTGGCAAGCGTGGTTGCCTCTCGTTCGTCCAGGCTTTCTGCAATGATCGCAAACTCATCGCCACTGATGCGACCAATGATATCCGACTGCCGTAGCCGCCTTCTGAGCAGAAGCGACAGCGCGACAAGAACTTTATCGCCACCAGGATAACCGTGACGTTCGTTTATGGATTTGAAGTAATCGACGTCGAGAACGATCAATGCGACCGGTCCCTTTTGACGACGCTGCTGCGCGACAACCGCGCCGCCTTGCTCCATGAACGCAGTATGATTCAGCAGGTTTGTCAGACCATCTTTATGTAGCAATGTCTTGAGGAAGCGCGAGCGTTCCAACCTTGATGATACGCTGTTGAGCAACAGAGCAGGAGGAACGGGTTTCACCAGATGATCGTCGCCACCGGCGCGAGCACTCTCGATGCGTGCGTCGAGCTGTCCCTGCGTAGTAAGAAATAACACGGGCAAGGTAGCGTGACGCTCGTCCTGTCTTATATAACGCGCCAATTCATATCCTGTCATTCCCGGAAGCATGACGTCGAGAAGAACAAGATCAGGTTGAAACTGTGACATGTATGAATCGAAGTGTTTCGGGTCCGTGCATGTGCGAACCTGATATCCAGCCGATTCCAGAAAAGCGCGAATGAATGCTGCTTGATCCGGATCATCTTCGACAGAGAGAATTCTTGGTGGCTCTTGCCGTTTCTTATCAAGTAAATAACGCAATCGTCGAAGCATGGCTTTCATGTCGACGGGCTTTTCAAAGTGAGCATCAGCTCCGCAGTGAATCGAACGAACTTTGTCGAGGAAGCCGGTTTGCTTGCTGACTATTATAATTGCCGGTTCTTCGCCTTGCGGCATAGCGCGAACTTTCTCAACGAGTTCATACGCATCGCCGTCCGGAAGCGGAATCTCAAGGATCAAACCGTCCGGCATCGACCGAGACAATTCACTCATCGCCTGAGCGATATTGCGAGAAGAACGAACAGCCATGCCATTCTCGTCGCACATTTGCGTAAGCGCAGCGAGATTGTTTTGGTCCTCATCGATGATCAAAATGACGGGCTTGTCGCTTACATCTTCGTTATAGGCAGCCGGACGCGTAAGCGGTTCTTCATTCGATGCCGGCGCAGCTGACAGCGGCGTCGTTTCACCATCACCGCGCGAGAAAATCGATGAAAGCTCGGAGATCAGGGCCTTGAGCTTCTGAACGTCCGCGGGCTGCTGCACAACGTCGCCACGAAGTAGCGATTCGCAGTATTGTTCACCCTCAGCACCGAGCTGAGACACTTCCTGAAATCCGTACATTGAGCCGGAGCCGGCTAACCAGTGGAAGTTGCGGCTCAGCCTGCGAATGAGTTCTGCATCTGAAGGATTAGAAAAGAGACCGTCAAGTATCTCGAGGATTTCGGCCAAACGTTCGGTCGATCTCTTGAGGTACTTTTCTTTTAGCTCCCCGAAGGTCTCCTTCCAGGACTGCATCAGACGGTTAGGCCTCCAAAATTGCCTGGACTTGTTGGGCGAGCGTGGTCGGATCGAATGGCTTTGTCAAAACGCCGGTTGCACCCATGCGTTTCAACTTCTCAATCTCCGTTGTCATCGCTTTTGCAGTCAAGAAAATGACTGGAATATTCTGGGTCGCTTCGTTGGTACGCAGCGCTTCCAGCGTTGATGGACCGTCCATGATGGGCATCATCATGTCCAGCAAAATTACATCTGGTCTTTCTTTGGAAGCCACTTCAATGCCGTGAGCACCGTTTTCGGCCTCAATCACGTCGAGACCGCCTAACAAGCTCAAGCTCATTTTAGCAATTTCTCGCGTATCTTCTTCATCGTCGATGATGAGTACTCTCATTGTCATCCCCTCGTTTTCTTGGGTATCAGATCAACCGTTCACACAACCGCCCGCCAGGACGCGACCAACCAAACCTCCGACTCAACTAACCTGCAGCTTTTGCATCTTCCACTATCTTTTTCACTTGATCGGCCAATTTAACTGGATCAAACGGTTTTGTAATTACGGCCAGAGCGCCCAGTTTCTTCATCTCATCGAAGCCGTCGAACATGCCCTTGGTCGTCACGAAGATCACAGGGATGTCGACGGTCGCTGGATTCTTCCGCATATTAGTGAGAACCTGCGTGCCATCCATTCCAGGCATCACCAGGTCCAGCAGAATAACGTCCGGCTGCTCTTTCTCCGCCTTCTTGAGACCTTCCTCGCCGTCCGATGCCTCCACGACTTCGGCGCCGCCGAGCAGCCCCAAACAACTCGAGGCGATCGTGCGAAAGTCCTCCTCATCATCAATTATGAGAACCTTCATCCCGGGCATCGTCCCCTTTCTTGCACATCGAGGCCAGCGCCTCGCCCCGTTCTACCGGCTCTGTCCGCGGTTTAAGAAAAACCGTCAGCGCCGAGCCCGAGCACATCTTAACACTTTAGACCCGCCAAGGTCTTCGTTCAGATAAGCCTTTTATTCCCCATGGCAAGTGAATTACACGATTGCAAGCAGAAAGATTTGAGGTTGTTTCGACATCAAGAAACAATCTGATCTTTTGCACCGGTAACGACCAGAGTCGAGTCAGTTCTTGCCGGCGGAATGCGGAACCAGAATGTCGAACCTTTACCCTCTTCGGACTCCACGCCTATCTGACCGCCGTGCTGCTCGATGATGCCTTTGCAAATCGCAAGACCCAATCCTGTACCGCCTTTCTTCTTGGCGTCGGATGCTTCCACTTGCTGGAATCGTTGGAACAGAAGTTTTTTGAATTTCTCAGGAATACCGCGCCCTCTATCGATAACTCGCACCTGGACGAAGCCGGCGGCGTTTTCCGTGACGACCGTCACGGTGCCATCTCGCGGAGAGAACTTGATTGCGTTAGACAACAGGTTGACGATGACCTGAACAATTCGGTCTCCATCAGCATAAACGACTGCGTCGGACGGCATTATTTCAAGCTTGACACCGTTATTGGCGGCAAAGGTTTGAACAGACTGTTCCGAGCGCTCCAGGATATCCATCATTGGCGAATTGTCGAAAACCATGTCGAGCTTTCCAGCTTCCAGTTTTTCAATATCAAGGATGTCGTTGATAAGCCCGATCAAACGAATAGTGTTTCGCTCTGCAATACCTACGACCTTCTGCGCCTGGTCAGGCAGTTTGCCCATCGCACCTACCGACAATAGTGTCAGCGATCCACGAATAGACGTCAGCGGAGTACGCAACTCGTGTGAAACGGTTGAAACGAATTCTTTCTTGAGGCGCTCGACTTCCCTTCTTTCAGAAACGTCGAGAACGTTCGCCATATAACGCTCGCCTTCGTGCGTCTTCAGCTCCGACAGCGACAACTCAACGGGGAAGTCTTCGCCGTTTTTCTTAATGCAATCGAATTCTCCGATGCGGTTCAACGCCTGGTTGAAGAGCGTTTCCATAAACGCCATCGTGTCGTTTTCATTATGCTCTGAGAAGAACTTCGAGTCGCCGAACAGAGCAAGCAAATGCCTGCCGACAATCTCTTCGGCTTTGTATCCAAAAATGCCTTCAGCAGCGGGGTTCATCGATTCGATGAAACCGTCCTGGTTGACGATAACCAGACCTACAATCATGTGGTTGATAATCGTTCTGATTCTTTGCTCAGATGCGCGAATAGCTTCTTCAGCCAGTTTTCGCTCGGTAATATCATGAGCCACGCAGAACATTGCACGTTCTTTTTCCGACCAATAAGCTGACCATGAAACTGAAATTTCCGTACCGTCTTTTCTACGAACACGGTTATCAAACTGCATGTTGCCTTTTTCGGCACGAACAGCGCGCACTGATTTAATGGTTTCAGAAATATCTTGGGGCGCAATAATTTCGATGAAGCGCTTGCCGAGAAGCTCTTCCTGACTGTATTGCCAATTCTCATAACAAGCCGGGTTGCAAGCAACGAATTTACCGTCCATGTCAATCGAACAGATAACGTCGACTGCGTTATCGATGACGGCACGCTCTTTGCGTGCGGCTTCCATCAGAGCGTCAGCCATACTGTGGAAAACCCCGTCGAGGTGAGAAATTTCGTCACCGCCTCCGACGGGAGGATTGAGAGCCTGACCACGAGCCAGCCTAAACGAGTTGTCAGTCATCACGTCAAGCCGGTTTTTGATACTTCGAGTGAAGAACCAGAGCAAGACAAACGCTATCAATATGTTGAAAACTACGCCGGCGACGAGAAACAATTTCAAAATCGTCCTGGATCGGTTTTGTTTCTCCGGGCTCTCCGCCTCGATTCGGCGTTCATCCTCGGTCAATCCGCGTAGCTCATCTTGCAATTTATCGGCTAGCGAACGGATTTCCTTGTACATGTGTCGCGCTCGGAACTGTGCAACGTCGACACGGTTATCGTCGATGGCAGCCTTGGCTTCACCGAGAATTTTCAAACCAGTGACTGTGATTTTCTGCAGGTTCTCCAGAATTGTTTGCTGTTTCGGATTATCACCAACCAGCTTTTTCAATTCAGCCAGATCCTGAGGAATTTGTCTGACGATTTTGTCATAACGATCGGAGAACAACGGGCTCTTCGTGATTGAATATCCGCCCATCGCGACACCGGCGTCGTAGAACAATTTCGACAGAGTGTTCGCCTGCGAAATAATCGCTTTGGAACGAACCTGACGCTGAACTTCAACTTCAGCTCGGTGCAACAGTTCCGTCAAAACCGCCAAAAACACCAACTCGAAAAGCAAAGGCACAAGGACCAGAATGGCTCCCTTGTGAACGATTTTGAGGTTGAACCGAAAATTGGCGTCTAGCACCGCTGCTTAATCCTCTGGGAGGCGCCTCCGACTGATTCCACTTGTCCGATTTATCGGCCGCCGGGCCGTCCAAATCAAGTTATTCCACGCACCTTCATATTTTTACTGCTTCAGTGTAAAAACGGTCTCTTGCCTATTTACCGCCTTTCAGCGCATCAAGCATTTTCGAAAGGTCATTATTGCCCTGCGCCGGCGGCGCGTCATGGCGCACCCCCATGCCCCTTGGTGCGGCTTGCGTCGTCATCGCGGGCCGCTGCTGGGGACGGCGCGGTGCGTCCAGGCCCATTTCTGACGCCATATCGTTCATCATCTGCTGTGTTTCATCATCCATAAATACTTCAGCCTGGCTGGCAACCAGCTTATACCCTTGAGGAGAAGCGAAGGCGTTTGCCGGCATAGCGCGAGCTTCCGCTCTGTATGTGTCTAGAGCGATGCCCGGCTTGCCGTCCGTTCCAGTATAAGAAATCCGGAGCGGGAAATACTTCGTCTTCGGCATTCCGTAAGTGTTGGCAAGCATATCAGCCACTGCCGCCGGCACCGTAATATCATCGGCTACCCAGCACTCGGCTGCCGCTACGGCGTTTAAACTTCTGCGACCGGCAACTGGTGCCGAATTCTGCATTACATATTTCGTCGCCTTCAATCCTGCGACACTTCCGCTTCCAGCCTTACTCCACGGGCGCTGTCTCATTTCAAGCGAGCGTTGATCTTTACGCATAATGGTTTGCTGCCACTGTTGGAACGTTGTCGTGTAGAACGACTTTGTCTTATCGTTGTACATGGAGACATTCCAACCCGGTCCCTGAGTCGCAATGTTCGCACCAATCTTAGGAACCGTCCACTTCAAGCCATTGGGCGAGACATAGGTGTAGAGGTCGCCCATCTGCGTGCTGCGTTGGGTGAGAGCCCATCCCTGCTCCTGAGCATTTGCGCTCATTGCGGAACCCAGAAATATAGTCGAGACTATTAATCCCATATGCGTCAGGTTTTTCCAGGAAACCGCGCCATTATTCGTCATGTTACTTCAGTCCCTCTCCGATGATAACTGCATCATACGGCATTCGCAGAAGAAAAGCCGCTAGATGTTCTTTACCACGGTGACGCCCAACTTAGCACGCGATAAAACGAAGCCGAAAAACACTGATATCGCATTTAGTATCACAAAGAACTTAGTCGTCTTTGTATCCGAGCTTGCTGGCTCTGTCAAGATCCGCTCTGGCAAGCTCCAGCTTCTTAAGTGACCGGTACGCACGCCCCCGCGCCAGGTAGGCAAGACCGATAGAGGGGTTCATCTTTATCGCCTCATTGGCGCTGTTAATACTGTTTTCCATCTCACCAACTCGACCGTAACTGTCAGCGCAAGCGGCTAAAAGTTCCGGGCTGTAATAGCCCAATTCATAAGCCTTACCGCTATTCAAAATCGTCTGTTTATAATCATGAGCGCCATAGTGAACCAGAGAGACCAGCCCCCATAGAGAGCCCCGTTTAGGCGAGCGAGCGATAAGCTCTGTCAACTCGGTCATCGCCTGCGCCTGGTGATTCTGAGCCAGGAGTACGCGTGCCCGCTCTTCACCGGCATCGATATTTGTTTTATCGGCAGCTAAAACCGCGTTAGCATCAGCAAGCGCACCGGCATAATTCTTGAGTGCATAATTTACTTTGGAGCGGTAAAGATGCAATTGCGGGTCGTGTTGATACTTGGACATCGCCAGAAGCGCGTTTATTTCAGGCAGAGCGCGACCAGAATAGCCCATTCTATAAAGAAGATAAGCGCGATTTTTGCGCGCTTCAAAAAGGCCCGCATTCAGTTTCAAGGCAAAGTTGAAGTCACTGAGCGCGTCTCGGTAGAGACCAAGCTGCATGCGACAGATTCCGCGCCCCTCATAAGCTTCGTCTTGCCAGTCATGTGACTTACGATCGATTGTGGCGGTGAAATCCTGACTGGCCAAATCCCACTTTTCTAAGACACGGTAAACGCAGCCTCGGGTGAAATACTGTGTCGCGTCGTCAGGATTAGCCTTGATCGTCGAGTTCAGTTTCACAAGTTCCGCTTCCATCGCAGCCTTGCGAGCAGCATCCACTGCGTCGGCCGGGAGAGCGAGCGTTGTTAGAAATGTCGAACAAAGAAAAGCGAAGGTAATAGCTCTCTTGCGAGCGCTCATGTATAACTCCAGTCTCGAAGTGCCCGGCTGCCACACCGAGCTAGTTTTGTATTCAGCGATTTTCTGCCTCAAATCCATTGTATACAAAACAATCCCTGCGCATCAGAACGACTGTCCCCAAACGAACGATTCACAACGCTTTCCAGATTTCACAACGGGAGGCTTGGCGCTCTCAGAATGACGGAATTTCAAAAATCCGGCATTCGTGGATAGACACCGTTAGGTGCTAAAAAGGGGCATTGTCTGCAAACCATGCCTCTGAGCGCATCTCTGGATGTTGCAGAGACTAGGTTCTATAGTAGTAGATTCGGGGGATGCGGATCAAATTCTGGTTCGGGGATCGATTGCGTCTCGCAAACCATCGCCAAGATAGTTGAACGAAAGCACCGTCATAAAGATGAACATGCTCGGAAATAAAATCAAATGCGGATGAGTTCGCAGCGCTCTCCAGCCGTCGCTGGCGAGCGTGCCCCAACTGCACGCCGGCGGTGATAACCCCAGGCCGATAAAGCTCAAAGTAGATTCGGAAAGGATTGCAGCCGGGACGGTAAAAGTCATCGCCACGATTACCGGTCCAAGGGAGTTCGGCAGCATATGTTTCAACACGATCAAAACATGATTTTGCCCTTGAGCCCGAGCGGCTTCCACAAACTCTTCGTTTTTCAATTGAATGAACTGCGCGCGAACTAAACGCGCCGTTCCCCTCCAGCTCGTTAGCGCCAGAGCGAGAAGGATGCCCATCGTTCCCCGACCGATTAAAACACCGATGAGAATCATTACAAGCAAGTCAGGGAGCGAGTATGCGACATCGACAACTCTCATCAAAATGCTGTCGGCTTTGCCGCCCAGGTATCCGGCAACGGCACCATATACGGTTCCAATCACAAATCCCACGATTGCGGTGACGATACCAATGCTGATTGATAAACGAGAGCCGTAAATAACCCGGGTCAGAACATCACGCCCCAATTCATCGGTTCCCATCAAGTGTTGCATAGACGGTCCGGCCAGCACGAGTTCCGAAGTTTCATCAAAACTGTATGGAGTGAAGGGAACGTTAAAGTATGACAGGAGAGCAATAATGCAAATTGCTCCAATCACCCACATTGAAAAATGGGCGGTGGGAATTTTTTTCACCCGAGTGAACACATCTCGTTTTACAGTCTTCATCCTTCAACCTCCATCCTGGGGTCGAGGAATTTGTAAGTGATATCAACAATCGTGTTGGTAATTAAAAGCAAAATCGAAAAGATCAAAGTTGTAGCCATGATCAGATCATAATCTCGGTTGCTGACAGCGGTTATGAAGAATCTTCCCATGCCTGGAATAGCGTAGATATATTCGACGACAAATGAACCGGTTATCAATGTTGCCGTGATCGGACCGAGGACGGTAACGACCGGCACGAGCGCATTGCGCAGAACATGTTTCACCACTGTGGAAAACCTGGACAGACCCTTACTACGGGCAGTTCGCACCCAGTCCTTTTCTAAAATTTCAAGGACGCTGCCACGCGTCAAGCGAGCAAGGTATGCAGCAGGACCGAAGGCGAGCGTCACTGCCGGCAGTATCACGTGTGCGGGTGTTTCCCATAAAGCCACCGGCAAGATTTTTAAACTGATGCCGGCAAGGAATATCAAGCCCGCGCCGATTACAAAAGACGGCAGGGAAATTCCAGCTGTCGATACGAACATCGCGAGATAGTCGACCGGCGTACCCCGGTTGACGCCTGCAAGCGCGCCGAGGGGAACTCCGATACAAACAGCAATCAGCAATCCCAGTACACCAAGCTGCAGGGAGACGGGAAACGCATCGCCGATGATATCATTGACCGTTCTGTTGGCATATTTGTACGAAACACCCAGATCGCCCTTCGCAAGCCGACCAAGGTACAGAAAGTATTGCTCGTGCAGCGGCTTGTTCAAATTATATTTTGCCTCCAGATTTGCGATGATTTCCTTCGGCAAATTTCTATCCGAATCAAACGGTCCACCCGGCACCACTCTCACGAGCAGAAACGTTAGCGATGCAACTATCCAGAGGACCGGAATAGCATAAAGAATTCTTTTGACAATAAACAAAAGCATCTGGCTACTTCGCGGCCTCCGCGGTGTTGGCATGCTTCAAAATATGGATATCGAGAGCGTTAAAATTGAGCCCGCTAGTCCAGGGTTTTATCAATATATTCTGAGTGCTGACGAATGTGGGAACGATGGCAGCCTCATCCTTGCATAAGATGGTGTCAGCCTGCCGGTACATCTCAGCCCGTTTGGCGGCATCTAATTCGCCGGCAGCGTCTTGAACCAACCGATCGTAAGTTGCGTTCGACCAGCGGGTGTGATTGTTGCCATTACCGGTGGTGAAAAGGTTCATATACGTTTCCGGATCCGGGTAGTCCGCGATCCAGTTAGCCCGGAAGAGTGGCGGCGGATCTTTCTTCCGCGTGGCGAGGTAAACCTTCCATTCCTGGTTCAACAATTCAATCGAAATTCCCAGATTTTTCTTTAGTTGAGCTTGAATTGATTCAACGATAAGCCTTGTATCTTCTCGATTTGGATAGAGCAGTTGAACGCTCGGAAAGTTTTTACCGTCAGGAAAACCTGCGGAGCTTAGTTCTGCCCTGGCCGCAGGAGGATCGAATTTCAATGCTGAAGACTCTGATGAACCGGTCAGTTCCTCTGGAATCCAGGATGTCGATGGTCGCTCGCCTCTGCGCAAAAGTTTCGGAAAAACGGTTTTATCGATCGCCATGGAAACGGCTCTGCGAACGTGTTTGTTATCGAAGGGTTTCTTCAGAACGTTAAAACCCAGATAGGTTCCCTGCAACAAGGGAACGCGCAGATAACCGGGATCATTTCTATACCTGTCGACGTCGTGAGTCGAGAAACTGCGATTATCAACGTAATCTAATTCGTCATTTTCAAACAAGGCAAAGGCTGTTGACTGTTCTGAAACCATGAACATCTTCACTTTGTTCAACTTCGGTCTGCCTTCAAAGAAATTTTCGTTGGGCTCCAATTCGATTTTGTAATCGTGCTGCCACTTCGCCAATTTGAAAGGACCGTTGGTGATGATGTTGTCAGGTTCCGTCCAGCGATCTCCATGCTTCTCGACAACATCTTTGCGCATGGGATAAGTTGACCAGTGAGCGGTCAGATATATGAAGTACGCGGCAGGTTTCTTCAATCTGACTTCGAAAGTGTGCTCGTCCAGAGCATGAGCGCCCAGTTTCGTCAGATCAGTAATTTGACCGCTGTTTATTTCTTGAGCATTTTCAACATCATTCAAAAAATCAGCGTAACCGCCGCCGGTTTTCGGATCTTCAATTCGGCGCCAGGCGTATTCGAAGTCGTAGGCCGTGACTGGCTTTCCATCGGTCCAGAAAACATCATCGCGAAGATGAAAGACGTAACGGCGACCGTCATCAAGAACATCCCAGCTCCTAGCGATACTCGGAATACACTTTAAATCCTGCTGGTACTGCGTCAATCCGGCCATAATATTCACTATCACGTCGCCGGAAGTTCCATCGGTTGTAATGTGCCAATCGAGCGAAGGCGGTTCCGTTCCCAGGTTCATACGCAACTCGCCCGGTGCAAAACGCGCCTTCGGAGAGCAACCTGCAAGACCAAGTCCGACGAAAAGCAGCATCGCCGAGAGTGCGATAGATGAGGTTTGCTTAAGAGAATCGAGAAAGTGACGAGTAATTGTAATTTCCAGGTTCACAAAGTAGTAAGCGGTTGTATCTTCGTCCCTCAGCGGAACTCAGGGCATCGTACATCATCGTGACCGTTTCAAAACTACGCAATATATAGAGAAAAGAGTTAAGACATTTTATAGATCGAAACAGGCGATTTTGACCGCAAACTAAGTAAACGTCCAGATACAGCCTGGTTGACGCTCTTCTACCGGTTAGATATACTGATCTTCTGCCACCCACCGGGGGGCAGTTTTTTTTGCCTTCTTTTCTCTAGACCATATTGGTGGAAGGCAAAGTGAATTTGACCACGGGGCAGTTCAGCTGCCCATTCGAGGACAGAACAATGGCCAAGAAGGACGACAGAATCATCATCACGCTCGCGTGCGGCGAGTGCAAGTGCCGCAACTACACGACGATGAAGAACAAACGCAATGATCCTGATCGCATAGAGATCAAGAAGTATTGCAAAACTTGCCGCTCCCACAGAGAGCACAAGGAAACCAAGAAGTAATTTGCATCCGCCTTTCAGTCACAACCGCGCGCAACGGCGCGCGGCGACGAAGAAGGTATCGGAGTAATATGGACTGTGAGCGCCCTTAGTTTAATGGTAAAACGAACGTCTCCAAAATGTTTGTTGAGGGTTCGACTCCTTCAGGGCGCGAATCTTTTCTAATTAGAAAAGAAAAGAACAGGCAGTTCAAAAGAGATGCGGACCTCGGAATGTCCGAACAGGCGAGAGCCAAGGACGAGTAAAAGATGCAAGGCACCCACGCAGATGCCCCTCAACAACCCAAGAGCACCAAGAACGCAGACTCGAAAAAATCTGGAAACGTCGTCACTGGTGCGGTCGTATTCCTCAAGGAAGTTGTAAAAGAAGCAAAGAAGATCACCTGGCCGCCCCGCAGTCAGGTGGTGCAGGAGACTACGAGCGTCATCGTGCTTGTAGCTCTCATAACCGTCATGGTACTGGGCTTCGATTATGCGCTGGGCAACTGGGTTTTCGGACCTATCGAGCACTTGGCTAAGATCACCGCACCGAAAACCGATGACAACGGCATGTTCACTCCGGTAGCACCTCAAGAGGGTCCCGGCCCGAGAACAAGACCAGAAGATTTACCGCCGCAAGAGAAGCTTCCAGAGCAAGCTCCGGGAGCGCCAGGCACGACACCGACGAGCAGCGCTCCGGCACCAGGGGCGACACCAGTGACACCGGCGCCTGTCTCGACTTCGACTCCGGCACAGACCCCCCCGGCATCCGCGCCACCAGCGGCTACGACTCCGGCACCAGCCACGACACCAGCGCCGACGGCACCACCGGCGACACCGGGAGCGTCAGTACCGGGAGCAAGCACTCCCGCTTCACCGGCGCCGGCAACACCCACAACCCCACATCCATAAATTCAGGAGAAAGAGGCAGGACAATGGGTTTCATCAAGTCCGACGGACAACGTAAATGGTATGCAGTTCAGACCGCATCCGGCCACGAAAATAAAGTGAAGGAACACATCGAAAAACGCGTTGTCACCATGAACGCGCAAGACAAAATATTCGGTGTTATCGTCCCCGAAAAGATGGTCACGAAAGTCAAAGACGGCAAGCGCGTCGAGAAAAAAGAGCGCGAGTACCCGGGCTACGTTTTCGTTGAAATGATCCTCGACGACGATTCGTGGAGAGTTGTCAGAGAAGCACCGGGCGTAACTAAATACGTAGGCGCAGGCAAGAAGCCGATTCCCGTACAAGATTCTGAAATCAGAAAAATCCTCAGACGCCAAATCGCCGCCAGCGGAGTCAAAGGCAAGAAAGCCGCCGCCATCGACGTCAAGGTCGGAGATTTCGTTCGTATTACGGGCGGACCGTTCGCCGACTTTACAGGCGAAGTCACCGAAGTCAACCTGGAAAGAGAGCGAATCAAAGCCTCTGTCATCATCTTCGGACGCGCTACGCCGGTTGAGCTTGAGTTCAACCAAGTAATAAAAGTCTAAATCTGCTTACAATTGCTGAAAAGTATGGCTGAAGTGCCGTAGGATCTGTTGCTTGTATATATTTATACGGCTCGGTCCGCTCTGTCGGCCTCCAGCCTCCTCCGCTAAAAGGATCTAAACCGCCGTGAAAAAGGTTACTGGAAAAATCAAATTGCAAATTCAAGCCGGAAAAGCAAACCCGGCACCGCCTATTGGTCCAGCTCTGGGTCAACATGGTGTGAACATCATGCAGTTCTGCAAAGAGTACAACGCGAAAACCCAAGATAAACAAGGAACCATCATTCCTGTTGAAATCACGGTTTTCGAAGATCGCTCTTTCGATTTCGTTTTGAAAACCCCTCCGACGTCTGAACTGCTCAAAAAAGCTGCGAAGATTGAAAAGGGCTCGGCTAAGCCGAATCAAACCAAAGTAGGCAGCATCAGCAAAGCTCAGATCACCGAGATCGCAACGATCAAAATGCCTGACTTGAACGCTGTCGACATCGAAGCTGCTGAGCGAATGGTTGCAGGAACCGCTCGCAATATGGGCCTCACAATCAAGTAGTTGATTGACGTCGGCACTGCCGACAAACCGAACCCAGGTTCGGATTAGAGAGTCGACGTAAAGGCGTCGACGCCCGCATCTAATAAATAAGGAAAAGAAAATGGCTAAACCCACGAAAAGACAGAAGCGTCTTGCCGAAGTCAAAACAAAATACAGAGACCCGGTCAGCGCTGCTGAAGCAATCAAAATTCTCAAAGAAGAGAAATCCGTCAAATTCGATCCCACAGTGGAAATCGCTTTCCGCCTGGGTATCAACACCAAGTTGAACGATCAACAAATCCGTTCGACAGTGACTTTGCCCGGTGGCACAGGCAAAGAAGTCCGCATCGCTGTAGTCGCTAAAGGCGAGAAAGTGCAAGAAGCACTCGACGCGGGTGCAGACCACGCCGGTTCGGAAGACCTCGCTGAAAAAATTGGTGGCGGTTTCCTCGACTTCGACAAACTCGTTGCTACACCGGACTGCATGGCTATGCTCTCCAAACTCGGTAAAGTACTCGGTCCTAAAGGACTGATGCCCAACCCGAAAGACGGAACGGTCACAACCGACGTCGGCAAAACAATCAAAGAATTGAAAGCCGGTAAGGTTTCCTTCCGCGCGGAGAAAAATGGCGGACTGGTTCAAATGGCAATCGGCAAACTCTCTTTCGAAGACGAGCGCCTTTTGCAGAACGTCAATGCTGTTGTCGATGTGATCAACAAAGTAAAACCTCCGTCGGTCAAAGGCACTTACATCAAATCGATTTATGTAAGTTCCACAATGGGACCAGGAGTGAAGTTGGATCTGGGCTCGTTGCAAACCAAAGCGGCTGCAACTGTTTAGTCGAATCCAAAATCGAAGAATTGAAAAGCGCGTCCTGTACGGGACGCGCTTTTCGCCTTATTGGCAGCAGATGTCGGCGGACCCGGAAGGTCCTCAATTTGCCGTGTTTTTCACGACGTGGGTAAACGGAAATGTTTGCGAGCTCCGGAACTTGAGTGGGGCGCCCCCACTGTAGACGTAAGGGACGATAAACGGGTGGATATCGACTTCGGTTTGAACAGTAACTGTACCTGAAACGGTTCCACCATAAGGGACCAGGGCTGCGGCATCGGCTACGACCGAGTTTGGAGTGAAACCTAGCGGCGTAATCAAAGTGAAGTTGCTGAGCATCGATGAACCTTGTTGATTGGCACGAGCAACCACCGCTTGCGCACGCTGGGTTGCGCTGGCTGGATCGCCGGATGCGGCTGCACGAGCTGCTTGCCGGCAGGTCTGGTCGTTGACCTGTACGCCGATAACAATAACCGCCAGATCGAACAGCACAAGCACGAGCGGCACCAGAACAAACAGTCCGCACACCAACTCGACCGTCGACTGCCCGGATCTTCTCCTGGAGCTTAACCGCGCGATAACGCTCACCACTCGACCCTCAAACAACAAGCTTCCCCAACCCGGCAAGCTGTTTTCCCAACAACGTAGCCATTACAACCCGCATACCATATGCCCAAAAGAAACAACTTTTAATCGGATTTCAGTAGCCGCGCCACAGATAGAAATCCCTGGAATTACGCGGGCCTCTGTGCTACAAAAGAACAAAGGAATGAGTAATTCCAGCGTCAGTAAAACTGACGTTCGTCGCACCAACAATCATTCAGGAGTGGCTTCCGGTGGTCAAGTTCAAAGACTATTACCAGACTCTTGGGGTACCAAGAACAGCCACTCAAAAGGAGATCAAGACCGCGTACCGCGGTCTTGCCCGCAAGTTTCACCCGGACGCCAACAAGGGCGATAAGGGTGCAGAAGAGAAGTTCAAGGAAATCGCCGAAGCATACGAAGTTCTCAAGGATCCGGATAAACGCAAACGCTACGACACCCTGGGCTCGAATTACAAAGCCGGATCGGACTTCCGACCACCGCCGGATTTCGGAGGCGGTGGCGGCTTCAATTTCGACTTCGAAAAATTCGGCGACTTCGGCAAGCAAGGAGCATTCTCCGACTTCTTCGACATTCTCTTCGGTCAGACATTCGGACAACCGCCGCCTCAGGGAGGCGCTCGCGGTACGTCGCAACAGCAGCAACGAGCCGGTCAACAGCGTCAAACCCAGCAAGATCGCTCGGCGCGTATGTACGACCAGGAGGCCGACATCGAGCTGACGGTCGAAGAACTCGCTCACGGAGCTCAGCGCACACTCAAGATCACACCGCCCGGAGCCGAACCGAAAACCATCGACGTAAAGATTCCAGCCGGTGTCAGAGCGGGTTCGCGCGTGAGAATCGCCGGTCAGGGAATGGCGACCCAGCGTGGTCGCGGCGATCTATATCTGCGTGTCAAGGTGAAACCGCATGCAGAGTTCACCATAGACGGTGACAATGTCATTTGTGAAATTTCGATCTCGCCGGCACTCGCTGTCCTTGGAGGGCAAGCTCCAGTGCCGACTTTAGACGGAACAGTCAAAATCAAAATTCCAGCCGGAACCCAAAACGGACGCATGCTTCGTCTAAAGCAACGAGGCTTACCTGCTAAAAATGCGACTAAAGGCGATTTATTGATACGCGTCAAGATCGTGATTCCATCGAATCCGACGGAGAAAGAACGGGCCCTTTACGAACAGCTCGCCGAGTTGGAAAAACACTCCACGACCGCCACAATTTAGTGTCGACGAAGTAAAACGCTCGCCTTCGTCAAGCGAGCGTTATTCGAAAACCGTGATGAACAGAGGCTCTCGCCTTTACTTATCCGCGTTGGGATCGGGCTCTTTTTCCAACACTTCCTCTTCGTGTAAATCTTCCCAGGTCGGAAGATACACTTTGGTTGATGGTGCCGCAGGCTTGTTGAGCGGCTCCAGCCGTGCCGTAGTTGAAAATTCCGCTTCCGCATCTCCGGACAGCTTCATTCGATAGTTGCACTCCGCCAGGACTTCGTGAATTTCCGGGTCGGTTTCGCGGCGTTTCTGCGCTTCACCAAGCTGCTCTTTGGCCTGGTTCAAGCGGTTTACAGATATGAGCAAACGGGCGAGGGTAATTCGCTTTTTCACGCTGTCCGGATTCTTTTCGACTTCCGCGCGAGCGTCGTTGATAGCGCTTTCCACGAGTCCGGCGTTCTTATCCACCAGAGTCTGAACTTCGGCATTGTAGTCGGGTTTGTCGTACTCGATTCTCGAACCTTCGATAAACTTCTCGAAACCGCCTTTGTGGTCGGAGTTGACGGCCATCGTTATACCCAGGCGCTTCAATATGCGAGGATCTTCAGGCTTGAGCTGAAGGACTTCCTTGAACATATCGATGGCTTTCAAACCTTCTTCGTTCATCATGAATAAATTCGCGAGTTCAAGCCGCGGAGTAACCCAGTCTTCCGGCGACAAATTCAAGCAGGCTTGATATTCATCGATGGCATCTTGCATCCGGCCTTGCTTATAAAGCTCGCGCGCACGCACAAGTTTTACATAACGACTTTTCGGAGCGACTCTCTCTGCCTTTTCGAGCAGCGTATTGCCTTTCCATTTGTATTGTTTTGAATCCGAAGTTAGAAGAACTGAGCCTGCAGCCAGCAGTTGAACAGGGTCCTTGCGTTTCTCGCGACTCTTCCCTATCTCAAGAGCGGCTTGAATAGCCTTTTCCTTTTCGCCTTTGTTCAACAAAACCATCGCATCGACTGCGTCTATCTGCGCGAAAATCTTGTCATTGTCGATGTTGGATGGGCTGACGCCGCGGTCCGGCACATCGGCTTTCTTGATTCCTGGAGCAGTCACAGTAGGTATGCTGAGCGGCTGAGCGACCGTGTATGCAAAAGCGCCGCCGCAGATCATTGCCAGAAATAATTGAGGGCAGAGAATCTCTTTGACGAGGTTGGGTGCTGCTGGTGGTGAATCCTCACCTTTGCCTTTAGCCAAGTTCTAGTCCTCCTGAAAATCCGCGTGGCAATTCATACGAATTACCTTCCCAGAATCATGATACTAAAACTAGATCTTAACTACGCTCTTGTCTTGCTTCTCAAGTTCGTCCAGTCGATAACGAAACAATCGATCGCCGCCTTCTTTCCGACATAGCGTCGCAAGTGCGTTTTCGCCTCCTCCGAGAGTTTCAACAAATCTCGCAGATAAGCACTCATACCCGGCTCTTTTATTGCGCGGTTTCCGATAATTTCGACCTCTGTCAAAACAGCGCCGTCGATTACCGCATCACTATCGTGATCGTGGTCGATCAGGTCGGTGATCATCTTTCCGAAATCGAGTGCGTCTGCAACCGCGATCGCATGTTCAGACTCCCCTTCGGAATGGTGTCCGTAGGTCCTGCTTGTGCGCGACTTCGACCACTCGAAAAACTTTCGGTCTTTCATGGATGCAACAAGCGGCACCAGCTCTCGGTGTTCAGCCAACGCCCGTGAGAGAACTTCCTTGCTTCCCTGGCTTGTGAGTGCGATTGGCCCGACCAACTCTTCGCCATCACGGCGAAACGGCACTATCTGGCAACGACTGACGATTGTTGGTAAAACCTGCTCAACGGAGCGCGCAAAAAAAGCAAAGAGCAACACACCTCTTGGCTCCTCGATGGTTTTCAGAAGCGCATTGGCTGCCGGTCTATGAAACACTTCCTGACTGGCATCCTCGACCACGATAACTCTCTTGTACGAAGACGTTTTCGACAGCTCGGCCGAAATCTGACGGGCACGGTCGACAGGGATAATGGTGGTCGTAGAGTCAGGATCCTTTAGTTCGAACCAGGCTTGCGGATGCTTGCCTTCTCGAATCCAGCGGCAACTCTGGCAACGCTTACTTTCGTCCATTTCTCTGATTCCGCAAGCTCCGGAAGTGGCTTTCTCGCCATCGGTACAGTTGAGAAACAGCGCCATCTGCCGCACGGTGAGCCATTTATCTCGATTATTACCGCCGACGAAAATGTAGGCATGGGCCAGTTTTCCCTGGTCCATCGCAGAAACGAAGAATTTCGTCACGAGAGGCTGGCTCTTTGTTAAGGCCTGGTCAAATACAACTGTCATGGAGCGGAGACTCAGAGGCGAAGCATCGATCGATATCGATTTTATATTACACAATCGGGCACCCATACTTGATGACGTCGGTTTCACCAAGTGTAAGTAATTCTAATAGACCGGGGCGAAAGGCTCATCCCCCCGTGATTTTGCTTAATAAGCCCGCAAAAAAGAAGCGCATTAAATTGACAGCTCTTGGCGTGTAGCCTAGACTATTCAGGTTCTGGAAAGTCTGAAGAATGGACTTTTCGTGCGGCGATGTTGAGTGCCTGTCGGTCTAAGTTGCCGGGTCCCTTAACGGCCTTCTTCGCCTGTCGCTAACAATGCAGTCGGCAACCCAATCTCGGGAGAGATAGCTTTGGCAAACGTAATTGTAGTCGGTGCCCAATTCGGTGATGAGGGCAAGGCAAAAGTAACTGACTTGTTAGCCAGAAATGCTGACATCGTTGTTCGCTATCAGGGCGGCGCAAACGCTGGTCACACGGTTGTAGCTAATGGTGAAACATATAAATTTCACTTGATTCCGTCCGGAATTATCTACACCGGCAAAATCTGCATTCTCGGTCCTGGAATGGTAATCGACCCGAAATCCTTCATAGCCGAAATCGAAGCGTTGAAAGAGCGCGGTCTGGAAGACGCCAACCTGAAAATCTCATCGGCAGCGCACGTCACGATGCCCTATCACCTAGCCATCGATGCGGCAGAAGAAGACAGCCGTGGAGATCAGAAAATCGGTACGACCAAACGCGGAATCGGACCGACCTACGCTGACAAATGCGCCCGCTCCGGTATTCGCATGGAAGACTTGCTCGATCGCGAAGTACTAAAAGCGAAACTCGACTGGATGGTGCCCCGCAAAAACGTACTTCTGGAGCGCATCTACAACTTGCCGCCATTGAATGCGGAAGAGATTCTGAACGAGTACTATGAACTCGGTCAGAAGATCAAGAAATACGTAACCGACACCGCGGCCTTGATCTTCGAAGCGGTCGGCGATCGTAAAAACATCCTTTTCGAAGGCGCACAGGGAACTCTCCTCGACCTCGATCATGGAACCTATCCTTACGTAACCAGCTCCAGTCCTGCCGCCGGCGGCGCATGCACCGGAACCGGCGTCGGACCGACTAGCGTCGACCGTGTAATCGGCGTCATGAAAGCTTATGTCACCCGCGTAGGCGAAGGTCCGTTCCCAACGGAATTGACCGATTCGTTCGGTCAGAAGATCAGAGAAGTCGGCGCTGAAGTCGGCACGACGACTGGTCGTCCAAGACGTTGCGGTTGGTTCGATGCTGTGATCGGCAGATATGCAGTTCGCATCAATGGTCTCGATTGCCTCGCCATCACGAAGCTGGACGTTCTCGATGGCTTCGAAGAACTGCAGGTCTGCACGCACTACCGCGATCGTGTGACCGGCGAAACATTCACCGACATGCCAACAATCGGCAGCCGCTACAAACAAATGGAACCGGTATACACCACTCTGAAAGGCTGGTTGAAGCCGACCACCGACTGCAAGAAGTTCGCGGATCTTCCGGAACAGGCAAAAGCTTATTTGAACTTCATCGCAAAAGAATTGGACATTCCGATCGCTATCGTCAGTGTCGGACCGAACCGCGACAACACAGTCGTAATCGAAGATCCGATTCACGGACCGAAGCGCGTACTGAGCAAACCAACAACGGCTGTTTAGTCCACTTCAAAATAAAACTTTGACGGGCGACTTTCGAGTCGCCCGTTTTGTCAGGCGCGCGACATGGTGCGATTCTCAGTTCTCTCACTGGTCAGAACGGGCATAAGCCGGTCTCAAACTGCAGCCCTATTCGAAGAGAAAATCGAGACGATAAACGAGAAGAGCTTGTAGATGTTTCTCTTAATCGTGGACGCAAGATCGTTGCGCTTCTTCAGAAGCCGGTCTTTGCCGGCCAGGGCCGACTGATTGTCAGGTTCGATTACCAGTATTCGATCGTAAACCTGTTTTGCACCGTCAAGGTCGTACAAGCGAAATTCCAGTATTTCCGCCAGTTTAGCCAGTGCTCGCGTAGAGTCCGGAGAAGCCTCGATATACTTTCCGATGGTGGCACGCGCTTGTTGATAATCGCCTGTGTCTTCATAAATTTCAGCAAGGTCAAAATACCAGGCGACATTATTCGGACTCAATTTCATCGCCTTTTCTAGATCGATTCGCGCCTGTTCAAGCTCACCAAGCGCCTTCTTAACTTTGAACGATAGATAGAGAACATCAGGATCAGTGGGACGCGACTTGCTAAGAGCCAGTAGCTCCGCCTGCGCTTGACCGACGTTGTGACTATCAATCAAAGCAGAAATCAAGGCCTCACGGGCGCGTACCGAGTGAGGTGCGCGTGCGACCGCTTCTTCAGCCATTGCAAGCGCGATCTCAGTGCTCAGGTTCTCCCTGTGCATCTCGGAAAGCGCAATATACGGTTCTACAATTTCTGGTTTGACGCGCCGGACCTTCTCGTACTCCATGATAGCCACAGACCAGAGACCAATCTTTCGGAAGAAACGAGCAGCAAGAATTTTTACGTTTACATCATCAGGGCGCTCAACCTGCAGCTTATCTAGACGAGCGCGAGCGGCAGAGAACGATCCCTCATCAATCAATTGCTCCTCGATCAATAGACTCGGATCTTGAATTTCAACTTCACCGTCCTCTCGAGCAATCGATGGCGCGGGCAGTCCGATAATTGATACAGTCGCAGCCGAGCAAGCCATCAACAGAATCACTGCCGTTCTTGCCGTCTGTTTAATCGCCAGGCTATTCACTAGCGGCCAATCGCATTTGCTGAGCATCCAAACAATCACTTCTCCAGATAAAAGAATCGTACCAAACGTGGCAGCCATTTAAGCCATCTGTTCTCTGGTATTATCCAGTAGTGCGGTGGTTCAAACCCAATTTGTGACAAGCTTTTCGGATCTACAACAAGGTGACGACCACAAAAAGCGATTATCCTATGTGGCATGTTGTGGTGGCATCCATGACCACCGGGATTTTGATTGCCGTTTATATCCTGGTCATGGGCCGGCTCAACGTCGACAGAAGCGTTGATGACCCCGTTAAGGAGCAAGCGACTGCAATTGCGAATCGACTGCTTGCGATAACCGAAACACACAGCAGTTTCGGTCACATAACCCTTTGTGACACAGCCATCGAAAATCGTCACGGATATGGCATAGAACCTCACAGAACGACTTCGCTAAATGCGGCAAAGGCGAGCCTGCACGCGGCCGGCGTGGTGGCAAGCACCCTGGGAAGCTCCAGTCAGGAACAGCAGATCGTTCAAGACCTGAATGCTCTCGACGTCGTCGAGAAACGCCTGGTTCAGAAAATGTTTGCTGCGGTGGCAACGCCGACCGAGAATGCCCCCGATGCTCAAACATCTCTCCATGCCGGTGTTTTGAAAGCCCTGCAAGCAAAAGATCCGACCGATTTGAAAACCGTTGCCCTCACAATTCGACTGGGCCGGTATTCAGATTCAAAACTGCAGCGAACCAACGAGCTTCCGGAGTCGGAACTTGGCGAAACCTTTGCAGAAAACGGTTATTTCAAAGCGGATTTTCCTGTACCGGTCACGAAAGATCGAGTCGTCCGATTTTATCCTTATGCGAATCGAGTAACCGTTGTCGAGCCCAATAACTTCATTGAAGCCGCAGAAGGGGCGCTACCAAATGCGGTGCTACTCGAAATCAAATACGAACCAAGAGGTTCCACAAACACACGATCGGTCTTCAAAGTTCGCAAGTTATGCGCTCTTCTTGGCGGCACTGCACCACCAGCGGTGCCGACTTGTCTGTTGTTTCGCTTTCCTCAGGGTCTCCCCCAGAGCTTTAGCAGCCCTTCTCAGTTTCTAAACAAATCCAAATGGATAAATTCCGGCAACTGGCAGCAAGCGTGGGGAGGAGCCGTGCCTGGAAACGGGGAACTCAAACTGACGATCGATCCCGTTTTACCGACGATGAAACCGAACGATGCTCTTGCAATCGGAATTTATCACTGGATAAGACACCTTCGACCGGCACCAGATCCTCAAGCGGTTCTTAAAGCACTGCATCAAGAAATTCCGCTCCCACAACCGAAACAACTGGGCGATTCAGAGACAGCCACGGCACCGGTCAACAGCTGCCTGGTGGCTGACACCGGAGCACGAGAACATAGTTTCGCAAAGACGACAAGGGCGCACAGCGAAAGCCAGAAGGCTATCGAACAGTGCTTCGAATATCCCGGCCGCCTGGAAGAGTATCCGCAAAGCGCGATGCCGTTGTTCGTGGACCGCGCCGGGAATCTCAACCTGTCCGGACGTAAAGGCTTCGATGCGGACCTGATCGGGCGGTATCTCACGGCGGTTTATTCTACGAATCTGGCAGCCCTCGAATCGATGGCGACAGCAAAGCTTGTCCGAAAACAATGCGCAATAGAGAACCGGGAACTCGAACTGAAATTATCGATTAAGCGGCAAGAACTGGCAGCCTGGTCGCGCGCGCTATCAGCGCAGAGCATCAAAAGTCATGCGACCAACTCAAAGGATGAGACAGCCAAGATTGAGACTCAGATGCGTAAGAGCGAACAAGCAATTGCCGAACTTAAAACATCCTGCCATGCGATCGACAATCGAAAAGAACAGCTGCGTTACATCAACGAACTGGCTCGCCTGGTTTTACAAAATGGCGACCGGTGCAGCGCAAGAACCTACGAGCTTTGCGCCACGACCTTCACCGTCCTGCGAAACGGTCTGCACACGTTCGATGCACCGACCAATGGGTTTCTTATCGGAAGAAAAACAATCTTCCTCCCCATCGAAGATCCAGTTAAGGAGTTACAGTTTTTCGAAGCGGCATCATGGGCAGCTACCGACAGTCAATTCGACCCTGGCAAGGTCTCGCCCTGGTTTCAAAAACAGCGACCTGTGCTCGTTCCGGCCAAAGACCTTGTAGCAACAATCGACGCGACCATCAACAATAGAAGTTTGGATGAAACCATTTCAAAAGTCGGACTCATAGATGACATGGCACCACTCACGGTACTTATCGATTCCAGGGAACTGCATTCCCGAAAGAGCGCGCAACTGCACACGGCGTCGGAGTATCCATTTTCGGGAAGCCCGGTATCTGAAGACCAGGCGTTCTATTACGCAAAATCCGCCACCACTACCGGTGCTACTCAGGATGTAGTTTGGTCGGTAGTCATGCGCGACCTGGTATTTCATGAAACAGGCCGAGGCCGCCCCATTGCCGGTCCGGCGAATACGTCATGGGAGCGGCGCTTCCAGCCCCCGCTGGATAGCACAAATTCGCTTGCTGTCGAGTTTCAACTCCGGCGTCCTCTTCCTCGAATCGAAGGCATGCCGGCGGGCGCATATATAACGGATCCGAATAAACGTCTGATGACACCTCAGATTCCGCCTGTACCGGTGGAGCTCATGTAGCCTCGTTTCCAATCATTCCGTTTCCAGTCATTCAAAACAACGCAAGTAATGAAAAACCAGCTGTCCGGCTGACGGACAACTGGTTTCAAAATTCGAATCAACTAAATCGTTCGAGAACTATTCGGCGCTTTCGTTGTTGTTTTCGCCGGATTCTTCTTTCTTCGATTTTTTGTTCTTGCCTGCTTTCTTCGACTCATCTTGAGCCGGAGGTTGCAAACCATTTGCTTTTTCGATTGCTTCAATGCGCTCGATCAGCTCTTCATATTCTTCTCTCGAGACGAATCCGAAGTCTTTGGCCTTCTCTTGAACCTTCTCTGTTACTTTCTTTTCGATTTGACCGGTTTTCTTGGTCGCTTCGTCTTGAAGTCCGCGCAGGAAGGATTGAGCGTTATCGGCTTTGATTTTGCCTTGCTCTTCGAGCTCATCAACGAGATCCTGACCGATCTTGACAAGATCTTGCATTGCATCGTTAAGGGCGTTTTTAATGCGATCGAGATTAGAAGTGGCTCCAACGCTGGTTAATACAGCTTTTTTGATCAAGGTGGTACTTTCACTCATGACGGTTCTTTCTCCACTAGTGCGGCGATTCAAATAGACAGGTGACGCATGTCATTTAACGAAACGACACAGAATCAGCCGCGAGACACAACAAAGATATCAAGGCGATAGCTTAAATGCACGCTTTCACAAAGTAATTTGAAGTGAATTCAGCCTGTCAAGCCGCTGAAAACTCGAACAAAAACCAAGTAAAATACATGGTCTCAAGCGATGCAAATCCATCGCAACCAAGGCTCGACATAGCCTTAGCTTGACCCAGGGAGGGACACCTTGACAGCATCCGCGCGCAAATTCTTTACCATGACCTCAAAGTTAGTTCAAAAAGTATTCCTTTCGTTTCTCAGCCTTTGCTTCCTGATGGGGCCTCAACTTCCCGTCCAGGCGCAGGAAAGCGGCAGACCCAGCTTAGTAGTCCTGGTTGTCGCCGACCAGTTTCCCCAAAACTTCCTGGCGAGATATAGGGATAAGTTTCAATCTGGCGGATTGCGCCTCTTGCTGGAACAAGGCGCGCAATATCCGAGTTGCTTCTACAAATGCGCGACCACGCATTCGTCTGTCGGAGCGAGCATAATCTCGTCGGGAGCCCATCCCTGGCATACGGCAGTAGTCGGCAACAGCTGGTACAGCCGCAGCAAGAAAGGCGCGACATCCGCCACCAACGACGATGCCGAATTGGTCGGCGCGAATGGCACAGCCGGCAGTTGCAAACTCTCGGGCACAACCATCGGCGATCAAATGAAACTTGCAACCAACGGACGGAGCAAGGTATTCACCATCGGTACTTCCGAAGATGCGTCCCTGTTACTCACTGGCCGCCTGGCAAACAGCGCGTACTGGATCGATCCTAAGACAGGTAATTTCGTCACTTCCGCTAAATACGGCAGAACACTTACCGGTTGGGTGAAAGCGTTTAACGATACGCATCCCGGAGAAAAGTATCTTGGAAAACCGTGGCAGCGATTGTTGCCGGAAAACCAGTATGCAGCTTCGACTAAGGACGACTACCCCTATGAGCGCTCCGGTCCTGGAGACGGTAAAATCTTTCCGCACGTGATTCAAGCTGGCTCACAGTCTGCAAACCAGGACTACTACGAGCCATTTGTGAACTCGCCTTTCGCTAACCAGGTTGCTCTTGAGTTTGCCAGAGAGGCTGTCGAGAAGGAATTCTTAGGGCAGCATCCGGATCCGGATTTGCTCGTACTGAGTTTAAACGCCGGTGAAAAACTTACCCAGGCGTTCGGACCGTACAGTCAGGAAACCGAAGATCTCGTGCTCAGAATGGACCAGAGCCTCGCTCAACTGTTTCAATACATCAATGAAAAGGTTGGCTTCAACAAAACCACGATCATTTTCACTGCCACTCACGGAAGCCCTGCCATTCCTGAGTTCTCAAAAGAACGTGGTCTGGACGCCGGTCGCATCGATCCGAAAATCTTCACTACTTATCTCGATTCGAAGCTCGATTCGCAGCTGGGACAAGAAGACTGGATCGACTCTTTCGATCCTCCAAACCTTTACCTCAACCTGGATGCAATTGACAAACAAAAACTGCGTCAACCTGATGTAGAATCATTGGTAGGCAGAATCGCGCATTCTGTGCCAGGTATCGGCGAAGTGTTCACGGCCTGGCAGCTCTACACAAACCAGCCACCAAACAGTCCGATTGCTGATATGGTGCGCAAAGCGTACTACTTCGGACGCAGCGGAGAAGTCTACGTCACGCCAAAACCAGGTTTCGTATTCACCAGCGAATCGAACGGCACCGGATATGGTTCGCCATTCTCATACGACACACAAGTGCCGCTTCTTCTTTACGGTGCTGGTGTGAAACCAGGAAGATACGGTGCGAGCGTCTCGCCCGCAGACATCTCATCGACAATCGCGGCACTGCTCGGAATCGAGGCACCATCTGATGCGGAAGGTCATCCCCTTGCCGACGCGATGGCGCAGCAATCAGTTCAACCCGCTCCACGACAAGAAATCAAGCCAGCTGTAGAAGAAGATGATAGAAACAAACGTAAGCGCAAATAGCGAATCAAGCACATCGACCAATAGCTCTGATGAAAAAGAATCTCTGGTTTTGGTCGATGGAAGCTCGTTGGCTTATCGCTCATTCTTCGCACTCCTGACCACAGGAATGCGCACCAAAACAGGCGTTCCGACATGGGCGGTGATGGGTTTCTTCATGTCCCTGTTCGACATGATTGATAAACTCGCGCCGCACATGTTGGCGATAAGTTTTGACGTAGCCGGACCGACGTTTCGCCACGAAAACTATTCGGAATACAAGGCTAATCGACAAGAGATGCCTGACGATCTGAAAGTTCAATGGCCTCTAATTAAACGCGGCGTCGAAGCTCTAAACATCCCGATTCTGGAACTACCTGGATACGAAGCTGATGATGTGATCGGCACGATTGCGAAACGCGCGGCCAGAGACGGGCGGCGTGTCGTCATCCTGACAGGGGACAAGGATTCGTTCCAATTGCTCGACGATGCCGATGGTTTGATCGAAGTAATGATGCCCGGCAAGAACGGCCTGGTCACTTATAAGAAACCGGAAGTGTTTGCGAAAATGGGCGTCTGGCCCGAACAAATAATCGACTACAAAGCATTGTGCGGTGATGTTTCGGACAACATTCCAGGCGTCAAAGGAATCGGTCCTGTAACCGCCGTAAAACTGCTGACCCAGTACAAAACGCTCGAGTCCGTCTATGAGCACGTCGAAGAACTTACAGCCAAAGCCGTCAAGGCAAAGCTGATCGAAGGACGCGACGTTGCTTTTGCCAGTCAGCATCTTGCTCGCATTGTGCTGGATGTTCCAATCGATATGGATTATGACGCCTGCAAATTGACGATGCCCGATCTTCAGGAAGCCGGCAAGTTTTTCAAAAGCCTTCAGTTTCGAAACCTCATTAATCGTCTTCCTATCTGCCTGGCCACGTCGTTCTCAGAGAAGGGTCAAGACAAAAAGGAACTTGAGAAAAAACTGAAAGCGATCATCAACGACATTGAAGTAATGCCGATGACATTCGCAGACGCCACGGGCAGAGAGTTACCGCAAGGTTTGGACACCGAAGAGACTGATGATGAAACGACTCAGCTCAAAATCGAAGTTTCAACAGTCACAGTAGTCGAACCGTCCATTGACCTGCCGAAACTGACAGCGCAACCAGTTCCCGACATTATCACCACAGAAGAACAACTCAGCCAACTCGTTTCCACTCTTGCAAAACAAGAAGTGGTTTCAATCGAACTGAAAGTTGATGGCGCCAATTCTCTGGATACAGAAATCATTGGATGGGCATTCGCGTGGGGCAACGGATTAAAACGGGAAGAGGACGGCTCGCTCTCCGCAAGCGCCACTTCCGGCATTACCGATTTGAAAACGGCATATATTCCGGTTCGCCATCGCTATCTCGGAGTCAATCAGCTCGCACCGGATATGGTGGCAGACAAACTCAAGGTAATAATCGAGGATCCCAAAATTGGGAAGGTCGCCCACAACGCCAAACAACAGTTAAATATTCTGTTCAGGGCTGGAATGACCATGGCTCCTCTTGTGGGCGATTCAATGCTGGCAAGCTACATCAAGAATCCGGACAGTCGCCAATCGCTGAAGGATCAAGCAGAAGCAGTTTTCAACTACTTCATAAGCACAATTAGCGATGCGCTTGCCGGCGGAAAGAAAACTTTCGAGATTGCCATGCTGCCTGTCGAGAAGGTCGCACCCTTTGCAGCCGACGATGCTCGACTCGGCTTGGAGCTCGCGCGCTATTACGCGGCGCTGTTCGATGATGAGCAACGCTATCTGCTTTATCAGATGGATTTGCCACTATCTACAGTGCTGGCGAAGATGGAGCAAAATGGCGTTGCGCTCGACAAAGAATATCTGCGCAAGCTGTCGGACGAGATGTCGATCGAACTCACGCGCTTAGAGCGAGAAATTTATGATATCTCCGGCTATTCTTTCAACATCAACTCGACCCAACAGCTGCAAAAGGTTCTCTTTGACCAACTCGGTTTGAAGACGAAAGCGAAAACAAAAGGAGGGACGGGCTATTCAACGGACGCGTCCGTTCTTGATGCGCTCAAAGATGAGCACATTATCGTTCCAAAAATTCTTGATTATCGCCACCTGACGAAACTGCGTTCGACTTATGTCGACGCATTGCCGAAAGAAATATTGGAGTACGATAACCGCTTGCATGGCGAGTTCAACCAGACTGTAGCAGCAACGGGACGCCTATCGAGCAGTAACCCCAACCTGCAGAATATTCCTATCCGCACGGAAATGGGACGAAAAATCAGAGGCGCGTTTATCACTGGAAGCCCTGATTCCAGTTTGATAACAGCAGATTATTCACAGATAGAGTTGCGCATGCTCGCTCATATGTCCGGTGATGAGACGCTAATTGACGCCTTCGAAAAGAATCAAGACATTCACGCAAGAACCGCGATGGAAATTTTCGACGTTCCAATCGAAAAAGTTGATACCGAAATGCGCGGTGTTGGAAAAACGTTGAACTTTGCGTTGATCTATCAGCAAGGACCATTTGCGACGGCGCAGAGTCTGGGCATCTCCACGAAGGAAGCGCAAACGTTTATCGACAAATACTTTGCCCGCCTGCCGAAAGTCAAAGTATTCATGACGAAAACCGTTGAAGAAGCGCGCGCGAACAATTTCGTAAGCACGCTGTGGGGACGAAGGAGATACTTCACACATCTGCATGATAGAAACACCGGTGTTCGTCGAGCCGATGAGAGAGCCGCATGCAACGCGCCCCTTCAAGGAAGCGCCGCCGACTTGATGAAGCTCGCTATGCTTGAACTCGATCGCAAGTTGATTGAAACCGGCAGCAAAGCGAAATTGGTTTTACAGGTTCACGATGAACTGGTTCTCGAAGTTCCAAATGAAGAACTGGAAGCGACTAAAGAACTCGTAAGAAAGGCTATGGAGCTTGGTCAACCGCTAAAGGCCCCGCTCAAGGTAGACGTCGGCTCCGGAAAAAACTGGATAGACGCAAAATAAATCGGGCTTGGCGATGCGCCGATTCGGGAATATAAAATCGGTGCGACGAGGTAGGTTGATGACTCGACGGTCGACTAAGTTCACTCTACTATTTCTAGCTTTAACTCTTTTGCAGAGCCTGCCGGCAGCGTCTCAGGATGTCTACCAACTTGCTCTCCAGGTTTATAAACAGAAAGATTACGTGCGCGCTGGTGATGCGTTCTACAAAATAACCAGCCTCACCCCGAACAATGTCGACGCATACGTCTACTACGCAAATTGCCTCAACATGCAGAGGAAAACAGATGAGGCGATGCGCGCCTATTGGTACGTGGTTCGCACGTTTCCATCAAGCCGTAAGGGTTACGAGATAAAAGAGTTTTTGAAACGATCTGACCGGCAGTACTCACAACATCTAAACGATCCTTCGTACGCGGTTTTTGGAGCGAAAAAATTCGCGGAGGGGAGAACAGCCGGTTCATCCGTTGCTGTGCGCACCGGGTCAACCCGCTCCAGTGGCGATGTGGTCGACGACATTCTTAAAATCGTACCACCGCTGAAAAATCGTCCCCAGGTTTCCGCTACCCTCGTCGACCAGGCTAAAACAGCATTGCGCGAGTATCCGCCTGAGTTATTGAAGAAGGTCAGGTGCAAAATCTGGCTCACCCCGACCATGGTCGACAAAGAACCTGGTATGGAGAATCAGCAACCAGCTGGCTATATGGAAGGACACACGTATAAAGATTGCCCTGGAATGTTCTATTCTGGCGGCATCGTTGTCTGCGAGTACACGATTGGAAACGGCTTCGATTGGGACAGAGTAGACGATCCGATCGGCACTCTTCATCACGAACTAGGCCATGCCATCGATTACTATATGGGTACCATCTCGGAAACCGAAGAGTACAAGCATGCTTATCTATTAGATTGTGGGCAAATTCGCGATGATTATGTGCGCACCAAAATTGCATACTATCTTCAAAAAGATGTTCGCGGTCCTCACGAATGTTTTGCAGAGCTTATGTGTGCGAAGTTCGGCGGTCGTTCCGGCGCCAAGGATAAAACCACCGATATGGTCGATGCCAGCTTTCCACTCACGAAGAAAGTGATTGAGAAACGACTGGACGCTGTTTCCCAAAAGAAAAATTAGGGAACCGGATCGGGCTGCTTAGCAAGCGCTCCTTCGACGCCCTGTTTGTGCAATTTGCTGTTTCTATACCCATAAGCCGCGTAGATGATAAGACCAATCGGGCACGTGATTGCGTATGCGTTTAAAACTATTGGATTGAGTTTAGCAGCCAGAATAGAACAACCTGCCATACCGAGAATCGCGAGAAGCGGATTGACGAGTTTCATTCTCATCGCGCCGAAGCAAACGAAGATGAATGCGATTAGCGTGCCTAGAACCATCATGTCTGCGATCTCGCCAAAGGGCATGAAGCCGGCAAAAGCGGCAACAAGAACGCCGTTCAAAAGAATTCCGAAGGTCGGATTTCCAAGGTGCGACTTTTTAAATATCGCTGGAAGCAAACCGTCTTCCGACATATTCCTGAAGATTCTCGGTCCGCCCATACATAGAACGAGCAGGACATTGAAGATACCGAGAACGGCACCTGCAGCGATAAGTTTTGCAGTCCATGTTTCACCCGCGGCCGAGAGCAGTTTCGCCAGTGGTGCCGCAGCTTCGGAACCGACGAACAACGGATTCGGTTTATTCGGGTCTCCATCGAAGAAGCACGGAGCAAGACCGGTCGCGACAGCCATCACCGCAACATACAGGAGCGCGACGATTCCCACGCAGAGAAACGTTCCTCTAGTTGTATCCTTTTGGCTCTTCGATTCACGAGCGAATGTGTAGAGCGCGTCAAAACCGACGTACGGGAAAACCGCGACAGCTGCGCCTTGCAGGACGCCGTCCCAACCTTTGGGCATAAACGGCTGCCAGTTAGCCGGATTGACGTGAGGAATTCCGGCGCACAGGAAGATCGCAAGAAGCGCCATTTTTAGAACGACCAGCGCGAAGTTCAACTTCGCCGATTTGCTCACGCCGCCATACATCAGAATGAGAGTAATAACTGCGACAACCAGGATGGCGACGAAGTTTATCCCGAAATGAAACTCGGTGATCGCCGGCGTTATTACAGCACCACTTGGGTCTAACACAGCCGCGGTCGTAGTTTCTATTTGAGAACCGGTCCAGAATTTCGGCAACTCATAGCCACAAGCGGTTTGAAGATAAACACTCCAAGCGATCGCCACTGCGGCTGCGCCAAAGCTATATTCCATGAACAAACCGAATGCCACCACCCACGCTACCACCTCACCAATAGAGGTGTACACGTAACTGTATGCCGAAACACCATGAGGCATGTGGCGCGAAAACTTTTCATAACAGATAGCGACTATTAAAACGATAAGTCCAGTTAGCAGGAACGACAGAGCCCCAGCCGGTCCGGCCTTGCCAGCAATAATTCCAGGCATTGCGAAGATGCCAGCACCGATGGTGGCACCGATTCCCAAACCGGTCAGCATCAACCAACCCAGGTGCTTCGGAGCCTGGTCTTCCAGATCCTCAGCAACGTTTGGAACTCGTCTCAGTAAATTCGCAGCAAGTGCCATACAACCCCACCCGTACCTTGGCTTCGCGTGATTAGTGAAAAGGGAAACAAACATTGATATGCAAGGTGTTTGTTCCCGTACATGCTAGCATGGCGAATCTAGTGAAAGATCAATGCGTGAGGGCATTCAAATGAAGTTTGAAAGAGCTACAGTTATTGGCGCCGGCGCGATGGGAAGCGGAATCGCGCAAGTACTCAGCCAGGCTGGCATTGAAGTCGTACTGAAGGATGTGAAAGACGAATTCGTCGAACGCGGCCTTAAAAACATCAAAAGAATGTACGACTCCCGTGTCAAAAAAGGAACCATGACACAGGAAGACGCAGATCGCCTCTTCTCGAAAGTTCGCGGCACGACCAGCTATGACGAGCTCGGTGAGCCGGATATCGTCATCGAAGCAGCGCTGGAAGAAATCGATGTCAAGCTCGAGATCTTCAAAACGCTCGACATGATTTGCCCAGCTCACACACTTCTTGCATCGAACACCTCGGCGCTTTCGATATCGGAAATCGCTGCGGCAACGAAGCGTCCGGAGAAAGTGCTCGGCATGCACTTCTTCAATCCGGCCCAGGTGATGAAATTGGTAGAAGTGATTCCTGGCGTTAAAACCAGCGAAGAGACGATTAAACACGCAATGGCACTCACCAGGGATGTAATGAAGAAAACTCCTGTGCGAGTGAAGGAATGCCCTGGCTTCCTTGTCAACAGATTGCTTTTCCCATACATGAATGAAGCGCTCTGGGCGTTGCAAGAAGGCGCCACGCCGCAAGAAATCGATGACATGATGGTTCAATTCGGAATGCCGATGGGACCGCTGGCATTGTTCGACATGACCGGGCTAGACGTCTGCGCTCACGTCAACAAATTCCTATATAACGAATACGGTCCGCGCTTCGAGTCATCGCCCCTGCTTGACAAACTTGTCGCAGCCGGTTGCCTCGGTCAAAAGAGCGGAAGCGGTTTTTACCTGCACGAACAAGGCACTGTCCCTCAAAAAGGCGAAGCAAAGAAAACCAATCCGAAGCTCGAAGAGATTATCAAGGAACTCAATGCTGACGGCAAAGTCCGCAAGTCCAGCAAGAAAGTCGACGCCCACAGAATTATTCTTCCGATGTTCAACGAAGCGATGTACGCACTCCAGGAAGAAGTGGTCACGCCGGCTGACGTCGATACGGGAATGGAATTCGGATGCGGCATGAAAGGCGGATTGCTGAAAATCGCTCAAGAGAAAGGTCTCGAATGGTGCTTGAATGAAATCAACGCGCACCATAAGGAACTCGGAGAGCGCTTCAGACCTTCGTGGTATTTGAAGAAACTGGTGCGCGCAAAAGTTGAGAACTTCTCTCAGCTCGAGCCGAAGCAGATGGCCGTCAGATAGTCAGATAACAGCCGTCGCGAGTGTCAGAATTTCCGAAATTTTCTTTCTGAAATTGCCGCACAGCGACGGCTGTTCAACACCTACGTTACTTCAGACAGCCTGTGGGTAGAACCTGTATATGCTTAGATGGCTGGCAATTTTTGGACTCCTTTGGTTCCTCTACCTTGTACGAGAGGTTTTTCCTCCGTTCATCGTCGGAGGAATTTTGGCCTATCTCTTGCTGCCCCTCGTCCGCTTTGTGGGCACGACTTGCAAAATGCCTCGCCATTTCGCTGTCGCGGGAATATACCTGGCTTTTCTCGGCACGATGATACTTCTCAGCCGCCTCTTCGGCGGATTGCTCATCGACCAGGCGGCAACTCTGTTTGAAGACAGACATGCAATCGTCACGAAACTGCTCGAGCAATTGTCGACGACCTTCAACTGGCAAATGGATGTTCAAACCATTTCCAGCGACATTGTGATAAACCTTGAAACCTGGCTCGGCAAGCCGGAAGAACTCGTTCACTTGACCGAAATTCTCTCCAAGAGCTTACTGCATGTTCTGGTATCAGTCGTTTCATCCATATACCTGATCATGGATAGCGAGAGTGTCGGTCGTTTCCTACTGCGTTTCCTACCAGAGGAACGTAGAATGGCTGTTGTGACCTTATCGAGCCAGATAAACGTCATGGTCGCTAAATACATTCGCACTCAACTCTTTCTCATTTTGCTGATGTCGACGGTCGCGTATGTAATTCTCCACTTCGCATTTCAAATCAAGTATGCGCTCTTAATCGCAATCTTCAGCGGTGTCCTTGAAATCGTTCCGGTGCTCGGGCCACTACTGGCGATATCAATGGCAGTGATCGTCGGCGTCGCTCAGAAAGGCGTTCACGTCGGTTTGTTAATTGCTCTGTGCTACTGGATCGCTCGCCTGACAGAGGATTACGTTGTTATTCCGAAGTTCGTCGGGCATGTTATCGAGCTTCACCCGCTCGCCATTATCTTCGCTGTCATATGTGGCGAAGTACTGGCAGGTGCACTGGGCATGTTGATCGCCATCCCCGTCGCGGCAGCAGTGAAGCTCATTTTGGACTTCTTCTATCCCCCGCCATCTCAAGAGCACTCGCAACAGGTTCATGTCGACTCGAATATGTTCAAGCCACCGGACGGAAAAAATCCGGAAGAGGTAATCGCAGAAATCCGCGAACAGCTTGCGGAGTCAGCGGCTGATGATGATAACCGTAGCGGTCAGAAAGTCAATTTTGATCCGGACAGCGTCACATCTTAGCGAACCAGTTTCAATTCACTCTTGCCCAAAGACTGCTAACTGCGGGCGCATGTAGGCAAGCGCGATCCTCTCTTCAATATCCTGAATGGAGCAGTCCTCGAGAGCTTCAAGGCGAAGCCCCTCCTCTTCGGCAAGTGTCAGAACGACTTCTCGGTGCATTTCTTCAGGAGCAACGGCGCCGTCGTCCTTATTAGAGTATTGCCGGAACGCCACCCGTTTCAAACCGATACGACACCAGGCCTGCGTCCTGAGGAATCCGGATGTGCGATTGGAAACTTCGGAAACGTATACGGTCCAGTCGTGAGAGTCGACATCTTCAACGTATTGAAGACACTGAAACTCGTCGGCCTCAAACGATGTAAGCCGCAGTCCGCGATTCATCTGGTCGCGAAATACTAGTGTCTGTTTATCATCAGAAGCACCACAAACTTGATAACCGCGCGTCTCCCAGGTCGTGATCGCAGGCTGAATTCGAGCCCACAAATCGTCGAAAAGAAACTCTTTTGCCATGTAGCCGTTCGTGTTTTGAAACCACTCTTCGAACGCGGCGACGATCATCAAAGACCCCTCAAGCTATTCTTATTTACTATGCCACGGCGCCATGCTGTTTATTCCGCCTGACTCCGGTTCAGTTCTTGCGTACTCGGTTGGGTGGCGCCCTCGTGATGCATGACGCCTGTCTCCGGCTTTGGACCGCCGATATGGACATCGAGTGTGATTAGGGCAGTAACCGCGCAGACATAGAAAATCGCGCAGCAAGCCAAATAGTTGAAGCTGAGTTTTTTGGTTTTAACCATTAGTAACAGAAGCGATGCTGAACCAATCGCCACGAGTCCTGTCATAACAATGCCCATGTCCAGGTTCCATGGTGTGAAAGCGATTCCGAATGCAACCGGAATACAACTCTGGAAAACCATCGCACCGGTGACGTTACCCAGAGCCAGAGTGTCTTTCCCCTGGCGAACCCAGAGAATGCTGTTAACCTTCTCAGGCAGCTCGGTCGCGACCGGGCAGACGATGAGCGACAAAATCAGAGGGGGGAAGCCAATCGCATCAGCAATGTCCTGAATGTATTCCACAAAGAAGTATGCACCGCCTACGATACCACCAAGACCGAGCAAAACTTGCGGCAAAATGAAGCGCAGCTTGTTCGATCCCTTCTTGAGTATGCGGTCAATATAAAGAGCTTCGGGCTCTTCACCCACCTCGCCGGATGACTGAAAAGTCTTGTAGAGATACAACGGATAGATCATCAATATAAGAAACGCGATGATGTATTTCGCCATCTGGTGAGTCGCAAAAGCCGCAGTGATTAGTCCAATCGAGTATGCGACGATAAAAAATTTCAAATCACGAGTCATCACTACTTCGTTGTAGTTGATCGCAGCGGCTCGCTTTCCGCTCTTCGCGAAGCTCATCCCAGCAAGCCCGCAAAGCCCAAGGGTCAGGGTTGAGAGCATAAACGGAGCGCCGGTGATCGCCCCGATTCCGACCTCGTCGCCTTCCCGTTGTCCGAAAAATATGACGGCAACAATCGGTATCAGGGTTTCGGGCAAAGCAGTCCCTACGGCCGCGAGCACACTTCCGACCACGCCTTCGCTAAGCTCAAGCCGCTGCCCAAGCCATTCAATACCGTTTGTAAAGAGCTCAGCCGCCGCTACAATCACGACCAGCGAGACGAAGAGGATTCCAAGTTCAAAAATCATCATTCACACCAGGCAATCTTCATGGCAGAATAGCAGAAAGCGTTCGGGCATAACTTAAACATGGACTTGAGATGATCACCTCCAAAGATGTCGAGCATGTCGCGAAGCTGGCCAGATTGGCGCTAACAGAAGATGAAAAGCGCCTTTACACCAACCAGCTCAGCCGCATCATCGAATATTTCGGACAACTCGATAAAGTCGACACTACCGGTGTTGAACCCATGTCGCACGCCCTGCCTGTTGTTAACGTGTTGAGAGAGGACGTCGTCGTCCCACCTCCTGGCCATGCGCCCTTGCTGGAGACGGCTCCCGACAGCGAAGAAGTCGATGGAAAAGCCTTCTTCAGGGTCCCGAGGATAGGGGACTAAGACATGAAACAGAGTAAACAACGAGCAGGGATTGGAATCACGAAAGGTTTCGGTCCCCACGTCTCCCTATGTAATTGGGATTCTTACCACGTTTCAGTGGTTTCGTATTCTTCATCATTTATCGTAGAACGCGGCTCCGTGCCGTATATTGTAGTTGGGGATCTTTTGTTTTCGGTGGAGGTCTGATGGACACCCGGTATGTATTCGTAACTGGTGGTGTGGTTTCCTCATTGGGGAAAGGCATCGTGGCGGCGTCTCTTGGACGTCTTTTAAGAGCCCGCGGCATTTTGACGACGATCGTCAAACTTGACCCTTACCTCAACGTAGATCCTGGCACGATGAGTCCTTACCAGCATGGCGAGGTTTTCGTCACTGAGGACGGAGCCGAGACCGATCTGGACATCGGGCATTATGAGCGGTTTATCAGTACCGACCTCAGCCGCATGAATAACGTAACTGCAGGTTCGCTCTACAAAAGCGTCTTGGAGAAAGAGCGTCGCGGCGACTACCTCGGCGGGACCGTTCAAATGATCCCCCACGTCACCAATGAGATTAAGAACTTCCTCCGCAAAGCCGCGAGCACATCGAACGCTGATGTCGTAATCGTGGAAGTCGGCGGAACAGTCGGCGACATTGAGAGCTTGATTTTCCTCGAAGCCATACGTCAAATGCGGAAAGATATCGGCAGAGACCTTGTCTGCTACATTCACTGCACAATGATCCCGAGCCTGCGAACCACAAATGAGTTGAAAACGAAACCGACTCAACACAGCGTGGATATGCTGAGAAGTCGCGGTATTCAACCGGACATACTAGTGTGCAGAACGGAAAGAACGCTAAATTCATCAATTCGTGAGAAGCTTTCGCTATTCACTGACGTCGATCTGAAGTCCGTAATCCAGTGTAAGGACGTTAAACACCTGTACGAAATTCCGATCATAATGGAACAGGAAGGGCTCGCCGGACGGGTCCTTGAGCGTCTGCATCTCCCCAATACGGAGCCGGATCTCGCCGAATGGAAAGAGCTCGTAGAGCGAGTGAAAAAACCGAGCCGAAAAGTTACCGTCGCGATTGTCGGGAAGTACGTGATGCTCTCGGATGCGTACATTTCGGTCGTGGAAGCACTTAAGCATGGTGGTGTCACGCTCGGTGCGCAAGTCGATATCAAATGGATTTTATCGGAAGACATCGAGAAAAACGGAGCCGAGCAATATCTCAAAGACGTTGATGGCATACTGGTTCCCGGCGGCTTCGGTGACCGGGGAATTGAAGGAAAGATTCAAGCAGCGACATACGCTCGCGAAAATAATATTCCGTACCTCGGACTCTGCCTGGGAATGCAGACAGCTGTAATCGAATTCGCCCGCAACGTTGCAGGCATGAAGGACGCGCATTCTACCGAGTTCAATCCGAAGACGGAATTCCCCGTAATCGATTTGATGCCGGACCAGCACAACGTCGTTCTCAAAGGGGGAACGATGAGACTGGGTCGCTATCCTTGCAGCCTTCAAGTCGGCTCGGTCGCGTACAAGGTCTACGGCAGTAAAGAAAGCATTTCTGAAAGACATCGCCATCGCTACGAGGTCAACAACAATCACCGAGCGAAATTATCAGAGCACGGAATGGTTTTCTCAGGATTATCTCCGGATGGACTTCTCGTAGAGATGATCGAATTGAAAAATCACCCCTATTTCGTCGCCTGCCAGTTCCACCCGGAATTGAAATCGCGACCGGACGATCCGCATCCACTGTTCGTCGGTCTCGTTAAAGCGATGATGGACTCCCAAAAGGAACCGCAGCTGATAACCTACGAGCCCTCAGCGGTCTCGAGCAAAGCATCTGCGAACGCTCCGGCCAAATAGCCGACTCGGAGTCGATCGACTCAACTTCCGAGAAACGGCGCTTTACTTAATTTGGCGGCGTTTTTTCTCGAAATACTCTAGCGGTTTGTTCAACTCATCGTCGTCACCTTCGGCGGTGACCGATATCTTACTCATGTAATAGAGCAGCAGTCCGGATACGAAAAAAACGCATGCCGTTCCGAAAAACATCTCGATCGGGTGAAAGACATCGAGCGGTAAACGGGACTCGTTAGGGTTGCGCGGGTTGTAGCGCACTTTGATAACCTCACCGTCTGGTAAGCGAACCGCAATCGGCCCGACCATGTAATCAAACATGGTCAGGTGCGGTCCAAGCTCAGATTCACCATCGTAATGACCGGCACCGATTGAATAGCCATACTTAACGTACGACCAATTGACCAGCAAGCAAATGTTATTCAATCGATTGGGCTCGTACTTGGTGAGCGGAATGCTATTGATTGCCTTGACGACGACGCCATCGGTTTCAATCCAATTTTGTGCCTGGATGTTGCGAGCATACTCGATGCCTGTAAGCACAAAGTATGAAACGCCAAGGACAATGAGAAAGAAAGCGATGCTTCGCATGTTGTCTCCGTAAACGCACCATCTTTCCTATGCCACCAATTTACAAGAAACAATCTTGAACAACACAATTTCAGTCGCGGCTCGTTGCAGGTGAATGTTGATAGGTCATAGCCTAACGCGAGCGGTGTTCGTTTATCGTTTCGAGGATAACAGCGCGAGCATCTTCGATCAACCTTTCGTTGGCAGTAGGTCTGGTAAGGAAATCCAACCACGCGGTCAAGTCGACGAGTTTACTGAGCTTGCGCCAATTATCCGGCAGTCTGCCACCACGCGCGGTGTATCCTTCGTAGACGGAACTTTCAAATGAGTAAACAGAACCAAGCGGTTTACGCAAAAGATTACCGAAATCCATGAATGGGCTCGCACTGAGCGCAAACTCCCAATCAAGTACAGCACTCACTTTCCAGCCTTCGTGTTGTTTACGCACAAGGATATTAGACCCACCAAAATCCGCGTGAGTCAAACAAGCAGCAGAGCGCCACGAATCGAACTCTGACAACTGCGATTTGACTAACGTCATTAGTTGATGAACGACATCAATGCCGAGACGCTGCTGTACGATACTCTGTTCAACACAACTCTGAGCGAAACCGACAAAGCCATCTGCGCCCAGGGAGATTGGCGTCACTATGTTCAACTGCCCGTCGAAAAATCCAGCGCGCTCAAATGTGACACTATGGATGGCGGCAAGTGCATCGCCCACACTTCGACCTACCTCCACGCTCCAGCTGTCATCCAGCCCTTCCACAAGAGTTTCCAACCGATCGCCTTCGACTACTTGCATAATCGAGTAAGGATGGCCGGAGACTGGATTTGTCGGGGAATAGAAGTACACTTGCGGGACAGGCACCAGACCTTTGATGCGCTGATAGATTTGATATTCTTTCTCCGCCTGCGAAGGATCGCGAGTGAACACCCGCAGCATTAGTGGCGTCTGAGTATCACTGAGTTTCAAACGAATATTAGTATTAGCCAGTCCACCTTGAGCGTAGAAACTGGCCACCACCTTCCGCTTGGGCAAAATTGGGGCGATCATCTTGGTGAGTTCGTCCGTAGTGAACTCAAGTGTTTGACTAGCTCGGCTCCAGTTTTCTCGCATTGAAACTTTCGGAAAAGCTCCGTAAACGGTTACAAGAAGGCGCATTGCGCTGAATGCTATTCCTCTGACCATCGGTCGACGGCCAGGTCAGAATATCACGAATTCGGCTGCCAGCCTCAGATTAGAGGTCTCATTCAGTTAATAAAATTCGAAACAGTGGGAACAAAAATTCTCTTCGCTCTGTCTCGTTGACATCTAACAGATTCGGCTTCCGCCCTCAGCCAACATCAAAACACCCAATTGGAGGGACAACATGATTACATCTACGACAGCGAACAGTTTCGTACTGTGCGATCACATTGTGGAACCAGTCCGCAAGCGCTTTCCCGAAGAAGACGAAATGGAGTCTTTAGCCCGCCTCATTTTGCAACGTTCTCTTGAAGGCTGGGAGATTGTCGACACTTGCGGTGACGAAGTACGCCAAACATTAATGGTTTTTAGAAAAGTCCGAGACCCAAGAACGGTTCTCCGGTACACAATCGAGACGCTTGACGTACCTGCCGGTATCGACGAAGTGTCTTATATAAGTGAACGGCTCTGGCAAAAACTTGCGGAGAACTGGATTCCGGCTTGTATCGTTGACAGTTTGATTTCGAAACCGGTTGTTGTTTACCGCAAATCGTACGAACCGTGTAGCGACATGCAAATCAAGCTTGTAACGGTCCCAATCGGGCTATTCGAACATACAGCCACCACGATAGAACATGAATTAGCATCACAAGAGATGAAAAACGATCTCACTTTGCAATGTGTCGTTCACGGAGGACTCAGCCCGACGCTGGTCCTGATGACTAAATCGGAAGGTAAAAATTATCAGTACGCGGTGGAGCACGCATTCGGCGGAGTGTTCAATAATAAAAACACACTGACGGAGATTGTTGAAAACCGCACCAGTAAGGCATGGACGCCTTGCGGAATGTTTGAGGATGCGTTCATCTCACCATGCGTCATATTTAAAAAAGAGGTGCGTAACCACTAGAAGCCTCAAGATAGTCGGAGCCTGTAAGTAGTTGGAGCTTCTAAGAAGGGAGACGTTCTAAAACGGGTCTGGAGTAACGTTGCTTGCGTGGTTCTTTTGACATCTAAGGTTAAATATGAGATACTAAGGCGATTAGTGATGGGAAACGGCAAACGAAAGACGTTTTTGAATCGCGGTTCGGTCTACGGAAAGAAAAGAACAGGCGTTGACTGGATCACAAGTTTCCCGATTTTATCGAAATGAGTTGGCTAACAAGCCAATGGTTGCAATAAGGAACATACATTGACTACATTCGCAGAGCTTGGATTTTCCAAGCCGACACTTACCGCGTTGACAGAATGCGGCTATACGATACCTACTGAAATTCAAGATAAAACGATCGGGCTGACGATGTCGGGGCAGGACATAATGGCATCCGCTGAGACCGGTTCCGGTAAGACGGCAGCCTATGCTCTGCCAATCATTGAATGTCTGGACGAACCGGAGCACCATCCGAGAGCTCTGATTCTACTTCCGACGCGCGAACTCGCGCTTCAGGTGCAAGAACAATTCGAGAAATTCGCAAAACACAGGAAGCTGCGCAGTGTCACCGTATATGGTGGCGTCGGCTACGAAAAACAAAAAGCTGGTCTAAAAACCGCTGACATAATCGTCGCAACACCTGGCCGCATGCTCGATTATTTAGAGAGAAAAACGGTTAGTCTCGCCGGTATCGAGATGCTGGTACTGGATGAGGCGGACAGACTTCTAGACATGGGATTCATGCCGCAAGTCAGACGCATAGTTAAAACTCTGTCGAAGGAGCGTCAGACATTGATGTTCTCCGCCACCATCGACGGCAAAGTTGAAATGTTAGCTCGCGAGTTTCTGCGAAATCCGGTCACTGTTCGTGTTAATTCAAATCAAATCGAGCCCAAAGAAATCAAACAAAAGATGTTCCGCGTACACGAGTTCAGCAAGGACGAATTACTTGCAAAACTAATCCGAGATCTGAGCACATCAGTGATCGTTTTCACGCAGACCAAACGCAAAGCGACGTGGGTAATGGATCGACTCCGTGACGCCCAAATTCCAGCAGAGGAAATTCACGGGGACATCACCCAGAGCCAAAGAGAGAAGACTCTTTCGCGTTATCGCAAAGGCGCATTCAAAGTACTCGTCGCGACGGACATCGCCGCACGCGGTCTGGACATCCCGGACATCAGTCACGTCATCAACTACGATCTGCCTGACTCGCCAGAAGACTATGTTCATCGCATCGGTAGAACCGGTCGAGCAGGACGTTCCGGCATAGCATACTCATTCGTGTCGGACGAACAAATCTTCTTGATGCGCGACATCGAAAAGGTGATTGGACGGAAGCTCGAACTTGAAGGTGCAAAACAACCAGAGACTCCAGTTCGCTCGCTGAGACCAGCTAAGCGAAGGGCAGCCTGGTAGATAATCTACTGAGTTCCGGCATGCAGAAGAACGCAAGCGCAACTGACTATACCCCAGTCAGCAATCCCACACATATGGACGCTTCTCAGGAGATCAGATCCGACGGTTCGTTTGCGAGCAGTCGCAAATGTTTTTCGCCTGGAACAAAAGTGTCCGGCACAACCGGTTTGTCGTCGCGGAAGAGCCACGTGAAGACGCCGTAGGCAAGCGCGGCTCCGAGCAGTTCAAATACAATAAACGGAACAACGTCGACGGCTCTGATTCCGGTTATCGTCGTAGTGAACATCCGCGAAATCGTCACAGCAGGATTGGCGAAGCACGTAGATGAGGTGAACATTATTGCGCCGGCTACATAAGCAGCGACTGATGTGGGCACCGCATCCGGTTTCGAACGAGAACAGCCAATGATTGTTCCAACCAAACCAAACGTGGCAATGATTTCTCCAGCCCACTGTCCATAACCGGTGCGCGCATCGCTGGACATCGCAAACGGTTGCACCTCGAACATGATGTTAGCGACTAACACTCCGACAATAGCGCCAATGATTTGAACCACGATGTACGGCGCCACACTCTCCCACTTCAGATTCTTTTGAACAGCGGAGAGCAATGTGACAACAGGATTGAATTGCGCCGAAATCGAGCCGAATGTGTTTATCAAAGCGAGCAAGACACATCCGGTAGCAAGGGCAACACCCATGACGGTGAGAGCAACATTACCGCCATCAATCTTGTGCATCAAAGCACCAGAGCCGACGACCGTGGCAAGCAAAAATGCAGTACCCAGAAACTCACTCAACAGGCATTTCGCCAGATGCATAACAAACACCCCGTCTATGCCCACGACCGATAGAGAGGCGTGTCAGCAGCGCTATGACCATGTGGCCGAATCACATAAGTTTAACCGCCAACGCCGAAAACGCGCATAAGTCAATTTTCATAAGCGCACAAAATCACGCCAGGGTGGACCTGACGGCATCGGGCGGCAGTCTTGATCTATTTGGAAACGGCGACCGGCTTCGCCAGCGCGCCGGCGACTTCGACGACACGCGAGGCAATGCGCTTAACTGTTTCCTGCTTCTTCGAATCCTTCAAGGAGCCGTCATCATCAAATGCTTCGTGCGCCTGCGAGATGGCGATTTGATCGGGAATCAAGATGACGCCGATATTTCCGAGAATCGAGCGCAAACCGACCAATCCGCGAAGACCACCCATCGCGCCAGGCGAGGCGGCCAACAATCCGGCAACTTTGCCGGTATAGGCTTCGAGACTTTTCTCACCCTGTTCAGGACGCGAGGTCCAGTCGATTGCGTTCTTCAAAACGGCTGAAAGCGCGCTGTTGTATTCAGGCGATGCAATCAAAAACGCCTGATGCTCTTTCATGATTTTCTTGAGCTTTTTGGCGTTTTCCGGCAGACCGCTTTCCGACTCAATATCACCATCATATAAAGGTAAGTCGAAGTCCTTCAGATCGATAAAGGTAGCTAGGCCACCAGCCTCGTCCACTAGCCTGGCAGCCAACCTGGCGAGTTTCTTGTTGTGTGAGTCTTTACGCAAGCTTCCTGCAAAGCAAAGCACTTTAGGTTTGTCGGTCACGGTTGCCTCCCAGTCTACAGGTTTATTCAAAGGATTAGCGACGACTGATTCCAGGTCAATCGACGAAATATCGTAATTTCAAAGGGTGAGTATGAACGAAGCGACGCTTTTGTTGGTGACCGCCAAAATTAAATCTGCTTTTCGGGACCGTAAAAACCGCAAATCTTTGCCCGGCAAGGCAAATTTGGATACTAAAACTACACAAATTCTCCTTAGTCTGAAGTCCGAAGTTGTTAGCGAGGCAAACCCCCGATGAGCGCAAAAGCGGCAGACAATACCCCGGCGAAACTGGACAAATCGGAGCGCGACGAAACAATTCCAACCGATGTGGACATGAAGCTGTTCGCCGATTCTCAGCCCACTGACACGCCAGCGACCGGCACTAAGAGCGAAAAGAGCGACACCGACCTTGATATTACTACTGACCCGTTTGGTCGAGAGTTTAACGAACTTGGACCGGTGGCGCCGCCGAAAACCGCCGACGGCAAGCTCCCGGACGTGCTGACAGATCCTTTCGCTCCAGAATTTACTAACCTTCCAAAACCTGGTGAAGTGAACAAGCCTGACGAAAAGGGCACCAAGAGCGGCGAGACAAACGATCCATTCGACCCGTTCGGCGAGTGGACAGTACCAGGCGATCTGTTTCCAACGACGCCTGAACAGAAACCGACAAAGCCCGGCGATACCACCACCCCCCAAGACGCTGATCCCAAGCCGGATACACCAGCGAAGCCAGACGGCACTGTAAAACCGGACGCACCGGTAAAACCAGATGCGCCGGTCAAGCCAGGAGATCAACCAGCGCAACCAGGCGACGCGCCGAAGCAACCTAACCCGGTTTTCAACGAAAACAATGTTGGCGAAGCAATCAAACTTGCGCAGAGTAAGAATCAACCTATCTATGTTTTTTCATCGCCGAACGGTCAGCTCGATCAGGCCCAGCAAGACGCTATGAAGGCGAATGCCGCCGACGCCGTATTCGTCAATATCAATTTTGCACACGCGGACCAGATGATGCGAGCAGGATTGGAGACAACAAATTACTGGCAGCTCGCCAATCTGTGCGGAGCAGGCGGCGACGTCAACAATCTCTATCAGAACCCTGGGTTCATGGGCCGTTTCAACGCAACTGATTTCAATGCAAACGATCCGAAGAACAGTTTAAAAGCCGCTGCAACAGGCGACCTCAAAACTGTTTTCGCTGGTCAAGTGAAGCCCCCTGCACAGCAACCAGATGCCCCTGTGCAGCCTGATGCACCGAAAGTAGGACCTGATGCGCCGAAGCCTGACAGTCCGAAACCTGATAGTGAGAAACCGGAATCTCCAAAACCGGATGCTCAGAAAGATAATCCGGACGCACCGAAGGACAACACAGAGAAGCAGCCTGAGAAAGAGCCGGTTAAGCTGGACAAGCTCAAATTTGACAGCTACAGCCTCGCCGAAGCAATCCAAACTGCCAAGGACAATAATCTGCCCGTGATCGTCTATAAAGGCGCTGATTTCTGCGGCAACTGCCCGAGAGTCAGCTCGACAGTGGACAGCTTTGCTAACGAGCTCAAGAACAAACCGACTACTGATGCGGTGATCGTTAAACTCAACTACGAAGCGACTCGCGACAACATCCAGCGCAACGACCCTGCACTGTTCAACATGATCAACCAGATCATGCCGATCAACAACAGCCGCTTCCCCGAAGTTGCAGTCTACAATCCGAACGACATGTCGAGACCTTTGAGACAAGACGCTTCCGGACGTTCGCTCAACGGATACGGCGGTGATATAAACCACCTGCGCAACCTGGTAGCTGCTGGAAAAGAAAACCTCGGCACAAACAAGGGCACACCGGGCAGCGATAGCCAACAGGACCGTCCAGCACCGAAAGAAACTCGAGGAGCTGAGTCGGCCCTTCCTCCCGGCGTAATGAGTGAAACCGATGTTCAAGCCGCCCAGCAAGCCGCGAAAGCAAAAAATGTCCCGATGCTTTCGTATCTGGAGAGCGGAAAAGGTGCCAATGAGAATCTGGCAAAAGCGATGCAATACCTCAGCGAGAATGGGCTGGCATCAGCAGTTAAGATAAACAGGCAGACTGCCGATGGCATGCTGCAACGCGGACTTGAAACCAGCAAGTTCTACGCTTTGAAGAACGCTATGCTGAGAACCCCTGACGTCGCGCAAGACGGAAGCTCGCATCTGAGCGCATTCGCGCCGGGCAACTTTGGTCAACCAAAAGGTTGCACCGAAGCAGCAAAATCGCCTGAGGAGATTGTTAGCTTCCTCAAAAAGAGCGGCGTAGATCTATCGAAAGGGAACAGTGAGGCAGCTGTTAGAGCGCTTCTCGAAGGTAAACCAGTTCCACCACCGGAGTCAGCGGTTCCGAAGCCTGATGCAACCCCGGCTGAACCGGAGCAAAAGAAGCCGGACGTGAAACCGGAAGCGGAAGTGAAAGTGAAACCTGAGACCGAGGTTAAACTAGAACCGCAAACCAAGCCCGAGGCAAAACCTGAGCTTCCACCGCAACCCGAGAGCCGCAGACCAGAACAGGCACCACCACCACAGGTGGTACCACCTCAAACTGAAGTCAAACCTGAAACTCAGGTTCAACCAGAAGTGACACCGGAAAACTTTAAACCGGAAGAGACAGTTCAGCCAGAAGCAAAGCCGGAACTCGGTGTGAAGCCAGAAGCGCCCACACAACCGCGACAGATCAATCCAGAACCAATGGTACTACCTACGCCACCAGAAGCGACGAAGCCAGAGGTCAAACCGGAAGTAAAACCAGCATTCAACTTCGAGCCAACACTTCCAAAAGCAAGCGACATCCTGCCTGCTAAAGCAGAGAAAGAAGCTGAAAAGCAAACTAAGTTCAAAGTCAAAGATGCAGAAGAAGCCCTCAAAGTTATCGAGGACGCGAAAGCCATGGGCAAAGACCTCGTGGTGCACAGTCTTACAGTAATCTGCACGGACGAGCAATGCATACCGACGAAACTTCCGGATGCCGTTTCCAGTGATTTCTCGAATGACGCTGTATTCTTGGAACTCCCGCGCGGAGGAGTGTCGGTGCCAGAGGGAGCGCAGTATGACGCCCTTCGCGAAATCAACAACCTCTATAAAGTCAGCTCCGAAGATCACAAAACAAAGATCGACCTTCACGTCTTTTCTCTAAGCAAAGAAAAAGCGTATCAGCTGAGCGATGAGAGCGATCTGAGCAAGCAAATACAAGCCTCCATCAAGCGCAAAGCCCAATTTCCGCAGCTGCCCTAATTAGCGCAGAATTGGGAGTGCTAAAATTAGCGAGTGCAAAACGCAACAACTACACTCACCAGCTTAGAACGAAACGGCTTCGCTGTTTTGAAGAGAGCCGTTCCTGCGGAACAGATTCAGATGCTTGTCTCTGCGGTGGAAGCTGTTCGGAAAGAGCAAGCACAGGCCGGGCTCAGAAACCTGCTGTCGCAAAGCAAGACAATCAATGAGTTCGCTACACTAGGGCTTGCGGCTGAAATCGCAGCGCAACTGCTTAACGGCAAACCGACCGTCGTGCGCGGAATCCTTTTCGATAAAACACCTCAGTCGAATTGGTACGTGACCTGGCATCAAGACCTGAGCATTCCTGTTCGTAAGAAAGTAAAAACCGAAGGATACGGTCCGTGGTCTGTAAAAGAAGGCGTCATACACGTTCAACCGCTTCAGAAATTCTTGAGCGGATGGTTTCGTTGCGCATTCATCTGGACCCATGTGCCATCGAGAATGGTGCCATTAAATTCATACCCGGTTCCCATTCCGTCGGAAAGCTAGAGCCGGACGCTATTGAAAAGATGAAAGCAGAACGAGAAATGATGCTTTGCCCCGCGGAACGCGGCGACATAATCGCAATGAAACCGCTTATTCTGCACGCCTCTTCAAAAGCAGAATCACCTGATCATCGTCGGGTTTTGCACCTCGAATACAATTGCGCCGAATTACCGAACGGCTTGGAATGGGCGGAAGCTTAGCCGTTAGCCGGTTTTGAATCTTTGGACCAGCCTTCGACCATGCCCTTGACGTTGGCTACGTAACCACGTTCGTCATTATTGTCGCTGCCGGGAGCGTATTTGCTGATGACCTGAGAAAGGGTGCTAAAACCGCGACCTCCCTCACTCTGAGGAGCGAGATACTTGTCGTCTATCAGGCGATACCAGTCTTTCACACCTTCTTCAAAGTTATTGTAGGCGCGGAAACCTTTGTACGAGCCTGCCGGTCCGTCACCCTTAATATTGCCCCAACTGTTAGTCTCAGCCGCGACACCTTTGGTGCCGGCACTGGATTCTTGTACGAAGAAAGCCAATGCAACCGCGGGGTTGATGCCACGTTTGACGCCCTCATCATAGATAACCTGGCCGAGTCCGCTCGCTGGAGAATTGAAAGACTTGAGGACCTGATCGATCTTCTCAGGAGTGATTGTGGGCGGTCCCTTCAACTCGAGGTCGCCGGCAATAGGGGGAGGCACATCGCCTCTGCCAGTGTGGAACATCGGCTGACGCGCCGGTCTATCGGAATAGCTCGGAGTGCTGTCACCACCGCGACGAGAAGCTCCGGGCGACATTCCACCGCCTGGACCTCGATATCCGCCCGGCGAAGACGGAGCGCTGCTGCGTCTGGGCGAGAAGTCTTGTTGTGGCTGACTTTCCGGTTGTGGCTGCGAACGCGGAGTGGGAGCCGGTGTGTCAGGTCTGCTCGAAGACGGTGTCGGCAGGTCGGGCTGCTTATCCAACTGCCAGAGCCATTCCGTCGGTACCGAGGCGTTCGGGTTATTCTTCTGAAAATAGCGAATCATCTCACGAATAGATGCTTTCTGATTTTCGCTGGCACTCTTGAGTGCTTCGATCTTATCCTGATTCCCCTGCTGACCATTCCCTTCCATCTGTATATTGATGCTGCCATCAGGGTTCGGCGCGGTCTTCTTCGGATTCGGTCGCATCTGTCCGTCCGTTCCAAGAATGTAGTCGGGCTCCACGCCTGCTGCGGCATTCTCCGAAGCGGTAGAGTAGTTTATAGCGGTAGCACCGTCCAGCTGGGGCTTGACGACGCTCCAATCGGCTCCGGCGAAGGCCATTGGCGAAGCCGTCGCTACTGGCGCCTCCGGATAGATACTTGCCGGTACCGTGAGCGGCGGGGTCGCGTCACTGACTGCAGGTTTGTCAAACAGACCACTGCTAAGCGCCGCATGGGCTCCAACGTCGGAGCCTTCCTTTATAGAAGGTAGTTCAAATCTAGTTACCACAGGCGGAATCTCTAATGGATGAGCAACAACAATTTAGGCATGGAAAATACATGACAGGCGCGGAATTGCCTGGCGATGTAAGTTCGGGGATACATAGAGTGGTTGTGTCTAATGTAAGTCCCACAGATACAATCGTCAATATCAAAACATGGGAATATTCCCACGCTGCAAGGCGTTTGCGGTTTAAATCTTCGGCGAATGCAAGTTGCCTATCTACGGCGAACTGTGCTCAACCTTGCTTTTGCACTGTTTCCTTTCGTGGCGCGCATTCGCTACAATGCCAGCATGAACACGCCCCAGCCATCAAAGCGCCCCAAACGTCCCTTCATTCCAGCCCGCCCTGCGGATTGGCTTATCAAAACCGCTCAGGAAGTTGTGCGCGCGCAGCTATCGCTAAAAAACAAAGTCGAAGTTCAAAAAACAGAAATCGAAATCCTTCGACAACTGCCGCCGGGAGCCGGAGTTGTTTTGACATCAAATCACGCGGACGAAACCGACCCGCGCGTCGTCATCGAGTTGTCGCGCCGGTCAGGCAAGCGGTTTATTTCAATGTGCAATCGCGAAGCGTTTGACGAAAACTTCGGACTTGCGGGATGGGCTCTGCAACGGCTCGGTCATTTCTCTGTCGAACGTGGCGCACATGATGCTCCAGCAAAAGGCTTTGCAATTGAGGTAATGAAACGCGGCACAGATATTCTCGTCGTGTTTCCGGAAGGCGAAATTTTTTACATGAATGATGTCGTACAACCGTTTCACAGCGGAGCAATAGATATCGGCATCCAGGCGATTATCGAGAACAGAAAGGACAATCCGAACTGGACAGCGTACATTCTACCGATGGCAATTAAGTATCACCACGAAAAACCCATCGAGATGATTTTAGAAAAACGCATTGCCAGAATGGAGCAGCAGCTCAAGATGCCACCAGGTGAAGCGTCGCTACCAAGGCGGATTTTAGCGATTCAACAAAACTTGCTCAAAAAGCAGGAAGCCGCGCATGGTATCACATTAGATGAAAATTCGGTTTCAGATTTAGAGGATGAGATCAGAGCAGCGCGACGCGCAATTCTCTCCAATGTGGAAGTCAAACACGGCTCACAACCGCTTCCGGACAATCGTCGCGCCATTGACGAATCGTGGAAGCTTGGCGCAGAACTGCGCGAATCATTGGCTGAACAAACAGACATTAAAGAGAAAGCTGCGCTCCAAGACGACATCGAAACATTGCGGGAAGTGGCTCAGCTTGCAAGTTGGCATCCACATTACTATGAGTCGACCCCATCGAATGATCGATTGGCGGAAGTGGTTTTGAAACTTGAGCGGGAACTTTATCGAATCAAACGACCGGAGCAATTGACAGACCGCAGAGTTTTCGTAAAACTCGCGGAGCCTGTAGACCTCGGCATTTACGTCGACGAATATTTGGAAGATGCGCACTCTGTTCGCCATAAAGTTACTGAAAAATTGCAAAGCAAAATTCAGGGAATGCTCGACGATTTAGTAGCGGCGTTAAACTCAACGGAACATCTGCCCGCGCATTGATCTTCCATACGTCCAGCTGCGTTACGGAAATTTGAAGCCAAAACCCTTCACTAGAGACCATCTTACACCCTTCTAACAATTGGCGGGCAAATTTTGACGGCTCCCTTATTCCTTCACGCGCAATGATGGTGAAGTCGATGCAGTGCATTTCAAAAACCCTTCGGACGGGCAGTTTTGAAAATCTACATCGGGCGGATCACTACATTGAGGGATGAAAAGCCGTCAAAAAATAACTCAGAACAGCTACGAAAAAAGAAACTCAGAACCGTTACCGGCCAATACTTCGAGGGCGTAACTTAAGTAACCTCCTGGAAATGTTGCTTACTAACGTGGATCGCTAACACGATTCATCTGACTTCTAGTGCGTAGAAATCGTATCGCAGTTCAGTTTCAGATGAACGGCTCTGTTAGCTCCTGGAGGGAATATATGTTTCGAATAAACTGTTGGCGCAGGCTAGTGCCGTCGCGGGTTCGCTGCAAGCGAATCCACGCGCTATCCATAGCGGTACTGACTTTATTTGTTTGTTCGTCTGTAGCGCCGGCTCATGCAGTCGGTCCCTCGGGCATGATTTACGAAGGAGTAAACATCGCGGGCGCAGAGTTCACTCCAGGAACGGTTCCAGGCACCAACGGAACGCACTACATTTTTCCAACTGATAGCGAGATCGATTATTTCTCTTCTAAGGGAATGGAATGCATACGTGTTCCGATCTTGTGGGAACGCCTGCAGCCCAACGCTAAAGGCGACTTTGATACCGGTTATTTTAATAGATTGGATTCGGTAATAACAAAAATGTCCAACAAAGGGATGTCTGTGATTATCGACATCCACAACTATGGTGCGTATAAAAACACGACTATCGGCGTCTCGGGCGGAGTCGACAACTCGGTCTTCGCTGACGTGTGGACACGACTTGCGAACATTTATAAAACCAATTCCAAGGTAATTTTCGGACTCATGAACGAACCGGTTGGTGGATCGATGACACCAACAACATGGTGCGCATCTTCACAGGCTGCCATTAATGCGATTCGAGCTACTGGCGCGACCAATTTGATTTTGGTTCCATCGACGTACTGGATGCATCCGAAAGATTTCGTGAATAACGGCAATGCTGCGGCAATGATCAACATAACCGATCCATTGAATAACTTCTCGTACGATGTGCATCAATACCTGGATTACGACGGTTCAGGTTCTCACACCGACTACTTGAACCCGACGGACGCAGTTGCAACTCTTAGCGGTTTCACCGCATGGTTGAAACAAAACAATCGCACAGCAATGCTCACCGAGATTGGTGTCACTCAAGATGCCGGAGCAAATGCCTCGCTGGCAGCGATGCTGCAGTACATGCATACGAATTCCGCTCAATGGGCAGGCTATTCGTATTGGGCTGCTGGTCCATGGTGGCACGATTACATGTTTTCATGCGAACCAGCAAATGGCGTTGACAAGCCCCAGATGACTACGTTGATTCAAAACTTGAACAAGAGTGGCACCGGTGGTGGTGCCGCCCCGGCGGCGGCTCCAGCTCCAGCGCCAGCACCAGCTCCAGTGGCAGCTCCGGCACCAGCTCCGGCTCCAGCTCCGGCGGCAGCGCCTGCCCCGGCTCCAGCACCAGCTCCAGCTCCGGCTCCAGCTCCAGCGCCGGCACCAGCTCCGGCACCAGCTCCTGCTGCCACAGGTGGAACACCGCCCAAAGCTAATCCGAAGCCTGGAAGAGGATCGGTAAAGAGAGGCGGCAAGCGCACAGGATGGGTTTATTAACCGGTAGGGAAAGAGGACCGCTGCGTTGTGTTTGCAGCGCAGCGGGTACCTCCGGTTCGATTCGAAGTAATAATCTTGAAAGGCAAAACCATGGCTCGATGTAAAAGAAGTAGCAAAGGACACGTTCTCGCATTAATACTGGTAGTCACCTGCATGATAGTGGTGCCGCTACTCCTGGTGTTTAGCCAAACAGGCTTTTATGTTATGGACAGAGAGCGTGTACAAACAGCTGTTGACGCGGCTGGGCTGGTCGCCGCAAACGACATATCGCGAATCATTTTTAGCGATCCGACCTTCGGTTGGGTCTCGCTATCCAACTATCCACCCATCGGCAAAGCAACGCGAGCGCGGGATGGAGAGCCGCTTCCAGTAACCGGCATTAACACTCTCGTCGGAACGATTCGGCAAAACACAATTATCGCGAACGAACTTGCTAATCGAAAAATGCAAGAGCTGACTGACCGAGATCGCGCTTCACTCGAAATGACAATCGCAGAACTCAATGTCACACTCAAAGAATCGCTGGCAGGAGAAAGCGGTAAGTACCTGGACATCCAGGGAACAGAAGTCCGACCAGTCAAGGATGTGGAGGACTTTTTAAGAGCCCACCTTCCCGCAAATGTCAGACTTGAATCGGTAAAGCTAACGAGCGGATGGCTAAAAGGAGGAGGAACGACAACTGTTGCAACGCCGCGGCCGGCGGAGTTTTCGCAAGTAAAAAAGGAAGAGGAACAGTCAGGAAATTACCGTCCCTTTATTGATGTCCGGGCGAACAACAGGTCGTTTACTTTCGCCGGCTTAGGTCCTTCTTCTCGCCTGGTGAGTCATTCCGAATTCCAACCAGCAGACGGAAAACATATTAACTCAATCGTGAAAATTGAATGTGAGGTAGCTCGTCAGAATCCGTATTTGCCTTTTTTCGCGATAGGCAATGACGCGGCATCCAGAATGAAATGCGTCGCATTTGCTCAACCGTACACGATGGAAGACATTGGTCCTAAGGGCGTCATGACTCTTCGCTTCTCCGGAACGCCAGTTCCCGGTCTGCTCTCGTGGAGCGACTTCATGCGACAAAGCAATTTCGAAGATCAGCAAGTCACCGCATTCGATGCCATAGGAGGTGACTTCCCAGTAGATAAGGGCTCAACAATGGCAGCGACTGAAACTGATGGTGGCACGGCCGATCAGTTCTCAGAGCATTTCTATTATTGGCTTCGCAACGGACACTTACAGCCAAAATTGGGAGCGGTTTTGGACATGGTAAATGCACAGTTCAAAATGGGCCCCTTCGAAAAATTTGCTTATGAGTTTGCAAAGGACGGGACAATTTCGCGCAGGGTTCTAGAGAAAGACCCGTTCCCCATCGGTGTAACGTCAGACTCTCAAGTTTCTGTGATGTCAGATACTAGAATTCAAGGGGGATTATCACCAATTATTATTTTCCGCGACAACGTCAAGCACTTGGGCACCGAAAGCGGTGGCAAGCACGGTGGTCAACCGCTAACAGGTAAGCCACTCAACTGGTGTGAACTGCGCGAATTTGGCGGCGACGAGCAAACCGCCCTGTCACTCGGCAAAGGTCATTTAGGAACTCAATTGACCGTCGTCGACCCGAATGCGCCGCCGCCGGAGGAGGCTCAAAGCATGCTCACTGAGATGTTTAGAAAACTGGACGGTAAAGAACTGGCATTGCAGCCACGTCGCAACTTTTATAGCGGCGGGCTGGCTCTGGACATCGAGATTGGCGGCATCAGGCAGTTCCAGCCGTCAGTCCTGGATATTCCTTCAAAACGTAAATACTGGGCCTATCGCAAGATATAAACCTTGTGCTAAACCAGAAACAGTGTTCTATACTCTTAGAGAGTGTGAAATCCGAGGAATTGGTCATGGGAAAAGAGCAAAATCAGAAAAAAGAAGTGAAGAAGAAGCCGGCAAAGACGGACAAAGAAAAGAAAGCCGCCAAAGCTGAGAAAAAAGAGAAAGCTAAAAACAGATAGGTTTCTGACGCATTATCGAAACGGGCAGCTCAAAGAGCCGCCCGTTTTTTGTTCACAGGGAGCGGGATAGTCATACGCTCCAGTCAGGTGCCGGCGGGACGGGCACGCATTCAATTGACGAACGGGCTCGCCCCAACACCTTAAACTGTGATTTGTCCTAATTGCAGGAAAGCTATCGTCGAGCAGAGAGCAAACCTATACAATACGATTCATGAAAAGAACGACGATAAGCTTATTGCTGACATTCACGCTAACCACACCGGCTCTAGCGGCAGAGAACAAAGGGTATTGGATGAGCCCGCCCCTGAGCGGTTATGCGCATCTAACTCGGTATGCAAAAGACAACTTTTTGTTCCCGAATGTTCAAACCGAACTTTCTTCTTCGCTGGATGGAGTTGACGCAAAAGTCGTTCTAAACGCGCCAGCATTTCCACTTGACGGCTGCGTCAATCAAAACATTCGGAATGATGCCAATCTGCAAATCTCCAAACAGGGCAAGGTTGTTTGCAAACATAAATTTTCGGATTTTGAATTTTTTTCCGGTCCCAGGCTCACGGCAAATTTGAAAGCACCACCGACGGTGACAGTTAATGTGATTGTTCCGAAGCAGCCAGAATATCAAAGTTTCGATTTCGATAAATCAAGCGGAAAGTACAAGAAGCAGACATCAGCCGATGGTCCGGCTTCCGATGATTCGAAACCGCAGCCACCTATCCGGGCCATACGCGTCGCAACAGCCGATGAAATCTCAGCAACAGCCAAGTGGAAATGCGAGTTTGGCAATTTAAACTGCGGCGGCGACAAATGGACACTCGAAATTAAACGCGAAGGCCAGGTTGGCTGGAGCGGTCCCGTCGATGTCTCAGTTGACGAGAAACGAGAAAACGGACGCGTGATGGAGTGCTTCGGTCCAGTGATTCTATCCCTGGACAAAACAGGAAATCCCAAAGTGCTATTGCGCTGCGGAGTCGCAGTGGAAGATAATGACGGTCAGGATGATATGCGTTATGTCGACATGATCTTTTACTTCGATGCCGACAGCAAAAAATTCAAATGCTCTACTCACGCATGGGGCAATGTCATGCCGCACCTCGCGGACCATGAGCATGATGGTCAAATCGAATTCATCACACAAAACTTCGAGCTTGCTAAGGCATTGTGGAAGAAGAAGGATTCGAAGTTAACATCCGGAAGCGGCGGTCCAATTCAGTTTTGGCGTTGGAGCGATAAGCAAGGAAAGCTTGTTGAACGCACGCGCGAGTATCCGGCACAGATCAAGAGGCACGCAGCTGCTTCACTGACACAGTTTACGAGTGAGCCCCATAATCCGGATTGTTATTTGATCGGATACGTAGCCGACCTGCTGCTGCTCGGACAGAAAGACCTGGCAATGTCAGAACTGCTTAAGCGTCAGACTCCCAATACGAAAGTAGCTCATGAAGAAATCCTCGCGCAACTAAAGAAGCACGGGTATCTCGAATCGTCGACCACAAAGCCGAAAAGTAGTCAAACTAAGTCTTCGAAATAGGGGTCGCGGGCGCATTAGTAGCACAGCGCTTCAATGCCTGTTCACGAAACTGGCGAAGCGTCTCATCACCTTTATTTAACTGCGAAAATTCATTGATGACTCGAAAGGCGAAATCCGGATGTTTGGATACAAGTAGTTTTTGGCAAATGGTCCTCATGTTATCTCGCTTATAAACCTTTACCATGGGATCACTCAGAGGGTCGTATCCCGAAGTGGCAGGCGGACTCGCCTCGCAGAATGCTCGAGTAGCCCAGATGGCGGCTCTATACTCATCTAAACGATCGGCGTAATCGATTAGGGTCGATAACAAGAAGTCGTTGTATGGTTCCGAGTAAACATTCAGTTTCAACAACATCAGCTTATTTCTGCGTTGTTTCTCAGCGTTTGCGCTATCATGTAGCGCATCGTATATGGTGGCAAGACGTTCGTATCTCTCAATCGCACCATCTGTCGGTAGCATTCCCTGTTGGAAATTCAAGGGCGGGGTCAGGACGGGTTCAGAGGGAAACAGCGAATTAGTCGCAACCGGTTGAACTGGCGATTTTTGAACTTCCAGAGCACGAATCGCTGCCGCCTTTGCCAATTCAGGCTCATTGGACTGCAACAACACATCCGCCTTGATGTCATAATTGCTAGCGGACTGTGGCTCGCTCTTGATTAACTCGTCGACAATTGCCAGGGCGCTCGCGTACTCCTTCTGTTTCGCCTTCACGCGCGCCAGCCCTTGACGCAAACCACCTATTCCATTATCCGTGAACAACGGACCAGAATCGACTGAAAATCCGGAATAATCTAAATATCCCGCCAAACTCTCTAGTCTCTTCGCCACAGTTGCGACTTCAAGAGTCTGAGTTATGGCTTGCTCCGCCGGTCCGTAATCGCCAATCTGATAGAGGAATTCCGCTTTCTCGGTCATCGCGTTCAGGTCACCTGGCGAGAGGGAAATTATTCTGTCCAGATAGACTAAAACTTCTTTCGAACGTTTCAATTTTTTTGCAACAGTCGCCTGACTTCTAAGCAAATTTATGCAATCGGGCATTCTCTTCGACGCCTCTGTGAAATCAGCCAGACTCGCTTCGAGCTTGTCCATGCGCTGATGAACGCGCCCTCTCGCATCGTAACCTTCAGGAAGATCAGGGCAAAGCGCAATCACTCGATTGCAATCGTCAATCGCAGCTTGGGTCGGACAAAGTCCACCGCGAACTAGCTCTGCATTGATACGATAAAGCAGTGGCAACGGATTCTTCGGATTTTTCGCAATAATGCGATTCAGAATTGCAGCCTGCCCAGTCGTCAAAGGCTCATTTGAAACCTTCCTCAATTCATCCTGATCCTCGCGACTTAGGCGATTAGCTCGAAGAGCAAGAAGCTTTTCCTGCATGTTCCGCTCAGAGTAAACTTTCTGAGCACAGTCGAAGATTGAATCGTTAAATGAATAAAGCGCAGCTGCGCGATCGAGCATCGCCAGGGCATAGCTCGGTTTGTCGTGTTCGTATAGCGAGAAAAGCCCCATCTCCGGGATATCCATGGCATCACGATCAAACGGAAGCGAGCACGGAGAAGAGAGCCATGGAGCGAGGCGAATGCGATACAGAGTTGCCTGCTCGTCGTTTGACAAGTCCGAAGCCGCCTCATTAATGATGTTTATCCCTGCAAACTTACGATAACCAACTTGCTGAAGAGCAGACAGCGTAGCAGGTTGACTCGCATGTCTATTTGCATTGAACCAAGCAATGCGACTCCTGCAGATGCCCGGCTGCAGACTCTCCGCGGCCTCAAACTTCTCCAGCGCTTCATCTCGCTTTTCGCGAGCGATGAGAATTATAGCCTCGTCAAAGAGCTTCCCAGCCGGAACGCCATTCCTATCGTTTTGCACTACCCAGAAGCACGCCCAGAGCGCTCCGGACAACACTACAATCAGTAGCGCTCCGGTGATAATTTTGTGACGCCCCATCGAACCGGAGAATCGATTGCTCATACTTAAATGCTCAAACTGGCGACTAAATCCAGCCTAGCAGAAACGGCTTCAAGACGCCGAGAACTCACTTGACCAACAAAGTGTTAAACGTCGACTCCAAATTTGCCGAAACCAGCTGTCATTATGCTTCAATATCGTTTTTAAACAAAAGCGCCTTGCTCGCAACTTCGGAGAAACCAGCAAGACTGACCGGAGGAACCATGACCATCGCCGTAAAGACACTGGTAAAAGACACGACTGCAGAATTCGTTTGCTACAAGGACGGCGACCTCTGGTATCGCATCACTGGAACATCTGAAACCGACGGAAACTTTGTTTTCAATTTCCCAGTTCCAATAGATGACACCGGCATCGGAATTTTTCCGGCAAAAATCAAAGCAATCACATTGATGCGCTGGGTGAGGCAACATCTCGAGAGCATCGAGAACGACGGCGAAGACGCAAAGAAACTTCCAGAATTGGACTAGACGGCTAATCCTTGGGATTCAAGTCGCACAGCGCGAAGATTGAAACCTCTCCCTATGAGCGCCCTTGATCTTCATTCTTGCCTCAAACTAGAACTTGCTTTAAACTGAATTTGATTGAGCACATTGGTCCCATATGAACCTGATTGATACGTCGTTAAAAACAGCCCGCGACATAGGTGCGCGACTGTTTGCATGCGCGACATCGTTCTCATGCGCTCACTATGATTTTGCAATGGTTGATCGAGTGCGGGCGTAGCCGCTCGGCGACGCTCGCGTATAAAAATACATCGTGTCCATAGCATATGGGCATGAGCAGCTGTTTTAAACTGCCAGCAGTCAAGACTAGTTCAAAGACCGCCACTAAATATAGTGGCGTCCGCTTTCGTGCACTCGAACTATGGCAGCCCCATGATCAACTGAGGATTTACAATGAACACATCACTAAAGACGCTCGTTAAGGGCACTAACGCCGAGTTTGTCTGTTACAGGGACGGCGACCTCTGGTACCGCGTGACGGGGACTTCGATTAACTTCGAGTTTCCAATTCCAATCTCCGATACCGGGACTGGCATATTTCCGGCATCTCTGAAAGCAATCACATTGATGCGATGGATACGGAAACACTTAGATCGAATTGAAAACTACGAATAGCTCAGCTTGCAGCCGGAGGGTGGCGAATGGCCACTCTTCTGCTGCCCCCAGCGAGCCCGTTTCACATTCGGAAAGGGCTTGAGCCAGTTTTGCCATATAAAAACATCCATGCGAGAATGTGCACTTGTTCTGGAAACCACGAAGGGAAGGTTACTCTCGCTGGACGTTAATCAAAACGATGAGCATGTCGCAGCGCACGACAGCATCTTCGCGCCTGAGATGCTTGGAATACTGCTGTGGTCGCTAATTCCAAGCATAACAATTTGGATTGGACTATATCAAATGAAGAGCGCCGCATGGGCGTATGGAATCTACCACGTACTTTATTTGGCGCCGTCTATTTTCGCAGGAAAACACCTGTGGATGAAAACGCTGAAGAAACCAAAGCTGAAGCATGTCCTTTGGATTTTCCTCGCAGCGCTTTTGTTCAGTTTCATCACGGTCGCAGCTTACGAGATTGCGGGTCATGTTGTTCTTAGCAACGAACGAGTTGGAGAGCTGCTTCGGGAGCTGGGTTTGACGCGCGGCAATTTAATTTTATTTGGATTGTACGCCACCTTCGTCAACCCTATCATTGAGGAACTCTATTGGCGCGGCGTCTTATACAACGAGTTAGAGCGAATCAAAATCAAACATTTTGCGCTAATTTGGTCTTCGTTGGCACACGCAATATTTCACTACTTGATTTTCAAACTTGTTCTCTTTCCGGTTTGGAATGAAATCGGAATTCTGATGCTCGCAGTCTATAACGGCATTCTGGCGCTCATCTATAAACGTAGCGGCTCCATAATAACCGCTGCAATCGCGCACGGTTTGCTCACCGATATGGCTTGCATCTGGCTTATCCTCGATTTCTTCAGAAAAAATCCCTCTCTTTAACTATCGAGCTGGATTCGGCAAAGTCTTGGCGACTCGGCATGGATTGCCGTACGCGACCGAGAAAGGCTCGATATCCCTGGTCACTACGCTGCCGGAACCGATGACGGAATTAGCACCAATTGTGATACCAGGATTTACGATAACACCACCACCCAACCACACGTTATCTCCGATCGTAATTGGCGCACCAAGCTCATAACCAGAGTTTCGCTCGTCGGCATCTAAAGGATGATATGCGCACAGCAATTGAACATTGGAGGCAAACATTACATTGTTTCCTATGCGGACGTAGTTGCAATCGAGGATTACGCAACCGAAGTTAATGAATACGCTGTCACCAAGTTCTATAAATGTCCCATAGTCGCAACGAAAGTCCGGCTCGATCTCGCAATTTTTACCCATCTTTCCTAGTAGCTGACCAAGCATTTGCTGGCGCATTTCCGGTTCATCAGGCTCGCTGTCGTTGTACTTTTTGATAAGTTTTCGGGCGCGCATTCGCATCGCTTTCAGTTCTGGATCCGCTGAAAAGTACAGCTTGTTGTCCAGCATGTTTTGCAGTTCACTACTCATGGTTTCTCCGGCAAGCGTGGGAAAATTTAGTCTACAAGCTTGAAAACTTGGTATTATCTATCTCTCGGCGAAACATTAGAACTGAAATCGGTGAACATTATGCGTTTATTGATAATAGGCGGAACTGTTTTTCTTGGTCGACATCTCGTCGCACAAGCACTGGCTGCGGGACATCAGGTCACCACGATCAATCGCGGAAGCGTTTATCTCGAAGAACAGGCAAACGTAGAACGTCTGTTGGCTGACCGAAACGGTGACCTGAGCTTCCTTCATGGTCGCGAATTTGACGCAGTCATCGACGTGTGCGGATATCATCCGGAATCCGTGGAACATTCAATTCGAGCACTGGCTGCCGCGGTCAAGAATTACGTTTTCATCTCTACAATTTCGGCTTATGGCGACTTTACCGAAATCGCGCTCTCGGAGGAGAGTCCGATCAAGTACACACCGTTCGGTGAACAAGGTGATTATGGAAGTCTCAAAGCCGACTGCGAAAAAGTTCTGACTCAAATGATGCCTGAGCGTTTTCTGATAATTAGACCGGGTCTCATCGTGGGACCTTACGATCCTACCGACCGTTTTACATACTGGCCTGCGCGTTTCGCTTGTGGTGGAAAAGTTGCGGTCCCGGAAAAATTGGACCGACAGGTTCAATTCATCGACGTACGAGATCTAGCAGCATTCATACTAGCGAGAACCGAAGCGGAGGCGCACGGCATCTATATCGCGACAGGTCCGATCGATCGACTTACACTACTGGATGTACTGGATGCGTGCCAGCGCGCAGCCAAAGTGGACTCAGAAATGGTTCGCGTGGAAGAAGTGGTATTACTCAAGGCAGACGTGACGCCATGGTCGGAGCTTCCGCTCTGGATTCCCGACACGATGAAACACTTTGCCGGTGTGATGAGACTGGATCGCAGAAAGGCGGTCGCTGACGGACTTATATGCAGGCCAATCGAGAAAACGATCGCCGACACGTTGGCTTGGGACCGTACCCGAGACCCTGCGCTGCCACGACAAGCCGGTCTGTCCCCCGAAAAGGAAGCCGAACTGCTGCGTCAACCGAAGTTAAAGCAGAAGCTAGGAAGAGCACCACTTCCCGGAGCCGGTCTGACGTAAGCGATCTCTTGCGGGCGCTTGAAACGAATTACTGCGTTCCAGCTTGTTCGAGCGTCACGAGTTGACTATTACTGACACCGAACGGCACATCGCCAGGAGCAATTTTATCCTGTCGGCGAAACTCAAGTTCGTTTCGGGCGCTCTTTTGAGTCACATCGAGCAGCCAGCTTCCCCAGCTTACTTCGTTAACAGTTGCCGCTTGCGCGACACCCTTGAATGCCTTAACCGGATTCGTGTTGTACTTGTATCCCGCTCTCGTTAACATCGCACCAAAAGCGATTTGCGGACCGCCGCGCACAGCGTACGAGATAAAGCTCTCCAGTATTTCGCGCTTCTGCCGGCGTCGCTCTTTTTCAAGAAACTCATGTCGGTCCTTGAGAAGTTTTGCCACCACGGCGAAGTGCTGCGAATGGTCCACAGAAGGACGGACCTTCGCCGCGATTTCGCGATAGTTTGTCAAATCCTTTTCGAGAGCCGCGATCGTTGTCGATTGAGACTTAACTAGCGACTCTTCCAGTTTAGAAGTGCAAACCTTACCGGTGATCGCTGCGCCACCATGTATCAAGACAGGAGCCGCTGTTAAGGTGGAGCCTGATATCAAGAAACCGATCCCACCACTTCCAACCTTCTTGAGATTAACATCCTTCACACCGCGAAGAACCGCGTAGGCACCCGGCCAGGCGCCGGTAGCACATACAGCAATGGTACCAAGGGTGGTTAAGTCGCGAGCGGCTTTCTGCTTCCGAGAGTCTACGTAAACTCTGGAGAATTCAATTAATGAAAGGTCGCGAACATCTTTTAACACACGCCCCTGGGCAGTTTGCAGCGCACAGTTGTCCGAATTTAACGCCTGCAGTTTTTGATCGCGGACAGCAAACAATTTGTCGAGTTCTATCTTTGCTGCCAGCGCCTTTTTGTAGACGGTCTTTGCGGCGAAACCTTTTTGCTTGCCCTTATAGTCTTTTGCAAGATCGTAGCAGCCCTCTAGAGCATAAAGCCCTCCAAGAGTGCAGTATGCGATCATAACGACAAGCGGACCAGATTCCAGACGTCCTTTATGAGCGAGTCCATCTCCGGGATTTCTATAATACCGCCAGAATTGACTTAGAAGAGCGATATCTCCAGCGTTTGCGATGCCACCACCAGCGAAGTCATATAATTTCATTCTTCGCTTTTTCCACCTGTCACCGGCGGTGTAGTGCGTACGAAACTCAGCGTTTAGTTTGAGCAACTCGACTTCCTTTTTGAGAATGTCATTGTCAATTTGCTCAAATAAATTCGAGTCCGATGTATAGCCTCTCAAGACTGGATCGCTTTGAACGGCATTGTCGGCTTCGCTTTGCCCATATGCAGGGCACGTCGGAGTCGCAGACAACAGGACGCAAGTAGCTGCCGTCAAAGAAAGCACGCGAGTAAATGATTTGGTGACCATAGTAAGACTTCCGAGGTTCCTAAAATTGCCGTAGATGATGTCACCATCATTGGTATTTAACCTCAGTCGAAAGGATGAATTTCAGTTTCAAGAAACCTTTGCCGATATGCGTAGATTTCAAACTTCGCTTGTCGTCTTTAAGTTTCAGAAAAACGAGCACTGGACAGAACTGGCTCATCCCAAAGGACGAGAGGAGTCATCCAAAAGGATGAGTGATCAGTTTGATCTATGTACTGAAATGTTTCGGTCTAATTTAGCGCCACTGTATCTGGTGTATAAAACAACGCGCAGCCAACTTTATCCTTAGACGCAGTGAACAGCAGCATCAAGTCTCACCAAAAATTTTTTCATACCAATAGGTGCCTGGATCCTTGAACCAATGCTCGTTCCCCGAAGTAAGTTGCGAACGTAAGAAAGACATCGGAACGTCATATCGAAAGAGCAGTCCGATCAAATCTCTTAACGCATAATCAGAGAGAGCGGAAACAGATAAATAAACCGTCAAGCCAGCAGAGTGCCCGCGCACTTCCTTTACACCATCGATCTCCTGGAGCCACTTAAAGAAATGAGCTTCGTCAAGCTGGCAATAGTACGAGGTTGGTTGAGGAATTGCCAGGGTCGACTGGTGATCGGGCTCCGTCCAAGTGATTTGCTCCGGAGGATTGAACCAAATACTCATTCCAATGCCAGTCGCACCCAAGCGCGTCAACAGATCATCATCGATGAAAAGGTTGTCTTCGTAGACGCGCACATCAAGATAACCACCTAAGTCTTCGGTGCTCAGCGCTTTTAATTGCTGATATACAGATTCCAGATGTGAAACCCAAAGCGGCAATAAGGTCTCTACATCTTTGGCGTGTTCGCCATCCAGCTCCCAAAATGGAAACCTTTGCTCGTCAGTATTTCCCGATTCAACATTACTTTGCGACGGCGGCATGCGCAGAACTGCGGAAATCCTGGCGGCTTCTATTCTCTGATTTGAGAAAACAAGCCTGATTGATGTCGATGACATGAGTTTACTTGACCGTTGGAAGCATTGGTAACGAAACATTTTACGTCAAACAATCCCCAGGTCGCTAGTTAATGAGGCGCTCGGCACCACCTCTTCAGGGCGAACATTTAATTGCCGCACAAAAACACGGACTAAGCGGTTCCAAATCTCTTGCTCTGATTCACGCTGCGGAGCTAGGTCTCTTCCATTTATCTGCTGAGCTTGACACGCTGTTATCAAACCGATAACTTACCCAATCAAAGCCCGACAGCCGAGACTTGACAAGCAGTTATCAATTTGATAACCTGAAGGTGATTTGAGTGGAAATCATCAACGAAAGCGAATTGCACTCGTTTGCGAAAAAACATTCGAACGCACGAAGGCCGCTAGCGAATTGGATTGACGTGACGAAGGCAGCCGCATGGAAATCTTTCGCCGAAGTACGCGAGACTTTTAGAAGCGCGGACTATGTGAAGGAGCAAGTCGTCTTCGACATCGGGGGAAACAATTACAGACTCATTAGTTCGGTTGACTTTTCCCTTCAGCGCGTTTACGTCTTAGAGGTTATGACGCACGCAGAATATGATCGGTGGCAGGCATGAATACAGCAAGAGTTGACAAAGCGTATATGGAGCTGGTCAGGGAATTTCCTCTGGTTCCGCTACGCGACAAGTCAGAATTCGACGAAGCCATAAAAGTTATGAAGCGGCTCGCGTACCGCCGAAGCAGCTTGAGCAACGGCGAGGCCGATTATCTGACTGTCCTTGGAGATTTGATTGGTCAGTTCGAAAAGAGACTTCCCCGATTGGCAGAAGAGATGACACCACGAGAAGCCCTGGCATTTCTTATGGAGTCGAATGGGCTAGCTCAGGCAGATCTCGTTGAATACGTCGGATACAAATCAAATCTCTCGGCTTTCCTTAGCGGGCATCGAGGCTTGAGCAAAAGAGCAGCCTGCCGACTTGCGGAATATTTCAAGGTATCACCGGCATTGTTTATGTCCAAGGAATGAAATGACGAGAGTTATGGCGCAGCACTTTGTTGGAAATTGCAAAACATCTATCGCCAGAACTAGTTGAGGAAATCATCCTGTTATCTGATAAAGACACGGAGACTGGCGACGCGTTTTTGCATGACATAGACTACCTGATGGAAAAGCCACTGAAGCTATATTTGGAAGCAGCAATTCAACTAGGACCAGACGGCATGGTACCCAGCTAACGAAGTTGCATGGTAACCAATGCGCGCTGGTCTTACCCGCCTGACCAGGGCTCATGCTCTCACTATCCACTCGCTCACCTTCCCTTCTCCAATTCTTGAAGCAAATTCCCCACGACAAGACAGAGTGTGCTCTTGCTCAAGCAGGCGGATATCACAGTGCCATGGAAAATTCCATGAGGCGATTGACAAATGCTGGCTTTTGATTTGCTGCAACGCCAGCTCAACGTGTTCCTTGTTCAGCCCAGATTCCTTCCAAGAGGAGATCGGAACTGCATAGATATCTATTCGGAGTAAGCGACTTAAGCCCTCTTCACGCCATTCGCCGGAAAGGCAGTATTTAGCGTCAGGTACATAGCGCAGTTCGATGACGCGTACCACGCCGGTATCACGCAGATTATCTCGATCTTTCTTCCAATATGACTGCTTGTCACAGAATACTACCTCAATGCGCAAATCCTGGATGGTTCCGTCAAAAGCTCGCCGGAGGACTTCTGTCTTTAGCACATACGTTGTGCCAGGCGGTCTCGGCCGTTTAAGAACATAGAGATGTGGATCCACCAGCGGCATGAATACTCGACCCTGAACAAATGATCCGCGCTCAGCCATGATAACAGAAGCAGCGTAACGGATAAACCAAACCAATGGTGCAACCAGTTGGTAAGGCAAATGTGCGATCATTAGAGCACCGTATATAGTGCCTCGACGAGTCGCGCGCCGGAGGAAGAATCTATGGCAGGCGTGAACAATCTTATTTCGGCCGGGTGATTTCGTTTCCCAAAAATAAATCGACGGGCCACAACAGGGGCCACACCTACGTGCAGACGCAAAAACGCGAATGCTCGAAAGCGTGAACCAGTGAAGCATTGAAGCCTGTTCTAAACAAGAAAAATGGTGGAGGCGGCGAGAATCGCCTGGGCAGCCATTCTCATTAAGACTCGTCAATTGATTTTGTTTGATGGTGAGGGTTTTGGGATTTTCGTCGCCTGCGCGAAGCGGCGCTAATGGTCACGAATGGACACATGAGGGGCCACAAAATGGGCCACAGTTTTTGATGGAATTTTGGGGTAGCTTGTTGAGGCCGGTTCATCTATTGCAACCTGCATCCGGCGTCTGGCCAGCATATTCACGATTTATCAGATATTTACTGCGCAGTAAATATAGCCGTTATGGCGAATATGCTGACAATTTCACTCAATTTGGTTGTTTCACCGTGCGGTGAAACATGGCAAACCGATGAAACCCTTGGCGTCCCGAGATCGATGGTAGAATCGACTCAACCTACTCCTAGTCCACCATGTCGGCTGCAGCATGACCACATCCCGCAAAGATTCTGCAGAGCAAACGCCTTCGAAAGCAAGGTGGCCTGATGCTGCGGAGTCCATCAAGTTCATCGACCATCTGCTAGAGACTAGCGATCAGACTGATGACACCAGCGATTGGGAAACATTGAAGGCACTGCTCGAGCAGGACAGGCTGTCTGGCAGAAAGCTCTTTCCCGATAAGTAAAATGGCACTGGTAAGCACTTTCAAGTCACCGACTGCCTAGCTCATTCGAATTTCCATTCACAGCCTGCCAACGCTTCAGCGATCAGCGTCCTGAAGGATGAATCATTTACCAGATCAAACGTCTGCGGCAGCCGTGCGCGCAGCTGATCGAAATATTGTCGCCAATTTGGACGCGACTTCGTCAAACTCTTCTTGTGTCTTATCAATGCAATCGCGACGAGGCGCGCGCTCTTGCTTGCGAGATGGATCTGGTCGGCTATAAAGTCATCAGCCGTTTGCGCGAACATTCCTTTGCGCAGTTTATGGTCCGGGAAGTCTTTAATGTTATCAGTAACAATGACATTTGCGCCCGCCCAGTCAGCTGCTGCTGCAGCGTGATTATCATTTGGATCGTCAAGATTGTAGGTTGAGATTAACGGCTCATATCCCTCAACGAGAGCATCAGGAAACAAGCTGTCCATGCGTTGTTGCTTTCGCTTCAATGCCAATGGATCAGCGTCAGGATATCGCTCGACGAACCTTTCCATCCACTCTCTGTGAACATCTCGGCTCCAGCGCACATCAAAAAGTTCTGCTTCGCTCAAGAACAACAGCAAGTTGCTGATGAAGACAGGAAACAATACGGATGAATCAAGGAACGCAATCCACACAGGTCTGACTCATCAGTCCTGAAGCCCGAACAGAGCGTCATCCTCTGCCGTAATTTCAGCGATAGCCTTAAGACGCCGCCGCTTCGTCTGCTCCTTGTATTTCAGAAGATCTTCAAAGAGAATGCGGCGATGCCTGCCGACCATGCGGTAGTCCAGGTCTCCCTGCTCCAGAAGCTTGATTAGGTGCGGGCGCGAGACGTTCAAAAAATCTGCAGCCTCAACAGTCGTCAACTCCGCCCGCATTGGCATGACTACAACAGCATTGCCCTGGGAAATTTCACCCAGAAGCGCAACAACGAGTTTGAAAACGCTCTCCGGAATTGCAGCCCGCTGCCCACTCTGAGCGCCTAGAATGAAGTGTTTATTGGATTTATCAGCTTGCAGCTGCTCGAATGTTTCTTTAGCCTGAGCTGCCTCAGCCTTGCTTGGAATAAACGGTCGATCCAGAACGGTTGCCATGTGTGGTTCCTCCCACGCCTATTATACGGAACAAGCGCAATAAATGCAATAGATGCAATAAATGCAACAGACTTGACCAGAATCAATTAGGTAATGCAAGAATAGACAAGACATTGCCAAGGGAAAAGAACAATGTCCACTCCAGAGCTTGACCAATCACGCGTCATTGAAATCAGTGAAGGATTTCCTGATCCGCACACACTGCAAAACGCCGTGGTGTTCATACGCGCCAATTGGAGCGGCTATTCTAAGGCATCTTTGAATAATCTCATGACGGCGGGCAGAATGCTGGACGACACCTGGAAGATCATCATTCTCGACACGGACAACATTCAATATCAAGATTTCCAAAAAGTGTATGGACCTTTCCCCAGCTCTGGCGGCTGGGGTGAAGCGTTCTGGGTTAGGGCCGGAGTTCTAATACACAGTGACCGCGGCTATTACAACGGACCTCTAAGAAAATTGCTCTGGAATCGAGTTCGAGAATTTTCGACTTTGGATGACTTGCAAGTACCAGAATTCCTTCAGGACAGCGAGTTCAAGCTATCCGTGATAAAAAACTGCGGCGACTTCCCAGTAGATCAATTGACAATAAACGACCTGGATTGCATCGAGATAAGCAATCTTCATTTCGCCGCCGTAATTCTTTACCACGTGAACAGAGCACAAGCTGTCGTAGCGCTCCGGACGCTCGTAAAGGAGTTAAAAAATGTGGCTAACTCTAAATTGAAATTGATCGTATTAAATGCCGATGCCGTAGCGTTCGCTGACATGCTCCACACCTTCGGCGAAGCGCCAGAGGCGGGCAAAACATATTGGGTGATGAACGGACAACTCATGAGCAAAGCGCAATGGCTTTCAGCAGCAAACGAGCGGCGATCATGAAGCGCGAGATCATTATTCTCACTCTCGTAATTGTGTTTTCGTTGCTAGGCTCCTTGCTCAACAACGTAACATTTGTCGATTATGGCGCCTACCTATGGGTTGTGCCAACGGCGAGCGCTTTGCTTGTAATTGCAACATCGCTAGCAGTCTCCATTTGGAAAGCAACGACTAGGCCTATCCGATACGCTTCGTGGTTGTTCATGCTGTTGGCAATTGTGCAGCTTCCTATGCTGATACTTGGACGCCTTCCTTACACACTGATGCACCCCCGCCTCGGTGAATGGCAGCAACTGAAGAATGAAGCTCGAGTTGCTGAATCAAATTCGGACTGGAGTTCCGCCGAAGGTATATATCGCCGCCTTGTCAAAGCGGAAGCTGACGGATTGGTCGAGCACTCCATCTACAACAGATCCGAATTCGACCTGGCAGACGCCTTGTCCAAACAGAACAAACTCTCTGAAGCGGAAAAGGAGTATCTGGTGGGAATAGCAAACGTCGAGCGCCAAGAAGGAAGGCAAAGCCCGTTTCTCGTTTCTCCTCTTTTTGAATTGGCCCAAGTGTACGACAGCGACAAGAAGTTCGATGAATCTATCAAAACATTTTCCCGTGCAGTAGAAATATCCGACAAGAGTCCCGTAGCTGCATCAACAACCATTAGCTTGTACGAAAGCTTTTCGAAGACACTCGACAAAGCAGGCCGTTCGAAGGAAGCGAAGGACTTTTCCGCTCGTTCATTGAAGCTTCGTAACGAGATTGAATCAGCGAAACAGAATTGATCGCGAGTAATTACGAGCGCCGAGCCGATGGTGGCACACCATTCGGTAAGGCAAGATAAAGAGCAATGCTCAAAAAGCTCGAAAGGCATACATACGCCTCGCAATCGCAGCTCAATTCTGGAACCACGCCGAGATGGTCGGCTGCTTCGGCTACTGAATGAAGCTTTGGAAGTGATTCAGACATGGTGATCTCCTTGCCGCGATGAATCATCGAAGCGAGATTATTGGCCGCAGTTTGGTGCGACATTTGTGAACAAAAAAATCGCCGGAAGAAATTTCGGCGATCAGAAAAGAAGAGGAATGATTATCAACATATCGCGCTTGGGCTGCGCAGTTGATATTTTAATTGTCATCTGGATGTTGAGTTTTTGTCTCTAGGGAAAATCCTTAGTTCTTCGAAGGGCTGGCGCATGGCTCATGTATGGCATGCATTGGAACGTGCAAAGGAAGACTTTGCCAACTGTTCGATGATTAATGTGGCGCCTCATCAACTCCCGTCAAATATCATTCGTCAAAATCAACCGTCGTGTTCTCATCTCAACAGATGCAATGAACGACTTCATTCAAGCAAACACGATCAACAAACTTGATCCCGATGACATTGCTCGAAATTTCGTCTACCGCTAACCGACTGACACACCTTGCATTAGCTAGCATCAAGTCCTGATGCTGATTTTCTAACTAGTAAATACTCGTCAAATGTGCGATCATTAAAGCACCGTATATAGTGCCTCGTCAAATCGCGCGCCGGAGGAAGAATCCATGGCAGGCGTCAAAGATGGTATTTGGAAACGTGGTAACAATTGGTACATCTCGGTAAAGGTCAATGGCCGGCGCCGAGTGAAATCTTTCGGCCGCGACCGCAAGGCTGCGGAGCTTGCGCTAGCAGAAATCTTGAAGCATCCGCGCAGTTGCGAATGCCACCAATGATTGGTCCGGACTGGCCGAATTCACCAAGCCGAAGACACGCAAGACATTTTCAGAAGTAGCAGAAGATTACCTTGCGGAAAGAGCAAGTTTGAAGTACAGCACATTACGAGGCTATCGCGAAGTGCTGAAGAATTACTTGCTGCCTGCGTTCGGCAAGATGGAAGTATGCGATATCACGGAAGAAGATGTAGCCCGCTTTCAAGCAGATGTATCGAAGAATGTCTCCGCAGTGAGAACGAACAACATCATGGGATTGCTGCGTTACATCATGAAAGTGTGCCTACGTCGAAAACTGATCACAGAAAATCCAACAGTAGGAATTCGTCAACTCACGGAAAAGCAGCCGGAAATCGATCCGCTTAGCAAAGAAGAATTAGACCTGGCATTATCGAAAATCGTCCCGCACTATCGGCCGCTCTTTACCTGTCTCGCATGGACAGGAGCAAGGCCAAACGAGTTATTCGCATTGCGCTGGAAAGACGTCGATTTCAGGCGTGGCGAAATTCGAATAAACAAGGGTCGAGTGCGAGGCGCTGAGATCTTCCGAAGACAGCATCGAGTTCGAGAATGGTTCCAATGCTATCTGTTGTTCGCGATGCACTAGAGCGAACAAAACAAAGTGGCACTGCAAACCTCGATGGTTACGTGTTCACAACTAAGAGCGGCCAGCCGATAGACAAACACCTTGATCATGTTTGGCGAACAGCGCTTAAGAAAGCCGGATTGCGTCATCGTCCCTCTTATCAGTTGCGACATACGTTTGCGTCGCTATGTCTTGAAAGTGGCGTGACACCCGGTTGGTTAGCAAATACCTTGGGCCACTCGACATTGCAAACGACGTTCAAACACTATGCCCGATTCATCAAAGACACGTCGAAAGAAAATGAATCCCGTCTCGAAACGCTGCTCTGCTCTAGCGCATTTAAGAGTGGACAAGACTACGCTTGAGCGCGACACTCAAGCCTGTGTTTTTCCAGTGCTCCACTGCCTTTAAGTTGAAGGTCGCAAACGGAACAACGAAAGCTTATATAACCTGGAATGCGATATCTCAACCAACTGATTTCATTGGTTGGTTCGTAGTTATCGATATCAGGGAACGAGTCAGCGATTTCGTCGTACGAAATCCGACGACCATCTGAAGTCACGATCTCATCAATATAATCCCATTCGTTTGCATCATTGAAGATAACAATGCTCCAGCCGTTACTTGCCCGATAGGGAACATCACCGGCGTATATTAACTGGGGTTCTCGGTGTCCGTCGGGCGTCAATACCACGCTCCCAGATTCAATCGCGCGCAAGAATTCCCAAATCTCTATATCCGAAATCGCCGGCTTATTGACCAACCTGAGCCTCTCTTTAAATGCCGGCACATCCAACACCGCGGCAATCTGTTCACAACAAATCCAGCATGGCAGTTTAGGAAATGCTGCAAACATCACACACAAGCCTTCAGCACTTGTTCCAATAAACCAGCTGCACTCTGGCTCTCCCGCTAAATCCAAACCGACGATTATCCCGATAAACCTCTGTGGATACTCTCGCGCTTCTGTTAATTCCACATCACCAGAAAGTACCTTGTGGACGCGCATCAACAATTCGCTCCCACGCGGATCATCAGAAGTTTCCGGGTCCAAGTACAACGCCAGCGACGCAGGAGGAAGATAGCGAATTATCAATGCCCTCATCTCAGCTGACGTTAGCTCCGGCAATTCAGCGACGTTTCCACCGCCGAGCGCTTTGTCGTACTCATCGCCATCAAACACATACGATTCTGGCAAGTTTTCGAACTCTCGAACCGTTCCGGAGTCCAAAAGCTCTTCATAAATCCAGAGCACTCGGTCTCTTAGGCGACGAACTGCATAAAACCCAGTGCCATCGCCTGCAACACCACAATGAGTGCAACCATATCGTTCAACTCGGGCGTCTGACGCTTGAATCGGTGACATCGTTTTCGAGAACAACTTTCCGTCAATTTCAACTCGCCATAGCCAAAAGAAAAACGATTCGCCCGAGAGCTGGTAAGGTTCATACGTCAATGACGACGATTTGATTGGAAAAGGAAGCTCCGGCATCGCGCATGTTCCGAGTGCATAACGATAGGCACCCAGTATAGAACGCTCCAAAGGTCGAAACCACCCCAAAATTCCTTACTAAAACCGGGTGATTTCAGTTCCCAAAAATAAATTGACGGGCCACAAAAGGGGCCACACTTGCATGCAAACGCAAAAACGCGAATACACGAAAGCGTGAGCCTGTGACGCTTTGAAGCCTGTTCTAAATAGGAAAAATGGTGGAGGCGGCGAGAATCGCACTCGCGTCCAAAATCGCCGAGAGGCAAGCCACTACAAGTTTAGTTCGAAATTCTCTCAGAACCGCTGAAAGAGGCTCGAACAGCCAACCGGGTTCGCGATTATGTCTTAGCTTGAGCTAGCAATCGCTAATTTCGCTCAAGAGCAATCACCGTGGTTGACCCTAACGGAAACGGGTAATCAAGTCTCCGCAGAGTGGCAAACTAACTTAGAGAGTTAGGCAGCGGCGCGCAGAGCGCGACCACCGAAATTGCCGGCAATGACGTTGTCATTTGCATTTATTTTTGTTTGCTTGTTGTTTTACGAGAGAACAGCACTCTCGACTTGCAGCTTACGAATCAACAACCCTGTCGAAACTAAACGCCCCCATGTAATGGGTTTTACTGCGCATCTCTTCAATTGTCAGTGTGCAATGACAGCCGTTTCGCCGCCTCAATCCATACTAATACAGATTATATCAGAGCGCTATAAGTTCCCACCAAACCTTAAGATGAGATGAAATCGAACCTGAGGATGCGCCGCCTGCGCCATCAATCCTCTGATATCAAACCGCTCGCGCCAGCCGCTACCTAGCGTTGCAAGACAATGCCGACCCAGTTCCCCAGGGTCTCTGCGTGCTCGATGTTCACCGGATAGCGACTGATCGCCCCCTTCAGCATCTCGAGCTTCTCTTTCAAAATTCCGGCGCCTATGACCTTCGCGCCTGGTTTTAGCATTCGCACATAGTCCGGCAGAAGCGCGATAATGTCTTCGCAGGTGAGGTTCGACAAAATCATGTCGAACTGCATGTCTGCTACTGTTTCGGTTGAACCTAAACGTAAATCGACTTTGCCTTCGAGGTTGTTGACTTTGAGATCGGTTTCCGCAGCTTCGATGGATAGCGGGTCCGTGTCGACGCCTATGACGTTTGCATCAGGGTTCACCATCTTGCACGCGATTGCGAGTATACCGCTTCCTGTGCCGACGTCCAGAACATTCCCTTCCGGTTTATAAGCTTCGAGCGCTCGCAAGCAGAACTGCGTCGTCGTATGAAGACCCGTACCGAAAGCCATGCCCGGCTCAATGAAAATGACGTTCCGTCCTTCAGAAATTTCCGGACTGAGATCGTCTTTTCTCCACAAGGGACAAACAACAAATTTGGTGCCCACACGAAACGGTTCGAATCCTTCTTTCCACTTCGCAAGCCAGTCTTCCTTTGGAATGTCTGAAACTTTGAGCGAGCGAAGGGTGTCGCTCAGTCCATATTCTTCAAGCAACGCGGCGAGGTTTTGCAGTTTTTCCTGGTCGAGAACGTGCTTATCAAACGAGGCACGGATTACCACCTGCTCTTCGCTATGCGGCAACACTTCGCATCCGAGCGCACCACCTTGAACCAACACCCAAGAGGCCATGTCTTCGTGCCGGCTAGGTACAGTTAGTTCGAGCTGAGACCAGCCTTGTTCATCCGCCATTGTCTTTGCAGTCCCCAATAAGAGGTTTACATAATACGACAGACGGCTAGCAAAAGTCCGGTTTTAGTTGCCGGATTTGTAGTTTAGTAGCCTGATTCCCGGACTTAGAAGTTGGATTTTTGCAGCTTCTGTTCGAGCTGTTTATGAGACTCGCGGATCGCGTTAGCGTGAGACTCTTTTGTAGAAATCACGTCGGCGTGATCTTGCCCGAGAGTCGCCTCCATCACGCGGAGTACTTCCTGGTACAAAACCGCAGCTTCTGTGTATTTACCCTGACGTTCGCAAACGAGCGCGAGATTATTTGCGGCGCGCGCGCAATCCAGATGTTCTTTGCCGAGAAGCTTCTCTGATATCTTGAAGATGCGCATGCAAAGCGGCTCGGCTTTAGCATAGCGTCCACGCTTCCAATAAACGTGCGCAAGGTTTTCCAACGTAGTCAACACGCGAGGATCTTCATCCTCAAAAACGCTAGCTTCGTCCATTGCGGCTAACCATAAGGCTTGAGCGTAGAAATAGTTGTCCATTTCCATCGCTTTCAGAGCGGTCTTTCGATATGCATCCCAATCGGATTGGTGGCGCGTGCGGCTTTCCTCGACTTGCTTATCGAGGTCGTCGGCGTCTTCATCTTTGCCGAGTTTACGCAACAGTTTGGAGTATAAATCCGCGACATCAGCCACTTGCGGATGGAATGGACCGAGCTGCGCCTGCCGAATCTCAAGCGCTCGCTTCCACGACTTCTCGGCCGCATCAAAGCTTTCCATCGCGAAGTATACGCGGCCAAGATTTTTCAAATCGTTTGAAACACTCAAATGGTTTTTGCCATAAACAACTTCGCGTATGTTGAGCGCCTCGACCAGAGCGCTTTCCATCTGACGCATTTGGTTTTTCTTGGAATACAACGCAGCTAAATCAACGAGCAGATCTGCTAATTGATTTGTATTGCGTGAGCCCTTTTGCTTAAGTTGAGCCACTTCTATCGATGTGGTGGCAATCGCTTCATCAAGCGCTTTTGCTTCCTGCTGTTTCTTCCGTTCTTCCGCCGACATTTGAACAACCGGATGCGGGGGCTCTGCTGCGGTTTCACCTGCACCACCGCCTACAGCATCGAGATCCGCAACGGAATTTTTTGCAGCAGGAGCATCTACTGCGTCTTCGGTGAGAAACGACTTTACGTCATTAACATAAGAACCGGACTTGGTTTCCTCCCGTTCGACATTTTCTTTGGTGTAAACAGGAATGTTGAAATGACTCAAGGTGAGGGCTTCGATGTTGCCCTCCGGCACGTCTCCAGTCCGATAAAACTTGATGTCATCGAGAAGTTGGACCGCAGACTCAAGTTCTTTTCTTAAACCGAGGCGCTCAAAAATTTCTACGGCTTTGGTTAGATTGCTTTCTGCATTGTCGAAATCGTCGATTTGCGAGTAACCTTCACCCAGCTCGTAATAAGCTTTTCCAGCTTCGCGACTGGTGGCACCAAATTTATATGCTTGTAACTTGAGCGCCTGCCGAAGGCGCGGGATATCGTCCGAAGTCATAATTGGTAAGGTTTATCAAAAAGCATCAATACTAATACCTGTATTATTCCCAAAGACCAGGCAATAAACCATAGAATAGTCATATCAGCCTCAACATCAACAATTCGCAGTGCATTCCGACCACGACCAGCACAATAAATCACGGTCAAACCGAGAGCGCGAGGGAATTCCCTCCGTTCTAATCGTTAGCGCCTTGATCTTTTTAGTACTGCTTCTCATCGGCGTCGGCGCCATATTCGTTCTTCTGTCCGATCCGTCGCAAGACAAAACAATCCAGGAGAGTTACAAAAGTCTTGCGAAAAAACATGTTAGCGAATCACCATTTCCAGCGGAGCTCACGGCAAGCTTTGCGAGAAAAACAGATCGCTGGGCTGCAAACGGCCCCGTCACAAATGAGGACTTGCGCCAGCTATCTAGAACGAAACGAATCGATGCCCTCGAACTCAATTACTCAGACGTCACAGCAGAAGGATTCGAGAGTTTGAGAACACAACCTGTGAGTCTGTTGCTGCTAACAAGCAGCACCGTCACCGCTGCGGAGATGGATGTCTTTTCGCAATTGCCCGCGCTCAGAAAGTTGAATATCTACGATAGCACAAGCAGACTCACAGACGATACGGTCGCGCATTTGACCGCGCCGAAAGAACTTATCGAGATTACCTTGCGCGGCAGCGATGTTACGGAAAAGGGCATCAAAACTTTGAGTGAGAGGTTCCCACACATCAAGAATATTGACTTGATGTACTCAAAAACTGTCGACGATAAGTGTGTTCAGTTTCTCTCAAAATTCCCGGAAATCAATTCTATTAACGTTGGTTTCACTCGAATAACCGCAGATGGTGCTGCAAAGCTGTCGAAAATCAAAGGCATTCACTGCCTCTATCTAGCTGGTGTTGGTATCACCGACAGTGCGGTTAGAGAAATTGCGAAATGCAAAACAATAACTCGTCTCGACATTAGCGACTCGAACATCACGGACGAATCACTTCGAGAACTAATGAAGATACCGGCACTTGCCATCCTGCAAGTAGGCAATTGCAAACATCTTTCGGACATGGCTCTGAATGAATTTCGGAAAGCACGTCCAAGCTGCGAAGTACAAACATTCGTCAGAATGAAAGCCAAAGATATGGATTAAGTTGTGGAAGAGTGCCGAAGGAGGGAATCGAACCCACACGAGGTGTTAGCCTCGGTTGATTTTGAGTCAACTGCGTCTGCCAGTTTCGCCACTTCGGCACGGAAGGCATAGACAATTCTACAACAACGTTTCGACATTGGCCCTATACTGGCGAAAGTTCGAAACACTGATTTAGGTTTCTCCAAAAACAAATGAAAAAGCGACAACTGCGCTGCATCGTGGCAGGCTTCGATCCCTTTGCTGGTGCGGATTTCAATCCAAGTGGCGAATTGGCGGCAATGTTTCCAGATGTTATTTCGGTAAAGGCGAAACAGCAAGTGCCTGTAGAAAAGCTCTTATTGCCAACCTGTTGTAAGGAGTCGTGGAAAGCGCTAAAACGAACGCTAAAGAAATACAAAGACGACGACTTGATCGTACTGGTTGCAGGGCTCGCAGAAGGGCGCAAGGCGGTCTCATTGGAAAGAGTCGCTCTAAATCTGCGTGATTATCGGATCAAAGACAATAATGGTCATCAGCATGAAGCGCAAAAAATTGAAGCAAACGCGCAGAACGCTCTATTTACAACAGTGCCGGTCGATAAGATTAAGAAAGCGCTTACCAAGCAAGGCGTGCCGTGTGAGGTCTCTAATCATGCCGGAACCTTCGTGTGTAACGACATCTACTTCAGGACCTTGAGCCACCAGAGCGAGAATAAGCGAGTGAAGGCAGCGCTTTTTGTCCACGTTCCTTTACCAAAAGACTTTGCGGAAACCATCTCAAAGTCGGAAATTAAACCGAAACTGGCAACGCTGAAAAAACACGCGAAAAAGCAAACAAAAGCCGATGAGCTCGCGATTTTGCAAGAAGCGGTTCAATTGGCGTTACTTGAATGCATCAAGACTGTTTGACGCCAAACTGCTCTGAGCGTCAGGGACAACTAATAGGTGATGCTAAGAAATCCACGTGATGCAAAGAACCCTAAGGCAGCAGCGGCGGAGTCTTGCACCAATCCTTGATGACCGACTCGATTTTTCCGCAGGACTTCTCGTGCTGCTTATGATGCTCTGGACACGTAGCTGCCCCGCACTTCGAACAGCTGGCTGATTTAGAACCTGGCACTGGCGGAATCGCGCCCAAAAGCGCATTAACCGGTTTTCCGCAAACGCAACAGGTGCCCTTTATCGGATCGTCAGAGGTTATAGACATTGTTATCACCACCTTAAACGAATCTGCGCCACTTTTATCATAGCCGAAGTTGTCACGAGTGGTGAAATTTGACCGGATTTTGGAGTGGATCTATTGTTATAAGATAGAGTTTTTCGATTGACGCTGAAACTCAACTTAGACAATTCGAGGGGCAAATTGAGCGGTACCGAATCACTAGGCAATGATCCAAGATGGGGAGCGGCGATGCGCCATCTCGCATCAGTCGTGATTTCAGGAGCACCCCCGATCGCGCAAGCCGGAAGATGCACCATATCCGGTACCAGGCAAAACGTGAATTGCACGATCGAGTACGCGCCGAACATAGGCTTTCTAGACGTCGGTGAGCAGCTTCGCTCTGCGGCTCGCCAACTTGCCGACATCTGGTTTGAGCATAATTCGATATTTCCCGGGCTGACCTTTACCCTTACGAAACAGCCTGATGGCGACTGGAGTATCGAGATCGATGTTGCAGCGGCACCGGCTCCAGCTTCGGCGACATCAGCCGATAGTTGGGACCAGGACAGTGAATTCGATTTAGGAGATCTGGACCGGCCAGCCGCTCCAGGCGGTTATGGTCAGCCGACACCTCCGTCGCCTGGCGCGGCTCCACCTCCGGCGCCTGGCTATCCAGGAGGAGCCCCTCCCGGGAGAGGGGGTCCGCCTCCGATGCCAGGTGCCTATCAGGACAGAGGCGCCCCGCCGATGCCGAACTCCGCTGCTCATCAGCAGCACGAAGCTCCCGGGGGCTATCAACAATCCGCGGCTCCGGGCAGTTATCAACAAGGCTCCTCTGGAGGCTATCCGCAAACCGGTGCGCCTGGGGGTTTCGGCGGCAGCGGGGTACCGCAACAGTCCGGCGGCTTCCAACCACACGATGCTTCGGGTGGGTTTGAAAACGCGTCTGGCGTTCAACGGCATGATGAGTTTCAGCCGCTAGGGCAAGCTCAGTCTGGAAATTCAGGATATTCAGATGAGTCCGATCAAAACGCAGGTTATCAAAACAACTATGACGGTTCTTTCGGTGACGGCGATGCAGCATCCGGCGGTGAAGGTCAATTTGACGACCAGGATACCGGTGAATCTTCAGAATCAGAAGACGGTCAGTCACCACGAAGACCGAGACGGGGAGCTGCGCGCGGTGGAATGGTCAGCGAAGGGGCGCAGCCAAATCCCAAGACGATCAAAACGGTATTGATCGGAATAGCGGCTGTCATACTGCTGGCGGGCTTAGGCACTGGCGTATATTTTCTGCTGAGCCAGAAACAAACGGTTCGGCCGCCCAAGACTTTCGAAGAGACACGAAAAGATTTTGAAACAAACCTGAGCAAGCGCGCCGAGGCGCCTCAGGAATTCGATAACACCGCTCCGGACCAGGTGAAAGTAGTCTACTATGAGTCCGGCAACAAGAAACTGATGGCCTGGTTGGTACTGCCAGATCGAGAACCTCCCTTTCCTGCAGTGGTTTTCGCGCATGATGGGTTTGCGCTGTCACGCGCCGATTACACAAATGCAGTCCCATTCGTAAGTCATGGGTTCGCAGTTCTAATTCCGTCCTGGCGCGGTGAGAACGGCAACCCGGGCGACTTTGAGATGTGCTACGGCGAAGTCGATGACCTGGTTGCAGCGATCGACTACATGGCGACGCGCAAGAAAATCGACAAGGGCAGCATCTTTGCAGCGGGTCACGGTGTCGGTGCGACTACCGTGATGTTAGCCGCGGAGTTGTCTCCGCATCTGCGCAAAGCGGCTGGTTGCGGCGGACGGCCGGATATGTTCGAGGCGGGCGAAGCATACGAGCACGCATCGTTCGATCAACGCGACGCTGAAGAGCGCTTGATGAGGTCGCCTCAACAGTTTGTTGACGATCTCAAGTGCCCAATGCTTCTGCTGTATGGCGAAAAGGATGCTGGACACAAGTTCTTCCTCGAACAAGCCAACAAGATGTCTAAGGACAGCAAGAAATTCCCGGTCCTGGTGGAAGAACTTCCAGGCGTAAACCACCAATCAGCATTGGGTCCAGCAATTCAACGGATGATCACCTTCTTCCACGCACGTTAGTAACGTGTATGATCTTAAGCTTCGGAAACCGCGACGTAGCCAAGTAGCGCGAAGGAAGCTTGCATGACTAAATACATCGTTAGCATCGACCAGGGCACCACCAGTTGTCGTTGTTTCGTCTTCGACAAAGATGGCACCGCACTCGGTTTGGGACAAAAGGAATTTGCACAGCACTACCCCAAACCAGGCTGGGTTGAACATGACGCTCAGGAGATCTTCGAAACACAGGTCGACTGCATCAAGGAAGCGGTGAAAACAGCAGGTATCAAAGTTGATGAGATAGCTGCTTGTGGCGTCACGAACCAGCGAGAAACGACGGTCGTCTGGGACACCAAATCCGGTGACAAGCCCATTCATAACGCTATCGTCTGGCAATGCCGCAGAACACAAGATGCCGCGATGAAGCTGCGTTCAGATGAGTCGTTCCGTGAAAAAACCGGTCTGGTTCCAGATGCGTATTTCTCCGGACCGAAGATCGCCTGGATTTTAGATAACGTGACTGGTGCGCGCGAAAAGGCTTCAGCAGGCGATCTTCAGTTTGGGACAATAGATAGCTGGTTAATTCGCAAACTTACGAAAGAACGCAATCACTTTACAGAACCTTCCAACGCCAGCCGCACGATGCTTTTCAATATCAGAGACATGCAGTGGGACAAGCAACTGCTGCAGAAATTGAATGTGCCGGAGGGTATGATGCCGCGCGTGGTGGCATCGAATGCAAACTTTGGAGTAACCGACAAAACCATAGTTGGTTTCGAAGCGCCAATCTTGGCAAATCTTGGCGATCAACAGGCTGCATTGTTCGGTCAGTCGTGCTTTGACAAAGGCATGATGAAGTGTACATATGGCACAGGCAGCTTTCTTTTAGCGAACATCGGAGCTGAAATGCAGCTTCTTGACGGACTTCTCACGACAGTCGGCTGGCAGCTCGATGGAGAGAAACCGATCTACGCTTTTGAAGGCGCGATATTCGTGACGGGCGCAGCGGTGCAATGGCTTCGGGATGGGCTTGGCATAATCGATTCCAGTGATGAAACAGAAAAGCTTGCCAGTTCAATAGAATCAAACGAAGGTGTTTACTTCGTCCCTGCGCTCGTAGGATTAGGTTCGCCATGGTGGGACTCGGATGTGCGCGGCACCATAGTCGGTGTCACTCGGGGCACAAAGCGCGAACACTTTGTGAGAGCGGCCCTCGAAGCGATGGCGTACCAGGTTGCCGATGTCACCAACAACATGAAGGAAAACGGAGTTCATGTTTCCGAACTTCGTGTTGACGGCGGCGCGACCAGAAACAATTTCATGATTCAGTTCCAGGCTGATGTTCTCGGCATTCCGGTCCTCCGCGCCTCTCAGGTCGAGTCAACGGCGTGGGGTGTCGCGGCTCTTGCAGGTCTAAAATCAGGATTGATAAAAGATCTTGCGGAACTGAACAACTCCTGGAAAAGCGACGCGCAGTTGAAACCTTCGACAGACCGAACGGAAGATTACGGCGGTTGGAAACGCGCACTCAAAGGAGCTTTTGCACAAGCGGGACGGGGCGACATGTGTAGTGAAGCGAAACAAAAGACAAAAGCGGGAGCCGCAAACTAGGCGATTGTAAAACTATTTCTGGCGGGAACTTTTTACCGGCGAATTATTTTCCGTTTTCCCCTTCGCTGGAGCCTTCGTGCTCACCGGCTGTTTCTTCGCAGCAGCGTCGTAAAATAAATCCTCAATCACGCCGGACATCTGCAGAGCTTTCTTCTCTTCTTGCATAATCTCATGCATATGCGCGAATTTGAATCCGGTGGGGATCTTGAACTCGGATTTGTCCACCTCAACCTGCTTGAATGAATCAGTGGAAACGACCACGTGAGTTCTCTTGCCTGGATAAATGTAGGTTTGACTCATCAGCACACCACTAACCTGCTTAATGCTGTACAGACCCGTCAAAAAAGCACAGATCTCAGGTTTGATTTTGAACCAATTGCTACAAATCACCTCAGCCGCATTGAACGAACTGGCTCGTTGCGAGCCGGTTTGATAAATCATTTCGATACGCTCTTTCACAGGATCTGAGGACAAAATTTCAAACCTGAGTTTGTTGCAGGGCTTTCCTTGAAACATAATCGTCTCGCGCGAAACAGGATCGGCGGCCTGGCTGCTTTCAAAACGGCTTCCTCGCGACTCCCATTGAGATAGTGGTACAGACTTTCCAATATTCAACTTGTAGTTGACGATAGTCACGTCCCACTTTGGCGCGGTACAAATCCAGATTACATTCTGATGCGGATTTGTTACTTTGATTCCGTTTTCGCCGACTAACACAATCGCCTTACCAATTTGATTACGCTGCTCGAATCTCCAGACCCTCACTTTATTGTTTGCAAGAGCACCGGTCTTGGCTTCGACTCCGCAGACGCACAGCATTTGAATCGCCATGGCGATTGCACTCGTTGCTATCAATATGTTTTTTGACACGATGAATAGATCTAGCGCCGTTATCAGTTGACTCGATCTTATGTCAAAAACGATAAAGGCGCTAGCTCTTGAAGTTTTTCGGACGCGACGGCGCTGACTAATCCCAGGCGAGAGCACCGCCGGTTTGATAATCGATAACTCGAGTCTCGAAGAAGTTTTTCTCCTTCTTCAAATCGATCATCTCACTCATCCAAGGGAACGGATTCTTGGCTCCCGGATACTGTTCCGGAATACCAATCTGACGTAGCCGACGATTCGCGATAAATCTCAAGTATTCGCTGAACATTTCCACGTTCAAACCGAGCACGCCGCGCGGCATGGTGTCCATTGCGTATTGATACTCGAGTTGCACACCTTGATCAACGAGTTCGATGATCTCCTTCTCGAACTCCGCAGTCCAGAGATGCGGATTTTCGATCTTGATCTGGTTAATCAAATCAACTCCAAAGTTCAAATGCATCGACTCATCGCGCATGATGTATTGGAACTGCTCGGATGCGCCGGTCATTTTATTCTGGCGACCAAACGACAACATCTGCACGAAACCGACATAGAAGAACAATCCTTCCATGATGATGTAATAGCCGATTAAATTTCGCAAGAATCGGCGATCCGTCGCTTCGGTTCCTGTCACGAAATCAGGGTTGCTGAGCTCCTGCGTAAATTGAAGTTCGAACACATCTTTGGCATGGATGCTCGGCACCTCTCGGTACATATTGAAGATCTCGCCTTCGTCTAACCCGAGACTTTCAACGACGTACTGATACGCGTGGGTATGAACAGCTTCTTCGAACGCCTGGCGCAGCAAGTACTGGCGGCATTCAGGATTTGTGATGTGGCGGTAGATCGCCAGTACCAGATTGTTTGCCACCAGTGAATCGGCTGTTGAGAAGAAACCGAGATTGCGCTTGATGATCATGCGCTCGTCGTCAGTTAAACCGTTTGGATCTTTCCAGAGCGCTATATCGCGGCTCATTGAAATCTCTTGTGGCATCCAGTGATTCGCGCATCCATCCAGGTATTTCTGCCAGGCCCATTCGTATTTGAATGGAACAAGCTGGTTTAAATCAGCGCGGCAGTTGATGATGCGTTTGTCGTCAACGTTGATCCGTCCGCTGTTGAAAGCAATCTTCTCGACGCCGGTAACGCCAGGACCGGAACCGTTTCCAGCCAGCTGTGGCTGACCGCTCGTGGGTACTCGTTGCGCGCTCGCTGGTGGCACGTTTTGAGTTGCAGCTGCGTTTGGAAGCGCGGCAGTTGAAGCCGTAGTCTGCGGAGGCTGAGAATTAGCCGGCAGGCTGGGAGCCATCGAGATGCTGTGCGGTACACTGGGCTGCGTCGCCGGAGTGAAATCTAATACACTTCCCTCTTTCTTGGCAGCACCACCTTCAGTGGCAGAGCCAGCAGCATAATCATCAAAACTCAACATAGTTATTTCTCCAGTTTCCAATCTAATGTTATTGACAGGCTTCGCATTCTTTGTCGTTTGGATCGCAAACCGCGCCCATTACGACCATACTGGATGAAGCCTGCGGCACCGCATTCAGTGCGCCGGTGTGCACAGTCGATTTCTCTGCGTAGGTCGCGCTCAGCGTGCGCAAGTAATAGGTCGTCTTCAAGCCTTTCTGCCAAGCCATCTTATAAAGGTCGTCCAGCTTTTTGCCGCCAGGCTCACTCATGTAGAGGTTCAAACTCTGTGATTGGTCAAGCCACTTCTGCCTGCGCGACCCGCACTCGACCAGCCAGCGCGGGTCGATTTCGAATGCCGTCGCATAAACAGCCTTAACTTCTTGCGGGATTCTATCGATTGGCATGACGCTTCCGTCGAAATATTTGAGGTCGTGAATCATGACTTCATCCCACAAACCACGAGCTTTCAAATCAGCCACCAGGTACGCATTCAGTACCGTGAATTCGCCTGAAAGATTGGACTTCACATAGAGGTTTTGGAACGTAGGCTCGATTGATGGACTGACACCAGCGATGTTGGCGATAGTGGCAGTCGGTGCGATGGCGAGACAGTTACTATTACGCATGCCGTGCTTGGCGATGCTGTCTCTAACCGGCTGCCAGTCGAGTTTGGATGAACGATCCACATCTACAGCAACTCCGAGTGTGTCGCGGCGAGTATTCGAAAGAATATCGAGACTGTCGATAGGCAGGATGCCCTTCGACCAGAGCGAGCCCGGATAAGAGGCATAGGCACCACGTTCGCCGGCGAGTTGACTGCTTGCAAGAATCGCATAGTAGCTGATCGCTTCCTGAGTCGAATCGGCAAGCTCGACGGCCTCCTTCGACGAGTACGGAATTCCAAGCGAAAGCAAAACATCCTGGAAGCCCATCAAGCCCAGACCGACCGGGCGGTGGCGAAGGTTGGCATTTCTCGCTTTCGGAACACTGTAATAGTTGATGTCGATAACGTTATCGAGCATTCGCATTGCAATTTTGCAGGTACGCTCTAACTTCTCCAGGTCGAGAACTCCATTTTTGAAGTGCTCGACAAGGTTGACCGAGCCGAGGTTACAAACAGCCGTTTCGGTGGACGACGTGTTCAAAGTGATCTCGGTGCAAAGGTTTGAGCTGTGAACAACACCTGCGTGTTGTTGCGGACTTCTCAGGTTACACGCGTCTTTGAATGTTATCCAGGGATGACCGGTTTCAAAAAGCATTGTAAGCATCTTGCGCCAGAGGGAAACAGCTGATGTGCGCTTGAAGATCTTCAGTTTGCCGGCATCGGCAAGCGCTTCATAACGTTCATAAGCCTCTTTGAACTCGGCACCGTATGTATCATGCAAGTCAGGCGTCTCGTCCGGACTGAACAAAGTCCACTGCCCATCGGTCATTACGCGATGCATAAACAGGTCGGGTATCCAATTGGCAGTGTTCATATCGTGAGTTCTGCGGCGATCGTCGCCGGTGTTTTTTCTCAACTCGAGAAACTCTTCGATATCCAGGTGCCAGGTTTCCAAATAACAGCACACTGCGCCTTTGCGCTTTCCGCCCTGGTTTACGGCTACGGCTGTATCGTTTACGACTTTCAGGAAGGGAACTACACCTTGACTCTTGCCGTTCGTTCCCTTGATGTGAGCGCCAAGAGCGCGCACTGGTGTCCAGTCATTTCCCAGACCGCCACTGTATTTCGACAGCAAAGCATTTTCGCGAATCGAATCATAGATGTCGTTCAAATCATCACCAACGGTGGTGAGGAAGCAAGATGAGAGTTGCGAACGGCGCGTTCCCGAATTGAACAAGGTGGGCGTTGATGACACAAAGTTGAACGAGGAAAGCAAGTTGTAGAACTCGATCGCGCGAGTTTCTCTGTCAACTTCCTGCAGCGCCAGCCCCATGGCGACTCGCATCCAGAATGCCTGCGGAAGCTCGAAGCGCACACCGTCGGAGTGCAATAAGTAACGATCGTAGAGAGTCTGCAATCCAAGATATTGGAATTTCAAGTCGCGGTCTGCGTTCAACGCAGCACCGATTTTTTCGAGATCGTACTCCGCCAGTTTCTCATCCAGCAAACCAGCATTGATGCCGGTTTTGATATAGCTCTTAAAGTACTCCGCATAACGTGTAGACATTTCGTCTTGACGAACTTCCTCACCAAGAACCTCACGACGGATATCATGCAACAAAAGGCGAGCGGTCACGAACGTGTAGTCCGGTTCCTGTTCGATCAAAGCTCTTGAACTATAAACCAGCGATTTCCAGACGTCGCCTTCTTTGACGCCGTCGTAGAGACCCTCGATGGCTGAGTTCAAAATTTTCTCGGGTGAAACCGCTGCATCGAGACCAGAAGCTGCCAAACGCACAACGTTCAGTAGCTCCTCTCTATCGAGCGCCTTCGTCGTTCCATCAGTCAATGTCACTGAGAGCGCGCCTTTGGCAGACACTGCCGGCGTAGCGGTCTCCTGAGAGCGTTGGCGAGCGCGCTCACTTCTATATAGAACATAACTTCTCGCCACTTCATGTTCGCCCGCGCGCATCAGCGCGAGTTCAACTTGATCCTGAATATGTTCGATATGAAAAACACCACCGTCCGGGAGACGGTGAAGCAAAGTTTCGACAACCTGCTCCGTCAACTTACGCACGAGGTCTCTAATCTTCGAGCTTTCATCACCATGATTTCCTTCAACGGCGAGGAACGCTTTCGTCATAGCGACCGAAACCTTATGTGGTTGGAAGTCGGCGATAACGCCCTCTCGACGCAGTACTTTGTACTTGAGAAAACGACCATCCGTTGTCGCGCCTTCGAAAGACTGCTGGAGATGGGCTATAACGGATGCATCTTGGGTGAGTTGACTCATGGGTCCTCCGGGATCTTTGCTTTATTTTTGGAGACAAAAAAGCCTCCTGGTCGAGACCAAGAGGACAGCTAGACAACAAAGCTCAGTTCTTTGCTGACGAGACGGTCCTCCTTTACTCGAAGAGGTTGCGTCCTATGCGCTTATGTGGGTAGCCTGGCTTCCAGCAATTCACTGGTTACAGTTGCGGTACAGCGGTGGACTTTCACCACACTTCCCCCACCAGATTGACACCATATGTAGCGTCAATCCCTTGCGTTGATTAAGCGCGAAGGTGAGTAATTGCTCCTTGTGAAATTTGTGTTGCTGAGACTTTACATTCGAATGCGACTGTTTGCAATTGCCCCAATCAGGCAACAAGTAGACAACAAAAACATATGCAACAAAGATATGCCTCTCCAAAAATTCGGGTCTAGCAGTCTTTGACGATCGTTTCACGGGAAGAAAACTGAGAGCGTCTTCACAGGCGACTTGTAGATCGATCAGATATACCGCCTAGTGTGTCCGACGCCCGCAACCATTATCCGAAGCAGACCAACAAGATTACACGCCCTTAAGCTCTTTCAGCGCCGCCACTACCATTGGTAGCACCTGACCGGACGGTCCCTGCATAAACACATCGACGATATCAGTAATAGGCGTTTCGTCAGGATTGACCTCTATGAGTTTCGCCCCCCGGCGATGAGCTGCGTAGGGCAGCGAGGCCGCGGGCTGCACCAGTGCGGACGTCCCAGCAACAAAAACCACTTCGCTCTCCGCGCATTCCTTCAAACCGCGAGACATCGCATGTGGTGGCAGCGCCTCACCAAACCATACAACGCCCGGTCTGATCATGGAACCGCATGTGCACAGCGGCGGCTCCTCGAGATCAAATGGGACATCATGGGCATCATGCCCGCCATCGAAGCAATAAAATTTCTTGATGCTACCGTGAAGCTCAACTACATCCGAAGATCCCGCCTTCTGATGTAGCCCGTCGATGTTCTGTGTTACTACCGTGACCTTGGGCACAAGGCTTTCCAACTCGACAATGGCTCTGTGCCCCGGATTGGGTTCGGCATCACCAAGCAGTTTGCGTCGATAGTCGTACCACTGCCAGACCAATTTCGGGTCGTTCAGAAAGCCCTCCGGAGTCGCTAACTCCTGCGGATTGTAATTGGCCCACATTCCGGTTTGTGCATCGCGAAAGGTCGGAATTCCACTTTCTTTGGAAACCCCTGCGCCGGTCAGAAAGGTAACGCGCTCAGCCTTAGATAGAAACTTTGCAACTCGACCAGCGATTGTCTGCATATCGGATTTTTCGCGCATTCTTTCGCCGCCACCTCAAGCCTCAATATCAATAGTTTACCGGGTTAAATTTGCAGCGCAGTCAGGTTTGACACCACAAATGCGAATTTGGAAACCAAATGTTCACAAATCGACTTTAGGCTGTAGTGAATATCGAAAGCGAGCCCCTTATGTCAACACCTGTTCAGCCGGTCACACAGCCTAGCACTCCGGCTTTTCAATCTACTAATACCGATGTCTATTCTCGCATGGTGAAAAACGCCGTCGAGGGCTTGATTGAAGACGTCATTTTGATAGACGCATCTACTCCGGCTGATGCTGCGGAAACCTGCGCTTGCGGAAACTGCGGAAAAGCTGATTTCGAGCTTGTCGGCGATAGCGCGGAAAGCAAATTAGCAGGAGCGCCGCTGTTCTACATCGAAACGCGGAGTAACTCAGATCCACTGATGCTTGATGAATTGACGATTTCAGCAGATCTGGAAAACCTGACCTTACCTCGGAATGTCACCACAGAGCTGCCCTTGCAGCAAGTCCTCGCTTCGTCGCTTGATGATGAAACCTTCAATGAGATGGACACGATTGCTCAGATGATCTTTGCTGCAGCACCGGCTCAAACGTCACCGGTTGACGACGATTACAGTGCATCGTTCAATCCAAGTAATTTTGATCCATTCGATCCGCATATTGACGAAAACACGATTCTGTCCATAGCCAGCTAATCGACACCGCCACTGGTGCCAGCTTCATCGCGGAGGACGCGCCACTCTTTCTCGAGGATGGCGTACAAATAGGTATCTCGCCAGCGTCCTTTGATAAACGTATCTTGCTTGAAGTGCCCCTCTCGGCGCATACCAATTTTCTCCATCACCCGGTAAGATCCGACATTCTCGGTATCGCAAGTAGCGTACATTCGATGAAGGTTCAACCTGGTGAAACCGAAAACCATCATTCCCTTAGCCGCCTCGGTGACCACGCCTCTTCCCCAGTATTCTCGATGAAGAACATAACCAATCATCGCATTAGCGTTTTCTTTGCCCATGACTTGCAACCCGAAACCGCCGATGATTGAGTCTGTTTCTTTCCAAACAATGGCAAGCTCATAACCCCGGCGGGGTTTTACATACGAAATATCGATCGCCGTTTCGATAAACTCTTTGGTTTGAGCCTCTGAATTGGGTCCCCAGATCATGTGCTTGTAGACTTCCGGGTCGGTGGCATACGCCTGGACTTCCTTCCAGTCGGCGCGTTTCCAGTCTCGAAGGATCAGGCGTTCTGTTTCAAGCGTAAACATAGGCTTCAATATAGATCTCTGTGTGCAGTCAAGAGTTTACCATTTACCTATATAAGAACGAGGCGATTCGGCGCGAAGCCGATTATCGTTAAGGCACAAGCGGAGGCTGAAATGGCGGAAGTAGTCGTAAAAAACAACAATGAGTATAAGCAGGAAATAAAAGCAGGGTCGCACTCACTGCTCGCAGATGTGCCGAAGGCAGAAGGCGGCACCGAACTCGGACCTTCTCCGCACGAACTCATGCTTGCAGCTCTGGGCGCTTGCACATCGATGACGGTGAAGATGTACGCAAACCGCAAAGGCTGGCCTGTGACCACCGTTGAAGTACTCTGCCGCGAAGAAAAAATCACGGACCCGGCCAACGAATCGCGCACAATTCCACTTATCACCCGCGAAGTGAAAGTCGGTGGCGAACTCACCGATGAGCAGGTCGATTCCCTGAAGGCTATTGCCGACAAATGCCCGATTCACAAAATGCTATCCGGCAACAACAAGATCGAAACAGCTATAGCTCGTAGCTAACAGTGCCATGGTAAACAAATTCAATCTCTCTGAGTTTGGCGTTTTACTTAAGTCGAAAACAATCGGCCACTCGCCCGCCAATGAATTGCACGACGTGATCGATTCGACGAACACGCGTTGTGCCGAATTGGCGCGCGAGGGCGCCCCCGAAGGCACCATCGTTTTTGGTCGTCAGCAGACTGCCGGCAGAGGGCGTCTGGGCAGGCAGTGGCTGTCACCATCTGATTCCGGTTTGTACATGAGCATCTTGCTTCGCCCGACTACTGCGATAGGCGAGCTGCCGGCGATCACACTCGGCATCGGTGTCGCTGTAGCTAAGGCAATCTTTGCTACCAGCGGTTTGCGCATTGGCTTGAAGTGGGTCAACGACATAATTTGCGACGACCGAAAAGTGGGCGGTATTCTAGCCGAAATGCCATCCGGCGATCGGTCGAAACCGGCGCTCGTCATTGGAATCGGCATTAACACTCGCTTTGACGCAAAAGATATTCCTGACGAATTAAAAGACAAAGTTTACTGGCTAGAAGCGGCGCTCGGCACCGAATACGACACCAATATCCTGGCCGCGGAAATCTGCCAACAAGTCGAGGACGTGTATACCTCGATGCAACACGGCGGCACCCGCAAGATCATGGACGAATGGCGAGCGTTTTCCGTTACGCTCGGACAAGAAGTCATCTGCACCACGCCGTCGCGCGAAGTGCGCGGAACTGCAATTGACATAAGCGATAATGGTGCGCTCATTGTCGAAACGCACAACGGAAGAGAAGAACTGCTTGGCGGCGAGATTTCAGTTCGTACAGCAACCGGCAACTATCTGTAACTGCTATTTCCTCACGTATTGAAACTGGACCGCCTGCCGAGTAGCTGGACCTATTTTATTTTCTCAGGCGATAGCCGACCCGCGGCAAATTTTCAATCACAGACTCCTCGCCCTCTTTGTCGATTGCTTTTCGGATTCGAGTAATTGCCATGCGCACAGCAGGCGGCGAACAGTCTGAATCAAGCTTCCAGACGCGATCCATCAATGCATCCACATCGAAGACCTCTCCCGGATGTCGCATGAAAAATTCCAGCAGAGCGAAATCACGAGGCTGCAAACGGACAGCGACACCATCTTTAATGGCACTAAAACTTGCCGGCTCCAAAACTATCCCGTTATGCTCGACGGTGTTGGAACGAACTTGCGCGGGTCGACGAAGAAGCGTGCGAATGCGCGCTGCTAATTCTCGAGAATTAAACGGTTTAGTCAAATAATCATCGGCGCCCAGATCTAGTCCGGTGACTTTGTCCGAAATCTCTGCTTTTCCAGTCAACATAATTACAGGAGTAACACCGCCGCTCTCACGAAATTTCGCCAGGATCTCGACACCCTGCAAACCAGGCAACTCCCAGTCCAAAATAACGATATCGTACTCAGTCGCCCGCAACGCCTCCAGACCATCCAGACCGTTGTGAAAAACATCGACTGTGTGCCGCTCGAGAATCATTTCCGCTTCGATCGTGGCAGCCAGGTCCTCGTTGTCCTCGACCAGCAATAACTTCGCCATAACGCGCTCCATTCAACATCGCCCGCTAGCTCTGTAGTATTATAATCGCATCTGATGCACAGGTCACCGTCGCATCGCTGGCAGTTGAGAACATGTCTCTATCGAAAAAGGTTGTCGCACTTTTTGTACCGCTGTTGATCATACAGGTGGTGCTATTTGCGCTCATGGTGAATGTCAATCGGACGATGAAGTCGGAGTTGGAGCGCTCCAACCTGGCAAGAAACATCTCTGACGCAATCAATCAAATAACCAAAGACAGCTTGGAAATTTTCTCGATGTTTGGTGCTGATCCCAGCGCGTTGAAAAACTTTTCAACAGACGACCCAATGTATGCGCTTCACTTTGACCGCTTAAAAAAGGACTATGATGAGCTCGAGCGCCTTGCTAAAAGCGAGCCGGAGCTGGCAGCACTAGCAAAGAAATCCAGGGCGGATGCACTGAGTATGGTGCGAGACCTGATGGACGCGCGTGAGTTGCATGAACAAAGAAGTGGCGATGCGGAAAAATTGAAGTGGAAAAGTATCCGAGCGACTTTGAAAACCGTGCTTAAAGACGAGTTGACCTACGTCGGAAAACAGCATGAAGAGGAGGCTGAACGCAGTCGAAAGAATCAACTGATTCTCAACAAGCAGAATCAAGACCTCATGCTTCTGACGATAGTTCTCGACTGTGCCGCGGCAGCGGCAATGGCAGCGATCTTCATCCGGACTGTTTCAAACAGATTGAACGTGATGTGCGACAACACGGCGAAATTGGCTAGTAACGTGCCTCTTAATCCACCACTTGGAGGCAAGGATGAATTAGGCAAACTTGACCGTGAGTTTCACAGAATGGCCGAAGAACTGCAAAATTCGGCGAAGAAAGAAAGCGCAATCATTACTAACGCACGAGATTTGATTTGTTCTCTCGATGACAGCGGACGGGTGGTGCGAGCAAATCCGGCTTCCCGAGGACTTCTTGGCGTGCCGGACGACGATCTGATTGGTCGCTATATAGTTGATCTCGTATTGAGCAAGGACGCGTCGGAAATGCTTGCGTACTTATCAGCGCTAAAGAATGGTGAAGTTGCCTCAGAACTGGAAGTCGCCATGCGAACCACGGGAGGAGACAGCGTTCAAACACTCTGGTCCGCGACATGGTCGCCGGAAGAACAAAGTTACTTCGTTGTGATTCATGACATAAGCGAGCGCCGCCGCGCTGAAGAGTTAAAACGCGAAGTCATGGCGATGATAACGCATGACTTGCGTTCGCCGCTGATGACGATTTCCAACATACTCGACTTTTACACTCGCGGTGTTTTTACAACCACTGACCAGAAAGGCAAGAAGTTTCTCCAGTCTGCTTGTCGCAATGCCGATAGAATGACTGCTCTAATCAATGATCTGCTCGATATTGAAAAGATCGAGGCAGGAATGATGGAGCTTTCCATGGACACCATCCCACTTGAGGAATGCTTCGAGGCCGTAGCGGAAACAAGCTCACTAATAGCCAAGGAGCAAGATATCGAGCTCGTTTTTGAAGACACAGACTATCTGGTAGATTGCGACCAGGACCGAATAATTCGAGTATTACAAAATCTAGTTTCAAACGCCATCAAATTCAGCCCCAGGAACTCGATAGTTCGCGTGAGTGCCAGGGAAACCGATAATTTCGTCGAGATTTCAGTTGCGGATCAGGGACCCGGTATACCACCAGATATGGTGTCAGTAGTTTTTGACAGATATCGCCAGGTCGGAACAAGTAAAACAGAGTCTTCAACGGGCTCCGGCCTGGGATTGGCAATATGCAAATCAATAGTCACCTTGCACGGTGGTCAGATATCAGTAACCAGCTCATCCGCCGGCGGAAGCGAATTTCGCTTCACCATTCCACTAGCACAGGCTTAGAAAAACGAAGGGCAATGTCGAAACATTGCCCTTCGTGGCTGCTGAACGAAAAGACGTTTATTTAAAACCATTGAAGTCATCTACACGACCACCTATAGAGTGCGTGCGACCATCCCTCCTGACAGAGGTGAAACCATCTCTATAATCGATGTGAACTTCGGTGCCGTTAGGATAGGAGATAATCGACCGACCGCCACCATCGGTGAGAGTAACGCCACCGGGATACTCAAGGTGCAGTAACGACGGGTAAGTACCTCGCTCAGGCAGTTGTTTATCGATCACTCCCAACTCAAGCCCAGACCTGTCGAAAAGGCGGAGGCGGCCGTCACTACTACGTTGAATGGTCTCACCGGACGTCAGAGCGAGCGCCTGGTCTCCCCCGCGCGTTTTCACGACGTCACCGGTTTCAAGAACTTCCAAATGCAACTTTTGAAATTTTCCTTTGTCGCTCAGCGCGGGGTCGGCCATGTCCTGCAGAATCCTTGGAGAACGGCTTTCTCCATGCTCATTGGCAGATTCTTGAGGTTGATAATTCTCATATTCTCTGGGCACTATTTTCATAATAAGAACTCCTGAAGTGGATTGGTGGTAGGTGGGTGCCGACCAGTAGAGGTAAACCTGAAGTTATTGGTCCGCTCTTTCAATCCGCTCCAAACGGCGGCGAGCTTCTTCCACTCTGGGATCTACGAATTCAATAGGAGGCAAGTCGATACCGAGCCCTGTTGAATCTTCGGGAGTGCAGACGAGCGGGGACTTTTCACCACCGTCTTTAGGCTCGACAGGTTTCGACTCATCGAACACCAGACCTTCATCACTGCCGAGAATCTTCTCCTTGAGGCCACCATCCCTGGGTTGCAATGGCTTACTCTCATCTCTAACTGTGCCATCATTTTCGGTATCGAATTTCTGCTTCGGACCACCTTCGGAAGATGGAACTTTATACGGATCGGTGAACTCCAAAACGAACGGAGGTTGCGCTGGGATCTTTTTGGAAAGGGAGTCCTGGTAACTTCTCATGTCGTCCTGGCTTACTAAGGGTTCTGGTTTTGAGCCGCTATCTTTGACAGCAATCTGTCCATCCAGTTGTTCGAACATAGTCTTATCTCCTTCTAGAAACAGCCGGCATACATAGCCATGGCTTATGAGAACCAATCTACCGTCAAGTTGTAATTCAAGTGCAACTAGAGAACAGACGACAACAAAAGAATTGGAAACGATTTCGCGGGGGCACCACTTTGTTTAAACGTGCAGATAGCGAGAGGGACAGTGCCTCGGAAGACACTGTCCCTCTACGCTGCGAGGATGGATGGATCAATAACCGCGAAGAAAAGGTTTCCAGCAATACCATATATGGTGCTTAGTAAAAAAGTAGTCAAAAAGGTTCTGGCTGCCTTCCAACTGTATCTTCATGGTTTAGGCTCGTCCTCGAAATTTGGGGAAGGCAGACCGACAGGCTTGAGTTCCGCTCAGTTTCTGTCAGTCTGCTCCCATGCTGCTGCTTTGGAAAAAACTTGGGATTCCAGCTGTTATGAGCTAATTCGAGGTAAGAAGCGTTTACTTTTGTCCCTGGGATCTGACCCGTCCTGGAGAAATTGTTCCGTCAGCATGAACAGTCCAGCCTGTTTGAGCCAGCGATTTGGCTTCCAGGGTGTCTGAATCAAGATCACGCTCACTACGCTGTTCGGGTTCCGTGCGATCACCAGGGGCGGATTCACTTGTATCCGAATGGCTCGCGCTGTCGGTAAGTTGTTCTTTCACTCCACCGTCTTTCGGTTCTTTGCCTTCCATCGGAGTCAATTCATCATCAGAATCGGTCGGCGCAAGTTTTTCCTTGAAACCACCATCTTTGGTGACCTTGCCTTCCTGGTGAACTACACCATCCGGTTCAGAGTTTAGTTCTTTCTGCTTCTTTACACCGCCATCGGTTTCAGCTGATGGTTTCTTGATGATGTCCTTGATACCACCGTCAGCGGGTTTCTCGGGTTTCGAACCATCGGCTGCTGCCTCTGCTTTTCCAGCGGCAAAAGCTTTCAACTTTTTGATCTGCCGATCTTCATCGTCCGTCGAATTGTACTCAGCCTTCTCTTTCTTCAGCTGACGCATGGAGTCTTCCTTGTCGCCGCCCTCTTTCATTTTTTTCAAAGCACGGAGTTTATCTCCTGCTTCATCAGAGTTCATGGTTTCAGTTTTACCGACAGCATTTTTCTTTTCGCCGAACGGGTTGCTGAATTCCAGCATTCCATCATTGCTCAGCGGGGCTGGCTTCTTGCTCAGCAATTCCTTGTTGAAGGCACTCCAATCTTCCACCGATAGTAATGAGGACTTTTGCGATTTTTCTGCATTTACGGCGATATTTCCATCCAATTGTTCCATCATATTCTTCGAGCTCCTTTTATAGAATCAGCGAGGCGTCGGTCGCATCGGCTTGTGGAAACCAATTTACTTTCGACTTGTAACTCAAGTGCAACTGAGAAACTTTGCTGATGAGAAAACTTTGCTGCTGGGAAGTCTTTGCTGCCGATCAATTCCGTAGGCGATATCGACTTGCAGAACTGGACAGACCGCCAGAGGAATGGGGTCTGAGGGTATACCCGCTGCGGCATGAAAGTCAGACCGGAGTTATACCGCCGGAGACATGCGAAAGTTTGGACTCTCGCGTTATCCGAAGTCCAAAGAGAGGCGAGTCTCAACTAGTAGAACGCGTCCGAATCATCACAGGCATTCCGAATTCGAACACATTGCGAGTGCGTGTGTTTCGCTCAGACCTGTTCAACGGCTCCAAGCTGTTTAGTCAATTTTGAATACCAGTCTTTGACTTGCTTATTGATGTCCATAACCGTGTCGGTTTGCATCGTATATGGTGACACGTTCAAACTGATGACGCTGCCGAAATCAGGTTCTCGAAAAGTGATTCGAATAAAATGCAGTGGATAAGGTTTCAACCACCAGGGATGTCGTTCAATACTTATATCTACGATGTCTTTAAGATCAACGCGAAATGCGATTCTACTGCTCTCGTACTCGAGGTGATGCTTGGACATGCACAGCAGACCTCGCGATTCGTACAACCACACCATCCAGTAGTTTACGGACTGGTGATACTCTGGCGTGGAAACCCAGCATGGCGTCGATAACATTATCTCCGGATGGATTTCTTCATTGCGGTCGCGCTCGCATATTGTCAGAATCTGCCGGCTATAGAATTCCGCTACTGCCGCCCGGCCGGCTCTCAAATTTGCAGAGATCAGCGCATCAAGATCGGCGAGCACGTCGGGCGAGCCTGTAGACAGGCGCTGCTCAAGCGCCTCTATTCGTTTAGCCTCTGAACCGAAAGTACGCCGTGAAATAGCCCTTACAGTAAAAATTACTCCGACCGTGAGAACCACGCCAATCGCAAACATGGCGAGCGTATACGCAAAAAAATTGCCGGTCAGGAGCCAGAGCGGCATAGCGAAAAACGATGTCATCGAAGGTAGCGCAAACCCTACTATAAAAAATGCGGCAAAGAAAACCACCAACGGGCGCGATTCGCGCAACCGCTGCTTGAGCGTGGGCCGTTTACTGATTGAAAAGGTTCCCGGATAGGTGACTGCGTCTAGTTCCATGCCTATCTCCTCAATCCGCGATGAGAGCAGATACATTATTAATGCCTCTGGCCAGCGCCTGTTAAACGAACACCGTTTACAGAAAGTCGCAGGGGGATAAAGAAAATGCGGTTTTCTTACACCTGGCTGTAAGAGAACCGCGAGTTCTTCTACAGATGGCATCAAACAATTAGGAGGCAGCGATTTTGAAAACGGCGGCTACCGCCGAACAGGGTTTTATTAGAATGCCTGCCTTTTAGATATCTGCCGGAGATACCTGGGTATGATCCCTAAAAGCTTTCGGAGGGGCGCGGCATGGGCACGCGGAAATTATTCAACGCACTGTACTTCATCGGGGCGCTGCTTGCGTTCGCCTGGATGCTGCGGGACAACCCCCACATGCGAGCAGTTCCAATACTCAGCTTGATCGCGGCGGGCTTCTATGGACTTCTGGCGCTGGTTTCACTTGTGAAACCGAACGGGTTCGCTGTATCGCAGGAGGTCTTCCCTCTACGCAAAGCCAGGTGCATCAGGCGTTTGGCGCTTCTTCTGCCGCTTCCAGCCATGATTTATTTCGGGCTCTACACCGCTTGCATGGAGCACGCAGGCGAATGGCGCTGCCTGAACAAGTTTTTCAATCCCATTGCGAAGTTTGAGAAAGCCTCCTTTTCCCGTGACCGTATGGTGAGCTTCGTTTTGAATACTCATCCTCGACTACTGGCAGCAGCCGAAAGGAAAGAGGCAGAGCGTAACTGGCGCTCGGCTGAGTCATACTACAAAACAGCAACCAGTCTGGAAAACAGACTCTACGACCGTAAATTGCCGTCAAGCTACACGATTCTCGCCTGCTTGTACGACCGAATGGGTCGTCACGACAAAGCGGAACGTATGTATCTTCGCGCCGAAGAGTTAGCGAACCAACAGTCTTGCAATGAAGGGCGTATTTGCCAGCACTCGGAAATCGTCTCGATTCCGCACCTTCTTAAGGAAGTCAACGCTTCGAACCAACCAGCTATTCAGCAGTTCTACCCCTGGCTAGCTGACTACCAGGGCTTTGAGGTAGCTCCCTCGGACGTGCTCGGTAGACAGTTTGCAGCAATAAACACGTATTCCCGGCACAACTGGTGCCAATTCTCGAAGTGTGGTCACAAATGCGCCGAGCATAAAGATTGCAAGGACAAGCATAAATGCAACGACGGATGCAAAGACGCGCTCAAGTGCAAAGATGAAGATCACAGGTTTTTCTGCACGCAACTAAACTGCGATGATGACCACGATTTCGCACTTGCTCGCCCCGTTGGCTGTGACGAGGACTGCAAGGACGAAAGCCACGATCACGGTGCCAACCCATCTCAGTTAATCTTCAGGTACGAAGCGCCGACTATGACTACGAGTAGCTATTCGAGTCCTTAGTGGGCGGTTAAAGATTTTCAGAGGAAATTCTTTGGGAGCAGTAAGGGCTTAAAGATTTTCGTCGGAAAATCTTCTGGCAGTTCGGCTTAAAGATTTTCAGCGGAAAATCTTTCGGACCAGTTCGGCTTAAAGATTTTCAGCGGAAATTCTTGCGGACCAGTTCGGCTTAAAGATTTTCGTCGGAAATTCTTGCGGACCAGTTCGGCTTAAAGACTTTCGTCGGAAAATCTTTCTGACCAGTTCGGCTTAAAGATTTTCAGCGGAAAATCTTTCTGACCAGTTCGGCTTAAAGATTTTCAGCGGAAAATCTTCCGAACCCGTTCGGCTTAAAGATTTTCGTCGGAAAATCTTCTGACCATTTCGGCTTAAAGATTTTCAGCGGAAAATCTTCCGAACCTGTTCGGCCTAAAGATTTTCGTCGGAAAATCTTGCGACAGTTCCAGAAAAGGATTTACGTCGGATCGCTTGGACCGAAACCGACCTCTAGGTGTAGTTGATCAACGAGAATATATCGGCGCTCTTCGACAGCTTCGAACGACCGTCGAGAAACCCGAGTTCAATCACGAAACCAACACCAACGAGCTCACCACCGACTTTCTCAATCAGTTTCTCCGCCGCTTGCGCGGTGCCGCCGGTAGCTAGAAGGTCGTCGATAAGCACGACGCGCTGTCCTTTCTCAATCGCATCAATGTGAATCTCGATTGTGTCAGTTCCATATTCCAGAGCATAATCAACACGCTCTACCTTATAAGGCAGCTTGCCTGGTTTTCTAATCGGCACAAAACCTTTTCCGAGAATGTCCGCGATTGCTGGAGCCAGCATGAAACCACGCGCTTCAATACCAACGAGCACATCGGCATTGAGCTTAGCAACACGCTGAGCGAGCGCATGTAGGGTGAAGTGGAAAGCTTCGCCGTGTTTCATCAACGTCGTGACGTCTTTAAAGATAATTCCTGGTTTCGGAAAATCGGGAATGTCGCGAATCGTGCTCTTAAGCCAATCTTCTTTCTCTTTGCTAAGAGGAAGTTCCAATTCCGTTTTCGGTTGTCTGTCCATCTGAGTTGTCATAATCGTCGTCTATTCCTTCCTCAGAGCCCAATGGCTCCTCGTCGGTCTCCCGAGTCATGGGGACGCTATTACGGATAAGCGACAATTGTATCTCCTTCAAAGGTGTTTCCGCACACCAACGCCGGAAAGCCTTAATCTCGTCGAGGTTTTGAGCCAACTGCTGATACTCGGGCGTCTCTTCGAAGGCGCCTTCGGTATGCCCGAGATAGTCGAGATGAATGACTCCCTCTTCTGTAAACCAATCTATCAGGTGTACGCCTTTGAGCACGCCAAGCGCGAGAGCGAGTGTCATTTTCGTACCACCCATCAGGGCCGCGAGCTTGTCCGCCTCGACTTTTCCTTCTTTCTGATTGACGGCATAGCGAACCAGCCCGTAAAGGCGTTTTAGATAAGCCGCAGGCTCATCGGTCTCGGTCGAACCGGCGCCTATGAAGTACAGCTTTTCACATCCGGACGACTGCAGCAGCTGTTGAAAAACCTCTTGCGTCGGCGGAAACTGCCAGATCATCAAATGAGGAGCCTTCGTCACAGCCGTACGGTCTACAAGAACGCCGGGCATTGCCGCGCAGGTCTCGCCGAATACCATCATCTGCGGTCCGAATTTTGCTTTGCCTCGTTTCAACAGATCTAGCGCTTGTTCGTTAGCGCGCAAATCACTCCAGCTGAACTTCACCGAGGAAACGTGCGTAGTCAGGGAGTCGCGCATAGGCTTTGTGATATTCTCCACCGCCTTCGCCATGCTATCGAGGACAGCAGCCGGACTTACGCTTCCGGCATCCACAACAGGCGTCGACGCGACCGGCGCGGCAACCGCCGCACCACCAGTAGTATCACTGAGATTAGCTGCGTTCTGCTTAGCCAGTGCCGCATTTAAGGCGTCCTTGACTTGCTCATAGCTGGTCACTTCGTCTCCGACATGCAGATCGCGCCAGTCATTAACCACTAACTGCAGACGTTCACGACCGTTAAACGTATTGACGTCAGCCGTGAAAACAAGGTCGACCGGGCGTCCCTCGTTAGGCACGCGCCCCTGACTGTTCCACATAACACACTCGAAAAGCTCGCCCTTTTCGCCTTTCAACATCAGCTTGTGATGTTTACCTTCTTTGCCGAGCGTCCGGACTTCATGCGTCATCAGACCTTTCATGCAAAAGCGCGGCTTGCGGTTCGACATTCCGAACGGAGCAAGTACTCTCAATTGCTTGGCGAGGTCCAGATCGACGGAAGTCTGCTCTACATGCAGGTCTACCTCAACGATTCCAGCTAGAGGCTGCTCGCTCATCATGCGATTACAAGTTGAAATCAGCGCTCGACAAAGTTCTTCAGCTTTGCCGAACTCTACAGAGAAGCCTGCGGCCATCTTGTGACCACCCCAACGGTTCAGCAAATGCTCATTGGCCTTGAGCACCTGATAAAGGTCTATTTGCTCGACTCCGCGTGCGGAACCCCGTACGACATTTTCCTCTATGTCATGCTGTCCGATGAAGACAGGACGGTGATATTTTTCCACCAGCCTCGAAGCGACAATTCCGACAACCCCATGATGCCAATCGCGATCGTAGATTGCGATGCACTTCTGGTCATGCCAGCCATTGCCCTGGAGCTGTTTCTGAACACGCAGGTCGGCTTGCATGAAAATCTGCTCGCACATCTCCTGGCGGCGAAGATTTTCGGTATGCAACTCATGCGCGATGTTTTCAGCAACACTGGTATCGTCAGTGGTGAGCAGTTCCACAGCCTTACTGGCATCGGACAGTCTGCCTGCAGCGTTGATGCGAGGAGCCATACCAAAGCCCACAAGATCCGTATCGCTTTGACCATTGACCTGAGCCAACAATGCTTTTAAGCCGATGCGATTGGTTTTTACCAACTTTTCCAAACCAATTTTGACCAGATAACGATTCTCTCTTATGAGTGGAACCAAATCCGCAATCATTCCCATGGTCACATAGTCGAGGAGTTCATCAGCCTTTTCCGGCTTACCCATCTGATTCAACAAAGCTTCGCAAACTTTGTAAGCAACCCCGACACCCGGCAGATGATACAGCGGATGCTCTTCATTCAACAACTTGGGATGCACCACCGCCACCGCTGGTGGCAGAACTTCCGGCATCGTGTGATGGTCAAGAACAAGAGTATCGACAGAGAGTGAGCGAGCAAAGCCGATTTCCGCGAAATTCGATACACCACAGTCACAGGTGATAATCAGTCGTGTCTTCTTTTTGCTGGCAAGAATGCTAATTGCCTTCAGATTGAGTCCATAGCCCTCGCTTACTCGATTTGGAATGTAGTAATCGACGTCAGCGCCCAGCTCTTTCAGAACTGTCAGAAGAACTGATGTTCCTGTAACTCCGTCAACGTCGTAGTCACCATATATAGTGATGTGTTGTTTCTCGTCGATAGCTTTGCGAATGCGCGCCACCGCTTTGTCGACATCGGGAAGTTCAGACGGGGGCGTCGGCACGTAACTCGACTCGTCAAGAAATTGACGGGCATGCTCGGCTGTTTTCATGCCCCGCCTCATCAATAACGCCGCAATCACCGGCGAGCCGAGCGCGACATCGATCAAGTCCTTCGGCACCTCCGGCTGGTCCGGAAAAATCCAAACCTTCGAATCCGGCAACGCGCGGATGTTCATATTGAGAATGTCGCTTGCTGATGGATTAGACATCAGTACGTGCCTCCGGAGAAACGCTTGGTCAGGTGCAAATCGCGATTCGATCGCTCGTATATTCGAGCACCACTCACATAGATATAGGGGCAAAACAAAGCTTGCTTATATAACAAGCTTACTAGAACAGGTATTCTGAAGAATGGCTACCAGAGCCACTCTTGCGGACATACAAAAGCGATCGTTCTTGTATACACAAGAGCGATCAAGTAGAGCCGAGACCCACCTATACAGATATACGTACTAAAGCGCAAAAAAGTTCAATTCAGAAGGCAAAAATTTTGCTTAAACCGCTCGATAGCGATCGTATATACACAAACCCGCGTTCGGGTTTCGACCTGATTACGGGTTTAAATCAGGATCGACAATTTGAACAACATCCTTGGGCTTGGCAACTTTTGGCCAGTTGCGCAAGTCATACTCGATAATTGTCGTGATAACGGGTGGTTTCGGCCACGGTAAAGCCCAACCGGCAATCCACATGATCGGAAGCAGAATGACGTGAACGCTCATAGCAACGAGAAAACAATCAACAAGAGGGATTTGCTCCTTTGCCCATGAGAAGATTTTTTCCGTCGTTACAAGCGGATCCCCCTGCCACTCGTGTGGCACGGATGATGTTTTCGGTTTGTCGCCGCTGGACTTCAAAGTTTCAAGTAGGTATTGCTGGTGGTAGTATTGAGCCTATCTTTTAGCATACACTCACGGGTCTCCTGAGTCCCAGAACGTGTACGAGGCAGACAGTGATCCAGAACAGCTCCCATCCATTGACAAGACTCCCCGGAAAAACATATCTGGGCACGGCATTGGCGGCGCTTTCAATGCTGCTTACCGCGATGCCGGGATGGACCGTCGAGGAATGCGACTATGGACCGCCAAATATGATCAAGACCACCCCCAACCCCTTCAGCATGGCTGGGAGTGAAGAAGAAGATTCCTCAGCCACGGAAGCAGAGTCTGAATTAGGCAGCATCAGTTTAAACTCTTCGCCGAAGAGCATCGCCCAGAGACCGCCCTCGGCGTTCGGCAAGCTCAGTCTCAAGGACCGTTTGATCGGCGCCCGGCTGTTTATGCCCGAGAGAATGCTATTGGGGGCGCCCGCTCGTTTCACGGTCAAAGGCAAGCCCGGTATGTGGGTCGCCATTGCGATGGCCGACAAAGACAAAGGCGCCAAGCCCATTGTCGGACACAGCATCAGACTGGGTCCCGACAGGAAAGTCGTATCTATCGCCAAGATACCGGAATCCGGCGTTGCCGAACTATATATCGAAACGCCTATCGAAGGGGATTTAATCGGTCAATACCTGTTTTTTGAGGCGGCCCTGTGGTCCAAGCCCGATATGAGCGACCTCGAACTGGCGGAAACAGTTTCGTCCGGCGCGGCAGCCTCATCAACAGGACCGGCGAACGCCGTAATGGTGGCGCAAGCGGCGGACACCAAAATTCACGGAGTAAACATCGTACCGGACTCGGCTATGCCCATGATCATGCGTCAGGGCGGACCCAGTCTCAGTTCAGGACAGCCTTAAATTTGAGAGCACGGAGACCCTGGCGGCAAGCGGAATCAACTGAATGAAAGCACTACTAATACCTCTCGATGACAGACCAGTAACTTACGTTTTTCCGTCCATGATTGCCAATGCGGCGGGCATCGAGATTATTGCGCCTCCGCGGTCGTTAATGGGCTCACTATTTCACGCCGCCCAGATTGACTCCCTGATCGGTTGGATTAATACGACCCTCGAGCGAAACCAATTAGACGTCGTAATCATAGGTCTGGACAGCATTCTGTATGGTGGGCTGATTACGTCGCGTAGATGCGACGATCCGGCAAAAACCATTGCAAAGCGCCTGGGCAGCCTCAAGAAATGGCGTCCAAACGGCAAAGACAAACCGAAGATATTCGCGCAGACAAGCATCATGCGAATCTCGGACAACTACGACAATACCGAAGAAAAACAATACTGGGCTCGCTACGGCAAAGAAATCTTCGAGTGGTCCGGTGTCCTCTACCGCATGTCGAAAACGAATAAGGTCAATCAGGGTCTGCTTGATTCATACGAGAGAAGAATCCCGCTCGAAATTCGCGACGACTACCTCAAGCTTCGCTTTAGAAACTTCCAGATAAATCAGGAAATAGTCGACATGGTCGGCGATAAGTTGATCGACCGATTAATTGTCAGTGTGGACGATTCCGGCAATCAAGGCTTGAATGTTTTGGAACGCGAGAAACTCGTGCTGAAAGTTCAGCAACAAGGTCTGACGAAAAAGGTCTTTTCCTATCCCGGTGCCGATGAGGTTATCGACACCCTGCTGTCATCCTGGCTGAACGATCAGCTTAGAACGAGTAACGTGAAGATCCGTGCAAAACCGGTATTCAGCCCGCCAGGAGTGGCCAACTGCCCCAGCCGGTATGAGGGTCAGACCGTCGGAGAAACGCTCGAATCCCAGGTCGAAGCAGCAGGCATCGAATTCGTTAACGAATTCGACGGCTCGTCGAATGGTGGCAATACAATCGATATCACCATTGTGATGCACGGTTCCGATGTTCAGCAGGGAGATCATATTCTCTTACCTGGTCAGCCAGATTTGCGCCAAATCGATACCAGAATGCAGGTGAAGGAAACAATTGCTATCCTTGAGAAAGCAACTACTCCTTGCATCCTTTGCGATGTCGCTTATGCCAACGGTTCCGATCCTTTGCTTTCAGAAGAACTGATTCAACGCCCTGACCTCATCGCCAAGCTTATAGGCTACGCGGGGTGGAACACCACAGGTAATACCATTGGCTCAGCACTGAGTATGGGTGTGGCCAGGTTGTTTGCGATCAGAACTCAGCGTCGCAATGAGCTTACGGACAAGGCCTTCAATCGCTGTATGTTCACTAGACTTGCTGACGACTGGGCATATCAAACCCGAGTACGTCCTCAACTAACAGCAGATGCATCGATTGACCAACTTGCACAATTGATTCGCCCGTATCTGGCAAAGATCGGACAATCGATGAAGTTCGAGCCAGGCAATCTGCGCGTTAGCTTCCCATGGAAACGTACGTTTGAACTAGAAGTGTGTTTCGAAGACCGTTAGACCAGGCATTAAGCGCATGGCGGTAACCAGAGAAAAAACAATCCGGGCGTTCGCGGCACTGACCGCGGCTTTGTTTTTCGTTTGCGCATCAGCATCGCCAGGTCAGTGCAAACCTGTTGAGTCCTGGGAGAAGGTCGACAAAATAGTAAAAAACCAGGTCTATCAAGTAAACGTCGGTTTAGTTTTGAAGCTGAAAGACGGTCAATTTGCGCAACTCTCCGACCTGTCACCGAAGCTCCACCTCCCGGTCTACACTACCAGCCCCCAGTATCGCGGCTGGAGAGTGATGAGCTATGGGACGGCATTTCCTGTAAAAGCGGCTAAAACCGATGGAACATATTTCTTGACCAGCAGACACGTTGTCGATAAGGCAGACCTGCACATAAAAGAGTGCGAGCGCTTTTTTGCAGCCATGCGCCTTTACGCAGAACAAACAGCAGGCGGCCGGGATGCGGACGGACGCTATCGTGAATTGCAGACAATCGTCAACTGGTCCCAGACAAAGCGAATGAACGTCGGAGAAAAAACCGCATACGGTCAAACAGTAGATGCCATCTGGGATTGCTATGAGTCCTATTTATCTGAGCGTGCAGATCCGATTCGCAACATGTTCAAAAGATACGCCACCATAGTTGGTGTTCAAAGCGACGTTGGAAACTTTATCCATCCCCCAGGTTCTGCCACGCAGACACCTCTAAAAGGGCATCTTTACCGGATGTCAGGGCAGACTCCCGACGAGCCTGATCTGGCTCTCCTGTTCGTAAAAAACACAAGAATTCCTGCGTTAGAACTTGACCCAATTGAACCAACAGAGGGTCAAGAAGTACAGGTCATCGGCTATCCACTGGAGTCGGATCAGATCGATCAGGACTCCTCTCAGTATTTCACACCGACGTTCAGCAATGGACGGGTCAGCCGTGTGACACCAAGGACACTGCAAGTCGATGCAGCCGTTGGTGTAGGAAACAGCGGTGGTCCGGTTCTGAACGTGCGAGGAAAAGTAGTCGGAGTAGTCGCCCGCCGCGGACGGGACGTAGAGACGAATGCCGAGATGAAGAAATTTGCCGCAGCAGTCACCGTTCCATGCGTTCGTCAGTTCGCGCCTGAACTATTCGGTCCAAGCCCTCAATAAGCTCGCAGCAGCGCCTCTCCGGTCCTACGCCGGTTGCGAACCGTTCTGAGAAACCCTGAGCTAAAGCCCACCGGGTCCACGCAACGGCGACTTTCCGTTCTGCGTTTCAAACATGCCTGCTGAGCCTTCCGGGCTTTCCGCAAATAGCAGCGCCATCTCATCCTTCACCTTGTTGTAGCCCTTCATTGGCTCGAACACACAAGAGTCAACAGATTTCTTGGTGGCAATAGTGGTATCGAGAACCTGGACTAGCTTTCCCTGGCGTTCTTTGAAAACAGCGGCTCGCAAGGGCGTTCCACCAGTTTTGATGGGAACCATGACCATGCCTCCGACCACCTCTGAAAATTGCTTCGGAGCGACGATACCTTCAGCCATCCACAGTTCACCGTATTTAGTGCCATTCTGGCGAGTCAGAGCCACCTCAAAAGCTTTGGAACCTGAGATACTGACGGTCTTACCGGTCTTCTCAGCCTTCATGTTGGCCATATCCGATTTTGCTCGACCGCTTTTCTGGCTGGGCATAAAGAATGCTTTGTCTTTCCATTCCGCATAAGGGAAGCTGCAATAATTCTTCGTTTCTGTATTAAACAGGTAGGCATCCCACTTTGGTCCTTTGAACATCCAGGTGATACCGAGTTTTTCTACCCGGAGCCGCACCGCCTGTGGTGATATCAGGCAAGTAATCGGGCCGGCCATAACGGAGGTTTGTTTCAGCTCCCAAACATCAACCTTCTTACCGGTGGGAGGTGCCGTCGGATCATCAAGAACCATGGCGTTTCTAAAGGTACTTTCGCCTGTTTTCGTTTTCGCCGCTACACCGCTCTTAGCAGTCGCACCAGTTTTAATCGTCGAATCGGATTTGACGGATGTTTTAGTAGTGATAGTTTTCGTATTCGTTGCAGGCTTTGACGGCGGTCTGGAAGTTTGTGCGCATGCAGGTGAATACACCGCCATTAAAAGACTCACAAGAACTTGACGTGACAAGGAAATTCCAGACCTTACGTTGATAGAATGCATCATACTCACGTTGATTAGAAACATCGCCGACCGCGAGCTCGTGCTCGGAGCCGATTAACAGATAATCATACCGTGAAGGCGCGTTGCTTGGCATCTCAATTGACGATTGCCCAACGCTGTCACAAAGCCGGCTCACCGAGGGAAGATGGAACAGATAACCGATTGGCAAGTCGTTTTCTTGTTGCTGACTGTCGCGATCGCCAGCACAATCTCGATCTATGCGGCCGGTTCCAGTCAGGGTAAAGGCAAGTTTCTCTGCGACGATTGCCGGTTCAACAACGATAACGACTGTTTGAAAGCAGAACGCCCCGCGGCAGTCGTCTGCACCGCATATCGCAGCAGTTCCGAAGCTCGTGAGCAGTAGAGCTTACAAGGAAGTAACTACAAAGTCGTTTGCCCGCCAGCGGCTCGCACAGACTACCATCCATCAGACTTTCCAAATGGACTGACGCTACTTCGACGCGCAAGAAAGACCATCGCGAACGCAACTGTTAGAATCATAGACGCAAATTCCAGGGTAACAACAGCACTGTAGATTGGCGTATACTGCGGCAAGGCAATCATGAAATTGTTTTTCAAAGTGTCTAAAACAACCTGCCCGAGATCAGAAATTATGTAAGCAAGAAACGAGCCGCAGCCCAACAGAAGCCAGCGATCGCCTGGTCTGATCTGCTCTTTCTTTCGCCTGAATTTACGCGCTACTGAAAATGTTACGCCCGCAGTCGCCAGCAAAAACAGCGCCGGACCAACAAAAGGAAGTATATTGCTCAACCAGACAGTGGTTGGAGCTTTGCAATAAAGAGCCATGAATGCGGCACTGAGTAGAATGAATGTTCTGAACAGTCTAAGCAGTCGGTTTTCATCAGCAGTCGGTGAGCGGTGACCGGCATTCTCAAGAGGCGCTAGAAATGACTCCTTCGGGGCCGACAGATATCTGAAGAAAACGCCGAACATCCCAACCAGGGTGAGCGTAAACGCACCTACATATGCGATCACCGCCGATGGTTCATCCGGCACCTTCGGAAGCATGACATAAGCTCCCAACATGGACAGATATGATACCGTCCACGGCACCATTGTCACAGCCCGCGATTGGGGCTTTTGCCCCTGGGTGCGCATAACGGTCATAAGCTTGCTCAAGGACAAAAACGTCAGGACGCTGACGATGAATATCGGCACGGCGTGCGGACGAATCGCGCCGGTAAAGGTACCCGTATCGAATGGAATGAAGCTGGCACCAAGAACGACACACATCATCAATCCCATCAAACTACAAAACGCGAAAAGCAACTTGCGATCCTGTTTTGCCCGTTCTTCAAACGGATTTTGATTGCTCTCAACCAGGCTCAAATCGTGAAGCAGTGCAGCCGCCGAGTGGTACCGATAGTCGGGATTTTTCTCCAGACATTTGAGAGTTATTCTGTCGAGCGCCTCCGACAATGCCGGCTTATCCGGCATCAGCGTGGAGGGCGCGGTCGGTTTTTCATTCAAGTGACCGACGACAATCTTTACCGGATTGTTACTGGCAAATGGAGTTGCACCGGTGAGCATTTCATAGAACACACAACCAGCCGAATAGATGTCGGAACGTTGCTCGAGCTCTGCTCCGTGACACTGTTCGGGACTCATGTACAGAGGGCTGCCCAGAAACTCGCCGGTCTGAGTAACACCAGATGTAGTATCACCAACAGGAGCAGATTCTTTGGCGATTCCAAAATCGACCAGCTTAATCGCCTCCTCACCGGCTTCTGTTTTAAACAAAATTATGTTCCGAGGCTTGATGTCTCGGTGAATCAATCCAGCGCTATGAACATGCTGTATCGCCTCAATCACTTGAGAAAATAGCCTGAGACAACGGGATGTTTCAATTTTGCCGCCTTGCGCAATCACCTCTGCAAGATTTTTCCCGTCGATGTAGTCCATCAGGAGAAACGGCGTACCATCAGCCGTAACGCCATGCTCGTAAATTGAAACCAGACCATGATGGTTCAAACTGATCGCAGCCTCAGCCTCTCTCTGGAATCTTTTCAAAGCATGCTTGTCACCGGAAAGAAAGGATTTGAGCACCTTAACCGCAAAAACCTTTTCGAGCGCCGGGTCAAAAACCTTGTAAACGACGCCCATACCGCCCTCGCCAATGCGGTTTAAAACCTGAAACCGACCGCTAAAATCCGGTGCAGCGTCAATCGGCGCATGTATTTGTGAAGCAGCATCTTGAAACTGAGGAACCGGCACTTCAGCGTCCTTAGCAACTTGCTCGCCAGACAGGTCTGCCACAGCTTCGGCCGCAGTCGAATCCACCGCGTCCGTGACACGAAGAGAAATCTTTTCCTTTTGCTCGATAGAATCCGTCATTTCTATACTGTACGCTTGCGCCCGGCGGTTTCCCAATAACAATCGTAATGCCCTGAACCATTTAACGCTAATTTGCAATCAATTGATACTGTTTACCCGGCAGGCTAGAATCAAGCTCTAAATCCGAGGACGTGGTTTTGATTGAAGACGTCGAACAGCTCGCTCTGCAAATCAGGCGAAGGGCTTTTGAGGTTCTTGACGGGAAGGAGAGTCTGACCTCCTTTCTGGAAACCTTATGGCAAATGGATTCACAAAAGCCGGACCTCCTAGAACAGGTCGCGCAGCAGATGGAGCGCGACAACGGCAGATGGAACGCGGCGTCGGCACTGCCGGAAATTTCTGTGGGACGGGACAAAACTGGTCGCATCGGATTAATCACGTTCACAGGCATCAACGCAGCGAACGCGGACGAGAAGGCTAAGAAACTGAATCCCATAGTCTGGTGCTCAAACCGCGTTGAGCTGCAGCCCGACTAAGAAGCGGTCTGCTTCTGCTCTTTCTGTAAAATCGACAAGAAGATTTTGACCAGGCGGGCGTCCCATCGCTTGCCGGAATCAGCTTGAATCTGTCGAACCGTTTCATCGTGGGACAAGGCTCCGCGATATGGACGGTCGCTGGTCATGGCAACATACGAGTCCACGAGTGAAACGATCTGCGCTTCGACTGGAATATCGTGTCCGCGCAAACCGTTGGGATAGCCCTGTCCATCCCAGTGTTCGTGACAAGCCTCGATGATTTGAGACACGCGATAGAGAAGTTTGGCCGGCTCGAGCAGTTTTGCGCCGACGGTCGGTGTTTGATGGATAACATCAAGTTCAGAATCAGACAACGGGCCTGGCTTCTTGAGGATGTCTTCGGGAATGGAAATCTTACCTAAATTGCTGAGCACCGCCGCTAGTGAAACAATTTCAGCGTGCTCCTTAGACAAGTGCAACGATGTAGCCATCTTGCTTGCATAGCTGTAAACGCGAGGAGAACGGTCCGGACCGTATGAATCCTTCTCTTCGAGCGTTTTGATAATCTGGGCAAGAATTCCAAGAATGCCTTTGTCGGCGACCATCTCAAGATCGAATGCCGGAATGGTATCGAGCTTGAGCTTGACCTCCGCCTTTGCCTTTGCCGTTGCCACCCCAGCCTCGGCTTCTGCGATAGCCTCGTAGCGATCGGCATCCACTTTTCGTTTCATATCCTCGGATATGGCTACTTCGCTACCGCTCGGCATCAGGTCCTCAGCAACCGTACACACCTGATTTCGTCCGCGGTGTTTGGCGAGGAACAAAGCCTTGTCGGCAAGTTCGAACAGCTTCTCTTTATCGTCCGCATCGCGAGGGAACACGGCGACACCTACCGAAGCGGTGACGGTTCCAATGCCTTCGACAGACTTCTCCCGTATGGACGTACAGATACGCTCCGCGACCATGCGAGCCCATTTTAAATCGGTCTCCGGCAGGAGCACAACGAACTCTTCTCCACCAAATCTAGCAACGGTATCCACATCGCGAACGCTCTTCTTGAGCACATTTCCGATATGTTTGATGGCCGCGTCCCCATAGTCGTGACCGAGGGTGTCGTTGATCTTTTTCAAATAGTCAAGGTCGATGATGATAAACGAGAATGGATGGCCGAACCGCTGATAACGGTCAATTTCCTTACTCAGCTGCCCTTCGAAGTGCCTTCTGTTAAACAGCCCGGTCATCGGATCTGTGATAGATTCGAGTTCGACCTTCGCAAACAGCTCCGCGTGCGAAATCACAACTGCGACTCTATCCGCAAGGTCCAGCACCATATGCATGTCCTTCTCAGGAAGCTGACGCGTCTGTTGCTCCTTTGATACCATGCATAGTGCCGCCTTGAAGTTACCGGCGTAGAACAGCGGCACCATCGTTGCCGTACCACCATGAAATTCCGGAAATTCTCCATCTAATTGCTCGATGATTTCATCGCTAGACAGGAAGATCGCTTCTCCTTCCTTCAAGCGATCTTTATAGGCGGTGAAAAGATGTTCACCCAGATTTTTCGGTTTAGCATCCCGACTCTCAAGAGGTGAAACAGAACCATTATTATTTCCATGGTCATGAGTCAGACTTTCTTCACCAGCCACTTTCGAGGCGCCGAACGTTTCATCGTTAACATCATAGAGAGCGGCGACACAGAGTTCGAGGTCGAAGAACTCATGCAAAGCTTCGACTAACGTGTCCATGATCTGGTCGGCACGTTTCAACGCATTCCTGATTTCGCTGGAAACCCTGTTAATCAGTGCGGCTCTAGCCTGATCCGAACGGATCTGCAAAATCGCCTGGTCGGCTCGGATAACGTTGGACAAGTGACCGGCAATAGTCAAACCGAGTTCTCTATCCTGCGGTCGGAATTCCGGTCGGTCCTGAGAGCGTTGCCACAAGCCGATTACACCCAGCCGTGAACCTTCCGATGTAAGCGGAAGCACGAGCGCCATATCGTGCTTGAAAAACGGATCTGCTTTTCGCGTGTACTCGATGTTGATCATCTTTCCGCGACCGGAATTAAAAACTTCAACGAACGGATTGTCCTTATCGCTGATGTCTACTGAATCAACTTGTGAGTCGCGCGTTTGCGGCTCCAGAACACTCTCTTCTTTGTTATACAAATAGATTTCGGAGTGGATGAAACCCATGTGTTTCGCCACCAACATAACCGACTTCACGAGAGAATCTTTCGTCGACATACCGCGTGACTCGCGGAAGAGGCTTGCGATCTCGTTGATCAGCTTCATTTCCTGCGCGTCCATCTCGATCTTCGATTGGTCGGCAGTTTGTTGGACAACAACGGCTAAAACTTCAGCGACTTTCTGTAGAACGACGGCGTCAATCGGATTCCATTCGCGAGGCCCGCTGCACTGCTGCAGTTCCAGGAAACCGAAGAATGTTCCACGCGAGCGCAACTGTGCCATAAGGCGCGCTTTTACACCACCGAGTTCAATAAGCGAGGATAGCGTCGGAGAAACTTTATGGAGGTTGGTATCACGGGAGGTGTTAGGGATACTGATGACGCCAACCCCTGTTTCATCTGGGAAGCGGGATAGGAACTCGAATACCACTGCCATCGATTCATGTGATGTAAGCTGGTTTTGAAGGAAACAATTGTGACCGCTCAGGGAGAACTCGTTGGTAACTTTGAGATGATCGCCTTCGATTCGCCAGATCAGACCTCGGTCAGCGTGGGTGTTTAGCGCCAACATTTCAATCGCGAATTGCAGAATCGAACTTAAATCGCTCTGGTGTCTCAAGCGTCCGATGATTTCTGAAATGATTGACTGAGCAGCAGGCGGCATCAAGCCTAAAACTTCCTCGCCGGCGCCGTCGTTTTCATCCAGCAACATTGGAATTTGGGCCGGCGAACCATCATCACCCAGCTCGAGAGCAACGGTCGGTGGTGGCACAGGCGGTGCACCCGATCCCCCCTTCGCTTCAGTAGCAGCAGTTCGAGCATCCATAACAGGCGTTCCTAATGACGGCTGTGATGGAGCAATTACTGACGAAGACGAGATTATCGGTGAAACCGGCAAAATGATGTTTTGCCCGGGATTGGTATTGCCGCCGCCACCACCCTCGAATGCAATCGGTTGAATTTTTCCAATCGATGTATCAGGTATAGCCGGTCCTGACGCGAATGGCTCGCCACCGCCGACTCCGTGCAAGGGATCAAGGATAAGCCCTTGTTGAATCGGCGCTTTGACGATAGGCCACGCGCTACGCATTCGCTGCATGTATGGAGGCGCACTGCCTGATGGTCCGAGATTCGCGCGAGCATCTTCAAGGCGGTTGCTCTCGCTCAAATCAAGCTGTTGCCACTTGGGCAGAAGGCGGTCAAATGCTTGCTTAACCAGCGCAGGCTCCATCGACCCCGTGCACTGATATTTTTCTCCATCTGGTGATTCCAGGGCTTGCTGCCCGTAAACGACCAGACAGAGACCATGACTTTCGATGAGAAAACACCATTCGTCAGGCGGATCTAGCCGGTCTTCAGAGAAGATTGAAACACAGGCGTCACGCATGAGTTCGCGGAAGCGCGACCCGGCTGGGAGCAGACGTGCGGCACTCTGCCTCGACCAGTAGACAAGCACCGGACGAAGCCGTTCTTCCACGGTCAACAGTTCCACTTGCCGCAAAAAGGGCAAGAAGCTCGCCGGTGGAAGGATGCTTAGAGGGAGTGCACCAGGACCCGCCTGCTGCACCAGCATCATCTGGAGTTGTATGCGGCTCGGCTCCGCCATCAGCCTAAACCTGGTCCCCTGTCTGAGATAGTGATTCCCGCCTTAAAGAGTAGATACCACCCGACCTAAAGATCTAACCTGATGTATACAATGTGTTACCCGAAGTCAAGAGTGACTCTTGCGGACGCAGATTCGAACACACCCTCGAAAGCCGCACAGTCAGGGCATTACGGAAATTGGGCGTAAAACTGGAGCTCTCGCCACTTGTCTACCGAGGCATTGTGCGCCGCGCCGCATCTAGACTGATATTTATCCCGTGCTACCATTGGAAACTCAAATAGCAGCCCTGGCAACCAATTCGGTTCAAGCAAACATCAAACAACGCACAGCGACCCAGAGAAAACCAATGTCACATGAGGATCTACTAAGTCCGGCAGCGATGGAGCGCCTTGAAGAGCTCCTAAATTCCGACGTATACAGAGAAAATCTCGATTTCTGGGAACGTGCCTGGGCTCCTGTGAAGTCGGCTTACACGCAGCTTCCCGACCTGTCATACCTGCCGAGTATTCCGGAAACCTTGAAAAAACGGTCGGCCAAAAACATTCTAGACCTTGGCTGCGGCACAGGTTGGCTTTCAGTATATCTGGCCAGACAGGGCTTCCAGGTTACCGGTCTGGATATCTCAGTCCATGCAATCAAGCTCGCACGTGAATGGGCGGGCAGAGAAGATCTCGATATCCACTTCGATGTCGGCGATATTGCCGATATGCCATACCCCGATGGCGCCTTCGATGCAGTGGTCGCAAACTCGATTTTCGAGCACTTCCCCATGGACGTTGCTGAAATCACGCTGAAGCGGCTCAAGCACATCCTCATTCCAGGAGGAGTTTTTATCGGATGCTTCGATAAAGTAGGCGGTGGTCCAGGTGAATATTTCGAGCTGGCTGATAAAACTCACGTCTATACGGACAAACATCGCAAAGGCATGATGCTGCGCTATTACAAGAATTCGGAGTTAAACCGGATCTTGGGCGGCTACAAGGTCGAAGTAATGGATGAGATGGATACAGGCACCCGATTCGTGGTTGCATATTCTTGAGTGAGCACCGTTTTCGGTATCACTACTTCTCCGGTTGTCCCTTCATCTCGCGAATCAAAAATGCGATATTGAGGTTTAACAAGACCTCTTGCGAATCTATATCCACCTTCAAAATATCCGCTATTTGCTCCAAACGGTATCGAAGTGTATGCCGGTGAATAAACAGCGCGCGTGCCGCTGAGTTCAAGTTGGCGCCCTCAGCTAGGTAAACCTTGAGAGTATCGACGAGTTCAGACTCCCATTCTTCGTCGTACGCTTCCAAAAGCGCTAGCGTCTCTTTGTAGAAACGATCGGCTTCCGGGTGATCTATGACGAGATACAAAAGACGCTTCAGCCCTAGCTCGCCATAATGAATTTGAAACTCACCTTCGCCGTGCATCATCGATCCGACGATTAGCGATTGACGCGCCTCTCGATAGGCTTCGCGTAATTCCATAAGCGATGAAACGCGCCTGGCGGAGCCAAGTTGAACTCGACAGGGACCATTGATTTCTTTGATCTTCGTAATCAATTCAGCAGCTTCTTCTTGCCATGTGGCTGGATCATCATCCCTATATCGGACGATGTATACACGAGTCTCCTCAACTTCTACGCCGATAAAAGGCTCCTCCGGAAAGCGCGGCTCGAGCGATTCGTCTTCATCGTCCAGAATGACCTGCGTGACGAAAACAAAAAATCCATCAGCCAGATCAAAACCAAAATGTGTTTCCAGACGCTCAACGTCCGTGGCGGAAAGCCGCCTTCCCGAGATCAAATCTTTCAAAAGGTTTTTCTGGACAACCGAAAGACCAAAGTCTCCCTTCAGCCGGTGAATGATATCGACCATGGCCGCAAGAGCCGCAGGTTGCAGATACCAAACCAACCATTCCTCGTTGTCACTCGGTTTGACCATGACCGAGATATATCCGGCGATAGTACTACCGGCATATAATAAAGGAAGACTGACACGGCGACCGAGTTTCAGCGGATATAAAAACGAATCGAATACGGTTTGGTGTTCCGTCTGTTCGCGCAAACTATTTAAGGTATCCAGCGCTTCGTCAGTGACTTGTTTTTGCTGCCTGACAGGTGTGGAGCCCATTCCTCTGGCAGCGAGAAGTTTGAAATCTGCAGTTTCGATCGCAACCGGTCGATCCAACCATATAGATAACTGATCGATCAGACCGTCAAGACCCTCTTCCAGAACGACGCTGAGCAGAATCGATTGCATTCTTGCACTTGCCGTTTTTGTTTCCTTTATAAACGCAAGTCGGATATCTTCGATAATCTGCATGTGGTCGCCGAATCCGCGCAACACAAAAAGCGGCACATCACTCTCACGACAAACCGACAGAAGTTTTTCAACATCGGGATCTTCTAAATGTGATGCAACAAAGGGCTTCGCGGCGACACTCGATTCCAGATTATTGCGCTCGGCACTACTTCCAGTACCAGAGGTCGGTTTATCTTTTTCGACGTCGACAGCCGTGATTAGTACAACTCCGGTGAATCCCTTCACGACAGGAGGACCGCTCAGAGCAGCGAGATTGGCGTGGGTAGTTAGAACCAGACTGCCCGGAGAAGGCGGGGGATCTAGCTGTGTGACTACCTGAAGAACTGGTCGATCAACAAAATCATCACCCCACACAAGGTGCGCTTCTGCCATCGCCTCGGTTGTAAGGAGTTGGCGAAAAGTGGGTTGATGCGAGCAGGAAAGTCGTTCCATAGTTTTTCCGTTTTCTCAATTTTAGCGCGACAACTGAGGTCAGCGCATAACCTGACAACCAAACGATTATCGAAACCCCTATATGATCGTGGCTTTCCGTATATCTGAGAAACTAAATTTTCACGGAATCCGCATCAACAGTATTGCTTCCTCCAACTAGTGGTGGTAGCATTCATCGCTGGAAACCCACTCTGTGGATTTTATATTGGAGGAAACAGTATGAACCGTGCTGAGCTGATCAGCGAGATCGCAGAAATGACGGGTCAACCAAAGACCCAAGTAAGCGCTACTCTTAGCGCTCTCCTTCACACCGTAACTGGTGCAGTACAAAAAGGAGATAAGGTAACCCTCGTTGGCTTCGGTACTTTCGAGCGCCGCACACGCCAAGCCAGAACTGGCCGCAATCCGCGCACCCTCGCTCCGCTGAAAATTCCGGCGAGCAAAGTGCCTGCGTTCAGAGCTGGACAAGAGCTTAAAGACATCGTCAACGGAAAATCACGTCCGAAGACATGGCAAGCTCCTGGCGCTAACAAAGCCACAAAGAAGAAAGCTGCTAAAAAGCGCAAGTAAGAACGCTTCGCGTTGACTGAATTCTAGAATTCTCTGCGCGTCGGCTAGTATGAATTAGAAGAGGTTCTCGTTAGCGGGAACCTCTTTTGTATTGTGCCCCAAGGGTTTTCGGATGCGACGGCACCAGTGAAAAGCAAACGGCACCAGATATGGTTCCAATCTTTTCCGTTTCGAATCTCTCGGCAAATTACATTGAGTGCGATTTCGTTTTTGACCAGAACCGTTAAAAGTTGCATTCCAGCCAGGTTTCCGCAATCGTGGCGCAAGGTTTATCTTGACTGTTTCAAAAATCGTGCTCTCTCAAGCGTGAAATTTTTCAGTGAATTATCCAAAACGATCCATAGCGATCGTTTTTCAGCACTAAAGTGATATCCAATTGGATACCGCTTTTCGAAAGTCGTCGGAAAGCCTTGGCTTGCTTACCTTAAAAGTTGTCGAAAACTCAAATTTTTTTGCTCTGGCCTATTGAGCTTGACATCCTTTTGAGACAGAATTAATTCAGCTTCTCGATAGTTCTTTATTACTTCATGCGGGCTCCAGCCCGTGCTTTCCCTCGCACATCTAGAAAAGACGGTCTACTTGAACAGCAACGAACACATCGAAGCGCTACAAAAGCGCCTAGTTAACATCTTCGAACTCAAAGCAGCCGAGTTCACGAAGTACTCTGAAGAGAATCCGCACACTTCGCAGATTACTACGCAAGTAGCGGGAATGTATGAAGACTTGGCTCGAGTAATGAGAAGCTAACTCATTTACGAGGCCTAATTCCTCCTGAAAAGAAGCGCTTCGGCGCTTCTTTTACTTTTTGGCGTGGTCGCCTTCGAGTGCTCGCACTTCTCAGGGCTCCAGTCGATAGCCGACTCGCGCAACGGTTTGAATTCTGTTCTCTGCATCGCCAGCCTCGGCCAGTTTTTTCCGGAGCCGCATCACGCAGGTTCGAATCGCCGCTTCAGTGGCCTCTGTGTCCGACTTCCAGACGCGCTCTATTAGCGCGTCGTTGGAAAAAGTCTCGTTCGGATGTCTCAGAAGAAACTCAAGAAGCGAATATTCCTTTGGCAGTAAAGATATGGTCGCACCATTTACGGTGCAGGTCCTTGTCTTGGTATCGAGATTAATCTGTCCGGCAACCAAGACCTGAGAGACTTCGGGCGCTGCGCGCCTGAGCAGGGCACGAACACGCACGGCAAGTTCGCGCATTGCAAATGGCTTAGTCAGATAATCATCAGCACCGCCATCAAGACCGGCTTCCTTGTCATCCATTGCAGCCTGGCCCGTGAGCATAATTATCGGTGTTCGATCACGCTGAGAGCGAATTTGCTGGACAAGCTGCAAGCCGCTTTTTCCGGGCATCATCCAGTCGACAACGATGATATCGAACTTCGAAACAGCAAGGATATCTTCAGCATCCTCAACGCAATTGGCGGTCTCAACCGTGTATTTTTCGGTTTTGAAGAATGCCTCGACCATAGCTAGAAGGTTTTCATCATCGTCGACGAACAAAATTTTTGACATGTCGATTTTGCAATAGTTCTGTTATATCGCTGCAGTTGAATAGCAGCACGGAAGCGCACCGGCTAAAGCAAAAACAAAGATACAACAAATGAGGATTGAAGAAAATGGAACGTTATACCCAGATAGCAAAGTCAGATCTCGTAAAGGAAAACAGAGCCGACAATCACTCCGAAACAGCACTGCAAAAGGAAGGATGGCAAAAAGACGATCGGTGCATCGATCATATGAAAAAGATGCAGTCGCAACTCACCGCCGAGAAAAACGCGAGCTTACCAGGGGTCGAGATTCAGTACGAAAAGAGCCTTACTGAAAGCTCCTTCAGCCTTAAACACAAATAGTTCGAAGTTTCCACCGCAAGAGCAGAGACCACCAGGGCGCTGGCAAGTCATCCCTCAAATGTCAGCGCCTTTTCCTTCTAATCAGACTTGAAGAAACATGGAATAATCGAAGCAGTTTCCTTCGGCAAATAATTGAAAAAAGTTTGGAGCATAAAGCAATTTGGTTTAGCGGTGGTTCTTGTGCCAGCGCTAATATCACTCTGTGCCATTCTCGTCATGTTTGACCTGCTCAATCAAGCTGAAGCAGCCTATCAAAAGGCCGCACATTCACGCATGATTTATCAGGGAGTCAATAACGTGATCAGTCACGTATACGCACTTGCCGTAGAAATCAAACAGACAGGGGACAGCAAAAATCCGCAGTGGGAAAGGTACATGCCCCAGCTTGTCGATAAATACGACAAGGTCGTTAGCGAGATAGACGATCTTGCGGAACTTCTGCACGAGGATCAAGAGCAGCGAAGCTGGGTCAAGCAGGTTAAGAAGAGATTCAAAAGCCTTCAAGCCGGAATTTTTGAGGTCAAATCATCCTATGGCGCACAAGCGGAAGGCGGCGTGTCCAGGGGCAACCAGCAATTTAAAGTTTCGATGCAGACCATCTTTTTCGATCCGACTTTCGTTCGCCTGCTCCGAATTGGAGAACTCGAAAGGAAGCGCTTTGAGGACAACTCCCAGCAGGAGGTGAAATTAAGAAAAACCATCGAACTGGTACTAGGAGCGATGCTAACCATGACAGTTGTTGTCTCGATTGCATTCGTTTCGATCTTTGTAAGAACGATAGGTAGACGGCTGGATATCTTAAAGGACAATGCGACTCGCCTGGCAAGCGATGTTGAACTCAACCCACAGCTGAGCCCTGGCGATGAACTCGCGCCACTTGACGAAGTCTTTCACATCATGGCCGCTGCACTGAAGGAGTCCGCAAAGAAAGAACAGGCGTTGATTGAGAATGCAGCTGACACCATATGCAGTCTCACACCACAATTGAAGGTTATAAAAATAAATTCGGCCGCATACAGTCTGTTCGGAGTCGATCCAGACGAATTGCTCGGTGGGAGCCTTTTAATGCAAGTCGCCCCGCAAAAACGCGAGTACGCAAGAGAGCAGTTTGAAAAGGTAATTAAAACTTCCGGAACTGCCAAGTTCGATCTCAGCCATATTAACGGCGAGAATAAAGTTCGCGAAGCAACCTGGTCCGTTCGCTGGTCCGACGAAGAGGAAAGCCTGTTCTGCATCGCACGCGATATGACGGAACAACGACAAGCTGAACGAATGAAGGCAGACCTGGTACAGATGATCAGTCACGATATTCGCAGTCCACTGACAGCGGTCTCCGCATTCATCGATATGATCGAGGGAGGCACGTTTGGAGCACTGGAAGGAACCGCTCAAAAAATGGCTACGAAAGCACAAAATAGCACCAATCAGGTTCTCGACCTGGTAAACGATTTCCTCGACCTTGAGAAAATGAGTTCCGGCAAATTAGCCTTGAACATTGAAGCCATCGATGTCAACACACTTTTCGAGGAAGCACTTTCTTCGGTTTCCTGGGCGAGCAGGCGTGGAGTTTCGGTCGTGAGTGAGCCCTGCAAACTCAGTATCAAAGCGGATAAACGCAGAATCGTCCAAGTCATCGTCAACCTAACTTCCAACGCAGTCAAGTTTTCCGCAAAGGGCACCACAGTGAAACTATCCGCGGTGCCAGTCGGTCCAACAGAGATTGAATTGAGGGTATCTGATCAGGGTCGCGGAATTCCGGCAGATAAGATCGACAGGCTCTTCGAAAAGTTCGAACAGGTCTATGCCTCGGACTCCGAAAACAACAAGGGGGCGGGCTTAGGATTGAGTATCTGCAAAGGTATCGTCACCCAGCATGGTGGCGCAATCGGTGCAACATCGACAGTCGGCGAAGGCAGCACTTTCTGGTTTCGCCTGGAGAAAGCTTAGTCAGCATGAGTCCAGCCGCTGAAGAAATTGTGTTCGTAGCCGAGTAGCTTCATCTGCTCATCGCTGACCTTTAAGACATCGCTCAAGAGCGAAGGCAGGTCGCCATCAAATTGCTGTTCATACGTGGCTTCGATAGCGCGGATATGTTCTGGCTTGAACTCGTACAAAGTATTTTGCAGATTTTTCAACATCTCAGGATTGAGCTGTCCCTCTTGCGCCATCGTGATGAACGACTGAAATGCATTGGTCTCGGCTCTGCGCCAGGCGCCATTGTCGACCACGTCATCATTCAATCGCATCGCGTTGAAGGCATTTCCTACGGTAGTCTCAAAATCGCCGGCTCGCCCCTTCACCTGATTGTTAATGAAGACGTGCTCGGGATCTGAGCCTTGCTCAAGAGCGAGAAAGTGATACGGTACATTGCCGGGTGTTCCATTTACAAGCGCGCTGTCAGCTCTGATCGCAAGTAGAGCTGGAAAATTCTGTTGGGTTTCGAGCCGCTGCAGTGACACGCGAAAATCTTGCTCGGTCGGATTTTGAGCGAGTGTGACGACGAAAGCAGGCTCATCGACTCCGACAATGGCGTTGTTCAATCGCCGAAGACCCTCGCTGTCATTTAGCGTTATGCCTGGGTGGCCGGCAATTACGGTATTGGTTTCTCGGTCGACCAAAAGCTCGCGGCGAATGCTGCCTGGAGACGGAGCTGTAAGTATGTATTGGCGTGTAGTCGGTGATGCTCCAGATTCAAGCTGTTGGAAAACATTTGCCGCGGTTATCTGAAAAACCTGACTTGCATATGACCGAACGGTATCGTCGCCGGGCTGCGCACCGGGGTACTGATAGTAAGAAACGGAGTCGCGATCGATCTGCTGTCCATGATATGCACCGCCTGTAGCCACGTCAGCCACAAGTTCAGCAGCTGACGCCGGATGGCGAGTGTAGATACGGGATTCCAGTGACGCCACTGGGCATGACTGCAGAGCCTGTTGAATGCTGCGCGGCTCTGCGGCTTGATGCATTACATCGAGCGCGATGGTATTACGTGCCCCCTGCGCGAGCGTTGCACCGGCTCCAGCCTGCAGAAGGCGCTCGACCTGCTTGTATGTCTGGGCGACTTCGTCGGGACGGTCGCCCAGTCGCTGTTCCAGACGATTCATGTCGGAGCGGAGTACGACAATTTGTTCGGGTATGAGATGCTCTTGAGCAGCGCGAAGCAAATTGCCTCGCTCCACCCCTAAGTCGGAAGCGCCGTCCGTCGCGCCCTCGGCGGCGACACTACGGTCGGAAATAGCAGCGCTATTGGATTGCTCCAGACCGGTTATGGTAAGCCCTGGCAACTCGACATTGGTGGTCCGCTCGGAAATTTGGTTGAGAGCAACCGCACCAACCTGATAATCTGCGGCATGCAGCACGGGAGCGCTCTCCCCGGTAGCGCGGACCTCACGAGTATCCTGAAGTTCCAGCGTGCTGTTATTCGACATCGTTTGCTCTCCAACCGGGGGGTAAGAGAATCATCGCGATTTTTGATAACAGAACTATAGCAAGATATTTTTGCAACCGTTTGGTCGCTGTAGCCTATTGACTGTGGGACACGAGCGAAGCGGCAGGTAAAAACGGAGTCGCCGGTCCCAGCCGCTGCTCGGCGCGAAGAGCCTCGACCACATAGCCGCGAATAGTCTTGGCGTAGCGGCTATCGTCGGTTTCCGTTCCAGGCGCCGGATATTCGAGCGGCTTGTTCCAGAATGGAACAGAGAGCGGCTCGTCTGGTCCGATTCCCTTATCCAATCGAATTTTGGTCTCAACTAAATTCATCACCCGGTCGACAGCTGCAGCATTATTGGATACCGCGCCGATAACGAGAAGTTGATTCTCAGGCGTCAATAGATTCAGCGCATCATCGCCTGAAGCGACCGCAGAGGCAAGCGATTCAAAAACCGTTTGATCGTAAAAGTTTGATCCAGGACCTCTCAGACCAACAATTTTGGAGAAACCACCGGGAGTGAAGTAGTTATCGATGGTGTCGCCGGCGATCAAAGTCTGCGAAATAGTGGATACGGCGGAGTCTTGACTTGGAACAAACCAACTTTCGTTGCCGCTGCGGCGCAGGAGGTTTCTTTCATCCTCCGTCAATTCAAGCTGTTTTCCTCGACCATCCGTGGTCTCCTCGAGTCGACTACCCAGTGGATTTCCGATTTTCTGCGTGAGGCTATCGAGAGTCTCTCTTTCTTCCGGCGTGAGGTGCGCCCCGTAATCAATCTCGGTTTTTAAGAGCGACATGCGCTCCTGGTCAGCGGCAGACCGACTGTGCTCAAGGCGCAGCGCCTCATACTCAGCCTTATTCGATGTCCACCGATCAACCTCGGCGTTCAATTGTTGAAACCTACTCGATTGATCCGCCGTGCGAGATTCAGGATTCATAGCTTTGAGCGCGTCCAGTTCCGCATTTCGCTCGGCATCGATAGAGCCCACTATGCGAACTTGATACATTTGCGACATGAATTTCGGCGGTCCTACCTGATGCTCAAGCACAGCTTGCACTACGTCTTGCACATCGCCAGGCGCAAAACCATAGCGAGGCAAAATCACTTCGGCTGCTCGAGCACCATCGAGATGGTGCGTGAAGAAATTGGTTCTGTGCTTGTCAGAATCGGAGAGCATGGCGGCAATCAAACTCTTCTCAAGGTCGGCAGGAGCGAGATTATTGTGAGTCCCGGCATCGAGAACGCGCCCCATCTCACCTTGGGTGTGAATCCAATTGAGCTCCTGACCAGGATCGACAGTTAATCCTCCCGGGGATTCACTGAAGTTGAGGAAGTGTTCGCGCACATCCGACAAAACCATGAGAACACGGTCCTTCTGGTCTTCACTTAGATTGGATTGCTGGAGCCGGTCAAGCACGCTATCTCCCGCATCACCTGAGGCCCTGACGTTTTTCAACTCACTCTCGACCTGCTGCCGCGAAATTTGCCGCTCCATTTCTGATCGCACGGGAAAAGCAGACTCCGTTGCGCGAAATTGAACTTCACTTGTCGAATCCGGGGCAGCTGATTGACGGTTTTCATTCCTGCGAATTTCAACAGACGATACCTCGGTTGGTTCAAGAGTGACAGGCAATCTTGATTCGAAAAGCAGTTGGCGTCCAGAATCAATGGCACCGGATGCGATACTGCCGCCTAAAAACCCGACCAGCGATGAGGCAAAAGTGTTTTCAACAACAGTAGTAAAATCTTGACCTTCCACAACCCCTTCAGTCACGCTCGAGGCGCCATTCCCTATAGCTCCTGCGGCTCCCTCGGCGACAGCTCTTTGTACTCCGGTTGCTCCGCTTCGAAACAGACCCAGTTCCGCACCGCCGATGGCGGCTGTTCCACCAGCCACTGCGCCGTTAATCAGAAGCGAACCTATCTCATTTGGTTCGAAGTCGTTGCCTTCAAACAACCGGTGTCCTGCCACATTTGTGGCAGCCCCGACGCCAGCGCCAGCCAGAATGGAGGCTGCCAGCGGCGCGCCAGCTCCGACTGTCAAAATAGCGCTGGCCGTTGTACCTGCAGCGATAAAACCGTCCGTCAGTACGTCTGCGTTGTGTTGTTTAGCGTCTTGAAACAGTTGAAGCGCATCGTCAGCATACCCGAAGCTCCGGTCAAGTCCGGTACTCTCGAAACTAGATTCGGGAGAGCGAACGCTTGATTCAACAGCAGCTGAAACCAGATTGTGCGCCTGATCGGAGACACCAACCGTACCGCCGAAAAGTTCTTCGATAGTTCTTCCCAATCCCTCATTTGAAGCGTAGTAAGCATCACGCTCATAGTTGTAGCGCTCGCGCAGGCTCTCCGGAGGGTTCAGAAAGGGCGCGATTTCTATCGCCTGTTGAGGAGAGGAAGCAAGAGCTTTAACCTGCATACCCATATCACCATATCTGGTGTCATACTCACTTCTGGCAGTAGCGAGTTCCTCTCTACTTAGCTCACCGAGGACCGTCTTGATCGCCTCCAGGTCATCGTTGATCACCGCAAATCGGATCGCATTCGCTGGTTTCACTTCTCCCTGGCGAGCAACATCTAAAATTACCTGTTGCTCTGCGGCGCTGAAGTTTCTAAGAATGCTCGAGGCCTGGTCCGGAGCTAGTAATTCTCCACGCTCGTCCGCGTTGGCATGAGCGACATCACCAAGTATGGCGGCACTGCCTGTAGTATTAAGAATAGCAAGCATTTGGAGCGAAACAGTTCCGTTTTCAAGAATCGGTTTAACAGCCGCATCATAAAGCGATGAGCCTGCACCTATTTCTTGAAGCTCCAGAGGCATTGCTTCAGGCGGGAAATACAGCCGAAGTGTTGAGGCGGCATCGCGATCTTCTCGGGTTTCCGGATTGGCGAGGCGTACCGCCAGACCAGGATCTTCAGCGACGGCCGCAGTCAGTTTCTCTAACAGCTCGCGAGGAGTATCGGAAGCCTCGAATCGCTCAGACAGAGTTCTGACATCGCTCTCCCTTCTTTCTGTTCCAAGAATCTTTCCCTCCCAGGCAGCAACCTCGTCTGTTTGACCAGCCCCTACTAAAGCATCATTTAGGTCTTTGTAAAACGCAAGGTCGGCGGACTGTGACGCTGATAGGTTCTCCAACCCGGAGGTTTCAAATAAAGCCTTTCCTGACTCGTACGCGCGACGCTCTTCATCTGTCATGTTGGTTAATACGAGTTCTATAGCCTCTTCGTTATCACCCGTGAGCCAACTGGTATTATCACGCACCAGCTGTGCAGTTGAGATCTTTCCATTCAATACCACCTGCAGTGCCCTGTCCGCATCACTGCCAAAAGCTTGAGACAACTTTTCAGGACCGAGTTCCTCAAGCAGACCAGCCCGCTGAGCCGGAGTTAGCGAGCGGGTGACTTCCCCTAGCGATGTCAGGTCATGTTCATCAATAGCGATTTGCGCAAGCTTTCGAGTATCCTCTGATGTTCGTGCATCAGAACCTCTAAACAAAAGCGAGAGGGCCGTTTTATCACTATCCGAAAGTCCCGGATTGAGCCTTATGTCCGCGAGAAGGTCATTGCCGGTCCGCTGCAGGTACGCCGCCTCCACCTGTCGAATTTGCTCCCCGTTCAACGTTGAGAAGGTGTCGCGCAACTCACGTGAGACGGTTTGCTCAGAGCGGTTCACGTAGTTGCTATCAGCCTCTGCCAGAGCGCTGATAGTTCTGCTAACTTCGGGAACCGGATCAAATGTTTGTGATAAGGGAAGGTGCCGGCCTATTTCGATAGAAAGAGTTGGCAGAGAGCCTGAGCTCGATGCGTTGATTCGGTCATTCTCGGCAGAGAAAACGGAGCGAAAGCTGGCAGCATTCTGAAAGTCGGAACGGACACTTTCAGAAGTCTGCTGTTGCAGGGGTCTTGCAGAATCGTTTACTTCGAAGGTTTCTACCATCACCATCGTCCTCGTGGAGGTCAGCGGGATGATAATGCGACGAAGTTATAACAAAACTATAGCAACCCTCAAAGCACCGGTCGGGTACACAAAGTCGGTTTCGCAAAGGTTTTTTCGCCTGGCGTTTGACACTTCGTGGATTCCACATAGACAGACTCCCGAATACATAATAAACTGCGCTTGACTTCACTTGAGCCGCCCTCGCGGGACATCGAAAGACTATAATTTGGAGCACTTATGGATATTGGCTTTCTAATTGTTGCGGTCGTCGTTTCCACAGTCCTTCTGCTCGCAATCGCAATGCCAGAGAGGCTTTTGCCTGACGCACCCAATAAAAAGAAGAAGATGGTTTCCAGCTCTTATTGGGGCTGTTATGAGGAAGCCGACCCGACCCAATCCGTAGGTGAAATCGAAGTCAAGCCTCTGGCGAGCACGCTTCGCACCTGCTACGGCGCGAATTCGTACTCCAAGGGGAAAGGTGTCTCAAGAAGGGGTGCATGAAAAATCAATTTGTTCGTTCTTCGAAGAACGCATCTGTTGGTCTAGCTGTTGCTTTATCCGTCGGACTCGCCGTGTTGGCGTGTCCGGTTTTCGCGCTTCCGGCAAGTCATTTTGAAGCTGCGATAAAACAACCTCCCGGCATGGGCAATGCCGAAGGTCTCGCTTATGCGAAGTCCGAAGAGTACAAGAAAGAGTTCTCAACGGCTGTTGAAGACGGAAAGAAGGCTTGCGAGAAATATCTCAAAGAACACCCTGGCGATACTAACATGGCTGTTGTCGCCGATATTGACGAAACCGTCTTCGACAACCGCCCTTATTTCGAAACCACAAAGGAATTCGACTGGGATAAATTCGTAGTCTGGGTCGAGCAATCGAAGGCACCGTCCTTGAAACCGACCGCCGATTTCCTTGATTGGGCAAGGAAAAACGGATTCGCTGTTTTCTTCGTGACCGGCAGACCCGAAAATCTTCGCGCCGCCACTATCAGAAACATGGTGCGGAATGGTATCGCATACGATGGCTTATATTTGCGTCCCAACGACGATAAGCGGTCTGCAATCGAAGTCAAATCAGCGGTCCGAAAGCAAATCGAAGACATGGGTTTCAAAATTGTCGTGAATATCGGTGACCAGGTTTCAGACCTCGTCGGCGGTTATTCTGTGGACTGCGAAAAGCTACCCAACAAAATCTATTTTGTGGAGTAGCGGCTCTGACCTGTTTAGAAGAACCGTGATCAGCAAAAGGTTTCGACTCAGCGAACCAGGCGACCTGACGTAAGAGTCTGTCTTCCGATTAATCCAATATCTCGAAGCAACTGCGCTTGAGCAATGTTGAAGGCGATGATTGCATCAGCCTTGTTGACCAGAGACGAAGTGAAATCGCGCTGTCCGTTGATCACGTCGATGTTGGTTCCCACACCGTTTGCCAGTCGGACGCGAGCCAACCGAAGCTCCTCCGCGGCGGAGATGACTTCTTTGGTAGCAACTTCAATCTGGCGTTCTGCCGTTTGACTGGTCAGATATGAATCGCGGACCTGCTGAAGCACCAGCATCAACTGCTGGTTTGATTCGAGCAGAGCTCTGCGGGCCAGAGCGCGACTGGATTGGATGTTAGCCGCCGCAACGGTACCAGCGCCCTCGAAGTTCCAATCAACCTGAAAGCCTAAGTTGTACGATGCTCTGACTTGGCGATTAGTTGGCGTAGGCGGCACAAACTCCGAACCGGTGGGCAGCACCAGAGTCGAACCGGGCGTCTGTCCAAAGCCTAGACTGGAGTTATCTACGGCAAACGTCGGACCGTTTCCTGTACGAATGATCGGATTGTTCAGCGGCTGCCCTACCAGAGGAACAGTGTTGAAGCTCGGTTGGGTGTAAACAATGCTCTTGCCCAACGTCGCACCACTACCGGTGGCATTCCCGAAGAAATTGAGCTGCGGATAAAGCGGCGCGGCAGCGACCTGAATGTTTCTCTTCGCAGCAAGGCGAAGGTGCTCGAACTGTTTCAACTCCGGCCGGTTTTGCACAGCCAGGTTGATAAGACGATTGATATCGACGTTTTGATCAATCAGTCGAACTTTTCGGACCTGACTCTCGACCGACAACAGGTTAACGTCAGTATCCAGGTTGAGAACAGTGCCGAGGTTAATAGCAGCTCTTCGCAAACTCACTTCTTGTGTAAGAAGAGATTGCTGGTCGCGTGCAAGCTGCGTTTCCGATTGCAAGACCTGAAAGCGTGTTCCGGTTCCGGCACGTTCCAACTGCTGGTTCAGATTGACTTGAGCCTGGGACACATCGACTGCGCGCGTCTGAATTTCAAGCAAAGCTTCGTTGCGCACCATTTCATAGTAGCCGCGCGTAACACTGAGAAGCTCATCGTTGGTGGTACTGAATAACTGTTGCTTGGCCGCGCGATAGTAATGCTTGTTAGCGAGCATACCAAACATGATCGCGCCACCACGAAAACCGTAGAAGTTAAAACCAGCCTGAGTAGTGACGTTAGGCGTGTTGAAGTTGACCGGAATGATACCGCCTACGAGGCGAGATCCTCTGAGATATTCTTGACGATAGTTCAGAAAAATGTCAGGTAGGAACCGCCCCATAGAGCCGTAGTAGAGCCATCTGCGCGAGTCTTGCTCGTTGTACTGAATTCGAATTGGCAAATTGTGGTCGAGCGCATAATCGACACAATCGTTTAACGAGATCGGTCTGGTGTATCGCGCTTCCAATCGAATGGGAGGTAATTTGCCGCCAAGCGACATCATCTGGTCCGGCATCGGGATGCGAAGTTCGATCGCCTCTGCTTGCAAGAATCGCTGTCTAAACTCGGCGGCTTGCGTGTCAATCAACTCGAAGTCACGTCTACGAGTTTCGGGCGATAAACCTTCAGCTCGCGGAGCTACGAGTTCGGGAGGCACCGCTGTCGAGTCACTGGCCGGCTGCTCGATCGGTCCGGTCAGGTCCGCCGGCAATGCCTCTCCCGGAGGATTCAACGGGCGACTCATTCCGGCGGACGAATCATCGGAACCGCCTTGCGGAGCGTTCGTTTCTACCGGATTTATTTGAGGTGAATTTGTCCGAAGTCCGCCTGCTTGAGGCGCAGTCCCCTGCGGAGAGTTGGTCCTGGTCGGATTGCTCTGGGGCGCGTTAGTTTGCGGAGTCGGCGAGGTTAATGCTTGAGGTGAGCTGGACGCAGGTCCACTCGTTTGAGCCAATGCGGAGTTGGCAGCCATCAAAGCCAGCACGGCTAGAGCCGGTGACTGGAGGAGAAATCTTGACTTATTCCTTTTCTCAGTCGTGTACTTCATGTTTGTTCCTGGGTTACCTTGCGCAATCTGCGCATACTGACAAAGTTACGAGAATCAGCCTCGATCTGCTTTAGAAAAAAATCTCACATTCGCTCAACCGAATATGTCACTTCACCAATCTTGAAATCGCCTTGAAGCGCTCAGAGCCCGCCTCTACAAGCATCTCGAATAGCGCCATTTCCACCGAGGTAGGCACTCCGCCGGAACCAACTATCTTTTGTATACCGACCGCTTTGTTAGACGGGATGCGGCTTGCCACGGCATCGGTAATCAAGTGGACATCGTATCCTTGATGTAAAAGATCATGTGCAGTTTGATTTACACACACATGCGTTTCAATGCCGCACAGGAGCACTTGACGCTTTTCGCTCTTGTTCAGCCACGTTATAAAATCCGGAACGGCGGCAGAGCTGAAACAATTTTTCTCGAAGTACTCGTAATGTGCTAAGTGTTGAGTCAGTTCTTCAACTGTATGCCCGAGCCCCTTCGGATACTGCTCGGTCACTACAATTGGGACGTCAAGAACTTTCATCGCATCTATTAAAACGGAGATGCTTTTTGTAAGTTCCGTGAAATCTGGCAATACCTTCCGGAAACCCTCCTGCACGTCGATGATGAGCAGAACTGCATCTTCTCTATTCAGAATCCGTGGATGTCTCATGAAGGCTCCAGACAAATGCAATCGATACATATCCAAATTAATGGGGTTATGTTCCGTTCGCGCTAGTATATTTTGTTTGTCGGCGGTCCAGAGCTAATGTTCCTGACATGAACACATTCTCAGTGACCGGCAATTTGAGGAAAGATGCCACCATTACTTGCCAATTACTATCTCACTTACAAGTGCAACTCCCGCTGCACCTACTGCGACATTCCAGTGAAGCCGGAAAACATTCCGATCAAGGAGACTTCAGCAGAAGTAATTATTGAAAACCTGGCCGCGCTAAAACGACTTGGAGTCAAAGTTGTTGACTTCACCGGCGGCGAACCACTGATTTATAAAAAACTGCCGGAAGTTTTGCGAGCTGCCAAGGAGATGGGCTTTTTTACTAGCATCGCAAACACCGGCACGCTCTATCCGAACAAAGCAAAAGAACTCGCCGGGCTGATAGACGATTTAAAATTCTCATTATCGACAATCGATCCTGAATCATACAAGAAAGAACGCGGCATCAACGGTTTCTCGCGAGTGATCGAGAGCATCAAGATCGCAAAATCTCTCGGAGAGCAACCATCGATCATCGCCACTGCAACGCCAGAATCGATCTGGCATATGGAAGACGTGATCGGGCTTGCCCAGGAGCTTGGCGTCGTCGTTCTGCTCGGTCCGGTCTTCGATTACATTGGAAACGACACCTTGAAAGAGGACGGAATTGCAGAGTTGCATCGCCTCTCCAAGTACGATAATGTCACCGTAAACTGGGCATTCACGCAGTTTTTCCTCGACGGAGGTAATCAGATAAAAGCGCCGAGATGCCGCGCGATTTCATCAACGATTGTGGTATCACCAGACGATCATTTATTGCTCCCGTGTTATCACATGCATGATGAGCGCCTGAAGATAAAACATGAGAACGGTCGCTCAAATCTGGATGAAATCTGGCATTCGCATCATGTGCAGGAGCGGCGCAAGCAGGAAGGTGCCTGGAGTTTTTGCCAGGGCTGTACGATCTGGTGCTATTTCGAAACATCATTCCTCTGGCCGCCGGACAAATACTTCTTCCTCAACTTAAAGAGCAAAGCTCGCTGGGGCAAGGAAAAACTCAAACAATACCTAGAAATTAAGCACGGCATGCAGCTCACCAGAAAGCTGGCAGGAAATCGTGAAGCCGTTCTTACCGCGATCTCTAACAATCCGATGAATCAGCCTTTGAAGGCGGCGGTCGCGAATAGTGGCGCGAACGGTTTGAAAGGAAACATTTCAAGCGACATGAACGGCAACGCATCGAACGGGAACGGAGGCAATGGCGGTTGCTCCAGCGCCGGCTTCCCATCACAGGCCGACGTCGAGGAAGAGCAGCTCCGCGTTGGAGCCGATGAACACACCGGATTGCCGGTTACCGCAAGCGAACTCGGCGGAATTCCGGTACGAATCGAGGGCTCATCTCGCAATAATTGAGTGGGCGACGTTTCCATGGTCCTCACAGGGTCATCGCAAGCTCCTTACTGCGTTTGCTTAAGATTTGTCGGCAAAGGTTTGCCCGGAAGATATATTCCTGGTATAAGTACTATCACACGGGGCGTTAGCGCAGTTGGTAGCGCGCTTCAATGGCATTGAAGAGGTCAAGGGTTCGACTCCCTTACGCTCCACTACCAAAAAGGGTTTCGGTTTGACCGAAACCCTTTTGACTTTTGAAAACTCTACTTCGAAATCAACCTTATCGAATCGAATAGATTGGACTGCTGCCACTGCCTGTGGTGCTGTGCTCACCGAGCCAGCCTCGAACAGCGGGCTCACTGAGGCGTAAACATCCTGATCAGCGCCAATGCACCGAGGAATACAAGCACGCCAACCGCCAAAGAGGGCATCAGCATAACCCCAAGGATGGCATTTAAAACAAGTGTGAGCACCACGCTGAGAAAAACACTCAATAAGATACTCGGTCCAAGCGCAATTACCATAATTAACCTCTCTTCCAACTCCATTACTAAGACCGGCACAACCGCTTGTATACACGGTCTGCGCCGGCAATTTCACCGTCGAGCGATTTCTAGAAAATCGCCCTAAGAATTCCGCCTACAAGCCCACCGCCACGGTTGTAACCATAGCCGTAGCCGTTGTTGTAGTAGTGATTTCCGTAATACGGCTGGCTGTAATAGCTACCGTAATAACCTGGCAAAGTTCTTACCCCATAGCCGTGTTTATACGCTTCGCGGTAATACTTGTTTTGTCGCTTAACCGCTTTCCGATAGGCTTCGTTGCGGTCGTGAACCATATCCTTATAGTCGTCGTAATCCCAATCTGCTAACGCGGGACCACTGAGACCCAGGAGCATGGCTGCTGAAAGTAGTAGTGGCATATATCTCATTTTAGAATCTCCTCCTGCGGGACTCGATTCACTCTGTGTTTCAAGCAAATCTTATTTCGAGCTCGCCGCCCGGTATGTCTCAGAATAGCTCTGCCGGCGCGAAACCATAGCGGTCATCAAGCCCAGTCCTCATCTCGATTTCTCTATATTCTTAGCACTAAGAACCGCCCACAATGCCCGCTCGATGAAAGCGGTGGGACAAGGACTCTACCTCTATAACGAAGGTGCCTCGCAGAGCGGAAGCACTTAATCTTGCCTGAACACCTGAAACAATCGACGAGCCGCAAGTGTCCCAACGGTATACAATTAAATGAACCTTTAATAGACTTTTTTGACACCAAACAGCTAGCAGCACCACTCGCAACACGAGCAATACAGAATGCTTCCCAACCTCGAAGGCGCAAAAATTCTACCGATTGCAGCCATCGCGCTCGGAGCGCTATTGCTGGTCATGTACGCAGTGCGTCATCTTCCTGAAAATGCTCGCGCATTAATGCTGCATGTGGAGCATCCTGCCTCCTATCGTTTTTCAACATATGACGGGTTACTGAAAAAATACGTGAAGAACGGACGGGTCGACTACGCGAAATTGAAAGACGACCCAGACCTCAAGAAGGCTGTCGAAGCGATTGAGGCGATCGCACCTGACAAACTGAACAGCGAGAAGGAACGCGCATCCTTCTGGATCAACGCCCAAAATCTTCTCACTCTAAAACTGATTTGCGACCACTATCCAATAACATCAACGGATCAGATTTCCCAGTTCTGGAGCCAAACACCATACATCATCGGCGGCGAAACCCTTTCGGTTTCACGCGTTTATGACCAGGCAATAAATCAGATGGATGACAAACGCTTGCCAGTCAGTACGGTGTTCCTGATCTCCCGAGGTTCAGTCGGCTATCCGCCGTTGACGGCGCACGCGATAACGCCGGAAACACTTGAGGCGGACGCGAAGTTAGCTGCATACAAATTTGTAAATAACGAACACAACGTTTACTACGACGAAGAAAGATTGGAGTACTTGCTATCTCCGCTACTCAAGCGATACGAGCGGATACTCAACCGGTCCAAGTATGACCCTCATACCTTCGCTGTAATGAGAATGAGCGGCAAGAACGTTCCGGATCTCACGAATCTGATGATAACTAAAACCTATTTTTCAAGAATCGACCCAACGCTCAATGACACAGCCCTCTCACCGAAGGAGACGGAATGAGGCTCAAAACCGCTTGTATTGCCGCGACCCTGGTTGCTCAGACAATTTGCACAACTCCATGTTCAGCTCAGCTAATTGAATCGCCGGAGAAGAATTCGATCTTTATCGCACACCCCAAGGATGGTGGCAAGGTTCCTGGTAAGTCAACCTTCGTTGTCGGTGCTGCCGCTCCGGATAAACCGATACTGATAAACGGGGCACCTGTGCGCAAGAACGCTCAAGGCTTTTATGCTCACGTAGTTCCACTTAAACCCGGCTCGAATACAATTTCGGTTTCAGCCGTAGATAACTCGTTACCAGAAAAGGTAATTCATATAACTCGTCCGATACCGCCGGCGACACTAAGCCCATCCACAATGGCAATAGCGGAAGATTCTATCGAACCGAAAACCGACACCGGCGTATCGGTGGGAGATCTGCTGATCTTGAAAGTTCGCGGGACGCCAGGGGCCTCGATGTCTGTAAAAATCGACAATAAGGACATCACCCTCAGCTCCGCTCCCGAAGTTAGACAGGCGCGACAAAAGAAAGCCGGAACGAAACCCAAATCAGGAAGTTCGAAACAGAGTGCGCCGACCGCCACGCCGAATGTCAACGATGGACTCGCGATAGCCTACGGCAAAGTATTTCAGTCACTGCCGGCGGGAGCCGACGACCTCTATGTTGGATTCTATAAGATACAGCCAGGCGATCAGTTTAATTCATCAAAAGTTCGTTTCACTCTGAAGAAAGATGGTAAATCGATTTCCGCGGTGGCACCAGGGGCGGTGACAGTTCTCACCCAACCTCATATCGTCCAGACGACGAAAGAGGACGTCATCGTTCGAGTAAATCCCGATAAAGCAAGACTGACGCCGCTTCCCAAAGGTGTCCGCCTGCTTGTCGACGGCTGGCAAGGAGATAACATTCGCTGTTTATACGGACCTAATCAGCATGTTTATCTTAAACAAACGGACGTCGCATTTGAAAAAAACGCTCAGGGAACCTCCGGTCCGCCTCCCAAAAGTTTTGTTAGCACCCTGAACATTTCGCGTAGCACATACGGAGATGCAGTGGTAATCCCTCTCAACCAACGCCTCCCTTTTCACATCGAACAAAAGTTGAATCCAAATCGTCTCGTTGTCAAAGTCTATGGCGCCACATCCGATACCGACTATGCATCGCAGCAATACAAACCGGCATTCGAAGATGGTGATGAAACGCCGCAGTCCGGATCCGTTTCACGCAACGCAAACGAGCCAGGAATGGTCGACGGTGTGAGCTGGAGACAAGCCGCCGACGATGTTTACGAGGTGACAATCAATGTGCGGGGCAACAAGCAGTGGGGCTTTGCAGGCTCGTATCAGGGCACGAATCTTGTTATTCATCTCAAGAATCCACCGAATGTAGGCAAAGGAAACGGAGCTTTATCAGGATTGACAATTTGCGTCGACCCCGGTCACGGAAGCCCCGCTCCCGGTTCCATTGGTTGCTCCGGAGTGACTGAGGCGCAGCTCAACCTCGCCATAAGTCTAAAACTGAAAAAGGTTTTGGAAGCAGAAGGGGCGCGCGTGATCATGACGAGAACCGCCGACGTCGATCTCGATCTTTACGACCGTTGCAACATTGCAAGGAACAACAATGCGGATGTTCTCCTTTCCGTGCACAATAACTCCCTTCCTGAAGGACGGGATCCCTGGAAAGAACATGGCTCGTCCGCTTACTTCTACCACCCGCAAGCGCAGGAACTTTCGAGAGTTTTAAAAGACGCGCTTGTTCACGATATCGGTTTTCCTGACATCGGTTCACGCTATCAGAATCTAGCGCTCACGCGCCCATCAAATCAGCTATCAGTACTGGTCGAAATTGGTTTCATGATTCACCCGGATGAATACGGTCAGTTGATAAAACCGGAAGTTCAAGACAAAATTGCGCAATCACTGGTGGGTGGGTTGAAGCGCTATTTCAATCCGTCCGCGGCGAACTAGTTATGGCGCATACTGTTTCAGTTCAATCTGATTCAATTCAATCAGTTTCAATCCAATCATTTGAATTACCGATAAGCGTTCAGAAAGGAACATGCAACCATGGTTAAACGAATCGCAGTCGATATAGGCAATTCAACAATTGCTTGTGCGCTCTTCGAAGATGGCGAGGTGATAACCAAGTGGTACCACGGTGTCAAGGAAACATCCGACGCAGCCCTATCGATCGGCGGCAAACATCGCGAACACGGCATTACAACGGTCGCAATCAGCACAGTAGTTCCGTCCGCCCGCGAAGATCTGGTCACACGTCTAAAGCAAGCAGAAATTCCAACGACTGAAATTACCCTTCAAGAACAGCGTGCCATCAATGATTTCTATCCGACGCTCGGTCTGGATAGACTTGCCAATTGTGCAGCTATGAAAAAACTCTACGTGAAAGACGTTGCCGACGCCGGTATCATCATGGATTTCGGCACGGCAACGACTCTCACTGCGGTGAGCAGTTCGGGAAGTTTTTTAGGTGGAATGATTACATTGGGTTTGAAAGAAACCCTGAACGCATTGTATTCGAATACGGAACAGCTTCCACTGCTCGAAGTCGAGAACGTTTTTCAAAACCAGTTCAATCCGCTTGCCACCACAACCACTGAGGCAATACTGAACGGCACGATTTTGGCTCACGTCGGTTTCGTACAACGCTGGATCAAAGATGCGAAGAGCGAAATCAAAGGAAGCACAGTCGTCGTTGCGACAGGAGGTTTATCTAATTTCCTCTCTGATGCGCTGGCTGGAACTGTCGATTACTTTGATTCTAACTTGACCCTGAAAGGGATCAATCTTATTGCCGCGGAGGTAATGGACCCAACGGATCGAGGTTGAAGCAGCGCTCTAGTTCTGTTCTATATGTCGGGTTTGTTAGAGCTTCATAAGAATAGAGTTCGTCTTCCCAATAAGTCGATTCTAATTCCTTGAGTTCGTCAATTCGTTTTTGCAAAGCGACTGGCAATGTATCGTCCTGCATCCGGTCCTCATTTTCTAGTAACAGAGTAGTGTTGACTTTCATATAGCAAACTGGGTGTTTCGCGAACCGTTATATTGATGGACTAGCACATGTATATAAAGTGGCTCTGTGTCTGCGGTTCAGGCGCTCGACCCACTCAAACAGTTTAGTCTCTGGTTCGAAAACAACAAGTCTTGATATCTAACGAAAAACTGTTGCTTTCCTTCTTCCCTTCCACAGTTGCAGGTTTTGGACTTCCTAAAGTTTAGGAGATGTTTGCATCGTATATCGTGACGGTAGACCTCGAATATCGAGATCCGGAGACGCTTTTAAGACACTGCAAATCTATAGAAAAACCAAATTATCCGACAGCCGGAGAAGCAGACTATGACGACTCCATTCCGTTTGGCCCCCAAACATATACACACGGTGGTACTATGAGCTTATAAGGAAAGGGGCTCAGAGAGGTCAGTCATGAACCTTAAACTCCGATTAGAGAAGCTTTGCGATTCACGCTCCTGGGCGCGGCTGCATTTTTCCGATGGCACGACGCTGACTGGCCGCGTGCTCCGCATCGGTCATGATTATGTAGAAATCGAATCGTATGGCGAAGGCGACAAGCCTTTTAACAGCGAGTTTTCAAAAAATCTGGTCCCGCTGAATCTGGTGAAATTCATAACTATCGAATCGAATTCTTTTGCAGAAGCCGAAAGACGTCGACTCGACTATCTTTCGCACCTCGATCCTAATGCTGATACGCTGCCGGATTTGGAACGTTAATGAATTGAACCTCGTACCACGTTTCTTCAGACCTGGACTGCACAGTCGCGTCAGCCGTTTCCAGCCTTTCTGGATCCTGTGGCGTATTCCATTATCAGAATTTGTTTTTCGTGGCGACTCATCTGTTTTATTGAATACTCAAGTTTCATCGCTTCACTTTTAGAAGGTGATATCCAGGTCGCAAGTAATTCGACGGGTCCACGCTTGCGCGTGTACTTGGCACCTTTTCCTTGATTATGAGCGGCGATCCGTTGTTCCAGATCGTTGGTCCAACCGGTGTAATAAGTACCGTCTTTGCACCGAACAATATATGTGTAAAACATCGGAGTGGTTTCAATCATGGTGTCATCATAACACCACTTTGTTTGCAGGCAAGGCAACTTTATGCCACCAACTGCTCGCGTAGTTTTGGGTCGCGTAACTTCCACAGGGCACCATCGGTGATGATGTGAAAGAAGTTGACCGTGGTGAAAATGGCTGCAGCAGCTCCAACCGATGCAACGCCTACATGCTGCAAAGCAAACGGCACAGCGTTGTATAGGATAAACGTGATTAGCGCGATGAGAGAAACAAATCGCAACGCCGCAAGCGAGAGTAATCGACGCGCGATGTGATGAGTCGACATTCCTTCAGGCATACCGGCATCCTTGATGCGCTGCGCAATTACAATCATCAGATATTGAGCTCCATGAAAGAATGCGCTGACATACAGCCAAAAGATTCCGGTTGCTTGCGGTCCCATCACAAATGCCGACACGCAAGTGATCAGTACGAGTTGAGCCGGGAAAGGCATAATCTCGCCCGTTCGGAAGGACCGAACGACGACAAGCCCGCAGAGGATTATCGCGGAGAAAAACATAAAGTGCTCGGACGCGGTTGTTACAAAATCTGGTATCACTTTCCAGAAAGGTATCTCGACTCCGAGAAAACTGTCGCCGCTCCACTCACGATACGTGAGCTGGCGAATAGTCGCGTAAACGGTCACGCTGCGAACAAAATATAAGAGCGCTGTTCGCTCCCAGCGACCAACTTTGTAGCCTCGCTTCATGCAATAAAGCATTGCTACTCCAAAGGCTTGCGCGAGGAAATGATGCGGCACCATCAGCAAGTAGATTTTTACAAGAATGGGAGTCAACGACGGAAGAATTATCCCTGCAACCGCTAAGGCAAAGCAGATCTGCGCCAACCATCCGGTGTAGAACCGATAGCGACTGCACACTTCTTCGTTTCGGTAGACGACAGCGAACGTTGCAGCGGTATGTGCCTCTGCAAATATAATCACTCCGGTAGCGGAGATGGCGGCTAGCTGTGCCAGATCAGCGCTGTTACCGGGCAGCAGGAAAAGGTGGATTCCGAAAAGCAACCAGACAATGCCACCACATCCAAGGACCAAATCGAGCAGCGGATGTAGTATCCACGGATACGGCTTGGCTTCGACGCTATTCATGAATGGCGTAAGCGAAACTCTGCATCGCTCTAATGCCTAGAGAAAAGTGACTGTAATGCTCCTCCTCCTGGTTAAACAGGTTCCAGGTGAAGCCGAGCGCGAGTACTATGGCTCCGACCAAAACACCTGCGTTAATGATCGAGATTCGACGTTTTTTCGCTATATCCTGAAGCCCCCAGGCTGCAGCTGTCAGAGTGAGAGTGAAGAACAAAAGTGTCGGAATCGGCGGTAACTGATGGGGCTGGGAAACAGCGCTTAGGGGCGTGATTATGGCGGGTGACGCAACTGCATCAGTGCCAACCGGACCAATGGTCCCGCAACTGGCGCCTTGCAAAACAGGAGCAGCAGCGGTGGTATTTCCAGCCTCCGGCGCAATCGGCGCGACCATACCGCCGCCTTTCACTATGGCGGAGCCGGCTTGAGGTTTGGATACAAAAGCGGAGCCAACAGCAGCGGCTCCGTTTCTAGCGTCCTGCGCATACGAAGGATACGCGCTCAACACAGTTACGAACATTGCCAAAATTAGGCAAGCGAATTTAGAAGGGTTCACGGCAACTCCCTCGCGGTTAGGAACAGGCTAATTACATCGTAATGGCGGTCCTTGACGTCGACTAGCCACGGCTCACTGAACGAAACCCAGGGTTTTCACCAGGATTTTCCACGGCTTCAAAAATCGTTCATCGCCTGCCGTTTATTGCAAACTTACTAACGTTTATCTATTACCGTTCGCGATCTGCCCAGCCATCAATGTTCTTCTGTTGCGAACGGGCTACCGCTAACGAACTAGAGGGAACGTCCTTGGTGACCACGCTTCCAGCTCCGACTACGGCCTTATCGCCGATTGAAACTGGCGCGACCAATACGGAATTACTGCCGGTGGAGGCGCCGTCACCAATAGCAGTTTTATGTTTCTTCTTCGTCAAGTGATCGTAGTTTGCGGTGATGGTTCCTGCCCCGATATTGGCATTGCTACCAAGAGTGGTATCACCGATGTAACTCAGATGACCGACATTGGTTTTGTTTCCGATGTTACTCTTCTTGATCTCCACGAAATTTCCGAGCTTCACTTTGTTGCCTACGGTATTGCCCTCTCGGACGTGACAGAATGGTCCGACTTTGCAGTCCTCGCCAATGTTCGAGTCCTGCACCATAGACAGTACCACGGAGGTTCTATCTCCGATAACGACATTACCCTTCATAACAGTGTTTGGTCCAATCACACAATTTGAGCCAATCTTGATGTTCCCCATCAAGTGCGTGCCCGGAAGAATCGTTGAGTCTTGACCCACCGAGACTTCAGGGGATATCCACGTGGATGCTGGATCAACAATGGTCACACCACTTTCAAGCGCAAGCTTCTCAGCGGTCAGATCACGCAGATCTTTGACTGCTTCGGCAAGCTCAATTCGTGAGTTGATACCGGCAACTTCTCGATAGTCCTCCGCAACGGATGCGGACAGGACTAGTCCTTTGGAGACAGCCCAGGCCGCCAGATCCGGAAGATAATACTCACCTTGTTTGTTATCGTTCTTCAGACCTTTCAGACCTTCTTCGATATCTGGCCATTTGAAACAGTAGATCGCAGAGTTTATTTCTTTGACCTTTTTCTCTTCTTCAGTTGCATCTTTGTCTTCGACAATCCCCCTGACTTTACAGTGCTCATCACGAAGTACGCGACCGTAGTTTTTGGAATCAGGAACAATGGTACTTAATATGGTGACCGTAGCATTATCCTTAATATGCGTATCCAGAAGAGGCGCCAGCGTCTCACCGGTCAACAGCGGAGCATCTCCCACAGTAACCAGCAGGTCGCCGTTGAAATCTTTCAGATACGGCGCCACTTGCATGAGAGCATGCCCGGTACCCAACTGCGGCTCCTGCAGATGAGTTGTGATAGGTGAAATCGCTTTAAAATCTTCGGTAATGGCAGTGCTGTGATGTTTTTCCAGGTAGTCCTTAATCTGTTCTGACTCGTGCCCGACTACGATGTGAACATGCTCCACGCCAAGAGCCATTACGGCCTTGATGACTCGAGAAAGAATCGAGAGTCCTAGAACGTCATGCAAAACCTTCGGCTTGCGCGATTTCATGCGCTTGCCCTGTCCGGCAGCCAAGATCACGGCTCTTAAAGGTCTTTTCGATGCAGTCATTAGTAAGTTACCCACAGGCTAAGTTTCAACGGAGACGAGCCTGACTCGTCATTTACCGCATAAATTTAGCATGCTGCGCGGAAGGGCACTAATGCAAAAATCCCCAACTTTGTCGGGGATTTAGCGAATCGTCCATCTTCGAGAAATTGTTCGCAGGGTCGGTACTGCCCCGACAGGTTTCATCCCTGATACCTCTCACTTGAGTGGCTGCGTTGTAGACATATTTGTAGCGCATGAAACGCCTACTGGGGTAGAGTTTTAAGGTTCCGTTCACAATTGTGTATAACAAAACCGTTTACACTGCGCTGTAGTCAATGCGTGGAAACCATGGTCTCATCTAAGTTTTCAGACTTTTGAACTGGTTGGCGCACTGTTAACTAATGACGCCCAGCTCATGTAATTGTTTCCGCAGGACAAACTTCCTTGCGCTTCTGCCGCGCTCATTGACCGAGCAACTTGTGGCATATACTTGTATCATCTAGTTACGGGTCTGTAACAATTCAGAGCGGAAAGATAACCGTGTTCAGCTTAAAAGCCAAGTATTCAAACCCAAAGCGATCGTCGTTAACCACTCTTGTCGTACTTGCAACCGTAGCATGCCTCGCGTTAACCGTCGCCCTTGCAACAGTTGCCCCTACCCAGGCGCAGTTTAAGAACCGTTATACGAACCTGCCACCGGTTACCGGTTTCGGAAGTGCGAGCACGCGTCCGCAACAACAGCAGCAAATTATCCGGCAAAATGCGCCGATATCAACTGGTGGAGCAAAGCGGCCAGCCGCCATGCAGACTGGAACGGGAGTTTACCCGGAATTCAAGAGTGCCCATGGAGTAATTCGCTGGATTCCCGATCAGATGCCGCTCCACGTCTGGGTTTCAAACGGACTGGCGATCGACCAGATACTTGATCCGCAGCTCGGCGCACCGTATGTCAACGTGGACGCCGTCAATACGTGGCCCGATTTCATTGCGACGGTGCTTCAAAACGGACAATTGCAGAGCCTTCCGCAAGCGGAAGGTTTTATTCCCCAGCACAGACAAGCGGCGATCGAGGGTATCAACTATTGGAAGAGGTTTGAAAAGGAAGGTCTATTGTCCTTCGAATTTACCGACGATCCTATGGAAGCCGACATTCATGTGTTCTTCGTCCACCACTTCGTAAATAAGCTAGGACTCGGGCTCTTCGCGAGTGACATCAGAGGTTACACCTCTAAAAACTGTTTTCCTTATCAAGCCATTCTCCAGGGGAAGAAAGCGAACTTCAGACCGGTTGTTGTTCTGCTTCGCTGCACCGAAAAGCAAGGTCAATCAATGCCGATTGAAAAGATGCGTGCCGCGGCCGGTCACGAGATGGGACACGCTCTCGGAATCGACGGACATAGCAAAAATCCCGGCGATCTCATGAGCATGTACTATGGCAACGGCGTTTTGTCGGCCAGCGACATTGCAACTATCAGGTATCTATACAAGAGCACACCGGATTTAATACCATAATCACCATGACGCGCTCTCGTGGATCACGATCACTGACACCAGATCCCCTGGCCGAATACGACGACCTGCGTCGCGGCTCGGGTTTGATTGGTAACATGGTTCTTTTTTTCGTTCTGCTCGGCTTAGGCGCCATAATCATCTACTGGATGCTCTCCGACATTTCAGGCGAGTATCAAATTCCCGGACGGGGACCTGAGATCCGTATGTCCCTCGTGCGTCAGCCCACCAACGTCTGGGGAGAACTCTCTTTCGGTCCAGGTGCTATCCTTCGCCTCATCACCACTGACCCACCTCAAAACGAACTCGTGAAATTCACCTTCGAGACGCCATCAAAGTGGCTCAAAGGTGGACAAAAGCCCAGACGCGTTTCATTTGTCGGAACGCTGAAAGAAGGGGTTTTGAACGGCAAATTTTTCGAAGGTACAAGAGTGGTGCCGGTGCATATGGAGCGCAATCCGTACACATCTGTTTATCGCCAGATTGAAGCGCATCTCCCCTGGCAATTATGGCAACGTTATCTGGAAAGCCAGCAGGAAAACGGTAGCGATTAGTGAAGACGCGCCAGCGGCGAGCGCTTTCTAATCTAATTCTGGTAGACTCCGGTGATTTCAGAAATTCCCGCTCCGTTCGTCAATTCATTTTGTGACCAGGTGGCCGGATCACTATCAACCACGCGGTAGACTCCCGGTTTGATCACAGTGTCGACAGAGCACTCCCAGTAGGCTTCCGGCGCGCCACCTTGCCCGGAGCGACCGTTGGACTGCCAGGGACCGTATGTGGTGCCATCCTCGTGGCGGAGCGCAATCGTGCCGGGTCTAGCGCCGCGTCCGTGGTTCCAATGATAGTTGCCTACTTTGGTTACGAGAGTCGGGACGCTTACGGTGAAGGACGGCTGTGAACCGCCATTGTTGACCGCGTAGATATTGCCGTTTTTGAAGAACGTTATCTCGGGAGATCTCTTCAAAGTTTTTCCTGTGTTGGAATCAACCGTCTCAACCAGCGGCGCGACACGGACACGTGCAAAGCCCGCTCCGCGAGTGCCTTCATTCTGTGACCACGAGGGCGGGTTGCTGTCAATAATAGTATATGTGCCTGGTTTCAACTGCACCAACGGCTCACTTTCCCAATATGCATTCGGAACGCCGCCTTGACCAGGTTTACCGGCCGCCTTCCAGGGTCCATAGGTCGTGCCGTCCTCATGCTGAACAGCGATTTGACCGGGCCTGAATCCGCGCGCGTCATTCCAGTGATAGGTGTAAATGTAAGTGAGTAATGCAGGATACGAGAGGCTAAAGAACGTTGGTCGGGTCGGTTTATTGAAGACTTTGTAGATATTTCCATTGTCCAGCACCGTAACGGGCGGTATCGCAGGTAGTGCCTCTATTTCGAAGACGTTCGAATTGATTTTGGTGGGCACTGTCATACTCGGTGTGACATGAGCGTGTGCCACCAAATCCGGCGCCTTGCTCGGAGCGGCTGCTATGGTAGTCGCTTTCGTTTGCGGCGGCTCAATCTGCCAATCAACCGCTGCTGACCTCGTTTTCGTCGGTAAGGTCGCAACCGCCAGTTCATCACCTTTCCATGCACTTTTGATGACCGGTGTTTGCAGAGTACCTCGATCGCGCAAGACCTCCTCCTGAACGCCTTCCTTCATTGTTTCAAAAGCCGCCCCCAGAGTCGTTTTGCTGCCACCACTCTTAAGCGCGTTGATGAGGTGATGGGTAAAAACACTATTGCTGTACTCTTTTCCTTCCCATGAGCGCTGACTTGGCGAACTTGAAGCAATTACCATTTGACCGGTTCCGGCGACGATTGCCTGCGCATCCACGTTATTTATGCGGCTTAAACCTTTCGATTCAACCCGAGCCGCGCCGCTGTGACAGGTATCAAGAATCATTATTACTCTGTCCGAATGGACACGAGTTCTTATGATTTCAATCAGATACTGAAGTGGGATGGCTGTGGCATAAAGACAGTCGATATTGGTGTCATGTACCACTATATAATTGATTCCGCCAACATCCAGGTCAGCCGGGCTTCCATGACTGGAGACGTAAACCATAACGAGGTCATCCGGATTTGCCAGCCGCGGCAACCATTTGTCACCAAGTGCCGTAAGAATATTTTCTCTAGTGGCGTTTTCATCAGTAAGTACCAGTACATGGTCCTTCTGAAAGTTGCCTTCTGTGGTTAGATATTCAGCAAAATCTTTGGCATCCTTGGCCGCAAATCGAAGATTGATCGAAGAATCTTTGAATTTGCTCACTCCGATCACCACGGCCCACTTATCCTTGATCGGCCTATTAACTTCGCTGCCGCTATTTTTCGCCGGCTCTGCAACAGCCACACCACTGGCTAGCTGCTGACTCTGAGTGAGAAAAATACCGAGTACGAATAGAATGAACGCCAGTCGGACAGCTTGTCGGTTTCGAGTGTTCAACGTCTCAGTCTCCGCTGCGAAAACTCACTACTTGAAAGTTATACATTGAGCGCACGCGGATCCACATCAGCTACAAGACTGATCGTCCGGTCTGTTTGAAACCTGATCTAGTAGCGATCTCCTCCTCCCGATTGATGCCGCCAGTTTCAATTTCGAATAGGCTAATCGAGTAGCGAGCGTGAATCAGAATCATGAATAAAAACAGCTTTCGTCCTTTTATTTTAGCGATAGCAATTATCTCCAGTGGCACTAGCGCATTCGCGTCTTCTGACAAACAGACCGCGGAAAGCATTGTCATTGGAAAGTTCGGCGCCATGGATGGATCGGCCCTTCTCAAGACTTTGATTGAGAAAGCCAAATCCATGCGCAGCTACTGGTACGAATCGACGCTGACTACCTACTCCAAGAAAAAGGGTGTGACAGAGCGGGGGCGTTTTTATTTCAAGACTCCAAATCTGATGCGATTCGAAGCGCTCGCAGCGGGTAGACGAACGGGCTCTGTCGTGGTGAGACAACCTGACGGCAAAATCAAGGCGAAAGCCGGTGGTTTCATGGGCGGTGTCACAGTTTCCCTTGCACCAACATCTAAACTCCTTAAGACCAGCAATGGATATAGCGTGGTCGAATCCGATCTGGCTTCATTGCTGGAAGGAGTTTCAAAAGTCACAGCCGGAGAAAAACTTCTCGCGACACCAAAACCGTGCGCATATCCAGGTTTACCACCCGTTTACATACTAGAACTGGTGGGCAATGACAATCGCGTACACCAGAGACTTGCCGTCGACAGCGACTCGAAGATGCCGATAGAGTGGCTAATTTTCCAGCAAGACGAACTGAATTCGCTTGTACACGTGGAGAAACTGATAAGCAATGCAGACATAACCGATAGTATGTTCTTTCTCGGCAAAGAAACAACACTTGCATGCGCGGAAACAAAGACTATTGGATCCGCAGCAGTCATGAGCGAATCGCTCAGACGAAAACTCGAAACTTTCGACAACAACGTGCCGCTCAACGCTGAAATAATACTGGATGTAAGAGCGACAATCGAGCAAGTCAAACTCGAATGCGATCAATTGAACCGCGACTTTTCTTCGTCCCAGGCCAACGTCAGGGTGGCGTCAAATGGCAATGCCAGTTCGGATTTTGCTCAAGGAAACTCTACGGATCCCAATCTCGGCAAGTCGAAAGACGCAGTGCTGCTTATACGAGCGGCATCGATTGAAGCGATGTCCACCGCCCTTCGAAGCGCAGCCCCGGCAATACGAAGCTTCGATGCCACTGCCGGCAAAGACATTGGCAGCGATGTCCTCGCCGACCAGTGGCAAAAGAGTCTTGACCGGATTGACGAGAGCATAGCGAACCTCTACGGAAATCTGGACAAGTCAGCGCCAGACAGCAAGAGCGTGTGTGACGAAGCTGGAAAAATCACACTCGAAGTCGCCAAACTGCAAACGGTGCTCAAATGGATATCCGATCAATCAAAAACTAATTGAGCGCGCGACTCAAACTCTTTCCGGTGCGCCTATGACCGAAAAGTCCATGCGATTGGCGAGAGAGCAATTCGCGGGCACCTCTATTTCGATGACGCTTGCTTGTGGCGGACAGAATAAACGGAAGTTGGTTCTTGGATCGGCGCCTAAACCACGAGAAATGTGGAAAGTAGTCCTGCCTCTATATGTGATACCAGAGGCCTCATGGCGCGCAAGTTCCGAATCCGTGATAATCGGTCCATAGCCTGGAACGCGAATTTGGCCACCGTGTGTATGGCCCCCGAAAGCGTAATGAACACCCGCGTCATTGTAGAATTCCAGGTCTCGCGGCAAATGGAAGAGCGCTATCACAAGCCAATCTCCAGGCGAGCGAGAAACAAGCTCCAACAGTTTATTCTTTCTGATACCAGGCCAATCAACGCCAACCAGGCAGATCTCGGTGTCTTCCAGATAACGCGCCTCGTTAAGCAAAACATCGTAGCCTACGTTCTTCAAAGCTCTCACAAGCGGTTTCACATCGCGAGTAATTTTCGCCGGATGCCGCATGCTTGGAAAAATTCGTCCGACGATTTTGTTCCACATCGAATAGCGGTAATAGTCGTGATTGCCGAGAACCGCATAGGCACCGATGCGCGGTTTGCGCGATAACAGGTGCCTGGCGTGTTTTATCGACTCATCATGTTGGAATATATCGCCTGTCAAAAAGACAAAATCGTATTCGTCATCTGTAACTTCAGCCAGGAAGTCGAGCTTGCTTTGCACCTCATTGCGGGCAAGATGCAGATCCGAAATATGAAGGATGCGAAGTCGCTTGACGCCATCGTCAGGCGCAGGCGCAATATCGCGGGTCGACGAAATAATTTGAGAGGAGGCTTCGGAATGACGCGCGCCTTCAAGCATTCCGAGCTCACGACGTTTTTTGCCGTCAAGCGTTAATTGTTTCCCCTCAGAAGCTCGGTTACCGGCGCGAATAAATTCGCGTCGATATTGCCGCGTTTCCCGGCAAGCATACGCGTATACTCCGGCTCCAAGTGCCGCAAGTCCAAGAGATATCAAAATTGGTTTTCGCATCTAATTACCGAGCCAACTCTTCCAGTGCCCTTCGATCGTATTTTACTTTCTTTGGCGTAGGAGCGGCATCGGTTATCGTCAGAGTGTTAACCAGCCAGCGGAACGGGAATGCAATTCCCACAGCAGCCAGCGCAAGGACGGCGTCGTACGGCAAGGCGTACCAGCTGAGATTCCTCATGTACTGGAAGATCCAGGGCTGCCATTCGAGGTAGGCTTTCGAGCCTTCAAAAACGTAAAAATAGAGATACGAGCAAATCAAATAGGCACAGCCGGCTGCATGGATAGCGATGATACCAGCGGCGACGCCGACGATCTGTGTAAGAGACGTGCGGCGCTTATTGGTAATCCAGCCGCACATGCCGGCCGCTCCGAACATACCGAGCAGATAGCCGAATCCGGGCTCAAGGTAGTAATTGACGCCGCCGCCCGAAGCGAGCGGGTAAATTCCCAGCAGCGGTCCGGCAATGCCGAGACCGAGAAAAAGCCCGATTGACCAGAGCGCCAGACGAGGTCCCAGAACATAGCCAATCAGAATGGCAGTGGGAGCAAGCGGAACATATGTGGAATAGCGGACCGCCTGAGGCTCATCAAATATAGCCGGCGCATATTGCCTGACTTTATCCTGCACCTGAGCAGGTGTCATCAGAACGAGATTTCTGGTTTCGCGGTGAGCGTATTTAACCAGATTGCTGCCTGTTCCAGTCGGCAAGTCGAAGCAGGTGAACGAACCGAACAACGCGACCTGCACTCCCAGCATCACCAGCACGATTTGCCCGAGCAGCGACTTCCGTTTAACTCCAGGGTGTCTTCTGATTTCGCTACCGACCAGATGCAAGCTTTCGGACCTCATCATCAATTTTGGAGTTAGACCTGAAATTCGTCCAACGGAACGGATCTAAAGAATTATGCCTGATTTTGAGTTTCAAGGCGATAGATTCTGCATAGAAATCAGTTCATAGAAACTTTTGCCGCTAGGCTGTCGCCCGACTCGGCATAATACTTTCTTCAGCTCGCCAGGTGGGCGAGGCGGTCGGCCCGAGGAACAGCTCGAGTATGCCATCTGTCGGCAAATTGAACTCCTCGAGACGTTCGATAAACATATTCGCAAAATTCATTTCAGCAACGCGGTCGGTCCATAAGATGAAAGCATCTTCGCTGTTGTCCTGATAGTAACGAGGGCGCACTCCCAGGCGGCGGAAATTATATTTGTAATACAGGTTCTGCGCCGCTTCGTTCGATGCGCGAACTTCCAGGGTCAGGCGATTTGCACCCAACTTGCGGGCTTCCATAATTACCTGGATGAGCAATCGCTCGCCGATTTTCTTACGACGATGATCCGGATGAACGGCAAGGGTCGTCACGTGTGCTTCATCTTGAACGAGCCAGAAGCCGGAATAGCCGATTATGGAACCGTCTTCGGGACTGATCGCACCGAAGTAACTACCAGCAGGATTAGTCAGTTCATTTATAAAAGATTGCCTGGACCAATGGTGCGCACCATAAACAGCCGGCTCGATGGACATGATTCCGTCGAGGTCGTTTAATTCCAGCGCTCTAATTCCTATGTCCTGCTTGCTCACCGGCATTTGGTTTTAACGTAATAGAAGCACCACGCAAGTATAACGGCTCAACTCTATCGAACGCATATATCGTTTTCAACTTGTCACGATCTTTGTCAATCAAACCGAATTCACTGTTCGCAAGTTCCGCCTGAATCACCGCCAGGTTTAGTTCTTCAGGTATGGCTTTTGCCTCGGAATTGTGAGCTCGCACTTCATCCAAGATCTTAGGTTCAACAAAACAGCTCCGAGCCTGCTTCACCGCAGACAAGAAATCATCACCCACCAGGCAGCTCGGTTCTGAATCGATTTTTATGTTCGCGTCGCCCGGCTCCCAGTGGTCCTTTCCGTTGCCCGCTGAAGAGTAGGAAGCGATGAAGTAATGCCCGCGCCCACCAGAGAGAACGATCGTTGAGGGCAACGGCAAAATCGACGCGTAACAACGCAGTGAATCAACGCCAATTAAGCCGACGCCGAGCGCTTGAGCGAGTGTGCGAGCGGTCACCACACAAGTTCTCATTCCGGTAAAACTACCCGGACCAACACCGACAATAATCAAATCGATGCTCTCGCGAGACCAATTCTGTTTCGCGGTGATGTCGTCGATTGTGGGCATAAGCTGACTGACTGCTTCTTGCCTGGTGGATTCCGGCGGGACCAAGCGCCGACTCGAGACGATTTTGCCGTCTTCCATCAGTGCAACCGTCAGAACCGGATTGCTGGTATCGAAAGATAGAGTTCTCATGGCGTTTGCAGCTACTTCGCTACGGATTCCTTCTCAGAGACGCTACCACCATCGGTGGTGTCGTCCGTCTTGGCTCCGTTGGCTTCAGACTGATCGTTGTTGGAACCATTGACCTCAGTCTTCTGGGCGCTTGCGTCAGAACCTGTTCCGTCCTCGCTCTTCCCGTCACCGGATTTCGCAGAGACGTTCTGATCGATGTCCTTAGCCAAATCATCCGGAGTTGGAGCGATACCAGCCACGATGCCTTCGACGTGAATCTCGTGAGAAGTTTCCGTCTCTTTGATCTCTTCGATCTGGACTTGTAAAGCCTGAGATGGGTCTTCACCACGAGCTGCGAGTTCCATCGCTTCCTTCAACGCAGGAGAGAGATCGTCCGTGTCGAGCTGTGAGAGATTCGTCAAATCAATGTGATTTTCAGCCAGCCACTGGACAAGTTCTGGCGGGAGTTCATCGCTCATATCACCCATTCCGTGCTCGGGACGATTCATCGGCTGAGCGCGGAAGATGAGCTGAATCGATTCTTGCTGGATGTTTCTCAACAACATGTTGAACATGTCGTACGCTTCGCGTTTGTACTCTTGAAGCGGATCACGTTGACCATAGCCCCGCAGCCCAACGCCTTCTCTGAGGATGTCGATGTTATGCAGATAGTCGACCCACTTAGTGTCGATGGTGCGAAGAAGAACCTGACGTTCCAATTCACGCAGCGTCTCTTTACCGACTTCTTCTTCACGCACTACGTAGGCTTGTTCGATTGCTGCGTGCAGTTTCTTTCTCAAGTCTTCATAGTGAAGTCCGCCGAGTTCGGCCATAGTGATCGAACCCATCATCGGAATATCGTTTTCCAATGCGATGAGCAACTCCGGCATGCCCTGCTCTTCCCAAACTTCCGGAGGGCTTTCGGCATCGAGATTAGCGGAGAGAACCAGGTCGAGGTGCTCGTGAAGCATGTCGAGTACGTTCTCACGCAAGTCCGCATTTTCGAGGATGCGGCGACGTTCGCGATAAATAACTTCGCGCTGGGTGTTTAAAACATCGTCGTATTGCAACACGTGCTTACGCATGTCGAAGTGGTGCGCTTCGACCTTCTTCTGCGCCTTTTCGATCGAGTTGGTCACCATCTTATGCTCGATCGGCATTTCTTCGTCAGCACCGATGAAGTCCATGAGTTGCGCGATCTTCTCGCCGCCGAATATTCGCATCAGCTGATCTTCCAGCGACAGGAAGAAGCGGGCGGAACCAGGGTCTCCCTGACGGCCTGCGCGACCGCGGAGCTGGTTGTCGATACGACGGGACTCGTGGCGCTCGGTACCGAGGATGTGCAGACCACCTAACGCGACGACCTCGTCATGCTCTTTCTCGGTAATTTCGGCCTTGAACTTCTTAGTCAATTCCTTGAGCTTCACCTGATACTCCGGCGACTCCACGTCATCCATTCCTTGCTTTTTAAGCTCTTCCTTCGCCAGGTATTCGGGGTTGCCACCTAGAAGGATGTCGGTACCACGACCTGCCATGTTGGTTGCGACCGTCACAGCACCCTTTCGACCAGCCTGAGCAACGATCATGGCTTCCTTCTCGTGCAGCTTGGCATTGAGCACGTTGAACGGAATTCCCTTTCTGATGGAAGCAACAACCTGTGCCGTCACATGGATCGAGTAGAGACGCTCTATTAGCTCTTCATGCTTCTTCGGAAAGTCTTTCTCGATTTCCTTGATAGCGGATTCAAGCTTGACAGGGTCGACCGCGCCTGGTCTCTCGAAGATCTTCTTCAAGGAGGCAATTGCATCACCGCTGAGGTCGCGGTTCTTGATGTAGTCGGCAGCCTTTGTGATTTTAGAGACGAGGTATTCGCTCATCTTGTGCGGAGTGCGGAGCAGGTCAGCGATCAGTTCCGACTTCTCGATACTGACAGTACCCACCAATACTGGACGGCCGAGTTCGTGCATCTCGACGATTTCTTCTACGCACGAGAAGTATTTCTGCCGCTCAGTCTTGTAGATGACGTCTGATTTGTCTGTCCGAATCGAGTTTTTGTTCGTAGGAATCGCAACAACATCAAGGTTGTAGATCTTGTTGAATTCAGCCGCTTCAGTCATAGCCGTACCGGTCATTCCAGCCAGCTTCGGATATAGGCGGAAAAGGTTTTGATACGTGATAGACGCATAAGTCATCGTCTCTTCTTGGATCGCAACGCCTTCCTTCGCTTCAACAGCCTGGTGCAGACCATCGCTCCAGCGACGACCTTGCATCATACGACCGGTAAATTCGTCAACGATGACGACTTCCATTTGTCCTTCTTCGTTTGGCGCCACCACATACTCTTTGTCGAGTTGGAACAGCTCCTTAGCTTTGAGAGCCTGGACGAGGTAGTGGTGGAAGTTGAAGTGCATGTCCCAGAGGTCGTTGACTCCGAGCAGCTTCTCGGCGTTTATGACACCACGCTCGGTGACAAGAACGTTCCTCGCCTTCTCGTCCACGAAGTAGTCGCAATCTTCATCATCCTTGTCGCGACCACGCTCCATCAATGGAGCGAGTTGCGCCATGCGTTTATAAATCTCAGTGTAAGACTCGGCTGGAGCGCCAGAGATGATAAGCGGTGTTCTCGCTTCGTCGATCAGGATGTTATCGACTTCGTCAACAATCGCGAAGTAATAAGGACGTTGAACGAGGTCATCGAGGCTGGTGCGCATGTTGTCGCGCAGGTAGTCGAAACCGAATTCATGGTTGGTACCGTATGTGATATCAGTTGCATACGCGGCCTTCTTTTCCCAGTCGGGCTGATGGCTATAGACCAGACCGGTGGTGAGACCAAGATATCGGTACAACAAGCCCATCCATTCAGAGTCACGACGAGCGAGGTAATCATTAACGGTGACGACGTGAACGCCGCGGCCGGTCAAACCGTTTAGATAAACAGGAAGAGTTGCAACGAGCGTCTTACCTTCACCAGTACGCATTTCGGAAATTTTATTGAAGTGCAGCGCGGCTCCGCCAAGCAACTGCACATCGAAGTGGCGCATGCCCAGTACATTCATTGACGCAGCGCGGCACACGGCGAACGCCTCAGGCATAATTTCTTCGAGGATCTGCCCGAGGACTTCGTCCTTTTTCGTCCTAATATGACCGGGCATTTTGGGAGCGTCGTCCGGAATCAGCTTGACGTCCGGTGTCTCACGCATAGCATTGTCGATCTTGGTGCGGAACTCAACGGTCTTGCGCTTCAGATCGTCTTCTGAGAGTCGCTGTATCTCGGGCTCCAACATGTTGGCGCGCTCAAGAATGGGCTGCAGTTGCTTCAGCCGTTTCTCGTTGGTATCTCCAAAGAGACCCCGAAGCCATTGTCTTCCCCGCTCATCCCAATCCATCCGATGGTTCCCCCAAAGGTCTAACCTAAAGCACTTTTTCTCTAAAACCGTATCTTAGCGCGCATTAATCCGCTGGGGCGCCCTTGGCACTAAAAACATTCAGAAAAGAAAGGACCAATTTTATCATTGGCTCTTCTTACATATGGCATAAAGGGCTGCTGGTATTGCGTTTTTGGTACGTGCAGTCGCGAATGCAGGGTGCACGCCCGCCGATTGGTCGGTAAAGTTACGCAACAGAAATGGATTGAAGTCAGTAGGTTGGCTTATCATGAGACGGTAATAATCAGGGTTTAAACCAATTTTGTCCAACTGAACCGCTCGAGCCGATCGACGAATCGGCATTGAAACCGAGACAGGTAGTGAATTTGACCAAGCAGAACGAATCCGAAAGCAAAGTGAAAGAACCGCTGCGTGACAGCAGCGGGCGAATTGCGCTGTCGGGGCTTACACTCGACGAAATGAAAGAATTCGTCAAAGGGCTCGGAGAGAAAGCTTTTCGGGCCGATCAAATTCATAGTTGGATTTACGCGAAGTGGGCAAAATCGTTTGATGAGATGACAAACCTCTCAGCGGAATTTCGCGAGAAACTCAAAGAGGTGGCATGCATCTCGGCTCTTGAAATCGCAACGCTAAAAGTCAGCAAAGATGGAACGCGCAAGTATCTGTTTCGCCTGCCCGATGGAAAGCTCGTAGAGTCCGTTCTTATGTGCTTTCAGGACAGAGACACGCTCTCCGCTTGCGTATCCAGCCAGGTCGGTTGCGCGGTGGGCTGCACATTTTGCGCGACCGGCTATCTCGGTTTCATGAGAAATTTAAGTTCGCAGGAAATCGTCGATCAAGTTTTATCAATCCAGCGAGAATCGGGAAAACGAGTGGCGAACCTGGTCTACATGGGTCAGGGCGAACCGCTGCTGAACACGGAGAATGTTGTTCAGTCGATTAACACAATGATAAATTCGGTTGGAATCGGCGGTCGGCATATTACCGTTTCCACCTCCGGTATCATCCCTGGTATCGAGCGCCTGCGCGAAGTCAACCTTCCAGTAACGCTCGCGCTCTCTCTGCATGCGCCGGACAAGGAAACGAGAGAGGAGGTAGTGCCGATCACCAAGAAGTGGCCGATTCCGGATTTGATTGATGCTCTCCGCGATTATGTTGATACCACTGGACGTCGTGTAACAATCGAGTATGTGCTTTTGAAAGACGTAACCGATCGACCGGACCAGGCCAAGCAGCTTGCCGACCTGGTTCGCGATCTGCATTGCAACATCAACCTGATACCATACAATCCGACCTACGCAGAAGACGGCACCGCTTACTATGGTCGCCCGTCGCGCGATGCTCAACTTCGATTCAAAGAATTAGCGGAGCGCTCTGGAAAGACAGTGACCATCAGATTGGAGCGCGGCACCGATATTGACGCGGCCTGCGGGCAATTGCACAATGCCTACAAAGACGGCAACGCGTAAAACGACCAATCCAAAGTCTCGTCAATTGGCACGATTGAAACGCTAACCGAAAGACAAAATCAGCTACTTCACAAGCGAATCGATTACTTGATCAAATTTTGTATGGAGCAGGAAGTGACCGGCTTTCGGAAAAGTGGTGAGGCGCGCTCCCGGTATAAGCTCAGACAATCTTGCAGCGCCTGAGATTGGAGCGATAATATCTTCCTCGCCATGATACAGAAGTAACTCGACACCAATGTCGGTGAGAGAAAACCCCCAGGGTTCACGCACAGCCCAGTAGTCATCGATGACTCCATCTGGTCCCTGATAGACAGACCCATAAATAAAATCAGTAGCCTCGCGCATGGAAAGCGCGCGTATCGTTGCTAAATCTGACGGCGAGCGCGTAACCTCACTTTCCAGAAGTCCCTTCATCATATGAGCGGGCGCTTTTGTGGAAACGCTCAAAAGCATTTTTGCGAGCCATCGAAAGTTCGGCGGGCATGTTATCAAAAAACGATCGAGAAAAAGACCGAATTCTTGGACATACTCAGGCGAATCAAAAGTGCTGCAGCTGCCCACACTCGCAATTTTGCTGAAGCGCGCCGGCAAAGAATGCGCACACGCAAACACGTACGGAGTTCCTAACGACCATCCGAACAGGGGAATTTCATCGAGCCTGAGCGCGTCCATCAATTCTTCGACGTCCGCAGCCCAATCAAGAAGACTGCATTCGGAACTCGGGTCAGAAAGCCCGATTCCCGGACGATCGGGAGCTATCACCTTTAACCCCTTGGATGCAAACCGATCCGCCGCCCAAGCTATATCGAGACGACAGCTCATGCCACCATGAAAATATAAAATCGGATTGCCTCGAGGATGACCGTATTCCGCAAAGCCCATTCTCCTCCCATCGGAGAGATCGACGTAGAGGCTATCGCGAACCGTTGTGTGAATTGTCCCCACCGTCAGCTCTTACCTTTCTCACAGTCGCGCTCTCGAGTCTCAAGCTTGGAGTGTGCGCGGCTACCAACATCATCGGCTTCTGACTTCGCTTCGCAATCTTTATGCTCATGGGAAGAATGCACTTCGCATTCTCCAGCATCGAAACAGCGCCTGACCTTGCCCTTGACCCACTCAGCAACTTGGGCGCCAACATGTCGAGCAATCGCACGTGGAAGTGGTTTCAATCCCAAAACCTTATAGACAGAGTTCAACCGAATCAAGAAGAGGCGCGTCTTCATCGCGCAATAAACTTTCTCCTCGCGAGCACCGCGCATGCCTGGTCGATATTTTAATTTGTGCTGCGCGAGATTCTTGAAGTTGTACAGATAGTTTGCCTTCTCAAACGCGTATTGGAAGTGCGCCGTTAACAACTTACTGTGTTTAAACTCGCCCGTGTCATCGACTTTGGCAAGCGGCGAGAGCCCCAGTGAAAGCTCACGCTTTCCTTCAGCCTTGAATTTTTCCATCGCATCGAGAATGATGCAATCAACAATCGAATAGGAACGCTTGAAGTTGGATCGCAGATGATTAGCGATGTATCCAATAACCTGACCATCTTGATACATCGGATCAAAGATTACGAACGCGACAATTTCGCCCTCATATTTTGCGACGAATTTTCGCACGTCAAGCTCGTCAATTAAAAGCATCGGACGCACGATAAACCGCATCTCGCTGTCGCTGGAAACCTTTCCGCCCATCCAGTCTTCGCTGATTTTTTTGAAAGCCTTCAACGTCGCATTATCGATTTTTTCAAGCTCTAAGATTTCCAGATTGTCTTTCTTGGCGTTGTTTCTAGCCTGGCGCAATTGCTGTTTTTTGTTTCCAACCAAATCGAAATCTTGAATATCAATAATGGTTTCAACGCCTAATTCATTTACGCGAAAACCTAACTCATTGAGCACGACTCCGGTTTCATGCGTGATATGCAGAAAGACCGGATCGTTTTTATGCTGGAGAAATGCGTTGATAAACTCTCGACGCTTACCCGGCTCGCAGATTGGGTCTGCAAGCACAACAACCGAGTCTTTGCTGTCCTTCAATTGCACGTAAGCCACATAACCCAACTCGTGCATAAAGTACTGCAGACCCTCTTGCAGAGAGGAATATGCAAGAGAACCTCGACCAAATCTCTGGAGGTTAGTGAACCGAAACTTTGCAGTCTCAGATCGCGAGCGCGCATTAGCCACCGCAGTTTGCAGAGCTTCCTGATTGCGCTTGATGCTGTGCAGAGTCTTACCCAGCTCGCCACGAGTAAAGGTCAGCTCCTGAGGCGAAGGCATCGGCGGCGCAGAGACCTCCTTATGATGCTGCGGGTGCATATGCATAAAATTGCGAATTCGGTCCGCCAGTCGCTGGTTCGTTTCGTCCATTGGGCGAGTCTCTCGATAGTTACGTACCGCTTTATTTTATGCTATTGCCAGCCTAACCGACCAAACGGTTTAGCACAAAAGCGATTACGGCGAGTACCGAAGGAAGCGCAGTCAACAACATCGAAAAGGTTAAACCGAGCAAAAACAAGCTTGGACCGAAATTTTCAGTTTTCTCTCCGAAGAATAGACGCGCGTAGATTTCCGCCATCCACCCGGCGCTGTAACAGATGTTAGCCATAATGCCGTATGCAATCGCCGGCAATACCAGAGAGTGGAAGGGCGCGAATCCAAGCGCGTGAAACAGCACCATTGCGAACACGCCAATAACGGCAAGAATCGCGTTGTAGGCGAGGCGGCGAGCCTCCCACCAGCGAATCACGTCCATGGCGGTTCGTCCCTGATACCGAGCGACGCTGAACATCCCCTGAAACTGGCGTGGAACCAGCTGTAACAGAGATTGAGAACCACCAAAGTGGAAAGTTTTCCCAGCGGGATACTGGGATTCCGCAGTCTGCAAAAGCAGTTGCAGCTCCTCAGGCGATGACCCTTCCATCAACCTCAGGAACTCGTCGTTCGACAGGTCTTTCAGTACGACCTTGACTTTATCTTTATCTGTGAAGTCGATCGGTGAACGGGCAAATGGCGGCGTGTCAGTCATTGCGGCTCCTCGCAGAGGGGTCTTTTTTCAGCCTATCATCTGCGCCGGATCTCTGCTTAGTAAAAAAGGGGAGCGCAAGAGATAGACAGGAAGAGCCCTTGCGCTTACAAGGTTTACTCGATACCCCGGGAAATTAGAGGGAGCCATCGTATGAAGTTTGTAAGATTTAGCTCAGCGTGCAATCGGTAGTTTCAAAGTGTCTTCACTCAAGGCCTGAAACTCAAACCGCTTCTTCTCATTAATCGAGAGCCGTCCCCAGGGAACGCCCGGCTCATGGTCGAATACGACAAGCCAGTTCTCACGAGCAGCGCGCCCCAGCCAATCCGATTTGATATCATAGGACGCCAGCGGAAAATGGTCGTAGCCCATGACCCAGGCAGGCTGGATATGGCTTTTAGTAGGAACGATATCGGCAAAATAGACGCCCTTCTCACCCTGTGATTCGAAATAAACAACCTGGTGGTGACTGGTATGTCCACCTGTCACTCTGACAAAAACGCCGGGCATAACTTCGCGATCACCATCGACGAGAACCACTTGTCCAGCGGCTTCTAGCGGTTCATAGTCATCCGGACGATAACTTGCTTTCGCTCGCGCGTTCGCTTTGTATGAAAACTCCCACTCGCCTTTTTGAATGTAATACTTCGCATTTGGAAAGGTCGGAACCAGCTTGCCATCAATCTTTCGCACGGCGCCACCAACATGATCGAAGTGAAGGTGCGAAATGATTACGGCGTCGACATCCTCGTTTTTCAAACCAACACTCTCAAGCACACGCTCGGTTTTCGTCAGCGGTTCGTGCCCGTAGCGCTGCATCTCTTGCTCGGTCCAGCGGTCGCCCATGCCGGTTTCCACAAGCACACGCCCATTAGGTGTTTCAACCAAAAGTAAATTGCAAGCCATGCGGCAGCGGTTTTCATCATCGGCCGGCAGCAGCTTGTTCCAAAGCGTCTTCGGCACAACGCCGAACATCGCACCACCGTCCAGGCTGAACATGCACTCACGAACTATCGATAGCTCAAAATCACCAAATTTCACTTTTGACACCTTGCAAAACCAACATCTAAAGCATACCGTTTCTCGCGGCGCGGTTCAGTCTTTAAACCTTCGAAGCGTCAGCATCTTTCGGCAACTCGCTCTGGCTCTTCGCTCCATACTCTTTCAGAAGAGAAACAATCGTAGCGTGTCCGCAGCGAATCGCGTCGTCTAGAGGCGTGTTGCCCCATCTATCAAGCGGATTCACATCTTTGCTCAGCTGCAACAAGTAACGCAACGCTTCAAACTGAGCCTCACTTGCAGCTAGATGGAGAGCCGTTCTCCCGTCATAATCGGAAACCGTCGGACTGACGCCACGTGCGACCAGCCGACGCATCTCAGCCACGTCACCCTGCGCTGCTGCCCAGCAAAATGCGAACGCTCCCGACAACCGAGCCTCGTAAAGATCTCGGCGAGGATCGATTCTGTTATCGCGCAATCCGAGCATACTGTCAAATGCGTGGAACTTGAACTTACTGACTATTCGCTTACAAAACTCGACGCCCCGGACGCTGTTACCCAGCTCATCCAGGCGCGGAGACCAGATAGCCATACCACATACGTTCGGCACCACCAGCAATACCGCACCGGACACGCCACTTTTTGCAGGCACACCAACAACAAAAGCAAACTCGCCTGAGAAATCATACATACCGCAAGAGAGCATGAGCGACAGGCAATGCTTCACATGGTCCGGTCTGAAGACTTGAGCGCCCGTCAATGGACAAGTGCCGCCGTTCGCCAACGTCGCTGCAATAGTAGCCATACCCTTAGTCGTTATGTCGATAGAACAGCATTGAAAGTAAAACTCGAGAACATCAAGCAATTCGACATCGGGCGGGAATGCCTTTTTCTCACGCATAAAATACCCGAGAGCAAAGTTGCGATCGGCAGTTTGTCGCTCCGACAGATAGACCGCATTGTTGAAACCAATCTTGGCACCACCTGCAGCTTCCTTCCACTTCTCCATCACGAAGTCGAAACGATCAGAAGGACTCTTGCGCTTGATCAAGGCACCACACATGATGGCACCGGCATTGATCATTGGATTATGGGGCAACCCCCACGAGTTCAAAGTAAGATCGTTGAACGTCTTACCGCTTGGCTCTCGCCCGACGTACTGATGAAGGGTGTTCTCACCCACTTCCTCAAGCGCAATACAATATGTTATCGGTTTCGAACATGATTGGACGCAGAAATATTCATCACTATCACCAATCGAAAAACGTTGACCGTCAACCGTGCAGATTGAGAAACCAAATTTGTCAGGATCAACACGTTCCAGTTGCGGAATGTACGTCGGTAAGCTCCCTCCGCGGTTTTCATTGATCTCATCAAAGATGGTAGTAAGTTCCGCGCAAAAGGTTTTGAAATGCGGAATAACGAGACTTCCATCGAGAACCTGTTCGAATAGCGTCGGCGATAAGTCGACAATCGCATGAAAAGCCTCTTCCGATATCTTGTCTTCGGATTTGTTGATCGCAGCAATTATTTTTTTCGCGCGCGGATCATCATCAAGAATCCCGCTCTCCTCAAAGATGCGCATAAGGCCGCTTCGACTCACGAAGCCGTCGGACGCGAACGCCTTGAAAAGGTCAGAATAGTGCTCTAATGACATAAGAGGAGATAATTATCGGATGGATGCGTTTTTACCTTATTAATATGTCTACCCATCAGAGATGCATTTTAAATCCGCATAGGACTTGCCGGATTGAGTTTAGGGAGTTTGAACAAACGGATTGGCACGGTTGAGGGTTTCAGTTCGCGGGTTCTGATATTAGCAACCAAAAGTTCACAACTTCCAGCTAAATTGTGATCACTGAGTATCACAGAATTTACTACCAACAATTTCATATTTCGTAGTCTGAATAACTTGCTGGGGAGTTAGTTAATATGACAAAAGAAGTTTCACCTGCGGCGGCTGCGGGCGATGCGGACGTCGCGCGCGCCTCGTCGGATAGTGGCACCACTTTCGGTACCGCCGTCGACATGACTAGTCGTCAAGACAGTTCTCTGGCGATGAATCGCGACAGCAACAGCGTCACAGCGGATCTGCCGAATCTACAAATAGACATGAATGGTTCTGGAGCAGGAACACAATCAGATTCATCCGCTGTCACAAGTGGAACAGAAGCCACAGCGCCGCCGGCACCCGCAAGACCAGGACTACCGCCGGCTCCTGCACCATCGCCACCATCGCTCGACGCAGCGGCTCCTCGGTTCGACCCGCAGAGCGTTGTCGGTCAACTTGATCATCAGCATATAGGTCACGATATTCATTCGCAATCGGCACCAGCAAGACCAGGATTGCCTCCGTCACCGGCTCCCGCACCATCGCCACCGTCTATCGACGCCGCAGCCCCTCGGATCAGTCCACAGAGCTCTTTAAGTCAACTTGACCATCAGCAGATAGGCCTCCATAGTCCTTTGAAACCGCCTGTGCCCCCGTCGGAAGGCTCCCGTCCCGAACCTATGAGCGGTCCACCACCTTCAAGTTCGCTCGAAAAGATCGGGTTTGTAGGCAACGCCGCCGCCCAAGGAGATGCACATAAAATCCTTGCTGACATGCCTAAACAGAGCGTAGCACCGGAAGCTCCAGCGGATAAGCATCTGACCGCTTCACCATTGGCTAAATCCGAAGCGCGTCCGCCGAACCCTGAGGCGGGCACGGTACTAGAGATGATGAAAAAGATTAACGCAGCTTCCGGGCTTGACCAATCAGATCAAGCGTCCAAGATTCAGATTCCGAGCGACCTAACGAATGGCAGCGCCCTGACGGGAGACATGACCGCTGCGTCCAGCGCGGTCGAGTTGGCGGCTAAACTATCAGAAATAGCGCCGCAGCAAACCAAACCTGCTGCGCAGCAACAAGAACAACATCATCATACACAGCACAGACAGCGACTATTTCCGCGTCTATTCAATAGACGATAATTCGCATAACGCAACACCCAAGAGAGTCCTCGATTAATCGTGGTACATTCCTCTTGTGACTGTGGTGTTGGTTTCAATCGAATGAAGCTTAAAGGGCGAATGGATCTCGTTGTGCTCGTCGGAATTGCGCTGGCGATTCTTGCCGCACTGATATACACGACCCTTCAGTTGCTGGATCAATCCGAACAGCATGTCAAAGAAGTCAGAGATACAAGGGTAGAGACAAGTCCCGTAAACACTTTCTACCCAAAAGAGAACGAATGCGACGAGCAAGCGAAAGCAGATTTCGAACACGACCCGAATCGCACGGAAGCCAAATACAATAATTTTTCCTTCTCCGAAGAGGCTTTTAAACAGTTTGGTCGATCAAAAACTTTGACTAAACTACAGCTTGTTGATTGTGATGCCAAAGATAAGTGGCTTCGGCATATCACAAAACTTCCGCTGACGTTTCTCGCAATCGAAGGCACAGATCTCACAAGCGACAGTCTGCCGTATATCGCCAAGATTGGGACTCTAAACACCCTGGGGTTGGCTCGCGATCCGATAAAAGACGAGAATATGGAAGAGTTATTGAAGCTTACGAAGCTTACCGGGCTGAACATCAGTGAAACCGATCTCACCGCCATTGGTATCAAGACAATCTGCAAAAATCAAAATCTAGTTACTCTTTCCGTGATGGGATGTCCGACCACCGGAGATTCTTTCGAGGACATCGGAAAAGTTTCAGCACTTACTATTCTCGATGTCGGACAAATCGCGCACGTCACGCCGAAACAACTACGAAATCTGCAAAATCTCAAACGCCTATACAAATTGAACATGCGGCGATGTGATTTGACAGATGAATGTTTGAGAGAAGTGAGTCAGATGACATCGATACACGAATTAGAAATTGACTCGAATATTTTCACTGACAGCGGTTTAGAACACCTGAAGGCTCTGAAAAATCTTCGAAATCTACGCATCCATAATTGTAAGAACATCACACCGGCGGGAGTCGCAACCTTGCGAAAGGCGCTCCCCAACGCGGTAATCGAAACAAAATTCACCAGCGCCGCCGGCATCGATATCGGCGAATGAGACTTCGCGCTGGTTCAAAATTGTCATAAATTCTATTTAGGATGCTTGAGGGGTGAGTCCCAAGTTAATAGCAACCGAAAGCGATTGCATGGTTGCAGTTTCTATAAGAGGCACGATTACCATGGTCGAGACATTTGAATACTCCAATGGCGGCGACAACAAAACCGGGCACGGTGAGTGGATTACTCCGGACTTCCAGGTAGACCTCAGCGCTCAAGATACGAGTTCGATGGCGCAAAGACGATACCCCTATGATGAAAACGCCGGCAAAGTGTTGCCGGACATGATGATCTTTGACGACGAAAACATTCGCTTCGGGCTTGAAAAGCAAGATATGCCGACGATGCAGAAGCTCGCAGCCACCGCCATTCAAGAAGGAATTTTGAACGATGACCTGGAGTCATTGCAGCAGGTCGTTAAGGCGTTTTCGTCAGACAGAGAAACCTTGCAAGCTGCAGTCAAAGAAGTCGATGATGTAATGGTCTCCTACGGACGAGAAGTTCGTCTCGGACTAACTGAAGAAGGCGGTCTGGTGATCTTCCGCACCACAGGCAATACCGCAATGGTAATTGATGAGAACGGCGAGGCGAATGTTCGCGATTTGCGAATGGTCAATCGCGACGGTCATCTGGCGATCGGCGATGAACCGAACGGCGACGCAGACAACTTTCTAGATAACATGAGCATGTACGCAAAACTCATTCCAGGTCAATATTACACTCCGTCGCCGCAATTCCCGCGTAACGTCTATCGAGACTACGGTTACGGAAACAATGGCGGCCGCGGGGATTACTACAATCGTGATTACTCTCGATACGAGCGTGACTACGGATTCAATTCACGCCAAGAGACTGGACGCGATGCGAATCCTGCGGAAAGAACCTGGCGCAATCCATTCGGAACAAGCGCTCCGGAATTCGGAACCTCGGACAGCGAGGTGAAGCGGACGTGGCGCCAACCCTACGGTTCTAGCGCACCGTCAGTCCAGCCATAGGCACGGTGTGTGATACCGCAATGGCTAAACGTGTTAATCCAGCTCTAAAGTACGTTTGCATCAACACCAAGGTCCTTCAAGACTTGCCTCGCTCGATTACGGTAAACGTCTGCCGAAGAATTCTTTAGTACCCGCCACCAGAGCAAAATTGATTTCTCCTTGGCCCGAACCTTCAACCGCTCATCCGATGCCGTGCTGTAGATGTTCAACCAACTGTATGCTTCCTTGAGTAGACGAGGAAGTCTTGCTTCCAGAATATCAGCATGTGGACCTAGCCACTCTGGCGCTCCAGGATACGAGGAAGCTATTCTGAAAAACTTAGCTGCGCTCAGCTCATCGTTGTTATAGAGATGTTGATTGATTCCAGCGAGAAAAGGAAAAATCCAATTGTCAGGATTGTTCTTGGTCCCAAAGTCTAAAATGTCCGAAGCCCGACTAGGATTTCCTTGGTCAGCACTTAATGTGAACAAAGCAAACCAATATGCTTGCGTAAAGTGAGGATCGAGACTGGTTATCAGCTCTAGGTAGTTACAGGGCAAATCACTTTGGACATTCAAGTTTGTTGTATCGCCGATATAACCAACAAATTTTAACCAATAGAAATCGCAAAGAACTTGCTCGAAGCCACCCGAAATCAACTTTAGTGCGGACGCACTTGGTATGAGCTGTTCCGTGCGTGATCCTATTTCGAGAGGAACGTGGTCGGTAAGCTTTCGGTGGCAAAAGCTGGCCGCTGCAAGCGCCATTAGCGTTACGATCAAAGTGCCTTTCATCAATCCCAATGGCTAAGAGGCATCCTACAATGCCTCTCCTAAATTCCGCGAAATTACTGGTTTGAAAGCACCAGAGTGGTCCCATTCGACAAACCTGCCAATGCCTTCTTACTTTTGCCTGCGCCGCGAATAGCGTAGGAGGTTGGAGCTCCAGAGCCCCCAGTCGTACTTGCAATCGTGCTGTATTCGATTGATCCTGGATCACCAAGAGTATCTGGTGCTACGTTCCTGGTCGCTTGAACGTCAGATACCGCTCCCGGAACAGGCCATTCGGCAGCACTGTTAAACGGGTTAACTGACGGATTGCCAGCCTTTCCATTATCTGTACTTTCGCCTCCCGGATAATACGGCTTGATTTGGTCAATAGTTGGATAGTTTCCAGCGTGGTCAGTAGCATACGACTCTGCAGCAATCTGACAAGTACGCATGTTCGCTTTCACGGAAGCTTCGCGCGCTTTGTCCTGCGCGCCGATGAAGTTCGGGAGCGCAATCGCGGCGAGAATACCAATGATAATGACTACAACCAGGAGTTCAATAAGCGTGAAACCCGCTTGAGAACGAATTCTTCTACGTCGCATATGGCTTTTTCCTCAACAAATAAAAACGCTCGGGACTCTAACGCCTCTGTTACCAATCATAATCGAAGCCGCCGCCAGATTACGATTACCTAGATGGCTGATAACGCCTCAATTTTGCCCATGTTACTAAGTACACCGCAGTATAGATAAACTGCCCATATAAGTGAACGCGGTAACGTGTGCTTAATTGGCAACAAATTCGGCTGGCGTTTTTAAGTATCAAATCACCCAAAGAATCAATGGAAACTAAAAGCCGCCGACCAATTTTCTGGACGACGGCTTAACAGATCTTAATATCTCGCCGATGAAAGGCGAATCGGCGACTCGACTATACGGTTGCGAGCTCTTTTTTCGCGTGACGCGCATGGACTACTTTGCGCGGTTTGCGAAGGTGATCCATAAATTGACGATGCGCGAGCGAATCGATTTGGGTTTGCGAAGTCTTATCTGGAACGGTCAAAACGAATTCGTCTTGGTTTTGGAGTTTAGGAGCTTGGTTGTAACGACCAACCATGTAGAGGTATCCACCGCGGGTTGAATATACATAATGAATCATGATGCCTGCCTGCCTTTCTTTACTTTCCTGCGCCAACTAGTGCCCTTGTGACCCGACTCGAACTGTGAGAGCTCAAACGAGATCGGTTTGTCACCACCGACGACTCCAATACTGTACGACAACCGTAATGGTATGGGAATAGCCTTGTTTCCAAGTGAAACATAATATTGTCTGAACAATTCCTGTTAGCAATAGTTCAACAATGGAGCAAAAGTCGGCTTGTCATGCGCTTCTTGGAAGAGCACGCTCACAAACCTTGCCGCCACCCCGTTGAAAAATCTCTTGGATAGGGACACAAACAACATACCAACGCATATACGGAAATAAACTTCTCATGACAATTGTGAAGTTATTACAAGACACAGAATGCGAAAATTCGCATCGAATGTGGCTTTCCAGAGGCTGACAAGAGAGCCTTATTTATCCTTATTTCCGCTCACGAGGTCAACGAGATCATCGCCGGCGACCACGGTGACTGAACTTTCGATGTCACCGACAGATGCGTTGACCAGATCGCCGCAGTCATCCAGATCGTCGCGAACCAGCTCCGCATCCTCGGGATTGCCTCGCTGAGCGATAATTCGGGAGATGTCTTTACCTTCTTTGAGCTTCCCTTCAAGCGGTTTAACTGTGAGTCGCTTATAACCTTTCTTCTTCAAATACGCCACGAGCTTTCTGCCGAAAGTTCGATCGGAACTGGCGTTCTGAATCGTGATACGCAATGAGTCACGACTCGATTCGAGGAAGGTCGTCCCCGTAAGTTTCGAAACCATTCTTCTTATATCGGCTCGATCCACGTCCCAGTTGCCAGTTCCCGAGAAGCCGCCGGGCAGCATCACCAGTGTTTGATTAGCCTTAGGCACAGCGCGCACGAAAGCGGCAACGCCGGTTAAGTCCGTATAAGACATATCTGAATCAATATAATCTTGAGCGATTTCGAGAAGTTTAGGCACATGCGTCCAGGAATCAGGTTGCATAGCCCGATCTAAAACAGCTCTGATAAACAGCTCCTGGCGCTGAACTCGACCGATGTCGCCCAGACCATCGTGACGAAATCGAACGAAACCCATCGCCTCGACGCCGTTCAATTTGCGAACACCTTGTTCTAAATTGATATACAACTTCGCCGTATCGTCGCTGTATTTCATCTTCTTCGGGACATCAATGGTGATTCCCCCAATCTCATCGACCAGTGCCACCAGTCCGCGAACGTTCAAAACTACATAATGATCGATCGGCATGTTGAGCAGATTCGTAACGGTTTCCATCGTGAGCTGCGGTCCGCCAAGCGCATTTGCAGCGTTTATCTTGTTCATTCCGTGGTGCGGAATTCTCACATACGTATCGCGCGGGATGGAGAGAACAGCAAATGAGTTGCGATATGGATCGAGGCGCGCCACCATAATGGTGTCGGAGCGTCCCGTAAATGCTTGCTGGTCGGCCTTGAGCCGACGACCTTTGCCGGAGTAAACAACATCTGTTCCAAGCAACAAAATATTCGTCGGCTGTTGTAATGAACCAAATCTCAACATCGGCGGCAATAGTGCCGGTTGATAGAACAGCGTGAAAATGTACCCAGCAAGAATTCCGATGAGGGCACAGATTAAGAATGTGAGATACCAGTTTCGCGGCTGCAAGGCTGTAATCCTTAGAGGCTGTCGGCTATTATACTTTTTGTTCGTTTTCACAACATGCAAAACTGACCTGATTATCCGGCTATAACACTGAGAAAACTCCAGCCTCCAGAGCTGGTCTTGCACGGGGAGCAATGATAAAAAACGGTAAAGAATCCGAACGGAAGAAGATACTCGCTATCAATTTTGGTGGCATTGGCGATGAAATTCTTTTCCTTCCCACGCTCCAAACCATTCGCAATCATGCCCCGAAGTCCTCAATAACGCTGCTTTTAGAGCCGCGCTCCCGGTCGGTCGCCGAACTCACGAGTCTCATCGACAATGTCATCACTTTCGATATCAAAAAACGCCCGTTATCCGTGGGCGACCTGGTTGATTTACTCGCACTAATCAAAGAGGGCGGATACGATTGTGTTGTTTCATCGGGCGGTTCACCGATGGTTTCCGCGCTTTTGTTTTTATCCGGGATTCCGGAGCGCATTGGATATCACTCAAATAGACTGGCGCCAATACTGCTGACCCAGCCGGTACCTTTAGACAAGAAGCAGTACGCGGCAGCCATGTATCACGACCTGGCTCTCGGATTTTTGAAACAGCAACGCCTGGCACCACCTGTGGTATCGGACGCAAAGCATACTGAATCATTGATTCCAAGCGTTTCTGTAAAACAGGATTCACTGGAGCGCATGCAGACATTCATCACGCAAAGTGGTCTCAACCGCGAGAAACGCTCCGCTCAGTCACGGCTTATTCTCGTGCATCCCGGTACTAGTAAACTTGCAACGGAGAAGGGAATTTTTAAAACATGGCCGACCGATTCCTGGATCGATTTGCTTTTTCTCATCGGCCGCGAGAATGAAAATAAGTCAGAGGGCGATAAAGATGTCGTAATCCTCGCCGGAGGTCCAGACGATAAAGAGATCATCGAGGATATTTTGAAGAAGGCCGGCGACCAGCTACCACATATGGTGTCAGCCTACGGTCAAACGAAAAGTCTCGCCGACCTGGCAGCGCTTATGAAGCTCTGCGATATCATGTTATGCGTGGACTCGGCGCCGATGCACGTCGCGATCGGACTGAGAAAACCGCTCGTCGCGCTCTTCGGTCCCTTCAACCCCGCGCTTCTGGTTCCAAACGATGCGCGGTTTAAAACAATCTGGGATTCCCGCGGCGGCACACGCAGCATGCTGGACAGATTGGGAGTAAATATACCGCCGCAAGATGTTTTCCAGGCTCTGATAGAAGCAAACGTAGCGGTTTCAGCAGGGTGATTTTTTAGAGAAACTGTTTCAGTTCTATCTATTTAGGGGCAAATTGTTGTTGTCCCGAGCTCAGGCTGAACCCGAGATGCCCGCCGACGAAGATTTGAAAGACCAAGAAGTGGAGCTGGTTCTGAAAGAGCCTGCCGTCGCTGACCCTTCGCAGAGTCGATGGGCGAGACCTGGTGGGTCTCTATCTGATCAGGAACGCCACCTCGCCGGCAAGAAAATGATCGCACTAAACGAGCAGACTGCTAGCGAGAGCGACGGAAAGCGCGCGACCGAGAACGACAACGAGGTCGCCGAGCAAAACCTGCCACTCCCAATACTCCCGAAGCAATTTCAGCTACTGGGGACGGTTGGTCACGGTGGCATGGGCGGCGTTTACAAAGTGCTCGACGTGGAGTTGCGCAAAACGCTTGCCGTAAAGGTAATTAAACCGGAATTGTCTACTGATCAAGCGGCACTGAAACGTTTTGAGCAAGAATCGCTTGCTCTGTCTAATCTCAATCATCCAAACATCGTGGCCGTGTTTGCGAGCGGTAAGACCGAAGCCGGCGCACCATATATGGTGATGGACTACATAGCAGGTCAAAGTCTATCAAGCGCAATTCAACGAGAAGGGGCATTGAGTCAGAAGAGAGCAGTGCCTCTGTTTATCGAAATCTGTGACGCTCTGCATTACGCTCACGACAAGCACATAATTCACAGAGATTTAAAACCAGGCAATATTATTTTGACTAGTGGAGAACATGCAATTGAATCCGCTCGTGTAGTCGATTTCGGCATCGCTAAAGTTCTCAAAAAGGTTACTGGTGAGACTGTAACTGGTCTAACTCAGGTCGGAGACTTCTTCGGAACACCGGCTTACATGAGTCCGGAGCAGTGTGAAGGAACCCAGCTTGATGCGCGCTCTGACATCTACTCCTTCGGATGCGTAATGTATGAAACGTTGAGCGGAGCACCACCTTTCACGGAGAAAAATCCCTTCAAGCTAATGACCAAGCATGTTGAAGAGCGTCCCGCCTTGCTTGCGCGAGAAGGTATCAATCCCGATCTCGCTCTTGTAGTAGCAAAATGTCTGGAGAAGAGGCCGGAAGATCGATATCAGGATGTCGATCAGCTGATGCGAGATCTTGTCTTAATTCGCGATGGAAAACGTCCCCAACATCTTAGAAATAAGCTTTCCAAAATGCAGCTGTCCGCCCTGCTCATGGTGCTCGTATGTGTCGCACTCGGATCGATATCATTTCTCACTTCGGCTCCGAATTCGTCGAGCACGACCCCGAATCCGGTAGCACGACTTTTCTGGAACGAAACCGTTCCGTCCATTGAAGTTAATACGAAGCCGTCGATTTCAAAGCCGGAGCCCGTGAAGCTGACCAACGTGGAGCCACCGCCAGAGGTACCATTGAGCGGACCGCCACTCTCTGACGAAGAGACTGCTCAACTGAAGGCGGCCCTCTATAACTTGACTCTGACAAATCAAAGTACACTCCAACCAGTTTTACAAATGGGAAAGCGTGCGATTCCAGCTCTCCTAGAGTATGTCAGTGGCGACGACGTCGGACTAGCAAGAGCGGCGTCAACAGTACTGACAAGATATCCGAAGGAGGCTTTACCTCGGCTGGTCGAATTGTTTAAGACGAGCGACAGCAGATTCATCTCTGACACGATGGAACAGTCAGGAGGTGCCGGTTTAAGGGCACTTTCCTCGTTGTTAACGGACTCCGATGCCGGAGTTAGAACCAGGGCGCTAAGTGGAATTGCGGATACTGGAAAACCGCTTCCGCAGAATGTCAGTGCCATAGTCGTAGACACCTTACTCGAGGACGTTGATGCTGAGACAAGGTCAAACGCAGCTCGGGCCGTGCGATATTCCGAATCGCCCAGGGCAAAACAAGCTCTGAAGTATGCGATGCTAAACGATCCGTCGCCAGTTGTCCGCCGCTCTGCAGCAACATCACTTATAAGTATCGCGGAGGCTGAGGGCGATACCAGCAAAGAAACTTTGGATGTATTGGGTTGGACAATGCAGCACGACCAGGATGATCAGACAGCACAAGTCGCGATCAGGTGGACGCGAAATTTGAAAAAAGAGCTGCTTCCGTATTTTCGAGGTGCGTATCGGATAGGCTCAGATGGGGCAAAGTCTGCAGTTATCTCCCAGAGTTGGGACAGAGAGTCTGGTGAAGCTTTGCTTCCGGAACTAATCGATGCTCTGGGTGACAAAAAAACATTCAACACTGCGTTATACAGCCTCAGGAACCTCGGTCCGAAAGCCAAAGCAGCGCTACCTAGAATGCACCAGTTGCGCTTAGAACGGTCTCTCGACAAGTACCGCGAATACGAAGCTAAGCAGCTCGAAAAGGCAATCGAGGTCATTGAGCGATAAGCAAACATGCACCAAGAATCAGCAGACAACAAAAAAAATCTTCTCCGAGACGCTCCTCCCGATATCGTTGTGGCGGATGATTCGGGTGTTCAGGAAAAGCAGGCAATCTCTTTTCCAGAGGTGGCTCCGAATTACAATCTCACAGGTATCGTAGGTCAGGGAGGGATGGGAACGGTTTATCTGGCAGAGGAACGAAGCTCTGATCAGAAGCTCGCAATCAAAGTCATTCGTCCTGAACTTGCCACAGACAGAGCTGCGTTGAAGCGCTTTCAACAAGAATCACTGGCGCTGGCGGACTTGAACCATCCGAATATAGTCGCAGTAATTTCCGACGGAAAAACCGATAAGGGTGCACCGTATGTGGTGATGGACTACATTCCGGGGCAGAACCTGTCAGAAGAGATAAAGTCAATCGGCAGCCTCGATGCTAATCGAGCCCTTTCGCTGATTCTAGAAATTTGCGACGCGCTCAAATACGCACATGCGAAGGGAATAATTCACCGAGATTTGAAACCCAGCAACATTATTTTGATGAAGCGAGAGCACGGTCTGGAAACAGCTAAGGTTGTTGATTTCGGAATAGCAAAGGTCGTAAATAAAGCAGCTTCGGAGACTGTCACAGGACTAACTCAAGTCGGTGATGTGTTTGGAACCCCAACTTACATGAGCCCGGAGCAATGTGAAGGCGAAGAGCTCGATGCCCGCTCTGACATATACTCTTTTGGCTGCGTTATGTTTGAGATGCTCAGCGGCAGACCACCGTTTTCAGAAGCGAATCCGTTTAAATTGATGACCAAACACGTCAAGGAGAAGGCTCCTGCATTAACGACGATTGGTGTCAGCAGGGAGTTAGCGGCGGTGGTGGCGAAGTGCCTCGAGAAGAGGCCGGATAAACGATACCAATCCGCAGACGACTTGATGACGGACCTCGCAGCAATACAGAAAGGTGGCAAGCCCAAAGCAGCCGGTCTGGATTTGCCTGATGTAAAAGCGATCTCGAAAGCAACCGCTGACGGCAAGGCTGAGGTTATCGATGTAGTTGAAAGTGCCATAAAAAATTTGAAACCGTTTCAAAACAATATTCGCGCGACTCTCCTTTTGACAGGTCTGATAGCGTTTCTGATATTCATGGGGCTGTACACCGGAAAAATTCAGAGCACTATTGGTAGTATCACAACAATTCCTGCGCGAGTCACAAGTGGAAGCGGTCTAGAAGTAAATACAAAACCGACAGTTTCAAAACCAATCATAAAAGCCCCGTCTCAGCAGTTTACATCTATAGATGTAGACTTAGCCAAGAATGACATTCCGGAAGCTGAGAGACTTCAGGTTCGTGAATTATTGAAGAGCGAAGACGGGAGTTCGGCGAGTGTCGAACCTCTAAGAAAAATGGGTCTGAAAATTGTGCCAACACTGATCGAGGAAGCCTCCAGCCAGGACAGAAAAATCTCTTCATCGGCAAAAGCTGCGATTATGGCCTTCGGTCCTTCGGTTCTTCCAATCCTGGTTGCGTCATTCAAGCAGGAAGCTCAACCTGCCACTACTGATTTGATCATGCGTTTCAACAGTAAGGGATTAGAAGCGCTGAGTCCGCTATTTTTCGATGACGAGCCCAAAACTCGTGTGCGAGCTATTCAATCGATCTACTACGGTTCAGAGTCAACCCTTCCGACATCTGTAACCGACACTCTCGTATGGCTCATGCTCGAAGATTTTGAGTCACAGGTAAGGTCCGAAGCTGCGACTGTACTTGCTAAGACGAGAGCCACCCCTGAGCGCGTGCAGGCACTCGAATATAGTGCTCTAAATGATGAGGCATTCATGGTCCGGCGCGCAGCCATATCGACATTGTTTAGAGTCACGGAGTACACGAACGTAGATCGACAACGAACTTTAGAAATTGGTGGTTGGCTTATCCAACATGATCCAAACGTGACGATGAGGACTCAAATGGTGCCGCTGGTCACGGTCGGAAAAATTGGTCCGAAGTTTGCGCCATACGTTAAGGGTGCGTATGCAAATGCTCCCAGAGAGCTGAAGCGGTCCATTCTCTCCTACTGTAACCACAAGGAACTCAAAGATCTCATGTTTGCCGACCTGGTTGAAGCTACCGCTGACGATGACCTGGAATCTGTGGCACTGGGCATTCTTGGGCAACTTGGTTCGCAAGCGAAGCCGGCTCTACCAGCCCTCGAAGCAATGAAAGCAAGGACTGTTCCACGCTACAGCGAGGAATCTGGAAAAAAATATCGCATTCAGCGAATCGATGAAGCCATCAAACGAATCAAAGAGGCGACCTACTAGGCGCTTCTTCACGGTATGCGAGTTTCAACCACTAGACGCTTTTAACGGTAGCCGAAAACCTACTCGGCAGCCAGCGCTCTGGCTTGCCGCTCGACTTCGGCCTGAAAGTTCTTGCCGGAAGCGCGAGCATCCACATTTGTCACACCCAGACCGAGGAAATTATCATCGAACTCTTCGGTGACACGTTTGTTCAAAACTTCCGGGCCTTCTTCGAGCAGCTTCATCAGCGCATCGACGACAACCGGGTCAAATTGAGTACCGCGTCCTGCCTCGAGTTCCTTAACCGCACGCTCATGACCAATGGCTTTACGGTATGGTCGGTCGGTCGTCATCGCATCATATGCGTCCGATACTAGAATGATTCTGGCACCGACAGGAATGGCATCACCCGCCAATCCATCAGGATAGCCGTTGCCATCGAAGTACTCGTGATGGTGTTTTACATATTCACGAGCGCGACGAAGCCCACGAAGCTCACCAATGATTTGCGCGCTGATTGATGGATGCTTCCGCATCACTTCTCGCTCGTCCGGCGTGAGCTGCGCAGGTTTCCACAAAATCGACTCGGGCACGCCAATTTTACCGATGTCGTGAAGTATGCCACCAAGTTCGATATCACGCAGATCTTCGAATGGCAGCCCCATGGTTTTGCCGATCAGCATCGATATTCGGCTGACGCGAAGGCTGTGACCAGCTGTGTAATCGCATTTTGCGTCGAGTGCATCAGCAAGCGCACGAATAGTTCCCATCGAAAGCTCTTCCAACTCACCCATCGCAGATTTGAGCTCTTTGATTAAAGTGATGTTGTGTTCTTTCAGTTCAAAGGTTTCAAGGGCGCGTCGAACAGTAAGCTTGAGTTCGTCAGCATCCCACGGTTTAGGAATGTACTTATAAACGTGTCCGGCATTGATCGCATCAATCAGAGCCTGCACATCCGTATAACCGGTCAACAAAATTTTAATTGCATCAGGATTGACCGGAAGCGACTGTTCAAGCATCTGAACGCCAGTCATAGCAGGCATGCGTTGGTCGGTGATAATCAAACTCACCGAGTTATTTTTGAGCAGTTCAAGCCCTTCCTGACCGCTCGTAGCCTCGAGTACATCGTAGTCTCTACCGAGTACTCGACGCAGAAGGCGCAGATTGGCTACTTCGTCATCAACGATCAGAATGTTATGTCGTCTCGACATCTATAAGCGCTCCGCCTCCTCAGCTTCTCGTTCCAACTGCTCCGCTTTGAGCGGGAGCACTACAGTGAACGTGGTCCCCTCATTGAGCTTCGTACTCAATTCTATCCGCCCGCCATGCCGTCCGACAATCGAATGACAGATCGAGAGACCCAGACCCGTCCCCTGACCGACCGGTTTAGTCGTAAAGAACGGATCGAAGATTTTACTCTGAATCTCTGGTTTTATACCAGGCCCGTTGTCACTGATTGACACAAGAACCTGCCCGTCGACGACCCTGGTCTTCACCGCTACTTTGCCGTCCTCCTTGTCAGCAACCGCCTGCGCAGCATTTGACAATAGATTCATCCAGACCTGATTAAGTTGCCCAGCGTAACAAAGAATGTGCGGGACGTCGCCAAAGTCCTTGTCGAGCGGGGTCTTGTCTCGACCGAAATACTGAGAAAGAATCTTGGCGGTTGATTCGATACCCTCGTGCACGGAAGCATCCTTAAGTTCCGCTTCATCAAGCCGGCTGAAACTCTTCAGGTCGCGGATGATATGGCGAATTCGGTCGGTCCCTTCGTTTAAATCAGCGATGATATTGTCCAGATCGGTGGTCAGGAAGTCATATTTCACGCCTTCCTTAAGTTCTTCCAGCTTTGCCTTGGCTTCACCGGAAACATCGTCGAGCGAGTCCACGAGCTTCTTCAGGTCGTCGACGTATTCTTTTAGATATGGCAGGTTGCCGTGCACGAAGTTAATGGGATTGTTGAGTTCATGGGCGATTCCAGCAACCAGACGACCGAGCGACGCCATCTTCTCCTGATGGATAAGCGTCGATTGCATCGAGCGCAGTTCCGAGTTTTTCGCGTCCAGATTTGTGTTCTTTTCAATCAAATTCTGGTTTGTCTTTGAGAGTTCCTCGATCAGAGAAGCTTGTTCGATTGCAACTGCGACCTGTCCGCCTACCGACTTAACCAGTTCGATATCGTTGGCAGACCAGTATCGACGCGGGTCTATCTCGGCGATGATGATAACGCCTTTGGACAGGTCTCGATACATCATTGGTTGAACAATAAGCGAGCCCCAATTCAGCTCTGCAAGTTTTTCCCTTACGGGCCCGAAGATCGGCTCTTTATGAGGCTCTGAGTAGACGAAAGTCTTCATCACCAGGCCTTCTTCGATACTCTCGTAGCGACTACGAGTGTTCAGAATGAACTCACATATCTCTGCATCAAAGTACTTCAAACTATTATGACCGGCTCGTCCGGCTTCCCCACCCGGATCGGCCTCGCAAACGAAAATCTCGTCATCGACTTCGGCAAGTTTGCAAACAATCGCACAGCGAAAAACATTCAATGCGCCGGCAAGCTCATCGGCAGCGGTGACCAGAATTCGATCCAGTTCCAGCGTACTACGCAACGCCGAGTTGATCGAGTTGATCAACGCTTCTCTTTGAGCCTGCGCACGAATCTCGGTCACCATGCGATTGTTGTCCTCAAGCTGAATCCTGAGGCGGTTTTCGCCGAGCCTCGCAACTCCGGACATATAGCTTACAAAACGCGCCCATATGAATGAAACACTAACAAGCAATACTGAACGTCCGAAGATCCGCGCCCAAAACTTGCTCGCATAGGCTGTCGCCATCGTCACATCTGCATTCGGAATGAGATAAGGCAATGACTTAGCATTTTCGGTCACCAACAAACCGACGTATGAAACCGAGACCAGCAGCGCCGTTAAATAGGTTCCCTTCTTTCCGAATGTGTAACTTGAAAGCAAAATCGGCAAAAGATACAACACATACAAATCGGATTCGACGCCAAAAGTAAGGTGCACAATCAGTGTGAGCGTAAGAACATCAAGACCAATTAAAATTCCGTTTGCGATAGTCAGCTGACTTTTCTTGGCGATTGTTTTCGTCAAGACGAGTGTCAGCGCCACTGATGTATAGCCGAGAACCAGAGCGCATGAGCTCCCCAGCGCGTACAGGTCGAACATGCCGTGACCGAACCACCAGAGTGTTAGACACAACACAGCACCGACTGCCGCAAATGCAAGCCGGAAATACAGGAGCTGCTCAGTTTTATTCGCTAACTCAGTCGAAGATTGCGTGTTGAAACTACCGGTGTCTGCCAGTGTATTCATAGCGGCACTAAATGTATTGCGAGGCGCGCTTGTAGACTTCTGCCGCTTCCGCAAACCGTCCAAGCTGCTTCAGCGTGGAACCCCAGGCTTCATAGACATCACCGTCGTACGGGTCAATTTCGCAGGCGCGTTGATATTTTTCGAGAGCGAAATCATACAGGCCGAGCAGCGCCAGTGATTTACCCCATGCGTAAAACAGCGGCGCATCGCCTTCGTAGAGTTCCGACGCTTCGCGAAACATCTGATCAGCCTCAACGTATCTCGCTTTAGCCAGGAAAATCTGTCCTGCAATAGTCCGCGCCGGACCATTGTTTGGCCGTTCCTCTATCAACTCCTGCACAAGGTGGAGGGCTTCGCTCAATCGATTCTGTGCACGAAGAGCCTTAGCCAGAGCCAATTTCGCTTCGGTATCGTGAGGCAGAACGTCCAGCATTTTCATGGATTGTTGCATGACGTAATCAAACTGATGCGCATCAAGCAGCTTGTCGAGCGCTTCCTTTTGCGGGATTATGCAAAGCGGATCTCGCAGAATGGCTTCGCGAAATTCGTGCTTCGACACGTCAGCTTGACCGAGCTCATCCAGACTGCGAGCCAGGTGCAAGTGCCCAAGCCCATAGCCATCATTGATAGCAACACATTGACGAAACTTGTCGACGGCAGCTTCGTGATTTCCAGCCAACGCCAGGGCGCAGCCCCAGCCGTCCAGCGCGAGGAAGTTGCGCGGATTTTGTGCCAGCGCCTTTTCGAAACTCTTCTCGGCCGGTTCGGTCCGACCGCTTCCAACGTGCGCAAATCCCATCCAGAGATCGACATCGGGATGGGTCATGCCGGCGGCAACCACCTTGGTCAAACGCGCAAGAGCGTCATCAAATCTACCTGTGAGCAGGTAATTAACCGCACAGTACATCGCCATATGAACGTTGGAGTAATTTATCTCCAACCCTTTCTCGAACACTTCGGCAGCTCGGTCGTATTCCTTGAGCGCCATGTAAACGAGACCTAGATTGAGTCTTGCATGCTCGAGATTCGGATCGACATCGACCGCATGCAAGAATTTTTCGCAAGCATCGTCGAGTAAATTCTGCTGGAACAGATTCACACCCCAGTCGTTATAAATCAGGGCCCGTTCCGAAGCGGTCATGCTGGTCGGCGCGAGATTTATAGCATCCTGATAATGCTTGACTGCTTCAGCCGACTGACCGAGTTGCGCAAGAGCCTGCGCCCAATTTCTATGAGCCAGAGCGTATTGGCTGTCGACTTCTACCGCTTTTTGAAAACAGTTGGCGCCGGCCGTGACGTTTCCCATCGCACACATAGCGATTCCTAAGCAATTGAAGGCCTCGGCCATCTTTGGATCCGCAAGACAAGCCTGCTCGAAAAACTGCGCAGCATCCTGGTATTGCTCCAGTTGAAACGAGCAGATACCGGCTTGATAGTAGGCGGAAGCCATCTTCGGATTACTTTTGATGGCCTGCTTAAATTGCCCGAGCGCGCCGGGAAGCTTGCCCATAGCGGCAAGAGCCAACCCCCAATGCAAATGGCCGACAGCGAAACCTTCTCGTCCTTCGCAGGCCTCGCGGAATTCAGGCATCGCCTCTGCGGGGCGATCTTGTTTTAACAAACACAAACCCAGCTGATAATGCGCGTCTGCGTTGTTCGATACTATCTGAAGGCAGGTCTTGAGGTGGCGTTCAGCCTCATCAAACCGCCCCATGTTGAAACACAAAACACCGAGGTAATACTCGACATCCGGGTCGTTCATCGACTGGCGCGCGTGTCTGGTCAGCACGGAATGCGCTTCATCCCAGCGATCCTGGCTTACCAGGTCTTTAACCAGTTGCAGAACCTTATTCACTTAGTACCGGCGTCCAGAAATCAAATTTAGAGACAATTTTGCACCATTTGGAATCGTCCCACACAAAGTATATTAAATGTTGGGCCAACTATTTCAAGTAAGTGAAAAACAATACGCAGGTGCCCAGGCAAAGAATCGTTTGCGCGACCCAGAAGCCTGCGACCACTTGCCATTCCGGCACGCCCTTGTCCGCCCAAACCGCTTCGTAATGGTGATGCAGGGGAGCCATTCTGAAAACGCGCTTGCCCTCGCCCGGAACGCGTTTCGTCAGTTTGGTGATAACAACCTTCAACGGATTCATTTTCTCTTCGCCTTCGAGCTTCTTGGTGAGTTTGAAGACGGTAACTTGAATCATCACCGACAGTGCCTCGAAGATATATACGAGCGATAAGGGAATAAACCAGACGACTAAACCGCCGCAAACCACAAGCGCGCCCATCAAGCCGCCTATGAAGAGGCTTCCCGTGTCTCCCATGAAAATCTTGGCCGGATTTTTATTGAAAAGTATGAAACCGCAAAGCGCCCCGGCTGCGCATGCGGAAATCAAAGCGAGTGAATGCTGCCCGGTTGCAAACAGCATGAGAGCGAGGGCAGCGAAAACCTGACAAGAAGTGCCGGCGGCAAGCCCGTCCATTCCGTCGTGAAGGTTGAGAGAGTTTGCGGTGGCAGCGATCAGAAATCCGGCAAGCGGGATGAACAACAACGCAGGCGGTCCCCAGATTCCAAGATGCGTTCCAGCAAAACTGGCAGCGTGCCCTCCGGCGAGAGCTGCGATTTGCTCAGCGAATGGCACGAAGATGGTTTCGCTGCTGGAAAAAATAATCAGCGCGCCAAGCATCACTCCGAGCACAAGTTCGCTCCCCAGGCGGATGTAGCCTGAGATCCCCTTATTGTTCTTCTGCCTAAATTTGGCAAAGTCGTCAATAAAACCGATGCCACCACATATGAGGCCGACGATAACAACAGAGCTATCAAGCGGTTTCGCGCCGGCGTTCATAAACAAAAGCACAGCAAGCGACACAACGGAAGTGACGATGCCGAACACCAAACCGCCCATCGTCGGCGTTTTGGCTTTATGCGCATGACTCTGGGGTCCGTCCTCGCGCAAAAACTGTTCGACTTGCCGCTGTTTAAGCCACTTTATATAACCTGGATAGAGAACAGCACTCGCAACGAACGACAAAAGACACGCCACCAACATCTGTGTGTGATCTGGCAGCTGGAGCGGTTGTTGGGTCACAGGCAACTTCTATCTAGCGCTGGTAGTAACTCTACAAGCTTAATCGAGATAGACGTTGGTTACAATCTACCGGAGCGCTTTTGCTGTTATCTGTTAGTTAATCGAGCGGAAACGGATGAGCCAGCCGCAAGGTTTAAACGCGACATGCCGTGCAAAAGCTTTCAGTTAGTCAAGATAGAAACTGGTGACGATCTTGCGGCGCTCTTTAGCGTAGGTGACTGACTCGAGCAGCGTATGGCTGGTGTGATACAGGAAGCATATAATCTGCTGGCTCTTGTCGATGATTTCGTGGTTGCACTGACGGCTGGCGTCGGCGAGCGTCATCGTTCGTCTTTCCGGATATTCGACGATGTTCTTGATACCGATCAATAGATCTTGAACTTCACCGGGTTGTTGACCGATTGTTTGAGGCAAAATGACGTTCAGTCTGTCAGGGTTAGCTCTCTGAGCGCCGCGAATGACAGCCATATTGGTACCATTTGCGCCACCACTAGTAATTACCTGGTTGCCGGAAAGAACGAGAGCGTAGCTGAGCATCTCGACAATTTGCTGATGGGTGAGCGGCAGGTTCCGGGAGCCGATGATAGCAACCTTTCTTGGACCGGATTGCTGAATAATGAGAAGCTCCTGAGCGAGCTCATCGACTGTAGGAATGGTTAGTGATTCTGTCATTTGTGTTTTCCCTTGGAAAGGCGCCAAAGAGTTTTTATAAAGGGATTCTTTAGGCCGATACCTAGCTTACCGATCTTTAGGGGCGGGTCAATTCACCAGCCGCAAGCTGTTTACAAGTTTTAATCAACCGACCCCAAACCGCAAAAAGAAATAGTTAACCAACCCTAAAAAACGCCAAAACTTCGCTCGACCATAATTTTGTGTTCAAGCTCGGAGGGCGATATATACAGTACTCTATGAGAGGCTGATACAGCCTGCATCTCTGACGAGCAAGAGGACTGGACCGGGCGAGGACCCGCTTCGATCTCTTGGCGGTTTGGCGCGCGTTCGTGGCTTGCGAAGATGGACGTGTGTTACAAATTAGAAGGATGACGGCTCGCTATCAAGGTTTCAGTATGATTGCGCGGGCGCCGCTTTCGGCGCGCCACCATGGCAATCGGCTCTAAAACCGAATCTACGTGGTTTAACGAGGGGTCATAATGAACGAAGTAAGTGGTTTGGAGGTTCTCAACGTAACGATGGCGACGCAAGGCCGCGAATCGCATGAACTTCTTGCTCGATTGAACAACGAGCAGGCCCAGGCTGTATGCCAGGGCTGGGGACCGTCTCTTATCGTCGCCGGCGCTGGCTCCGGCAAAACCACTGTGCTAACGCGCCGGATCGCTTGGCTCATTAAAGAACTAGACCAGGATCCGGACTCAATCATGGCTGTGACCTTCACGAACAAAGCCGCCAAAGAGATGAAGACCAGGATTGAGAAAGCCATAGGCGGCGGCACTCGCTTTTCCTGGATCGGAACCTTTCACAGCATGTGCGCGCGCATGCTCAGACAATATATAGAGGACTATAAAACTCCGGAAGGTTGGCAGTGGTCGAAAAACTTCGTCATTTACGACGAAGCGGACAGCTTGAGCATCATGAAAGCGGAATTGAAGAAGCTCGATTTCGACGAGAAAGTATTCCCACCGAAAGAAATGCGCCATACGATTTCAGCGCTGAAGAATGACGGATACACGTACACGCTGTATGCAAGCGAGGCGCGCGCATATCGCGAGCGCAAAATCGCCGAGATATTCGAAAAATATCAAGAGGCGCTCGCTCGCAACAACGCCTTCGACTTCGATGATCTGATTTTGATCTTCACCGATCTGGTGCGCACACAAACTCATATAAGAGAACGGCTGATGAAACGATTCCGCCATCTGCTTATCGATGAGTTTCAAGACACCAACAAAGCGCAGTACGAATTTTGCAGATTGCTCGCCGATATCTTTTCGAACGCGGCTCAAATTCAAGCAGGGCGCTCGCAAAGTCTGCAAGGTATGAGCGAACAAGAGATCGCTGACAAATGGAATCAGCGCTCTCTCATGGTTGTCGGCGACGTAGACCAGTCGATTTACTCATGGCGTAAAGCAGATTTCCGGATCTTCCTGGGCTTCCAGAACGATTTTCCCAATTCGCGCATCATCAAGCTAGAAGAAAACTACCGCTCGACCTCGACCATTCTGGAAATCGCAAACAGCATCATCGCAAACAACACCGAGCGTATCGACAAAGTCCTGCGCTGCAACCGGGATAAGGGTGGCAAAGCACAATACTATGAAGGTTCGGATCAGATCGACGAAGCGTTTTTCGTTGTCGAAGAACTGAAGCGCCTTAAAGTGCGAGGCCGAAAGTATTCCGACGCGACAATACTATATAGAACGAACGCGCAGTCGCGAGCGATAGAAGAAGTTTTGATTCGCAGCGGCATTCCGTACACCGTGGTTGGTGGCACGAAATTCTACGACCGCCAGGAAATTAAAGACATGGTGGCGTATTTGAAGCTGACCTTTAATCCTCAAGACGGTCAGTCTTTCAACCGCGTCGTCAACACACCCAAACGCGGTATCGGCAAAACTTCCCTCGATCGGCTTTACAGTTACGCCGATCAACAGCGAATCTCATATCTGGAAGCGGCTTCAGAAGCTCATCGCATCGAGGGGCTTTCACCGAAAACCCAAGCGGCCCTGTCGCAATTCGCAAGCTGTGTGATTACTCGCTGGCAGCCGCGCAGCGTTCCAGAGTACACGACAGAAGACGGAAGAAAACTCGGCTACGCAGATCCGATTTCAGGCTTGATGAATTTGATCATCGACGATACACGTTATATGGATGTGCTCGCCGAAGAAGCCATGAATCAAAAGGACGAAACCGCTGTCGGCCGCATGGAAAACATTCGAGAACTACTGGCAGTGGCAGCAGATTTTGAAAGCGTCGCCGACGAACCGGACCTCGAATCATTCCTGACCAGAATTTCCCTGGTCAGCGATCTGGATAATGAGAAGCTCGACGAAGAGAATTTGAAACTGATGACGCTTCACTCGGCCAAAGGTTTGGAATTCCCTGTTGTGTTCTTGATGGGACTGGAAGAAGGAATCCTGCCCCATATGCGTTCAATGGAATCCGACTCCATGATGGAAGAAGAACGCCGGCTCATGTACGTCGGCGTGACTCGCGCCGAAGATTCATTGTATATAACGCGCGCTCGCAAACGTTCCTTCATCAGTCGCCAGGCCGACGGCTCCTCTGGATTCTCGGCACAAATGCTGCCGGCGAGTCGCTTCTTGAAGGAAATTACGCCTGGGCTTTTGACCGGCTTCTATCCGTCCGAAGGAGCACAAGACTCGGCCAATCATATGGATGAGGAGTACAACGACAACGGTTTCAGTCGTGGCGGCGGTAGAAACTCGAATCGCTACGGCAATGACGACTACGGCAACGACCGTTACAGCAATGACCGTTACAACGGCGGTGGCTCGGACCGATACGGCAACTCCGGTGGCTACGGTGGCGGCTCCGACCGTTACGGTGGTGGCTCGTATGGTGGTGGAGGGCAGCGCTCGGGAGGCTATAACAACACGGGCTTAAACCGGGGCGGCTCCACAGGCGGTGCCAGACCAACTAACTATGGCGGCGGAAACTCTGGCAACCAACGCGGCGGTGGCGGCGGTGGCGGTGGGTACGGCGGCACTTCACGCAGCGGAACCGGCGGTGGTGGTGGATATGGCGGCACCTCACGCAGCGGAACCGGCGGCGGTGGTGGTGGATATGGCGGCACCTCACGCAGCGGAACCGGCGGCGGTGGCGGAGCCAGACCAGCCGGTAACACAGGCGGCTCGATGTACAGGCAACCGCAACCCAAACCACAAGCGCAGCGACCCAACCAGGCACGTCCGGGGCAAATATCATCATCGTCAGGTTTCGCGAAAGGTTCGGATATGCAATCCGCCTCATTCGAGCGCTTGAAAGTCGGTGATGTTGTCCAGCATACAAAATTCGGTGTAGGCAACGTCATCAAAGTAATTGGCGACGGCGATAAAGAACTCTACGAAATCAAGTTCGAATCACAGCCCACCGAAAAAACGATGGACCCACGCTTTGCAAAACTTATAAAGCTCTCCTGATCACCGCCCGAATGTATGAGACTAATGGCTCATGCATTTACTACTCGGAGGACATCAAGGTGTCAGTAGAACGTACCTTTGTGGCTATTAAGCCTGACGGCGTCGAGCGTGGAATCATTGGCGAAGTAATCAAGCGCTTTGAAAGCCGCGGTCTTAAATTGGTCGGTATGAAACTCATGAAGCTCTCGAACGAGAAGGCTCAAGAGCACTATGGCGAGCATAAAGGCAAACCGTTCTTCGATGGTCTCGTCAGCTTCATTACCGCAGGACCGATTGTAGCAATGGTTTGGGAAGGCAAAGGCGCAATCGCCCTCTGCCGCAGCACCATTGGCGCAACCAACCCGGCTCAAGCAGCTCCCGGAACCATCCGTGGCGACCTCGCCGTCGAAATCGGCAGAAACGTCGTCCATGGCTCCGACGGTCCTGAAAGCGCCAAGCGCGAAATCGGAATTTTCTTCAGCGAATCCGAAGTCTGCGCCGAGTGGCCAAGAGCGGTCGACAAATGGGTTTCCGAATAGAAATATCTGCTTTTCGTAGCAACGGAAACGGAAGCCATAAACTAATGAACGCTATAAAGCTCTAGAGCCATCTCTAGAGCTTTCTTCTTGCGGCGCAGGCGCAAGTTAGGGCTTTTCCGCGCCGGTAGCTCTCCTCTCAACCAGGTTAAGAACACGGTAGATTTCGGCCAGCACGGATTCGGTATTCAGTTCTCGAAGGCAGGCAAGCGTACCGAGGGGGCATTTTTTCTCGAAACAGGGCTGACAGCCAAGGTTGAGCGCCACCACCGATGATTTCTCACCGATAGGTCCATTGCGCAGCCAGGGAGTGCTTCCATGAATACCGATCACGAATGGATGCTCGGCGGCAACGGCCATATGAAGCGGACCGGTGTCGGCACCAACTACGATATCAGCAAATTTCAGGAGCGCTAAAAGACCGCTGATGGTGGTCTTACCGGTGATATCAATCAATCGCTCGGATATCGGGGCGCTCGTAAGATCAGGCTCGCCAGAATTTTGCACATGGCTGGCATTCAGACGTAACCTATCGGCCACAGAGCGCGAAACCTGATCATATATATAGGAATTCATTTCGGTTTCTGCCGGACCACCAACCAGAACAATCCTTGTGTTCGGAATCTGAACCAATTGCGATACCAGTTGGGCCCACTTCTCTTTGGGCCAGATCTTCGTAATCCAGGTGGTACCAGGGATAAGGACGATCAGTTTCTCGCCGTTCTTTGCTATCTGTGGTAGTGGCTCCGCCGATGGTGCAGGCTCCGCGGGCGGTGTTGGTACCAAGATTGATGCGGCACCGACCGAATCCTCTGAAAGAGCATCCAGCTCACCTGTCGATGCCGGAAGCTCCGCACCAATTGCGGCACTAGACTCCACGGGCGCCACCATATCACCAGGCTCCATCTGTGGTTGCACTCGGTCCTCTTTGCGAATCAGAGCGCTCAAGATATTAGTGTTCGTGATTCTAGCTCTGTTTACCTTTTGAGGCGGTTCGACTGCCGAGGCGCCAATCATTTTGATCACACTTCCGATAAGCTCAGAGTTCAAAATCGGAAGTGGAAAACGGATTGGCGGAGATTTCTGAGTGGCACCACCGGCAATTCTTAAGTAGAACTCAGCAAGCTCCCAATTGTGGTGCACCACATGCTTATCGTTCGCGAAATAGTCTCCGGTATCACAGCGGTCTGTCAGAAAGATCTGCGAGAGCTCTCGTGCTTGAGCGAAGCCGACCCGAGTCGGTGCACCACTCAAATAGGCGATTGCACCACTTTTGAATAATCCCTGGAAATCCAGTGCTGCGCTGAAGTTTCGGCTTCGCAGCTCGCCAATGAATTTATTGAACTCGCTGCTCGGGTCAAGCCAACTAATCGGATTTTTTAGCTCCGAAGATATCTTCTTCTTGGGAAAAATGATTACGTCATCCACGGCCGGGTTGTTTCGCAAAAGCTCCGCAAATGGAGCCTCGACCACCCAGGTGATTTTTGCTGCCGGTAGATTTCTGCGCAACAAGTCTGCAGCTGGAAGCGTGTGCACCACATCGCCCAGAGCGCTAAGTCTGATAAGGAGAACGCGAATATCGGCGGTTTTTGAGTTCAAGTTGGTTACGATCCTTAACTTTTTTCCTAGTGATACCAGCCATCAAAAGTGGTGCCGCACCACTGGTAGAGCCACTTCGCGAACATTGAACTGGTGGCGCTGTTGAGCCCCTCTAAAAATATATATCCAATTAGGGTAGTAAAAGATAGATTCACGGGTACAATTACAGTGCCACCTATGGTGGTGGTAAGGTCGCACAAAAAGTCACAGGGGACGCATGGTTAGCCGGGCGTCCAAAGGGATGCTTGCGTACACAAGCTTCCAAGGTACCACGACTCAGTCAGTTCTGCGTCACCGGTACCAAAGATCCCACAAAACGAGGAGAGAAACATGGCACTTAAGAAAAAGGCAGGAGCTAAAAAACCCGCAGCCAAGAAGAAAGCAGCTAAACCAGCACCAGCGAAGGCAGCGAAAAAGGCTCCTAAAGCCAAAGCTCCTAAAGCCAGAGCAGTGCGTACTGTAGCTCGCGCGAAAACCAGTGGTGAAGACTTCACCAACTTCAGCGGCAAGTTCACAGTTCGTTTGCCGAAATCCCTTCACCAGGCGTTGGTTGATCGTGCAGAAAGAGAAGGCGTCAGCTTGAATCTGTTCGTCACCAATGCTCTGTCCCGTACAGTTGCTACCCCTGGTAAGAAAAAGTAAGGCACCAAACACAGTGCTAAGAAGAGAGGGCGAGCGCCCTCTCTTTTTGTTTGTGGAGAACTTTAAACGCACGTAAGCGTCTTACGGAGAACTTCAAACAGAGGAAACGATTTACAAAGTGCAAAAATTTCTTTCGACAATGAGGGAATTTTAATCGAGCCAACAATCACCATGACATCCATCCGGCGCGGCACCAATTAACCGCTCACGGGCGCATGAAAAATCTATCATCCGCAAGGGCTGGAACCTTACATTTGCCCCCTTTGAAGTAGTCAATGGCACGCGTTATGCTCTGCGTTCAGTTACCAACCCACGGCCGGTTGGAGTCCCACAAATTCAGCCGGCAGCTGTAAGGAAAACCCTAAATGTCATCACATCGCGTCCCGATTCTCAACCTTCGTGCGCAATACAACCAAGTTGGTCCGGCAATCGAACAAGCAGTTCTCGAAGTGCTCCGGAGCGGCAACTACATATTGGGTCAACACGTCACCGAACTTGAAAAAGAAGTTGCTGCAATCTGCGGCGCTAAGTACGGAATCGGTGTAGCTAATGGAACTGACGCTCTCATACTCAGCTTGTGGTGCATGGACATCGGTAAAGGCGACGAAGTAATCACCACGCCTTTCACTTTCGCCGCCACAGTCGAAGCAATCGCTCTGCGCGGAGCTAAACCAGTATTCGTCGACATCGATCCGGTTTCATACAACATGAACCCCGACCTCATCGAGAAGGCGATCACCAAGAAAACTAAAGCGATCATGCCGGTTCACCTTTACGGACTGCCCGCGGACATGGAGCCTATTCTCAAGATCGCAAAGAAACACAATCTGCGCGTCATCGAAGACAATGCTCAAGGTATCGGCGCCACATATAGAGGACAAGCAACCGGAAGCTTCGGCGATGTGGCCTGCACCAGTTTCTACCCGACCAAAAACCTTGGAGCCTGCGGCGATGCAGGAATGCTTGTCACCAATGATGAAAAACTGGCGGAGCGTTTGCGCTGCCTGCGTGCACACGGATCGCACCGTAGATATTTCCACGATGAACTCGGTGTGAACAGCAGACTTGACGAACTGCAGGCAGTGGCACTGAGAACAAAGGTTCCATATCTCAAAGAGTGGAACAAGCGTCGCGATGGTATCGCAAGGCTCTATTCATCCGCTCTTCAAGGCTGCCCCGGCATCTCACTGCCGACAGTTTCAGTTAATGGACGAGCAGCCACCGCCCAGGAATTGACTCACGTTTGGCACCAGTACACCATTCGCGTTCACAGCAATAACTTGAAGGCGAAAGAAAACGAAGAGAGGAAAAAACTGATCGAAGAACTCGCAGAGCGCGGTGTTGGCTCAATGTGCTATTACCCGGTTCCGCTTCACCTTCAGGTCGCGTTCAAGAAATTGGGTTATAAGAAAGGTGCATTCCCAATAACCGAACAGGTCGCGAACGAAGTGCTTTCGCTTCCGATGTATCCGGAACTCACAACGGAAGACGTGATCTACGTCGCCAATCAGATTACCGAAGTCATGACGAAGCTTTCTGGTGTTGTGCCAGCGCCGGTTATGGCGCCGACCTTCCTGGGAGCGTAAAACGACAGGCGTCAGTCTTCACCGTCAGCCAACGCAGGCATCTGTTCCTTGATACTGCGATAATATTTCTGATCACCAGAAAACTGACGCTAACTCGATTCGCATAACATGAAGAAGACCCGCAAAGACGAAGTCCGCTGCCACGTTGAAGATAGATCCGCATGGAAAGTGGCAATTGAGTCATTGAAGAGTTGAAGAAATGGAGACTGAAGTAAACGCGCTAACGAGTCGGGATGTTTCGACTGCATCGAGTGGAGCGAAACGGAATAATTCCGCTACTCTGATCACGTTTGCTCTGGTATCACTAGTGGTGATAGTCACAGTGATCGGATACTGGCCGGTTCTTTTCGACTTCTTCCTGGGCGACGATTTCGTTCACCTGACATGGTTAAAAGACGCCGTCAAAAATCCAGAGCTTATCTGGAGAAACTTTCACAGTTCCTGGTTGGATGGAACGACAACGAGATTCTACCGCCCGCTGATCTCCGTCTTCATGGTGACCGACTATCTAGGATGGGGAATCAACGGTCTTGGGTTTCACATCACAAACGTTGTTTTTCATCTGATAGCGACGGTTTTCATCTTCTTCTGCGCTCGCCACTTTCTGCAAGATACATTCGGTTGGACCGCCAAACTTGGAGTGAGTGCAGATGCGAGCGGTTCGGAAAACGGCGCAAGTGAAAGTCTAGACTCAAGTGCAAATGCCGGCCCCAATTCCGCATCCGCAGGTGCAGCATTTTCGGACGACGACGACGATGACGACGATGAGGAAGACGCCGACTCGAACGTCCAGCAGGTAGAAGCCGGTTCTGCCGGTAGAAGAAAGACTAAGAAACAACTGCGCCGCGAGGCCAAAGAAAAGGCAAAGGCAGCAGCGGAGGCTGAGGCCCTGGAGCGAGCGAAACGCGCTAAGCCAGAGTTGGAGCCACTTGGCGTTCCCTGGAATCTGGCATATCTTTTATATCCGCTCGGCGCGGCTCTAATTTTTGGATTGTATCCGCTTCACACGGAAGCGGTTTCCTGGATAACAGGACGCGTAGATGCTGTTGTGACTGCGTTTTATACTGCCACGTTCTACTTTTACATTCGCTGGCGCAAGGACGGCGGTAGTGCCTGGCTGACCGCCAGCGCGATTGCATTCGCGCTTGGATTATTATCAAAAGAGATGGCTCTGACACTGCCACCGTCGTTCATGCTGTACGAGGCGCTTCTCGGTCCCAACGCAATTTTGCGAGACAATCGAAAGTCGTTTGCACCACAAGCGCTTCTGAAGTGGGCCGTCGACATTGTGAAACCTGTCCTGTTTTTCTGGGCCATTGTAGTCGTTTACTTCGGTGTGCGCAGATACGCCCTTGGCACATTTGTAGGCGGCTACGACGACTCGCTGTTTTTTATTGCTGATATAAAACACTTCTTTGAGAGCTGGCTGCTCGGTCTGCGGATGTTTATCATCCCGCTAAACAAGGGATTGATGAACGCACATCATGTTGTCAGACGCTGCTGGGAAGTCTCGCTTGTGGCAACGTTCTTAGTGATGTTCGCGAACATCATAATGGAGAAAAGGTTATTCCGACTCTGGATGTTCAATGCCATTTTCATGGCGTTCTGCTTTGCACCGGTCTACAAGATATTCACGATTGCCGACGATTTGCAGGGCGCAAGATTAGCTCATGTAGCCACTGTTGCTCTCGCTCTCTTTCTGGCAATGGCATTTATAGTTCCAACTCGCAATCCTTTCAAAAAGGGTTCGACTAAACCTAAAGAAGCCCCAATATTTGGTTTTGCACTCCGAGCTGCGGTTTGCATAGCCTTCTCAGCGACCTGCGGTGCCGCTCTATGGATAAACAACCAGGCCTGGGCAACAGCAGGCAATGAAGCAAACGCTATTCGCGCCGGACTTCATAAACTATACGACCAGATAAAAGACGACCCTCAAGTATTGCTTCTGAGCTTGCCGGATCAAATCAACGGAGCTTACATTTCGAGAAACGCCGTCTATGGAATGACAAAGGCCCCGCAGCTCCAACGCGACATTTGGAACTGTTTAAGCGTCAATAAGTACGAACAAATTTTGCCGTTCGGATATATCAAAGACTCGCTCTGGAAGGCGCGCGACCAGGTCCAAATTTATTCGTGGAACAGCAAACAAAAAACGTTTTTGCCCCTGAAAATTGAACGCGATCCCGATGACTTGCGCAGCTGGATTGCTGCGGAAATGAAATCGATCGCAACGATGAAGCAGGGCGAATACAACTGGACCAGAGACGGATCACTCGAAGTCTTCGGCAATAACACAAACAAAGGTAGACCGGAAATTCTACTTAACTTTGAGAAGCGCAACGCCTTCGACATTGAATTCGTTGCCGTCAAGGTTCGAGATCTCGACACTAGCGGCGAATCTGCTGGAAGTCTCGCTACCGAAGGGGCGGATCTACTCTACACAAACGATGTCAGCCCGGAATTTGATTTGCCCAACAGAACGCATGCTGACTTTGTGCCGGGAGAAAAGTCACAGACTCTTATTTTTCCGCTGCGGAGCCTGCCGGAATGGTCGCTCGGAGGCAAGTGTCATGAGCTTCTGCTGAAATTCCGCACAATTCGAAACTCGCGATAGACTCGGTCGAAATAATTTCGCCCGAGAAAGTAATGCCTATGCTTTCCTTTGAAAATTCCGGCTTCTTAGGAACCAAGGGCTATCTTCACCTGTCCAACAAAGATAACCGCGCAACCATCAATGTCGATGCGACAAAGGTGCCCTCAGCTGCTGGCGTAGTTGTCGAAATCACCAGAACAAATCTTCTGTTTGAAACACAAAACTCCTCGACTCCCAGCAAAGTGACAATGAAGGACGAACTGAAGGGCACCATATCCGGTGACATCGAATTGAAGCGAGATATGTTTCCCGCAACTGGAATGTATGAACTACGAGCCTGGGCCGTCGACAAAGACGGGAAACGCATCGGTGTTTCCGGCGATCACATTTGTGTATCGGTAGACAACTGAGCAGTTTTAACGATCACGGCGGAAGAGCGTCTAAAACGGACATCTAGAGCTTCCTTCGAGACATCTTGTTTAAACCAGTCCGTGAGGAGCTAAACCTCGCAAGGTTCCGCACAGGCGAGGTTTAGGCGCTGCAAACGGGAATAATCATAGGGATAAGACCCCCTGAAATACTGGCAAGAACAGCCGCCCCGATGCCCCGGTCAATATCAATAGTTTCGACGTTAGCACTGCTCACAAGCGTGACGGTGGGATTGGCGTTTGCAAGAGAAACTCAAACTGAGCCCGCTAAGGGACCGACGGGCAGTCGTAAAATTTCAGTGCCTGAACACTCGTCCACGGTTACTTCCGGAAAGCTACAACCGCCAAAGGCTACGCTTAAAGCCGCTCAAGATGCGAAAGACAAGGACGCAAAGCAAAAGGTTTTCGTCATCCAGCAAGAAACAGCTCAGCTTGGCAAAATGACTGTGTACGCAGGCGCAAGCGCCCTGCGCGTTAAGATCGGCGCAACCGGCGGGAATCTCGTGGCCAAAGCGCCGGACTGGAAGATCGTCTTTTACAACAATCAGGACATGGTTTACTACGAGACGTCATTCGACAAATTCCAGCGCCAGGAGCTGCCCTCGATGATTGCAATCAGCGATTACTTCGAAGGTCGCAAACTCAATCCACAGCCGGTCAATTACAATGGCATTCGCGCGTTGAAGATAACCGCTCCAACGCCTGAAGGCAGCACAGTCGGCATGATGATGCCAAGCTATTCGGGCGTCGGCAACGATGCTTCAAAGTCAAAGGCCAAATCAATTTCTATTATTTCTACTGAAATGAAACCGGTACCAGAGAAAGAACTGCAGATACTAAAGTCGATTTATCGTATTCCGCGATTCGGCGGTTTCCCACTCGGTGTCTACTTTTTGCACAATGATAATTCGAGTGGGGTGACTTTGAAAACATATGGTATCAAAGAAGCGAATATGTCCAATTCCATTTTTAATTATTCGCTGAAAGGTTACAAGCTGGAGAAGACCGCCGAGACCGTGATGCTTTCCGGCATGCTGGAAAGCGCTTTTTCGTTAACCCCGTAACAGTCAATTTTATGCTCGAGAAAGAGATTTCAATAGACTGGCCAACGCCTCAAGATTACAACGAAGCGGTTCAAAATCCGCGCTCGTGTTTTGCTGATGAACAGTTGCGCAACGCCAAGATTGCAACCAACAAGATAGGCTTACCACATGCGGCAAGCGGGTCGTTTGCAAGTGTATATAAAGCTACCGATGGAGAGGCCTCATGGGCGGTGCGCTGTTTTCTCAACAATAGAATCGAACAGAAAGCCCGCTACCAGCACATCTCCGACTTTGTCCTTTTCGACAACCTCGAATCAACGGTTGATTTTTACTACCTGGACAAGGGCATCAAAGTCAGAGGGAAATGGTACCCCTGCCTGAAAATGACGTGGGTTGAGGGGATGACACTCGACAGATACATCGAACAGTCTTACAGTGATACCAACAAGATGACAAACCTACTCAAAGGTTTTCATCAAATGGTTGGAGAGTTGGAGGGTGCCGGCATCGGCCATGGAGACCTCCAGCACGGAAACATCATCGTAACAGACAAGGGTCTGAGACTCGTTGACTATGACACGCTTTTTGTTCCGGCCCTATCCGGATTGAAGAGTTTGGAATTCGGTCATCCAAACTATCAACATCCAAACCGCAATGAGAACCACTTCGATCCTAACGTTGACAATTTCTCGCGATGGCTCATCCATGCTTCGATATTCTGTCTTGCAGTGGATCCTTCGTTATATAGGAGTCTAAGCGGCGGCGACGAATGCATTCTTTTCAAACGAAAAGATTTGCTTGACCCTGATAGCTCAACAGTATTTGCAAAACTTCTGGAACACGAGTCTGAACATATTAGACAAACAGTTACCGTCATCAGACGCATGCTCTGGGCTGCACCGAATACGATACCGCACCTCGGCGCCCCTCCGGAAGATTTGGAACAGCTTCCCAAATCGGCGGATGAAGCTGGGACCCACGGGCGTGCTCATCTGCCGGTTGCCACAAGAGACACAGGCTCGCAACCAATCTATAAAGAAACCTCTGAAATAGACACGTCTGCATCCGCGATGGGCGTAGATGACCAAACGAAAATATTGCAGTTTGACTTTGCCGATGCCTATGACGCGATCGACTCATCGGTGCTCGATAGACAGAGACAGAAGAAAAATCCCGGAATACAATTTGCCAAACTAACACAGAACACGTTCAAAGCTGGTCGTCAAGCCAAAGATCGCATTCAAAAGGTCGCGGACAAACTCGAGCTCTCCACAATTCCGTCCAACTGGATTGCGCGAAAACTCAAAGAGGCCTCGGAGCTTTATTTCGATGCGGAATACGCAGAGGCCGGAAAGGTTTACCTGGAGGTTTTCAAACAACTAGACCAGGATAGACACCAGCTTATACTTTCGGAGGTGGCAATCTCTCTCGGATACTGCTTTGGCATGACCGGTCAATACTCCGTTGCCACGAATTATTTTTTGCTGTTCCTCAACGAAGGCAAACGAAGATTCGACATTGATCGTCGACAAAATGAGGTTGCAAGTGATGAGATTCGCGATGCGGCGTTTCTCCTGGCCATCTGTAAATTTGATGACAGTAACGAAACGGCGGCAATCAAGGTTATCCTGGACTACCAGGTTCACTTCATCGATTTGGCACAGATGGTCGGTGAGGAGCGGCGAAACGTCTACATCTACCGATGGAACACATACAGATTTTTGCAAGCAGCCGCTCTGAAGATCGCCAGGTCTAATCGAGATGCGACGCTCGTGTACGACCTTGTGAAGAGCGCCTCGCTCATATTTATGCAGCTGCTGCTGTCGGACTCGAACGATTGTTCGGAAGACCTGCTCGACTCTTACATGGAGCTGATTGGGATCATGCCGAAGTTAGAGTCAATGACGGTTCTGACGGAGCGAACCAAGAAATTGTATTTTGCGTTCGCAGAAGCTTGTTACGCCAAAGGCTTTTACGAGCAGGGAAAGACTGCCAGTTTTTGTGGCGCCGTTTTGCAAAATTCCATAGAAGGGTCTCAAAATGAAGCGATGCTTACGCTTGCAAACCTCGGACACACAAATGTTGAAGACTTCGCCAGACTAGCACTGGTTGCAGGAAAGTATTTGAACGCGTCGAGCATACTTAAGCTGCTGGTAAACGTCAGCCACTTCTTCAAACAAATGGATAGCCATTCAGAATCTCTGGACGCTCTTCGCGTGGCTAGTCGAATTGCCCCCCTGTGTGACGGCGGCGAATCCAGGCTTGTTGTCGAGGCACTCGAATCACTCGACGATGCAACGATCTTGACCTGTTTAAGTGAGAGTTACTTCGCGGCATCTTGTCCGCAACGAGTAAGAGATGACTTTATTCTCCGTCTTGCGGATTTTTCGCGCCAGAACATTCTATCGATTGTAATTCGATTGCTTGTTGCCGCTGATCCATTGCCCAAGCTGGCGGTAATATTTCACAAACTCGCTGAACACTGTGACCATGCGCTTTTCCACCATGTAATGATTACAGGAGCGCAGGCATCGGAAGAAAAAGATTCAGAGGTTCATGCGCAAATAATCAATGAGGCATGTGACATTGCAGTAAAAACTGCGATAGAAAACTTGAAATCGGCCATGTCGCCGATCGACAAGGAACGTTTTAACAACTTTTCCTGGAACCACTATTACGCGCAGATTTCAGTTCTTGAGAATTTTCGAAATCACTTCATCCAACTCGAAGATTCAGATAGCGCAAAGAACATCTTCAGCGTTCTAATTTCAGACGAATATCGAGAAGTGGTTAGCAACTGGTTCTTCAATCTCGTTGCTACCAGTAGCTTCGATAGATATGTCGGTTTCATTCTTGATTTGACCAGAGAAGGCCAACTGGATTGGCTTGAGCGGATATGTTCAATGATCGTCTCGAACGGTCACATGACGGTATTGGATGGAATTTTAAAACAACTAGTCGCTGAAGGAAACATCAGCGAGCTCTTCGATCTGGCGAAACTTCTTGTCGAGCATGGCAAGCTCGTGGTTTTTGCAAACATAACTCGAGAGCTGGCGCGATCATCCGATCATAACCAGTTGATTGAGCTGACTGATGCAGCAATAGCATGTCGCAACGACGGCACCGTATACGCGGCCAGCATCGTCGCACATTTGATTCAGCAAAAGCAAACACAGAAAGCATCCCGATTGCTCGTCCATCTTCACGAGAATGGCAAGCTTTCCCGGCTTTCTTTTGACTTCAACGAGATACTGGCGGCTCCTTATCAGGAATCAATATTTGACAAATTGATTCGTCAAAACGAATTCGGAACGCTCGCCGAACTTACCTGCTGCATTGCCACGACGATGAATTTAAACGGTTTGAGAAAGTTTTACAACGTGCTCCAAACCGGCGCCTCATCAGAAGAAGGATTCAAAGTTACTCAATTAGCTTTTGAGCAGTGCTGCACCAAGCTCGATGCTCTACTTTTCGTACCCGCGCTGTTTGAAGAACAGAGAATTATCGATCCAGACCTTCAAGTCGCCTATCGTGAGCTGAATTCCAGCATGGAAGCGCTGCATAAGATTCGCAGTTTCATCGGCAGAGAAAATTTCGAAAGATTGATCGCGCAGGGTCCCCATAACATTTTTTCTGAAAGCATCCATGAAAAATACGACGGGCTTTCGACCGCCTGGGCCGTGGATCTAGCTCGTCAACAGAATCTGATGCTTCTGAACACGTATACGATCGAACAAGCCTTGCTCGGGAAAACGAAAACATTGCTGGCTATTGCAGAGCGCCTGGCGGCAGAGGAGAAGAGAGAAGCGCTGTACAGCGTGACGACGAATCTAATTCTAGGCGGTCAATTGGAACGTGCTTTAGATATCGCCCTTTCCCTTGCGCAAAATCACATCTATGAAGCTAAAGGTGTTTTGACACTGGTCGTTCGAGAAGCGCCTGACGAAACCGCCCTGTACATCGTTATCGAGCGCTGCGCTGACCTGAACACTGTGCTTGCCGACCTGATGGTTCGCCACCTCACACTCATCGGACGAGCTGATATTTTGAAACCTATGGCACTGCGATTTGCCAACTACAATAAAACAACCGCACTGCATCTGGTATTGACGCAACTGCTGGCCATCGATCAGGATTTTCTGCCGTTCCTTAGAAGACTTTGCGATACTCAAGACCAAACGGAAGTCGAGGCAATTGCAACATGGCTTGTTTCCAGCGGTCTGACAGGCATAATTCGAGAAAGAGTGGAGAATTTGCACGTGTTTAATCAGTTGGATCTCGCCGCCGAGTGGGAACGGTTTTTACCGCCCAAGAAAATCAATGCAGAAAAGACTGACCAGGAATAAGCCCGCGAACAAGCGCCGACGTTTCATGCACAAGGTTCAAAAGGTTCAAAAGGTTTAAAACGGAAGGCTCCCTTGCGGGAGCCTTCTCGTTTTCGCCTTAAACCAGGTGAACACCACCGGCACCGCCAGTAGTATCAGTCTTATTTGCCAACTCACGAAATAACCTTGATGAACCTAGTATATTGCAACCGCTTGACAATGTCGTGTTCCTTCATAATCGCTTAATTGTCCTGTCTATTGCGGCGGGGAGACCGGCGGCGCCTTCATCAAGACGCGTCCAGTTGGTAGTCGCCGTGTCACCTTACTGTCATCAAAATAAGCGAGAAGCGCCATCGCATACTTCCGTGAAACACCTAACTGCTCACGGAAGTCTCCGGGACTGATATTACGCTGCTTGCCCCAGATAAGCGCCAGTGCCCTGTGCGCTTCCAGAATCGAGGCACTGTTGGAAGCGAATTCGTGCGCGACAACAGCAGCCTTCCCTTCTTTCTGAAGCCGAGAAAGCGAATCCATAACGTCTTGTTGCTTGAAGCCGGACTGCGCGGCCAGTTCGGAGATTTCAAGACAGAAGTTATCGTTTAATAACTCCTGTATACGTGCGGAAACCGGCGACAGTTCGTCATCGACCTTCGCATCGGCATCTTTGCCATTAGGCAATCCAAGCTTTTCTTCCACCTTAACCACTTGGTTGGAGGCAAGCAGTTCTTTCACGATGTTTTGAAACACCAGACGATCGACAAGCGGAGCAATTTCAACCTTGAGCTTTTCCTGCGACACAGCCGGGTCTCTTGGATTATTGTCAGCAGCGCTTTTCAGAAACTCTAAAACCTTTCCTATCAGCTCTTGCTTTTCATCCCTGGTGATGAGTTGCTCTCCGAGCTTTTCAATGAGCCCCTTTTCTGTCAGTTGCTTTAAAACCCGGCGGCGATCAAAGTCGGGAAGAAGTGAGTTCATGATGTCCTGAGCGAGGCTACGTTGCGGCGCCATGTTTATGAAATCGAGAGCCGAAGACTCCAGGTCTCCAATCCAGATTTTCTCTGCAAGCGACTTCAACATGGCACGTGACAGCCATCTAGGACGAGCGGTGATGAGGATCTCACCACCTGCGATACCATAATCGCCGTATCTAAGGACAAATTTTTCACCAGGTCCAGCGATGACCGGCTCTGAAAGAACCAGCTGCCCTATCAATGCCTGGCGCAGTTCATTTTCATTATCAACGTCAAGCTTCTGCAGCCAGCGAAGCACAGCGTAACGTTCTGCAGTGCCATGATAGAAGCGAACATTTTGAGGTTTCAATTGCACGCCCGGCAGATCTTTAGATGACTCCAGACCACCCAAATCGGTGAGTTGTACGATAAGCGTGTTGACCGGAGCCGTTTTGTCGCCTACTACTGCCTGCCCACGCTCTATCGATTTATTTTCCTTCAGTGACAGATTGATAGCCAGGCGCTGGCCTGGAAACGCCCTGTCCAGCTTATGCGAAAAGGTTTGCAAGCCGCGCACACGTGCGCTTATACTTCCCGGTTCGATCTGAACTTCATCGCCGACTTTGATTATCCCCCTGGTTAATGTGCCTGTAACAACCGCACCGTAACCAGCTTTCGAGAAAACTCGGTCGATGGATAAAAACGACGGCAACATTTTTCCAGTCGCGTCAAGTCGCCTGTCACGAGAAGGTAAAGAGAGGACATGACGAATGATGGCGTTTTTCAACGACTGAGTGGAATCATTGTTCGAGCAGGAGAATGGAACGGTTTCTAAAACATGAATGCCCAGACGCTGCAAGAGCTGATGAGCTTCTTCGGTAGCTAACTCGCGCTGGTCTGAATCGGCGAGGTCGGTTTTATTCATGACCAGAATGCACTCACGAACACCGAGCAGCGTAAGAATCTTGACGTGTTGGATTGTTTGAGGCATAACACCTTCATCGGCTGCCACTACCAGCAGTGCCAGATCCATGCCACCAACACCGGCAAGCATATTCTTCAAGAACTTCCCGTGGCCAGGTACATCAACGAAACCGATGATAAGCTCCGCCTCGTCGATATCTTCGCCGTCGGTAAAGCTCGCTTCAAAACGAACACCCAGCGCTTTATCTGCAGTTTCAATATCTCCCCGGGTTGCGCGCATATGCGCAAAACCGAGGTCGATTGTCATCTCACGTTCCTTTTCCTCTTTCAGACGATCGGGGTCTGTTCCCGTCAGAGCTCTCAGGACGCTGGTTTTGCCATGATCGACGTGACCGGCTGTCGCCAGGGTGAAGTGTAGTGTTGCGCGGTGGGTTGTGGTGGTTTCAGTAGACATAATTTGACCGTATGTCGTTTAAATATAACCGTTTTGCAATGAGGTGATCAGAAATTAGTTGTCCGCGCAAGCTAGACCGGTGGGCATCGAAAGACGCCAGGCGCCTAGCGTGAGAGATTCCTAACGGCATCCAACGCGCGAAAGAGTAGAATCTACGCGCAGATCATTCATGCGACACGGAATACGAGGTATCCGAAGTGCTCCATCAATATATAGACCCGATTCTGGAGTGGATCAAAAGCGGCGTCGAGCATGGCGGGTACATGGCGGTCATGATCATGATGGCGATTGAATCCGCCAACATACCGCTGCCTTCCGAAGCAATCATGCCTACCGCAGGCATTCTGGTGCAGCAGGGCAAAATGGACATCCACCTGGCGGCACTCGCCGGTGCGGTAGGTTGCGTAATCGGTTCCATCCCCTCATATTTCCTGGGAATGTGGGGCGGCAGACCATTTCTTGAAAAATACGGTCGCTATTTCCTGCTCAAATCCCGCGATCTGGAGCTTGCTGACAAGTGGGTCAACAAGTACGGAGATGTCGTATTCTTCATCTGCCGCATGCTGCCCGTGGTTCGCACCTTCATCTCATTTCCGGCAGGCGTGTTGAAAGCCCACTTCTTGATGTTTACGGTCTTCACCTTTATCGGCTCATTGGTCTGGTGCTATTTCCTGACCTGGGTGGGCATCGAATTCGGCAAGAACATGGAGATGTTCAAAGAGTACTGGCACAAATTCGACATTGCCATCGTTCTCTTCTGTGTCGCCGGCTTCGGCTACTACCTGTGGCACCACCTGAAGCCTGAATCGTCGCGCGCAGCTAAACAGCCTGAGCTGACTCAAGCTCCTCAAGAACCGACTACCGCCAAGTCCGAGTAAATCGAACGCAAAGGCGGAGCTAATTTTTGCCTTTTCGATACTGCCGGCGACGGGTGCTCTGGCGAATGTCGAGCAACTCCTCCAAGAGCTTCTCACGGTCGGGTCCATCCCACCGTTTGAGCCAGGCGTCGATTGCGGCCTGAATCATGCCGCTCTTATCAGGCGAGTGCGTGCCGTAAAGCTTTTTCAACTCCAACCAGATCGATTGCAGGGCCGATAGCTGATCGGACGGCAGTTTAATCGTATAAGCGACGTAATTCTTGACTCGGTCGGCTACAACTTTGTTGTTGTCGTGCCCTTTTGCAGAAGTTTCGGGAGCATCGTCTTCGTCGTCGATCTCCTCCAGGGTGCGCTCGTAGCGCCGGTCTCCGCCTCCCTGCACAGGCGAACGAGCAGCGACCCAGGACTCAAATCCTGGCGCCCGAGAGTGTTCATGCGGTTCGCGTTTTTCGTTCTCTCGCATTGCCTGCTTCTTTTTTCCATCCCAATTGTACAGCGAACCTGGGCTTCAAAAAGGTTTCGATTCGTTTCAGGAAACTCATACTTTTCAAACTAATTTGCTCAACCCATGGGAGGATTCCCATATTCGGCTTTCTTTTTTGAGCCTTTTCGCTCACAATCGATTTCACAATCAGTTGTATACATCGCGGCAGAGAGGCAAGCCGCACAGAGGCTCGGCAAATAAAATGATTCAAGAAGTTATTAGAGCAATTATTCAGCGGGTCCTGCGAGACAAAATCTTAATGGGTCTCGTTATCGTTGGAATACTGGGCGTCTTCCTGGCGGGCAGCAACGACGAATCGGGGCATTCTAAGAACACTGAAGAGAAGCTTCCTGAAAGCGCAATGATGCCTCCTGGACAGGGCGGTGACGCCGCTCAGGCTCAATCCAGAGGACCTCATGCTCAAGCGCAATCCCAGCCGCAGCAGGCAGCTCCAGCACCGCAAGTCGCACTCGAACCTACCAAGGCCGCTGATTTCGTGAAATGGTGGCTGGGTGGCGCAATGGATTTCCAGGCAACAACAGCAACAAAGAATCATGAACAAGCGTTTCTCTGGATGTTGCCGGACGCAAAAGAAAGTTTCAAACAGGCGTTTTGGAATGACGCCATGGCCGAGGGAATCAGTTCCGGCAGATTGGTTGCTGCTTTCCAGCCAGTTTCGATCGAACCCCAGGCGATAAATCCGGATGGAACAGTAGTGGTCTCCATGAAAGGCTCACTGGTTCTTCAAATGAATGGCCAGCCTGCCAATACCAGCCAGGTTGTCACGGATTTTCTTGTAAAGAACGAAAACGAAAATCTTAGAATTGCCGCAATCAGCAACCGTACCTACGTGCAAGCCCAGGCGACGCCGACCTATTCGATGGCACCCACGAACTACTCGCCAACCTATTGAATTGATAATTTGTTTCCGAGATTGAACCTGAACCCTTCGACTCAAAACTGTTGAGTCAGGGTGTGGTAGTATAAATCCTCGTTGGTGTTAATCGCTTGGTCCTCAAGGGCTGAAGACCTGCACCATCGAAGAACCGCGCCTAGGTAGCTCAGTTGGTAGAGCAGCGGACTGAAAATCCGCGTGTCGACAGTTCAATTCTGTCTCTAGGCATAAAGTTTAAACCGATAACCGCCTCGGCACTGACACTACAGGTGGTGCTAAGCTTCGAATTGAGGAAAGTTATCGGGATCCTCTTCTTCGAAAAGCGCAACTGGAACAGGCACTTGCTTCGGAGAGTGGTTAGCGACATCCACTCCGCACGAATAACAGAAATTGGCGACCTCCGGCATTTGAACACCGCAGTCACGACATACCTTCATGTCGGCAAGAATGCGGTACGGCTGGGCGTCTCCGCAATACGAGCAGTAGCTGTCGGTCACTCGAACAGGAGCGGTACAGCGCGCACAGGTAAGCAAGGTCGGCTTTGCCGGCGCAGTCTCCCCGCGTTCTTCGCGTTCCAATATTAAGCGGCTGCGACCACAGCGCCGGCAAAAGCGAGCACTCTGGCGATTCTCAGCCTCGCACACTGGACATATGAATATTTCGTCGTCGCTCATTCGAGTAAATCAATCCTGATTCAACAGGCAAATTATTCTTATTCAAATTGTATTGAATAATGAAACTCCAAGTTCAAAGCGCTATCTTAATGCATCTCACAGGCTCCCGGAGACTCGAAGTGACATTTATCAATTCCGACTTTTTAAAGATTAGCGGAAGAAAGGAACGCGCCGCGAAGCGCTTTAGAACTTCACTGTTGATACTAGCGGCAGCGCTGCTTGTCAGCCCCTGGTTGACCAATAAATTTACAGCGCAGCAGGCCGGCGCACAAGCTGAAAGTAGTGCGTTCATCGTAAAGCCATATATTCAACTCGGCAACGAATCGAAACTACAAAAGTCGGAATCAGTGGTGGTAATCTGGCTGTCAATCGAAAAAGACGCAGATGCAGCGAAACTATGGAAAGTGGAATGCGATCCGAAAAACAATGCGAGCTGGGAAGAAGGGAAGATCGAGGAAGCCTTGCAAATGGGCTTCATCGCAGGTCAACCAATTTTTCGATTTACCGCTAAAGTTACCAACCTGATTCCAGGAAAACCTTTCTCTTACAGGCTCTCGCGAGATGGGAAAAGTGCTTTTCAGTCTCAGGCCATCGCTCGAAAATCGGAGAAACAGCCATTTCGATTTGCCATCGTCGGCGATATCGGTTCCGGATCAAGCGGACAGAAAAAAGTAGCGCATCAAATTGCCTTGAAGAAACCGGACCTGTTCGTAATCCCTGGGGACATCGTCTATGACAGAGGTCTGGTTTCCGAATACCTCTACAGATTTTTTCCAATCATGAACTCCGACGCGAATTCTCCAGCGAGCGGCGCACCGCTTATGCGCTCCGTACTCACGATGCCCGTCATTGGAAACCATGATGTAGCACTCACGAATCCAGGACAGGGAGTCAATCTCTCAAGATTTCCAGATGCGCTCGGATATTATTTGTTATGGTCTTCACCACTAAACGGACCGACCAAACTGATTAACGCGAAGAACACAACCCGATTGGGTGGTAGTGCAGCAAATCAACTGAGCTTCGTTAAGGCAGCCGGCAAGCGCTTTCCGGTGATGGCAAACTATTCTTTCGACTATGGAAATTCTCATTGGATTGTTCTTGACGGCAACGGCTACATGGACTGGACCGACGAGAAGACGCGCCAGTGGGTCGACGACGACCTTGCCAAAGCGAAGAATGCAACCTGGAAATTTGCCACCTTTCACCAGCCCGGATTCAGCGTCGACGAGTCACACGCAGACGAACAACGCATGCGTCTTCTCTCGGACATCTTTGAAAAACACAACGTTGACATTGTTTTCGCAGGACACGCTCATTGCTACCAGAGAACAATACCGTTACGATTCAAACCTGACTTGAAGAAGCTTGCCCCTGGACCATATCAGGATGCAGTAGCGGGTTCATTTACATTCGACAAAAAATTTGACGGCAAAACAAATACAATGCCCAACGGCATCATCTACATTGTCACCGGAGGTGGTGGCGCAAATTTGTATCAGGAAAAAGACAACGCTTTAATGGCGCCGTTCATTCATAAATTCGTTTATGCGCATTCCTTTTCGCTGGTTGACATCAACGACAGAACGCTCAAAATGTCGCAGATCACCGGAGACGGCAAAGTGGTAGATCAATTCAGCTTGACGAAACCCGGCTCTGCGCCGTTAACGATTGGCCGCGACATGAAGCTTGAAAAGGCGGCTAACGGAACTCTACAACCGAATTCGGGGCATTGAATGCAAGAACTTGAAACCGCCTTCACTTTGAGACGCTGCTTAACGCGCTAGAATCTGAAGCAAATAGCAAAGGATAAATCTCAATGAATCCAGAAACAGGCGCCGCCGTAGGTCAATTCATTCCCATCGCACAGTACACAATTCTCGGTACTGCAATTTTAGTCGCGCTCGGCGGCATCATGGGCTTTGTAAAAGCAAAGAGTAAAGCCTCTCTCATTGCCGGTGTAATCAGCGGTATCCTCCTGGCAGTAAGCTTTTTCGTAACCCAGGCAGATTTGAGAGCCGGCTTGGTTGCAGCTACGGTACTTCTCTTCCTTCTCGACGGTATGTTTGCGTCGCGTTTGGCGAAGACGAAAAAATTCATGCCATCGGGCATGATGCTCGTGATCTGCAGCATCGCTGAAGTTATAGTAATCGTCGGATTGTTACAGGCAGTCGGCGTGATTCAATAAATCACGGCTCCGAAAAGACGTTCCAGTTTCAAGTGCATTTACTCTAAGTTTCTAGCGGAACGCTGCATACTCTAAGCTTTGAATGGCGCCAACTTCTTCAACCGTTCGCGAGCAGTTTCAAGCGTCTCCATCTTTCTGCTGAAGCAGAATCTGATGAAGTGCCTAGCTTCCTCTGTTTCGGATTTGCGGAAGAAACTGCTTCCAGGCACAACAGCCACACCAACTTCTCGCACTAGATGCTTGGTGATTGCTAAATCGTCTTTGTAACCAAACTTTCTTACGTCACAGAAAACGTAATAGGCGCCTTCCGGCTTGTAGTACGGAATGCCTGACTCATCAAGGATTTCTAGCATTACCTTACGACGAATTGCGTATTCTTCATGCATGTCAGAATAAAATTTCTGTGGCAAATTAACGGCGGCTGCTCCCGCACGCTGAAGTGGTGCAGGTGATCCAACCGTCAGGAAATCGTGAACTTTTCGTATCGGCAAGGTCAAGTCTTCATGAGCGATTGCCCAGCCCACACGCCAACCTGTGACACTGTATGTTTTGGATAAACTGTTGATCGTGACAGTCAAATCTTCCATTCCCGGAATCGAAGCCATCGCAATATGCTTTGCATCATCGTACAAAATGTGCTCATAAATCTCATCGGTAAAGCACAGCACACCGTGCTTTTGGCATAGGCTTGCGATAAACTCCAGCTCTTCTTTTTTGAAAACTTTGCCGGTTGGATTGTGAGGAGTGTTGACGATAATCGCTCGCGTCTTACTGTTAAACGCCTGCCTGAGCTCATCTTCGTCAAAGTCCCAGTTTGGTGCATTTAGTTTTACGTAGCGCGGTTTTGCACCGGATAAGATGGCATCGGGTCCATAGTTTTCATAAAAGGGTTCGAAGACTATGACCTCTTCATCAGGATCCACGAGTGCCAGCATACCTGCGACCATCGCCTCGGTAGCCCCGCAGGTGACCGTGATGTTTTTCTCCGGATCGATAGTCAGTCCTAGATAGTTTTTTGTTTTTGCGGCGATCGCCTCGCGAAAAGGTCTATCGCCCCACGTGATTGCGTACTGATTGACGTCGTCAAGAATGGCTTTTATAGCCGCTTCCTTAAGTTCGAGTGGTGCCGCGAAATCAGGAAGACCCTGGGCTAAATTGACAGCTTTATGCTGCGCCGCAAGCCGCGACATTTCTCGGATAACCGACTCTTTGAACTGATTGGCTTTAGCCGAACCGGTCTTTCTCGTCTGAGACTGCATGGCGTTCTCCTGCTGGCGGCGTTCTGTGACGCGCGAAAAATAATCCTCATAATATACAACCTCGCGAACCCGCGATTCTGTTTTACAAGGTTAAAGCTTGGGAAACGCTTTCAGTTTTAAATCGCAAAAGTCTGGCGCGCAACCGACCATCCGCTGCCGAAGAAGCGCGAACGGTCTAGCACCGTGACAGTGTTTGGACTATCAGCCTTGCGTGCGATGACAACCTTCAGATCGCGACGCCGAATGCCATTGGAAAGGCGCATATTGACCAGCGCTATGAGCGCATCCGCCTGGCATTCATCCATACCGGCTGTCGAGCGCTGAAACTGCTTTGCGAACTCATCCTCAAGACCGGCGCGCAAAAGCGATGCAAACTGTTCCGCCTTCTCTTCAAGAGGCGTAGTTCCATACATCGATGCCTGGGTGAAAGTATCCATAACTTTGAAACTCTTCTTGGAACAGGGTTTTAAACTTCAGCAGCCTTGCATTGACAACAGCCCGTAGGGCGCTTTGCTATGACTTGCCCAGTGATCGATTTCCATTAACCAATATAACTTTAGTCTCATACTACCGTAATGGTGGAAATACGCAAATTTAGTGGGTTCAGGCACATTATCAGATCATTTTCACAAGACCATGAAGGCTGAATTGCATCTGCATCAGAAGCTTGCGTAAGCCCAACCGCGTCAGGCTAGAGTCGGGACAGGATCGATATTAGCTGACGCAGAGGCGGAATCGCGAAATCGTCGGGATCGAGATCCGTTGCTCTATCCAAACAACGCTGCGACTCGAGAATGTCGCCACCGATTGCATGAACTTTGGCGAGTTGAAGCCAAGTATTCAAATAATTCGGGTTGAGTTTTGCGGCTGCATTCAGCAACGACCGCGCCTTTTCAAGTCGACCGTTTCGCAACTCGTAATTCGAGAGCACCACATAAGGCAGCTCCAGATCCGGGTAACGCTGAATGAGCTCTTCCAAGACTTCGATAGCAGCCTCTTCAGCGCCACGCATAGACTTACGACGAGCTTCAGCCAAACCTTCTTCAGCCAGAAACGGCAACGGTTCCTTCGGCAGCTGAGTGCGTAGCAACGTCCAAGCCAGAGCACCTTTCAAGCGCTCACCTTCCATTTCGCGAACCTTGAGCAAACTATCTCGAGCCTGTTCTGTCCAGCCGAATTGCAAATACTGTTTCGCAAGATCCAGGTAACCCTGCGAAGTCAAACCATCCGGAACCGGCTTGGGGGGCTGCGCTACTTTGACAGCCTGCTCGAGTGCCTGCTCAAACAAATCCTGCGCCCCCGTCGAAATCTGACGAGCAGCCTCCTCCAACCCAAACTTCAAAAGCTTGAGAGTCTTATTGTCACGGATGAGCTCATCCGCGAAAGCAGAAGTTGCCTCGGCGCCCTCATGCATGAAATCGCTTACTGTTCTACTAACGCCGAAAAATTGCTCGCCAATTGACACACTCGTATCAAGTCCCTGAACCATCTGGCGGAACCGACCATAATCCTCTTCGCTTAAGTCGCCCAGCGGCGAGTTTCCGTGAGCGGACGGGTTACTCTGAAGTGCAAGACGTCCGGATTTCACAGCCTGCCGCGTCCAGCCCATGAGGTAGTATTGGACAGCAAGCCGACAATAGTCTCTCGGTTCCAGGTGAGAGGGTACGGTTCGCGGCGGTGCTTTTATCATGTCGCATTCTCCGTCGGCGCGGTTCAGAGCGCCGTTTTCTGACTGTGTATAAACATACGATACTACAGAACTCGGCGTTTCTGCTTGTATGGATTTAACGCTGGAACCCAGACAAACTGCTCGCTTTGGACGAGCGCGGGCAGGGCAAAGAAGTCTCTCGCCTTTTCAGAAACGCGCGAGTGATGCAACGCTACTAAACGTACATTTTGCGTTCGCTAATCCGCACAATGCTTGACAGTCCAGATTCGGCTTACCATCCTTGACAAAGAACCGGCGGAGAGTTATCGTATAAATAACGCTTACTGGGCGAGATCAAAACAAAATAATTTGCACGGACGAACAACAGTTCTTCCTGCGTGAGCGCGCGATTTTTTATAGTCAGGCGCGGGAGGTTCTAATGGCTCTCGGGTTTCAAATCTCTGCTGGTACGATTCCTGGCAGATCTCATATTGGATATGGCAATCTGCTGAAAGGCACCAACAATCAAGACAGTTTCGAAGTGCAGAGGTTCGAAGATTGCATAATCGCACTTGTTCACGATGGCTGCGGTAGCGGACGGCATTCGGAAATCGGCGCAAAAATCGGTGGAGCACTTCTAAGTCGAGCGATGCTCGAGTTGGCAAGTCGTGGTGCACTGTCCATGGTGGCAACCGAAGAATCGATTTCGGAACAGCTTGAGCAAACGAAGAAGCGCTGCTTGAAGCAGCTTAGAAAAATAATCAGCAGTCTGGAAGTTGGCACCTGCAGACATGATTTCAATGAATATTGCAACTGCGACTTCAAAAACTTCATCCAGGACTATCTACTTTTTACGACTGTTGGCGTCATCGTGACTGTGCATAAAACAGTCGTCTTTTCGCTGGGAGACGGGCTCTACGCAGTCAATGGAGAGCTCCGGGAAATTGGTCCATATCCGGGAAATGCGCCGCCCTATCTTGCATATTCACTCTTCACAAACTCTAGATGCGAAGGTGACTTCCTGAAGATCAAAGTACACAAAGTAATCCCAACTGAAGACCTCGAGACCGTGATGATCGCTACTGATGGTTTGAGAGATTTACTGGACAAAGAACTGCGAAGAATTCCAGGTAAAAACCGGCTAGTCGGACACATCAGTCAAATCTGGACTAACGACAATTTTTTTACGGAAGAAAACCCTCATTCGTTAACGCCGTGGCTCCGCCAGCTAAACAGCGAAGTTACTACATTCAACTCTCTGGAAATGCGGATGGAACGCCATCAAGGTTTACTTCCGGACGACACAACCGTAATTGCGTTACGCCGGCGATGAGGTAACGAAGATGTTTGCTGTTTACATAGAAGATCAAAAAATCCGCCTTCAACCGTCAGCTTTGATCGGAGAAGGGGGCGAAGCTGAAGTCTACAAACTCGATGACCAGGAAGTATTGAAGTTGTTCAAACAACCCAGCCATCCGCAATTCAAGTCAGATTTGCGATCCGCTCAGACTGCCGGGATTAGACTGCAAGAGCATCAAATCAAACTGGAGCAGTTCCCGAAGCTGCTGATACCTCATGTAGTATCACCTTTAAGGCTTGTTTACGACAAGAATCAGCAAGCCGATCGAAGAGTTGTGGGCTACACCATGGCGAACATCACTCGGGCAAATAGCATGCACGAATTTTCGCAGCGCGATTTTCAGGAATCAAAAGACATCTCCATACCGACAATTGTAGATGTGTTCTCAGATTTGCATGCTTCCGTTTCAGCTCTGCACGCAAGTGGTGTCATAATCGGTGACTTCAATAGCCTTAATGTTTTAGTATCCGGCAAAGACGCATACATCGTCGATACCGACAGCATGCAGTTCTCAACGTATACATGTAAGACTTTCACGAACAGGTATGCGGATCCGCTCGTACTGCAGCTGACAAATGGTCAAATCGGATTGTGCGAAAGATTTTCAGAGGAGACAGACTGGTACTCATTCTCGACGATGCTATTTGAGGCGCTGCTTAACGTACATCCCTACGGCGGTGTGTACAAACCAAAACTTCCTGTGCAAAGAGTCTCGCCTGATCAGCGCGCCCTCAAACGAATTTCAGTATTCAACAAAGACGTATCCTACCCACTGGCAGGCAAAAGAATTCAAGATATTCTCTCGCGGGACCTGATTGTTTTTTTCGAGGCTATGCTGCAAGAAGACGTGCGGACACCGTTTCCACTTCCTCTTCTTCTAAATTTGAGCCCTTCGAAAAAGTCAGCATCAGGGACCACTAAGGCTAAAGTAGCATCAAACGGAAAGTCTCAAGTTGTTTTCTCAACGGACGGCGTAATACTGAACGTCACTCATGATGGCTCCAATCTAAGATATCTCTACAACCTCGAAGAGCAATTCATCCGAGAAAATGGTCAAGTCGTTCTCAAAGGAAAAATCGATAGCGACTTGCGGTTCGCACTTCAGAACTCGTCAACCTTTGCCGGAAAAGGAAAACGCTTAGTGCATTTCGCACACGATAGCACTCACCACCAAATTGTAATAGACCAGTTCAGAGACAGGGAGCCGGTTTTCGATTGCAGTCACCGGACCTGCTACATCATTGAGGATGGACAACTTTTTAGCATCAAAGATGGCAGAAAAAGTTTCATAGACGAGGTGCTAAAAGAACAAACGAGAATTTGGGCTGGTCCCAGTTTTGGATTTGGGTTTTACCTTGCCGGTGAATTTAGAAGAGCTTTCTTGTTCGACGATGAAACGATAGGCCGGAAGCTGCTCGACGTAGACGCGATGCGCGGAACGTTATTGAAAGTGAGTTGCCGATTTACGGAAAGACAACTCTGGTTGCTCGTAACCTTCGAAGAAAAGGGACAAGTTTTCAATCGCGTCACCGCTTTTAACGATTGCGGCAGTTGCCTGGGAACCTGCGAAATACCGGACGGCAACGGCAGTTGGATGGATGGACTTCATCAAAGTTGCGCGGCAGCAATACCGGATCAAAGAGGAGGAATGATAGAAACGCTGTTGGTGCCCACTAACAGCGGAATAGCGAAAGTGGAAGCAGATGTAATGTCATTGCGGATCGCGCAAGAGTTTACGGGACCAGAACAAATATTGGAAGCAGGAGACAACTTGATTTTCACGAATGGAGGGTTGTACGCGTGGAACTCAAAATCAATCAGATTACTGAGTATTAGTTAGTTAGTTAAACAGAAAATTGCAGTTTCGGCGCGCACCACAACGCGCTCGGTTTTGAACGACCAAAGGAGATCGATATGAGTAACGTACTGAAGAGCAAACCTGCTTATGAACTGCCTTTCCCACCTCTGTACGACAAAAACAAAGTGGCGGATTTCTTCACACCAAACTACCAGGAAATCATGGCGAATGCTGCAGAGTGGAGAACCCTTCACAAAATTGAACCGCGCAGAAAAGATAAGCACTCGATTGCGCTCACAATCATCGACCAGCAGAAGACTTTCTGCCTTGCCGATGGGGAGCTGTCGATCGCTCCGGCATCGGTGTCTGATACCTCGAACATATGCGAATTCATTTACCGCAACATGAGAGTAATAAGCGACATCATTCTGACACTGGATACACACTACCTCTTTCAGATTTTCCATCCGCTATTCTGGACCGATGGCGATGGAAAACATCCAAACGGTTTCACCGTAGTTCTTCCAGGAGACGTCGGTAAAACAATTTTCGTCAACCCGGAAATGGCATACGTTCTCTTTGGAGACATGAAATTTCTGCCCTGGTTGCAAAACTACGTGATTCATTACACGGAGGAATTAGCTCGTTTAGGCAAGCCACCACTGGTGGTGTGGCCTGTTCACGGCAGATTAGCCAGTCCGGGTCATGCAATTGTCCCTTCGCTTCAAGTGGCGGTGGACTTCCACGACATCGCTCGCTGGAGCAGAACGCAGTATCGTTTGAAGGGCGATTTGCCACTGAGCGAATACTATTCGCCGTTCGGCACGGAGATAACGAAGGCGCACGATGGTGTCACCGTTGGTGAAGAATCGGATAAAGCAGTCGAGGATTTGCTTAAATACGAAGCGCTAATAATTGCGGGTGAAGCCGAGTCGCACTGTGTTCGAGCTGCCATCTACGACATCCTCAAGAAAATCAAAGCGCAGGATCCGGCGCTCGCCAAACGCGTGTACATCCTGGAAGACTGCACTTCTTCCGTTCCCGGTTTTGAACAACAAGGACAGGAAGCAATTGCAGATTTCAAAAAGGCTGGAATGAACGTCGTCAATTCGAAAACGCCTATGCAGGATTGGCCGGGAATCAATCCCGACCTCTTTGAGTGAATCGAATTAGTTCGGTCAAAAAGATTTTCGGCAAAATTTCATTCAGAAGGAGAATATTATGAGTTCAGACACACCAGATGCATCCGACCTTTTCCAAGAATCCCTCGATGCCGGCGAGATCTCGCCTGGTTCAGCAGCCCTATTAAACGGTTTATCCACACGCATCAACCGCACAATGGCGGCTCCGGTCGTGAAACCGACTGTGACAGAACAAACTCAGCTATGCATGCTGATAGACAATAGTCCATCGATGGAATTCAACGACAACGATAATGCCGTTATCGAGGGACACAACCTCGTCGTGAATTCACTAATCGGTGCCCGAGCAGTGAATTCGATCGAATCACTGACAATACTGTTGAACCACAGCAAGCTGTATACGCGTCACATCACTGGAAGCGAAGAACAATTCCGCTGGTCCAATTTGAAGGCGGCGCCGCGACTAGAGAGAAAGGGTTTCATCGCAGGCTCGGGAACACCGTTATACGACCGCTGTCTGGAAACGCTTGGAAGCGTTATCGCAAGGACAAAGTGGTGGGAGGAGACATATGGAATCCAGACGCGTTCAGTCACCCTATTAATGACCGACGGCATCAATAATGAAGGACGATCAACTGCTGCAGATGTGGCAAAGGTGGTGAAGGACATGCTCGCAATGGAAAAACACAAGATTTTCTTCATGGGCTTGCAACTCGACAACGAAGATTTCAAAAAGATCGGAACGGAAATGGGAATTCCAGCAAATTGCATCGACGTCGTCGAGCGAGATCCACGAGCAATTCGTTCACGTTTTCAACTCTTTAGCCAGTCGGCAAGCGCCATCGCGTCCGGTGGCATAAAAGCGGCTTCATGATTGTTTGAAAAAAAATAGCGAATGCTCCAGCATTAGAAGTATTCGAATGCGTACGCTCTACGAGGGTAAATCTGAAGTACGCCGCCTAATGCTGGAGCGAAGCTTGAGACAGGGAGAAGCGCTATCTTGCTCTTCTGAACAGTCAAAGTTTGCTCTATCTCCAGACCTAACCAGTGAGAGACAAACGGCTTCCGCCAGGGTCGGAACTAACACAATAGAGAGCGGATGCTTCGTTTAGCCATAGCTGCTCCAAATCGTCAGGATATTGGAATTGCGGTCTAGAAACTTTCTCCAGGAGTCTCCAGGGATAGAAGAATTGCCCGAGCCACTCCGGCATAGACGCACATAGCTTGCTCATTTCGATTCTCTCATCGGTCGAAAAGGATTCGGTTGCCTTTCCGATAACGTGTTCATCGACAATAGACTTGCCTAGCTGCCAAAGTGCTCGAATGGTCTGCCCGATTTTACTCTCACCCAACGACATTTTGCGGGAACTGGCTCCTGTCAAAACAATCCTTTGATTTTGAAATTTAAAAGAACTGCTTCGACCACTGGTCAGAAATTCAAATGGTGCTGCCGGCCTAAGGGAAATACCCAAGTTAAAAGCCACTGTGCGCGGGGACGAAACAACGCTGCGTCCGAAAGCTGCAGCCTTGACTCGCGCCACCTCCGCTCCTGTAACTTCCGTGACGCGTTCGCGTTTTCGATAACAGCCCCAGGCTATGCGGATTAATGAGCCTGTTTTGTGAACGAGCTTGAAAATAATGCTGTCGACTACCGCAGCCGAACCAAACGGTATCAGTTGCCTTCGCGTGATCAGTTCTTCGCCGGGATGTTTCGAGATGAAATCTTCGATCTGTTCCGCCGTTGTAAGTTTCGAGGTTGTGCTCATATAACTCACCCTCCTCGTGGTGAAACTGCTTCTACTTATAAATACGGAAAACGGAGGCTAAAAGTTCAATTTTTTCGAAAAATCTTTTGGGGTTCCTAGAGTTAGAAAAAGACTTTCAGAGTTTTTTCTTAGTGACGAAATAGTCGTGGCGTCACATCGAGCCGATGTGAATCTTCCCAGCGCAACAGTCGCAATTGGAATAATTTTCGCGCGATTATTATTCTTAGGACGAATAAAATGCTTACTACGAATAGTTTTTCGTCGAAAGATATTCTCACTACGCATAACTTGTAAGAGTCATCAATTGCTCGCCTGATATCGTCATATTTCATCGCCTGGCGTTGCTAAAGATTTTCAGAGGTTTTTCTTAGAAGCAAGAGAACCCCTTATTAACAGCGACATCACCAAAAGAGCTTCTCTTGGCGTCCAAACGGCGGCACCCAAAGACCATCAAAAGATTTTCAGAGATTTTTCTTTAACGAGGCGCCCTCACCGCAATCGTCCGAAGATTACACTTCGGAAAATAAAACCTCAGAATCTCGTCGTACTTCTTCCCTTGCTTTGCCATACCCACGCCTCCCCATTGGCAATAACCTACGCCATGGCCAGCACCTGACGATTCGATATCCACCAATTTCTCGTTGTTATCACGAAATTGGTAGCGAGTCCCTGGCACCTTTCCCCAGCCGTAAGTTCGACCAATTCTGAGCCACGCCTCGTAACCGGACATCACGTTGCCGGCCGACTTACCGTCCAGAACCTCTACTTGTGTTGGACGATCTTGAGCATCGTATTTAGTGGCACTCAGTCTTCCCCCGAACGCCTGCTTCATTGTCGATAACGGCAACGAGGAAACCTTCAAATCCCAGAACGGTGAGTTCTTGCAGTACTCGCACGGCACCGACTCCAGATAAACAAGCGGTCCGGCATTCTTACCAAAGATGTCGACGCCTCGACTAGTGCCACCGGCGCAGGTAGAGTGAAAAAATGCTTGTACAGGCGAATTCTTATAAAAAAGCCGCTTGCCGTACACGGCTTTGACAGCGGCGAAGACTGATGGCGTTGCGTGCTCGCATCCTTTATAAGCTTGCTCTTTGGTCGAGTCACCAACCAAGCTGCGTTCGCCTTTCTGTTCGACAATAGCGATGACTAAAACAGCCAGCGCCTTCATTGCCTCTGGCGGACTCCGAACAGGCGACTCGGAACCAACAACAGAAGCCACGTATTCAAATGTAGGCAGCTCGTTGACTATCTTCAGTGACGGAAGTTTGGCCGTTTCGCCGACAGAGAAGTTCAATCGGCCAAGATAGGCTCTTTCTATGTTGTCTCGATTGACTTTAATTCGCACTCCGCGACGATCTAGCGGTTGTACAACCAACTTTTGACAGGACAAAAACGAATGATGCGAGTTGCCAGACGAAAACAACTCTATCTGCCCATTTCTTGAGGAGACCCTTATCCACTCAGCTTTAGAGATCCTCTTTTGTCCTGGTACTACGATATCGAGCGGACCGCGAATATGCACGGACTCGAGTCTACCGTGCGCTTCGAACAGTTTCACTCGCAAGTTAGACGGCAGCGCAAGTGCAGGAGCCCCATTCAAGCCAGCGAGGACCACCAGCAGTAGTATCAGTCTAAACTTTGATATGCAAAACCACATCAGCATACTAACTGGGCTCACGGCCAGTAAACCGACATCAGCTTATCGCGAGCTTGCGGCACGGCGCTATCGCGACTGGTTCCTGATGGTGCAAACAAGCAAAAGGCATGTACAGGCTTATCGTATGGGAAATAACCAATTACCCAAGATTCAAAGTTCTTCCCATGAGGAACGGTTCCCGTCTTAGCTGCGACTTTCAATTTGTGCTCGGGATCAAGCTTCATTGCTGTACCTTGCTCACAGGCTAGGACCATTCCCTTACGAATTCGGCGAAACGTCGTCTCTCTTAAATCCAGTGAAAACGGTTTGATACTCAGATCATTCACATCAAACATGCCCGCGTTTTTCATAGCCGGCACCTTGCCTTCAGTTCCGAAGATAGCAGCCAGCCTAAGCATTTGGAGAGCGCTTGGCTGCATATCGTCCGACAGACCCAGCGCGTATCTAGCTGTCGAAGCTTTCGGTTTAGTGGGAAAGGCACCACATTTGAAGCCGGCTGCAGGTGAATCCATTCCGAACTTCCTGGCGTAATCGATGATCGCCATCGGACCTATTTTGCGCGACACTTTCGCAAAAAACACATTGCACGATAGCGCGATCGCCTGATCGATTGTCAGGATTCCATGCCCTTTTCCGCAGCCATAAGTTTCCCCGCCGATAGAGACCGACCCCGTGCATTCTTCTGTTTCGTTCGGATTAAAAACGCCTTCCTCTAAAAGACATGCTGCAGTGATCAACTTCATAACACTACCGGCACGCGAATGCGGCACTTGTAGCCCCGATGGAAAACCGACGTTGCCATTTTGCAAATCAGCCCAGAAAAATAGAGCCCCTGTCGCAGCGGAAGATTTCACTGCCTTCTTGGAACTCGGATTAGCTGCGGCAGCCTCTTCAGGTTCGCTCTGAGTTGCCTCCAGCGCACCGCCGAGCCCAAACATCGACTTCAGAAACCGTCGTCTGTTGAGGCTTTCCGCCTGTTTTGCCGTATCATCTTTGCGTGCCATCAAGAATCGAATTTTTCTCCGCGACAAAGTTTACAATCATCTCACACGGTTTCAACCTGCGGTTTCCAACAGTTTAGCGGAGCACTCCCATAATAGTCTCCAGGGCTCCGTAGATCTTTCACAAGCAACGAGAGAGTGCTAATGCAATCTGTCTTACTATGCCTGACGACCTTGTTATGTCTTGCCGTCACACTTGAATGGTCGCCATATTGTAATGGAGAGATTGAAAAATCGCTGCAGATCAAGCCGCCCATCAGCTCTTTCGAAACAATATTCGCAGCGCCAGCCTTCAATGAAACCCTCCTCACTAAAAACATCGAGCAACACGTAAATCAAACAGAAGTGCCGAAAGGCAAGTCTAGCGGCAGAAAGACAATGTTTTCAAAGGAAACTATCGGTGGGACAATCGACGCATCGTTACCCGAGATTGCACGGCTCACGATTCTTCACCACTTCGGTGCAGATGAAAACGAAAGCTGGAGGACGCTTTCACTTGACGAGCTTGCAAAAAGATTTTCCGTCAAAAAACATCATCAGAAAAACGCGGGACTGTTTATCACCTTGATCAAAAACGGCGATACGCGGGCCTGCTGGGGCAATGTGGCTGCCACTCACAAAAACCTCGTCGAATCCACGATCTACACAACTGAAGATGCGTTAAACAAGGACTACCGATATTCAAAAATAAAAAAGAGCGAGATTAATCTACTTATACCTCAAGTAACCGTAGTAAAGAGGATCGTTCCTATAAACTCCATAAGTACCATGCAGCCTTTGAAACAAGGTCTAATGGTGCGAGCCGGAGGCAAAGGAGCGGTTCTATTACCGGGTGAAGCGAGCGACCCTCACTATCAGCTGGTGAAAACCAAACTAAAAGCCGGAATCCCATCATCCCAACAATGCCAACTGTACAGAATTGATGCCGATGTCTACAGATAAAACCAATCAATCACCACAACGCAACCTCTTCCTGTCATGGGAAGTTATGCTGCTTTACGCGTTAGTCGCCGCGGCACTTGCGATTTTCCTTCAGCGACCGTCCGGCTCTGTGAGCGGGTCCATAGCGCTGGAAGAAAAGAAATTCGGATTGTATTCCTATGACATTCGGCAAAACAAAGTCTATGCAGTGGCGACTGGACCCAGAGACGGCATCACTCTGGCTCGAGGCGCATGGGTAAAGGAAGACGGCACATTCACAATCGACCAGCTTCCGGTCGGTGAGTACGAAATTAAGGTTCGCGCACCCGGTTTCGAAACCGAATATGTCCAGGGTGTGCAGGTTAAAGATGGCAAAATCCAGGCGCTTCCTGATACGATCAAACTGCATGTACTGGAACCGTCCGTGACGATAGCCAGCAACGTGCGCGTCTTCACCACACAAGAGAATCCTTCGTTCTGGATCCGCGCGACCGGTGCCACTGAAGCAACAGTCAAGCTTTACAAGAAACCGTTTTTATCGACCGCAATAAATGTTTTGCCCAAAGTCGACATGCATATGTCGAATGACTTGAGTTTGTACGGTTCATACAATTCGAAATTGACCAATCCATTTGCGACGGCGGAAAAACCGATCAAAGAGCTCAAACGCCACCTCTCGCCCAATTTCGAAGACTCAAGCAGAGCTGATTTCAAACTGGACAAAGATCTAACGCCCGGAGATTACTTCGTGGTGGCAGAGTGCAAAGATCTCACGGGAGAAAAACAGTGCACGGCAATTTCCTGGTTCACGGTAAGCGATATCGGGCTTGTAGCCAAGCATTCGCCTGAGGGGACTCTTGTTCGCGCGATTGATTTAAACACGCTTGCCGGTATCAGTGGAGTCAATCTGAGCATGATTCCCAAGGATTCGGATGCCAGCAAAGTCCTCGCTAAAGCCACTACCGGCGCGGACGGCATCGCATTCATCAAGCACGGCGATGGAGAGAATTACGAGTCGACGATCATCGGAGAGCGTCAAGGTCACACGGCCTACGCAGCCGGAGGCTACTACTACGGCGGCAGTAGCGATGACATCACCACTTACTTCTATACCGACAGGCCCATTTACCGGCTTGGACAAACGGTTTGCTTCAAAGGAGTTGCCAGACAACTGACAGCTAAAGGATTCGAGAACATCGGCGAAGGAGAGGAAATTACCGTTGTCATCGAGGATCCGTCCAACGTTCAATTATATTCGGGAACTATTAAGACAACAAAATTCGGAACCTTCAATGGCACGTTCAACATCCCTGAAGAGGGCAAGACCGGCGGCTATTCATGCAAACTCACATATGCATCGACCGGCAATACCGACTACGAATATTTTGAAGTAGATCAATACAGAAAGCCTGAATACAAGATTGAAATCAAACCGAATGCGCCTCGCGTGACTGCCGGCAGCAAGGTTTCGGCCACACTAAACGCTACCTATTTCTTTGGCGGACCAGTCGCTAATGCGCGCGTCAAATACTCCGTCTATGCTTCGCCGGACTATTCGATCCGCTATAAGCTGCAACCACGACCAGCTTACGAAGAATTCTATGACGACTGGAATGACAATGATGGCGAAGGCGACTATGACTATGGTGGCAGCTTCCTCACTGAAGGCGTCGCGCAAACCGACGAAAACGGTCAGGCAACAATTACTTTCGACACCAAGAAAGTGGAACCCAACTACGCATCGTCCAGCTACTTCTATGAGTATCGCGAGCGCGATTACAAAATAGAAGCCGAGGTCACTGACATAAGTCAGCTAACCGTAACCGGCAGCGGGCATGTCTCCGTAACGCCTGGAGATTTCGCCCTGTTTGTAGACCCGACCAACTATGTAGTGCGGGCTGGCGAAGGGGTCGAGGCCACCATAGAAGCTCGCGACTATGACGGTAAGCCGCTTGCCAATCAGAAAGTGCACGTCAAAGTTTCACGTTTCCCTTGGAACGCAGTAACCCACACTGAAGAAAAGGAAGTCGTTCTAAACGAAGGCGACGTCACGACCGGACCAGACGGCAAAGTCTTGTTCAAAGCAAACGCCGGCACGCAATGGCCGACCGACACTTTTTATATCACAGCCACGGCTAAAGACGCCAAGGGTGACACCATACTTGATACCGGCTCTATCTGGGTAGCAAGCGATTCGTACCCGTTCTATCGCGGCGATTCAGAGAAGCAATCTTTCAAGATCTCCCTCAACAAGAGCGTTTACACCGTTGGTGACACCGCCCGTGTGATGATTTCAGGGCCATTCACCGGCAAAGAAGGCTACGATGCGCTCGTCACCGTAGAAGGAACAACTCTATATAGCCACCGCATTGTTCCGCTCAAAGCAACTGCGAATCTGGTGGAGATTCCGATCGACAAAGCATACGCGCCGAATGTCTTCGTTGGCGTAACCATGGTCGCAAAGAAAAAGCAGTTCTACGCAAGCACAGAGATGCTCAAGGTTTCACCAAAAGATCATTTCTTGAAGCTCGCTATCGAAACTGACAAACCGAAATACAAAGCCGGTGAGACGGCAAAATATACGATTAAGGCGACATACGAAGATGGTCGACCGGCACCGAACACAGAAGTTTCACTGGGCGTCGTCGATGAGAGCATCTATAGCATCAGGCCGGAAAACGCCGGCGATATTCGCAAGAAGTTCTACAACCAGCGCTCCAATCGAGTGAGCACATTCTGCTCCTTCCCGGAGAGCTATTCCGGTGGTCCGGACAAAACGCTGGACGAGCCCAGGCTTCGTAAGAATTTCAAGGACACGGCAGCATGGCTTCCGCACCTCGTGACCGATTCAAACGGTGTTGTCACCGCCAATGTTGTACTTCCCGACAATCTCACAACCTGGCGCGCCACTGTCCGCGGTGTCAGCATGAACTGCGATGTCGGAGCCACGACGCAATCAATCCTGGTGACGCAAGACATCATCGCGCGTCTGGCATTGCCACGCTTCTACACCGAAGGTGATGGCGGAGAAATTTCCGCCGTGGTTCATAACTACTCGGATCAAAAGCAAAACATCACTCTCACCCTCACGGTTTCCGATCAGTTCAAAACCAACCTGCCACTAGCACAGAATCTGTCAGTTGAGCCTGAGAAGGTTGGCAAATTCACCTGGCCCGTATCGATTGCAAAACCTGGTGTCGGCATGATTCGCGTGAAAGCTCAAGGTCAGACGGGCGGAGATTACCTGGAGAGAAAACTTCCCGTAAACTCACTGGGCATCCCATTGTTCAATGCAGACTCCGGCGTCCTGACCGATGCTACTCCGTCTGTTCAGATTTCGCACGCCGAAGTGGGGCAGGTCTTCTCACCAAAGATGCAAGTAAATCTTGCCGGATCGGTGATTGGTCAGGTGCAGGGCACTTTCGACTCGCTGATCGACTACCCATACGGTTGTACAGAGCAAACGATGTCGCGCTTTATGCCATCAATCGTCGCGATGCAGTTAAACAAGAAGTTGAACGTTCCCTTGCTTCCAGAATCGATTAAACGATTCGAGAAGGTTCGTCAGATGGGAATGGCTAAATTGTCTGAGCACCAACATTCCGACGGCGGTTGGGGTTGGTGGAAGGACGACGCGAGCGATCCTTATATGACTTCGCTTGTTCTCGAAGGCCTCTATCTCTTGAAAGATGCCGGCTACAGCGTAGATCAATCAATGCAAACTCGTGGTCTGAAGTGGCTGCAGGACAACACTACTGCCCTGGAGAAACAACTTTCCGATCCGAAACTCGTTAAGGACTGGAACGCCGAAACGCGCCGCTGCGATATGGCTAGATTGGTTTATTGCATGAGCGTCTACAAGGCTAAACCGACACCATCTGTGATTGCATGGCTCAAGAAAGAGATACCAGCTTTCACGCCTGAGCCATTAGCATACGCAGCACTTGCGTTCAAAAACCTGGGCGAAACAGAATCCGCTCAGAAAGCCAGTGATCGTTTGATCGCTATCGCAAACAAATCGGATGCTACAGTTGACTGGGAACACACTGATGCGATGTTGAAGCGATTGAAACTAGTTGGTGTCACTGACTGGTCCTACCGCTACACAGGAGAGGAAACAACGGCGCTGGCTTTCCGCGCAATGCTGGCTAACAAGTCTGACAAAACAGACCTGCTGGAGCAGATAAAGATGTGGATGATGCTTCATCGCGATCGCGACGGCTGGTGCAATACCAAGACAACCAGCGAGGTTCTGCGCGCCCTCCTGGACGACGCGCTCATGAGCGCCGCGAACAGCGGAGAGACGGTTTCGGCTAGAGTCCTGATGGACAACGTGCTGCAAACAGAAATTTCTTTCTCCGGCGGCGAGCGTTTCAGCAAAGAAAAATCATTCGCGCTACCGACTTTCAAACCTGCCACTGGAGCTGTTCAACTGCAGAAAGTTGGAATGGGTAAGCTGTATTACAACACCATTCTCAGCTACACGAAAACGATGAAACCTGGGGAAGCGGTCCCCGTAAAGAACAGCCCAGCCGGTCTGACGATGTCGCGCACATTCTACCGGCTAGAATCTCAACCGGCAGGCACTGACGGCGTTTTGAAAGTGGTTTCGAAACCCTTTAACGGCGGCACTATCAAGGCCGGCGAAACCATACTGATGAAGGTATTGGTCGACAGCCCGATTTCGATGCCATATGTGATCGTAGAATGCCCGCTGCCTAGCGGTGCTGAAGTGGTTAAGAGCCGCGGCGCCCAACAAGCGGTAGACGAAGGCTCAGATTCGAGCGCCACTATATCCGGTGACTGGGGTGGAACCTGGTGGTCACACCAGGATATCCTGGACGATAAAATCGTATTTTTCGGCACGACTATTCCGGCAGGCAAGAAAGAGTTCAGCTGCCTGTTAAGAATGGAGCTGCCGGGCAAGGTCAACGTCAACCCGGTCTCGCTAGCTGGAATGTACACCAAGCTCATCCGCGGCTACACCGTGTCTGAGGAGCTGACAATAAAATGATCAAGATGGACAAGTCCTATCTGATCATACTTCTGCCTCTCGTGATACTTCTGTGTTACTGGCAAGATCGACCATGCCAAACTACAGTCGGACAGGCTCACAGCAGAATCACCTCTTTAAACCGTAAGTCAAAGGTAAATATCGGACAGGCTTGTCGGAGAATCGACGAATATGTTCTTCGTCCGGGCGAAACCTTCTCATTCAATCGCGTCGTAGGGCCGCGAACATATGAACGCGGCTTCGTTGCCGCGCCGACCTACTTAGGAAATGGTACCGCCAGCACCGAGGGCGGTGGCGTTTGTTTGGTTTCATCACTGATCTACAAAGCGGCACTTGAATCCGGTTTAAAGATTGAGGAACGAACTCCTCATTCGCGAACGATCTCGACGGTCCTTCCCGGGCTTGACGCCACAGTATGGTACGGACGCCAGGATCTGAAGTTCAAAAATGAGACGAACGAACCTGTCAAAATTCAGTGCAAAGCGAACTTCTACAGCGTAGACGTTTCAATCCTCGGTTCGAAGAACGTGCTATCCCGAAGAATAATTCGCAAGGAAAATCCAGCGTCTGCACGGCAGGTCGCAGTAGCGGTGTATCTCCAGAAGGGCGATGCACTGGAGCCAGTTTCGCAAGATTTGTACGATCGCACCAGAAATAACTAGCTAAGGGTATAATAAATCCGGAGTGCTGTTACTCAATTCGGTCATTCACGCATCTGTTGTTCAGATGATGCCGTGAGAGACGATTGCCTGGGATAATCGAGTTTATGGACACATTCTATTTCTGGATGTTCGGAGCGCAGGGGCTTGGCGCCTTCGATATTGCAATTGTAATCTGGGCGCTCGTTAGACTTACAACATCGAAAGGCGTATCGTTCAAAGCCATCGCAGCTTCGTTAGTATTCACGAGCATAGTCTTAGGCTGGGTCTGGCAGGAGCGCCAGCAATTCCACACGCAACACCTCTGGGTCAGCCTGGCACCACTGGTGATGCTAGTGATTGCTCTCTGCGTAAAAGACAAATTGCAAGTATCGAAATTCGAACGCACATTTCTCATCCCCGTCCTGTTAAGCGCTTCATTAGTGGGCATTCTGATTGAAGTGATGGCGTTTTCACCCGAGTTCAAAACGATCGAAGCAGCGAAGAAACGCGAAAGTAATCCCGCAATCGGCGGCGATGCGGGATTTCAAGGCATGACCTTCGGGCAAGACACAAAATAGAATTGCTCATGAGTCAGCTGAGAGTCCGCTTCTATTGAATCGAAGCGTTTGAGACTGAAACGTCAGTTGCCGAGTTTTTTGCTTTTACCAAGCGGGCGACCAAGATCGAAACCGTTCATCATTTCATCCAAACCCTGCTGATCAACACCTATCGCGACCTGGCGCTGGTTCTCGGCTTTAGCAAGACCCCGAGGTACGGCGAACGTCGATTTGTCTGATTTAAACGGCTTAGCCGAAAATGTTGCAAGACGAACGAGAGTTTGACCATTTTCGAGATTCGCACAATATCGAAGCGGAACGCCTGCATTCGGCGGCACAATCGACAGCGAACAAAGCACTTTGAACGCTTGCTCACAGCCGATTTTCGAAGCGTACATGCAGGTGTAATCTTTGACGCGCTCAGGCTTGGTGTTATCGATTTTCTTGTCGAGCGAGCTCATACCCCCAATCCAGGACTTACCGCCGACCTCCTCGCCTCGAGCCTTGTAAATGACGCGAAGACGAGCAGTATCGCCCCTTCCTTCAATCTTAGATAGCAGGGTTTGCAACTTATCGGCATGTTCGTAGACTTCTAACGCATCAGTGAACCGATCTATACAGCTCATCCTCACCCAGCTTTTGTAGGGCACATCGAAATACAGTTTCGAGTGAGTATTGAAAGTTTTTGCAGTCCAGTCCGGCGCCGCCGCTACCATCGCCCAGCCTCGCGAAGGCAAGGTGGCTTTGACGGCGTTCTTGCTCACAATTACTTCAAGCGGTTCACCGGCACGCTGCTGTTTAAATAACCAGGCGTCGGCAGCATTCGCAGGCGAAGCCATCAATTCGAAAACCACAAAACAACTGAGGAGGATGACCGATTTCCACATATAAAGATTCATCCGCATCACCCGACAAACTAGCCCGCATCCGCATCCTGAATCACCTGCTTGATCACTTCCACCTTAACTCCAGGCAGAACATCATAAACACCAGCCACAGCCTGCATCTTTTCCATAAAAGCTTCCATGTCAGATTTGGTCAGTTCTAACCGGAGACCAGCATCATCCGGTTCAAATTTAGTCTCGGAAGCGGGTACCAGCGAAATCCTCGCATCGTTGCCGAACAGCATCAGTGGCTTATCATGACCGAGTCGGGCAGGTACGATTGCCTTGAGTTCAGGCACAATCAGTGAGCCCACAGATATCGTGCAACTCTTGCGCGGCATTCCGGCAATCTTCCAATTCAACGGATCGACAAAGAGCATGCCGGTGGATGAACCATCACGAGTTATGCCTTCATTTACGGCTGCCACCACATCCGGTTGCGTCATAATTGAAACGCGTTTCAAATCCGTGATTAAAAACGGATTGTCACGGGCAAGCAACTTCAGCACCGGCATTGAGTGCCACTGTTTAATTGCCTTCAATTCATCGCGCGTAATACCAACTACCTGCAGAAAAGTGACGCGTCCGTTTGGAGTGTCCTTACTCGGCATCTCGGGATCTTCAGCGAAAACCATCGCCGTGATGTCGGTTTCTGTCTCCAGACACAGTGGACCGTTCGCGTCCATGTAATGCCCAGATTCAAAAGTATTGCCGCTGCCGAAAACATAGCGGGCAATATTCTGAAAGAAATTCATTACCCACATCGGTGGCTCATCTGATTCGATGGGAACGCGCATGGTCAGCTCGAATCCATATCCACTGCAAGCCGGGTCCTCGCTCTCTTTCTCGTAGAGCTCGCTGAAACCATACGTCACATAGTGCCAGTGAGGTCGGTCTTTCTCGGATTTGAAAACGGAAAAGCCATCAAGCGGATCGGGACCGCCGAGTGCATACTTTACCAACGTTCCAAAGTGAAGCGGCTCCTGCTCGCCATAAATAGCGTTCGTGGAACTATCGATCGCGTCCCAACCGGGGCACTGAATATCTTCATCTGAGAAGTCTTCGGACATAGCCAGCCCTTTGCAATTGGCGTTCCCTTCGGAGTCGCCGTGATTCCACACGAATCATAGATTCGCTGACTACTATTATGCCTCAGTCCCGTGCATTCGGCCTGAGCTGAAACTTAAGCCTCAGTCGATTGTTCTTTCTTCTCTTCGTCGGACGCCGGTTCTTTCACTTCCATGTCGGACGGCTCAATAACTTTAGGATCTTTCGGCGTCAGTGACGCGTCCTCGACCGTAATGGTCGGAGCTGTGAGTTCCGGACCATCTTGATTTTGCCTCGACAGGAATGAGGCGATGCCAAGGACAGCAGTGGCAGCGACGCCAAGACCGATGAGAACGGTGTAGCGCTGCTGTGCGTCAGCCGAATTCCCAATTGTGATCAATTCACCGGTGAGCAAACCAAAAGCAATCATCATCGCAGGCGTGAGCATGACGTTCTCATACCCTTTCCAATGGGCATTCGCAAGTGCCCGGCAAAAGATGCCGATGATGATCGTTCCGACCAGGACAGCGACCAGTAAGCTCGCCGCAGGTTCTGCGTGCAAGAAATAGCTGGTAGCTGCAGGCGCCATCAATCCAGCTGAGATAAACAACAGTGCCCTGGCGCGATTATCCATGCGCTCGCGCAGGAGAAGAGAGGCGGTAATCGCGATGAATAAACCAGCATATAATGCCGCACTCGTGTATGAATGCATGATATTGATGCCGGTCATATTGCTGTTGAATCTGAAGATAAAGGTCTGCAATAGGATGTAAGAACCGAAGTAGAGACCTGCCATCAACGCGGCACCGGATGTGGTTGCAATGACTGTTGAAATCGCAAGAACAATCAACCCGGGAGTAAAGAACATACGAGTGGCTATCAGTGTGAAGATACCGATGAAAAGCAGTTGTTTGAACGAATTCAAAGCGAGCGATTCATGCTCTCTTCTTGCATCAAGCGCTTGTAGTACGTATGCAAGCAAATAACCGCCACCGGCCAGTGCACACAGTTTTGCCAATTCAAGTGCGCCTACGACCTTGGTGACAAGAATGAGCATAACCAGCCCGCCTGTAATAGCGAGGCAAACGCGCTTCACATAGAGCTTATCGATCTTGAGGAATGGATCCTGAATCCATCGCATAAAAATGGCGGCTACGAACGATGCAAGAATCACGTTGTGGTGCAGTGCGACCCAGTTATCGGCTTCAACTGTTCTGACCCAGAGTGTGGTCGCCATCCACAAGAATGGTGGAACGAAATCTTCAAGCGTAGATTTTTCCGGGCTGACCAGCAAGTTTTCAACAGATTTCCAACAGATCAGTCCGGCGATAGCAGACTCGACGCAGACCTGATAATGATCGGTTGGAACGAAACTGGTGAACGCTACAGCGCTTGCCAGAAGCAGCAACGCTCTCAAAAATGGTGGCAAACCGACCGAACTAAAAAGGTACGGGAGAAGAGCGGCCGCTCCAAAATACGGAGCAGCAACAGCTAACTCGAGCCCCGCCATACTGCTCAACCACATCAATCCGGCAACCGGAATCACCATGGCAAGCAGCACCTTCAAAGAGGGCACTAAATTTGCCCCGGACAGTTGAGGCGCGATTTTATCGCGCGAGAATCGCCACAAGAAAACTGCCGTAGTAAGGATTCCAAAGATAACGAGTAACTCGTTTTTGAGCACTGACATAAGGTCACTATCCCCACGTGCTAGACTGGATGTCACTAGCATATCGTCATACGAAGACCGTTGCGTGGCCAACGTGAAAAAGTGACGATAATTTCTTGTTAGAATCCACTTATGCGAATCCTCTATCCACTCCTGGTTCTCGTCATACTGGCGATTGTTCTCTACACGATGATGTCGGGTGGTTCCGAAGCCGATCCGAAAACCACTGCGAACCAATTTCTCACCTCTGTACAAAAGGGAGATTACAAGGGCACTGTTGAAATGTTTGGCGGCAACACCTGCCGCTGCCCGAAGAAGGGCGGTTGGGTTTCATACCTTGTTTATGCAAGCGCTCAAGAACCCAACCTCGCATTTCTCATGGGCCGACCATTTAAATACTCAAACATGCGCGAGACCGCGATTAAACACCCCGACAAGAATGCAGTCACCATTTTGCCCTGGCAAAAGCCGGAAGACGTGATCGTTGACGTAGACTTGCAGCTCGAAGAATCAAGATACGCTCCGATGTTTCTTCCCCTCAACATGGCGTACGGAATTCCGATGACAGCAAGCGAGTTCGCAGCCTTCATCAAAGATCCGGATAAGGACAGCCGCAAAGGCTTTGCGTTGAGATTACGTCCATCGATTGCGCCTGGAGCGATCGAACGACCGGAAGCCAGCAAAGGCATCGAGTACAAACCGACTGAAAAAGAAATCGAGGTAAACCGCAGCGAATCTCTATCGATTGAAGATAAACGCAATTTGCTCATCGTCGAAAGCAAGGGCAAACAGTTACCTGTATCCGCGATAAAGAAAATCGGGAAACTAGATGAGGCATCTAAAGAGGTTGAACAGACACCGAGTTCGAAGCCTCTCGACAGCGAAGAACAAGACGCAACGACTGAAGACGAAAATGATGATTCATTCATCTATGCGAGCGTCGAGGATGCGATTAAAGAGACGCTTGGAGAACAGGTCGCTCGATATTTGCATCCTCGTGATGCCGGACCAGTGAAACTCGCCGACGGCAAAAACATGTCGCCGATTGAAATCGAAAAACAACTGCCGAGATTGACTTCGGCGAAATTGCGCTTACACATTGTTCGCCGTGAAAAACTGCGGCGCTGGACCGTCTATCACATGAGTATTTTGGAACCGGTTTTGACGCTGGCAGACGGAACTCAGTTCCCGTTGCCGAGCTATAAACCACCTTCCGGTGAAGCTGTTCCGGATCCCAAAGAGTCAGCGGAAAGATAAGCTAGCTCTCTTCGACAAGTTCGCTGAGCGGTTTCTCCTTATGCCGCAGAGTGCGAACCTGCACCCAGAGGATACAAAGGATCGGCACGGTCAAGAGAAGGAAAAAGGTTATCAACTCCGGGATGTAGAGCGAGCCTCCATTCAACGCAATAGCCTTGCAGTACGGAACGAACGTGTAGAGCGAGAATATCATCAGGTAAGCAAGGATGTTGTTCCGAGCCAATTTCACTACCAGAACATACATGAATAGACACATCAAAAAGTTCTGCACAACGCTGATGAGGTAGTCTTGCCAGTATCGCTCAGCGCTTGGAAGAATCAGGTTTAAAACTAGACCAAATGCGAACAATCTCCAAAACCCTGGAGCGAATCTCGCGGACATCCCCACCACTACTACGATTAGAGCAAGACCGTTTGGGGCTGTTTTAAGAGCGTCGAGAATGGCCTCGACGACAGGAACGTAAACTCCGGTCAGGCTCGCGATCGTTCCAACCTCACCGATCGGAACGGAAGGTGATATCGCCAGTGATACCAGTCCTTGCAGTTGGCTCACGGTTATGGAAAATGCCAGCGTCGTGTACGAGATCAAGGCGGCGTCATACCACAGCGCCAGTCGCGACTTTCGCTGTTCAGCATTAGCTGACATTTTACCGAGTGCAAATTGAAAGTACGATATCAAATGCGTGCGCGGCGAAATTATTCGAAACGCGCCCAGAGCGACGGCTGACAGGAGAAAGACGCCTGCTCCGTACATAAATAATCCCTGGCCGGCGCCGACGATCTCACCGACTATGTATGAGTTCAAAGGAGTGGTAGTGTCGTAGCCGTAGAAAAAGGTCACCAGATTGTTGAGAGAAGAAAGCAGCACCAGTCCCAGATATGCAAGCGAAATTATGACCGGCGCCCGAAACTTGATGGCGCCTGTTTTCAAAACCGAATAAGCCCAGAATATGCCCAGAAGAATCAAACCAAACAATGTCGCTGTTCGCAGATGCGATAACCACTCATCTTTGGCAGTGCGTTTATTGCGCTCAAACGACCATGAGTCGGGAACATCCCATCGTTGCGAGAAATCGCCGACCTGATCGCCAGTCAGCGAGACGCTTATGAGGCACTTAGCGTCAGCGACATCGAGCTTAGGATAGGTGAAATCGACGGTGTAATCGGTTCGGTTCTTGCGCTTTTGCGACGAAATCTGTTTAAACTTGTAATCCGGCAGTTCCGGATGAGTCTCCTTCAGATACGCCTCTGCTTTCTCGCGAGCCTCATCGGAAGAGAGGTTTGCGCCGACATCATTTTCCTCTCGCGAAATCCCGAAAGAATCCTCTCGCCCATCGCCATCAAGTATGACTTGGTACTCCTCGGACTGGAGCGGTCGAAAGAACTTTACCGACCAGTAATATCCTCGCCTGGTTTCGTTATAGATTTTCCGCACAGCTTCGGCGTTCGTCTTTTCGAACATATACTGGAAGGTTTCGCCGACGCTGCTGATCCCGCAACTCGCGCTTTCCATCCAGCCTTTGGGATCAATGTCGTGCCTCTTCATCACTTCGCGCGCCTTCTCAATCGCCTCCGCTCGACCGATTTTGAGCTTCGCATCAGAGTTGACACCACTACTCCAGGGCACATAAATAGCGGTCAAAAGTGATGCGATACAAATTGCGATCATGCTCAACCTCAGCCGCTTTGACAGCGGCTTATACTCGATCGGCGGTGGCGCATCTTCCACCGGCGGTGGTGGCGGTTTCAACATCGGAATTTTGTCGTTATCCTGGTCGGCGCCGCGCGTCATCTTCATTTTGTTCCAAACGAGCGCCGAACCGACAATCAACAAGGCCGGGATGAGAGCCGGCAAGACGGAAAACTTGAGAATAGGCACGTCAGAGTACAGGAACGATTCCACGTACATGAATGCATCGAGCAGATAGTGTTCGGTAATGACGGCGATAATGCCGTACCTGTATAAGATCCAGCCCTGCAATATTCCCACTACAGTGAGCTCGAGACCGCGGGCATAAGCGGGTTCTTGCGGATAGCTACTGTGCGCGAATCCCCAGACAATTGCCTGGAATAAATTTGCCACCCAGAAGTTCTTAAACAGTCTGGTACCAATGGCGATACCGACTACCCGACACGCCAGCTCTTCTTCGAACGAGGCACTGACGCCCAGTGCAACTGCTGAAATGAACGGCACGACATTGCTTAAGACTTCGTGACTCTCGATACCAAGCGGGCACCAGAAACCAAATTTTTTCCCCAGAATATAGTAAAGAACAATCCAGCCGAGGTGCACCCCGACCAGGATGTGCCCAACGATAACCCCACGCACAACTGTCTCGTGCGTAAGTCCTCGCTTGGTCAAAATTCGTTCGAATGAGAGCTTATGAGGAAATAGTTTTCGATAACAAATCTCAGCGCCTCCAAACAAAGTGGCTCCTGTAAGCGCGTTTCCGACGAAGCCCATCAGAGCGTTCACGACGATCTGTATCAAGTAGTTCTGAAACGAAGTTGTCGGGCCATACGAGGCAATCAAGCTCGGCAAATGGTTTAAATAATCCAGGGCAGATATACCACCAAGGAGAAGAGCCCCGACAATAGCCGGCTTCCATCTCATGTTCCTGGTTATCACTCCCCAGACCAGCACCAAAAAAGCGATCGTCTGGAACATGTAGATGAAGAAGAACGAGAACTGCCCTAGCAAATAGTTGTAAGAGCGCATGGTGTCGTACTCTCGCTGCCAGGCATCCGGCACATGCAGATACTTGTTGTACAGCGTTACCTGATCGCCGGAGACGTAAACATAAATGCGCAAATGCGCGGATTTGTAATCCTTCTTTTGATTCTCCCAGACAAATGAATGGTCTTCGCGCTTTGGTTTCGTATTCGCGTCGTCTCGAATGAGCGTGCTGAAATCCGCCGCATTCGGCTCCATCTTCTCAAGGAAGGCACGAGCGATTTTCTGCGCTTGCTCATGCGAAACGCTATTCAACGCAAGATCGTTCGGAATGTCGTGTTCAAACGCAAGAAGCTTGCCCTGTGGCGAAATCCACGTTTGAAACTCTTCCTGGTCGTACTCCTTGCAAAACCGCGTCACCCAGCTCCAGACCGGAACCTCCGTTGCCATAAGCTTGTTGGCATCTTCCTGCGGATATTCATGCTCGAGAAAAGACTTGGCGTTGTCCTCGGAATTAAACGTGGTCGAATCGATTGTGCCCGTTTTGTTGTAGCCCAGAGATGGGGCGAGAGAACGCGCTTGCTCCTGAATTTCGATACGCGGCTTTTTGATTTCGATGGAAGCAGCTGGAAACGCCTGATATTTGAACATCTGATAGACAGCGATTCCGCAAATTCCCAACACAAGAATCCACCACATCTGGTGGTCAAAAATGCGTTCGCGTTTGACGGCGGGCTGTTCACCAGGCTCGTCAGTGCCGATCATGCCTTAAGCTCAAAAGTGGTCTGTTGGTAAGCCTTCTCAAAATGATTTTAGTTCATGCGGCGCCTGTTTTTCCTATCAGCTTAATATCTAGCTTAGCAACCACTCATCTGTGCGCTCGTCAACCTCAGGAATATTCAAGCTTCATAAGCAATTCAAGTCAAAGCAACAATTAGAGTTATGATCTCGATTCACGTTTTCAGCACGCTTTCGGGTGGTATTCGTTTCCGTGCCCACGAAATCAGATACATTCATTTGGAATAAGCAAGCGGAATGCTTGCCACGCGTGGAGCTCGAACAGCTTCAGCTTAAACGCCTCAAGTCCACTCTGGAGCGTGTCTATAACAAAGTCCCGTTCTACACCGGCAAGTTCGACGAAGCCAAGATCAAATTGGACTCGTTCAACTCGCTTGACGACATTCAATGCCTGCCATTCACGAAAAAAACCGACCTGCGCGAAAATTATCCGTTCGGCCTTTTCGCCGAGCCACTTGATAATGTCCGGCGTATTCACGCATCTTCAGGCACGAAGGGCAAGCCCACAGTAGTCGGTTATACGGAATCGGATCTTGACGACTGGAAAGAAGTTTGTGCTCGTTCACTTGCAGCAGCTGGAGCCAAACCTGGCGATATCGTTCACAACGCATACGGCTATGGTCTGTTCACCGGCGGTCTCGGAATGCATTACGGCGCAGAAAATTTCGGCGCCACTGTCGTGCCTGCGTCCGGTGGACGTACCCAACAACAAATTCTGCTGCTTCAAGATTTTGGCGCGCGGATACTCTGCTCAACGCCATCGTATGCGTTGAATATGGCCTTCCAGATGCAAGACCACGGCATCCCGCGCGATTCGATAAAACTGGAGATCGGTATCTTCGGAGCCGAACCCTGGACTGAAGAGCTACGCGCACAGATTGAAAAGGTCCTGGAAATCAAGGCGCTTGACATATACGGACTGAGCGAGGTTATGGGACCCGGCGTTTCAATGGAATGCCTGCAGGGTCGAAATGGGCTTCACATCTGGGAAGACTACTTCTTGCCGGAAATAGTCAATCCGGACACAGGTGAAAAATTGCCATATGGCGAAGAGGGCGAGCTCGTTTTCACCAGTCTGACGAAACAAGCATTTCCAGTCGTACGTTATCGCACAGGCGATCTCACCAGGCTTTTTTCGGAAACCTGTGTCTGCGGTCGCACCATGGCACGCATGGAGCGAGTGAAAGCGCGCATCGACGATATGCTCATCATTAGAGGTGTCAATCTGTTTCCTTCCGAAATTGAAAAGTGCCTGCTATCCATCGAGGACTTGAGCCCTCACTATCAGCTTGTCGTAAATCGAGAGAGAGCTCTCGACGTGCTGGAAGTTCAAGTCGAAGTTACAGAGGATTTGGTGAAGCGCTGGGGCGAATTCAACAGCTGTGGTGTCGAATTCGAAGCTCTCACGGTGAAGATTCAATGCTTGATGAAAGACATGCTCGGACTGACCGCCGACGTCAAGCTGATGCAACCACGGACGGTGCCACGCAGCGAGGGCAAAGCGGTTCGAGTAGTCGACCGGCGCAAGGAAACCAAGTAAGCCACGGCTTTTCTTCAGGAGGAAACGGGGATGAAACCTGGTCTGGCAATTGGCCAAACACACACTATGGAAATTGACGTTTCCTGGGACATGACCGTTCGCTATGAGGGCGAATTAGTGCACGAACTATACTCCACCTCAACTCTCGTGCACCATATGGAGCTCTCCGCAAGAAAAATGATCTGGCCATACCTCGATGAATCCGAAGAGTGCATGGGCTGCCACGTAAACGTATCTCACCTGGCTATGACTCTTCCGGGAATGAAGGTGACAATTGAAACAAGGGTCGCAGACATCAGAGACAACAAAGTCGAAGTTGAAATTGTCGCATCAAATATTCGAGGCAGAATAGCCCGGGGAACAGTGACCCACGCTGTCATCGAAAAAGCCTGGTTGCAAAACCGGATGAAGGAACTCAGCGTGATTCAAAATATTGCGGCGACCGAGCTTACTTCATCAAATTCTCGCTGAGAGATTCTGGACCATTAATTCCGACCTGACCGGAGAAAAAACATGGCGCAAAGTACACAAGAACATGCGATGCTGACCGGCATTTCGCCGGAGTTGTTCAACTTCAAACGCATCGTCTACTCGAAGAAGAACTTCATCGCCACAGTTGCAATAAATCGGCCTGATGTTTTGAACTGTTTCGACCAACTCACACTTCTAGAACTGTCCAATGCATTTCTCGACGCCTCCCGTGACGACGCCATAGCAGTCGTTGTCGTAACCGGCGTCGGCGATAAAGCATTCTGCACCGGTGCTGATTTAAAAGAACAAGAGGATCCGATCCTTAAGAAACCAAACGACTACTACAAATGGATGTATCAGTTTATCGAGATGCACGATCGGCTGCGCAATATCGGCAAACCAACGATTGCGCGCTTGAACGGCATGGTGGTTGGTGGTGGAAATGAACTCAACATGGCTTGTGATCTTGCCATAGCTGCGGACCATGTGACTATTAAACAGGTAGGCGCAGCGCGCGGTAGTGTCGCCGCCGGTGGCGCGACTCAATGGCTGCCTCTCATAATAGGCGACCGCCGGGCTCGCGAAATGCTGTTGCTCTGCGAACCAATCGACGCATACACAGCGCTTGACTGGGGGCTTGTAAACCAGGTAGTGCCTTACTCCATGCTTGATGAAGCCGTTGAGCAACTGGCATCGAAGTTGTACCACAAACTTCCTGAATGCTCGCGATACACAAAACAACAACTCAATTTCTGGAGAGACTTCTCCTGGTCCATGACAATCGGTCACGCTCGTGACTGGTTATCGCTGCATGCCGGTTCGTTCGAAACTGCACAAGGCTTGGATTCATTCCGCAAAAAGACCGACATGGATTACGACAAGATTCGCTGCAAAGCAGCAGGTCCTACAGGTAACCTCAGTCCGGCAGCAGGCTCGAAACCCTGCCCCGAATGCAGCACGCCGAATGCACAAGCATTCAAATTCTGCTGCGAATGCGGGAAACAGTTTCAGTAAAAGTATTCAGTTTAGAAAGGTCCGCAAATATGAGCAATGTGAAAGAACTCGTTAGGGAGACGACAATGAAAGAAGCGAATTACAAAAACATTCTGGTTGAGCAAGACGGACCGGTCGGTATCGTCACTCTCAACCGTCCAAAAGTTCTAAACGCGTTAAGCCACGAACTAATGGACGAACTCGTTCAAGCCCTTGAAGCTTTCGATGCAGACGACAGCGTTCGCGTCATGGTTCTCACAGGCAGCGAACGCGCATTCGCAGCTGGCGCCGACATCGGCGAGATGTCGGAAGAAACGACCGTCAGCATCATGCTCAAGGACAGATTCGCGACCTGGGATAAAGTTCGCAAGATCAAAAAACCGATTATCGCTGCAGTAAGCGGTTTCGCCCTCGGTGGCGGTTGTGAATTGATGATGACCTGCGACATTATCGTTGCTTCTGAAACCGCGCAATTCGGTCAGCCGGAAATCAACATTGGTGTCATCCCTGGTGCTGGTGGAACCCAGCGCTTAACCAGAGTTGTCGGCAAGCACAAAGCCATGGAAATGATTCTGACCGGGCGCCCGATGACCGCTCAAGAAGCCTATCACTACGGGCTCGTTGTTAAAGTCGTCCCTGTCGAACTCTATCTGGAAGAAGCGAAAAAACTCGCTCACGAAATCGCCAAGAAATCACCTATCGCATTGAAACTCGCAAAAGAAGCGGTTCTCAAAACATATGAAATGTCGATGAGTGAAGGTCTTGAGTTTGAGCGAAAGAATTTCTACATGCTCTTCTCATCAGAAGATCAAAAGGAAGGGATGAAGGCGTTCTTAGAGAAACGCAAACCAACTTTCTCTGGTCGTTAGACACAAAAAATCGACAAAACACGACAAATCATCAGCAACCAAATAAAGAGGAATGAGATGAGCGAAGAACAAATTCTCCTTACTGAGAAAAAGGGCAACATCGGAGTAATCACGTTGAACCGCCCGGACAAGTTGAACGCATTTAACGACGAACTCTCGTTTCGTCTCCAAGATGCACTGAAGGAGATGGAAAAAGACAAAGACGTGCGCGTCATTGTTCTCACCGGAGCTGGTCGTGGTTTCTGCTCTGGACAAGATCTGCAAAGCAGAATCGCCAGTGAAGACGCCGAACGTCCGTCACTTGGAGATTCAATCAGACGCCGCTACAATCCGATCGTAATCAAACTGCGTCGCATGGAAAAACCGATTATAGCTGCCGTAAATGGTGTCGCAGCTGGTGCAGGTGCAAGCCTCGCTTTCGCCTGCGACTACCGCGTGGTATCAGAAAACGCTTCTTTCATTCAATCGTTCACGAAAGTCGGTCTCGTTCCGGACTCGGGCTCCACGTTCATGCTTCCCCGTTTGATCGGCGCGACTAAGGCTTTCGAGCTAATGCTGTCCGCTGAAAAACTTCCCGCGTCTGAGGCGTTGAAGCTCAACCTCGTCAACAAAGTCGTTCCAGAAGCAGAGGTGATGAAGGAAACGATGGCGCTTGCCGAGAAGCTAGCAGCCGGCCCGACCAAGGCGTTCGGTTTGACAAAGAGAGCCGTCAACCGCGCGTTGTTCCACGACCTCGAAGAACTGCTCGAATACGAAGCAAACCTGCAGGAGATCGCTGGACGCTCCGATGATTTTGCCGAAGGCGTGAAAGCGTTTGTAGAAAAGCGCACTCCGGCATACACAGGTAAATAGGGCGACACCCGGTTCTCCAACCAATTGAGCCAGCCACAGCATGCGGCTGGCTTTGTTGCTTGCGAACCTTTCCTTTCTTGACGTCGCTGTTATACTGGAGCTTGCCGCAGAGTCAGCAGAACGTTCAGAGCTCAGAGTGTCTTCACCTTTCAGCAATATATCTTTCAGCCACGAGCAGTACATGGTGCTTGAGGAAATCGGACGTGGTGGCATGGGTATCGTATACCGATGCCGCGACCGCAAACTGCTTAAAGATGTTGCAGTCAAAGTAATTGCTTGGAACATGTCCAACGAGGATGTAATCCGGTTTCACAAAGAGGCCAAGGCGCTGGCACGCCTGCAGCATCCCAACATTCTCGGCGTCCAACACTTCGGACATTCCGACGATGACTCGCTCTTCCTTGTTATGGACCTGCTCACCGGGCGAAGTATTTCAGAGCTACTCGATGCGGATAAAAATCCGCCTTTTGAAGATGCGCTCGATATCTTCATGCAAATTTGCGATGGACTGTCGCATGCGCATGGAAAAAATATTTTGCATCGGGATATCAAACCGTCGAATGTGTTCGTCGCTCGCTACGAAGCCGGCGAATTCAAAGTTACGATAACCGACTTCGGACTCGCGAAGCTGCTCACCGACGATCAGTTCCAGACCAAAACAAACATCGCAATGGGCAGCCCGCCATACATGAGCCCCGAGCAATGCGCAGGCAAAGCTGTCGATCAGCGCTCCGATATTTACAGTCTTGGCTGCCTGATGATGGAAGTACTGAGCGGTCAGCGTCCGTTCAATTCAGATTCGATACCAGCCTTGATGATGCAGCATATCAAAGAGGAACCGCCTACACTGAGCCATTTGTGCCCGGACCGGAACTTTCCACCAGAGATAGATCGAATTATTCAGAAATGCCTCGCTAAGGATCCCGGCGCTCGTTATCAAAAGGTTCGTGACCTGCGAACAGACCTGAAGTCGCTCAGAGACTCGATTGTAAACGTAACCTTTGACTCCGGTGACTCGGGTGTTTACTCGCCGGCAAAATCATTTTTGAGAACCGGAGCGTTCATAATTAGCGGGTATCAAAACTTGGTACGCCCCTCGCAGGAAAAGAAATTCACCCTTGCTATCGGCATGGTCGTTCTCGTCATTGGCGTGCTTGGTGCGCTCGCTCTATACAAGTCTAAGCCGGCAAAATTTGAGCTCAAATACACGCCATCCGTTTACACATGGGCAATGACGGAGCCACAGGCAAGCGCGAATTTGACTAATCCCGCACCTACAACATCTGACGAAGATGTTGAAGACGATATGTTCCACATGAAATTTGCGCAGAACAGAACAAGGAATGAACCTGGTCGATTGCGCGACAACACTATCTGGATTGAAGTGGGAACGAACGCGACCGAAGGTTTGAAAATGATAGCAGACCGCTCGAAAACGGCATCGAAACTACTAGGCAGCGACATGATTCCGAATTGGCTCAATCTGTCGGGCAGCGACGTAGTTGACGAAGATTTGAAAATGCTCGAAGGCATTCCAATTCGCGGACTAAAATTGGCGGGCACCAAAATCACGGATAAGGGGCTCGCTGAACTTGGAAAAAATTCTACGCTGGTAGAACTTTATCTTGACCGAACCAACATCACGGATGCGGGAATACAACACCTGGCAAATCTCAGAAAGCTGGAGATGCTTACTCTGTCAGGGACTGCCGTTACAGACGCCGCGTTGAAACCGCTATCAGCCTGCGGCAAGCTCTCCTTTTTGAAACTGGACAACTGCAAAAACTTCCACGGCTCAACTCTGGGACTTTTGCATAACAACTCTGATCTGTTTCACCTGAGCTTGCGAGGCGCGGGGGTGAGACTTCCGAACTTGGAAAACCTGAAAAGTGTCGAAATCCCAAATCTAGATCTTTCCAATTTGAATCTGACTGATGAAGATATTGAAAACATCGTAGCCATCCGCATTCCAAGACTGGAAACTCTAATTCTCAATCGCAACCCCAACATCACCGATAAGGGCGTACTCGCAACGGCAAAGATTAAACATCTGGTCAATCTGTATTTAAACGGCTGCGAGAAAGTCACCGCCGATGGTATCGAACGATTTCACATTGCTCACACTTTTCCACCTGCGGTAGTTTATGCCTCACATCTGAGGAAGCAAACGACAGCGGATAAAACAAAAGTACCAACCGTCTTCCCAACAGATGAAGCGGACGCGTCAAAAATACCCGCATTCCCCACATCGACAGATCCGACCAAGATGTTCGAGCCTCAGCAAAATGACGCATCAAAGGCAAGCAACAGTGCAGAATCAAAACTCTAGTTTTAAACACGAACGCTATGAAACGCTCGGTGAACTGGGCAGGGGTGGAATGGGTGTTGTTTTGAGATGCCGAGACAATCAGCTTCTCAGAGACGTCGCTGTTAAAATTCTAAGCTGGAATATCTCTTCGAAGGACGCTGTCCGTTTTCACAAAGAAGCTATCGCTCTTGCGAAGATGAAGCACCCGAATATTCTGACCATTCTCGATTTCGGGCAATCCGACTCCAACGAACTTTATATTGTTTTGGAATTGCTCTCCGGAGAGAACCTCGCTGACTTAATAGCTTCATGCGAAGTGATTTCGCTGGACGAGGCGCTGTCGACGTTCATCCAGCTATGCGATGGACTGGCTCATGCTCATGGGCGCGACATTCTGCATCGAGACATCAAGCCATCTAACGTATTCATGGAACGCACCGCTAGTGGTGACTTAAAGCCGGTCATCACCGATTTCGGACTGGCCAAACTGTTATCAGAAGATCAACACCTAACCAAGACAGGCGTCGGTATTGGAAGTCCACCGTACATGAGCCCAGAACAGGCTAACGGGCAAATTGTGGATGAACGATCGGACATCTACAGCTTGGGTTGCTTGATGTTCGAGATGCTAACGGGCGAACCGCCGTTCCTCGGCGAAACCATTCCGCAAACGCTCCTCATGCACGTCAACTCACCAGTTCCAAAACTATCTGACAAGACTCAGGAGAAAACGTTTTCAGATGAGCTCGAAGATATTATTGCCAGGTGCCTTCAGAAGAACGCGGACAAGCGCTATCAAACGGTAGGCGCTCTTCGAACGGACCTCATGAATTATCGTTCGAGTCTATTTACAAATGACCAGGCAGAAATTGAAAACAGTGGCATTTACAGACCCTCTAATGCTTTTCTGGAGTCTATTACTCCGGTCTCGGTACCTGAAACTTCCTCGAGATCTCTGATCCTGTGGATGAGCCTCGTGTCAATAATTGGCTTAGCATTGTTCGGTTGGTTCGTAAGTAACTCTCTCACGAAACCCGAAGATTTTAAAATCCAAGATGGAAACAAGGTAGTTACCACCTATAAAGATGATCCAAGCATAGATCGAGCTTTCAACGAGGGCGCTACTTGGAAATCCATACAGGGACCGGATTGGCGGCAAAAATTCCAGGAGCTGCGAAAGACGGCTCTACTTGAATATAAGCAGATGAATCTCTTACCTATGTATATAGACGCCAATGACACCGGATTGAATGATGATGATCTAAGATCAATTGATTTCATTCCTATCGGTGGTCTTCGTCTGAACGGCACCTTAATCACCGACAAGGGACTTGAGTCGCTTCGAGACGAGGGCTCCCTCAAAGAAATCTATCTCGTAAAAACGCGTGTCACAGACGCCGGAATTCGTAATCTGGAGAACCTGCCGCACCTGACATACATACACCTGGACAACACTGCTGTCACGGACGAAACAATAAAGTCTCTGAGCACGTGCCCGGAGATTAGCACTATATCCCTGAAATTCTGCAGTAAGATAAAAGGCTCGTGTCTTGATTCGCTGTCCAGGTCACTCGTTTACACGAGCATAGCTCTGCCGTACACCAGCACCGAGCATAAGAACCTCAAGAAGCTGAAAAGCGTGAGACTGGAAGGGCTAGATCTTGCCGGTCTTAAGCTTTCTGATGCTGACCTTGACTCAATTACCGGCATTCGGAACCTTATCGTATTGAACATCACGAATAATCCCCGAATCACCAGCGACGGTTTGATGAAACTGACGAAGATGTCCAAACTCAGATTGCTGTTGGTCGACCACTTGAAGCCGGAAGAGCTGAAGCGGTTCGCAGACCAGCGGCCAGATGTTCGTTTATCACAGTTCTAGCGCATCGAGCTCCTTCATCTGAAAGAAATCCGAAACCCGACCATAAGCACTTTTCGTGAATTGAACGTGAAGAATTTCCCGATATTTGGCGATATCCACGTTTAATCTTCGGACAAAACTAGTGAAGCTCGGCTTCTCATGAACGTCTCCATCGTTTTATACGCACTTTTGCTATATGTTTTTCGCGAATTCCCTTTTCAACTTCGCTCCCATACTATAGGGACATAAGCGGTTACCTTTTACTAACAACCCAGCGAGTTTACGTTCTGAGAGCCTTCTGCTCTCGCGGCGCAGTTTTACTATGGAGATTTCCTGATGTTTGTGTCCACTCGAAATCGAACCCCTCTCTACCTCCTCGGCGAGCTTTTCCTCGAAGCCGGAATCATCTCACCAGTCATTTTGAACAACAGCCTTCTTCTCGCCAAAAGAATGAGTCTTCCAATCGGGCGCGTCCTGGTCATGTCAGGTCACGTTAGCGACCACGATGTCGAATGCGCAGTACAAGCGCAACGCTCGATTCGTAGCGGTTCAATCGAAGTTCAAATGGCGAAAGAACTGCTGCGTTTCGCTCACGTTCATCAGTGCAGCATCGAAGAAGCCTATCGGTTGAACGGCATCAGCCGCGACCTTGGACAACTCAGCCGCCTCGGTAAATTGCTCCTGGCAGCAAGCATCGTTCAAGAAGATCAATTGAAGCAAGCAATGCGCTACGCTGAGCAAACCGGCTACCCGCTTGGCACCTCGCTTGTTCACCTCAATCACATTTCGGAAAAAACACTTACTACTTGCATCAACATTCAAATTCTTCTCCGCGATAAACATCTCACATTCTTCGACGCAGTCAAGGCGGTTCAATACATCGTCAGAGATGGTGAGACATTTGAAGGTCTTCTCTCCGCACTCGGACTTAGAGGTGCTGGTATCGCATTGCCACCACCGAAAGTTGGCGAACTTCTGGTCGCGGCTAAGCTGCTCTCGCACGAAGACTCAATGGTCCTGGCAGAACTGGGAACAGAACGCGACATGCAGTTTGGTGAGCTGGTTAAGAACTACAATCTCGTTGGTGCCAACGTGATTGAAGCCGCCGTTCGGATGCAAAAAATGTTCAGCAACCCGATGTTTACCAGAGCAAGAGCCGCACGGCTTCTTAATCTCGTAAATTCCATGAACGCATCACTCGAGCATATCCTTGCTGAACTCGACGTGATCGAACAAGCTGTCACTTTGCTGAGAGCCGCAGAAGTACTCGACGAAGGAGTCCTTCGCGAAACGGCTGCTCAAATCAAAGACTTCGAGATGAGCGTGTCAGAAGCGCTGATTCTCAACCACGCAATCAATGCCAATCAAGCAAGAAAAGCTTTGATGTGCGTCCACCAGATTCAATCCGGCACGATGTCTTACGATGTTGCGCTCCGCGTTCTCGGCGCCGACAAGGTAGTTAGAGAACTCGAATACGCAGCATAGCCCAGCTATACAAGGAGCCGCAAAGCCGAAGTTCCGCTTCCCCATGCAGCGGAACTTCGATGCTTTAAAAGGGTTCTTCACGCCATTGCCCTGGCACCACGCGCTTCGCTCACTTGCGCCTTTTCCTGGATAAAAATTTATGGTATCACGTCATGAAAGACCACCGAGGGTTGGAAGACCGCGACATTCACGTCGCGGCGGAACATGGTCGCCTTAAGGACCTGCAAAAGATAATTCAGCAGAACAAACGACATCGGGAAGCCAGAGGTTGGTTCGGTTTACGTCCGCTCCACTATGCTGCCCGTAGCGGCTCGCTAGAATGCGTTCAATACCTCATACAGTGCGGCGCAGAAGTGAACGCGCGTTGCCTGGAAAATCGAAGTACACCACTTTTTTATGCCGCCACAGGTGATATCGCCAGAGCACTAATAGAAAGTGGAGCAGAGATCAACGCAATCACCAAGCAGCGACGCATACCACTCGACTTTGCTGTCCAGAGCTTAAACGAGGAGGTCGTAGACGTCCTCGTTGCACACGGAGCCAATGTCAATTATCAATCGAAAACAGAATGCTTCCACACGATGATTCAGTGGGCGCTGTCAGCTGAAACGACTAGGGGCTATGATAGCCGGCGAGCAGAACGAGTGATAAAGAAACTTTTGGACGCCGGCGCGAATCCTAACGCCGTCAATATATTTGATACAAGCGCCCTGCACACAGCCAGTAGCCACGGACTTGCCTCGATTGTGAAACTCTTACTTTCGTATGGCGCCGACCCAAACAAGTTTGATACTTATCAAAAAAACGCATTCGATGCCGCTAGCGACAAGCCAGAGATTCTGGACTTATTGCTCCCATACAAAAAAGACATTCCACCCCCTGCACGACCAACAAGAATTCGAGAATCACCTGAAGATTTGATGAAGCGGTTGGTCAGTGGCGGCAAGGTTTGGAAGTGGAATTTGAAACGCTGCTCAGAGGCGGATATTGATGAACTCGAAAGAGTTCACGGCGTGATTCTGCCCTCAAGTTACATCACCTTTCTCGTGCACATGGGACGCGGCGCCGGAATATTTCTAGCCGAGGACTGGGAGATCTTTTTCGACCAAGCTAAAGACCTTGGAACGAGAACAGAGGCTGCGCCTGTCGACCTGGCTCCGAGCGCTTTTGTATTCGCCAAAAACAACGATGGTCTGCATTTGTATTTCATCGCTAACGGCGAGAACGAAGACCCACCAGTTTACGGCTTCGACGAGAGCGAGGACAAAGGTCTTCTCTATGATTCGTTCTGGGATTTTTTCGAGGATATGCTGGAATTGAAACGTGTTTAGCCGAGCATTTCAGAACCGAACGAGTGATCGCTATCGATGCGAGGCATCTCCGGGTTGTTCTCATCCGTCAACCACTTGCTGTAAACAAGCGCCGACGTCACGGTCGATGACATGTGTTGGAGCAGCGGACCAACTAATGTAGGAGCAGTCAACAACGCCACGCCCCAGAGCATCAGGTCCAGCATCGCAAGCGGAACGAAAAGCATCTCAGTGTCATGCCAGCTCTGCTTCATCGCCTTGATCGGACCGTAGTTACGATCCACGATGTAGAACGGCGTCAGCTGCCAGCGCAAAAAGAGCAGAGCTCCGGGAATGATAAGAAGCATCCCTAATCCGATAAGCGTACTCGTGATGACTAGCGCGACAAGGGCGCTTATAGACTGATTGGCCGGGCGAAAGAAATCAGAGAAGCGCACAGGAATTCCCCGCGCGACTTTCAGCGCAACGAAATGCCAGCCGGCCCAAAACCAACCCATCACCACAGCTGGTATCAGAATTCCGACCAGCGTCCACCACGATGGATGCGTTGCGCCATTCAGCACATCCAAAACGCCGCCTGAAATCACGGTGACGACCATGACTGCTACCGGCAGAGCACCTGACACCGCCCATGCCCCAAACAACGGAAAAAATCTGCGAAACGTGAGCGTCCAGGTTTCAAAAAATGTTGTCAGAGAATAGGTTGTTCGTTTTTTGACTAGTTCGAGTTCCACTGCTTTCAATCCCCAAAAGGGCATCAATGGTCCGATCATACAGCCAGGTTGGCTGGTTAAACAGAACCAATGTATTTACTTTAGAATCGGCAAGTCAGAGACTGTTTATTTTTAAAAACTGAACAACGGCCGTGACAAATTGATTGGACGTCCCAAAGCAGCCATGATCGCCGCCGGGAATGGCGAGCATGGTTTTCGGCTGCCTTGCGTGCTCGTACAGCTCTTCGGATCGCCGGTATGCCAGAAGATGGTCCCGAGTTCCATGCACTATCAGAAGCGGTGGATGCTCCTTTTCAAAGACGGCCTGGTTATCCAGTACTTGCGCAGGGAAAACGCTGTCCGGGTAAAGCCAGAGCCAGGGTAGAGTGTCCCGCCCCGCGCTCAATAGCGATGTATAGCCGGAATGCAGAATCACGGCACCAACTGGTCTTCGCTTCGCCAGTTGACCGGTAACACCCGTTCCAAACGATTGACCGTAGGCTACGATGTCTCTGCCATCGCGCTTCTCATTTTTCACAAGAAAATCAAACGCGCCGACAGCATCGTCGCAAACATTCTCCAACGTCGCGACACCCTCGCTGTCACCATTTCCCTCGTAGTCATAGAGGAGGACGGAACCGCCGCACATCAGTAAGGAGCGAGCGATGTTCAGCTTCTTGCGCATGTTACCGCCGCGTCCCTGACTCGCGAGAAAAACACGTTTCGTTCCAGGCACCTCGAAAAACCAACCGTGCAAAGTCTTTCCGTTAGCCGAAGGAAAGGTAACCTCACGTTTCCGCACGTGATAGTGTTCCTCCATGAACTGCAGATGTTGATCGACTTTGTGTTTGCGCTTGTCCGGTTTAAAAATAATCGCGTGATATATCGGCCAGGCGACGGTCGGGGAAAGCCCGACATAAAGACCCAAGGCGACGACAAAAAGTACCAAAATTTTCCGCAAGAGCATAAACTTCTGCAGCGCAACATACCTGGCAAGAAACTTCAAAACACAGGATATCGTACTGCCAGATGTTTCCAGGTGCCGCACCAACACTTCATTAACTGTTGTACTGGTTCGAATAGGTTAGAACGGCGAATTCTCCAGGTTTTGTTGAACCTGCTGTTGCTGTTTTTGCCGCTGATACTTAACCTGATTCTCCTGCTGCTCGATGCCATCATATTGGGTGCGCATGTATTGCGATGGCTTAGCATGAGTCGGAGTAGTTTCATTCGGATTCAACATGTGTTCAATCGTGGTCAATCGATTCCGCACTTCTCCAAGACGATTGTCGTCTGTGCCATCCCGAAGACGTAAGAACTCCTTGTAATAGCTTACAGCTGATGAAAAATGTCTTTCTGATTCCAGCAACATTCCAATCTGAAGCCAGACTTCAAAGTCGTTTTTGTTATAGTCGAGCGCGGTTCGCCAATTGTCCATGGCGCCCTGGTGGTCTCCTATCGCAAGCCGACACACGCCTATGTCTTTATGCATCCGAGCCAATGGCATGCGCACCTGATTGCCCAGAACTTTCGAGTCGAATAGCGCATTTAGCTCTCTGAGCGCTTCTTGCCACTTCTGCTGCTTCATCTTCGATTCACAGTAATACAACCATACTCGCGTTTGATTCCAGGGTTTCTGACCCAGCGCGCGCAGGAAGTGCGATTCGGAACTCATGAGGTGCTGCTTGCGCTCATTCTCCATGGCTTGCTTCGCCATCTCGCGATTTTTCTGATTCCCTTTATCGTATGCTTTACCGAGCATAACTTTAGGCTCTTTGTACTCTACGGAGTCCGCTCGTTTATCTTCCATCAGCCCGTAAACGAACTCGATCTTCTGCGTCGTCTTCTCATCGTATTTTTTGATGTTGCGCAAAGCCGCCTGGCATTCGTCCCAGCGTTTGTTGCGCAAGTGAATTTCAGCAAGCGCCAGGTAGGTGTCAGTCGGCTCCTCAATTGATTGCTGAACGTTTTTCTCGAACGCCTCAACCGCCTTCTTATCCTCGTTTTTGTCCATGTAAGAGACACCAAGCCAGTAATAGGCTTCCGGATAATATCCATTGCGCGCGAAATAGGTAGCTTGAAGAAAAGAATCGACAGCTCCATCCAAATCTTCGGCCTTCAGTTGTTGTTTTCCGCGAATGAAATGTTCTTCTGCCGGTTTCTCAGAATACTTCCCCTTTCGCCCTTGCTTAGCCGAAGCAATGAAAGAAAGATTGCCATCAGGCATGTACGAAAGTGAGGCGGTCGAAAAAACAACCGCTATCATCAACGCTGGAAAGATTTTCTTGGTGCTAATCACAGATACCGATTCGATCAACTATCAAGATTCTGCCTCAAGGACACTGAAGCTTAAACTCAGGTGCCTGAGTTCGATTGTATCTAAAACGCTGAAATTAATCTCAGTCAGACTTCTCGAGCAATTTCAAAAACTCTGTTTCGTCCAGAATCGGCACGTTCAATTGCTGAGCTTTGGCGACTTTGGAGCCGGGAGAGGCACCAACGACGAGGAAACTGGTATTTTTTGAAACGGATGAGGTCGCCTTTCCGCCGCGAGCTTTCACGGCTTTTTCGGCTTCAGACCGCTCCAGAGTTTCCAGCGTACCCGTGATTACGAACGTTTTTCCGGCTAGCGTCTGTGGAAGAGCTTCGCGCGCGAGTTCTTCAACATCATCCTCCATTCGAACACCCAACTGAGAAAGTTCATCGATCAGTTGATTGACTTGCGGCTCCTGGAAGAATTGAAATATCGTTTCAGCGACTACGGGTCCGACTCCCTCGATGGCCGCTAAGTCACTAACTGAAGCATTTCTCAACGACTTCATTGATGGATAGTTTTCAGCAAGGAGGTCGGCCATAGTGGTGCCGACATGGCGAATTCCGAGTGCGTTGATTACGCGCGCGAATGGGCGCGTCTTCGAGCCCTCAATATTTTTAATCGCTTTCTCGGCTGACTTCAAGCCCATACGCGGAAGTGCCATCAGCTTATCGAGTGTGAGTTTATAAAAATCGGACGGCTTGTTGACGAGATCGTTCTTGACGAACTCGGAGACGAGGACCTCGCCGACACCCTCGATGTCCATTGCGTCGCGGCTCACCCAGTGCTTCAGGCGACGTTCGCGTTGCGATAAACAGCCATAGGTGTTAGGACAGCGAACCGCGACCTCTTCCCCTTCACGGACCAATTGAGTATCACAGATTGGGCAACGAGTTGGGTACTGAAACGGTTGGCTGTCTGCGGCTCTCTTGGAAGGATTGACGCTCAGAATTTCAGGGATGATGTCACCGGCTTTGCGGACAATCACTGTGTCACCAACACGCACATCGAGACGTGCGATCTGATCGGCATTGTGTAAGCTTGCCCGTTTAACTGTTGTTCCAGCGAGCTTCACTGGATGTAGTATCGCCACTGGTGTCACTGCGCCAGTACGCCCCACTTCGAACTGAATGGCGTCTAGTGTGGTCTCTGCCTCTTCGGGAGGGTATTTGTAAGCAATTGCCCAACGCGGACTGTGCGAAGTATTACCGAGTTCGCTCCAGAGACTGCGCTCGTTCAGCTTAATAACTATTCCGTCGGTCTGATAGTCGAGACCGTGGCGCGCCAGCGCCCATTTGTCGCAGTATGCTTTCACTGCACTCGCGCCATGCACGACGTCATGATTAGGCTCGACCGGCAGTCCAAGAAGTTTGAGCATTCTCAGACTTTCGGTGTGCGTGGTCGGCTGTTTGATGGTCGGGTCCGTCACGTATACGAAGTACGTAAAAACAGCCAGTCTGCGCTTTGCAGTAATCCGAGGATTTTTCTGGCGCAAACTTCCAGCAGCGGCATTGCGGGGGTTGGCGAATGTCGGTTCATTCGCGTCGAGCATACTCTCGTTTAAGGCCTGGAATGCCGAAACCGGAAGATAAACTTCACCACGCACCTCCAGCAGCTCTGGAACTCGTGCTTCGACGCCTGGAGCATTGGCATCTTCGGCAAGAGTTCCGTCTGCATTAACTGGAATGGGTGTCAGCTTTTGAGGAAGCACTGAGATCGTCTTCAAATTCAACGTCACGTCTTCTCCAACTTCGCCATCACCCCTGGTGGCGCCTTCGATGAACTCTCCATTCTTGAATGTCAAAGCTATGGAGAGTCCATCGATTTTCAGTTCACAGGCGTAAGCTAATTGATTTGCTTCATCGGCTGACTGACCGAGACCACGAAGAATTCTCTCTTCCCATTTTTCCAGGTCTTCGCTGCCCATTGCGTTAGACAAGCTCAACATCGGCACGCGATGTTTCACCTGTTTAAACTCTGTGCTTGGCGCAGCTCCGACTTTCTGAGTTGGACTGCTGGGCAATTTCAACTCCGGATATTTTTCTTCGAGGGCGATCAGTTCGTTGTAAAGCTCGTCAAAAACGGCATCGGAAACTTCAGGATTATCGAGCACATAATATCGAAAGCGATGGTGCTCGACTACCTTACTCAGTTCCTCTATTCTCTGCCGCGCGGCATCTACGTCTAGAACTGTCTGGCTCGTCATTAGTTGAGACCCTCTCTGGAAAGAATTACACAATCGCCCTGTGCGGTGCCGGAGCAGATTGCAGCAGCGCCGGTTTTGGCTCCGCGTCTTTCCATTTCTTTAGCAAGAGTCAACAAAATGCGTGCGCCGCTGGCACCAATCGGGTGACCGAGAGCGATTGCTCCACCGTTGACGTTGACTTTCTCTGCGTCGATACCGAGCATGCTCATCGATTTCAATGCAACCGCAGCAAACGCTTCGTTGATTTCCATGAGTTCGAGGTCGGCGGCAGTCAAGCCCGCTTTCTTCAAAGCCTTTTGAGTTGCAAGAGCTGGAACGGTGTGCAGATATGGAATGTCTTGTCCAATAGAAGCATGCGCGAGAATCCGAGCAAGCGGTTTCAAACCGAGCTCATCTGCTTTCTTCTTACTCATAACGAGCAACATGGCAGCGCCATCGTTTACACCAGGGGCATTACCGGCGGTGACGGTTCCCTTTTCCCAGAATACGGGCTTGAGCTTGGCGAGCGCTTCCATAGAAGTATCAGCTCGCGGGGCTTCGTCGCGGTCGACGACAGTTGTTTTTCCTCTGGATGAGATCTCGACGGGCAAGATTTCCTGGGAGAATAAACCGCTCTCAATCGCCTTGATTGCGCGTTGATGACTTCTGAAAGCCCACTCATCCTGTTGCTGACGTGTGATACCAAATTCTTCGGCGACTTTTGCGCCGTGTACGGCCATGTGAACGTCATGCACAGGGCACTCGAGTCCATCCACCAGCATCGCGTCCTTCAACGGTGTATGACCCATGCGTTTGCCGAATCGCGCCGAGTTGGCATCCACCAGATAGGGAGCCTGACTCATGGACTCCATCCCGCCTGCCACGATAATATCGCCATCGCCGGCGCGGATACGCAGGTCCGCGAGACTGACTGCGCGCATACCGGAAGCGCAAACTTTGTTGACCAGCGTCGATTCGCAGGTATTGGGAAGACCGGCTTTCAAAAGGGCCTGACGCGACGGAATCTGTCCACAACCGGCCTGGACTACTTGTCCGATAATAACTTCATCAACTGCATCGCCATTGATTCCGTTTTTCTCAATCAAATTCTTGATGAGCGGGGACGCTAGATCAACGGCGGAGACTGAGGCAAGCGAGCCTCCCATCTTCCCGAAAGGACTTCTGACACCAGCGACGATTACCGTCTCGTTTCCATTTGCAGTCATGACTAAACTTCCCCTTAGAATCAGGTTTCTCAGGCGCTAAATAACACCTGCCTGGATCTTATCGGCCTTCTGCGAAGAAGCGCCCACCTCTTACTATTTGTTCCGATTTGGAACTGGTGCACTATCATAAAGAAAGTTTGGTGTAACGCCTGCTTGAACAGGTTAGGAAACGGGTACTTAAACACTCATGACAAGGTCATCCGGCGGCTCCGGGCGCCAACCCAATAGACGTTATAGAGAACCCAACGGCCAAGCAGATTTTGAGGCTGACGAGTCCTTCGCGGACAGTAACGGCTCGGGAAACAGCCGCAGCCGTCCGACGCAGGCCGGCGCCGTTTCAGACGATGAAATCGAAACCAGTGCAATCGACCCAAAACGTCGCGGCATTGCGCTCATGGCGGATGTCATTCTGGCGTTCGGTTTGAGCCTGTTGATTATTCCAGTCTTTGTGGTTCTCAGTAACCTGATTCCGCACATCACCAAGCTCATCACACAGCAAACCATCATCATCTCGATAATGTTGGTTCGCGACTACTTTTATCAAGGACACGGCTTCGGCAAAAACCTTATGGGTATGCAAGTGGTAGACGCCTCGACCGGTACGCCGCCGACGATTATCCAGTCCGTAAAGCGAAACATTTTGTTCTTCCTGCCGTTGATAGTCCTGGGTATCTTGACCCTGATTAAATTCCTGCCCTTTGGGGGCAGCATCAATTCCTTCATATTTCAAGTAGTCAACTGGATCTGCACGGCTTATCTCATGCTGCTAATTCCAGCAGAGTGCTGGCTGGCGTATACGAAACCGGACGGGCGCCGAATCGGCGACAAATTCGCAAACACAATGCTCGTAGAGTCCCCTATGGACTTCTCAAAACCGCTTTAAACTCTTACCTATGTTACGAAACGACCATTCTTGACTAGAGTCGAGACCGCATCCGTGCCGACTGGTTGTAAGATATGTGGTTTGGTTAACCAGCTCAGCCAGGGCAAGAAGGCTGACAGATTGCACCAGCAAGTCAAGGGACGCATTGAATGGCACAGAAGACAGCCTACATCTGGGGTCCAATATCTAGCTTTACCGGACCGCTCGTCGCCTGGCTCGTGAAGAAAGGCTGGCACACCCATATCGCCTGCAAAAGTTCTTTGAACTTGTTGTCGCTCTCTCCACTCGACTTGAGATCGTCGGTACAAGCGGAGCTCGACACATCATTCGGCGGTCACGGCAAAGCCAAAGTTTTCCAGGACAAGATCAAAATTGTCGAACAAGGTGAGTTTCCCAAAGGCACCACATATGATGCCGTAATTTTCTCAGGCATGCCGCCCAACTTTGACGAGTCGCGCGCGCCGCGAGCACCGTGGTCAGCGGCGGAGCTGAAGGATGTTTTGAGAGGCACGAAATCAGCCCCTCTGTACATCATCTCCTCACTGTACGGCGGAGTGCAACAAGATGGTGTGGTTCCGGAAGAGACAAATTTTACGCGCCGTAAACCGCAAACAACATGGGAAAGCACTTGCCAGCAATATGAAATGCGCTTGGTCGAGAAGCTCAAGAATTGGGGCTTTCCGTGGTATCTGGTGCGAATGCCGATGCTTGCAGGAGCAACCGATGACGGCTTTGCATTGAACTACACAGGCATCTATCCGATGCTGAAGGAACTCGCGAATAAAGCAGACGAGATTAATCAGATGCAACGCGAAAACAAAGAAATTAAAATGCGCTTCCATCCGAATTCATTTCTGTGGTTGATGCCGGTGGACACTGCAGTTTACATGTTCTGGCGCTTCCTCGAAGACGAACAGCGCACGTCTATTTTGAACATTATTCCAACCAATCCGCTTCTCAATTCCGAGTTGCTGGGCTACGTAGGTAAGAGTCTCGGCGTTACGATTCGAGATGATGACGAAGACAGGCTTACATTGCCGCCTGTGCTGAGAAAGCTTTTGACTGACAATGTTCAGGTTAAAAATCGAAATCTCTTTGAAGTCGCAGGGAGATATCACATTCCCCCGGTCCAGATGGACGAAAGATACTTCAGCAAATCGATAAATGCCGCTCGCGGCAAGCACTTCGGCGGTCATGCCACAGAAGAACGGCGAGATGAAATAGTCAACTACAACGATCGCATTGCCCGATTCTACTTCGAGGAGTTTATTCCGGAGTGGCTGAATTGCGGATCGCTGCTAGATAAGGCAATGTCGCAAGGACGCTCAATTGGTTTCTTCATAAAAGAAGCGTCGGACCTCAGGTGGTATTTGAAGCGCGATGAGGGGCGGATTGTCCTGCGCCGTCACGAGCCCTCCGATGAACGTCCGGATATCACATTCAAGCTGACCGGCAAGGGTCTAATCAGCTTGATTCAAAGCAAGATTCCGCTTCACCGTGCGCTGATGCTCCGGCTTGTCGAAGTCGAAGGTCCGATTCTGGAAACGCTCAAAGTGACGAATCTGGTAGAACGCTTCTGGAAAGAAAATCCTGTTCATGCCGAGCGTCTAATAGGCCTGCAGAACTTCTCGTAGAGTTCGGCTTCACTGGTAATTACAACATTGGTTTCCATGCCGGCGGCGATTATGATGATGCCGTCCATGGAGAAACAAGTTGACGACTCTGTCTGCGAAACTCGGCTACGCGATAGCGCTCATAACGCTTTTGTACTTCGTCGTCTATGCGATCGCATGCCCGACGAAGGAACTTGTTGCCGCTGTTGCCGTAGAAGTAATTGTGTTCATAGCCGTAATCGTTTTTCGCAGTCGCAAGAAGGCGCGCAATGCAAGAGAAGTGCAACAAGCCGTTCTTGACGAACTCAGCAATAAAACAGAAGCAACCAGACAGGGTTGGAAGGCTGTCAAAACGGTTTCCAACGTGGTGGCGCTGGTGGTGCTTTTGTTTCTCGCCTATGATTTCAGCTGCCTGAGCCTGACCTGCGCGAATCAGCTCGCAGCCGCGAAGAAGCTGTATCTACTCAATCCGCTGTACAGAATTCCCGGGGTTCATCCGGCGCTGTCGGCGGAACTTCTGGCAGGAGCGTACATCGAAGTCGACAAACTCGACGAAGCTGAACATCTGTCGGACTTTCTTCTCGATATTCGAAAAGAAATCTACGGCGAAAAACATCCGATGATTGCAGAGATGTTTGGCAACTACGCATTCATCGCACTGAAGAGAAACCGACCAGTCGACGCAGAGAAATACAGCCGTCAGTCGATCGCGCTATGGAAGGAAACTAGCGGCTACCACCACCTGGGCAACGCGCTCACAAAGCTAGGCAACTCTTTGACCAGTCAAAAGCGCTACGAAGAGGCGATACAGGCTTACTCAGAAGCGCTGAAGATGCGTCAACGCGAGTTTGGTCCCAACAGCGATCGCGTTTTGAAAACACTTCAAGACCTGGAGTACTGCTTTCGTGTCTCAGGGAGAACTGTAGATGCGGACAAAACGAATAAAAGTATTGCTTCAATCATTGCCTGGCAAAAGGCTCATGTGAGCGTGGACAACCCCTGGTTCGTGCCGCTTTCAATCGCCGTTTCGTTCGCGCTCTCCTTTCTACTTCTCGGTCCAAGAGGGCTTCTCACGACTATGGCGTTAAAACGCATAGAAGCACGAGTCAAACATGACGGTGCCGATGCAAACCCGAAAGACGTCCAGAAGCTGATATCTTTGTATAATCACCGGAAAGACAAAGCTAAAGTCGAATTCTACGAAACTCTCCTGAGCCGTTAAAACACGCGAGAAGCTGTGCGAACAAACCGAATTACCACGCTCTGCATCTCAGTCGCGTTGACATCGCTTCCCCTAATCACGCTGTTGTGGCTCAGCGCAATCGCAATGAAACCGCTTCCAGCACTTGCGACTGAAACATCATTCGACAAAGGAGTCGCCGCTTACAAGAAAGGGCTTTACGAGGAGGCTGCATCATGTTTTCGCTCAGCAGCCCAACGCCACATCAACACGGCGGCATCGGTCTACTACCTGGCCATGAGCTATCAACAGCTCAACAAAATGCAAGAAGCGCACGATTCTTACAAGGTGGTATGCACGAATTATCCAAACTCTCCTTACAGCGACAAGTCCTTCGAGATGATGAAACAGCTGGGTGCTCGTTTGCAAGCACTGGAAACGGCTAAGGAGACTGGTCGCGTGCCTGAGTCGTTCGTGACGGCTTCTTCCATTGTTAAACAAAGCGCATTCGCCACGACACCTTCAAACGGCTACGTGCTCAGATACACGGAAGAGGCCATGGACGGTCGAATGTACATCGATGGCACCATTGACGGCAGAAAGTGCAAAATTCTGTTTGATACCGGATCTGGTGTCACCTTCTGCCGGCAGAGTTTCGCGAACAAAAACAACTGGCAGTTCAACTGGACGAAGGAAAACGCCATAGTCCCCGGCGCTTTTAAGGAAACGATCGCGAACATCGCTGTCGCTCGCATTGCCCTGGGCTCGTTTGTACGAGACGATAAAATTTATGTGGAACAAGATTCGCCGGATAGCCTTTACGCATCTTACGACAACTGCCCGATCGTCGGTCAGAGCTTTTTCGGCGACTTGACCTATGAAATCGACACAAGACGTAAAGTGATTGTGTTAAAACCGACAAATCGGTTTAAGTCCAAAAACGACGCCCCAATCAAGCTTACAGACCGTGAGGTACCTTTTACTCGCGATGGACATCATATCGTAGTGAAGGCCAGGGTCAATAACCGGGAATGTGAAATGTATGTGGACACGGGCGCGAGTCAGGTTGTGTTTGCCGACCGTCATCTCGCGCAATGTGGTCTCAACCGACCGGTTGAAGCGACAAATACCGTGCGCAGAACGGTAGACGGCAGACGCGATAGCTATGCCTTCACCGTGGACAACATAAAGCTCGGTCCGATTGAGAAAAAGGAAGTCAGCGCCGCAGTGCTTCTCAATACTAAATTTTCAAGACCGCTGCTCGGTCAGAGCTTCTTTGAAGGGTTGCATTTTACGGTCGATCCATCGAGAAACGTTATCAGGTTCGAGCGCTGAAGAACCTTGAAGTAAACAATCAAGATGGGAAGCAAAAGAATAGGTCCAACGTTTAGCCTTACAAATCCATGTCTATAAACCCTCACATTCCGCCTCGAAAACAACAGCAAAATAAGCACATCGTAGCCATGTGGAGCAGGTCAGTCGTTCTCAGCCGCACAAGAACGAGCGAAAACGTTTTCAGTTTTTCAAATCTGATTGCATTGATCTTGATCTGCCTTGCAATAATCTGCATTCTCGCCGGAGCCGCTCAATCACAAGCGCCAACTACTGAAAACGCTTATTCAAAAGCAGTCGGTTTATACAACACAAAGAAATTCAAAGACGCGCTCGCAATCTTTGAGACTGGAAAAATTGATTCGACGCAAGCCGCGAATGCAGCCTATTATCGAGCTCTCTGCTACCATCAGCTGGGCAGGCTGAAGGAAGCAGCTGCCGCGTATCGATACGTCTTCTCGAAGTATCCGCAGAGTCCAGCCGCCAGGAACTCGTTGAAAACGCTTGCCGTGCTCGATCCCGTCGCCGCTGCTGCTGCGATTAAAAACGTAGATATTCCCAGAACCGGTCCGATTGATTGGTCCGGACTACCGGAACAGGTCGCCGTTCCATTCAGAAAGGGAAGCGGCGGGATGATCGTGAACGCGGAAATGGGCGGTGTTCCAATCACAATGGTGTTTGATACGGGAGCATCTTCGACGACTTGCACGGAGACTTTTTTAGCCAGTCACAACATCAAAGTCAAAAGAACGAATATCCACGGCAGAGCTCTTGGAGTGGGCGGAGAAATTCCGACGACTGTGGCGATGGTTGATTTAAGGGTTGGAGATTTGAAACGTCAAATTCCGCTGACTGTGCAGGATAACAGAAACATGCCGGACACTTTTCCGTTACCTCTGCTCGGGCAGACTTTCTTTTCAGACTTACCTTACTCAGTTGATGACGCGCACGAAGTAATTGTTTTCTCGAAACCGGCGGAGACCACTTTCGCGCTCAATAGCTCAAGTTCAAGTTTAAACGCCAGCACCGGCCGTCGAACACAGGTTCAACGGCCAAAACTTCTGGATAACGAAGTTCCCTTCCGAAGAGACGGTGGCAACATGGTCGTAACCGTTTTAGTCAATGGACGCGAGTGCGAGATGTATTTTGATACAGGCGCAGACATACTGTGTTTCGCAGACAGACACCTGGCTGCCTGCGGATTGAACCGTCCAACCAGCGCGTACCAGGGGCACGGTGGTGGCGTTGGCGCCAAAAGAGAAGCGTTTGGGTTCACGGTCGATTCCGTTAAAGTTGGGAACGTCGAACGCAAGCACGTGCGAGCCGGTGTACTCATAGATGCGAACTTCGACCGACCGCTGCTCGGTCAGTCGTTTCTGTCGGGACTTAGATACACCATCGACCCGACAAAAAACTGCATCCGTTTCGAGTAGAGCCAGCCGAGCGCGGTCTACTACTACTGAAACTATTTTGCGGAAACTATTTCGCGGCCGCCTTAATTTTGTGCTTCGAGGGCTTTCCCTCGGGTTGTTCGTCGCCCCCATTTACTGACGACGCTTCCAGGTTTTCGAGCCAGTGACCCATCTTCTCTTTCTTGGTTAGCAAGTAACCGAGGTTGTGGCTATTGCAGGCGGGCGGCAGTGTGACTCGATCTTTGACGATCAAACCATATCCTTCCAGTCCGACAATTTTGCGCGGATTGTTTGTTATCAATCTGACGGAAGTCAGTCCGAGATCGGCAAGCATCTGAGCGCCGACTCCATAGTCTCTCAAATCGGGTTTGAATCCTAATGATTCATTCGCTTGAACAGTGTCTTGTCCCGTATCTTGCAAGGCGTAGGCTTTGATTTTATTGAGCAAACCAATACCACGACCTTCTTGTCTTAGATAAATGAGAACACCGCGCTCCTCTTTAGCAATCATCGCCATCGCTGCTTCAAGCTGCGGTCCGCAATCGCAACGCAGACTGGCGAAGACATCGCCGGTCAAGCATTCGGAGTGAACGCGAATGAGTACGTCTTCCTGGTTTTCCACATCGCCCTTGACGAAGGCAATATGCTCCTGGCCGTCGAGTGTGTTTCTGTAACCGTAAACTGTGAATTCGCCAAAAGCCGATGGGAAAACAGCTTTGGCTTCTCGAACCACGAAACGCTCGCGTTCCAACCGATAAGCAATCAACTGAGCGATCGTTATAAACTTGATGTCGTGTTTCTTAGCGAACTCGCGCAGCTGCGGCACTCGCGCCATGGTTCCATCAGTGTGGAGAATTTCGCAAATTACACCAGCTGGAGTCAGACCAGCCAGGCGAGCCAGATCGCAAGCAGCCTCCGTGTGACCGGCTCGGCGGAGAACACCGCCTTCCCGCGCAACCAGAGGAGAGATGTGTCCGGGACGTCGCAAATCAGACTCAACAGCGTTGGGATCCACAGCAACACGAATCGTCGTTGCGCGATCGTAAGCGCTGATTCCTGTCGTGACACCATATTTAGGGTCAGCATCAATAGTTACTGTAAACGCTGTGCTCAGGGCCTCGGTGTTATGCTCGACCATCATCGGCAAGTTGAGACGCCTGGCGTGGTCTTTAGTCATGGTGAGGCAAACGAATCCTTTTGCCTCGCTCACCATGAAGTTCATCATCGCCGGGGTGATAAGCTCTGCGGCACAGATGAGGTCGCCTTCGTTCTCTCGCCCTTCATCATCGGCTACGATTACAAACTTTCCCTGAGCTATGTCGGTGAGAGCCTCTTCTACCGTGTTGAAATCAGTGCTGTTGTCCTGCGATTCCGAGACCATGTGATTCCCTCTATTTGCGGATCCGAGTCTGCGCTGAGCGCGTCGGCGATGCTTGCCGACTTGACATCAAAAGTCTAGCTTTGAATATCCATTTAGAGTACAGATTCTCTCTCTTTATTAAGGTTTTCCAGATAGCTATCTCCAAGCAAACGGACTACATATCGAGCGATAACATCGGTTTCGACATTGACCGGGTCGCCCACCTGAATGGTTCCCAGCGTCGTAACGTCCATTGTGTGGGGAATCAGCGCAACGGTGAACCAGAACTCGCCACCTTTGCCGGCATTAGATGAATTGTTGCTAAGCCCGCCACAGTCAGCAACGGTGAGCGAGACGCCTTCAACCGTTACTGAGCCTTTTTTGACAAAAAATGGCGCCCACTTTCCATCAAGGGTGAACTTCATTATCTTCGAGAAGCCATCCTCAGTAATCTCTCCAACGTGACCGACCGTATCGACGTGCCCGGTTACCATGTGTCCACCCAGCCGGTCTGATACCTTAAGAGCCTTTTCGAGGTTGACCTTCTGTTTTTCCTTGAGCGTACCCAGGGTCGTACACCGCAGCGTCTCCTGAGTAACTTCAACGTCGAACCATTCCTCTGTATATTCGATCACGGTCAGGCACGTGCCGTTGACGGCGATAGACTCACCCATCTGAGCATCGGCGAGGATCTGCGGGCAGTTTATTCTGAACTTCAAACCGCCGCCCGCGTCGACAACCTTATCTACGACTCCAACGGCCTCAACGATTCCGGAAAACATAAATACACCTCAGGACTTCAGCGTCTCAAATGATACGCTCCTGCGCCCTGAGGCGGCTCAGCAATTCGACTCTCTTAATCATCCGCAAAGATCCGGCGGGGATGGGAATTTCCCCATTGGCTAGTCGGCCACCCTTGGCTACACTCAGGAAACTACTGATATTGCCTTGAAAAATTCACTCGCAACGCACTGTCAAGGCAAGCGCACTGCTCACCGACTCACTCACGGGGCTCATCGATATTATGTCTTTGGAAAACAACGTAGAAGTAGCTAAGAATCAGGGAACACCGGCTCCAGACAGTTCCTTATATGACTCGATCATGACGGGACCTCCGGCAGCTAAAACCGCTGACCAGCCAACTGTCTCAACCGACGTTCCACCGCCAGGCGCGGTAGCGGTTCCGGATACAACGCAAGCCCCCGCAGCTGAAGTAACACCTCCTGCGCAGACGCAAGAGCGCCAGGCCTTACCTCCGGGAGCAGACGTCGCTCCTCCGGCAGCTCCATCATCAGCAATAGATGTAGGCGATAATACGACTGGGAAAGTCGATGAACCGACCGCCCCTGCGGCAGTGCCGCCGGAAGGCACGGTTCCAGTGGCGCCTGGTGCGCCCGTTCAACCGGATACATCGGGCAAGCCACAAGAAATTGTGCCGCCCGGAGTTCCCGCCCCAGCCGAGGGCGTCGAAGATAAGGGCAATTGCGACTTCAGACCGGATTTCAAATACGAAACCGAGCAAGGACGTCAGTGGAAAGCAGTTTCCGATCAGCGTCGCGGTCTGGGAATCGAAGTCAATGAGACCGGCCGATACAAGGTCGAGTATGGTGACAGCCTCTCAGCAATTGCGGAACGAAATCTGCGCGGCTCCGGCATGGCACACGACAGAAAGGCTATCGAAGCCGAAGTTCAACAGATTGTTTCGCTCAACAGCAACAGATACCCATCTTTGAGCTGCAACAACCACTTCATTAAGTCTGGCTGGACTCTGACAATTCCTCGCCATCAGCCTGGCGAAGCACCGGCGGAACCACTTCCGCCAGCGCCACCAAGAACGGAAGCTCCGGTACCAGCCGAGCCGCCTCGTCCGGCACCGCCGAGAGTTGAGGTGCTTCCTCCGGAACAAAGAAGACCGGCACATACACATGGTCGCGATGGTGTTTACATAAACCAGGCGGACACGGTAAATATCTATCAAGGCCGGCAAGACGGACCACCACCTGTGGTGCGCAGACAACCAGAAGCGCCGCCCTACTACGAAGGACGGCCGGAATACATCCCGCAACGGAATCAGCCACCTGTTGTCGTAATAGAGAGGGGTGACGACTGGGGGTATTCGCGCCCTCCGTACAGACAAGATCGCTATGACAGTTACGAACCTCAATATAGACCGCAGTTACCGCCGTACGTGAATGATGGATGCTTCGGCGACTACAGAAACTCGGGTCGTTATGATCGCTACGACCGCTACGATCGTTATGACCGCTATGATCGTTACGATCGCAACTGCCGCAACAACAATGGAAGATTTGCGATTGATTTGATGCTCAATCAGGGCAGACGGTTTATGAACGGACGTATGCCATACATGAACGATTATGGATACGGCAATAATTGGGGCGGAAATCGTAGCAGAGGCAACAGTTTCGGCATCTCACTCCGCTTCTAATCGACAACCAGAATCAAAAACTTTGAGCCACCGCTGGCAGTGCTACTCTTCCAAAAGAGGAGCCTGATTTAGCGGTGGTTCTGGCTCTAAAATAGGTTTTCCAAGTGTGGATTGGCCCAAACTCGGCGCGAAATTAGGGTCATGGAACCAAGAATTGCTACGTTCTGAGCGTGAATTCTTGAAAAATCTTTTGTCGGCACGCATTCAACGATCACCCGCAGCGGTGATTTTTCGAGTTGAGTGATAAAGTATTCAGAACTGGAGGCGAGCCGTGACGAAACTGCTGCTAGTCGAAGACCAACAAGATTTCGCGGATGCGGTGAGGGACTGGCTTGTCGCGCAAAACTATTTAGTGGACATCGCGAACGATGGTCCTTCGGCATTGCACTATCTGCGCAGCGGCGAGTACGATTTGCTGATTCTAGATTTAAATCTGCCGGGAGTGAGCGGAATAGATGTGGCGCGAACATTTCGCCGCCAGGGTGGAAAAGCTCCAATCATAATGCTTACCGGAAACAAAACAATAGATGACAAGGAACTTGGTTTTGATGCCGGGGCGGATGACTACCTGACCAAACCGTTCAACATGCGAGAACTGTCAATGCGTGTAAAAGCACAGCTCAGGAGAAACTCGTCAGTCAATGATGGATGTCTGGAAATCAGTAATCTGAAAATATACCCGGACGAACATAGAGTTTTAAAGGATGATACCGAGGTGTCGTTTCTTCCAAAGGAATTTTCGTTGCTCCTGTTTTTTGCACGAAACCCGGGCAAGGTATTCAGTGCCGAAGCACTGATTCAACGGGTTTGGGCAAGTGATACGGAAGCGTCGCCGGACACGATTCGGTCGTACATTACGCGATTGCGAAACAAACTCGGGAAAAACGGTGACAAACATATGATTGTCACCGTCCATGGTGTCGGATACAGATTCGAGCCGTAGATTCAAGTTCATGTCTCATTTTAAGTTCTCCAGAATAGGCTTCATGGTATCAACGATTACAACGACCGCGGGTCCCAACATCGGAGCTAGAATCAGCGGCATAATAAATATCATGATCACAGGTACCATCTTCACCGGCACTTTCCCAGCCTCTTCTTCCTTTTTGCGCTTCAACCGGTCCCTCAACGCGGCACCTTGCTGTTGCAACGGATAACTGATGTCCGCTCCCTTAGCCTCGGCAGCAATGAGTGCGGAAGCCAGATTAATCAACTCATCGACACCGCACCGTTCTCCCATTTCACGCAATGCAAACGGCGCAGATTTGGCAAACAACTTTATATCGTTGATCATCTGTTTAATTTCTTGCGTCAGAGCCGGACACGATTCATCAACCTCGCTTGATATGCGATCCAACCCCTGAAGCAATCCAAGACCGGCTTGCGCACAGACGATCATCAAATCTATGATGATTGGAAGTTCACGCAAAATCTGGTCTTTCCGCTTCGTAACGCGCATCGATAAAAAGAAATTTGGAAGTAGCCATGCGACTACTGCGGCTGGAATAGCTAATACCAGATTGATCGGATTACCGGTAGCAGCGAGCAACCCCAGCAGAAGGATACTGAGGGAACTGGAAGCGCGAACACCGGTGAACATGGCTAGGTGATCCGGCGTCCTGTAATTAGCCATCGTTAGAAGGGCAACTGCTCGCCGATCGGCAAGGTTCGGAAAAGCGCTCAGAGTGAGCTGCCCTGCCAGTTTTAGAATGCTCAGTAGTCGAGAATCTTTTGGCTGCTCCGCGGAGCCTAGATCGACATCGCGACGCGCGCGAATGCGAACGGAATATGAATGCACATACTGAGCTACCAGCGGTTTCAAGATAAGTAAACCGGCTGCCGTCATACAAGCGAAAGTAAGAATTGCAACAACTGGAATCGACATAGCAAACCCCGCTAAAACCGCTGGCGATAATAATTTCGACGATAGGCGGAATGTATATAAGCGGTGTTGAGCAATTGTTGAAAATTTGCAGAAGAGAGAAAAAACAGCGGCGGGGCATAACTGGCATATGACGATGCCGCGAATAAAGATGGTGCATAAAGTGCTGCTGCTAGTAGCGGTTCCCCTCGTGTTTCAGGTGCTGTTTGTAGTAGTGCTCGAATCACTATGGCAACAGACGCGGACCTTGAAACGTGCATCGGAACGCACGGCGCGCATATTGATTGGCGGCCAACGCTTGATTTCAAAACTGGAGCAGGAAAACGTTCCCTCTCAAGAGCTAGCGCTTCTCACAGCAAAACTCCAAAGACCTATGCGCTCGTCATCAAAATACAACGAGCAGATTGAAGACTTGAAGCGGTTTGAAACCGCACTCGCAGCAACAGCAGCAACCACCACAGGTGGTGCCAATGCAAACGAATATAAACGACGAATTGATCTGAAACTGTATGTCCAACGTCTACTAGCAGAGGAAGAAGCGAGCCTCGCGCCGGATAAGGCGCCAAGCTTCGAGGATGCCGAGCAAAACATTCACAGGATGATCGGATTTGCTCTGACGTTGAACGTTCTCGTCTGCGTTCTTCTAATCTACTATTTCTCATTGCACTTCGCATCGAGACTGCGCGTTTTAGTGGCTAATGGAGAGCGTTTTACAGAAGGCAAAGAACTTCTACCACCGCCTTCAGGCAATGACGAGATAAATGAGGTAGACAAAGTCTTTAGAGACATGACCGATGCAATTCAAAAGACACGCGAGCGCGAACATCAGTTTCTCAGCATGGTAAGCCACGATCTAAAGACTCCATTGAATACCGTTCTGGCAACTCTAAATTCGTTGTCGGAAGGAATCTACGGAACAATTAGTGAAACGGGCATGCAGCGAGTCCGGAAGTCGGAGCTCGCGATCGAACGTTTAAACCGACTGACAAACGACCTTCTAAACTTTGAAAAACTTTCTTCGGGAACGGTTTCGCTACAACTGGTCCCAGTCTCCGTCCACAAAGTCCTCACTAACGCGGTCGAAAGTGTAGCTGGTTTTTCCGATTTCAAAGGACTCGAGATTCGATTTAGTCATTCAGCGCTATCAGTGATGGCTGACGAAGAAAAGCTTGTGCAGGTCATCGTCAATCTTCTGTCAAACGCAATCAAATTCTCATCGCCCAACTCCTCCATTGACATTGAAGTTCGAGAAATGGGTTCTACAAATGTTGAGATCCGCGTGATTGACAAGGGATGTGGAATCAGCGAACAGGACCAAGCCCGAATATTCGAGCCGTTCCGTCAGGGCGAGACCCAGGCTGAGCAGCAGGGCAGCGGCTTGGGCTTATCAATATGCAAGTCACTGATTGACGCGCAAATGGGCGCAATCGGTTTCAGCTCAAGAGAAAACATCGGCAGTCAATTCTATGTGCGCCTGAGAAAGTCGCAGGAAATAGTCTCAGTGCCCGAGAAGATATCAACCATCACAACTTGATCACAACCGAGTCTCACAGGCGCCAGGCGTCAGAAAGCCGGAAGAAAAGAGGGAAAAGCGTTACTAGGACTAAATCCTACGGGTACAATGCATATGACAGTCCTTCAGACGTAGCAGTTAGCAGCATGCTGACAAATTCGGGCGGTCAACAGAGGGTGAGGCAGCTCTCCGAAAGACCGAGCATAAACGACATAAAAAACTTTCTGACCCAGGCATCCAAGGAGAGTGGCGTCAGTTTCAACTTTGCGTGGACCTCACCGGAAGGCAAATACTTTACGCTCGCGGTCAAGCATGTTTCTCCCACCGGCAAGTCTTGTGAGTGGCAGATGCTCCTCGGTCCGGAGGGCAAATCTCGGGAACTGTGGACTCAGATAACCGATAACACTCTGAAGGTTTACGACGCCATACTGGTTTCACTCGGCGAGGATCTGGAAGCTGCCACCATGGCTGATGGCATGAACACATTCAACGCCATACCAAGCTTCAACGATCATAAAGAGAAACAGCGCGTGCGAGCACAGCAGCTCGCTCAGACATTCGATAGCATCAGCATTCGATTCGACGGCGATGCAGTCCTGACTCCTCAAGAAGAAACTCTTAAGGGCAACCTCACGCTAGTTCACATCACGAATCTGCTTCAGTCGATCGGCTTAGGCTCTATGTCTGGCAGACTGAAGGTAAAACGGCATACGATCTGGGCAGACATCTACTTCGAGAATGGTGCCCCAGTACATGCGATCGGCACGCGGGGGACGGGTGAAGATTGTCTGCTGCAGGTGATTTGCTGGCTGGAAGGCGACTTTGAATTCGAACCTCGGCTCCGGACAGACGAGAAAACAATCATCAGGCCGCTCGACACAATAATCCTCGAGGGCGTCTTACTACACGACAACACCACATACCTAACTCAAGCCGGAATTCGCATGGCGACCATTCTGGGGCGCTCCAGACCGAGCTTGAGCGAGGCTGAATTCGAACACGAAATTAGTCAAGGCGCTACGTTGAGCCCGGACAAACTGAAACAGTTTTACCTGGCCGTTGATGGGCAAAAGACACTCGAAGACATCATCAGCGCGCTTGGATTGACCCGCAGTCAGTGGGTTCCGATCGTCGCGGATCTGCTCAGATGCAACTTGATTAAACTCGCCTCGATCAAAAAGCCGAGCAAAGATCGTGTCATGCACGGCAAAGCTTTTGATCCCGCGTTAGCAGAATCGGCTAAAAGTGAGCTTCTTGAAAAGAGAACCGGAATTTATAGTTACTCCGCCTTTCTTCTCCTATTGACGGAACTCGTCCGATGTTCGCATGAAACGCCACTCTCCGTAATGGTAATGGAAGTTCAACCGGCAGGAGAGAAAGAGAAAAAGGAATTGACGCCGGCTCAAGTTCAAGAGCTGGCCTGGCGTATCGATGAAGCCTGCAATTTCAAAGGAATTGTCGCGCACTACGACAATTTTGACTTTGCCGTGATTCTTCCTGGCATGGTCGCAGATAAAACCGCTCGGCGGGCAGACCGTTTGTTGAAATCTTTAGTCAGCACTGGATTGCAATCCGGCGACAAATCAACCAGTCTCTCAGTCTCGATCGGCATCGCATGCTATCCGGATGACGCCGGCGACATGGGAGCTTTGCTGGCGGAAGCAGATCGGGCTCGCGATCGGGCGCAGAAATCCGGCGCCGGAATCAATCTGGCCAAGCCGCCTTCCATGCAATAGGAACACCCTACAGCAGTCTTATTTAGTAGAAACGCAAAGCACTATTGTTGTGGTGCGTTTTCAACGACAGGCGCGGGAGGCAGATCTTGCATGCTTACGACAACCGGCGTGGGTGGCTCGCCTTTGCGTAGACCCACCATGTAGGCTAAGTGGAACGGTTGTTGAGCCGATTCATCGGCGGAATGGACTGCCACCACACCTTGAACTTCAACAGGAATCATGCCGTTCTGGTTCGGATCTTTGACGTCGACCTGCTTGAACTGCATCGCACAAACGCGGCGTGCCTTGCTGAATTCCATATGGTTAGCCTTTAAATCCTGGTCCGTTGCCGGCAAAATTCCATCAGCACGCAGTCTTTGCTTCACAGAATCAGACAACTCTGATTGCAGCCGCGCGGTCGACTCGATGTAGTTTATGTAACTGGTATCAAGGAGGTGCGTGGTGACTTGCTTGGCAAAGTTGCCGAAATCGTTTTTCTGCTCCTTCGTCACGACCTCTTTTTTGGGACGCGTGATGAACAGCATGAAATTGCCCACCAGACTGCAGGCGAGGAGGATGTGGACTCCGTATTGACGCATCAATTGTTCAGGCGATACTTTTCTTACTTTCCAGTACATCTATTTCAGCTCCACCTTGCCTAATTCCCACTTGTTACTGCGGCGGTAAAACGTCAGAACGGCCTTTGCTTCTGGTTGCTCTTCCTCTTTCATTTTATTATCTTGTCCAAGTTTAGCAATGATCTGACGACCCGACACTTCAACGACCGCGTCGTTAGCGTCTCTTCGGAGCACGTGCGATTTCATGGACATACATCTTGAGCTAAGTCCCATCGAGGGCCACTCCCAGATAAAAACATCTTTTCCGACTTCGCTTGCGAGTTCAGCAAGGTGCATGTCACCAACAAATTTAAGAGTCGCCACAACAACGATCAGAAGGGCGCAAAACCCCACGAACCATTTGTTTGGAGTAAAGATTTTTTCCATGAAAAGGCGTCTATTCGTTTCGAGACTGACGCTGATTGGCTTGCCACTCAGCAATTTCAAACATGAGATCGACGATGATGTAAGTGTTCTGAACCATTGGCGCAAACTGTTTGCGCAGCAGGTCGTCAATCAAGTGCTGATCGCCGCTGCGAATACTTGGAACCCGCAACTCTTCTGCAACGATAATCGCAGCCATAACGTGGCGTAACGATTCTCTGTCTATCATCTGATCGTCTCTCCTCTAGTTGGCTGTTGCACTAACCGTCGTGCTGCAAGCCGAGATAATAGACGGCTTGTCGACACGCGTCGGTGTGACTTAACTTGGGATTCTTAGCCTTAACCTCCTGAATCATTTTCAGTCGTCGTGGAATGTCCCTGATTGGCTCCGATGTACAGATCCAGTAGTCCATAGGAGAGGGCACCAACCGGATCGTTCCGTGAACAGCGCCGACGATTAGAAGGGCTTGAGACTCCTTCCGCTTCTCTTCGTCTTTGGAAAAAGCTTCGATGGCAAGCACTTCGGCATCCCGCAGCCGGAGCACTTCTTTGAGTAGTTTCAAATCAGACGGATCTTGTCGCAGCAAAATTTTCATGTGCGCGTTTTTCACGACTGAATCGGCCTGCTCCGATTGCCGGAAAAAGTCCTTCAACTGCTGAGTGATGGAAACCAGCATCATCCCATAGTGACGAGCTCGTCTCGACAAGTCATCCAATAGACGCGCCCCGGCTTTGAATCGCATCAAGGTCGAAGCTTCGTCTATGATCGCGGCAAAACGCACCATGCGTTCTTTCGATTCAGCAGCACGACGCCTGATGAAATCAGCCAGAATGAAGACCGCGATTCTTTCCAGACGAGGCTCGTTAACTTCTCTGGTATCAAATACGATGAACAATTTTTCGGTGTCAATGTTCGTGTGACCATCCACGAGACCGCCGAATGCACCGGTTCTGGTAAACAGGTTTAAACCGCGAGCAAAGGTCGCGAGGCGATCACGTTGAACGTTATCGACTTCCGTCGTAGCAGCCTGAGCTGTCACTCTTGCAAGGTCGGACATCGTTGGAACTTTGCCGGACAGCTGTGCCTCCATATAACAGAGGCGAATCAAACCGTCCAGAAGAGACTTCTCTTGAACGCTCAATTCCTCGCTGCCCTCGGGCGCCAGCATCAGGTCGAGAAGAGTAAGCAAACTGGAAATTTTGTCGTGCGATGGCTCGCCTTTGAGCTGATCGTCTGGTCCAAGATCAAACGGATTGAGCATAAAACCTGAGTTCGGACCCAGGTCTACATAAGCACATAGATCGGGACCCAAAAGTTCTGTGATAAACCGATAGGCACCAAATTTGTCTACGGTTTTGTCTATTAAAACGAACCGTACGCCCATAGGTAGTAGCCTGAGAATCATCATGGACACGGCGAAAGATTTACCCGCACCGGTCGTTCCCACAACGAACATATTGTTAGCGTCTTTGCCCGCACCTCGGAAGAACGGGTTGAGCAGAACCGGCTCCCGAGAAGTCAGAGCGAAGCCGAACGGCACCCCATCAGGTGTTCCGCAGGAGGCTGTGAAGAAAGGCCACATCGTCCCCACAATCGGCGACATGACACGGTGAATAATCGCGAGCTTGTCGACGCCCACAGCAAGCGTTGATTGCCAGGCATCGAGCTGCAGCAATTGACCGCGGTCCATGTTCGCGCCACGGTTTTTAAACACGCGACGAATCTCGTCCATGTTGTGATTGAGCTGCTCAGCGGTATCACACTGGCTGGAAATATAGAGACTGCAATCGAATGCTTTATTGGAACTGCGCAAGAATTCCTGAATAGCGGCCGCGGCTCGCCTCGTGCCTTCCAGCCCCTCCAGGTCAGGAGTAGCAAGCTGCGTACTGGTCACCATGCCCAGGTGATATTTGCGCTTCAAATCCGCTCGTACTTTGTCCTGATTGCACTGGTGAATGAAAACCGACATCGTATACTCGACACCTAGAGTGAGTAGGTCTACAAGCCATCCCATCCAGGTATCGTGCGGCAATTGGAACATGTACTGAGTGCCGATGTACTTTCCATCGAGCCAGAGATATTCGTTTTGAACTTTGAGCGCGCTTCCGGCGAGGCAAGACGCTTCCGACAACTGAGGATGCGATGGCGGCGCTTCCGGGTCCCGGTGTGCCAGCGACGGGTTCAAATCCGAGTAAATCAAATTACGCACTTCTTTACGCGTAAGAATTCTCGGACGCAAGTTACCTTGACGCAATTGCTCAAAAGCCGTCTTCAGAAGACGGTTCAACGTGTCCAGATACTCCTCGTGCTTCTGTATAGACCGTCTTCCGCTCCAGACCTGACCGCTCTTGCAGTCCGGAGGCTGATAGCTGATTACGACGTAGAAATCGCGCTGCGGGACGAACGATACATCCTGAATCCGGCGGAACCATTTATCGGTGTAGTCGGCGTACCATTTCAAGTACTCGTTGTCGCTGATAATTGTTTTCTGGTACCTGGACAGGTACTCGTCGACTGACAAGTGACGAGATTTTATGATGATTTGAATATCGCTTTCGCATGAGTTGATGAAATTGGAGAACTGCCGCGCCATCAGCTCACGGTCGGCGTCATCGAACAGCAGAACGTTGATGCCTTTCACGGCGAGATATTTGCGCATACTGCCATCGGCGAGTACTACAAGACCTTCTTCCTCGTCCTCGCCAGGAATCGAATGCAAAAAACAAACATCCTGCCAGCTTGCCTCACCGCGTTTGTCTTTGGGCGGTCCGTCGTCACCGTCATCTCCGCCGCCGCCACCGTTGGTTTCTCCAAATGGCAGAGAGTCGCGAAGCATCGCTGGCAGCTGATTGTAAAAACCGGCAAATATGTTCTGAAGTGACGGCGATGATGTCGTTGGAATTAGCCGCCCGCTATTCCCCTGAGATTGCTCTTCATCGCGTCCTCGACGCGATTTTTTCTGCGCGCTGGACCGCTCCAATCTCCGGGAGCTAGATACTCCGCGGGTCGGCGATTGTCTTGCGCTTCTCGACATCCAGTAAAAACCTGTTCCTGTACTGATTCTCAGTGTAATCCGAAAATTCGAGTTAGATCAACCGTTCTAACCCCAGTTAGTCCATCCGCCCTTCTCTCTCCACATAGAATTCTTCCGCGTCAGAGCGTTCGGTAATCGTCGGATCTGGATACACACGCCCCATTTCCGCTTTTGGAATGTACAATTTTGGCACCAATCCCAGCCTGTACATAAACATATTTCGCCACCAAACCATCGGTTTTAATTCGGTAAAACCGCCGGCAACAATGGCGACACCGACAATCACGATGCCTAAAACTATACCAGCCGGCACATTTCCCATTTTCCATTCGCCAGGAACTCGAGAACCGACCGCAAAGGCCAGGATCACGCCGAGAGCCAACCAGCCTATCTGATGCAGCGTCATGCCGAAGAGCTTGAAAGGCTCCCTCAAATTTATTACGCGATGAACTTGCGACATTTATTGGACCTCACTTGGCTTCATTCACGTCAGTTGAATTCGATTGGGTCAAGGCGACCTTCCTGACTCATTCGCATAACCTTGCGCGCCATCATGGCATATTTAGCCGGCAAGCGCGGCGCGACCTCCTTCATGTACTCGACTGCGTTCAAAAAATCTCCGGCTCGTCTCAGTAACTCACCTATCAAATACTCAATCTCCGCTCGCTGAGCATGAGGACAGGAACCGTCCGTAAGCGATTTTGCGAAGGCGTCGATAGCCAGTTTTCGATATTCTCGGGCTTGAGGAATGGCATTGATGTCGTCGGCGCACCAGGCGGCATAGAGGTACAGTAAACCAATAGCGTAGAAGCTCTTCCCACCTCGCTCAGCCGCCAATGCAGCCCAACGAAACTGTAGATGAGGAGTAGAGTTTGCTTGACTCAACACGGATGGTTCGTCGGACTTCCTGAAGGCCGTCGCCCAATCAGCAAGCCCGCACGACGGACAGGTGCAGACAGCATACTGCTCGAAATTCTCATTAGAGCCCCCGATGAAGAGCCTGAGTTCGCTGTTTCTATTTCCCGTGTCGACGATGAGCGGAATTTGTTTCGTGTTGAATACAACTCCACAGTTGTGGCACTTAACTCCTACGTCCGCTAGATGCATTTGGTCTCCTTGAAGAACCCGGACATGTGCCCCGCACAGATATTATGCCAATCTGAGCAGTGAAGTTTGATTCTAATTTTTCTCGATAGCCGTGGAAGCCCTCCGGGAGTTGTCAATAAGTTCATGTTACGCGATCTAGACCGGGATTGCTACTTAATTACCGGTCTAGACCCGCGGATTTATCAGAATGACGATTAGTCATCCAACTTATGACCGAACTGTTCGAGACTACGCTTGATCTTCTCGTACTCAGCCTGGTCGTTAGCCGCCTTGGCACGGCGAGCTTGAGCTTCCAGGTCAGCTATGCGCTGTCTGGCGAGCTTCTCCTCCTGTGCTTTGCGATTTTGTGCGCCACCCCACGCCTGAGGCGTCAGGGAGCGGTTCTGCGCTCCGCCTGTCGGGATCGGTGTCGCGCCGGAAGTGACGTTGCCGAGCTTGGAACCGCTGGCTCCGCTTTCGTCCTTGCGACCTTCCGAGAACCAGCCCACAGCTGGAGTGCTTTCAGCACGCTGCTGTTCTGCGATGTACTGACCTCGAGGATCGATACCGGGCTCAACGCCTGGCGGCGGTCCACTCAGACCCGGCTCCGGATGATGTCCGGCAGAACTCATTCCGGGGGCAGGTTCCGAGCGATAGACAGAGCCTGACTCGTGATGAGCAGTCGGAATCGAGCCGGATCCTGGCTCCCGGTGCTGAGGCGTTGGAGCTGGACCTGACGTGCCCTCCACGTAGCGAGCACTTGGACCAGGCTCCATATGATGAGCCGTCGGAGTAGCGCCGGAATCGCGTGAGTGCATTGCGCTGCCTCCGTGACTCAAGGAGTCCGGAGGATGAGCCTGCGCCATTCCACCACGACCTTCCATGCCGCCGCCACGATATTCCGAATATTGTTGCGGCTGTGAATAGTGTTGAGGTTCCGGACGCGATACGAATTGCTCGTAACCGCTTATGGCACCTCTATCCATGTGATGGTGATGAGGCTGGATGCCGTGGACAGGGTCGGACGGACGGAGGTTGCTCATGATAGCGCCACCGGCACCCACCGCCAATCCTACGTCGCGCACCACCTCGGCAAAGCTGCTAGGACCGTAGTGACCGGCAGACGAGGCGGCAGTCATGATGGCGCTGGCCGTCTGATTGCCCTCACTTGCGAGGCGACTCAACTGCGGATTCACCTCCATAGTGGCACGTACAGCCTCCATGGCCCCAGGTACACCTTGACCGGCAAGGGTTGAAGCCTCGTAGCTCTGTCCGTAACCTGCAGCCTGGACGGCTTGCGCAATCGGAGCTTGCTCACCGGAAGTCCTTGATAGTTCAGAGAAATACGGAGAACTCGGAGTCGCTTCTTGTGAGCGATGCAGTCCGGCGGATGAAGCCGAAACCATCGCTGACAGGTCCTGGCTTGAACCTGAAAGTGAATTAGCTAACACCTGCGGAGCGACATTCATGTCCCTCGCAAGGTGAACCATTGCCGCTTGTTGTTCACCACCCTGACCATAAAGTGCGCTTTGCACCAGATTCTGATCCGGGTGCATGCGAACCATGTCTTGGGCAGCGCTGGAAGCCGCGACAGCCGCGTAAGCGCCATCACCGAGAGTGGCACCAACGGCTCGAAGCGAAACTTCGTTTCCAGCAGCCGAGCCCAACACTTGCGGGTCGGACGCGACAGAGCGAGCCAGCTGCGCCTGGGCGACATCATTTCCGGACATCGCAGAACTGAGGACCTCCTGAGGAACGCTCTGAGCCACGTGCAAGGCCAGCTGCCCGGACTGAGTCTGAGAAGCGTACTGGACCGCTTCCGGTCCCTGAGCCAGGGTGTTACGTCCCGCTGCTCCGACCAATGTCATCGCGTCTCCGGCATCACCACGCATGAGCGCGCCCTGCACCACGTCCGGAGCGACACCGAATGTGGTGGCAGCCCTGGTCAGCTCGGTATTGTCACCACTCCTGACTCCACTGACCACCGCCTGCGGATCGATGCCGGCGTCTCGCAGAGTAGTCTGGGCGGTCACTGAAGCATCGTGGAGCGCAGCGGTCGGATTGGCAGAAGCATAACTTTGCAAAGCCTCACCGGCACTGTGCGTAACACTTGAGCTTGCGGAAATCACAGAGCTGGCTTCTGGCGAACCCATGGAGCGTAGCTCCTGGCTCGATTGGACCGCTCCTGACACCGCCATCGCGTGTGACTGACTGCCCGACGCCGCGTATGACAGCGTCTGCGTGTCCTGACCACCATGCGTGGCAGCAGAGTACGACGCTTGCGCAGCCATCATCAACCCGCTGCCGGATTGCAGCCCTTCAGAAAGTCGGGTCTGCATCTCGGAGAGCTGGTAGTTGCCGCCGCCACTGACGCCGGCTTCAGCTACCTGTCCAGCTCTAGCCATAACCGTGCTGGCTTCCATACTGCCACCACTTACGGCTTCATTCAGAACACGCGGGCTCACACCAAGCTCCGAAGACATCTGTTGAACGAATGCTTCTCTCTGTTGAGGAGAACCGCTCAAAGCTTGTTCGACGGCGCGCGGGTCGCCGGTCATCTGGCTGAGAACCGCCTGCGTATTGTGGGATGCGGAGGCCATTACCATAGCATCCTGACCGCCGGAAGCGCTTTCAATTGCGCTTCGAGCGTGAGAAGAACCGTTATAAGCGGCTTCCAGCATTGTTGGATTGGAACCTATTGCCTGCTGCAACTCGCGCTGAGCCCCCGTATCTCCTTGCATTGCACGTTCGAGAGTGCCTTGCGGAGCCGATTGCGCAGCCTGAGCAGCCAGAATCGAAGCATCGCCATTTCTAACCGCTTCTTGTTGAATTTGCTGATTCGACATGCCCATGGCTTGCAGACCCTGAATTTCGGAGTTTCCACGCGCCACCATAGTGGCTGCCGCATCACCCGTGTTTCCATAATATGCGCTCTGGACCTGTTCGAAACTTGCTCCGCCCATCTTCTCGGAGACCATGTGCTGCATGTTTGCATCACCGCCGAGCGCCTGACGGAATTGGTCTTGAGTTACTCCGGCTTGCTGAAGCTCCTGCGTGACGCTCTGCGAGGCAGACATCGCCGCGACGGTGTGCTCTCCGTTGCGGGCTAACAACTCACGAGCAGCAACCGGATCATTATTGACCGCAGCCGCATGCAAGAGCTGATCTCTTTGAGTCTGAGCCTCGCCCGGGGGCAACGCGCCGACATGACCATTTGCCCGCATGGATGATTCCATAGCCAGAGCGGTAGCTCCCGGATCGCCACCCCGAGCCAATTCCAGAGTCATTGGAGAAACTCCAAGCTTATCTTGAATTGCCTGTGTGGCATTCGTATCACCGGCAAGAGCTCTGTTGAGAGTCTCGTCACCAATACCGGATTGCTTCATCAAATCCTGGGTAGTGGCGCGTGCCAGTTCGGCCTGCGGATTTCCTGCCATGCTGGCGTCGATACCGTTTGCCATGACATGATGCTGCGAACCGGATGTGTGCATCTGGTCGAGCGCCAGGTCCTTTGCCAGCGGGTTGCGATCGGCTGCACTGGGCAGTCCGGTCATTCCGCTGTTTCCGCCCATGAAGGCTTCGGGACCGCTGAGCATCGCCGCCGCGGTCAGAGCCTTATTGTCCAGACCCGCTGTCGGTCCATCTCCGAAGAGAGCGTTGCCAGCTTGATTGATCGCAGCATTGCTCAACATGTCTCCGCCTGCCATCGGAGGCAGACCCATCGGTCCAGCCGCACCGTCAGGCGCTCCAGTGGTGTTGTTGAACAGCGAGTTGTCCTGATTGCGATTGGCCAATTGCGACAGATCGCCGGAATTCACATCACCGCCAACGTTGGTCACACTCTTGGACATCGAATAGGCCGCACTCGACATAGGTGGCGCACCACCGCCGCCGTCGCCGCCTTTTCCACCACCAAGCGCCAGACCACCGATGGCTGCAGCCGCAGCACCCGCGGCCGCTCCTGTACCTGAACCACCTTCTCCATCGGCACCCTTGCCGCCGCCGGGTCCGTCACCAGAGCCAGGAGGAGGACCGGAACCTTTGCCGCCGTCTGGACCGGCCTCAGGACCTGCAGCACCCGCAGCTCCTCCAGGCGCACCGCCGGGGCCGCCGGCGCCACCACCTGCGCCACCAGATCCAGCGCCTGGCATAGGCATCGGCGAGGGACTCATAGTTGATAGATTGGCTCCCAGCCCGCTTCGACCGACTGGCGAGCCGGACGAGAGAGCACCGGCAGTAGAATTCGTCGTGGTGCTGGGCGCGCTGGGAGTAGACCCACCACCGCCACCGCCGCCACCGCCGCGCGAACCACCGCCTCCGCGTGATCCTCCGCTCGGCGCACCACCGCCTCCGCCGCCACCGCCACCACCGGCGCCACCACTCTTCGGCGAGAGCTGACCGATAGCTTCCTTAGCCATCTGGCTCGCACCGTCCGCGGCACTGCCGACCAGGCTGACGAAGTCAAAAGCGTATTTAACGGATTGGATGCAGAGGAACACGAGTGCGGCGGTGTATACCGTACCGGTATCGCCGATTCCTTTGAATGCGGCAAGCAAGAAGATGGACGTGTTCCAGAACAGCGCCCAGAAACAGAGGATCACCACACCCTCAACCCAGTTTCCAAATGCACTGCGCAGCCTGTTTATCGGCCAAACCCACAATGCAGAGGCAATTGGTCCCATGCACCACAGGTAATAAAGGAAGACCATCTGGAATGCGCAGTAAATGTTCCACGTCAAGCCTAAGCTGGACAAAGTCGTATTGAACAGCAAACGGTTGATCATCATCGAAGCGTTTACGTCTTCATCAGGAAGTCTCGACTCATCGACTCCAACGCATGGATCGTACAAGCGAGTGGCTATGTCCCATGATTCGTAAGGAGACCATACGTCATGCTCGACAAGCGGTGCTTCCATTGGAGGCTCGATCGCATTTCTGTTCGAATTAGGGTCGTTGATCGGCATAGCTCGACGAATTGCGCACTTCGCATCCTCATACATATCACTGCCGAACATTCGATGATACTCATCGGCAATTGTGAACGTAAGCGAGTTGGAAACGTCAATTCCGTAGTTGATCACAAGAAAGGAGCCCGGTATCAAGAATATTGCGATTACCGAACGCAAGATGCCTTCAAATGGACTGACGTCTCCTAGCACTCCGGAGCCTTGTGCGACAATCGAACGCACCTGCGCAAGCACAGCTCCCGGGAGGAGTAATAGAACAGCCATCGGAATAAACAGTTCGTACCTTATCCGCTGCCAGATGTTTCCAGCTTCAGCAGTAAAGTTAGCGAGCGGTTGACGCACATAATCGATCGCGTTGACGCACTGGTTGACACCCATATTTGCAGCAGAGTTACCGGCTGAGTTTGCCATCACGCCTGCCATCGAGGTTGACATCCACATTGCCTTTTCAGGATCGTAAAGTTGTTCGAGAAAACGGTTATGGTTGTATCGCTCGATCACCTGGAACTGAGTATCGGAAACTGGATAACCGAATGTTTGAAACAGGTTTTCCTGGATAGCTTCATCCCTGAAAGTAGGCACCGCCGACTCAGCGGTCGGGATTGTCACAGGCCACGCATAAACCTGCCCGGACTTGGAGTGCGTGACCATGCCCGGTCCCATTGATCTCTGGTTCTCAACCACATCATGTCCACCCTGCGGGTTGTACTGGTGCCGGATGCCGTGCTGAGCAGCTGCCGGGAATCGCAGGAAGTAGTTGTAGCGAGTGTCCCAGTGGGTCAATGGGTTTGAGTCCGGACCGGCAGCGAATGCTTGCTGCACGTTGGAAAACATAAACGCACCAAGCAGAAGACAGAGAGCCAGGAGTCCCGGTCTCAAAGTTTCTGCTTTTGAATTAGTCTTCATCGTCTCGTTTTCCTTATTGGCTTTTGGCTCTGGCGTATCGAAGGCAGTTTTCTTTTCTGTGTTTTTCATTATTCCGCCCCCCTTACGCGTCTTCGCCGAAGCTAGGAGGTGGTGGCACAGGTGGTGCAGCCTGCGGTGGCGAGCCGCCACCGGAGTCGTCGCCGCCAGTTCCCGATACGTCGATGTTGAGCGCAACCTCGCCGGCACTACCGGCACCGGATGCAGCTCCACCCGCTGCAGTCGCTCCTTGCGCCGCCGCAGAAGCAGCAGCCGATGCGTAATCTGCGTTGCTATTGCATACGGCAGACGGTCCTGCGGATGAGGGTCCAAGACCTACAGGCGGGCCGTCAGACGGCATAGCAGAGGTCGGCAAACCGCAATCCGCGCCAGCTTGCATAGCTTCTCCACCACCGCCGCCGGCATCACCACCGCCGCCGCCACCGCCATCGGCGGATGGTGGCAAGTTGGCGACATCCGGAGCACCTCCACCGTCTGATCCGCCAGGTCCACCAGCGTCGCCCGAGCCACTGCCGCCCGCTCCGGCACCATCAGAAGATGCCGAGGGCGGGAGTGATGTGTCGGGGCTGGCAGAATCAGGACCTTGAGTGCCCTGCGGTCCACCACTGCTGCTGGAATTATCGGAATCCGATCCTCCACCACCGCCGTCAGGTCCGCCAGAGGAGCTGGATGATAGTGCCACGGTCTGATTACTTTCGGCACCGCCTGGTCCGGAAGAAGACGTTGTGGTGTTGTTTGTCGTACTGCCACCGCCGGCGGTACTTGGTGCTGATGGTGCAGTCTGGCTCGGTACTTGCGGCGTGTTGTCACCGCCACCGCCGCCGTCACCTCCACCGCCACCGCCACCGCCACCGGCATCACCGCCGCCGCCGCCACCACCGGCACCACCACCGAGGCTCTGACCGGTCTTGGCCGTACTGTCGATGTTACCTGCTGCATTTGCTGGATCGTAGATAAACGGATTCATCGCGGACCAGAGCATGAGACCGAGCGAGCAACAGAATATGATTGCTTCCCATTGCAAGTCGCCGGTCCCGAATTTTCCACCACCTATGTAAACAAGGCGCTGGGTCATAATCGCAAGTGCTGTCACCCAGTAGAATCGCCAGAGGGAGATACAGATGATAGCCTCGACCCACTTTCCGAACACAGCTCGAAAATAACTCCTGGAACTTACGATTGGCCAGGCGAAGAGAGCTGCCGAGAGCGGTCCGAGAAGGTAAAGGTAGCAAATGTAGACCAGCTGAAACGCGGTCAACATGATGATCGTCAGGGAAACGAAAAATACTGTTCCGTTCACCATTCCCTGATAGTACTGCGACAATGCAAGCTGGTCTTCATGGATTGTTTGGTTCTCAGGAATGTTCGCGGCGATACCGTCACCGCCCGACCCGAATAGTCCGTCGAACGCTGCAATAAATGGAGCCATCAGTGCTCCAAACAAGCCGCTGATCCAAGATCCTAAGCCACCGAATAGCCCGCCTATAGCAGAAGTGAGCCCACCGAGGAGTCCGCCGCCGCCACCACCGCCGGTCGCACCGCCACCGCCTGCAGCCGCACCACCTACGCCACCTTGAGCCTCCGGCGGAGAGATCACGTTTTTATGATTCTCGGGTTTAACGTTATAAGTCAGTTCGTGCGACCAGTCGAGAATAAGAGGAATGTCCACCCACTCCTTACACGCATCAGCCATCGAATTACCGACATCGATTGAGTAGCTCACGATGACCTGGGTGGCTGGTATCAAAAATACAGCGATAATTGAACGAAGAATTCCTTCAAACGGATTCGGAGTTTGCTCGATGTTGAAGCCCTGCCGGACGGTCGCCTTCACCTGTGTGACCACTGCACCGGGCAGAAGGAACAGGATCGCCATCGGCACAAAAACTTCGCGATACATCCGTTGGACCATATAGATGGCTTCCGAAACCTGCTTGTAAAGTACGTTCGGATTGGCGATCGGTGTGGCGGAGCGTTCGTTGGCAACGTTGATCAGAACTCCGGTTCCATCAGCGCCGTCCATTATGTAATCGAGACAAGTATTCCAGGCATTTTCAGAAGCTGATGCCAGACTGTTGGACGCAGACGCACCGGCAATTTGCGCGGTGTTCGTCATCATCCAGGTATTGCGCTCCGGATCGTAGAGCAGTTCTAGTAAGCGCTGAAAGTTTTCGCGCTGGATGATTTGAAACTGAGTGTCGGATACGGGATAACCAAATGTTGTGAGAACGTTTTCGAACAGTTCCATATCTCGAGCGGCTGCTGGAGTGTCGACAGCTTCACCCATCTGCCAGTAGCAGACGCCCTGGTAAGGATTGTCATTGCAAAATTTGATGTAGAAAGGGTAGGCCGTAACTGGAGAACCGGCAGCGGGCGGATCGGACTGCTGAAGCCTTTCCACCGGAGCCTGCGAAGTCGGATTGCTGCTTCCTCCGAACAACGAGCTGAAGTCGCTGTCCGAACCATCACCGAACAGCCCATCTAGGAACGAAGTATTACCTGCGTTCTCTACGGTTCCTCTGTGATGGAGCGATTTTTGATCGTGTTGATATGCGCTTGAAGCAAAAGGATAACGTTTGAAATAATTGTCACGGGTCGACCAACCGGTCATGTTGTTTGTGTTCGGATCGATTGCTGCGCCTTCGTCTTTACCGGTGTTGGTATTACCGCCGGCCTGTTGTTGAGCCTGAGCATCTGCCGTGCTCAGAGTCACCATAAATATCATCAAAACCAACGCACGTATCACGGACGAAATACGGGCGCGGCGATCCAATGCTTGGCGCAGTATGATCATTCTTCTTACCTGAAGTGAGCGGAGTGGTTTTAGTGCAGCTTAAATGTGAGTGAACTTACGGGCTTTGCAGCGATAAGCAAAGACCCCTTCAGTTATGGTTGCGCTTCAGTTGTATGTTGTTGGAACCGTCAGACATGATGACCGAAAGTCGGTCATTCCATGGACGTCCAAAGATAGTTATTTTTCCTTGTACCTCCCCATTGGGCTTCACGGATGTTGAATCGAACTCGGCTCGCATAGAGGCTTCGGCAATCTTCTTGTCACCTTCGGCAATCGAGATTGCTTCGGGTGTGAACTTGAAGTTTTCGGAGCCTGTATTGCGAATAGCAACAGTCAAGATTGACTTGCGGGCGGTGATTTCAATGTCCTTCAACTCGAAGTTGATTGGACTGTTTGAAACCGCTCGTTCCGGAGGCGCTTGCCTCTCGGGTTCGCGTTTGGTGTTTTTCATAGCAACAGAGCGTGAAGGAGTGAGGTCTTCTTTTTCCTCAGCTGGATCTGCGCTCTTTTTTCCTTTCTTGTCCGGTTTTACTTTCGGACTTTTTTCTTTGGGTGCCTTCGCGGTTTCTACAGACTCAGTCTTCGATTCCTTGTTGCCACCCCAGAGGAAGTTCCCCATACCGCCAAACATACCGCCGCCCGAGCCAGTCTTCTTCGAATCAACTTCGATTGGCTCGGCGGATTTCTCCGCTTGAGCCAGAGCCTGGACGCTGGGAGTGATACCAGATATTCTGCCGATAACTGTACGCGCAGATTGCGCGCCCGCCGTTGCAGCCAACTCTTCTTGAGCGGCACGCATGTCTTCAGTCGCTGATTGCGCAGCATCCTGAGCACGTGCCATATCGGCTTCGGCACGTTGCTTCTCTGCGCGCGAACTTGCTACTTCGATCTCTTGCTTTCTTGCTTGAACCGTCTGTTGTTGAATCGCATACTTGTTGTACGCGTACAGGTAACGGTAATAAGCCTGCACGATGTCGAACTGTACTTTTCGAACCTGTTCTATGGACTTCCTCTCCGATGCAATCGGACGGAAAATAGACTGTACGCGCCTCGGCGCGACGGTAAACATGCCCTTTGATGAATCAGGAGGCAAACCGACATCAACCTTTTTGAGGATGAAGTTGAGCTCTTTATCACGCTCCTGGAGCTTCTGCATCTGGTAAGTATTGAGAGCACCGGTCCAGAGAAGTTTCAAATCATCCTTCTGCTTGTAAGGCGATCGAGCTTCCATGCCGGTTGGACGAATTGGGACAAACTCAGTTTCTTTCTTATCCGCTTTTGTTTCCGACGCGTCTTCGTCATCATCCTCATCGACGACACGTTTTTTACCGCTTCCAAACAAGCCTTGCGGACGCTGCTGAGGTTCCGCCTGCGGAGGCGGCTGCATCATGGGCGGTGGCGCCTGTTGAAACTGCTGATACTGAGGATATGGAATCGCGTATGGATTCATGTACGGATTCGCATAAGGATTGCTGTCTTGGCCACCATAGGCCATCGCGGCGTTAGTCGAAAGCGTCACTGCCGGTGGTGGCGGAACCAGGCCTCCGGCGACAGCACCAGGAGGCGGTGGTGGCACGCTGCCCGACATATAGTGTTGGGAATATGTTGCCGCTTCCATTTGCGCTGGCGGAGCTTCCATCGAAGTTCCGAGATCCTTTGCAGGAGTAACGGTGCTCGAACTGATTGTGGAACTGTTACCGTTGTTCGATTGAGCCGCAGCCGAAGCAAGAGCGTTGGCCGTCGGATTCGAAGTCGGTGTGTAATTGTTGGCAATCGGCCCATCAGCTTGAGCGGCGTTCAGTCCCCCTGCGATCGGGTCGGTCGACACCGGTGGAAGCACTCGCCCCATGCCGTTCATGCTGGCCTGCTGATTCTGTTGTGCCAGGCGCATTTGTTCTTCGCGTGCTTGCGCCTCGGCAGCCTTTAGCTCTTCGACGGTCTCGGCACTCGCCTTGGGGTGCATGCGTCCGAGAACGCCAGAACGACCACCGCCCTGATTTCCTTCGGCTACTTTGTCAGAGCCGGAACCCATTCCGCAGCTGCATAGGCAGCCGCTAAGAAGGATCAGGAGGGTGGTCTGTACTAGTCGCATTTATCCTCTAAATGGTCTGGGTTTCTATTATTTAGTCTTGCCGAGCAGAGTACCGCGAACCATAGTATCGGTGCGTCCGGCGCTTCCGCTTGAAGTTCCGCTGCCCGAGCCCGTTCCGTAGTTGCTTCCGTAGGAAGCGGCGACCGGCGCGGCTGGTCCCTTACTTATGGAACGCCCGCGGCCGCCACCGAGACTACCGGCCGGATAGGTTCCGCCGATCTGCTCTTTCGGTTTCATCATCTTGCCCATCAAACGGTTGGTGCTGGTTGCATCAGCTAACGGTCCTTTCGGTCCGAGTCCACGAGCCGGAATGTTTGAGGGTCCGTTGAAACCGGACTTGGGCAGTGGAAGTTGACCGCCGCTGTCAGCGTTGCGATAGGGTTGTACTCCGGGTCCGCCCAGCTGTACAGGAGCGCTGCCAGGACCGCCACCGGATGGAACATCACCGAGGGCGCCAGCGCCATTTCCGCCGTACCCGCCCATATTCCCCTGCGGACCAGGAGGCAGCGCAATCATCGGAGACGAAGCGGGTGCTTCCCGGAAATCCTTGATAATAGGACGCTCGTCCAGGATTTGCATCTGTCTTGGTGCATTGAAAAACTTGGTTTTGTCCAACTTATTTTGCTGAATATGACCTGAAAATCCACCTTGCGCAGAAGCTGATTGGGCACCGCATACAGTACCGATTAAAAGGGTTAATGCTAGTAAACCGTGCTTCATTGTCTTCCTCATAGTTCAAATCTCCTTCGCCTAGCCAGTGAGTTATCTACCGCTCGTCAGTCCCATGGTTGCCATGTTCATCCCCTGGTTCATCATTGCGCCGGCGCGATTGCCGATGCGACGTCCGATCCTGCCGAGCACTTTGCCTGCCTTGTTAGGCGGTCTGCGCGAACGGAACTCATCGTCCGGCAGAGAGAGGTCTTGCGTGGCAGCCTGGTTGATGGAAACTGGCGTGGGAGCTTCGGGCTGAGAATCTCCGCCGTTCTGTCTATCGTTGAGCTTTGGCTCACGACCGAGCTTCTTCAGGTCAGCCGCGCTGGCACCTGCATATGCAGGCGGTTTGTTAGCCGAATCTGATCCGAATGACTCTTCAAATGCTACTGGTTTGCTTTGTGGAGCGGCCTCACGGCATTTGTAATAACCGACACCTTTCTGTTGAGGCTCTGCAAACGAGCCGGGTGCACTGTGGTTGTAGTGCTGATGGAAGTCTCCGACAGCACCGCCACCACCACCACTCATCGGCGACGCACCGCCACCACCGCCTCTGGACTGGCCGGAGAAGGAGCCGGGTTCATAGTGGGCATAGCCTTGCTTCTTGCCTTGAAATGGATTGACGTTTGAGCCACCGCCCATCGGTCCGCCGCCGCCACCACCGCCGCCCATCGAACCGCCGCCGCCTGCGCCGCCACCACCAGAACTGGAGAAGGTGGATGTAACCTGATCTACGCCGGGCAGATCAAGACGATCGGGAAGAGGAGGAAACCCTGGAGGAGCCACAGGTTCATCAGCTGGAATCGGCTGAAGGGAGATGTCTGGTTTCGGACGCTTCGGAGTAGGCCTGTATGCGACCGGACCTCCACCACCGCCTCCGCCGCCACCCATCATGGGCACGACCTGCGGGCGAGTTGGTGTCGTATTCGGCGGATGTCTCATGCCTTGTTGATCGCCTACGTACTGGTTATCACCGGGTCCGTGAACAGACTTGCCCCAGTTGACAGGCGGAAGTTGAGCTGAAGATGGCATAGCCGAAACAAGTACAGAGAAGACTGCAAGAACGGCCGGCAATTGATATTTAGAGGCTTTCACCTTTATCCCTCCCGGGGAATCGATCATCGAGACTAGAGCGTGACTCGGTGAATTCTTTGTGCCTTAGTAAGAGAACTTCAAAAACAAAATGCCCTAAGTAGAAGAGTTATATGCTGCTTAAGATCAGTCTAACAATTTATCAGCCGGCTTGCATCCTCCGAAATTGGGCACACTGCGACCTGGCAGCAAGCGAAGTTACCAATTTTTAATCTTTTTGGAGGCGATTGTCAATATGAAGAGAAAATTCCGGGGCAAAATTGTATTGTAGATAACAATTTTCACCACAACACTTGAAAACCCAGGTAAAACCCGATTGTCGCCGCATTTTTTGCAGCGTAAAAATTTAAGGTCGATAGAATGGATATTAACCCCTTCTATCGTGCATAGAGTTTTTAGGGTCCAGCGGAGATCGCGTTCAAATGACTCGGCAAGCCGATACTACACGTCCGATAACAAAAATCAATTTAGCAAGAAGTATTCCACTACTTCTGACATCGACACTTTCACTAATCCTTTTACTATCCGGTCCACTTGAGGCAAAGAAGACACGAGCGCGCGCCGCGGGTGCCACTTCCAGCGGTGGCGGTGGCAGTGGAGTGGTCTTGCAAACTCCACCTCCGCGCAATCCGATGGAACACAATAATCGAGGCGTGGAGCTGGGAAGCAAAGGATTGTGGAACGACGCCATCCGCGAACACGAAGAAGCGCTTAATCAAGATCCGGAGAACCAGACCTTCCGGATGAATCTATCCAGCGCCCATTTGCACTACGCGGACTTACTTGCTTCCAAAAAGAAATGGTATGAAGCGATCAATCATTATAGAGAAGCACTTTATGCGGACCCGGCAAACATGCCCGCCGACTCGCATCTGGATAACTGCTTGCGTGCCATCGGCAAGAATCCCGACGACTATAACGTCCGAGCCGCATTGGCTGATGAAGCCGATATCGCCGGAAATTATCCAGTGGCAATCGTTGAATATCGCAAATGCGTAAAAATGAGAGATAACGGTCCAAGCCGATTCCGTCTAGCTCGCGTAATGTACAAGCAAGGAAAAATTGTTGAAGCATACGAGGAGTTGAGAACAGCGATCAATAAAGATTGGAGTCCGCAAGAACAGAACGAATTGTCAAACTGCCACTGCCTGATGGGAGACATCCTCTGGGACGTGACACTAAAAGCAAAAGAACAGGGTCGCGGACCTCTGTATTTGAAACGTCTTGCGAACGTTGGGGTATGTTATCGCCGAGCAGCCACAATCAACCCTAACAATGCGGATGCACTGCGGGGGCTAGTCAACGCAGCAAAGGAAGCCGTAGCAATTTCTGACTCGTTCGACAACAATCTAACACTTGCTGGCGCGTACTCTCTTTCCGGGGATTTCGAGCGTGCCAAAGCCTGCTACAACAAGTGTTGGCAATTGCAGCCCAATAATCCGGCGTTGCACAAAGCCCGAACATCTTTCCACCTGATGGTAGTCTCATCGGCACTTGCCACGCCCAAGCTGCTGGAAGAGTCACGCCTGAAAATCGAGAAGGAATTGGAAAAGAGACCGGACGACCCGGAACTTCTATACATCTACGGAAAGGCGCAAGAGTCTCTTAAAAACAACGACCTCGCTCTTCGCGCTTACGAGAAAGCGAAATCCATTAATGCCTACGTGAATCCAGATTTGCTGCAAGGCATAGCCAGACTCACTGGGCAGCCAGCGATCGCCTCCGCAGCCGGCGCCGGCACGAGCGCCGCGTCCTCCGGAACCGCAGCAAGTACCGCAGGCGGTGCCGCCACTCCTGGCGGTGGCACGCCGCAAGAAGCACCTAAAGTAGATCCCAAAGCACCGCCAGCCTCAAAAGTCAGCCCTCAGCAGTATGCCGCCATCGAGCAGAAGATCGCCTCCGGCGATAAAGAAGGCGCAATCGCTGATCTCTCAGGCATTCTTGATAAATATCCGGAAGAAGGACAAGCCTATCTCTTGCGAGGCAGTGTCAAGGAGCAATCGGGAGACATGGCCGGAGCCAAAGTCGATTATCGGATGGGATCTTCACTGAAAGCACCTGGAGCCGATGATGCTTTAAGACAGTTGGACAGCTCCAGAGTGAATGGATTGATGACCACCGCCAAAGAGGCGATGGCTAACTCCGACTGGGTTTTAGCCGCCAGTTCGTTGAAACAAATTATCCGCCTGGCAGCCGAGTTGCCGGAACCACACAGAATGTTGGCCGAAGTGCTCGACAAAATGGGCGACAAAAAGGAATCTGAGCGAGAAAAGAAAAAGTACGATGATCTTCAAAAGAAGGACTGAAGGTTTACAACCTGTTATGACTAGCAAAAGGAACTCCTCGACTGACTCCGGTTTCTCGGGGTCGAATCCGTTGATAGCCATCTCCATGTCGTTGTGCATGCTACTTGGTCCGTGCGCAACTGCGCATACGACAGCGCTTGCCGCGGACACCGCGGAGAGCGCGGACCTTCCATCTTCAAAAGATGCTTCAGCTTCGGCCACAACCGGCTCGCTAGAGCCACCTGCCGGTGTATCGACACCAGCAGACGGCACTCCAGCGGCGGAGCAGACCGATTCTCCTGGCACCGCTGGCGACACCACTTCAACGGAGACTGAGACGAAATCATCAAAGACCAGGAAAAAATCCTCGTCCTCTCGCTCCAAGAGAAAAGAGAGGGAAGCAGCATCAGAGTCTAAGACTGAAAGCGCATCGGAGCCAAAGACGGAACCGACGTCCGAACCGACTCCGCAAAGTCTTGAAGCGGAACCCAAGGAGGCTTCGGATAAACCCGCAAAGGCACAAAAGTCAACAAAAACCAGCAAAAAATCCAAGAAGTCAAAAGCGAAGAATTCCGAAACCGACACTACTGGTGGTGCAGAGCCGGAGACGGCAAAAGAACAAACTTCATCGCCATCTGCGGAGCAACCAGCGGATACGGGCTCTCCATCAGGAGAACCGACACCGAAACAGGCGGAAAGCGAACAGGTAGCGCCACCTACCGGCCCATCATCATCAGGCGATCAGAAGGCAGACAGTTCAGATGAATCGGATGGTTCCGACCTTCCCGATATCAAAAGACAACCTCCTAAAAAGGCTGTAGACACTGGAAACGATGAGGGAGAGCCCGTTCCAGTCAAGCGAAAGAGAGCATCTTCCCTTATAGAAGCCGATGAGCTCTTGCTGAAAAATAAATTCGAGGCCGCTGAGGATGCCTATCGCAGCTTGATTGGCGAGGACGATACCGGAGACGCTCACGCAGGTCTGGCTGTAGCTCTTGCAAAACAGATGTGGCCGAAGAAGGTCATCGAAGCCGAGAAAATCATGAAAAAGGGCAAGGAGCAGTTTTCCGACAATCCTAATATAAAGGCCGCCGGAAGTTTTGTTTCCTACATACACTCTAAGTCGGTCGCCTCTCCTGCTAAACGCGATCTCTATTTGGAAGCAGCGGAGTCACTGGCAAAGCGTGCAATCAAAGACGATCCGGGAACCGTGATCGCACAGCAGACCCTCGGGCTGGTAAAACTTGCTCAAGACGACCCGGAGGGCGCAATTCCACCGCTACGAAAAGCGGCAAAAATGGCGGAAGATCCGTACACTAGCTCGTTACTGGCCGAAGCTCTCTTGAAGGTTGATCCACATGATGAGGACGCAAAAGCACTCATCGATGATGCGCTTTCGCAGGATAAGAACTTCCATCCGGCAAGAATCCAGAAAGCGATCTACCTCACCAACAAAGGTAAACATGAAGAGGGATTCACGGAGCTTCTCTCTATTCCTCGTGACCAGCGAGGTTCTGATTGGTACAGAGTCCAGGGCGATATCTACAGAGTTCAAGGCGATGGTCCGTCCGCTCTGGCAAGTTGGAAGGAAGCTAACCGCCTTGATCCCAGGAATCCGGAGCCATACAAAAACCTGGCGAAGTATTACAGTGCACGTGGCGACGGTGAACTCGCTATTGCCGAAATGCATAACGCGCTCGAGATTTTACCTAACGACATGCGCCTGAGAGGGGATCTGGCAGAGCTGGCTCTCAGACAGGGAAAACTCGAAGTAGCCGAAACTGAATATAGAACCATACTCGGTGCCAAAGACAACGACCCTCAATCGCTGCTGGGTCTTTCCCGCGTGTATTTCCAGAAAGCTCGCAAGGAGGGACAATACCCTTCGGGATGGTCGGACCTTCTCGACAAAGTTCAGCGTGTGGTCACCGAACAAAGCGTTCAGGGCAACCTGGTTAAATCAGGTGCCAAAAATCTAACCGAAAAGATCCAATTATCGGAAGCTGAAAAGGCGCTCTCTGAAAGTCCGCCCCGTTTTCGTCACGCTCGTCAGCTATTTTCGCAAGTGATTACTTCTCACAGGGAAGAGCCATACGAATTGCTCAGCCTCGGTGAACAAGCCTACAACGATGGTGATTTGAAGTCAGCCGAGGAGGCTTACGGGTACGCAAAAGAAATCAACGAAGTTGCACCTAGAGCAGAACAGGGCATAAGCAAAATAGTTAGTCAAAGGAACGAAGCTAAGCGCCATACCGAACTCGGTAACGCAACCTGGAAGCTTCCGGAAATAGCAATCGACCACTACAGACAGGCATTGATTGCGGACCCGCAGCATCCGGACGCCTACTATGGGCTCTACAAGCTCTACTACCGGACGAAGAAGGACGACACCAAGGCGATTGATTACGCCAACAATTTCCTGGAGGCTTCCGAAGACAGCGATCCGCTGCGAAAAGAAGTTGAAGACGATCTGTTCAGATTGAAAAAGCGTGATCGCAAATAGAATTCCAAGTAAGATAGTTGAGCGGAGAGATTTTGGAGGGGATGATGGACCTGGGCAAACTCAGAGGAGCAAAGGGAAAGACGGATACGCCTTCGTCTCCATCTGGCAATGGCTCGGGGGATCATAGTGACGTTCCGTCCAATCGGCTGAAACCGAAAAACATCACCGAGACCAAAGGCTTCAAGCAAGGGGTCACCGGCGTCGGCAACATGTGGTCCAACTACATGGCCATTCTGGACCGCTATTTCAAAGGAATGAGTCGCCCAGATCAGGAACAGCTAATTACACGCGGCTGCCAGATCGTCACTGTCGGTTGCGCAATCGTTCTAACTACTTTCTTTTACCAATTCATTCCTCTCCTGGTGCGCGTTTTCGCATTGCCGCTATTTATAGTCGGGTCCTGGTTCGTCGCCACAAAAGTAGTTGCTCCAATTATTCTTGCGCAGTTCGAGGAAAAACTGAATCCACCGGAATAGGCTTACTCGAATCCTGTGCGGTCACCCGCTCCAGGCTCACCATGCGGTCTTTGATATGATTCACTACGACAAAAAACAGCTCCTAAAATTTATCGGCGGCGGTCTCATTGTCACCGTTGCTTTCGGGATTATGGCTCCTGGACTGGTAAGCTACGTCATGGGATTGTGGCGGCTAATTACGCTAATCCTTACAATATTAAGTGTAGCGTTCCTCATCGTATACGTTTACAACAGATTGAAACCGATGAAACGCAGAGAGCAAACCGAAACCGAGCCGGAGCCAGTGGAGCCGGCCGACTGAGTCACAGGACATCAACCAGCAATGAAGAAGCGAAACCTTTTAGTTTTGTCAGTCCTGAGTCTAGGACTAGGCATCACGGTTTTTAGTGACGGTGCATGTGCACAGGGCGGTAAACAAACCGATCCGGAAAAGTTCTACCGAGCTCCTAATACGATTCACGGCAAAACCGTTCTGATCCCTATGGGTTCGCATTTCGAAGGTCGAATGAATGAGACGATTTCATCGAAAACCAGACAGGGTCAGAAGTTCTCCATCGAAGTGACTTCTCCGGTCCTTGCCAATGCGACCGACGTAGTGATTCCAAATGGCTCACGCATTATCGGCGAAGTCGTGGAGGCGATTCCTTCAGGGAAACAGCGGAAAATTAAGGGACAGCCCAAACCGATAGGCAAACTGCGAACTCAATTGACGTCGCTTGTCACTCCGGATGGAATGACCTATCCGGTCGTCGCCACGATCATGCCGGAGTACATCAAATCCGGTAAGTACAGCAAAGCCAACAAGGAATTGAACAACCAGGGAATGGGTTATGTCGGCAGTCAAGCTAGTTTCGATGCAGTGCACCCCGGATTCGACACCAGAGCCGGTCAAGGAAATCGAGGACCGAAAGTCGTAAACAAAAGAGAGTTCTTCCGCGATCCGATTATGGGCAACGATGGTGGACGTGGACAAGGTTCGCAGTACGGAACACCGGTAATTCGCTCTATTCGGCGCCAGGGAAATGAGATTTACATCTATAGTGGGTCACCACTTACGGTGCGCCTCGACGCGCCACTGAAGCTAAGCATTGCACCCTCTAAAGGTGCTTTATCAGTTGATCTCGACGAGGTAACTCCCTCGCTTGAGGACGGCACACGCCCCGGTAATTTTCGACGCTTCCAGCCCGCCACTCGAGCGCCGCAAGAGGAAGAGCAACAGCAACCTCAAGCTGTCGCACCAGTTCAACCGCCTGAGCCGGACGATGGGCTGCCTGCGTTTCTCCGAAACAAGAAGAAGTCATTCACCCCTGCACAAAGCACCCAACAAGGCATGCAACAGGGTGGTCCACAACAGAACTTCCAGCAAGGAGGACCGCCTCCTAATTTCCAACAACAGCCACCAAATTTTCAACAACAGGGTGGAGCGCAAGGCGACGCACAACAGGGTCAGTCGAAACCCGGTGAGGCGTTTTAATCCCTTTACAGTAGCGCTGTTCGTCCTTTACGGGCGCATCTGTTTCAGGTTAGACTGACTGGCGTTTCAACCCGACAGTGAGATTCATGAGCGAGAAAAAGATTCCTTTTGTTCTCGGGATAACAGGCGCGAGCGGCGTTATCTACGGATTACGAATGCTGCAATATCTTCTCAGCATAGAACAACCTGTTGAGTTAGTTATGTCGAAAGCCGCTCTGCGAGTCATGAAAGAAGAGCATGACCTGGTTTTGGCAGAGAACGACACTCAAGGTCTGCTTCGCTATCTGGAGTTGCCGGAGAATGCTCCGATAAAGCATCACTATCTGATGGACTACGGAGCGTCTGTATCCAGCGGGTCTTACAAGACACTAGGCATGGCCATTCTGCCGTGCAGCATAGGAACGCTCGGCGCACTAGCTAATGGTCTGACCGAAAACCTGGTCCACCGCGCAGCTGCTGTATGTTTAAAGGAACGGCGAAAACTGGTCGTCGTCGTGCGCGAAATGCCCTTCGGTCACATTCAGTTGAAAAATATGGTGGCACTCTCCGAAGCAGGTGCAATCGTCTCCTGCGCTAGCCCGGGTTTCTACCACCGCCCTGAAAGCGTTTCTGATCAAATCGATTTTGTCGTCGGACGCGTCCTCGATCAATTTGATTTCGATAACGCTTTATTTAAACGGTGGAAACAGGACGCGGCACCAATAGTGACACCACAACGAGCAAAAACTCATGAGTGAATATAACTTTCCAGTCGGCAAAATTGTCGGTTTTCACGGACTGCGGGGCGAGGTTAAAATTCGCCCTGAAACAAACAACCCGCTTCTTTTGTTGGACATTGACGATGTCGAAATTCTCGCAGGCAAAGAACGCCTGCGAGTAGAAATCAAAGATGTAAAACTTGAGAAGCGAATGCTGTATATCAAGTTTGAAAACTACTCCGATAGAACATCCGTCGAACACTTCCTGGACGCCCAGGTGTTCACAACCAGAGATCAGCTTAATGAACTGGAAGAGGATGAATTCTGGGTTAACGATTTGGTCGGCTTAGCAGTATTTACGACCGATGGTAAAGAAGTCGGCACCATAAGCGGTATCACAGGAAACTCGGCTGAACTCCTGGAAGTTTCCAGCAAAGACAATAAGGAAACGTATCTCGTGCCTTTCGTAAGAGCTCTTGTCCCCACGGTGGACTTGAAGGCAGGGCGCGTCGAAGTAGTAGATTTGCCAGGGTTACTTGAACCCAATTAGTTCGATCCAAACGAGTAGAGAAACTAGATCGCCACCGCCAGCAGTATCACCTCGCTTGGCCACTCGTGCAAACTAGCTCCTCAGTTTATTTTCCCGCACTGATAACACTCCATGAAACGCTTATTTCTGGGGTAGCCCGCTTTGCCCGTTTGAAAACCGGCGAAGTCGGTGAAACCCTGATATTTACTTGCTCCGGAGTAACGGTTAGACGGCAACGTAACATTCATTTAACCTTACCCAAAATGGTCATTTAGTTACTTGATTACCACTCCAATATCCTTTACCTTATATGCAGTCTTTCAATCGATGAAATATCGAATCGATTTTATTCAAATGGCGTCCTCCGCGAGCTAGGGATGGAAGCGCGTTGCTTCCGTCGTGCATCGTCGCGCACTTGCCTGACTTTCGCGGAATTGAAAACACAGCTCAATCTGCACGAGGCGCGTCCGAATGGTAATAAGCCCACATGCTCTCCCACTGCTTACGCCTATCTCCGCAGAAGATATAGTCGATCTCGACATCCATCTTCCGACGCTCAAAGTGCTCTCGTTCAGCGGACCTGGTCAAACCGGTGGAGTGGCAACCAGCCTTGAGCCTATCGTTAAGCGCCTGGGCACAAAGGTGCACTGGTTTTCGATCGAAAACCAGAGTTCTGACGTGGAGCCGATTCCGTTTGAACAAGTCCGAAACTTTTCTCCCTCTATCAACTCCGGATTCGCCTTCTACTCCGCAAGCATTCCAAAACGATTGATTGACGGGCACAAACGTTTTTCAGCCAACTATCTCTGGCCACTGCTCCACGGGATGCGCGAACACGCACTGTTTGACGCAGAGGATTGGAGAAACTATAAGATGCTCTGCTCGCGAGTCGCGTCCGAGTGCCAATCCGTTCTCTCAGAAAGTTTCCCGACCCTCTGCTGGTTGCACGACTACCAATTGGCAATGTGCGCCCCGCTAATCTCGTCGGATCGAGGCACCATAGCTTGCCAGTTCTGGCACGTTCCGTGGCCGGAAGTTGCAATAATGAGAAACGAGCCGGTCACGAAAGAGCTGGTTGAATCTCTACTCTGTAATCGCCTGCTCGGTTTCCACACAGCCGAGTACGCTCATAACTTCCTGCAAACAGTGGAAGCGCTCTGCGACGCGGCCCAGGTCGACAGCTTGAAGATGACGGTGTCTTTCAAGGGTCAGAAGACACAAATTGTAGTGATGCCGCTGGGTATCGACGTTTCGAAGTGGCACAAACTCGCCAAAATGTCGAGACCGATGGCTGAAGCGCTGCCGGTTAAACACAGGCTTGCCAACCAGATTTTGCTGGGCATCGACCGTCTTGATTACACCAAAGGCGTTCTCGAGAAGTTGAGCGGTCTTGAACATTACCTGGAAAACGCAAAGGACATGCACCGCCGCTTCCATTACGTACAAATTTCCCAACCGGCACAATCGAACGAACCAAGTTTCTCCGAATACTCTAAAAAGGTAGAAGCAAAAATTCAGGAGCTGAACGAAAAGTACGAGCAGGATGGATGGCGTCCAATTCTCCATATCCAGGCTCAACTCAACCAGAAAGAGCTTGCTGCTTGGTATCAGGCGGCTGATGTGATGACCGTCAATTCTGTAAGGGATGGATTGAACTTAATCGCTAAAGAGTACGTCGCTTGCCGTCAAGACGAGCAAGGTACGCTTATTCTCAGCGAGCGCGCTGGCTGTGCGGCAGAACTCGGTCAGGGAGCACTTCTGGTTTCGCCAACCAGTCCATCTGAATTTTCCGATGCCCTGGCGAAAGCTTTGAGTATGGGTATTGAAGAGAAGCGCCGCCGGATGACCAGCATGCGGCACGTCATAGGCTGGAACCAACTGCATGATTGGGCGCTCGGCTTTCTACGTCAAGCACTGACCTAGATTTCTCGGCTGTTCACCATCAAATCACCCGAATGGATGACCGTAGTAATCCTGCTGGATTAGCTATCGAAACGCCGATTGAGTGACTTTTCCACTCGAAACAGTCATCCTTCAAACGCTGTCGAATCAAACTACTAGGTAATTGTCGCCGCTCGGTAATCCAAGCGATAGTAGTGTTATGGATTCCTCAGCCGACGAACTCAGGGAAAGACACATGGCTCAACAGCTACAACAAAAGTACGACTCAACCGTCCAAAATGACAATCAAGCGAAAGTGACCGCGCTAATTATTGAGGACCACGACCTGGTTCGCCTTTCAGTAAAATTGTCACTGGAGAGTAGCGGTCAAATTAAGATAGTCGGAGAAGCGCGCACTGGCACTGACGGAGTAGCGCTGGCAAATCAATCCGATGCGCAAATCGTCATAATGGATATCGGCTTGCCTGGAATTGACGGCATAGAGGCCACTCGCAGAATCAAGCAGAGTACGAACAAGAAGGTTGTTATCCTCACAAGCCATGTGGACGAGCGCTCGGTTATTGCCGCGCTAGAAGCAGGCGCAGATGGTTTTCTATTAAAAGACACGAAATCCGACGACTTGCTCACTGCACTATATTCAGTGGCACATGGAGCATCGTGGATTGATGATTCTATCGTGCACAGCGTCGCGTCGCAGATGTTTCCCCGTTTGCCTCACTCCGACTACAATCTGACCGATCAGGAGCTGCGCATAATGGTCATGGTGAAAGCGGGGATGAGCACACAGGAAATCGCTCACGAGCTGTGCCTTCCATTCGTCAAAGTACACGATCTGACTACAGCGATTTTACGCCGAACCGCCAAAGGGCAATCATCGACGTCGCGGTATATGTCAAAAGCGGCACAGAGCAGCAATCAGTTCGAAGTGGCGATGATCTGCACACGTTGCCGCTCCCGTGTTGACGGGCAGGACAGCTGTCCGGATGATGGCGCAGGCCTGATCGCCGACCCTTTAATTGGCACGCAATTGACGGATCGGTATCTCATTCTTTCGCTTCTCGGCACCGGCGGTAATGGCGCCGTTTATAAGGCAAGGCACCGCTACACGGAAAAAGTTGTCGCCGTAAAAATCCTGCACTCGGACCTGGCTCAAAGCGGCGATCTGGTCGCGAGATTTAGACAGGAAGCCATCGCTATAGCCTCGCTGGATCATCCTAATCTGGTGTCGGTAATTGATTTTGGTATGACCGGGGAAGGCACCTTCTACATGGTGATGGACTATCTTGACGGAAAGAGCCTCGTCTCCATGATCAGAGAAAACGGAATGCTCGACTACCGGCAGGCACTTCCAATCTTCATGGAGGTCTGCGAGGGAGTTGCTGTCGCGCACGAAGCAGGAATTATTCATCGAGATTTAAAACCCGGCAACGTTCACATTTTGAACCAGGGACAAAAGGGTTCAAAGGTAAAAGTGCTCGACTTTGGTTTGGCAAAAGTTACCGGCGACAACAACATAGTCATGACCGTTCCCGGAGAAATCTTTGGCTCTCCGGCGTTTATGAGCCCCGAGCAATGCCGCGGTCTCCGGCTCGACAATCGCTCCGATATTTATTCAATGGGCTGTTTGATGTACCAAGTGCTAACAGGTGAAACGGTTTTTCAGGCGCAATCTGCACCGGAGGTCATGTATCACCAGATTTACACTAAGGCTGACTCGTTCAAACACGTGAATCCCAAAGTTCAAGTACCTCCGGTTCTCGAATCGGTGGTGCTTAAATGTCTCGACAAAGATCCAGCCAAGCGCTTTCAAACCATGCACGAATTGAAGCACGCGCTGGCGATGTGTGTAATTTAAAATAGTCATGAAAATTAAGACAGTTCTGCACGTAGACGACGACCGAATCATCGGCAAGATGGTCAAACTTGTGCTCGAAAAAATGGCAGACTGGGACGTAGAATATTGTACAAACGTCAAGGAAGCGCTCGAATACACGAAGAGGATCAAGCCTGACCTTGTCATACTCGATATCATGATGCCTGATTCTGACGGTCCGACAACAATGAAGGCTCTGCGAAATCAGGGGCTTTCCGAAGAAATTCCGGTAATAATGATGTCAGCGAAGGTACTGACGGAGGTAAGTGAATACTATACAGCTATGGGCGTAGCCGGGCTAATTCAAAAACCATTTGACCCAGCTACGCTAACCGACGAAATCCAACTCCTGGTGGATACGTTCGAAACAAATAGACTTCGTAATCGTCTTCTAACTAGCACCGCCAATGGTGCTCTCAATGAGGCCGCTCAGGAAGTCATGCGTTAGCAAATGTTAGCAATGACAACAGGAGAATTCATGTCAGGTTTTAAAACAGATTCAGGAGAGACGGCCAAAGTCCTACCGCCAAGCCTCGTAGAAGAGCTGGGTGAACTTGCAGAATCATTTTTACAGTCACTTCCCGAATCGATCGATACGATTGAAGATCTTCTTAGAGTGCCGGATCGCAACTCCCAAAAGGAACGCGTCACTGAATCGATCATACTTGCTCATCGTATCAAGGGGACAGCCGGAACGCTTGGATTGAGCATGGTTTCGGCATCATTCGCCGTTCTTGAAGATCAGTTAAAGTTAGTCCAGCAGCGAAATCTTCTAGAGGATCAATTGGCGTTAACAAGCCTGAAGTCTTCGATCACACTTTGTCGCAGTTCCTGCGGAGCCGCCGACACAAATGTTTTAGAACATCGGCTGGAAACGTCGGACTCGACGGTGAGACTGCTAACAAACGCTACCGCTGCGGAACTCGACGAGGTCGAGAAACTTCGGGAAAATAGCGGGCAGCTTGTACTCCTCATCGAGGACGATCCATTTTTCATCAGTATCATTCAGTCCGTCCTCTCCAGCGACGAACATTTCAACAAGGGAATTCTAAGCGCACGATCTCTCGGTGAAGCAGCAAAGTTTCTGAACGACTGCGAACCAGACATTATTTTGCTAGACCTGGCCTTACCAGACAGCGAGGGGATCAAAACGTTTCACGCGGTGCACGATCTGGCACCGGAGGTGCCAATCCTCATACTGACTGCTCTCGATGACACGCCGCTTGCTGATGAGTCTGTCGCATGTGGAGCACAGGACTACTTAGTTAAAGGACGTATTTCGCCGGATGCCCTAACGCGCTGCATTCGATATTCAATCGCTCGATTTCGCGCGGAAAAGTCGGTTTTGAGACTGCGAGCGATCGAAGATTTCCACAGCGCTCTGGCTCACGATCTACGCGTTCCCGTTCAAGGTGCAGATAGAATCCTCGAGCATATTTTAGCCGGCAACGTAGGAGAATTGACTGCGGAGCTGAGAAACGCCATCTTGGTTCTCAACGATTCAAACAAAGTCTTGCTGAATCGTTTGAACAAATTGCTCAATCTATATAGGGTCGAATTCGGCTCCGTCGATGCAGAATGGCGTCTTACCAACCCACTGGAAATCGTCAACGCAGTTATCGCAGAACGGCAGAATGATATTCAGAAGAAGGAACTAAAAGTAGAAATCTTCCGATCCGAAGTGGAGCCCAGCCTACACACGGACCCGGGATTATTACGTGAAGTTATCGACGAGCTGATTTCTAATGCGGTAAAGTTTGCCACTACAGGTGACACCATCTCCGTGCGTATTGAATCAAGCGACACGCGTGTTTCAATCAAAATTTCGAATCCTGGACATTACATCGCACAAGAAGACAAGAGAGATCTCTTCAGAAAATTCTGGAGAGGGACCCCCGGCAAAAGCTACGTGGCGACCAGCGGGCTGGGCCTATACTACTGCCAACAGATTATGAATGTCCTTAACGGCACTATAGCGTGCAGGAGCAATCCAGACCTGACCACATTCACTGTTCGACTCCCCGTGTCGATTAGTCGCGGATAGTCAGACCAGTTTGTTACGCACTGCTTTCACTGCAGCATCCGTGCGATCAGCAGCAGCCAGCTTCTCCATGATGTGGCGAATGTGAGTCTTGACGGTGTCAGGACTTATGAATAAGCGCTCGGCGATTTTCTTGTTGGATAAACCTTCGACAAGTAATGCCAGAACTTCAAGTTCCCGCGGAGAGAGAACATCTGCCTCAATCTCCGGAACGGACGAGGGTTGAACAGGTTCGCTTCCCGCGGGTTGACTTGGTGTGGTGTTTGGTTGAATAGGATCTGATGGTTTCACTTTAGTTGACATGATCTGAGCTGCTACCCTTGAATCAAGCCACACGTCCCCGCTCGCGACGGACTGAATGGCCGTTTTTAAACGATCGCTATCGACGTCTTTAAGACAATAGCCGGTCGCTCCCGCAGAAAGCGCAGCAGAAATATCTCTGCTGTCCGTATGCGAGGTAAGAACGATCACTTTGGTTTGCGGGTGGTCCTTTTTGATAACTTTGCAAGCTTCGATCCCATCTAGAAGAGGCATGCCGAGGTCCATGATTACCAGGTCCGGATGCGTCTCACTGGCAATTTCAATTGCCTCGTAGCCGGTGGAGGCTTCTCCGACCAGCTCGACATCGCTCCATTCGGTCATCAACAGGCGAAGACCGATGCGCAGGATCTGATGATCCTCCGCGATTAGTAATTTGAGCTTGCGACTCATACAAAACTCCGTGTTACTGCTAGCAACGGCGGGCGTTGCTGCTGTATTGATTCTGCCGAACTGGGGTTAACCAGGAGACACCCGAGGCACCGAAAGGAGCTGTATTTAGTTTAGTTATGATCTAAGCATCAAAGAATCCCCCAGATGGGTGATTGATTTTATCGTGCCACTCTCATACCACTAAATTAGTGTCACTCTGCAGAATGCGAAGGTTTGGCGAAAGTATAATAATTCGCTGATCGCTCAGAAAACGGGGCGTTACAGCCGTTTTTCTAAGCGTTTCAAAACCTTCAACCGACTTTCTACCACTTCAACAAATTGAATTTGTTCATGTCGATCGTCGACATATTTCTGTAAACGGAAAGAACGATTGCAAGACCCACCGCAGCCTCGGCGGCCGCAACCGTGAGAATGAAGATCGCAAAGAGTTGACCCTTAACTTCAGACGGGTCGATGTAGCGAGAGAATGCGATCAGGTTGATGTTGACTGCGTTCAGCATCAATTCAATCGACATAAGAACACGCACGGCGTTTCTAGAGCGCACCATTCCATACATTCCAATCGCAAAAAGCAAGGCGCTTAACGAGAGGTATCTGACAAGCATGTCCTGCGTCGCAGTGAATACGATAAAGGAACCGATAGCACCACTGGCGATGACAGTCGAAGATCGCGCTCCCCAGGCGAGAAAACCAAGACCGGCAAGGATTATCGCAATAAACATGTAGAGGTCGATCGAATAATTGAGGATCCAATCCGCAGTCGCCGGGTTACCGAACGTTCCGAGGAAGGCGCAGACAGCAACGAAGATAAGCCCGGAATAGAGCACATCTTTGAAGATCTGAGAGTTAGTGAAACCTGACATTTGATTACTCCGGAATTTCTTGTCTACTAGAAGCTCGAGAACTACTCTTCCACTGGCGAATCGGTAGGTGAAACCTTCGGATCGCCCTTCGCAAGCATAATCGCTCCAATCAGAGCGGCCAAAAGAAGGACAGAAGCGAATTCAAAAGGTAGCGAATACTTAGTCGTGAGCGCCTCACCAAGTACGCGAACGTTATCCGCAGCGACTGGTTCTTGAGTTGAAACCCAACTTTCGGAACGGATCGCAACATAGATTGTGAAAAATGAGAGTACGCCAACCAGGGCCGGAAGCGCTCCGTTAGCTTTCAGAAGTTGTCCGAGCATCGAACCGCCTTGATTCGCGGGAGCGTTCTCTTCGTAGCTGCTGTCCTTTTCCGATTTAGGGTTGGTCAACATCAGAGCGATTACTACCACGAGAGTGATCCCGACAGCGTAGATCATGACTTGCGCCAGCGCGAGGAATTGAGCCTGGAGCAATAGAAAGAGACCGGAGATGGCACCAAAAACACCGATTAACAGAAAGCCGCTTCGGATGACGTTTCGATCAGAGATAACACCGACCGAAAGCGCTATGGCGAGAATCGCGATTGCGTAAAAAACGGCTGTCTCGACAGATGACGAGGCAACGTATTCTTTGAGGATCATGTACTGGTCCATGCTCGTTAACCTTCCTTGCTTTCGCCTTCAGTCTTAGTGTCGGCTTTTTCTTCTTTCTTCTCTGCCGCTTCCGGTTTTGCCTCAGCGGGTTTCTCTGCGGTTTCCGGCTTTGCAGCGGGAGCTTCAGGTTTGCTTTCAGCGGGTTTCGCTTCAGCTTCAGGTTTCGTTTCCGCTGGCTTCGCAGCTTCAGCAGCCGGTTTTGCAGCAGCATCAGCAGCTGGAGCAGAAGCGTCAGCAGCAGGTTTAGCGGCAGCAGCTGGAGCGGCTTTCGCGCCAGCCGGCGCAGCAGCGCCAGCTGCAGGAGCAGCAGCCTTGGCACCGGCAGGTGCTGCAGGAGCAGCGCCCGGAGCCGGTTTCGGCGGCTTCGGTTTCGGCTTCGGTAATTCTTTTTGCTCGAAGTAATATCCGGATTCTTCTTGCGTCAGAGTTAATCGCTTGATGTCATACACCAGCGATTCGCGCGTGTAATCTGCCATCTCGAAGTCATTGGTGTTAATGATGCACTGAGTCGGGCATACCTCAGTACACAAACCGCAGAACATGCACAGACCATGATCGATTTTGAAATCGATGAGTTCCAACTTATTGGTATCAGGACTCTTGTGCGCTGTAATCTCAATACACTTGTCAGGGCAGACGCGCTCACACTGACGGCATGAGATGCAGAGGTGCTCGCCCGTGTCAGGATTGACGTTAAGCCCGAGCCGACCGCGGAAGTGCGGCGGCAATTGCGAAACCGCGTCGGGATAGGTCTTGGTGATTGGCTCGCGGAACGAGTGCATGAGAACTGTTCTCAAACCCTCGCCGATGCGAGCGAAACTGCTAAAAGCTCTACCGATCAAATTGCTACCCATGACATACCACCAGAACGCGAGCGAATATAACGAGGAAGAATGCAATCAGAGATAAAGGCACAAGCCGTTTCCAACCGAAGTCCATCAATTGGTCGATACGGAAGCGTGGCAAGGTGCCGCGGATCAAGATTGCAACAAATACGAGGGTATAAACCTTTGCGATCACCCATATTGCGGCCCAGAATGTATCAGGGTTGATCAGGTGAAGCGTGTTGATTAACGGATCAAGTGCGGTGCTGAGCGCAGCCTGAATCGGCGCAAGCGGAAGCTTGTCGAGAACCCACTGCGGGATTGGGTTATCGCCGCCTCCGAGGAACATCACAGTCGCGATGCTCGACACTATAAACAAGTTAGTGAATTCTGCCAGGAAGAAGATAGCGAATTTGATGCCACTATATTCGGTGTTGTACCCGCTAACCAGTTCTGACTCTGCTTCAGGCAAGTCAAACGGAATTCGGTTGATTTCAGCACAGGCGCCGGTCAGGTAAAGTCCGAGCAAAATGTGAGCGCAAATGATTAGAACCACTGCACTGACGGCGGACAGAAAGCCTGCTGGATAGAACGTGTTTAAGACTTCTTGAACGTTGCCGCCCGCAAGCGATGTTTGAATCGCAGCGTTTACGCCACGCAGAGCGCCACCACCGAGGATGTTCCAGTTCAGGAACCCACCATCTTGCTGTTTTGCAATCTGAACAACATCAAGCGTTCCAGCCAGTAAGCAAACAGTGACGAGCGAGAGCACAAGGGGGATTTCATAGCTGATGGCTTGCGCCGCGGCTCGCAATCCACCCACGAGCGAATACTTGTTATTGCTCGACCATCCAGCCATCACCAGCGCCACCACAGGAATTGAGGCGGCTGCCAGAATGTAGAACATACCGGTCGGCAGATTAGTAATAGCGAACAGGTTGTGGTTGTCGGTGATAGCTGCCAGGAGCGGCAGGGCGCCGAAGATAGAAGGCGCAAAGAAGATGATGGGAGCGAGCGTAAACATAAACGCATCGGCACCGCGGGGAGTGATGTCTTCTTTAAATAGCAATTTCACAGCGTCTGCTGCGGTTTGCAAAAGACCGTCTGGACCGACGCGGTTTGGTCCCATGCGCACCGTGAAGAGAGCCAGCGCACGGCGTTCGTAGAGAACCATGAACATAGCGTTGATCGGAATGAAAACCATCACGGAGAGGATTGGCGTAAGCGCTCTCAACGTGTCGCACACGACCGTCATCTCCGGAGCTGAGGACATTGACTCAAGCACCATCGGAAGCATCACTCCAACAGCCCAGCCTACAAGCCAGACGGGAAGGAAGATTGCGCAAATCCAAAATAAGATTATGAAAAGTAGCTTTCCAATTTCAGGTGCGTTGGGAATCATTTTTCGATGCTGTCCTTGTTCTTCCTTTTAGTATCCGAGAGTTCCGTTTCAACTTACCGATCAACGTCAGGCAAGATGACATCAACGGATCCGAAAATTGCCATGATGTCGGCGATTGGCGAACCGACTAACATCTCACCAACAACAGCCAGGTTGCAGAATGAGGGATTTCTCCATCTGTATCTGTAAGGTTTGTCAGAACCATCGGAGATGACGTAGCAGCCCAGCGTTCCGCGAGGCGATTCGATCGCGGCGAAACCTTCTCCGGCTTTCACACGCATACCGGCAATCTGTTTTTTGCCCATGATCGGTCCTTCGGTGATCATGTCGAGACACTGTTTGATTATCTCGTTGGACTCGCGCATCTCACGAATGCGGAGCATATAGCGATCCCAGGTATCGCCACCCTCCGGCTTGTCGAACCAGTGCGTCTGGAACTCGAGCTTAGGATAGATTGAATAGGGTCTATCTTTTCGGAGGTCCATCGCATTTCCGGAACCGCGCAAAGTCGGTCCTGTGACGCCATACTCCATCGCTGTTTCCAATGGCAAAATTCCAATGCCCTTTGTTCTCTTCAAGAAGATAGGGTTTTCTGTGACTATCGCCTCGTATTCGGAAACACGATCCGGAAACTCTTTGGTGAACGCAGCTAAGCGTTTAAACCAATCCGGCTTGGGATCACGCTGAACTCCACCGATGCGGATGTAGTTAAACATCATGCGCTGGCCGGCAATCTCTTCGAACAAATCGAGAAGTTTTTCGCGCTCTCTAAAAGGATAGAAGGGGAAACCAAACATCGCGCCCAAGTCGATCAAATAGGTTCCCAACCAGAGAAGGTGAGAGGTGATGCGGTTCATCTCGCAGACAATCACGCGCAGGTATTCGGCGCGCTCAGGAATTTCTCCGCCATCAAGAGTCTCAGCAGCTCGAGCCATCGCCAGCGAGGTAAACATGCCGGAAAGATAGTCTACCCGATCGATTAGAGCTTGGTACTGGAACCAGGTACGGTTCTGTCCTTGCCACTCCTGCGCTCTATGAAGGTGACCGATGACCGCTTCAGCGTGTCTGACGATTTCTCCATCAAGTGTCAGCACCATTCGAAGAACGCCGTGGGTCGCAGGGTGCTGCGGTCCCATGTTGATGACCATCTCATCAGTCTTTAATGGTTTGAGTTCTGTATCGGCGGAAGTCATTTATCGGTTGCCTCTATGCATTAGCGGAAAGATCCAGGAGCTTTGTCGTTAAGCGCATCAATCGGTTGAAGATAATCGCGACGGAGCGGATGACCGTCCCAGTCCCATGTGTTGAGAATGCGTCTCGGGTAAGGATGTCCGAGATATCGAATGCCGACGAGATCGTAGGTCTCTCGCTCATGCCAGTTCGCCGCTTTCCAGAAGCGCGACAGACTGGGCACCATCGGCAGTTGTCCTTCAGGCACATCAGCTTTTTTGATCTGCACTTTCACAACGAGCTCGTTCAAATTGTTGTAAGACCACAGGTGGTAGACCGACTCGAACGATTCCTTTTGTTCGACGCCGGAAACAGTGAGCAAGTAATTGAGTTTGGTTTCTTCCGAACCACGCAAGAGCTTCAACGCCTTTTGAATGTGCTCGGGAGCGACAACTATGCACTCGACGCCACCAGCGTGATCGTCGAGACGCTCAGAGGAAATTCCATGCTCCGAAAGGAAGGTCCCGAAAACGCCCGGCTTAAGAGGCTCTTTTGGTGCCGGCGGAGCGGCGGGCGCTTTCGCACCAGCTGGGGCCGCAGCCTTTGCACCGGCAGGCGCGGCTGCAGGTGCGGCTTTCGCGCCAGCAGGAGCGGCTGCGGCTGGTTTAGCAGCAGCGTCAGTCGGCTTTTCCTCAGGCTTCGCAGCTGCATCGGCAGCTGGTTTCGCCTCTTCCGCGGGCTTATCGTCCGCCTTCAGTTCTGGCGGTTTCGGTTTTGTATTGTCCGGTGTTGAGTCTGTCATTGTTTTGCGATTCTACGTAACGTATCTACTAGTCTGCTTTTCCGAGGGCTAACGCGGTATCTTCACGAACCTCGTCGACCAAATCTTCCATTGGCAATCCGGTGTCGTAGTCGACATAGCGGATCGCGCGTTGCTGGTACATGCGTTTCTTTCTATCCGCATAATTCTCGGTGCGAATCTTATGCTGCAGTTTAATCAGAGCATCAAGAAGCGCTTCCGGACGCGGAGGACAGCCGGGCAGATAAACATCGACCGGAATGATACGGTCGACACCCTGCACAACAGAGTAGGAGTCGTTAAACATGCCACCAGTGACAGTGCAGGCGCCCATTGCGATAACGTACTTCGGCTCCGGGAGCTGCTCGTACAGAGTAATAAGAGCGGGAGCCATCTTTCTGGTCACGGTTCCAGCCGTGATGATCATGTCGGCTTGACGCGGTGTAGCGCGGAATACTTCAGAGCCAAAACGCGAGATATCGTACTTCGACATACCGACCGACATCATCTCGATCGCGCAGCATGACGTACCGAAGGTCAGCGGCCATACGGAGTTCGAACGAGCCAGGTTGGCAATTGGTGAAATGATGTCAGACAGAGCCTGTGTGATTGCGTCGATGTTGGTCAGAGTGACTGTATCGCGCAGTTCTTCCGGGACCGGAAGAGCAAATGATGCTGTGGTTGGTTTATCTTCGGACATGATGCTTTACTCCCACTCAAGCGCGCCCTTCTTCCAGGCGTAGGCAAGCCCGAAAGCGAGGATGACGAGGAAAACGGCCATCTCGATTGGCCCGAGCCAGAGCGAGTCTCCAGTGATTATGTTGGGCAGGTTATCAGTCGCCAGTGCCCACGGAATAATAAAAATGACTTCGATGTCGAACAGTATAAATAGGAGCGCGTACAAGTAATAACGAATGTCGAATTGCACGATCGCTTCTTGCAAAGGCTTCATGCCGCATTCGTAAGGTTGATTCTTCATCGCGTTCGGTTGGTGATAACCCAACACATTCTGCAGCACCCAGGCGAGGAGAATCATCCCCAGAGCCGGTAGCGCGAATCCCGCGAGTACGAAAATGATTATTTGAGTCAGCTGTAGCTCGTACATAGATTTCCTAGAACACCATTCAAAGCCGTCCCTACACGGGATCATTGTAACTAGATTCTTTGCTTGGAAACGCAGCCGGAGCGCATTATCAAGAGGTTGGACTGTTCAGAATCAAGTGCTAAGGATAACAGGATTGCTTCAAACGGGCACAGGGACTAAATGATAGCGACGTAAGGATCGCCTTCCTTGCAAGCTCTTTATTACTTGAGTTTGCAAGTCTTGCTTGAGATTTGGAGCGCGAAACCGCCTTATATGAAAACCGTCTTTTTGTTACTCCAGAAAATGACCAGGCAAGATTACCGAAATTTAGTTTTTAAGCCCCTTTCAGGTACACATTTTTTATCGTGAATGCTAGAGAAATATTGTTTTACAAAGGGGTGCAAAGAGATCAAAGCGGTCGTACATTACAAGTTAGATAGGTGTCCAAGTGGGAATTCAAAATTGAAGAACGGTATTTCTTTGTCAACGGTAGCAACATGCGTTTTGCCTGGTGAAGCCAGCCAAACGCAAAGTCTGAGTCCGCGTCGTTTGAAAGAGCTGGATGAGCTTTTGGGCAAGCTTCATGTCAGCTGCGGTCGCATGGTCTTAATCAATGAGGCTTTAACGCACGGATCATATAGTTCAGAGCACCCTGGCTCTAATGATTACGAACGGCTCGAATTTTTTGGCGATGCTGTTCTCAAGTTCGTCGTAAGTGAATATCTGATAGACCGCTTTCCTGACTACAACGAAGGGCAACTTACGGAAATCCGTGCTGTTCTGGTCAGTGATAAGGTGCTCGCGGAAATCGCGAGAACGATAGGTCTCGATCGTTATATCCTTCTGGGACGCCAGGTCCAGATGAAACCGTCGATCATGGCACACGCAATGGAAGCCATTCTCGGCGCCATCTATCAAGATCAGGGATTGTTCCATGTGCAGAACGTCATCGTGAGATTGTTCGGCGCACATGCAACAGAAATTGATCGCGATGAATGCAAGCAAAATTTCAAAGCACAGCTTCAAGAGTACACTCAAGCTCGAGCACAAGGTCTGCCCGCATACACGGTGCTCAGCACCGAAGGTCCGGCACACTCTCCGGTCTTCTCCATTGCCGTAAGCATATCCGGAGAAGCAATCGCCACCGGATCTGGTGCCACTAAGAAGGAAGCGGAACAAGAAGCAGCCAAAGCAGCCATGGAAAAGCTGAAAAACGCCTAGTTTTCAAACCACTGAGATTGGGCTTCTTCAAAACTGAATAATAAAAACGCCTGCGTCATTGACGGCAGGCGTTTTGCTTTTCAATCTCTATCCCGGCTTAGGGAACGATAGCGGGTTGCTCGGTCGCGGCTACCTGGGTCGGTGCCATGGTGTATACCGGCTGAGCTGAGGCTTCTTTGTCCTGACTGGGAGCTTCCGATTGAGGCTCAACAGCAGGTGCTGCGCCTGGAACGGGTTGTGCATTGTCAGGTTGAGCATTGAAGTCGAGACGGGTATTCGACAGATCAACAGGAGCGGCTGGAGCGGTTTCAGTCTTAGCCGGCTCAACGACCTTCTCGGCTATAGCTTTGGTTCTGCCCCGCTCGATTTGACCTTCCGTGATCTCAGGAAGTCCCGACGCGTCAGATAGCTTCTTGGCGTGATGCTCGAGGTTTCTTGAATCAAGGTTAGCCTTGGCAGCTTTGAATTCTGCGTCAGCAGCCTTGAGTCTGGCTTTAGCAGCCTCTACTTGCTTGTTGGCGATATCGAGTCTCACCTTCGCTTTATCGAGGCGGTCCTTTGCCGAATCGATATTGGCTTGTGTGTCGGTTCCCGGCACAAGCGATTCCTGTGCCATGGATGAACTTTGGAAAGCGATTGGCAAAGCAAATGCCAACGCGAGTGTTGCAGCTAGATTTCTAACTTTCATGTCGATGCCTCAGTACGGTAGGAAATAGTAGTTCGAAAACAGGTGTTTCAGAAAACCCATGAACAGGCGATTACAGAAATTATGAATCAAAAAGATACGATCCGGACCATTATGAAAAACCTCACAAGGCGCGGTTATACAAACGCGCCTTCGTTCGCACCCATTCGAGATCTTTTGTGCAACCAAGACATATAGCCGGCTTCAAAATTGATAAGCAAGTGCTTAACGCTTGTCGATCGACGGAGAGCCGCATGAGAGCATGCCGGAGCAAATAGCCAAGAGCGAGCGCCTCTATATCTCGCGCAAGATAAGAATATACACACCTTTATATACAAAGGAGCTAGACTGTAGTTAATGAACCGCAAGCAAGCCGGTGTGGGCGTCGCGAAGCAAGAGGATGGTCCCGCGTTTTGTGAACAGCAAAGGTTCGCAAAATACTTTAGGAGAGCTCTTGAAGTCCCATCAGCACTTACTCTATATTAGTTCTTTCGCCGTGGATGGTGGATCTTTTGGACCCATCGCGACTTCTCGTTGTCCCCGGATGACTTTGAGTCGGCGGCAAACGAAGCTGCAAGCGTCTTCATGAGCGCGTAGGCAGCGGGAATACAGTGTCCAGAGGATCGTGTCAAAAATGCCACAAACAAAGGTCAAAGGAGAAACAAACTCAGTGTCGGAAAACAAAGTAGAGCAAAACCCTCTCAGAGAAGAGTTCGAAAAACTTCTTGAAGAGACTCTGCAATTCAGATATGAGCAGGGAGACATCGTCACAGGTGATATCGTTCGCATCGAGCGCGATGGGGTTCTGGTAGACGTAGGTGCTAAATCCGAAGGCTTCGTGCCTTTAAAAGAAGTATCCAACATGCCGATGGATCAAATCGAAGATGTCGTCAAAGTCGGCGATAGATACGAGTTTTACATTCTCCGTGAAGAAAACGAATATGGTCAGCTGACCCTTTCACTCAAGCGCGTTGCTCAAGCTCGCGGCTGGGTCAAGCTCGAAGACCAGAAGAAAAACGACGAAACCATTCGCGCCAAAATTTCCGCTGTCGTCAAAGGCGGCGTAGTTGTAGACGTATATGGATTGCGCGGATTCGTTCCGGCAAGCCAATTGCGCGTCAAGGGAACGACTCCGGAAGAATTGATCGGTATGGAAATTCCGATGAAGATTTTGGAAACCGACACCAAGCGCAACAAACTGATCCTCTCGCAAAGACTGGCAGTCCAAGAAGAGAAAGCTGCTCAACGCGAGAAGATTTTGAACACACTCGAAGCTGGTCAGATCGTATCCGGCGAAGTTGTCCGTATCGCGGACTTCGGTGCCTTCATCGATCTCGGCGGACTCGACGGCTTGCTGCCGATCTCCGAAATCTCGTGGGAGCGCGTCTCGCACCCGAGCGATGTTTTGAAGGTTGGACAGATCGTCACCACCAAGGTTCTCAAAGTCGACCAGGACAAGGGCCACATCAGCTTGTCACTCAAGCAGATGCAGCCTGATCCGTGGCAAGAAATTGAAGACAAGTTCGAAGAAGGACAAGTCATCACCGGTACTGTCAGAAAGATCCAATCGTTCGGCGCATTCGTTCAAATCTATCCGGGTGTCGATGCACTGCTCCCGACCGTAGAAATGAGCGAACAGCCCAACGTCAAGCCCGAAGAAGTTGTCCAAGTCGGACAAGAAGTGAAAGCTCTGATCAAGAAGTTCTCGCCAAAAGAACACAAGATCAGCTTGAGCCTCAAAGGCATGGATGTAAGCGACTTGCTCGGATCTGGCGGCTAAAGCCAGTTTCGAAAGATAGAAACTTAGAATGGGCGGCTCGAAAGAGTCGCCTATTTTTTTGCCGGGCGCCCTTCCATATATAGAGTCAATGCAATCGTTCATGCAGGCTTCTACCTGCTTTTGATGATTGAAACGAGATTCTTAGCAAGTCGGCGGGACTTTGCCGGATTGAATTGCCTGAATGAGCGCTTCGACAAGAGTCGGATCAAACTGGCTGCCGGCGCCTTCCACCATTTGCTGTTGTGCTTCGGTTGGATTCATTCCGGCTCCGTAAACCTTGTCGGCAACGAGTTCATGATAGCTGTTGGCTACGCATACGATCCGCGCGGCGACAGGAATTTCGTCGCCCTTCAGACCCTGCGGGAAGCCCTCGCCGTCGTATTCTTCGTGGTGCGCCATGACGATTGGTGCAAGGTGTTTCAAATCCGGAAACGATTCGAGCAGCTGGGCACCGGCAACTGCGTGCCCCATTTTTAAAACGAATTGTTCGTCTTCGAGTGAGTCATCGGCCTTTTGCAATATTTGCTGGTGAATGCCGAGCTTTCCGAGATCGTGCACCAGAGCGGATTGGCGAATGGTTGCGACCTCAGGCGGTTTCATACCCAGTTCTTCGGCAATAGCGACAGCGTATTGGGCAACCTGGCGAGCGTGACCGTTTTTATACCGATCCTTTTGTTCAATCTGTGCAACCCAACCGTCGATGCGACCGAGCAATCGTGCATCGAGACCGGGTGTTTGGAAGATGTAATCAGATGTCTCGTTTGTAGAACTCGACATTATTTGATCGAGTTTCTTCTTAGCTGCCGCTTCGTCGATTGGAGGAGCAGGAGCAGCAGGAGCCGCTGCCGCTTCGGAAGGAGGCGAATTGACCGCTTCAGTTCCGCGAGACTTCTTGAAAGATGACATGAGCGGGCTGGCGGCACTTGTCGCTTTCGCCTTGCTCATCATTGAACCTTTTAGACCACCGCCCAGACCGCCGCCGCCAGCTGATGACGGTGTAGGAATATCATCAAGATTACCCCACGAGGGAGCGACACCAGATGTAGTGGCAGCACCACCGCTCTTGGGAGTCGGGATGGCGTCGAGATTACCCCAGCCACCCGCCTCGGCCACTGGCTCAGCAGTGCCGGAGGGAACTGTAGTCGATTCGGCGACCGCTGCGGCGAGCGGCGCTTCTGCCGGAGCTACCGGCGGCGGCATGACCGGCTCTACCGGCATAGCCTGGGCCACAATGGCGTCCGCGAGCGGAGATACGGAAGGCCCCGTCGGTTCAGCAGGCACCGCAGGCGGTGCTGGCGGTTCGTCTCCAAAATCGAGATCTGCGTATGGATCTTCTGCTTTCGGAGGCGCAGCGCCGAGATCAATTTCCACAGACATTCTCTGCTGCCGCCCGGAAGACAACATATCTTCCGATGGCTTTTGCAGCGCGGTGTCAGTGCGTCCGGTGCGCGTTATGGGCTTGATAGTCGGCGACGGCCCGGCGTCCGGAGTGGGTGCGAGACTCTCAAGCGGTGTAACCGGCATGGTCGCAGTCACATCGAGAGAGCCGGAGGGAGCTTGAGGAGTTGGAATTTCGGGTGATTGAGTATAGTCGATTGCGACAGCCGGGGACGCCCAGACGCCACTGGCGGTTTCAGCAGCTTGTGCCGGAGCTTGAGCTTCAGCGGCTGGTTGCAGGGCTGGTGGCTGCATCTCCGGTGGTTGCGGCATAGCAGGTTGAGGCTGCATCGGAGGCGGAACTGGCTCTGCAGGAGCAAAGCCCATGGGTACGCCGCCTTCCACACTCGCGACCATTGGATCTGGCATCGTCACTGCAGGAGGTGGCGGTGTCGGAGGAGGAGGTGGTGGTGGAGGAGAAGGTGGTGGCGGTGTCTGCGCGGCGGCTGGAATCTGTTGTTGCGAGGTTTTCCGAGCCGAAGGAATCGCTTGCTGTCCGAGAGCGCCCTTAAGGGCACGACGCAATTGTACGTCCGACTGTCCCTGGTCTTGAGGATTAGCAGTGACGATGCGTTGATGCAACTGCATGATCGGCTCGCGCGCGAGCTTTTCCGCAGGCAGCTTGAGAAGCGCTTCTGCGACTTTATCTGCGACATTCTGCACCATGTCGGTTTCGCTGCGCGTCCAGGCTCGCCGGTAGTCGCATTGTTGAAGAATCACGCAACCGTGTGTGCCTTTTTCGCTGCGAAGCGGCACACCGAGCAATGACTTAACGTTGATGAACTGCAGCTCTTCCTGAACGGGAGAGACGTATGAATTCATGCGCCCTTCGAATACTTTGAGCGGCGTGCGTGAAAGCAACACTTGAGCGACCAGCGGTGAATCCGTAGCAGGCCAGTAATATTCCTGGCAGCTGGCAACCTTGTCCTGCTGCCAAAACTCATAACACTTCCATCCCGCCTGTTGTTCGTCAGTGCAGATAAACAGACAACGGCTGGCTTGCAGAGCCTTTCCCAGAATGTTGACCACGAGGAAAAGCGCATCGCCAATACCCATCGAATAGGCCATGACGTTGCCGATTTCGACGAGGAAGGTTTCTCGGAAAGTGTCGCGTTGGACGATGTCATTGATCTGGGCAAGGCGAATGATATCTCCGAGTTCGCCCAGAAGAACGCGCAGGGCGTTGAGCTCATCAGGCGTCAACTGCGTGTCGCGACTGACGCTCACGGAGCCAAAAGTGCGTCCTTGCAGAACAAGCGGAACCGTCACACAGGCTTCGCTATCGGTTGAATCAGGCGAGGCACGAAACTCGCAAATGGAGGTGACATTCGGGTCCAGCGGATTGGACAGCATCACCTGACAAGCATCGGCATTGAACGTATCGCCGAGCTCCCGAACGGTCGTTTCAAGAATCCGTTTCAGATCCCGAACACCGAACAGTTTTTGCACCAGCGGACTGGGCCTGTAGGGAAATTCTCCAAAGTCTGCAGAACTTGTCAAATGATCAACGCCTATAAACAATAGCCTTTAGTATCTCTCATTTTCATACCAATGCGGCTATCCCCAATAACAAGAGAGCAAGTTTCGTTATCAAAACAAGTCAAGATGCTGAGCACCGCGAGCTTTCGGAACCGCGCCCTTTGACAATATCAGACTAACGGAAATTACCGGTCAGCGCTCAGCAGATTCTTCCGCCAAGGCTCAGCAGCGCGTGCACCGAGTCGCACGATCCGGTTCATTTGGGCGTGAAAGCGCTAAAATTGGCATCGGAGAAGAAGCCTTGCCTGACGAACAGAATTTAAATCCGCAGACAATTGGCGACCTTGTAGGTCGAGCTGTGCGCGTTTATCGAGCCAGCATCAGACAGTGGGCGCCGCTCCTTCTCTTGCCGACGATCACGGTTCTGGTGGGACGCGTAATTTACCAGACCTCAGCTTTCTCTTTTCAGCAAAATCAGAGCCACCTGCCATCGCTTGGCTTCCTGATTTCCGGACTGGGCATCGTTATGCTCGGCAAATGGTGGCTATGTTTAAAACTGCTCGCGTTCGTTCGCTTTTCCAACCGATTTGCCGGCACTCTGGATGATGCCATGTCATACATGCGGCGCCGCAAATGGACGCTAGCCGGTATAGCAATCCTTTGCCTGACAATATTCTCGGCAGTTTCAGTTCTCTGGTTGCTCGAAATCATAGCCGCAGCTGTTCTTCTGAAAATTGCCCTGGCGCCTGCGATTTTCGCGATGGTCTTCGGCTTTCTGGGTCTTGTCGTCTCATTCGCATTTATGATCTTTGCGTTTTTCCTTTCCATAGTAGCTCTGGCATGCGAGGACAGTGGAGTGACAACACTGTTGTCGAGGGGGTTTACGCTCTCGAGTAAAAGCTTCTGGCGCACGATGTGGTGTGGTCTGATTGCAGCGATAACCGTCAACCTGCTCGCCACGCCCCTCTGGTTGCCGATTTCCATCCTGGGCTCGCTGGACGCAGTTAGAGGAGCCGGCATGGTTCAAGGATTACCGCTGCACTGGCAGGTCACGGTCGTCGCCTGGGAAACGCTGATCGAAATGATCACCCAGCCAATTCTTCTGCTCGCTTATGGCTTTTACTATTACGATTTAAGACTGCGATACGAAGGCATTGACGTGCTCGAATCTCTGGAAACCATTAAACTTAAACAACGCGCGCTTCTGGAGTGACGATGGAATTTCAGGACGTTTCACCTCAGCTTGAAAAACTGTCGAGCGAATTCCAATATAAGGATCCGCCGGATTTTCTCATTCGTTTGCAAGAGCTTGTGAGCTACGTTCTTCGAGCGGTTGCGGACTTTCTAAAACAATTCAAGATTTCGTTGCCGGGCATGGCCGATACAAGCGCGGTCGGCAATGTTATGCAAGTGCTGATCGTCATTGTTGGCGTCATCTGCCTGGGCGTGGTTCTCTATCTCATGTCGACCAGGATGAAACAGTTACGCAAGCAAGCCGAACTCGCAAAACGCGGAGCTCTCTCACTTGAAGAAATTTTGGATAGCGCAGGGTGGATGCAAAAGAGCGAAGAACTCGCGCGTGAGCGCCTTTTCAAAGACGCTTGCCGGGCAGTCTATCTGAGCGTTATTTATTCGCTGGATGAGCAGAAGATTCTGGCATTCACACCGACCAGGTCGAACTACGAATACTTCTACGCCTTGCACGGCAAGAGCGACTTACAAAGCGGCTTCCGAAAACTTGCCGATATCGTCGAAGAATCGTGGTTCGGAAATTTGCAGGCAGGTCAAGAAGAATACGACAGCTGTGTTCAGCTTTCCACAAGCCTCTCCCAGGATATCCGTTACTACGCGGAAAAAGCGGAGGTCACTCCATGAGCGAGGAAAACGACAAGGAGAGTTTTCCAATCGCGGCGTCAACACCGGATGACCACGCCGAACTTAGCAGCGCAAGCAATGGCAAGACAAACCGCATGTGGTGGCAGATCGCGGCGCTTCTAGCGGTGAGTACCCTCGCCGTTTTTACCGGCAGTGCATTCGACGAAGAGTGGAAAAAGGTGGTTCCGGAAGGCCGCCAGATGGCGTCTATGCACAACAAGAGAGCTACCGGTCTGAAAGCGGCTGCCCAACTGGCCAAATCCGTCGGCTTGACTGTCGAGGCGTGGGATCATCCCTATCGTGAGCTTAAAGGGGAACGCGGCACACTGGTATTGATCTCTCCAACTGAGTCGCTGCAGCCTTTTCAAACTGAACAAATCCTCTCCTGGGTCAGCGAGGGCAACGATTTGATCTACACCGACGACATGACGTTCGAGCTATCCAACAGTGTCGCTACCAAGTTAGGAATTCAAACCAAAGCGGCAGGACCAGCCGGAAAGAAAGCTGAGGAAGTCGACATAGTTCCTTCAGGTGCGGTGCCGGAGCTGGAAAACGTCAAAACTTTGAGGCTGCAATCGACGACCAGGGTCGACGGTGGAACTCCAATCGCCAAAGACGACCGGGGCGCATACTTCACCATTAAGAAGTTTGGTAAGGGGCGTGTGCTTTTCGGAACCTGCCCCAGTTTTCTTGCAAATAACACGATCGCGAAAAAAGAATTCTGGGGAAACTTCCAACTGTTTGCCAATTTCTGTAGAACCACCCCTGGTACCATCTATTTTGACGAATACGGCCACGGCTTCTCCGGTGGAACGAATGTCTTCGCGTATATCGCCAATACACCTGTAGGAGCAGTCGCTGCGCAGATTGCACTCATTCTCGTCGTCGGAGTGATTAGCGAAAGTCAGAGATTCGGCGCAGCAAGAGGCAATGAGGTGCGCAGAAAAATCTCCAATCTGGAGTTTATAAGCGGTCTATCACATGCCTACAGGCGTGCCAGGGCTAACACCGCAGTGTTAGAAATTCTCTTTCATGCATTCAAGAATAAACTTTCCAGGGCTCTGGCGGTTTCCCCGCATGAACCCACGGAGCGATTGAATGAAGCCTGGCAACAGTCTAAATATCAGTCAACTCACAATTTGGAATCCCTGCTCGCACAGTACGAAGAGTTTATGACGCGGCGGCACGTTACAGACTCGGAACTGAAAAACATGGTAGAAACCTGCGATAAGATCACCTCTGAAACTTCGCCGGAGCCGTCAACTACAAGAGTGCTGACAAGCTCGAAATCCTGACCTGGAGACATTATGCAAGAACAAGTGAAAACTGAGACAGTGGTCGTTGACAAAATCAACGATGTCTTCGGGCGCTTACGCAACAGATTGAACGAAGTCATCGTCGGACAGCCGCTCGTTATCGATCAGATTCTCATCGCTCTACTCGCCGATGGGCATGTGCTTCTAGAGGGCGTTCCCGGCACCGCGAAAACCTTGATGGTTAAAACCATGGCGCGTTTTCTCGGAACGGAGTACGGGCGAATCCAATTGACGCCGGATATGTTGCCCTCAGACATTCTCGGCACAAGCATTTACGACCTGACTACTAAAACATTTGCGTTGAAACGCGGGCCGATTTTCACGAGCCTGCTACTGGCAGATGAAATCAATCGCACGCCACCTAAGACACAGTCGGCACTTCTGGAAGCTATGGAAGAACGCCAGGTCAGTCTCGAAGGCAGAACTGAAATTCTGCCGGAGTTGTTCATGGTGATAGCGACCCAGAATCCGATCGAATTCGAAGGAACGTATCCCTTACCAGAAGCGCAGCTCGACAGATTTATGCTCAAGATTCTAATCAGTTATCCGCAAGGCGACGCGGAAAAGCAGATGTTGCGAAATTGGCAGAATGGAAAGTATGATCGCCACACTCCGATGGCGGATCCCGTCACCAGCGCGCAAGACATAATTGATTGCCGCAAGCAGCTTTCGAATATCAAAGTCGAAGACTCAGTGATCGACTACTTATCTAATCTAGTAACGAAGTCGCGATCGCTCTCGGATCTGCAGCTGGGCGCCAGCCCCCGAGCTGCACTCTCGTGGCTCTCCGCAGCCAAGGCGCACGCCGCCATCGAGGGCAAGGATTTCGTCACTCCGGACAACATCAAGTTCGTAGCAGAGCCAGTGCTAAGGCACCGGTTCATTCTCACCCCGGAAGCAGAGCTCGACGGCGTCACCATAACCCAGATCATCAATAACCTGATGCGACAAGTTCCAGTCCCTCGCTAATAGAAAGATGACCGGCTCAAAGAAACTCTACTTTCTATTGGCACTAGCCGTAATACCATACGCCCTGTCCGGGCTTCACCCGGCGCTGGCTACAGTCGCAACGGCTTACAATGTCGGTCTTCTTGTCCTCCTGATCATCGACTATCAAATAACTCAACGACCGAATTTTCTTGAAATGAGTCGCAGCGTAGCCGACCGCCTGTCGATCGGGCGTTCAAATCCAGTCATCATAACTGTCACCAATAGCGGTGCCGCCAATCTGCACGTTCGCCTCAAAGACGACTTTCCGCAGGAGATTGAAAGCGACACTGAGCTGTTTGAATTCAACTTACCTTCAAAAGGTTCAAGCACACTTGAATATAAATTGACTCCAAAGCGCCGCGGCGCTTACAACTTCGGCAACGTGACGATCCGCTACCGGAGCCGACTTGGATTGTTTTGGCGCCAAGCGATTCACAAACAGACCGAACAGATTAAGGTCTATTCCGACCTCAAAGCGCTTTACGATCTCTCGATAAAACTGGCGCAGTCCACCGAACTCGGAGAATTGCACCAGCGCAAACGAGGTCAGGGAACCGATTTCGCATCATTGAGAGAATATACGAGTGGCGATGACACCAAAGCGATTGACTGGAAAGCCACCGCAAGAAGAGACCGTCCCGTACTCCGCACCTACGAAGCCGAGCAAGAGCAGAGACTCTTAATCCTTCTCGACGCAGGGCGAATGATGGTCTCCGACCTGGAGGGCTTAAGCCGATTCGATCACGCGTTAAACGCAGCGCTTTGTTTAGCGCTGACAGGGTTGAGTCACAACGATCAGGTTGGCATTGGCGCCTTCGCAGACAAACCGCTGATGTACCTGCCTCCTCGTCGAGGCAAAGCGTATATGAAAAACATTCTGGAGAATACGTTCAGTCTTGAACCACGCATGACGGAGCCTGATTACGTTGGAATGCTCAGCTATTTCGCTGCTAATCAAAAGGGACGGTCTTTAATATGCCTGTTGACTGACCTTACAGACCCGACAGGCTCACAAGCACTGTTGGCGGCGCTCGCTGGACTCTCCGGCCGTCACCTGCCCTTTTGCGTAACGTTGAAAGACAGACAAATTACCGACGCCGCTCGACAGCAGCCCTTCTCCTCAGCGGAACCAAATGAAGCGGTGATGAACACTCTTTATCGACGCGCCGTCGCGACCGATCTGCTCGAGCAACGCGAACTGGCCTTGACTGTTTTGCAACGCAGAGGATGCCTGATTCTCGACTGCCCGCCTCAAGAGCTGTCAGACAAAATCGTTGATAAGTATCTGGAGATCAAAACGCGCGCAAGGCTATAGATTGCAAACCAGCAGCGGTTTCACAACTAACCAATCGCGCTCAAACTATGCCGTGGTCACAGGCGTATTTGACAAGTGCGGTGCGGCTGCGCAATTTCAGCTTCTTCCGGATTCTGGAAGCATGCAGTTCGACTGTGGATTCGGTCAGAAATAATTGGTTGGCAATCTCTTTATTAGCCAAACCGCTGGCAATTAATTTCAGAACCTCCAGCTCACGAGAAGATAGCGCCGGTAATTCGCCTCCAGTCTCGGTCCTCGACGGTTTTTCCGCAACGCGCTGAGGAGTGCGAGAAGCCAGCTCGAGCGTGGAGGTGAGTTGTTGAGTCAAATTGCTCCAGACGTTGACGTTGAACAGCTGGTCTTTTACGCGCTGCAAGTTCTGACAATGCTCAAGCGAGATGGCCGCATGATGCGCGCATATTTGCAGAAAGTCCAGGTCTTGCACCTCCCACTTTCGGATGTGCCCGAGCTGCAGCGCGACAATGACACCGTGGATAACACCACGATGAACCATGGGTACTCCAGCCATGCTACTAACGCTGTTGTCCAGAAGATCATTCACGTCTTCCAGCATCACACCCTTGACGGTTCGTAAATTCGTGACGTCAGGCACGGCAACTACGCCCTCAAGCAGTCGCTCAAACACGCTCACGGGGAACTTGGCAGTTCGCCCGAGACCCAGAGGAGAGATGTCTGCTTCAGCATACTCATGTGTCACCACCGGCAGTGCCTGGGCGTTCTCTACGATTACTAGACAGCGCTGGCATTTCAGGGCTCGCCCCAGATTATCGACCAGCGCTTGAAGTATGGCGTCTTTATCCAGCGAGCTGTAGACCTTCGTCATGATCTGGCGCACCATCCGCTCGAAGTGCAGCTGTTTATTCAACGCTTCCACGGTGTTTGCGCCACCGTCATGCTGACTGCCAGTCAATCCGGCCAGACTCTTCGAAATTTCGCCCATGCCATCAGTTTGCGGAAAAAACAGAATACAGATCTGCTCCCCGGACTCTTCCAGCCTTGACGCTACCGCCTGGCATGCGCTGCCGTTGTACTGGAGCTGGCAGGCGCCATACGGCCGCCGACCTCTGCCGTCGCTCATGCCGGAAATGAGTGCATTCAACTCCGCATGGAAGGGGACGAGTTCATCCAGAGGACGCGGCTGCCATCCCTGACGTTCGATTGAAAAAGTGCGATGGGCGACATCATTCGCTCTCACAACGATTCCGGTTCGACCGTCAACGACTAATAGTGGCAATTGAAGTTCTGTCAGGACAAGCTCATCCATTTGGTCGTTGTAGGGTCTGTCATTACTTGAGGAGAACATATCGAGATTCCTTAGGAGATTCCAAGCGTCAAAGATGGGAGAAATTTCCGCGCCAGTGACACCTTTACTATGATGACATACGGGCAAACCCTATGTCGGCACGGGAATCCCTTACAAGGATTTCCCGCAGTTCTTGTCCAACAATAGAAAGCTGTTTTCGCGCTAAGAGAAATTAGGCGTTTCAAAGCGAAACGGCGAGTAGTCGAATCTTCACGACCTTTCTAAGCGCTGGAAACGTAAGGCTGAAAGGGCAAACGGGCTGTCAATGTTTGATATGAGAAATATTTTAAGTTCTCCAAAACGGCTATTATCACTTGGCAGGAGCTCAGAGGTCCCGCCAACCAACCATTTAGAGCACTTCCTAAGCGCCCCAAAATAGGATAGAATTAATTTAACCCCGCCAGAAGAGCGAGGAATTTAACATTAAATATGAGTGACGCAGTAAAACGACTAAAAAGACAATTCGGCAAGAAATTCGTCGAGACGGCGGCCAAGTGCCCGACGCTCGTTGCCGACCTGAACCGCATCCGCGAGGATGGGGTCAAGATCAGGTTGGTTAACGGTCCCTGCCGCGCGTACTACGACAGGAAGAAGCGAACGATATACATCGGAAAATGGTGTCCGCGCAATTACAAACTGATCAGCATCGCGCATGAGTTTGTGCACGCGGTCATCCGACCGACAATCGACCCGGTCCCCGGCGAAACGGGTCGTCAGGAATTCGTAGACCGATGCCTGGAAGAAGAAACGGAAGCCATCGTCCACGAAATTCTCATCGTTAAGGAGCTCCTGGAAGCAGGCGTGGACATCGACCCGAAAGAGCTCGAATGGCTGAGACGCTATCGCAGCGGCGGTCGCCGAGCGATCAGACGCGCACTGGAGAAGACAGTGACGTCTACTACGGGAGAGGACTATCCGGAATATTATGCGAGCTGGTATGACGAAATCGTGCCCGCTTCCAAGCGAATTCCTTAAGAGCAGCCATCAAACCGAAATGATATTCAAACGAGGGCAGGCAACTGTCCTCGTTGCGTTATGACACCGCCAGCGGTATCACGCCAGCGGTAGAACTAGCTGAAAGCCAACTCCGGATCGCCGTCTTCCTGTTCAACAGAGAAAGGCTCGGAAGTCAGTGCGCATGCGTTCGGCACCATCCGCCTGATTTCCTCGGCGATGTAATGGCTTTCCGGGACATTCGCGTGCAAGTGAATCGTCTGGAAATCGAGATGCACGATCGTTCCGTCAACGGCCACAACCTGGTTTTTATAAATCAGATTGGCAGCCTGTTTGAGAATCTCGTTCGGGTTCTTCAAAATGGCTCGGCTGTGAGTGTGTGGAAGAAGATTGCCGTCGGCGTCGTAGACTCTGTCGACCCAGGCTTCGGGAGCAACTCGTATTCCAGCTCTCTCGCCCGATTGCAGAAGCGGATTGCTGGCCGGTCCGATTACCACGAGCCACGGATCGAATTCGGCGATGGCTTTAGCGACGATCGTGGCAACCCGCACATCGTGAGACATCTGACGATAGAGATAGCCGTGCGGTCTAACCTGAGTTATTTCGAAACCGAATGTACGAGCCATTCCGCTCAATGCACCAAGCTGAAATAAAACATTTGCTCTCAGCTCAGACGACGATAGATGCAGCTCGCGACGTCCGAAGCCTTGTAAATCCGGATAGCCGATGTGGGCTCCGAGTGCCAGACCGTAATAACGAACCATCTCAAGCGCTTCTTCCATGTGGACGGGGTCGCCGGCATGAGCGCCACAGGCGATGTTGGCGGAAGTGACGTACGGCAATATCTCCGCTTCGTTGTCCACTTTATAGTGACCGAAACCCTCACCAAGATTGGTGTTGATGTCGATACCGTGATTCATGTAAATCCGAGCAGAAGAAGCTGGTTCGTGAACCCGAGCTATGCGAGGTTGCTCCTGCCGTTGATGTTGACCTTTGCCTTTTTGACGTCCGCGACGCATAATTCCTCGTTCCCAATTTGGCTAAACCGACAGAGTCGGAAACTGACTGAACCTTCAGCGGCAGACTCGAATCTGCCTGGACGGTGCCTCGAAAGCTGTAAGGCACACTGAAGCAGAAGGAATTCTAGCAAGAAAGCCGCCATTTAAGAGAGAAACTATCGTTTTTCCCCTGTACATTGTTTCAAAGATCCGTAGAATGGATAAGATGAAACTAATCAACCGGCGAGCAGGGTTAGTCAGCCCTATGAAAAAATCAGCTCTAGTCGCCGCCGTACTCCTTGTTTCGACCATGGCCGCACCCGCATTTTCGGAAGGGGCTTTCCCTTCAGCGATGCAGGACAGCGACCCGAGAGAACTCAGGCTCGCGGCGTTTCAGAAATATCTCGAAGGCGACCTGCCAGGTGCCAGCGACCTTTACAGGCGCGCAATCCAGGCCGGAGAGACCGCGTACGGCAAAGATTCCACTTTCGTCGCCGACCTCTGCTACGAAGTGGGAACGATAGCGCTGGAAGACGGGCAGTTTCAAAACGCCGAAAACTATTTGAAGAAAGCAGTATCAAAAAAACCGAACTCGGTTATGGCTCGGGTGAAGTACGCAGACTTGCTGACAATGCGCGGAAATACAAGCGACGCCTTTGCACAGATTCAAGAAGCGCTGAAGATCAGCCCCGGCTCGCCAATCGCCCAACAGGCAATGGTCAAATTCATGATGAGCCAGGCCAGCCACAGAACGGCAGAAGGCGCGATCGCAAACGTCGCAGCCACCTGGGAATGCTTCAACCTGAGGAACATGGGTCATAATTCCGTTGCCGCGACTATGGCTAATATTTCCAACTGGAGAAACAGTTTTGCAAAACCGAAGACCAAGGCTCAACCAAAGCCCAAGCCGGTTGTCGCCAACGTCTCGCCTCCAAAAATCGAAATCAAGGAGATCGTAAAGCCAAAAGCAAAGGCACCACCTGCAGTGCCGGCGAAACCAAAGGTCGCCAAAGCAAAACCTGTTGAAAAACCTGTCGTAGCGGCAGCGAAAAAGGAACCACCGACGGTTCGAGTGTCAAAACCAAAACCGGTCGAGCCGCAGCAAATCGTTGCCTCCGCCGCACCTTCTAAGAAATCGAAAAATGGTCTCGTTCCACCACCTCCGCCAGGTCCAGTCTTCAACGCTGGTTTCGGCATGATGCCGCCGCCACCGAGCGGTTTCATTTTGGAGACGAAAGCAAGCATTACCAAACCGCCGGCCGAAAAACCGAAAGAGAAGAAGAAACCCAAACCAGCAGCATCTTCTGCGCCTGACGCAGCTGAAGAAGATCCCAGCTATCTATTGGACTGGGCATCCGACGGCAAAAAAGGCAAATAGCTGACTATGAATCAGCGCCATGGCCGGATATCTCCGAACCTCCAGTCTTCTTGCGTGGTTTAGCCATTCGCCTGGGTGGCTCTTGCGGCCGAATGGACGGCAAAAGTTCCATCTGTTCTTTCGTCAGCAACTTTCTGATTCCCAGAAAGTCTGTAAGCATCAGATCTTCGGCTTGGGTCTGTAGCTTGTTGACCTCGCGCCTCATTGCAAGAATGTCATCATTCGAGGCGTTGGGATCAAATAACATCTCTCGAAATTTCTCGCGGCGCTGCTTCAGATCAGCATGCAATGCGCGCGCTTTCTGACCGTTCGCCGAGCGCATCGTCTGAATTTTAGCCTTCTGCTCTTGCGTCAAATTCAATTTCGTTAAATCGAGAGGCTCACGCCCAAAGAACTTTCCACCTTTTATTGATGGTCCGTTTCCAAAGTGCCGCGGACGACGAGACCCGCCTGGACCGCCATCCGGCGGCCCGCCGGGAGGACCGTCGTCCGGTCCCATTCCATCCGGCGGTGGTCCGCCATCGGGTCCACCGTCAGGTCCAAAATTCGCGCCGCGCTTCGCGCCACGTCGTTCGCGCATCTGCTGCATCAACTTTTCGCGCTGCTCAGGAGGCATCTGCATAAGCTTTTCCCGAACTCTCTGCATTCGGTCAGCCGGCAAACCGCTCCCCGACTCAGCCTCTTCCTCTCCCGTGTACTTCCTGATTCGCTCAGACATGGTCGAGCTTGCACTGCTATCATCGCCGGGCGCTGCGCAGGCCGGCATATGAGACAGGCTGACGGCTGCTAAAAAAGACAAGGTAGTAAGGGAGAGAGTGAGATTTCGCACTCCCTTCTCCCCTTTCGCACGATCTGCGGTCAGGTTCGTCCTACATCTTAATCGCATAGAGACCGTCCTCATCTGTGCTGATACCGTCAAAGATACCACCATCGTCATACGAATCGGATAAAGCGACCAGGGCCTCGTTATCTGATAGATCGTCAACAAAAAGTTCTGTTCGTGGTCCTTTGTTATCGCTGGAAACCCCAGGATGTTGTACCTTCGGAGCCTGAGCGATGACGCTGTCATCCTTCATGTGAGAAGAAGGAGCTTTCTCCTTTTGAACTTGAATGGTGTCGGGTTTGGCTTTCACCTCAACACCACCTGCGGTGGCAACTTCCGGAGCAACAGTCTCGTTCTTCGAAGCGTCCTTGTTATCGTCGTTTAGCGGCGGAATGTCGTCAGAGCTGGCAATTTCGTCCTCATCGGCCTGATCGACGGATTCCATCACATTGTCCGGTCTATCCGCAATCACAGCCGGTCCACTTCCACCATTGCCGAAGTAGGCAGCGGCAAGCAGTGAAACCGTAATTGCAGCGGCTACCGCGAGCCAGGCTTTTTGAGACTTGCGCTTGAATGGTACAACATTGGCACCGTCGTTCGAACCGGTTGCTGAAGGCGAAATACCAGTCGGTTCCGTCACCGTAACCTCACTAGCACCGCTCGCTTCAGCGCGCTTGATGATTGCGTCGATATCATCGGCGAAATCGACTGAGAGCCTGACCGGCGAGAGGCTTTTTAGACTCCGGACTGCCGACTCGACGGTCGCGAGTTCTTCCCGACATCCGGAGCACGAAGCCAGATGCTCGTCAACGCGACGATGCTCGTCGGCATCCAGCTCAGCATCACGATAGGCGCTTATCAGCTCCCTCATGTCTAGGCAATTATCATTAGCGTTCATATCAATCACCTTGGAGTTATCGGTGGAGTAACAGGATTGCCCTTCATCGCGTAATACGCGTCGAGCATCTCCTTCAGTTTGATTCGGCCATAATGAAGCCTCGATCTCACAGTCCCTATGCTGGCTCCGATGATTTCAGCAATTTGTTGATACTGAAATCCTTCGAGGTCATGCAGGATCAGAACGGCTCTCTGAGCCTCAGGAAGACTCTTGAGCGACAACTCTATGATCTCGCTCTCCTCTTTGAGATCGAGAACTTGAGCAGGCTCTAGAGTCATATCGGCAATATCGTCCACTCCCGCTTCATAGTCACCATCGGTTTCTTCACCGGTACGTGCCAGAATCGGGATAGTTTGAATTGCAACTCTCTTCTTCCTGTTTCTCAAGATGTCCATGCAAAGATTGTGCGAGATGCGAAAAACCCAGGCTCCAAAAGATGCGTCTTCTCTAAAGTTGTCGATCCCCTGGTGGACTTTCACGAAGGTGTCTTGCACAACCTCCTCAGCCTCCTCTTTGTTACCAATTAAGTGGTAAGCCGAATTGAATATTCGATTTTGGTATCGGCGCACCAGGGTCTTGAATGAATTCATGTCCCTGGCTTGTCTGTATTTTTTGACAAGGGCCTCATCGGTCATTTCGACTTCCATATCCAACCCAACGATTGGTTACACTTAGATCAACGTAAAAAGCACGAGAAAAGTTCAATGAAAACGCAAAAATTAAGCAAATTTAAGCAACCCCATGACTTCAATCTCCTAGACGAGCCTTCCACCAGAAAGTTCGTGAAGACCATTTTGGCGTCCATAGCTGCCTGCGGCACTGTTGTTTTCAACAGTTTTTCCGTTGACGCTCAGACATCAGGATCTACTTTATCCGATTCGCCAGCCGGCGAGACGGTGAAGAGACAGGCTAACGAGGCCGCTAACGCACCCGCTAAGCCCCTGGAGACTCATCCGGTTAAATCGTCCGCAGGCGCAGAGCCTGGTAAACCGGTTGCTAAACAACCAGAAGACAAAATGAGCGCAGCTCGTCCTAAAGAGACGCAGGCATTGCCGAACTTCCACAAGGTCACGGACTACTTATATAGAGGGGGCGAACCTAGCCCCGAAGGCATGGTACAGCTCCAGAAGATGGGTGTGAAAACCTTGATCGACCTGAGAGCCAAAACCGAGGCCGCGCACAATGAGGAAGAACTCGCCAAGAAGCTCGGCATGAAGTACATAAATTTGACCATGACCGCCGAAGCACCGACGAAAAAGCAAGTGGAAACGCTGCTTGCCACCATAGACAGTGCCAAGGAGAAAAACGAACCTGTCCTGGTTCACTGCGCACATGGCTCAGACAGAACCGGCTGCATGATTGGCATCTGGCGCGTCACTCGCGACAACTGGGGCTTCGACGATACCTATAAGGAGATGCGGAAATACTGGTTCGGTGTGAAGTACGACAAACTTCGAAATGCGGTGAAAGAGCGTTCTACACACTGAGACGGAAACGTCTAAACCGACTGGAGACGAAACTCCTTACTGCATCGAAGAACCCGGCCGAATGCTTGGAACACTCTGAGGATAACCCGGTCGTATACTTGGCACCGTCTGTGGTGCTCCTGGTCTGATGCTCGGAGGTTGAGGAATCGCATTAACCGGTCTCATGCCCGGCGCAGCGGCGGAACCAGGAGCCGGCGAGGCTTTTGACTGTTTCAGCAACCCCTGCCACTCGACTAGTTTGGACGCGGCCAACTTAGACCACGGGTAATACCGTGTAATTTCCTTCAGCGTTGTGATGCCCCTGGCGTAGTCCATAAATTTTTCCGAGAGTTTGAACTGCGCCCATAGCGCCTGCCAGTTGGATGGATCGAAAAATAGTGCTTTGTCGATGTACTTTTGCATCTCCAGGAAATTTTGATCCTTGGAGAGATGTATCGCGTAATCAAGGTTGACCTGCGGATCTTGCGGCGCCATCATGACCGCGCGATTGATGGTCTGTCGTGCTTCCTGAATCTGTCCGTTATCACTGTAAAGCAAACTCCAATCGGCAAGAATGCGCCCTTCTACATCGTGAGCACCCGCTCTGCGAGCCATATCCTGAGCCTTTATGAAGTACTCATACGAAGCTTTTGCATGCTCCGGACGTGCCAGATCCTTTGCCATCATTCTCCGCAGATTCCCCATGCGTCCCCAAAGCAAAGCCTCATTTCTCAGATCTTTGGCGTTGGCTGCAAGCATCAATCCGCGCTGATAAGCCGCTTCACCAGCACGATAATCACTGTAGACAAACAGCTTCGAATCGCCAAGATCAAGCGCCTTACCAATCTCGCTTCTGATGCGAACGCCCGGATTCGGCTCTAGCAGCAAACGTTGGAATTTATAATCGACGGTGACGATGAAATTCTCCCAGAATGAATTTCCGAGAATTCCGATCGATGAATTTTGAAAGAAACCTTCTCTGGCCTCAACGACCTTTCCGGCTTCCGGCTTCGCCGCGGCAGCGCCGGAGACAGTATAGGTATAGTTCATGTTGGAGACTGAGTGCGGACCGACGGAAGTAGTTTTCGCCACCACGTTGCCCAGCTTCACTCGCCGCCCGTCCAGACCCGTACCTTCAGTAGTATGAGTCTCCTGGTTGCTGTTTCGCTGAAGGACCTTCTTCGCGACTTCCGCCGGCAAATTATTCAACGCCGCGCCGGTGTCTGCAAGCATGAGAACTTCGTCCGCACCGTTTATTCGAGCTTTCACCACCGGTGCATTTTGCTGCACAAGCGGGACGATAGTAGCGTTTGCCGGACGTTGAAATGCGTCCTTGTCGTAGAAGGTCAGATTGGGCTTTCCGTAGTCAATGCGTACGACCGCCTTCTCCATGACGTTAGTGCCGATGATACCGGCGAGCTTGCGGCCGAGCTGCGTCGATTGAGCGCTTAAATTGGCAATCCGAGCATCAACGTCGTTAAGAACGAGGCCACCGATTTCCAATCTTTTGAGAACAGTGTTGTTGACGTCGACTCTGCCACCCAACGCCATCAAGCCACTCTGCCCTTCCTTGTTAAGAAAACTTTCTGCCGCCACGCGGCGATCGATGATGGTGTCACTGGCTCCGGTGTCAAAGAGGAACGTGACCTCTTCGCCGCTATTTATGCGGCCCTTGACCAGAATTTCACGTTGCTGGTAGTCGAAAGGAACAACAATCGCCCGAGAGAGGTGAACTTTATCTGCAGATTGCGGACGGTCGAAAACAGCTTCATCTATCTCAGAAGTCATCGAAATACTGGTCACGACAATCTCGGACGCCGCTTTATCGTCCATGTATTTAGTCTGACGATAGGGAAACATGGTACCGCCGATGGGGCGGTACTCGGCATACTCCATCGAGATTTTTCGCCCGTTCGCATCCGATGGATCGCTGGTTTCATAAGAAATTCCATCAACCAGGAAGTTGCGCTTGTCGATGTAGACAATGGTGGGTGTTTCCCCGTCGTGATCGACCTGCACCGCATACACCGGAATCTGCCGAAACGTCGTCGGACCAAGCAATGTGAACTTGTAATCTGGATTGGAAAAACGCGCGAGAATAGTTTGCGCGCGTTCGTTGTCGTCGTTTAACTGTCGCAAACGAATGGCACTCAAATCTTCAGCGATCGTTCCAGACGATCTCCAGCCCGCCATGCCGTTGTACGCAAGAATTCGCCGGGTTTCGGTTTGACCCGGTTTGCTCGGCGACTCGAGGTCTACGCGCCACTTCTTACCTTTGCGAAACTTCTTATACGTGTACGCAGCCGATTGATCTTGATTGCCGGGAATGAGCTTTCCAACAACTATTATCGACTTCTCCAGTTTTTTCAAACCGGCAGCATCTCCCATCGCCTCGACTGCTTTTGCAACAACCGACTCGACTTTATCCAGGTCGGCAGCCGAAGCTGACGCGCTACTTGATTGAATTAACGGATCAACCGCACCGGGAGTCGACAGTGACGGACGACTTCTGGCGGGCACGTCTTCCGCCGGAGAGCCCGCTGCGTCAATTTCGGTCGACTGACTGGACTGAGCATTGTCATCGCCCAGTCCCCGTAAACCGCCGGAGCCTGATGAAGAGCCAGGCTCTACGCCATCGCCATCCATCTCACCTTCGCTTCTCTCCTCCTCGCCCTCGCCGGCATCTTGCGCAATCAAGGTAGTATCACGGGAGATACCATGAGCGAAGACCGGAAGCTGTGGTGCGGTGATCGCACAGCCCAGACTCATCGCCAGGTACGATGCAATTAGCTTGCGGAAAGCGAGTTTTTCCATTAGTTCCTTAATCTATACATTGAAGTTGGCCGACAGCTTCATTTTAAACCTTCATCGCCACTTCTTTGCACTTGCCCGCTTGCGGCAGTTCAAGCGCCGGCAACGACTTAACGAGCTCGTGAACCTTCAGCAACTGTTCGATTAACTCTTCGACTTGAGACAGTGGAACCTGATTGGGACCGTCGCTTTTCGCCTCATCCGGGTTCGGATGCACTTCCATAAAGACGCCATCACAACCGGCAGCCACAGCAGCCCGCGCGAGGTGTGGAACGTATTGGCGCAAGCCGTGTGAAACCGTTCCGCCGCCACCGGGAAGTTGAACGCTGTGCGTGGCATCAAAGATGACCGGCACTCCGTGTGACTGCATCATCGGTATTGCACGCATGTCGACGACCAGGTTGTTGTAACCGAATGTGGTGCCTCTCTCGGTCAGGAATACATTCTTATTTCCGGAATCAAAGCACTTCTTCACCGCATTCTTCATATCATCAGGTGCAACGAACTGACCCTTCTTGATGTTGACGCACTTGCCCGTCTCAGCCGCTGCAATCAACAGATCTGTTTGACGGCAGAGAAAAGCTGGAATCTGAAGTACATCGATCACTTCTCCGGCTTTGGCACATTGAGCAGCCTCATGGACATCGGTTAGTACCGGAAGACCGGTCTTGGCCTTAATCTCCTTCATCATCGCCAGCCCTTCATCAAGACCCGGTCCACGATAAGAGTCGATGGAGGTACGATTGGCTTTGTCAAAGGAGGACTTGAACACCAGCGAAAAATTATGTTTCTTGGAGAGGTCCTGCAATTTTTGCGCTGTTTTGTAGATGATGTCCCAGCTTTCCATAACGCACGGACCGGCGATAATAAGAAACGGCTTATCGCGCCCGACTTCCAGAGATCCGATATTAATAGTCACAGTCATAGCCTCCTACGTGCGCCCCATTCTAATACCAAAATGAATAACAGCCATGATAGCCATCCAAGAATTGCCCAAGCCGCCAGGCGCGCAGACAACGGCTTGATTCTGTTTCTCCACGTCGTTCCGGGCGCCTCCAGAGCAGGTGTCATTGGGCTTATCGAAGACAGGATAAAGGTTTCCGTCACAAAGAAGGCACTGGACGGTGCCGCTAACGAGGCTGTTCGGGCGTTGCTCGCCGACTGTTTCGACCTGAGCAAAAGTTCTGTAACTTTGCTGAAAGGCGAGAAGTCAAAACAGAAAACAATTCTGCTGACCGGCGACTCTGAAAAACTAATCGCAAAACTTACTGAGCTTCTTGCAAAGACCGGTTAGCGCGGACCGATGTTCTTTACAAGCTTGTATACCGTGTGACCGGCTCGCTGACTGACCGGCATAATTTGCCCTTCTTTAATCGCCTGAGCGAGCATTGGTCGCAGCGTCTTAATTCGCTTTTGCTTTCGCACGCCGCCTGCCATTTCCGGCAATGTCATTCCAAGAGGATTCTTCTCGAGGAGCTTGACTACTACATTTGTACGCGGCTTCTCCTCGACACTTCTGCCAAGTTTATTCCTGATGGTTCCGCCGGCTTGCTTCGTTTCTTCGTTCTCGTCATCGACCTTTTTCTGCTTCGCTTTGAGGTTATGCCGGATCACACGCGTGCCATCGGCACTCTGATATCGCGCCTGCTCTTCCCAGTAGTCTTCTTCAACTTCGGAAGAACCCGCGACCGCAATATCAGAAGCGGCGCCTGCAGCGGTTTCCGTTTTCGTAACGGTCACAACAGTTTCCGATTCGCTAACGATCTCATCATAATAATCGTCGAAGTCATCGTCGTCATCAGTATCTTGCGTGTTCGCAGCCTGCTTGTAGCGCAGCGTGCCCTGGGTTTCCACGACATCTTCTTCGAGATCTTTGTTGGGATCCGGCTCACTGCCTGACATTCGTACGATTCCTACCTTCGCCTCGATCGGCTTCTCCAAGTCTGGTAGCTTGATCGGAATTGCAAAATTACCACGTCGATGTTGCTAATTCAAACCCGATTTACTTTCAGCATACCGCAAGACTCATCCTTCCGAAATCCTCAAGAATAGTAACGGTTGCCCTGTTTGCGTCTGGCAAACCTTATATGTAATTGCTATATTTCGATCCGTTTGGGACCGTCGTTGTAAGTGAGTCGACGAGTCGCAATCTCTCATGTCAGGTGCCGCCGAATTCGCTGGGCGCCATCTCAAGTGGTTCGTGAAAAACGAGGAGTTTTATTCGTGAGTGTTGGTTCGTTCGTATTCATGCTTCACAGCCACCTTCCTTATTATCGAAAGGCTGGAATGTGGCCCTTCGGCGAAGAAAACGTGTATGAGTGCATGGCGGAGACTTATGTGCCGCTCCTCAACATGATTGGCAACCTCTACGATGATGGCATCAAGGCAAAACTCACAGTCGGCATAACCCCAATCCTCGCTGAGCAGCTTTCGGACGAACACATGAAAGCCGGCTTCGAAAAGTGGATGGAGAGCCGCGTTGAAAAAGCCAAGGAAGACGAAGCTCGCTACATGGCTCGCGGCGAAACGCCGGACCCTGAGCGCCTGAGGCTAGCTCGTTTTTACGTAGATTGGTACAGCAAGATTTTGGACTCTTTCCGCACTCGCTGGGGTCGCGACATCATCGGTGGTCTAAGAAAATACCAAGACCTCGATGCAATCGAGATCACAACTTCAGCTGCCACGCACTGCTTCTCGCCACTAATTGGCGAAGACACCTCACTTCAAGCTCAGTTCAAAGCTGGTGTGGCCAACTACAAAAAACATTTCGGACGCGAACCGAGGGGTTGCTGGCTGCCTGAATGCGCATACCGACCGGAAGAAAACGATCGCCCCGGCATCGGACACTGGTTGCATGAAGCCGGACTCAAATACTTTTTCACGGAAACATTTGTGATCACAGGCGGACAAACTTCGGAAGTCCGCAGAGTGTTTGGCCCTTACGGCGCAATTGAGTACATTCCTGCACCCAAACGCCCACCCACGGGATACGACACATTCGAAGCTTTCTGGCTGAAAGACTACCCGGTCGCTGTGATGGGGCGCCACGAGGAAGCAAGTTATCAGGTCTGGTCCGCCGGCAACGGTTACCCGGGTGATGGCAACTATCGAGAGTTTCACAAAAAAGACGATATATCAGGTTTGCACTTCTGGAAACTCACCTCGAAAACCACCGAGCTAGGCGACAAAGAGCTGTACAACCCGGAAGTCGCTATCATGCGGATTTCGGAAAATTCAGATCACTATGTTGGTTTGATTCAAAGCGCATTGACTAAACAGTTGCGCTCGACCAGCAATCCAGGTCTGTTAATGGTGAGCTTTGACACAGAATTGTTTGGTCACTGGTGGTTTGAAGGCATCGTCTTCATCGAGCAAGTCATAAGAAAGTTGCACGAATACACTGCCGTGAAGATGTGCACAGCAAGTGAATATCTGACGGAAACCCCACCGGTTCACGCGATGGAACTTCCGCAATCATCCTGGGGCTCGGGCGGTCACTGGCAAGTCTGGTTGAATAACGAAACCGAGTGGATGTGGCCGGTTATCGAAGCCGCCGAGAAAACCATGAAAGATCTGGTTGAAAAACACTTCCAGGCCAACGAGCAAGATCCGTTGAAAACCCGGGCGTTAAAACAGCTTGGACGAGAACTCTTCTTACTCGAGTCGAGCGATTGGCCGTTCCTCGTCACAACAGCGCAAGCCAAGCAGTATGCAGTTGAGCGTTTCCGTGGACACCAGGAACGCTTCAACACGATCTATGAAATGCTCAAATCCGGAAAAGTTGATGAAGGCAAGCTGTCAGAGATCGAAAACATCGACAACTGCTTCCCGGAAATCGCTCTGGAAAACTTCAAGCTTACGGAATCCAGTATCGCCACCAGTACCACAACAAAGCGTTAGTTCAATCAGAACTCGCCCAGTGGTAAGGTACTGACCTGGCGCGGCTTCGATGCCGGCTTGGATTTTGCCGGAGGTTTCGCATGTCGACTTGACGCGCTTACAGTCAGCGGCGGGTTAATTTGAACAAGAGGAGCGATCTCTCCAACGGCCAGAATAGAGCGCAATGGCTCGGCACTATTGGCAGTATCATTTGTCTGAATCCTATCGCGCAACGCAACGAGCGTCTTCGGAAGTTCCGCTTTCATAGCCTTACGAATAATCCACTGCGGGACGGGCATTCCAGGATCGACAAACATCTGATACGTCACTTCGGTCGATGCACCATTTTCTCTAGACGATAAATACCAACCGCCTCGAAAGTCTTTCAATGTTCCGTCAACTCGCTTGAACAATACCTGCTCGAATGGCTTGTACTCAGACTCAACAGTGTAGGTTATAAACGGAATGAGTGGTGGAAAAATTTCGACTTTGCACTTCATGACAGACCGAGTGGTGGCATCGACAAGGATCTCAACATCCTTCATGCGCGGAGAAATTCGCCCCTCGAATTCAAAAGGATTGGTCAGCACCCGCCAGACGTGATGAGGCGTATCGTTGATCAGAATTCTCGCTGCCACGAATCGAGTGGTGCCTTCATTTACAGCGTTGACGATCACCTCTCCATCTTTTAAACGTTTCCAGTCACCGCTAGTCTGTTGTCGAACGACTTCGGAACCCTTCTCCAGAACAGGGCTCACCTGGCGGGCATCTCCAGCGGATATTGAAACGGAAAGACAGAATAGAAACGTGGCGACGGCAAGCGTCGCCCGAGCGCATGGCATGGATGAGCCCTCGGAATTTTTCGGTAATACTGTTAAGACTGGCTACCTGAGCGGGTTTCTCGCGGGCACTATTTTCATCGTACCCCACAGGTCCGTCCCTGTCTAGATTTGCAATAACTACTGCTTGATTACTAGCACGAAAGAAAGGTGACGGCGCCGTGACGAAGATGTCCATTTAAGAACCCCTTCTGTAAACGGTGCAGATTGCCAACTCTTCGGATGACGCCTTGCCCCAGTTAATGTTCCGACGCACACCGGCGGTCATATTTCTTAGAAAGTACAGGCCAACGACCTCGCACTGTTGTACCTTTCTAGTACTGCGTATATAACGAGGAAACTTTTGTGGCGCGCACAAAAATTGTCGCAACCATCGGACCATCATGTCGTGACGTAAAAATGCTTCAAAAGATGATTGAAGCCGGTATGGATGTAGCCCGAATCAACTGCTCACATTCCGAGCACGACTTCATCCGGGATCTTGTTACGGACATCAGAGAAGTTGCAACCCGACTGGATCAACCGGTCGGCATTCTTCTAGATTTGTCGGGTCCCAAGTTGAGAACCGGCAAACTCGAGAAGGGTCAAATCGATCTGGTCGAAGGCAAATCATTTACACTAACGAGCCGCAAAGTTCCAGGCGATGAAAGTTGCGTCTCCACCAACTACGAGCCGCTCTCGCGAGAAGTAAAAGCAGGCGACAGCATTCTACTCGACGACGGCTTAATGGAACTGAAAGTCGTCTCCACGACTGAAACAGACTGCGTCTGTGAAGTAGTCACTGGTGGCGTCCTCAAAAACAGACAAGGTATAAACATTCCTGGAGTTCGGCTTTCTATCCCCGCCTTGACAGAAAAGGATCGCGCAGATCTGGCGTTCGGATTGAAATGCGAAGTCGACTTCGTTGCTCTGTCTTTTGTCCGAGACGCGCAGGACATCCTTGAACTGCGAGAATTGATGGCAGATCATTGGCCAACGCCGATGGTCATCGCGAAGATTGAAAAACCGGAAGCGGTGGCCGCCATTGACGAGATTTTGAACGTGACCGACGGAGTTATGATCGCCCGCGGAGACCTGGGCGTGGAGCTCCCGCCGGAGCAAGTTCCTCCAGTGCAAAAACTTATCACGCGCAAAGCGATTGCCAAAGGCAAACCTGTCATAACAGCAACGCAGATGCTGGACTCGATGGTCAACAACCCACGCCCAACCAGAGCCGAAGCTTCGGACGTCGCAAACGCTATCTTCGACGGCACCGACGCAGTCATGCTCTCGGAAGAGTCTGCGACTGGAAACTATCCTATTCATGCTGTTCGTATGATGGAAAAGATTGCCAACGAAGTTGAAACAAGTCAGGGTAAAAACCAGTTACGCGAAGATCCGCAAGACGTGCGCAGCACCGCGTACGCAATCGCGCACGCCGCCTGCGAAATGGCTGTCGATTTGAAAGCACGAGTGATCGCAACATTCACCAAGAGTGGTGCCACCGCAAGATTGATTTCGCAGCTGCGCCCTCCGGTTTCAATCATCGCTCTAACGCAGCACGGACATGTATACAATCAGCTAACGCTCCTCTGGGGAACGACACCTATCATGCTCACGGAAGTCAGCGACTCGATCTCGACTTTAAACTCTGTCGAGCAAACTCTGCTCCGCAAAGGCGTCGTGGCAGCGAAGGACAACATCGTTATAACAGGCGGTTTGCCTATCGCGGCACGCGGTCCGGCAAACTTTGTGAAACTGTCAACTATCTCACCGCGCCTGCCCACCAGCGATTGGGAATTGAAAGGCATATAAGCTCGGCTCAAAGAAGGTACCGAATATGGTGCAGCCGTCGCAGACCAAAGATCCGAATCACGACAAACCGAGCGCAAAGAAAATCGAAGGATTGATTGCAGCGGTTATAGGCCTGCTAATCCTGATCATGGTCTTGTGCGCGGCAGCTTATCAAATCATCTTTTCACTCAACATTGGCGTCGTGCCCGGCAAAGGAACGATCGTCAATAAACGGATCATAACTGATGACGATGGTGCTTCGAGTTACACCCTAGATTATGCATTCGAGGCAAATGGACACACAATCAGGCACAGCGCATCCTGCTCAGACAACACTTATAAACGTCTGAAGGAAGGCGATTCCGTCAGCATCGATTACTTCAGCCCGCTGCCCCAGGCCGCTTCGAAGTTAGATTTCAAAGACTTTGAATTCAAGAAACCGTGAGCCACTACAAGTGGTGCCAATTCACAACTTCGACACAGATTTGTTCTGAACTAGAGAGCCTCAGTTTCAGCCTCTTGATCGTGGTGGACGAGATACCCGCAGACGGGATCGTTTTTAAGAATATATTTCTCGCGCGTCACTTTCACGCCTAGAAGACTTTCCATCAACTGTGGTTCAAGCGCGCAAACCTGACGATATTGTTTCGCCACATCGTGTAAAGCACAGTGCTGCTGCGAAATGAAGAAGTCACCGTTATCGAGCTCCGTCCACTCCGTCATATAACCGTCTTCAGAAAATATTTTTGAAACCTCAGCGACTCGATCGCGCAGTTCTGTTTGCTGCACGCGCTCTTTCAAACGCGACATCCGCTTCCGGTTTCGCGCCGTCAGCAGGTCCATTACGCCCTTATGCCCGGATGCATCGTAAACGGCATCGAGCAAGTCCATTGCCAGAGTTTGGAAACCTGATGGAAACAAGGATTCAGCTTTAGAACTCAGTTTGTACTTATAAGTAGGCCGACCGCGCGATTGACGTTCCATACGAGACTCGATCAATCCATCGTTCTGCAGAACCTGAAGATGACGGCGCACAGCCATTGCAGTGATGCCGAGGACGTCGCAGAGCGCCTGCACAGTCATTTCGCCTTCTTTCTTCAAGTAAAGAAGGACTGCATCTTGAGTGCTGTCAGGTTTTTTAGATAGTTGATGCGTAATCATTTGTTACAGCACAGCCCCTTTTGTCGTCAAAACCTTTTAATCAACTCTCAATTCGAGACCTTCACAGGAAACCGGCTCTGCTGGGCTTTTCGAAGAAACTTCAGAAAAGTAGTTTGTTGTCCGATTGGCCGGGATTCAGCCTGAGTGGGCTTCCAAGGTTGTCTTATAACAGTATCGCATTTTTTGAACGGCTCACAGGCAGCAGCCTGAAGGCATTATTAAATACGGTGAATACTTTCCAGATTTTTGATACTATTTTATATGTAAAAGCCGTACAATCAAAGCTTTAGGATCTTTAAGGTCGTTCCCAAGTGTATTAAGAGTACGATTCTAGAGATCATCAATATATATCCGCGATGCCAACGGCTCGCGAGAGTTCGTTCCAGGAAGGTGTAAAGGACAATGGCAACTCCACTTCTCAAAATCGAAGACCTGCACGTCGAAGTCGACGGTAAGGAGATTCTCAAGGGCGTTCAACTGACGCTCAACGCCGGAGAAGTTCACGCGCTCATGGGCCGCAACGGTTCTGGCAAGTCGACGCTTTCCTACGTGATCATGGGTCACACAAACTACAAAGTAACGAAGGGACGCATTCTATTCAAAGGTCAAGACATCAACGAGCTCGGGACCGACGAACGAGCCAGATTGGGCCTGGCACTGGCGTTTCAATACCCTGTCGCCATTCCGGGCGTATCGGTTTCAAACTTCTTGCGCGCCACTACCAAAGCCACTCGCGGCGGTGTCGATGTACCGATTAAAGAATTCAGAAAAGAATTGACCGAAAACATGGAGAAATTGGGAGTTCCGAAAGATTTTCTTTCGCGTTACGTCAATGACGGCTTCTCTGGCGGCGAGAAAAAACGCCTGGAGATTCTGCAACTTTCCATGCTTAAACCATCAGTAATGGTGCTGGATGAGACCGATTCCGGTCTTGATATCGACGCACTGAAAACGGTATCAAGCGGCATCAATGCACTTGCTACTAAAGAAACGGCTATCTTGCTGATCACCCACTATCAGCGCATACTCAACTACGTCCAACCAGATTTCGTGCACGTATTCCAGGACGGAAAAATAGTTGCTTCAGGCGGTCCCGAACTATCGACCAAACTTGAAGAACAAGGATACGACTGGGTTACACAGGAACTGACCATTGCCTAACGAGGAAACTATCATGGCTGCCGAACTAGCATATGACCCCAATACAAGTATTCGGGACATTGGAGAAGACTACAAATACGGCTTTCAAGACAAAGAAGATTACATCTTCAAGTCGGGCAGAGGTCTCACTACCGAAATCGTAGAAGCGATCTCGAAGATGAAGAACGAGCCGCAATGGATGCTCGAATTTCGTCTCAAGGCGCTGGAAATCTTCAGAAAGAAGCCGATGCCAACCTGGGGCAACACCAAGATGCTCGAAGACATTGACTTCGACAACATCTACTATTACATCAAGCCTTCGGAGAAGAGCGAGAAGAACTGGGAAGATGTTCCGGAAGGTATTAAAAACACATTCGACAGACTCGGTATTCCTGAAGCCGAGAGAAAATTCCTCGCAGGCGTAACTGCACAGTACGAGTCGGAAGTCGTCTATCACTCGATTCGCGAAGACTTAACCAAGCAAGGAGTTATCTTCCTTGATATGGATTCCGGATTGCGCGAGCATGAAGAGATCGTCAAAAAACACTTTGCGACCGTCATTCCTGCAGCAGACAACAAATTCTCAGCTTTGAACTCGGCGGTCTGGTCGGGTGGCAGTTTCATCTGGGTTCCGGAAGGCGTGAAGGTGGAAATCCCTCTGCAGGCTTATTTCCGTATCAACGCAGAGAACATGGGTCAGTTCGAGAGAACGTTGATCATTGCCGAGCCGGGCAGTTTCGTTCACTACATCGAAGGCTGCACCGCACCTATCTATACAACCGACTCACTGCACTCTGCCGTGGTTGAGCTGATTGCAAAACCGGGCGCTCATATTCGCTACACGACAATTCAAAACTGGTCGCGTAATGTCTACAACCTCGTGACCAAGCGTGCCGTAGCCGAAGCTAATGCGAAAGTTGAGTGGGTCGACGGCAACCTCGGTTCCAAACTCACAATGAAGTATCCAGCGATCTACCTCACCGGAGAAGGCGCAACGGGAGAAGTTCTCTCTGTCGCATTCTCGGGACACGATCAACACCAGGATGCCGGCGCAAAAATTGTCCACGCTGCGCCAAACACGACGTCGATCGTCACATCGAAATCGATCTCAAAAGACGGGGGACGCACCTCGTATCGCGGTCTGGTCAAAGTTTACCCGGGAGCAACCGGCGTAAAGACGTCAGTCAAATGCGATGCTTTGCTTCTCGATGAACAATCACGTTCAGATACATACCCGACCATGGAAATCGACGAGAAAGATGTTTCTGTCGAGCACGAAGCAACTGTTTCCAAAGTCGGTGAAGAGCAACTCTTCTATTTGATGAGCCGTGGTTTAACCGCGGACGAGGCCAAGGCGATGGTGGTGAACGGCTTCTTCGAGCCATTCACGAAAGAACTTCCGCTTGAGTATGCTGTCGAGCTAAACCGCTTGATTCAGCTTGAGATGGAAGGCTCGGTCGGCTAGCTCCAGCCCGACGAGGTATGGGAAACGGAAAGAAGGAAAAATGTCAGAGTCCAGAGCTTTAAGCACGATAACGCGTGCAGATGTAGACAGCCTAACGAAAAAACGGGGCGAACCGGATTGGCTTGAAAAATTGCGATTGTCTGCCTTTGAAGCTTATTTCGAAGCAGATCAACCAAACATTCGTTTAGACGATTGGCGCAAAACCTTGGTCGAAACCGTCGACATGACGGCAATCAGCCAGTTTTGCGGCGACTCTTCGAAAGCCAGACAAAATGTTAAAGCGGACTACGACAAAATCCTCACCAATGTTTCCGGCTTGGTTTCAATCGTCAACGGTGTACGTTCTGAACTGCATATCGATGATGAGCTAGCGAAGAAAGGTGTGATTTTCACAACGTTCGAAGACGCGGTCGCCAAGCATGGTGATTTGATCAAAGAATATTTGGAAAACGGGACACACCGTGAAATCGGCAAACTTTCTTTGATGAACTCGGCATTCTTCACTAGTGGCGCGTTTCTCTTCGTACCGAAAAACGTAAACGTAGAAGCACCTTTCGTAATCGTCAATTCGATCGCCGAAGACGCTCAAGTCGGTCAGGCTATTTTCCCGCGCGTTATCGTCGTCGCTGACGAAAACGCTTCGGTCAAGGTCGTAAACGTATTCGAAGGTGGTCCTTCAGCAGATCCGAGCCCTGAGGCAAAACCGAAAGCGCGCGCAAAACGCGAGTGGGTCTTCACCAGCGCAATCGTAGATGTCGCCGCGAAACAGTCGGCCTCGATACATTATTTGGAACTGTATAACCTGGGCAGGCAAGTATTCTCAGTTTCGAGAAACAACAACCTGGTCGCGAAGGATGCGTTCATCTATTCCTTCACCGCAGCACTCGGCGGCGGTCAACTCAAATCTGACATCGTTACAGAACTCAGAGACCGCGGCGCCACAAGCGACGTTCGCGGAATCGTTCTCGGCGACAAGGACGAACACTTCTATTTCAACACCGTTCAAAACCACGACTCTCCTGATACCAAATCCGATATCAACTTCCGAGTCGCATTGAAAGGCAATTCTGTTTCCAGTTATCAAGGCAATATCAAAGTCGCTCTCACAGCGTCGAGAACGGATGCGTTCCAATCGAATAAAAACCTTTTGCTGAGCGAAACCGCTAAGGCGGAATCGATTCCGCGTCTCGAGATTCTCACAGATGACGTCAAATGTTCGCATGGCGCGACCGTTGGTCCAGTCGATAAAAATCAGCTGTTCTACCTCATGACGCGAGGCTTGTCCGAGAAGGAAGCCGAGGAATTCATCGTTACCGGATTCTTCGCATCGCTGTTGTCCTCTTTGAAGATTGAAGGCGCGGCGCAGTGGATCGAAGATTTGATCGGTGACAAAATTCACGCCGTAGAAACGCAGAAGGAATTGTCAGGTACCCTCTCATGAGCGACCTTCAAAAAGTTGCCAGCCTCAGCGAAATTCCAGCGGGTCAAATGAAAGCCGTTGAAATCGACGGGGAGCAAGTCCTGATTTGCAACGTTGAAGGCTCACTATATGCGGTATCAGATGTGTGTTCACACGATTATGCATTGCTGAGCGATGGCGAATTGGACGGCAAAGAAGTCACCTGCCCTCTTCACGGCGCGAGATTCGATGTGACCAACGGCAAAGCGCTATGCCTTCCAGCTGTTAAACCGATTGAGACATTCAAGGTTGAAACGCGAGACCAGGATGTATTCGTCGGAGCAGATGAATAGGGAAACGAACAGAGAAGTTTAATTCAAAATCCTCACGCGGCAATCAGAAGGACTTAAGAAAATCGGGTAACCACATATGACACCATCTGTAAAAAGTGAGTTAGTAGCAGAAAAATCGGGAAGCATGTTCGATCAAGCAAAGATAATCAGCGATTTTCCAATTTTGAACCGCGAGTTGAACGGTAAAAGACTCGTCTACCTCGATAACGCAGCGACATCTCAAAAGCCGGTGCAAGTCATCAAAGCACTGACTCATTACTACGAATACTACAATGCAAACATTCACCGCGGGTTGCATACGCTGAGCGAAGAGGCTACCTGCGCTTACGAAGAAACCAGAGAGAAGATTCGCGACTTCATTGAAGCGGGATCTGAACGCCAGATTATTTTCACTCGTGGCGCGACCGAAGCGATTAACCTGGTCGTAAACAGCTGGGGCAGAACTAACGTTAATGCCGGTGATGAGATCGTTATTTCAGCGCTCGAACACCATTCGAATTTCGTTCCCTGGCAACAACTAGCCCTGGAGAAGGGCGCGACGCTGCGCTTTATCGAGCTTACCGAAGACGGACGCATTGACTTGAAGCATGCGGCGGAAGTGATTGGACCGAAGACTAAGATTGTCGCGATCTCGCAAATGTCGAACGTACTGGGTTCAATAACGCCAGTCAAAGAGATCGTTCAACTCGCTCACAAAAACGGCGCCGTCGTTCTCCTCGATGGCGCTCAAGGCGTGCCTCACCTCGCCACCTCCGTGAAAGATCTCGATGTGGATTTTCTCGCTTTCTCTTTTCACAAAATGCTCGGTCCAACAGGCGTCGGTGTTCTGTACGGCAAAGAAGAGTTGCTTCAAAAAATGCCTCCCTGGATGTTCGGCGGTGACATGATTGCATCCGTGCATCGCGACAGAACCAAGTTCAACGAGCTTCCCTGGAAGTTCGAAGCGGGAACTCCCAATATCGCTGATGTCATCGCAGCTGGTGCCGCAATTGATTACTTGAATGCGATCGGAATGGATAACGTTCGCCAGCACGAAATCGAACTGACGTCCTATGCGATGAAACGCATCCACGAACTCGATGGCGTAAAGGTTTATGGACCAACAGACGCGTCGCTCAAGGGTGGCGTTCTTTCCTTCACGTTCAACGACATTCACCCTCATGATTTAGGTCAGTTGCTTAACGAGTCGGCTGTCGCGATCAGAGCAGGTCACCACTGCTGCCAACCGCTGATGAACGACCTGGGCGTGAGCGGCACAGCCAGAGCCAGTTTCTACATATACAACACAAAGGATGACGTTGATGCATTTATCAACGCGTTAGTGGAGGCAAAAAGAATTTTCGGTCATGTCATTAGCAGATGAGCTTTATCGGGAAACAATTCTCGACCATTATCACAACCCTCGTAATCACGGAACGATCGAGTCACCGGATGCGAAAATCGAGGGTGTCAACCCGCTTTGCGGTGATGAGCTCACACTCTACCTGAGCGTGGAAGATGGAAAAATCAAAGATGTGAAATTGGAAGCGAAAGGTTGCTCGATTAACACCGCATCTGGTTCCATGATGACAGAAGCTGTTCTTGGAAAAAGTATCGATGAAGCGAACAAAATCATCGGCACATTTAAAGAGATGATGCTTGCGAAAGGAAACGATACTGAAGAGCTTGATCTTCCGGAAGACCTCGAGGATCTGGAAGCGCTCCAGGGCGTAAAAAAATACCCGGTTCGAATCAAGTGCGCGTTGCTTCCGTGGAACACGCTGATTGAAGGAATCGAAACCGTCGAAGGAAAACGCTAGAGTTTCCTCGGCAATAGAAAAACGAGAAAGACGCAATTCGTTTCAGGAGAGGAAAGATGTCGACGCTTCAAGAAGATGTAGTCCGAGAGAATTTAAGAACGGTTGTCGATCCGGAACTCAACATGAGTATCGTCGACCTCGGCTTGATTTACGACATCAAGGTCGAGGATTCCAACGTCACCGTCAAAATGACCTTGACCAGCCCGGCATGCCCACTTGGAGCCGTCATCCAGGGTCAAGCGCATCAAGCTGTGAAAAAACTCCCCTGGGTCAACGAAGCGAAGATCGAACTTGTATGGAGTCCAAGATGGGATCCAAGAACAATGTCGAGCGAAGAAGTTCAAATGCAGCTCGGCATAATCTAAGCGCCCGTTTTCACTTAACCTGAATTGTGGAATAAATAGACCATCCACGGTTCGGTGAACAATGCCGAGTACATTTGACGTCTCACAAATTCAAGCGGCATTAGGGCTCCGATACGCCAACATTCGCAGTATTGGAGCGGGCGGCATGGCCTGCGTTTTCAGCGCCTATGATTCGGTGCTAGCGCGCCCTGTAGCAGTTAAGGTTGTCGCGGGCCATCATGCAATTGAAGAGCTTGCCGTACGCTTCCAACAAGAGGCGAGACTGGCGAGCAAACTCCATCATCCAAACATAGTCACAGTGCTCGATTTCGGAAGAGGCGAAAACGGCCTCTTATTTCTTGTAATGGATCTGGTGGAGGGGGGTACGCTCTCGCAAGCACTGAAAGAAAGCGGTCCGATGCCTCTGGAAAAGGCAATAAAAGTATTTGTCCAGATCTGCGATGCACTTGCGCATGCTCATGGTCAGGGCGTTATGCACAGGGATCTGAAACCGAGCAACGTGATGTTGGTAGATGCATCCAACGATAACAGCAACGTTCGCATCGTCGATTTCGGACTAGCCAAGGTAGTTTCCAGCGATCAGAAGCTAACACGCACCGGTGTAGTCATCGGAACACCAACCTATTCGAGTCCTGAACAATTTCAAGCAAAACCAATCGATCATCGCACGGACATCTACTCCTTCGGGTGCTTGATGTTTGAAACGTTGACGAAGACGCCGCCATTTAAAGGACAAAACCAAATCGAGCTATTCGACCTCCACGTCAACAGCCCTGTGCCAAAGCTTGCGGAACGCGGCTATACAGGCGACTATTCAGAGGACCTCGATCAGATTATTTCAACGGCCATGTCGAAGGATAAAAACGATCGCTACCAGTCGTTTTATCAACTCAAGTCCGAATTACTTGCACTGTTGCCGGAAGAAACACAATTACTATTTCCGGACAACGGTAAGGAATACACGAAAAATAAATTCCAGGCATCCTCCTTTATCCGCCAGCATCGAATCGCCCTGGCAGCCTCAACAGTTTTAATCGCAGCGACGAGCATGTTCTCACTTAATGCAATTAGAAACGAGGAGAAGGCCGTAGTTAGTGTGAGACCGCTATCCTACACTTACACAGGCGTCGAAGAAAAGGACTGGAAGTTTATGCCGTTTCGGAAGAACGACATGGATACATGGACCAACATCGACTGCAGAATGGGAGACGAGTACTTCAAAGATCTGCGCGGCAAACGAGTGAAGTCTGTTCAGCTGTACGCCATGCGATTGGAAGGTTGGGGTCTCCAATATTTGAAGGAAGAGCCAGTCGAAAAACTTGATATGCCGGAATCTAAGATCAAGGACGAGCACCTTCATTTCATCGGTGATTTGAAGAAACTCAAACACCTCAACATAAGCTATTCCTGGATTACGGACGAAGGCATCGCGCAAATTTCCGAACTCCCGACTCTCACATATCTAGGGCTGGCAGGATGCAGAAAGCTTACACATGAATCAATCGACTCTCTGCAAAAAATCGCGCCCCATCTTCAACGACTGGACTTGTCCTATACTCCGGTTGGAATAGACGGATATAAGAAGTTGAAAAATCTGCCTGAACTTCGAGACCTGAATGTATCATTCAACGAGCTCAATGACGAATCAATCAAGCCAATACTCGCGCTAAACGTTGACACGCTGACGATTTCGCGAAATCAAGAGATCACGGATCTAACTATGAAGCGCATGGCGCGTATGCCTCGCCTTCTCGACCTCAAAATCGACGGCTGTCCGAAAATCACGAACCAGGCTATTCAAGCGCTTAAGCAAGCGCGTCCAGGCATAAAAATCGTGAATACAGCCAAGAAGAAACACGAAGACGGCTTTCCCCTGTTATAAACCTCAACGATTTCTCATGTGCTAATGCAAGGAGGGACCCGCTCGCAGTAAACTGATTTCTGGTTTCCCGGATGTCAACATACTAGAGAGCGTCAGCCTCGATGGGTCAGCCTGTCCTTCACGACCACGACGGTCACGTAGATGATCTGATAAGCACAATTCTGCTCTGGCTCGCGCCGGAAATCGAACTGCAGGCTATCGGCGTGACAAACGGCGACTGCTTCGCCGAGCAGGGACTGGAGGTCATGCTGAAGATTGGAACCTATCTCGATCTTGAAGGCGCCGAGATAGCCATGACTCCAGACGAAATGCCGAATCCATTCCCTGACAACTGGAGAAGGGAAAGCCACATCATCAACGAGTTGCCTTTGTTCGGCGAAAATTATTTGAAGGAACCTTACCAGGCGGGGCGCGCGCGGCGTTGCGAATCAGTATTCGCGGACTGCCTGGCTAACACCAAGGTCCCTATGACTATTGTCACGACGGGTCCACTCACAAACGTCGCCAAAGTGTTTGCTGAACAACCGGATCTAACCCAGAAGGTCAAAGAGATGGTCATCATGGGCGGTGCCATCAGCGTACCAGGCAACGTTGAGGAAGAGGGGCACGATGGCAGCGCCGAATGGAATCTCTACGCGGATCCGGGCGCTTTCAAAGCCATTCTCGACACCAAAATTCCAATTAAACTTATAACGCTAGATTTGACTAATCAGCTGCCGGTCACAAAAGAATTTTTGCAAAAGCTTGAGATTCAAGCTGAAAAGTCGAAAGCATCAAAACTTGCGACGAAACTCTGGTCGCTGGTTAAGGGCTTTGAATACTACTTCTGGGATACCATAACCGCGGCTGCAGCAATCGAGCCGAGCCTGTTTAAATTCAAAGATATGCGGCTGGATACCAACGTCAGCGGCAAAAGCCAGGGCAGAACTTTCACAACTCTCTTCGGCGGGCGTAAGGTTCAGGTCGCATCCCAGCTGGATAAGAATGCATTTGAAGAATTGCTTCTTTCTATTCTCGCAATGAGATGAACGCGGAACAAAATTCAAATATCGAACCAACGGCTTCAGCGACAGAAGAGGTTTTCAACCAGCGCGAATTGCCGCAAGATGTGCTCGATGCGCTTGGAGAGGGGCGTTTCGCAAACATAGAATATATTTCGAGTGGCGCGACCAGCTCCGTGTTTAGCGCGCTGGATAGAAATCTCGATAAACGCGTTGCTATTAAACTATTGTCGAACGCTGACGAGCATCGGCTGATGAACTTCCAGCACGAAGCAAAAACCGCCTGCAAACTCGATCATCGCAATCTAGTGGCGACGCTGAACTTTGGTATCACGCCGAAAAACCATGCTTATCTGATTATGGATTTCGTGGAAGGAGTTGAGTTCGAGGATCTGCTTGAAGAGCGCGGTCCTCTCAAATTCGATGTCGCGCTACCAATCTTCTTGCAAATCTGCGAAGGAATGATTCATTCGCACAGAAAAAAAATTGCACACAGAGATTTGAAAACATCCAACATAATCATTCAAAACTTTGGAACCGACGGAGTGAACGCAGTTGTTGTCGACTTCGGTTTAGCAAGAGAACGAAAACCGCAGGACAAAACCAGACAGGGTTCGTCCAGCGGAAAGTTACGCGGTACGCCTCGATTCATAAGTCCCGAACAGGCGAAGGGATTACACGGAGATGAACGCTCAGATATCTACTCATTTGGGTGCATCATTTTTCGAGCGATCACCGGTAAATATGTTTTCGAGTCGGATGATTTGTTCGATCTTCTCCGTCAGCACATTGAAGATAATCCACCGCGACTCACAGACGCCGCACCACATCTGCATTTCGATCCTTTACTTCAACCTTTACTCGATCAAATGCTTGAAAAAGATCCGGCTGATCGGTTTCAATCTATCAAAGAAGTAAGAGAAGCTTTGCTTGAAATTCAACGTCAGCGCCTGGCACAGCCTGCAGCGGGACAAGCGCCCCTGCTCCGGATCGCACACACACCAGTCAACCGGCGAAAACGTTCCAAGTTTATCATACCGATAATTGCAGGGGCACTACTGGTAGTATCAGTACTTGGTTTAATCGCATATAAATTACTAGAGGGAAAACCTGCAGAAGCAACTAAGGTGGAAACAAAAGCCGAGAAACTTGACCGCTTGTTTCGTTTCGAAAACGCTGTATTCATGAGTCATCTGGACTGGGACCAACTTGCGGCAAAAGACGCCGGCAGTTTAACAGATGCAGATCTAGAAGTTTTAGACGGCCAAGCCCTTCCAACATCCAACATCAATTTGAGCTTTGCCTCCAATATAACCGGAGAGGGTCTCAAATATCTGGCACATATTCCAAACCTCTGCCTGGAGCTCAATTACACAAACCTACAACCTATCGGGTACGAGACTCTCGCGAGCTTGAACAATTTGCATGCAGTGACTCTGGCAAGTACGAAGGTGAGCGCGAAGGAAATGCGCCTGCTGTCTCGCCTGCCCAAGTTGATGGAACTGGGCCTCGACACCAATCCAAACTTGAATGATGAGATGATGGAAGAGGTTTCAAAAATCAAATCTCTGCTCGTCCTTGTCGCGCGCGATAAGAAATCGAAGGTTACCGATAAAGGTGCAGCCTGTCTGACAAAATGCACCAACCTAGTCACTGTTCAACTTGACGGAGCCGACCTCACGGACGCAGGAATAGAGCCGCTTTTCAAGTTGCCACATCTAATCGATGTTCGCTTGAATCGCTGCGAAAAATTGACGGGCAAAACGCTAAACGCAATTACGACTGCACTTCCAAATCTTCAGCTCATCGGATTTGGTGCTACCAACACACAACCTGAAGATCTTGCCTGCCTGGCTAAATGCAAAAGGCTGTCATTCATTGAGATACCAGGAGTGGTAATCGGTGATGAGCAGATGAAAATTTTCGGAGATCTTCCCGAACTAAAATACCTGTACATCGGAAAAGTAATGTGTTCCGCGAATGGGATTGCTCACTTATACAAGCTGAAAAACATGCGCAAAATTTTCATGCTTTCAATAGATGCGCCGACAGAGTCCGTAGACGAACTTCGCAGACGATGGCGAGACTGCATGTTTATGACGCCGGGCAACAAACCCAAAAGTGGTGATAACGTCGAAGACTGCCTGGAGATGATACAGCCCGAGTGAACGCACCGTGAACTCGAATGGTTGAGCCTCGGTAGCCGGATCGACGTTTTACCGCATGTCGGTTACGTTTACGAAAGTGACCGTTCCTCATCACACAGTCGATCACATTTGGTAGTAAATAGGCGACTGGCTCGTAGTCTTTATTCAACTAAACGTTGTGGTCTTAACGCTGCGTGAAAGTTTAATGATCGAAATCCGGGCGCCCTTGCCTCTTCTGGATTTCGAGCAGAATTTAGACGCGAAAAACCGATATACCCGTGGAATATATTTCTGGTACAGCATTGCGTATTCGCAAGAGCTTTGCTCGGCTGCGACCATGCATTCGAATCCCTAGAGCCCCGAGGAATCCCACTTTGAGAGCTATCAAAAGCCTCAATTCAAACCAGATGCCTGACGATGTCGCGTCAGCTCTAGGTTCTCGATACAGCGATATTACCTACATTTCCAGCGGCGCCACGGCATCAGTATTCAGCGCACACGACAGCAACCTTGACAAGCGAGTCGCTATCAAGGTTTTACGCCATATAGATGAACGCGGCTTGATCAGCTTTCAAAAGGAAGCAAAGTCCGCCGCCAAGCTAGATCATCCAAACCTGGTTTCGATTCTCAACTTTGGCAAGACTCACAAGAATCGAGCCTACCTTATTATGAGTTTCGTCGACGGAAAAAGTCTTGACGAAATTATTGAACAAGAAGGGCGCCTGCCCCTGCCTCTGGCGCTCAATCTAATGATTCAGATCTGCGACGGATTAAAGAGCGCGCATTCAAAGAGCATCGCTCATCGAGATCTGAAGACGTCGAATATAATGGTGCAAAATTTTGATACGGAACCGCTTGCGGTTGTAGTGGACTTCGGTCTTGCAAAAGATCCCGACCAGGAGAAATCACGAACAGATACAGGAGCCGCAATCGGGAGCCCGCTGTTCATCAGTCCGGAACAGGCGCAAGGTCGACTGGGTGACGAACGCTCCGACATTTACGGTTTAGCCTGTATCGCCTTTCGAATGATAGCCGGCGAGACCCCGTTTTACAGCGAAGATATTTTTGACCTGCTTCGCCAGCACATTGATCAACAGCCGCCACTACTTTCGGAACTGGCACCCGCATGGGAAATTCCCGATCAGCTGGATCGTTTGCTTGACTCGATGCTTTCGAAAAATCCGAAGGATCGCCCACAAAGTGTCATCGAAGTCAGGGAGACGCTTTCGCGAGTGAAGCACGATTTGGAAGCGAAACCGGATAGCACTGCCGGTGGTGCAAAGACCGAGTCGACGAAGCGCGACAAAGTATTCATGACGCTGAGAGTCATCCATGCCGCCCTTCCAGTTGTCGCGGTCGGCGGAATTCTCGCGGCGGCGTTTGGGCTTGCAGCATTTGTCCTACACGATCCTCATAGCGGGGCAGCTAAAGCCGCCTCCGGATTCAAACGTCACGACAAGTCGATAAAGAGCGCAAAAGTAGAGACGTCGGGGATGGACGACATAGAGTCAATCAAGATCAAACCGATAACAGAAAAACCAAAAAAAATAAGCAGTTTCTTTCACTCTAGCGGCGACTCTGATTACATGGAGCGTTCACCAAAGCAGCACTATACGCCGTACAACTCGACATTGCTTAGAGATGAAGAATTGGTTTGCTTCCAGAATTACACATACAAAGACAAAATTCTTCCAGTAAGTTTGAACCACACTTCCATAACTGGAACCGGATTGAAGTACCTGAGAACGCCAAATGTGACAATCCTGGACCTGTCAGCGACAAACCTGACTGACGCGGGCTTCGCAGAACTGGTCAAGCTGGATAACATTGAAAAGCTGGCGCTGCAAGATACCAACATCACCCTCGCAAAAGTTCGAAAGCTCAAGAAGATGAAAAATCTTCAGTCGCTTTATTTGGATAACTGCAAAAATATTAGCCCTGAAGTCGTGGCAGAACTATGCCGCTTTCCGAAGCTCAAATTCTTGAGCGTCGGCGTCACCGATATCACCAGGAACGGTATCAAAGTGCTCAGCGGATGTCGAACACTTGAAGGTATCGTACTAAACTCAACGCCCTGTGATGATGATTGCGTAGAAAAGCTCCTGTCACTTCCGAAACTGAACGACCTACAATTGAATGATTGTCCGGAAATTACGGATAGAACGGTCGAATTGGTGGCAACTAAAAAAGGCGCCAAAATGAAAGCCCTGGGGTTGAGCGGCACAAAAACAACACGCGCGACCGTGCCCCTAATAGCAAAATGCCCCAATCTGCAGCAGCTCAGCCTGGGAGGCATTCCACTCGATGATAACGATCTGGAAGTAATTAGTAAGCTGAAAAAGTTGGAGGCACTACACCTCAGTCACATCAAAGCATCAGAGAAGGCGATTTACCATACTCTGCTCAGCCTGCGAAAACTGAGTCAAACAGGCATTCTCTACAGCAACATGACCGAGGCGACCGAGGCTCGAATTCGCGCAGCTCTTCCAAAATGCGGATTGATGACAGAGTGTATAAATGCTACGTCACTCAAAAGTGAAGACAAGGATCCAATGGACTTCATTATCTCAGCTCAGTCCAAACTCTAGACTGCTGCAGTTCATCAGCAAGTCGAATCTTGAAACCAGATCGAAATTGCATACATATGGAACGAGATTGCAGCAACGTTACATAGAGCGCGCTAACCTTTGACAAAGTATTTCGTTCGACCATAATGGTGGCATGCAAAAACACGTGACTATGTCTATGGCAATGCAAATGCCCTCCGCGAGAGGGTGGCGTTGCTGTTCACGGTTTATAGCATAAGAAATTAGCTAACAGAATCAAGAACTTCAACGCCCCCTCTCGGATGAGAGGGGGCGTTTTTTCGCATTCACACACACAGGAGTTACGCCAATGAGTGTTTACAATCAATATCCCAATAACCAGCAGCAGTTCTCAACCCGCGCTATTCATGCCGGTCAAGACGCAGATCCAAGCACAGGAGCACTAAACACACCGATATTTCAAACTTCCACATTCGTTCTCGACGAACTTGGAGTAAACAAAGGGTATCAATACGCTCGCACGCACAATCCGACAAGAACCGCATTGGAACAATGTATTGCGTCACTGGAAAACGCAAAGTACGCACTTGCGTCCGCGTCCGGACTATCCGCCGCTTATACCGTTACAAATCTGCTGTCGGCAGGCGATCACGTCATCGTGGGAGAGGATGTCTATGGTGGCGTCTACAGGCTATTCGAGCAAGTTTTAACACGCTACGGTTTATCATTCACTTACGTAAACGCACGCAACATAGAAGAAATTGAACAGGCTATAAACGAAAAAACTCGATTGGTCTGGATCGAAACACCGACGAATCCATTGCTTCGATTAGCTGATGTGAGAACGATCGCCGATCTCTGTCATGCAAATGGGCTGCGCCTTGCCGTCGATAACACTTTTGCTACTCCCTATTTCCAAAGACCACTGGAACTTGGCGCCGACGTCATAATTCATAGCACCACAAAATACCTGGGCGGACATAGTGATGTCATTGGCGGTGCCATCGTCACATCGAGCGATGATCTTTATGAACGATTGCAATACCACAACAACGCTGTTGGAGCGGTTCCCGGACCATTCGATTGCTTCCTTGTCCTTCGCGGATTAAAGACTCTGAAACTACGCATGAGAGAGCATGAACGAAACGCATTCGCGATAGCGAAGTTCCTGGAATCGCATCCGAATGTCGAAACAGTTCACTACCCCGGCTTAACAAGCCACCCGCAGCACGAACTCGCAGCGAAACAGATGAGCGGTTTCGGCGGAATGGTTTCTTTCGTCGTTAAAGGCGGAATTGATTTCGCGGCAAACACGGTCAGCTCGACGAACTTATTCCAACTGGCAGAAAGCCTTGGCGGAGTTAAATCGCTTATCTGCCATCCAGCAACGATGACGCACAAACCGATACCGAAAGAGATCCGAGAACACTGCGGCATCGTGGACGGATTAATTCGTCTATCGCCCGGCATCGAAGAAGCCGAAGACTTGATCGCCGATCTCGACCAGGCGCTCTCCGGTTCACCATGCAATCAGCAAAGCCTGACCAACAAAAGCACAGACGTGAATTCGAAGCTGGAAACTCGCACAGTCGAACGTGCACTCGTGCAAACAAAATAGGAGGAGCGATGAGCAAGATTTCGGTTCTCAAATTTGGTGGCACATCCGTCAAAAACATCGGACGCATCAATCACGTTGTAGACATCGTTTCCAAACAGAAAAATAAATGCGTAGTAGTTGTATCGGCGATGGGCGATACAACGGACTATCTGTACGATCTGGCCAAACGAATCTCAACGACACCCAACAAGCGCGAAGTAGACCTTCTGCTCTCGACCGGTGAACAAGTTTCCATCGCACTTCTGACTATTGCGTTACAGGAACGCGGAATAAAAGCTAAGTCATTTACCGGAGCCCAAATCGGAATTAAAACCGACAATATCCACAGTTGCGCTCGCATCGTTGATATATGCAAAGGCTCAATTCGTGCCGCTCTCGATGAGCACGACGTGATCGTTGTGGCCGGGTTTCAAGGACAAAGCGATTGCGGCGAAATTACAACACTCGGTCGCGGCGGTTCCGATACTTCCGCCGTAGCCCTGGCTGCTGCCGCAGGTGCTGATGAATGCCACATCTACACGGACGTGGATGGAATATTCACGACCGACCCTAACAAATTTCAACAAGCGGAATTGCTCGACACCATATCGTACTCGGAAACAATTGAACTCGCACGAGCAGGCGCTCAGGTACTGCATCCACGCGCTGCAGAACTCGCCAGAGATTTCAGCATCAAGCTGCGTGTCAGAAATACTTTTAAACCGGACAATCCGGGCACTCTCATTACAGGAGACAGTAACGTGGAAAAGGTTTGTAGAGTCAAAGGAGTCGCATTAGACTCGCATCAAGCATACGTATCATTCATCGATATTCCCTGGCAGTTCTCGTTCCTCACCGAATGCGAAACTCTCTTCATTCGCGACAACATAATCGTCGACAGTGTTTCCCAAGGCAAAGGGTCTTGCGAAAACACGCGCTGCGTGCAGCTTTCATTGAGATATTCCGATGAAGCAATCTTTAGAACGATTCTGGAGGACTTGAAAAATCAGTGCGGCGCAAAAGACGTTCTCATTGATTTGAACGTCACTAGAGTTAGTCTCGTCGGTGCGGGAATCGGTAATGCTCCTGAGATTCGCTCGCGCGCAATTGCCACCCTGAATTCCGCAAGAATTGAACCGCGACTCTATTCAAGCAGCGAGTCGACCATTTCAATTCTCATAGATGAAGCCGACTCTAGTCGCGCGACCCAACTTCTTCATGACCAATTTATCTCACTGCAGGAGGAAACAGAATGCGTTGCTTTAACAAGCCCGCTGACAGTCGGCGCTCATTCCCGACAATTGGCTGCTGCATCAAACTCGATGCGAGCGGGCGTCTCATGATGCCCTGACACCGTTCATTCAGACTCAGGATGCCGAGTTTCTTAAACATAAACGACCTCAGGGTTTACCCCGCTTGACTTCAACCAATTCAACACTTAGTCTGTTGCAGGCGGACTTAGCCGCCTTTCCAAAACCTTAGTACAAAAACCGTAGAACAGACTGCCTTTCACGACCTGTCGTGCGGTTTTTGATTGGATTTCGCATGAAAGAGAAACTCAAGCGCGCTCAAGCAATCTTCAAGTCCATTGTAGAAAGCAAGAAATACAAGTGGTATCAAAGATGCGTCATCGCGATATCATCGGTGGTGGCAGGGTTCTACATCCTGGATAGCGTTCCCTTCTACACCGCAATCGGTGACGGCAAGCAAGCGTTCGAGGCCGGCAACTACCCACAAGCCGAAAAATCATTTCGACAAGCAATCGCTCATTCCGAGAAGTATGGGATCGCAGATACAAGATACCTGAGCGCCATTAACAATATGGCTGAACTCAAGCGCGTGACCGCGGACTACGCTAGCTCGGAAAATTACTTTCGATTTCTTGTCAAAACAACTGAATCCCAGTTGAAGAAAAATCGAAAAGAAATTCCACTTAGCTACAACGGGCTGGCTCTGGTCCTGCGCGATCAATCAAAGTTCAAAGAATCGGAGATTTGCTACACAAAGGCGTTGCGTCTCTGGGACGAGAATATAAAGGAGCCCCAGGATCCAAGACGTGCTGCCTTTCTAAACGGGTTGGCAAAGGTTTACCGCGACACTGCTCGCTTTGAGAAAGCAAACAAATACTACAGAGAAGCGCTTGCGCTGAAGGAAAAGGCGCTTGGCAAAAATGACGTCGCCACTTCCAGCATTCTCATCAACATGGGAACGATCTATCGAGACACAGGTAAATACAAGGAAGCCGAGAGTTGTTATAAACGCGCTTTGGAAATGGACATAGCAGCGCTCGGCGCCACACATCCGGATACGGCCACTGATTTAAACGATCTAGCAGGTTTATACCGAGTTACCGGAAGGGAAGCGGAAGCATTGCCGTTGTTTAAACAAGCATTGGCCGTGCGGGAAAAGAAGCTGGGCTCCAATCACCCGCTTGTCGCTAAGAGCCTCACCGGTCTCGGCGCAATTGCTCTCAACGAGGGCGACTACAAAAGCGCAGATCGCTACTTGCAATCAGCGTTGAAGATACAACTAGCCAGATTACCGCGAAATCACAAAGACGTTGCAGACACCTACGAATACCTTGGCAAGCTGTACGATGCGCAGAAAGATTACAAGAAAGCCGCGAACGCATTGACGAATTGTCTGACCATCCGCGAGGCTCTATTGGGCAGCCAGCACCCGGACACGGGCGTCGCGAGCGCCGAATTGACTCGTGTATCGCACATGAATATTTGATTACGCCTGCGTAGTTCCTGTATTCATGATCTATTATTAAAACTGCAACGACTGAGGCGAGCCAACTTCAAACAAGTTCGGCAAAAGTCGTTTTGGCATTTTATTCGTGCGGTTACGTGAGGCAGCTATGATTTTTGGAACGAGCAAAGGCAGCAAGGTAACAGCGGAGGACGTCAAAAAGGCGCTCTCTACGGTTTTGGATCCGGATCTTCATATCGACATCGTCACGCTCAATATGATTTCGGACATCAAGGTCGAAGGAAAGAAAGTTCACTTCAAACTCACTTTGACGACGCCGGCATGCCCGCTCAAAGAAAAGATTGAGACAGATTGCCGCGAAGCAGTGAAGGCAATTCCTGGCGTTGAAGAGATCAGCATGGAAACCGACGCGCAAGTTACAGGTCGCGCGAAGATTTCTGAAAAGGAGCCCATCAAAGGCGTTAAACATATTATCGCCGTCACCTCCGGCAAGGGCGGGGTCGGAAAAACGACCGTATCAATCAACCTCGCAGCCGCACTCAAACATCTTGGCGCCAAGGTCGGCATCCTCGACTCGGACATCACCGGTCCAAACTGCCCACTTATGCTCGGCGTCGGCGACTATCAACCCAAAGCAAAAGATGAGCTGATCATTCCAGCCGAAAATTACGGAATCAAATGCATGTCTATGGCATTTTTCGTAGCCAAAGACACGCCTCTGATCTGGCGTGGTCCAATGCTCGACAAAGCGATCAGACAGTTCCTCCGCGATGTGGAATGGGGCGAACTCGATTATTTGATCGTCGACATGCCGCCAGGCACGGGCGATGCACAGCTTTCAATGGTTCAAGCGACCGACATGTCCGGCGGAGTCATCGTCACCACGCCGCAAGAAGTCGCGCTGCTCGACGGACAGAAAGGGCTGGCGATGTTCAGACAAATGAACGTTCCGGTCCTCGGTTTCATTGAAAACATGAGTTACTTCCAACCGCCAGGTTCCTCCGAAAGATTCGAGATCTTCGGTCACGGCGGCGGCAAGCGCATGGCCGAAGAATATGGCGTGCCATTCCTCGGTGAAGTTCCAATCGACATCAGTGTTCGCGAAGGCGGCGACCAGGGAGAGCCCGTCGTGGCATGCAAGCCGGATTCGCCGGTCTCTCAGGTTTTCATCGAAATCGCAAAGCAAGTGGCTGCGCAAGTCAGCATCCACGCACTGCAACCGGTCGGCTAACGAGAATCGGTTTAGAAACTTAAACGCGCTCGACATAAACGGGCGCGTTTTTTTTGCCGCGATGCACTCAAGACCGTTCGGCGTTGGATGTACTGAGACTCTTTCCGCCTGCTCCCGTTTCCTTCTAACTGTCGCAAACGAAACCATTACGTCAAGCACTTGCAGCTTTATTTCAAACATCGCATAGCAATAGGAAAAGAAAGCTGCCGTTGGGGCTTCACAAATGATCGCGGCGTATTATACTTGACGGTGTCCGCTTCCTACTGATACCACGCGTAACACCATAATTCTCGGTCTCGATATCCGCCTGTGCTAAAAAACATATCCATAACAAACCTGGCGATCATCCAGGAGCTAGAGGTTCACTGGACAAAAGGGTTAAACATCCTGGCTGGTGAAACCGGCGCCGGAAAGTCGATTCTCTTTGACGCCCTCAGCATCGTCCTCGGTGCCAAGGTAAGCGCCAATCAGATCAAGGACGGCAAAGACCGGGCCACTATCGAAGCAATCTTCGAGCCATCACCCACGGTGACAGCCTGGCTTAAACAGCAGGAGCTGATCGACGAAGATCAGACAGATCTCATTGTATATCGCGAGGTGACGCGCTCCGGCTCACGAGCGCGAATCAATGGTTTTCCAGTCAACGCATCGCATTTGAACGAACTTCGACAGCTGTTACTAACGTTTCACGCCCAGCACGAGTTGCGCACGCTGATGACAAACAGCGCGCAATTGGAACTGCTTGACGGATTAGGCAATAAGGCTCATGGTCAGCTGCGTGAGAAAGTCAGAACGCTGCACGCCAGACATCGAGACCTTAGAAAACAGTTTGAAGAACTTTCTATTTCAGAAGAAGAAAGAATCAAGCGTCTGGATTTTGCAAGATTTCAATTAGATGAACTGCAAGAAGCCAATCTTGTTAGCGAGCACGAAGACGAGGAGCTTAGCGACCGGCACAAAGTTTTGGCAAACGCTGCTCGAATCGATTCGACGACTGAAAAGGTAATGTCGCAACTGGCGGGTGGTGACTCCACATATGGTGACGGCTTTACCGCAGCGCGCGACATTCTTCAGGAGAGCCTCGCGGATCTGGAGACGCTCACTGAGCTTGACGCATCAGTCGGCCAGTCCGCCGGATTCGTCAGAGAAAGTCTCGTCAATTTAGAAGAAGCTATTGATGGAGTTCGCCGTTATAGAAGTTCGCTTGATCTCGACCCGGAATCGTTAAGCGAGGTAGAAGCGCGGTTAGCGGTTTTGACGCAGGTAAAGCGAAAGTATGGTCCCGGGCTGATTGACGCAATCGAGAAACAGGCCGAGCTGGAAGAAGAAATCGAAAAGCTGGAGAACGCAACCAGTTCCATCAGCTCGATTCAAAAAGAACTGGATGAATTACTTACGAAGTTGAACGAGACAAGCGCTCAACTTTCACAGGAACGCCAGAAACTGGCGGAGAGCCTGACGAAGGCCATTCTCAAGGAGCTCGCCGACCTGGGTATGGAACGTTGCCGGTTCAACATCAATTTTACGACACTCGACGACGTCACTGCTGATGGCATAGATAAAGTAGAGTTTTTGATAGCGCCGAACCCAGGTCAACCACTGGCATCACTCGCGAAAATTGCATCAGGCGGCGAGTTGTCGCGAATAATGCTGGCGCTGAAGACCATTTTTGCAAGAGCGGATCGCGTCTCGACAGTTGTATTCGACGAGATCGACACAGGTTTAAGCGGCAAGATTTTGAAAGCAATTCGCGACAAGCTCGTGAATCTAGCAGCCAGCCACCAAATTCTCTGCATCACTCACCAACCGATAATTGCTTCTGTCGCCGACAACTACATACACGTATGTAAAGAGCAGTCTGATGATAAAACCGTAATCAAGGCTGGACGCCTGGAAGGCGATTCTTTGCTGAAAGCACTGGCGGAAATGGCAAGCGGTCGCGAAGGGGAGGAAGTGGCTATGACTTTCGCGCATTCGCTCATGGAAGAAGCCGGTCGAGTGAAGGGCGGCTTTCATTAACAACGGCTAAAGTCGCATAACGTTTGTAACGCCGCTTCAAAAAACGGCTGTCAGCGTTGACATAGCGATAGGACATTCAATAGAATCAACAACCTACGCGATATTGGGGTGTCGCCAAGCGGTAAGGCAGCTGGTTTTGGTCCAGCCATTCTGAGGTTCGAATCCTTGCACCCCAGCTCTCTTTTTGGCGTATGGACGCGGCGTTAAGCGTGTCCTCGCCGGAAGAACACACACCGAAAAAACCGGGAAAAGACAATGGATAAGTTCACGCTCACAGCTAGCAAACGGGAAGAAAAGACCGCTCGCCTCCTTCGTCGCGAAGGCAAAGTGCCGGCAACAATTTACGGACCAGCGGTCCCGTCGGAAAGCGTTCAAATCGACGCTCGCGAATTCTCGAGACTGCCGGCAGCGGCTTTCTCGCACCTGCTCGAACTCCAGACCGAAGGCGGCAAGCCGGTCAACGTTATCATTAGAAACGTTCAACGGGTCTCCACTTCCGATGCGGTTCTGAATATCGAGTTCTACAGAGTCAGTCTCGACAAGAAGCTGACCGTGAGCGTGCCGATCAAGTTTGTCGGAGTTTCGCCCGCTGTCAAAATCTTCAGCGCCCAATTCCTGGAATCAGCAGTCTCGGTTGATATCGAGTGCTACCCCCACGAAATTCCGGACTTCGTAGAAGCAGACATCTCGAAGTTGAAAGAATTGGATTCGGCTATCACCTTCCAAGATCTCAAAATCTCTCCCTCTATTAAGGTTCTCAATCCTCTCGAAGAAATCGTCGCTCGCGCGGTTACACCGAGAAGCTCAGCTGTCGAAGATGCAAACCAAGCAGCACAGGAAGAAGCTGCAGCACCGGCAGAAGAGGAAGAAGCCAAAGAAGAAGAGACCGCTGGCGAAGAATAGTCGCCTCTCTCGAAGCCTTCACGAAGCACGTGTCCATGACACGTGCTTTTTTGTTCGTTTCACGGGACCGCAGTAATGAACGGTAACGAAAACAGCCTCATCCTGTCCTTCTTGCAACCGGCGCAAACGGTTTCCTAGTCGTATCTAAGGCAGGTTTTCATGATGTTTGTTACCATCATTTTTCACGGCTGAAAAGCGGAACGAATCTGGGGAAGCATGAGCCTCGACAAGAAACAGAATTGGTTTAAAACGGTCCCGATACTGGGCGCGTTAATTATATTAGTCGGCGTTAACATCGCCTTGTTACTCGGCGACCCAATCAAGAAGATCGATGTCGATAGTCTGCCGACAATTAGAACCTGGTCATACTGGGCCGCGCAAGACTACAGGGAAAAACCGAAAGCGCCGGATGTGGTTTACGTCGGCTCCTCCGTGATGATGCATCCAACCTGGTGGCAGGAGGCTGCATATCGCGGCAAAGACCTCGATCTGGTTGCAGACCACACCAGCCACTACGCTGAAGATCAGCTGAAGAAATACACAGGCATAGGCAACCTCGGTTGTTTCAACTTTGGCTTGCCTGGCGCCGTTCCATCGGACGGTTACATGATCACCAAGGCGCTTTTCAAGGGCGACCGGAAGCCGAAGGTCGTCGTAATCGGCATGGTTCCACGTGATATGGTCGATAATGATTTCGGTCACGCCGCTTCATCGCGTCACTACAGATATCTTTGCCGTTTCGTAGATCAAACAGGATTGGAACCACTGGCGGTGCCAAATGTTTGGGAACGTCCGCAGTACTGGGTTAACGACTACATTTATTTCAAAGGCAAAAGCCAACCGATTCAGCAAGTCATGCGTCATGGAGTGGAGCAGTTTCTCGCTCCCGTGCTCAAGAATCTGCCTGGCAGCCCACTTGATCGCGTGACAGACGAAGACCGCAAGTTCGCGATGCACAGGGCGGAACTGGAGAAAGGCGTGTGGGTAGCGCACCCTACCACACCTTATCACTATGCTGACGTCGCAGATGCGGACTGCATGATGCGCTATGCCACTCCGAACAACGAACTTTTTGAGAATCAAAAGACATGGCTTGAGATGAACCTGAAAGCGCTTCGCAGCGAAGGCATCGACGTTGTTCTGGTCAACATGCCGGTAACCAGTCTCGCGTTGCGATGCATGCGCGACAACGTCTACGATCGCCACGTAGACACGCTAAAATCGCTCGCGAATAAATACGACTGCGGCTATTTTGACGCTCAGGCAACCGCTAAATTCGAGCCGCAAGACTTCACTGACTGGGCTCACATGGATGCGTCCGGCGGCGAGAAACTGCACGCTCTGATTGCCGAATATATCGCGTCTCAAAAACGGTTTGTCGCCCACCTGTCCGGCGGCTCGTCCGAATCTGTCGCAAACAAGGCTCAACCGTCCGCACAGGCTGCGCCTCAAAACAAACCATCCGTCGCCGCCAAGGCGCAAAGTCAGTTGTAGGAGCTTACAGATGCTGTTCAACAGTGTTTCATATCTGATTTTTCTACCAGTGACAGTGCTGCTGTTTTGGCTCACGCCACAGAAATGGCGCTCGGCGATGCTTCTTGTCGCCAGCTACGTCTTCTACATGTTCTGGAAGCCGATTTATGGCGTCCTGATTTTCACGCTCACAGCTGTCAACTGGATCTTCGGTTTCCTCATTGACCGAAGCGAAAAGCATAAAGGGAAATGGCTCGCTCTGGCGCTTACGACGAACCTGCTCGTGCTCGGCTACTTCAAATATACGTACATGACGCGAGACGTTTTGAACGATATGTTCAAAACAATCGGTCTGCACCAACTGCCTTCGATCTCCTGGGAGATTGTTCTGCCGCTAGGAATCTCGTTCTTCGTATTCGAGTTTATCCATTACCTTGTCGATATTTATCGCGGCGATAAACCGGTAAAGTCATTTGTTGAATTCGCGCTCTTCCCAAGTTTCTTCCCCACTCAGATAGCCGGGCCTATCAAACGGTATCAGCAGTTCATTCCACAGCTCAAGTTCGACAAGAAGTTGAACGTCCAGGAATTCAACGAAGCGATGGAGTTGATCTTCTTCGGTCTGTTCAAAAAAGTCGTTCTGGCTGACACGCTTGGCATTGCTGTAACTCGATGCTTCGCACACCCCGATATGCTGACTGGAGCAGACTTCTGGCTGGCAACCTGGGCATTCACCTTCCAGGTGTACTTCGACTTCTCCGGGTACACTGATATCGCCCGTGGTTCCGCGTTGCTAATGGGAATCAAAGTCCCGCAGAACTTCAATTTGCCATATCTATCCGGCTCATACAGCGAGTTCTGGAAACGCTGGCACATTACGCTGTCGACATGGCTGAAGGATTATCTGTATATCCCTCTTGGCGGCAGCCGTCTTGGCGAGGTACGCACCTGCATCAACCTGGTGATCACGATGACTCTTGGAGGGTTGTGGCACGGAGCAGCACCGCACTTTGTCGTGTGGGGATTTTACGTGGGCGTGCTGCTGGTGCTCCATCGCATGTGGCGAAAAGTGGTGGCACGCAGCCGAGCACTGGAGAAACTGGTGGAAACGAAGGTCTTTCACATCTTCGCGATCGCGCTTACTTTCAACGCTCATGCCCTGGGCTTGGCAATATTCCGAGCCAATAATATTCCAGAAGGCCTGCTCGTAATAGGCAAAATGTTCAATTTGCAACCGGCTGCAGAAGGGCTGGCAAACTGGCAGCCCGCCATAATGAACACCAATGGTTCGATAATATATCCGGTATTACCGCTGGTGCTCATCGCTATGTGGATAATGCAAATTGCCCTTGCGAATTCCAAGGAGAAACCTGGAATTCTGCCCAAGTATTTCCCGGGTTTCAAACCGGCTTACCTGGCCGTGCTGATCGCGATGCTGTTGATCTTTTCACCAGACGTCACGCCAGCGTTCATTTACTTCCAGTTTTAGCACGAGGATTTGTATGAGCTTGTTTTGAAAGACTTGTGCTATTTAGAGGGGAGAAACTCGTTACGAACGAATCCCCTGTGGGTTGGAAATCTTTTGGTTGTTTGGAGGATTTGATGAGAGTTGTTCGTTTCGCGTCGGCACTGGCATTGGTAGCCCTTTCTGTTATGCAACTTCCAGCCCTGGCAAGCGTCCGCGTCGAGGATTCGATAAACGTTGACGCTGAAAAAGACGCCGTTTGGAGCGCGCTGAAGCAGTATCAGAAAGACGAAAAAGGTTTTCAAAAGAAACGCATTAATGAGAAGGCGAATTCGGTCACAATGAAAGAGCACTTCTGCAGCCTGCCCATCGTAGGCAACACTACCCTGGATTACACTGAAACAACCAAAGTTCAGGAAAACCGAATCGATTATAAGTTGAACGAATCTAAGCTACTCAACAAGTTCGAAGGGTCCTGGATTCTGGAAGACAGCAAGGATGGCAAAGGTACGACCGTTCGTCTGATCACCGACATCGACACCTGGTTGGCCGCGCCATTCAAAAACAAAGTTCTGAGAAGCATCACGAAGAAGGGCATGGAAAAACGACTGGAGTATGTGAAAGCTCATGCCGAGAAACAGCAAGCGACACAGCTGAGTTCCAAAGCCTCCAATACTAACTGAGCCGGCTCATAAACGAGTTACGCAGGTTCACCTATGGGACCGCCGCCTCCGCTGGAACCGCTCGAACCACGGTCCTCCTTTGGCTCTTCCGATGGCGCCGCCGGTGGTGGCAAAATCGCCTTGCTCTCCTCACCCTTCTTGGCAATCGGAAGCCGAACGGTAAACGTCGAGCCTTTATTCAGCTCACTCTCCAGGTCAATACTGCCGCCGTGAGCTTTGATTATTGTCAGTGCAATTGCCAGGCCCAGACCGGAGCCGCCGCCGTACAGGCGACTTCGAGTGCGGCTTCTCTCAACACGATAAAAACGATCGAAGATGCGCTGTTGGTCTGCAGGCGCGATACCAATTCCGGTATCAATCACGCGAACGATTGCCTGGTCGCCGCTGGACCGCACCGTTACCGTGACCTTGCCTCCAGCCTGTGTAGCTTTGATGGCGTTGTTCGAGAGATTGAGGAAAACCTGTTTAAGCCTGTCGGCGTCAGCGTTCACCATAATCGGCGACTGCGGCATGATGAATTGCACTTCGATTTGTTCAGGCGCAACCATTACAACAGTGTCTTCAACACTGCCGACGACGTCGCGTAGATCGATAAACTCAAGTTGACTGATGATTGCTTGTCCAGCATCAGCACGCGCCAACTGCAGCAAATCAGAAACGAGACGAATCAGCCGGCCGGATTCGTCGGAAACTGTTTGAAGCGCTTCACCGAGCAGGTTAGCGTCAATATTCGAGCCCCGGCGGAGCAGCAGTTTCGTATAACCCTGAATGGACGTCAGTGGCGTGCGGAGTTCATGCGAAGCGTCAGCGACAAACTGACACTGGATGTTTAATGACTCTTCCAAACGGTTGAGCAATTTATTGAACGACTTGCGTAACTCCAGCGTTTCCGAAGGTTCGTTGGCATCAACTTCCAGCCGTCTGCGAATATCCATCGTCGCCAACTGAGTGGTGGATTGCAGCAAGCGACTGATGGGCTTGAGAATGACTTCGGCGAGAAACCAGTTGACGCCAAGTAAGAGTAAAATCAGTGGGATGTACCAGGGAGCCAACCTTGCCAGGCTACCCAGGATATCGCCGGTTTCACCAAAAACAATGAGATGGCACACGACAATGGGAATGAGTCCCGAAAGACTCATGGCGAGAGCCATGCGAAAACGCATAGTTTTTGACCAGCCGGTCCTTTCCATCATCCGCCACCTGAGAACGTTATCGAGATCCGCGCAGAACCCGTCCTATCCCCTGAGATATGACATTGTACATGGTTTTATTTATATCCCCAAGCGTACTCCTACGACGCACATCGGAGATACTTGGCAATAAATTCGCAGGTTCACCAGGCCGTTGTTAACCTTGTAATCAGCGTGCGGGAACACTCAACGGACCGCACCACCTGTGGTGGCGACCTGAACCTGTCTAGACATTCGGCAGCAAGATTCGCTTGAACTCCTGCGCCAATTTCTTATTGCTGACAATGCAGCCGCCCTGGTAAACGGAAGTTCCACCGGCAAGATCGACAAACGAACCACCAGCTTCTTCAACAATGATTTTCATCGGAGCCAGGTCCCAGGGTTTGACACCCGTCTCGAGCATGGCTTCTGCCTTACCCTCGAAAACGAACGAGAAGCCAAGGTAATCACCGAAACCTCGTTGCCGGCAGGTGCGTTTGATAAGCTCACTGAAACCATCCCAAAGCCCTAACTTCATGATGCGGTCGGGTCCGCCGAAATTGAAAAGAGCTTCGGACATCGTATCGACTTCTGATACGTGAATGCGCTCCCCGTTTTTAAACGCGCCCTTTCCCTTCTCCGCCCAGTAGAGATCTTTGAGCACAGGGTTGTAGACAACACCCGCGACGATTTCGTCACCTTCTTCCAACGCAATGAGAGTTGAAAAAATCGGAATTCCGCGAGCGAAATTGTAGGTGCCATCGATAGGATCGACGATCCAGCGACGCATCACCTTGTTACCTTCCTCGGACTGGTACTTGAGGAAGGCCTTTTTCTCGATTTCTTCCTCTCCCAGAATCCCGTCATCGGGGAACTTCTGCTCGATAGCCTCTCTGATCATGTGCTCGATATCTTTGTCCGCGCGGGTAACCGGACTGCCATCTTCTTTCGCATCGACGGATACACCCGACTCGAAATATTTGACTGCCCGTCGCCCTGCTTCCTCAATGAGGTCGAGCGCGAATACCAATTCCGCACGAAAAGCCGAAGCCAGGACCAGTTCTTTAGTCATGATCAGTGGGACCTATTAACTCGAATCGAACACAGCCCAAATTATCGCACGCCGCAGGGTATCGGTGCCCCTGAAGGTTGGTGCGTCAGCCGAATCCGCGATGCAGCGTAAACGGCACGCCTGGAGAAACTTGTTTGATCTACGTGCCAACAAATGCAATACATTTGCAAACCGAAAGAGCTTGCAAATGCTCATGCAAAACTCCCGTTGGAGAAATCGCCAACGGGAGTTGACACGTAGATCAGGTTAGGTCCAAGAATTTGGCTGGGTAAACCCGAGCTTCAATTTAGAACAAGTATTCGTAGATGGCGCGTGCGCCACGTCCGACACCTACGCCGACGTCACGAACGTCGATGAAGGTACCCTTAACTACACGCTCCCAGAGGAAGCCTTTTTGACGCTCTGCGTAAGCAAGGCGCATATCTTGTTCAACGTTCTTGTCTTCGACAAGCTTCATACGTCTTTCGAGATCCGTCACACGTGCTTTCAGCTGGTTGAGTTCTCCGCGGAACTCTTCAAGCAACGCTGCGAACTTTTCCAAGTCAGCTTTATCAGCTTTCTGGTTAAGACGCTCTACGATGCATTGTTCGTACTTATATAGTGCGGCTGCCAATTCGAAACGTGTGGCAGATTTCTGACCACGGAAAGTACGATCCGGATAACCTACTAATATGTGACACGGATGGTTAACGAGTTCTTTCAAAGCATTGTAAGCCCACTCGTTGCCGACAACATCCGTCAATTCACTGACATTGTTGGCGCCTTGAGCGTGAGCTGCATCAACGCTAACAAAGGTGCTCGCACCCACGGCTGCTAGCGCGGTGAGAAAGGTTGCAAACCCCTTTTTCATATAGTAATCACTCCCTTGCAATGACCTAATCTAACGGTGTCTAACGCTGGAATCATAGCCTAAATATTCCAGCCCGATGTAAGTGTAAAACATCGTTTTTAGTGTGAACCATATAGTAATCCGCAAAAGCGGCTCCAGCACGGTAAATAGCGCTCATTAAATAACGTTAACATCTTAAGAGTCAGTCACCCAAAATATCTCCGAGCCGAATCTGCAAAACCTGCCAGCGACGGACTTCATGGCAACCCCATGTCAGGAATTCACACCCATTACGGCCAAGTTCATTTATCGGACAAACAAGGCACCCATGCCGGGTTTCAATCGATCGTAAATGCCACTACTTATAGAGTCACTTTTGTAATCGATAGGCGACCGCTCTATATAGATCATATCCAGTAAAGAACCGCCAGCGATACCACGGATATTTTACCTACCACCGCCATTGGTATCAGACGATTTTTGTTTACTGAATGTTGCCGTGAGTCACTTGAGAACGAAACGGGATGGCAGGCAAGTCGTCACCGTTATAAAGATTGCCGTCCGGATTATCAGCCCAGGCGTATGTGACCAGACTGGGTTTAGATACCAGATTGCTCCAGACCAGCACGCTATCGCCGTCAATCTGAGACGAAGCCCACACCAGCTTCTTATCGTCACCCGCTATCGCAAAACCTTTTAAGACGTCACCTTTCATTGTCAGACCGTGAGTCGCATTTCGAAACTGAACGCGCACTTTACTTCCTTCAAGCATCACCGCTTCCATCGATGGTCCCTTAAAAGGCATCGGCTTTTTGTATTGAGTGGACAAAGCCATTTGGGCTAGACGTTTTCCAATCACTTGTTTATCTGAGCCATGCCATTCAGCCGGCGATTTGTTGATCGTATCGACGGCGCTAACCATATAAGTGTAGGGAAGAAGACTTGCTTTGGTTTGCGCGTCTCGAAGTCGCGCAGCCTTACTGACCGAAGCGGGAGTCTCAAGCCTTTCTCCAACCGGAGGAAGCTGCACAAATAAAAACGGCAAGTGAGGCTTTTTCCATTTACGCCGCCAATCGTGCATTAGTAGCGTGAAGTATTTTTCGTAGGTCTCAGGACGCGTGATGTTGACTTCGCCCTGATACCAGAGCACGCCACGGAGGGTATACGGCACCAGCGGCGCAATCATAGCGTTGTAGAGAGCTGCTCCAGGAGGAGCAGGAACCGCCGTCGCCCCATTTCGGAAAACCGCGTCGGCTTCACGTTCCCAGCACTCGACATCACTTGTCTTCTCGTCCTGGTTGCTCATCTTTTGCTCGCGGAACGCCAGATAGGCATTGTATTGCTCTTCAAAACCGGCAAGCTTCGATCTGCCCTCCGCAGTTTTGTTCAAGCCACCCGTGCTTATCCAGGAGTCGCATCGCGCTCCATCAGAGGCTGAAACAATTATGCCTATTGGTGTATTCAGTTTTTTCCGCAACTCGGTTGCAAATACAAACGGAATTGCGGCGCAATCGCCCGCGTTCTCTCTATCGAGAATGACCCATTTGGCATCCAGCTTCTTCTGGGGCGACTTCGCGAGTCCGAAACCGACTTTCAACAGACGGATCGATGAATCGCCGGTTGAAATTTCATTCGTCTTCGCTTCCAATCCAGCCTGTTTCAGACTCATCAACATATTGGACTGCCCGCTGCAAAGCCAGACTTCGCCAGACATAACATCGTTCACAACAAGCTTTTCTTGGGCACCGACAACTTGAAGTTCATATGGGCCGCCAGCAGGAATCGCCTCCAGAGTGGCCGCCCAGTCACCCTTTTCATTCGTTATCGCAACAGCTTTCCTTTCCGCGAGCTTAACGCCAATTGGTTCGCCAGGCGTTGCGGTTCCATAAACGATCACTGGCTGACCGGACTGCACCACCATGTGTTCAGTGAATGCACCATTGATTTTTATAGGCGCGGCCAGCGCCGAAGATGACAACAGCGCTGGAATGCTCGTCGCGAGCAAAGAGGCGAACGCTGTTCGATACAGCAATCCTGTCAGCCTATGGCGACGCTCGCCGGCCCAGGTATTACCACTTCGTTTTAAAACGGTCATTAATCAAGAATCCCACTGACACTAACGTCTGCAAACTCAAGCGTTCCTTATTGTGCGTTGAATGCCAGTTTCTGGCATGATCGGATTGTAATTAACGCAATAAATACAGCCTTCGCCGGAGGTTTCTTTACAAGGGAGAAGAAATCAGAATTTCCGACGGTTCAGTTGACGACACTGAAAAGAGGTAGTTCCGAAACCCTGAGGAAACGGAATGTGGCACCGGCAGCGCATTTGGTTTGGTTAAATAGACTTGCACATTCTTGACATCATGGTATTCTTAAACTGACGTTCACCTTTACTAGTCCGCAAATATCAAAACGTCGTTAGGCAGCCCATCGTCCACGGGTATATTGACCCTGTGACCCCATCCCAACGTTGTTTGTGAGTCGCCATGAGAAATATCAGCAAAGTTGCTTTTTCCGTCATAACCCTCTGCGCCGCCGTCCTTCCGGCAAACGCTCAGAATTATCATTACAATTACGGCAACTCCAGAGTCGTCAACCAATCCTCTGTCGGTTACGTCCAGCACGAGTCCACTTACATTCCGACGGGCGCCATCAACAACACCGCCAAAGGTGTTATTACCGGAGGCGTAGGTCAGAAGGCCAACCAGTTACTACCCGGCGTCTCGTGGGGAAGAACCGTCGGAACTTCCGGCGACAACTTCTACCTCGGTGGAGCGCCTGACAAATTCAAAACTGCAGTGCCGACGTACGCGGTCACTCCTCAGAAAACCATTACGGTGGGGGGTCAGCAGGGCGGCCAACGCAGACCCGTTCAGCAGCAGCAGCAGCAACAACAGGGCTACTTCTATGTGCCTGGGCAAAATGGCGGCGCAGCAAATTACGGTAATACCAACGCCAACGTCAACGTCAATTTCAGTGGCGGCGCAGCAAGCTATTCAAGCGGCACCAGCCAGAAGAACTACTAAACCCGAGCAAGTCGAATAACTATCAGTAAACTCGAGACCTGTAACATTTGCGGACGGTCACGACGTCAAAAAAAGGACGCGTCTCTGACGCAATGGATATTAAGTCCCAGCGCATGCAATTGCGATGTTGACACCTCTGCTGTCGAGTCGACCCAGGATGTCGTCCTGTGTTCGACATGCGGAAAGAAGATCGTAGAAGAGCGTAAAGGCTCGCTCACCCAGTGGATTATGTCCGAAGCCATTTGCAGATGCGGAGGCGACTCATCTGCTCGAAAAACACTGGCAGCAGCATCGCGACCCGCGACTGAAACAGTGGAACCGGTTGATGAAGTAGAGTTGGCAATTGACGGAAGTCGCTTTCCTACAGGCAGATACAAACCTCTAAAGAAGGTGGGCAAGGGCGGTGCCGGAGAGGTGTACCTGGCACGCGATCGCCTGCTGTTTAAACTGGTGGCCGTCAAGGTACTTCACGAACTGACAGCAGAGCAGCTCATCGGGTTTCAATCAGAAGCTCGCGCCCTGGCAAACCTCAGCCATCCGGCCATTATCGAACTTCTGGATTTCGGTCCGACACCTTCCGGGACACCGTATATGGTGCTCGAATACTTTCCGGGCGTGACACTAGCGGACTACATTCATGACCATGGACCTCTCGACGAATTAGTTGCTATGCGGATCTTCGCAGCCATCGCGGAGGGACTTGCGTTGGCCCACTCGCTGAACATATTCCACCGCGATATCAGTGCATCCAACCTGCTTATCCAAACCGAACAAGATCAAATTATCGACGCCAAGCTCATTGACTTCGGAGTCGCGCAGGTCGAAAAGCCGGGCGAAGATATGGCGCAGCAGGGCAACACATTAGCCGGTACGCCGGCGTACATGTCACCCGACATTGCCAACGGTCTTCGCTACGATCAGCGCTCCGAAATCTATTCTTTCGGATGCCTTCTGTTTGAAGCACTTACCGGCGAGGTGCCTTTCCTCGGAAGAAGCGTGATGGAAACGATTAATATGCATGCGCATAATCGCGCTCCGATGCTGCGCGAGCGCAGCGCCAAAGTGTTTTTAAACGAAACCGAAGCGCTTGTAGCGAATTGCCTGGAAAAGGACCCGGCGGATCGGTTTCAGGATATGAATGTAGTTCAAGAGGTTTTGCTGGAAGTGGAAAACCTGCTCGGCGAATCGAAACAACAGGACAACAGGCCTGTCGAACCGGACGTCACGAGCCCGTCGCGCAACTGGACTCCAACACTGCTGGTGGTGGCAGTACTGGGAGCGATTCTATGGATCGCAACTGTTCAAATGCAGTCGATGAAACAGGAAGAAGAGCGCAAGTCAATCGAGATAAAGAAGGCCAAAGCAAAGAAAGAGAAGACCTTTTTAAATCCGGACGAAGTTGAGTCCGCCAAATCGATTTATGGTCCGTTCGATACTCTGACCGATGACAAAACCTTCAATCCCACCTTCACAATTACAGGTAGGACAGTCCACTCCGACAAGCTCGCCGTCGCGCATAGCGTGACCACTGCGGAGGAACTCGACGATGCCCTTGAAAATTATCCACAGGTCACGTTTCTGAAAATCAACCTTTCGAATGTTGACGATGCGATGACGCACATCATTGAAGAACATAAAACTATCACCGATCTGAACTTACGCCAGTGTAAAATTTCGCTTCCCAACCTCAAACGCCTGGTCTCGCTCAAACGCCTGATTTCGCTGCGGCTCAATAACGTCGCCGGTTCAAATGAGGCTATTAAAACTGTCGACAATCCCAGACTGACGCATCTGGAGATCCGAGAAGGCAAGCTCGACGAGCAGGCCGTGCAACAAATCACGAGCATGAAATCACTTGTTCATCTCGAAATATCAGCGAGCAAAGTTTCACACAACATGATCGACAGAATCGTGAAACTGCCAGCCTTAGCCGTTTTGCATCTGGATGAGACCGGCATCGACGATGATGATCTCGTCAAGATTTCCGGAATTTCCACTCTCTATGATTTGAGCATCGCTCATTGTGGCCCTTTTGAACCGAGCAGTTACGCCACTCTGAAAAAACTATCTCTGTTGCGAAAACTCTGGGTCAACGGAAATAAGCTCACTCGCTCGGCGCTTACTGAGCTCGCGTCTTTGAACACATTGCAGCTATTGGATGTCGCGGAGAATGAAAACATTGGACTCAAGGAACTCCGAATATTCAAAGGGCGCCCAGGTCTGAGCATCGAAGTCGACAAAGACCAGGTGTCGCCGAGCCAAATCAATGATGCGCCCGCCCTCCTCGACGGAACGCAAATGGATCTCAGCAGCAAGGCGCTCACAAACGATGAGTAAACATCGATGTCAAGCCCAGCTCGAGTCGAGCTCGAGCTAAATGCGCAACGGATATCCAACTTATAGATTACAATGAGGGCACCGCGAGCGCTTTCAAGGTACTCGCATTTACATAGCGAAAAAAGACGGGGCATAAGGTTGTGCACACGATAATTGTTCTTGGCGGAGCTGGCGCGATGGGGCAAATCATCGTCCAGGATCTGGCTGATACCGCGAAAGACACTAAGATTATCATCGGCGATTTCAATATCGAAGGTAATGAGCGAATAGCGGAACTTGTCAAAAGACCCAATGTCGAAGCCGAAAAAATCGATATTAAAAACGAAGAGGCACTTGTCGCCTTGCTCAAGAAAGGGCAGTGCGTCGTAAACTCGACACCTTATTATTTCAACGTCGATGTGATGAAAGCCGCGCTCAAAGCGGGCTGCTCTTACACAGACCTGGGCGGACTGTATCACACAACCATGAAGCAACTTGAGTTGCACGACGAATTCGCGAAAGCCGATCTCGTGGCGGTACTCGGAAGTGGCGCCGCCCCCGGTACCACCAATCTGCTTGCAGCGGCGGCTGCAAAAGACCTCGACGAGGTCGAACTAATAGATATAGCGTGTGGTTCCATCGACTTCGCAGAAGCATCAGATCACCCGTTCTACCCACCTTACATGCTGGATACTCTATTCGATGAGTACACCAAAGACGCAATGGTTTTTGAAAATGGTGTAGCCGAAGGACGCAACCCGCTGGCTATGCAAAAGAATATCGAATTCGGAGACCCGGTTGGAACGCAGCCGGCAATCTATACCTTGCACTCGGAAGTCGCAACCCTTCCGATGACTTACAGGGACAGGGGAATTAAAAACGTCTACTTCCGCCTGGCTCTCCCCAAGGAATTACACGAGAAGCTCGAACTATTCGTGAAACTGGGCTTCGGCAAGCCGGAGCCGATTGAAACAGCGGAAGGCAAATTTCACCCGCGCAAGATGCTTGCGCACATGATCGCTCAAATCCCTTACACCAAGCCCGCAGTCAACGATGTTGAAATTCTGCGCGTCGACGTCAAAGGGAAGAAAGGAAACGAAGCTGTTCATATCATTATGTTTGAAACAGCAACATCAGATTCCGAGCGCCAGATCGGGGCAGGAGATTTAAACACGGGTGTGCCACCTTCCATAGTGGCACAGATGATCGTCGACGGACGTATCAAAAAACATGGAGTGTTGGCTCCGGAAGTGGCGGTTGATACAGATCAATACTTCGCTGAGCTTGAGAAACGCAATTGTAAAATTCGCAAAGTAGTGAATGAAGCGGTAAAAAACTAGATCGAGATCGATCTAGAATTCCCATCTGTTTTTTGCCATTGGCTTAGCGAAATCATCCTCGATGTCAAACGAGTACCGCGGACGAAATTCCGCCAGTTTCGACAAGTCAGACATGCGCGCAGTCAGTTTTGCATAAGCCGCCGAAGCCGGTGCTGCAAGTTCGGGCTCGACGTTGTCGTTGATTTTGTCCAGGCGCTCCTTCCAGGTCAACTTGCCCATAATCGGCATTACGAGCGGGTTTCCGTACGCCGCGTCGCATGCGCGAATGAATGCGTCTATTGCCTCTTTGAACTCATCCTTCGCAAAGTGCCGATCGAATTGATAGAACTGTTCTTCAACAAGACTCGGACGGGGCAGCCCAAAATTGGGAAGGTTGACGACCGTATTAGGGTCCTGAAGTTGCAGAATAATTTCCAAACAAACTCCGGCCAATCGCGGGTCACCATCCATTCTCGCGGAGTTGTAGAAATCAATCATCTCATCCAGCGAGATTAACTTGTGCTTCTTTGCGCGAGCGATAATACCGGCACGGATTTTCTTTGTTGCTGCGCTTCGAGACGCAGGGCGCAATTCGATGTCGCTCAACCACTTCCAAAGTCGAGCGGAAAGAGCTGGTGGAGTCGCCGCGCCTCCCAGCTTAACCAACTGGGCGGCACTAAGCGGCTCGCCTTCCAACCGGAAATCACGCTTCGATTCGTCAAAAGTGCCGGAAACGTCCAGCTCCTTATGAAGAACAGTCTTCGGCTGGAGGATAGGAGCAGGAGCCGATTCGGAATCGATTTCGACGTGCGGAATTATCTTCGGCTCTAAAGCCTGCGGCACGGTATCCAACTCCGCATGCGGCAAAACTTGAGGCGCGTCAATCTTGGGCTCCGGATCAGTTTTCGAGTCAAACAAAGCATCCAAAGCAGCATGGGGCAACACTCGCGGTTGCAAAATCGCTGGTTCAGAATCAATTTCCGGAGATGTGTCTACGTCAGGCGATGTATTTACTTCATCTCGACTTAGTTCCGGCAAACTGGACTCGCCAACTGCAGAATGAGGTTCGACTTGCGGCTCCGTCGGGGGCGGAAGCAAGTCGTCATCACTTTGAGCCTTGCCCGGCAACTGCGAATGTATCTCCGCTTTCGGTTGAGTTTTTCCAGGGGAATTCTTTTTGTTGAACATGCCAAAAACGGCATGAGCGGCTCCACCATCTGACATTGCAGACGAGATCAAAAGAAATGCAGCAGCCACTGCTGACGGTATCATGCAACGCAGGCTCGCCGCCGAAGGCGTCTCAGCCGCATCCAATCCAAGACGACGGAAGGCACGCGCTCGATGCCCCGCTTGCATTTCGTCCCGATGGGCGGGAAAAGCGGCTCTGGGAATTATCAGCTCATGATTTTCAGACATCGTCTAGAAACCGTGCGGCGGACTACATCGCATAATTTTGACATAAACTGCCGCACGATCGACTTTTAAGTGAATTAAACGATGTTGAGCAATTCGTCGTAGCGCGCCGCTACCGCCGAGATCAGGTGCTGAGGCATTCTTCGCTGTTGGATAGGAGTAATGCCAACGGGTTTCAACGAATGATTAACCAGCTCTTCATATTCAGCCGGCAAAGATATCCCATAGTGCGCCCAGACAAAACGCATCCCGCGAGACGCAGCAACCAACCCATCTTTGTTGAGGCTGTCGCCTATGAATACTACCTCAGCCGGATAGACGTCGAAGTCTGCAAGTACTCTATCGATTCCATGAGTGCACGGCTTTTCGTATGACTGAGGCAGGATATGCAACGGTGTCGTGAGATCGGCGGTGTCGGCGCGAAGCTGCTTGACACGGGCTCTGCCGTGAGTGAACTCAATCGGTTGATAAATATCGCCTTCATCAGGCTCTTTTGTTTCAAGTGAATAAACTGCATCTAGAAGACCATCGAAAATTTGTTTGTTACGTACCCGTGCCATGTATTCCGGCGCGTCGCTCAGTGCGACAACTTTGATATCACGCGCCTTAAGCTCTGCCAGCGTCTCGAGCACTTGAGGATACGGCCGCAGGTATTTCGCCCGGTTCTCATCGACGGCCTGCCAGAATGGTTTAACAAAACTCTCGATAAACTCCTCCGGCTCATCGACGTAATAACTCCAGGCGAACTCAGTCTCTTCCAGCAACCAGGGGTATTCGTGGGTGCCACGACGCTCGATCACATGCCCGATATCTTGAGCCAGTTCGTGCAACGATTTTTTGGAGCGACCGCTCATCTCGCGCATGAAATCGCGGATCGCGGGGACGAAGTAGTCCCAAAACGAAGCCATAGTGCCGTCTACATCGGTGATTACTAATTTGGTCTTCGCTATTTTTTGTGAGGGTAAGTTGTTTATATTCGAGTTGATATCTTCGGTTTTAAAATTCAGGTTTTGCATGGACGCCTCCATTAGCGCGTTTCGAACGAAGCTGATATTCGAGCTGCGCTGTTGATTAAGCCCACCTTAGCAGAACCTGCTTTGCTGGCAAGTCATTAATGTTTACAACTCAAACATGAAACGCCAATCTAGAAGCCAGTCTTGCCATAGGACGATTGTAACGAAAACCGCCAGGCTCTCTCAGTGAAGTGTATCGTCACATACACGCAACAAATTCTCAGACCGCGAGAACTCTCACTGTAACAGGCTTACAAAGATTTACAGCAGGCAGCGGAGACTTGACTCCTTAACCGACAAAACCGCCTGTAGTATCACATCTCATCTCAAAAGCTTCCGTAACTGAAACAATTGCTCCTCGGCAAGCTGGCTGAGCATGCTATCAAGCTGGTCGTGATTGGCAAAAGTTTCCTCGTTGAACGAATTCGAATTGTTCTCGACACGCTTAATCAATTTTTCGACTCGATTACGAAGAATGGCATGCTGAGGGTTTTTAAGGTCGAGACGCTTTGCGATCAATCCAATTTTTTCGACCAGACCGGACATGCTTACCAGGTGCAATCCGGCAAGGTTGAGTATTGAACTTCGCAACTCCGGATTTTCTTCGGACACACTGGAAGCCAGATTTTCGATCAGAACCGGAAACGCTTCAAAACCCAGATCGGCAACCATCTCATCGTACACGCGGGACGCTTTCGCCAGATCGACAAGCAGCAAGTAAGCCTGCTCCCACTCCTCGACAAGACTTCTGTGAAATTTTACACTTTCCTCTCGAAGTCCGTGATTTTCAAGGAAATTAACGTACGCGTTTAAAACAGATTTTGAAAATTCGGCGTCCCGGTCCGGCTCAAATGGGTCATTCGTAGAAGCCCACTCCAGAGCCAATTCGTACATAGCGCCGGCTTTATCAAACTCGCCGCTTGCGGAGAGTTTTCGAGCTTGATTTAGCCAGTATGGTCCCTCCTTGCCTTCATACTGTGCCGGAGTCGTCAGTGATAGCGGCTCGCGTTTGGATTTAGGCATGGGCTTCTCCTGGTCGCCTGGCGACCGATCAAAGGACCACCAATTTTACTTGGCGACCGGGTGCTTCAGGCTGTCGATTGCAGCCTTCAAACTCTCAGTATCGTTGATGTTGACCACCTTCACGTCAGCGTTGATCTTCTTGACCAAACCGGCGAGAACGGCTCCAGGTCCAATTTCGACAAAAGTATCAACTCCGTTTGCCACCATGTAGTCAACGGTTTCATACCAGCGAACCGGGCTCTCCATCTGCTTCGCGAGCTTGGCGCAAATATCGGAAGCCGAACGACTTCCTTTGGCGTCGTAATTTTGAACTACTTCGCATTTTGCATCTTTGAGTTCCGCTTTGCTCAGCTCTGCCTCGAACTCACGAGCAGCTTGAGTCATCAACGGTGAGTGGAATGCGCCACCAACCGGCAATGGAATCGCCTTGCCGCCTGCTTCTTTGGCCTTCTTGCCACCTTCGCTCACGGCATCCGGATTGCCGGATATGACCAGTTGTTCGCGTGTGTTCAAGTTCGCAACTACCAGGCATGCCTCATCATCACTTTTGCCTTCACTCTTACGCGCTTCACGAACAGAAGCGACCACTTGCTCAAGCACATCAGGAGCAACTTTGAGAACCGCAGCCATAGCGCCTTTCGGAGCTTCTTCCATCAAGCGTGCGCGTTTGTCGATAAGTCTTACTGCATCGTCGAGTGACAACGTTCCTGCCGCCACAAGTGCTGTGATCTCACCGAGACTGTGCCCGGCAACGAAGTCCGGAGCAGGACCGCCAAGTTTCTCATAAGCCTTCCAGGCAGCCAGAGAAACCTGCATGATCGTCGGTTGAGTGTTGACTGTCTTCTTCAGCTCCGTATCCGGACCTTCGAAACACAGTTTGGAGAGTTCGCGTCCTGCGATTTTATCTATCGACTCAAACGTTTCTTTTGCTTCCGGAAAGTTATCGTAAAGATCTTTTCCCATTCCTTGAGACTGCGATCCCTGTCCCGGAAAAACAAACGCTATCTTGCCCATCGATCAATCTCCTATCTATTGAACTTATCACAAACTAAATTACAAATCTAAGAAATGCTCGCTTCTGCTTTTTCGGCGTTCTCACTGGTTGACGCAGCGTCCCCGCGCTTGTCAACGGCAGTCCATCTCACCACAGCCGATCCCCAGGTCAACCCTGCGCCGAAACCGACCAGACACATCGTCGAAGGAATTTTGACTTTGTCCCGTCTGATTGCCGACCACAAAGCCAATGGAATCGAGGCAGCAGAGGTATTGCCCATCTCGTCCACATTGGTTACGACCTGCTCTTTCTTAATTCCAAGCCTGTCGGCAGCAGCTTTGATAATTCGAATATTCGCCTGGTGCGGCACCATGTAATCGATGTCGTCAACTGTAATGCCCGCAGCGGCAGTCGCTTGCCTTACAGCTTCGGGCACGGCATTGACAGCAAACTCATAAATCGCCCTTCCGTTCATCTGCAAGAAACGCGTCGTGGGCTGCGGTCCATCAGTACCGGCATGCGGATATTGAGTTCCGGTGTTAGGAATCCAGAGCAGGTGTCCGCCGTTGCCATCAGCGCGCAAATAGGTTCCAAGCATCTGATTGTCGCTTTGCTCGGTAGCTTCAAGAACAAACGCACCGGCTCCGTCGCCGAACAGAATGCAAGTGTTTCGGTCTTCCCAGTTCAAAAACCGGGAATGGACATCGACTCCGATGACGAGAACACGCTTATAAGTTCCACTTCCGATGAACTGTTGTCCAACCGAAAGCGCATAAATAATTCCTGTGCAGGCTGCTTCCATATCGAAAGCCACAGCCCGAGAGGCTCCAATGGCAGCCTGCACCTGACAGGCTGTGGACGGATACAGGTTATCAGGCGTCGATGTCGCCACGATGACCAATTCGATGGTATCACCCTCGATACCAGCGTAGGCAAGTGCATCCCTGGCAGCTTCGGTTGCCAAACCGGTCGCACTCTCTGTCTCGTTGACTATGCGACGCTCTTTGATGCCTGTGCGAGTTTCAATCCACTCATCGGACGTGTCGACCAGACGAGTCAAGTCTTCATTCGTAACTATGGAAACCGGAAGCCCGGCTCCGACGCCTATGATCTTTGCACCGCAAGCAAACTTCATGGCACACTCCTTAGTTCGAGTGGCCGTTGGTTGTCTTTAATACCGACTCGATCTTGTCTACGATACCTGCACCGACCATGTCTTTGGCGACTCGAATAGCATTCTTCACAGCCGTATGTTTCGAGCCACCATGGGCGATGACGCACACACCCTTGATGCCTACGAGAAGCGCACCGCCAAATTCATTCTGATCGACTCGCGCCTTCAAGTTTTTCAAAGCTGACTTTCCGATGACGCCGGCGACGCGGCCTTTCAAGGACCCCATCAGTTCTTCACGGAGCATGAAGTTCATCATGCGCGCGATGCCTTCGGCGGTTTTTAGAGAAACGTTTCCGGTGAAACCGTCAGTGACTACTACATCGACCTTGCCGAGCGGATAATCACGACCTTCCACGAAACCGATGAAGTTCATCTTGCCGTTTTCCTTAAACAGCTCGTAAGCTTGCTTCACCACATCCGTGCCCTTGGTTTCTTCCGTTCCAATGTTCAGAATTCCGACACGCGGACTTTCGATCGAATATAAACCTTTGGCGAGAATCGTTCCCATCAGACCGAGTTGCACCATTTGAGGAGCATCCCAGGCGACGCTCGCACCAGCGTCGATTAAGAAACAGGGACGCGGATGAATTGTCGGCATCGTGCAGGCAATAGCGCAGCGTTCGATGTGCTCGAGCTTACCCAGACATATTTGCGCAGCTACAGCGGCCGCTCCGGTGGAGCCCGCTGAAACGATGCCGTCTGCTTTGCCTTCGCGGACGAGCTTCGTCGCGACGACTATTGAAGAATCTTTCTTTTTGACGACCGACCAGCCCGGCTTCTCGCCCATCTGGACAACTTCCGACGCGTGCACGATAGAAATATTGTGCGCCTCGGGGTCCTTGCCGCCGAGTAGCTGTTTTATGACAGGTCGGTTCAACTCAGCCCTGAGTACATCCTCAGGACCGACAAGTAAAATCGCCAGCTTGTATTCAAGCGCAGCAAGTACCGCACCATGGACGACCTCTCTGGGGGCATGGTCACCACCCATGGCGTCTATGGATATCCGAATCATCCTTGACTCACGCTCCGCCCTGTAAACCAAAAACCCAGTCGTTTTAAACGACTACACCCGAGTGAACGATCTAAACGATCTGTTCGCTACGGAAAGCAGGACGGCCGCGGTAGTAACCGCATTCCGAACACATTGTGTGTGGTCTTGCTTTGGCTCCGCACTGCAGGCAGCGCGTCAGATTGGTAGCGAGAGCTTTCCAGTGCGCGCGGCGCTGGTGCTGCTTCTGATGTGATGTCTTTTTCTTTGGTTGAGCCATGAGAAAAATTCCTAATATCTTGGAACTGCTTATTATCTACGAATTTTCTCCAGATTCTTGTTTAGAAAACAGAGTCTTTAAGTTCTCCCATCTCGGATCGATCCGGGAGTCGTCTCTGGAGTCCGAACCAGTGGCGCTCGAATTGCCCGCTGCTAGAGCCTTTTCGGGCTTCGGCGGACCGGGACAATCGTCGCCGCATCGACAAAAAACTGGCGACGCCAACGTAACAGCTTGATACACAATATCGCTGATGTCAATAAGACCATCGGCCGGAATCACCTCATAGAAGTCATCCCGAGTTAGTTCTCTTTCGCGCGGTGAGTCATCCTCATCCGCACGAGCCGAGAGCTGCTCATCAATCTCTACATTCAGACTTTGAAAAAACGGTCGCAAACAAACGTGACAATTGAGCTTGAGCAATGTTTGCACATGCCCGTTTATCAGAACGCCACCGCCGCTAGCCTGAATGTAGATTTCACCTACAACCGGTTTCACGACGTTTTCGATCTCGAGCTTCTCATTGAAATCAATGCGGGTGCGCTTCGACGGCAATGAATTTAATTCGTCTATGTCTATTCGCACGGTGCGTTCCCAATATGAAACTCGTATTATTTAAACCGAGTCAAACCATCTCATGTAAAGACCTGAGCCCGAGCGACAGAAGCATTTGCTTCGCACCAGGCTGACGGTATTCTGGAGTTCTTGATTCTACCACAGCTTGACAGCGACTTTCTGCCAAGATGTTGAAAGCGTCGACCTTCCACTACGCGCTCCAGCACTCGAAACTTGCCATACTACTTTAGAAACTCTCCGAGGACATCGTGAAAAATTCCGGGTTAGTCATTACCTCTAAATGGATCTATCCGGTGGTCGGCACGCCCGTGTTGCAAGGGGCAATTGTGATCAGAAACCGGCGCATCGAGGCGGTCGGCACTCGCGATGCCATTCTTAGCGCTCATAGAGATTTGGAACATCTGGATTACGGCGAGGCGATCGTTACACCAGGGCTTATAAACCTGCACAGTCACCTCGATTACACGGCTCTTGGTCCACTGGATACCAGCGCATCTCTTTTTGAGTGGATTCCCTCGCTCATGAAATCGGTTTCGAAGTGGCAACCCATAGACTTCTTCGAATCCGCTCTTTACGGCGCGCGTTTGAACGCTCTTGCCGGTACCACGATGATTGTCGACAGCTCCTACTCAGGACAGAGCGCCGAAGCAATTTCTCACGCAGGCTTGAAGGGCGTGGTCGGTCTCGAATTGTTCGGTCTGGACAAAAACACGTTCGAGCTTCCCTGGAAAAACTGGCTGGAGCGCCTTGCCAAGCTGGAGAACGAAGGGACTGCTGAACTGAAAAACGCAATAGCGGAGGGGCGAGTCGTTCTCACTTGCTCTCCCCACGCACCATATACGGTGTGCCCACCACTCTTTAGAGAAGCAAAGAAGTGGGCCGAAACACGACAACTCCCCCTTCTTTCGCACCTTGCGGAATCGCCGGAGGAATGCGGCTGGCTGCAAGGCGGAAGCGAGGTAATCGATGCCTACTTGATGAAGGTGATGCCATCGACTCGCGAACGTGACACTTGCACTTTGCTCAAGTCTATCGATTGGAAAAAAGCAGGCCATTCGCCAGTGGCGTTTCTCAAGGAGCATGAGCTGCTCTCAAACCAGCTGGTAGCAGCACATTCCATTCACGTGAATGACGAGGATGTGAAACTCTTGAAAGCCGCAGGCGTTTCAATCGCGCACTGTCCACGCAGCAACGCAAGATTGAGAAATGGTCGCGCACCGTTTTCGTCTTACCTGAAAGCCGGTGTTAATGCCGGTCTCGGCACAGACGGTCTGCCCTCGACCGATAGTTTGGACCTGGTTGCCGAGGCGAATTTCGCGCTCAACCTCCACCGCGCCGCAGAACCGGAGTCAAAACTGAGCGCGCCGGACTTGCTTGAAGCTATGACCATGGGCTCAGCGCGAGCGATCGGCATGGCGGACAAAATCGGATCGCTGGAAGTAGGCAAACAAGCCGACATTGCTGTTTTCAAAATCGCACCGCAAGCTGCCGAATTCGTGCCTGAAGTGGCCGCAAGGTTTGCCGAGCAGTTCGCCGACCCGGCTGATACGCTCATTCGATTTCCCACGAGAGTCGAGGCTGTTTTTGTCGACGGAGAGAGCATAGTCGAAGGTGGGCGTCTGAGAAATATGCAGACAGGCGCTCGCCGATAAAGAAATATTCGCCTGTTGAAAACCAGATATAGTGTGGTTCACTTATTTAATCTATACTTGTATGCCGTACATCCAGGTTTCACCTGGAGGGAATTGGGGCAAGAATCCCATGTATAGTAGCTAAGCTTCGGCACCATTTGTAAGAAGGTCGAGTTCATGAGCGTAGGACGAACGGATCACATTTGTAGCGGTAGAACGTGCATGTTTTGTCGGGTTCTCGACAATCCAAACCGGGCAAAGCAATCCGGCGCCCGTTCCTTCATGGACAGCCAGGTTATCGAACGAGTCAAGGAGCTCGAGCAGCGCTCGCTTCTGACAAGCACGGAGCAGAGCCTGGCTGCGGTAAAAGGCGAAGAAATCGAGCGCCTCGCGCTTCTCGACACCCTCACCGAGCTCTACAACTCTCGCACTTTTTATAAAGAGATCAAGGACGAACTCAAACGCGCCAAGCGGTATAAGCGCCCTGTCGCGCTTTGCATGGTGGCAATCGACGGTTTCAAAGACGTCGTCAGACAGTACGGAGCGCTCACATCCGACGCCGTGCTGAAAGTCATGGGCAACGTTCTGCGCGGCGCCATTCGCGACGTCGACATCCCGGCGCGCTACAGTGCTGAAGAATTTGCGATTATCTTCCCGGAAACAAACGCCTCTGGCGCTTCAATTGTTGCCGAAAGAATCAGACAACGTATCGGAAATCAATCGATCACGCACAACTGGCACAACCTGCGCGTGACCGCATCGGTCGGCCTGGCAGCATTTCCAGCGCACGCACGTGAGCATGACGAATTGATCGAAAAGTCAGTTCGCGCTCTAGAACTGGCGATGCAGCGCGGTGGCGACAAGGTCTGCACGGTTTAAAAGTTACTGTTCAACAATCCCCGAAGAGCACAGAAGTGCGCCTGAGCAAATTCTGGCGTTTTGGTAACGACGCGTATCTTCGAGCGGAGCTGCCAACCGTCGGACATAGAGCGCTTCGAGCTCGCGCGCGCGGCGAGATGAAAGAAGATTAGAGCAGATCCTATTGTATATTGATCCTTAGGAATTGAAAGAACGGTTAAAATCTGGTGTTGACTACATAGTTGGCGGACTGTTGTTGCCTACTCTGTAGCTTCGCCACTCTTCCTTCTTGGAAATGAACGTCAGAAGGCAGCAATGCCTGGGAGGCTCCTTGCCTAAATTAGACTGGAAACCGTTTGCAGTATTGCTTGCATTCGTTTTGTCCATGACCACCCTCTTCCAGATCGCGCCGAGCGAAACTGTCAAAGAATGGCAGCGGCTCGGCGATCTTCCTCCGTCTGAAGTGGCGGCGGAAGTGGAAAAGCGCGTCACTCAGCTGCCAGGCTGGGACAAGATGAACTTCTACGCTCAAGAGCATGCGCTCAAGCAAGAGAAGGAGAACGCCGGCAAAGCGAACAACATTCAAATTCTCACGCACTTCACAGCGCCCTGGGACAAAAAGGACTACTGCCTTTTTACAAGCTTGAAGCTGGGTCTCGACCTCCGCGGCGGCTCCCAACTTTTGCTGAGAGCGAACCCGGCACCGCCCCAGGTGCCTGAGATCACGCCTCAAGTCATGAACGGTGTTGAAACTGTTATCAACAACCGTATCAACAGCTTGGGCGTTGCTGAGACGATGGTGCAGCGCGCCGGCAAGGACAGACTGATTGTTGAAATGCCTGGTATCAAAGATCCGCAGCAAGCGAAGGACCGCATCGGGACTACCGCTTTGCTCGAGTTCAAAGAGATGGCAGTTGAAAACGGCATGCGAGTTTGGAAAGACTGCAAACTAACAGGTGCTGACTTCAAACGCGCGCAAGCCACACCCATGGCTGGTGGCAGCACATGGCACGTAAACTTCGAATTCAAAGATGAAGGCGCGAAGAAGTTCGGCGCTCTGACGAAACGTTTAGTCGGACAACAAATCGGCATTTTCCTCGATGGTGAACCAACCGAGCGTGGAGCCGATGGACGCCCGATGTCCGTCGCTGAGTACAACGGCGTGACCGTTCGCGAACCGATTCTCGGAGGACACGGTGAAATCACCGGTTCTTTCACGAAGGATCAAGCTGTCGACCTTGCAGTCAAGCTGAACGCAGGCGCTCTGCCAGTTCCCATCACTATTTTGGAAGAGAGAACTGTCGGCGCCACTCTCGGACAAGACTCAATCGACAAGAGTTTGATTGCCGGTCTCATCGGTATCGCAGCCGTCATGATCTTCATGATCGTGCTCTACGGGCTGCCCGGCGTCGTAGCAGACATCGCGCTCATTCTCTACACTATCGCGACACTGGCGATATTTGCCTACATACCGGTCACGCTAACACTGGCTGGTATTGCGGGTTTCATTCTATCTATCGGTATGGCGGTCGACGCCAACATTCTAATTTTCGAACGAACGAAAGAGGAATTGGACCACGGCAAGTCACTCTATACGGCTATTGAAACTGGCTTCAGACTGGCTTTCTCAGCGATCTGGGACAGTAACGCAAACAGTTTGATCGCCTGCGCGGTGTTGATGATGTTCGGCACCTCGGTGGTCAAAGGTTTCGCAGTTACCCTGGCATTGGGTGTGGCGGTATCCATGTTTACCGCAATTACCGCGACTCGTACACTGCTCCACTTGATTCCGAGAAAGGTGGGTCTGTTTGGACATAAATACGATCGCAAAGGCAATGAAAAAAAAAATGATAGCCAGCAAGTTATGACAGGGGAGGCTACAAAGCTGTGAAACTTCCACACGTAGACATCGTTAAATACAGAAAAATCTGGTTTGGCATTTCGGCACTTCTGACAATTCCAGGAGTAATCGGAATCATCCTCTGCATGATGACATTCGGCGCGCCGCTGAAACCTGGAATTGACTTCACCGGCGGCTCGATTCTTCAATACCAATTCGAGAAACCGCTTGAACTGGATCAGGTTCGCCACGTTCTTGAAGAGGTCGATCTGCATGGATCGCAAGTGCAGAAAGCGTTTATCTCAGGCAAAGAAGTGATCGTAATGCGGACAAAGGCAATCGATGACGAAGCCGAAAAGAAAAAACTGGATGCCGAGCTTGAAAAGCAATGCGGTCCGTTCCAGGCATTGTCGGTAGATAAGGTGACTGCGACAATCGGTCCCGAGCTACTCACAAATGGACTTCTGGCACTATTCGTGACGCTGGCAGCCATGGTCGCGTACATCTCATATCGCTACCAGTTCGACTACGCTCTCTGCGCGATTGCCGCGCTCTTCCATGATGTAATCGTGCTGGTCGGCTTCTACGCGCTATTCGGCAAATTCATGGGCACCGAAGTAGATAGTTTGTTTATTTCGGCGATCCTGACCGTCATCGGATTCTCCGTTCACGACACCATCGTCGTATTCGACAGAATTCGCGAGAACGCTAAATATGTTGGCGCGAAATACAAAGATCCAAAAACCGGGGAAGAGCGCAAGAGATCGTTTGGCGACGTTGCCAATGACAGTGTCAACCAGACCCTTTTCCGCTCTCTGGCAACATCACTGACGGTTATCTTCACTCTGGCAAGTTTGTACTTCCTGGGCGGAGTCACAACCAAAGACTTCGTGTTTGCGATGTTGATCGGAATCATCTCCGGAACATACTCATCAATTTTCAACGCCAGCGCCCTGCTTGCATACTGGCGTGAAATACAGGCTAAGCGTCCCAAAGTGATCAAACCAGCGACTGCTTAACCATTAACCGGCAACCGGTTCAGGTCCTCGACTTTTCAAGATTCGAATTCTCTAACCTGAACCGCGTCAACGCCGCCTTTAGCCATACAATGAGAAACGCACAGTGAGGTTTAAACCTATATGAGCGAGCAAGAATCTGTTCAGTTCGGTCTTAGCGAAGAAGAAAAGTGGGATATTCTCACTCGTCCCGAGAAGCTCGGCGAAATTCTTTTGAAGCACGGAAAAATAAACGTCAACCAACTGGAAGACTTGATCAAAGAGCAGGAGCATTCAGGTAAGCCGCTCGGCGAGCTGATCTTGTCCAAGGGTTTGATGTCCAGGTCGGAATTGCTTACAGCGCTTGACTGGCAACATAAAGCCGACAAGGTAATCATCGATTCGCTGACAGAATTGATCAACAAACCCAAGAAAGACTGATTTGTGAGATTCCAGCAACGAGTCGGTGTCAGCCCAGACTTCCTACTATAGGAGACAGGACATGATTCTTTGCGGAGCCTTCCGCAGACTGGGTTCTGGGAACCGTCCTCAATCGCTGACCGATTTTGGCTATCGTGCGTTGCCGGATTTTCGAAAAATCGTCAATGTGTCGTAGACAAACGCGAGATGAATAATACCAATCGCACAGGAAGACAATCAATGCGATGACCTTCGAGTTCCTCCGCAATCATGTCATCCATCATGCTCGCCTCGGTCGGCTTAAGCTCGTGCTCGGAACTGAACTGAATGCCCCTCTCAATGAGCGGTTTCAGCCCCTGCCGACTAGTGTTGCGACAATCAATCAGTTCCACATGAAGTAGCTTCGGCATCTGAGCTAATCTTGCAACCGTGCTATCGCTTATGTCAGTTTCGTTCAAGGTTAGGCTTTCCAACGCGCGCAAGTTTAGAACCGGATAGGCTGTCTTGTCTGTGAGGTTCGTTGCTTCCAAGGAAAGGGACCGCAGTTTCTCTAGCTTCGACAACTTCTGCCAACTACCAGGACTCAACACAGCTCCTTCCAGGTTCAATTGAGTTAACTCGGGAAACGATCTGATCACCAAATCAATGGTATCGCTTGTGATACCAATATCCACCGACTGCAGTAAGCGCTAGTAAGATCCCGACACCTACACCAACCCTTTTGAACCCAGTACTGTCCGATTTTGCCACCTCAAGCTCATGATTTTTAAAATCGATTGTCTTCAGCGCCGCGATTAAATCAGACATTGATTGAAAGCGCTTATCAGGCTCCTTCTCCAAACACTTCGCCACAAGTGATTCTATTTCCGGGCTCGCCTGGTAGTCTTCGTTGACGTCGGTCAGGCGAGGAGGTTTTTCACTGGCGTGCTTGCCTATAATCTCCATAGCCGTTTCACCGTCGAAAGGGACACGACCTGTGAGCATTTCAAACATCACACATCCCAGGTTGTAAACTTCGGAACGCTCATCAAAAGCCAGTCCAAGAGCTTGATCCGGCGACATATACAGTGGAGTTCCAACGATTGGCCGATAGGCTCAGCGAGATGAGTTTCATTCCTCTAGTCAGAGTCGCCAAACATATTTATGATCTCGTAGCCTGAACTCGGTGTTTGGGTAACTTCGTATCGAATTTTACGCGCGCGCAGACGCGCCAAGCCTGTCTCCGTGACTGGGCAATCACTAAGCACAACAACTTCAAGCTCTGGAAGCTCCGCCATTTTAAAAACTGATTTGTCCGTAATTTTGTTGATTGAGATCGACAGGTCGTTTAATTTCTTCAATTGAAAAATCGGCGCGGCAGTCTCGTCAGTAAGTCGAAGGTTGATGCAGGAAAGCCTCTCGAGCTCTTTGAGCTGAGGCAACAGCAGCAGTCCCCGGCCGGTAACTTTGGTTTCACTCAAGAGCAAAACCGTTAGATTAGGAAAAGAGTTCACGATAAGTTGAAGCGATGAGTCGTCAAAATTCGCCTGCGAATCGACCGATAAACGAGAGAGCGGCAGACGAGCGAGATGCCGCAATCCTTCATCAGTCAAATTGAGGTGCTCCAGGTACAGACCCTGTAAGCCAGGCATCTCTGCTATAAATTGCATTCCCGCATCCGTGACTTTAGTTGAGCCGATGCTCAGCGATGACAATGGCGAGTTCCTGAGACCTTTTAAGCCAATGTCACTGAGCTGGGTATCCTCTATATCGAGATGACGAAGACCCGGTATAGTTCTTATCGTGTCTATGCACAGATCGTCCACTAGAGTGTCGGACAAGGTCAGTGAGCCTATCGCAGGGTGGTTAGCGAGATAGGCAATTCCCCTGTTAGAAATTTTGTTTCGACTAATATTGAGGTCAACGAGCGACTTGATTTTTGCAATGTACTGAAGCTCATCATCAGTCAGTCCGCATTGACTCAGAACAAGCTCAGTGACATTTGTCCTCGCCAGCGCTCCCCAGCCTCTCTTCGAGATTCGGACCTTCGGATCCAGAGCCGGCGAATGAAGGGTCAGACATTTTATGGATTCCCCTCGTTTCCGACAAAGAGCCACGATGTCGTCGTCCGTAATCTCTTCGCTCGTGGACCAGAAGCTTCCGTTATCTTCTTGAAATAGATTCGATAGTCGAGCGGCGGAGCTTTCAACTCGTAACTTCGCAGCCTTCTGCGACGCGAGTTGTTGCTCGCTCTGCGACTTGCGGTCGACGTTTTGCTTCATCGCAAAAAGAACTAGCAAACCCGAGAAAAAAAGAAGCACGGCAACAACCGCGACATACGGATTCTGAGGGCCGGCGCTTTTCCGTTCAATTGAAGCGCTATCGCTTGCGGACCTCAATTGCAGAGACTCTAAAGCCGGAAGCAATTCCGCCATCGATTGAAATCTATTAGCCGGTTCCTTTTCCAGACATTTAGAAATCAGCGACTGGATGCGGTCGAAATTGAGGTCGGGGCGCATCTCGCCCAATTCGGGAACCTTCTCCTGAGCATGCATGCGAATAGTCTCCAGAGCAGTTTCGCTTAAAAATGGCGGACGCCCCGTGAGCGCTTCAAACATCACGCAACCCAGGTTGTAGATCTCGGAACGCTCATCGAAAGGCAATCCCCGTGCCTGATCAGGCGCCATGTAAGCCGGTGTTCCGATTATGGATTCGCCACCGGAAGCGGTGCCATTTTGACCAGTGTCCTTAATAGAAGCAATGCCAAAGTCTATAATCCGGACATCGAATTGGTCATCATCATTTAAGGTCAAAAGAATATTCGAACTCTTCAGGTCACGATGAAAAACATTTTTTGAGTGAGCATATTTAAGAGCTTCGACGATGCGGATGAATAGCTGAAGAGCTAGTCTCTGAGACAATGGTCCGTGTGTTTCTAATAGGTGCTGCAGGCTTTGACCTGCAAAATACTCCAGCACCATGAAAGGAGCACCATCGGCGGTACTGCCGAAATCCATAACGGAGACAACACCAGGATGGGTCAATAAGCTAGTCGCCCTCGCCTCCTGCTGAAACGAGATCAACTGCTGTGGAGTGACAGCGTTTAAACATTTAACGGCAACATGCTTTCCGAGAAGTCTATCACTACATCGATAGACGCGACCAGAGGTTCCTTGCCCGAGCAACGCGAGAGGTTTGTATCGCTCGAGCGGAAAGGTCAGCGGGTCAAGTTTCAGCTCAGCTTCCTCAAAAGCGGTTTCTTCGGAATTTGATTCCTGCGCAGTAGATTGGCTCGCAGCCACGGCTGAATCAATTGCCGAGGCAAGCTCAGGAGCTTCGCAGACGCACGTATCACTTCTGAGAATCCACTGAGTGAAACTACCAGCGCGACCAGCAGCACTGCGCTTACCGCACTTCAGACAGAGGTTTACAGGTTCCATCTCTTCAGCGGCAGGCACCGCTCGTGGTGCACTGTCACAGCTACACAATGCAATCCACTGCGTGATTGAGCCATCCGCGCTGAGCGGACGACGACACTTCGGACACACATTTCTGACATCTGACATAGAAAGTATTTTGCAGTCAGCATACTCCTCTCCAATATTCCCATTTACACACAGTCACAGAAGCCTGAAATCAGCCAAAATTTGGGTATATCGGCCATGGTGGAGTCCCACAGACTTATGGAGGCTGCGTTATGGCAATTGACGCGTTCATCGGCACGTGGACAGACAACGATCTCCAAAATCGCATTGAGGACCTACCCAAGTTTCGAAGCCTGGTTATTTATGGTCCTGGTGTGACAGACGCAGGTGCAGAGTTGATTTCGCGCTGCACAAAGTTGAAGGAGCTTCACCTTCTCGACACACGAATATCGAACGATGGCTTGAAACACATTGGCAAACTGAAGTCGCTCGATTGGTTGGCGCTCGATAATGCCGCAGTTGGAAGCGAGGGTCTTCGCCACCTGAGCGGATTAACGCAGTTATCCGGTTTGCACATTGTATCAACCGTGGCTGGTGATGACGGTTTCTCCATGCTGTTGAATATGCCGAAGCTGACTTACCTCGAAGCAGCAGGCGAAAATCTACGAGGCGGGACGATGTCGATCATCTCGCAACTTCCGGAGCTGCTGACTTTGCGCCTTGCATCTTCAAAGGCTGATGATCGAGACTTTGCTCAACTTGGATTCGCTCGATCGTTGCAGCTGATTTCTTACGACATGCCGCTTGTCACTCAGCATGGAATTTCTGAACTATCCGCGCGTTTAAACAAAACGTGGATTGAGAAATTTCGATATTTCAAGCCAGAAAATCGAATTTCATACCTCTCCGGATATTGTTTCGACCTCTACGACCAGCGCCGCTATGACCTCGCGCGTGCTGCCGTTGATGACGTCTTGCGCTGGTTGCCATTCAACCCTGCGGCACACGGAGCTCGCGCGCTTATCAACTTCAACCTGGGACTGTACGAAGACTTTCGCAAAGACCTGGAGAGTGTGCGCGACAACGCCGGACTTTTCGGAGAGACCGAGTTGCTAGAGCTTGCAAATCAATACCTGAGTGCCGGCTCAGTATCCGAGATCACGAAGAGCATGAAGGAGATGCGCCCTGAGAACCTCCTGCTCGCCCGCCTCCAAGCAACCAGTGTCAGAGGACAAGAACTCATAACCTCCCTGATTCAAAAATTCGATAAGGCAGTTAACCCCAGAGTTCAGCCGGCGACAAATGAGCCATTGATACACGGGGTTCGAGACGTGAGACTCGCTCCATCGCCTGTGATTGAACTGCCAACCAGCGCAGAGGCTCTGGCGATACTGCAGGGTCAGCGCGACGAATACCGTTCCTTTATTGAACGATTAACTAAGCGAAAGCATGAACCCGTCAATGTTCCCTGGCAATGGTAAAAGTTGCAGGACATTTGTCACCTGAATTTTTCTGAGAATGACCACCCGTCCGCGGATGTGCGCACGCCGGAGGTTAGGACCGAGGCAAAATGGGAATAGTGAATTCGAGTAATGGTACGAGGTCGCACAAAAATGCCAAACGAGGGCACGCTTTCGGCAGCCAAAATCGATGAGCTGACGCATTTGCTTCAAACTGGTCTGTTCGAAGACTTCATGAAGCTTTTCAAGGCGAATGCTCGCGAAATTCAGGAAGAAGGCGCTGTTACTCTTGCAGATCAGGTCAACAAAGCACTCCTTGAGAAAAACCCCGCCTGCGACATGAAGCTCGTTGTCTCGCAGAAAACCAATGAGAAGAAGCACCTGATCATGATTATGGACAACTCGCGCTTCTGGGGTGACAGTTTCACAATCACCCGCCAGATGTTTACCGTTTAAACCTTTGCCTGGAGCAGAGCCCATTCAGCATGTTCGCGAAGCATCGGATCTTCTTCAGCTGCGCGAAACCATTCCAGTCGCTGCACTACCGGTAGTATCAACTTTTCATCCATAGACCGTTCGACGCGTGCGCTCCGCAACTCGTTGCCGAGCACCACAAGCGCGTTTCGAATCAATCCCTTGCGCTTAGGGCGGCGCAGCGGCGTGTGTTCGAAGCGACGATGGAATTCCTCTTCCGTCTTAATCAGCAAAAGGTCCGGCAAATACAGATAGTGTCCAGCACCGGCCTCAGGTCTAAACTCCTCCCAGGGAGTTTCCGGCGGGCGCTGATTGTACGGGCAGACCTCCTGGCAGACATCACATCCGAAAACCCACTTGCCGAGCTTCCGGCGCAGCTCGAGCGGGATGCCGTCTTTGTTCTCGATGGTCAAATAGGAGATGCATAAATTCGCGTCGACGAAACCCGGTTCGACAATCGCGTCCGTAGGGCATCCGGAACCGCAGCGGAAGCAACTTCCACAGGTTCCTCGGTACTTTTCATCAGCATCGATTTCAACATCGACGAAGAGCTCCGCGACGAAATGATAGCTTCCAGATAGCTTTGGACCAATTATCAGGGTGTTCTTACCCGCGAAGCCCAAGCCGTGCCGAGCGCTAAATCCCTGTTCATAAAGCGCGACGGAGTCTACAAACGGTTTCCCAACCACAGTCAATCCAAGTCGTTCAGCCAATAAGTCGCGCAATTCGCGCAGCTTTCGGCGAATCACGGCATGATAGTCAAGTCCGACTGCATAGCGAGCGACGCTCCCGTAGAAGGGACCAGGCGACTCAGGCTTTTCCGTGTAGTAGCTGACAGAGACGATGATGGCAGAACGACTGCCAGGGTACAGCAACTGCGGCGAGTTACGAAACTCGGGACTGCGTTTCATGTACTCCATGCCAGCCGAGTAGCCTCTTTCCAGCCACTCTCTGTAATGCTGCAACTCGTCGGTCATGGGCTCGAGCGCACCGATAACGGTGTTGCTGAAACCCTTGGACGCAGCAAGTTCCACTACGGATTGTTTCAAACTGGAGGAAGTGACCATGGCACCTGGGCGGTTTCAACTACAATATTGAGTCCGAAAGACTCTCAGCATGATATCTATGACTCGGTCAACATTCAACCAGCAACCGCAAACAGAAAGCTTCGGGCTTGACGATTTGTCCTACGATTTGCCTGAAGAACTGATTGCGCAAAAACCATCGGCTGTGCGCCACGAGTCACGCCTGCTCAAACTCGAGCGAGAAACCGGTGGCGTTTCCCATCATCAATTTTCCGATATCAAAAGCTTCTTGAAGGCCGGAGACGTGCTAATCGTCAACGATACAAGAGTGGTCCCCTCTCGGTTGTACGCGCAGCGCGAGAGTGGTGGCATCATCCGTTTACTTCTCATCCGCCCGCTGGCAGAAAAGATCAACCTGTGGGAAGCAATGGTGACGCCAATTAAGCGGCTCAAAGTCGGTGAGCAGCTAACACTGGTTTCCGAAACCGCCCCCAAGCACCGCATCTCCATTGCCGACATAATTATCGATCAGGATGGGTTCAAACGCTTAGTTGTAGATTTAGGACGGAAAGAGGATGTTTACAGCATTCTCGGCGAGGTCGGTTTTGCACCGTTGCCACCATATATAGTGCGAGAGAAACCGGAAGGCGAGGATGAAAATCGCCTGCACGATCTCGACAGGTATCAAACGGTTTTTGCCAAAACACCTGGCGCAGTTGCAGCACCGACAGCCGGTTTACACTTCTCCACTGAACTTCTAGAGGAACTCGCTGAGCGCGGCGTGATTATCAAATATATTACCCTTCACGTCGGACCGGGGACGTTCAAGCCGATAACGACCGACCTCGACAATCATAGTATCGAGGCGGAGCTGTTTAGCATCTCGAAAGATACCGCCGATGCAGTCAACGCGGCGAAATCGGAAGGACGCCGGGTAATCGCCGTAGGCACAACCAGCCTGCGCGCGCTTGAAACCGCAGGACGGTCTGGTCTGTTGGAACCTACGGATCAGGGTTCAACCACTCTCTACGTGAAGCCTGGCTTCGAGTTCAAAATGGTCGACGCCATGGTTACCAACTTCCATCTGAGCAAATCGAGCCTATTGGTTTTGGTCGCCACGTTAGCCGGTAAAGACAATATCTTGAACGCATACAAAGAAGCAGTCAAAGAGCGCTACCGCTTCTTCAGCTATGGCGACGCAATGTTTATCGCCTGATAGTTTCGAAAACGAAAAGGCACCACATCGTGATGCCTTCAAACATATGACTCAATCGCCTCAGGACGGCGTGGATGCTATTCCGGGCAAAACGCCGTTCCGTTGCCGCCGCGCGTTTGCACAAGCTCTGCCGCCAGGTCGGATTTAGCAACAAGCTCCTGCACCTGGGTTCCATGACCCGGGAAATAGGCAATTCCGACGCTCGCCTGAATATAAATCTTATGCCACTGGTACTGAATGTGGTTATCTTCGAATGACTTGCGTACCCGCTCAGCCACGATGGCGGCACCGCTACCAGGCGTCTCCGGCAGAGCAATCAGGAAGCGCTCGTCGCCGTAGCGACAGACCATGTCGACGTCCATACGTGTCGACTGCAACAAATGTTCGCCCGTCCAGATCAGCGCATCATCCAGCGCAATCGAACTGTACTTTTGTCCGATGTTCATCAAACCTGAAAAAGCCACACAAAGAACCGACAGCGGTCGGTTGTAGCGCTTGCTACGGCGCATCTCCCGGTCCAACTTACGCATCCAGTACTTAAAATTGTAAACGGGTGCAACTTCGTCGAAAAACGCGATGCGCTCGACGTCATCATGGGATAGAAGAGTCTTTTCTTCCTCGGGAGCCGAAAAGATTGTGCGCTCTGCCGGGCGATTCAACTCCGCCATAGCCGCCAGGTGAGCCGGTGTCAGAGCGGAATTTCGCAAGTCGCTCAGGCGCCGGTGAAATAAATTGTCCTTGATTACTGCTTCTTCGTATTGTGCCATATAAGTAAACGACCTACCTGCCCTCAATTTATTCATTTCCCTCATAATTACTTTTCTAACCTTATTAAATAGGCGAAACCGCTAATAGCACCCAGGCGCGAGCTGTTTTCTCGTCGTCCGGCAAATAAAAAGTTAAAACCCGGTCACCGGGTTCGGGTGTGGAACTGCTCCCCCGGTTCAGGTCCCTCTGGAACATTAACACCGTAGGCGAGCTCGGGCAGAAACAACTAAACCTGAACTTTTGCTCTTTCCAAAAGAAACAGTCGCACCATATTCAGTGCCTCGTTCGCAGTTCGATGACGAATCTCTTTCCTGCCGATCCTGGCGGGAATAGTCAGTTTCCTTTCAACATAGGAGTCGCCGGCGGACAAGCCCAGGTAAACCAGACCAACTGGCTTATCCACGGTTCCACCGCCAGGTCCAGCCACTCCGGTCACACCGACTCCGATATCGGCGCCGGACAGTCGGCGAACCCCTTCCGCCATAGCACGTGCACACTCTGGGCTGACCGCGCCATGCGTGGCGAGGATTTCATCATCGACGCCCAACATTTTGTGCTTCGCCTCATTGGCATACGTGACCAGGTTGAGTGAGACATAATCCGAGCTCCCGGGAATGTCCGTAAGTCTTTTGCTCACCAGCCCGCCCGTGCAGGACTCCGCCGTCGATATAGTCAGCTTGTGGTTTTTCAACAAGTCGCCGACAACCGATTCTAATGTATCGCTGTCTGTGCCGTAACAAAAATAACCGCTGCGCTCCTGGATGTTTTCGACAATCGGTTGTGCCAATTTCATCGCTGACTCGAGGTCATGAGATTTTGAAGTCACACGGAGCCGACACTCGCCGTGACCAGCGTATGGAGCGACAGTTGGATTAGTGCCTTCCAGGAGGTCGGAGAACTTTTCGGCAAGAGCTGATTCACCGATTCCAAAATGTCGCAGTTCGACAGAGAAGATGGTGGCCCCCACGACGTGTACTTGAAGGAACTCGGAAACCGTCGTCATCCACATATTTTTGAGTTCGCTCGGCACGCCCGGGAAAGTGAAGATATAGCGATTTTTAGATGCCAGCAAATCGACTGAAATAATTCCAGCTTCTCTCAATCGGTCCGGCGTGATTGTCCAGATGATACCGGGTGCGGTACCAGTCGGATTTGGGAGCAAATCGGCCCCCACCGGGCGCAATGCTTGTTTTGCGTTATTCTCCGGCATCACGATATTGCGTTCGGTGAAAAACAGCCTGATTCCGGCAAGAATGGTTTCATCCATTTCCTGCTTCGCACCCATGACTTCAGCAATACATTCCATCGTCAGGTCATCAGGCGTTGGTCCCAGACCTCCGGATGTAATGACAATCTCGGACCGTGATAACGCCGTCCGCAGGCAATCTCGAACTCTCGCTTTGTTGTCGCCGACTGTCGTGTGGTAGTAGCAATCGATGCCTAGACGAGCGAGTTCTTCACTCAGGAATTGAGAATTGGTATCGAGCACCTGACCCAGTAAGAGCTCGGTACCAACTGCAAGAATTTCTGCTACGCTCATGATCACCTTCCTGCCAAAGACACAGATATTTTTACCACTTTGTGCAGGCGCTTGCGCATTAATCGCCCCGAAATTTTATAGATCCGATTTCACGGGCTTGATTTTGAAACACTTCTACATGAACCTGACAAGATTCGAGATTCATTGGCGCAATTGGGTTTCTCCCGATCTGCGTTTCGGAAAGGCACGATCAGGCGCGCCTGCTGTTTCGCTTTACGAATTCTTGCAGTTGCACCAGCATTGAACGCAATGAAATCCGATTCCACACCGTCACTGAATATGGTGCCTTCTCCAGTCATGTTAGATTCGATTACCAGCTCCTCGCCGTCCTCGATATAACCGGCGACAAGGTCGGCTGTTGAGTGTTTGCTGACAAACGGCTCACGAACGACAAACATCAACGTTGACTCGTTCCACTGCATTTTTCTTTGACCGAACTGTTTTCCGCCGGCGAATTCCGTCACTCTGGCCGCCATATTAAATACTGACGACATCCAGCCTGTGGAGCCTGCACCAGTCGAAACAATTACGCCGCTCGACGACTGCCCCTCGGAAATTTCGTGGTACTGCAGTCTATAGCGAGCTGAAACGTGCGTTTTGGCACCGATGAAAAAATCATTGAATGCGAGCATTCTTTGACCGTCCTGCAGTTCCACCTCCCCGAGCGTGACTGTCTGACTCAGCGCGCGGGATTCGAGAACGTCGTCTAAGTACCGCCCAACCTGACTCGGAAGAATCGGAACAAGCAATCCGTCGTATCGAATTGGATCAGGGTTGACGCCTATTATCGGCTGCGCACCCACGTACTTGGCAGTATTTGCCACCAGTCCGTCCTGACCTAGAGCGACAATCAGGTCAGAGCGCACAAACGTGTAGGTCGGAAGAAGCGAACGTTCTATCAGCTGTACCTTTAATCCAATTTTGGTCTGCTTGCGGATTTCATCAAGCGCACGCTGATAGTTCCTGTCCTCTTCTTCGTATTCGGAAAAATTTCCGCCAGAATGCTCGATGAAAAATTTCGCTTGCATGCGAGTGTTGAACTTTTCAATCAGCGCCTCCAGTCTGGTTTTCCTTGTAACGACGACTAATTTTTCATACATGACGCTACATCCCTTGCTCCTTTAGCGCTTTCCATTTCGTTCGCCGTGACCGTTGTCCATGAGCGCGCTTAACAGGTCTGGCGTCAGCGACAGAGTCCCAATTTTTCCGGCGTTTTCAGCAAGCTCCTGGAATGCCAGAGAAAGGGCAAATCGGGGATCAGACCCATGTGCTGCGCCAATGGCCATAAGCGTTTTCCAATCAGCGTTTCGAAAAGGAGCTAGATTTTTCTCAATCGAATAGGCGCTGCTATCGGCGTTTTTCTTATCGTTTTCAACGCGTTTATCGATCAGGGTCGTCCGCTGCTCTTCTACCGCAATTTCAGCTGCTATTTTGGTTTCCGCAATTTGCCTTTTTTTGGTTTCAACGGCGATCTCGGTATTGAGCTCGGATTCCATGATTCGGCGCTCTTCCTCGACAGCCGCATTGCGGCGCAAGTAAATTGCCTGGTCCGATTTGCGTTGAATCGCTTCACGCGCGTCGGCCTCGAGAGCGCGCGACATTTCCGGAGTTGGCCTGATGTAAGCGACCGTCAATCCCAGCACTTCTAAACCAAGCATCGTGACTAGAGAGGCCGATTGAACACTCGCGAGAACCTCTTCTACTATTCGCTCGTTTGCGATAAGCACTTCAGGTAGTGTCATCGCACGAATAACTGAGCGAGCAGCTGTTTGCGTCACGTTTATCAATCTAACGGAAACTAAATCTGGATCTTCACTCACGAATGCGCCGTTCGAATTTACAGTATAGTTCAACATTCTCGAAAGACGCTCCGGATCTGAAACTCGATAAGTCAACTGACCCTGCAGAGTGACTTCTTGGAAGTCGACAGTAGATTCTTGAAATACAAATGGAACATCGGAACTCGACAGCGGAAGCTCTACAATCGATGAGATCGCTGGAAAGTAGAAGAAAGATAGACCAGCGCCACTCCGCTTCAAAACGCCGTTCTCATAATGCATTACATAGGTGGTTGGCGGAACTTTTTTAAACCCGATAAGCATATAACCGTACTCCTTTTCTGTGCGGGCGCTACCGTTTGCGCCACCACTGTGGCGCACACGTTATGAACTTTCTGAAGGCAAGTAGGTCCCACCGGTAGCGATCGCTTAACCGGGACAATCTACAAGTTTCATCGCTCCCATTAATCGTAATTTTTACGATATCTACAACATATCACACATCCAGGAAGTCGTCCAGACCTAACTAAAAGCGCGCAAAACAAACAGACGTTCTACGCTTTCTAATAAAGGTCTGATAGAGTTTTTGCTTACTAAAAAAACGATCCAGGGTCGCCCCTGGATCGTTTTCTCTTTCCCATTCAACTTATGTTGAAAAATCTATCTCGCTACCTTGTGCGGGACGAAATGTGTACCCACCATGTGAATGATGTTCTGAAGAAGGCCTTGCGGCTCGTCCATCTTCATCAGTGTGAGTCTGGCTCTGTGAGCCACAAATGGATTTGAGTCCTCGATTAACATCGATAGGGTCTGCGGACTCATGCTTGGGTTTTCGGCGATGCTGTAACGCACGTCATCGTGACTGTCGTTACACAGCGCCGTCAGAATTTCCGCGGTGACATTTGGGTTCTCCGCCACTGCGGCGCGTACATCCGGTGATGGATGGGACGCGAGTATTTCTAAAAGAAACGGCGAGAGGTTTGGGTGCTCCGCAATTCTTTCGAGAAGGCGTTCGTTGTCAGTTGTCGCAAGGCGTTCCAGTAACTCAGTAGGAGTTTCCGGGTCACTTGCGATGCACAGCGCGATAGGCAGGCATTTACTCGAAGATCTGACGGGTACGCCAAATGTCTCAAGTAATACTTCCAGTAGTTCGTCTCTCTTTTGCATAGGGTTCCTCAATCTAGTTCCTGTGATCGAAAATCGATCGTTGTGGAATGGCTGTGAATCTTAATCTTGAGATAACAATCACCTGACACCAGGAGTTATCCTTTTGTTCCAACAATTTAATGTTTGGAGCAGGGTTAGTAACTTGGCTCTAGGACTAAGTCTTCAGGTTGCAGAGCTCAATCCAACTGATTGCAGCCCCAACGGCGGTTATGAAGTCATAGCACGCAGAAGCGCTTGTAGTGCCATTTTTCATAAGCTTGCAAGCTCCGCAACACCTCTCAGTTCCAATCATCGACATCTCAGGCGTCCTCGGTTGCGTCTCAACGGGCACTGCAAGCCACTTTTCCCGCTATATCTAAAGGTAGATCCACGACTAAGCAAGCCACAGCAGTATGACACCATATACACCACTAGCTGTGAAAGCCATAAAAAGTCTGGTTTGGAGGCAAAAGTTATGAAACCCAAGAACGAGCTTACAGCTATCGGTCTTATACTTTATATACCGTCGCTGTTCATCATTGCAGAACCTGCAATGGCGCAAACATGTGATTACAGCATTACACAATACAGGACGCCAATGTCGCGTACCGTTCGGACTTACACGGTATCGTCACCGACAACCTACAGAACTTATGTCCAGACACCCGCACCAACCACGGTGCGCCGAGTTATTGCAAATCCTGTTTTGGTTGAAACACCAACTGCGGTAGCGCCGGTCTTCGTTGAAAAAACTATTCAGCAACCGGTTTTACTTCAACAGTCTACGCCGCTAAGAGTAGAGAGAACAACGACCACTCCCGTGGTAATTGAAAACAAGCCTGTGAAGGTCAAAAAGGACTCGCACCACTTGATCAACGTTGGTGTTTGGCCTTTAAAATTGAAAGTGCTCTAAGTACCTCAGGCTTGGGAAGCTAGCGATAGCTTCGCGAAAAGGAGCTGTGATTCCATCACGGCTCCTTTTTACTACGAAATCGAAATCGCCTTCGGCTTATCGCCCTCCTCGGCAGTAGAATCGCGATGTATCATAGCGCTCATATACTCGTTATATAAACGCATCGAGTCCTCGATATTTCGCTGTGGACGCCGCAAGTTCAAACACCACCACCACCGGCGGTGACATGATGCTTAGCGTTGATTACTACAGTTCGTCTTTAATCCAACTTCTTCCGGTGGCGATTCTAAAATTGCATCTCGAGACTGCCAGCGAAAACCTTTAGCAGTCAACAAAACAGACGCTATTCATCGTTCAGTTTCCGATGTATCACGTGAATGCCGCTTGCGGTTCTGCAACTACCGGCCGTTTTAGATTGCAAAAAAAAGACAGGAGCGATGCCAGTTTGCGAAGTCTCAAACCAATTTCGTCGGCGAAGACTATCTTCTAGCTGCGCCAACTTCCGGAGAATTGAATTACGCGAAACTGTCAGAACTAGACTACTCTCGCTATCCTTGCGCGAACAGTTCACCAAATGAAAAGCTTACTCATTACTAATGGAACAAAATCTCGGCAATATCTAAAGCTCGACACACTGTTGGGCCAATGGATACAACGATCAGAAAGTTTCATCAAGGCAGCATCCGAAAGAGTGACGAAACGGATCTGAAACGAAACCGACACTGCGCATGTCATAAAGTGCTATCCGTATATTGCTCAGAGCTGGCGATCGTGGTCACTAGCTCTGGTTTTTGAAAGTTCCAGGAATCATCGAACTTGCCGCAGTCGGATGGCAAGTTGCTCCGCCTGTGGAGTTCCATTTCCGGCTGTACGACGGAGAAGGCATATGCAAATAGTTTCCTATCGCGGACCCGGCATGGCTGGTGGAGTCTCACCAGCACTGACCCAGATGGTCGCCGGCGATGGTCCGAGCCACAAATGGTGGCACATCGAAGACAACACTATTAAGTACTCGAATGGTATCGCTCAGCCGAATGCCAGACATCTGCTCTCCGAGTCTCTGATCGAAGGGCACTATCGATACTGCAACGAATTTCTCTGGCCTATCATGCATGACATGAGCGAGTTTGCAACTTACAGAGTTGAAGATCGAGCTCTGTATGAACGTTTCAACCGTATCTTCGCGCGCGAAATAGTGGAAGAGAACTCGCGATACACAACATCGAAATTATTCGTTCAAGACTATCAGCTCGCGCTATTACCGAAGGAACTTCAACGTCTTGATGGTCCCGCATGCGGAATCTTCTGGCACATTCCGTGGCCGAAATCCGTTCCCCAGAGCTACCTGCCGGCGATCGTCGATCTTGCAAAATCGTTGCTCTCAGCCGAGTTCATCGGTTTCCACACCCAAGAGTATTGCTCCAATTTCTTCAGCTTCGTAGCAAAGAATATTCCGGGTACAACCGTGTCGATGCGCAACCGAACGATCACGAGACAGAGCGTGGCATACGTCAATCCCAAAGCGACGCCGACAATGGAAGACACATGGCGCATTCGACTCGCAGACAAATACACGAGTCAGAATCGCTTCACCAAAGTTGTCGCCGCGCCTCTGGGTCTCGATGTTGACCACTGGGAAAAAGTTTCCCGCGTTCGCTCTAAACTGCATCTACATCCTTCTCTTATCCATACCGATTACGTGCTGTCAGTTGACAGAGCAGACTACACCAAGGGTGTCGCGCCACGCATCGAGGCAATCGGTCACTTCTTTAATGAGCATCCAGAGTTGATCGGCAAGCTCACTTTCGCGCAGTTGTGCACGAGGACAAGACCAGGCATCGAAGCCTTCGACAACAACTGGTTCAACATCCAACGTTTAATTCAAGAAGTAAATTCAAAACATTCGACAGCAGACTGGCAGCCCGTTCTAAATCTCAAGGGACCGCTTAAGCCGGCTGAACTGTCACTGTTGTATGCGAACGCATCAATGATGCTGGTCACCCCGGTGCGCGACGGACTGAATTTGACGGCAAAAGAGTACATCGCCTGTCAATCGAATCGACCGGGTGTGCTCGGTTTGTCTCCTCACTGCGGCGCATTCGAAGAACTCGGTCCATGGGCTATCGAGACAAATCCATTCGACCCGAAAGAGATGAGTGGCTCGATCTTCGATGCACTCAGCTTATCTGACCGCGACAAATTAGAGCGCATGAACGGAATGCGCTCGCGCCTCACCGAGAATACTCTCACCCTCTGGTGCGACCAGTTTAAAGCACTGCTCGAACCGGCGAACGATATGGAAGCAGCTGCAGAAGCAGCGCTCTGAAGTTTTCAGTAGCAATCCACAAACTAAGAAACGCACTGTTTTCAACAGTGCGTTTTGCTTTCTCTAACAATGACCTCGACTGGCTCGCTCTATTTAGTGACCGCCGCCGCTGCTGGAAGCGCCAGGCGGCAAGGTTGCTTTATGCACGTCGTAGTTGAACGCTGCCCACACCCCTATCGCGAAGACCGACATCGCAAAGCAGACAAAGAAGAATATCAACCATTGTTGACTCGTGTTGCTGTGCCCTGCGCTCATGCTTCGTCTCCTAGCTGTCGGGTCGAGCCTCTTGACTGGCTCCTGTAACAGATACAAGTATAGGGCTTCGCAGGTCCGATGCTAACGCCTATTAAGGGGATTTACAAATTCCTAAAAAGGCTGCAGCAAATCCGTACACACTTTCATGTCGAAAGTCTCACCCTTGGGCTGCAAGGCGTAGAGGATCAAGCCACGACCCGATTGACTTCTTTCGCCACCGACAGGAGCGGGCGCCTGTCCGGGTTGGGGCAAGCCATCACCAACTGTGGAAACAACTGCGACCAAACCGATTCCACCGTTATCGGCCAACTTGCCAACCCTGTATGGAATCTGCGTATCCTGAATCAGCCACCCGCCCTCGGTTATCACACTGGTAAACCGCGTCTGAGCCTCAGCGGTGATCATGCCGCGTTCGAACGCATCCGTGAGCATCTGCTGCGCGTTTTTGTCAGTCGGGCAGGCTACGAAAACAAGCCGCTGGAACCCGTTTTTGTAGTCAATAGAAACAACTTGAGCGAACCACAGGTCGGCGCCCAGAATATATTGATAGTCCTTCGGCAACGGCTCCGGCAATCGAATCATTTTGGCCGCGACCTGCCGAATGTATCGCGGGTCTTGCGAATTGTCGATTTGAAACTTGAGTCCAGCAGTCAACAGGATCACGGACGCAAGAGCACCGACCATCCCAAACGCAACGAGCAGAATTAGCCCTTTCGCCCATAGCGGCAATGGTTTGGAATTGTCTTTCTTACTCATCGAAACGCCCACGTCTTCTAACGGCTATTGTTTCACAAACCTGCCCGAACGTCAGGCAAGCGGTTCAAACCGTTCGCTCCGCCAAGTTTCACTGCAACAAACCAGATGCTTACTGCAACCCCAGCCGTTTTTCATATGAATAAACCGTGTTCGCCAGCAGCTGCGCCACTGTCATCGGTCCTACTCCGCCAGGCACCGGCGTGATCATCTTCGCAACCGGCTTAGCCGCTTTGTAATCGACGTCGCCAGTGATGACAGATTTGTCGCCCTCACCTTTCTCGTAGTGGATGCCAACGTCGACGACGACCGCGCCCGGCTTGATCCAATCACCTTGAACGAATTGCGATTTGCCAATCGCGACCACAAGAACATCGGTCTCTTGAACGATCTCTTTCAAGTTTTTCGTGCGCGAATGGCAGATGGTCACTGTCGCATTGCGCTGCATGAGCATAAGCGCAATCGGTTTTCCAACCAAATTGGAACGACCGATGACAGTAGCTTTGACACCCTCGAGCTTGACATTGTACTTGTCCAGCAAAACCATTATTCCGGCAGGCGTGCATGGTTGCAGCCCCGGCTTGCCGCTGAGCAACAGGCCAAGATTGTAAGGGTGTAAACCGTCCGCGTCTTTGTCAGGGCGCATTGCTTCCAGGATCTTGGCTTCGTTGAGATGACCCGGCAGCGGCAATTGCACCAAGATACCATCTACGGTATCAGAGTCATTTAGAATCTGAACCGTTTTCATAACCTCTTCTTCGGTGGCATCCGCGGGAAACTTATGAAGGAAGCTCTCGATGCCAACGTTTTTGCACGCAGTAATTTTGTTTTTGACGTAAAGCTCGCTGGCTGGATTGTCGCCGACCAGAATGACAGCAAGACCGGGCGCTCGATTTCCTTTGCCCGTGTGGACTGCGACCCGCTCCTTGAGACCATTTCGCGTGTCCGCGGCGCAGGCTTTTCCATCGAGAATTTCAGCTATTTGAGTTTCTGGCACGATCGATTCCTTTTATATGCGGGGTTTAAAGCGGGCTCTGATTTCACTGCACTTTGCTTTTCTAGTGAAGCTATTGCGACGCGAGGGCGTGCTGATAGCACCTGTTGAGATCGAGTTCCGGTCCGGGTTTCAAACCATTCGTCAAAGTCACGGGTGACACTGGCGAGTTTTTTGAAACGCTGGCTTCCTCTGCGACTTTGCCGTCGAAGACAAAATCGCCGTTCACCACTCCGATGGCTGTAAATGGATTACCAGCGCCGTTTGAATCGCGGATTTTTTGCCACGATTCTTCAGAGACACAGGCAACCAGCTCGTAGTCCTCTCCACCGTAGAGCACCCAGTCTAAAGGATCGAGCCCCGCTTTTTTTGCCGCATCGATGGTTTCGTCATGAACTGGAACCTTTTCAAGATCAACTGTGAGTGAAACTTTAGAGGCGCGGGCCAGTTGAACGAGCGCATCGGCCAGACCGTCGGAAGCATCCATAAGCGCGCCTGCGCCACGGGCGGAACGGTTTAACGCCCAGGCTTCGCAGAGTCGTGGCAATGGTCTTAGATGGCGGTTTATGCAGTAGCTTCGCGCATTTGCTGCTGCCTGTCGCTCTGCAAAAACTGTCTCGCCCGAAGTTTCAGCCTGCTGGGCGAGAAGGTGCAAACCTGCCGCGCTGGCGCCGAAATCACCAGTAACTATTATGATGTCACCCGGTTTCGCACCGTCTCGCCGCATCACGCCATGCTCGTGCACGTCGCCAATAGCCGTCACGGAGATGCTGACGCTGGTAGATTTAATTAAATCGCCACCTGCGATTTGCACGCGAAACGCCCTGGCACAATCGACAAAACCGGCATAGAATCGCTCGATCTGCGACTCGAGCAGCGCCGGCGGGAAACCTAAACTAATCAATAGATATCGAGGACGCCCCGCCATCGCGGCTATATCACTCAAGTTGACTGCTGCGGACTTCCAACCGAGATCGGCGAGGTTAGTGGTTTTCAGACTAAAATGCGTACCCTCTGCCAGGCTGTCAACACTTACAAGAAGTCCTCCCGGCAAAATGGCGCAGTCATCACCAATATATCTGCTGCTTGTCCAATCTTTAATTTGCTCAACCAAACGCTGCTCGGCTGTCTGAGAGGACGCTTCGGAATTCATCGTGTTTTTCCCGTATTCAACGTGGTTGCAAACATATAAAATGCTACAATCAGCCCATAGGGGAGTCTATTTAAAGAAGGTAATCGCATGAGCCCTATTGCACAGATACTCGGAAGTGTACTTCAGTTATTCAACTTTTTGCTGATTATCTGGTGCCTGTTGAGCTGGTTTCCGAATATCAACTGGTATGACCAACCTTTTAAGACTCTCGACAAGATTGTCAGACCTGTCATCGAACCTTTTCGTAAAATTATTCCTCCCATCGGCAACATTGATCTCTCGCCGATCGTAGCTATAATGTGTCTTCAAGGACTGTTTGGTCTTATCAACAATTTCCTGTAAGACACCCCAATGACGTTAACAACCGCATATGCTTTCTAGAAGAAGTTTCCTTTCTCGTGCCTTTGGAAGCCTGATTTTCTTCGAGCTTACTGAATGTCTGCCCGCCCACGCAAAGCTCAAGAAAAAAGCCAAGCCGGTTACAATAACCGGACCGCACAGCCTATCGAAAGAGGCATGGCCACCCGCGATCGTCCCAGACCATGTCGACATAGACAGGAAGGGATATCTGGTTTTCAGCGATCAATTCGGTCGATTCTCGGTTGTGGATTTGCGAAAGGCAGGAAGTGCCAGTGCAAAGTCGCCACCGAAAGTAGTGGCAGAACTGTCCGGCATTGGAAAGCGTGTTGTCGCTCTGAAGGTCGGAAAGGCGCAATCTTTCGCCTATGCGCTGATGAAAGATCCAGCCGAAGGACCGGAAGCAAAATTCTACCTGGTCGCTATCGACATTACGAAACCAGATTCACCGTCTGTAGTATCAAAGACACTTCTCGAGCAGCATGACGATGCAAATGTTCTGTTTGCAGATAAAGACGTATTGTTTGTCGGCGGTAAATCCCGCAGCGGAGAACATCTAGTCGCGCTCTATACGCCTCCCGGCAAACGCAGCAAAGATGCCACCATGATCTCCTCGATCACGACTAAATTACCTGTCGCGGCAATCGACTATTCAAAACGAGAACTGATTCTCGTTCAGGAGAACGGGTCCAACACGCAGCTTGACTGCTACAGCCTTGGACAGCTGAGTTCGCCGCAACAGACACATTCGCTCGAAGTAAAGGGCTGCTATGAGAAGATGACCCGCGTAGGCAATACTCTTATACTTGCCGGTTCATCGGATCAGTCCGGTCGCCAACTACAAGCAAGCACCATTGCGTTGAAACCTGCACCGCATGCAGTATCGACGGTACCGCTGGACGACCAGGAGAAAATTTTGTCCGTCACGTCGCAAGGCAGTCAGTACCTGGTTCTCACAAAGAGCGGAAACGGAAAGCTTGTTTTGAACGCTTTATCTCTGGACAAGCTAAACAATCTATCGCGCACTCAAACCACCGATGTACCGATCGCCAAGGCCTCTTCCGTCGAGCGAGCGAGCATGGTGGTAAACGGAAAGGAGATGTACATCGCGTCTGGTTGGTCCGGCGTGCAAGTGCTAAACAGTTCAGCCGGCAGTTGGACAAGCGCTTACAACTATAAGATTCCCAGACTCGCCGCAGCTGGCATCGCCGCCTGGGGCTCTCAAGTCGTACTCGTCGGTGCCGAGCTCATGCTTTACGACATCGCCGATCCCGAGCACCCACACCTGGTGTCAAGCTCCCCGCTATCGACCTCTGTCAGAGCGATGGTTGGCGCTGGAAGCTTCATTCTTTGCCTGGAGAAGGAAGCAGTGACACTGCGCAAAATGGCTCAACTGGATCGCCAGCTAGCCAGTGCAAAAGTGCCGGACAAATGTAGAACCCTCACCTTTGATAAATCGCAGCACAAGGCGTATGTTGCAGACGCGATGGGCAAGATCACGCGCGTTTATCCAATCAAAGTTTTCTCCGACAATTTGGAAGCACAAAAACCTTTTGACCTGCCAGGCAACTTCACAAACATTGAATCGATGGGCGGAACGCTCTTCGCAAGCGACATTCATGAGGTCGCTTTATTCAGCATTGACTCGGAAGTAAAAGAGATCGGTCGCCGCAAGTTCGACAATCTTGCAGTAAGAGACATCTGCATCACGGAGCACAACGTGCTTGCTACCGCCGTGGATCAGAACTCCAAAGGCTTTCTGATAGTTATGTCAAAGACCGACAAAGAGTTAAAGGTAGAGGGCACCATCGACCTTCAGCATAACGGAACCGCTCTGTCTGCCACGGACACACGAGCAGTCTCAGTTGGACAGGACCCGTCCGGCAAAGATTTGGTTTCCGTCATAGACATATCGAACGCGCAAAATCCCAGCGTAAAAGCAAGTTTTGGCGGACTCGAGGCAGCTTCGGCCGTTTCCGTCCAGAGCAAAATCGCTCTCGTCGCAGGCCGCGGTCTGGAAATTGTCACGCTCTAATTAGAATTCGTCACGCTCTAATTCGAATTCGTCACGCTCTAATTAGTTTAATTCCTGTTGCAGTATTGGGTTCGTGCGAACTTGATTCCGCATGACGAATGGGCTATCGGCACATTCCGGTGGCTGAATGGAAAACACTTCGCCCCCATGCCGCCACCGGAATATGGCTACTTCGGGTACGGGAAGCCCAAATAGGCAAAATCTATGAGTCGGGGAACTCATAGACTTTACCAACTATCGAGGTGGGAAAAGCTATTCTGTTGTAGAGAACGTTTCAAGAACCGCTAGAAGAAGGCTTGGACAATTCACTAGTTGTCAGCAACCAGCGCTTGAAACTTATGCATAGGACGCTCGTGGCTTGCTGCGTCTTTACTCGGATAAGGTTAGCAACCCAATGTTCGTATCTTGTGATCGCCTTTTTCAGAAGCAAAGAGAATGCAAATTTCGCTTCAGAAAGCTGACCACGAAGAAGTGCATCAGAAGCCGCTTTCGGACGCGCATCATCGATTTATGAAAGTTCGCACACAACTCGATCACAAACGTGATCGAGACTGGTCGTTTACTTTCAGCTAGCTAAATTCACACGAGCGGGCGGAGAAAGCACTCCAAAGCGGATTAATGAACCTGGTTACTGAACCTCGCTTACGCAAACAAATCTCTATAGTGCCAGTACCAATTACTACAAAACTGTTCATCAGGGTCATATCGAAGCTTTAGCCGCAAGAAATCCTGAAACTGCGGATAGCAAGCCTGCACCTGTTCCCGGGTCGCGAACTTGTGATATGTCAGGTAATAGCTGCCACCATATTTAATGGCAAGGTCGATGAGATGTCGAAAAGCACGAGCGGAGTGTTCAATACCTGTCGAGGTATGGATGGTGTGCAAATTGAAGATTACGCACGCATAATCATCCTTAGCCCACGGCAGAAATGTCTCATCATCTTTCGCTATAAACCGAATCGTACTGTAGATCAGGTTCACGTCATTCTTCAAAAAATACTCACGAGCCTCGTCTATAAAATCGACAAGACTTTTTCGAGGCACATATATTTCAGTGAGCACCTCTGTCGTTTTATTTGGGTAATTCAACGCCTTGTCTATTTGAGCATGGTAGTTGTTCAAATAAGTGCTGGTCTGCCATACGTCTGACCAATTTACAAAACCCGAACTGGATTTATAGAACTCCGCAAATTTCTGGAACGTCTCTTTCTTATTCACATGAGCATGCTGAACAAACGCCATCCACTCCTGCAGGCTCAAGGGATGCTGATCTTCTCGCAAAGGCGTCGTGATCTCTACAGGTTTATACTTCGAAAAAATTCCATACTTGAGATAACCGTCCGAGCGCTCATCAATGTCGAATTGAAAATCCCCGTACGGAAAACCACTTGCAATGCAGCTTTCTACCGTTGGAATAACCTCATCAACATTCATCATCTCGACCAGTCGCTGTACTTTTTGCCTGGGGCGCAGACGCAATTTGATTGAATAAACGGTTCCAAACAGACCGTAGCCACCGATGGCGAGACCGAACAGTTCTCGATTTTGAGAGCGACTGCAAGTTACCGCCTCCCCCTTCGAATTGACGATTACAAATGATTCGATGTCACCAACAAATGGTTTCATTGCCAACCCTTGACCGTGGGCATTCGCACTCAGGGTTCCACCGAGCGTCAGCAAATCTGTCCCCGTCTGCTTTTGAGCGATACCCCAGGGTTTAGATGAATGGCGATTCGCATGGTTTAGATAAAACAGTAGAGCGGGCCACTTGATTCCGGATTCGACCTCCAGTAATCCACGCTTTTTGTCGAGTGAAAGAACGCGATTCATTTTAGTGGTATCCAAAAGCGGCTTCATACGGGCGAACTGTTGTCCGCCTCCAGCATGCCTGCCACCGCATGTCGAAAACGACTGGCGCTTACCGGCAGCACTTTTAATAAACGCCTGGAGCGCGGTCAAAGATGTAACGGTTTGGACCCTGGCAATTTGAGTTGCATTCAGCTGTGAATGCAAATCGTTGGCAAGGAGAATAACAGGAGATTCGCAACCTGCGTTCCAATCAGGGTCCCCCGGAACCGACTTGCCGGGCACTGCAGACCGTTCTGTTATCCGATGGTCAGCTGTTTCTGCTATATTCAGCCGACTTCTCGACTGAGCACCGCTGGCGGTGGCGAGGCTGGTTCCAAACAAAAGGCTGCTCGGAAGCGTAACAGCTTTAAGTGCGATTTTTAGAAACCTTCTTCGGCTGACAGAATTATTCATTGGGTCGTTCACCTGGGCGATCTGTAGCACGCCTTGAAGCTCAGGTCATCATATTCCAATGCTAAAGGTTTTGCCAGAAAACAAAGGTTGCTGATGTTCAGCAACCTTCTCAAACTTCTGGTTAGTCAGGTTCGACTATTCAGTCATCAACGCACTTGGTGAACGGTATTGATTACTGTGTCGCTCCTGGAACCGGAGTCGCGCCCGGGACAGGCGTTGGGTTTACTTCGGGAACCGCAGTCGCAACGGGAGTCGAGGTACCCTCGAGTTTTTCAATTGCTCGTTCCGCGCCGATCGGGAACGGAGCCGCCAGGTCATCTGTGCTTCTCATCGCGCCGACTGCGTTTGGGTCGACCATCGTTCCATCAACTACTTCAGTGTCAGAATTCAACTGAGAGTAAACGTCGTCGCGACTCGCGCTATAGACGCCCAACTCCGCATCAGCTTTGCTTTTATTGAACTCCTGCTGAAGCTGGAACAGCTCGCGCTCAGTTTTTGTCTGTTGCGACGACAAGTCCATCAATGACATAAAACCGAGACCGACTAAAACTACCATAACCATAAAGGCCATTATCCAACCAGACATCGGTTCGCGCTCATGCTTGACGATGGTGGTACCAGGTCCGGTGGCATTCATTCTATCCTCGACAAACCGAGTGCGATTTCCAAAATCTATCATAATCCTTTCCTCTTGGGGCGCGACGTGCATTGCTGCAGCCAATAATCCGTATAATTCGTTCTCTCGTAGCGGGCTACCTGATTGAAGAAGCCAGCTGCTTCTCTTCTTCGCGTTTTCCAGCGGCAGGGTCTACCTGCTTGATGATCTTCGCTCTGTACTTCCAGGCGAGTACGCCGACAACCGGCGTGCCGACGACGACCAAAAGACCGATGGCGACGATCGCGACGAGTATCAAAGTACTGGTTGTATTAACAACCGTCTTCAGCTCAGACAAGTCATTCTTTAAGGTGCTGAGTTGGTCGCTCACTCCGGCGACCGGTTTTTGCAACTTCACGATCGGCTCTTGCAGCCCATTGATTGGGTCGTACATGCGACTGAGCTGCTTTTCCATGCGTGCCAGACGAGCGTCCACGGTGTTCATCTTAGTTTCGATGCTACCCATGTTGCCCTGCAGGCGACCCATGTTGTGGTCGAGCTTACCCATTCCGGTGCTGAGGTTACCCATATTTCCCTGAACCGAGATCATTTGCCCGCGCAGACCGTTCATCGGCTTTTGCAGACCGGCGATCGGACCTTCGAGCCGCATAATCTGCTGCTCCAGGTGAACCACGCGTTTTTGCATATCGGTTACAGGCTTCAGCAGCCAGCCCACGGGGTTTGGAAAACCAATTCCCTTTTTCTTTTTCTCTTCGAATTTAGCTGGGTCTACGTTAACGCCGTCAATTTCGTTGACAGCCTTCAGAGTTTCACGATCTTCCTTTTTAAGATGCGAGTCCTTGCCGCTGGAGTCGTCCTTCGTTTTCGTCTCGACTTTGGTTTTGCCATCTTCCTTTTCGACCTTGACCTCGACGGCTGTGTCAGCGGCTTTGGCTGCATAGACCGGCGATTGAGCTGACAGCCCAACGCTCACTACCAGAGCCATACTCATCAGGCCAGGGATTAACCGCCCCAGCCTCGAAAAGCGCTCAAGCCGAGGCGTTAAGGTATGAAAAGACTCGGTCCTGTTTAAACACGAGAAGAAGGCGTGAAAAGAGTCCACGCGCTTCGACAGCTCTGAGCCGGCGGTCAGCGAGAAGTCGCAACGGGAAGAGTGTCGGTCCAGGCGCGGCAAGCGCTGCTCGACTCGACTTCTCGACGTGAGGTTCCTGCTTAACATGATGTTCTCCTGCTTTCGCTGCACCACTCATAGCACGGAAAAATTTGAACGATGTTCCGCGCAAGGCGCGCACTGCACGAGCGTTTTCACCCAGTAAAACGTTAAGAGAACATTGTATTTTGCTTTCAAACTTGCAAAACGAATCGCGTTAATAGCCCAAACCTGGCAGCAGTCGAACGTTTGCCCGGTTCTGATCTCAAGTGTCGTTTCGCCGAGCGCCGCGGTCGGTTTCGCTTAAAAGTGATAGAACGGTATTTACCCTGATAGTGTTCGGCTTTAGCCCCAAGCCTTAGCTCTTCAAATCACTGAATTCTGGATTAAGGATGTAATTTAACTCCTAATTTGCACCGACCAGAGGTGTTTCAGGGTAGAAAGAAATCAGTACTATATCAGTGGAACGACCTGAAAGGGAGGACGCATGACCACCGCAACCAAGAAGAGATTCCCCCGTCTTTCGTCCAGCGCATTTGAACATCCCGCGGATCGTGCGGCGTTGGATGCGGTGAAGAAGATTCCGCTGTTAGACAAGATATTCACGAAGTTGATTGAGCTCGGGGCGGAGCGCGCCCTGCGCATCACTATGATGGGACGAGCGGTGCACGTCACGCCCAAGCAGTGCCCGAAGATATACAAACTTTTCCGCGAAGCTTGCGATATTCTCGACATGCCGGAACCGGACTTGTTCATCATCAGCAATCCGCAGCCGAATGCATTCACGCTCGGAGTCGAGCGCCCGATTATTGCCGTCCATTCCGGATTAATCGATCTTCTGACGGAAGAAGAGCTCATGGGTGTACTCGGTCACGAGCTCGGACACATAAAAGCCGGTCACGTTCTGTATAAAACGATCGCCTACTTCCTGCTACAAATTCTTACGATGGTCTTCGGCACAGGAGGTACGCTCGCCGAGTTTGGTCTGAGCGTGGCGTTGTATGACTGGTCACGGAAATCCGAACTAACTGCCGACCGCGCCGAGTTGCTTGTAACTCAGAATTTGGAAACCTGCATCAGAACTCACATGAAGCTTGCCGGCGGTTCCTGGTCGATTTACGAACAGATGGACCACGATGAGTTCTTACGTCAGGCGGACAATTACGAAGACTTTGACTACAGCACACTGAACAAGCTCTACAAGCTGTTTAACGAACTGTGGCTCACGCACCCACTGCCGGTGTATCGCGCTAAAGAAATCAAAGCGTGGTCGGAAGGGAAGCAGTTTAAAGAGATCATGGAAGGACGCTATCCGACGCGAGATGAGGACATTGGCATGCGCGAATGCCCCCATTGCAACGCGAAGATCAGCCCCTCATTCTTCTTCTGTCCTGATTGCGGCAAAAGCGCTCGCGTTTAAACATCAAGGCTCAAACCGCCTACAGTCGGCTGCAGAGTACGACAGTCCAAAACAAATGTACGACCTTGCGACACGGGCACCATATAAGGTGCCCGTTCGTGTTTTTAGCGCCATCATAAACAAACGACGAGCGGACTTTGAAGTACGCTCGTCGTTAAACTTATTTTCCGGCACTACAGGCGGTGTTAATTGTTTTCCGCGTTAGAGCTCGGGTCATCTTCAACGGTCTCAGCTTCGACATCCACCGGACCATCATCAGCCGCTTTAGGAGCTGCGCCTAGAGTTTCGCCGCATGCAGGGCAGAACTTCCTGTCGCGAGCTGCCGGCGCGTGGCAACGTGGACACTCGAACCCTGGCGTCGGTTTAAAACCGGCTTTGGCTTCTGAGCGAGCCGATGCGGGAGCGCTTTGATCGTTAGCGGTTTTAAGCGTATCTAACTCAGCTTTGAGGATACCGATTTGATCTTCGTATCCAACAACCTCATTGACGCGCTCTTGGATCTGGTCTTCGGTGACTTCCTTTTTGAGATGGTGTTTGTCGACAATCAGTCGGCCCAGTTCGACGAGCTTCGCAGATTTTTTGCGTTCAAGATCCTTTATTTGAGAGCTCAAGTTGAAGCTCTGGAACATCTCTTGACCGCGCTCTTGAACTTTGTTGACTTCCTTGCTGATACCGTTAACCATGTCATCGAGTATGCTCACGTTTCATCTCCTTATCCGTCCTTGTTCTCTTTATACCTCAGACGGGTTGAAGCTGCTCTAGGATTTTTCCTGGAGCAAAGTCTGCTGGGAATCAGGCTTTGGGGCGGTTGGGCCCAACGTTTGACCATCCGGACCTAGCGTAGAAACTTTAACTTTGTTGCGACCATCTTGCTTCGCTCGATAAAGCGCCTCGTCGGCTCTCAAGAACAGGGATTCAGCTGCGTCTGCGTGTAGCGGGAAACTTGCGACGCCGATACTGGCGGATAGCGGACCCGGACCGTCGATTTCGGTCTCGCGAATTAACCTTCGGAGTCGCTCCGCCAGTTGTTCAGCCATGTCTATATCCGTATTCGGCAGAAGAACGCAGAATTCTTCGCCACCGTACCGAGCGGTGATATCGATGGACCGGGACGACTGCTGGAGGACAGTTCCTATAGCTTTGATCGCCTCGTCGCCGGTCATGTGCCCGTAGGTATCATTGATCTTCTTGAGGAAATCAAGATCGATCACAGCAAGCGAGAGCGGCTGACCATATCGCTTGGCGCGCTCGAATTCTTTTGTCAACGATTCATTGAAAGAGCGGCGATTCGCAACACCGGTCAAGCCGTCGGTGACAGCCTGGCGTTCGATTTCCATATGCAGTTCGGCATTCTCGATTGCAACAGCAACCTGATCGCAGAGACTGCCTATTAGAGAGATGTCGTCGATGCTCCATTCACGAGCCTTGGCACAATCCTGAAGGAAGGCGGCACCCAAGACCTGGTCGCGCACTACTAGCGGAATAATCAGCCCGGACCTGACGCCAATCTGTTCGAGAAAAACCAGATTAAACTCATCGCCATTCGTTGCAGGGTCGATAAACAGCGGCGACTTCAAGTCAAGCGCTTTGCGCGTAAACTCGAGCCCCTGAGGCGTAGAGAACTGCTCTTTAACCGGATCGAAGCCGTCAACATGATATTCGTATACGTCGAACTGATCGGTCTTCTGAGCGCGCAATACAGACGTGCGGCTGAGTCCCCAGGTAGTACAAATCTTCTCGACGATGGTGGCAAGCACTTCTTGAATACGGACGGAACTACGGACAAGGTTGGAAATCCAGTAAACAAGCCGCTCGCGCTCAACCTGTTTAATTCGAATCGAATCGCGAGCCGTCAGGTCATGAATGAGTTTGCGCGTCTGGTCTTCGAACTGCGCGGTTTTGTCTTCCATTTCTTCGTACTGGCTACGAAGTCTCTCGTTTTCCAACTCGAGTTCCGAATAGCACCAGGCGTTGTAGAGCACCAGCGCAAGCGGTATATCCGAATCCAGCTCGGCAAGCGGATCCTGCCCTTCCTCTATATCTGCGTCCGCGATCAGAATAACGGCGCACAGCTCGTCGTCGTGTTTGAGGCGTCTAATCGTGACTGTTTCAAAAGATCCTTCGATCTTGGATGTGAAAGTATCGAGGTCGAGTGTGTTTTTCGCTGGGTCAAGCTCTTCAAACTGCTCAGCCAACTCCGTGGTCAAAGCGGTCATGCGCTTGCGTTTTTCGCCAAACGTTTCTTGCTGAGCGAACGACTCCATATCAGCGTCCCAAATCATTATGGCAACGCCACTGGCGCTGGTTCTTTCCAGAATCAACTGTCCGATAGTCGCTAAGCAGGTGCTCAACTCTCTAGAGGACAGGAGCTTGAGGAAAATTGCGTGGTTATCGTTATCGCATGGCATACTTAGCTTTCATGCCCGTTTGGTTTCTGCATCAATCCGCGACCCGGTCCATGTTGGGAGCAAACTGCCCCAAAACCAACTTATAAACGCCACGGGTGCCTCATCTAAGATTTGCCCGACGAATATGGAAAATATGCGAAAAACCCCGGAGACGGACGACCAATTACCGATAAAATGAGATTGTGATGGAAAGCAAGCTTATTTGAGCGAAAAGGAAAGTAAATGGTCATCCAACCAAGCAGATTCGACAGATACCAGCGTCCGAAAGTCGGTTCGGGCTACAGCATGCCGGAGAAATTGGTTTCGGCGGCGGTCTACGTACCGTTCGGCTTCTTTATTGGAATCATTTATATCCTTGCCAAAGGACCTGGCTGCGACGGTCCATTTTTCAGGTTCCACTTCTACCAGGCAGTGTTTTTATCGATTCTGTTCTTCGTAATACAAGGAACGGTTGGAGCTCTAGCCAGTTTCTTCACCGGCTTCATCAGATTGCTTGCGCCTGTTATCGGGCTTGAAACTGCGGCGTTCTTAATGGAGAACAACGCCATGATGACCATGGTGTTCCAGGTTCCACTGTTCCTGCTCTGCATCTATGCAGGTGTGATGGCGCTGATGGGAAAGATGACGAATATCCCGTGGGTCTCGAAGCTGATCAGCCGCAATATTGCCGGTCGCTGAAGATGGGAGCGCACCGGAGAACTGGAATTTCGATAATATCCGGCTATTCGGAGCCTTTCAGTCAATCTTTAGCCAAACCTTTGCGTGTGACTAAACCTTTGCGAAGCGCCGCTGCTTTCGTCGCGGTTTTAGTTCTGAACACCGTCAGTATTCCAACTGCAATGGCACAATCTATATTGCCGCCGGCGCCAGGTGCAATTGGCGGCGGAAACCCCTTGCAAGGATTGGGGCGCAAAGACGATCCGTCGCCGCCGAGGTACGACGATTTCCTGCCGAAAACATCTCAGATTGACTCGAGTTCTTCAGACGCAGGCTCCGACTCGACTTCCAGTGCAGGAGGAACAGAAGCGTTGGAGAAGACACTCGACGCTAATGGTTTAAAACTGCAAGATGTTCCGAAACTGATAAACAACTTGCAGCAAGAGTCGGCAAAAGTTGCAGGTGAAGCCGGAATTGAGATGGGTGGCAATGAGGGAACCAGCGGGTTGAGTCGAAGCGGAAGTGGTTTGGGAGGTTCGTCGCTGGATATTCAGCCTCTTGCTTCACCGTTGACGGCACCACCAGTGGCATCACCAGGCGATCCCGGTGGTCAGGATTCAGGCTCATTCAATGGCTCTGAGAGCGCTGATTCATCGATTGCCGGTTTATCCGGCTCGCAAAGCGACTCGAAACCGCCGGGTACTCTAAACACTGAAGGAGAGTACGAAAACGGTCCAGCCGGTCTGCCTCCTGGACCAGGACTGCCGAGTCTTTCGGATGGAAAAGGGTCTTCGCAACAGGCGGGAGCGGTTTCATCCAATATGCGACTTAAGAGTCCGCGGGCGCAGGAGGTAACTGATAAAATTCGAGCTGCGCTCAGCAAACAGACACCAAAGCGTAACGAAACTTCAGCTTCGCGCCACGGGCTTGTTCCTGCGCCGCCGCCAGTGATGCCGTTTTCGCAGCATCAATCACGCGACGCAAATACTCCGGAGCGTCAGGCGCTGCAGATGATCAACAAAGGTGAGTACGCTGCCGCCGAAGATCAGCTTCGCGACGTGGTTTCCAACGACCCAACCAACTTGCATGCCAGGTATCTTCTTGCAGTCGCGCTTGTGCACAGGAAAAATTACGATGAAGCTCGAACGCAATACAATTTGATTATCCAAAAGTCGCAGGACACCAGGCTCATCGAGCTCGCCACGACCGGTTTGGAGAAGATCGGGCGATAGTTGAAATTATCAAGCGCGAGCCGACAGGATATTATTGTGAAAACGTTTGCCTTCGCTGCGTTTTGCGTATAACTAAATTACAGGGAAGCTCAGAACCAGGTACATCAGGGCGGCTCTTTACTAATGACCGACGAGCAGCAAAGAAAACCGAGTCTTGGCGACAGGTTCGCCAGGCGCACCGGCTCGACCGGATTGACATCGACCGGACCGTTGCCGATTGTCGACGAGCCGATGGCGCCACCGTCCGTGACCGCACAGCTGACCGGCAATTTAAAAGACAAGTCTGTCGCATTTTTGCTTCAGGTCATCGATCACTTCGAGGCGACCGGGCAACTGAACATTGGCGGATTTCAGTACACTGTCGTCATTCAGTTTGGTTTGGGGAAACCGATTCACGCCTACTCTCCGTTCAACACCGGTACGGAAGCGATTCTCGAACTCTTCACATGGCAAGACGGCAAGATTTCATTTCAAGAAGGCGTACAGCCGGAGCGACCAACAGTTGATGACAGCGCTCCGCAGATTCTCACTCTCGGCGACGAATATGTACGCAACATGGAGTTTTTGCGCAACCTGGAGATAACGGAGCTTTCTTATTTGCTCCGGTCCGCGACAAAGCTGAACGAGCAAGAGCTAGAGAAGGTCCTTATTTCCGGCGCCCCACTCAGCATGAAAATGCAGAAGGAATTTTACGGAAATATTTACGGCTCACTGAATATAAAAGATATCGCCATTAAGATGAATCTGAGCGAGAGTCGCTGGATGGCAACTGTTGCGAACCTTTTGCGGCTGGGACTGATTCTGACTCCCGATGGTCGAACACTGGAGGCTACAGGTTTTACCGCGCCACCGGCAAAACCGACCAGAGCCGCACCAACAGCTCCCGAACTTCAACACATAATCTCAGCGGAACTGGGCGAGCGCAACCAGGGTCCGTCACATGCAGCGCCGTCCGGCAGTTGGAGCACAGCTCAGCAGAACGGTTCAGGCGCGGCGCCATTGATGCCACCATCCACGGTGTTTGGCGGCGGCGTTGCGCCGCGAAATCAAGACACTACACAACCGTTTCCAGTCCAGCAACAACCGGTCTCGATGCAGCCTGGCGCATTTGCAAGTACTCCGCAGCAGGAGCATCACACGCCTTCGTTTCCGCTGGGTTTACAGCAACCGGGAATACAACAATCCGGCATGTTGCAGCCGGGCATGCCCCTTCCGCCTACCTTACAAGCACCACCTGTAACACCAGTACCTACAGCTGCGCCGGCGCAAGCCCCGCTGAAGTCTTTTCACCTCGGTATCCCTGACGAAATTGTGCTTTTTAGCGGTCTGGGCCCGGCAGCCATTCTTCCACACCTCGTTCGTGAAGAAACTGGCATCTTGAGTCAGGACGCATTCGAGTTCTTCCTGGAAAAGGAATTTTCGCGCGCTTTTCGCTTTGGGGCGGCGTTCACCTTCATGCCGTTTTGCATCACCGTCAGTGCAACCGGATGGCCCGTCCTGCCCATTGAATCAGTGGCGCTGATCACAAAGGCTTTGAACAAGATGCGCCGCGAGGTCGATATCCTCGGTCATTTTGGCGAACGAAGTTTCGCATTCATCTTGCCGGGCGTAGAAAGCAGCCAGGGATGCGGGCTGGTAGACAGAATTGCAGCAACGCTTCCACAGTGCATTCCGGAACTCGCTCACTACGCACCTATTCTGCACTTCGGCATCGCCTCCGTTCCCCAAGATGCGCAAGACCTTATGGGACTGGTCGCCGGCGGGCAGAGAGCCATGCTTGAGGCTGCGCGGAGAAACGTCACACGCGTGCGCTTCATTGAAATAGCATCGCCCACGGTGCCGGAACCATCCACGATACCACCCGGTCAACCACAGCCGCCGGACCCGCCGCCGCAAGGCTCATTGCAGGGACCGCAGTTTCCGCCTGGTTGATCTAGTGGAAAAACCGCATGAGATTTTGTTCGCGATCGATCGTGAAGCGCTGTGTGTTTAGAATATCTTGACCGACAGCACTTCCGGAGCTGCCACCTACGGTTATTTGATATCCATTTTTCCAAATCGGTCCGAGGCGAATATCAGCGTTTATATGTTTCACGACAAAACCGCCGCCAACGCCGCTTGCCATGCCCGTCGGTGCATCATCGGGAACACGGACGCCGATTGATTTCAAATCCTCTTCATTGAATATTGAAAACGCGGCGCCGGTGTCCACTAACACTTCCAGCTTTTTGCCGTTAATACTCATTGGAACATAGTCACGCATGTTGCGGCGCACACAAGGGACGTCGTACAGGTCGCTTACTTGTTGACCGCTAGCTTTGAATGCCCCCATTTTACGAAGGATTATGTAGTGCGAGCTATTGTCGACTTCGCACTGGTACCCTTGAATAAATTCCTGCCCGACGAGCGGTGCTAAGTCCATATGCTCCTCAACAGTAACAGGAGCAAATCGAGTCAAATTGCCCATTTTGATCTTTCTCTGCTGGCGCCAGGCAGGAACGCCGTTGCCGGCCCAACCGCTCGTCATCGTATTTGCATCACCACGTGGGAGCTGAATGCCGGCAGCTTCCAGATGATTTTTGCCGAAGTGCGCATTAGCACCAGTATCGAACCATGCGGTAATAGGCCGATTGTCGAGATAGACGGTGACCTGCATGTGTCCGTTGCCGGCTATGGTAAATGGAATGCGAGCCTCGTTAGGCAACGAATCGAAATCCTCGCCAGGAAATCCCTTGCCACCACCGGCGGTTGCCGGTTTAGACGAGGCCATGTTCGCAGACGTTGCTGACGAAGCCGGAGCACCGCTGGTAGCACCACCTATTCCAGGCGGTGGTTGATAGGTCGGATCGAGACGCTGCAGCATCTGCGCCGCCAGACCAGCTTCTCGAACCGACGGATAGTTGTTTACCACCTGACGGTAAATTGCGCGAGCTTCAGCAGGTCGATTGAGTTTGTAATAACAGCAGCCAAGATAATAATACGCCGCGCCCTCTTTGCCGGGAAACTTCACCGCCTCCAAAAGCTTGTTGGCAGCCGCTCCATATTTGCCGGCTTTGTATAGTTGCACACCCGTGTCATAACTGTTTCCCTGCGCGGACACCTGAGGCATGACCAGCCCAAGAGCCGCAAAGGAAGCGATAAGGGTCATCGAAACAACTCTCTGAATTCGTCTTTTAGATGCGCGTTTCAACAATTCGCCTCGCTGTATTCGCTTACGCCCAGCCACCATGTTTGCCGCTTGCCCATCAGTCGTTTACGACTCAGGAACGACGTCGATAACTACAATTTCAGGATGACAGAAAAAGCGAAGTCGCGGAGCCCGTTCGCGCTCCATGCCAACGCCACGAGTAATCATGAACGTTTTGCCATCATCGCGAGTAACGCAGCAGCCGCCGCACCACTCACGCGGCGCTTCCGAAAATGTGAGTAGCGGTCCATAGATCGGTAGTTGAACCTGACCGCCGTGGGTATGACCAGCGACGAACAAATCGCCTTCGCCGGCGCCCAACATAAAGTCTGGTCTGTGCGCAACAACGATGTGGAATTTGTCGGTGTGCGGAATTTGATAGCGCAAACGCCACGAGTCCTTGAGAGTCAAACCGGTCACGACGACTTCATCTTCAGGTGGGCCGTTTTTGCCGGCAACAAGCGTATCACTCTCGTGGAAAGGATAAATCGGCAAGTCTTTGAAAATTTCCGGCCAACCGTTTCGCTCCGAATCACCTTGCGTTGCGTAGACCCCAAGCGGAGCCGACACTTTCAATTCCTTCAAAATTGCGCGCAGTTTAGTAACCTGATCGCGATACTGAGCGGAATAAGCCTGAATATAATCCCCTGGAAGGAGCACCATATCCGGTTTCGCTTCCATTGTTTTTTGAAACACTTTGCGCTCGAAGCTGCCGACGTGATCGGTTTGCAAATCAGAGATAACTACCAGGCGGATTGGTTTATGCACCTTAGCGGAAACAACTTTCTCGTGCCGCACTTCGAGCCAGGCGGGCTCAACAATGAAGGCGTCAATGCCGATGACGGCTAGGGTCAAAGAGAAGACGGCGAACACGGTCGCAAACTTTTTGTAGGTCGGCCAGGCGAATGCAGCGCACGTTGCGAGCAGCCCCGTGCCGCCGATGAAAACCGCCATCGCCATCAAATTGAGCGCGTCGAAAATTCCACGACCGAGGAAGAATGCGAGCCACATGCAGGCAAGCGGATAAATCGTCCACAGTACCAGGTAGCTCCACAGCCGCTTGCGGAGCCGCACGAGAACCAGCGCCGAAAACAAAATGTATACGCCGAGAAAAACAGCGTATGTTGCAATCGTTTTGTCGATTGCGTCCAGCGGCCAGTTGATAGATGAGAGCGTCCAGTCCATTAATCTTTCCGTTTCTTAAAACCGAACTTTGCCAGAAGTGAAACTGTTCAGCGCGGCAATTCAGGCGAACGGTCATTGGCCGTCGCTTATACTTTGTTCCTCGAAAAGAGCGGTCAGGCGCGCACCTTGGCAACCAAATCCAAGAATTTTATCAAGCCGACTGGATCGTCCGTAATGATGCCATCCACGCCCATCTTGAGCAATCTGGCCCAATCGCGATCGTCGTTGGACGTCCAAACATTTATCTTCAAACCCGCCGCTTTCGCCTCGTCACAAGCGTCGGCAAGAATCGATTCGTGATTCGGGTGCCAGTACGTAGCCCCGATTGCGGCTGCCATGCCGCCGATGTCATCCGGTATACCATCCATCAAAATCGCATAATTCCACTCCGGCTGTTTCTTTCGCATCACCTTCGTCAGGCGATTATCGAACGAGCTGATTACAATCTTGTCCGGATGCGGGTAGTCGCTCAATAGTTCCAGAACTTCGTCGTCGATGCCGGGATAATCGACCGGCGTGTTTTTAATCTCAACATTGAGCATTACCTGTCCGTCGACGAGTGCGAGAACCTCCGAGAGGGTCGGAACTTTTTCTTCGCGGAAATCTTTGTGATACCAGAGACCGGCGCTCAACCGTTTCAACTCGTCAAGCGTGCAGTCCTTTACATACCCGACACCATTGGTGGTGCGGTCTAGCGTGTGGTCGTGGAATACAACCAGCTCACCGGTCGCGCAGCGCTGGACGTCGAGCTCGATTCCATCGACACCCGCTTCGAGACTTTTACGAAAGGCGGTCATCGTGTTTTCAGGCGCCCAAGCCCGACCGCCGCGATGCGCGTAAACCTGTGCGGTGAAATCAGTCATAAATTCTCGTTTCTATCGAGTCAGTTTTCCGCGTATCAATTCCGTGAATCACTCACTTGCAGAAATATCGACGGAGTTAAATATCGAAGATCTTCTGCGGCTTGAGTAGACCCATGTTTGCTGTGACAACCAGCTTGGGCGGTTTCACAGTAATACACTCGAGCGGCAATTCTACACCATGTTCGATACCGAACAAACCCTTGATGTTTTTCAGGACGAGGAAACCTTTATCCATGCCGATCTCGAAACGCATCTGCTCTTTCTGTTTTATGACATATTGTCCCCAGCGCTCCGCTGTAGGATGTTCATTGACAATGCTGATGACGTTGGACTGACGAATCACCTCGCGCACGTGTGATGCCAGAGCGCGAATCAGCCCGGGCACTTGCTCGCGGCTGCCGAAGGTTTCAATCAATGCACGGTCGACGAAATAGCCGTGCAACGAAGAATTCTCGGGACGGTCTTCGAGGAACCTGATTACTCCGGAAAACGGATCGCTCGCCGCCTTCACAATACGCTTGGCGGTGTTGTTCAACTCTTGCTCTACGTCGGACAGCTTTTGTAGTAATTGCTCTGGTAACTTTTCTCTCGCGCAACAGTCACAGCTCACAGGATTACCTCTCTGGGTCTCTAATGCATCCTTGCTACATCACAAAAGGCAAATTTTACGAAGGTCCATCTATTTGTTATTACCCATTTTTCATTTTTGTGCAAGCCTGGGCGGAAAACTGAAACAGCCAGCCGAATAGCGAATTTTTCCGCAATCGCCCACCCAGTCGAACTTTCTACTGACAACAAAGCCAATACTACCGCCCGTCAGCGATTACCCTGTCTCGAAACCTGAAGCCGAGTAAACGTAGAATCGCAAAAAATCCTGGATAATTAGGACCTTATCTCCGATTGGCTCAGGTGTTTAATGTCTGCTTCAAGAACCGGCGTCGCCATCGTAATCCCTGCTCGCTACGCGTCAACACGCTTTCCGGGAAAACCGCTCACGCTTATCGGCGGAAAACTCATGATTCAGCGTGTGTGGGAACAGGCAAAACAAGCGACTCTCGCCGACCGCGTGATCGTGGCAACTGACGACGACCGCATCGCAAACGCTGTCAGAGGCTTCGGTGGCGAGATTTGCATGACCGCCTCCGACCACAGCACAGGTACGGACCGGCTGGCAGAAGTGGCTAGCAATCTGCCGGACATCAAAATAATCTGCAACGTTCAAGGCGACGAGCCTCTGATATCACCGCTCGCCATCGATGCGGCCATCAGACCTCTGCTGGAAGACGGCAATGTCGAAATGTCGACAATCGCTTACGCAATCAACGATGAAGAGAAATGGCGCAGCCCGCAGCTGGTGAAAGTCGTGCTGGATAGAAACGGTTTCGCGCTCTACTTCTCGCGCTACCCAATTCCATTCGAACGCGACCCCGGCGAACAACCGCATGTGCAGCGCCTCGGTCATGCCGGACTTTACGTCTACAAGAAAGAAACCCTTCAGCGCATCGCGAAACTTGAGCCGACGCCGCTCGAGATGACTGAGAAACTAGAGCAGTTGCGCGCACTGGAAAACGGCATCCGCATTAAGGTCGTCATCAACAATCACGCCTCCCCCGGCGTGGACGTGCCCGAAGACATTGCCAAGGTGGAGGCACTTTTGGCGGCGCCCCACGTCGTATCGGTTGTAACTGGCGTTTAAAACGCAGTTGTCGACAACATCTGCTCCGTACAACGGGAAGCCCGAACCGAAACCGGACATGGTCAACGCAGACGGCACGAAATAAAGATACCGGAAGGTCAAAACAGTAACGCCACGGAATAAAAAACACGTTTCTATGGAAGGTAAGGAGAAATAATGAAGTCAGCGAGTCAAAGGTCTCTTGCAGCCGCGCTTGCTCTAACGTTCATGCTTGCACCGTGCGCGGATGCCGCGACAAAGTATAAGCACGCCGACTCTCGCCAGCCTAGATACTCACCAGCAGTGGGCATTGACGGTTTGAAACCGGCGCAGACAATGGCTCCGAAAAACATTCCGGACTTCGCAGCCAGAGGCGGTGATGCGCAACCAGGCAGCGCAGGTATTGATACCGGTAGCGGTGGCGGAAGCGGCACCGCACTCAAAGCAGACCTGGCGTCAACGACGCTTCCCGTCGAGACCCGCTTACGACTTGTGCTTGAAACTGCCGTAGACGCCAAAGCCAGCCAACCTGGAGATCTCTTCGAAGCGCACGTCAAAGATGACTTGTACGTGGGTATGACTTTGCTTCTACCTCGCGGAAGTTTCGTCCGAGGGCGCGTCGCTCAGGTTGTGAAACCCCGCCTGCTCAGCCGTGCTGCAAAAATCGGTTTAAAACTCGAGCAAATCGTAACGCCATCAGGCGAAGTGATACCACTCGACGCATCGGTTGAATTCAAAAAAGGTTTGTCCAACAAGAAAGGTGAACTCGACCCGGGCACCAGCTTTGGTACCAGAGTGGAAGGCAACGTCAAAGCAGTTGCGGGCGTAAATCCGGACGGCAGCACGAAGGGCGCACTGGTCGCGGCGAACATCGCCACTCTTGGCGCGCCAGTTATCGCGACAGCAATCGGCAGTTCCGCAATTGCACTGTTCTCTCAAGGCGACAACGTCAGCCTCGGACCTGGTCAAGAAATCGAAGTTCTGCTGACCAACGATCTCGGCGTTCAAATCAACTAATAACTCAATGACGAAAACCCTCACGGTTCTTCAGTTCACCGATACGCATCTATACGGGGATTCTTCGAGCCGAATGCGGGGCGTGGACACGTATGACACGTTCAGGGAAACGGTCGAACACGCGCTTGCCAATGAAGGCTCGCCGGATTTCATCTTACTGACTGGCGATGTTTCTATGGATGAAACCTCTCAGTCTTATGAACGCGTGCGCGAAATTATCGAGCCAGCCAATGTACCTGTTTATTTCCTTCCGGGCAATCACGACTGTTTTGAAACAATGAAGTGGGCCTTTAAAAAAGGCTCGCAGTCAAACATTCGGCACGACAGAAGTTTTTCGGCAGGTAATTGGTTGTTTGTTTTGCTTGATTCAGTTCTGCCGCAGAACGTCGAAGGTCGGCTCAGTGATGAGGAACTCGCTCGGCTCGATGAAGAACTTTCGCGCTACGCCGATTTAAACGCTCTTGTCTGTTTGCACCACAATGCAATTCCGATTGCAAAAATTCCAGAGGACGATAAAGGTTTAGAAAACGCAGGCGCGTTCTTCAGATTGCTGGACAAGCACAAAAATGTTCGCGGCGTGCTCTGGGGTCACGTTCACGGCGAGTATCAGCTGAGTCGCAACGGTGTTCCTTTATATGCGAGTCCGTCGACCTGCATTCAATTCAAGGTCGAGGATCAGGGTGTCAGCATAGCGCCGCTGCCGCCGGGCTATCGGGTGCTGTCTCTCGGTCCGAACGGCTCGATCACGACGCGAGTGCGCTGGCTGAATGACCTGCCTGCGGGCCTGGAAGTCGGATAGGCGCAGGCGGTTTGAGCGCCCAGTCGGTAGTGCCGTACAAAGCATCTCCTGGTTCCAAGGGAAAGATTCTTCGAAACAACTTTCCGGTTCCACGGAAATGATCCAATTCGAAATAACTTTCCAGTTCCACGGAAATGATCCAAATCGAAATTACAATGCAAGAACACTCAAGGAAAACACATTCGAAATTCTCTAAATGACCGTTCGCGACACTCGCGATTTGCGTAAATTTCCCCTTGTGCTTCTTCTTGGCATCAACCAAAATATCCAAACACTGCTGTTCTGTAATCACAAAATTTGAGGAATACCAACCATGGGCAAAGACTTTGACCTTGGCATTCATGTTGACCTGGGCCGGGTAGCGCGCGACGTTTTTGGAGACGACCGACGACACCACCAGGGACCAAACCCGCTGCAGCAAGAAGCATGGCAAATCGCAAGAGAACTGGATAGCGGTAACATCAACCGCGCCGTTCAAAGACTCAACAACGATCTCAATCAACTCGATTTTGAAGGTCAAAAGTATCTGGTCCGCGAAGTCGAACAACGCGACCGCAAAGGCGTCGGAGGCGATATCTACCTCGGTCGACCTGACCGCCGCAACGGACTCTGGGACGACATTCGAATCATCGACAACACCCCGCCGCGCTATTACGGCGACCGATATCCGAACCAGTATCCCCAATATCCACCGGGTCGCTTCCCACAAGGACACCCACCAGGCGGTTATGGACGGGGCGGCAACGGCAACGTTGATATCCACATAGATCTGAACATCTTCAAGCACGGCAATCGTCGCTAAACAGAGGACCTGCTGCCAGCAATTCAATCGCGATATACTCATAGGCTGTTAGCGCAACTGCCGATGGAGCCGATTGGAATGCTTAGAAGAAACCTTTGTTTGCTTACACTACTCGCTGCAGCTGGAACGATTTCGACCAGCGACGCGCGAGCCGCAGAGGGGATGGTCAACTTCAATTCGAAAGGAGTTTCCTTCAGCTATCCGATGACGATGGGCGGGAAATTTTCCTCGAAAAAAGTAGCGGCTTCCCCACTCGAAACTCCTGATGACAAGCCGGACGGCGTAGCACCGGAACATTGGGAAATCACATTCGGTAAAACGAATGCACACCTTTATGTGATACCAACAGCAGACGCGAAAGTGAAAAACTTTCGCACTTCCTACCCAACAGTCGCAGACGCAACAAGGGATCTCGGCGCTCTTCTGAAGAAGAAGCCGGCGGCGCCCAAAGACGTTCCTTTCCTGCCGTGGGAGGATGCGTCAACTCCGATTCATTCCAAAGTCAAATATGTTTCGTTCAAGAACGGCTCCGGAGTGCGATATCTGGCGACCTATCAAATTGAACCAAACGTGATGTCGAACGATGGACTGATTTATTCGATGCAAGGTCTTAGCGCGGACGGAAAATATTTCGTCTCTGCGATGATTCCGATCAAAACGAAATCGCTGCCGGACAAGGGCAATATCGAGACCTACAGCAAAGAGAAGTACGATGCGTTCAGCAAGAATTACGAGACTTATTCGAAGGCGCAGCAAGAAAAACTCAATAAATTGAGTGATACCACATTCACACCAACCATTGCGGAACTCGACGCACTGGTCGGTTCGATTAAGGTGCAGTAGCTTTAGAGCAGATCTGCCGCGTCGGCTCGCATCTCTTTGTTCTGACTCTTGCGCTGCCTGAGCAAGGCAAGATTTTGCTCGAAGGTTTTGTTAGCGGGGTCGAGACGCAATGCGCGAACAAACTCCTCTTCAGCCTCTTCTAGATAATTGCGCTTTTGATAAATCACGCCGAGATTGTTATGAACCCAGGCGTTGCGCGGTTGCAGTTTCATACATGCTTTTAGTTCTTTGAGCGCATCTTCGTTCTTGTGCTGATCGATCAGCACATTGGCGAGATTGTAGTGCGCCGGGAAAGAATAGAAATTGATCTCGATCGCTTTCTTGTACTGCTCTTCGGCATCCGCATAATCACCGGCTTTCCGGAGAAGAGTTCCAAGATTGATGCGCGCTTGAATGTCATGCTGCCGAACAGCAACGTACTTTTTGTAGTGCTCGATTGCTTCGTTCGTGCGACCTTGCAGTTGCAAAATATAGGCGCCCAGGTAGCGAGCTTCCCAGTAATCAGGCTTGAGTTTCATGCACTCATTGATGTCGAGAAGCGCCTGTTTGTAATGCTTCTTGCCCATGTAGAACTGAGCGCGCTTGTAATAGTAGTCAGGGTCGTCGGACGTGGGAAGCGCGTTTTCCTCAGCGATTTTCTTCTCGAGCTTCGCTTGCTGCTTCGCCGCTTTCTCTTCTATAGAAAGATCGTCGTCGTCCTCTTCCTCTTCTTCCTCAGTCGCGGGGGTTTCCTCTTCCTCATACGCGGGGCGCCAGGCGTTGCTTGTGCGGTGAGGAACCTTCACCGCCGCCCTGGGAGCCGCTTTCACGACTGGCTTTTGCACCTTCGGCAGTTCATCCGAAAATGTGGAAGGTCTCGATTTATCACCGGAACCGCTGATGAATGGCGCGATGTCGTTGTCTTCGAAAGAAGAGCCCGCATTCGCACAGCCAGTTGAGATGCCCAAACCGGCAATAACGCCGATTGCCACTCCGATTGCCTTGGAAGGATTTTTCATGGTTGCCCTGACTTGGTTCTACATTGCAACCAAATATACTACGAGGTTGCCATGCGACAGCCTAAAAGCAGTTCATGGACGGCGCGCCGCAGCTTAACTAATTCTCAAACAGACTTCGATTCCGTCTCCAGAAGCAAGGTTACCGGTCCGTCGTTGACCAGCGCGACCTCCATATGAGCGCCAAAAATGCCGGTTCCGCCGGTTATGCCTTGGTTGCGAATGCACTCAACGTAGTGCTCGTAAAGCCTTTTGCCCTCTTCCGGTTTCGCGGCGCGGCTGAAACCCGGTCTGCGCCCCTTCTTCCAGTCCGCAATCAGCGTAAACTGCGACACAATCAACGCTTGACCGCCAACATCGGCGAGCGAGAGGTTCATCTTGCCGTCGTTATCATTGAATATGCGCAGCTCTACGGTCTTCTGCGCAAGATAGGTGCTGTCCGCATCGGTGTCGCCCTGCTCGACGCCGACAAGTATGAGCAAACCCTTACCTATTTCGCCGACAATTTGACCATCAACCGTTACAGACGCGGACGAAACCCGTTGCAAAACTGCTTTCATTTCCCTGCTCTTTCACCAATCCACTATAAAGACACTCGCGGAGCGCATTTTGCGGATGGCGATCTCCTTACAACATCAACGTTACCGTTCATGAACCAAAACAAATCGCGCCGGAAACCGCAGCCCGTCAGCGTGCACAGTTTATGTTACCACTACGAGGCGAAGTAAATGTCGCGATGGGTTTGCTTAGCTGGGGGCGATCGGCGATACTTGTAGGTCGCGGGGTGGAGCAGCCTGGTAGCTCGTTGGGCTCATAACCCAAAGGTCGTAAGTTCAAATCTTACCCCCGCAACCAATTAAAAGCCTAGTAAAACCGCCGGTCTCGAAAGAACCGGCGGTTTTTTATTGGGGTAGGTAAAAAGTGCGCGCCTAATGCAATGCCTAATGCAAACGCGATTAGCATCGTCGAGCTTGAGAAAGCTCAATCAACGAAGTTCGTCTATCGTTTCTATTCGCGCGAATCAAGAGAGCTACGGTAGCGTCGCTAATCTCGCCTAACCCATTGCCTAACCCACGCCTAGCGTTATGCCTAGCGCACGCCTTACCCTTTGCCGTACCCGTAGCGACTTGCGCTGGCGATCCAATTGTCGCGATGCCACCATAGGCAGTATCGGATACGTCCGCGCCGTCATGTGCCACGGCTTTGTGCCATGACCGAGCTAGTGCTCTCTAGAGGTAGGTGGATATGCACTGGATTGCGAGTCGATATCAATTGGCGCGCTTGATATCCGCTTGCTTACGCGCGACAATAGAGGGTTCTCGGCTGATGGCCCGTTTTCGAATGCCATACGTCGTTAATCGTGAGGACCGAAAGTGCCACTAGATCATTATGTTCCGCAGGTGCATCTCAAGGGATGGGTATCTTTGCCGTCCGGGGGACGATTGCACGCGATTCGCAAGAGCGATCTGAAGACATTTACTCCCGGAACGAAGGCGGTATGTGCAATTCAAGACGGCAGCACCAATCGATATCTTGCTGATGATCGGATGATTGAAGGCTTTCTGGAAGAGTTTGAGCCGAGATATAACGATGCTGTAAGCAATCTTTCAGTTGGGCGTGTTGATCATGAAACCGTTCGAGCTATTGCTGGGCTTGTTTCATGCATAAGCTCGTGCTCTCCCACATCAATGAGATTGCACGCGCCGTTCCTGCGGCAACTGCTCACGTCAACGGCGAAAATTCTTGATCGCAAAGGGATTGTTCCCCGGCTCCATGGCGTCAGCATTGATCAAATGATCGAAGACGGAGCAGCCGAGATACGAATTGACGGGAAATATCCGCAAGCATTCGGCATTCAGAACATCGAGAAAACAACCGCGATTCTAGGTAAATGCGATTGGGAAATCATTCACAATGAATTCGATGAAAGTCCATTTTTTACGAGCGACTACCCGATTGGGCTTGAGCCGTCTAACCGATTCACGAACATCAACAATAAGGTGATTCCGCTAACACCTAAAGTCGCGGTTCGTATCAAGCCAGACCCTGAGGTAAAGAATCGGCCGACGCCGGCGGAGGTCAAATTCCGTATGTACTCTGCGACGAGGGAGCAAGTCAGAAACATAAATCGAATAGTCGTGCAGAGCGCGGAGGACCTTGTCTTTTATCGGGATGCGCATGAATGGGTACCCATGTTCATTCAAAAGAATCGGAACTTTCGGATCGAGAGTGTCGTTTTTAGAGGCGCGCTAAAGAAGGGAGATGCGGTGCTCTCTAGCCAACAGATAGTTCCATTTGTTCAAGGTAGCAGTGCTAAGGAGGAACGTCCAGAGAGCGAAAACTGGTTCGAATTTGGAGTCGCCCGAGATGCGTGAACCAGAGCCAGCGACCTATCCTCAGACAGATACGGCCGAATTTCGCGCCGTCACCATCTTTTGTGAACGCATAGATTCAAATGTAGTAAAGGCGGACGTGCAGACCCGGGACAAAACGCCAAATACTGATGGTACGTTGACATTAGTTGATTCGAGACGCGTGCCGGTGGGCAAGTTTGAAGTACAGGTTAAAGCAATAGGAAGGGGCAAAACAAGCTATCCATGCCCGACGTCACTGGTTGCCTACAGCAGGATCTGTTTCGCACCTATTCTTCTCGTGTGCGTTGATGTCGAAGGCGGTGATGTGTACTGGAAACACATACATCACTCGATGCCCGAGTACAGACCAGAACAACAGACGTTTACAGTTCATTTCGATCAACAGACAGATGTAATCACGGACTCACATCAATACATTCAAATGTGGAAAGTGATTCTGCAGCAGTATCAGGCCTTATTTAAGGGAGCGCACATACTGCGCACTGAGATATTGCACGAACTGTCGCTCTCTGGAATCCCAAGCGATCTTGTTGGCGCTTTTCAACTATATGTGGATACCATAAACACCGGACTGGACTCCGAGTTCAAGGTTCTGAAGCCCGTCCTTTTTCCGAACGTTTGGAAGTTTGGAGTTGCCTTATTCAGCCACGACATTGAATCGGTTACTTTTCGAGAATATGCCGTCGAAAAATGCAGTAACGGTCCTTTACTCGTCCAGGTGCCCAAAGGACTAGAATTTGAGAGAGACGGTGATACTGCTCGTGGTGCCACCAGTATTAGTCAGTTTTCTATCGATGGACTAAATGAGGGGCTTTCCAGTAAGACGATTGGCAGATCTGATCTGCTTCGGCCTGATCTGATGGCAAAGGATTTTCTCTACCAAGTATATCGGACCGGATTTCAGAATCGTCTTTTCCGGCTTGGTGGCCAAATGCTATGCGCGGAAACCATCTTCGCATTCGTTGATCGCTTCGGTCTTGCCATGGGACTAAAAGCTAATTCAGTATTGAAGCTCGACGACGTCGCGTATGGTGCCACGACATACCTACCCGCTTGGTATGAACAGGCGCTGAAAAAACACGGCTTAGCATTCGATCCAAACGGAGATCAACAGATTCCTACGCTTGATGGGCTCTTTATGGGTGATTACCCGCACGTCGCGCAGGTATCGCAGGCGGAAGTTGTACAAGCAATACAAGCCGGGCAGGTACAGTCGTATCCGTGTTTATACTTTTCCCACATGTACTTGCGCCAGTTGGTTGAGTCGGTAGAAACTCTTAGGGGTATGGGCGTAGATACTATCCAGCGCCCGTATAAGCAATGTGGCGGTATGCCGATCTGCTTGTTGCCTGGTCATGAGCATCGGGAGTTGCTTGAGTACAATCTGCGTCAAATCATCTCGAATTTGTTTCAAGAATATTGGTCATTTGTCGAGGTAAACGGTCTTTCTCGGTTACTTCAAGGCAAGTTCTTAAACCCGTCAACTGCATTCGCCTACTTTCTTGATTTCGATAAATTCTCTGAGGGAGCCACACGTCCGAAGCTCACAGAGTGTTGGTTGCGAGACCCTGAGCGGAGTCATCCGAAAGCTGAATTGTATTTAGGTGAGCCAAGCGGAAGAAACTCGACGCAAGGATTGACAATCTCGATCAACGGCAAACTGTTTAGAACTGCGCGTCAGGGGCAGAAGGACGTTCGATTCCTGCTGTCCGAACGTCCGCTGCAAGAATGGATAATCGATGATCTGCTTCGGCTCGATGGCGAAACGTACAACGCTGCTTATGATCATCTAGAAGCGTTGATGTCGGGCGCGCCACGTCAAGCGAACTGATCATGCAGCAAATTCCCCGGCGATTGCGACCAGTACGATTTGCGACGCTTGTCGCTCCCGGGGATTTTCGGCAACTCGCACGCGCCATCGAACTCAACACGTGTCTTTGGGGCGGAATGTTCAATCCGATCATCCCGAACTACAAGGTCCGGCCCAAAGGTTACTCTGACGGAAGATTTGAGAATCCATCCGCACAAGAAATCCTGCTCGGACATTTGGAAACATTTGAGCCCGATTACATTGTCGCTGAAAATCATCAAGCAGCCGAGAGCATTCCCTTTCCTTTCAGCAAGCGCGTGGTGTATCAGCCTGGCAACAAGATTTTTGAGCCGGGTGGCTGGTATGGGCTAAGCATTATTTCGCTTCTAGGTAATGTTTACGACAAGCAGCTTCATTCGGGCAAGTCCGAGAAACCCGCTGTATCAATTGCTGCTCGCGCGGTGTCCGATACGTCGTTGGTTACTGCGGCGACATTAGGGCGGTTTCCTCGCAGAGCTTGGGGACAAGTTACTCAAGACGTAAAAGAGCTATTTTTAGCGAACGAAATCGATCTGAACGAGGAAGAAGCTCTCAAACATTTCTTTCAGCAGGGAACCAATCTTCTCTGGCTTGGTTCATCCGGACTGAGATATATCCAACGCCAGGAAATCGAGGCAACAAGCCTTTTCTACATGGATGCTGGGTCATTCATAGACATTGTGGACTATTGGAACTTGCGTGCTTTGGGATGGAAAATGGTTCCTTTAGTTATGCAATGGAACGACTCGGCGGTCAAAATAGCTAACAAATTCATCGCTCAGTCAAAAACTGAGCAAGTTCAGATCATGCGTGGCCGCTCAATTTCAGAACAGGACTTTGAAAGTTTTCATAAGCAGATCAAACCTGGCCGCAAAAAGTTCATTGTGAGAAGTTGGCATCCACGCATCTGGCGGAAGGAGTACCGCGATTCTGATAGAGCGTTCCGGCGAGATATCCAAGCCGCAAAAGATGTTGTGCCGCGTCAGCCAGGCACATCAACAGTAACTTGTAGTCCACTCTTCCCAAACTGGATCCGTGAATCAGATCAGTTTGGCTTTTATTACAGTCACTGGGTTAATGTTTTTTCGCCCAAGCACGATAGCGACGAGCTCGATGCGGCGACAGTCATGCCGTATTTTTCATTCGCCCAGTCGTCTTATATGTCCGCCGACAAAACATCAAGCTGGAATAATTCAGAGGGCTTTGTGGTCGGTTGCGCAGGCAAGACGGATGCGCTGAATCTTGAGCTACCGAGCCATTGGGACGTCTTTCAAAAATGGTTCTCCGACAGGAAGTTTACAGTCGCCCGATCTGCAGCCGGAACAAACGTGCTGGAACTGACTAGAGCCAGTGAAGGACTAAGCAAGGCATACTATCTTGCTTCAGTCGAAGTGTTGAACACCTTTCACCATCTGTCAAAAGGAAATAGTCTTACGTACAAGCAGTTGGTCGGTCGACTAAAGCAAGCGCATTCTGTCGGCGGGGATAGGCATTATCCACGAATTCTGGAGTTCATGACGAAGGCAAAGAGCGTGCGCATCGGAGTCGAGCTGGACTGTTCGTCATGCGGAAGAAAGAATTGGTTTGCGCTGTCAGGTCTCGCTGAAGTTCTCACATGTGATCGATGTCTGCGAAGTTTTCCGTTCCCCGCGGATCAACCATCGAAGGCCCACTGGTCGTATCGGGCTCTGGGGCCCTTCAGCATGCCAGACTTCGCTGGTGGTGCGTACACCGTTTTGTTAACAGCGCGATTTTTCAGTTGGTCGATTGGGGACGATATTTCTTGGTATCCGGGCATTGAACTGAAGCGAGGGAAGCCTAACGATTTAGAAATTGACTTGGCGCTCTGGTGGAAGACTACCGAACGACTCAGGGATGCTGAACCCGCTATGGTTTTTGCTGAATGCAAAACGTTCGACAAATTTGAAGAGCGTGATTTCAAACGAGCCAAGGAATTGATGCGATTATTTCCAGGGGCGACGTTTGTGTTCGCAACACTGCGGCGGGAATTGACAAACCGTGAGAAACGAGCTTTGAGATCGATTGCAGTGAGCGGACTTCGGCAATGGCGGAAGTTAGATCGTCCGCTGAGATTGATCATACTTACCGCGCACGAACTTCTGCAAAATAGCAAAACGCCCGGTTGTTGGCAGGACATCGCTGGCAAGCAATTCAAATTCATTGATACGCGCTATTCGTGGAAAATGGGGCATGACAAACTCCAGCGAATCAGCAATGTGACACAACAACTTCATCTAGGCGTTCAGGACTACTACGAATTCATCGACGCAGATTCAGCAAAACTAGCTGCTAAGCGGTCTCGCAAAAAGTAGCAAAATGTTCAACGATTAGGAAGGTATCAGCGCGCGGCCAGCTCGTTTTAACAGCTCTTGCGATTTTGCCACTAAAGGCGATAGCAGAGGATCAGCCCGTCCTTGCAATGCTACATATTCATCAAACGTCGCAGCTAAACGGAAAGGATCGATCTCCGAAAAGCCTTGAACATGCTCCAGGAAGTTCCTACTGCACGCTCCAATAGCGAAGAGATCCTCAAGATCATCAATAGTGATAAGAGTGAGATTGGCTATCCGAAACGTTCGTTTTGCTCCAGAATACTCAAAGAAACCGGATTGACTTGCATCACTTTGACCAAGTCTTCTTGCAAATTCAATTGCGAGAATGTGCCCGATGAAGCCCGTAGCATGGATAAGAGGATCGTGAACCACAAGTACTGGATAGATTGTCTTGACTGTATCGGGAAATACCAGATTAGCTTCGTCCCTGCCACCATCCGTCTCAGCAATGACTCGTCCGTCGGCGAGTGCTCTAATCGAATCCGCTAGCTGTGCGAAGCCTTTGTCGCGGTCATTTTCCTCGTGGACGCCATACTTAGCGTGGAGTTCGGCTAAGAAATCGCCAGGATCGAGATCCGATAAGACGGTATCCTTTAGCCACGCCCCTTTGGTTTCTATTAGGACAACCTCATTTTCGAAGGAGATGCAAATGTCCGACAATTCTCTCTGCTGTCCTTTTCCTAAATCGATGTGTTTGTTTTTTGATAAATATCCACCCGTGTTTCCGAGAAAACGCTTACAGTAACTATCGAACAACGATGCCACATAATTCTCGAAGGCAGTTCCGAAGGCGCCAAACACCTCATTTTCGCCTATTCCAAGCACTCTAAACATCGGTCCAACCGCAAGACATTGCGCAAAGAATATTGGATCAACTATCAGAAACGTCCCATCGTCGAAACCCACTATAGGTCGCTGTCTTAGCAATTTGAAGTCATAAAAGTCGGTTGGGCTTTTTCCAGCGAGCGCTTTGCGAATTTGCTCTGGGCTAGTGGCAAAACAAGAGAAAAATTTCTTGAACAGAGCCTCCAAGTCCGGTGCCTGAGCCACCAAATTCTTTAGGGCGAAGGCATACTGCCTAGAGCCACTTTCTGGCCTCTTGGCGCCAAGCCCGAGGCACGCAATTCCTGCCATGCAAGTCAAGAATTCTTCGAGTGTAAAACCAGTTTTTTTGACAAATTCTTTTGTGAATTTCTCATTCTTGAACACTCCATCTTCAAGCAGAATCTTGGCTCTACCTAAGGAATGCAACGGGAACCAGCCTGGATCTGCGTAAAGGGATATCTCTCTAATGGCAGGTAAGGCTTTGCGAATCCTTTCCTCAGGCGGATCGTCCTTGCTCGCCGCAAAGCTTGCGTCATGACGTTCTGCTGCGAGTTCGACAGCGGCAATTGCTGCGAGCAAAAACTGGTCCGGGCTCTCTTTATCGGCTGGAGGTGCGCCTCCTGCGTACACCGCCACCCACTTAACCAGCTCCAGTAAGTGGCGACGAGACAGCACAAATGGGGAAGGATCCTGCCGCACAAACTTGTCTACAATTTTTCTCGTTTCAGGAGAAAGAAGTATGTGGCCTACTGCTTCTAATTGTCGCTCTCGATGATTTGCTACATTGGCATTTGACACTATGCCATTCAAATGAATGCAAGTGAATAGCGCAGGGTCATACTTAGCGCATTCCACGATTCTCTTTAATTCGTCCGCCGACATTCCTTTCGAAAACTGACCGGGGATTTTGGAAAGAGGCAACCAAGAGAAAAGATGACCTGCCATTGATCACACCAAGTAACTGCGGGAAGCTTGTCAGCATAACATATCGAATCGTCAAAGGTGCACTGTCAGGACGTTGTAGAGCGGTTAATCTCGCTGTGTATTGCAATCGCTAGGGATGAAATGATGCTATCGCATGCCGCATAGTTAACCCCTTCCACCGTTGGTCTAAAGTCCAGTACGATGATGGCTGTTCCGCGTTCGGTCGGTTGCACCTTTATATCGACTGCAAGGAAGCGCTGTAGGCGCTCCTTTCGCGTGTGGATATTTCCGCGCGCGTCACCTTCCAATCGCGTGAATTCGTCGATGAAGCGCAGGTTTGCGGTGATTCTTCCTGTTTGAGTATCAGCCGTTACGACGTGCCATTTATCTCCGTAGTTGTAGGAGATCTCGGCGAGAATATCGCGGATTTTTGCGAATGCGATTTTTGCTGGAACCCGGTATTCTCGCGGTTGAGGATGGAGAAGTTTCGCGCGCTCTTCGCAGGCGGCTTTGAAAATTGGAATCGCAACGAGTACGCCGAGGACAAGTCCTGGCACTATTCCCGCACCTGCGTCATGTGATGCTTCGCCGATGCATGCTCCGGTGAGAAGGAACACGAATGTTCCGACAATGATTGCTACGACGGCCATACGTCATCTACCTCCGGTGAGTCTTGCTGTTGAAATTGATTGGCGTTGTCTTCGTTTGCGCGCTCTTGCGCAGTACGTTGATTGACATTCCGCTTCTTATCGTTGCGGTTACGCTCACGGTTCCGGTTCTTTCCTTCGGGCTTGCTCTCTTCCTTGCGTTGACTGGTTTCTGGTCGCTCGGTGCGGCCACGCTTTCGAATCGTTTCTGAAATTTCGTGCGGTGATCGTTCCGGCGGTGGATATGCAAGGGCATAGTGATAGGCTGTTGGCGATGTGAGCGGGATTTTGAGCGGCCAAGTGTCGTTCGTGAAAGTGATGACTTCGCCGCTCAGATTTATGAGTTCGTCCGGCGTTGCAAGTGATCTTCCTTGGATAAACTCTTGTACTCGTCCGGTATCGCTCACGGTGACTTCTTCGATTGTCGTTCTTCCTAACGCTTCGCTCAGTGCTCGGGCTTCGCGGAAGTTTTTCTGTCGGAAGTAGATTTGCGTTGCCGGTTGGTCGAAGATGATCTGTGCCTCCTTTTGTGAGTAGACTCGTTCGAGCTGGAAGTAGTTTTGAAATCCGAGCACGAGACTTAGCTTGGCTTTTCTGACGATTGATAGAACATTCGCAATGTTTGCGATCTTTCCGAAGTTTGTGAATTCATCGAGAAAGAGCGATGTTGGATACTTCATCGTCGATTTGCTATCGAGCAGATAGTCGAGCAGGAAATTCACGAGGAGTGAGCCGATTAGCTTGCTATCTCGGGAGCGGCTTGGCACGGCGATGTAGAAGGTGAAGAGTTGCTTCTTCAGCGCATCGAAATCCACGTCCGTTTTCTCGGTTAGTGCGACAAGTTGATCCGTTATCCATGGATTCAACTTCGTCATTAGCCCCGACAAGACCCCGAAACGGAAGTTCTCGGAGGTTGACCCTAGCCAGCCTTCAAACTCCATTTGTGCGAGCGCTGAAGGGCTTCTGGCGAGTTCCTGGCGGACCTTACTCACCCCCGATAACAACAGCCATCTCAGTGCTCCGATATGTCCTCTCTGAGGATCGGTTGCCGCCGCATGCAGTATCAGTGAAACGAGCAATTGTTTCTCTGATCTATCCCATGTCGGATCGATTCGCGTTTCCTCTCCGCTGCCGTTCATGATGATTAGATCGGCTAACTTTTCAGCCTCCTTTGCTTTCTCCAGTTCTGGCGCCCATCTCACTCGGTCGACGGGATTGATTCGCGTTGATGACATGTCGGCAGGATTGAATGAGTAGATGGTGTGACCTGCTTGCTTTCGCCATCCAGAGGTTAGTGTGTATAGTTCGCCTGGTTCATACCCTGGGGTTGCCTCAGTCACGATCATGTTGCTGCCGGTTCGCTCAATCAGATTCGGAATGAAGAATCCTCGCGATTTTCCGACACCGGTTCGACCGCAGACTATGGCGTGCGCATTTGTCACCAGTTCTGGTATCGAAATAAACTCACCTTTCGGAGTCTTCCCGATGATTAACCGTGTTGCCTCCGGTCTTGTTGTTATGTATCCGGCGCGGCGCAGCTGTGTTTCGTCTCCCCATGCGGCTCCTCCGTGCACCGTCGATTTTGTTTTGGTTGACGAGACATTCGTTGCGCGAATTGCATCTGCCTGAAGAGTTGCAATCACTTGCTTGCATCTCTGCCGGCAGTCTTCTTCAGTCCCACCTCCTTGTCGTTCTGTAATTTCGATTTCGACTCGTGAGCCGCCCATTGCGTCAGACCATCTGAGCACAACTCGGTACTCGTGCCTCCACCAATCTCGTCCTACCTTTTCATCGAGTCTTTCGACTGCGAGAATTTGATCGAGCTGCTTGCTGGCTCGTGAGACGTTGTAGCCGAGCCTGTCGAGAACATTCACTGCCAGGACAGGTAAATCTTTTGGCGCTGCATTAACAACGCCAACATCCTTTGCGGTTGTTTGCATTTGTACTTACTCCATGAAATCAAGATCGCGGTCGCGCTTTCTTTTCTCTACTTCGCGCTCCTTATGCGCATCTTTACGAGTGTTTTTGTTGTCTTCTATGGCATCATCAATCTGTTCGATGATTGCCTCGTCTGCTGCTTTAGCGCCTGGATTAGCGCGTCCTCGCTGTTTGGCTTCGACGTCGCGTTTAGCATCTTCAAGGTCGTCTCGGTTTTCTTTGAGACGATCACGTTGATCTGTAAGCGGTATCCATCGGACGAGTTCTGCGGCGATTGCTGCTTCCGTCAGAAATAGGCTCATGATGGGATTGCGCATCATTTCTTGTTGAAGGGGCGAAACGTAGCGGTTTGCATTCGGCGAGTTTCGTGCTTCTTCACGGGCGGTTGCCGATGCTTTTGCACTGTTCAATTGGCGTTGAATTTCGCCTGAGAAACGCGCCCGGTCCTTGCTGTCGATCCAGCTTGCCAGCCGTTTGTAATCCTCCTTGGGTAGCCTTAACGATTTGTCTGTGTTCTCCATAAGATGGCGCCGGAGTCCGGTTAGTCTTTCGTAGCCGTCGTTCTTTGAATATCGTTGGCCGAGATACTCGAAGGATTCCTTCTCATCTTGTGCTTGAGTCTTGCTCCATTCGCTGTGCGGCTCAAGCTCTTCGCGGACTATTTTCTTGTGTAGCCAGGGAAGCTCTTCGCCGTTTCGGATTCGCTCTTGCCTATCCCTTTCAAATTGTTGCTGCCTCTCTTTCTTTTGCTCCTTGTGTTTTTGTTGTCGCTCGAATTCCGCCACTCGGCAATCTGAGTATTGAGTCCGCTCCAGATATCTGTCACCGAACTCTTTCATCAGGTCGTAGTCTTTCTTATCGAATCTGACGAATCTACCTTCCTTGTCTTTCGGCATCACCACTACATGCACGTGGCGATGATCGGTATTGTTGTGCGTGACAGCAAACCATTCGAGATCCAATCCTTTCTCCGAACCGAGCTGATGCATCACCTCCCTCGTAAACTCTTTCGGATCGTTGGGGCTGACTTCCGGTGACAGTGTTAGCTTGTGGACCACCACGCCTTTGCCGTCATAATCGCGAACCTTGTCTCGCATTTCTTTCGCGTCCACTGAGTCCTCCGTGTCGGTGAACATTTCCCGACCGCCTTCCTCCAGGTCCTTTCCGGGGCGGTGTTGGATGTACTTAACGTGTCCGAGAGCGGCGCCGATTGCCAGTGAGCGCGCCACCTTCAATTTGATGCCGCTGCGTTGTTTCGCCTTTACGGATATGTAGCTGTGGCGAACGATCATCATTGCCCGACTACCTTGGTCATTCTTTCGGCAATTGCTTTTTCATCGTCTTCAAGACGTTTTCGCATTTTGCCTTTGACGAGATTTGATGCTGCTACGAATCTTTCCTGTATTTTGTTCTCGACATGGTTTTGCCATGCGAGCTCGTACAAGGTTCCCGTTTGTGCTCCTTGTCTCGCCAACATTCCGCAGATTCTGTCAGTCATGTTCTTGATGTTCTTGGACAACTCAGATTCAACTTTGCTTTCCTTGATTTGATCGTGATTGCTCAGGTACCACCGAATCGCATCACGCACAACTGACGCTTGTGTTGTTTTCCTTCTTCGGCAGAGAGAAATAAATCGGTCATGGTCTTCAGCCGAAAGATATGTTTCGACTCTTGATTTGAGTATTGGTTTGGCCATAAGCCCCTCCTGTACGCAAGACGCGCAACTCGTCTCGATTTGCGGTGTTTTGCCCTGGATTGAACGGAGCGAGCTCGTTTATCCCGTACCCGAAAGCACCGTGGATAGTGGCGGTCGGGACAGTTAGAGTTTCTCTTTATCTTGCCTTACCGTATGGTGAGACCAACGGTTCGGGCTCGCTTCGCTCGGTCATGTGTTGCGCGTCGCTGCCTGCTCCGCGCGGATGGTGTCATGATGGTTGATGATCATTGATACTGTTTTCTCATATTGCGTTTGCAATGCATGCATCTTTCAGTGGTTTATTATCGATTGATGTTGCGTGAGTCAATGATCATTGTGGAGATGGCTTGTATTGCCGAAACCACAAGAGTGCATGCAGCTCGAAACAGCGTGACGATTAGCGTGCATAAAAGCTGGAGTAGTGCACCGACGAGTTGCGAGACTATATCGAACAGCGGCTTCACTACCATTCCTGGATTGCCGCCAGCAATGCCGACGAGTAACATCAGCACTAAGACAGGTAGAAGAATCTGTTCCATGTTAGTTCTCCAATTGCTTTGTTTTAGGCATTGAGACTTGTTCAAAGTCTTGAAGATGTTCGAGGATGAAAGCGTCGAGATCGGCTTTTCTGTATCGAACTAAGCGGCCGATTTTAACGAAGGGCAGAGATCTACGTCCGGTACATTTCCAGACCGCGAGTGTTTGCTCTGCAACTCCCAGATAGGCGGCGGCTTCTCTGCGCGTTAAGAGAATGGAGTTAGCTGCGCTCACTCCATACGGGGTGTGTTCATTGTTTTTCATTGGTCTGATCCTTTAGGTGTTTGCACGAGTACGGCGCACGGCGGATTAATCGTGTACGCGCGTCTTGTGTAAGAAGAGAAAACTTGTTGCAAAAACGCTCAAACCAACAAAATGATTTGAGCGCGGAATCGATATTTGATGTTGATGGTCCGACTAAGTCGCTGCAGCGCCATCAATTTCAGTGCACAATTCCATTGTAGCGTGCGGTTTCGATTTTCTGTCAATAGGGATTTTTGCCGGTCCTTGGCCTAGGGTAAAGGATAGTTAGTCGGTAATTCCAGCCTGCCGCAGGGAACGCTGCACAGAACGATATGTCTCTTCGAAATGTGGGAGCGTGATCATCTGGTGAGCAAGTCTGCCAGTCCACAGGGCTTTGAGACGGGCTTCCTTGTTCTTGAAATTCGGCGCGACCTCCGCCAGCTTCTTGCCTCTGAACGCGAGCTTCTCATGTATCGCGTGATCGATTTCTTCGAGCTTAACGTATCCGCCTTCTGTCAGAAAGCACAAGTCATACAAATCACGAGGTTCTGTTCGTGCTCTATCGAGCAGTGCCACGGTCTTTTCCGCTGCAATTTCGTTGAGACTGTACACGGTGATGACGGCGTCCTCCGGCAGATCAGAGAACTCCTCATAGGAACGCAACACGGGTCTGCTCTCAAGGTCGAATACAAGCTTTTCCGTCAGTGTGATGTCCACCTTGATCTCTTTGGCATTCCGCGTTGCCGGAAGTGGCCCTTCGTAGGCTATGTAGAAAGTGTGGCTGTTGACCCCCTGCTCTGCTTCATCCCGTGAATGACGAATCGTGATGCCTGATGCTTTGTGGGTTTCGGCATATGCTGCCTCGAATTCCTTTAATGCATCTTCAAGTTTTGCATTGGGCAAAAGTGTAAAATCAAGATCCTCTGAAAAACGGTAATCCGCAAAGTAACAACGTTTCAGAGCTGTTCCGCCTTTGAACGCAAGCATCTTTGGTAGATTCGTTCGCGATGCTCCGACTAAAAACCAAGCGATGCAATAATCTCTTTCCAGCACGGCTTCTGGAATTCGGCGTGCACCGCCTGCGGCCAAGCGATTCGCTAAAACGGAAATGTTGCGTTGAGGGATCATTTATGTCCTTACAAGTGCACGTATTTCATCAGGTTCAACGTTTACCCGCAGCTTCCAACGCGATTGGTAGCTGCCTTCGCTCGGCAGTATGGGATCAAGCAGTAAATATGGTCGCGTTGCCTTTGCCTGGAGACGCTCTATTGCAGCCGAATCCTTCACGTTGAATACTTCGAACATGAAACCGAGTCTGCGCGCAACGATGCTAACATCGAGCCGTAATGCGTAGTCTGCCAGTTTCTCAATATCCATATCCGACCTGCGAATCCAAAATGCTTTTGCGATTTCCGTAAAGCCGCCACAGTGCTCAGGCTGTTTTAGCGCATCAACAATGGTTTTTTCCAAATCGCTTACCAGCACTTGCTCGTGTTTGTCCACCCACTGCTGTGTAATTCCGAAGAAGTGTTCTGGCTTTGTTCTAACGAAACGATAGTCATATCCGTGAACACTCATTGGACGGCGTCGAACGAGCGACGTGACGTACACTACAAACTGCGGCTGCGTAAGCATGCCATGGATGTCCATGGCAGACGCATGCGAAATATAGTACGGATGAGGCTGAATCAGTGCTCGGGCAACGATATATGGGTTGCCAACGAACTGCGCTTCAGATCCGAGCTGGAACGGGACTAGCTGAAAGAGTCCCGGTTTGAGCCTGGTCACAACACCTCGCCGGACGAGCTTACGGACGAGGCTTCGCGCAGAGTCATCGGGAAGTCCGGTAAGTTCACAGACGTCTTCAAAGCCGAATATTTCGCGACCTAAGTCATAGAGTGCCGCGATAAGCTTTGCTGACTGCGACCCCAAGGTTTTTAGTGAGTTATCATTTGGGCGCATAGTGTGCCCTCCCAGGACACATTATACACCCAAATAATAACCGCAGTTATCCTTTAAGGGCAAAACGTGCCCTCTGGGGGCACATATTGCACCCAAAACATAATTGCACAGGCTTGCGCCCTGAGTAAATAACATCAGACAATAGAAGCACGCAGGGAAACCTGAATAGTCGGTGGATGGAGTAAGCGGGGCGGTCACACGGTTGGGCGAAGGTAAACAAGAACCCCAACTAGGGAGGAGGATGAAGGACTAATCAACTGGACAAATCCCTTACCTTCTGCTTATCCACCGGCGCCATGTATTTTATTTTCCTGAAGATGCGCTTACGGCCAGCTTTGTTATACGCGTCGCCGGTTCGGCTTCGCTGCCCGCTCAGCCGCGCGCCAAGGTGCGATAAGATCGACTGCTCTTCAGGAGCAGGCACAATGACGAACGAAAAACCCCTGGCAGACCAGTCCTTGAAAATAGGCGGATTTACTCACCTGAATTGGAACGTGCAAGAACGAATCTGCACGATAACAGTCCCACCAGATCAACATTCATTCGAGTCCCTTGAGCTGCTATGGAAGTCAGCCAAATGGCTCGACGTGAGTATTTCTTCCGCTGGGGGCCAAATCGGCGGAGCTGAAAAGGTACGCCAATACAAGTTCTTAGGGCAGATAGAAGCTGTGCAGAAGACCGATGAGGGTTCGCTTCTTAAAATTCAAATGTACGAAGACAAGCCGGAAATGATCACGATCAACTTGGACGAAGGTACGGCCGAATCCGCATATAAGCAATAGTGACCAGGGCGCGGGCTGCTGAACATCGCCTTGACTCGCACCTGACGCGGCCATCGCAGAAATGTTCCCGGGGTTTTTCCTGTAGTTCAGATGCCTTCGATTTGAGACACTGGTATCGGTGGAACGAGTGGCATACCACTCGCCAAAAAGAAACGCCCCAGAAGTCGAGCACGCTTTCCAGTCGTTAGCGGCGCTTTGAGATGCGCCGACGGCTATTGAAAAGAGATGCAAGTCTCTGGAGGATCGAAAATTGGAAATTAAACTGACCTTGGTCACCAAGCGAAACCCTAAAGAAGTAAAAGGGTTTGATTCTACGGTCGGCGCCATCATTGACGCCGATAACAATCTCGTTTGTATCGTCCCCGTAACCCGAATGGATTGGGTTTACGATTGCCTTTCGGCAAAGACGAAGACAGATCATCTATTCACCGTACTGTCAAGAATGACAGACGACGAGGTTAGGCTGTGCACCGGGTGCAAGCGCAATGCCGCCGAACCTAGAGAACAGCCAGTCAAAAGCGAATCCAAAGTGGTCCGCTTTCCGCCAGTGAGACGTAAGACACCGCCCCTGGTGTCATAAGTCAGCTGCGCTAACAAGCGCTGTATCCGTCTCGCTCAACTAATCTTATTCCGTGTCGACTTCTGAGCGTTCCCACCAAGTTTTCTATAAAGTGTATAAGCAGCCCACCCTTAGTTGGTGGGCTGCTTTGTATTTATCCACCTGCGTCTACGGCCACAAGTAACTTCGCGTCTCACGCAGACTGCATAAGCCGTTGGAACTGACAATGATGTGGTCAATCACGTTTATGCCTATCAATTCACCGGCTTTGATCAGTGTGCGCGTAACATCGATATCTTCATCGCTCGGTGAGAGCGAACCAGTTGGATGATTATGCGCGACGATCATGGCGTGGGAGTTAGCCAGCAGTGCGGCTTTGAAAACCTCGCGGGGGTGCACGAGGCTAGATGATACGGTGCCGTGCGAGACAACGTGGTATCCGATAACTTGATTTTTTGCATCGAGGTGGAATGCCACGAAATGCTCTTCCGAGTAGAATTTCAACGGCGCGACAAACTGTTCAAGATCAGCCGGTGTGCCGACAGGAACAGGCTTTCCGCCGGGCTCTTTGATGAGAGCCAAACGCATTTCAGGCACGATGTATTTGAGATGTTTTTTCAAGGTGCGGCTATTCATGCTCTCACCTCCAGGGAATTCGGAAGTGAAGGCAAACAGAATGTGCATGATTGGCACGGTCTCAGCTTGTGCGAATCAGGCTGTAATTTGTGCACGCCGATCACCGCTGGGCAAGTGAATAGCGCCGGATGCTGAATCAGTTCAGCGTGGTGTCCACCGCGATGAATCGGAAAGGAGACAACTTCCCTTGCTTGCAGAAATTTGTCGATAGCTGGCAACACTTGCGAATCTAGCTGTTCTTCAGTCTCCTGTAGCAATGCAAGTTGCCATGCGCCTGGGCGTTGCGCATACGCAAGCAAGCCCGAATTGAAGTTGTCCGAATCGATACTGAGCCAACCCTTGCAATTCTCGGCTGATGCCAATTCAGTCATTGCATCAAAGATCTGCTTATCGGAAAAACTTCTCGTATAGAACCAGAACGAGCACAGCGGACGCTGCTCAACTGCGAGCAACCATGCGTTGACGTATTCCGGCGAATGGAAATCACCAACATCATGAATGCGCAGTGTCCAAGGTGTCTGGGTCTGGGTGCCGGTTATCGAGGCTGCAAGCCAGTCGTTCGGTCTAACTGTGTCGATGAGCGCGATGAGATTTTCTGCGAGACGTTCGGGACCCCCGTTCGCCAAGAGAAGTTCAATTGTGCGAAGGTTGCGTTCCCGACGGGCTTTCTGTCCGCTTGTTCGATACCGAACTCCGTTTCCATAACAAACCTTTTTGCAGATGTCCGTCGCGCCGATGCAAGTAGCGCTGCGCGGCAAGCTGAAGGCCCAAGATGCCTTGCTGTTGTTGGTCAACTCAAGACCGTATTTCTTTTCCATGTGCATACCTCTGGTTAGTGCGGCGTTTCGCCTCAAAACCGGGGCACGGGGTTGGCTCCGTGGGTCAAGCGGAGATGTAAGAGTGGAGAGAAATGTGCTGCGATGCGCTTGACGCGCGGTGGCGCCGACCTCGTAAACTCAAGGAAATAGAAACGCTAAGACAAAGTGCTGCTGCGACTGATGGCGATACGAGCCAGGCACTGCGTTATCGCATTCGAATATCCACATAACTACTGCGGGGCGATACTTAAGTGCGGCTACGAGAAGCAGTGACGACAGCACATGAAGCAAAAAGAAAAAGGAATTAGCAGGGACCGTAGCCCCTGCTTCGATTCCGCTTATGGATAGAGAACTAGGCAGACTGCGCCTCATCCCGAGCTGGCTTCTTGCCACAGAGGTGGAAGCTGGTGAGCTTAATGACTGGCTTTGTCATTTGCACTTTGACACCGTTTACTTCCTTGGGATATGTGCTTATCGCTAGCCGGCCATTTACCACTACTTCGCGTCCCTTTGTGATGCTCTTCAAGACGCGCTCACCAAGACCGTTCCAGGCGTCAATGTCGATCCACATTGTTTTGTCTTCGTCGGTATTGGAAGAAAACTCTTTTACCGCAACTGAGAATTTCACGACCTTGTTGCCGGTGTCTCCGAAAGAGACTGTGTGGGGAGCTTGTCCGACATGTCCGACGATGGTGATTGAGTTGTTCATTTGGCACCTCCAGTGCGTGTTAGTGCCTCGGAAAAAGACACAAGCGTCAGCCGCGCATGCGCTTTTTGATGCTGCATGGACGCGCAGCGCCCTTTAGGGTTTGCCATTGCAGCAAGCAAAAAGTTGTGTCACTGTCGGCACGTTAAGACATGCACCGGTGGTCGCCAATTGCCTCAACTCGTTCTCGGACGGGCTTGTCGGTGTGCGCTCCGGTTTCCGTCGGTGCAGATAACAAGGCGTGCTGCCCGGTTGCGGAAGAAGAGCGTAGTCAATATGGCGAGAACAAACGAAGTACATTCGGCGGGAACTGGTCGTCAGCGGCCGAAAATCACAAAGGTACGCAGTGGCAGCAGGCGCGGAAACACAGCCTCATGGCAGGAACGGCCGGAGTGCAACCAAGAGTCACAGTCACTGCGCCCCAGCCGGGCAAGCGAAGAAGTTCGCGGTGCTACTGCCGGATTCGTTTGTCCTGAGCGGAAATGATCGAGACGGGTGCATCAGCGCGCTGCTTTGCTTGCCCTGTGTGTCTTGACCGCTCCGCTAAAATCTCCAGGGCGAAGGCGCGCTTGTTTTGCATCTGCCGTCTATCGCCCGCCTTCGCTCGCAAAGTGAGAAAGCGGGGCGAGTCAAGACGGGTCGTCAGGTTCATTCAAGGACTAGTAAAAGAAACGGACCCGGCATCCAGCCGAGCCCGTCGATGAGTTTTTAGGCTGCTATTTCTTGCAGCTCTTTCTTGAGGTCAGTAACAACATTTTCCGCAACTCGCTTACAGGAGAAGGAGTTGATCGGTGAAGTCGCTTTGACTTGCATTGCGAATACCACTGCGTAGGCTCCATGTCTGGCTTCGAAGCGAATCTTCAAGCAACGAGAGCGCTTCACTTCAGGAAAGACTTCTTCTTCGAAGTGTAGCGTTGCTTCAGTAGCGCCACCAGTTGCGGCGAACCTCCAGCTTCCATTTGGAACGGTGTGCTTTTCGATGATGCTTTTCGCGAGGTCAACGGTATCACCGAGGCTGCGACCACTGCGGAAGTACATCTCTTTCTGCTGGAGCTTTATTAGTTCAGCTTCTGCGAAGAACCAACGAAAGATGTAGCATGTGCACCAACCAGAGGCACCTAACATCGTCATCATCAGCCAATCTGGGTAGTGTCCTGGCAGCTCAGGGAATATGGAGCCGAGCGTTCCCGATATCACGAAGAGCGGTCCGAAGATGGCTGCGAATGCAAGAATCATTCCGACAAAAGATGGGTCGGTGCCGCGACAGCAGTGTTTGTCGATCTTCTCAACAAGGTCTTGCATCGGCGTCAGTTTTAACTCGGAAGCCGCGAACCAGCCAGTATTTGGAGGCTTTGCCGACGCTCCTTGCGATGAAGTTGACGACTTCGCTTGCGAATTGGCTTGCCGTTGATTTTGACTCGCATGCGATTGGTGTTTGCTTTGAGTTCCTTGTTCTGTTTGTGAGTTCGTGTTGTTTGATTGAGATTTGTTGGCATTGTTGCTTGATGTATTCGTGTTCGCCGATTTGTTCTGCGTCTGCTGAGAACCAGTCGTGCTACGGGGCGGGGTTGCATGCGGGTTCGTCTCAAACCATTTCTTCAGGATGTCGCGCGCATTGTTCAATTGCTTTTGTTTTTCAAGTGCTATCTGATGGTTGTTCGGATTGCGCGCGTGACGATCAGGGTGGTGAATTCGCGACAATTTGCGCCAGCGTTCGTTGATTTCTTTAAGACCAGCACCGAACGGTAGTTCCAGTGCTCGATAACAGGCTTCAAAATCCATGTTAGCCATGTTCAGTTCCTCTTGGTGCGCTTGAAACAAGCGAGAAGAGCGGGCATTACTGCCCGCTCCGTATTGAGATTGGTTGTGGGTTGACTTGCAGTACAAGGGCGAGCGCGTTGTATTTCATCGCTTCACGGTGCTTGCCTTGTCTGCAACAAACGTGACCGAGAAGCTTGTAGATTGTGATGATGCGCGCATTATCTGCTGGAGCGATTTTCGCAACGATTCGATATGCTGTGGTCAGCGCCTTTTCGGCGAGGCGGAAACCATTTCGTCGTCCGACTTGCGCTTGCGCAGCTTTGATGAGGGCATTGGCAACGCGCTCAGGTGATTCGATGCGATTCGCGACATCTTCACCGAGCGCATAGAGTTTTTCGACGAGTTCTTCGTAGAGAGCTTCGGCTCGGTCGAGTCGCGTAAACGCTGAATTTCCGAAGGCAACAGCGTCTTTTAAGTTGAGTTTTTCCATTGTGTTTCTCCTTAGGCGCGAAGGAGAGAGCTGAATACTTCAGCCCTCTCCTCCCGAAAAGTTTTTGTTTAGCGATTAGCGGAAGATGATTCCGCTTCTAGGACACACGCTTGGTATTGCGTAAGTGTTCTTTTTGATTAGGTGTGCGATTCCGCTCCTGGTGAGCATGATGCGCTGTTCAATTCGAACCACTGGCAGCTTGCGTTGTTTGATTAATCTGCGTATTGTGTGTTCCGACATATCGAGCAATTTTGCTGCATCACGTACAGTAAAGAGCTGAAGGTTGTTCGCATCTGTCATGATGTCCTCCAGGCGATTTCGTTTTCGCCATTTCGATAACCGCAACTGACTGTGCGGCTGTTGATGAATGCATCGAGATCAGCTTTTCTGTATTTTGCTAACCTTCCGACTTTTACAAACCGGAGTGGGTAGCGCCTCGTTGAAGCCCATACAGCCAGCGTTTCGGGGGTTACTCCGAGGTATGCTGCTGCCTCGCGGCGCGTAAGAAGATCTGATTGAAATCTTGGTGTGATTACGGGGATTGCGGTCGACTGAACGACCTCTAGTTTTCTGTCGTTTGACATTGTGTTCTCCTTATGAGGCACCATTGACGGTGCACGAAGATAGCGCTCAGGTAATGTCGAAGCCTGATCGCAAAAGTTGAAGAAGCAAAAAGAATTTGCAGGAAGAACCAGAAATGTGCGTCAAATCTGGTCAAACAAAAAGCCCGAGGCGCCTGTATCTTCAGCTTGCTTCGGGTTAAATTGACGCGTCGAGCGCCATGTATTTATCGTACCGCCGCTTTCGAAAATCGCACCATAGGGTAAACCCTGAAATGCCGCGAATCGGGAATAGCCAAAGTTGGTTCGCCAGCTGTAATTGGAATTTTCTTTGGACTACTACACCGGGGTGATTACAGCAGCGCGTGCAATAGGTTTTGTGTTTTGTGTCAGGTCGTCCTTGTCAAAAATCTTATCCATTAAGGAGTCAAACAACTCCTCCACTTGGCGTTCTGACTCAAGGTTCTGCATGCGCATTTTTTCAATTTCTCCAACAGTGACTGCAAACTTTTTCTGCAGACCAATTGGGGGTAGCGCAACGTCAAGCTCTCGCAATATTTCCAAGTTAATATTTTTTTGTGCAGACTCAGGAGCGTTTCTCTCGATCTCCTTCTGCATCATTTGAAGCCAAAATTGAATGAACTCGGTTGTTGTCTTTTTATTTGGCGAGAAGCCCACAACACTGTCTGGGAAACATGCAGGAAATGTCAGAATAGCCGTCTTTCCGATGTTTGCAGCGATGGTGATACATAACGTTCCCTCCGGCCATAACTTACTTTGAGCTAAGCCTTTCTCCGAGTAAGTCTGTTGATAACCTCGGATATATCCGCCGGAGTTCGCAATATCACCAGTTTGTATGAAGGGATAAGGGCCACCATACAATTCTGGCGCATTGCGCGGACGGTTTCTCGATCTTCCCCGGTCTAGCTCGCCAAGAGAACCCAGTTTGTGAGAAGTCCAACCATGTGGATTCTTAAGCGGGTCGCCAAACATTTTGAGGAATATTGCAATAGACAGTTTTTCAGTGGCTTCAGTAGCCGTTCTTCTCAACTTGAGCAAGCACCCAACGTTATCCAACGCATCCACGATCTGGTCCTGCTTCTCTAATGTTGGCACGACGAATTCCAACTCTTCGACGTCAGTTGGATACAGATGAATTCCCTTGACCAGCTGCCGAATCTGCCTGCGGATTGGCGTCGAATTGAGCCAATAGAATAGGTATCTCTTCCGAACATTTGCGTCGTGACCGCGAACTACCAACCATTCGCCAGTAGGTACAGCGCCTCTAACGGCCCGATCAGCAAAATAGGTTTTAGAACCAACATAATCTGCATGATGAGCTGCGTTAAGAATCAACGTATCTCCGTCTTCCAGTTGTTTGTCTCGCAAGCCCGCAGCGAGTCCCAGGTCGATGAAGGACTCGAATCGCCCGGTGAACTGACCAAGTTCTGTCACGTCTTTGATTTTAAGAACGGGATGACCGGTGTTTCGTTGTTCGTTGGTCGAGGGCGTCTTTCCGTTAAATACGGCTGCTATATCGGAGAGCTTGACTGTACTTTTACTCATATCAGCGCCTCTACTTTCTTCAACTGCGCATCAGTGGCGGTTTGCAGCCGCTGCAACCGATCAAATATCGTGGATGCTTCCGGAAAATAGATTTCGTCCCGTTCAATTCGTCGATATTGGCTAGCGCGCAGATCAAAATCATTGTCAACGATGCGGGTTTTGGTCACCCAAAATTGTCGACTCAATTGATTGAACTCACGCTGTAGAAGATGGATTCGCTCGTCAAGCTTCTCAAGTTCTGATTTCTGCTTTCCTAGCTCTGTGTTTTTCAGAGCATCTCCTGCAGCAATGACGCTGTCAAAAACCAGTTGATCGATTCCTTGTTGATGTTCCAGCCGCTCCCGCTTCAATGGCGCCATTTCTTCGGTTAACGCTGTCATCCTGGATTGCCGATCGCGATCGAACGCCTGGTCATGCCTGTGTTTCCAGCATGCGATGATATCTGGAATGTCATTTTGATCTAATTTTTGCCGTTTATCATCGAGACTGTAGCCGTCGTGTTCCATGTCATAGAACCAAACTTTATCGGTTTGGCCACCTTTCGAGAAAATAAGCACGGCAGTTGAAACCCCTGCATAAGGTTTGAAAATACCGCTAGGCATGCTGATCACACCTTCAAGCTGATGATCTTCAACTAGCTGTTTTCTTACAGTGAGATGCGCATTGCTGGAATTAAACAATACTCCGTCCGGAACGATGATCGCCGCACGCCCGCCGATATCCAGTAACCGCAAAGCGAGTATCAGAAACAATAGCTCAGTGTTTTTCGTTTTGACTTCAGAAAGCAAGCTTGGACTACAATCACCATAGTCCAACTTTCCCTTAAAAGGAGGATTCGCCAGAATCAGGTCGTAACAAGATTCCTGCTCAAAGCTCTTCGACAGCGTATCAGCGTACGAAATACTGGGAGCTTCGATACCGTGCAGCCACATATTCATGGATGCTACCCGGAGCATAGTAGCGTCAAAATCAAAACCGAAGAAGGTATCTCGCTCGAACTTTTTCCTTTGCTCAGGACTCATCAAGTCGCCAATGAAGCCGTGCCGTGTTCCGTCCTCTTCGACCTGGACCATCTTTGGACTTGTATATTTTTCCAAAATGTACTGTAGAGCTGTGAATAAAAATCCAGCTGTTCCGCAAGCCGGATCGCAAATGCGCTCAACAATGTCCGGGTCCATCAGCTCAACCATCATCCGTATGATGTGCCGGGGCGTCCGAAACTGACCGTTAATTCCAGAAGTTGCTAGCTTCGACAGCAAATACTCATAGAGATCGCCAGCAGTGTCTGCGTTATCGAGATCCAGTCCAGAAATAAGTTCTACTGCAGAAGACAACAGGCTAGCCTTAGGAATCAGAAAGACGGCATCAGACAACGTTTTCGAAAACGTTGTGAGGTTCGATTGTCCCTCTCCGTTGCTTGCACCCAGACTTTTGATAAAGGGAAATACCTTTTCCTGAACCAACGTGAGCATCATTTCTGGCTTTAGTTGTTTGAAACTTGACCACCGCAACTCTTGCTGGTTTTTGTCAAATATCCGTCTGGTGGCTTCGCCGGTTCTGGTTGCCAGTCGTTCTGCTCGGGATTCGATATCATCCAACCTCCTGATGAATAGGAGATAGTTTATTTGTTCGATTACACTGACAGGATTTGTAATGCCACCACTGTGAAAAGCGTCCCAAAGCCTATCCACGTCATTCCTTGTTTTTCCGACCAGCATTTTTCCTCCTCTATCCAACTAATTCATCAATGAGTGCGACCAGTTCGTCAGCTTCCTGTTGTTTGAATACACCTTCCAGACCCAAGGTGTGGATGCTTGTAAAAGGCTGCTCGTATAGGCGAGCAACTTCAAGTCCTCCGCTCTTTATGATTTCCTGCTCCACAAGCGACAAGAATTGAAGCTGGTTCGCCTTCAAGTTCGAATGCGCAGTTCTAAAACGTTCGAAAGCGACTCGCACAGTTAGTTCATCCATGCCAACAATGGAACGAATCAACCTGTCGAGCGAACTTGCTTCCGTTGGAAACAGCTTTTCAAGCTCATCTTGCTTCAAGCCTGGAACGCGCTCAAGAATGAGGGACTGGAGGGCGACCAGGTCCGCCTCGGTTACAGCCAGCTTCCGGCGAATTTTCTGCAAGGTCAAATTGGTTGCGGTCAGATCATGAAGGACCTGGACCACGCGGACGCGATATGCCTCAAGCCCTTGTTCTGCAACTCGCGGGCTTGCAGTACCAGGCACCGCGTAATCAATAATATCGATCGCTTTTGAGCGCACGCGGTTAACCGACCGATACTTCATCAGCCCGCGCAGCCGAAGCCGCATCTCTTCGAGCTTTTCGACTGTGACGTCACGCCACCAGCTTGCTTTTTGCACAGCCTCGATCAGGTCCAGCTCTTGTTTGACCTGGTTCAAGTTCGTGCGCAGGCGCTCGATGTCTTCCAGAACCTTATCCTGGGCTTTTGCGAAACCGTCTGTATCGCCTTCAATGAGGCACAACTGCAAGCGCGTGACCTTGATGTCGAATGCCATAGCATCCGCCTCACCCTGGATATCTCGCCAACGCATCAGTGGGCGCACATTGTTTTCGAGGACGGTGTAGAAATCATCATTCCGCTCGTTCCAGAATTTGTCTTTACCGACGCGCTCCATGTCCTGCCACCGCTCCCGAACGCTGACGGAATCCCTCGGCAAAGCTCTTACATCTTGCCGGATGAGATCGACCAGGGGCGTCGTGAATGGACTTACTTGGGTGCTCGATGCATTGGATTGCTCGATAGCTTGAAGCAGCTCTAGGCGCACTGAGAAGAGGCGTTCAGGCACAGAACGGCTTTCACTGTCACGTACGATACCTTCTGGGTTGACGCCGAAGAATTCGAAGTTTCTCCAGGGATCGAAGATAAGGAAATGAGTTTTGTCTTTTCCTGGACCGAATAACTCCTTGCGCAGACGCGTGCCGCGGCCAATCATCTGCCAGAATTTGATCTTTGAGTAAACAGGTTTGGCAAACACCAGGTTTACTACCTCTGGCACGTCGATGCCTGTGTCAAGCATGTCCACGGATATCGCAATATCGAGATCCTTGAACTCTTTCTTTTTGCCCTTGAAGCCCTTTATCAGCTCCTCTTTGCGATCATCCATATAGTCGATCAACTTTGCGACTTTACCCCGATACTGCGGGTACATGTCGTTGAATTCCTCCTCAAGGAGCTTTCCATGATCGTGTTTGCGGGCGAAGATAATAGTCTTGCCTGGCCGTGTACCATCGGCATTCCGTATGCCGTTTTCCATGAGGTTGCGGATGATCATGCGATTCGTTTCTTTATTCATGATCAGACTGTCTACTTCGTCTCGACTGTAGTCGAAGCTTTGCGCATCCTCGTCTTGCTCTTCGAGCTGTGCGCGCTGTTCTTCGGTTAGATCGTCGTAACGAATGCCGCTCTGAAGGAACTGCGAGGTCTTATTATCGACTTCGTAGTTCACCAAATATGGTGGCTTGTGTTCAATAGCTTCTGTAAGTGAGAAATAGAACGTCGGGTCACGATCCTCGCACTCGAAGAAGCGGTATGTGTTTCGTGTTACGTAATCCACCGGCGTTGCCGTCAGACCGATCTGAAAAGCATCAAAGTACTGAAAGATTTCGCGGTAGTACTTGTAGATCGTGCGGTGTGATTCGTCAGCAACAATCAAATCGAAAAAGCCTATGTTGAACTGACTATAGGCATTCATCATCGCGTTGTAAGTGGCTAAGTACACCCGCGAATCTTTATCTTTTTTAGTGGCACTGCTAACTTTCACAATGGACAAGTCTGGCAAGTGCTCCTTGAATCCTTCTTCTTCCGCCTGATTTTGCAACTCAACACGGTCTACAAGGAACAGGACTCGCTTCACCCAGTTGGCGCGCATTAGTCCGTCGATCAGCGACATGGCTGTTCTTGTTTTGCCGGTGCCTGTGGCCATCACAATCAAAGCTTTGCGATGGTTGCGATCTTCAAAGCACTCATACACGCGGCGTATGCACTCAAGTTGATAATCCCGCTCGGCAATGGATGTCTTCAGCTTGATAGTCGAGAGCTTCTGTCTGTTCTTGCGCTGAAACAGCAAATACTGAAGCTTCTCCAGGTCGTGGAAGCCCCAGACTCTTCGGGGTGGGTATCCAACAACCGGATGGTCGTCCCAGAAATGGATTTCATGGCCGTTGGTGTAATAGATGAACGGGCGCTGCCCAGTCATTTTCTCGATTCCATTGGCGTATTCTTCGGCTTTTGTTTTGCCTTTTGCTGGATCGTGAGCGGTTCTCTTCGCTTCGATAACGCCGATAGGCTTGCCATCAGCGCCCATTAACACGTAATCGACGGAACCATCACCCGACGGCGTAGGCTGATGCTTTACCGGATACTCGCGGATGCACTGAGGTTTGCCCGATATTGGATCGTAATCCGAAACCTTGTCGAGCAGCGTCCAACCAGCATCGACGAGCAGGCTGTCGATCAATTGCTTGCGCGTCTCGGCTTCTGTCAGTCCGAGCGTATCTGCTTCGGCTGTTGATTGAGCAAGTGTCTTCTTCAGAGACTCTTCCGTTGCTGGTGCTTTAGGATGCTCGCTCCGCTGCTTCTCTTGCAGCTCCTCAAGTTCTTTTATTCTCTTCTCGCGCGCTTTCAGTTCTGCCTGCAAATCGGCTGCTGACTTGGGTTTTTGTATTGCCTGGTATGGAGGCAAACTGACTTTCTGTTTTGTGACAGTGGCATAAAACCAAACCGAAAGCTTGTGCACATTTTCCAAAAGCCGCAAGCAGGCTTGCGTTGATGCAGCGCCTTTAGCTTCATGTGCGCCCTTATTGCCTTCTTTTCTGACGTAATGCAAGAAGTCGATAATTTGTCTGGGCATGGCGCGCTTAAAATCTGCTGTATCCAGCAAATCGCGGAAGTTGGCGTCTATCGGCTTTCTCAAGCCAAGCTCGTAGTACAAAATATCCACAATGCGTTCTGCAAAAATGCGAACTTTTACCTGGCTCGATGCCGGATCAGTGTGTGCGTATTCCTCGGCGAACTTCGCCAGGCTGGCTAGGTCAGGCCATTTGCTTTCGAGGAAGGCGAAATTACTTGTAGTCGTGCTTGTCGTTTGATCCGTTGTCACTTTGAGCCTCCTGCGGGCGATACAAAAGTGGCCTCAGATAAGGTATACCCGTGACGGTGGTCCGCGCTATTCATGGCCACCTCCTGAAACTTCCGACAAACTCCACTTTGAGCCTTCCAGTTCTGATACTTCCTGTAAAAGTTGACCAATCTCTGTATGTATTCGCAGCGCGTTCTCGTGCATTGCTTCGACCGCGGCTTGTTCTTGCCGTGATGGTACTATCACTTCGAGGTGCTCAACCGCCTTTGTGCTCAGGAGCGGGATGGTGGAACCGCCTGCGGACATTTTAAGCAAGCGTTTTCCTATTTCAGAACGCAAATACCGGAACAAGACCTCCGGGCTGATAGGACCATTGTCAACTCTCAAAATTACAAAGTTTTGGCTGGCAATCCAGTCAGGGCCAACTTCCTGAGTTACGTACGCCACTTGCCCCACACTCCCTTTGACAGACAAAAGAACATCGCCAGGGAAGAGGCGCTGCTTCGCGGCGAACTTTTCGGTAACATCGCTTGCCGATACAATTTTGTATGGCGTTCGGAGCAAGCCTGATTGTTCAATGTCGCTGACGGTAACCTCACGAAATTGTCTGGCAGCCTTGCGCTTCGGATCTTCGACAAGCTGGCAACGGATTATGTCGCACAGGGACTTTAACGGCACTGTTTTCTGTTTTGCCATGTACTCCGTAAAACGCTGTTCGTCTTCCGAAAGAACGTAGCGGCCCGGATCGAGGCTATATTCGTTAGCAGCGATTGTTTCTCCGCTGCCATCTACCAGGCGAGCGTAAACACTTTCGGTATTGCCCAAAACTTCATCTGCCAGTTGGTCGACGTTCTTTAGCCAGGCTCGACTTCCGCGTTTGCTCGAAACGATAAATCGATCTAGCCCTGTTAAATCAACGAACAGAATTGGCTCGGCACTTTTCGTTTTGTCTAACAAGATAATGGCAGTTGGAATGTTAGTGTTAAGCAAAACGCCCGGCGGCAGGCTTATCACTGCTCGTAGAAGACCAGAATCTATTATGCTTCTTCGAAAATCGCGCTCACCACCTGCGGTGCGCATCAGCAAAGCCATAGGAACTAATGCCGCCACTGTCGACTTGCTTTGTGCGAGGCAGTGTCTGATTTCTAGCACTTCGGAGGTCAGAGACTTCTCGGGAAATCGAACGAACTGATCAGTCTCAACGTTGAGATCGTATCGAACGCCGAAGGGTGGACACGAGATGGCAGCGTCAAACTCAATAAGTTCTCCACCCATAACCCAGCTCGGGGAATGCAGGGGGTCTGATACACGAATCTGAATCTTGCTGCTACAGAGAATGTTTGCGGTCAGCAGCAGCACATCGGCACGCCGCTGTTCTCCGTGCACGGAAATTTTGTTTTTCGCGGCCAAGATGGCAGGCGTGCCAGCTGCGCTGTGCGTGCAATAGAGCGATTTAGTTCCAGTGCCGACGGAGAGTCGGACCAGCAGGTCCGCGAGTTCAAGTGGTATTAGACTTTCTCCCATCTCTTTAGTGCTGTTAGCCTGCAGCACTTTGATGAGGGCGAAAAAAAATGTCTCGAAATCGGTGCTTTCGTCAATCAAGGCCAAGTCTGCAATTAGATGCAATGTATTCCAAAAAGTTTGTGGATGCACTCTGCCAGCAATCCAACTTTCGGTGATAAATATATTCGGGTTCTGATCTTCAAGCTTCGACGCAATCTTTCCAAGAAGTCTTTGCAGATCCTCACGAGAAGGCGGTTTTGGGCTATTGATGATCGTGGTCAAGTTCAAGTCGCCAGTCAAAAATCTGTCGGCACTTAACTTGGCCCAGCTTAGTAGAAGACAAAGTGCACTTACCGAATCATGAGCAGCAAGCTCGCGGCCCAAGCTGTTCAGAAGCTGGTTGATGATTGCCTCTTGCTTTATTGTGCCGATGTCTAAAAACTGTTGTTCAAGTTGCATTAGCTGGCCATCCGCTTGTAGCTGTCGAGCCGGTAAGTTGTAATCATGGTGTCACCAGACTCCACCACTACAACTCCGCCCTTTTTCAATGCTTCTTGAACGGTCTTTTTCAGAGCGTCCAGCTCGCTTTGGAGCATGATTAGGGACTTCTTCGTGAGGACAACTTTGTCCCCGTCCTGATGCCCGTACTGTTGGGTCAGTTGAACCAGCTCTGATTTGATAGCTCTTTGAGACATCCGTCCTTGCATGTGCTTTGTTGATTTGCTCACGATGGCGTTCCTTGCATAACCCGATGCTTTAGTTATACACCAAAGCAATTTAGTTTGCAACTAACTATTTTTGGTTTAGCCCAAACCATTTTTCATGCGGGGCAAACTTATTATATAGGAACGGGTCGCTCCTGTTGTGGCAGAGGTAGGTTATCCCCGGAAGTCTCATCTGATGAGCCCTAGCGGGTTTGGTAAGTAGCTTTTAGCTTATCTGAGACCTAAGGCTTAGGACTTTTGCTTGACGGGGTTGCGTTTTGACTTCGGCTTGCGTTGTGCAGGCTTGTTTCTAGATTCTTCCGAGGCTGAATCCTCGGGAGCCTCTTTTTGGCGCTTCGCAGCCTCAAACCAAGCCCCTTGCGCCCTCTGCCTTGCTTCCAGTTGTACTTGCTGGCTCGTACGAATGTATGCCTTTAGCGTGGTTCGTGTGTCGGTGTGGTTGAGGGCAGCCCTGACAACCGAAACGTCTGCGCCTGTATTGGCCATTGACGATGCCAAGCTTCTGCGCAAATCGTGAATCCAGAGGTCGCTCATCCCAAGCCTTTTGCGAAGTGATTCCCAGGCGTTGCCTGGATCAACCATATGTCCGGCGGCTCCTTTTCCCGGGAAGACCCAGGGGCAATCGCGCTCAATCTCCGCAGAATTTTTGAGCAGCCTTTTACGGTCGGTGAGCACCTCGTTCTCAGTCTCACCGAGCGGAATTATTTGTGCGCGCAGAGTTTTCGTTTTCTCTGCTGGGATGCTCCAGGTAGCGTTCTTTAGATCGACTTCCTCCCAGCGCATTGTCATTACATTTGACTTACGCGCGCCTGTCAAAAGGGAGAGCAGAATGAAGTCGCGTAATGTCCGTTCTCTCGAATGAATCGCGGGTATAGCTTCAAGCTCGTTCAAAAGTTTAGCCGCCTCTTCGTCTGACAGCACTCTGTCTCGCTCGTTCTCCCGGTACAACGAGACTCCGGCAAAAGGATTATCTGTACGCGAAATAAAATGAGTTTTGATGCCAAAGTTGTACATCGCGCGACCAAGCTGCACAGCGCGGTTTGCACTACCCGGCGTTTCCTCCATTGACGAGTGAAGTCGCGCTGCGTCCTCGTGGGAAAACTCATTCGCTTTTTTCTTGGCCAGATTCTTCTTGGCGAACCAACGTTTGAAGTTATTCTCGTTGTCTAGAACGCGCTTTCCTCTTTTCTCAAGGTGGTGCTCCTTATAATGATCGAACAGCTCCTGAAGGCTAACCGGGGATTCTTTGCGTGTCTGATCAAAAACGTTTTCACCGCGATTTAGACGTGCGGTAAGTTCAGCCGCTCTTGATTGCGCTTCGAGCATGACGTCCCGTAATAGCGCGTCCGGGAGTTTATCTTCGAACTTACAATTCAAATCCAGGGTGCGCCAACGGCGCTCTTTTGATTCATATATACGGAAACAGAACGCCTTTTTCCCGCCCCTCCCGACGGAAACGTAAAGATGAACGTCGGGAAGCACGAAAAAGTAATGCTGCTTCAAATGGGCGGGGCACTCAAATGCCCGAATTGCCTTCGCTGTGAACTTCTTGCCCGTTTTTTCGCTTTCTGCCATCGTTCCTACCCAAAACCAAACGCCTAATGCAATGCCTAATGCAAATCCATTATAAATCGGCCGGAGTGGTCAAATCCGGTCAACCAGATTAAATCCCGAAAGCCCCAATGGGGCGCAGAGTCGGAGGGTTTCGTTATGAGTTCGGAACTCCAGTCAAAGTCATCAAATTTTGGCTCATAACCCAAAGGTCGTAAGTTCAAATCTTACCCCCGCAACCAATTCCGTTGAAGAGTCGGCAGCCTGTTGAGGCAAGCCGATTTTTTCATTGTTGGTGTTTTTGAACAACCTAAGCGCCTCTCCAGGAATTAAAGAGCTCTCCGCCAATTCTGAAGAAAACAAAACTCTGTTGATAGATTGTGATGCATGGAATGGGCTCGGAGACCGCGTTCTCAACTCTATAACCCAGGTCCGCGAAGGCGCCGTCCAGGGGAAACCAACGGATACCTCTGGTCTTAGAGATGATAGATTCGAGGGAAGCAAATGTCCTAAGCTGCGTTTGCCCTTTTTTCGTATCCTGAAAGTCCACCCCTACTGTTCCTTGCCGCTACGGCGACTGATCACCTTTGCCTGTCGCTTATAATGGACAGGAATTCCGGCGAGCGCCTGTTATGACTGACGAAACAGAGCAAAAGTTAGAAGCGCCAAAAATCCAACCGCCGTCCGACGCAACAAAACAGGACAGCGTTATCTCCAGCAAGCCGAACCAGAAGGTGCACGACAAAGCCTTTGCGGCGACTCATAAGGACGATAAACATCCATCGGAAATTATGCCCGCACTTCACGAGAGCTTCAGCATCGAAGGTGACTTAACGGCTCTCGACAAAGGCAAAAAACAGGAAAGACCGAGGGAGCGCTCCCAGAAAATCTCGATCGATCCAAATCCTTCCTTTGTAGAAGGGCTCAAGGCAATCGGCTCTGATGAGCAGGCGCAAGGAATTTTTTCCATTGAGTACATCGAGCGTAAGGCGAGAGAGGCTCTGGCTGCCGCTCAGAAATCGGAGAATTCCAAAGAACAAATTCTCGCCGCATCAAACACAACACCGAGCGCTCCGATTATCGAAACAACACAACAACCTGATGAAGTTCGCGGCGATTTCAACACGCGATCAACAGAGAAGTTAGCACTGCGCGATGACTATCTAAATAGAACCGAGCTGAACAATTTGGTTCCGAAAGACGGCGACAATCTGCCTCTGAAGCAAGTCTTGGAATACTACAAAACACCATTCATAGATGCTTATGAACGTTCGAAGACTTTGAAAGATGGCAATCCTGGCAAATCCAAAACTCTAGAGGAGGTCGTCGACAGATTAAACGACTGTCCATGGGCGGACAAAATACACATCAAATTCGACTCGCGAGCAGATAATACTGAATATGATGAGCTGGCAAGCACGATAATAATCAGACCGCAAGATTCGGCGAAAAAGCAAACGGAAAACTTCGCCCATGAGGGGTTTCATGCAACTCACCAGTTCTTGTCGAAACTCTACGATCATGGAATCGTAAGCCCTAAAGAATTTGAAGACATCTTCATGCGAGGCGAAGCAGCTTCGATGTTAACAGAAGCCAAAGTGCAGCAAGAACTGTACAAGAACGGCGAACCCGCCAAATTTTTCTACTACCGAGCCGATAACGGGCAAAGAGATTTTATTGAAACCCGACAGTATGCAATCCAAAATGGCGAACAAGGATTGCTTGAGTTTCTGCGAACTGCTAAACCTGCAAGTAAAAACGCAAAACCTTATGGTGAGCACTACGCAAGCTTCTACAATTCGTACGCTTCAAACTTCCAAAGAAACAAACCGGCAGTTGAACACTATATAAAACAATGGGTTCATTCGGGACACAAACGCAGTGACATATAGCTATTTGACGGCTTCTACAACATACTTCCACGCGATGCCATTGCGAAAAAATATCGTGACATGAAGCCAGCGATTGTCTTTTACGCCTGATTTGACTGGTTCTTCTGTTAAGCCGTATTCTATTGCGCTCAGATCGCGCTCACATATTGGCTCTTCCCCAAAGCGCTTTTCCACCTCCTTAAGGGACATCCCTATGAGCTTCGGTTGAGCGTCAAGAAAAGTTCTCCACCGCTCTTGGTCATTTTTTCCTTTGATGTAGGTCAGGCGTCCAAGAATCTTCTTGGGCATTTGAGCGCCCTTCAGTCCTTGCGCATTGATTGGCGAATCTGCAAAAAACGCGATACCAGCAATAACAAGTGCCGTGGCGAAGAAGTGCATCCTCGATTTCATATTGAACACTCCCTGTGTGGACTAGACCAGAGAAGCCCCTACCACCTATCTACTGTCTCAGATTCTCATCCAGACGCTGAATTTGCAAGCCGGTTATGCCCACCCAGTCCACTCGGCACATCAGGCTCTCCCGTTCTTCCTTTGTTCACCCGGATCACCCGCATTTGTAGTACTCTCTTACATTCGCGTAAGTATGGACCGACCGACCAATGGCACTAATGAGGTTGAATAAGTGAATCGCTCTTAACAGTTTGTTTTGGCTTTTTCACTCTCGATTCTAACTGGAACCGTTTGCGCGACCGCCGCCACCGCCGGCGGACGCGGCGAAGATCGAGTCAACTTCAAGGAGTTTAGAGAACAAAATCTTGGTTTGGACAGGCATGCGGCGCGGCAACTATTTCAGGAGAGTCGACGATCGGACAGCACCAATGCTGGTGGCAAGCTGGAGCACGCCAGGGTTCAAAGCATCGAATCGATAACTCCGAGTACTAAGAGTTCCTGGCTTGGTGAAAAAGAGCGATCATTTCTTTTATGCAATCGCTGCTGCTGATTTCGGAAGCGTAATTTGCGCTCACAAGAGTTGGCAAGTCTTGGTCTTCAACTGCGAAAATGAATTCGACATCCCCGTCTTTGGTCTGAACGACAACGCCGTATGAGTTTTGACTTCCTGAAACCGCTGAGATTGACTTTAGCACTGATGTCCCGGAATCACGTTGTCGAAATTCACCAAACAAATCGATTGCTTTCAATAGAGAACTTGTTGCTGGGTCATCATGAGTCTCAAAAAAGAACTCGCGCTGGTCGCAATTCAACACGCCAGTTTCTCCGGTCCGCTCGATGGAGAATGTATAGTCGACTAGAGTATCGGTCTTCTTGAAGAGAACGGAGTAATGATCCGGGCTCTCGCAAATAATCGATTGCGGTTGTATTCGACGCATTCTGCCTACCTCGCCTTCGTGCTCAAAAGGGCACGCTCGTTCCAATAGTGCTGCACAAAAGGTATACTCCGAAATTCCAAACTATGGCGATCGAAGAAGCGAGGATCCAAGGACTGGTTTGCTGAAAGCAGGATTAAGCCTTTCTTAGACATCTTCAGTCCCTAGACTTAGGAAATAGTGTAGCAATACGTGTGGGTTCAAGTCCCACCTCGACCACCAGCCTAGAGAAAAGGATAACCCCGCAATGTCCATCAACAACCGGTGCACCGGATGTGGTACCAACATGATCAGGCAGCATAAGCGACAGTTGTTTCTGAGACACCAAAGTTTGCATCGCATTTGAAATGCATCGAATTTTGCTGATTTCTGACTTTCAAAGTGTCCGCAAGGTCGTGTACCTTCCGATGCGGCCATAGTCCCGTTACGCGACCACTCGAAGCTCGTGCTTTCTTTTTACAACCATTTCGTCCATTCTTTAACGGAGCATTGAGGAGATTGCAGAGGATTGCTGTTGCTTCCTCCATTGTTTCGATGTTTGAATGCAGATACGCAGATCGGAGCATATGAAGAGTAGTACAGATCAAGTTATGACCGGTTCAGAATAAACTGGCGAGCGGCTCACGCAGATATTCTGCAGCGATATAAGGCAGACCCCGCTGTGAAAGCAAAGATGGACACAATGAAGGATTTTCTAGAGCCACGTTACGCGCGCGAGCGAAAACCTGTGCACTAAACCTTTCTCATCGAAATGCAAGGACAAGTCAATGCAATGTAGTCCACCAGGTTTACGTTGCGACGCCGCCGTGACCTGGTAAACGAGCTCGTCTTTTTCCAACCCCCTGCCACCTTCCTTGCCGAACAGTTTTTTAATTTCAGCCTTGTCTTTTCCAATCAAGGACTGGAGGTTGCTTTGAACGAGACGCCAACGTTCTGCGTCTGATTTGCCAGGCAAAAGCGGGCCTCCTGCTGATTTGCCCGCAGATAGTGCACTACGCGGACACAGAGTCAGTCCTTCGGTACCAGCCAGGCCCTGAGCTTGAACCAACGGGCAAAGCGCAACAAGACAGAACGATGCTGCAAGAAAATATTTCATACATCTCCTCACGTAGGAAACATTCAACGATGGCTAGATTGGCTCAATAAGAACGGCAACGGGTGAACAGGTAGTACAAAAGAAGCCCAACCAGCCCTGCGATCAAACCCGGCACAACAAACCAGAGAACAAATGGCAAGACTTGTTCTGACATCGGAACAGGCGTGGGTTTAACCAGGTGCGACCATCTTTCCGCTTCTTCAGCACCTCTATCCAGTATCCACTGTTCAGCCAGAAAACCAAAAATCAAAAAAGGCAATACAAAGCTGAAGACGGCGCCAATACGCCATTTCCGGCTCTTCCTTTCTGCAATCGGCTCATTGCCCGCTTTGATGCCATCCATGACCACCAGTATAGAAGATTCGGAAAAACGAGTGATGCGCAATAGTCCCTTTGTTCACCCGGATCACCCGCATTTGTAGTACTCTCTTACATTCGCGTAAGTAAGGACGGACCGACCGACCAATGGCAACTAATGAGGTTGAATAAATGAATCGCTCTAAACAGTTTGTTTTGGCTCTTTCACTCTCGATTCTAACTGGAACCGTTTGCGCGACCGCCGCCACCGCTGCCGGACGCGGCGAGGATCGAGTCAACTTCAAAGAGTTTAGAGAACAAAATCTTGGTGTGGACAGGCACGCGGCGCGGCAACTGTTTCGCGAGAGTCGAATCGCGGACAGCGCTAAAGCTGGTGGCAGGCTGGAGCACGCCAGGGTTCAAACCATCGAATCGTTCACTCCGAACATTGATTTCACAACTCAGATCGACCGGCGCCTGAGTTCACACACCAGACAAACCAACGATCTCGGCAACTCCATCCGGTTAAAAAACGGCCTCGATCTCGACCTCACTTCCAATGCTCAAAACATAGTCCTCGGAAAAAATCTTTTCGTCGATGGCAGTTCGGTTCAAATCAAAACGGGAAATGGCACCAAAACCGTTGAAGCCGGATCCCATGTAACGCCGGCAGAATACTTGGCCGTCAAACAAATCCTCTCAGGCGGCACCCAAACATTGACTGTCGATCAATCCGGCCGCGCGAGCGGTGGTTCTGTTGAGCTTGATTCCATAACTTCGAACAGCGACAAGCTGCGTGCGGCGAATTATGTCAACGCCAGCAATGTCACCACCATCGGTGACTTTTCTAAAGGTTCAGACTTCAGGTTGCTTGGCGATCTGAGCAACTATGGAACGGTTTCGGCGGTTTCAGGAAACAGCAACGCGAGAAGTGGTGCAATTCGCGCTGACGACATAAACAACTTCAAAAACGCAACCATTACATCCAATGTTGATCTCACACTTGATGCGTCTGGAACTCTAATCAACTCCGGCACGATAAACTCATCCGGCGCTTTGATGCTCACCGCAAGTGGTGCCCTCAGTAACTCAGGAACCATAAGCGCCGCCACCAATGTAGACCTCGGCGCAGCCAACGTCAACAATCGTGGCACGATATCATCCGCAAGCGGCAACGTGAATCTCAATGGAGCGCCAGATGCGGTCCTCCAGGTCAACAACCGTCGCGGCACCATTAGCGCACTCAGCGGTGCGATCAACCTCAGAGATTCCTCTTACAACGGATCGCAGAACTCCTACATAACGGGCGGCGATTTATTCAGCAAAACATACAACATGCATGCCGGGCAAGGCACCGCTTACACCAATGTTGGTGAACTTACCGGTAAAATTTCTCAAACCGGCAATGCTGCGCACGTCGTTGCATCTACTGACTTGATGCGGCTTGGCGAAGTTTGCTTAACTGGCGATCCAACATTTTTCAACACCGCTGGTAGTATCGTCATTGACGGCGATCTAACCGTCGCTGAGAACCTTGTAGTTGTGGCAAGCGGCAATGTGACAACCGCAGACGGGGTCTTTGTGCGAGCCGGCAACGCGACTGACGGTTTTGACATCACATTCATTGCTGGAGCGGCGTTCACCAATTCCGGTGGTGAAAACAGATCAGAACTAAATGGTGGCAATACTGCGGGAGCATCTGGAACGGTTTCCCTAACAGGAAAATCTTCAAAGACCGGAGGTAGCATAATTCTTGGCTCCGGCTCTAACGTTTGGACTGTATCCCCGGGCGCTCCTTTCAACGGAGACAGTGGCGATCTACAGATGTTTGCTTTTGATGGAAAGGGAGCCGATGGTATCGCTGCCGGAATGATTGATACTACAGACGCCACCATCAACACCAACGGTTGGGGTACTGGCAAGAATGGAAACATCTCGCTTATCGCGGCGGGCACAAAGGCTCCTGATGGTATTCCACTGAAGGTTGGGAAAATCTGGGCTGATGAAGGCACCGGAAACAATGCCGATATCACGCTGATGACAAGATCGATCATCGGGAGCGAGAAGAAAGCACTTATCGTTTACGATCAAAATGGCGTAAGAACAAGCACGGCGTTTCTCAAGGCAGATAAGGTCAACAAAAAAGCCAGCCTTCAAATTAACGGGACCGTTGATCTACGCGGCACGCTCAGCGTCATGGCCGGCAACGATGTTCTTCTCAACAATACAGTGACCACGTCTGCGGACGCATTTTTCCAAGCTGGTCACGACATAAAAGTTCTCGATAACTATGAAATAAACTCAACAGGCTCGACCGTTCTGCGCGCAGGAAACAGCATAGGCACCGCCACTGCCCCGCTAAGACTCATCACATCCATGCTGGACCTCAATGCTGGAGGTCTTGCCATCGTGACTGTTTTCGGCAACGGTAGTTTAGGTTCAACATTCGGCTGGTACAGTGGAGGCGCCTTGCTGGTAAATGCGGAGTTCAAAACTATTGACACATCAAACACTGCGATTGTTAGCAAGGGTGTCCTTATCAACGCCGCCCAATTCACTTTTGGCGATGTTACAGCTTCCCAATTTCTGCAGGCGACTTCATACGCTTCAGGAATACTGAATTCATCGTTTCAGGGTACAGTTACGACGCCCTCATTGAGCCTCATCGCGCAGGGCAGCATCGGAACCTCCCTTGACCGCTTTGTGGTTCCCGCGGGAGTCACGGCTCTCTCAGTGCAAGCTGCTGGCGGTGCCGGTTCTGCCTTCATTCAGAGCAACAGCACCAAGCCATTGACCGTGGCGAACGTCGACTTGGCACAAACTCTTGATGTAGTCGCTAAGGGATCAGTGGTGTTAGATGGAAGTGGCTTCAACCAGTTCTTCGCGAAAGACATTTCTGTTCAAACCGACAATGGTACTTTGACCGCAAACGGCACCATCACTGCCTATCAGAGCCTGTCGCTACTCAACACCGGCGCCAAGGGCAAGATTGGGTTTGAAACAAATTCAATTGTTAGAACTGCTGGAGTCAACGCTGATAACATCGTCATTTCGCTTGGTCCGAATAGCGTCTCACTTATGCCACAGCCAATTGCGAACGTTACGGTGATGGGCTCTACGTCTCTTACTGGAGAAGCTATCAAGGCAAAGGGACCAACCAACACAATCAATGGTGCGACGAAAACGGTTTCGATCAACAATGGGCTTAAAAAGGGTGCCATCACATTCGGTGGCAACGTATTGATTGTGGCGAATCAGTAGTGTTGCGGATGGGCGGCAGGGATAACCAGGCAGCAGTTTACGTATAACATTATTGACACAAACCAATATAACGTCAAATACTCTATACCTTATCATCCCCCCACCGCACAAGTCGTTATGGAAACCGAAACGCTGATGAAGCGGGGGATTCGTCTGTGCTCGAATTCTTCATGAAGAGGAAGTAACATGACTCACGACAAACATGGCTTGAACAAATTTCTTGACTGGGCAGCCAAGCAACCCGACTCATCTGATGAAGAGAAGGCAGCTAACGAAGCCGCGAGAAAAGCCATGGAAGGCAAATGGCTAGAGACGGTCACGATGAAGGAGGATGGCAGCTTGATGATCGTAAGCACACAGTACCTCATAGGTGGTGGCATAGCTGATGGCTCTTCAGAGTCACGACCTGGAGATTCCGATTACGATAAGTTCCTGCGCCACCACGGTTCGTTGACACCAGGAAAGACACACACCCTCGTTCGCAGGATAGTTGATGGAAACTGGATTCTGTTGCCAGAATCCGATGCGGTTATTCAGCCTAGCGATCCGAATAGCTAATGACCATGAGAACGACTGCCTCAGGCGGACCAGCATATAGACAAAAAGTAAGACCGTAGACCAAGCACTCATATAGTCGAAGCGATTTTGCCACCACTTCATTCCGCTATGAGTTTTAGCCAATCCATTCAGTTCGATTTCCAACGGTCAGTTCCATAGGCATCCGCCCGGCAGCAGCTTAAAATTCAGACAGCAAGATTATTATTAATCACGCCTTACATCGCGTCCTCACTCATCTTCATAGAGCTCCTGAGCGAGCGCCTTGAAGCGCCTCGATTTAGCGAATTCGCCCTTCGCGTCATAAACTTCACCGAGGAGCCAATAAATAGCCGGTAGCGCTTCATCGTCGTTCAGTTTTTCAGCCAGACTCATCGCATCAGTCAAATATTTTTCCGCGTCGTTATGGAGACTCATGGCAAATTTAAAGCAGCCGTAGTCAAACAATGGACCGATGTATCGAGGATCATCGACGCCGACAGTTTGCTCAGCCAGTTCTAAACTGCGAACAAAGTAAGGCTCGTCGGCCTTCTTGATTTCAGATAAGTTATTAGCGAGCACTTCGCACAAGTCCTTCAAGGCAATGCTAATTAGCAGCTCATCACCCAGCTTCTCGGCGTGTTTCAGCGCGTAAAGGAACTGACCTTTGGCCTTCGAGAATTTGTCGTCATACGCGTAGCGTTTCGCAGATTCATTGGAGGTTTTCCAAAGCTTAAACGCCTGTTGTTTACTAAAAACACTGATCTCGTCGGCACATGTGCGCATCCACTCCATAGCACCATCAGTGGTGCGCCAATGTTCAATGCCAAGCACAGCACACTCAACGGCCTCGCCCGGCGTACCAAAACCTACATATGCAGGCATCTCTTCTGGAAACCCCTCGTGGCCGAGGAAATATCTAGGCGCGAAGTCATTAAATGCGATTGCATCGCGCATTGATTGTTTCGCTCTTAAACTGTTTTTGTACAAGTTAAAATCCAACAGTGCTTTCGCGTACTTCCACGTTGAGGCGCCGTCAGCCGCAAATTGATTGGTCAACTCCTTCGCCTCGTCGAAGAGCTTTTCGGAGATGAGGAAATAAACCAATCGGTACCGAGCCCCCTGATTATCTGTAGGATTCAACCGGAGGACTTCGCGAAGGTAATCGAGCGCATCCTCACGCTCGCCCAGAAGCCAGAGGGTCGAGCCAAGCTCCATCTTCGCTCGCAGCAGTGGACGCGTTTTTAAATCAGCCCACCACTGATCGGGACCGATGGTTTGTCCGCTAATCGCTTTTTCTCCAAGATCATCCGCTTTCAAAAACAGATCGTGCGCCTCCTCAATGGTCTTGGCACTCTCCTGGCCGAGCAAAACGTGGGCGTCAACACATTTTTTATCTTTCTTGAGTGCTTCTTTCGCCAGCCGAACTCGCTCCGCACCGCGGGCGCCCCAGGCGTCGTACATAATGCATTGAGCCTGCTCTGTTTTGGTTAACGAAGCATTCGAGGCCTCGACAATCTTCGCAATTTCGGGAAAGTCTTTGACATAAGGCGCAATCGCATTCTGCATTCGACGCGTTAGTTCCGGATCATCGTCATGCTCGGAATTAAGCCTCTCAGCAACTATTTTTGAGTTTCTAAACGCTGATATTTTGGTTAAAAACGCCTGCATCTCCTCCATCGATTTAAAATCTCGGTCGCGCATTAGTCGCGCAAACTCCTCACTCGCGCTCTCCGCTGATATCCTCGTCGTAGATAACTCGTTTCGCCTGATACCGCCTGCGATGGCATTTGTGGGTGGCTGGATCACGGCTCTTTGCATATCAAGCCCGCCGCCCATTGATGGCAACTGAACGTTACTGACTCCTCTTCCCAACTCAAGTGAACTGAGGGAACCGGACGGCGATGCGTTCGCAGCCGGCATGCTCATGGAACTCTTAATATCATCGCGAACGCGAGTCAGTGTGCCGTTCACAATTGCTTGCGTCTCCGCCAATTTTGCTCGATGGCGCTCGATCTGCGCCCGTTGTTTCTGATTCGGCCCCATCTCACTGACCGCGTCCAGAAGAACACCGACCCGCTCGAGCTGCGATAACGCATCCTCGAAAAGACCTTGTATCTTGCCCAACTCACTTCCAGCAACAGACATGTCGGTCATGCTCTGCGCCATGCGAAACTCCAGCGCCATTCCGTGGAAGTAGTCAATCTCCTCCTCGAGCACAGGGAGGTCGTCGAGCGAGACAACTTTGGGTTCAGGCTCAAGCTGCGGCTTATCTTTCAAAGTCGATTTTGAACCAGGAACGGCGCGAAGATGGGGCGGCTTCTTATTCATGAAACAGACCTGCAGTTTGTGGTGATTCTCAAGATCTTAGCGGCTTTCAGAGCTCCGTGGTCTTAAACATTTCGAAGACATGTCCGCACGAAACTCGCGAAGATCCTTTCATACCTCCATCGATTGGTGATGAGCAGCGGAGAAGGTTCGCTCGTTTGGAAACTTGGGTTAAATGACACGGGCTTGAAAGCGGCGCAAGATTCCAATTGGTTGAAAGGCAAAGGGCTCACACCTGAACAACTAAAGGATAGGGACGATTTGCCGGATGAAGTCTTTTCAGACATGTACGCTCATATTTCGGGCTTACGAACCTCATCCTACCTGAGCAAATTTCGAATCAATCACTTTCCGAAATCAGTAGAGTTTATGATGAAGGAGTTGCCGAGATGGAAACAAGCAATGAGAAGTCTGGAGGCTAAAAAATGAGCGATCTCTTCTTAAACGAGGAAGATTTCCCCGGCTACACGATAATCAAGAAGACAGGAACAAACTCACTATTGAGCTTGTTCGACTTCAGGACTAGAGGGGCTCGCTGTCGAGGGCTCGTATCCTACGTTTTCGATGAGGGGAAGGACCTACAAGCGCTTGAGGAGCTAATCGCGCAATTCGGAGAACTCGATAATGCCGAAGCATTTATGCAAGATGAAAAAACATCGATTAGCTAGAGTTGAAACCTTTATCGCGCTTGATATTGCTGATGAGAATCTTTGTGTAATAACTCCCGAACATCAAATTGAGGAGGGTGAAGAAAACTATCTGCATGTTTGGTGCACAGTACGTGACGGTTTAATCGTCATTCGCCTGATGATTTCTATTGCCACTACGGGTGATGATTTGCAAATTCCAACAATCAAAGACTGTGTCGAGAAAGCGCTAAAACGGGTACAAAGGCTTAAAGTGTAGATTTTATTGATAGGATCTCGATACCGGCGAGCTCATTCTTGACAGAGCCTCTATTAATTTTTTGAGCATGCGGGTGCAGCGGACTTAAAATCGACAATCAAGAACCGTTCAAGACCGATTAAGATGCGTTGCATCAAGGATTAATAATCTGCTTCAACTATGAAGGACTGCACAACGTTATCTTTGAATACAATTGTCAGCTCTACCGGAGCCTTGTTTCCAGACTTCCCAGGAATTTTGGTTTCCGCAATTTGATACAGTAGACAACTGCGTTCCTGCGCGGTCTGTGCCTCTAGCGTAAATTGGTCCGACTTTAGAAAGGGTTTTCCCTCTCCGAGCGCCTTATTGACTTGCTCGTAAGTCATCCCTATAAGTGACGTCTGAACCGCCTGAAAGTTGGACCACCGCTCTGAGTCCGACTTGCCTTGTATCCATGGCACCGGCTGAGACGCCCTGCGGGGGCAGTTCGGGGCGCCTATCAGACCCTGAGCATGGACCGTGCAGAAGGCACTGGTACCTAGAAAAAGTAGAAGTAGCGAAACGATGACCCTTTTCATATCTGAACAATAACGCCAAGCATTAGTATCTGGCAACCCGGTTGTTCCCATCCGCGACGAACGGTTGATGCGCACAAATCTGCCATAACTATTACGCAATGATTGCTTCTCATTCCCACTTCGGAAACAATTGAACGAATGTCTTTTCTAAGTACGTTCTAGAGATTAACTCAGAAGCAAGACTCACTAATTTCAGAATTCCTAATCGTTCCCCCATCGCCACAATCGAAGCTATGCGAGGTCGCTGGACCAGATTAGACCTCTAAGGAAATTCATGAAGGAGAATGTCCATGTCTAATTCAACTGATGATGAGCCAAAAACCGCTGGAGAAAAAATCCTTGAAAATTTTTTGCGAGGGCCATTCGTGCCTGATGAGGAGTTCGAAGAGAATACGGCTGCGTCAGGCAAACTCGAAGGGACAAGCCGAGAAACAGCATATCTCAATGATGAGAGCATGCTTGTGGTGCACTACTGGACACAGAAAGATTATGCCGTATCTGATGGATGGGCACACATAATGCCGGGTGATGCGGACTACTAGGAACTGTGCAATAAACACGGACTGAAGAAACCAGGTGATGCCAATCAGATCGTAATGCGGTTTATAAACGGTGAGTGGGTTGAGGAGAAGCAGGACAAGTCCAGCGCTTAAGCCAATCTGCTATCGGCGAATAGTGCGCGAAAGTCTTGCACGATGCGGTTATCCTGATACGGATGCGATGCGACAGAAAGGCTCAAAGATAGACATTCACGCCTACTTCTTGTAAACTCTATCGCTTCTTCAGTAATAGTTGAAAGAGCAATGCGAGCCAATTTCATCAAAATCAGGCGCACCACCGCAAGTCATGTCATAGCCTGCGCCGGTTCATTACTCCTAGCGGCGCCTTCGTTTGCGAGTCCGGACCAACATTCGCATCGAGGTCCGCAAAACTCGATGCGCAGCATGCAAGCGGCGAACCCTGACCTTTCCAGGCGGGAACTTCGACAGCTATTCCGTTTAGCTAGGCCAGAATCTACAGCCCGGCAAACTCCGCCGATGCAGAATCCGGCGGCTCACCGAGCCGCGGCGCAGCATCTTATCAACAACATTCCTCGACTCAATCGGCTCCAAGAGTCTTCTTTCAACCGCCTAGCCGAAACTCAATCCACTTTTGTCGCCGCCAATGGAACGGCACGGTCAATCACTCGCGGCTTGGAGCTTGACCTGACGTCAAACGAGCGCGGCATCACACTTGGCGACACCTTGTTCTCTGACAAGTCATCCTACAAAATTTATGTCGGCGGTGAGCAAAGAGAATTATCGAGCGGCTCTACGGTTTCCGCTGCCGAGTACATTGCCCTGCAGCAAGTGATTGACAACGGCTCGCAATCCTTAGACCTCGATTCATCCGGTAGAGCAATAGGAGGTTCCTTCGCGCTCAGCTCCATCGATGATGGCGGTCGCGATATTCATGCAAAGTCGTTAGTCGTACCGACAAGCGTTCTAGCTTCCGGCGACTTTAGTCGGCAATCGGATTTCCGGCTTACCGGAGACCTTACGAATCTTGGAAACATAATTGCTGAGAGCAACCACTCTGGAAACAACCGCGTCGACATCTTTGCGCGTGATATCACCAATGGTGCCGGCGCATCAATCGAAACCAGCGCCTCCTCAAGACCAATGGACCTCCATTTGCGAGCAGAACGAAATTTTCGCAATGAGGGATTGATCAGCAGTTCCGGAAATCTGTCGATAAGCGCCGGGACGAATCTCCAGAATCTCGGCACCGTCAGAGGTCAAAGCCTGAATATCGACGCGCCATCGGTTACGAACAGCGGTGCACTGGATGCGGTTTCGGGCAACATAAATTTTGACTGTTCGCTGCCGTCAAACATTGCGATCGATAATTCGGGTGGAACAATCAGTGCGCTTCAGGGTTCCATTCGAGTTCGCGCCGAAGACTACAGCGAGAAGTTTAGCACGACAGTAAAAGGCGGCGACTGGTTGTCGTCACAGGTGCAGCTGAATGCTGGCGACGGCGATTTAAGCGTCAACGTAAACAAATTGACTGGTGAAGTGCGGGCTCGCGCAGGCACTGCGATCATCAACGCTCAAACAGATGTGTTAAACATCCAGGCGCTACAAACATCGGGCGACCCACTGATCTCAAACACCAACACCGTGATTCTCGGCGGCGAACAAGTTACAGGCGGTGCGCCACTAACAGTGGTGTCAGGGCAAGACATAATTCTGGATAATGCGGTCCTAATCACAAACAGCAATGTCACCGGCGCTGGAAACATAATGTTGATTGCCGGAGCTGCATTCACAGTCAACTCCGGTAACATCGAGGTCACCGGTGCATCAGCCTCAGGTGGCAACATCGGTGCGACAGGGGCGGCACCAGTCATTCTAGCATCTGGAAATGGGCCTGCCGGAAACGTAACCTTGGCTGCATTCGCATCCGCTCCAAACACCGGGCAGATCAATCTGCCATTCAATTCTTCGATCATTGCCGTAGGTGACGGTCAACCCAACGGAACTATAACGTTCATCGCCGGTGGTGGCATGCAACTGGGCCGGGTTGATACGACGGTTGGTACAACGACCGGAACCGGCTCGATAATAATCCACGCCAGCCAGCCGCAGGTCGTCGGACCGTTCGCAATCGATAGCACCACAGGCGCAGTTTTAAGTGGCGGGTTGGACACCGGCACCGTCATTGGTGACGTTGTGCTTCAAGGTGCGTTGAAGTCCGCGGCGAACATTCAAATAAACGCTGTCAACTTCTCGAACCTATACGAGACAACGACCGCACAAGGTTCAATCACGATTGCCGCGGAAAACTCAATTGCGCTTGGTTCTAATCTGATGGCACAAGATATCACGCTGTCCGCACCAAACGGAATTTCGCAAACGCTTGGACGAATGTTCACACCAGCTGATGGCACATTGACGATTAACCTGGTGGGCTCAAATCCACGTGATGCCGATTTGTCGGTTGGAAACGGCGTCGGCACTCTAATAGGCCAGGGAGAGGGCACCATCATCTTCAACAACGGTTTGTCACCACTCAAACTCGGGTCAATCGGCCCAACACAGAGTTTGAGACTTTCTCTTGATGGTTCCGTGCTGGAAGGTGTTTCATATCTAGGCGGCATCAACACAACCGGCACCGTGAACATAGCCACTCGCAGATTTTCAGCTAACGGAAACAATTTGACGGCGGCATCAATCAATATTAGTTCGCCACGCGATGAACTCTGGGTCGATGGTGGCATCGGCGGAAGTCTCACTGCGACATCGCCTCTGCCGGGACCACCCGGTTCACCAAGTTCGCCTCCTGCAATCAGATTGGCCGCATTCACCGGCGGCGATTTGATTTTGGAAGGCACGATGAATCTGTCCGGAGACGTTGAATTGGATTCGACAGCTGAGCTTATTTCTGCAAACGGATCGCTTTTCGTCGGTGCCAACAACGTGACTATAGGCGCCGGAACCTGGATTCAGCAAGGCAACGGAAACATCACGGGCAACAACTTGGCTTTCGCCGGAACCGCGATTATCAATCCTGATGGCGATGTTGTCCTGAAGAACAACCTAGTCTTCAGTGGACGAGACCTGGTGATTGCAGCGCGCGACAATGTCGACCTTAGCTATTATCACATTGACCTTTCGAGTTCGACAGGCGATGGCGGCAGCCTGACAATACTTGCTGGATACGACCTCTCCGGCGCGGGCTCCGGCCAAATTCAAACGTCTCAACTGTTTAACGTCAGCCTTTCTTCTCGCGTTGGAAATATTTATGGTTCTGGTTTCTACAACACCAGCAGCACCGCTGCTGGTGGCAACGCGGGTGATGTTTCAATTGCTGCCACTGGAACTATCATCTTGACTGGTAACATTGATTCGAATGCGATATCGGGGCAAGGAGGCACCATTTCGATCACCGCTCCCGAAGGAATAAATCTCACCAGCTACGTCACAGCCAGTTCTTGGGAATTGCCACTTGGCGGTGATGCCTCTATTCGGGCCGGTGTTGCGAATACTCTTGGTTTGGTTTATTACAGGAACGGAGAATCAACAGGTCCCGGCTTCATAAGTTTTCGAGGGGGAGAGCTGACGAACGGACCGATCAGCATTTTCCACCTTGATGCTTTTTCGGTAGACATCCGGAACAAGACCGCTCCAATCACGATCGGAGGGATTCAGCCCCATCTTTTGAATATTCAAACGGAAGGCTCGATATCGCTGACGGGAAATTCGTTATACGCGTATGAAGTGTCCGATCTCGGCGGGTCAATCACGATAAACGCTCCATTAATATCCACGTCCTTCGGACCTTTGCAGCTGATTGCGAATGGACTTAGACGCGCAGGAACGATCAATTTCTCTTCACCGGGAAATTTATTCGTTAGCAACAGCGGCGGCGCTGACCTCTACATCGAGGCAAAAACGTTCATGCCACTATCGAGCTCCGATGGCGGCGTTGTGAACCTGTCGGCGGTCGGAAGTTTGGTAGTCGACGCGGGCGGGCTGAGGGTCGGTCTGACTGACACAATAAACCTGACGGCCAACTCCAGCGGTGGCAGACCAGGGGAGGTTCTAATTTATGAGGATTTGGCTGCCGGCGCCTTGAATATTCACACTGAAAGTAAAACTCCATTCACGATCACTTCACTGGCGACTGTCGGTAATAGCAGAACTCCAACCAACGCAGTTGTTGGAACCTTAACGGTGGGCAAGGTATTTGTAGAGAACACCCTGGGTGCCATCGAAATTGCCGACCCATCCTCATTGATCGTTGGCGACCTGGCACTCCGAACTTACGGAAAAAATTCTATAGAGATCCCTAAGAATGCGGTGCTGAGCGCATCGAACTCCATTACGCTCAAAACCGAATCGCGCGACATCGGCCGAAAAGATTTCTTCGTAAACGCGCCAATTCTCGAACTAAGCACTACTGGCGGTGCGGCCAAAGTGACCAGCGTTTATAACGGTGAAATAGAATTGCAGAACACTGCAGTCGCAAAAAGTTTGACCTTGAGCGCCGCTCAAGGACTCAACGTCAACGGAGCGACCACGGAAAGGGGTTCGATAACATTGACCGCCAATGGCGGAACACTGACTGTCTCGGGTCCGCTCAAGGCGCAGAATGGTGGAGTTTCGCTTTTAAACACTGACACCACAAATGGCGATATTATCCTTGGCGACCAAGTCGAAACTTCCGGCAAAAGCAAAGACATAATTATCGCAATCGGCAAGCTCCAAAAGACGAACGCAAATAATGCACCGACGACGTTCCTTACAGTCAATGAAGAACGCGGCGGCAAAGTTAGATTCGGTCCCGGCGGCGTGGTGCCCGTCGGTCCCGCTTCGATTACTGCAATAAAACGAAGCGTTTACTTCAACGATCAAGGCGCCGGTGACATCGTCATCACCACCGGCAGCAACGTGCGGGCGGAGTCGAATTGATCGAGCTCAGTGGATGGTCGTTTTACGACTCCGGTTCACGGTATTCGACCTCAGAACAGCTGCACATCTTGTCGAACAGTTCGTCCTTTTAAGACATATCGAACCTATAACTGCCCACATCGCAATTTATAGAACGCGGTAAGTGCCTTGAACAGCGGCTTCGCCGTATTCAGCTCACCCCCAATGTCTCGCCAAAAATTCTCATCGCCATCGATACCAATGTAGACGCCGTTATCGACCACTTTAAAATCGTAACTTGTTGGACGCCCCTCACAATCGATGTCCGCACGAAACTCGCTAAGTTCCTTTCCTACCTCAAACCGCTTCGGACTCAAACTCTTTTTGGTACTCACTACTGGATTGCCGCTAACTACCGAAACCATCGGTTCCGAGTTTTCAAAAAGCGTGCGACGCGACTCGTGAAACGCTTCGACGCACGCCAACACCAATTCCTTCTCGGCCTCTGTAGAAGTGCAGTTCTGCTCAAACTGAAACGACTCGTCTTTTAAACTCAACGCACAGAACGAGCGTTCGCCGTTTTCTTCGAACTGCATCGTGTACTCGTCATCGCCGGATACGAATAAAGCAACTGGCTTCATGCCTTTCTCCCTGTTAGTTTCGCTCGGCTTACGACGGCCTGGCAAAGTTCCGAAAAATCGTCAACAGTCATTTCATATCGGTGTCCGTGAGCCGGATCGCGAATAAGCAAGCGTCCCTGTTTGGACAAACCATCAACTACAACCATATGCGCATCAGCTCCAAAGGCCTTCAATGTCGCACCAAACGGTCCGAATTTGCAAATATCTCGAACTTGCGCATCGGAAAGCACGCCGACGTAATGACCTTCCCACTCGCCTCCAAGCTCGGGCGCAAGCCTACGCGCATCCACTTTCTCAGTTCCCAATTTTTCAATCAGACTCGACTGTTTAATTTTTCCACCGGAGAGCATTTCCCCGACCGCAGAAACGCAGGATTGATCGTGCACCTGTTGCACAACATCAGCAGATTTGCGCAGCTTAAAAACATTCCACGGCGGTTTGCCCTTGCTACCAGCCAACGCAAGCAGAAGCTCATCGGGAGAGAGTTCATTAGTCTGAATCGGATGTTTAATTTCGTGCCGACTTTCATCAGCGAGTTTCGAAAAGAAGTTTTTGATCTTTTGCGCCGAATCAACTTTGCCAGTCTTCGCGACCGTCGACAGATCCGTAAGCTCGTCAAAAAATTGAAGAATGCTGCCAGACTTTGTGAGTCGCTCGGCGCCAACACCAGCGAGAGATAAACCGGCAAGGAGTTCACTAACTCTCTCCGTGCGCGTCGCCAGCGGCATGCGATTCCAGCATCGGTTCATTCCATCAACAACGGTGACAAAATCAGAAACTGGTTTGTTGTAATCACCAGTTTGTTGAACGCTGACCGCGTACTCTCTTAAAAACTCACCGAGCTTTAGACCGCCAATAATCGCTTTGCCGATTGACTCCCCGACCTGTGCGCCAGTTTTTTCGGCTGCAGGCTTGTTAAAATAAACGTCGTAGACGAATTGTCCAACCGCGAAGAAACTGTCTAAAACCGACTTTCCGACGTTGTAGAAACCTTTAGGTATAGATTCAGAAACCGCTTGAATCTGTTCTGTATATTCGCTCTGTCCGACCTTCGATCCGTCCGCGAACGCCTGGATGATTTTTTCTCGTTGTTCAATACTGAGAGTTGAAAATGCTTTCCATTCATTTGCGGTTGATGGACTCACCGATTGAACATCTGACGGACTAGCCTTTTGCTTCGCAATAGTTTTCTCGCTATCAACGATGGCAAATAGCCCGCCTTCGCTTCGCCAAACGTTCTCGTTTTTATCACGCAGAGACTGTAACGTCACACCGTCAGAAGTTCTCGCCTGCGCGACATCTGCCGGCTGTTCTAGCTTCGATTCTTTATCCACTCTTTCGCCGCGACTTTTGAGCGGTTTGTCTGACATCGAGCGTGACCTCACAGGCAGCAACTAAATTATACCGAACTCTACGCATTAAAGTTCCGGACTCACCCTCGTATTGTGATAGGACCAGCGTTTCTAAGCACTGTTGTATTGAACAGTTTTATCGCCAAGCTAAACATGATTGGCGTCAAGAGAAATTGCGGTCAGTGATAGATGTCCGTGCTTTTCCAGCGACTCGACAGACTTCGGCAAAAATGGGATGAGCCGTTTAGGACAGGTTTCGTTGGCCGCACGCCAAACCGTTAAAATCGCCTGGAGAACTTCCTCGCCGTAAATTTTCTTTCGAGTCGCGACGTCAGCGCGCTTCTGCTGCTTCAGTTCCTTAGTCTGATTGAGCAGAGTGATTGCATATTTTCTTCGGTAGCCAGTCGCCTGCACAAACGCAGTCAGCACCTGGTTCTTCTCCTTATACGAACTCTGTGCATATACGCTCTGAATGCGCTCCAACAATTCTTTTCTCGAACTCAAACTCATTTTTGATGAACCCTTCTAGTCCCGAGGGAGGTTGTAAGGGTTCGATTTTAAATGAGGCAATTTACGTCAGATAGTTCGATTTTTGATGATGCAATGCGCGCCAATCGTCTACAAATCCTCGAACAAATCCGAGACGATTCGCTGGGGAGGAAGCTGTTCCTGAACGACCGGCTTCTGTATAGCCGCTGTGATCCTATTTGATCCACGCTGAAAAAAAACATCTTCGCTATCGTCGTCATCAAAAAACTGTTCGTCCGTGTTTTTCCGTTCTTCCTCCTCTTCTTCAGCTTCTTGCTCCTCGATGTCCTGGATGTAAGCAACACATCTTTTCTTGGATTTGGAAATCTTTTCAGAAAATTCAGGAGCTAGTCGTGCGATAGTCTCAAGATCCTTTACAGATTTCTTGAAGCGAACTTTGCATGACTCTCTGGTATCGTTGTCGCGGCCCCAAGACTCATACTCAGATTCCGCCTCGTCCTCAAAGACGTCCAACGCCAGATCAAGGATTTCCCTTTGAGCTTTACCACCTGCTACGATCCGATCGAAGAACTGAGGACTCTCATCCTGTGTCAGTCGAATATATTCAGCGATCGAACCCAGCTCATCGGTTAGAACTTCGAAATCAGTACCCTCAATGACCAGTTCAACCAAGTCAAAAAATACTTCCGTCCAGATTCCGCTTAATCCAGGATCCAACGTGATCTTCGTCGATCTGCAAATCGAATAATATGACCGAAGCGCATTTGTTGTCGCATAGGCTCGCCTCTGTGCCCACGCGAGAGACGACGCATGAATACAAGCTGATGCGAGCTCGAATAGTCGTCTCTCCTGCTCATCGCCTTGAGAAGAATGCTTAAACGCCGCACTGACAATAAACAGAAGCCTTTCAAGATCTTTAGCCTTTAAATTGGGGACTAAAGCGGAAACATTCGACGTCAGACAATTCCAATCAGAATCTTCAATAACCAGCGGAAAACTCCGACGACCAGCGGCACCACCCGCCGAAGAAAGGGAAAGTGCGATACCAGAAACGGAACAGCGTCCTAAAAAACGCTGCCGAGTCAATCGATGATCCACCAAGTGATCGATTAACAAGTCTCGCCAACTTGGATGCACCCATTCATAGACAAGTTCAGATCGGGAGCCATGTTTCGGTCCTCGAACCAATCTGATGAATTGTTCATCAAGGTCTTCTGCAATTAGAGGCGGGCGCTTGTCTACGACATCTCCGAAGATTCGCAAAAACGCGTCGTAAGCATCTTGTGGCACAACCGCATGAGAAGCACAGTCTAGAAGAGAAACCAAGAACCTTTGTCGGTACTCACTGAGACTTCTGAAAGACTGACGCATCGATTTTGTTGGATCTCTCAGTTGGCGAGCAATCGCAGATTCAACCTTATGCTCTTCAATACCAACAGTTCCAGTGATGGTTCCAAGGTCAGTGTGAACAAATCGCCTGATCCGCTCGGGAGTAAAATGTTCGTCGCTAACAATCGTATAGGCATGAGTCCGCAGAATCTGTCTGGCTTGGTCTTCCAAGTTTGCGTATTTGGCGTGCCTATAAAGAATGAGCGCTTTTTCTTCCAGCACGAGGTCGCTAGAATCGACTACGACTTTCGCAGGATCCGGGAAGCGCTCTGCGGGTCCTTGCAACCGAAGATACTCCAGTGCGTGGGCTAACGGCGCGGAGCGTGATGTCCAGATCATTAAGTGCCTCGAATCAAGGACTCCAATAACCTTGTCCAGATCCTTTGTCCAATCTCGCGCGAAATCCTCGTCGTATTCAGTGGTACCAAATGCATCATCAGCAATGAATAGTTGAGGCGGAATCTTCTCCTCGCTACCGGCTCCACTCCGGGAATTTCTCTCAATAATCGTGAGCATTTCGTCTGGGCTGTGAACCTCATAGCATTGCCAACCGAGATAGTGCGCATTCAGCCCTATCATTCGCGCAATCGTAGTCTTGCCAACCTCTGGCGGCCCGCTGAGAACTAAAAATTTATGACTCCTCAACACATTAAGTGCCTTAAAATATGTTTTCGTGGGCACAAAAGCCGCGGCTTGACTTCGAGCCAACTCCAGTTGAATGGAACTTCGTTCCAAGACCAACTTATGCACTGAAAATCGCACCCGATCTGCGAGAAGCAGTTCGATATCTCGGAGGCTGACGAGCTGGGGAAACGACCAACGAATATTTGGACGGTCATCTAACCAATCACAAACGTCGTTGCCACCGAATGCGGTGACATTCGCATGAGGCAACGACTGTTTAATGATGCCGCAGACTTCAGCTCGAAGTTCTGGCGTGTAGACGCCATTCGAAATGAGAATGTATTCCTTAATCTCTTCCACCATGCGCTGTTCCCTTTTCGCTTTGAGCAGGGCACATTCTTTTCGGACAGCTGAATTCAATAAGCTATTCCAATTCGCACCGGCGGAATTCGCAGCGTTAACAAACTTCACTTGAAACACGAGCGGAGCAGCGGAAGACACTCCCTTGACCAGCTCAATTGGCCTAGAACAATAGGCGTCTCTGCCTATATCTCGGCTTCCTCCCCAAGACTCAATCGCGTCACCAAATTTCGCTTTAAGAAGGGATTGGCATAGATTTTCGAATTGGTGCCATCCTAATTCATCCAGCCTGTATCGCATCGCGCGCCTCACGTAACTAGCTCTGTGCGTCGTAGAAGAAGGGGCAGATGTGAGCTTTCACAATCCGCAATTTCTAAACGTCGTCGATACTCAATTTCCTTTCACTCCAATTACCCGGCCTGCGGGGAGTCAATTTCAGTATTTCAGGTGCTACTTTCATCTTGGGGTCTTGTGATATCTTCGTCAACCCAGACGATTCTCGATACAAGCGAACAACCTCCCAGCCTCGCCATTGGACATCAGCTAGATCGATGCCATTTAAGCGAGCTGTCAAAATCGTTTGAAATTGGTTTTCTCGCGCGAGCAAAAGCGATTCGAATCTTCTGAACACCTCCTCGTTGCTTATTAAGTTACAGTCAAGAAAAAGGAGAGTTGGTTGATAAATAGAAGTTTTTCTTGCAAGTGCTGTTGCAAGATCCATAATTGCAAATTGCTTCTCCGTCGTCGAGAGATTGCGGAAGACGACGGAGAAGTTCTCTTCATAGGCATGAACCGAAAGTTCATCGAAGCTCCCGTGCTTTGTAGGTTTTGAGACCTGGTAATTCTTCAAATTCGAGAAGGGAAACGAATTTGCTGATTCAATCAGACTTACAATTTCCCATTCCGGTAAATCAAGTATGTGCGAGATGTGTGCTATCGCAGACCCATTAAAATCCTCAGAAAACTCCGGTACCAAAATTATTCTGCAGTGAACTGGGTTTTTTGAGAAAAATTCGCCTCCGATTTCGTATCGCCCAGCCAAGCCTTTTTGTTTCGAAAAGCCTACAGTGACAGGATCGGGGCAGTAATAGTTCATCCTAAATTCCAGGGGAGCATTCTGATCTTTTTTCCACTGCCCGAGCATTTCGACGTCAAAGTAGCTGCCCAGAAATTTCGCTAAAGTAGACTTTCCTAAACTATTATTACCGAAGACCAAACTTAACTTCCCAAGCCGAATTTTCGAACCTGGCTCGAATAAAGGCGTGTGAACGAGCTCGATTTCATCAATCCAGCCGATTGCTTTGCAAGTGCCTAATATTTCCTTCTGCACACGGTGCTCGTGCAATCGTTTGTAACTAAATAGCTTTGCTGCCGGATGACCAACTCCATTGTTCTCGTCTATCAACGTTGCGTGATCAGCACAAAGCCAAATTCCATTTTGATGATGCTTTAACTCTTCGCGACTCAAGCCGCCTTGACCACGGGGACCACAAGGCGAAGCGCTGTAAATATGCGCGGCTTTTCCCAGACGAAGCGAACCTCCGGAACCCAGATCTGGACCACTCGTTCTCATTGGACAATTCAGATAACTGCACTGATTGTTAGCAGCGTTAGCCAAACTTCGTTTAGTTGCTAAACTGAACTCAGATCTAGTTTTCATATCTTTGATGAACCATCGGAAATCTTGAGACTGGAGCAATTACTTGTCGTTACGCTTCAAAATTTATTGAATCATTCTTGCATTTTTTCGAATTACACCACCTGTGAGCTATCTGCGCGTTTTCTCTAATTGTCCTTCCCGATTTCGCGTAAGGCACGATATGATCGACTGCCGCCTCATCAAAATCGTAAATCGGGTTTCGACACAGCTGACACATCGAATCCTTGGCATAGAGTTCCTTTCTAAATTCGAAGCTGAAGAAGCGGGGTTCAACCTTCGTGCCGTTAAGTATCTCAGCAACTTGTCCTTTAAAGGCTGTCCATCTTAACTTCGTTGCTTTGGTGCTTGCGGTGTGTCCGGAAATAGCTTCACGGATATTTTCATTTGTCAGAAGAAAGAGAATGTACGCTTCGCGAATCTGATCAGCTGCAGCTTGAACACGTTCTCGCGGCTGACCAAAAAGAGCTGACGCTTGAATGTCCAGCGCCGAAATTGAGAACTTTGGATTCCAGCTTCCAGAGACCGTCTTACCACCTTCCTCTCCTGTCACATATATGCGTGCAGAGTTTTGGCCAAAAACTGCAAAGACATTCTGCATCATTTGGTGGAACATGTTTTCTTGAAGTAGAAGTGTTTCCTCATCCTTCGGCGCATGCAGTTTCATATAGTCGTTCAAAAACTGTTTCAAATTTCCCGCAAAATAATCGAGCCGGCTATGCAGTGCAAAAAGTCTGAGAATCATTTCTCTTTCGATAAACCGCGGATCTGGCTTGTCTGTGCCCTTCACTTTTCTCCAAATCGAATCTTCTACCAATTTTCGCAGCAAGTCATTGAATTTTCCTCTGTATACACAGTTTCGAAGTTCTTGTTGATTCAGCGCAACCGATCCTCGATTGAATCGTTCAAAAATCTCGTAGCGAAGACTGTCATTCGTACCGGTATCGATGACAACGCTTCGTATTGATGTATCCAAAATTTTCGATTGGGTGGACTCTTCCAAGTCCCTAAACATCTTCCCGTTAAGACTGCTTAAACGTTCCAATTTCGAAAGCTGGAATTCATTTTTCACGAAACGGATGAGGGTAGTCAGACGTTGTTGGCCGTCGATCAATTCAAGCTTTCCATTCGCAATTTTTCCGAAGTAAATCGGAGGAATTGGTATTTCCAGTAAAATCGATTCAATTAGACGGGAAGGTAATTCAGGCTTTAACTCCCAGACGAATTCACGTTGATATTCCGGTTGCAATTCGATGTATCCGCGATCAAACTTTCCTCTGAGAGTTTCTACATTCCAATCGTTCGGCTGACTGGTTACGGGTCGATCATCAGCAACGTTTTCTTCTAGCTCATTTTCCGTCGTCTCAAGCTCTGGATACGTTTGCTGACCTGCGTACTTTTGCTCCACCTCAACATCCTCGACGATGTCGCTCAGTTCAAACTCCTCTTCATCCGATACAATCCCAGCTGGCTCAGAGTCAAAGTCGATCGCTTCCTTTTCGAGAGAATTACCAAACGCAATTAGCTCGTCCGTAAACTCGAATCGCGACTTGTGACCGTGGCGCCCTTCGACGTACTCTCCAAAAATTCCAGACTCTGCCGAAATCTTTTCGATTCCTTTTAATGCCTTGACGACGTCGGAGTGACGTGGCGGTCGCTTATTTTTTTCCTTACAAGCCCTTGCAATGGTCTGTTCCAAAGTAGCAACATAAACCGGTCTCCGCCGAGTGCGTGTTCCAAAGTATCCACAGAGTAAACGAGCAAGGAAATTTTCCTCGCAGAATCCGCGCAATCGATCGGTATCAGTTTTGCCATCCCGTTGTTGCGGTATTTCTTGTGACAAAATTTCTCCCTCCTGGCCTTTACCAACGGCTTCAAACGTGTGGTTCCAAATCTGCGCAATTACTAGTTTTTTCTAATAGGCTATAGAAACACCAATGGCTCCTCTGATAACGGAGTTCCCGCTTTACTTGATTTGAAAATCAAGTTAGACAGATACTCATGCACTATTCCCCCTCCATAGACGTTCATGCACATGTTGATTTCGATAGTTTCTGAGGCATGCATAACAACTGTCATCAGCACATAAGTAAGCGCCCGACACGCGCTCAAGTGCGGAACACAGCACTCACAACAATACGTCGGTCTCCTCAAGGCGAACAACTGAGCCGGCTCTCCATACTCGTTCTAAAGTTTGTATGACGCCGGTGATACTTGCCGGTAACTCAACGTAATAACATACAATTCGCCAAATAAATATCACCCAAACGGCTGATGAATTTGTTCAACGAATTGAGGCAATGCAACTCCAAGCGCATGAGCTCAATATGTTCTTCGTCTAGCAACGTTCATTAGATTCAAATTATTCTCGAAAGATCAATGCGAAACCTATAATCGGTGTATGCGCATCGACTCCTTTTCCGGTCGCGCAGTTTCTTTCAGCGAAAACGGAAAGCGCTCGGCTTGCGATGCCGGGCTTCACAACTGTTCGATTTCTGCCGCGTCGATCTATCGGTACAAATTATGTTGAGAAAGTGCAGTGCAAAAACCTTTGTTAGTGTCGCAGCAGTGTTCGCGGCTGCTTCATTCGCGCAGCCCAGCAGGGCCGAGTCGCTATACGATGCGGCAACAAGAGAAGGATTTCAGGCACGAGCCAATAACAATTTTAATCGCGCGATCAGGATGTTTGAAACCGCGCTAGCAGAGTGCGACGAGTCTGGAAAAAGCGAGCGATTAAAGATCGTAGCGCTGAATAATCTCGCCGATACCGCAATTCGCATGAACGCGCTGGAGAAGGCCAACACCTTTTGTGTCCAAGCATTAGCTCTGTGCAGCGCCTCAATGCCAGATGACGACCCACTAGGAATGCGAACCAAACAAATAGCAGCAAATTTGGCAAAGCTGCAAACTACTTCAACGACACCAGCAGGGCGCGCGGCTACAACTGCTGCTGTTCCTGTCGCGTCCGCGACTTCGCTTACGCCACCAGACACAATACCACCATCTGCAATTGCAAAAGCAAGCCCGACGGAGCTGAACCCTTCGTCCTCTGCGAAGCCTCCTGTTCAAGACGAATTAGGTAACTTGGTTTGCGAGATTCATCAAGAAAAAGCAGATCAAGTTGCGCTTCCGCCTGAGTTTAAATTGGAAGTCGAGGCGCGGCAAGAAGTCGCTCCAACAACGATAATGATCGCTGGACATTTGACTGCGGAAGTTAAACCTAATCCAAATTCTTTCTTCTGGCTTGAAGACCAGCCAGACTGCGAAAAGGATATAACAGACGGCGTGTACGTTGAAACCATCCGTGGTGCCAGTCTGCGGATTTCGGCATCGCTTTTCGACACCGACCGCAAAACAAAAGTGTTGATTTCGATCCGAAACGATGGCGACAAAACTGTCGAAATCGATCCAAGCAAATTCACCGCTGGTTTAGTCGGAAAAAAATCAAAGCGCGAACTCAAATATGAAGATCCGTATCTAATCGCGAATAAGCTCGAGCGAAGCGCTAGAACGGGAGCCGCTTGGGCGAACTTCGGCAGTGCACTGGGGCAAGCTGGCGCCGCCATGCAGAGAGTCAACACGTACGCCTACACAAACACCAGTGGCAGTTTTTACGGACGCGGCGGATACGGAACCTATTACGGAAGCGGAACTACAACCATCAGCTCGCCTGATTATGCAGCGCAAGCGCGTGCGGCTCAGCAAGCTGCGATTACGCGCGCAAATTCACAGGCATCGATAGCAAACGCTCAAGCGAACGGCGCAGAAATAATCCGTGAGGCACTGAAAGGCAACACAATCAAACCCGGAAACTCGGTCAGCGGTTTCGTGCACTTCCAGCGAAAGGGTAAAGGTGAAGGGACCGTCGTCGTACTTCCAATCGAGGCGTATAAGTATCACTTTAGCTTTTCAACAAAAAATCCAACCAACTTGATGAGAACGGCCTGGTATGGTGCTGACGGCAGCAGCTCAACGGCGAACAATCTTGCTAGCGGCACGAAGGCCTACACGCGGTGATGACGAGACACTCACTTTAAAAGCACGAGGATTGGGCGTCGCAGCAATATTTGCGCGAAGAAGGTGCTGGCTCAGCGTTCAAAAACACGGGCTTGCACCATTATGCAAGGGTAAAAAACTCTGATTACCATTATCCAATGCGGTTGGCGATTTTAACGCAGACACATTTTTGGCAAAAAGCAAACGAGCCTCTTATCATCGAATAGCTGATTGAGCACTGTCAATCAAAAGAATTTTGGTCGACTGGTTCTGCCCCCCGCATCGCGACACCAGAATCGAAGTATCCTGCCGTTTACGCCTATTTTGAAATGCCACCCTATTTAGTACCATTTCGCATGTTAGCATTGCGGAGACAGTCAGTGCTGGAATTCTTTGCCAAATAGGTGTAACCAAAGTCATCTTCCAGAGCCCCTCGACTAGCACAGCGCAAACGCATAACATTGCTCACACGCGCCCTTGCCACCGTTTAAACACTCGCATCTCACAATCGCCTAATGTTTTTTTCAAAATCCTTTTCTTTTGAAGACGCAGCCATTTGAGCACGTCTGGTGAACCAGCCAATGCCAAAATTTCTAAGCGAATCCACGTTCGAGCTTCGTAAAGCTTGGACTGATTCATATATCGAAACTGTTGATCAACAGCTGGAAGTGAGCAGGAAACATTCAAGTCATTCTGCAAACGCTGAACAAACTTGGCAAGTAGGGCGAGTTCGGAACCACCATGACTTGCCGCGATAGCTACACCGTCGTTGATCTTGGAGGGGTCCAACGCTATGTAGGAAGCTAGCAAGCTGCGAAGAGTCGTGCCTGGATAAAGATTTATATTTTGCAAGAGGACTTTCCGAATTGAGGTGGCGGACCTTTTGTCGCCGAGCCAGAAAAGACATAACGCCGCTGAGCCCCTCGAGTGTGGTCGACCAGAGCCCATGGTCGGATTTTGAAGCCACTGGAGAGCAAAATTCCTGTAGATGGAGCGATAACTATTGGGAATATTATTGCAAAGCAAGATCTCGAAGAAAGCGGTCTCAACACTTTCGTAGATACTTTCTCCGGTCGACACATAGTTACTCATCAATTCCAGTAAACCGTCGAAATCTCGAAGCGCTATGAAGTAGTCAAAGATGCGGTCTGCTTGCAATGGAAATTGAACCAAATGATTGAATGCCATAGGTCTCAGAAAGCTCATACGCAATCTTCCAGCATAGCCGTAAAATCTTTTTACGACCTTGTCCCAATTGCCAATTCCTCTCAATTTCCTAGCTTGCCGCCAGGATAGGTACAGCTGCAACCTATCGGCTTTGCTTGGTTGGCCACTTTTGAGCGAAGCATCGAGCTTGTCGAGTTCGTCATTGGCATCGAGATGAAAGTGTTGAACTATCTCCGACGGATTTAAAAATTTTGTCTTGGCGGCGTTCAATACGAGGCGTTGTTGGGATAATGATTCGGTTAGCGTCCTCCCTAGTCGACGGGCTTCTGTTAAGGATCCGACGGCAACATTCTGGTCATCCATCCAACGGACATAATGATCGAGCCCAACGGCTTTGGAAAGCCGAAGATCATGCTCAAACAGGAAGATGTGACCCAACGCCCTGGAGCAGTAATGCTGGTCAACAACCAGGCCGACTCTCGGAGTTGGGGAAAATCCACATGCAGGTTTAAAGATTTCGAGAAACCGACCCAATAATCCAACAGCCTTTCGTGGCAGAGAAAACGGAGAAAGATATTCCAAAAGCATGTCATGCTGAATGGACTCAAAAAAATTTGTGATGTCTGTAACCACAAGAATCGGCCGGATGGCATTTATCATGGTCCGCGTCCGGTACTGCTGGTACCGGACCCACAAGTTCCAGCCGGACTCATACGCGACAGCTTCAACGGAATTCAACGAGTTCAGCGTTGGACCGACCGGAACTGGCTTCTGTGACCGCGAAAAGAACACTCCTCGCGGCTCAGCTCTACTAGCTTTTGAGTAGACGTGGTCAACTAAGTGCTTAAAAACCAGAATGTCCTCCGGTATGAGCAGCGAAATAGTGCGAAACGACCCTCTGCCCTTTGCTAATTCAAACAAATTCGGTACGGTCGGTTGATAGGTCCCAGCGAGAATTGACTTCCGCAACACCTTTATATTTTCATCCAAGAAAAAATCAAACTCTAAGAAATCCAAAGTGTCGCGAGCCTCAACCGATTTTAAATCGCGGCGAATGGACTTCCAAGTCAGCAAAAGCTTTCTGGAGCTCCATATATCGATAAATGATTTTTCGTCTGACATTACGGTGTGGTGTATAAGGGGTGCGTTAGTCCATTTTCGCTTGAAGAATTTCGTTGTAAATTTCTTCTGCGAGAACGGCGTTTGCTGGCGCACTAATTAGTCCAACCATCGCACCAGATTTCGATCTCTTTTGTCCCATCGCATGCAGAGGAAAGGCGAAGGAAAATTGACTCACTCCGCCCGCTTGCTGAAGTGAAACAGTCACAGAAGGATTTGTGCTCATCGCATATTCCAGCGCATCAGCCGCACCCTTCAATTCCAGACAATAGTAAAGTTGTCCGTCCTTCCAATAGGTGTGCAAGATCGGTTTTACTCGTGCAATCTGCCGCCCACCAACTTTCCACGTTTTTGGCGTGGCTAGTTTCGCAAGTTGGGCTCTGCGAGCTCTTACTTGCTGCTGCATTTGAGCCTCACGTTCCTGAGCCTCAGCCTGTGCTTGTTCCTCGCGCAACCTTTGCTGCTCGGCTAGAAATTCCACTTTCGCCTGAGCTATGCGGCGGTTTTCTTCGTCCCTTCGATAGCCCTCTTCTGCTAAAAGTTTTAGCCTCTGCCTCTCGAGCTGCGCTGCTAGTTCGAATCGTCGCTGAGCCTCCTTAGCAGCTCTCTCCGCAGCGACACGTTTTTGATAGTCCTGAACTAAGCCCCATGCGATCGGCAGAATGATTGACAGCATAATGACCGTCGAAACTATCAAGACTCTGTGTTTTCCAAACTTGGACTTCGACGAATCGGTCGAATCAGGTTCGCTCAAGCCGTTATCCGCAGATGGCAAAGCGAGCCAAAGCGCACCACATGCGATACCAACCAGTACAAACTGAATTCCAAGCCGATTGAAATCGATTTCACTGCTCGGCGATGGTGGCGAAAATATCATCGAGTAGGACGCGCCTTGCCATGGAGGGAACAGCACCATAAGAAAAACTGCCAACATTCCAACAAGCAATAAGATTTTGACGCGCTCATTCATCAGCTTTGAACTCCCAATTCTCTGAGCTTTTTATCAAAGTACTTCACGTCCTCAGCTTTATCCGTTCTGCGAGCAGCTGCTCGAATGTTCTTCATCAGCGAGATCTGCACATCCCTAGGAACCACCGGCTTCTTATCCGAATTCTGCTTGAGCTCCCGAAGAGCTTGCCCGTATGATTCGATCCCGATGTTTGGTAACTCCGCCTTCAATTTCTCTAAATTTCTACTCGTTGATGGCAAATGTTTTTTAAATGAGTTAAGCGCTAAATCGTATTGTTCTCCAGCACGAGCAAGTTTGTTCCATTGGTAAAACATCACTGCCAGCCGTTGATTGCAAACACCTACAATCGGCGCATCGGCCGCTTCCTTCTTTCTGTATATCGCAATCGCTTTGGAGTAATTCTTTTCAGCTTCGTGGAAATAAGAATTTTTGGTCAAAATGTCGCCAAGATACAAATGCGTGCTCGCGCTATTTTGACTATCCGGCCCCTCTTTGGTTTCCCGGATGTACAGCGCTTTCCGCAAAAGCGCCTCTGCCTCGGACAAATTGTTTCGGGCGGAATATACCAGCGCCAGATTCTCCAAACTTAGAGCGATATATAAAAAATCAGTTCTATCGCGGGAAGTCGCTTCCTTTATCTCAAGCGCTTGTTTCAAATAATTTTCGGCATTGGCTAAGCAGTCATCAGGACTCAATCCGGACATCTGCCTTTGATATTTATCATCGGCGAGCCGACGGTAGCATTCACCCAAATCGTTGTGAAGTTTCGCGATATAGAGCTCGTCGTTGTCGTCCTTCATTTCCTGTTCGAGAGCTTGTTGATAAAGTCTAATTGCATTCCAGACTTCTCCGCGCCCCAAACTTCTACTTGCCTGGCTGGCATACGCTTCGGCAATCGAATCAATCTTCGCAAATGCGCTTCCTCCAAAAACGAACAGAGTTAACGCCGCAAGCGTCACTGCTTGACTTAGAGTTACTTTGAAAACATTCATTGGTTAACTTTCTCCGGAGCAAGGTTTAACTGGCCATGCTTTTGAAGAAAATCTTTGAATGACGCAAACAAACTAACGCCATCAACTTCGTTTACGACTTTGAAGTCAGCATCCTTCGCTCGAAACTCCGCGAGAACGCTGCGCTCCTTCGGGAAGCCCAAGCGATCATAGTGCTGGACATCTGATCGAACCGCCAACAGTTTGTCGTCCATCAGAACGAACGTCCGAATTGATTCAACTTGATTCGTGTCCTCAATTCTCTTGGTGTCCGGGTTCGTAGACACTACGACATCGGTCGTTTTCAAAACAACCTTGTTTCCCTCGCATGAGACAATCTCATTTCTTCGAAACTTGTACTCAATCTTCGTGACGATTTTTGTTTTGCCGTCATCATCAACGATCGACTTTTCGATCTTGGATTTAATCGGCTCAACGCTTTTTCCGCTGGTCCAATAGTTATGTTGTTTGTCCAGCTGAAAGCCGAAAGTTTCTTTCTCTCGACCACGTTCTACTACAGGTTTCTCGTCGGAATTTCCGGTCTCCTCATTGAAGGACTTGATTTTGACTTGCTGAATCGTGCTCCAAGTCCCCGTCAACCAATTGGGAATGGTGTACCACTCACCTGCTGTTTTATTCACAACTTGCTTCGGGTCCGCGAGCGGTTTACCGGGAGCGAACTCATTCGCAGCAGGAGTGAGTTTTTCAGCATGCTCGATTCCTCCCGTAAGCATCATTTGTGACAGTGCAGGGGCACAGCACATTGAATAGATCGAACTTACAATAAAGACATTTAAAAATTTCTGCGAGGCATTAGTCGACTTCACTTTGGCTTTCTTCCTTTCACGACAACTCGCTTCACTGGTGTCGACGAATACTTCAAGCCAGTCAAAAAATAAAAGCGTCTTTCCGGGGGCTCTTTCGACCATTCGTTGTTGAACCAGGTTTTGTAATTTTCTAGCTCATCTGGAGAGAGAGCTACTAGCTCAGATTTTGTCTTCGGCTCTGAATAAGCGAATTTATTTGCTTCGTCTGAGGTGCCACGACCGGGTTGATACACACCACCGTCAGGAACAGAATCAACTTTATTCTGAGGAGCGCCCCTGAGCTCTCCATCGGTAGCTGGATCCATCAGCTCAGCTTGCGGTGGCTGGCGATTCGAAGATATCGGAATTTGCGCGCCATAATTTTGCTCCACGTACCTGTTGTTTTGCTGCGCTAAGTTCGATTGATAGTAGGTTGGCTGTAGCTGCTCCCTCACCAACTGTTGCTGCCGAAAGAAACGGTAACGCTGAACATTTTGATCAAGCTCGGCCGGTGTTAGATAGCGATTATCAAATGCTGCTGTAATTATCAGCGTCTCTATCGGAATAGGTTGAAACGGCGAACATGCGAGAACGGCACTCATCGCTCTTTGATCGAATTTTTCGTTTCCGGAAGATGAAACGAGTTGCGGAGCAAATATCTGTCCTTCGTGATTTATTTGAAACTGAATTTTGGTTCGATAAGATGGACTCAAAACATTCGGTCGCCAAGCCTGCTGAATGCGCTGCCGAACTGCCACCATATACGGTTTCACAGTAAAATAGAGGTTGTCGCCCGGAGGGTTTTGAACATCCAAAGCGACGGGGACGTTTCTACCAAAACCGGCCATCGCGGGTGAATTGACTATGTCATTCACGAAAACCGATAACGCCATCACAGCCAAAATAAGCACGAAGGTTGAATCACGGCGAAAATATTTTGGTTGCCCGAACGGTGACCCGCCGAGACACGCGCCGTCGATAGACACACCTTGCAGTGTGCAATAGAATTGTTTGTTCGGTCCCATGTGTTTCTCCACACAAAGGCACGTTGTTAAGCGATCGAAGGTTCTAAATTACTCCGACGCGAACTGCCAAGTAATTGATCTACCACAACGCGCAACAAAAACATATCACCCAATCGGGTTGTTTTTTTGTCTTCCGTCGAAGATAAACTCTAGACCAGGCTGTGGTATCAGACGATTAATTTCTGCGATACTTCAAGAGTGCGTCTAATTTTGCTGGTCGCTAAATCGACGCATTCCACGGTAAAAGGTTTTAAAACTCATTCGTAAGAACGAGTTCAGAGAGGCTGAAAGAGTGGAACAAAGATCTGGCGCTTCCTACAAAGTGACTTCTGTAGTCATTATTTAGTACAACCGATATTGCCAGGCTGCGAGGCAGCATACTCGCGAGAAGACTCGGAGCGTTAATGGAAGATAAACAGCAAACCGATGACGACCACAAGGAGTGCAACTTCTGCGCGGAACCGATCAGAAAAAACGCGAAGGTTTGCCGCTATTGTGATCGCGAGCAAAACATTGCAAGACCTGTAGAGCCCAGACTATCGGACATCAAACTATTTGCTGAAGAGACCACGAGCGTTCAAAAGGAAGACCAATCTAAGCAAATTCAATTTAACTCCGCGATTCAGAATCGAAATTTCGCGAGAGCCGTATCACTCCTACCGACTGAGTACGCACTAGCCTATCAAGCCGAAAGTACGCGCATCACCCGAGGTGTCGGAGTAGCTTATCTTCTTTTGCTGCTGACTTGGTTCGTTGGAGGCCACAAGTTTTATATTCGAGAGACCGGTTGGGGTTTAGCCTACCTAGCTGGCGGACTCGGCAGCTGGCTGCTAGTGCTAACAATCGTCGGCATTCCTGCAGCGATCTTTTTTGGCATCGTTCTTTTCCTCGGATCTTTTATGGACCTGTTCCTGTTGCCATCTCAAGTCTGCAATTCCAACGACAAGGCTCGATTGGCGCTACTTCAGCAACTTGGAGATGATTATTACGGGAGGTCAGCAGATTTCAGAGGTCAGATCGAATTACCTTCGAACACTGATTACACCACCGCAATCATCATCGTTGCAGCCTTCTGTTTTATCGGTATGGGCACAGCCGCAGTAGCAACACTTATCACAAAATACTCCGAAAATACTAAGCCCGCATCGCCAACAGCAGAGCATCAAACGGCAAGCCCTGAAGGGCATGACTGGGATGGCGATGAGGAAATTAGCTCCTATAATCAGAGATCAGATTCAGCATCGATTCCATCTCCGCCCGACGATACTTCAACGCTCGATAGCTCATCGTCTGCGGATGCACTTTCAGAAGAGAATGCCAGTGCCAACATCAGCGCCGCTAGCACCACGAACATTTCCGCGGAATACAATCAAATTGATGCAATCATAAAAGACCAAATGGATTCCAAAGATGCTGCTGTCTCATCCGGTTTGAATACCCTTTTGACTCGGCAACCTCGAAATTTGCCGAACACACCAGAGTCGATTAGCGCCAATGATAAAGGTCTTGGAGAGCTTCGCAAGGGTAACAACATTAAGGCAGTTGCTCTGCTCAAAGAAGCTGTGAAACTAAATTCGACGAATCCAAAATATTTCAACAATTTGGGTTTAGCAGAACTTAACGCGCTTATGTACGAGGATGCGCAACGACACTTCCAGCAAGCGATCAGACTTGAACCGATGAAGACTATAGCTTGGGGAAATCTCGCGGTCGTATTTGCAAAGCAGGGCAAAAAGCAGCAGGCGATATCTACGCTTCTAGTGGCGGCAAAAACGTCTGAAGACAAATGCCGGAAGTTCATATCTGATTTAGACTATACCGATCCTGCGGTTCAAGAGGTTGCGAACGAAGCGCTGTCATTGATTAACGACAGCGAATAAGGTTCTGGCGCTACATGCGGTGGCAACAGAAAGCTAAGTATCGTATCGCCTAGAGGTCAAAGCCATTTTTCCTTGTCCGCTAACGGTTCGCCAACGGTCCCAGGCGCTGAGAATATTCGAGCAAGCTCGGTTCATGATTTCCAGTGAGCTCAGCTTCGAGTCATTTGAGTTAATCGAGATTGTCGTAGTTAAATAGCTGTTTGAAAACGTGTTTGACACGTAGCCTCTTTCCGAGGCGTCTTTGTATAGATACTGAAGTTCCTTTCTTAACAGCGGCTGATTGCAATTTGCTGAAAAATGCACGGACATAACTACTGACGGTAAATCGACATTTAGCATCTCCAGCCACTCACAGTGGTCTGCTGAAGAGGTCGCAGCCGTATGTCGGGCACCACCGGCACAATATCTGTTGGGGTCCAAGTAGCCTATTCTAAACTGCCGACCATTGGAACTTTGTCTCCATTTTGAAAGCTCAAGTTTTAACTCAACGAGGCTTGTCGGATAAGGAGTCGCCGAACACACCAAGTCCAGCCGCGGTTGAAGGTCGTTTGGCAATACTTCAGCAGCGATTGAGTCAATATTGTGATTTCCGGTGTTCGCGGATGATTGATAAAATCCGCTATCGTTAAGCCAAAAGCGGGCCCGCTTTTTTTTCAGACTCAATAAAATCGCTGCTAAGAGAGCACCACTTGGTCCCTCATAGGACAAAGCAAGACAGCTCCGCGCATACACTTGACAAAATTCACCAGACACATCTGTGGAATCAAAGTTTGCTTCGATCATCTGACGACGAGCCAGCTTCAATGGACCAGCATACAATCGTTCAGTCCACGGGCTCCGAGGAGCCATTGTAAAACTATTTATAAATTCGATTGAGGACGAGTCACTGACGGCCTCATCGCACAGAACTCGAAGCGACTCGATTAAAACAACATTCTCGATAAGTGTTCCTGCATTCGCTATAGGCATACAAATGTACTTCCTTCAACGCTAGACATTTACTTTTAAATTTCCTGGTTCATTCAAAGGCGTCGGTCGTAACACAGACTCAGCTGTTCACCGTCAAGGATATTCGATGGACGCTTGAAGAGGAAAAGTTTCCAACGGACTTGACTTCGCCGGCGCCATCGAACTTCAGCATGATCTTCGGTACCGAAGCCCCGTCCAGAGAATTCGGTAAAGGGACATTCAACCCATTCTCCGTAATTCCCAGGCGGTACTTCTCAACTTGAAAAACGTTTTCGTGTCCGTCGATACAACGAAGCAATAACTCTGCCGGTGTACCCGGCGCTGAGGACCAACTGCAGGTGAAGGTCGCTACCAAACCAAGAACCAAGCAGCACTCACATATCATGCTTAATTTACAAAAAGCCCGCGCACTCTTCCTCAGTTGCATGGTACGTCTCCTAACGATTATCGATCAACGAGCTGCCACCTGCACTTTCGGCGTAATCTCAACCTTCGCTCCATCAATCCAACACTTGTGCTCATCCGTGTAATACAGATACGCCCGGCTCGCCGGCGCAGTATACGTACCTGGCACCGCCGCAATCAAGCTCACCGGCACTTCCATCGCCGCATTACCGGCGATACCACGCCAATAAAGCACAACCTCGCGGCCGCGCACTTCATAGGCGTCAATCTTGCCCTTTTTCACCAACTCCTTAAGCTGGTCATGCCGAACTTCCATACCACCAGGAACGCCGACAATCGCCACCGGGTTCGGTATCAGCTCTTTAGTCTTATTCTCCACGGTTACCAACGCTTCCGCAGCTTCGCCTTCAGACAGTTTCGTATCCGACATCTTTACCGCGATATCGACCGCGCATGCGTCCGACGACTGCGGCGTCAGCGCGCTGTAGTTTAACGCGACGGAGTACGGCATCGTATTGCCACCGCTCATGCGCAACTCCACCTTATGCTCGCCTGGCGTCAACGAACCGACCAAGTCTGGGAAAGTGAGCACATCTTGAGCGGTGTCACTAAACGCAACCGGCTCGCCAACTTGTTTATCGTCAACAAATACGCTGATGGTTCCGAATTCGCGTTTCTTCGCACAACTCTTGTCGTACTCTAAAATAGATCGCAACGCCAGCACCGTCGCTTGGGTCGAACCATAACGTCCGGCTTTGCACGAGTCCGCGAGGAACTTGATGCTCTTGCTGACGTTTCCGGCGTAGGCATTATCACGAAGCCAGGCAAGCGTCGCGAGCGACGTTCCCTCAACTTGCAACGCCTCACCGCCACTACCGACGATGCTCTGCGTGATACCGTCAACGCTACCATCAGTTTTCTGTTTAGCAGCTAGACGGTCCATCAAAGTTTTCGCAGCCGCTTTGTCTCCAGCCAAGTACAACGCATTCGCAGCCAGTGCCACCACATACGAATTCTTGCTCGACTCAGCTTGCTTCTTCAGCCGCGCAATTTCATCCTTCAACGACGCGACCGGCTGGCCGCACTCGAGCAGCGCCCACACAATGTAACCGTCCGAGCACTCCTTGTCCTCAACCCACGTGTGCAGACTGCGACGTTTCCGATTGAAACCGCCCTGTCCATCTTTCTGCTTCATGAGCCAAGTCTGAGTCGTCGCTATCATATCGTTGTCAACTTCGCGCACCTTCTTCATATCATTGAAGTGCATCAGCCCAAACGCGGTCAGCGCCTCGTGACCCGGATTCTCACCGAACCACTCGTAGCCGCGGTCCGGGCACCAGAAGCTCACCAGAAGTTTATAGCCAGCATCCAATTTCTTGCGCGAATCCTCAACGAATTTGGCGTCCACGTTTTGGTGCGTCAGGAAGTACTGCTGAGCCATCGTGAGCGGATAACTCGTAGATGAAGTCTGCTCGAAGCAACCACTTGGTTCCTGAATCAATCGTTGAAGCGCCTCCGTCAAATTACCGAGCGGCGATGGATACGCAACACCCTTGACCGTCAAACTGCCCGGCACGAAGCTTGGAACATTGATAGTTTTCACGACACTCTTTCCGCCTTCGATTATTCCAGCGAAACCTTGTTCGCGCGGGAAACCGTTGGACGTAACCTTCAGGTTGCGCGTTACCTTGTCACGGAAGTCACCAGCCTTTGTGCTGACCGTGATTGTTGAATCGCCAATCTTGTCGCCGATTGTGAGAGTTTCAATCAAACGAGCCCGCTCGCCGGCACCAAGAGCGGTATCAAACTTTTTGAAACTGCTTTGAGTCATTTGACCTTTGATATCTATGGTCGCGACCGGTGAAGATAATGCACCATCAGTGGTGTTAACGAAGTTAACCGGAATTAAAATCTTGTCACCAGCCGTAACTTCCAGCGGCAGTTTCGCCTCCGTGTAAAACGGCTGCTGCGATTGCAAGCCAAGGCTGGTACTACCAATGCCACCACTCTCGGAGAACGCATCCGCACTTACGCGGAAAGTCGTGACGTTATCGCTCAAAGCGAATTTAACTTTCGCCTCGCCGGTCTTGGAGTCGGTTCTCACGCCGGAATTCCAGTAGAGAGTCTCGGTGAAATCGTTTCGGTCGCCTGGCTGCCTCCCGGGACGCGCTTTATGCGAATACTCTCGCACATACACTGAGCGGCCCGTTGCTCCCGCAGCCAGATTGTATCCATGCAAAGTAATTTGCCCGTCAGAATCCGGTATAGGTGCGCCTTCAGGCAAAGTCGGCGAAGTCTTTTGATGGCGCTCAGCACGACCTGTCGTGAAGTGACGTTCGTCGAGCACGGTTGGCTCAACTTGGAAGAGGTTAACATCACGTGGTCCCTCAACCCGACCAATCTCCTCCGGAACTCGCATCTGCTCCACCGAAAGTTCGGGAGCCGAGGGAAAGAAAGTATATTTATCGATGCTGTTCAGGGTTTGAAGTTGTCCACGCTGATAGGTTGATGGCTGCAGAGGTATGCCGTCCTCGCCAATGCGGCTTCCAATTGGTCGACCCAGGCAACCGCCCAAAACGCGCTTAGCCTTGCTGCCATTTTTCGCGACAAAATCTTTTGCATCAAGCAAAGCAAATCGACGCCACCCCTGCGTTCCCAAAAGCAGATCAGTTGCTAATGGAGCTTTGGGATTTTTTGCATCCATATATACGCGAGCATCAGCAAGATTCTTTACCTCCGGCTCGAGGAAGTACATCACCTCCAGGTTCGGTGATTGCTCCCGCTTGTCGATCATCTCAATGACAGTTTCATCAGACACCGTCAAGCCAACCACCGTTGAGAGCGGTTTTCCGTTTTCATCCGTCGCCTTCACCGTCAGCTCTGCTGTTTCACCGGGAATATAAGATTTTTTCGCTGGAGTAATGCTTATATTGATTGGAGAAGACGTCTCCCGAAAAATTAGCCGCTCCGCGAGCGGCTCACCATCGGCACTCCATATGGTGGCAGTCAAAACACCGTCAATATCATCCGACAAATTAAACTGAACGCGTTGCTGACCATCCTTTGCTTGATTCTGCAGGTCGACTTTATAATCGGCGATTTTCACTTCGCGTTTATAAAGGCTTACCTTGTAAGTCTTCTCAGAACTATCTGTATGCAAAACAATTGGTTGTTCGCGTCGAAAAACATCCTGGTCGGTGGTTATCGTCGCGCCCGTCAGTTTCGCTTCTGGAAGCGGAAAAGTTTTTGCTATACCGCTTGGTTGAGAAACCGCTAGATAGTACTTCTTGCCAGCTTCAGGCGTAAACTCAAACCGCCCACGTCCCTCGTGTTCAGTTTTAACCTCTGCCACTTCCCGTGGTGCCTCACCATTCGTGCCTGCGAGCATGATTTTGCCGACGAGATCGGCAGGCTTTCCGTTTGTTTGCGACGCCTCGATGTAAACTCGGTTTTTATGCCCAGCGAGCAAATCACCGCCTTCAGGATACATTTGCAAGTCCACGGTTTTGAGCAGGATTGGAATCGTCTTCGAGGCGGTTTCGACAACGCCCCCATCGGAGATAACCAGCGCTAAAGTTCCTTCGCCGCGTTCGATTTCATGCGGAAGATCGAAGGAGACTTGACATAGACCGTTACTATCGACGGAAGCCGTGCCGCAGTTCATCGCGACACCATCTATCGTTGCAGTCACCATGACTTTCGCTGAAGCGGGAATACCGCCCTCAGCACGTTTAACGTCGAGAACTGCTGAAACTTTCTCACCCGGCGCATATCCATCTCGAACGAAGGTTATCTGCGATTTCAAACGCGTATTTCGAAAAGCGCGAACATCAAACTTCCGCTCAGATGGCGCAAATGGAGCTTGCGCAAATGAGAGGTAGGCGGTGTACTCCCCGCCAAGCGCGCCGCGAGGAACATCCCAAATGTAACTCCACACGCTGTCCTGTATCTGTGCATTGTCTCTCGCGATGATTTCCCCCTTGGGACCTCGGATTTCAATGTGACCGCCATATCGCAAGTCGGAAAAGCGAGGAAAAGGTTGTTTGTTCAGAGAATTCAACATAACTCCACGCAGATAAAGCTTGTCGCCAGCACGATAAATAGGCTTATCGGTGCTGAGCATGGTTAAGTAGCGGTCAGTTCCGCCCAGCGAATAGGAAGTAGCCATAACTTTTTTGACCGGAACAGGCTCTGCCGGCTTGGCTGTTTCTTCAACTTTCGTCTCAATAATCTTCGCGCCCTTCGAAGCTTTGGACGCCTTCGACTGTTTCGATGACTTCGCGCAGGATGGCGTCGCAGAGCCCAGATTTACGAGAAGTACCGAGCAAGCGAGGCTCGCAGACACAACCCTGGTGAATCTTCCGTCAGACATGGCGAACGCTCCTGGCTGTTTTGGCAGCGCGGTAAGTATTTGAGAAGCGCTGATTGTAGCAAAAGCAGCCGGTTTTGAGTGACAACAATGCCCGCAAACCGTGCAAAATGGTTTTCTCGAAAATTTTCTAACCGATTATATAAACCGCTTCCAATCTAGATCTCGCAAATTCAACCCGTTCGGGGGATATCAATCACAAAACTTCTGTGGTAACGGTTCAAAACCGTTTTCGGGATAACGGGAATAATAGAATCGAGGACGAGAACAACATGCTGCGAATTTCAATTCAGCTCTTCTTAATCGCCTTCATGCTGGCACCAACCGGCTCATTTGCGGAGAGCGCAGCGGGCACGGTGAAATCAACAGCATGCCCTTCAGACGCGATCGGCAGGAGCGGTTATGTTGACCGACTTACCAAACGGATTCAAACCGAATGGAATAAAACGTCGTATCCGAAAAAGTCAAAGCGCGATACAACTATTGGTTTCGTTATAAACAAGTCTGGTGAAATCTCCAAGCTTGAGCTCAAACAGAAGTCCGGCAACTCGAAGCAGGACCAGGCTGTGATTAAAACTATCGAGAAGTTATCGCCACTTGACGCACTGCCAGCGGACGCACCGGATACGGTATCAGTAGAACTCAGCCTAGGCAAACGCAGGGACTGAACGAGATAAAGAAATATTCAAACCCGCCGCGCCTCAACCTGAGCCAAGCCCCTCGCGTCCTCGAGCGGCAACAGATTCAAATAACCAAGCATTATCCAGAAGAGAGAGTTGGCAAAAAGCAACGGATGACCAATGAAGTATTCGAACGTGCCATGAACGATAACAACGCTTGCAAGAAACACAAGCAAGAGGCGCGAAGACGAGCTTTGCAAGGCGCTTCTCGCTGACTTGATCAATTGATACCCAAGCAGCAGACTGAAGGCGAACAGTCCCTGGAAGCCAAAGTACTGAAGACTACCCAGAATCAAACTGTGAGGCATACGCTCCGCACCCAAAGCCGGCAGACCCTGCCCCCACGGATTTAGCACAATCCCCGCACACTCATTTTTCCAGATGTCGATTCGCGCGAGCATAGAAGAATCGCTTGTCAGATTGAGCGCTTGCTGCACAAGAAAAATTCCAAGAAAAGCAATCGTCAACATAGACATAAAAACGGTCCGACGACTTCTCGACGCAGACAACAGAGGCCACAGCGCAAAAGAAAGCAAAACGCTAAAAATTGCCGCCCTCGAAAACGTAAGCAATAAGTGACAGCTGATCAATATCATCGCGACTCGTGCGCTCAGTCTAGACCAGGAAGACTTACAGCCGTCTAAAACAATAGGCACCACTACTGGTAGCATCATCAAGGCAATAGCTAGAGTGTTAGGATTCCAACATAGTCCAGGAACAAACGTTCCTAAATGACCGAAAAAAGCCGGCGCGCGCCCAACATCGCTTACGATTTCTCGGCCGGCAATCGCCGTCGTGTCAGTGATACACAGCCCTGCAGTGAGAAGGGCATGCATAGTGAACACCAGGAGAACAGCAGCAAAGATCGCCATAAAATTGCGCCGATTCAAAATGCGCGGACAAATATAACCGTACGAGATTACTGGGCTAACAACCAACAGCGCGTGCAGAATCGCATTCGGCAGTTCCTCAACACCAAGCGACACCGCAGCCGGCACCGAAGAAAGCACCGAGAGAGCAAAGATTGAAATCAATCCAATCAAGATGGGGTCCTGTCTCTTCACGTACGACAAATTGATTCGACACAAACACACATAGGCTCCAAGAATGCAGAGGTGTATCGCAAGGTCGATAAAAACAGTCCCTTTCGACGTCAAAAACAAAGCATTGTCCAGCGCAGACTTGCACAAAAGCAAAAATAGCAAGTCAACAATCACGAGGACACTAACAAAATTTCGGACAACAATCTCTAAAAGGCTTTCTTCCAAACGCCCTTCGCATGGCGCAATTGAGCGACTGGACGGAAGCTCAATTCCATCGTCAACGCTGTGCCTTTGATAATCGATGCTCACCGATAAACCGGTCTTACGCCTGACGCTGTATGTCAAAATATTCCTGCGGTTCATCGCAACGCCGTCGCAATTCGAATCAGTTGGGATAACGGTCCAGTTCTTTGGTGACGTCACAGATGAGCTGCTTGTCCAGTTTCTCTGGCAGCCTGACGTTATCGATACAGCCTTTCATGAGCATGCCGACCATGCTCGAAATGATTGGTTCGATGCGATCGTCGATACGCATGTGCGGCGAATAAACCGCTCCCATCACGACCTGAATATTGTGGATGCCTGTATCAGTTCCATCGTCTTTGCGATGATTTTTGTGTGCGGTGTGGGCGAACAAATCGCTTGCCTGGTAGAAATTGTAGTTGCTGAGCACGTTGTCTGGTATGCGCGCGTGTCCTAACAGTCCGGGAATGGGAACCGTGTCGATGGTTACAAGCAAATCGACTGGCACATTTTTCTTCCTGAGCTGATGTGCCACTTGAACGGCACCGGCAGCTCCCCAGCTGTGTCCGATTAAGACGATCTTATCTCGCCCTTTTAGCCGGCGATCCGTTTTGACAGTCCGCGCCAGTGCGCAAACCAGTGGCGTTCGAAATTTGCTGGGATTGCCAGGTTCTGCGAGTAAGTATCCATCTTGGTTCGAATGTTGTTTGCAGTCTCTCTGCTGAAGATGTCGACCGGACCACCTGTGAGAAAGTAAACACGCACAAGTCGTTGGTCAGCTGAAGCTGCGACCGGCGTTGCGGCCCGTGCGTCCGCTTGTGGGACGCCCGCGAGAAAGAGTACGAGACTGTTTCCCACAAGAGTGAGCAGTATTTTTCGAGCGAATCTCTGAAAGACCATAGACTTCAAGACAGACGAAACTTCGAACCGAGAAATTATATATGTGAAATTTCATGGGAATATGAATCGCATATTAATGTCGAGGTCTAAAACATGCGTTAGTCTCTTTTCACGAAATAATGACATGTCTAAGCTCTCTACTCTTCTCTCATTGACGGATTCGGGTCGGACTAACACTCCGCTCACTTTTCGTCAGGAACTTCCCTACCGGGCGGTCGCCTTTTTGTCGGGAGCGATTCTAGGTCTTTCCGCTCCGGGCTTCGAACAATCGTATCTGGCCTGGTTCGGGCTAATGCCCATTCTCTATCTCGCAGTCACTGCGCGTGATCCGTGGTATGCCGGCGTTCGCGGCTGGTTTTTCGCGATGGCATACTTTCTGGTGTACCAGAACTTTTACTTGTTCTTCCGTCCGGAGTTTGGGATGGGACCGTTTTCTCAGTGTCCAGCCTTCGTATCATTTTTCTTCTGGACTACTATGTCTGCCTGGCAGGCCTTGTTCTTTTCGATTTTCATCTGCGTCTTGCGTGCGGTGCCGATGCGAAATGGTTGGCTGCCTACCTGCCACCAGGGGCGGTGGTACTTTCCGGCCTTTGTTGTTGTGCCTTTCCTCTACGTCTTGATTGACAAGATGTGCAACTCGCCTCTGCTATTTGGCGTTCCATGGGCTTCCCTGGAATACAGCCAGTACAAACAGACTGCGCTGATTCAGATTGCCTCGGTAATCGGCGGCGTCGGGCTCGGTGCCGTAATTGTGTTAGCTAATGTAGTCCTTCTGGGTTTATTGAGCTTCCGGATTCGAGCGCTCAAGGAGTTCTCCTATAACAGCATCGCGTCGATGCTGTTGAATACGACCGTTGCCCTTTCACTGATTTTTGCCCTGCCTATTTTTGGCATCTGGCGGCTGGAAACCCAGAAGAATTCCACCGCGAGGAAATACACAGTCTCTGCTGTGCAGGGCTGCTTGTCGACAGTGATTCACAAGGTTGATTCAGTCAAAATACTGGACAAGCATATTTCTCTAACGGAAGAGTGCCCGAAAGACGGCTTGTGTGTGTGGCCGGAGTGGTCGCTCATATCCAATTTCACGAAGAACCGCGATGTTATCGATATGGTTGCGAAGTTTCCGCCTCAACGAAATCAAACATGGGTAGTCGGTTTGCTGGACACCGATGAGAAGGGTTGCGAGTACAACTCAGTGTGCGCGTTTGACAGAACGGGCAGGATTTGTCAGCCAATCTACCACAAACGTTATCTGGTTCCGTTTGGTGAGTTCACCCCCGATTGGGTGAAGGAAACCCCAATCGGCTTTCTCATGTATGGTCCCAATCACAAATATACTGACACCACACCTGATAGCAAAGTCGTTGTCTTCGATTGCTCAGACATGAAGATCGGTTCTATGTTGTGCTTCGAATGCGTTTTGCCCAAGCTCTCGACTGACAGCGTAAAATCGGGGGCTCAATTGCTCGTCGATTGCAGCAATATGGGGTGGTTTTACCCGAGTATTCTCATGGACCAGATGCATGCGTTTTGCACCATGCGTGCCGTCGAGAATCATCGCGCCTTCGTCTTCTCCACACTTCTTGGTCCATCAGCAATCTTCGATTCAGTCGGTCGAAAGATGTGCGATGCACCTGTCGAAAAACCAGCGCATATCAGTGCAGAGGTCACCCTGGAAACCGATACGACTCCGTTTACCCGCCTCTCCTTTTGACAGGAACTAAATGAAGCTCTTCGACAGGTATTTGATCGGCGAAGCAATGCAAGTGCTCATTGTGGGCTCTCTCTGCGTGATTGGAATTTTCTTCGGCACGGTTGAATTTCAAAGAGTGATGGACTTACTCAACCAGTTCGGGCTGCCACCAAATACAGTGCTATCTATCATGATGCTGCAGTTACCCACCGGCATTGCGTATTGCCTGCCGGCCGGCGTTTTGATCGCAACGCTGGTGACCCTGGCAAGGCAGCACAATGATTCCGAATTCCTGGCTCTGCAGGTCTCCGGCGTACCTACACGCAGGCTGGTTGTGCCATATCTGATGATGGGGCTGGCCGCGTCTTTCCTGGCGTATGGGATGAATGAATACGTGGCGCCGCAGAACAAGCTTTTGTCACAGAAACTCGTTCTTCTCGGTATCTACGCTGCAGAAAGGCCGTTCGTGGGACAGCCGATTGTTCAAGTCAAAGATGCCAATGACCGTATGAGCCAGACGATGGTGTTTGGATGCCCTAATGGACGACAAGTAAAAGGACTTTTGTTTTTGGACAAAGCCTCCGACAAAGAGATGAACATCATCTGGGCGGAACGTGCGACGTGGCTGGAAGGTCAGTGGGTTCTGGAAAATGGCAACCTCTTTGACTTCGTCAAAGGAGACGGTCTCATCACCCGCGGTAACTTTCAACGCATGAAATTCGGCAGCAACGCTAAACTTGCTAGTTACATCGCCCAGGGACCGACCAGCTCGCTCGAGAAGACTACCAGTCAACTGCGAGCAGAAATCGACAGCTTTGAGAAGTCCGGAAAAAAAGCACCGGCAGAATTGCGAACCCAGTACTACAGGCGCTATTCCCACCCCGCCAGTTGCTTCTTTCTTGTCTTAGCAGCGCTGCCGCTCATGACCGTCCGCAGACGCAGGAGTCTCAATGTCTCCTTCGTTTATGGTGGCGTTCTTGTTGTGATGTTTTTTCTTCTTCAGCAAATCTGCCTGTCGCTATCCGAGAATTCCAGACTGGATCCACTGGTTGCAGCCTGGCTACCGCTCTCGGTCTTATGTTTGATCGGCTTGAGCTTCACGATTTTGCGGCGAAATTCTTGATCGAAACCGATTCGCTATTCGGTTTTGACCAATACAAAAACAGAGTATTGACCGTCGTCGAACAGGCATTTCCACTGCTTAGAGTTTTTCAGCTCAAAACACAGCGGCGCGCTGTTCCTTAGACACGCTGATTTGATTCCCCACAACTGAAACAGCTTCTGCCACCCGTGTTGAGCGTACAGGCACTGACGATATTGGTTTGAGAAATCTTGACCGTAGAAATCGAATCGCGTGTCAATGAAGACCGGTCCGAGGTTTTCCAGGATCATGCTGCAACCTGCCGCGTCGTCACAGAACATCTGTTTAACAAGTTCCGGATGCTGTTTTAGAAACTCGATCGCGCCTTGATTGCTGTACTGGTGAGTAAACCAGACTGTTTTGTTATACGGAAAAACCGAATTGTATGTCGCGAGACAAACCAGCGCTGCTACCACTATCGGTGCCACAGTCAGGACCGGAACATGCCCTTTGCCGCCTGGAGCCTCGGTATTTTCGCGACTTGTAAACTTCCAGTTCGAAAGCACCAGGCTCAGATAAGGCCAGGTGAGAAGCACTCCCAGTGGTGCGAATCTATAGCAGCATAGAGCGGCGACCGTTCCCGAAATAGAGAGCCACAGTCCCACTGATGGGACGTGGAGCCGCCCGACGATCAGCGCACTCCAGGTCAGGATGAAATAGAGCAGCAGCGGCAAATTAGCGAGTGGTTCAGTGAGCAAAATTGGATGCAACTCTTTAATTGCTGCGATTTCAGGGCGCGAGACAAACCCGAAATTGTAGGGCAGAATCTCACCCGCGTATGGGTTTATGAAAACCGCGGCGGCACTGAGAGCTGCGATGGTCAAGAGCGTCAGTCGATCTCTGTTGCTTTTTTCGGAAAGATTGTGAACGAAGTAAGACAGGATCAGGATCAAGCCGATAAACCAGAACGAATGAGAATTCGCCCACAGTATCATCAGTGGTGGCAATAGCCAGAGCGTTCGCTTAAGTCCGTTGAGCCGGAAGTCTTCTAATATCGCCGAGAAAACGACAATCAGAAGAAATGAAAACAATTGCGGACGAAGCCAGAACCAGGAGGGAGTGAGTATAAGACACAAAAATCCTGCGATGAAAACTGGCTTGACTCCTTTACTTGCCATTGACATTGGCAACAGCCAGAAATAGATGATCGAGAAGGCGAATAGACCAACGAGACCAGTGAGCCACAAACCACCGACCTTATAAAAGAAACCGAGACACATCTCGAAAAACCATTGATAGAGAATCCAGGGCTTGTCGGGCTGAGTCCAGCTGAATAAATCAGTTGCCGGCAGTCCATGGTTCAACACATACTCACCGGTTCTCACAAGCCATCCTGTGTCGGAAGATTGGAAGACCCGCCAGACGTTATCGCTGAAGAGCGATACGCAAATCGCTCCAAGAACGATCGCAAAGACAAGCTCTGCGACTCTCTCTAGTTTGTTAATTGACTCTTCCGAAATCGAGAACATGGTTCCAGCCATAGATACTCTGAAGGATTAATCAGAGCGCGATCTATTGTTTCCTGCAGCAAAAAGAGGAAGTGAAACCGGATTTCGAAAACGCGGCTTGTCTGTTAACACGACCTTCGTGCCTGCCAATTTGTCTGCGATGCGCAGACCACGACCACGATGCAGACTTAGACCTTCGAGGAGAAGAAGCACGCTGCCAGCCAATAAGCAGATGCCTTTCACTAGCATCAATAGATCAGTCGTTTGACCTGCCCACACGGTTTTGTGCAGTCCAAGAACTACCTGGTAAAGAAGGAAGGGACCAAGGAGAACGCTGTTGCGGATTATCGATTGAAACAGCGACGGCTTGTCGCCAGTCCTGGCATCCACCGTCCTGAGTCCAAGCAGATTCTTTCCAAAACCGCGTCCTTCGAAGGGAAAATCTCTTGCCAACATAAAAAGGCATGTCACCACCAATAGTGGCAACTCAGAGACGGCGCTTCCGAGTGTCGCCTTTAAGATCTCGATCGTCCAAACAGCGAGCCAAAAACAGACGAGATAGTCGTACGCCCAAGCCGCGACAAATCTGCGTCCGGGCTGAGGGCGATGAATTTGCCCGACAACGGTTGCAGTTGAAGTTTTCTCTCGAGGCGCGGCGGCAATATTGCTCATTGCAAACTTGAATTCAATAATTTATATCCAGCGGATAATATAACCTGTGAGTGCTAGTTCCTAAGTGAAATAAAGCTGCAAATAGTTTTCTCGATGGTCGAGAAAGCCTATGAATTGCCTGCGTGTGCAAAAGTTAATCCGACGGTGGATAGAAACAGGCGCGGCATTTGAGATATAAACTTCAACTGTACTAGTTAGTTTCTTGAGGTCTTTTGAGACTATGTCCAAAACTCAGCGCAGAATTACAGGTCTTGTCGTCTTGGCTGTATTTACTATGCTCGTAGCGTTCGCAAACAGCGCCAACGCTGGCAAAGGCGGCGGTGGTGCAGAAGCCGAGCGCGAACAACAAGCGCAGCTCATCCTGTTGAAGCAACGTCAGCAAAGCTCCAACTCCAGCTCCAATCCTAACAGTCAGTAAACGGGGAAGTAGACGCTCTGCGGTAATCCGTTTCCGCCGGTGCGTCCTGCCAACCGATAATTTTGTTTTATGAGGCGGACCATTGGCTCCGTCCATATTTCTTGGTTTAGTTTTTCCGCATCCGCTGTGTTTATGATGATCGCATTGAAGCGCTTGGCTGCAATGGCATCTCTTAAAGCCTGGATTTGCTCCGGATGTTTTGCTGACATGTTCATGATCGTTGTTCCATCGATCATCGAAGGCTTCGCCCCGACAAGCATCGGCAGGGTTGGATCTTCCGATAGAATTGTTTTGCCTGCGAAATTATTCTCTTCGAATAGCTTCAGTGATTGCCTCGTTTGGGGAAGAATGTTGAGCCTCTCCCAGAGCACCGAAAAATAGATTTGCATGGTGTTCAAGCTCAACACGAGTGCCAGAATCACAGCAAGAGATGGACCGCCGGAAAGCTTGCTCAAACTGATTGCGGCGAGCCAATAAAGCGCGATTTCAGTGCAAATAAGATGATTGTGGTAAGCCGCGCGCAGTCCCATCGTGTACATGCAGAGCGCAAAGGAAATCAGAAGCAAAACCTTTGCCAGAGCCTCGTGTGGGTGCTTTCGTCGAGAAACGAAACCGGCGAGAATTATCACGGATATTGATGCGATGGTTTTATAGTCCGATAGAAAAGGAAGCAGAAACTGCTTCATGGTGCTCCATTCCCAGGGCAGTCCGCTCGCGTAGGCGAGGTGAGCCAGATATCCGCCGCTTATTTGTTGGATCAAAGCAACAATCATCGCGACGCTGACAGCCCAGGTCGCGAGGACAACAGTTCCCAACTTCCTTTGACTATTTAGGAAACAGAAAATCGCAATCGAAACCGGAAATACGAAATACTGCTGCTTGGTGAAGAACGCTGCGACCAACAACAGGATGGATGCGACAAGCGACCAGTTGAATCGCCTCTGAGGGGTTGATGATGCGGTCACCGCGCGCTTATTCCACGCGCTCAGGAATCTTTCCAGTCCCCACACGGAAAGTGCTAAACCGAGCATGTCTACTCTTGCGACGCCGGACCAGTAAAAGACCGGTAAACTGCTTGCGAAGAGTGCAAGGGCGATGATGGCATGGAAATGCCGCAATTTACAGTGATTAATCAGGACGACAACAATGCCAGAGAATGCGGCGAGGGTCGAAACCATCGTGAGCAATCTCAATGGCTCGTAGCTCAGACCCAGCATCTTCACGAGGCAAGCACCGATCACGATGTAGAGCGGATTGTAGATAATCACTCCCCAGTTTTGGTTGGAGAGCATGGCCGCGTCATAGATGTTTTTGCCGAGCGAAAGGCTATGCGAGGCCCAGAATATGTGCCCCTCGTACTCGATGGCGTAGGGGTATGAGCGCAACACATCCCAGGCGATTGTGTAGAAAATGGTAATAGTGAAACACGCGAACATGAGCAGCGCCACTTGCAGCGCGTAGAAACCGGTATTGAGTTTTGGTAACGCTCGTGTCGTCATTAATCGCTGTAACCGCCTGGCGGCCAAAGAAAGCCCGAATCCGATCGCATTTCAGACGAGCGATCCGGCTTGAATTTCACAGCCTGATTTTATCAAGCCCTAAATGACAACCCTGTTTAATTTCTTTCATTCACACCCTCAGGCGCCGCGTCACTGATACAGTGCTTATTTTGTCAAAGTTTGCACGAGTTCTCATTTTGCGCACTCGCTTTCGTCGCTGAGATGCCGGATCAAATGATAAGAAAGCTAATCTATAAAACATTTACGACTCTTGCCGGCGAGGAAGTGCGCCGGTTCGAGTCCGCCAGCAAAGATCCAAAGAGCGCTCAGTTGTCGCGACTCTCCGAGATTATCCAAAGTGGACGTAACTCTGCGTTCGGCCGAGAACACGGCTTCAATTCCGTGCGGAATTACGATGACTATTGTCGCGCTTTGCCGCCGAACGACTATGAGTACTTTCGTCCGTACGTCGACCGCCTTGTGCAGGGCGAAAAGGGGATTCTCACGGCTCAAGACCCTTTTATGTTTGCTACCACCAGCGGCACTACTAATAAACGCAAGCTGATTCCAATCACGAAGGACTACATCAGTGAGTTTCGCAGAGCATCTAAAGTTTCCTGCTACAAACTCTTTCAGCACTTTCCTGCACTGGCCGATGGTTGCGCTCTGACTATTGCGTCACCTGCCGAAGAAGGCAGAACCGTTAGCGGGATACCATTTGGCGCCATATCCGGTGCCCTCTATTTAATGGAGCCGGAGCCGGTTCGCCAATCGATTCTCTCTGTTCCATATGATGTGTTTACGCTTAAAGATTACGAGACCCGCTACTACTGCATTTTAAGAACCGCTCTGGCTCAGCCGGTTACGTCGTTCTACACTCTTAATCCCAGCACGATTTTCTTGCTCGGTAGTCGTCTAAAGATGCATGGTGCTTCATTAGCGCGCGATCTTTTCGATGGCACACTGCGTGCGCCAGACACCGTACCACGCGCGATCCTCGACAAGATTTCGTCCCTCATCAATCGAGACCGCACGAAAGGCAGACTGCTGGACAAATTGGTGGAGTCCGATCAGTGCGTGCCGTGGAAAGTCTGGCCCGAGCTTGCTGTGTCTTCGTGCTGGACAAAAGCTGCAGCAAGTTTCTATTTGCCAGGCTTGAAAGAGTTGCTAGGTGAAACTCCTATCTGTGACATCACATATGGTGCAAGCGAGGGACGAGGAACCATTTTTCTGTCGCCGGACAAGCAGGCCCTTGCAATAAGATCGCACTTTTACGAGTTCATCCCGGTGTCCGAATTAGAATCGACCAACCCGACTTTTAAGCTCGCGCATCAGCTTGAACTGGGCGAGAGCTACTACATCCTTCTCACGACATCCGCTGGATTGTATCGATACAACATTCGGGATGTCGTCAAAGTAGTCGGTTTTCACAACGAAACTCCTCTTATCGAATTTCAATATCGTGGCGGTAATGTTTTCTCGTTCTCCGGTGAGAAAATTACTGAGCTGCAGGTCACTGATAGCATCGTTCGTGCGCTTTCGGAGTGCAGTCTTGGAGCCCGTTTCTTCACGGTGATCCCGCAATTCGATCCAACACCTCATTATAGTTTGTGGTTGGAATTGCAAAACCCGGATGCTGCCTGCCCATCGTCTTTTCTGGAGAAACTGGCGTCTAGCTTCGACCGCGAACTTTCGCAAGTGAATCACGAATATTCGGACAAACGCCGCTCGCTGCGCCTTGATCCGCCCGGTATCAGAGTGATAAAGCCCGGTAGTTACGAGGCTCTACGCAAAGAGCTGGCGTCAAAAGGCACGCCGGATTCTCAGGTGAAGCTGAGTCATTTGAACCCGAAAGAGGACACTCGTGTTTTCTTCGAGGACCGTTTGATTTGAGGAATTGGACATTTTACCCACACAGGGTTCAAACCGCTTGAGAATTCTCACCCTGGTTCCACATTTCTCAGCCACTGCCAGCGGTGCCATACGAATTTGCGCAATTCAACTCCATTCACATCGACTACCACGTTGAGACTCAAAACGAACTGAGCAACCGACAGCAGTGGTGATTTTACGAGAGCTACTTATCGACTTGTCATATATACTCCTTCAAGGACGATATCGAATTGTCGGAGAGTTCCCGATGTACCAATCAAACGAAGACGCGTTTGCGAATGTTGCGGCACAACAGCTTGCGCAGCTTGGTGCACACCCAACCTATGATAAAGAGCAGTTCGCGCTTTTCGTTAAAAATGACCTGGGCATAGTCACACAGCGCATTAACCTATCGACCTTCTACCATCAATATTGTGAAAGTACAAGCATTGAAGAGCGGAACAGCGTTCTTGCCCACATTGTATCGATGCATCAGCGCTCACTCGAACGTGAAATGCCAACCTTCGAAGCAGCGCGTGACCGAATATATCCGCATATCAAAGACATGTGGGCAGTTGAACAACTAAATCTGGAAATGAGACTCGGGAAGTGGGGAGCGTTTGCAGAGCAAGCCTGGATTCCCTGCTGTGAAATAGCCGGCTCGTTTGCGCTCACCTTAGAACACGACAAACCTGACACACGCGAGCTGGTTACCTCACTAAACCTTGATAGATGGGGAGTCGATTTCAATCAACTAGTCCTCGAATCCGTCGAACGACTTGCGCTAAGAACTCACTTCGCCTTCTATGCGACTGATCTCAATGAAAGTGGATCCAAGCTCTATCAATCCAGCTGGAACGATGGATACGATGCTGCTCGAATCATGATGGCGAGCGCATTTGATTTCTTGGAGGTTATGGGACAGCACATATTCGTCATGCCGAACTCGGAGACATTTCTAATCACTGGTTCGGAAGATCCACTCGGTCTATTCGTCGCAGCTTCTTACGTTGAAGGTGCGCAGGACGAGCCGAAGCCACTACCACCGATACCATTAATGCTAGACGAAGAGAGAGGCTTCATGGAAGCGATCATTCCACCGAATGAACCGGCACAGAAGCAGTTCGCCCAGCTGAAACTGCAGTACTTTGATCGAATTTATGCTGCCCAGAAGGAGCTGCTAAAACAATTTCCTGAGGTCCAAAGCGACGAAAGATATGTTTCGAGCTTCATGGCGTTCCAAGATGACCACGGCAACCTTAGCAGTGAGTCCACGATCACCGAGGGCGTTCCAACGTGGTTGCCAAAAACCGATCGGATTGCGTTCGTAAGGATTCGCAATGGCGAGGCAGAACTTCAAGCCGTGGGAGCGTGGGACACCATCGAGAAAATTTGTCCCGATCTTTTGCAGCCATGTGAAGTAACATCGTATCCACCTAGGTTTGAGGTGAATAACTTTCCAACGAATTTCCAGATTGCCAGAATCAATCAGTCGTATTGAAGCGTTCTCACACATGTTCTGCGTCAGGGAATTGCAAAACCCGGATGCTGAGTCATTTGAACCCGAAAGAGGACACTCGTATTTTCTTCGAGGACCGTTTGATTTGAGTAAGAATTCATAGGAGATGCAAAGTTTTTGGATGGGCAAATCCACTTTTAGGTTCCAAATCGTTCACTTCAGGTTCCGGAAATGTGCATTTTACCCATAAAGGTTCCAAAACCCTCAGAATTCTTCACCCAGGTTCCATATTGTCCGCGAGGTTAGCTTGCTTCAAGATATATTGAGACTGACCAAACTTCTTCAATAGCGAACAAACCGATGACCGTTACCTCATCGCGGCAACGCGAGGTTTGAAAAACTGAACGTAGTCGCCGCGGTCAGGGTTGAGTGTAAGAATCACAGAAGTGGTTTTGATCAGTTGTTGTGCGAGCTTACGCGCATCTGGTTGTTTTGAATTCATCAACTTCGCGAGCGGTTTGACCGCATAACATGCTGAGGGGATCGAGAACTCCGATGTGAATGCGGCGTAACCGTTATTGAGTTTGTTCTGATTTAGCCCTCGGTGTTGAACCAATTCGATTGGGTTTACGTCAACAAACTCAGCCTGAGATTGACTGCTGATAGTCGCGTGCCGGCCGGGCGTCAGGCTCATTTGCATAGTGCCACTACGAACGGTGACCGCATTCTTGCACTGATCGTGCAGATCGTATACCGACAAGCTGCGTTCAGATTGCATAACGAGCGCAACGGAACCAGCCTTGAGACTTACAGTGCCGTGTTTTGTTTGAAAGGTCATGTCACTACGCGGTGCGAAAATGACATTGCCGAATTCCTGGTCTCTGACTGAAGAACCATGGTTGAAATCAGCATCGATAAACAGATCTGCATCGGGGGCATCGCTCCAACTTACCGTCTTTGTTGTGCGGTGTGAAGATACGTCGGTACTAATACCCGACGGAGTCGTGGTTGCTGCGTTCATGAGACCTACCGTATTAATGGTCGCAGACGCGTTCATCGATGACTTCGCACCCACCAGGGTCGTTGAAGCGATCATCGAAGGCATCGTGTCGACTGAGGTGACCGAAGAGCTCATCAATTGCATCTCATCGACCAGGGTAACCGAAGTGTTCGACAGCGAACTCGTATCGACAGCGTTCGACAGACTTAAGGACGCCAGATTGGTTGGCGCGTCAACCATCGCCGGAGTCGCAACCTCTAAACTGTTTAGATTGAGTCCACTAAGGCGCTGACCGGCACCTGTCCTCGACGGCGGATCGGCAGTTATAACCGCGCCTCCCTCCACTGTGATCAATTGACCACCCGTCGACAAATTATTGAAGATCACATCTTTATTGATCACGTTGACGCTAACATCGGTGACCCCGTTGCGCACGACACCGCCTGCAGGTCCGAAATATGCGACACCTTTGGTGCCGTGGTTGTCTACAATGAAGCCAGGTTCGGCTTGCGTGTTAGTTGGCTTTTTGGGCGGAGCGCCAATCGCGATGACGACATCATCACCTTTTCCAGCAGTCGCGATGGTCACAGCACCTACCGCGATGGCACCATTGGTGGTATCCAGGTTCGAAAGCACAATACCGCCATTGTTCGCCGTGAGGTCATTATAAATAGCCAGTGTGCCAGTACCTGCGGTGAGGGCGATAGAACCCGATTGAGTAGTGATAATGTCGTTTACTGATATCGCCCCAGTCGAAGAGATATTTACGTCTCCAACAACATCCATCGAAGTGGACACATTCACATCGCCAATCGCCGTCAGATTGAACGCTTTGCCAGCCGATACAGGTAAGGCGGTGGTGACGGTTCCGGCGTAGATGCTGTTTAGATTCACTAAACCTTGACTTTGCACGGCTAAAATCGGCGCCGATATAGTGAGCGGTTTCTTGCCTATAGCACCGGTATCAGAAGCGAGCACCAGAGCTCCTCCTGTGATAAGAGACACGCCTTTGCCAGTGGTGATCGCGCCTTTCATCGCGGCACTCAGAGTCAAAACTCCAGGAATCGATGCAAATTCGCTTGCGACGTTTACCCCGCCGCCCGTGTTGATGATGGCGATACCGCCATTAGTACCGGTGCTCAACTCTCCGAAGTTTCCGTTCTTCGGTGCCTTGGTCGCGTTGACGGTGAATGCTTTCTTGTTTCTTGATTGAAAAGCTATCAATCCTCCGCTTCCAGTGCCGACAGCTTCGGCGCTCAGATCACCGGTCACTTGAAGCGTAGTCTTTCCACTCGCATTGGCGCTTGCGAGTTGATACGAAGCACCGTTCCAATTGCCGCTGTTGGACTGTGGGGCGGCTGTTAAGAAACCAGTGTCCACGGTGAGATTGCCCTGGACAAACAGCAGCAGAGAGCCTCCGTTTCCTCCGAGTGCACCGCTTTCAGCACTGAGAGTCAGGAGGTTCGCGGCGCCTTTCGGCGGTTTAGTCGGTGTGCCGACAAATACTGGAGCACCTCCAACCATATAAACCTGTATATCGCCGCCATTACCCATTCCGGTTCCATCCGCATTAAGAGCAAAAGGAATGCCGGCGGGGGTGTCGAGAGTGTTTACAAACCAATTGATCTTGCCACCATTTCCGGAGGCATCAGGATTCACGCTGAAGCCATTCGCATTAGTGAACGTAAGCGTATCAGTATTGATTTCAACGCTGTTTGCCTGAATGACATTGTTTACTGTCACCGTTGACACCAGGTTCACTAGAGTGACGGACGCATCACCAGCATCAACATTATTGACCGCAATCGCACCTGCTGCCGTAGCCGCAGGAATGAACGTACCGCCTGTAATCTTTCCGTTTTGAATTACCATAGGAGTTGGCGGGCTGCTTAACTGAACTTCAGAGCCAAAACCGCGTATCTCAACGCCCCCGCCACCGGCACTGCCTGTGGTGGTAATGTTGTTTACCGTAACACCAGCACCGATAAGGAGAACCTCGCCACCATTGCCATCAGTTGCTGATGTGTTGATGTTATTGAGCGAGATTGTTCCATCTCCAGTAGTGACGACCGTGACATTTCCGCCGTTGCCACCAATTGCGGTACTGCCGGTAGTTATAGAGCCGGTGCCCGTGACGCTGCCACCGCCAGTGGTGGGAGCTCCGACGGTGAACGGAAGACTACTCTGCTGTTGACCGCCACCCGTGGGCGTGAGAGTGTAGCCGGCAACGATAGTGAGATTGTTGCCACTTTCGGTTGTGTTACTCAGATCGATATTGGAGTTTCCGAGTACCACATTGTTCCTAGCAGCCAGAACCAAGTCCTGACCCACAAAAGTAATGTTGCCGGACAACACTAGATCTCCGTCCGGATTGACAATTGAAACGCCACCGGCAAAAAAGAGGTTCCCGGTGATGTTGCCATTTCCTAGCTGAATCCAATCGGCTGTTTTTAAAACAACGTTGTTGCTGCCAGCGTACAGAGAGTTGTTTTGAGACGTTGTCGTTCCACCAACGTTGCTGAACGTGACGTCACCGTTCATCGTCATGGTTCCATTTAGCGTCAAGTCTTCGCCGGCGCCGGTGATGAAGTTAATCGCGGTCGGAGTGCTCGGGCTTCCGGGAGCTCCAGCAGCCGGAGTTGTAGCTGTGAGAACAGCACCGTTAGCATCAAGGGTAAGATCTGTTGCACTTTGGACGGTGATGCGCGCCGCTGTCAGGCTATTCGCACCTGCTGAAAAGCGCGTCGTATTAAGGGCAACGTCACCGCTCGTGGCGATTGAACCAGTGAGACTTATGCCAGTGGCACTAGTTGTCGTTGCGTTCAAGCTCTGAGTGGAACCAAGACTCATTACGCTCAGAGCGTTTGCTCCGTTATCTACGTTAATAGCGCCGCCACCTGATCCATTTAAGATGGCAATGTTATTGGTTCCAGCAGTAAGATTCGCTTCTGCCGGAGATGCAGCTAGCGTGATATTGAGCGTGCCACCAGCACCGGTATCAATCGCTCCGTTTGCAAGTTCACTAATGAGACCACCATTAGTAGTTTCGAGTAAAATGGAACCCGATGCACCACTGATGGTGAGCGCATTGTTAATCTGGATACTATCCGAACTCGAAGTGAGAGCCAGGCTATTGACGGCGGTTATTGGTGCATTGACTGCAATCGCGCCGACCGCGGTGATTGCGTAGTCATTTATCGTGCTCTGTGCCGCATTAACAAACACGTTGCCGCCAGCAGATAGATTTACGTTTAAGATGTTGCTGACGCCGAGCAGATTCAAGGCATTAGCTTCATTAACCGTGATGCTGTTGTTCACGCCTGTTACGGTCAGCGAATTCACGTTAGTGCTGATTGTACTCATTACTGCGCTTGTCCGGAAATTCAGCTCCAAGGCATCTGAATTGATCGTCGCAGAACCAGATTGCACTAGCCGACCCGTTGAAATTATTGTTGTCCCGTCCGCGGTGATAGGTGAATTCATCGTCACCTGCGTTAACGTCGGAGTCGATATCGTTATATTGTTGGCGAGAATGCTATTGAGCGTCAGGCTAGTGTTGACTGAAACCGAGACATCGCCCGCCGCACCAGCTAACCGATCTGTATCAATATCGGGAACAGTTTGCGGTGCTCCATTAGATGAAATAGAATTCGCCGTGATCGAGACGTCGCCACCATTTGTCTTTATATCAACAATGCCAGTGAAGGAAACGTCACCGGACGCGGATATGTTTAGATCGCCGTTGGATGCTGTTATTGGTCCCGATGTATTGAACGAAACAGAAATGTTGCTGCCTGACCCTGCTCCATTGGTATCAAGTGTCAAACTTGCGGGTCCCAGAGACAAACTGCCCAACTGGTTTAATGAAATTGTGCCATTGGAGGTTTCGCCTCTAGCGGAGAAGAAATTTGAACCAGCTTGAAGGATCACATCTCCGCCGTTGGTTGAAATCTGAATGCTACCAGCAGCACCGGTGCCAGAATCCACAATGAAGCTGGAATCGGGCGCAACATTGATGTCATGTCCAGCTGTCGATAGACTTATAGTGCCACCAGCCGCGCCACCAAAACCAGCGGCCAAAATTGATGCGACGCCCGCACCCGCCCCGCTCACATTCAATGTTACAGTGCCCCCGGCACCGGATATGCCACCATTCACATTTATGTCGCCGAGGTAGACAAGACCGCCTACACTCGTGACATTGACGGTGCCCCCGCTCAGGGCCCCACTGCCGACGCTGGTCAGGCTTCCAAGCACGACGAGACCGCCGCCACCATTTATAGTGATACTACCTGCGGGGATGCCAGCTGCTCCAGTCGTGACAATATTTACGCCAGAAGCAATCAAATTATCGACCGCTTGCAGCAACACAGTCCCTCCGGTATTCGCGGTTGTGATAACCCGCGAGGAGCTCAGGTCAATGTCGAGCGACCCGCCTGTCATCACGGAAAAGTTGCCGGAAACAGAGATGTCGCCGGATGTCGTGCTGAGTTCAATCGAACCGGAATGATCGACACCATTGCTTGAGCTTATCGACAACGCACCGTTTCTCGTAATTGCCGATCCTCTAATTTGAAGCTGACCATTATCGAAACCAGCGTTTCCGTTGACGCTTACCACGCTCCCCGTTATAACTACTGGTCCGTCAATGGCTCCGGCTGTTGCATCGAGCGTCAAATTACCGCCCCCGCCATTTGTGGCAAGAGAGATGTTCGCGGGATTGAAACTGATACCGCCTGCGCCATTGTTAAACACAGAGATTGAGCCAGCACTACCTGCGGTGCCTCCACCGTTCGCTGAGATGGTTCCTACGGAATACAACGACGCGGTGTTAACGCCGACCATCACATTACCGCCTGCTCCTCCGGCGCCAGCAGAACCACCATTAGCCGAAATTGCGGAAGCGTTCAGACTGTTCGCCTGAATTTCTATAGTCCCGCCAATCCCGCTACCAATGCCGTTTGCCTGAACCGTTCCAAGTGTCACACCACTTCCGGTGATCGCGATACTCCCACCCGCCTGATTGCCGGACAAGCCGTTTACGCTTATTGAGTTGAGGTTGACACCTTGCGTTCCCGCATCGACTGTAACAGACTGCCCCGCCTTGAGCGGGTCATAGACTCTTATGCCACCAGCGCCCTGCGTCGTTCCAACCAGCGAACCCGAGTAACTCGCATCAGCTTTGCTTATCGGTCCAATCGCCGCTGCATTCGGTGTCGTACTGGAGAGCGTAATGGTACCGCCGGAGGTGCCACCGGTCGCGTCGATACCATTGATCTCAATCGCGTTTCCGAGTGAGGCACCGTCGGCTACAATCGTCACGTTCCCATTCGCCCCGCCTGCACCTTTGGCAGTGATTTCAGACGCGAGATAGAGGCGAACTATGCCCAACGTGCCACTTCCGTAGGCAGCTAGTGTGATGTCACCTGCACTGCCAGTGCCGGTGCTGCTAGTACTCAACGCCCCGATCGAGTTTTCGAAGATAGAGCCTGCCATCCCGGAAGGTCCGTTTATGGTCACGTTGTTTCCGTTGTCAGTCCAGCTCGCACCGGCTATCACCACAATATTTGCGCCGTCCCCCGACGTGCTTCCATTAATCGTGCCGGGAGTAGCATTTCCATTAACCTGCTGCCCGGAAACCGATAGAAAGCCTTGCGTAACGTTGACAGTAGAGTTGACGAAGGCGGTTTCGTGCTCGGACAGCAGAACTACGGATGGTGCATTGAGTGTCAGGTTTTGCAATATCATGCTGTTCGAGGTTTTAACCTGAACGAAATCAGCGGTAACGTTTCCCCTGATATCCGAATAACCGCTGGAGAAGATATTGATAGTGTCAGCACTGTAAGTTCCACCGTCGCTGAAAATCGCGCCTCCATATCTGGTGGTGGTGATATTAATGTCACCGGCCGAGACAACGACGTTGCCTAGATGGACGTCGAATGCTCCCAGTACATTAACGTTGGTCGCGGCATTTATACTATTGACCGTAATTGTAGTGTCAAGATTGAAATATTCGAAATCTCCACCGGGGACAAATGTGTTACCACTCGTGATACTACCATTGGTACCAAAAGTGATTGGTAAACCATCGCTTGTGGTGGGCTGCTTGCTGGCGATTGCAACGACTCCGGTACCAGGCGCGGTACCGGTGCCACCATTGGCTGTAATCTGACCCAGAGAAATTGTCTGCTCGCCAATTACAGTTACGTTTCCGTTATTGCCGGAACCGTTGCCGCTTGTAATAAGGGTGGTTGCACCTGCGTTGATTTTCCCTGGTGTCCCGGCATACCCGTTAGCGTATGCAATCAATGTTATATTGCCACCGGACGCATTGCCGCCTGTGCTGCTCGCATCGATTTGATTTGCGTTGCTAAATGTAATGCTGCCACCGAAGGTCGCAGGACCGGACACAGTCACTGCCGATAGAGCTTGTTGTGCACCTGTCGTCAGAGTTGCCGGTCCTCCCGGAGGAGTTAGCTCTCCTGTTCCACTTGTTATATTGGCACCGGCGATGATGGTTATGTCCTGCCCTATACTGCCACTGCGGGCGGTGAGTGTGATCGGAGTACCACTAATATCACTGATGTTACCGCCGGCAATGATCGTGAGATCTTCGGCAACTGTTATGTCACCGCCAATGATTATGTCGCCAGTGTTGAAGTAGGTTGGGTCTCCAGTCAAACATTGCGTACCTAGAACAAGCGTGTCGGTGTTCGCGCTAACATGAGCTGCAAGACCTGATGAGTTGATCACGCCGGTCACATTTCGCGCAATAACATCACCAGTCGCTTGACCTGCATTGATGTTCAGCTGTTTTGACAACAAGTCGCCACCATATATGATGCTATTGCCGGTTCCCTCAAAACCATTCTCGCGAAGATTGATGCTGCCGTTCAGAGCACTTAAAGTTCCGCCGAAATTGTTTACTCCAAGAGTAGCGTCCGCGGCGCCCATAAGAGTGATATCGCCTTGTGCGTTAACTGCTCCCTGGTTGTTAATAACGGATGAATTGAGAACAACATTACCGGTGGCTCCAACTACGGCACCGCTTGAGTTTGTGATCGAACGCCCAGCCGTTAACTCAAGATCTCCTGCACTTTGGATTGAACCAGCATTGTCCAAATCGCGATTAGCGCGAAGAGCGAGATTTAAATTCGGATTCGATGCGGATGAAATCGAAACTATCGATCCACCTTCAGCGTTTTCGATATCTCTGGCACCAATCACTGCTGTGTTCTTAGTGCTATTGGCCGACGTCGCGACAATCGAACCATAGTTCACAAGATCTTTCGTGACGCGCACACCGTCAGCGGTTTTGCCAAAATCGCCTTCGATGGTTACATTTTGCGGAACCACGAGCTCCGAAGCCCGGATGTTTAAACCGTTATCGCTAACTAAATTGAGATTGAGGTTGCCGCCCTCTGCCGCACCGCCATGGCTCAACGTCAAAGTCTGAGTGCCGGTTGCGAGCTTCCCTGTCAATGCCGCATACTCAGCGGCAGTCACCTTACTTCCGGCCGAATACTGCTTCTCCTCGCCACCGATAATTAGCGTGACTGTTCTATCTAAAACATTCTCGCCTATAGTAATGTTCGCTTTAGTAGATGACAGATCGAGCGCGATCCCGGCGTTGATGAGCTTTGAATTGCCGCGATCTGTTTCGAACGTGCTTCTACCCAGATTCGGTCTTGAAGTTCTGAACGTCGAAACCTGCCCGGGCAACTGCGCAGTGCTCGCGGACGCTCGACTTCCGGCTTTTGTGCCATCCATTTGACTAAACAGATTGATGTGGCGCGCGTTATTGTGTCTCGCCGATTGTGTATTAGTCGCACTATTAAATGATTGCAACTGCTCGGCGGAGTGCGGAGCCGAAACAACACTTTGCTGAATTCGTAACTCGCGACGTTCCAGCCGAGCCTCGCGACGATCGGCTCTCATCGCGTCCCTTGCAAACAAAGCGCTCAGATGGTCATCCGTCCGGTTTGCTTGCGCTGGTGCGGAGCCGGTCAATGACAAAGTGAAAGCCAGAAGCGAGGCGCCGAGCGTCGCTTGACCTTGAACACCAGCGGCTGGAGATTTCATACACGACTCCTTTTGCGGTCTGCAGCCGCACTGAATTAAACACAAAACAAACAAACTGGCCGCCAGCGAACACGACCAATGCGGACGCAAGGCCGAATGAAAGGTGTAGTATTGTCGCCTAAAGTCGACTCGAAAGTCGCAAAAAAAACCAGCTGTGCATGGATACGCCAGGAAGTACCAGCAACCGGAAAATAGTAACAGAAACGCTTACTTCCTTTCAACAAATTGGCAAAATACGGCATTAAATCGCTCATTGTTTTACAGGCGCCCACAGACTTCCGTCCGACCTGCCCAGGCGACCGGCAAGTTTAAGCGAAGATGTTGCAAGATGACCGCGATTGGGCTCCTCTTGCGCAAACCAACCGCACACCGTAGCACGAAATGAAATTCGATGTCTGGCTGTGCGGTTATTGCCACCATCTTTATCTTTGCGCCTGCCCTGTCTTGAAAAAGTCTGTTGCGGAAATGAAGCGAGTCCATGATTGATCACATAAAATCCGGTGAGATACCATATCCGGTGCCAAGGCTTTCACAGGCAGCTTAAAACTGAACGCAAAAACACTACCGATACCCTGATTCACCCTGGAATTGGTTTCGTTATCATTCTAAATTTCACCCGAGAACGAACGACTGTCCGACGTCAGCCTGTTGCTAAATCCGCCCATTGACAATCACTGTAAACCCGCTTAGCATGAGGCTATACGTAAGTTTCCTTTCAGAATGAGAACCATTACCACTATGCTATTTTGTAGCTCCGAAGGCGGTGCCGAGGGTGCCTTTCAAGTAACAGACAACTCTCTTCGTCTCAGCGAATCGATTGGACTGGAAGACTGGTCCAGTCTCAACGGGCAGATCAACGCTTCCGACATAGCTTCTACCATGAATCAATTCAACCAGGCTTCCATTGTGCCTGATGGAATAAACTTCACTCCTCCTGCTGGCGGTGACATCGGAATGAACGTCATACCTGGTGTGGAGAGTTCTCTTATGCCTGGAGTAGATATGGGCGCAATGGCAGGACCTGTATCGGCCATGCCAGGAGGTCTTGGTCTTCTTACTTCGTTTTTTCAAGCATTAGGTTCGTTTATCACGGGAGCTCTCAATTCGACCGGTACGGAACTGGCAAAAAATTATGCAGTCGCATCACAAGCTGCTCTTGAAGGAACGAAATCTTTAGCTCGGTAGCTTATTTTTGGCATCGTCAGACGTCGCTATCGGGAAAGTCTGAATCTGTAAATCGGGTACAGTTCTCACACGTTCCGAAAATCTCTAGCCTGTGGAGCGAGACGCAGAAACCGTAAGTCTCAACTAAAGTTTCACGAAAATCGTCGAGAGCACATTCTTCCATGTGAATTTGTAATCCGCAGCCATCACAAACTAAGTGGTGGTGATGCTCGCCCTGACAAACCAACTCATAAAGTTTCTGGGTATCCCCTAAATCGACTGACTGAACAAACCCCTCTTTCAACAGAATCTCCATAGATCTGTAGGTTGTGGACAGTCCGGGAGACTTAGGACTGCCAGCACGCATTCTTGAAAATATGTCATGGGCGGTCAACAACTCCTGAGATTTCATGACCTTCAGAATTATTTTGCAGCTCCTCGGCAATTTCGACCTAGTTTCCATTTCAAACCTCAAGCACACCCCATGTGTTATCTCTCTCTACGCGTATAAATTTCCAGCGTCTCGACATGACATTCAGACCAGCTACCTGTTTCGACAGAGCGCACTAGAATCCAATTCCGTTTAAGCTCAAGAAAAAACGCCTTGCTCGCACAACAAGACCGGTCCAAAATCAATACGAGATCAGGTCCGTCAAAGTAGCGCAGAGAGTCAAATGCCATCGAATTCTTTGGTGGCCAACAGAGCAGAAGAGTTCTCCCGATGAACCGCACCAATGTGCGTGCATCACCCTTATCAACAGTAGTCCAACTTTTACCGCTTCTGGTAGGCAATCCAAATTTAGTGTAAAAAAACCAATTCCTTCCTTCTTCGACTGGAAACGCATCAAGGGCAACTACATCCGCTCCGTGCTGCCGTAAGAGCCAGGCAACATAGCCATTACCGGCGCCTAATTCAACGAGAGGAGAAAGCGCTACAAGCATATTGAGTGCCACCGGCGATAGTGCCGAGTATGCATATCTCTGTCTCAAAACACAGAAGAAAAGACCACAGACGAACGTAAAATTCGGGAACGGACATGCAAGCAAAGCGGCTACCTTCAAAAGGCACGCTATGGGAAATTTGGTTTCCAGGGCAAGCTTAAGAACTTCAACCCTTCCCGCAAGACTTGAATATTCTCTTTCAAGCGCGACAAGGCGTGAATATACTTCCCAATAAGGATGATATATCTGGTTTACCATTTCAATCCGAGCAAACTTGTGCAACCGCTAACCGTCACCGCTTAAGCGCTAACAAGTCGAAGGTACCTAGTAGAAGCGACCGAACAGCTTTGTCATCAACACCGATTAATGACAATTCTGCTTTTAGAAACAGCGATTTAAATTAAAAGGGATTGTTTGGCGAGATAAGTCTTGGAGCAAGGCCACTTCGCTATTGCGGAAAGCATATTTCGACGCAACGCTGGCTGTAAAGAACGAGAAAAGTCGACTGTCGAAACCCACACAGAAAACAGACCGAGAGTAAAGACCGACAGAGCGTTTTCCGCGTTACTTACTAGACCGCCTGGAATCTCAGGTTTAGAGAAACAACAATTCTTCGTATGTCCACAATCATCACACAGCTCTTTCAACTCCAAACTGGATCGAAATGAATCTTGCTGCTTAATAGCTACTTCCGCAGACGCACATTCACAGAGGCGCGGAAGAAGCGCACTCATGGCGACGATACATAGCAGTAGGATTCTCAAAAGTTTTTGCATGCGAGAGATCTTCGTGGAGCAAGCCGCAAAATTGTAGTCCTTTTCCGTTATACCACGCGCGACATGAATAAAATTTTCAAAGGAATGAAAACCATTCCAAGTAAGACCGCGTCGCAATGCCGATTTCCGAGACACTATGGAAGCAAAGTTCGAGACTGCTACTTAGCAAGAAACTAATACCGTAAGCGGTGCCTATAATTGTTTTCCGACAGGCACCTTCCAGCTCTTACGCGATTACAGGCATTTTTTGGAATGAGAGTCGTTTCCACACTTTTGGTTCTTACAACAAAAGACCACGACACAGCGACTCAAATCCAGAATGAAAACCAAAGTCATTTGCACTGACGATTGATGCCGTCTGAATGAATTTATTTTACGTGCGCTTGTTGCATTTGCGACCAGTGTTAAGCCTCCATGGCAAACAAGGTTGACGTGCAGCGATTCTTTCGATAATATTGGAAATATGAAAACAAAACGCGCCGCCAACGCCCTGTCGGCATTGGCACAAGAAACACGTCTGGAAATCTTCCGACTCCTCGTAAGGAAAGGGGCCGCCGGAATGGCAGCCGGCGATCTCAGTTCGCATTTCGGAATGCCACCAGCAACGATGTCATTCCATTTAAAGGAACTATCAAACGCTGAGTTGATAGTATCGCGACGCGAGAGTAGATCAATCATCTATTCAGCAAACTACGACCGGATGCAAGAATTGCTCAGCTTCTTGATGGAAAACTGTTGCGCTGATAACGGAGGCAAGTGCTAATGAAGAGATTCCATGTTCATGTTGCGGTGTCCGATTTGTCCGAGTCGATTCGGTTTTACTCAACGTTTTTCAACACGCCTCCTTCGGTCCAGAAGGAGGACTACGCGAAATGGATGCTGGACGATCCCCGGATAAATTTCGCCATTTCAACCAGAGGTCGAGAACCTGGTCTTGATCATCTTGGGATACAAGTTGAGAATTCCGATGATTTGACCGACATCTCAGCACGGCTAAAAGCAGCCCAACAGCCCATTCTAGAACAGGAACAAACCACGTGCTGCTATGCACAGGGAGACAAAACCTGGGTTCACGATCCTCAAGGAATTGCCTGGGAAAGTTTTTACACCACAGGCGCCGCCACCACATACGGTGAAGACGCGATGTTCGAAACACAGACAAACTCCGCCTGCTGCGCACCCATGCCTAATGTTGTTCAAGTCACAATAGGCAAAAAGGAATGCAAATGACGAAGCGATGTTTTCGCTGATATTCTTTCTATTGTTTAGAAGCGCGTCACATTGACTCGGGAGGCAACGCATGGGATGGGCACCGAACGGCAAATATCTCTGGGACACATGGTTCGCCCATGACCAGGATGGTGTGCTGCATGCATTTTTCCTGCAAGCCGACAAGGCTGCTTGCAATTTCATACCATTCAATCGCCATGATATGGCTGAGGTTGGGCATGCGGTTTTAACCGCAGATGCATGGAAGTATATCGACGGCAAACCATGTCTGGCGGCTCGAGCTGGTTCGTGGGACAACATCTCGATCTGGACAGGGAGCGTGATGTACCATCGGCAGAACAATTTGTTTTACATGTTCTATACATCGCGCGATGGAAACTCCGACAAAAGATGGACACCGCGCGGCGAGTTTGTTCCTCAGCAAATCGGCGTTGCAACCTCCCGGGATTTGATTACCTGGGAACGCATTGACGCAATACTACCGAACTGCAGCGCCGCGATGGGATTGGACGGTGTGAACTGGCGCGATCCATATGTCATCGAATATGGTGGCAAGTACATTTGCCTTCTCTCTGCACATGCCAATCCCAAAGACGGAATATCAGAGAATGCAGGTGGTGCCATTGTTTTCTTTGAGTCAGAGAGTTTGACCGACTGGAGCCAGGCAAGCCAGAGAGTACTGGTGTTGTCACCTGAGTTTTATCAATTGGAGGTCCCACAACTCTATCGCCACGTAGAAGATGAAGGCGTTAGATTCTTCCTCTTGTTCTGCGCCCAAGCTGCCGATTGCACAGCCGATCGGAAAAGCAACTACCCGGAGGACTGCGCGACGGGCACTTATTATTTCGCATCGGAACTCTACCCGCACGACTCATCTATATTTCCGTCCTTCGACGAAACACCAAGACTTTTGGCTCCAGATATTTACGCAGGAAAAATCATAGACATAGACGGCATTCCCTCACTCATCGGATTCGACTACCAGGGCGGCGAGACTGACTTTGTTGGAGGCATCTCCGAAGCGACGCCAGTCACTTTTTCGGAGAAGAGATTGGAGATACTTAAACGTTAGCAAGGCATCAATTCAAAACCAAAGCATTGATTCACAACCAAAATATCAATTCATACCAGCCGGTTTCTATTCGCATTAACAGCTGCCACCATTTGCTTTAGCGTCCGCTTACGAATCGGCAAACTATTCTCAAACTCTTCAAATCGCTCCGCCACAGTCGCAATGCGTTCAATTACCTCCTTTGCGCATCTGGTTGTGATACCGCCTTGCTTAGCCAGTTCCATCATTTGATTAATACCTGGTTCACGAGCCTCTCCGCATATGTCCATTTGATGTTCACCGCTTGGTCCCTCGCAAAACGACAAATCATATGAAGGCGACAACCGCCATCGATCGTCGCGACCTAATAAAAACGAAAAGTTCTTTGAGTGATCGTCTCGGTTATTGAAGATCACATTAAAAACACATCGTTCGTAGGCGCGGACAACTTCCCGCTCGTCGCCTGTCATGCGCCGAGTCAGTCTCAATAGGTTTACGTAATCCAGTTGCGGTATTCGAAAGTCGGCATGCGCCGCACCAGCGGCTGTATGCACGGGTACTCTCAAACCATCAGCGCGATCGAAGCGCTCAATACCGAAGGCAGACAGGTCTTTGTCTAGATCAAAATATTCGGTTGGCGGCACTTCTAGCCCACAAGCATCGGCAATGCGAGCATACATTACTTCAATTGCACAAACTTCCTTGTGCTCATTTTGCGCAGGAAATTTGACCAACATCGGCGTTCCGCTGCGGCCTTCCCAATTGGTCATTCGATTATTTGCGCGATCAAAAGATACTAAAACTTTTGGACGTGCTCCGTGAGGAGAACCGCCCATGAGGACAAGCTTCCGCAGCAAATCTTCGCTGTCTGCGGAAAGAACCTCTCTGGTTTCATGCGCCAGGTCAAGGAGCTGAATGTCCTCATGCTTCAGCGCTTCTTTCTCTGGCGGCTCGAATACGAGAGCGCCCATAGCCCTATCTCCAATGAAAGCGAGTCTGTCTAATGGAGATACATCATTCAAACGTCGTCCCTGTTTTCGGAAGAGACGATCCATCAGCAGCATCCCCCAACCATCAGGCAAAGCGTCACTTACGATTCCCGGCAATCTAAGTTGATGGGCTGGAAAGTCGCCGTATGTTTTCTCGACCAATGGTAGTTTGTGAGGAGAAAGTTCAAGACCCCTTTTTATTGCTTCGGAAGTGTATTCAAAAAGAAGGTCTCGACCGTCGTCAGCAAGAGTTCCCAGAACAAAGCGCTCTCCCCACCCCACATAGACAACACTAAGCTTTTTCATCTTGCCGCCTCGTTCTTTTCGAAGCTCTCTTCCTTCGAATACTAGCCTCCTCCATTGCCCTTATGGATCGCGGTCGCACCTCGAATAGAGTCTCCATGGCACCCACTAAGCCCAGAGCCATTACTATTCGCAAGAAAACGTCAAACGTTCCACGACCAGAACGCTCAAAATTGCTCAAGCAGCGCTCTGAAATTCCGGCGCGGGCGGCCAGCTCACTCTGCTGGAGATTCTGAGCAAGTCTGTGAGCACGAAGTCGTTCTCCAAACTGCTCGGCTATTTCGTCAGCAGTGGACAAATCAAACTGCATTATTTTACGTATTAAACCAACAAATCGTCACTAATACGTAAAATTCTACCAGTTAACAGCTTGCTTGACAATTATTACACGTTCCGAGACTCTCGCGGCGGAGACTCGCATAACCTGACTCTCGCGGAACTTCGGGTATAAAAAATCAGGTACGCGTTTGAGGTCAGCAGATGACTCAGCATCAACCGGGCGAGCATCAACAAGGCGAGTGCGCCAAAAGCAGTTCTGAAAAGATCGGCGAGAATCAACAGGAGTCGGCCGCAAGGCTGGAACAAGCCCCCGATGCGACCGTAGTGCGCAACGCGACTGGTGATGCTCTCGCTCAAGCTCGCGATGCAAATCCGGACCGACACAGCGGCTCAGCAGGCGGGAATCCTGACGATGGCAGCTTTACGCTTGTTGCAATCACAGAGGGTAAAACAACTGTGATCGCAGAACGCGCACCCGGCAGCGGGCAAGTTCGACACTCCTCGGAAATTATAACCGAACAAGATCTGCGTTCCCGAGCAACTGGAGGAGACCAAACGGCTGAATTGTTATTGAAAGAGCTCGGTGAAATCAGAAATGAAAAGCTTCCGAACGAATCGGAAGAACTGGAAATTAAAAAGGTTCTCGCCAAAGCGACGAAGATCTACCCGACAATTTCTGCAACGAGTGAAACTGCTGCGGCAGACTTGAATCTGGCATCGAATCGGTCCACGCCACAAGAACTGCGTACGGCATCGATTGCTTCCGCGCAACAAGAAATGAATACGGCACCTATTAGTTCCAAGCAACAAGAACTGAATGCGGAACCGCCGACAGTCAGAGAATTCAGAAGAGACGCAGCCGCTCCATCCGACAGGGCACCGCATTTGACACCATCGCAAATAGCCATCGAAAAGCAATTCGGTGTCAAGATCGTTATGAACGGCGATCAAGCGGAGTACCACATGCGAGCATACGGACGAGATAATCTATTGCTCTCGTCAAAGTCGGACGACATTGCAGGCGCAGAAAAGAGATTGCACGAAATGGTGAAAGCTCAGGAAAGCAGATTGACTGCGATGTATGGAGTGACCTTCAGTACTGACACCGAAACGGCCGGCTTTGTTTTAGACGCAAATCTTCAACCAACCAGCGAAATAGCGCATTGTCGCGCGCCCCGACTTGATGAGTTGATTGGCATTGAGGCGGGATTGAGCCACAGCGCACCATCACAATATTCGGCAACCGGCAAGGCGCTGGAGTTTGTATTCATCCGCGCAGGACAGCACCATATAAGCGGTAGACCGATTGGAGCGAACTATGAATACGGTGAACCTCCGAAGGTTTTCATGGACCCGACAACAGATACAAACGTTCCGACGGAACTCGATAAGGTCGGCAACTGGGGACGCTCTACAGAGTATCAAGTGGTTCACGAATTGACGCATGGTGCACAGGAGCGCATTGGTTTTAAAACAAAAACTACTCCCACGCATGAGTCGATCGAAGAAATGTTTGCTCATGAAGCCGGTTGGGTTCGAGGCAAGGATAAACAGTTTTATCTGAAAGGGAAGAACGGCGATCTCTACAAATGTGACTTGCTTGATTCCACGAAGTGGACAAGATATCGACTGGACAAGAACGACAACGCGATTAAACTCGGCGCGGCAACATCAGCGCAAGTACGAGCGGATGCTTTGATCACACCTCCGACAGACTACATGCAAAATCCAAAAGAAGAGATGTCCGAGTGCCTGACGGCGTACCGTCTTGGTGGTCACTACAGACACGCAATCAAGCCGTTCCAAAACCTTTATGATATGATTCGTCGAATCGACCAGGCTGACATCAATAAAGGTTATCCACCTGATAGTAAGGGCAATTTCCAATATTTGCGGGCGGAGAACGGAAGCCTGGTGAAGAATCCTTCGTTTATCGACGAGTCAAAAGGGAAACAGCATGCGAAGCCGCACTAGAAAATTGTTGATGGCTTCGCTCCTCATTTGCCAGTTCTCATGGCACTCTCCACAGGTGCAGGCGGCAGACGCAGAGGATGTCTTATCGCCCAAGGCGCAGATGCCAGACTCCGAAGGAAACGTGCGATCAGAGACGAACATCGCAACAGCAGACGAAACTTTACCGCCACCGATACCACTGCGCACCGTCGATGATACCGCAATCAAGGCAGCCTATTCCGGACCAAAATACAAGAAAGGAGTACGCAAATTGAATTGGAAACCTGAGATTGGCTGGAATGGTTTGGTCGTCGGGAAGAGCACCCTGCCCGACGCCGAAAAGAAATTCGGCAAGGCGGAAAAATCGCACACCGGTGGTCCCGGTGGCACGCAATGGGTTTTCAAAGCGCCGGTTCGGATGTGGATTTCGGATAGTACGCATGTGATTAATGCGATCGAAGTTTATGTTTCCGAACAACTTCTTTCTGAAACTCCTGGCACAGTTCAGGACGCTCAGACAATGTTCGGTCCACTCAAGCAAGTCGACGTGGTAGAAGGATGCACAAAAGAGAGTTCGCTTAAACGTCCGGGTCTTACCGTCAACGCGAAATCAATGGACAAAAGCGCGCAAGTCACCACGCTGTTTTTCTCGAACGATTGACCGTTCACACACGCAGTCAGAGCAATCTGAATGCTCAACAATTAGCTCACGATTGGGTCTAGCTCGAACGGATAATCGAAGAACGATCTCGCTCGAAGAAAACGCTTACAGATCGCCCGAGGAGTTAAAGCGTCAAATGCTCCTTCGAAACTGCACAGAGGTCGCTGATGCGCTGGCAAGTCATGGGCAGATCCATGTCGAGCCATTCGTTTTTCCCTGTGAGCTGCTGGCGCGCTTCTTTGATGGCTTGCTTGATCGCAATGTACGTCGATGCTCCCAGCGTGTAAGACGATTCGGTAAACGACTTCGACATCTTAACCGCATGCTTCTCAGCGAGCGCTTCGCGCTGGTTTCGTTCTTCATCGACGGGATGCAAGCGCACTCTGAAATCAATCGGAATTGTTTTCGTGCATGGTGGCTTGTAGCTCCAGATATTATCCGTGACTAATTTGCCGTTGTGGTCGTATATCAATTCCTCGGTGGTCGCGAAGCCGATGCCCTGTACGAATCCGCCTTCCAACTGCCCGATATCAATCGCCGGATTTGGCGATTTATTGACGTCGCAGACAACATCAGCTCGAAGAATTTTAAACTCACCCGTGAGCACATCGATTTCAACTTCATTTACGGCGGCACCGTAAGCGAAGTAGAGGAACGGCTTGCCACGCGGGTTGCGGTCGGTCGGTCCCTTATAATGCGGAGTCTTGTAGAGTTCCGCCACGCTTAGATTCACTCGCTCGAACCAGGCTTTGAAAACAATCTCAGGCCACTTTTCGGCCCAATTGGTACGCCAATCTTCAATGCGATTGTGAGGCGTAAACTGCTCCAGATCTCGGCAAAGGCCTTCTAAGCGTTTCCGCAAAACACGGCAAGCTTGCTCGACTGCACCACCGTTCAAGTCGAAACCGGTTGATGCCGCTGTTGCAGGAGCATTCGGAATGGCATCAGTGTTGTTACCACCAATGCGCACCATGGATAGTGGTATCCCAAGAGTGTTCGCTGCTAGCTGAGCAATCTTGGTGTTAACACCTTGACCCATCTCGACACCGCCGTGGTAAACGAGCACGGACGCATCTGCCATGTTGACCGTCACAAGTGCACTCGACGAGTTGAGAGAGCCACGCGGTTCTGTGAAACCAATTCCATGCTTCTGCGGCACCATTACAATCGCCCGCTTGCGCCAGCGATTTTTACTATTAAACTCTTCGACTTCCTTCTGACGCGCATCGAAATCGGATGACTTGTGAAGGTCATCCCAGATATCGCGAATGTTGCAGAAGTCAAGTTCCTGTCCAAAGTGCGTCACGTCCCAGGAATCTTTTGTTCCATTGCGATACATGTTCTTATATCGAATTTCTTCGGCAGTGACCTTGCGTCCAAGGTCCTGCGACAATTTCCAGGCGACGTGTTCGATTGCGTTCTCAGTAATCGCCCAGGCCTGCACGACACCGAAGGAACGGAACGCGGTATTGCTAGCCTTGTTGGTGCGATAAGCGGTCCCATTGGCTTGCAAGGTTTCAATCATGTACGCCTGATCGGCGTTAAGCAAGCTCGAATCCATTACAGCAAATGTACAATCATATGTATCTCCGCCGTCCGAATTCAGGTCGATACGCATTCCCTTTATGATGCCATCGCGCGTGTACGCGACGTGATACTCGCCGGCGTACGGATGCCGTTTTCCAACTGCCTGCATATCGGTCGAGCGGTCGTACATGAGCCGCACGCCCTTCTTCACTTTGCGTGCTGCCACCGCAGCCTGCGCACCGACGATATTCGCGCGGTGCTGCTTGCCACCAAATCCGCCACCAACTTGCTCGATGACTACAGAGATTTGATTGTTCTTCACACCTAGAGCCCGCGCAATTGCCGCTTGGGTTCCATTCGGATTTTGCGTCGAGCAATAAACAGTCGTCTGATCGTATGGTCCAGGAACAGCCAACGCGCACATGTTTTCCAAATAGAAGTGCGCCTGAGACGATGTGCGGAAGGTGCCATGAACAACTTCTGTACCAGGCATCGCCTCCTTCGGATTCTCCAACCACGCCATATCGCTTCCGTCCCGCGTAATGGTAGGAATGCGCTGTTGAATGTCCTCATCCAGATCCTTGGCCGTACGAACCATCGGCATCGCCGTATTTTGCTTTATCGCGTCCTCAAGCGTAATTACAGCAGGAAGGTCCTCGTACTGAATACATTCCTTTTCGATAAACCGACTCGCTTCGCGCGCAATCTCGATACTCTCAGCCAGAACCATGCCGATTGGTGCACCAACAGAAGTGACGACCCCGTCCGAAAAAATCGGATCATCGTTGTTCAAGCCAATGTAGCGTTCCCCACCTTCGGGAACATCCTCGCAGGTAACCAGATCCTTGAACCCTGGAAACTGTTTTGCCAGCAGGTCCTTCAGCGCCTCAAGCCCCGGAACGTTCTTCGTGAATGAGAATTTCGCATGAGCACGACCACTCTTCACCATGGCACCATGCAAGCCACCAACCGGCAGAGTCATATCCAAACTGTATTTGATTTCGCCGGATGCTTGAACGAATGCCGCTCGCTTAACGATTGGCTTGGTGAGCGGATAAAGTTCCGGATACTCCTGGTACTCTTGCGTCCCCTGCGACAGCGGGCGCTCGTCGTGGAATGCCCCTGATTGATTTTCCGGTGATACCATCGACGGGTCCACAGTCATCGCCACATGCAAGAAAAATTTGTAGAAGAAGTTGAGCGCCAGTTGCATCCGGTACTCGTTGGTGAAACCTTCCTCGTCCATCGGTATCGTGATTTCTTCAACCTCGGCGCAAAGGGTTTCAACCGCGGACTTGAGAGTATCGTTGCTCCAGACCTTGCCTTCAAGAAATTTCTCTGTCTTCGGCATGCGGCCGTTGATAGACGCCAAGCCACCAAATACGATGCAAATTTCCCCGGGCAGCACTGCGTTTTTCTCATCCAGACGGACGCGCAACCCCGCGTTTACAACCGGGTGAGCCATCTGCACTCGCCGCGCAATTCTGTATGTTTGAACGTACTCGCGTTCACGAGTGAATGGAATGTGGAAAGACAAAATTACAGCATCGTCCGGCAATGAGGAAACGGCCGGCATATCGGTCAAAAGCCAAGTCTTCGAACCACCATCAAACTCCGAAGATGCAATGGTTAACGATGTACCGAGAGCACCGAATACGGTGAAGATGTCCGATGGGAAAGGTCCGCCATGTTCGGCATGATCGCGCGTCATGAAAATATTGCCGGCAATGCTGCCTGCACTCCGCACTTGCAGACCAGCGACGAACGCGCCATGACGTTTCAACTCTTGCAGCCCTTTTGTTTCCTCAGAACTACGTTTATCGATAACCGGCCCGACAAAATCAAGTAACTCTTGAATCGGAACATTCGCGCCCACAACAATTCCATCTTTTGCCTCGCGAATTTCAGCCAATTCACGCACAGCAGTCAAATCGATGAAGATCCGGGGTTTCTCATCTTGGTAGATCCCAGAAGCAGTGTTGCCGACGACCAGTTTAACGTTCGCTTTGCCATGCTCTTTGCTGAATTTTTTCTTCAGCGTTTGCACTTGCTTCAAACTCGATGGGCGAAACCACTCCGCACCGAATCCCGTAAAATGCAGCTCCCGCACTGGCAATTCGTGCGACGGCAGTTCGTCGAGGTTTACTTGTGTAAGCTCCGGTTTGCAATGAACTTTAAAAGAAGGGTCGACCAAACAATTCTGCGATTGGTCGCAGGACTGATCGTAATCACTGGCGAGAGTGCGCATGCCGTGCAGGATTGGACGATAGCCGGTACAACGACACAGATTGCCACCGAAACTATCTTCAATATCCTGTTGCGTCGCGTCCGGATTTTTCTGCAAAAGCGCATGCGTATTCATCACGAATCCAGGCGTGCAAAAACCGCACTGACTGCCGTTAAATTTAGCGATACAGTACTGCGTCGGATCGAGTCCATCGTGAACGTTTCCAATCCCTTCAGTTGTCGTGACGACCGTGCCATCGACAGAGCAAAGCGGTTTCAAACAAGCGTTAACAGGGCGATGGACAGGCGATCCGTCGACCGGATTTTTGTGCGAGACCATCACGGTGCAGGCACCACAACCACCTTGCTCGCAAACAACTTTCGTACCCGTATATCCAGCCTTACGCAAATATTCAGTGAGCATCACCGACGGGTCCGGATTGCTGACCTGCACGCGAGTTCCATTCAACCAGAAAACCAGCTGGTCGGAATACGCAACTTCCTCATCGTGGCAGCGCTCCTCCGCATTGATTGTTGATTCGGACATTAGAGCAACCTCCATAAAAGCGCTATTTCCACCGCGAAAATCACAACGATCAGAGCAACACCGGCTGGACCCACCCATGCAGGCGTGTCTTTTTTGGGAAACAGCCACGGCGTGAAGAACTTGATGGCAAGCGGCATGGTAAGCCATGTCGTCAATGCCACACTTATGCTGTTGCCGATGAAGTTGGCAATTGCCGAATTCAAATCGTGCAACGCCGGGTTAAGAAAACGAATTTCCAGCATCACGATAGGATACAAACCGAGAAGAATCAGCAGAGCTGTTTTCCAATTGGGCGGTCCTTTCCCGCCGGTTTCTTGCGCGGGGAACCAGCCCGGAAACGATCCATTCACCGTCTGGTAGTCGGTGGAACTCACTACCGGATCGGAAAGCGCGAGCAGCTTCTTCCGCTCCTCGGACACAAACCATTCGTCCAGGGCATCCGGTGAATCGAACCGAATCAACGTCGTCCAAATGCCTGGAGTCTTCTTGGTCGGCGGTTGCAGATAGACACCGCGATACCCTCGCTGCTTCGCTTGAGCCGACTGAAACTGTTTCTCGAACTCGAGATAGGTTGCTTCCAAACCTGATTTCACTTGAGTAACAATCGCAACCGCGACACTACCCACGGTGCCATAGGTTGAACTAACTTCGTCAGTCAGGGCGATCTCGTTGCGTTCGATTTTCTGCGCCACTTCTTCCAACAGTTTCAAACGATCCGAATTCGCGTGCCACTCAGCTATCAACTGCTGCTCGTGAAACCGCTGAACAAGCGTCCAGACGTTCTCATCAGGTGAGTTAGACGGAATAATTTCCGCGGACAAAACGGTTCCGCTTCCCACACCAACCATCATCAGACGCGCGAGCCAGTTAACATGCTCGCCGACATCTCCGCCGTTTACCGACAACTTTGTCAAATGAACGGTTTCGGCTGATGGTGGTGGTGGTGTTGAACGTGTTGAATTTTGAGTCATATTGATTAGAAGAAAACATTCGGAGCGACAAAACGAGTCACAGGTTTATCAATTTTCCATGGAAACTGGTGCCTCTTTAAGTGCTGTTACCAACTGCTTATCCATAGATTCGATAGTCGTTTGCACGTCATGCAACATCACAATTCGATCGGTGATAAGTTGAACACTTTCCTTTCTGCTAGTTTCATCGCAGGCGGCCAACTTACTCAGATTGCGCGCACTCTTCAAGTTGGTGGTAATTACTCCGGAACGTTTCCATCGTTCGATCAACGTTTCCCTTCTTGTTAAACCGGTTGGCGCCACCGGCGAATTCAAGTACTGCAAAACTGATGCCGGAATGTACTCCCGCGGAGTCGTTCCTGGAACCAGGACCTGAGCAAGCATATTCAACTCCGGCTTCGTCGGTCTGCTACCCATCCGCTGCTGTAGCAGCGCTGCCGTCGACAAGAGTAGAACCGCTGAGCCGGAGACCAGATCTAATATGTTGGCTTGATTCTCACGATTGTTTAAAGCCAAACCGCAAGCCACAACTCCCAGCGTGCCCGATTGCGTGAAATTGAGAATGTTGTTGTACTGAATGCCGCGGCTTCGCGCCGCAAGGATCGCCTCTTTCGCGGTGTACTCGTGCGAAAGTTGATTGTCGATTTGGTCGCACGAGCTGCGAATTTCCAGGGCATTCTGCATGGTTCTTTTTATCAGCGCCAATTGCCCATCAACCCTGTTTTCGGCAGGAGTCGAAGGTGCTGGCAAAATTATAGCGGTAAGCAACTGTAAAAGCCCTGAATCCAGAGTTTCAACTGTTCCTTTCAGATCGAATAGCATGCGAATGCGCTTGTTGACCAATTCAATAGTCTCGACTCGCTTGTCATGCATGGATGGCATGGACGCAAGCGCTTCCTTGGTTCGCTCTTTATTTGACAAAACGCCTGTCTGTTTCCAGTGAGCCAATAGCTGCTGTTTTCTATTAACGCCATTCGAAGAATCCGGAGGGACACCTTCCAGATACGACGAAATCAATGAAGTGAAGTGATATTCACTCGGCGTATCGAGTTTATAAACATTTGCCAGCGCGTTGACTTGAGAGTCCTGCTTGTGGCGATACAGCTTCAAATACGCGAGGTTAGCCGTCGAAAGCAAAACAGCGATCGCATCCATAGTAAGAATAGTCTCAGTACCAGCCTGGTTTCTTCCGCGAGCGAAGGCGCCGCCCGCTATGTTTTTCAAAACGCCAATCTCGGTAAATGTGGCCGTGTTGGTGAGCAAGTTCACCCGGTCACGAACGCGCGTCAGCTGCGGCAGCAGAATATCGAACTGATAATGCTTTTCCTGATCGATACGATCCACAACTTGACGAATTTCCAAAGCGGCGCCAAGAATTTTTTCAAGCACATAGAGATCCCGGGCTAATATCTGCAAATCATCGCCGTTTCGCGCCCCTGCTTTGTTCGCGTTTATGATATCCGCTGTACACTGCTCGACCTTAAGCAACTTTGCGGCTTCGGCGCCGGATGCACCAACGTAACCAGTGAGAGTCGCCTCACTCGAGGCTGTCGATGTACCTATCGGAACCGAAGTGGTTTCGATAACTCGCAAAAGAGCAAGCAACTCAGAATCGAATTGCTCCGCAAGAGCGTTAAGGGAAAACAAAAGCGCAAGACGCTGATTGAGCAGCTTTAACGTTGCATAATGACGCCTGGTCGATTCAGCCGCAAGTATTTTTCGCGACTCGCTCGATTCATTCACACCGAATTTGGTTTTCCACAGCGCAAGCATTGCGGCTTTGCGAGACTGCGTGCTGTCCTTCGGAGTTCCATCTATATATTTAGCAACCAACTCCGGCAAGGGAACCGATACGTTATCCAGTCCAAATATATTCGCGAGCGGATTGGGTCGACCTCGATCGACGGCGGCTCCCGTATAAGAAAGACCCACTGCCAATGCACCCAAGCCGGCAGTCAGAGAGGCACTGATAAATGTAAGCTCGTTCGAACCCTTGAATGAATTCTCAAGGCGATCGACAGCAGCGATGTTGAAGAGGACACCAAATGTGGTGAAGTTGACGGTGTTCGCAAGGTTGACACGACGGTTGACTCGCCGCACATGCTTATCGATTGCATCGTATGTTTCATCGATTGACTCATCGAGCAGGTCGGAAGTTTGACGAACTTCCAGGTAACCCAACAAAATTTGCTTCAGAACAACTGCTTTGTTCCATAGCAGCTCTTCACCGGGTCCTCCACCAGCTGCTTGCAAAGCAAGAATGCGATCGACATTCTTGCGCACTCCAAGAATTTCAGCCGCTTCGTTTGCTCTGGAAAGGTCACGAGCGTTCACCGCGCCGGAAAGATCATGCGGCCCCCTCAACCCGGAAGAATCACGCGCTTCCATCGCAGCCAAAGCAGCCAGGGGCAATACAGATTGCCAGACCAATAAGCATCCAAGCATCGCAGCAATGAGGCGAGCTGAACCGAAAACTCTCGTTATCGGATTCGTTGACTCTAAGCGGTAGTTGGAGCGCGCCAATGGAAACATAGACCTCAAGTTTATGCTCTTGGCAAAAGCGCTCCCTTAAGTTAACGGGGCGATTAGCGAAATAATCGACCAATGTTATTAATTTTACAAACCTCAGATTCGACAAGGCTGAAACCGCTCATATTAACCAGTCAAGATGATTCAATTGAACTTTCTAGAATCTGCTCAGCACAGCCGGGATGAAGAAGGTGTTTGACGAATTCCAACAGCCCGCCTCCCGATTTGCTCGCAAAGCACTTTGCGTTCTCACAAGCATTGCGATTCAGCCCTGGTACCTTACCTCTGCGGCATTAGCGGATGTTTCGCAAAATGCACTAACTCCGAATGCAGCTCAGGCAGCCGATATCCTCGGCATTCGAGAGGAAGCAGAGCAAATTATTTCGATGCGGAGAGGCGGAACGAGCGTCGGCGTCGACCGGCACCGACTCAACGACTACAGAGCCCTGGTGCTGCGAAAAGTTTTTGAGGCCGATCTACAGAATCAGGTCGCAGAAAGCCGGCTAGAATTCGAAATTGCGTATGCCTATGATGCCATCATGCGAGAGCAGCGCAAGGAAAACACGGTAAATCAACTTTTCAATATTGCCAACTTCACTCAGTTTGGCGTTCTTGGAGTGCTCGGCGGTGTCTGCGACATCAACGAAAAATTTGTCTGGGAATCTACCTTAGGGCTCGTCAGTGCAGGAGTCGGAACGTCTCTGCCCATACTGGGCATTATCTACAACAAACGAGCAAAAGCGCATCACCTCTCGCCGCCGGCATTTATGTCCCCTTACGTGAATGGCAAACCTGTTGATGGGTCCAACTTGCCACCACTCATAGTGCGGTATTTAAACACACCCGCCCCCGGCGAAACCAAAACGCGCAAAGAACTTCTGAATGATGCCTGGAAACAGAACTACAAAGCGGACATGTCGAAAAGGGAGACTCTGCTTGGCATCGCCGATGGTAAAGCCAGAAGCCAGAACTATCTCAACAATCGCCTGGTATTACTCTGGTCACTCTACACCTCGATCGAAGGTTTTAACTCGGATCTTCTCGCCCTGCTGAATCAGGTCAGGGGCGGTGACTTTGCCGATTATTCGAAATCAAATACTCGGATCTCCACGACAGCGCTTGGAGGCGGTGCCGACGATGCAGTGCGTCTTCTCCACCTGGAAGAGGTCGTTGCAGATCTGAATGCGCTCAATACCGCGGGCGGTGACAGTGAAGAAAAGCGAGATTTACAAATTACACTCCTCGAGACATTGGTTGCGGGCGGGCTGGATATGGCTGTCGCCGGCGACCGATGCCAGAAAGAGATCAACTACCAGGTCGACACCGTCCTTGCAGACTTGACCGCCAGACAGGGCGATCTGATGCAAAAGCTGTACGAGGTCAACTTCGTACAGGGCGGTACGTTTGGCTCGATAGCTAGCGGTTTGTTTCTGAAACACAAAATAAATCAAGCCAGTATTGTACTGCTCGTATCCGGCGGAATCGGTCTCGGTTTGACCGGTCTATCGTTTTTTGCTCTAAAAGGTGGAACGCGCAAAAATGAGTCCGGACCAAACTCGTTGGCAGATTTCTTCAATCTGAGACCTGCCGCCGAGAAAGGTTTTTCTCCCCTCACTTACGCATATCTGAGCTCATCCTCGCCCTCCAGAACAGACGGCAAAACAAGGCGCCAATGCTTGATCGAGTCCTGGACGAAAAATTCTGTCGTCACCATGAACTTAAAGGATCGGCGCGTCCTCGAACAGCTGGGAGGCATGCCGTCCTGCAAACGGGATTCGATCAAACTGGTCCTCAATCGAATTGCTCTTTTGAGTTCGCTGCGCCAGCAGTACAATGAGTTTGATGTTGAAGTGCTCGATCTATTGCAGAAGGTCTGGCCGGTTACCACTGCTACAAGTTCTCCAAACGCTGATGCAAAACTCAGTCACTCTGCAACCGCTGCAGCGGCTTTGCTCGGAGTTCATGGAGTCACAGCCGCAAGAGAGAACTCCGACGAGAGTGCCAAGCTACTGATTACAAGACGGGTGTATGAGGGCTTCCTTTCGATGATCACCGATGCTGATCTCGTCGGGCATGAAATCGATGTGGAGTTCAAAGTTCTAGACCGCATGGAAAGGCGCAGAGACAAAGTCATTCAATTCACGAACAACGTCAACTTCCTTCAGGGTGGCGTTCTCGGTCAAGTTGCCACTTCACTTGGATTAACTGGTAGACCGGAAAATGTTTTGGCAACAAACTACCTTGCCATCATCACTTCAGCAATCGGCGTCGGTCTCGGAGCAGTTACGTTGGTAGAACAGCATGGCGGCTGGCGCCCCGGCAAAGCCAATCCGAATGCTCTGGTCTCCGCGTTCGGGAAAAATTCAGATCAAGTCAGTTTGACACCGATTACAACTCGATTTCTCAATACAGCAGAACCCGATTCGTCAGTGAATCTGTCGAGACGAGAAGTTTTGATCAAGTACTGGAAAGAGTCAAAGGTTTTAAACGTCAACCTCAACAAAGACTCAACAGTTCAAAAACTTTCGGCAGAAGGGAAGGCGCATCATCGCTGGTCCGAAACCATCAATTTGATAAACAATCGCCTGACCATGCTTATCGATTTACGGGCAGTGATGCGAAGTTGCAATGTAGGTTTCGATGAGCTTCTCAGGGCGGTTGACGAGTCAGGGACATCACCACAAGCGACACCAGACAGCGTGACACCACATATGTCATATCGTAACTGAAACTGATTGCGAACAAAATTTATACTGACACCAAAAGTGGTGCCTAAGGACTTGAAGCTGATTTCTCCGATGCCAATTGCAATCTCCAGATTGCGGGAACGGACTCTCCAGACGGATGACTGGTCACTGTCATGAAGAAGCCACCATCCGGATCTATAGCCATCGCGGCCGGCATCAAATTCTTGCGAGGAAGATCGTATTCTTCTACCTTACCAGTAGCACTAACCGAGAGAATCGCTCCCTGCCCGTCCTTTTTCATAGCCCCGATGTAAACGCCTTCACCATGTCCAAATATCGCTCCCGTATTCACTACGTTTGGGAGCGGAAATTCGTTCAAGCTGCCGTCGGTATTCAAGCGCACCACAGATGACTTCTTCGGAGCCCACAACGCGCCATCACTGCTATTGGTGATGTCGCCGGTCAGGACCCCAGATCCGGTAGCAGTGTGGCTGACTTCTCCGGACGTCGTCAAACGGCCAATGCGGCCGGTCCCGACTTCGGTGAACCATATTGCTCCCGATTGCTCCATTAGAGAAGTCGGCTTGTCATTCGCGGCTCCAACTTTGAACTCAGTAATCTTGCCGTTCGAGTCGATTCTCCCAATCTTGCCAACGCCAGATTCAGTAAACCACATCGAGTCGTTCGGTCCATGCTGGATATCAAACGGTTTGCTACCGGCAGTCGGAATCGCGAATTCTTTGATCTTTCGAGATCCATCAATGCGTGCGATTTTATTAGCACTCGTCTCGGTAAACCAGAGATCGTCTTTGCCTGGGAAGAAGTTGATCGATCCAGCTTTCGCAGCCACAGTTGGTGTGGCGTGCGTAACGGTCTTTCCGGTCTTATGTGAAAATTCCACCGCGCCGGACTTGGAATCCAGCGTAGAGTTAGTGAACCAGATGCCCTTCAATGGTCCGGCGCCATGATAAACGATGCCGTGAGGTGATGCTTTAGCTACTGGAAAGCTCGTAAATTTTCCAGACGGCTTGTCGGCACTCGCGGGTAAAACAGTAAGCGCGATCGCGCCAAACCCGGCCAATATTAGAAAGCTTCGATTCACCGTTCGCTCCTCGCGTTTAGATCCACGTTATTATCGCAAACAGCCGATCAATCCACCAGGATAAATCGCCAGTTGGCCCTCCCGGTGATATAGAATAGGTTCGCTCCGTCGGTAGCGGTGGCAATAGACTTTCGTGGAGGTTCGTATGAAAACTTTGCTTTCTCTCTTGAGCTTGGCCGTTGTAATCGGTTCAGGTCCTGCTTTTGCCGCCGATCAGGTCAAGACCGCAAAGTCCGCTGAAGCAAAAGGCTCAACCAAAGCAGAAGCGAAGGTTTCAGAAGCAAAGGTTTCACCAGCAAAGGTTTCAAAAGAGAAGGGTCAGGATGCGGCACTGAAACTGGTACCAGGCGAACTCCTCTGCTGGGATCTGCAGGTCGAAGACGGCATACCGGAGTATGCGTTCTATATTAAAGGTAAAGACGGTCGAATTAGTGAAGTAGAGTTGGACGGAAACACAGGCAAGAAGACAAACATCGGCATTCTAATTGACTCTCAAAGCAGCGATGGACGCAAGATCAAAACCACGAATGCCGCAGATCGCGCCAGACTGAAAGAAGCAAAACTAACAATCGAACAAACACAAGAGAAAGCACTCAAAGCTTATCCTGGCTCCGTTGAAGCCTGGGAAATTCTTATCTGGGAATCCGGCAAAGAAGGCAAACTTGTCCACGACTTCCGCGTCACAGGCAAGGACGGAAAGAAAGTCGTGACCGTAAATTCTAAGACCGGCGAGATCATTTCAATCAGCAGATTTGTAGACGGCAAGGGACGCTGAGCCAAGGAGCCGAGCCAACGAAGCGGCTGGCTCAACTCGTTCGAATTTTCTCCGACATTACCGCAGACTTAGAGCAAATGTTTTACAACTTGCTCTAGCCACAGCCACAAAGGACCGCCACTGATGTTTAACGCTCGAGTATGCAACTCACTCATTCTAAGTTCAATCCTTTTGTCTACGTCAGTTTCGACGTTGGGCGGGGCGGCATGGGGAAAAACAGTCGCGAAAAAAGCCGCTGAAACCAAGCCAAACCTGGCTGCACGACCGGACTTTAAAGAACCAGTCGCGTTAATGAGCAAAGACGGCGTTCTCGAAGTCAGGCTTACGGCAAGACAAGGTGAAGCATCACTCGACACGGTAGCGAAACCGGCCAAAAACTTTTTGTTGTTTAGCTACGAAATAATTCGTGGCACCGCATCGAACGGACAAAACACAGGGCGCAATTTGTATCCCGGTCCAACGCTGCAAGTTTATCCAGGCGAGAAGTTGATCGTCCATTTTGAAAACGAACTCAATAACCTAACTATCAGAGATTATTTCGTTCCCTCATATACGGCCAAGGGTCAACCGGTTGCGTTGTATCCGGAGCAGATGACCTCATCACCGATCAATCTACACACGCACGGAGCGCACATCAGTCCCAAAGGAAACTCCGACAATGTCATGTTGGACATTCCGCCGGGCATGTCTAACTCCTACAGCTACGACATTCCAAGGAACATGCCGCAAGGCCTCTACTGGTATCACTGTCATCTTCACGGTTTAACCTCCCCTCAGACCTATGCCGGCCTCGCAGGCTTGCTCGCGGTAGGCAGAACGGACGGCAACATTCCGCTGGTCACAGATAACAACATCCCCATCCGAAAGATGGCACTTCAATATAACTACGTTTTCGATCGCGCAGGAGGTTCTGCAGATCTAAACAATTTGATGTGGCCAATGTGGGTAAGCTCAATTAAACCGCCCCAAAAGGGAGAACTGAAGAAAGGCACTTATCGCCCTTCCTTTGCGCCGGTAAACTTCAACCAAGCCAAGAAAGGCACCAAATACGCCACCATCTGGTACGAAGGACCGCTTTCGATTCGCAACCACAGGGGTCAATTGGCACTGATTCCGAGCAACCTTCAGAATTTTGCCACGGCAGACCATAAGGGAGATCTGCCGGCAGATCCCGCGCTTCCGGATTATCTTCGAGACGTTCAATTCACGGTTAATGGACAGTTCCAACCGAACATCAAAAGTAAGGCTGGTCAAACCGAAATCTGGGTGCTCGCAAATGTGAGCGACTTCGCCTACATGAACGTCCAACTTACTGAAACAGCAACTGGTCGTCATCCGAAAATCGCAATAGTAGGACAGGATGGAAACCCTTATTCAGCGGTACGTCGTCCGCTGATAGGCGACGGCACTCGGCTGATCATTCCTCCGGCAACTCGCTTTGCGATTGCCGTCACGATACCTGCCGAAGGCGAACTACTTCTGGAGATGCCTCCCATCGGCAAGAGCGCTCCCAATGGGCAGTTCGATCCTAGCAAAACGATTACGTCGCCCGGTGTGCTCTACACCAACAATGGAACCGAGAATCCTCCCGCTATTTTAGGCAATTTAAGCGTGCTGCCGCAGTACATCAGCTACTTCGATGGCTTCTTCGTATTTCCAACTCAGGTTTTAGCGCGCGCCAAAGCAGTGGAAAGTGGTGGCATTACGACACCATTCGTGGAAGGACAAAAACTCGGAGCTTACTCTTCGTTTGTTGAACTATCCAAAGCGATTCCGGATGTGAAACGAGAGCTAGTCATGTCCGGCGGATTTCTCAATAACATGGCAAGCTTGAGCGATTCAAAGGCATTCGTTTACGCTTTCAATGGTCAAGCCTTTCCCAACACTCCATTGATCCAACCTCGGCTCAATTCAATCGAGGAGTGGAAGTTCATCAACAACAATAACGACGAACATCCAATTCACGTACACGTCAATGACTTTCAAGTAACCGAGTACTTTGACCCTGCAAATAATGTGCGAACAGGCCCCGACAATTTCTCCGTCGATAACGCCAACGCACCTGCGCCAAAGATGAACAGCAGCGAAGATGTAACCGACCCGGGCATTCTTACATTCCGCTCCAGGTTCGATGAATACACGGGCACATATGTTACGCACTGCCACCGCCTCAACCATGAGGACAATGGCTTGATGTCCATAATCAACGTGATACCACAAGTTTCCTCATACGCTGTAGCAATTCCGGGCGCTCCCGGACGAGCAGCGGAGGTTCATATTTATGATGGCGAAGGCGACAGACTCATAGGAACTGTCATTCCATTTCCATTCTATGAAGGCAACGTCAATGTCGCGATGGGAGATGTCGACGGCGATGGCATACTCGACCTGCTAGTCGGTTCCGGTAAAGAGCATGCACCGGAAGTGGTGGCATACGCAGGAGCTTCAATCCTGGGCAAAGGTATATTTGGAACAGAGCTTGCGCGTTTTCAGCCCTTCGGTTCTGAATCACGCGACGGTGTCAGCGTGGCTTCTGCACAAATTGACGGCACACAGTCCGACAATCTCATCGTCGGTTCACCAGCCGGCATCACTGATGAAGTGAAGGTTTACAGCATTCCGCTGGCAGGATCAGACAAAGGTCCTTCACTGTTCGCCAGCTTTAAACCATATGGAGAAGATCGTTCCGGCGTCAGCATCGCGGCGGGGATGGTGGATTTAACCACCGGTCGCGAGAGCATAGTAACTGCGCCCGGCCCAGGCAGCCCGACAGAAATAAAGACATTCGCCTACACCTTGTTCAAGCCCATAGAGAAAGACAGGCAAGGTTTAGCGAATCCCGCCGACAGTCTAGTTAGTTACAGCAGCTTCTTTCCGTTTGGCAAAGACTATTCGAGTGGAGTTTCGCTGACCACGGGTTGGATAGCAGGCTCGCTTGGTGGCGCGAAGTCAATCATCGCTAGCCAGCTCACAGGCGACGGGACAGTGAAAGTTTTTTCCAACGGCTCCGCGCTGGATGGCGGACCGGCGCTCTATCTAGGCTCGTGCAGATGCGGCAAAGACGCACCTTTCCGCGAGACATCGAGCTTTAAACCGTTCACCAAATCCGGTGGCGTGCGGGTAGCCACGACAAGCACGACGACTGGCGCAAACCTTCTGGTGAGTGGTTGCGAGGACGGTGACAAACAAGCGAGCGTTCACAAATACGAATTTGTAAGACCTACACCTGAGGCTACAATGCTCAAACCGGTTCGCCTGAATGAAGTCTGGACCGGAAAAGCATCGTCAGCGGCAATCCTTGGAGGATACTGAACTTCTGGAGATCTTGAAGTGCGCCTTTAAGTCGTAAGGTCTCGCAGAAGCATCCTGGCAGCCACAAGATCTGGCGTTGAACAGCACGCAGGGCAGGCACCGCAAATAGTGCTCAATATGGAGTAAGCTTCCTCGCCTCGTCCCGAACGTTCTAGAAGTTCGGCGAGGCAAATGGCTGAACGCAATTCCAATGCTCGACTTCCCTGCTGCCTGGCTGTTTCCATCGCCGCTCGGAAACTGGTCTCCGCGGTCACAATGTCATTTGAACTCAACAGTGCAACCTGTCCCATTAAGCATTGAAGTTCCGACTTCTGAGAACAGTCAAGGTTTCGCTCGGCCAGAATCAAGCCAAGTCTGAGTGCCTCTTGCGCCTCCGGTATGCGTTGATTCTTCATACACGCGCTCGCCAGAACTGCGAGCTGCGCCGGTATTGTCAAAGCGGCAGACAGCACCTGAAACGATTCCAGTCCCCTTTCCAATTTTTCCTGAGCCTGCTCAGGTTCGCCTACCACCAGCAAACCAGCGCCTTCGAGGAATGTTGCAGTGGCACGCCACATATCAAAGCCCTGACTGACCGCGATCTTTGCCAACTCCGACGCGGCTTCTCTAAGCTCGCGACCGGCGCCACAGCGATACTGCAACCAGGCGGAAAAATAGAGGCCATGCGCCAGACTGAAAGGATGCCCGATATCGCGGGCGCGCGCGAGCATATCTTCATTGATCTTTTGCGCTTCATCCGGATAGCCCAGATGCCAGAGCGACTGTGACAGGTAGGCGCGGACGACTACTGAGGCATTCTGTCCCGTTCGTCCACTCCAGAGACGGCAGAGCTCACTGTTTTCATAGCGCGAAATTGCTTCCTCGCAGTACTTCCGACAGCCAGAAAAATCACCACTGAAAAATTTAGTTATAGCGAGGACTACGCAAGCCTCCATCAGCATGCCACTATCGGTGGTGTACTCCGCATAGGTACTCATTTCATCAGCGAGGTCCGCACATAGCAACAACTCGCTGCGCACGAGGTGCCAGGTCCAATTGCCCCACATGATCGAAAACAGCTCAGCCGGGCTGCCAACCTTTTGACAGAGTTCGCGCGCTCTGGCAAAAGTAGGTCCAACATCAGGAGCGGCATAACCGAGAACAGCCTGATATGCAGATCCCAGCGGGATTAGCAGAGAGAGCTCCAGCATATCTCGTTGTGGCGAATTCGGAAGTTCCGAAAGTGTACTCAAGCCTCTCTTGAAATGTCCGATCGCATCAGCGTTGGCGAACAGTTCTTGTGCGCGCAACCCTGCGGCGACCCAGTAATGAACAGACTTCTGAATCTGGTTCGCCTCAGTGGCATGATGAGCAAGCATCTCCGGTTCTACGAGTTGCGGAAAGCGCGATTCCAAACTATCGACAATACGCGCGTGAAATTGTTGTCGCTTGCTCTTGACCAAGCTGCCGTATAAGGCGTCTTGCAAAAGTGAATTTTTAAATATGAACGTAGAGTTTGGTCTGCGGCCCTTCTCGTGCAAAATCTCGGCTTGAACGAGCTTGGTCAATTCAATGTTTAAAGTCGCCGAATCCAGACCGGTGACGATGGCAAATACTTCATAGTTAAATTCGCGGCCAAGGGTCGCGGCAAGCTGAGCAAGGTCACGGTCGCCGTCCATTCGCTCCAGGCGGGCCATAATCAAATCCTGCAGCGTGGGTGGTATCACACGCGCCATGGTTTTGAATCTGTCCTCACCAGCATCTTCCAGCCCACCGGCTTCTTCAGCTACTTTTGAGAATTCCTCGACGAATAGCGGCACTCCCCCTGCCCGGTCGTAGACTTGCTCGATGACCGATCGAGAGGGCATGGTTCCAGTTTTTCCTTTCAATAAGTCGCCTACCTGCTCTTTCGTCAATTGAGAAAGAGAGATAATTGTTTGATTTGAGAGCGCCGGCCAGGGCGGACGAAAGTCCGGTCGCGAAGTTAGTACGGTTAGAATTTGATCGTGCATTCCTTCGGTTAAAAACTTAGAGAGAAATTCGAGAGTGGACGAATCAATCCAATGCAAATCTTCGACTACAAATAAAACCGCTTGTTCACTTGAGTAAGCGCAAAACCAATCCTCAAGCACACGAAATGTTTCCTCTCGCTCACGCACAGGTGTAAGCCCGAGTGACGGAAATCTGACGTCAGTCGGAATACACAATAATGAAGCAAACAACGCCACCGTATCCGGTTGCGCGAGATTATAACGTTCCAGGTGGCTCAACAGGCGTTCAAGCCTCTCCGAAGCCTCCTCATGTGCGGCAAAGTGCAAGATTCGCTGAAAGAATGTTTTAACCGGATATAGCCCGCTATTCTGAAAATGAGGCGAGCAAAACCACGACACGAAATGTGGCACCGATGAGCTATTCGACGACGCCAAATCTCTGCTCAGCCCGCTTTCTGTTCGCCCGTCAAAAATGTGGTGCTTCAATTCGCGAACCAGCCGAGACTTACCAAGACCGGATTCGCCAATTAATTGAACTATCTGACCCGTACCATTTTTAGTCTGCTCCCAACGGGCGTGTAGCAAACTCAGTTCGAGATCGCGCCCTGTGAGCGGGGTTAATTCGACATCATTGAGGATTGGACTGGGGTCAACATTCTCCAAAACTGAATGAACTCGAAACAACGAAACCGGACGAGAGAGATTCTTGAACTGGTGTGCACCAATGGCGGTGCAATCGAATCTTCCGTTAAGCAATTGATGCGTTGAATCGCTACAGACAATCTGTCCCGAGCAAGCGACTTCCTTAAGGCGAGTCGCGACATTGCGTGCTTCACCAACAACAATGATTTCTCCATCCTTTGTCTCGACAATGGCACGCCCAGTGTTTAAGACAAGCCACGCGCCAAGCTCTAGCTTCCTCTCTTCTCGCACAATCTGATCGACTCCCTGCAGTTCTTCGAGAATTTGGAGAGCCGCACTTGCCGCACGGCTTGCAGCATCTTCGTAAGCTGTGGGATAGCCGAAGCAAACGAGCAAACTATCGTCATTCCATCGAACAATGCTTCCATCAAATGTTTGAACGGCTTGCTGACAGATATCGCGAAACAGACAGAGAAGTTCATTCTGTTCGGAGGCTTCAAAGTGTTCTATAAAATCCTCGGACTCAAACAAATTGCAACTACACATAAGCATGGTGACCTGACGATGCTCCGCCTCTCTTCTGCGAGTCAGACTTTGACCAGACAATGCAGAACCAGCTGCAGACAGGTCACCAAAGATTGACATGGCATTATGGGAACCGGAGTCTCCATCGAACGAACCAAAGGCAGGAACACGACTCCTTCGTACGATGGCTTGATTTCCAGTTGTTCCGACGAGCCCTTTCTCAATGTATTCCAGCCTGGAAACAACTTCCACAGCCGATTTCGGACGGTCATCAGGAGACTTTGCCAGAAGCTGCAAAATCAAATCATCCAAAACCGGTGGAATCTCGATGTTGAATTTGCTCGGTGGTGCAGGGGTTGATTCAATCAACGCCGCAATCAACGCCATCGCGGTGTCGCCGGAGAAGGGAGGTACTCCGCAGACTAAGCGGTAGAGCAAGGAACCAAGCGAGAAAAGGTCGGCACGCTCGTCTGTCGCGGCCGCCCGTGCCTGCTCAGGGGCCATGTAAGCAGGGGTTCCCATGACCAATCCGGTAGCCGTGAGTTTGATGTCGGTAGACTCCGGACGAGCCAAACCAAAATCAAGAAGCTTAACGCGGCCGCTCTCCTCAATCCAGACATTAGCCGGTTTGATATCTCTATGAATCACGCCCTTGCTATGCGCCGCAACAAGCGCAAGACTTATCTCCTTGCCGATTCGAACTGCCTCGGGCAGTGGCAGCATATGAGACCTATCCATCAGGCTGTCCAGAGGTTCACCCTCCAGCATTTCCATAGCGATGAAACACGTCTCGTTGTCTTCTCCAACCTGATAAACAGTTACAACGTGATCGCTCTTTACGTGAGCCATCGCTCGAGCCTCGCGCATGAAGCGGGTTCGCGTTTCCGGATCTCGACTGTACTCGGTCTTTATCACCTTCAAAGCGACCGGGCGATTGAGATGAATGTCTTCAGCATGCAATACGACACCCATTCCGCCGGAACCGAGCACGTTAAAGATTCGATAGTGAGCCAGTCTGCCGATTTCGTCCGGTTGCTGAGCGGGTGCCAGAAATGTTAGCGCCTGCCTGAGCGTGGGAGGTTTTGCATAATTTGGCAAAGACTGATGGTCGCCTGCCGAAGCGTGCGGTGGCACAGAATGTTGATCTGAAAAACGAAAGTTGGACTCTGGTAGCTGGCTACCAAATCGTTTGAGAGTTCGAGAGCAACGAGAGCAGTCACTGACATGCCCGGACAAAACATCTGACGCGAAAGGATCGGCAATCTCTCCACGGATTAGCTGCTCAATCTCGACTGTCGACGGACAAGTGACGATGTCCACGAAAGTAATCTCCGCCGACTCATATAGAAGGATTCCATGTTACCAGATGAAACCAGATCGATTATATCAAGAATCTCGACTGCACGACTCACTGAACAAGACCCGCTTGCTCTGCGCACTTCCGCAACAACATCACAATTGGAAGTATCCAACAGTTGATTGTCGGTTTCCAAAGCGCCCTTTCGCGAGAGAATTAATGACGGCGCGTTGTGCTATGATGACGTTAGAAGGATTGTGAAAGTGCACCTGTTGGTCAGCCTGAGAAGCTTGCGACCGCCGCTGTTTTGCTCTCGGTCTGCTGCTAAACCTGTCATGATCAGGCGTTGGTTCAATGTGAACTCCCTGGTCACACGCACGACACGAAACCCGAATTTTTTCTCTTGCTTATGAGCACCTCGTATCTGAACGCGGAACTTCAAGCGCCAGTTGAAACAACCGGAAGCGAACTCAAGGTCGCTTGAAATCAATTCATTGCCGCAGATCATTGAAACTTTCCGCCTTACAGGCAGCCGCATCTGTTTACTCAAACAGATGCATTATTCAATTCCAGATTACACGAGGCGAACAGATGAAAAATCCACAAGGACAACCAGACAAAATAGCAGCCGATGACCTATCGTATCTCTACAACTTTATCTGCGAGTGCCCGAATCCTCGAATTACACAAGCAATGAAGAATCTGGTCGATCACTGGCTTGAGAAAACGACCACCGTTCCGGAACTCGCATCAGCAATTCGAGAGCAACTGGATACCACCAACGAAGAACTGGTGGAAATCTGTTGGTTGCTGGCAATCAATCCGAACACCCCGCCTTCGGTGCTCGACGACCTGTCCATCGGCGCGGACAGCAGCATGCTTGAGCGAATAGCTGAAAACAGCAACACCGGGGTCGGAACTTTAGCTCAGCTGTCCTATCAAGCAGTTGCTGAAATTCGAATCGCCACTGCGAGCAATCCAACAACACCACTGGCATCGATAATGTTGATGGTGACGGATGACAACCCGGACGTCAGATTTAGCATTGCTGAAAATTCCAGAGTGCCAGACGAGGCGCTTCAAGCCCTCGCAGACGACGATAACCCGTACGTCAAAATGCGCGCAACGACTACTCTGGCTCGCATTGAAGTAGAACGAAAGCTATTTCGGCAAACACTCGCACCCGAAGAAGCCAAACAAATCTAACCAAGCGCAGACAACGAAACCTTCACGAAAGCTTCATTCGTCATGCGGACAAAGTTGTTGAGAAAAATCGGGACCGACTGGGTAAGTGTGAAAAAAGCGATTTACTGGTGGCTCGATAATTGGAGCAACATGCTGTGGAAGTTGCCCTCGCCCTTTCAACATGCGCTATCGCGGTTCTCTTCTGGAGGCTTAACGCCTCTGCTAATAGTGAAAAGAAAGCATCCTCCTCTCTGAAAATAGAACTGGAGAAATGCCGGCGAGAACTTGAAGAAACGAATCAATCGCTCCTGCAGAAAAGCAAAGAATTCCATATCCTCACCAATGCTCTGTCTCCGGTAGTATGGACGGCAACAGCCGACGGTTTTATCGATTTCTACAGCCGTCGTTGGGACGAATACACAGGCTTAAACTTCAAAGACACCTCAGGCAACAACTGGCAGCAGGTCGTGCATCCTGACGACCTCAGCCCCTGCTTGGAGAAGTGGTCTGAATGTCTCAAAACGGGCGATCTATTTCAGTTTGAATACAGGTGGCGAGGCAAGGATAACATTTACAGATGGTTTCTCGCGCAAGCTGAATCAGTGCGAGATCAGGAAGGAAACATCATCAAATGGTTCGGCACATCTACAAACATCGACGTCCTAAAGCGACACGCCGAAATATTGGAAGAGGAAGTGAAGAAACGGACTAACGAGCTGGCGGAGAGCGAGAGAAAGTTCCGAGCGATATTCGATCACACGTTTCAACTTATCGGTCTACTGGAGCCTGACGGGCGTGTAATTGACGTGAATCAAACAGCCCTGGACTATCAGAGTACGACGGCACAACAGGTGACCGATCATTTATTCTGGAAGACACCCTGGTTTGCGCACTCCGAAGAAGTACAGAAGCAAATTCAAGATGCAGTGACCGCAGTCGCGAAGGGTGATTTTGTTCGGTTTGAAGTTAAACATCTGCGACCATCAGGAAGTCCAGCACTGTTCGACTTCTCCATGAAGCCTGTTTTCGCAGAAGACGGCACAGTAAAGTATCTCATTCCGGAAGGACGCGATATAACCGAACGCAAAGTGCAAGAGGAAAAACTCCAACAGCTGGCGGAGAGATTAGCCAGCTCGAATCACGATCTTCAACAATTTGCTTACGTCGCCTCGCACGATTTGCAGGAACCACTGCGAACCGTAATTAGTTTTAGCAATCTTCTAAAGAAGAAAGCAGGCAATTCTCTCACTCCCGATACGCAAAAATATCTCGAGGTTATAGTCGAGAGCGTTGAGCGTATGCAACAGTTAATCAGAGATTTGCTTTTGTATGCGCGTGTCGAAACGCAAGGCGAGCCGCTGGTTCCTGTCGATTTGAATGCACCTCTCACCGACGCTATCAAAGGTCTTGAAGCTGCTATTAACGAGACAGAAACCAAGATCATCTTTGATGAATTGCCGCAGGTGCTCGGTGACGCAAACCAACTCACGCGCCTCTTTCAGAATCTGCTCAGTAACTCGATTAAGTTTCGCAGCGAAAAGCAGCCGGAAATTCGCATAAGCGTCCTCGAAGACAAGAATAACGCGGTGTTATCCATCTCCGACAACGGCATAGGAATCAGCATGGAGTATGCCGAGCGTATCTTTGAAATTTTTCAGCGGCTGCATTCGGTGAGCAAATATCCGGGAACCGGTATCGGCCTGGCGGTCTGCAGAAAAATTGTCGAGCGCCATGGTGGCAACATCACACTCAAACCAGTCAAGGAAGGCACAACGTTTGAGCTCACTCTGCCGCTTGCGCGGAAAGAAGTCGACCAATCGGCGTAGGAGCAACGCGCTATTCATGATAAAGTTAAGGACCGGTCAAGGCATCCTGATTAACTGGAATAAGGAGTGATTTTGATGCCTCGCCCTTTGAACATCGCAATCGTGGAAGACAATCCGCACGATGTCTTATTGATGAAGGAGTTTCTCAAGGATTCCGGAATCGGATACAGACTCCACGTTCTCGAGGACGGAGAGGCTGCGATAGACTACGTTCGCGAGTTGCTGCATCACCCCGAGAACGCACCAGATTTGATGTTCCTGGATCTAAATTTGCCAAGGCGTAATGGACACGAAGTGCTGGTCGAGCTACGAAGCCACAGTGAATTGAACGATCTAAAAGTTGTGATATTGACGACTTCTGAGAATCCGGAAGACGAGCGCCTCGCTCTTGCCAATGGCGCAGATTGTTACTTGACCAAACCGCCGGCCTTTGAGAATCTCTGGCACGTTCTCGAGGTAATCGAAACCGCCTGGCTAAATATTGCCGCTCTTACGACTAGTCAAAAACTTTCCGAAGTCTCTGCACCAGAAGTAATTCATCGAGATCTGAGTGGAGACAAGGTTGCAACAGAATCGGATTCAGCTTCTGGATCTGAACAAAAGACGATTTTATTAATTGAAGACAATCCAAACGACGTGCTTGTCATTCAAGAGCTGCTAACAATCAATGGTTCCCGCGCTTATGCAGTCAGTACGGCAGCAGATCTTGATGCCGCGAAAAAGCATTTGCGACTCTCGGCTTTCGATCTGATCGTGACGGATCTTGGCTTGCCGGATGCACGGGGTCTGGAAGTACTTGACGGATTGAGAGAATACGCAGCCAAAGTACCGATCGTCGTAGTCTCTGGTCTCGATGACGAAGCCGTTGCACAAGCAGCAATATCTCAAGGCGCTCAAGACTACCTCATCAAAGGGCAAATCAATGAGTTGAATTTGATGAGAGCGATTCGATTTGCAATCATCCGCTTTCAGACTGAACATATCGCCAGACACAAAGTGGCCACCGAGCGAGACTTGCTGCAGAATTTATTAGAAGGAACACCTGTGAGCATAGCGAGGTTCGACAATAATTGTCGAGTCTTCACGAGTAACACCGCATTCAAAAACAATTTTTACTCCGGTGATTCAAGCGAAAAAGACACGTCAATTAAAAATCTACTGCCAGCGATTAGCGAAGACGTTTGGGACAAAGTAATAAAGAACGGCGCGCCATTCGCCCTCGAAGGCTTCACTCTTCAACGGGGCGCTCTAGGCGACTGCGCCCCTTACGACGTTTTCGCATGGGCTGTGCTTGATCGAAATCAGTGCACTGATGGTGGCATCTTCATGGCGCTGGACGCATCAAAACGACTGAACAACGATAGACATCGACAAGAATTTGTCGCTGAGCTGGCGCACGATATAAAGAATCCACTGATTGGAGCCAATAGAGTCTTGGAGAATCTGATCGATGGAGCACTCGGAGAGATGGCCGAACCGCACCGGGAATTCCTGTATGAGATCCGCCAGAGTAACGATGGTCTGCTGACCTTGTTGCGAAACGTCCTTGATGTTTATCGATTTGACACCGACAGCGTAGAGCTGGCACGCGAACTTATAGACTTCGAACTCATTGCCGGGAAGGCAGTTGCCTCAGTAGTTCCGATGGCGCGCTCTCATCGAATCTCGTTACAAGTCAAGATTGCCGAAAGGCTGCCTAACGTGCTCGGCGATCCGATAGCCATACAGCGGATGCTCACCAACCTACTTCACAACGCGATAAAGTTCAGCAAGCCCAGTGGAGAAGTGACACTACAGGTGGAGGCAGGTGACGATCAAGTACTCGTCAGCGTCAGTGATAATGGCACAGGAATTTCGCCTCTCGATCAGGAATATTTATTTAGAAGGTTTGGTCAAGGCCGATCGAAATACTACAAACAAGGCGCCGGTACAGGCATCGGTCTCTACCTGTGCAAGAAGATCGCCGAAGCTCACAGTGGTTCCATCCATTGCACTAGCCGTCTCGGAGAAGGAACGACTTTCGACGTACGACTGCCTGTCGACGTATTGTCTGTTTGTGCCTGAGCATTGAAGCACGAGCGAATGCGAATTTCTTGAACGTAGCAGGATATTCCTTAAACACTCAGAAATTCGCATTCAGCCATAAACAGTTCAGTCAAATGTCGCGCTTCAATACCGCAGCAAAACAGCAGCTCCGTTCCACTCGGTCAAACTACCAGTCGGAACAAACTCAACTCGTCCGCCATTTTCAAGAGTATGCCGGATGGTCTCGTGAATCTCAGTCAACGCCATTTTGCCGGAAACATCCCAAGCCGGTGCTTCGAGAAGCAGCATTTCAGCTCGACCTTCTTGTGCGCACGCCAACATATCCTGCGGAATGCTCACGAGTTTTTGCGCACCGATTGCAGTCCTGCATTGTTCAAGCAGCTTAGCAGCGCGAGTCGAATGAAACTCCTTGAGCAAATCTTCTGCCACTTGCACCAGCGCGTCCGTTCCAGTCGATTGACAAACCTCATTCTTGGTCGCAAGAATTTCGACACCCGCGTCTCTCAATTCGCGTTCCGTCAATCCTGTCAATTCCAAACCAGCGACCATCGCAGGCACGCCCAGGCAAACAGCAGCCACGGCATCGACAAAACTCTTCTGCCATTTGGAATCATGCACTTTGTGAGTCTTTCCATCTTTATCATGATGAGCCGGCTGCCGGTCCTTGAAAATTTTCTGCAGATGACTGACGGCTTCCGATTCAGGCATCGACTCAAGATGATCGGCCTGACCTTTAAATACTTTCAGCGATTGCGGTTCTAGAACAAACAGTGCATAAGGCGTGGACTCAGCAGTGGCATAGCAAGCCTCTAAACCGGAGAAATAATCACCGAAATAGAATCGTTCAGGCATGTGTATGAAGAACGTCTCGCACTGGGCGTTTTCACCAGACACAAACAGGCCGATCGACTTAGCACCACTATGCAAGTCGATTTTTTCGATCAGTGCATCTGTCTTTTTGCGCAGCGCCTCAACATCGGAACCTTGTGATTCAAGCTCATTGAAAATCTCGTGGCAACGCCCACGAATATGTCCAACATCATGCAATTGCTTTTCCGATCCTGAGTGAATTCGAAAAAGAAAAGTGAACGATGGTTCCTTCGCACCAGTGAAAAGAAACGGTAGGGTTTTGTTTATTGCGATTGTACTTGTCATATTATATGCCCGTGTTGTGACTCGAAGGCTCACAAGTTTAGACCTAACGGGCGTATATTCAATCAGTCGATCTGTCGATTTCTGACAGAAGCAGACGACTCAATTCTCATCCCTTCGGATGAGAGATTGCATTTCCTCCATCGCTTTCTTGTCCGGCATAATCTCGCTTCCATCAGACGACACTTTAAGATGCGCTACGATTCTTCCGTCACAAACAAGAGGAACCGCCCAGCAGAACTCAGGCTCTCTAAACTCGGCGCCTTCTAGTACGATAAGTTTTTCAGGATAATCATTGAGCCTACTCTCGATGTCGGAGATGAGTTCCGGAGTTCCCTCACTGAAGCCGTGAAATCCCTTAGGCAGAACGCTTCCATCTTCTGGACTGAAATGCAGTATCACAACAGCGCTGCCGTCGATAGTCAAAGCGCCCTTGATCTCAATTCCATGCGGAGCGCGATGTTTCCAGACTTTACCTGCCGCGAGCGAACCAATACATGCTCGCGCCGCACCGACGGCCTTCAAGGCGTTCTCCGGAGTATTCAACGCTCGACGGCTCTCTCGATGATGTGTTTTTTTCTTGCGATCATGTTCGTGCGGTGCCATTAATTCCTCCTCAAGTCATTAGCCCATGCGCCTTTAGCTTGCTGTACAACAACTGCCTGTTGATGCCAAGCAGCCGCGCAGCCTCGGACTTACTTCCGTTCGATTGCTCTAAAGCCCGCTCCAGCAGACGCTTCTCCAACGTTGCCATCGCAGTGTAATAATCCATGCCGTCTAAACTGTCTTCACTTTTGACCGCATCCTCGCGGATAATCATGCTGAGGTCAGCTGGTTCAATACTTGCAGCGCGAACCGAAAACGTCAGATGATACATAAGATTCTGCAACTCTCGAACATTCCCCGGCCAGTCATAATCTAATAAAACCTTCGCAGCAGAACTACTTATGCGCTTGGCGGACTCCGGCCGAGCTTGCGATAAAAACAGTTCCGCCAGAGACAAGATGTCGGAACCCCGCTCTCTAAGCGGCGGTAGCGAAATCGGTAAAACGTTCAATCGGTAAAACAGATCTTCTCTAAAGCACTTCTCTTTCACCATCGAAATTAAGTCGTGCTGGGTAGTTGCAACCACCCGCGGTGCAGTGGTTCCCGGCACTCCTTCCTTCAATGCTCGAACCAGCATCGCCTGTGTACGAGCGTTGAGGTCGCCAATCTCGTCCAAGATGACCGTCCCCTGAGCGCCGGGACTCAATGATTCGAAAGACTCGTAGTCTTCGGGGACTGCAGTACAATCGATAACTGTTAGCGGTTTAGCCCCCTGTTGGCTGTGTCGATGAATCGCTCTTGCAACAGTATCTTTCCCTGTGCCGGTCTCTCCACTGATCAAAACAGAGGCACCACATGCGGCGGCAATTCCGATCTGTTTCTCGACTCGCCTCATTGCAGCGCACAAGCCGACAAGCGTATTGTCCGACGTGGTTTCTGAGTAACTTATGCTTGATACAGTTTCGCTTTTAGGTGCGGCAATTGCTCTTTCAATTGCCTGATTCAATTCGTCCAGGCTCAAAGGTAAGCTCAAATGATCGAATGCGCCGAGTCGCATTACTTCGATGACGAGATCGCTGTTAGCCTCAGAGGTAACGACGATCACCGGCAACGATGCCAGAGCGCTTTCTTGTTTGATAGCTTGAAGAAGATTAGCGGCGGAGTGGGTTTCGCTCTGCTGATCTATGAAGACCATCTCGGCAGGCTCCTGCAACAGCAAGCGGAGACCGCCTGAGAGCGAGTCCGCTTCGACTAAGCGATGCTTCAGACTCTCCAACATCTCTGTCAGAATACCGCTTGTTGAGCGTCGGTCACGAAGTACGAGAATCCTAGCCATCTTTGAAACTTCCCAATTCGGGCTCGAGGTTACGAGTTTCCGGTAGTCCAAGACAACAGATTACCAGGCCTGCTAGTCCGGTGAGGGCGAGAAAGAGAAAACCGCTGACATATCCGAATCTCGCAACAAGAAATCCAGCCAGAAGATTACTCAGCACGGCTCCAAATCCCTGTGCTGTAATTATCGCGCCGCGAGTAACATTGTAGTGCCTGGTACCTTTTGTGAGATCGGCGACGATTACGGAGGCAAGAACACCAAAAATACCGGCACCGATGCCGTCCAAAAGTTGTACAGGAACTACCCAGAACGGGCTGCTGTTCAGCGTGTAAAGAAAACCCCTAATTGGCAACACAGAAAATCCAATCAAGAATACAGGTTTGCGTCCCCATGTTTGTGCAGCCCGTCCAGCCCAGAGGCTCACGGGCACCATCACAAATTGAGCCGAGACGACACAGGCGGAAATCCATAGAGGCGCTTCCCTGGGTCGACCTTCTGAAAGGTATTGACCCGCAAGAGGTAGCATGGCGGCATTAGAAAGGTGAAACAGAAACACAGCAATTCCGAAAGCAGCAATATGTTTATTGCTCAAAAGAGCGGCAATGTTGATCTCAGGCTTACTCGACGTACTTTCGACTGCGCCTGAAGCAACATCGTGATCTATCTCGTCTTCACGTATATAAGAGGTAGCAACTATGCTCCCCACGCTGAAAAGCGCGATTAGGTAAAAGACACAGATTGGCGATATTAGAAAGCCCGCCAGACCAACCAGCACGGCCGCCGCGACGTTTCCGACGTGATTGTAAGCCTCATTTCGGGCGATTCGCGATGCGAATCTCTTGTGTCCAACTAACCCCAAACTGATCGCCACGATGCAAGGACCGGCAACGGCAGCACCGATTCCGTAAATTATCTGCGCTGTCATGACCGCGTAGAACTGACTGAAAACGGTGATGACGACGCAGGTCAGACTCATGACACCTGCCGCGCCGCAAAGAAGAATGCGCTTCTGTTTCAAACGATCGACCAGCGCACCGGCAGGTGTTTGGGAAAGAATCGTAGCAATGCCCATCGCAGACAGCGCCGCACCAATACTGGCTTGATCCCATTGCTGAGCGGTCCTCAGATAGGCAGCCAGATATGGTCCCAAGCCGCCAAGAACATCCCCTATCATTATGTTCAAACAGTCGAGAGCGCGCAGACTTTGATTGCTCACAATTGTCCTGCTCTTATCGGTGTTCAGCTCGCTTGTCATCAGCTCCTCTCTAACTAAAATTAGCGCGACAAGTGCTCTTAGATTCTCTAAGATGGCGATATTCGATCAGGAAATTCGATTTCCACACACGCCGCGTGAAGATCGGAAACAGAAACCTTTTTGACATCTAATTTCTCTGGCGCTGTGCATTTGTTCTGCTCCTGCGCGACGTCACCATCCCCCGTGAATACGAAAAAGACGGCACCGACAATTAGCGCAAATGCAACTGCGTAATTCCAATGGAACTGTTGTTTCAGATAAAGAACCGAAAATGCGCCGAACACAATCAGAGTGATCACCTCTTGAATAATTTTCAACTGAGCAGCAGTGAATTCGTAGCTGCCCATTCGATTAGCCGGCACTTGAAAGCAGTATTCCAGAAATGCAATTAGCCAGCTAATTACGATCACCTCCCAGAGTGGAGCGGATCTGAAGCGGAGATGCCCATACCAAGCCATTGTCATAAACACGTTCGAGATAACGAGCAACAGGATTGTCAGCGTTGCTTGCATTCGGTTCACCGTCCTTTGCTATTGCGTTCCTTCGTCTATATCGTCATTATCGAATTGACACGACGTCAGAAACTGCATGTTCTGCTGACACATGTGTCAGACTTTAGGACAACGCATTTTGCGTGGCACTCAGCCATAAGAATCGAACAAAGTTGAAACCGATCGCATAAAGAGACATGGTTACACCGGATAGTTTTCAAATTATTTTGTTTACGGTAAGTGCATTTGCAGCTGGCGTTGCGGCGCTTTCCGGCTTTGGCATCGGCAGTCTGCTGACACCACTGTTGTCCACGCAAATAGACTTAAAACTTGCAGTGGCTGCAATATCGGTGCCTCATCTTGTTGCAACTTCATTGCGATTTTGGATGTTGCGCAAGAATATCAATCGTCAAGTATTTATCAAGTTCGGCAGTTTCAGCGCGCTTGGCGGATTATTAGGCGCGGTCTTTCATGCAAAGGTCAATTCACCACTACTAATATATCTCTTCGCATTTTTACTGATCTATGTTGGCTTAACCGGCTTGTCAGGCTGGTTTCAGAAGTTCCGCATAAATCACTCATGGTCCTGGTTAGCAGGGCTATGTTCGGGCGGACTCGGGGGACTCGTTGGGAATCAAGGCGGGATTCGCTCGGCCGCTCTTCTCGGTTTGAACTTGTCGAAGGAGGAACTCGTATCTACCGCGACAGCGATAGGTGTCATCGTCGACCTAGCTCGCATGCCTGTTTACTTTGTCACCGAAGGAAAGGATCTGCTCAACATTTGGCCGCTAGTTGCAATCGCAACAGCAGGATGCGTTGTAGGCACCATGGCAGGAAAAAAACTTCTCTCCTGCATATCGGATAAACAATTTCGCCTGATAGTTTTTTCGTTGATTCTGATATTAGGCGCCTATATGACCACCCAGGCAAATTCTTGAGCGGAGCCGTCGACACTAGCCCAAAGAACTAGCGAAGCGGAAAGCCAGGTTTATTTCGTATAGCGGTTTTGTCACGAAAATTTTGAATAGCCTTGCGCACTTACAAGCACCATCATGTCAAACTGAAGAAGCTTGCGCAAATCTTCATAACACTCATCAGCATTGCGGCCTCACCTGAATGTTCGACTCTTGCAAACTGCAAGCAATATTCCCCGGTTGTCAGCAATCCCCCCTGCCGGACAGTGCGTGGAACACGAGACAGGGCTGGCTGTGCGAGATTTTATCTCACTATGAAAATTAGGTGACATCGACACGGTTGCGTTTTGCTACTAACCACTCAATGCTTCGAGTTCGATTTCGTTGTCTCTTGAAGTTCGATTTTCTTGCGCCTGTATTACAAGTGGAACACCTCATCAGCCGCTCGCTGCTTGAGAGATAGCCGCTTGAAGTTTAAGACAAAGGAACTCAGGAAGAACGACCTCGACCACTCGCAGATAGAAGTCCATGTTCAACAAAATTCAAAGGAGTTTTATGCGAACAATTAAATCATTGGCTCTGGTTGTAGCCATGCTCAGCATCGGAAGCGCGTCTTTCGCAAAGGAAGCGCCGAAAGCAGATAACACTGCTCAAAACCGCGGAGCGACTCAAGAAGAAGCCGTAACCGCCGACAAACAAAGCAACAAAAAAGATGACGTCGAGTCGCTTGCTGCGATCAGGAAAGCTGTTATGGACAGCGACCTATCGATGGACGCAAAGAACTGCAAAATCCTTTTCTCAAAAGGTGTTGTAACTCTGCGCGGAGCCGTCGATAGCGAAGAAGAAAAAGCGAAGGTCGAGTCAGTAGCTAAAGGATGTAGCTGCGTAACGTCAGTGAAAAATCTTTTGACCGTTGCGAAAAAACCTCATTAGAAACAAACCCACCCGTCAGATTCAAACTAAATGGAGTACAAAATGAAAAACCACGCAATTGTTGGAATAGTTCAATCCACCCCGCAGGCAGAGCAACTCGTTTCCGAACTCAAGTCCTTCGGATTTATCGACAGCAACATCTCGATTCTGTTTCCAGATAAAGAAGGCGCTAAAGATTTCGCTCACGACGCTGCAAGTAAAGCACCGGAAGGCGCAGTAACAGGCGCCACTACAGGCGGTATAATTGGCGGCGCGCTCGGACTCTTAGCCGGCATTGGCGCTCTCGCCATCCCTGGTGTCGGTCCACTGATCGCAGCAGGACCGATTATGGCAGCACTCAGCGGCGCTGCAGTCGGAGCTACCGTCGCTGGAGTCGCCGGAGCCCTTATCGGAATGGGAATTCCTGAGTACGAAGCCAAAATGTACGAAGGCAAAATTCGCGACGGCAACATCTTGATCGCTGCACATAGCGACGACAAAGAGCAGCTCAAAAAAGCTGAGGAAATCTTCAAAGCAAATAACGCAACTGACATTCACCGTGTCGGCGAAGCAGCTGTGAAGAAAAACTAAATCCGCCTCGAACCAACCGGACCTTCAGAAGAGCAGCTCGTACGAGCTGCTCTTCTTTCATGTAAAAAAGCCTGAGCCCGAAGTGCCGACCATCCGGCAAGAAGAAAACAATGACACCATCCACAGTGCCTTCCTTTTCTAACCTATGGGTAACTTGACGTTTGCCACCCAAGTGAGTTTCCGCGACACCAGTACTGATGCCCATTACCGCAGCATTAGCTGTTTATTTCTTGCTACTTAGACAATAGAACGCAATCAAAATAGATGGTCGAGGAGAAAACGCATGAATGCAAAATTGAAAGTGGTTTCACACGAGAAGGAAGATTTTGAAACATTGAGAGCGGTAAGCGACCCGCTGGAGATGTTAAAAATGGACCACGCCCATGTGAAAGAAAACTTTGAAAAATTTGAAAGCGCATCGGGCGATGGCGAAAAATATTCAATCTTTGTTGACACTGTTCTTTCACTAGTCGTGCATACGAAATTGGAAGAGGAGCTTGTTTATCCTTTGCTTGAAGAAAGCGACGATGAAGAAGACGAAGACCTGAAACTCGAAGCAGAAGAAGAGCACCGCGTCGTTGATTTCGTCATTACAGAGATGAAAGGAATGGACGAAAGCGATGAGAAGTTCGATGCCAAGTTTAAGGTGCTATCCGAACTTGTGAAGCACCATATCAAGGAAGAAGAGGAAGAGATGTTCCCCGCGCTCAGAGAGCTGGACATCGATTTCGACGAACTGAAAGAAAAAATGCTGGACCTCAAAATGGAGTTACAGGAAACCTACAGCGATCTGGACGCCGTAGAACCGCTGCAATCTCCTGCCATGCAGAAAGCAACGAAGAAAAAACCGGCATCGAAATCAAAAGCGAAAACGACTGCAGCAAAGAAAACCGCGAAGCCTAAACAGAAGGGCCGCACTGCCACTAAGACAAAGGCAAAAGCTGGCGCGAAGAAAACAAGCTCAAAAGCCTCTGGAAAAACAGCGTCCAGGACTGGAACAAAAACAAGCTCAAAGGCGAAAAGTAAAATGAGTAGTTCAAAAACTCGCGCCTCGTCGACAAAGAAGAGCACCGCGAAGAAAGCTGGAGCGAAGTCGAAACCAGCCTCTGCGGCGGGCAGAAAGAAAGCTTCTTCCACTCAATCTAAGCGCAAGAAAAGTCGCTAAGCGGAGGTAAATACAAGCTCCTGGGGTTCGCGAAAACTCGCGAGCCCTTTTTCTATCCCGACCGCCTTCGTCGTTAACCCATCCCACATAAAGCAGCAACCTGTCCGGCAGCAGCGGTCTGCGCATACTGCAGTTGTGCAACGCGACGAGCAAAATCACCCGGGTGAAGGATGAGTTCGTACGGCGGCCGCCATTCACATCAACCTCGCAACCTAAGCCAAGATTTGACGATTGATTTAGAATTAGGTGAGTTTCGTGCATGATTCGAGAAGTTTATGAAGCGAGCGTCTATCAGGAAGAGCTTAATTACAGTCGGCTTGAATCACTTGCCAAAAGTGATACTGTATGCGGTCTCAGCCTTCGTCGTCTTAGGTTTCCACACTTCGGCCGGAGCTGACGATTTTGGTTTGATCGATAAAGACGGAAACATTTTGGCGAAGCCAATTTATGGACGTATTACAAAAAGAGCTGACGGATGGTTTTTGGTAGAACCTCACTACTTGGACAAGAATCATGACGCGTTCTTGGTAAACGCCAAGGGACAAAAGAAGCCAGCTGGCGAAGAATCGAAGTCCGGCTCAGAAAGTAACGGCACTAAGAAGCAGAGTCAAGAACGACCTCCCAATCTTCCGACGTCGATCACCAGATATTTCTTCCGGGGCGATGAGATGTTTGAGATCGAGAATTCTGCTGGTGAGCGCGGTTTCTGTGACAGAGACGGCAATATTCTTGTCCCACTATCAAAGTGCTCCAGTCTGCAATACCTTGGGTCAGATCGATTTATCCGTGAGTCCTACCAAGATGATGGGTTCAAAAGAACTGAGCTGATTGCTAGTGGCGGCAAAGTCCTATTAACTTTCTCACAAACAATTCACTTAGAGTCGCATCGATATTGCGACGGTTTGCTTCGGGCAAGAACTTACGGCCCAGACGCAGTTTCGATCTGCTACTTTGACGAAAGCGGAACCCTGGCAGTTGAACCAGGTAGATTCGCAAGCGGGCGAGACTTTCACAACGGTCGAGCAGTTGTGGAGATGCTCCATGGAGGCTCTAAAAAGGCTGCCTTCATTGACACTTCAGGAGAGATTGTAGCCGGACCATTCTTCAGTGCAGGCGATTTTTTGAATAAAACATTTGCATTTGTCAGTGTTGACGAAACACATTCAGGCATCATCGATAGATCCGGAAAATTTGTGATTGAGCCACTATATACAGTGCTTGAACTTCAGGGAGACAAACTCGCCGGCGTCAAAGATGGGCGATGGATGCTGCTCTCGCGTGCTGGAGAATTGATGCTTAAACTCCCACCCAGAGTTACCTTTCTTGACGCTCGCTCGAAAGACGGTTTATGGATCTTCGGCGAGGGTGGAAGCGCTTCAGATGATATCGATATACTCGACGAAGACAACAATGAAGTCGCAAGAAAGAAGCTCGGACTAATGAACTCATTGGGACGGATTGTACTGAATGCTCAATTTTATGAAATAGAGAATATAGGTGAAGGCTTTGCTCGCTTAGCTGAGGCCAAGAACCAAAAGCACGAACTACGCTGGGGCGTATCAAATAAACTTGGCAAAATTGTGGTCCCTTGCAGCTTCAGCGAAATCCAAAAGGATGGTGACACTTTCATTGTCCGCAATAAAAGACCGGGCGGCTTTGATCCGGACGAGTGGAAACGCTTGGACCAGGAACAGTCCATGAACAGAGTAGACTTATGGCGAAAATTTTTAGATGACTACGATGTAATCGGCATGGACCGAAGTGAAATTTATCGCTTACTCAGCAGGAGCAGCACAAATGACAAAGATGAGATCATCTACTTTCGCTTAAATAGTGGAAACTGGTGTGGCAATGCGAGCCGTTCTATAGAATTCCGGCTTGACAGACTTACCGACAAAGTGACAGGTTGGCGAGAACGAAAAGGTGGTTCCAGAATGGGTCCAGACAATGGCTGGTTCACTGAAAATGCGGTCTATAAATGTTTGGATCCAGAGAGACGATACTTCAACACTTTTAACATTGTTCCGAAATACAAAAACTCAGCCCGCTCAACAAGTAAACCGGTTCGCTCTTGCTTCTAAGACAACTTTGCTGGAACATGGTCGCCGGGCGCCTTAAAATTCTATGGCGAGTTGAAAACCATGTTTGACGATTTAGACGAAGATCTCTGCCACTATAAGCACTACGGACCGGTCCTTCACGAAGAAGGCGATTGGGTCGTCATGCGATGTTCGTTTTGCGATCAAATTTTTCGCACGCCAAAAGTCAAGGGCGAGCCAAAGCGCAAATCGTCCAGAACTTGCATATCGGCGTGTGACTGGGTGACTGAAGGCCAAATGGTCCGATGCAACTCGTGCAGCTACACTGGACCATTGATGGGACCTCCGCCCGAACTAGCTTGAGCCACTTGAAACTTCAAACGGTCATTCTTTGCGCTTCGCCCATCGCCCCATAAGCTCACAAGCGACTGCCACCATATCCGGTTCAAAGCTATCAACGTATTCGCGATAGCAATCAAAGCGCGAATCGGCTTTCAGCGTATCAAGAATTTCCGATTGCGTTAAACCGCTCGCAAGCAGCTCCGCAAGCGCGTCTTGAAACCGTTTAAAATCAGACTCTTCAGACATAGCAAAGCTCCAGAATCTCCTCAATGGTTTCAAAATCTTCGCGAAAACCTTGCTGCTGCTCTGGTTCCATCATGGTGTACGCGAGTCGCTCAAGGATAACATACTGAATGCTTGGACAAAGCTTCAAAGCCAAAGTGGCAATATTGAAGACCTCCTGCGGGACCACATCGTCATGAGTATCTCTCCTCACAGCGAGTCGTGCTCCGGACTCGGAGAAACTCCACGAACCGCCCGACAGGTGTATCTCACGGACTTTTGAGAGCGGGTAAGAATCCAATAGTTCGCGTTCAGGCACTCCGAAGTTTTCAACCTGGCAATAAATGTTATGGGCATCTAAAAGCAAAAATCCATCGACAGAGGAAATTAATTGATCGATAAACTCGCCTTGCCGTTTAACGTCCTCCATGCAAAAGGCAAACGCCAGATTCTCTAATCCAACCGGACACTGGACGGCATCAGCGTATCGCTTAAGCATCTCCTTGCCGCGACGGAGCGATTCAGGAGTCATTGGCACCGCCAACGGTGCGCCGTGAGCAATCGGTCCCGCCTCCGAGAATCCAAAATGTTCCGAAGCATGCACGTACTTTCTAAATTCAAACTCACTGCGCGCATGCGCCAACCACTTTTCCTGCCGCTCGGAAAAGCTCGCCGATAGCGGTGATAGATTCACACCGTGACCAAGCAAAGCATTTTTGTTACTGAACCGATCAAGAATTTGCGCAGACCAAACATCGATCTCGGCACCGGTCAACGCGAAATCGAAACTCCACTCAACCACCTCAACTCGATCTTGTTCAAACAACTCAAGGGTCGCCTGCTGAAAATCCTCAGAAGGCATTAAGGAAAGTCCTAGCTTCGGTTTCTGACTGAGCATCTGCATCTTCTGATCGCTTCCTAAACGCCGTCGCCGTCCTTCGCAAATACATCATTAACCCATGCCGCATTTGACCCGAGCAGCGTTAGCGGAAGTCAATTTCCACCACAGCAAATGTCCACAAACTCCTGACGATGGAAAAAGTATTCGGTCATCGTTTACGCCAACGAGTTGAAAAACGATTTTCTTTTGCTTATCAGCCAACTCAGGCTTGCCGAGTTGCTTATACCAGAGCGATAGATCGCGGTGAACCTTTCGGCGCACGTGCTCGTCCGCGGGTAGCCGGTCAGCGATCGAAGCGGCTCGTAGTTTTAGTTTCTCCGCCTGTTTAAATTCCTCGGCGTTCGGTGATTGGTCTCCGGCAACGACCTGCGGGTTCTTCCCAGGCGGCTGCTCGTGTTCTGCAATTCGGATCGGTACGATAGCATACGCCATCGAGTTTAAAGCTGAAACGGCAGCCGTAACCAATTCAAGATCAACATTCGAACTCGCTTCACAGGCATCGATGTTTTTCGAAACATAGCTATCGCACTCTTTCGCGACATCGTTATGACCGGATTGTTTAGCCAGAAGTGACGCAATGAAAAATAAATGCAGCTTTATAGAACTCTTGGTCGATTTATTTAGCTGCGAGACGGCCTCTTTCAGAGCGTGCTCAGCGACAACTGCGTTCTTCGACGCTTTCGACTGTTTTCCACTGTCCAGTTTTTTAGTGGCGAGCTCATCAGCCCAGTTTGCCAAAATGTTTGACTCTCGAAAAAAATATCTCGGCTCATTGAGATAGTGGAAGTTTTCTTCTAAAACCTGAGCATTCCCGCTTTGAAGAACGGAGCGACAGTATCTAAGCAAATGGTATGCGCGTCCTTCCGGCGTTATCTGCGTTTCAGCGATCTTCCGAATCGTTGAGTCGTCGACGGCGACCTTGCTCTCAGAGAAAGCTGGCTGAGAGGACACAATGAGTCCACCGGCGAAAAGTAGTGCTGCAAGCGCCTTCGCCCCGCGCCTTCCGCTGTTTCGATTCTTCAAGGCGACTCTCCTTTCGATTCGTTTCGCTTTCAGCTTAATCTTACTGCAAGTCGAATATAAAAGCTTAGTTCACCTAGATTCACAGACGGGGAACAACTGATACTCAATTACGCCTCGTAAATATCGGAAATTTAGAGGCAAATTATGAAAGCTAGAGTAACGGTTTCTGCAGCTGTAATAATGTTTCTAGCGGCTTAAAACACCCAAGCTATCGCAGGTCCGGCAGCTGTCTCAGCTGGCGGAGGTGGCATTGCCATAGGCGGTCACACGGGTAACACTGGCGGATTCGGCGGCGCTTCTTTTGGACGCTCGTCATTCAACGCCGGCACTATCGGCGGTAGCACAGGAGTCAGCATCAATAGCAGCTACCGAGGCAAGAGCTGGGGTGGTGGATTTGGACATGGCGGTAAAAAGAAAACAAAATAGGAGATTCGAGAATGGCTACTAACGATAAAGGTGAAGCAAAGAGCAATAGCTCAAGCGCAACTGCAGTCGCAACGTGCTCTCACGTGGGCTGCAATTGCCAGACGACGGAAGGCGAATTCTGCAATGAGTTTTGTGAGAAGGTCGAGACATCCGACGATATGCAACTCTGTGGATGCGGACACTTCGCGTGCGACGCGTCCAAGGAACTAGGCAACGAAGGAACGTTCAGTCCAACCGGCTCATAGTTCATTAAACGCAAGCGACTACTTACCAGAAGAGACCGGCATCGAGATAACGCCGGTCTCTTCTGTTTATATACGAGCGACCGTCTAGTTATTGTTAGTCGCGGTTATCTGAACACCACCGCCCATGGTGAAGTTTGAGCTCTTCAAACCGTTATTAACAGTGATTCCTGCTTCAGCCGGAATGATTAACACATTGTCTGGCGACTTTGCTTTGATACCGCCGCCGGTGATCGTGACAGTTCCGGTTCCGGTAATGTCAGTCGTCACGTTGGCCGGCAACGAACTCACCGGAGTAATATTAGTCGGTCCGACGGAAAGAAGAATGTTTCCGTCACCGCCGGCGGTTCCATCTGTGGCGATGACGATGTTCTTGTCGATTGCAAACTTGCCTTTAGTGTTAGTGTTGACGATGCTCAAAGAATCCTTCGCTGTCACATTGCCGGCAACCGTCAATGTACCATTGGAGGTCTGAATCGTCGTATCCCCAGCTTGAGAAGAGACATTTAAAAGCTCCAGACTGCCGTTCGCGAAAATTGTCGTCGCGCCGGTTGCTGAAGAGCTTACAGAGATTGAGTTCGAACTCGCGCTGTTCACAAACACACCGCCATTACCTGCAGTGAGCACCATCTGTTTGACACCCGTGGGAGCCGCGAGCAAGCTGCTGCTCGTGCCAATGGAGCCGTTGTCGGCGGTAAGAGTCACAAACTGTGCGCTGACCGGACCAAAATTCGTGTTGTCTATATCTCCGTTCAAAACATGCAAGTTAAGAACGCCTGCATCAACGTTGTTGAGCTTCCGCGGAGGACCGGGAAAAGGATTGGTCCCACCCAGACTATCAGCAACTATGTTCACGGTACCTGCGGAGAGCAAGTTAAATGGCGAACTGACCTGCCTGCCCGACGCATCGACATCTATAATCCCTTTGCTGCTTGCCAGTCCGGTTATAGCCACTTCTCCGGTGCCCTGAATCGTGACCCAGACATCCTTGCCTTTCTGGTTGAAGAATTCAACGTCAGGTGCGTCAGTGACGATGCGAGCTGTAGATGAACCTATTACATTGGTAGCGATCAGGAAAATTACGGATTCCGATTTAAGCGAACCGTTTGGTCCGGATGTTATTGCGTCGTTAGTCACCATATCGATGCTGGTACCGAAGGAACCTGGATCAAGCGAGAAAGAATTTACCTGTCCAAGAATACTGACTCCGCCTCCACCGTAAAGGTCCATTGACCGACCTTTAATATCGTCACCAGGAATAACATCGTTGATAATCAGGTTACCGCCTTTACTGAAGTTATTTCCGGTCAATCGATAGTCCGAGATGTTTACGCCGTTCGCATCGTAGATAACGTGCCCAGTGTCCGGAATGTTCGGATCGAAGGTCCGCTTCTCGGTAATAATGTCTACTGTATATAAACCGATTAGTCCCTCGAAATTACTATCGTCTGAACCACCAGTGGTGTCGATTACGCCCGTTTTAATGACATCGCCTTTGGTGCCGGCAGCGAGCACGAAAAAAGAACCGTTCGTTCCTGTCCCACTTCCACCCGTCTTGATAGTCGCGCCTGAGATGTCGACTTTACCGGCATTCGTAGTTTTGCCCTTGAATGCCACCATTAAGATGCCGTCACCGTTGGAGTCACCAGATGTGTTTGAAGCTCTCGATGTCACTGTGACATTAGTGCCCATGATGATGCCGCCTCCAGTCTTCGAGGCTTTACCGTTCAAGTCAACTCCACCAGCACCAGTTAGAGGAGGGACCGTCGGAGAGTCAGTACCACCGCCCGTGGGGACAAAGCTCGCACCAGCGATAAAATTCATCTCGTAACCGCGAGAAGCATCGCCTGCGAAAATATTGACGTTATCAGCTACGATGATGTCGCCGGAGGCAACGAAAACGAGGTTCTCTGCCACGCTGATATCCGCGGTAATGTTGATATCGCCAGATGTGTTGTAGATCGTGGGATCGCCGGTCAGACAGGTTGTACCCAAGGTGAGAGTGTCAGTATCTGCCTTGATATGCGCGGCAGAACCGTATTGATTCAGCACGCCGGTCAATTCGTTGACGTACACATTAGCGACACCGTATCCGGTGTGAACATTCACTTCCTTGCTGAGCAAGTCGCCGCCATCTACGTATGAATCGAAGGCTCCCGAATATGAAGCATCGCGAACGTTAATGGCGCCATTTAGCGCTTTCAGGGTTCCTTTGTTGTTATCGACGTTCATCAACGCCAGGGTCGAACCTTGCAGATTGATATTGCTACCGGTGGACTCTATCGTGCCTTGATTGTTGACCGCATCAGCCTGCAAATTGATGTCGCCGGACGCTTTGACCGAACCACCTCGACTATTATTGACCGCACCTGCAGCGGTCAGCGTGAGACTGCCAGTGGACGAAATCGTTCCAAAGTTATTGAGATTGCCGGAAGCATCGAGCGTCAAATCAACATTGGAATCGATAGTGGCACCCTTGTAATTATTGATGTCGTGAGCACGAATCGCTCCAGACTTTGTACCGCTGTCACTGGAGAAGGCATACAATGTTCCATAGTTGCTCAGATCGCCAAGCAGTTTAAATTCTGAGTTGCGACCGAAGTCACCGGATGTGGTGACACCTTCGGCGATCACGAGCGACGATGCACGAAGAGCTGTTCTATCCGATGCGACAGCTTCAAGGTTTACCTCGCCGCCACTAGCCCGACCGCTGCGGTCGATAACAACCTTCTGGGAACCGCCATCCAGCACCTGTTTTACAGCAACATATTCCGCAGCGGAGACCAGACTGCCGGCGTGGACGGTTTTGGTTTCGCCGCCAAAGGTTATCTGAACAGCGTCGACATCAGCGAACAGACCTTTGCCTAAGGAGATATTGCGCTGAGTCGAGGTCAAATCGAGATCGAGGCCGCTTTTCAGGCGGATCAATTGACCGGAATCGCCTATCTGAGCGGAGCGATTGCGCAGCGTGTTGTTCACGCGGCCAGCATGGTTGCCGCGAGTTTCGATTTGAACTTGAACAGTGTCGGTGGATGGGACATTGTTGATTACAGGGGCTTGGAACACACGACTGTTCTGACGCAAGTCGCGAACTTCGGACTTAAACGCCTGGCGCGCCTCATGCCGTCCCAACTCGGGATTCTGCTCCCGGAAATCGCGAAAAGAGAAATCATTGCGCGCCGACGCCGGTTGCGTCGCAGCAAGGAGCAAAGTCCCGGCAATCGCGAACACCTTCAGATTCGCAAGGTGACTTGTCAACGCAAGCTCGATCCTTCTCATATCATCCCCCTTACCAACTCGCTAAACTGCCCAAGGGTGCCTGCTCCGACAAAATGCGCGTGCCAGGTAGAGCGCACTCAGAGACAAGGTCAGAAGATACCACGCCGAGGCTCGTTAATTCCAGCGATCATGCCGTTTTACATCCAAAATTTAGCGACTTAGCGGAAAACCCCATACGCCAGTCCACACTTCGCGTTGGAACGTTCGACGCCTCTCCGTGATGAAACCCCTTGCCGCACCTTTGAGATGAGAGCCCTTGTCACAACCGCAAAAGCTCCAATATCGGACGAAAACAATCGCGGTTGCCTTTATTGGGCACAATGTCCTGGTGAAACCTAATGTCAGTAAGGTATGCAGCGCTCACTCACAATCTCTCAACGAGGACTTCTAGTAGTCAGCTTTCTGGTGGCGACGGAAGTTCTGTTTGTGGGCATTTTGTCGAGTCAAATATTTTCGCTTCAGGCAAGTTTAAAACAGCAAAATAAAGAACGCACGATAGTAGCCCATATTGCTCGCCTGATTCGACAGAATGTGCGGATGAATTTTGGTCTGGTACGCGAACAGTTTTTGACGCTACAAAGCGACAACGTGAAATCGTCGACCTATCCGCGTTACATAGAGCAGCTCGACAAGCAACTAGATGCGCTTTACGAGCTCGTAAAGGACTCACCCAGAGAATTACGAGATTGGAATTCGATCCAAGAAGCCAAACGTGAATACATTGCTGATGCCGAAAAACAATATGCGCTTGGGCTCAATGTTTCAAGAGAACAAGCAGAACGCTCTCAAGATTTGCGCATGGGCATATCGGAGCGCACCCGTAAGTTTATGTCGCACTACGGACTCAACGATGAGTCCGCTGAAAAAACTAGAGCAAATCTAGACCACATCAGACAACTGTTGGCACTGGGATTCTTCGGAAACCTCGTTACTGTGATTGTTGCGGGTCTGTATTTCTGGAAACAGATAGCAAGACGAATCGATCAAGTTACGGAAAACGTAGCGCGCTTCGGCGAAGGCGAACCGTTGATTGAAATCGAGAGTGGCAACGATGAGATCGATGCTGTTGATGCCCTTTTCCGAAGACTGAGTTCAGAACTTGCGATCGCGGCGGAGCAGGAGCGTTCGTTCTTTCAACATTCAATCGATGTAATTTGCTCACTGGATAGCAGGGGGGTATTCATCGACGTCAGTCCAGCGTGCATCGAGCAGTGGGGCTTCACACCTGATGAGCTCATCGGTGCGACCGTTTCAACGATTCTGAAAACAGAGCTGATTCCGTCGGTTTTCATCGACAAGATGTCAGACGCGTCACAAGACGCACGTTACGAAGCGGAAGATACTGTGACAATGAAGAATGGGAACTTGATTCAAACGCTCTGGTCGGCGCAGTGGTCTGCGTCTAACGGATCGTTCTTCTGCTTCGTTCGTGATGCAAGCGAAAACAAACGGTTTGAAAACCTATTGATTGAACAGGAAAAACAAATTCGCGAATCGATAGATAACATGCCGGTCGGGATAATTACTTTCGGAGATGATACCCGAATTCAAACCGCAAATAAAACAGCTCTACAATTTTTCGGAGGTAGCGAACTTCGCGGACAGAGCCTCGACAATCTCATGACGCCCATGTCCGACGGTGAGCCTCTTTCGGCATTATTGAGGGCTGGCAAAGATACATCGTCGATACGCTGTACTACTTTAGAGACAGGCGAGAGACGTTTCTTAGATGTAACGGTAGGTCAGGAGAAAAGAGATAAGGACGAACGCGTTGTTGTTCTTTTCGAGGACGCGACAGAACGCGTAAGACTTCAGAGAATGAAAAGCGACTACGTAAACCTGCTTGGACAGCGCCTGCGCGATCCACTGGCTAGAGTACGCGGAATTATATCGAGCTACGGAAAAGCTCCAAAACCAGAGAGTGAAGCTTCACCTGCGCAGCAAAAACAGCAACAGCGAATTATGAGAACATTAGCCAACATCGATCGCTTGCTCAAGTTAATCGATGAACTTCTCGACATAGAGAAGCTCGCGTCAGGAAAGCTTGTCGATGAGCTGACACCATGCGCGGTGAACGATATCGTTACCGGCGCCGTCAACGCCGTGCGTGATCATGCCGAGCTGCAAAAGTTGACTGTGACGTCACAAGCCTCCGACGTCACAGTGCTAGCAGACGAACAACGATTGATTCAAGTTATTGTCAATCTGCTAACCAATGCAATCAAATATTCCCCGGCAAACACGACCATAGCCGTGGAGCAAGCCGACCTCGGCGACCAAATCGAAATAAGAGTCGTGGATCAGGGACGCGGTTTACCAGCAGATATGCACGAAAAGATTTTCGAGTCTTACGTTCAAGTTCAAAAATCCGATGCGAAGCGAGGCACGGGAACCGGTTTGGGTCTGGCGATTTGCAAACAGATAGTCGAAAAGCACGGTGGCTGTATAGGCGTAATCAGCGAAGAAGGAAAAGGAAGCTGCTTCTGGCTCCGTTTGCCCAAGTTTAAAGAAAACGCGAAGAGCGGAAACGTATGATCTCAATCAAATCCCAGCTGACTAAAAATGCGCTTCTCGTATTCGGCTCGATCTTCATCGTGCAAGCAATTTTCATCGGCATATTGTGGATTTACATCGAGCAAATAGCCTGGCGTGTAGACAGACAGCGCGAAGCCACCAAAGTGATTCGCGCTGTCTGTGCGACAGAGATGCAGTCTCTGCTCTCTATGCACCTTGTCTACAGACACTTCATAAATGCAATACACCACGGACGACACCAGTGGGATAAGCTGCAATCAGAGAAGGACTGGACCGAGCTTCCGAAAAGCATGAAGACCCTGGAAAAACTTGTAGGGGATGGTCCTGCGCGCGAACAGGTTCGACAATTGCACGGTTATGTGTACGGTAACATCCCCGCGATATCCAAAGGGCTTATCAGTTTAAGAGATCGTGCTTCCGACCTGATGCAAATAGAGCGAGAGTGGGATGGACTCTTCGAGCATGCGGACAAAATAGTTGTGATGTACGAGCAACTGGAGCAAGATGCAGGAGAGTCATTAAGCGAGTTGTCTCTGGTGGCTTTAGGAGCATTATTTGTAGTTGGCCTGGGCACGAATATTGCCATTGCCCTGGCGCTGTATAACAAATTCTTCTCTGATATAACCCGGCGATTCGACAAAATCTTCGAAGACATCAATACCATTGGCAGTGGCGCTCCCTTGTTGGAATTACCGAGAGGTACCGATGAAATCGACATGCTCGCGATTGAACTTCACGAAATTGCAGCCAACATACAACGGTTTCAGAGCAACGAAAAGGTCATGTTCGACCATGCCACAAGTGTGGTTTGTTCGATCGACGAATCCGGCAAAATTTATTCTATCGGACGGGGCAGCGCAGACCAGCTGGGTTTTAGAACAACAGACCTGATAGAAAAACAGTTCGCATCCCTGCCCTTCTTCGATAGCTCGAGTGATATCGAGGCAGAATTGAACCAGTTGTTTTCTGATGGCATCGATATAGAATTTGACACAACCTTGAGAAAGCCATCGGGTCAGACGATTGATATATCCTGGAAGGGGCGGCGTTCAGATGAGGGTGACACAGCTGTTCTCGTTGGTCACGACGTCACCGAATTGAGTTCGCAGATTCGCAAAATTCGACAACGACAAGAAGAGTTCAAAAACATTGTTGATCGCATGCCGATTGCCGTCGTAACAACTGACGAATCCTTCGTAATTAGCTCTCTCAACAAGGCGACAACGGATTTATTCCGCTGCGATCCAACCAAGTTACTCGCTCGAGATCTGGGAGTCCTGATCACCGGCGCCACCACCACCGGTGCGCAGCTAAAAGAGATCGCACGGATTGCCGAAGCAAATCCAATCGAGCTAAATGTGAAAAGTTTCGCCAATGAAATCATTCCCGCTGAATTCAGCATGCGTTCCTACGCAAACGCATATTCCAAGAGAACCTATCTGGCTACCTTTCGAGACATTTCTGCGAGGCTCCAGATTGAAAACGTAAAGCGTGACTTTGTTGCCATGATCAGTCACGATTTGCGCTCCCCCCTTACAGCGCTTTTCGGCACACTCGAGATAATGGTCGAGGGAGCGAACTTCAGCAGTGCCGAAGAAGGCTCAGCACTGAGAAATGCCAACACTATCGTAGCCAACCTGGTCAATCTAATCAACGACTTCCTTGATCTGGAAAAATTCGAGGCCGGGCTAGGCGTTTTAGAGCTAAACCAAATTTCCCTGTTACGTCTGGTCGAAGCGACGATCGCGGTCGAGCACTTGAACAGAGCTTCGATCACTATTACGCCAGCCACCTTTGATCCCAACGTGAGCGTAAGAGTCGATCAAGAACGGATGACGTTTGCTCTGGCGCATTTTGTTTCACTAGTACAGCGCTTCGCCTCACCCGACGCGAAGATCAGAATATGGCTTGCAGAAGAAGCGCCAGCTGCTTCAATCACGATCACCGCTGAAGGTTTCCATCTACCGGAAGAAGTACGCGATGCCTCACTGTCCCGCTACGCCCTCGTACCGGTCATAAGCGATGAAGCCGTGGAGTCCAGCGGTCTGGCGTTGGCCCTATCAAGAGCAATAATCAACGCGCATAATGGAAAAGTACGCATCGAAGCTGACGAGAATATGGAATCTGTGACGATTGAGTTACCACTATCCGCAAAAGCCTGAGAGCCCATTCGGCGGCAAGAAATTTTCAACGAGCATACGCGTTCTCATTGTCTTCGCTAAGCGGCTCCCAGACTTCTGTCCACTCGTCCATCGCTGACTGCCAGACGTCCAGGGCGAAACCATCGTAAACGCTTAGCGCAGCGGCAAGCGAATCAAGCAAAGCAACAAACAATCCATGAACACCGATAACGAGACTGACGACGGAGGCGACAGTCTCGTCTGTTTTTTGATCGTGAGAGTGCAGCGAATATTTCTTCTCATTCTTGACGATACGATCGCGACTAGAAATCACGGACGGATGTACGAAGAAGCAGGCTGCATCATAATTTAAACCGATCAGGTGCCCCTGCTCAGTCTCGCTTCTCTTAAAATGCTTGTCTACTAACTGATGCGCCTGATATCGCTTCTTGTATCTCTGCCGCTTTATAGTTTCCAGCTTTCCGGGATGAATAGCGTCCTTCCAGCGCTTCGCACTGACCTCGTCCGCTAAATGTTCGTGAATGAAAGCTGCTAGTTCAATCAGTTTTCTTTGATGATTCATCGCATCGCTGCTCCGCAAACGCAGCAATACCGAAGTGGTCATCAGCAGCTCATAGTACATTGACTGTAAACCATCTATAGACGCGTCCAATTGATCTTCTGTGAGGTGCTCGTGCAACTGGCCGACCTGAAGTGCGAAGGCAGAGTGCAGCCGTTGCGAAGCGCTCTGGAGTTCGAGAAGCGGCGCGAGTCTAACACTTAACTCGTCAAAATTGAGCTTATCCTGCGCTACAACAGAGCGGAGCTGATCGATTCCATTTTGAACAATCGGTTTAGCTTCGGTCATCGACGACTCCACGGAGTTAACGCGACCTCTTCCGCTGTCACGCTTGGGCTTTTGCCATCATACCGCCGCTTGTTGCACGACGCCAAACCTACTAACATAGTCTTAGGAATCTGTCCTTTCGCTGAGGCTTGAAATGAACCAATACTGGTTACTTACCGGACTCGGAATTATCTTTTTCATCAACGCGCTATGGCTAATATTCGCGGGAAATTTCGCGGACAGGCGAACCCAGGGCAGCGGCTACAAAACCTACGAATTCGAGCGAAACCCAGTAGCATTTTCATGCGCCGTGGGACTGCTTCTTGTTTTAGCCAGTGCGTGTATTCAGATGAGCAATCCTCACATCTTCGCGGTTGCAGCCAAGAAGGTCCCGCAGCTGAACTATCTGTACGCAGTCGGGAAGATGAAGAATGGGCTTTATTACTTGCTCGGTGGAGGTTTCGTAGGAGCGTCGATTCTCGCGTTCCTCTTCAGAAGCCTTGTGACCGGTGCTTCAACATTCACAAAAGGGGACGACCTGGATTTGAACGCCAGCACCAAGCGAGCCCACCGCGCCAAGGTCTGGAGCGAAACCCCGGATTGGCAACGCGATGGCGAACGCAAAGCATCGCAATTTGACGATGGCACTCCACTTTAAGTAACCACAGACAATGACAGATACAGATAACAGACTCACCGACGCTTCGGAAAAACCGACGCCTGACGTTCACGGACTAGTTGAGGAAGATTTGCCGCCGGTATCGACGCGCAAATGGATTCTAATTGCCTTAATCGTGTCGGCACTTTCCTTGATACCGGTGGTGATGCTAATGCTTAACCCACCAGAGACTCAAAAGCGATCGCCCGCGCCAGCGGAAACTAATCAGCAAACTCCCGCTGAAGAGCAGAAGAAAAATAGCCCCTGACGCAGACAAAGAACAGCCGAACGGCTCGCTTAAACGGAAGTGCGGGCACCAACCAGGTGATCGACAACAACTTCACGCCAGTCGTTTCTATTGACATTGGCACCACATACGATGACTGCAACTTTCTCGCGCGGCTTGAAGTTGATCACCTTCTTGGCGATGGCAGCGATTGCACAAGCAGCTGCTCCTTCGATTAACATGCCTTCCTGGTCAAGGAATTCGAACATCGTCGAAGCAATATCGCCTTCATCGATAGTGACCCACTCATCAACCAGTTCCTGGACGAGAGGCAAAGTTATGGTGTCTTCTTCGATGTTCACGGCAAGCGATTCAGCCAGCGTGTAATTCGCTATCGACGGCTGAATTCTTCCGGTTGTCACGGCGCGATGCATGGTCGGCACGGCACTCGGAACAACGCCGACGATACGGCAAGAAGGATTGATGGCTTTGGCGACTGTCGCGATACCGCTGATTAGACCGCCTCCGCCGACTGCGCAAATGATGGTCGAGAATTTCGGGACACGCTCGAACATTTCGAGCGCTATGGTGCCATTCCCGCAAATCACCTCAGGGTTGTTGTAGGGCGAAACATAAAGCCCTTTCTTCTCCTGAGCCAATCGACGAGCGAAAACTTCGGTGACCGATGCTTCCTCCCCATGCTTGACAATGCCGACCGAATAACGGTCGAGTTCCTTCAGCTTTTTGGGCGAAACGTTTTCCGGCACGCAGACTGTCACTTCGCGATCTGTAAACAGCGCCGCTTGTGCCATCGCCAATGCGTGATTGCCAATTGTCGAGGAGAAGCACTTGACCATGCCCTTTTCACGTGCCCAGCTCAGCGCATTAAGCGCTCCGCGCAGCTTAAAACTGCGGGTGTTTTGCAGGTTCTCAAGCTTCAACCAGACTTCGGCCTGTGTCAGTTCACTGAGCCAAAAGCTCTTGGCTAAGGGCGTATTGAGCACAAACGGTTTAATGCGCTTCTGGGCGACGAGAACGTCGCTAAGGCTGACTCTATCTACAATCACAGACACCAGGCTCCTTGACAAAACCAATACGGCGCTTCCTCAAAAGCGAATGATGGTCAGTCTATCAGGGATAAACCACCGGATGCAACACGAAATTCCTCAACTCTATGGGCATTTTGGACCTCTTGATTACACAACTTTGTTATATATCCTGAGCCATAATTGGGAATAAATTCGTAAGGGCAAGCTGGATGAGACCTCAGGCACCATGTCTGAAATTGTAGACACCACAAAACCTGCCGGAAACGGCAAGGCTGCTGAAGCAAAGCCGCCGGGCGACAGGATTGAGGCGCACGTCGTTCAACAGCAAACAATCCCTGCAACCAGACCGGAGGGGACTCAGGGTGATGCGACCGCCGCGCCGAGTGACGCCAGACCCTCAGGAACCGCCATCGAGACACACGTCAGCCAGCAGCAATTTGGTCAGCCGGACGCGCTCAAAATTGTAAAAGACGCTCAGAAACCGGCGGCGACAGCACCAGGCTTGAGCGCAGTGGAACTCGTTGGAACGAACACCCCACCAGCCGAAGCAAAGCGGCTGACTGCTAAGGAGCTTCAAAAGATCGCCGAAGCCATCAATGAGGCTGCAAACGGCGGTTGGACCGGAATCGGCACGGACAAAGACGCCATAAACGAACAGCTCAAGCGCATCAAGAATCCCCAGGATCGCGAAGAGCTGGACAAGGTTTACAAAAAGCTCGTAGGTCACGGTATCGAGGATGAACTCAGAGACGAGCTGTCCGGTTCTGACCTCGAACGGTCGCTTGCTCTCTGGAAACCCAAGAACATCGACGCAGCAAGAGTCGACGTCGCCCTGACCGAACACAAGGAGTGGGGCTTGGGTGTTCGCTCCAATTCCACAATTGAAAAAGATCTTCGTGACACGATTAGCACGATGAACTCGCAGCAGATCGCCGAGATGGACAAGGTTTATCGCGCCGAGCACAATGGTGTCGGCATTCACGATGCCCTGCTCAAAGACCCCAATTTGCCCGAGTCGACAAAGCAGGCCCTGGAGATCTACCTGAAAGGCACGGATAAACGTACCGATGCCGACACATTGAAGCTTGCCGATCTGGCCTTGAAAGAAAAAAATCTCGACATGTTTCAAGAAGCGTTCCGAGATGCGTCGCCGGCCGCTCGTAAGACGTTCCTCAACAATGGCGGCGAGCACCGAATCTTGGTTACTTTCGGCAAACCCGTGACTAGTGGGCAAGGTTATGGTCCCTCCGGAGAGGTTGTTTATGGCGTCACCGATGACAGCAAACAAGCGCTCGATTACGCCAAACTCGGAAAACTGGATGTCTCCACGAAGATTGAGGCAAACACCGGCGTCGTCAATGACAACGAGGAAGCCATTGAACTGGCGATCGAGCGCATGACCGACAGCGAGCGACAGTCATATGTGCGAGGCAAAAATCTCGCAGGCACGCCACCCGATGGCTTAAGCGACGAACAGAAAGCGGACAAAACTTACTACGAAAAACTGCATAAAGCCCTGGTCGGAGCAGGCAACGAAAGAGAAGTCGCAAAATGGGAAGACCTGATCGGTAAAAAGGACGGCACGCTCGTAAGTCAATTAGCCAAACACGGCGGCATGATTGACGACGGCATGGGTGAAGTTCTCCGCACGATTGAAGACATGTCCAAAGATGATTGGGATCTGTTGAAAAATGATCCCGATCAACTCAAGCGTGTGCGTGAAGTACTGAAGATCGATCTCAGCGAAGACGAGATGAAGCGAGTCGATGCACTTTTGACAGCTAAGCTCCAGGCAAAAACGTACATTGAATCACAGGGCGCTCAGAGATCTATTCTAGAATCCGTGGGTGACGAGGTCGGTTTCTTCAACACGAGTGAAGAAGGCGTGCTAGAGTCCCTGCGGCGAATGAGCAAATCCGACCAAGAGCGCTATAGAACGGATCCGGAGTTCAAGAAAAAAGTTGACCAGCTCATTATCGACGGCATGGACGAAGGCGAAGAGCAGAAATCTGCATTCGCCGTTCTTGACGCCATCACCCGCGGTGACAAACCGGAAGACGATATTTTGTCGAAGCTTTATGTTCATGCCGATCACATGAACACCGACGAAGCCAAGGTTATCGCCGACCTCGAGGAAGCGTTCCGCAAAGATCCCAAGCTGCGCGACAGGTTGAAAGACGATCCCGAGTACCGCAAGAAGTTCGACGAGGCAATTCATGGCGCTCTCGACGACGATGAATACGAGAGATACGCAAAACCTCTGATTGAAGAGGGACGCGTCCCGATGAAGGTGAAGGCGGAGCTTTACACAGGCTTCTTCAACGACGACGAGAAGAGTTTGCTTGATGAGATAAGCAAAGGTAATGATAAAGATTGGAACGAAATCCTTGCCGATCCCAGAGGCACATTGCCGTTTCTCAGCGTGGAAGAACGCGAAGTCGCTCTCAACATCGCAAGACAACGCGGCGAAATGCGTCCTGAGGACAAGATCCGCGCAGCGATGCTTGGCGGCGGCACCGCTGAAGAAGTTATTCACGAGACATTGAAAGGTCTCTCGCAAGCGCAGATCGAAACAGCGCGGGCAGAATACCTGAGAAAGTACGACTCCGACATGCTCGGAGACACGCTGCAAGAGATGGGTGGCAGCGATCGGGAGAAAGTCATCCGGGCAGCAGGCGCTCAACCGGAGACAGCCCGCGAAGCGTTTAACACCGCGCGCGATGGCGTCTACAAGAGCGTGGACGGAATAGGACGCTCATTTGTCGACGCTATCGACGGCACCGCCGACATGACGATGGATGAACTCAATCAGTACGCATCCGGCATGGCCGGCTACACGCGACGCTTCGAAGAGATGCCACCCGAACAGCGTGCCGAATTCCAGGCGAACTTCATTAAAGCCAAAGAACTTTACGGTAAGTCTGAAAATTCCGCTGCGGACATGGTCGTCGATGGCGCCATAATTGCAGCCGGTGTAATCGGCGCCAAGTTCACCGGTGGCGTCAGCCTCTCGCTCCTCGCTTACACCAGCCTCGGCGGAGCCTTGTTCAAAGTCGGTGCAAAGGCAGCCATCGTCGGCAACGACTACGACTTTGCCAGCGCAGATGTTCTGGCGGACGGAGCCACTGGTGCAATCGACGCGGCCACGATTTTCCTCGGTCCAGCGCAAGCTGCTCAGTTTTTGAAGCTCGGTGCCAAGTCGGCGGAGACTGCTGCCGCCACAGTAATCGCCCAATCTGACGATCTTCTGAAAGCGGGTGGCAGACAGCTGTTGAAAGAAGGCTCCGAAGAAAAGCTGCAGCAACGCATATTCCAGGAAGTCGCGTTTGCTATCTCCAACGGTGCAGACGGTGTCGATCAAAAAGCATTTACGCGCATCGCTTCCGACTTCGCCGCATCCCCTGAAGACGTTCCGGCGTTGGCCGCGGTCGTTGAACAAAGCCTGGGTCAAGCGATTCGTCAGGAAGGCGCCAACGCGCTCAAGGCACAGATGAGAGAGCTGGGTCTGAACAGCCTGGCGGGAAACGTTGGAGGCGGGCTTTCCGGGCTGGTCTACGGTGTCAAAGACCTCGATGAATCCCGCTCGGTTTCAGACAACCTTTACCAGCTCGCTCAATCCGGGTTTACCGGCAGCCTGACAGGAACAGGCATGGCAGCAGGCTTCACGGCCGGGTTCCGCGCCATCGGCAGAACTGTAAGCGCGTTTCGGCAAGTGGACGCACCACACAGGACAACTCACGGACCGACAGTGACCACACCTAATGGCGCTGCTGCGGCAATAGGAGACGGCACCGCTGTTACCGGCGGTGGGGCTGCCATCACAGGTAGTGCGGCAGTCGTGACAGAGAGTGGCGGTCGAGCCGTCGGTGAATCCACCGGCCGCATAGTTGGGCAGGTCGCTGACGTCGCCGATGATGCGGCTGTCAACGGAGCTGAGAGCACCGCACAGAATGCGGCCGGCCAGACACTCCGCGACAGCACCACTGGCGGTGCCCACGATGCTGCAGCGGGAGAAACGGCTAAGGGAATAACTGATTCATCGGGTGGAGTCGTCGTCGGTTCAGACGGTAAGGGCGGTCCACCTCAAATTTTGCTACAAGGACACGAGGTCATAGCGAAAGGCGAGCGCGGCAAGCTCCTGGGCTATGACACGCGCACGGGCGAGGCGATAGTCGAATTCCCGGAACGTGAGGGCTGGGCGGTTCAAATGAGACCTTTCGAAAATGACGGTCGTTATAAGCCAATCGAAATCAACGGGAAACAGTATTATCGCAACGAGCACGGTCAGGTTTTCGACCTGATGGAAATGGGCGGTAAGCAGAGCATCTACATCAAGCACAAATATCAAATCCATGCGCGTGATGATCTGAAGGCAGCGCCGTACCAACCGCCTGAGAAACAAATTCCCCTGTTCGGAGATGACGGCCGACACGGTCTGGAAGCCCCCCGCGTGGAGGCACCGGTAGTACCCAAAATCAGTGTGCACATCGATCGCAACCAGTATCACCTCACCGATCTTTATGACGGTGCGGAGTTGACCCTGGACGGCAGAGCGATAAACGGTCACCAGATCAGCCATGATGGACCGCCGGTCGAACTTGGTCGCCGTTCGCTGGGGCTTATCCGCAACGATTCGAATTTGCTGGTATCGACCAATCATGCCACTGTGCACTTCGACGCACAGCAGCAAATGTACTATCTGGAGGAACATTCTCTCAACGGAACGTATTTGAAACGAGCAGGGGAGAGCGAATTTACTTATCTGCCGGGCGGCAAAGAGAAACCCTATCGTGTTTATCTCGGACCGAACGATTCAGTCAGACTGGGTTCTGCCGACGGTCCCGAAGTGAAACTGCGGGTTCGTAACGGCGAAGACATGAAACCGCCGCCGGGTCCTAAAGGTGACGTGGACGTTCGAATTTTCTTCGATGGACAACCGTTGCATCCAAACGCCGACGGCGAGTTGATGATAGGAAGAAAACACCAATCGTTTGGAAACGACAGCCCGTCCGACATTCTCAACCGGCGGGTCGCAAACACTCACGCAAAACTCAAATGGAATGAGTCAGCGCAATCATGGGAATTGACAGACCTTACGAGAGCCTCGGCACAGAACCCGGACTTCGCAGAACGCACCGTCATGATGCGTGCGGGTGGAAACGGCACATACATCAAACGTGCTGACGGAAAAGTTGACTTCCTTCAAGGCAATTCGACTCTCATCGGGCCGAACGATCAGATTCACCTCGGCAGTCTGGATGGACCAGAGCTGAAGTTCATCACCAACCAGGGATATCGACAACCTGATGGGCTGGTTGTGGTTCCTCGCAAAAACTTCGATCAGGCAGTTAAGCGACCGGACGGCACCACAGAAATTACTAACTTCCTCAATTTTAGAAGACTCGAAGACCAGTACGGGCGCGTCCTGCAGACGTTGAATCCTGAAGGAAACAGGAATGGTTTCACATACGGTGCCGACGGCAAATTGTCAACAATCCGATTTGATGATGAGAGCGTGGCGGTTCGCGGTAGCGACGGGCTCTGGACGCGCATTACTCCGGATAGACAACGACAACGCTACTGGGATGGTGACATCAGCGTAGAACCAGATGGCGGCATCCGTTTCACGGATCGTGGAAATCCACCGATGAGCACCATCGAACGCGTGGACGGCGTGCGCGAAGTGCATCATCCGAACGGGCGAGTCGAATACAAGAACGTCCAATTCTCCGAAGAACTCAGCAGAATGAATCTCATTGCGAAGAGCTTCCCTGACGAAGCACAAAGCAGACGATTCAAGACGATGATGAGTCAATTCGAACTACGAGCTCAAAAAATGGGTCTCTCCGCGGAAGAGAAGGCACAAACCTTCTTCCATGTGCGCAGGCTGTTTACCGCAGAATACGGGGCGTTTCTCACGGCTCCGGAACGCGCGCGGCTTGCCGAGCAAATCATGGACCTGGCAAGCGATCCGCGGATATGCCAGGGTTATAACAACACCTGTAACGTTTCCACAGTAGAAGCGAGAATGTTTACGCGTGAACCGTCCGAGGCTGCGCGGCTGATTTCAGATGTCGTCATCAACGGCAAGTATGTCACCGCTGATGGTGTCACCGTCGACCTGGCTCGAGTACCCGGCGTGCTGAAACCGGATGCCGAGTCTCAAGCTCTGGCGCGGACGTTTCAGGCGAACGGCACTGATTTACGCATCGACGGCAAGCGCCCCTACGCAAGTCAGATATTTGAAGTAACCGCGGTCAACCTCAAGTATGCAAGGAGCAACGAGTTTAAAGTCGCTCCCGGCGAAATTGTCGTCTACGAAAAACCGGGTGGTCCTACTACGTCGAAGACCGGCGAAGAACTCGTGAAATACTCCGTTGACAGCAATGGTTTCATCCGCAGAACCAAGCTTCAGGATTCACCGCACATCACCGGTCCTGAACTGACGGACATCTACAACCAGATCGCCGGCACAAAAGACCAGCATTTCGTCATACGGGGCACCGTGAATGCAGGAGGTCCTCGCACCGACAGTTCATACGCCGTCAACTCGGCTAGAGAGCTTCAGGACCAAATTCAAAGAGTTACTAACAATGGTCAGGGTCCTGGAATTCTCCTCGTGCACACGAGAAACGAGCCATGGTTCACCGATTCAGGTGCAGGACGTGCGGGCGGTTCCGGCGGCTGGCACGTGGTCAACGTGCATGGCGTGCGCCAGGACCCACGGACAGGAAAAGCTGTGGTCGATGCCACAAACCAGTGGGGCTTCGGCAAAGACCACATGGGAGATCGGGCCATTCCGATCGAACAGCTGTATCACTCGATGTTCGAACATGCACCGCCGCCCCTGCCCAAGCCCGGTCCCACCCCGGGTCCCGAACCGGGACCTGAGAAAAAGGGGTGGTTCAGAAGACTCTTTACGAGTGACAGCACACCGGCGGCAGACGGCAGCAGCGTCGCATCGACTGCAGATATCGTCGCATCATCGCCGGATAGTTTCGACGCGTCCCCGCATGCACTCGACGCACCAGTACGCACCGCAGATAGTGTCACAGCACCGAGCGAGCAAATCATAGGCGATCGAGACCCGAATGGCGGTTTATGGTCTCCGAATCGCCACTTCGATGAACTCGAGTACGAGGACAAGCGCGCGCTGTTCGAGATGCTGAGCGGACGCGACACGCCGCTCACCGATCCGGACTTCACTGAAGCATTCACGCAAAATGCTTTACCAATTTTTCAGGGCTGGAAAGACAATTACAAGCCCATGTTCAAAGAGATGAAAGAAGCTCGGGATGTCATTCTCGCTAACCGCGATCAGTTTTCAGAACTTGCGCAGGAAGTTCCCGGTCTGCACGTGGGCAGCATTCATCAGACCAGAGAGCTGATGAATGAATTCTACGAAGGGCAGCCCGACAAGCTTAAGATAATAAACGCATATCTCGATGCCAGAGACACAAATTATCGACTACTGGAAAAGCTCGATGACGCCCTGGAACCCAGAAGGCAGCAAATCGAAGATCTTGCAAACAGCGTCGTAGCCGGCTTCAGAAATTCAGACGGTAGTCTGGTCGGCATTCCGAATGTCAAAGTGGAACTGGTTTTACCGGAGCACATGGGCTCAGCCGTTGCGACCTACGGCGATGGAGTTATCCGTATCAACAAAGCTGAAATGCTCAATGACAAAGCCGTCGCAGATTTGTTGGGAACGGTTTATCACGAACTCGTTCACAACGAACAACAAACTACAATTTTGAGAGCATTGGCCGATGAGCTCAAGCTGGGAACCAAGCCAACCGAAACAGATATGAAGGTCCTCAGGGAGCTATACAAAGATCGCACCGGTCGCAACATGCCCGACGAATACGCCCGCCGCGTAATGGATTTGAGAAACGGAACAGAACTTCCGGAGACCGCCGCTGCGCGAGCCCAATCTTTGATGGAAGCGTTCAGTCTCAACCAACCGGTGGGTCAAGAATGGATCGAGCTTGGCAACAGTTTCCGCAGAATTCAACGCGAGATACCGCGACTGGAAGGTAAGGCCAACGAAAAGAGCGTTGCAGCGCGCATCTTAATGGACCTCAGTAGCTCGAAGAGCAGAACTCTGACAGCTCAGCGCTTCTTCGGAACCGACACGATGCATCCGGAGCTGGTTGATTATGCCCGACGTTTAAATCGCTACATGAACGGCGCAGACGACAATTCCTGGAACAACGATGTGGAAATGGAAGCCAGAAAAGTTATTCTCGAACATATGCGCAGGCACGTAGATCAAATCAACGAGCGGCGCAGAACCTTGTACGAAAACTACATGCAGTTTCATGAATACGACGCATGGTTAGCCGGTGAGCGCGTCCGCCGTCGGGCGATTGCCGAAGGTGCAACCTATCGTGATCCGAAAACCTCGCTATGGGACGAAATCGATTGGATTCAGTAAACATCTCGACAGAAGTCGTCGACCACGGTCAAATTAAGCGTCTTTTGCTGCCCGCTGGTTGGACGGAAACCGCCACCACGGGTAGTGACAACCACGAACAGAGCTTGCGAGAATTTTCGCCGCAAGACAGCGAAGACACGCGGCTATGTTTCTATTATCGCGGTTTCCCATATGACCTGCCGACAGGAGCTGCGTTCAAGGCAGTGCTGGAGACGCCGCCTCACAGCCTCCCCGCCAAAGAAATCAAAAGCATTGCCGGCATGCTTGAAGAGATCTGCCAGCCGGACTCGTTTAAGCCACTAGCCATCCACACCCAGGTCACAGGAGGCAGGACACTCCTGGTCGTCGAGGGGCGATGGCTCAGGCAGGAATGGGACACCTACTCGCTATACATCGCGGCAGATGACAGCGGTTGCGTGGTGCAACAAATATACTTTCTCGCGCCGACGAGCTCCTATCCCAAGTACGTCAAGGAAATCAAAGAGTGCCTGAGAAACATCGAGTGGACCTGAATCGAGCCCATCGGATGACGTGATGCACTGCTATTGCTATTCAATTCAAAATTGGAGCGGGTAGCGGGAATCGAACCCGCGTGTGCAGCTTGGAAGGCTGCCGTTCTACCATTGAACTACACCCGCATGAAGGCGTAAGTGCATATTAACATGAAGGCTCAGGAAAGGTCCAATGTCCTGCAACGTTCATTACCAATTACATATTTGTTTTTACGTACTTTAGATGTTAACTTTATGAAGGAGCTCGGAAGTGCCGTGCGAGACGTCGTTTCGCCTAACTCTACCTCTTTGGCTTCCGGCTTCGGTTGGTTCTCAATATTTGAAACAGGCACCCACAGTGGCAATCGCAAGGGAAACCATGACAATCTCGAATAGCCCCAAGAAGCGCAAGCTCGTACCTCCGCACGTAGAGGCACTTCAGCCGTACAAACCAGGCAAACCACCTGAAGCTTTGAAGAAAGAGCTGGGCATTGAGCGATTTATCAATCTGGCTTCTAATGAAAACTCCCTTGGCACACCGGATTCGGTAATTCAGGCAATTGCCGAAGGCGCCAAAGACATGCACCGCTATCCTGAATCGGGTGGCATTACTCTCAGAACCGCACTAGCAGAGCGCTACCGCGTAAAAGTCGAAAACGTCGCTATCGGAAGCGGAAGCGAAAGTATCCTTGCCAACACACTGCGCGCCTTTCTCCACGATAACGATGAGGTGTTGACGTCAGAGGGCACTTTTATCGGCTTGTACGTGCTGGTCAACGGCATGGGAATCAAGCTTCACAAGGTGCCGCTCAAAAACTACACCTTCGATCTCGACGGCATTGCCAACGCCATCAACGAGAACACTAAGATCATCTACCTATGTAATCCGAACAACCCGACCGGCACAATTTTTCGGCGCGCTGAATTCGAAGCTTTTATGGAACGGGTTCCTGAGCACGTTCTCGTCGTGCTGGACGAGGCGTACTATGAATTCGCATGCAAAGAGCCGGACTATCCGGATTCGATGACTTATCGCCTGGACAATGTCTTGACGCTGCGCACATTCTCGAAAGCCTGGGGCATGGCTGGTCTTCGCCTTGGCTACGGTTTGGGTCATGATCACTTGATCGATTTTATTAATAGGATCAAATTGCCTTTCGAACCAAACATCCTCGCGCATTACGCAGGGCTAGCGGCTCTTCACGATCGCGACTTCCTGATGAAAACCGTCACCAATAACGAAGAGGGCTTGGCTTACTTCGCGAAAGAGCTCGATAAGCTTGGAATGAAGCGCATTCCCTCGCATGCAAACTTCGTGCTCTTCGAAATGGGAAGCGAGGAAGAAACCAACCGCGTGTACAACGGAGTTCTGCGCAAAGGCATAGCAATCAGACCCCTGGCGGCTTTCGGCTTGCCTACCTGTTTGCGCATATCTGTTGGAACGATGGAAGAAAACGAACTTGTTGTAAGAGCGCTGAAAGAAGTTTTCTAAAACAATGACCAAAAGTTCGACAAAATCGAACTTGCAAAGAAGAAATGCGGATTAAGTCTTAAAGGCAGCTAATAGAGTCACCGAACAGTTTAGAATACAGGCATCGTATTAAAACCTCTGTGTTTACTGGAGAGTGAAATGACAGCTGTAGCTCAAAAAACTGAAGTGAAACCCACTTGGACCGCCGACAAAATGCACGAAATGGTTTCGCGCATGATGGCAAACAACTATATGTCCGCGATGCAAGTACTCTGCAAACAAGGCGAAGCAGTAACAAAAGAATATCAAGAAGTCAGCAAGAAGCCGATGATCGCCTACTACAAGAAGCTCGGCGTTACGACCCCGATCGAAATCATCAAAGCTAAAGCAGAATTCGAAACCAACATGTTTGGTTCCAAGATCGAATTCTGGGGCGACGAGAAAGAAGCACACCTCCTCTACAACTCCTGCGGCATGTGGAATGCAATGAAGGAATGCGGAATGGAGAAAGCACAAGAAGAAAAAATGTGCGCTTCGATGGAAAACTGCGTCAAAGAATTCGCACAAGAATTCGGCCTCAAAGGCGAAGTCAAATTCGAAGGCGAAAAAGCAACCATTACTCTTCGCAAGTAATTGAAGCTACAACGCTAAAAGTTCGAAAGCCTGGGCGCAAGCTCAGGCTTTCACTGTTTGGGAATAATCGGTAGCGCGAACCGGCTTAAGCGCGGGAGATCAGCTCAACCTGCAATCGGTATAAATTCACCCTGGTTGACCATGTTTCCAGTAGTGTATCCACCATTGTGGTAGAGTCCGAACCGCTCTATGGTTTACACGGACAAGTCTATGTCCGGAACACTTCGTTGCCCCTGTTGATCGATACAGATTCTATTGAGGACCGAGCGGAAACCGTGAAATCGTTTCACTTGCGAAAGCACGCAGGAACCATCAGCCTCATAGTACTAAATGCGGTGCTATATACCGCCATGGTGATTTCATCGCCAGAGCATTCAATTGGCGCTCAGACAAACAAAACGCTCATCGAATGGGGCGCGGGATATGGACCTCTGACACTTAACGGTCAACCATGGCGCTTGCTGAGCTGCACATTCTTGCACGCGCACCTGATTCACATTCTCGTCAATCTCTTCGGTCTTGGTGTTGTTGGTCGTGAAATCGAAGAACTTCTCGGTACGAAGAAATTCCTGTTTATCTATCTCGTCTCCGGAATTTACGGCTCGCTTTTCAGTCTCGAGTTCCTTCCGGTTGCGGTGACCGTCGGCGCCTCGGGCGCGCTGATGGGAGTTTTAGGCAGCGCTTTTTCACTGATCGGCGCGACCGATTTTAAACAGCTGATTACTAGCATGAAACGCCGCTTACTCGTCCTGCTGGCGTTCATTCTTCTAGCGGTCGCTCCCACATTTTTCATGCCGGGCATCGACAATGCCGCCCATGTCGGCGGATTGCTTGCTGGTTTGATTTGTGGATTTGCGATGAAAGCCTCCACCAGACAGAATTTAAAACCGCTCGCCATCTCAGCGCTGACGCTTCTGGCGCTCGCACCGCTGGTTTCCTTCTTTGCAATCAGCGCGCAGTACAAAGGCGATTTGCGGTTCATCAGTCAGAACTATATCGTTGATGCAACCGCCCTGATGAACGATAAGAAATTCGAAGAGGCGTTGCCGCTTTTGAACAAAGCCGTGGAAACATTCCAGGCGGATTCAACTCAGAAATATGACGAAGCTCGCTTCTCCGCATTATCCCTTCGAGTTCGCACGCTGGTCGAACTTAAACAGTTTGAAGCCGCGCTCCGCGACATTGACGCAAGCGAGCCAATTTGCAAAGACAAAGTTCAGTTGAAGAGAACGAAGGCGCTTGTCAAATTCAAACAAAAAGATTACGACGGTGCCCTCGCACTCTACGAGGATGCATTAGCGGCCAAGCCCGATGACTACGAACTCTTGAATGCCGCCGCCTGGACGCAAACGCCGCTCGGCAAACTAGAAGAAGCGCTGAAAAACGCAGACAAATCGCTAGAGCAAAAACATGATGCTGTTGATGTTTTAGACACAAGAGGGACCGTGTATTTGTTGATGGAAAACTATGAAAAGGCGCTCGAAGATCTGGATCGAGCAATTAAGGTTAAACCAAAATCGTCCGCTGCATACTTCCACCGCGCGGCTGTATACCTGAAGCAAGGAGAACTGGAAAAGTGCGACTCGGACTTACGAGCCGCGAGAGAATTAAAATACGAGCCTGATGTTTGGGAACCGGATGTCTTTCGCGATCTGATTGAGCGTTGGAATCGTGTTGCGCCGGCCCCCTTGAGCAAACATTGAGCATCGCAGGAGCGGGTACACTTTACTGGAAGAAGCTGCCCATGTCTTGAACTTGACTCTCCTTGACGAACAGTTGATACTCGCTCTCAACCTTTTTGTAGCCAACAGGTTTTGCAAAAACCTTCGGATCTACTTTGTCGGTTTTCGTCAATTTTAGAGTGTCGAAAACAACGCGCTTTCCTGCCGGTCGACTCACTTCGAGGCGAACCGGCAAGCCGTGCCCGCTGGGCAAATGCATGGTCGTCGAGATGAACGCGCACATATCTTCAGAAATTGGCACGTCATTGGTGAACCAAACCTCTTTCAGCACTTTTTGGCTTGGAACACGATAACTACTCGCGTTTAAACCAGCAATCTTGGCTGTTTTTCCAGTTGGCGTGATTGATACGGGACGCTTATCTTTGTACTTCGATGTCCATTTGTCGTATGGAAGGTCGACGTATTTCTTGGTACTGGTATCGAATATAGTGGCGTCAAACTTTGGAGCTGTGAGAACGGCGATTAACGTCTTGAGTTTTATACGCACACCGTCTTTGGTGACGATGATTTCGCCACGCCCGGCTTCCTCGGAAGTCTGGTCGATCACCCATCCAACATTCTTCGAGGAACTATCATTTGCTTTCTTCTTGATTGAAGTACGCGCTTCGGCATCAGAGCAACTTGACAGTGCTGAGAGAATGGCAACGAAACCGCCAAGAATTATCTGCTGTTTTGAAGCCAAAGAAGAAGCGCCGACACCTTCGGATTGCCGCACAGCTGCGCGACTCAATGGTCTCGAAAGTATTGATGCAATTGCATTTTCAAATTCTTTCATCACTAGTTCCCAACCAGCATCTGAATAATAGCGTAAGTCCTGGGTATAGAAATATAGCGCTTATTATAGCCAATTGGCAGATCGTTTTTCCGACGGAACCGTATCACTTACATGCCGAAAGATGCTGACGACATCGAGGACTTAAAAGAAAACGGTGAAGATACGCCTGTTCTTCCAGGACGCGTGCATCGTGGCACATCGTCTGGAAGAAGAAACGCGGTTCCGCATGGTCCGTTCAACCGCTCTTCTCAGAGACAAATGCGCGGTCGTCCACGATTGAGCGGGGGGCAAACAGAACCTCCTGATGACAGCGAATTTCCGTCAACTGTGCGCTCCCAACTGGCGTCGGATGCGGGAGAGTCCGGTGATGACTCAGCCGAAAATCTCGTCGGTCACACATTATCCGACCGGTACGCGTTGCTGGCACTGATTGGCAAGGGCGGCATGAGCGCAGTATACAAAGCCAAAGACATTAAACTGAACAAACCGCTTGCGGTAAAGGTGCTGCTTCCACACTTGATGGCAAATCCGATAAGCCATCAACGTTTTCAGGTAGAAGCTCAAGCAGCGAGCAGCCTTTCACATCCTAATCTGATCGTCACCCACGACTTCGGTGTGACGCCGGACGGCAGACCTTATCTAGTCATGGAACTGCTGGATGGACTTTCGCTCTCCGATCTTTTGAGGCGGGAAAAACGACTGCCGCTCGAGCGAGCCGTTCCAATCTTCATTCAAATCTGTGACGCCCTCTCCCACGCGCACGCAAAAGGAGTATTGCATCGAGATTTGAAACCGAGCAACGTAATGATTAGCCCCGCCAGTGGTGGCATTGATTTTGTTCGGCTACTAGACTTCGGAATTGCAAAAGTGATGCCTCAAGAAGGCGCGGAATCAATGGGCTTGACGCGCACCGGAGAAGTGTTCGGCAGTCCCAACTACATGAGTCCGGAACAATGCTCGGGAACGAAAGTCGATCCACGGGCTGACATCTATTCCATGGGCTGCTTGATGTATGAAGTTCTCAGCGGGCGACCACCTCTAGTCGGCGAGAATATCATGGAGACTCTGCTGAAGCAGATGAACGACCCGCCGCCCGACTTCAAATCAGTAGATCCGGACCTCGTTGTTCCGCATCAGATGGAATTGATAATTTTCAAAGCACTTGCGAAAAATCCAAACGAGCGCTTTCCATCGGCGGATGTACTCGGAGAGGCGCTCCGCGCCTTTCAGCAGAACGTCACTGTTTTGCTTTTGAAGAAAATTCAGGATAGATTTCAGGTCATCAAACTCAAAATTCGTCCTTTGAAGAAACGCGAAAAAATACTGTTGGCGTTTGCGGCGGCCGTTTCGCTCATGCTCTGTGTCGCTGCAACCAGGCTGGTGATGCCATATTTCGAGATGGAAACCAAAACCGCGTTCCCGATCGACAAAGCATTCATGCCTGTGCCGATAGCACGTCCGGCTACGCCTCCTCCTCAGGAACCAATATTCATGCGAAGCCTGGAGGTTCAAGAAGAGATGCTTCGAGCGGATCCAAACTCCGATAGGTACGATGAATACGTTCGGTCTGTTGAAAGCCTGGCTCAAAATTACGCTGCCCAGAAGTATTTTAAAGAAGCAGCGGTTTGCTACAGCAATCTCTTTGAACTCGGGAGCAGACACGACGGAAATAAAGCCAGGGGAACGCGCATCGCGCTTGAGGGGCTTGCTGACTGTGATTTCAAGCTCGGACAATATCGCGAGGCCGCTAAGCACTATGCAAAACTTATAGAAAACACGCGTAACGAACAACTGACAAATCATCAGAATGAGCTGCGTTTGAAGGAAGCAACCGCACTTTACGCGCTAGGCGATTTCTCAGGCGCGCTCCCCGAATTTCAGCGAGTAGTGAGACAACTGCAAAGCAGCGACCACTTCAAAGCCGAGGACTATGCCGTCACCTGCGCCCGAATGGCTGAGTGCTATCGAGCCCGCAGCTTGTGGAATGAAGCAATTCGCCAATATGAAAACGCCGACGACGCTTACAAACAGCTTCTTCAAGAAGGCGGTTATTTTAGCTCAGACAACGTGAGCGAAACGCGTTCAGCTCTGGTATCGTTTTATCGAGCATTTTGCCTGTACAAACTCGACAAGCTGGAAACAGCAAGCAAAGCTTACAAAGCCGTAATTCCAAAGTTGAAAAAGCTGTCCGGTCCCGGTCGCGACCTCGCAGTTCCTGCAATGATGCAGTACGCAGACATTATGTGGCGCCAGGGGAATTATCTCGACGCCATTCAATACCGCATGAAAGCACGCGAGCTGCATAGCTTATTTAACGAGTAGCAAACTCCGAATTCCAAGCCATACTATGGCCGTCACCGGCAATTGGTGCGGCGGGACTTGCCAAACCGAGTACCCGAACCTAAGTTGCCTCCACTCGATTTGGATCGTGTCTTCGATTTCTTCGCGGAGACTTTGACTCTGTTTCTGCTTCCCAACTTAATTACGACTCCACCTGGTTTAGCGGATTCCAACTCGCTCGTAACTGCGGCTTCAGGAACGTTTAACAGACTTCGCCCTGAATCAGACAGGTCAGTATCGGAACACCTCAGTTTTCCTCCTGCTGAATCGAACCGCTGAAGCGCATCTTCGAGGTCCAAGCGCAGCCACTCGACTGAATCATATCGATCACCCAAATCAAGCGCCGTAGCTTTTGAAACGATCGTCGCGATTGTTTCGGATAGCTCAGAGTTTATGGAACAAGGGTCCGAAACACTGATTGGCTTAGGGTCGTGGCCGGTGAGAAGAAAGAACAGTGTCGCTCCTAGAGCATAAATGTCACTTTGCGTTGAGGCTTGCGAACGGAATTGCTCAGGCGGAGTATACGAATGCTTACCGACGCAATCGCCCGACCTGGCCGGTCCGGTACGGCTTGCCACGCTGAAGTCGACGATCTTCAATCCAGCGTCAGTCTGCCGTATAAGGTTTTCCGGAGTAAAATCACGGTGCACTACTGGCGGTGCTTGCCCATGAAGATACTCGAGGATATCACACATCTCTAGTGCGAGTTCGACAGCAGTGCGCTCGCCAACAGGCCCGGACGCTTCAACCATTTGACGAAGCGTAACGCCTTCGACGAATTCAAGAACGATATACGCTCGTCTGTCTTGTGAAAAAATGTCTTTGAATTTCACCACTCGCGGGTGGTCCAAGCGGCTCAGAATGCTGCTCTCATTTTCAAAGTCAGTGGCGGATTCAACAAGCGCGCCAAAGGTTTCAGCGGAGTTGAGAATGAATTCTTTTAAAACTATCAGCTCACCCTCGCTTGTCTTAGCCAGAAAGGCGGAGGCCTGTCCACCGGAACCAAGCTTTTCGACGATAGTGTAAGTGCCATCTCGGAGCGTGTCGCCCTTACTTAGAGACTCTGCGCGCAAGCTAACCTGCGTTGAAGTGAGCATATTGAACCAGAGATCTGTGTACCTCGACTCCTTCATTACGCTTGAACCAATCAACTTCTCCTGCACAATAGGCGGAATGAAAAGGTCAGGCGCGTAAGTTCTCAAGGCATAAAACAGTCGCACTCTGTCGTCACTGCTCAGCTCCCAGAGCCGGATATTGATTCGACTAGCGGCCGACGAAGAATCGACGTTGTGGTCAAAACTAATATATTCACTTCGACCAATCTTATCGACCAGTCCATCTGTAACGCCGGCCAGTTTATTCAGGACCTGGTAAACAACGCTGCGTTTCGAGAAAATCGTCGAGGGCAGAGGACTGAGACGTCCAACGCCACCTTGAATGTAATCGACGCGTTTAACCTCGCTCCAGGAAAACGAACGTGGCATAAATTCAGGCCAGCAATACCAGATAAGCTCCGCAAACCAACCATGCACATGCCCTCGCTTCACACCGCGGCGATCCAGTCGAATATCGTATTCCGTGCTCGCGAAGTTGAGCGGAAACAGAAAATATGCACGCATAAAGATGATACTGACCGCCCAGGAGAGGCTCATGAGATAGGCATACATCGCGAAGTGTTGCAACGAAGCCGAACTCGGTTCAGGAAAGTCATGCGCAACTATCGGTAAGTCTCCGTCACTCATAACAAATCTCTTGCCTGTCAAACTGCGCTTATGAAACCGCGACGGAGACTTCACGTCCTGCGGAGCCAGGTATTGAACGTAAACGCCATCATTCACAGTCGCAAGCCGCTCTTCGATACTCCCGGCAGTATAAATGGAAAGCATTATGGCGACAGGTATTCCAAGTCCTACAACCGCGAGAGTCGTGATTGCGAAGGCCGGCGAATGATAGAAGCTGGTCTCCTCATCCTTGTTCCTGGACACATTTTGCCGAAGCACTAAAGCACCGTTCTCCGCTATTCGTCTTCGCTCTGGCGAATTCCGAGCGAAGACTTTTTTCACATAGTGCACGGTCATAATACAGACGGAAATCGGGGCTGCGGCGAAAAATAAAGCAGCAAACAAAAATGGTTTCAAATATCGAAGTCCATCTATGAGCTCCGCAAAAAACTTCCACTCATGAGTATGCTGCAAACTCCAATCGCGCAAACGAAAGTTAAACCTCTCGCGAACATTTACTGGCAAGTGCGGAAACAAGGCTTGAGCAGCGAATAGAGCACAGATAACCAGAAGCCATATCGAGATGAGCTTGCTGCAAAACAAAAATAGCGCCACCACAAACAGTGGCACCCGCAGACCACCCGCCTGTTGCGCAAATTCGTTTAAAAACTGTTCTTTAAACTGCGACACCTTCACGCGCCTTCTCCTCTTTTCAAACCGCTGGAAGTTTCCACGCCGCTTGAAACAGCGATTAGAGAATCCTCGTCTGGTAGTCGGAGCCAATGCCCTTGATCTTCGAGCGATACCACGCCCGATGCAGCATCCTCTATAAGATCTAAACGGGCGCGGATTTCAGCAAACGAACCAGGCCGCGCGCTTTCGTCAAATTGCGTACAGTCGAGAATGAGAGTACGCATGGCGCGTGAAACAGAAGACTCTTCGCCGGTATCGCTTTGCGTCAACGCAATCGGATCTTCGCCAGTCAAAAGAAAATAGAGTGTACAACCGAATGAATAAATATCGCTCCTGACCGAGGGCTCGCCACGCAACTGCTCGGGAGCCACATAACACTGCTTGCCTATCAAAGTTCCAGTGATACCTTCGAGAAACTGATGCGCAGCGCCGAAATCAATGAGTCGCAAGTTTCGTTCGTCATCCAGAATCAGGTTGTCCGGAGTCAGATCGCGATGCAGCACGGGTGTGGATTGACTGTGTAGATAAGTCATCACATCGACTAGCTGCCTGGCGATATCCAACACGATTGCCTCACTGCGAACCCCATCGCGTTCGACTATATCCCTCAAATCTCGACCGCTGGCGAACTCGAGGACCAACAGATTGGAGCTACCGAGTTCCAACACTTCCAATACTTTTGCAATCCGGCAGTTGTCTATACGGCTCAGTAACTCAAATTCATTGAGAAAGTTCTTGCGCATGCGCTCTACTTGCAAGCTGGTCTTGGCTTGCGTGGCACCATTTGCGACACCATCCGGAAAACAAAATTGTTTAACCACAACAAGCTTGCCATCTCCTCGTCTGACAAGATAAACGGCTGACAGCGGCTTCGTCGAAAGTTGGCGAACAACGCGCATCTCAGTGTTCGGTATCTTCTGTCCTACTTCGTAGGGTACGAATACAGTGGACCTGAAATTTTCAGCATCCAAATTGCGCAATCGACCTTCCTCAGGCAAAGCGCGCGCGCCATGCTCGTTGAACAAGCTGTTCCTCAAATCCAAAGCCTCAGGCGCAATCACGCAATCATCTGCATGCTCGTCGATAGCGCTTAGCAGCTCGTACATGTCCTTGCCAGAAAGCTGATGGAGCTTCAGTCTGATTGCGCCACCGGAAAAGAAGGAGATTATTAGCGTGCGTTTGTTCGGTCGCGTTTCACCAACAAACTGCCTGATTGAAACAGAGCGCACGTCGCTCCAGCTCCGCATCGGACGAAAGCCGAGGCTGAGAAACGGTCCTCGCGGCAACAATATTCCATCAGCACTTAACGAAATGACCTTTGATTTCATCGTGGGTAAGAATGAACAACTCATCACAGCAAGCGGAACCATACCAATCATGGCAACGATTGATGCTCCAAACAGTCGCAATTCCGGATTGTCATAAACAGCCAGCGCGCGAAAGCCAGCTTCGAAAAACCATTGATCGAGTGACTGCAAGACCGCCTCTCCGAGCGGTCCCGGCGTAAAAGCAACAAACGAAAACAGAAGCGCATAGCAGAACATCAACCATAGTAATGTGGTTCTTGCATGATGCAGCCATGGCAACCCAAGCTTCAGACTGAGTTTTTGAGTAGGCTGCCGCAGTACCTCTATAAATGTTTCTGCCCAGGTCTGCGCTCCGCACGTGAACCGAAACCGACGGGCAAATGAAGTGCAAAACGCGGAACTCGAAACTATTGCCGGCATGAAGACGCTTGTAAAAATCGCACTGGCAGCGACCTTCAAATAGAAGTGCAAATCGAAACTGGACGGCACTACCACCGGTTCCAAACCCCTCGATTGCGTGGGCCAGGCAACGGGCAGCCAGCTGAGATTGGCATCAAGAGAGCACGCTGCCAACCAATTGACGATCTGCTCACCGAGCCCACCAGGGATCCAGATCACGGCCAGTAAAATCACCAGATGCGCAACGGCGAAAGAGTAAAACGTAAGATCCAGCCAGAGCGCCTGGCAAAGTCGCGAGAAGCGGGAGAAACGAATCAGGTCGAGCAATTGCTCCCGCCAGAAAAGCGAAACCGCAAGGGCAGCCGGAATAGCGCTCAGTGTCAGGGTAAATATGCCGAGAATCGTAAGCGCAAATGAGGCAGGGTGATCGCTGTTGTTTCGAAGAAGCGCGGTAAACTCGTGACAACTGTAACTGCAAACAGCAACGAAAATCGCCAGGCAATGCATGCGAAGCGCCGACAGACTCAAGAGGTGCTCGCAGAACCAGGCGTAATCTCGATTCGCCATCGCCTTCTTGTGGAAATGAAGGTGAATCCAACTCAGGGTCATGTACACGGCAATAACCGCAATCGGTCGCTGCCACGCCGACGCGAGTAGCGCTCCCGACAGCACGAGCATGTAGAGATGGGCGCGCTCACGGAATTGCGCCGCCCTCGTTTTCCAGTCCTCAGCGGCCAGAAAAAGCATGACGAGCATCATGATTGAGCACGTCTGTTTCGAGTACAGCATGCAAGCAATGGTCGAAACCCAGATCAGCCATTGCGCTTTGTTTAAACCGGGGAGCCACCGTGCCGAATTCGACATCCTTGCCCTCGAATACTAAGTGTGCGACCAGATTAAATCCGGTCGCACCAGGTTATCAAGAGGGATTTACCCTAGAGTTTTTTCGCTGTCGGTTAGCGCTTTTAGCTGTAGACGTCTTTAGCTCTAAGACGCGTATCTAGAGGTATCTAGACATCTAAAATTATCTAGAGATCTAGAAGTATCTAGCGCTCTAGAGGTATCCAGAAGTACCTAGAGGTTGCCGCGATTAGCCTGTTCGCGCTCAATCGATTCAAACAGCGCTTTAAAGTTTCCTTTGCCGAAACCATGCGCGCCTTTGCGTTGAATAATTTCAAAGAACAAAGTCGGTCTGTCTTCCACAGGCTTGGTGAAGATCTGAAGCAGATAACCTTCTGATTCTCTATCAACAAGAATACCGAGCTTAGCGAGCTCTTCAATATCTTCGTCAATTTCGCCTACGCGCTCCGGAAGCGCATCGTAATATGAACGGGGAACGGTCAGGAATTCGATGCCACGCTCGTGCAACGCTCCGACTGTCTTAATGATGTCGCGGGTAGCAATAGCGATGTGTTGAACACCGGGAGCCAGATAATAGTCCAGATATTCTTGAATCTGAGATTTGCGAATTCCGACTGCTGGTTCATTGAGCGGAAGTTTGATGGAGCCGGTTCTGTTTGCCATCACCTTCGATACCAGCGCCGAATACTTCGTCGAGATGTCGTTGGCGTCAAAGTATTGATAGACGTAAAATCCGAAAACCTTTTTGTAGAAATCAACCCAGTGCTCCATGCGGTCCACTTCTACGTTTCCAACTACGTGATCGATGGCGGCAAGCCCGACGCCACCATCAGCTTTACCTTGAATCGGTTTAAAACCAGGAGCGAAATTTTCTTTGCTGTAGTTCGAGCGATCGACGAAAGTATGGATGGTGTCACCGTATGTGTGAACAGATGCAGTCACCATGGTGCCATAATCATCGGTAACTTCGGACGGCTCAGCAAAACTCTTAGCACCGCGGGCGATGGCAGTTTCATAAGCAAGCCTGGCGTCGCGCACCTTCATGCCAATCGTCTTAACGCCGTCACCATGCCGATGTACGTGCTCAGCGATGTCACTGTCAGCATTCAAAGCACCTGTCAAAACAATTTTGACATTACCTTGTTGGAGCACGTAGGAAACGCGATCGCGGTGACCGGTTTCTAACCCCTTGTATCCAACGATGTCGAAACCAAATCCGTGGTGATAGTAGTAGCAAGCCTGCAAAGCATTGCCTACATAGAATTCCGTATGGTCGAAACCGTCAACTCTGATTTCTTCCACGGCAGATTTTTCCGCCTGGTGCTCCACGATCTCTTTGACCATCGGTAACTCCCCCGAATGCAACTGTGCCCTTCGAGATTAATTGTACGACAGAAGCCGCTTACTTCCGGGTATTTTCGAGTTCCTTAAGAAGCGATTTAGCCTCTGCATTATTTGCATCGACTTTCAAAACTTTGTCGAGCTCAGCTTTCGCCTCGCTGTTCTGCTTGCAGTCCTTATACGCTTTGACTAAACCAAGCCGCACTGAAGAGCGTAGCTGCTCCATGTTTGACATCGAATAATCGGTGGTGGCGCGGTCGAGATTCTCAAGCAGTTTCTTGTAGTAGACGATCGAACCCTTAGCATCTCCGGATTTGCGAGTAGCTTCCGCGAGCTTGAATGTCTGCATGGAGCTGAACTCATTAGTGCTGTGGGCGCGCTTGTAGTGCTCCAGCGCTTCTTCGGGCTTATGGAAATAGTCTTTGACTTGCCCCATCATGAACTGAACTGTCGAGATGCCGGTATATTTTTTGTCCAGCTCCTCAAGCATTTTCATCGAGCCCTCTTCATCCTTGTCTCGATAGGCTTTGCGCCAGGCAGCGAGACAACCATTCGCAACGGCTTGTTCCTTTGCCATGTTCGCTTCAGCCGAAACCTGAGACGCATTGGAAGGATCGGACCCAACGACAGGTCTCTGGGAAGGCGCATCAGGAGTCTCATACGGCGCCTTCTTTGCATATTCGACCTTCGACAACTTCTCGGTATCAAAACTGCCGTGACAACCAGTAACAGCCGTCAGCGCCAAAAGAGCACCCAGGATTCGCATGGATTGTCGATCTAGCAGAGTTGGCGTTTTCAAAATTTGTTTTTTCATGATCGCCATCTCAGTTTAGAAACTTTAGTGTTGCAGGAGTGAATGTCCAAAACCGTCGACTTCATGCCCCTTTTCAAGGCGCGAGGCGGACAAACCACGCGATAGGTTTTCTTCGGGCAACGGAAGCGGCGGCGCGTTATCCGTCTTATGATGCGTATCCGCGACTTTGCGGTTGGCGTGCTCACCGCGCGCCTTTGATTGAAGGAAACGAATACGACTGTTTACCTTTGCAGTAAATTTAGGTGGGACCGCATTATCGAAAACCAGGTCCACAAGCACCTTTGAGGCCTGGAAGTATTCTCCGTCGGTTTCAAGCAATTCTGAAAGCGCGACACGCAGCATCAGCTCTTTGGGTTTGTCGGACATCAAGTGCGTCAAACGCTTGATAGATTCGGACAGAGTTTTCGCATCCGGTGACGCCAGCGCTATCTGGTGATAAGCCACATAGTTCGTGGGATCCATCTCGGTAACCTGAACATACTCTTTGAGAGCTTCGCTGGTTTTACCCGCGTGACGAAGAGCTTCAGCGTATTGAAACTTGAGCTTTGGATTGGCTGGATCATTGTCAGCCAGTCGGCGAGCCTCTTCCGGCGTCATGTGAGCATGCGCGGTCGTCGCGCCCTGTGCAAACGCGGCTGGCGCGCTCAAGGCAACCAACACCGCGGTTGCAACCAAAACATTATTAGTAGAAATTTTTCTGCGCATGCAAATGATTCTAGACCGACTCGGAATCTCTCGCCCGAACGGGCTCTAATCCAGCGGATAAGGGTCGGTTATAGTTGATTTTTCGGGGATTTGTCAACAAGGTACTTAACGCAACAGACTAAAGAGCTCAGCCTTGCCTGGTTTCGACCTTATCGGTCAGCCAACTAAGCCTTGCGAATCATTAGACTGAAGTGCTCGTCCGAAAGTTTCACGGTTTCCTCGAGCTTATGACCTTCGCTCTCAATGCTTGAGCTGACGCTTTCTAAAGGTTCACCGGCATCCAGTAAAACTTTGACGACATCACCGCTTGCGATCTTGTCGAGAAACAGTCTTGTCTTAACGAAATTCATCGGACAGGCGACGCCACGCAAATCCAGCTCGTAATCAGCCATCTGAAACCTCAACCATGTGAAAACTCACTCATCCTGATCGTCGTCTTCGAAACACGCTTCCGAAAAGCAGCTCTGCGGCTGCGGACAGTGAGTCCGATCAGGATACTTCACCCATTCCTTTTTGAAACACGGACGCGAAAGAACGTAACTTTTGACGCCCGTGAGCACTTCCAGAGGCTCGCGGTCGCTGTCCTTGCCCAGGCAGTCGAGACAAAACATTGCATCCACATTACCTAAAGCGAGATTGATGACCTGCTTACGCACGCAAAGCGGCTGCTGGCACTGGCTGCAGTGCGACTGCCCACCTTCGATACATTGAATTTCGTCTTCCAGCCCCATGCCTGAATTCTAAATTGTTGAAAGGCTAGCATGTGTAAGAATTTATGTACGGACCGTTCCTGAAGCCAGTTAAAAATCGGACGCCCGACCCAAAGAGAGGTCTTGAGCGAAATCGATGGAAACGGTTTGGTAGCAGCAACCAGCCATTTGAGATACTGTAAATCCAAGTGTTGACGAAAAAATTACTAGCACTCATGACTTCGGTGACCGCGGCCTTCTGCGCGGTCTCAGATCACGCTCATGCGCAGATGAGCGCCGTCGCGAAACCTGTGCCACCAACTAAAGAGAAGGCACGACCAGCAACCGGCAAAAGCGAAGCGAAGCCTTCGACAAGCTCTGCAAAGTCGGCGGCGGTGAAACCAACCGCCCCCGCCAAGCCCGTGGTAAAGCCTGTTTCAAAAGGCGCCGAGAAACTTGAGCCCCAAACTCCGAGTGTCGAGAACGGACCGGAAGGTGGACCACCGAGCGCTAAACCTGAGATGCAATCTGGTCTTCAGAGTAAACAACCGCTTCCGGCTCCCAGTCAAACAACAATGCCGCCAGCAGTCCAGACAGCACCAAATCAGGCGCCGCCTGGCTATGGGCAATATCCGCCTGCTTATGCTTCTCAGTTTCCACCGCCGCCAAATTATCAACGACAGCCTCCGCCGCCATTCTCCGGTCAATCCTATCCCGGACAACCATACGCGCAGCTCGGGCAACCAGCGCCACTAGCTCCTTTCCAGAGCGCGCCCCGGCCGCAGAGCTATCCCAATCAACCAGCTTACGGCTATCAACAGCCGTATCCCGTGCAACGCCCTTTCTATCAACAAACTCCATCCGCTCAGCAAAGCTATCCGCCTCAGCAAACGATGCCGCCATCCGCTCAGCAAGGCTATCCGCCTCAGCAAACCATGCCGCCATCCGCTCAGCAAGGCTATCCGCCTCAGCAAACGATGCCGCCATTCTCTCAGGGTCAACCGCCGGGGCAGTTTCCTGCACCGTACCCACAACAGCCGCCTGGTCCCTTCGCGCAAACCCAGCCGCCCCAGCAGTTTTCTCAACAGCCGCCGCCGTTTTCAAACTTAAACCAAACTCAGCGCCCGGCTCCTCCGGCTGCAGCCTTCAACAGCCAGAACGGCTCAGACGCCCCCAGTGACAACATGACGGAGTTCTTGAAAAACGTAGGCTCGGCACGTCAACTGATTTCTGCAGGCAACCCCGCCTTCGCAGTCGAGCCCCTGGATAAAGCAGTGAAGTTAAGACCTCGCAATCTCTCCGTGTACTTCTATCGAGGTCTCGCGTACGACGAATCCGGCGATCCGTCTCGCGCCGTCAAGGACTACATGGAAAGCCTTGAGCGCGCCAAGACCGTTGGTATGGATTCAGCCGAGCTTCGCACGAATCTTGGAAACTCGTACATGAAATTGAACTTCGTACCAGACGCGATTATCGAGTATCAAAAAGCAATTGAGATCGACCCGAGCAGCGGTGCCGCTCATCTGCAATTGGGCCGGGCGCAGCTAATGAAGGGCGATTACAACGACGCCCTGAAGAACTTGCGCAAGGCGGAATCGCTTGGATACTCCGACGCCTCCCTGCCTTATCTGAAAGCGCTCTCGCTTGCAGCTCTAGGTTCAAAAGAGGAGGCGCGAAACGAACTGGCACCACTCTTGAGCGAGGACGCGCGCGACCGTTCCCCACAGTTGAACAACCTTGCACAAGACCTTGCTAAAGAATTGAAATGACAGTCAGCTTTGTCTCTTCAGACCTTCAATCGGGTATGCTGTAGCGCCTCACGTCCCAGAAACTCCTGACAAATTAATGGCATCCCGCAAAGGTCAAGCCCGAATAGAAACCGACGAACTCGGCGAAGTTACGATCCCCGCCGGCTGTTACTGGGGAATTGGCACCAGCCGTGCGCTCGAAATCTTCAGCGCGACGGGGCGTCCAAGCCATTCTCTGCTAATCGAGGCAGTCGTCCAGGTCAAAAAAGCATGTGCTCAAACCAATGGCGAACTTGGTTTACTTCCTCGACAGATAGTGTCGGCAATCACTCAAGTTTGCGATGAAATCTTAAGCGGGCAGTGGCGCGAGCAGTTTGTTGTTGATGCCGTGCATGGTGGCGCGGGCTCTGGTTTGATTATAAACATCAACGAAGTGATCGCTAATCGCGCATCTGAGATCCTCGGAGACTCGCTTGAATCCTTAGTTTCAGTAAATGCGACGAAACACGTAAGTCTGTCGCAATCGACTAGCGACGTTTATACAACGGCAATGCGAATCGCATGTTTGTCCTCGACGAAAAAACTTCAAGCGACCGTACTTGAGATGGAGCGGCTGTTGCGACGTAAAAGTCTGGAGTTCGAGCGTGTGGTAAAAGTCGGGCGAACAGCTTTGCGCGACGATGCGCCGATCACACTCGGGCAAGAGTTCAATTGCTTCGGCTCCACAATCGAGCACGGGCTGCGAAGAATCAAGGATGCGAGTCATCACCTTGAGGAAATTGGACTGGGTGGTCGTTCCGTCGGCACCGGATTTAATACCGCACCTGACTTTCATAACGTCGTCGTTCGACACCTCTCTCAACTTACAGGATTCTCTCTGCGAGCCGCAGATGATTACTTTCGGCTTACTCAATCGATGAGTGACTTTGTAGCTGTTTCAAGCTCATTAAGAGAATTGGCGGCGGACCTGGCAAAGATCGCGACCGACCTTCGTTTAATGGGATCTGGACCTACAGCCGGTTTCGGCGAGATAAAACTACCGGATTCCATACTACAACCGTCATCATTGTGGCCGGATGTTCTACCAAAAACGGGAATTCCGCCTCTTACAGAATCGCTATTGATGGTTTGTTACCAGGTAATCGGCAACGATCATGTTGTCTGTTTAGCCGCGCAGGCTGGGCAATTAGAGAACAATACATTGACACCCGTCATCATCGACAACATTCTCGTTTCCGTATCGATGCTTCAAACGGCGCTCGACATTTTCAACCATCATTGTTTGATCAAGATCACGGCAGATACATTTAAATGTAGAGAAACTCTCGATCGCTCATCGGCATTAATTGCCGCGTTGACCACAGAAGTGGGCTATCAGAAGGCAATCGAAATCATCGATTCAGCCAGGGCACAAAAAATCGACGTTCGAGAATTTTTGCAAAGCACAACAACCATCTCCAAGGGTTCTCTTGACAAGATATTCCATTACAAATATTTGACCACGCCACATTTATTAGAGCCCGGAACGCCTCCTGAGAACCCTGAGTAGGGCACCAGATCAGGGTTTGTGACAGTCTGATCGACAGATCAGATTAATATTGTCGAACCCTCCGGCGCGTGAATTTGGTTAACATAGGTTTCGCGTTTGGGACCGAAACGATTACTATCACTGGTTTTCAGACCTAGCCAAGCGCCAAAAGGCATCCCGCCAATATACCGGAGACAGATTACTGAATGCTGAGCGGATATAGATTCGAAGTCATAGTCGGATGCATGAGCGCCGGAAAATCCAGCGAACTCATTCGAAGAATTGAGAGAGCTCGCCTCGCTTATTTGCCAACAATCATCGTGCGCCCAAAAACCGATACGCGCTCGAAACCAAATCAAGTTGAGTCACGCAACGGATTGGCTTCACAAGCCATTGTCGTGGCAGAACCGAAAGAAATTTTGAAATATTCCTCGCATGCAGTTGTAATTGGAATTGATGAAGCGCAATTCTTCAGTGATGACCTCATCGGCGTCGTCCAGATGCTTTTGAGACAGAAAAAGAAACTGATAGTCTCCGGTCTCGACCTCGACTATCGTGGTCAAGCTTTCGGTGTAGTACCGCAGCTGATGGCAATGGCCGATCGCGTGGATAAACTGCTTGCAGTTTGCCGCAAGTGCGGTTCCGATTTCGCATGCCGCACTCAACGCATGGTTCATTCCGACGAACAAATTCTTGTTGGCGACGCTCAGTACGAAGCACGTTGCATTCACTGCTTCGAACCGCCGGGCGAATACCAACTCCGTCTCGAACTTCCAATCGAGACACACGTTCCCCAACTCGCACTGGTCACATCGTCAACCGTAGCGAGCTAATCGACTGGTCTTTCAACGCACGCAAAGCACTCGGCGAAAGCCGGGTGCTTTGTTAATTTGGCGCGATACCGTCCTCGGTATGGTGCGACTTATGCCTCGTGGAGAAACCGCCAGCAATTATGAAGGTTTGTTCATCTTGAAATTTTAGTGGAGGCTCAACCGTTACCCGCGAGTTGTCATGGGAATTATTCCAGCATGGCCATTCAATAGCAGTGGGAGCAAATCCAACTATGTCCACGTTCAATTGGAAGGAGTTACCTCCTCTCAAGTTTCTCTTCAATCTCTTCTCACCCAAGAAAAAACTCGAAAGCCCATGGGTCAAAGGTCTCGATGAGCTTGCCGAAAGATTCGGCGAAGATCCGATGAGTCCGATTACCTACCAGGCAGATGTAGGAATTCAGGTAGAAAAACAATTCAAGCAACTCTGCAATGAAGTGCAGGGGGAGGTTCAAGAACCAGATACAGTCATTGTCCGAAAAGATCGAAAACAGAACGCCACCACATCAGTAGACCTGAAAGCCTGGTGGGGAGGCGCCGTAGCCACTTGGGACCCGGTTGTCGACGGCAAAAACCTTGACTCCATCGAGCAACAACGCCGTCAGCCCAAAGCAAAATGGTTCGACAAACATCCTGGCGGGACGAGCGGTCCCGGCGGACCACCCAGGTAGGCAACCTCGAATCATCGAGCAAGGAAGTGGCTCACCCGGAAGTGAAGGTCAATTTCCTGGCATCAAACTTTCAAAGACCGGTATTTATCGGTCTTCCTACGACCTTCTTGACAAATATTTTCACGCCATAACAGGTGGGTTCTCCGCTGCGTCCGGCCGATCCGCGCTCCCACCCTTACTAGAAACCGAAAACTATAAACCGCTGCCAGCCCTAGGCTCGCGCGCGCACACAATTGTCAGTGCCCCAAATATGACTGCTCCGTTTCATGCCCCGACGGAGCAGTTATGTTTTGAACTTAAGCACATATGTATCGAAGCGATGCCGGGTTTAAGTTTAAATATTTCAACCAGCGGTACAATAAGAGTAGTGCCGTAGCCTTTGGCACAGGAAATACCGTGGCGCGAGTTCAGGCTCTATCGCCACCAAGTGGAGGGGTTCCATGTTAGGGCGACTATCAGCCGGACTGGTCATTGCGCTGGTCTCATTCTCGACAGCTGCGCAAGATGCATCAGCAACCGAGACGAAACAGTCACAAGCCAAAGCCACTCAGAGAGTTGCGGCTAAAAAAACCACCAAGCATTCGTCAAAACGCGTAATTGCTCATCGTGGTCGCGGTAAGAGCTATCTGGTTCCGCCACCACCGCCTTACGCTCCATCTATTCTTCCCGAACTCGCATACGCCAGATCGCGTGGCTATCACAGAAAAGCCACCACAGTCGCTGTGCAAGACGAGAAAAAGGACGCATTTGAAGAACTGGGCGTTCAAGCAGTGGATGGTTATGAAGATCCGCAGCCAGTCAAGAAGGGCAACGGCGTGGTAACGTGGAATAACAAGGGTTAGTCCAAGATCACAGCTCACTCACAACTGTAATAAGAAATACGCGTGCAGTCTTCATCCCTGATGCATGCGTATTTTTTTGCTTCTGACCGAAGTTGTCAGACTGCAGAAAGAAATCCACTTTCCGATAAAAAACATTGCGTTCAGAAGCTGGAAGCGACGCAATGTAAAGAGCCATTATTTCTGGCTCCGCAAGGCTTTTCGAGGAAATTAGACAGGTCAAATCCATCGGTAGTCAATAGGCATGTTACAACCTTCCTGTCACCACAGAGGGCACCACAGATGGTTCAGACACTTTCCAAAACACCTCAATCAAAGCATATAAACTCGAAAGAGGACTTGTACAAGAAACAAGTGAACAAAGCGATTGAGAAAAATGGACCAAACAGTTTGGATACCGGAATTGCTCTGTTGGAACTCGCTGAGTTGTACGACAAGCACAATCAGGAGCGTGATTCGGAGCCAATTTGGCGTGAGATCGAACAAATTCTGGCTAACTACGTAAAGTCAGGCATCGTCAAGTAAACAGGCAAAACAGTCAGCCCGTCGCAAACAAGCACCAGAATTCAGCGTTTAATGGACTCCGTATATTGGCATAAAAAGGCCATATCCGGAGATCCAAGATTGATGAAACGGTTATATTTTGCCGTCATAATAATTACGCTGCTTCTCATGGATGCGAAAAGCTCATGGGCAGCGCTAACTGCCGGACAACTCACCGGCGTGCTCGAAAGTGCCAACGTCGGAAAGAAAACAACCGAGCCCAAAGCGGTCGGGACCGGACCTACAGTAACTGTCCTGGCACAGGGAAAACCTGATGCCACAGATAACGACTTAAAAATAGACGCAGTTTTCTACGCGAAAACTTTGATGGAGGCGGCCCCGGAGCAGGTATCGGCCGTCAAGGTGCTTTATTCTCAATCCGGGCGCACAGCACGGTATGTTTCCGTCTCCAAGGGTGTTATCGATGATTTCGGTGCCGGCAGGAAATCGCCGAGTGAACTTCTCGGCTCGCTCACTCTAATTCCCGTGAAAGAAGAGGCAGCACCGAATGTGGTACCAGGTGCGGAGATGGAAAGAAGGCTGCTGATCTGGAAGAGGATCGACAAACTGAGGCAACGAGGAACAGGAGTCAAGCCGTTCGAAACACTGTTTGCTCAGATTGAGACTCTCAGCAAAGCTGGCGGTTCTGCGGAACTGACCCAGAAGATAAGCTATCTGGAGACAAAACTGACTGAGCAGGAAGACCAGGTCAAACAAGCAAAGCAAGCGGCAAGTGGTCACAGATTGATTTTGAAATCAGGCGGCAACTCAGCGGGTTCTCAAACGGGCGGACCAATTGGTGGACCGAACGGTGGACGTCAGGCGAATACCGCGAATGTGCCGATGAACTTACCGGGTCCCGGAACAGGTAATGATTTCGCAGTGCCACCAAACGTTGACCATATACTGCAAAGCTACTCAGCCGGTGCGCCCATGGTGATCAATCGGGTCTCAGGCAACGATGCTCAGCAGTTGCGACAACTCAAACAACAAATTGATGCGCTTATCGCAGCGAACAAACGTGGTCAGGCTTGCGCGATGATCGCTCAGTTTCATTCGTTGAGCATGAAATTGACCGGCGTCGACATAATGGCACCGGGCGGCGGTGGCGGTGGACCTCCATGAGCCCGGAGAACGATGAGAGCGTAAAAACGGACGCCGTGAAATCGCGCGATCCACTAGTCGGCACCAAACTTGGTGACCGTTTTTACATCGAAGAAGTTCTTGGTTCAGGCGGAATGAGCGTCGTCTACAAAGCGAAACAGCTTGCCGTGAACAGACACGTAGCAATTAAAACGATTCGCGTACAACTAGACTCCAAGCCGGTTTATAGAGAACGGTTCGAGCGCGAGATCAGCAGTCTTTGCGCCTTGAGCCATCCCAATGTTGTCACCGTATATGATTGCATTATCGGGGAAGACGGACAACCGTATGTGGTAATGGACTATCTGCGGGGTCGCAGTTTGGAAACTTTGATCGAAGCCGACGGTCCGCTGCCGGTCGATCGTTTCGCGCGCATCTCGATGCAAGTATGCAGCGCGATGGACCATGCCCATAAACGCGGCATCATCCACAGAGATCTCAAGCCCGGCAACATCGTTCTGATGGATGACGAAATGGATTTCGTCAAAGTCGTCGACTTCGGTTTAGCAAAACTCAGTGAAGACAATCGCAAGCTGACACAATCGGGAGAACTCTGGGGAAGCCCGCCATACATGAGTCCTGAGCAGTGTATGGGCGAGTCGGGAGACGAACGTTCCGACATCTATGCGCTCGGGTGTGTGATGTACGAAATGCTGACGGGCAAAGATCCGTTCTGGTATGCCACCACAATTTTTGAACTGATCCAGAGACACGTCAACACTGTGCCAGCCAGCTTTGCGGAGGTGAATCCCGCAGCTGTTGTGCCTTACGCCGTAGAGTCCGTGATCTTTCAGGCGATGGAGAAAAACCCCGTTAGCCGGTTCAATTCCGCGCTGGAACTGCGCGACGCGTTGATGTCAGCCTGCGCAAACAGCGATCGTAATTCAGGAGAGCTTTACTTACACCCGTCATCGCACTCGCACTCAAGATCGACCGGCTCTGCATCAGGAGGCTCAATGGTCGGAGGGGCACAGGGTTCAGCCGCAGGATTTCTGGGGTCGGGAAATTCTCTGCCTGCGACATCCGGTGAGGGTTCAGCTCGCTCAGAGAAAAGCCAGCAAATGGCCTGGTTTGCCGGTATGTTGCAAACCGGCGCGGATGACTTCGTCGACGAGCCGGCCGCAGACTCCCTAGAGGCGAAGTCGCAAACCGGCAACATGCAGGCCACAGACTCCGTCGAGGCAAAGTTTCAGACCAGCAACATGCCTGCCACAGACGCCATCGAGGCGAAGTCTCAAACCGGTAACATGCAGCCGCAACAACCGAGAAGCAAGTGGGCCCGCCCCACCGGCAGCGGGGACGGATTTGAGTCAGGGACCTCTGCTTCCCAGTCGATTTCGCAGACATCGAACTACAAATCGGACAAACCAACCTCAGTTACCACGACACCACATACAGTGCCCTCTACCGCAGCCTCGATGGAACCTGTCGATGTAGGCTTCAATCAACAAGCTGTTACCGGAAGGGATGGTGCCTCCGTTGACCGTGGCAAACCTAGCCTGACAGCTCATCCGGTTGATGTCGAACTTTCGCGTGGGTCTGGAGATGTAGCTTTAAAAGCCTGGTTGCCGTATCTGGTCGTAGCGGTGATTATCTGCGCGGGCATTGCTATCGTCTACGCGACGATGTCGAAATCGACAGATGTCCCTCAACACAGAATAACGAGGAGCACCACCAATAGCACCACCGAAGAGGAAGATTCCACAGACAGCTCACGCAGTGCAACAAGCGCAGTCACCACTCCCGAGAGAAGTCCCAGTGACTCACTGAAGGAGGAGGAGGAGCAAGTCAGCATCAAACATCCGGCGCCACCGAAACACGTTAGCAAACCGAAGCGTCAGCCGGCTTCCGCTCCCACTGCAAGAGTTACCCGACCGTCGAAAGTTACCGCACCAGCAAAACCGCAGCAAACCAAAACACGAGCGGCAGACCCATGGAAAGATCTCCGGAACCTGCAAGGACGATAATCTTTTCAGAAACTGGCACCACCTACGGTGCTAGACGCGCTCGATTATCATTGCAATGCCCATGCCGCCGCCGATGCAGAGGCTGACCATACCGTAGCGAGCTTTTCGGCGTTGAAGTTCGTTAGACAACGTCAACAGCAAGCGCGCACCGGTCGCTCCGAATGGGTGACCAACGGCGATTGCTCCGCCGTTCACGTTCACCTTATTACGATCGAGTTTCAACTCCTTCTCGCACGCCAGATACTGTGCAGCGAATGCTTCGTTGATTTCAATCAAGTCGATATCTTCGAGTTTCAACCCGGCTTTCTCGAGTGCCATCGGAATAGCCGGCACCGGTCCAATACCCATGATGCGAGGTGGAACACCGGTTACGGCCCACGAGACCACCCGAGTTAACGGAGAGAGTCCGCGCTTCTTCGCTTCATCCTCGGACATCACGACCAGCGCGGAGGCACCATCTACGATACCGCACGCATTGCCGGCTGTAACTGTTCCATCCTTTTTGAATGCAGGCTTGAGCTTTTGCAATCCTTCAATGACGGTTTCGGGTCTCGGATGCTCGTCAAGTTCGATTGAAACCTCTTTGCCTTTACGGTCTTTGATAACGACAGGAACGATTTCCTCTTTGAAAACACCCTTGGCAAGCGCATCACGGAATCTGTGTTGGCTGAGCAGCGCGAATTCGTCTTGTTCTTCTCTGGAAATTTTGTAGTCGGCTTGAAGATTCTCGGCCGTTTCGCCCATGGAAGCGTTGGGATAGGTATCGCGGATGTCGAGACCGTCCCAGAGTTCAGCATGTCCCATGCGCGAGCCCCAGCGCACGCCCCAGGTTATGTAAGGCGTCATCGACAGCGAGTCGGTTCCGCCTGCGACTACTACTTTCGCCTGATTGGAGTTGATGAGCATCTCGGCGTTGGCGACCGCCATGACACCGGAGCCGCAGAGCAGATTAAGAATCAGACCCGGCGTCGACTCCTTGCATCCGCTGCGCAGAGCAACGTGGCGAGCAAGGTAGATGGCGTCCTTGCTGGTCTGGAGGACGTTGCCCATAACGACGTAGTCAACATCGCTGGCGTCGACCTTGGCTTTCGCGAGTGCGCCCTTTGTCGCGGTGACCGCGAGATCGGTTGCGGTTTGAGTGGCCAAACCGCCTCCATACGCTCCAAAAGCCGTTCTTGCGCCATTTACGATTACTAAAGACTGTGACATATCGACCTGATTCCTTGTGAGATCCTTCTAAAGAAGGCATCAATACTAAAAACAGTATCAAAGTATATGGAGTTGGCATCCTGCCAGGCTAAGATCTTAGGTCGAAATATGGTTAAAGTTTTTTGCAATGGAGGGCTGTCTCTTGGCCAAGGTTGGAGTACCCAAAGAAATTAAGGATCACGAATATCGTGTTGCTCTGACGCTCGCTGGCGTCAGTGCCCTCCTCGCGGAAGGTCATTCCGTATACGTCGAGAAAAATGCTGGTGTCGGAAGCGGTATCAGTGATGATGAATACAAAGCTGCTGGCGCGAAGATTCTTCCTGATGCCGCAGCAGTTTTCCAGGAAGCCGACTTGATCTTCAAGGTCAAAGAGCCGCAAGCTTCCGAAATCCCGATGATCCGCAAGGGTCAGATTCTCTACACTTATTTGCACCTCGCTGCAGATCCGAAACTGGCTGTTGATCTCGCCAAGACTGGCGCTACATGCGTCGCTTACGAAACGGTTCAAACCGCAAATGGCGCTCTCCCGCTGCTCACGCCGATGTCCGAAATCGCCGGTCGTTTGAGCGCGCAAATCGGCGCTAACTACCTCGAGCGTCCCATGGGCGGTCGCGGCGTATTGCTGGGCGGCGTCCCAGGCGTGGAGCCGGGCGAAGTCATCATCATCGGTGGCGGCGTGGTCGGAACCAACGCAGCGAAAATCGCGCTCGGACTGGGCGCTCGCGTCACAATCTTCGATCTCTCGCTCGATCGTCTCCGTTATCTTGACGACGTGTTCAACGGTCAATTGAGAACGGTTTATTCCGTAGGCAAATACCTCGAAGAAATCCTCCCGACCGCTGACCTCGTAATCGGCGCGGTTCTCATCCCGGGCAAACAAGCTCCGAGAATCGTCACCAAAGAAATGGTCAAGAACATGAAGCCGGGCGCAGTCATCGTCGACGTCTCCGTCGACCAGGGCGGTTGCATCGAAACCATCCACGCAACCACTCACTCTGCACCGACCTACGTGTACGAAGGCGTCCTGCACTACGGCGTCGCCAACATTCCTGGCGCTGTACCGTGGACTTCGACCCGCGCACTCACCAACGCCACCATGAACTATGGTCTGAAACTCGCCAAGCTCGGCTACAAAGCTTGCCTGGAAGACTCAGCCTTGATGAAGGGCGTCAACATCCACAACGGCGAGATCGTTCATCCGGGCGTTCTCGAAGCAGTCGGACAGCCGGCAGCCGTCTAGGCTTGGCTGCAGCGAAACGCTGTCGCCATCTAAGAAAACTGAAACAGAAAAATCGCCAGGGGTTTGTCAAAATATTGACGCCCCTGGCGTTCTCCTTTGAGCGATCCGAGCGTTTTGCTTCGGAGCGGTTTTACTTTCCTCGGAGCGGCCTTCGCGGTCTGACCGGGACCTCATTACCGAGGAGATATTCTTGAGTGGAATGATTTCAGAAAGGTTATTCCGGTTAGGAATAAAAATGAACACGCTGATGCGGAATTGAGGCGAAATCGCTGGTAAGTTGTTACGCCTAACGTCTAAACGGGTCGAAATTCACTGCTAACATGCCTCTCCGCCAGCATAGCTACAGCAGATTACCGAGTTAAAATTCCCGAGTGGAATATGTGGTCAAAAAATATTCCGTTTAGGCATACAGACGCCCTAAGAATGAGTAACTCCCTCTAAGCATGAGCAAATTCACTTTCGCATCTTGGAACGTAAACGGCATCCGTGCCATCTCACGAAAAGGCTTCTACGAGTGGCTCGACGACCATCGTCCTGATTTTCTCGGCATTCAGGAAACCAAAATTTCCGCAGACCAGCTTGTAGAAGAACTCTCGGCGCCGCCCGGCTACACGAGCTATTGGAGCCATGCGGAGAGACGCGGATACAGCGGAGTCGCTCTTTTTGTTAGAGAGAAACCGATTGCAGTTTCGCAAAGTATCGGAAATCCGAAATTCGACACGGAAGGACGCACTCTGGTTGCCGATTACGGCGATTTCGTTTTGCTGACGATCTACTATCCAAACGGCAAGATGAGCCCGGAGCGACTGCAATACAAGCTCGACTTCTACAATGCGTTTCTGGAATTCGCCGAGGGTCTGCGGAAGCAAGGCAAGAAGCTGATAATTTGCGGAGACTTCAATACTGCGCACAAGGAAATCGACCTGGACTCACCAAAGCGGAATGTTGGTATTTCAGGCTTTCTGCCAGTTGAGCGTGAATGGATGGACAAATTCGTGTCGCACGGCTACACGGATACATTCCGGGTCGTCAACGCCGAGCCGAAAAATTACACCTGGTGGCATGTCATGACCGGCGCACGGAAACGAAACGTGGGCTGGCGCATCGACTATTTTTTCCTGACCCCGGACCTTCTCAAGCAGCTCGACCATGCCAGTATCGAAAGTCATGTCATGGGCTCCGACCACTGCCCGGTGACCCTGACGCTGAACGTCTAAGACCTGCGCAAAGTCAACGCCGGCGACCAGCGTAAGTCATGGCCGGCGCTACGCGCAAAGTAACGCCGGCGACCCAGCGTAAGTCATGGCCGGCGACCCGCGCAAAGTCAGCGCCGGCGACCCAGCGAACGTCAGCCCTCCCCAATCAACCGGCCGGTCAACCAACGAATCACAACAGGGTTGTGATGGGTCCGATCATGTTTCCGCAAGTTTGGACTCTTGATGTCTGATGTCCTTTGCGTACAGGGCATAACCACAGAAGCAAGTCGGTAACGTTTTTTGAGTTCCGACATAGATGCAATTATCTTCTCGTCTCAGATAAGATATAAATTCTCAATATAGAAGAGTAGTTGCAGGTGACTGACAACCACTCGCGCGATTTCCCAGGGGCAAAATGAGCAAAGACTTTGACAAGTTGATGGAGTCAGCCAACGAGGCATTCCAGAACGAGGATCTTGCTCAGGCTGAGACTATGTTCCAGGCGGCATTGTGGGAGGCTGAACGCTCAAAAGATCCGCTCACCGTAGCCAATTGCCTCGATCGGCTCGCAGAAGTTTACTTCGAACAGGCGCGATATGAAGAAGCCGAGCCGCTCTACAAAAGAGCGCTCGAAGTTCGAGAGAAGGAACTCAATCCCCAGCACGAAGACATCGTGCAGAGTTTGAATAACCTTTCGGCTGTATATTTCTTCCAGGAGCGTTATGACAAGGCAGAGCCCATCTGCACGCGTCTCACGGAGATTTACGAACAGGTTCTCGGACCGAACAATCCGGAAGTTGCGACCAGCTACAACAATTTAGCGCTGCTTTATGCCGCGCAGCAAAAGTTCGGTGCTGCAGAAGCGCTCTACAAGCGCTCACTCGAGCTCAAGAGCAAAGCATTCGGCGACGACCACCCGGAAGTCGGCGACATTTTGCACAATCTCGGCAACTTGTATTTGCAGGACGAACGTTTCGAAGAAGCTGAAACCATGCTGCGTCAAGCACTCACCGTTCTGGAGAACGCGCTTGGAGCAGAGCATTCGGATCTCGAAGGCTTGATTCTAAACCTTGCCAATGTTCTCGAAGCTAATGGCAATGGACCCGAAGCGATGAAAATGCACGAACGCATTTTGTCCCTCAAGGAATTGCAGCTTGGTCCAACCCATCCTGAAGTCGTTGAGATGATCACAAACATCGCCAATGGCTACGCAAGAATTCAAAAACATGCGGAAGCCGAGCGCTTTTATAAACGGGCACTCGCCATCAAAGAACGCGCCCAGGCGAAGAAAACGCCAGAGGGTGCGGAGCTCCTTTCATATCTGGGCAAACTTTATCGCGATCAAAACAAGCTTCCTCAAGCAGAATCATTTTACTTAGAAGCGCTCTCCATCTGCGAGCAGGCTGTAGGGCCGAATCATAGAGAAACCGAAATTCGCGTCCGCGACCTTGCCTTTTTCTACCAGTCATACAATCGTCACGCGAAGGCTGAGCCTTGCTGGAAGCGGATTGTAGAGATGCGCGAAAAAGCATTCGGCAAAGAACATCCGGAGACTCTGGCCGCAATTTGCGACTATGGCGTCTCTTTGATCGAACAGCAGAAAGCGGCCGAAGCCGAAAAACTCTATCGCGACTTGCTTGCAAAAGTAACCAAAGTACTCGGCCCCGACCATAGCGAAGTCGGTCTCGTCATGCACTTCTTAGCAGAGTCACTCCGACACCTCAAGAAGTACGACGAAGCAGAAGAACTCTATCGAAAAGCAATCGATGTAAAAACACGCGCTCTCGGTCCGCAAGATCTGAGCGTTGCCGAATCGCTCATGGCGTACTCGGTCCTTCTCGAATCGACCTATCGAGAAGACGAAGCCGTCCACTGGAAATCGTGCGCCCAAGCCATTTACGACACCCAAAACGCACCGTCATACAGCTAGGATTTGATCTGTCTGGTGATCTCCTCTGCTTAACAGCGGCTCTCTTTCGTTTTCAGAAACAGCTGCTAGCTCCATGACAGAAACAGCGTCGCGACTCGAATACTCAACAAATACACCACAATTCGCATGACCAATACAACAACCTTATTTCGTCCTGTTGGACAAAAAGAATTGGACCTCATCAAAGAGTCCGACTACAAACGCTTTCCACCCCGCCTTTTTCATCAACCGATTTTCTATCCTGTGCTTAACCGCGAATATGCAATCCAGATTGCACGCGATTGGAATACCAAGGATCCGGTCTCTGACTTCGTCGGCTACGTCACACGTTTTGAAGTCCGGAACGAATACATCGAAGACTTTGAGATTAAAACCGTAGGCGCTCAAAGCAAACACGAAGAATACTGGATCCCTGCTGAAGACCTCGAGCGTTTCAACGATAACATCGTCGGTAATATTGAAGTTATTGATGAATTTCGAGGGGAGTCTACTTAGCTGAGGCCGATTTAGGTTTTACATCTTTCGCTCTTTCGTTGCCCGGCTCTCCTCGCCGGCTAGCGGCAATACGCGCGGCTGTCCGTGCCTCCAATCCTCGTGCGCAAAGCCAGATCTCCAGGAACAACGCAAGGTACGGTAGGAAAGGAACTGCGCATGATGATGAGTGCAAGATAAAAAGTCCGATGAGTGTTCTCGAGAACGCACCGGACTTGTTGTGACCCCATCTTCGAATGCCATCAAGCATTAGATAAAGCGACGTAATCACCAGGGCTAAATTTAGAATCGACGGAAGCAGCTGAAGCCAAAATATCGCGGTATCTAACGTCTCCAGAAGGTACTGCGTAAACGAAGCTTTGTCGAATGTCACAGCCTGAACCGGAGGAGAAAACGCAAAAAAGGCAATCAGAATAGGCAAAAGGAAACGAGCGCATGGTAAGGATTTGGGCATAATAGAAAACTCCATACGGCAAACCGCAGAGAATCATGAGTTTGAAAGCCAGCACTATATTCGGAGCACGCGAAGCAACGCGCACCGCGTGTAGTGGCAGCCGATTCAAGAACACGCGACGAGTCCAACAGAGCGGACCAAGACGCACCGCTCGGATGCACCGGCATCACACTACCTGACAGCGCAGATGCGCCGACATCGCGGATGCACCGACACCCAATCGCTCGCCATGCACTGACAACATCACATCGCTCGACAGCCAAAACCGTTGGGATGGAACTGCGTAAGCCAAATAATCACAGCGCAAGCAGCGTGTTCAAAATATTTGTTCTTTTTGGTAATTGGATTCCGTTCGGACTAAAGCGTCCGTTCCAAGAATACGCCAAGGCGAAGCCGCTTGTCAAGGAGGACGTAATCACTAAAGACCGGAGGACGACTGCTCGACCGGTCGCAGACATCTCGTTCACTAACGGACCATTCCCATGTGTTCCGGACTCCTTATATTTTGTCTAGTGACAGTAGATTTTTTGCTCTGGATTTTTGCGATGCATAAGAATCTGCAGGACCGATCGCAGAATCGATCGAAGATATAGACTTACCCCGATACATCGTTTGCGGACACCGAAAACTCTGCAATTGGCAGATGCAGTAAACCGGTCTCTCGTCTAACCTTTAGAAAGGCTGTCCAGAACTACAGTTCAGGTCAAAATCTAGAAATCGTAGAAGCATCCATAAGGAGTTCGAAGCACTTATACATCGCCATCTCATTTTAATGTTCTCGAAAGACTTCACTTTAATCCTGCCCGGAGTCACATGCCAGTAAGATTTGGAGGCAGTCCGATTTAAATGCTTGTTCGATCGATTACTATTTCATTGAATGCTATTTCGATTTGGCAGCCAGATTATCGATCTGAGTTTGGACGCGCGCGGCGTCCGCGGAAAGCGACAACGCCTTATACCCGCGAAGGAGCGCTTCGTGCGCGGCGATCAGCCCGGGATAGATTTCAGTCGCCTTCTTGTAGTTCTCGATGGCTTCCTTGCCTTTGTTCTGCTTGAGCAACGCATCGCCAGTGAGAATGTACGCATCGGTAAAGTAGGGATTGGCATCAAGTGCTTTCTTCGCGTAGTCGAGCGCGTCGCCAGGATCGTTCTGTTTCAATTTGATCTGACCGAGCACCAGATAAGCAGCATACACTTTGTCGTACTTAGAAATAGCCTGATTCGCAGCGTCTTCCGCTTCTTTGAGGGCACCTGCATCGGCCAGAATTCTAGCCTTCTCCAATAGGGCTTCGGCAACCAGAACTTCCTTACCTTCACCGAGTTTGGTGCCTTCTGTTATTGCCTGTTCGATCACAGTTTTTGCGTCGTCGAACTTGCCCTGGAAGCGAAGAGCGCGAGCTTTCAATGATAACCATCGAGGATCGCCTTCGGTCTGCTCTTGCGGTACATCATTAAGCTGTTCCAGCGCAAGCTCACCCTTACCGGCTTTGAGCAAAGTCTGAATGAGCTGGTAACGGAAATTTGCCTGAGTTTTCTCCGGAAGCGTTTTGAATCCGGCGATCAATTCATTGGCGCTGGTATTGCTCCGATCAGCCAGGAGTCTCGATTGCTGCACCAGATATTTGTCACCGATTCCCTTATCGCTGTCCTTCGTCATCGCGTACAAACTTTCGAATTGATTGCGAGCGTCCTGATAGCGTCCCTCTACAATGAGCAACGATGCGAGACTTCGGATAATATCTTCACGCTTCGGATCGTCGGGACTGGCATTGCCCATCAATTGTTGAAGAGCGAGAGCAGTTACGAAGCCGGCCTCCGCCTGCAGATAGTTCTCACGTTGAGCGTAACAGAATCCCAGGGCGACTAAATCCTGGACCGAGCCAGGGTTGATATTGAGCGCACGCCGGTGAGCCTCTTCCGCTTTCTCGAAGTCGCGGCGGGCAGAGTAAATCGCGCCGATTCGGCGGTGCGGACGAGCATCCTTCTGATCGAGATTGGCAGCTTCTTTGTACTGTTCGATTGCATCATCGTCTTCGCCTAAAGCATGCAAAGTTTCCGCTAAGCTGAAGTGCAGAGCGGCATCTTTGGGTTGAGACTTGATCGCTTCTTTGTAAGCATCAACAAGTTCGTCATAGCGTTTTTCTTTGGCAAGCAATGCAACCAGGTTTTTGCTTGCGCTTTTGTTAGCCGGATCGATTTTAAGCGCTGCATTGAGATTAGCGATCGCATTTGTCGAATCGTTCATCTGCGAATACATCGTGGCGAGTTCTACGAGTTCAAAGGCTTTATCGTTACTAAGCTCGACCGCCTTCTTCTGGTCAGCAATCGCATCCTCGTAGTTCCCTTGATAGCGCCGGATGGTCGCGCGCGTTCTATAATAAGTTGCCGTGTTGGGATCGACCACAATCGCTTTCTCGAGCTCGGCAAGCGCCTCTCGAAGTCTCCACTGCTGCACCAAAATCTGAGCCAGACGATAATGCGCCTTGCCATCCTTTGCATTAGCTTTGATGCCGGCATTCGCGAGATCAATTGCACCATCGAAGTCGTTGCGAGCAAGCCGTTCATTAATGAGCATCTCACGGACTTCACCTTGTTCGGGCTCCAATCGCAGAGCTTCAAGGAATGATTGCTCTGCTTCCTGCGGCTGATTGAGCCAGCGTGATTGGAGATAACCGAGTGTTCTGTACCCCCAGGCGAAATCCGGATCCAGAGCCACTGCACGCTGACAAAGCTCGGCGGCGGCGCTTGCCTTTCCCTGCTTACCTGCCACCGCTGCTAGTGCGAAGGTGACAAAGGAATCATTGACATGACGCTTGGGAAGATTTGTCAAAGTCTTGGCGGCATCGTCGGTCTTACCGGCGAGGACTTGCTTGAATGCCTCGATTACGCTGACGTAGCCTACCAAGCCAGCAGGCGGAGTCTTTGCCGTCACTCGGTCATACAGTTTGTTGAGTTTATCTGTTTGGTTTAGAAACATATAGGCGAACGCAAGCCACGCGTGATTACGAGTGGGCAGATCAGAGCCCGCGGTGAGCGTTTCCAGCCTTGCAGCCGCAGCCTTCCAGTTCCCCTGATTCACAAATTTGAACGTCTTCGCATCCAATCCGGACTTAAGTCGAGCTGGAATGGCATCGCCTTTTTTCAGCTTGGTCGGCGTTTCGCTTTCGCTTGTTTCAGACTTTGCCTTCGTTTCCGCAGATGCTTTGTCGGGCTTGGCGGACGTTTCGCTTTCGTTCGTCTCAGACTTCGCCTTCGTTTCCGCAGACCCTTTGCCGGGCTTGACGGACGATTCGCTTTCGATTGTCTCAGACTTTGCCTTCGTTTCCGCAGATGCTTTTGCGGATTTGGCAGGCTTTTCCTTCTTTACCTTTGAAGATTTGCTCGTTTTTTCAGTTTTCGCGGGAGCCGGCGCGGTGCGCGCAGGTGTTTCTGTTTCGATAGGTTCATCAGCCGCCATCACGGACGGTGGCAACATCAAACTTGTCAGCGAGAGAATCGAAGCACCGAGTAGAAACTGTCGACTTAAGATTGGTCCGGGGCCTGGTCCTTTCTTCTCGCGCATCTAATTACTCCTTGGCTATCGGTTCTTGCGTCGCCTTTTTCGCGGACGACTTCACCTGTTTTTCCGGCGGTTTTGCAGCTTCGAACAAGGATAACTGCATCACTTCATCCATCGGGATATTTCTCAGTCTAGGTCCATCAAGAATCTTGCTGGCAACCCCACGTTTTTCCATCTGATTGATCAGGTACTGCGCACGTTCTATCACAGAACCGGGCAATCCCGCCATCTTCGCAACCTGAACACCAAAGCTTCGGCTCGCCCCACCAAGCACAACTGACCTGATGAATTCGACGTTGCCGTTGGTTTCTTTAACAAGAACCTGATAGTTCACGATTTGTGGAAGGAAGTTCGCAAGCCCGTTCAACTCATGATAGTGGGTCGCAAAAATCGTCCTAGCCCGCACATCCTTCGCGAGAAACTCAGCAACAGACCAGGCAATCGCCACTCCATCATATGTGCTCGTTCCCCGTCCGACTTCATCTAAAAGGATCAGCGAACGATCCGTCGCCGAGCGACAGCATTGAGTGGTTTCACTCATCTCGACCAGGAAGGTCGATTGCCCCTGGGTGAGATCGTCCACGGCGCCGATTCGAGTAAAGATTCGATCGACAATTCCGATTCGCGCACTCTCAGCAGGAACAAAAGATCCCATCTGGGCAAGAATCGTAATCAATGCAACCTGGCGCAGGAAGCTCGACTTACCGGACATATTCGGTCCGGTGAGAACGACCAACTGGTGGTCATCACTGACGCCGCACAACTTGGTATTGTTGGCGACATATTTGCCCATCGGCAGAATACTTTCGAGAACGGGATGACGACCTTCCTTGATATCGATAATTCGAGATTGATCGACGACCGGTCGCACATAACGACGCTCATGCGCGACTTTCGCCAGCGACAAAAGCGCATCCACAGAAGCAAGCATCGATGCCACTTTAGTGAGTTCGGCACCATATTGCGTCAACTGTTTGCGCAGCTCGAGGAACATCTTGTACTCGAGGTCGCTCTGATTTTTCTCCGCATTGAGGATCTTCACCTCGTACTCTTTGAGCTCTGGCGTGATGTATCGTTCGGCGTTCGTGAGAGTCTGTTTGCGGATGTAGTCGTCCGGCACATGCTCCTGGTTGGCGCGCGTAACTTCGATGTAGTAACCGAACGATCTGTTGAAGTTTACCTTTAAACTTTTGATGCCGGTTCGCTCTTGCTCAGCAGTCTGGAAATTATCGATCCAGTCTTTGCCACCACCAAGCAAACCCCTGATTTCATCGAGTTCTTCGGAGAATCCGGCGCGGAAGATTCCGCCCTCGGTAATTTCGCGAGGTGGATCGTCGCAAATGGTTTTCTCAATGGTTTCTTCCAACTCCAGCAATGCTGCAGGAAGTTTGGCAAAGCGAGAGAAATGTTCGCTCTTGCGATGACCGAGCGACTCACCCAACTTCGGAAGCTCGGCAAGCGAGTTGCGTATGGCAGCCAGATCTTTTGGCGAGAGCGTACCGGACGAAAGACGAACCGACAGCCGCTCCAGATCGGAGACTCCACCAAGAGTCGTGCTCAACGATGTTCTCAAAGCACTGTCGCCAATCAATTCTTCCACGGCGTCCTGACGCGCTTCGATTTCCGGAATCGAGAAAAGCGGGCTCAGAAGCCATTTTCGCAAGAGTCGTCCGCCCATGGGAGTCGAGGTTTTATCGAGAGTCCAGAGCAGACTTCCTTCAAAAACCCTATCGCGACTGGTTTCTGTCAATTCAAGGTTTCTGCGAGTGTTCGGATCGAGCATCAAGTGACCGGCGACATTGTAAGCCGAGATGCCTTCGAACTTGGGCTTCATCGCCCCCTGCGTTCTGTCCAGATATTCGAGAATAGCCCCTGCCGCGCCTACCGCAAGCGGCATCGATTGACAGCCGAAGCCTTCCATGGTGGTCACCTGGAAAGTATCGAGTACGCGTCTTTGCGCCGGCTCGAATTGGAAATACATCGACGGACGACCGACAGTGCGGTATTGACCGATAATCGCTTCCGGCATGTCCGCGACTTCTTTCGGTACAATCTCGCCGGGACCAGGCTTGACCATCTTCAAAGGCACAAGCACTTCTTTGGGGGAAAGCCGTCCAAGCTCCAGGATCAAGTCGTTTTCTTCCAGCTGAGTGACGATGAACTCTCCGCAAGAAGCATCTACACAAGCCAATCCCCACGAGGTGCCGCCGCGAACGATGGCCGCCAGGTAGTTGTTTTCTCTGGTAGGCAAGAGGTGCGATTCGAGCACTGTTCCGGGCGTCAAAATGCGCGAAACCACTCGCTCCATCGGTCCCTTCTGCTCGCCGGGTACGCCGACTTGCTCGCAGATTGCACAGGAGTAGCCTTTAGCCAGCAAACGCGCCAGATAAGCGTCGACCGCTCGATAGGGAACTCCTGCCATCGGCATGCGTCCATTCGGATACGATGTTTCCGGGCGACCGGTTAGAGTGATATCAAGCTCTCTGGCCGCGACCTGAGCATCGGTGTCGAATAGCTCGTAAAAGTCACCAACCCTGAAGAGTACAAGAGATTCCGGATACTGCGCCTTGATGTCCCAATACTGGCGCATCATGGGCGAAAGATTTTCGGACTTCGGTCCTTCCATTGCCTTATCTTTTGTTTCACTCGCCGCCAAATTTCGTCACCCTCATAAGAACGTGATGTTACCGCATGATAACGAGTCGCTGAAAAATCGCTACAGCAACACGGTTACTAAGTCTGGACGAGTCAATATTACAACTTGACTTACGGCGGCGCTAATAAGCTTCTGGTAATATGGGAAACTTGAAAGAGTCAACTCAACCCAAATACGATATCCGCAAAATATAGGTTCAATCATGTTAAGGGCATCTTCCATAAGTTTGATCGTCGCAGCTACTATTTCCCTCGCCGGTATTCAGGCGGGTCTTGCCAATTCGAATGAGATTTCGAATGGTTTAATTGCCCAGAAAGCCGGTGATGCCAAGCCCGCCGCCAAGGATGCCAAACCAGCACCGAAGGCGCCGGAAAAGAAAGAGCCGGCCAAGGACGCAAATAGCAAAGACACTAAAGAGACCGCTAAAGACTCCAAGGCAGATGACAAGAACATAAAAGGAGAGATCGTACCGGACGTTCCACTCACCAACGTCAACGCCGTAACACCTGATTCTCTGATTGAGAAACCGAAAGAGTTTCTTGGCAAAAACGTCAAATTCACGGCTGATTTTGCCGGATTTTGCACACTCGCACTCAACTACAAACCGGCTTTTCGCCCGCAAAAAACTCACATTTCGTTCCTGGTTAGAAAAACCGAAACCAAAGTACCGCTTTCGGAACTGAAACTGGCGCTGCCCATCCCGAAAGAAACCGATAAAGTCAAAAACAAATTGCTCACATCCCTCAAAGATGGAGACAAACTCGAAGTAACTGGGAAAGTATTCAGTACAGCTCTGGATGAACCGTGGGTAGACGTTCTGGCTATCAAACGTTTATCAGAAGCCAAGAAGACCGGCGACGAACCGGGCGGCGATGAAGACGCAGAATAGAGCAATTTCAAAATAACTAACTGGGGGATACGTTAGTGGCCGAAATTAATGACGGAGTAAAACAACTCGTAGCTTCGCTCAACGGCAAGCATGGCATTCTCGGGTGTCTGCTGGTCGGTCGCGACGGAACGGTGCTGTGCACTTCGTTGCCGCCGGACATCGAAGTCGCCACTATTGGCGCGCTCTCGGCGACACTGTTCTCAAACAACGACGTTTCGATTCAGCGTATGAATCGCGGCGCCCTCGTTCAAATGACGCTTCTCACGGATCAGGGCATTTTGCACTTCATAGAAGCCGCCGGACACTACCTGGTTGTTCTAACCGCACGCGGACAGAGAATCAACCTGGAAGGTCTGATACGCTCAGTGGAAGAGCAAGGCAAGTCGCTCGCCAAAGTCCTGGTGTAAACGCAAACAGATTTTGGCTCACGTCAAAACTAGGTCACAACGCTGAGACCTTTTTTGATTTGGCAATATTCGGCGACCTGCCTGGCTGCACGTTTTCCCGAAAGATACGCACCAGGGACGGTGCCCTGATTAGCGCGGGCGGTTGCTTCGCCTGCGAAGAAGAGCCGTCCAACAGGTTTACCCAGGGAGTCGAACTTTGCCGCGGCCGCACCCGGATCAACTACGGAATATGCTCCGAGCGAAAACTCATCCTGCCCCCAGCGAGTAATGCTGATTGCAGTCGGCTTTGATGCACTGCTGCCAAACAGCTTCGCAATCAGCGCCTGCATGCGCGTTTTTGTCTCCTCATCAGACAATCGCTCCCACTCGCGCGCCGTGTCCGCTGCGAAACAAGCTATGAGAATCGGCTCTTTGGAAAATTTTCGCCAATTCAAAAACTGACAGACGAAGTCGCTGCGACTCGAAACCAATTCAAACATGTCACAGTCCGGATTCCAGAACGTTTCATCAAATCGCATAGCGATTTTGTTGAACAAACCGACTTTGATATCAGCAATTGATGAACGAACCGCATCCGGGAGTTCAGGAGAGAACTTGACTGTTCCAGCCTTCAAAACCCCTATTGGAAGCGTGATTACGGCGGCATCAGCCTCATAGGTCCCTTTATTGGACTGAATGGTAACACCGTGATCACCATGCCTGATTTCAGAAACTATCTCGCGATATTTGATATGAATTCCCCGCGCCATACCCTCGAACAATTGCGCGTAGCCTTCCGGGAAAACCAGGTCCCCACCGGAATATTCGCTCGGTCCATCAATGAGAGCGAAAAGCGATTGCTCTTCGAGCGAGGCACCGTTCATCGCTTGAAATTCAATCAAATGTCGATTGAGAAAACTAATCTCGGCGTTACTCATCTTCGATTCTTCAAGAATGGAACGCACAGCTTCGGCGACAGAGATATCCTTGTCGAGGCGCTTGGCGAGCCGCTTTAAGCGAGGCAAAATTCGGTTGGCGCGACCCGCGTTCAACAATTGCTGAATGGAATTGACTTTCTTCCCGTTGTCATCAATCAACATCGAGTTGTTGTAACTCGACGGCGCAGTTTTGATACCACTCTTCCTGGCGAGATCGAAAATCGGATTTTTGGATTTACCGTGGATCCAGGCAGCACCCAAATCTACAGGTGCATCCAACGAGAAGTCGGTCCAGATTCTTCCACCAGACCGATCGCGTGATTCCAGAACAACTACGTTATAGCCTCTGTCCGCAAGCTCTTTGGCAGCTGTTAAACCAGCCATACCTGCACCCACGACAACTACGTTTCCGGGCTTACCTGCTCCATTAGTCTGCATGATCGTGCGCTCGCTGTTTTACGACCGAACGATCATATCAGCATCGAAGAATGGAAAATCCACACCGGAAGACTATAAACAGTTTAGTTTAAAAACGTTAGAAACCGGCTTCAACCTTATTTCTCGGCAGTTTTCCAACCTTGCTTCTTACGATACTCGCTGAACTTATTATTCTGTTCTTCAGTCAAAATTTGAGAAATCTTCAAGCGCAACGCTAGATACTGCGCATTCAAATCTGCTTGAGCGCGAATGAATTCTGCCTGATTGGAGAGAACAACTTCACCCGGCTGACCGGATGTAAGAGACTTTAAAAACTGATCGCGGAGTTCGTCATGCTTCTGCCTGAGCGGTACTATACGCGCCCTGAAATCGTCGACGATTGCTGTAATCGACTTGCGCTGCTCTTCCGAAGCGCTGACCGTCTTTAAAATTGGCTCCAGGTGAGAACCGAAGGCAGTCGCGGAGTCTTTAGGAGCGCCTGTGTTTTTTTGCGCTGCCGATGCGTTGTCTTGAGGCTTGGCGGCAGTCTTCGTGCTGGTCTGGCAGTGACCGGCGAAGGCAATCACGATTGTGCTGGAGGCTAAAACCAAAGCGGGCAATGTTTTCATGACCATCAACGAGAAGCTCGCTAGCTTCCCGGAGACTCCTTCTTGGGGCTCATACTTAATTGATGACGTCAATCTATCGCTCACGTTCCCGACCTGCAATCCTTCCGGAGGATTTCGTCTCGGTTTGAAGGGTGCGTAACCTTATGCTGGGTACTTTGTACCACGTTGTGGTCAAAAGCCACGGTTCTCGAATGGCACGACGTTTCGACCGGCTAATAATGTTGCGGTCAGACACACGGGTCGAGGAACGCATTTTGAAAACCGCTCCTCCTCGTATTCAGAAAATTCACATGACACCACATTCAATACCAGTTTCAGACAAAAGGAAAAGTACGGTCAGAATCTCGGTTTCCAGGTTAAGCCAATTCTCTTTACAGTAAACAAATTCGCACTCCTGCGTGCAGTGTCTAAAAGGATACAACCTGAGGAATCAGCGTGTTACTACTTGAGGCGCTAATCCAGCGGGTCTAAGCCCAATACACCCCCTGGAAAAAACAGCCGACTCGCTTGAGAACCGCGGGTTAATTCAAATCAGAACCGTAAAAAGATCAGGAGAAATGACCCCAAAATGATCCAAAACCAACTATGCTTTGGCCCTACGCGTCGACTTTTTCAACCGCTTGAGCGGAGGTTTTAATGGCTAAAGACACACTCACTCCGATTGCCTCGATTTTGAGCAAATCATCGGCTGACATCATTGAGAATTGGGTTAGTCTGCAACTCGCGAATAAAAACCGTTCGCAAGCAATTTCAGACAGCTCCCTGACCAGCAGCTCCAACGAATTTTTCAAGCTGTTTCAAGCAGCTGCGAAAGACGGAAACATCGAAGACCTGGCGACGCCTGAATGGAATGCGGTCAAATCGCTACTTTCCGAGATCTCCGCCTCCAGAGCACGCCAGGGCTCCTCACCGTCTGAGACAGCATCTTTTGTCCTGTCGTTCAAACAACCTCTGTTCCAGCAGCTTGAAGCCGAATTAGCCAATGACCCGAATTTTGCCAAAACAATCTGGACTATTTCAGCTCTAGTCGACTCTCTTGCAATGTTGACAGTTGAAGCGTTTCAAAAGACTCGCGAAGACATTATTCGCAGGCAGCAGAAGGACATCCTCGAGATGTCTACACCTGTCATCAAGATGTGGGAAGGCATCGTCGCCGTCCCACTAATCGGGACATTAGACAGCGCCAGAACGCAAATAGTGATGGAGAATCTGCTTCAGAAGATCGTGGACATCGGCGCCAAAATTGCCATTCTCGACATAACAGGTGTGCCGACCGTCGATACACAAACAGCCCAGCATCTGATCAAAACCGTTTCTGCAACCAGGTTAATGGGCGCCGAATGCATTATCAGCGGTATCCGACCTCAAATCGCTCAAACAATTGTGCATCTCGGGATAGACATCCAAGACATCGTCACTAGAGCCACAATGGAAGACGCCTTGCGTGAGGCGATGGCGAGAGTCGGTTGGTACAGTTACAGAGAAACCGAAGCTAAAGACGAGGGGAGATAGCCATAGTGGATCGAATTCCCATTTTGAAACTGGGAGACAAGCTCCTGGTCACTATCCAGGTGGATTTCCACGACCGAGTCGCTCTGGCTCTTCAGGAAGACCTGACCGAAAAAATTCTGTCGGCTGGTGCTAAGGGAGTACTAATTGATATCTCAGCACTTGAGATGGTCGACTCATTCATGGGGCGCGTGCTCGGCAACATAGCTAAAGCCTCCCGGCTTCTCGACTGTGAAACCGTTCTGGTCGGCATGCAGCCGGCTATCGCCATCACCATCACAGAACTTGGAATTGCACTACAAGGTATTCACACGGCTCTCCACGCAGAAGAAGGAATGGCTCTTCTGGAGCGATTAATCAAAGCAAAATCAATCAGGGGTCGAACCGCCAATGGTCGTAAAATCGCAGGAAGATCGTCCGATTTCGGTAGAAGATGACATCGGTACCGTGCGCAGCTCTGTTAAACGAGTTGTCGCCCTCCTCAACTTCAGCCTGATCAACCAGACAAAGATAATCACTTCGGCAAGCGAACTGGCGCGCAACACCCTCGAGCATGGAAAGGGCGGGCGCGCGCTAATTCAGATAATAGACGACGGCACCGGCAGAGTCGGCCTGAGGCTGGTGTTCGAGGACAAGGGCCCGGGAATCGAGGATATAGACCGCGCTTTAGAGGATGGTTTCACGACTGGCACGGGTATGGGTCTTGGCCTGGGAGGCGCAAAACGGTTGATGGACGAATTCGAAGTAGAATCCCTGATCGGAAGCGGAACAAGAGTATCGGTAACAAAGTGGCAAGAGAGACAATAATCATTGAAGGTGACTTGCTACAGGTTTGTCCGTTGCATACCGAAGAAGATCTCATGCATGCCCGCCAGGCTATCAAGCTTCACGCAGCAGATCTGGCATTCTCGACTATGAATCAGACGAAAATCATCACGGCAGCCAGCGAACTCGGCAGGAATGTTATCGAGCACGGGATGGGCGGCGACGTCCGCATCGAGCGCGTTCAAAATTACGGGAACATGGGGTTACGCATGACGTTCAGAGATTCCGGTCCAGGGATTGAGAACGTGGACCTGGCCCTTACTGATGGATATACATCAAAAAACGGTTTGGGTCTTGGACTTACCGGCTCGAAAAGACTGATGGACGAGTTCGAACTGACGTCAGAGCCGGGGCGAGGAACAACGGTGAGCGTGACAAAATGGAAGTGATTGACGCGTTACTCTTCGAGATAACAGAAGAAAGCCAGATTTCCGACGCACGTCGAAATATCGCTAAATTCGCAAGGCTCAGCGGACTTTCCGATAAGAAAACCGACCAGCTGTCCATTACCTGCACTGAATTCGGTACCAATCTTTTAAAACACACTAAGTCTGGTGGCAGGCTGATTGTGCAGAGTTTGACACAGAGCGACACGGTCGGAGTCGAACTCTATGCGGTGGATTCCGGACGCGGTATGAACATAGACGAATGCGTGAAAGACGGGGTGTCGACCGCCGGTTCGTTTGGTACCGGACTTGGTGCGATCAAGCGATTATCCGATGAAGCAAATTTTTTCTCCATGCTCGATGTTGGTACAGTGATTCAAACCAGGACCTGGAATTCGCCCTCGCCCGCAGCAACTGCGGACTTTGATTTCGGAGCGTTTACCGTCCCCAAGCGCGGCGAAGAGCTTTCCGGCGACAAATGGGCGATTGAGCGAACTGATAAACATCTCTATTGCATGGTTGTGGATGGACTCGGTCACGGTGTAGAAGCCAGTGACGCGGCAAAGTTAGCCCGAAAAAGATTTCTCGAGAATCTCGACGCACCACCTGCCGAAGTAATCAAAATAATGCACATGTCATTGCGAGGCTCAAGAGGCGCTGTCGGAGCGGTTGCGCGAATCGATTTCAACAAGGGAATCGTTGACTACTGTGGTCTGGGAAATATCGCTGGCGTGGTTTTCGCGAGCGGTCAAAGAAAACATTTGATCTCCATGAATGGCACGCTCGGCTACGAAGGTCGGAAGATCAATCAGCTTTCTATCCCATGGACGCCGAATTCAGTCCTGGTGATGCATTCCGACGGCTTGGATTCAAAGACTTTCCAATCACTGGACGATGTGGCCGAGAAGCCGGCTCAGATCATCGCAGGGTGGCTCTATATGCTGCATGCGAAGAGCGTGGATGATGAAACAGTCCTGGCGATCAAACAATCGAGGAGTAAATGAGCGCAAACGAAAAACCCAAAATGTTGTTGACGTTGCCTGTAAAGCTTGAGAGTGACATCTTGATGGTACGGCGTCGCGCCCGTCAGATTGCGCTCCTAATAGGCTACGGCGCCGGGGACCAGACTAGAATCTCGACGGCTGTGAGTGAAATTGCCCGAAACGCACAGGTCCACGCCCAGGGAGGTTTCGTAGACTTCTTCATAGACGATAGTAAACAACCAATCAAATTCGTCATCGTCATCCGTGACAAGGGACCAGGCATGCCCGAAGCGGCTCTCTCTCTCAGCGATGAACACATGGGACTTCGGGGGGCAAAAAAGTTGGTCGATTCAATGTCGATTGACTCCTCTCCAACCGGAACCAATGTGACTCTTGAGAAAAATCTGATTGGCCGCGTCATTCCCTTTTCCGGTGCAGAAATCGATGAACTCGCCAACTCGCTGGCCAAACTGGCCGCCACCAATCCGCTCGACGAGGTCTATCAACAGAACCAGGAGCTATTGGTCGCGCTCGATCAGCTTTCCAAAAGCCAGACAAAACTCGCCGAGATGAACGCTGAGTTCATCGACAAGAATAAGCAACTCGAGAGCCTGTACGCCGAAGTTCGCAGTTTAAACAACTCGCTGGAAGAACGCGTCGCCCGCCGAACAGCTGAGCTAGCGGCTGCACGCGATGAGGCGGTTGCCGCCAACGAACTAAAATCTCAATTTATCACAAACATCAGCCACGAAATAAGAACACCCATGTCCGGAATACTCGGACTGAGCGAGCTTCTTGTCGCCGAGACCAAAGGCCAGGAAAACGAAACCGCGAACTTCATTTTCAAATCGGCCAAGACCCTGATGAACTTGGTAAATGACCTCCTGGACATGTCGAGATTGGAAGCCGGAAAACTGGAGATCTGCGAAGAGGACTTTCGCGTCGATGCGATGGTGAATGGAGTTTTGGATTCGTTCAGTGCTTCGGCCGCTCAGAAGGGGATTAACCTTGAGCAAAAAATTGACAGCAATCTCGACAGCGTGGTTTACGGAGCGGCCAGTCGAATCAGACAGGTTCTGAACAATCTGGTGCACAACGCCATCAAATTTTCCGATGACGGCACGGTCAGCGTGGAAGCAACCGTGCAAAATCGCGATGAGAATACCGCCTACGTCCGCTTCTCAGTACAAGACCAGGGTCCGGGAATCTCTGATGAAAATCAGAAACGTTTATTCAATTTATTCGTACAGGTTGACGGCAGCATGACGCGACGCCACGGCGGTACAGGACTCGGATTGGCATTATCAAAGCGCCTGGTAGAACTTATGAAAGGTTCCATCGGAGTCGAAAGCATCGAAGGCGAAGGCTCGACATTCTGGTTTAGCGTTCCGATGCAGGTGAAGCCGGATGTCGACCAGTAGGCTTATTCTCGTCGCAGAGGACGACGCCGCCTTACGCTACCTGGCCAAGCGCCAGTTGGTATCGCTCGGCTACGATTGTGATTTTGCAAACGATGGGACCGAAGCCGTCAGAAAAGCCATGGAAAAGAAATACGACGTCATCCTGATGGACGTACAAATGCCTGTAATGGATGGTCTGGAAGCAACAGAGCTTATTCGCAAAAATGAGACAAGCCTTGGTTTATCGACATATACGCCTGTCATAGCAATCACAGCGAACCCTGATAAAGAGAAGTGTTTCGCCGCTGGAATGAACGACTTCCTGTTTAAACCAGTGGAAATAGGCAGACTGAAAATAGTTATAGAACGGTGGATGCCGGCACTAGACGATTGATCAGCGAAGGTTCTCGAACCGGGCTAAAGAACCGCGACTCAGTCGCCGCCCCATCGCCTCTCTCGGCGAGCGAATTCGCGCATCGCCTCATCGAAGTGCCTGGGCTGAAATTCGGGCCAGAGCGCCGGCGTTACGTAGAACTCAGTGTATGCCGATTGCCACAGCAAATAGTTCGACATTCTCATTTCGCCACCGGTACGAATCAGCAGCTCAGGATCAGGTATCTCAGCGGTATAGAGATGCTGAGAGAGAAGCGCTTCGTCAATTTGAGCGACATCGATCTTTCCGTCCCGAACCAAAATTGCAATTTCGCGGGCCGCTTCGGTAATTTCCTGACGCGCACCGTAGTTGATGGCCACTTGCAAATTCAATCCCGAATTGTTTTCAGTCTCCCTGCAAGCCTCCTCCATCCTGTCACGCAGCTTGTCCGGCATTGTTGACTTCTGACCAATGAAGCGCAAACGCACTTTGTTTTCCGCCAGCTCCTGGACTTCATCAACCAGAACATCGGTGAATAGCTGCATCAGATAGCCGACCTCTTCTTCGCTACGCTGCCAGTTTTCACTGGAGAAGGCGTACACGGTGAGATAGTTGAGCTTCAGAGCCCCGACATGCTTTACAAGGCGCTTGAGACTCTTGACGCCCTCCTTGTGCCCCACCACAGTCGGGAGGTGATGTTTGCTAGCCCAGCGTCGATTGCCGTCCATGATCACAGCAACATGCGACACCGGCAGTTTTGCCGGCTCAACGGCGTTGGTTTCTGGACCCGGTTTGGATTTGCCTTTTAGATTCACTACTTGAAATCGCCACGCAGCGGGGAACCGTACGCTTCATCTTCCTGAAGCAACAGGATTTGCCATTGTAACCTGTCGATGCCGTCAAAGATCGCCTCGTGTGTGTCAACAAATCTTCGCGTAACATTGGCGAATTCGCGGAGCTCGTTTTAAATGGACTTTGTGGGTATGCAAGAGAAAACTAAAAGGCGACTGAAACAGATCAAATGTTTTTAAAACCAACTTACTCGGTCAATGGTGACATAAGCCTGCTCGATATCGAACAGTTATACAACGACGGTATACGCGGTCTGATTATCGACCTGGACAGTACTTTGATGGCACCGAAATCCGGAAACATAGATCCGGTGACAGAGGCCTGGTTAGTCAGAGCCCGTGAGCGTTTTCAAATGGTCGTCTTGACCAATAACAAGCGTGAAGCCTATATCGAAAACGCCAGTCTCGTGTTGAGCATGCCTGTGATCGGCTACGCAGCAAAACCATGGAAAGCCGGATTTAGAAAGGCTCTTGACGCTTTGCAATTGCCACCAGCGGAGGTGGCGGTGGTGGGAGACAGACCCCTGACAGATATATGGGGTGGCGCCCTGTCGGACATGCGAACGGTGCTGGTTCGTCCACTGGCGTGCATCGTCGAGCCCTCCATCAAGACATTCTTCCGAAATCTGGAACACGTTTTCATCAAGCGATGACACCGCAGAAGGTGCCTGCTTGCAATTGACGATCATTTACGATACGTTGATAAACGTCGCGGAGACTGTCGTCGACGCTGCTAGATCGGGGGCCGGGTCTGACCAGAACAAAACTTTTGACATTGCTCTTTCTGGCTTCTCTGAATGCAGGTGAAGCCAGGTGTCAGTCACTGCTCTCGGATATTGCAAACAGCCCTGCCAGCGCTCTCCCATTGGCATACACGAATGATGATACAAGCCGATCTGGTACCACAGGTGAGGACCAGGTGGGTGGAGAGTCAAACGACGAGCCATCATCAATCTATTCGCCGAAAGGTGAAAACAGCCCCAATCTAGTTCAACAAACTACATTTCCCAACGGCGATCCCATTCCCAACCCTCCGTCGGAATCTGCCGCGTTGATTGCGAAGAGCCGCGCCCGCATGGCTCGTGCCAACTTCGACAAAGGCATGCAGTATCGCCAGAGTGGCGACAGCAGCAGAGCATTGATCGAATTCCTCAAAGCGACTCGTGAAGATCCAAAACTCATCGATGCGTATTACGAACAAGCCCTCATCTTCAGAGAAAAGGGCTTCCACAAGCTGGCTGTTTCCAGATTGGAACAGGCACTGGCAATACGACCAAAATATTCGCGAGCGCGATTGCTTCTGGCTACGTTAAAGCTGGAACAAGGAAAAGTTTCAGACGCCGTAGAGCAACTGGGTGAGTCTCTCAACCTGCAGAAATCACAAACCGCTATCAAGCCTGATGATGAGACGAATGACATCAACCTGATGGACGGAGTTCCGCCGATGATTCTCCAGTCGCTGCACGCCGCACTGCCACTGCCGGCAGTGCGTGAGAAAGCAAAGGAAATCGAGCTAGCCGAAGCTAGCGATGAGGAACCCACCGAAACCAGCGAGCAAACCCGCAAAGAGACGACAAAGACAGCAGTAAGCAAGCGCAAAAGACGACCGGCTAACAGGCGCAAGATCCGCGAGTTAATCGCCCGCAAATACAAAACAAAAAACAAAAACTCAGAGCAACGTCAAAATTGGATTGCAAAACTATTTTCGTGGCCCGATACTTTTAAAGCAGATGCAGCAGAAGACAACCGGGTAGTGTACGCCGATGAGGAAGATACGGATGATCTTGAGCCCAAGCCCGCCTCGAATTTGAAGAAAGAATTTCGTGCGCAAGCCGATGACGAAAAAATCGAAGAGAATGTACTTCCGCGATCAAGAAAGAATTTGCTGGCATACAATGGAAACCCAGCTGACACGCTAGATGTGCTCAATTCCAGAAACGAAAGAAAACGAGTAATAGATGATTCGGACACCGTCGACAGACCTTTCGGCTGGGGAGTAGATTCAACAACGTCATCACCCGCATCGACACGCGCCCACAGTTCCTCCAATTCACGAGAAGACAGAAGTACGGCAGTCGCTCATGCGCATTCTGTTCAATCGAATCAATCGTCTCCCACTTCGAGATCCGCTCACAGCCTGATTGAGAGCCCCGCCGTGATTGAGCCTGAACAATCCCCGACGAAACGTTCGAAGGCCGAACGGGTTGCTGGAATCGACCGCGCCAACTTAAACGATCATACCGGAAAATCTCCAGCTACCTCCTCATCAAGTCGAGCGACTCTGATTCACACGAATGATGACGACGGTACGCCTTTTTATCTCAACGCTCACAAAGCCGATTCACGCTTGATCGCGTCAAGACCAACTTCGCCGCAGCAACAACAGCAGCAGCCGACGGCTAAACTTCCGCCGCTCACCAGGCGCAATCCGGCGATGGTCGAGGACGAATGGACCAGGCGCCTGCGGTATCTAGCAGAGAACGGCACGTCGTCGCTGAAACATGGAGAGGCGTTCATGTTCTCAGAAGACACAGGCGAAGCAGTGTTGTTTCTCGCCAGTGGACAACGCATTAGAAGAATGATTACAGCACCGGTAGACTCGCAGGAAGTTATAAAAATGCGCCGCCCGGACGTGCTGATTCCTAAAGAACTTTTCTTCAATACGTCACTCCTCGGCAAGGTCGTAAAGGATCCGCCGGCACCGCCTCCGGTATCACCAAACCCTATTCCTCCTCCGCGCGGAATGAACCCGGAGATGGACGACGAGATGGAACAACTCCTGAAGAGTCGCCCGTCATCAACCTCTCCGACATCAACACCCCCACCGAATTTTAAAATCGAACAGATAATGGATAACCCGACCGGTTTCTGGAACTGGTCAAAACGACTTCTCAATTTATAACCCGATTTACTTGGAACTTGGCTCCTCGCCAAGCTTCTCTAGAATCCAGTCATTGAACGAATGCGTGTTATAGTCCATGAAATTGTGACCGGCAAGATCAAAGATTTTCAGGCTCGAGCCTGGCATAGTCTTATGCATTTTTACTATCTGGTCTATCGGAGCAACCGGATCGAACCTTCCGGCGGACAGATGAACCGGGCATTCCAGAGAAACCGCCTCAGCAAGCAGATCCAAACTGTGGAAATTCTCCACGATTTGAGAGAGGCTGTGTATCGGCGTGTTAAACAACGTGCGCTCACGCCACGCCATTTTTTCGTGGAACTTTCGCCGCCTGATTGCCTCGAAGGGTCCGTTGAGAAACAGTTTAAACACCGCCGCCACTGGCGCGTACACCTTTCCTGGGAGAGCCGCGAGGAGCAAGGTGTGAGTCAACTCGGGACGAGTCTGAGCGATATTCAAACTGATAATCGAGCCCAGCGAATGTCCTAGAAAAACTGCCGGAAATTGGATTCCCGCGTGCTCCAGCGTTTCAAGGACATCATTGACATGAACTGCTAAATCGGTAGGCTCGCCAGGTTCATGAGTATCGCCGTGCCCGCGCAAGTTGAGCAGGAAGCAACGGAAACCGTGCTGGGCAAGCATATCTGCCTGATGGTTCCACATTTCATACGACGATCCCGTTCCATGAATTAGAACAACATCGACCTTTCCGGTGGCCTCACCAACTATTTTGACGGACAATCTCAAGCTTGAACGCGACCCGTGAACGCTTCTTTTGATGCGGGTTTCAGTTTAACACCAGCCATATTCAACACTGTCGAGGCTATGTCGTAAACAGCTCCGACCTTGTTAAGACCGTGTGCAGAAGGCAAAACCATCTCATTTTCCGGGGTGCGAACTTTGATTCGGTTTACAACATCAATGATGTCTTCGGGCTTCTCAATTGCTGAGGCAACGCCCTGCTCACAGAGCATTCTTGCTGTTCCCAGTTCTTGCGGCATCGGAAGAGTAATCATGTCGATTGCCATCGGCAAACGACGAGCAATTGCTTCAAACGAAGTTAAACCGCCGGCTTTCGTGACCATCAGGTCAACGGCACTCATCAAATCCGACATTCGATCGTGGAACGGCAAAATGGCAGTTGGAATGCCTGAGTCCTTCGCTTCGCGCTTGACGCGCTCATAGAGCTCGGTGTTGTGACCGCAAAGGAAGACGACCTGGGCATGGCGATTGTTTTGTGCCAACGCCTTATAGATCGCGAGAGTGTTGCCACCACCAGCCCAACCGGCGTTGATGCACACAGTCGGTTTATCAGGAGACAAACCCAGATGAGCAAGGAACTCAGCTCTGCTGGTCGTGGGCGGCTTGATGAAGTCCGGGTGAACCGGCATACCGGCCATCATAATTTTTTCGGGCTTGATTCCCCACGACAACAGGCGATCGCGACCGAGATCATTCGGAACTATCGTCAAGTCAGCATCAGGACAAGCCCAACCGCTCCAGAAATCTCCGTTCGGGTCAGTCACTACCGTGATCAACTTGACGTCCCGGCCTGAATCCTTGATTGCGCGAGCGAGATAGTGATTGCTCATCGGATGAACGGACACAATCATGTCCACATCGCTCTCTTCGATCAACTTGAGCAGATACGGTTTCGAGACCTGATAGCCATACTCGGAGTTATTCGGCTTGGTCTGCTCGATAAACCAGTAGTAGTACTTCATCATTGATTGGTTGTGACGAAGCAGATAATTGTAAAGCTGAACGAAGTAACGGTTTACCGGATGGCTCTTCTCAACTCCATTGTCCACAAGTATTTCGGCCGACGGACTGTCCGGTTCTACCTGATTCAGCAAATCCAGAAGTGCCTGTTCAACCGCTTCAGCAGCGCTTCTATGACCACCGCCAGTATCAGAGAAAAAGACGCATATTCTTGGGTTACGCATTAATCTTTCTGGACTCCTGAATTGTCTAAGTTAAGCATAGAGGATAATCTGATAATCTTGGTTAGGTGTAGGCTAAACGCTGGCTAACAAAACGCTAAACGTTTAAACCCTAGCTTATAACCCCTCACCCGGTGACCACGATAATGTATCACTCTGTTGGAAAACGGTCTGCGCGAATCGCCTTGAGCGCTGTCACAGCCGCCACGCTATCGGGCTTCTACTTTATGCCCGCAAATAGCGAACCTTCGCGCTTGGCAACAGCCCAAGATATTTCCGGCAGCGATCTTTCTTTAGTATCAGACGCTTTCGTGACACCTCCGACCCAGAAGAAAGAGCTAAAGAAGCCATTCGACGAGGTTTCGCTTTACCAGTACGACAACACGCCACTTGGCGACCGCAAACCGCTTTTGATGGTTCATGGCTTGCGTGGAGAGTTTTACCCTTACTTCAGATGGCAAAAGGTTTCGGAACACTTTAAGAGAGACCCTAACTTTGAGAAGAGCTACAAAATCTTCTTCTGCCGGTATCCCACCCTCACAAGGCTGGAGAACACCACACCTAAGTTTTCAAAAGCAATAGATAAATTGTACGCAGCCTGTAACGAACGTCCGATCACGATTATGGCGCTCAGCATGGGTGGCAACCTCGTCTATGAGGCGATGCTCGACCCGAATACTGAGAGCAAGATCAAAGCAGTCATGGCCATGGGTTCACCCTTCCACGGCTCACCGCTGTTTAACGAAGACTGGATGCAATATTCGCTCTACAAGCGCCTTTCCATGCCATGGACGCGAATCGACCATAGCCTGGCTATGAAGTTGTACTTCGATAGAAACAAAAACCTGCTGGCAGACCTCGGCTGGGACGACATCGACAAAACGATTCCGGAGGGTGGAAAGTTCAAATCCAAACTCTGGTTTGGTCCAAAGGGTGAACTCAGCGTGGAAAAGACGACAAACACCCGTCTGCAGCAGTTGAACGAAAACGGCGCGAGCGTAAAACGGAAATTCATCACTTACGGTGGCTACATCTCAAATCCGTATCTCGAACCCAAAGCAGAGCGCTGGGTTGAGAACACGGCAATGTATCCTTTCACATTCTGGACCATTAAACTGCCGGCGCACATCGCTAGAGAACACCCGGTTCTGAAGCTGTTGAACCGTGACATCGCGAGCGTGCAAGTCAATAAGACCTGGAAAGACAAAGTCAATCCGCCGTTCTTGTTTGCACTCAACGATGGAATCACGCCGCTTTCCAGCTCACTATTCCTCTCTGCTGAGACACTGAATGCGGTACCACTAATTTCGTTCGACTCTGTCAAAAAACTTCGTGACCGCACTGATGTTAAGTTGGCCCGAGCCTTCAAGGACGTCGACCACCTTACATATATTGATGGAGCTCGCCCTCTGGTCACCGCCGGACGTAAAATCTCAGACGAACTCAGGCCCGAAGATGGCGAGAAGGACATTTGGTCGTGGATGCTCGGCGACATCATGAACATCGACAGCGTAGGCGCAAAGCTCGCCGATGAGTCCTGCAAGGAGCCTGTCCCCGCGCCAGAGTCGGCCGAACCTTCCGGCGAATCAGAAGCGAATTAGACTTAGTCGTCTTCTTTAGACGCAGCTGGGAAGCCCATCGATTTTCTTCTCTGTTGCGCTCACTTCGGACAAGATTACGAATCACTGTTCGCGTCTATGGACCTGGACTCAGCGATCCAGCCTTCCCAGGTTTGGTCCGCCCGGCTGGAGTTCGGATGCGCCCTTTCGAAAAAGGCAATTTCGTCCTGGAGCTTCTCTACAAGCCTTTCGTGATGGATCGCGAAAGAAATTGCATTTGCCATCATCATGAATTGCCTTAATTGATCGCTGGAGAACGAGTCTCCACGATTTGATTGAGCGGTCAGAATTCCGAGGAACGCTCCGCCAAAACCAAGATGTGCAATCAGGTTAGAACGATAGTCCGCACCACAAAGTTCAAAGAACGGCGCCCAATGCAATTTCGCGGAGTCCGAGTTATCGAACGAAATCGGTATGTCATATCGCGCTCCCATCACCCCAAGTACCAGTTGCATGGCTTTCTGCGCTGATAGGGTGACCGCATCAATCTCGGTCGAACGCGAACCTCGCTCAAATCGGTAGGCTACCTTAATTACATCATGAACGATCAAACATATCGAACCCTGCTCAGCATCGACGGCTTGCACGAGGGTCTCGAGCCCCGCATTGATTGCGTCCGGAATCGGAACATCTCGAACTTTGCGGAGAAAAGTCTCGCAAGGACTAGCAGGTTCTGAATGCGTCATCTCGGCGCGCTCCGTCTTTGGTTGTATTTATACTACTTCAATGTCTAAGATGAATTGCGCAGACTAAAAAAACTTTGGCGGGTTAGTTAACAGATCATTGACGCGACCGAAAAGTCGGCCGTAGGATCAATAAATCGCAAGCAATCGGCTCGCGGAAAATTAGGTTTCAACATCGTGTTGTTCAACATCGCTAACAATAATAATAACGACGCAGATAATCGCCCAGCGCGGTCGTCTGTTTTGTGGTGTTAGCGAAGTAAACAACCTCAAAAAATACGACGACCGCGACTCTGAGAGTTGCGGTTTTTTGTTTGGAGGCGTTATGAGTACTGAATTGAAAAGCAAATCGGAAAGTGAATGTGAGGAATGTGAGTGTACGGAGGAGCGAATTTCCGTCAAGGAAGCTACGCGACGAATCGGTGATGTCGTGCATATCGCCGGGCACGTACACTCGCTGCGCGACCTTGGAAAACTCTATTTCTTGAACGTTCGCGACGCCTCAGGAATTATCCAAGTAGTCGTCGAAAAAGAATCGCTTGTCGCAGTTGCACGTGAAATAGTTCTTGAAACACCTGTGCGTGTTCAAGGATTAGTCGTTGCGCAGGGGCGCAAGGAAGGCGGTTCCGAGATTCAAGCGACGGTTCTCAAACGACTTGCCCATAACAAAGAAATTCCGCCGGTCGAGCTATCGAAAGAACAAAAAATGGATTCGCTCGGTCTTTCAACGCTGCTTGACTATAGACCGATCACTCTTCGAAACCCAAAGGTGAAGGCAATCTTCAAAATCGAAGCGGCAATCACACAAGCGTTCCGCGAGTTTCTTACGAAGGAAAACTTTGTTGAAATTCATTCTCCAAAGATTGTGGCGACTGGTACCGAGGGCGGTGCTCAGCTGTTCAAACTCGACTATTTTGGAACTAACGCGTTTCTCGCTCAGAGTCCACAGTTCTACAAGCAAATCATGGTCGGCGTTTATGAACGCGTGTTCGAAACAGCAGCAGTTTATCGCGCTGAAGAACACGACACTTCGAGACACCTGAACGAGTACATAAGCCTCGACTTCGAGATGGGATTTATCGAATCGGAGCAAGACATCATCAACATGCAGGTCCGCTTGCTGCGCCATATTTTCGCACACGTACAAGAAACTTGTGTAGAAGAGTTGGCGATGTACGGAGCTGAAGTTCCTGAGTTTGAAACGATTCCTCAAATCAGCCTGACTGAAGCGTTGAAACTTTTGTCTTCAAAACTCGGTTGGAAGCAGGAGGGAGAGAGCGACCTGGACCCAGAAGGCGAGCGATTACTGTGCGAACACTTCCGCAAAGAGACCGGTTGCGAACTTCTGTACGTGAAACACTATCCACTGGCAGCACGACCGTTCTACACCCATCCACTGACGGAACCGCTCTCGAACGGCAATTCGCCGAAGATGAGCCGCGGCTTCGACTTGTTGTTCCGCGGACTCGAGGTGACGACAGGCGGGCAGCGTATCCACGAGTACGAAGAGCTCTGCAACTCAATAGCCGGCCGTGGTCTGAATCCCGAGGACTTCGCGGAGTATTTGCAGTGCTTCAAATACGGCATGCCGCCGCACGGTGGTCTGGCAATCGGATTGGAACGCATAACGAAACAACTTCTAGGCTTGCCCACAATCAAGCAAACAGCGCTGTTTCCACGCGACATCAACCGGTTGAAACCTTAACCACGGTCTTTTGGGAGTGGGAGCGAGTCCGACTTTGACGCGGACTTGCTCCTGCCTCACACCGCACCGATAATAAAGAAGCGGCAGAGGAAATGGTCATGGTCAACTGGGAAGAAATAGAATCACGATTGGCAATAATTCAAGTTCTATTGGAATGGAAAGTAAGGAAACTCGAAAAGCTTGACCTATCAAAAACGCCACCGGCCCACAGAGATACGCTTCTTATCTATTACTCCTCCGTTCTGCAGATTGATGCGTCCTTGCCCGCGGAGTACCTCGCTGAAATTCTCCAACTGGAAGACAGCCTCTGCACAAAATCAATCGAGCATTTAGTTGATAATGCCATGATTACGAAAACAAATTCAGGCTACCAGGTTACATGCGAGGGCGTCGAATACCTTATTGACGAGCTGAATAAGGGAGCCGGGCAATAGTATCGGTAGGTCTATCTGTGAAAACGTTTCGCCAGGTCTGACATGATGAAGCTGCTGGTCGGAAGTGGAGATTTGTCGCCGCGAGCTTGAGCAAACCTGTGAAGTCCGTTCGTGAGCGGTGCGAAACCAGGACGGAAGCCGCATGCCATCATTTCCTGAAACGCGGCGTCGAAAGTCCAACCGTTTTCTGCAATTCGGTAGGCACCAACCATGGTGCCAGTGCGATCTCTACCGTGGTAGCAATGCACATAGACAGGTCCATCAGCAGGGTTTGTAGCAACGGACAGAAATGTTTGAAACTGCTTAGCGTCCGGTTCCTGAACCGTATAGGTCGGCAACTCGACATACTTGAGTCCAAGCCGCTCCGCAGCGATTTTCTCGCGCGCGATCAAAACCGGTTCCGTTCGCAAATTGATGATGGTTCTAACGCCGATATCTTTGAGAAACGCTAACCCCTGGTCGGAGGGCTGACCGCCTCGAAGCAATCGCCCGGAGACGTATCGTAAGTTGGGGATATCATTGAAGTAGGGCTGCAGCGACTTTACAGCCTGAGGACTTACGTCCCTGCCAGTTTCAATCGGCATTGCGGAAGGCGAGCGACCTTGAGCATTTGATGCGCCGGAACCGGAGAGTGAACTGGTTGCGGCTGAATCCGGCTGCTCCTTGCCCTTGTCGCGCGAGAATCGCAAGCCCTTTGGAAGGAGAGAGTCGCCGGGAAACGCCTGCGCTAGCTCCGGACTGGCCGTCTGTACTGTAAGCAAAACGCAAAACGCACCGCAGGTACGTCGAAGAGATCGAGAACAGTCTGATTTGATCACAACCAGCTCCTCAAGATGTGAGCCGCTTAAGATAAATGCCGCGGCTGACGATTTTATCTGACGACGATGGTCGACCGAAGTTCCACTGGGCAAGCCTTACGGGAACTATTAGTAGAGGTTAAGATTGGGGCGAGACTTTTGCTATTGCAAGGAACTATTTTGCGTATATAGTTGTGTTAAGTGGTGCCTTTAGAATCCCTTTATTTTCGTGAACCCCAGCCCGGGCGTTCACCAGGAACCCATGTCTCTCTCCCTTAGGTCATTTAGCAGTCGCGTGAAACACGCGACCGAGGAGGTTTACGCATGCGGGTTGAACTCATCTACGCTCCAGGATGCAACAACTATCAAAAGGTCTTGAAGCGACTGGAAATGGTAATCGCCGAAGAGCGACTGCCAGTCCCAATCGAGCTCGTCGAGGGAACCCGGCTCCAAGATGATCCTATGATCAGAATCGACGGCGAAGCCGTAGGCGTGCCGAAAGTTCTAACATGCGCGGATGCTATGCGAGACGCAATCTCCAAAGCCTGGCGCGAAATGGCTGTTAATCCCCTTCTTGCAGGTTATTAACCACACACAACCACAAACTCGAACGAAAATCGTTCAGAACAACCCACTGAATTGTTCAGAACATCGCAAAGCGTTAGGACCTCATCCCACCCGATACGCGCCAGCTCTAGAGAAAACTCAAAGAGCGAACAGTCGAAAGACTCCTCCAACAGACCTGTGACTACAAACATAATGACGGCTAAACGGAGATAGCCGCTGTTTTGACCTGAATTTACGCATTCCTCCCTCTCTCTTGGAAGCGAGAAATAAGCTTGTCCCTCACGGGGTCGAGCTTATTTCTGTTTTTTTGAGTTGTTTCTTGGTTTCGCCAATCGGTTGATTTGTCATGTGCTCAGCTTAAGGTCTATATAGGTCCTCTTGGTTATCATTGACAACGGTAAACCTGAGGAACGGCAGTCCTTAATGCTCTTCAATTCACTGCAATACGCTCTCTTTCTGCCGCTAGTCGTACTGCTGTACTGGCTCAGCCCACAGAAATTCAGAGTTCCAATTCTACTGGCGGCAAGCTATCTCTTTTACATGAGCTGGCGGCCGGTGTTCATTTTTTTGATTGTCGGGCTCACCGTCGCGAATTACTTCTTAGGTCTGGCAATCGACCGATCGAAAGACAACAAGAAAGCTTGGTTGATCGGAGCGACAGTTCTCAACCTGGCAACACTTGCATACTTCAAATACGCCTATTTTCTCGATGACGTCGCCAGAACAATCTTCAAGCCACTGTTCGAAGTTCCTCACATCCCATTCGATATCGTGCTGCCATTAGCGATTTCGTTTTTCGTCTTCGAATTCATCCATTACACGGTCGATGTCTATCGCGGCTCGGCGCCGGTCAAATCGTTTCCAGCATTTGCCCTATTTGCGAGTTTCTTCCCGACCCAGATTGCCGGCCCAATCAAACGGTTTCAAGATTTTGTACCGCAATTTGAAAACCCACCAAAATTCTCAATGGAGCACATCGACAAAGGGGTACCCCTGATTTTGCTCGGTCTGTTCAAGAAGGTTTTGATCGCAGACAATCTGACCTTCTTCGTGCAGGGCGGGTTCGCAAACCCTCAGCACTTTTCCGGTCTAGATCTCTGGGTCTTCGCTTACGCCTTCGCGTTCCAAATCTACTTCGACTTCTCCGGATACACTGATATCGCCCGTGGTAGCGCAGCGCTCTTCGGATATAAAGTTCCCATCAACTTCAACTTGCCGTATCTCGCAAGCAACATCTCTGAATTCTGGCATCGTTGGCACATCTCTTTATCGACATGGCTGCGCGACTATCTCTTCATTCCGCTTGGTGGTTCCAAGTGCAGCCGGCTGCTTACATCGAGAAATTTGCTGCTGACGATGACCCTGGGCGGACTCTGGCATGGCGCGGCGATGCATTTTCTGGTGTGGGGTGTCTATCACGGACTTGCACTCGTCATTCATCGTGAATTCCAACGCGTCAAGAAATCGGTCAGCTGGCTTGCCAGCGCAATTGATTCGATTCCCGGGCGAGTGGTTTCCACGCTTCTCACTTTCCACGTCGTGTTGATAGGTTGGGTCTTGTTCCGAGCAGAAACAATGACATCAGCCACAATAATACTCAAGAAGATGTTCACGCTGGAAACCGTTCAAGCCGGCGCACAGTCCTTAGCAATGTTTCTCCCGACAGTTAACTATCCGCTCATTTACCCATCTGTATTTTTACTCTTGCCAATTCTCGCGGTATCGCATTTGGTGATGGGATGGTTGGACACTACCGACCTGGTCAAACGCTCTCCGAGACTCGCCAAAGCTGCCTGGTGTCTTGCCCTTGCTTTAATGATAATGGAGTTTTCTCCAGACAAATCACCGCGATTTATCTACTTCCAATTCTAGTTCAGTTCAAACCCACTTCCCCAAAAGCACAATACAAAATGCCCCAGAGCAAACCACAAGCAAACTCACTTCTTCAAAAGCTCAAAACGAGCTATGTGGTTTGGGCTGCACTTGCATTGCTCGCGCTGGACGGTGGTTGCAGAGTTTTAGATCAAATCGGATTATGGCCGCTTTCGCCCTACGAGGCTGCGCATCGCAGCACGGTCTGGTGGGCAGCTAGGGATTATAAAAAGACTGAAACAGCGCCAGATATCGCTCTTATGGGCTCATCTCTAATGATGGCGGCAGTGCATGGAGGCGATGCTACTTACGAGAACAAGTCGCAGAAAGTCGCTCTACATCACAAAAGTAAACTGCTTGAGCATTTGCTGGAGAGCTCGCAAGGAAAGAATTTCACAACCTTCTCTTTTGCCCTCAGCGGAGAGATGGCGTCCGACGCGTATGTACTCGCCAATGCGATGTTGAGCGGTGAGAAGCAACCCAAAGTGATTATTTACGGCGTCGCTCCCCGGGACCTTATGGATAATGCGTTGAAGAGCCCGGCAAGCACTGAAATCTTCCGTCTGATGAGCCGCATCAAAGATCCCACCGATGTTGCGGTGTCCGCGCGCAACTCCTTCTGGAGCGTCGCTGAATACGGTTTAGAAAAGTTGAGTTTCCTGTATGGACATCGCAACGATTTTCTGTACATGCAGCATAAGGCTACCCGAGCCGTTCTAGCACAACTTGGATACAGAGACATTGAAGACGAAGTGCATACGACGTATGAAATTCGTCGCCAGGCTTTTCTCGAACTTCCTGAAGACAGTGGTCCCAACGAAGTCGTCGTTCACCCGCCGGCAGCGTCGGGGGCTGTCTACACAGACAACTTGCCGGAATACAGATACCGTTATTCCTCTTTTAAGGAAAAACAATTCAAAGAGCAGGTCTCCTACCTGGAAAGGCTGCTTGAACTTGGAAGAGAACGTGGCATTAAGGTAATCCTGGTAAACATGCCGCTGACCGAAGACAACGTCGCACTTATGCCACCAGGGTTGTATAGCCGCTACATGGAAACGCTCAACACTATGTGCACTAAATATAGTGCCCAGATGCTCGACTTAAACGAGCCGAGAGACTTTCCAAAAGAATACTTCGAGGATTCCGTACACCTGAATTCCAAAGGCGGAGCTCGGTTCTTCCAAGTTCTCGCTGAGAAGATCGCTAAAGACTCTCAAGTGGCATCAACTATCAACGCAATCAAATAATAGGTCACAGTACAGCAGCTTGCAGATCGATTTATTTCGGTCGGAAAAATTTCGTGTGTCAAAAAAAACGATTCGCCGTATAGAACCGTTTGAAGGAACGTTGCACCTCGGACCTTGCTTGGTGTTCGAGACAAATCTCTCCTAATTCTGATATTGCCTGCGGCACAGGCCTCCCCGAAGAGATTGCACACGATGAGCTACGAATCAAATTTTGCACCCACAACTACAGATAAAGGTAACGTCTTTGATCAAACCTACAACACTTTCTCGTCCTCGTCAGATCAGCCTGCAAAGCCTGGATCGACAACCCAACCGCGAAGAGACTTCGGAGAAAGACCGGAAGCACCGAAGCCGTTCAATCAGTCGGGACTCTCTCCAGATCACGTTTTCGACGACGCGTACAACCTCCTCCCGCCGCGAAGACAAACAGAGCATCAAGAAGGACCGTTTGATTCTAAGTTCAATAGCTTAAACAAACCTACCGACTTTCCGACGTTCAAAGGACGACCTCAGCCATTCAATCAAAACGGCGAAGTTGGAAAAATGTACGTCGACGAGCGATCGGGTCTGATACTCGGCATGGAATTCACGGCTGGATCCAGAACCGGACAGAAACAGGTTTTCGAGAGAGACGCCAGCGGTAACCTCTCAAAAATGCACTTCCTCGCGCCCGGACAGGACAGGGCAGAGTCAAATTACTCGATCTTCGAGAAAGGCGACAGTGGCTGGACTTCGAAGCCAGTCGGACAATCGGTTCCAGGATTTAAGCATCTGCAAATCAAAGATGGAACGATCTCGGGCGACTTTAAAGTCAACGGGAAAGGCGATTTCAGCTACGAATCCGCAGACAAACAGACCAAAAACATTCTGCGCTTGAATGGCGACAAAGACTTCTTCAACATGAGAGAGTATTCTCGTGAACGAGAGTCCATCAATGGTCAGAAGAATACGACCTACTGGAGCGGCTACGAATGGCTCCCAGGGCAGAAGGAAACGGTCGCAACTGGTATCACCAGAGTAACGTTCCAGGCACAGCCTGCAAAGCCCGGTTCTAGGGAGTTGCCGAAACCGGCATACACCATCCGCGATGCTAACTCCAATGGGTTTCAAGTCGAATTTACCGCTGAAAAAACAGCGTACAAAGTAGAAAATTGGAATCAGGGAAAGATGACACGCGTCCACAACGGCGCTACCGATACGATTTACTCGACTGGTACTCAGGACTCTAAAGGTCACTTGCAGTGGCGGAAAGGTCAAGAAAAAGTTGAGTCCGGTCAAAGAGTAGTGCAGTTCAACGACGCACAGGACGCAACGAAAGTCGCAGCTGGAGAGATTCCCCAGGGAGCGATCATCAATTTGCAGAGTGGCGAAGTGACGTCGGTTTATGCAAATGGGACTCGGCTAACCGCAGATAATTACGGTCAGACCAAACAGATAGCGTACCGTAATCAGCAAACCATCGAGATTTTACGCGACACAAACAACGAGTTTAGAGGTTTCAAACGATCAGATGGCACGTTAATCTTAAAAGGCGCCGATACGAATCTGACCAGTGGACCTCAGGGCGGAGCGGCATGGGCAGTGCAAAGACCAGGTCAACAAGCGGTTCAATTCAACGGCGTTCTGCGTAATGGAAATTCAGGTGCCTTCGAAATCTTGAACGCGGGCAACGAAGGAGTCACCGTTACCAGCGAAGGCGCGATCTCAACCAGGGTTGGCGGAAAGATCGTGAATGACGCAGTTCAACCCGTACCGCCTGAGCCTAGACCCAATGAGACAAGAACGCCCGGTTCAAGCGACGTCCAGCCGCCCAAATCTGACGCCCCACAGCCGGTCAAACCGGATGAGTCGGTCAAACCAGGGGATGCGCAGCCTGGCGACAAACGCCCCGATAAGTCGAACGTCACCGATGCACAACTTCTTGCACTTGCTGCGAAACACAAGGTCAATGCCAGAGTGCTCGCTCAGGCTCGCGAACGAGCCGAAAAGCAAGGTTTAGCGAAAACGTTCACCGAGCAAAACGTCGATAAACTTTTAGAGCTTGCGACCAAGCACAAACTTATTGGCGACTTCACTGATGGAGGCGTAAGTTCGATGAGCCGTCCTGGAGCCGTAGTCGGTAAGTTGATTCCGGAACTGCTGGCAGAACCAGATACGGCAGTCGGCAAGCTCCAAACGCAAATGAGAGCAAATCTGCAAAAGGCACTTAAAGACGGCGGCGCACCACAACCCGCGATCGATCGAGCTTTACAGACAATGGATCAGCGATTTTCCAGCCTGCGGACTAATACACAGCCGTTCATCAAAGAGTTGAAAACCGCACTAGTCGCGCAACCGTCGACACCTCAACCAATTCCGGAAGTAACCCCGACGCCGGCACCGAAAAATAGATAGAGCCGATACCGAAAATAAAGCGCTGGTAAGGGCTTGGAAGAAAGATTAGACGGGCATACATAGAGGTAACGATAAAGTCACAAACGTCCCTTATGATGCAATATCCCTAGTGATATGCGCCCGCAGTATGTCACTTCCTCGAACAGCCTTGGCTAGGTAGAATCGCGAATATGGTAGCAGCAGACAAACCCCAACCACAGACAACGGACAGACCAGCGGAGCAGACTCAGCCCAATTTTCAGCCTGAGATCTTCAGTGCGCGCTTCAATGATTTGCCGAAGGCGACAGACACCGCAGCACAGGCGGGGTTGCCGAATGCGAACTGGGGAACCGATTCTGTCGGGACGACCACCGCAGAGAAGCTACAGCCACAATTCAATCAGCTCGAGAGTACGCAAGAAGCAGTACTGAAAGCTCAAGGCTTCAAGGAGACGCGGGATGCCGCTGGAGCGGTAACTCGCACTTATGAGACCGCTGCACTCAAAGGTGTTTCGCATACATTTAATGGCGATGGTTCCACCAACTTAAATTTCGCCGACACTTCATTGCAGAGCCAACTGCCAGAAAAAGACCGTTTTTCTTCAATGACTTTTAAAAACGGCGAGACTCTCGTTGGCGTGAAAGGCGCTGACGGCAAAGTTGAAATGAAGCCGGCTACCGAAGCACAGCTCAAAGAAGCGAATCGGATTTTCGCAGGGGCCGGCGGCGAATTTACGATGCCGGACGGCACGACAAAAGGTGCTTTCAAATACACCGATGCACGAGGTGGCACTGAAGTTGCCCAGGTGCCGGGAGTTCCAGGCGCGGAAATGAAATTGGCGCCGCCCAACTCGCAAGATGATCTGCGCTACACCGCAACCGTCAAGCCGAACGGCGACGAACCAGGTTATAAAACAGAAGCGACCGGCAGCAAAGAGACCGGCTTGCGTTTCGTGGACTTTGACGATAAGACAGCCTCGAAGAATTATCCCAAGGCGTCGGATGGTACCTCTATAGAAGGTCTGGTACTTGGCAGAACGCCTACGGCAGAACGCCCACCACTGGTGCTGAAGAGTGAGAACCAGGCCGGTGACGGCTCCGAAACTAGAATCGGCAGGAATATGGTTTCCGATACCGTATTTCCGCCAGGAGACCCTCAGGGACGCCTGAGAGAACTTAAGGCTCCAGCGGACCATCCAAGCGGTATCGTCTCAGAAACCGAATACGCGCCAAGCCCACAAAACGATGGGCTGATGCTGAAGTCTGTAAATCGTGACGGATCGACCAAGACCGAAAGACAAGTTACAACCGGCGATCCGACTAAACCGGGCTACGAAATCTCCGCGATCGCTCCTGACGGTAGACAACAGGTTACGGGCTTCCAGTCTACAGAAGACGCCAAGGCAGGCAAGGCGGCCTGGACTCGTGCCACCGCCGCCGATGGCACAGTCTCTACAACCTATCCGGCAAACAACGCAGACGGCATTGCCAGCAGCGATTACAAACCGGGTCCACCGGCGCAGTACACGTTCAAGAAAGCTGACGGCACCGCGTTTACGCCTGAGGAAGCGGCGAAAGTCAAGACACCACCTGTGGTGCAGAGCGAACAGCTCGATGCAAACAGAACTCGTGAAGTCCGCGCTGACGGTACTACGGTCACGACAGACAAGTCAACGGGTCGCACCGTCACTGAGACGGCAGCAGGCGCCACGACCAACTGGGAAGCAGGCAAAGGTCCCAAAAACGCAGCCGAGTTCAAGCAAGCAACGGGCTTGGATCTCAACCTGAGCGACCAGCAATTCAAAGACATCAAAGATTTCGGCAACGTCACCGGCTTCACTAGAAACAATGACGGCACGGTCACTCTGCAACTGGATAAAGCTAAAACTGACCACGGGCGCTCCGCAATGCGGATTGGTCTCGACGGCAGCGGCAAGCCGCAGGTTCGAGCGCAAGATGGTCTCGAGAAAGGCCCCGATGGCAAAGATCGCCATTATGTCGAGTCCACAGATGCAGCAACGGGCAACAGAACACGGTCCTTCGATGCAGACCCATCAAAAGGACAAAAGCCTGGTCAAGGTGATGTCTCCGTCACCTCACCCGACGGCAAAGTAATCTTCTCGCGCACCACAGATGGTGACAAAATCACCACGGTCGATGCACAGAAAAACCGCACTGAAACTAGAGACTACAAAGCGGGAACCTGGGAAGCGAAACAAGGCGATGTCGTAACGAAGGGAACCATTGAGCGCGGTGAGAGCGGTCAGTTTCTGTTTAAAGATGCTGATGGCAAGCTAACCGGCATGGAGTTCACACAAGGACGTCGCGCTGGAGAAAGCTACAAATTTACGCGCGATGCGAACGGCAAAATGACCGGAATGGAAATCGACATTCCGCCTCGCAATGGTCAACCGGCTCAGCACGTCAGTGTCGAACGCAACCAGGATGGTTCGTGGCAGACTAATCCAAAGGGTCAGAAGGTTCCTGGTTTTGATAAAGCTGTCGCCGACGCCAGCGGAAAAATCCCCGGTGATTTTTCGACCAACGAAAAGGGCGACCTGGTCTTCGAGTCCGCTGACAAGAACATAAAAGAGATCGTTCGCGGCAATGGCGGACGAGACACATATGACATGCGTGAATACTCACGAATTCGTGAGAATCCGGATGGAACAATAGGTCCAAAGAAATTCTGGGACGGATACGGTTCGAAAGGCAATCCGGAAGACGGTTGGAGAGAAGGTACAGCGACGACCGTCAACGGCAAGACCACAGTAGTCTTCAAGGATCAGGCCTTTAACAGGCCGACGAAGATGACGCGCGATACGAGCGCGAAATCAGACGGCACGGCAAGCAACGGCTATGAAGTCGAATTCAGCAATGGCTCCAAGTTCACGGTCGGTGACTGGAAAGCCGGAAAGATGACTTACACCAACAACGGCCAAACTGACACCTTATACAACACCGGTTCCGTAGGTAGAGACGGACGCGTCCAGTGGGCAAAAGGCACACAGGATGCGAGCGGAGTGGTAACATTCGATGACCCGAGGGTAGCGACCAGCGAGATACCCAAAACAGCCATGATCGATCCGAAGACCGGAGAGATAGATGCGCTGTACAAAGACGAACGAAGAGTCACCACAGATGGTGCCGGACAACCAAAACGCATTGTCACGCACAAAGGCGCCGAGGCAATCACTCCCATATATGGAATCAACGGAGAATTCCGAGGCTACCAGCAAGGCGACAGACAAATTCTGAAGGGCAAAAGCATACCTGCCGACCAGTCAACTCCACCAGGCACGTCAGAATGGACGATCAAACGCGGTGATAAAGTTGAAGCTTCATTCACCGGCACTCATGTCGAAAAACCTGGCGGTGCCTTCGATATCGTCGGAAAGAATGGCGATAAGTATGAATCGAACGGGCGTTTGACCACAAAAGAAGGAAACGTGCCGACGGTTTACGATGCCCGTGGTCAGAAGTGGCAAATGACCAAGCCCGGCGACGGCACGACCAAGCCGACCTGGACCGTAGATGGTAAGTCCTTCAACGGCGACATGAAGATGTACGACAACGGAAACGTTGGTGTCACCGGCACTGACGGCAATGTCGCGATGGTCAATCCGGACAAATCGGTATCGACCATCGATAAATCCGGAATTGAAATCGGGCGCAAGTTCCCGGACGGTTCAAGCTTGAAGCGCGACGGAAACGGGGCGCTGACCGAAATGACCCGGGCACTGCCGGATGGAAAAACCGAGACTACGACATTTAAATACGAACCGCTTCCGGAAGGTCAACTTGCTCTGACGCAGGTTGAAACAAAAGGACCGAACGGAACGCGTTTAGAAAAACCGAAAGACGGCAAACTGCGAGAAGCAGTGCTGGGTCCGGACGGCAAAGAGAAAAATCCGCCCGAGTTCAAGAGTGGCGAAGTCACTTACGATCGGATGGGTGTGAGAACCGAAACCAACGGCACCACCCGAGTTTCGACCGACATCACCGGCAAGCAACGCACAATGACGGTTGACGCCCAGGGACGAATCGTCGAATCCCCAGACACTGCCGGTAGTGGCAAGTTCAAATTCAACTACGCCGACAACAACGACGTAGCGCCTACCGAAATCCTGGACGCACAAGGCCAGAAGGTAGGAGCGCGCCTTAGTGCTCCAGCGACCAGCGAAGAAGCGCGCCGCAACCCGGCAGCCGTCGAAGCAGTTTATGACGTCGGCGGGAAGCTTATGAGGCTGGACTTGAAATCAGGCGAGTTGAAACCGATGGGTGACAATCGCGGCTTAGATCCGAATATCGCTAACCATGCAGACAAACCAGCCAGCCCCGAGACCGGCATCAGCGAGGCGCAAGCCAAGGAGCTGACCGACAAGTACGGTTTGAATCCAGCAGTGATAGCGAAGATGCAGCAACTAGCCCTTGATCTGAGACTGCCTGCCGGTGTCATAACGCCACAAAACCTCGACGCATTTTTCGATGCGGCGTCGAAGACACCAGAGGCACTCAATTCATTCAAAGGCGATCAATTCAACCAGACTGCCAAAGATCTACAGGACATGCTCCAGAAGCAAGGCGGACCAGAATTCGTTCACCTCTTGCTGGCGAATCCTCAACAGATCGCAGAGCGGCTTAAGACTCCGGAAGCATTTGCAGATGCTCAAAAGAACTTCCCGGCATCGTTCAGACCGCTAATCACACCGCAGTTCTTCAAGGCCTACGATGAGGCTCGGAAGGCACGTCAGCAACAGCAACCGCCAGGTCCGGATCCGCGTCGCCCCTAGAGGGGAATCGAACGCAAATGTTTTGAGACACTGAAAAGTACGCCGTACCACGCCCTTGCAAAAAGGGGTAAGATCTCTCTGTGGCAATAACCATTCAAAGGGTTTGGACGTGAGACAAAAAATCACAAATATCCTTCTTCTGTCTTTGTCGATTGCAACGTTGTCCAGTTGCGGAGCAGACAACTCGCACGCAGTACCGTATACGACGCAGGCTTACACTGCGACATACGACCGCACGCCGAGCAAATTGGAGAAGAAAACGACTTTCAAAATGTCGTCGGATGGCAAAGGTCATAAGGTTTTTATCGATGATTCGCGCTTCCAGCCGATCACCAACTACAGGCGAATTGACGACCACACTGTCGGCAGAGAATACTGGCTCGACGCGAAAGAGAAACTCGCGACCTGGACTCTGTTGAAAAACGGAAATAACTTCACTTTCGATGAAGGCTGGTTAAAAGCTCATTCGTGGGTCGGAAAGCTCAATTCACTAGGTGAGAAAACTATCGACGGACACACCTGCCGCGGATATAACTTCGATTTACGCACAAAACGCAACGATACAATCGATTATTGGTTTGACACTAAAACAGAAGTTCTCGTCCTCGCCCAGGGCAAAACGAAAGGCTCTGTGACCTGGCAGGTAAAGTTGACGAGCTACAGCAAAGACCCGCTCGGCCCGGATATGTTCATGATTCCAGCAAAATACGATTTGTTTGAAGATCCAATCGGCGCGGACAAAGAGGACGCGAATAATCCATTCGAGGGTGACCACAGCGGCCCCCCGCTTTGACCCCTTGAAGTTACTTTCGGCGCACTTACGTTGATTAGGAAAGACTTCACTACGAAGTATTTCGGGGCACTTGACGACATCGAGACGACCGGTCTATTCTTGATCTGGCGCAATATCTTTTGAGAATCGGTGGAGTCCGGTCGAATACCTTATGAAAATCACGTCACTCGGGTTAGAAGAAAACGCGGCAAGCCCATCGGCAGAGCTCAGCTCTGCAGAGCTGATTCCGACCGAACAAATGGGCGACAGTCGGGATTCCCTTGAACACTCAATAACCATGATTGAGACGGAGCGTTCCACAGACCAAGCTAGTGCAGAGACTACAGAGACGAAAAGTAAATCCGGCGTCGAGATTGGCGTAATCGTCGCTTACCTGGCATGCATTCTCATCTGGGGAACAACCTGGTTCGCCGTGCGGCAATGCGTCCTGCCAGGCGCCTTCCAGCCATTTACGGCTTGTGCATGGAGATTCGTTATTGCCGCCGCCGGCATCGCCTTTTTGTTTCTCACACGAATCGTCAAGGCGGAGCTTCCGCCAAGAAAAGCAATCGCTTACACAGTTGTTTGCAGCATACTGTCCGTAATCAGTTTCGGCTTCGTCTACACAGCGGAGCGTTACGTTTCTGGTGCACTCGCGGCAATCATTTCTACGACTACACCGGCTGTAACAGCTCTGGCTCTGTTTCTCAGTAAAACAGAGAAGGTGTCGCGTGGACAAATAATCGGGCTGGTCATTTCGATGGTCGGCATTCTGATGATTTTCGGTGATCGCCTGCAAGTGTCGGCGAATCAAGGAGAAGGCGTAATCTTTCTGGTCACTTCAGTTATTCTCACCTCCATCTCCGGCGTCATTTTAAAACGTCATACAACTAACGTGAATCCGTTCGTCTCCGTCGGCATCTTCATTTCGGTATGCGCGGTCTGCTTCGTCTCACTCAGCTTCTTGCTGGAAAACGGCGGCATCTGCGCGCCACCGCCACTGGTGCCAACAATGGCGGCAGCCTACCTCGGAATTGTCAGTTCAATCATATCTTTCGTCTGCTACTTTTATCTGCTCAAACGGATTAGCCTTATGGCAGTAAGTAAACTTGTGTTTTTCCCGCCTATAATCGCGCTGGTCGTTGATGGTTTCTTCGAAAAGGAAGTAGTGTTGTCACTTATGACTTACATAGGAATCGCCGTGACACTACTCGGCGTCGGCGCAAAATTGCCGAGTCGCACAGGTAAAAAGGCCTAGCGAGTTTAAACAGATAAAACGCTTAACGCTAAGACGCGCAGTGCGACTCATAAAAGTACCCTGTGCCATAATGGATGTAACTCGGGCTACACAAGATCGAGTCGGGGGAAACTGCAAGCCATCGGCGTGCAGTTTTCTCTTTTTCTATCGCATCGGATCGACGAGTCTCCCCGGTCTAGCAAAATACAGCCTGGTAGATGGATTCAGCCCGGTCAACTGTTTGATATCTCGGCGATAAGTTTCGAGCTGACCTGCGTGGCGACGCGCTTGAGATAGTATCTCATCTTCTGTGACGGCATCGGTTTTGTAATCGATGATAAACCAATCGCCGTTCTCGTCCTCGATGATCAAGTCAGGGCGACGCGATTCCAGGCCGATATCACCCAGAAGGACGTATGGGAATTCCGTTAAACGGCGTCGAGCAGCTTTCATCAAACTGAACAGCTCGCTCTCGTAAAAGATGTCGAGAAGCTTGTTGCCTTCGGCAATCAGCAACTTTAGACGTTCTGGATGTGCGACTGCACTGCCTTGCATCAGAGCTAAACTTGTCAGGGTACTCTCATCTGGGCGAACCAGAGACGGTGGCATATGTTCCAGCACAGTGTGCAGGAAAACTCCAACCACAGTAGCATCGAGTGGCTTATCAACAGTATCTTTAGAAGGTGTCACCCTGGTCCAACCTTTCCAGCGCGAGTTCGGCTCGATGGGGTTAGGCAGAATCGGTTCAATCAGTGAGTATTGAACCTGGCTTTCCTCAGCGCCTTCATCACTAAGCGACTCAAGTTGCTCCGGCTCGACGTCATTACGATCGACTACTGACAAACTATATTCTGCCTGTCCACCAGAAAAGTTCAACTTGCGCATTCCAAGCTCATCTTCAGGTCCGTGAAAATCGATATCAAGAATGTCGGCAAGCCACAATCTGAATGATTCAGCTTGCTGCCCAATGTCCTTTTCGAGAAACATCGCGAGGTAATCACGGGCGCGAGTCATACCTACATAGAGCAAGCGCTTCCGCTCAGCCACTTCCATGTCTTGATCCAACTGTCTTGCATAGCGATACCAGACTGGACGTTGCTCGGATTCACCGCGGGAGGTATCAAGTGCGAAACCATAATTGCGGTGGAAAATCAGCTTGCGCTCTTGACCCAGAAGCCGTCCGGAGAGGCAGGGCAAAGCCACCGCGGGAAACTCCAGGCCTTTCGAGGCGTGAATGGTCATGAGTTTTACCGCATCATGACTTTCAAAAGGTGCATCCGTCTGTTTCAACTCGAAATCGCGCATCAGCGTAAGTCGGTTCGCGAATTCAAAGAAGGAAAGTTCTTCATGATCTTTCGCGATTGCGACAAGTTTCCACAAATTGCGCGCACGCTGCTTCCCGTTGTCAGCACTCATCAGAGCCAGGTCATAACTGGTCCTCTGAATGATCTTTCGAATCAACGAAGTAAGATTCAAACGCGCAGCGTCGTCCATGAAGCGTCGCAGTTCGCTCACCGCCCGCAATACCATCTCGTAACCGGCTCTTCTAGCCGAGACAGCCTTGCGCAAAGCATCCCAAAGCGTGATATCAGGAGTTTCGGCTCGGGCGCTCAAGTATAGTTCGTGTAATGTGTCGTCGCTCAAGGCGAACATCGGCGAGCGAAGCGTACCAAACAGTGCATGTGAATCTTGAGGATTTCCCAGGAAGTAGAGCAGGTTCTCGATGTCTATGACTTCCTGGCGGTTGAGAAAACCACGTCCAGCAAATGTGACATATGGGATCTCGCGCTCAGCCAGCGCTCTTTCGATGACTGGGAAGTTGCTGTTCTTCGGAACGAGGACTGCAAAATCTCCATACTTCAGAGCGCGCTGAAACCGACCGTCGTTGTCGATTAATGGCGCCTGATTCTTGACCAGATCTTGTATCCACTTAGCCACGGCTCGCGACTCTGTAAGCGAAGACAGCTCACTGTCCCGCTCTCCCTCATCATCGGCAGCATCGAAAACAACCATTTGAACGTTTGCAATGGAATCAGGTGGAGAGAAATCTTCGGCTGTATCGTCCTCCGGTTTCAACTGATCAGATAGCAACTCCGATTTCGAGGAAACGAGCACAGGCGAACCTGGCTCCACTGGACCTTCCGCTGATGTCGACGATGAGGTTCCGGTTGATGGTGGCTGGGTCGGAGTGGAAGCAAATGTTTCAGAAGAACCGCTTCCGCTCAGCATCTCAAACAGGCTGAGCTGTTTGGGCTCGACCATCGTGGAGTCACTGACATTAAGTGCCGCCCCCGTTGTAGCAGTCAGAGAAGCAACCCCTCCTCCTGCCGATGCGCCGCTGAAACCTGCTGCCGCAACATTCCCAGCGAATGCGACACCAACATTTTCTCTTGCAGCGGCACTACCGATGGTGCGATTGTCCAAACTAACTTTCCGGAATGTTGACAGCGGTTCAAAATCTGCGCGATACGGAACGTCTGTGGTTTTTGCAAGCAAGTTCGAAAAAATGCCGTTAACGAAGGCAACCACATTCGGATGACTCCGGAAGGAGACAGTCAGCTTCGTGACCAGTGATTCGCCGCTGACACGACGTCCCGGTGCATCAGACGGAAGGGCCATCAGCGACTTCCATTCATTGAAGTTCGAGACATCAGCACCCTGAAATTTGTAAATTGACTGCTTATCGTCGCCAATTAGAAACAGTCGCGTCTTTGGCCCAGCCAGAAAGCTGATGAATTGAGCTTGTATGGTGTTTGTATCTTGAAACTCATCGACCAATATCGCACGGACTCGATCTTGATAATGCTGGCGAGCGGGTGAATCTTCTCCTGCGAGCGCCTTGTATGCCAGCCCGATAAGATCGTTGTAGTCGAGCTTCAATTCCAGTTTTTTTCGCTCAGCATAGTTTCTCTGCGCTCGATAAAACAGGCTGGCACAATGCCGCTCGTCTTCGAAACGCACCAGATCATCACTGGTGATACTTGGCGGCAGCGCCGGCTTACCGAGCACCTTGCGGGCGATCGACCTGAGCACTCCAATGCGCTCTTTAATCGCTTTGGCCTCGTCACTATGACCGCCAACCCGCAACTCCGCGGCAGCGATAATCTCCAAACCACGCCAGAGTTCCGCAGAATCCTCTTGAGTCGTGGCCGACTGAGCCGACTGGCGAATGATCTCGTCAGCGGCCTGCACGATACTCAAACGCAACTGCTCCAGCTTGTCGCGAGCAAAAGTCTCCGCCAAGTATGAGTAAGCCTGCTTCCAATCCTGCTTCGAAATTACGTCCTGAAGCAGCCGGCGCTGAATACGATGACGGGTCTCGTTTAACCTCGCAAGCAAATCTTCATCACTCAGGTCCAGCAAAATGCCGGAAGCTTCTTCGAATTGCAGGCTGGCAGCCAACATCTGCTTAACCCAGTTGCGAATCTCTTCGATGTTATGCTCGGTCAACAGTTTGATTTCCGGCAAAGTGTCGCCGATTATCTCGCGGAAAGTCTGATCGATACTCTCTTCGAGAAGCTGCGCTTGAGTCACTTCATCTATAACTTCCACTTGCGGATCGATGCCGCACTCGGCGGGAAAGGCTTTTAGAATCGTTTCGCAAAGCGAGTGAATCGTTCCAATTCTCGCTGAATCGATGTCGGCTAAACATTGTCTCCATTTATCCGAATCCGGCTCCTCCTCGGTGAGTTGGCGAAAGCGAGATTTCAAACGCGTACGCATTTCGCCTGCCGCTTTTCTAGTAAAGGTCACGGCGATGATACCGTCTACGGTGAGCACCGGATCGTTTCGCAGAATCTCGACATACCGTTCGACCAGGACGTGAGTCTTACCGGAACCAGCTCCAGCCGATACAAGAACGTTCTTATCAACACTGAAAACTGCAGCTTGTTGTTGCTCAGTTAGAGATGTCACGCTTTTCACCTCCCTTTTTCAACTCGGTTACTCGACAAACTCGCTTATGGTCACAGTTGTCGCAGACGCTGGCGATGCTTGGTTTAACGGTGAATACCCCTTGAGCCATTTTTTCGACGTAATCAAGAATGTATTGCTCGATCCGCTTTGTATCGACGAATCCGCGATCGTCCTCTTTATCACGGTCAAAAACCAGACTTCCAATCGGCGCGCCGGAAGTAAAACTCAGATAGTTGCCCGCTGCGGCAGTAGAACCGGGCAGGATACATCTCTCGACCGCCAATGCATAAATCGGCAGCTGAAGATTTCTGCCCTCATTTGCCTCTCGAGGAGGAATCGAACTCGAGCCCGCCTTATAATCGATGACACGAGTTGAAACACCTATGCTGTTGCCGGTTTCCGCCATCCGATTCAAGGCGCTTAAACCGCCCGCGATATCAATACGATCGATTTTTCCGCGAAATTCGACGGTACGTTTTCCATCACTGACTTTCAAGGCCGGCGCGCTTACGCTCGGATTCTTATCATCCATGCCGAAGGCAGCCTCGACGAGATGCGGCACATACTCTATTTTGCTGCGCATAGCTCTGTCGATTTCCTTCTCCAAAAACCGCTTCAGCCGGAAAACAATCTCCTTTTTCTCGTACTCCCAGAACTCGCTGTAATTTGCGCCACGTTTCTTTTCCAGCCAGGCAAGTGCTTCTTCGATGGCGGCATCGAAGTGCTTGTCAACAGTTTCTCTCTCGCTGTCGGGCAAACTAATCTGATTCTTGATCAAGACCTCGTAGAATTTCTCCAGAGCAAGGTGGTAGGTTTCACCTAACTCCCGCACCTCCAGCTTGACCGTTGCCTCCTCGTGCGGCGACAGTTTCATAACATGCGACATCCAATAGCGGAAGGGGCATTTACCGTACTCGTTCAAACGAGAAGCGCTAAACCTGCTTGGAAGAGAAACCGAAAGGGCACCAGATCTGACAGAGTCGGCCAGATAGCCGTTGAAAGGACTCTCGGTAGCCCCCTCGCTGCGAGCACGAACCATGGCTATAGACTCTTCCAACTGTCGATAGAGATCACCGATAAACGGAGCACCATCGACGGTGCTCGCATCGAATTCGTTGTTCCACATCAAACCAGCCATGCGATTGCGCTCAGAGACTGGAAGCGACATGGATTGTTTAAACGGTGCCGCATTTGCGACTGTCACCGGAAGCGATTCTCCTGTCAGGAAGAATGACGGCAGCAACTCTTCGCCACTCATATCCCACATTGGGTACGAAAGATGCACTTGCTTGCGGGCTCGGTCTAAAAGTGAGCGGAAAAGTGCATATTCGAAGGCCGGATGCATACGTGGACTGCGAATATCGACGCCAAACAGTTCCCAGCGTTTCACCTCATCAGGACTTACAAATCCTCGACCGCCAAGCCGTCGAGGAAACTCTCCTTCGACCAATCCAGCTAAAAACACTTCGTCAAAGCGCCGGCTGTCGGCCAGGTCGACTGATGAGATTACAATGCTGTTGCTAGCCGCCGGAGCCGCTCTGAAATTCGATTTCTCGAATGCATGCATCATCTTTTTCAGGAAACCATGATAGTCCGACTTGAATCCACCACGATCACCATAGAGAATCGCATCTTCTTGAACAAGTGATGCCCAGAGGTTTTGCACCTCCATGAGCGCACGCTCTTCCGTCCAACCTTGAACAGGATCTTGAAACTCCGCATCCAGATCGACTGACAAACAAAGTGACAACACGTCCTCACACCAGGACACGAATGTCGTGAGCGGTGCAGTGGAGTCGGGTGGAGTAAGGCAGTCCAGAAGAGCTTTGAGTGGGTCTTGAAGTTGCAATTTTTCGGCGATCCGAAGCCACTCCGCTCGACCACCGATGAGCTTCTCACTCTGACTAACTCTATCAAGCGCGATTATGTTTTCGCTCGTGAGATTAAATGCAGTCCTGTTGAAAAACCGGCTGGTCATCGTTCTTATAATCACACTGCGGCCGAAGTCATTATGAAACGCGCTCAACAGCGACACGGCAAACTGCACTATAGGCAGTGTCATCATCCGAACAGGCTCATCTACGAAGTATGGAACCCCCGCGTCATCGAAAGCCGCTTCAATTGCGCCTTTGTAGTCCCGGAGAGAGGGAACGACCACAAGGAGTTCATCCGGCGGAGTTCGGTTTACAACCAAGCTATGTTTGACCCTTCGAGCAACCTCTTCCATCTCCAGAAATCGATCGACAGCCTTAAATGCCTCTAGCGGCGCCTGATGCGGTAGGTCGACACTATCGTTCCATAAGAAATCCGCTTCATTGAAGATGCGCTGCAAATCCTCGAAGCTACTGTCTTTCCACATGTATTCGCGACGCGCTTCATCCGAAACTTCGAGACTATAATCAAAGCACACGACAGATTTACGGCTATGCTCGCTCAGTTCTCTCAAAACTTGCAGCTGCAGGTGATTGAAACGGTCAAAACCGTCGATACCAACGAAACCAAATAACGGTTCTCTGGACGGGCGCGCGGAGAGCACTTCCCGGCACTTAAATGCAACGCGCCGATTATCGAGATAGCCGATCCGATCGAGCTCATCCCAGTATCCTTTGTACACAAGCGCTAATTCGTAATGACGAGATGACTGAGCGGCACTGGACTGGATGCGATGAATCACATCGTTGGGACTGAGTCCGGAGCGCTCAAGTTCGTCGATTAAATCAAGCAGCGCGGCGTGCGTTCCGACGAAATCACAAATGGGCAGCAGATGCTCTATCTTGCCTTCACTCTTCAGCTCCGCAATTACACGAGCTACCAGAGCAGGTCGCACCGCCTCCGGTATCACGCGAGGAACGACACCGCATCGACGCAGTATGATGCTGCAAGCCTGATAGAACGAGGCGACGTTAAGACCGACATAGCCGTTCCTCGGAGCAGCGGGCACCACCAACTCCGGCGCGCCCTCCTCCTCTTCGCCTTCAACGACTTCAAAATTGCCTGCGACACTGTTATGGGTTTCCCCCGCAGAAAATTCTTTCCGGAGCAACTTTAAAATTCGGCGTTCAACCAACCGTTGGTAACGCTTGGACGGCACGATTAGTAGCGCGTCTCCAAGCGCAAGCACATCCTCTCGACAGTGCTTGGTTAGCTCCGCCAAAAGCGCAACAGATTTGCCGGACCTGTACGGTCCGAGCAAGACTCGTGTCCAACGATCTTTCATGAATGTTATGGATTGGTGCCGGTTCGTCAGACAGACACAGGATATTCAACAAGTAATTCAATAGTGCCACGACAATGACTCGCGATCATTTTCGTGTTTTAAAGCTCGCCATACGCTGCATATACACCATGCCGCACAGCATATGATGCATGTCTTCAATTTTAGATAAAAAATACGTGCCCGTTGGGATTCGAACCCAAGGCCTTCGGCTTCGGAGACCGACGCTCTATCCAGCTGAGCTACGGGCACATGGACAGCTACATTATATACTCATGACAAACCGCGCTTTCACAACCAGATAAAACCGAGAACCGTGGACACTGCAACCAGACCAACAAAAGCTATCCAGATGGCTCTTCGCCTGCACGCCAGACCAATCGCAGCAACCAGTAACCCGATCGCCGCGACACTGCCAAACTGTTGCCGAATTTTATCTTGGCAAGACTGGTAGCCGGGCATTCGCTTTACGTCTTCGGAAGGATATAGGACCGGAAAATAAAGTCCTCCATGTGATTTTCTCGGCGAATGACTTGAGCGGGCATGTGGAATACCCTCTAAGCGCAAAGCTCGTCGACCCGAAGAATCTGAAACTGCCGGTTCATCAACAGCCAGAGCGGTTTGCGCCAAGCCAAACCATCCTATCGCAGTCGCGACACAAGCAACCTTGCTGAGCGTAGCTCGACGAAGCTTCCTAATGGCGCTTGGACACGGCTCAGTCATCACAGCTCCATCAGACCTTCGATAAAACTGAATGCAGGTTTCGTTGGTCGCATTTCGCAGAAATTCGACGGCTTCCGCGCGGTTCATCTCGCTAACGTTATAAACGTTCTTGTCGCACTGTCCGCAATGTCGGATGCGCTCGTCACCAGTCATCGAACTCCAGAGAACTGGACATTCGAAACTCAGCTTGATGTCGTTGAGATAAGCTTGCTCAGCGCCTCTTCGTCGCTTTGAAAAACGTTTCGCAAACGAAGAAAAGAACGTCATGGTGCACAACCTCGTGGCAAGATCTACTAGCCGGGCTGCCGAACCAATTCTTCGAGCGCATCCATATTATGGATGGTGACGCGCTTGGATTCGATCTCGATCCATTGGCTTGAGCGAAACTTGTTGAGAATCTGCGTCACGGTGACTCGCGAGGAGCCCACCATGTCAGCGATTTCTTGATGCGTGAGTGGAAATTCTACACGTATGCCGCTTGGAGTTACTCGACCGTGACTTTCAGCGAGAGTCAAAAGCAGCCTGGCGACGCGGCTTGGCACCTGGCGGAAAACCAGATCCTCGATTCTCGCTTGTGCTTGCTTTAATCGCACTCCGAGGATCTCTATCAAGCGCAGCCCGAACTCTGGGTTTTCACGGATATAGTTTTGAAATGCCTCACGAGAAATTTGATAGATGCGAGACTCTTCGAGAGTCTCAGCGTAACTATCGTGTTCGCCGAGTTCCCATGCGGCTTCACCGATCAGCTCACCGGGACCGAGGAGGGCAAGGATAACGGTTTTTCCTTCAGGCGAGAGTCGAGTTACGCGCACGCGACCCTTTTCTATAAAGTAGATTGCCTGACACGGAGTGCCAGGTGAAAACAACATATGGTGCTTCGGAACTTCCTGCTCCTCCAGGATTCCAAGCAGGCGTCCCAGTTCTACCGGATTGAAAGACTCGAACAAATCACTCTGACGCAGACTGAACAACCGCTGCGCTGTCTTCATTTCACCCTCCCGCCGATGGAAACGATTCATTTATCCACCCGGAACACTAGCGGCAAAAAATAATCGAGAAAATTTATCTCGACCATTGAACTCGGCCGCGATTGGTAACGTCTAAGAACTAGGAACCAGCGTTAGGCGATTTGTTGTCTAACAACCTTTTTATACCCTTCGCCGCATCTTTAAAACCCGAAGTCCGCTTGTCAACAAAAGCAGGACGCAATAAAGAGACCGAAAGGAGCGGCTCTTTACTGCTGTAGATCGAAGCATATACAAAAGCGCTACAACCGGCACCAGGACTACATTTTAATGGGGTTCTGCGATCTTGTCGGCTATAATTCGCGCATACGCTGAATCGCCGAAACCGCGCACCATACAAGCGATATACAAAAACTATAGAAAAGTTGCCTGTCCTTGCAAACAAGCATCCTTCAGGTGTTGGCACCAGTTAGACTCTAAAAGGAGAACGAAAAATGGCTTTCGCAACCAAAGACAAATCTGGAAAAGCACCAGATAAAGCAAAGACAGCAATGGACGAACAAGAAAAAGAAGTAACTGCAAAAGAGTCAAAAGACAAAGGTTCTTCTAAAGGAGCTGATGCCGCGGCGCAACCACCGGCAGCAGAGCGCCTCAAAGCACTCGGTCTTGCGATGGACGCCATCAAGAAGCAGTATGGCGACGGCTCGATCATGAAGCTCGGCGATTCGAAAAACCAGGCAATCGAAGTCATTCCGACAGGCGCAATCACTCTCGACCTCGCGCTCGGAGTCGGCGGTTTGCCCAGAGGAAGAATTATCGAGATTTATGGTCCTGAGTCTTCCGGTAAAACAACTCTCGCTCAACACTGCGCAGCAGAAGTTCAAAGAAAAGGCGGCATCGCCGCTATCGTCGATGCTGAGCACGCGCTCGATCCCGAATACGCAAAGGCTCTCGGCGTCAATGTTGATGAACTCTTGATCTCGCAACCAGACACTGGAGAACAAGCTCTCGAAATTACCGAGCAACTGGTTCGTTCAGGTGCAGTAGATCTCGTCATCATCGACTCGGTAGCGGCTCTGGTTCCCAAAGCTGAAATTGAAGGCGAGATGGGTGATAGCCTTCCCGGCTTGCAAGCACGCTTGATGTCTCAAGCTTTGAGAAAACTGACGGCAGTCGTCGCCAAAACACGCACAACAGTCATCTTCATCAACCAGCTTCGTATGAAGATCGGCGTCATGTACGGAAACCCGGAAACAACAACTGGTGGTAACGCACTCAAGTTCTACGCTTCAGTAAGACTCGATATCAGAAAAATCGAGACATTGAAAAAAGACAGCCGCGAAGTGGGCAACCGCGTCAAGGTCAAAGTCGTGAAGAACAAAGTTGCACCGCCTTTCAGAATCGCGGAATTCGACATCATATACGGTCAAGGAATCAACTCGATCGGTTGCTTGCTCGACGTTGCGGTTGAACTCGGAATCGTCAAGAAAGCCGGCGCCTGGTACAGCTTCAAAGAAGATCGTATCGGTCAGGGCAGAGACGCTTCGATTGGGTTCTTCGAGCAAAATACGAAGCTCCTCAAAGAAGTAGAGGAACTCGTCAAAGCCGAAATGGCTGTCAAACTCGGCGGCGGCAAGTAAGAAAACGTTCTCCACTTCTAAAAAAATTCGAGAGTGCCAACAATATCTAAGAAGAAAGAGAAGACCAAGCCGACTTCTGAAAAGAAGGGCAGCGGTATAAAGCTAATGTCCGTCAGAGATTTTCTCTGGCTTACCGGTTTCGGATGTTTGCTTGGTCTTTCTTGCCCTGGCATAAACCAGTGGTATTTAGCCTGGATAGGGTTGGCGCCTTTAATTTTGGCGATTTCCGCAAGCAAGGGAGTTTGGCAAGCAGCCGCCCGGGGACTGGTTTTCGGATTTGCCTATAATCTGGTGTATTTGAACTGGTATCTCGGTCTCCAGCCAATGGAGTGGCTTGGCTTCAACTGGTGGCAAGGCTGGGCTCTGGCGATAGCTGCCTGGACAATCACATCGTTCCATCAGGCGCTAATCATCTCGCTCTTTTCGCTAGTCGCAAAACTGATACCGACAACTGGCGGTTTCATTCCGCAAAAAATTCCGGGAGGCTGGAAGCTTCCAGCCGTACTAGCCCTGCCGCTGCTCTGGGTTTTGATAGTCAATAAAGTCGGCAACGCGCCGGCTTTCCTTGGCGTACCGTGGAGCATGCTCGAGTACACGCAATATAAACAGTTGCCGCTCATTCAGGTCGCATCCCTGATCGGCGGCATTGGTGTCGCGTTCATCATAGTGATGGTAAACACATCGATCGCATCGTTGGTTTCAACTATCAGTGGAAAGCCGCTATACAAAGCGATCAGCGCATCCGGAAAAGGTATGGCAGTTATTCAAACAGCCATAGTGCTCCTAGCAATTCCACTATCCATCGGACTTGGCGGATGGCAGTCCGCCAAGACAGCAGTAAGAGCGATAACTCCCATAGCTGTATTGCAAGGCAACATCAACATCGACATGCAGAAAACAAAGCATCGATATTCGCTTGATGAACTGCTTCAGCGCTATCTCAAGCTCCTGCCGAAGATTCCGCCAGGTATATGTGTTTTCACAGAAAGTGCAGTGCCCACGACACTGAGTCAAAATCGAGAAGTTCAAAATCTTCTGGGGCAGGTATGCGAATCAAAAAAGCTTGATATGGTCGTCGGAGCAATAGGCACCGACGACCTATCTAATCCGTACAACTCCGCATACGGCATATCGACCGACGGAGCGATGGCTACAAATGTTTACCACAAGCGCTATTTAGTGCCGTTCGGCGAATATTGCCCGACACTGGTTCAATACTTTCCCGAATGGATTAAGCGCCTGACCAACACTCCAGCCGGAGGCGGTCTCTCATCAGGCAAGCAAGCCCAAATTCTGAAGTTGACGAATGGGGAGATTGCTCCCTTGATATGTTTCGAATGTATTTCGCCTGAATTAGCCGCCGACAGCACCAGACAAGGTGGGCAGCTTCTCGTGAATATCTCCGACCTGGCTTGGTTTCACCGTTCAAGCATCGGCGAACAAATGATTGCCTTCTCCGTTTTTCGAGCAATAGAGAACCGAAGATTTTTTGTTTTTGCTGCAAATACAGGTCCATCGGCGATAATTGATCCACAGGGTATGATAACCAAGCGGTCGATTATCGACGAAACCACCGTCCTAGCAGGCAGAGTAGGCTTCTCGAACGAAATTACACCCTTTACCGCCTGGTTCCGTTAAGCGTCTCTATTCTTTAGAAACAGTCTCCACGTGAGACGCTTCTCTCAACCTCTCGAACGGATATCTCGGAGTCAATGGCAGGAATCTCAAACACAAAGGCTGGATTTTTCCTGACAGGCTGCCTTTTGGCGTGCCTTTCAGTTTCGACTGGACCAGCCCAGTCACAAGCAAGGGCTAAAACATCAGCGACTGATAATAATGACACCAAAGTCGCCGACGCCAAACTTGCAAAAGAGACCGTCCGCAAGTTTCACGTGGACGAGCCTAAAGGTTCAGGACGTTTAGATGGTCTAAAGAGTTCAGACCCCTCAAAAACCATAAAAGTCGCAGAAGTTCCGCTGACGGCTCCGCTCAGCACTGACGATCCAATGCCGAAACCAAACGGCAAAATGTTGAGCGCCATTATGGAAACGACCATCAACGCACCGCTTCCTTTCGTCTGGCAGCGCCTCACAGATTTTACCGGCTACCCGACTGTTTTTCCGCGTATCGCAAGCTGTAAGGTTCTTAAACAGAATGGCAACTACGTTTACACGGAAAGCAATTTGAAGCCGCAGATGTTTTTGCGCGAAACTCGTCAGAAAATCGTCAACGATTTGACCGGAAAGCCGCACGTATTTCGATGGGCAATGCTTCAGGGCAACTTCAACTCCAGCCAGGGATGCTGGGAGTTGGCACCAGACAGCACCGGTAACTTCTGCAAGGTAAAATATACTCTTGAGTCAACATCAGATGCGATTCCAAAATCAATTGCGTTAGTCAGTTTGAAATTCATTCAAAAAGATATTGTCAAAACTTTTAAGCGCGTCGTCGAAACGCAGTACCAGACACGCACAAGCAACGCAGGACACATCGCAGAGAGCAAGTGAGTTTAATTGGAGAGTGCGACTTTGCGCCTTCAAATAGAAAACAGATTTCGCAAGACTAACCGACTGCCACTACATACAGTGCTAGCTTCAGCTACAGTTCTATCGGCACTTGCTGTTTTGAGCGCTTGCAGTCTCGGTTCTCGTATAATGATAAACAAAGCACCGATGCAGGTTTCGACAAAATACATTGAAGACCTTCCGGACAAAACAAAAATCTTGAAGCACGGAGAGGAAGCGTTAACCTCCTGGAGTTTCGGATGCACAACTGATATCGCATTCGATATCACGCAACAAGACTTGATTGACCCGGACTACTTAGTCACCATTAAACCAACTTCCGTCAAGATCAGCCTCGACGCGCCCATCACCATCTACATCTCAAAGGATGCACCGGAGGAAGTTGTCGCCCATGAGAACTCTCATGTACTGATCTGCAAGCGCGTTTATGCTGACGCCGAAAAGGTGGCTAACAATTCTGCGAAAAATGTTTTCCACAGATCGTTTCAGGCGTCCGGCAGAACAGTTAAGGACGCCTGCGCCAAAGCCGTCGAGGCGATCAGTGATGAAATCTGTCAGGGCTATCACCTGGTGACTGTCGAAAAGATCAATCGGGTCTCTGAAGTTCTGGATGATTTAGAAGAACATCTTACCGACAAACCTTCTCATGAACAGCTAGTTGAGCAGGCTTTCTCGAAATACATAGAACTGACCGGTGCGGACACGTCGAAAGACTCGGAGTGAAAACTCCGCTCAGAAAAAGGATTTGGAAACGAGAATGCTTGCAGGAAAAACGGGCTGTATGCAAAAACCGGCGAAGATTTCTCCCCGCCGGTCCTTTGGTTAATCGTTCTCCAAAATTGTTGCTGTTTTAGCCCTACTTAATTCCGATGTATCCAACATCAGACTTCGTTGAAGTCGTCGAAGAAGTGGTTGTAGGAAGGCCGGTTACAGGATCGACAACTGCAGAGCCCGTGGTCGGATCCGTGACTGGAATCTCTACCGTGGTCTCATCCCTGACCTGAACTTGCCGGCGCATTCTGATATCGCATACGACACCATTGGTTCTATATGTCGGGCGCAGTCCGCTTCCAGGTGTGTATGACTTATACACGGATGGATCGCGCAGAAGCTGCATGGTTGAGCCAGTCCAGTAAAACGCAAAATCCTCCTGTGGAAGAATTAGCGGCAGTGAACCCTGACCATTACCTGAATTCGGACCCCGCGGCATAGCACCAAGCCCGCCGAAGCTCACCTGACTGTTAGTACCAATCCCGGTGCCATCTTTGGTCAATTGAACTGCAACTTTCGGCGCTTCCTTCTTGTATGAAACGAGCGGATCATCCATGGGTTCGCCCGAATGTTGCCCCCCGTGAAGGGTGCCCGGGCGTCGAGCATAGTCTCTGATGTACAGGTCGAATTTGGTGGTCAAGTTAACTTCGCCGTCGCTATCCATAATGGGCGGACCCAGGTCGATAGGCTTGACTTGCAGGGTCGAGTTAGCTCCTTGAGAGATTGCCTCGAACGACTCAACCAGCATTTGCTGGTCAGACACAATGTAAAACGGCGCTGGTAGACAGTTTTTCGACTGATAGTTAACAGTTCCGTTCGGGTTGAACCTGTAAATGTGAGCGACACCATTCGGAATCGGCTTCGCACCAGCGGCACCGCCGGGCGGCCAGTTAACTGTGGCGGGGCTGGGCGGATTGAAAGGCCAGCTATGCATGCCCACAACAGATGCTACGTCTGCTTTGGTACCGGCTCGTTTGAGCCAGTCGTAAACTGCGATCTTGTCAGCGTTGGCAGCCTGCCTACCAGGGTCGCTGGGAATTGGCCAGTTCGGATCAGGAACAATCGATGATGTGGCGTCGACCGGATAATCTCCGTTCTTCGCCATGTATACGTCCGAGTCGTCGTCGCCGTCAGCCAGGCAGCTGCCATACAAGTCGAACACTTTTGCCATTGTGCACGGACCGTTAGGCGGACCATCCGGGAACGATACGACAAGCGCTCCTGGCGCTGGCTTAGGGTCGAAAACACTGGCGGGCTGAGCACAAGCAACGGATTTTGTATTCGCTACGATGCCATCGTCGTTAAGCTGCTGAATAGCTTCCGCGCGGACGATCGTCTTAACTTGCCACGGCACTCCGGTTGCCGAATTCCGAAATTTGCTGGGATCGACTAGCCTCATTGCATCGCCGACTCCAGCGAAGACCCAGGTCCGTCCGTCGAAATTGACTGGTTTGTACGCTACGTAGTAACCACCCTTGGTTGAGCCTGCGTTGAACGCATTTGTCCAACCCGTCGGCGTCTTGATGTTCGTGACCATACCATCGATGGTGCCAAGATTGAGTACCATCGAACCGGCTTTGTAGTTCGACTTACCAGTCATGCGAACCTGGTTGGCGCGGTAAGCATCCTCAGCAGCCTTATAAGGATTGAGAACCACGCCATCCTTATCAAAGGCAGTCTGGCCCGCCGCGGTACAACGAGTGAGCTCAGCCTGCAACTGATCGCCGGCAGTCTTAACATGACCCCAGTCGACGAGGGCGAGCCGTTTCATCTCATCCACTCCAAGCTCATCGGCAATGATGTAATCGAGGAGTGTCGTCCCGACCAGTGTGTTCAGACCATGCACCTGAGTATAATAGCTGTCGCCGGCCTGGGTACCAGCGCCGACAGGAGCAGAATCAGATAGACCGACATAACCGAAATCATTATTCGTTATAACTATATTGCTCATCTCTCGAGCGGCAGCCAAAGCAGCAGCTTCAATCGCAGTCTTCTGCTCGAATTGAGTTCCAGTCAACCGAACGAAGCCCAATGCGAAGAACAAAAGCGCCAACACAATTGTGGCGGTGAAAGCGATCATCAGAACAAGCATGTTGCCATGCGGTTTTCTCGAAGTTTTTCTATTCATATGTTTGCGACAGGAGCAGCGTTTTGATAGGATTATTAAGTGGCATTAATTAAGCGCGTCTAATATTCAATCTTATCCATTATATGCAGTCTCCGTCAACTACCCTTTAAAGGCGTTGGGGTTCCAGAAGTCTTGGACGAAGGCAACAATCTGAAGGCAAATTCTATGGCAATGGCTGGCGGCTCCGACACCCACGAGTCGCGCGCGCTGTCGGATAACTATGTGATTATTGGACCTCTGGCCGAAACCGCCCACAGCGTCGTCGAAATAATTCGAGAAATTGATACCGGCCACCACCTCCTGGCAAAAGTACTGAAAGAATCGTCTCCAGAGGTTCAGGAGCGATTTCACCAGGCAATTCTCGAACATGGACGCTTACAACATAAGAATATAGTTCAAACCGTCGACTGGCGGATTTCGGAGTCTGGCGAACCGGTCTTCATAACCGAGTTCCTTGAGGGCGTGAATCTCGATCAGTTAGTTGATGAGGTTGGAACCCTCGAAGATGACGAAGAGATCACAACCTTCTTGATACAAGTCTGTGATGCCCTGGAGTACGCACACAGCGAAGGAATGATCCACGGTGGACTGACACCGGCAAATATAGTCATCACTCAACCGGACGAGTCAATTCTAGTTAAAATCGCCGACTTTGGCGCCACCAACAGTAGCCGCGAACTTCCGGAAACTCCTGACCGCCTGCGCACCACGTATATGGCGCCGGAGCAGCTCAAAGGCGAGACCACGGAAAAGTCTGACGTCTTCTCCGTCGCCGCAGTCGCCTATCAGCTCATAACCGGTTTTCTTCCCTATGGCACCGAAGGTGATGGCACACAACTATCCCCGGTTGGAGAGTACCGCCCAGACATTCCGGAGGCTGAAAAACTGAGCTTAGTGCTAGAACGGGCATTGCGTTTGGATCCGGACGAACGCACCCCATCGATCCGTGATTTTAAACGCGGTGTCCGCGAATGGTATCAGTCAATTGTTGATGACGACGATGAAGACGAAACCGTAGAGGAATCGGGAGAATACGAATCCGAGGAATCGGAGGCAGGAGAAGGATCGGGAGCATACGAATCCGGCGACTCGGAAGCAGAATCTTACGAACTCAACGAAACTGAATCAGCTGAACACGATTACAGCGAGATTGATTCAAGCGAATTCGAAACCGGCGAAACTGAATCAGGCGAAACTGATTACAGCGCAAACGAATCAAGCGAATTGGAGTCGGTAGAAGCTGGAACTGAAGGAATCATAGAAGCTGAAGCCGGAGAAATTGACTCCGGTGACGAATCTTTCGAACAGGCTCAGACTGCGCTGGCGGAGCTCGAAGCACAAGCAGATGACGGCAATTTTCAGCCTTCCGATCAGCCGATCTCGGAAATAGGCATCGTTGTAAGACAACTTGACCAGACTTATCAACCAGGTGAAGACGAGCTGGATTACATCGACGAGCTTGACGAAGAACATGATGACAGTGTCGCGGAGACCGAACCAGCGCTCGCACAACCGGAACCATCCACGCTGGCTCAAGCGAGCATATCATCGAGCAACCTTGATGCAGTTGCGGAACTACCGAAAGCCACCGGATTTGGTGCAGATATTTCGGACGCAGAATTCGACATCGAGGGAAATCAATCAGAGCAGGAATCAAACTTCGCGGTTCCCGACATCGCGCCAGCACCGAACTTCGGGATTGAACCGCCCCCCGGTTTCGGCATAGCTGGTTCCACGCCCGCCTTTTCAACTCCTCCCGGCACGACGCCCGCTCAATCATTTCCGAAAGAGCCTTCGACAGGTGATCAGGAACTCTCCGGTCGTTTTTCCCGTGTTGCACGTCTACCTGCACTGCAAGCACTTCCAGGCATGGAGGCATCCGTCGCCCAGCCGCCAAAGAAAGAGACTCCCCAGCTAGAACTCGATCTGGAAAGGGAGAGAGAACGAGAGCAAATCAAGAAATTTAAAAAGCACAAGAAGACCAAACGCAATAAGTCTAAACTCAACTCGACGATGACGAAGCTGATGGCACTGAGAAGCACGCAAGTCGAGCAGTCTCTGACGGTTTCAACCAAAATAGCTGAAACATTCGCAGAAGGGCGGGGCAAAGAAGCGCCGAAGAAAGTGCTACTGCGCGTGGTGGCAAGCAGTGTAATTGGTGCAATCTGCGTCATAATGGTTCTAGCCAACTTAAGCGTTCTGGAAAGCGTATGGGTAGTTGCTTCCCGGCAAGTGAGTTCCGTCCTGGGCAAGAAAAATACGGCGTCAGATGAAATAGTGACGACAATTCCAGGCGAAGAACAACTCGAAAAGGTCGACAAGGTTGCCGAGACGAAAGACGGCGCGAACGCACCGACTGTTGACGGCAACGGCAGCAGCGCAACCGGCACTCAACCGGCGAGCGGTCCGCAGGCCTCCAGCTTTGCCATATCCAGAGCGGAGCGTCACCAGACTCACCTGATGCCCGTCCACAAAGTCATCGACAGCAGAAACATCATGCCTAAGAGCGCGATGACACCGCCTGCACCAGGTGAAAAACGATATCAAGGCGCAGTCTATCCGTATCTGTTCACCGATGAAGAAGCGCATAGAGACCCGAAGGCGCCCCGCGCCACTGACAGCGAAGTGATTACAATTCCGAGCAAGTAATTAGTGAGTCTATCAGCACCAAGACGCGAAACTGGCGGACTTCAGTTTTTCTTCAATGCACGCTTAAACGGCTATCTGCCAACCTTCACGGCAACCTTCAGTTCGACCTCGACGTTCTTTCCGCTAATGCTTTTCAAACGTCCATAACCAACTTCGCCCCAGAGAACTTCTGACAGGGGCGTCATCGCCTCGCCGACTTGTGCAATCTTGATTGTGTCGTCACTGGCGTTCGTCTTTTTCACATCGCTGCTATTGAGTTCGACAACCACAGTGGTGATGCCTGAAACGGTTTTAGGCTTACCGACGATTGTGCCAGTGCCCATTTCAATCCAGCGTTGATTGGTCGTGTTCGTGCCTTCGCCCCACTCAAGCAGCTTGACAGGTTTACTGAGCCTGATCATCGAGAATCCCCCGGCAGTTCCAACTAGACAAAATCACGACCTAGCATACTAGGACCTCAGGCGAAAAAACATTAAGAGTCAATCAACCTGGTTAAAAACCTCTGCGTCCGACGGACGAAACTCCCATCAGTGCCGACTGTGAGCGGTCATTTATCAAGCGAATCGACGATACTCGGAAAATATTGCTGGAGAGAAACATTTTGCACCTGAAAGTTGGCAAGCATCTCCTCTTGCGAGCCAAAGCTGTCATCTCCCATTAGACCGACGAGCTCGTTATTCAGAATCGAATTCGGCAACGCTTTCGCCATCATTCCAAGCGTTTTGCCGCTGATGTCGGCCGAAAAATTCATCGTTGAACCGCTCAAACCAAGCGCATCTCGCGACATCTCCAGCAATTCGAGCATAGTGTACTCTTCGGGACCGACGAGATCAAAGGTTTTACCAACGGTTTCGCGCGAGTAAATGCTCTGCACAAGGCAATCCGCGACATCCTGAACAAACACAGGTTGAATTGTGTTGGTTCCACTACCGATAACAGGCAGGAATAGTTTGAAGGTGAAAACAGGCTTGAGGTAATCCAACAGCGGAAAACTGTCGCCGAACATAAATGATGGTCGAAAGACAGTCCAGTACAAATCGCAATTTCGAACCGCTTTCTCACCTTTCCACTTAGCACGGTAGTATCGCGAATCTGAGTCCTTATGCGCCCCCAGACAACTCAGATGAATAAGTCGCTGCACTTTTGCAGCCGAGCCGTATTTGATGAGCCACTTAACAACGTCGGTATTCAGGGACTCATATGAAACACCGCCGGTCTCTGCAAAGGAGCCGGCCATGTTGACTATCGCTGATGTTCCGTCAACAGCTTTCTCGATTGTCGCCTCGTCGGTAACGTTGCCAATGATGACGTCCACACCTTTATGTCGTAGAGTCGAAACGACGGAATTCTGCCAATCTCCACCACCTCGCGTCACTACGCGAAGAGGATAATTGAGTTTCAACATTCGCTCAACAACAAGTCGGCCAAGGAATCCAGTGGCACCTAAAACCAACATCAGCTTCTGTGCTGACACCTAATTAAAAGCCGCCGCCAAAGCGAATTCCACCAGTGCCGAACCGCATGCCACTACCCCCGATACCATACATTGGATTGGAGTACATCGGATTTATGTATGGATTCGAGAAACCGTTGTTGAAATTCATCCCGTAGTTTGGCACGGAGCCATAGCCATAGCCTCCCACCGCTCTGCGCCCCATGATCGCTCCGGTCGTCGGATTGATCAAGTTGCCGGAATATTGATCGAGCAGATAGCCCGTAGATGGGTCTGTGACTAACCCGCCCGATTGCATAGGGTAGCTTCCCACCGACATTCCTGCCATGCCACCGCCCAGGAAGTTGCCGAGCGAATTGATTATTCCGCCCAAACCACCACCTTTGCGACGTTGCGACTGTTGCGCAATCTGCGGGTCACCCATCTGACTTTGATCGGCATAGCCAGTTACGTCCGGGTTATTGCTTTGTTGGCTTTGAGCTATCGGGGTTGAACCACCCAGAACACTCGAGATTCGAGCTATGCGCTCAGCAGGAGGGCGAGACTTCGCCGTTTTATCATTAGGAAATACGATATTCTCGAGACGGTCGAGACGTTGCATCATCGGCTCTTGATAGGTTTTGCCAAGGACCTGGGACTCGAGTGCGTCTAGCTGAACAGTGAGACCACCGGCACTCGAGGACGCCTGCGAACCCGCGACACCTCTGGATGGCGCGGTAGGCGGCATCTGACTACTTCTGGGCGCCGGAGCCGTCCGTGGAGTATACGCTATTCTATCGTCGTCATCGTCATCGGGAGATGTCGTTGGAATTTTCGGGCTTCCAAAACGGTTATTCGACGGACTGCCGTAACCGCTGGACTTCATCCCAGCCCGGGAACCACCACCGTATAGACCGGAACTGCCGCCGCCAAAACCATACGAGCCAGACCCGCTGGACGAACTCATTCCGCCGCCACCCATGCCGTAGGCACCACTTCCGCCGCCGTAGCTTCCACTGCTTCCGGACCGACCGAAAGCGCGATTGAGGTCACCGCCCACGTCACGACCGGAAAACGAACGCCCTGAATCTTGTGGCGAGACGCCAGGATATCGGCGACTAATCGGGGACGAAGGCTCCGGATAGTCTGTATCATCCTCATCTTCATCGTTCCAGTCCGTACCGGCAGATGGCTGACGGGCTATGTCAATTCCAGTCTTCGCCTTGAGTGCGTCCATCCGATCCACCAGATCGTTTGATGAAGACTGTTTGCCAAATGCCTTCTTCTCAAGACGTGTCAAACGCGTCTCAACGGGTTCGTGCGTAAATTCTTGACCGAATAGTTTCTTCTCGATCGCGCTGACTGCCGGGTACTCAGTACCATCATCGTCACGCGACTCAGGTGCCGGTTTGCTGCTCGCCGTGCTGGGTTTCGAATTCGCCCCCGCGTTTTCAGATCCGCCACCGGTTCTTGTGCCGCCACTGCGGGCAGTGCTCGGAGCAGGATCGTCCTGAGGCATCAAACTCATCAGACGGTCGATACGCTCCCGGTCGGATCCGTCGCGCGTTTCGCCGAAAACGGTTTTCTCCAGACGGTCGAGCCGCTGGTCAGATGTCTCTTTCGGGTAAGTCACGTGCAACAGCTTGCGTTCTAATTTGTCAAAATCGTTGCCATCGTCAGCGGCCCATGCGGCGGGCATCGTCACGGAAACTGCCACCGCCAGTGCCACCATGGACAATGAAACAGCGCGCGGAAATTTTCTTTCCGTTAGCCTCACAATACGCTGATTCAATTTGAAGGAGAGCTTCGTATTCATTTCCGCATCACACCGACATTTCTTGGTCACGCTTGCCAGCCAAAGCCTTCACAGCCATCTTACCATGTAGGTCCTTTCATCAAGTCCCTGATTTTTCCTGGCACGGAGCCGGAAAAACCCTGGATTTCTCACACGGCTTTCGAAATTCTCTTGGCATCGCCGGTAACTGCTAAGACGGCCCCAGCCTACCTTTGTTTCCACGATTCAGAAAAACATTTTAGGCGGTGCCGCATGGATTTTTTTTAGAATCCTTACTCTTATAGATGTTACGCTTTCACATGAAGTCAGAAGCGTTGCAACCGCCGCAAATGTTTATTGCGCGCGGGAGAGCACACGAACCCGAACCGATCACATTCAGGTAACAATCGCCGTGAGTAAGCCCGAAACACTATTCATTGACGGAAACAGTTTGTCCCTCGAGGACGTGGCAGCGGTTGCAGCCGGAGAGGTCGAAGTCGACCTCTCGCAACAAACCGTCATTCAAATAAAGGATAGCCGCAACCGGGTCGAGCAGATGCTCAATGAGCGACAGGTTGTATACGGCATCACGACTGGCTTTGGGAAGTTCAAGGACGTTTATATCCCGCCGGAAGACAGCTTGAAACTGCAAAGAAACTTCCTGCTGAGCCATGCTGTTGGCGTCGGTCCTAATTTGTCAGTCCCGGAAACCCGCGCGACCATGCTGCTCCGCGCCAACGCACTAGCCAAGGGATTCTCCGGCATACGCCATCGAGTCGTTCAACTGCTCATTGAGATGTTAAACAGCGGCGTCCATCCGCTTATTCCCGAGCAAGGCTCAGTTGGCGCCTCCGGCGACCTTGCCCCACTGGCGCATCTCGCCCTTGTCCTCATCGGCGAAGGCGAAGCCGAATACAAAGGAAAGTTTTACGAGGGTCGCGAAGCCCTGACCCGTGCGGGGCTGCGTCCCGTGATTCTCCAGGCCAAAGAAGGACTGGCGCTCACTAACGGGACCCAAGTGATGACCGCTATCGGTTCACTCGTCTTAAAAGAGGCGCTCAACATTGCAAAAATTGCAGACATCATCGGAGCCATGAGCCTGGAAGCCCTGCTGGGAACGAAGAAAGCCTTCGACCCGCAAGTTCACAAAATCCGCCCTCACAAAGGACAAATGGCGTCTGCACGCAACTTGCGTTTGTTAGTACAGGATAGCGACCTGATGGAAAGCCACAAGAACTGCGGCATGGTGCAGGACGCCTACTCCTTGCGTTGCATGCCTCAGGTTCACGGAGCCAGTCGGCAAGCGCTCGATCATGCGCGAGTCGTGCTCGAAACAGAAATAAACTCCGCGACTGACAATCCGCTGATCTTTGACAGCGGTGTAATTTCAGCCGGCAACTTCCATGGTCAGCCGGTCGCACTCGTCATGGACTACGTAGCCGCCTCACTCGCCGAACTTGCGAATATTTCAGAGCGAAGAACAGAACGCATGGTAAACCCATCGTTGTCGAATGGTTTGCCACCATTTTTGATCTTGAACGGCGGACTGAACTCAGGATTTATGATTGCTCAATATACGGCTGCCGCGCTCGTTTCCGAGAACAAGAGCCTGGCTCACCCGGCAAGCGTCGACTCGATTCCAACATCGGCAAACCAGGAAGACCACGTTTCCATGGGAACGATTGGCGCACGCAAAGCCCGTTCCATTTTGAAAAACCTGAAATATGTTTTGGCTATAGAACTCCTTTGTGCCGCTCAGGGACTGGATTTGCGCACTGGCTACAATATGCGCAGGGACAGTCAAGCCTTTGCTCCAGAGGGAATTGAAACCAAGAGCCAACCACCAGGCAAAGGTGTCGAAGCAGCGCATACTTTTGTCCGCGAACACATCTCCCACCTAGCTAAAGACAGATTGATCAAAACCGACATAGAGACTGCCTTTCATCTGATCGATTCCGGCGAGTTTCTGGCAGCGGTCGAAGATGTAGTCGGCGTTTTGATGTAAAAGCGTTTCGACGCACCGGCGTTTGTGCGGCCGCGTTGTGCAACGGTGCTCGACGCAATAACGATAAACCGGTCCTGAAAGGAAACCGTTATCGCATTTCTACGAGCGATATCCGCGGCGCTCCGCACCGCCTGACAGATCGTCCAGGATGCGCTTAACATCCACTAGCGCGTTCCTTGACTCAGCGCTCGGCAGCACCACTGACGGTGCGTTTACATCCTTCAATTGCACTTCTCTATCGGTGCGTGTGAGCGGAGCATATCTTGAGCGAGGCCCAACCAATCCGGCTATTCCGCGACTGGTACCATGGGCGGTACTGGAAATACCTTCTCCATTCGGACCAAAGTTCATGCGATATTTTCCATGAGGCAAGCTCCTCATCGAAACAGACCCGTCAGCAGCGAATGACCAATCTTGACCAGATGAATAATTTCCGCGTCTCACGTGTGCGGAGCCGTCGGCGTTCCAACTAACAGACTCATATCGTCCGTCAACTCGTCGCTCCATGTGAAAGGCTTTACCACCCGTCGTAGATAGTGTGTCTTCGCCTATCTTCGTGGAAATAGAACCAAATTCATTGTCTCTAACGAATTTCTGCCCGGACTCAGTTGTAAGAGTCGTCGTTCTTGGCGCATATTCAATGTTTCCCTTGCCCGCGAGGCTTAGCGGCATCTCGCGCAGAGGAACAACCTTGTCACCGGATGAATGAAACGCAAATCCCTTGCCATTCGCGAGCCGGACCTGATATGCCCCATATTCGAGCATGTTTGCATCAACTCGGGCCTGCTCACCGCGAACATCGAACTTCAAGCCTTTCGGAACTTCAGAAGTTGCTCGCGGACCAAGTAACTGGCTTCCTCCAGGAACTCGATCAGCCAATGTGCCTAACTTCGCAGCTCCCAAAAATAATCCAGAGTCGAACGCCATGTGACCAAGCGCTTCACCCGGCTTGTCCGACGTAACAACATCAGCGGCAGCGACCAAACCCGTTCCAGCTACCAGAGCGATCTTAGCGACCTTGGCGGCGGTGCCGATCTTGCCGCCCATCATCTCGGTATTGTTCAAACCCGCTTGGATTGCGGCTCCAAGAGCCAGACCAGTCCCGACCTTGGCTCCCGTCTTGACAGGATTCTGCCAGGCATCGATAGCACTATCTACGATACCACTTACAAAACCCTTGTCAGCGTTTGCAAAACTCTCACGCTGTGCCTGTAATTGAAATTCAGCCGCGTGAGACTCAAGCGCCTTCGACGGCGCCTCAAATTTATCAACCATAATCTGCACCCGTAGTGAAATAAGCAGCGTTGAGCACGCACCAATTTGGGGTGTCTGAGCAATTAAATTGGCAGCAGTGCGAGCGAATGTTCCAGCAACATAGCAATTAACGGTTGCGTGTTAAATGGGGATTTTACGAATCCAGGGTGAATTGTTTTGAGTGCCCCGAAACACAGGAAACAGATCGTTCCGGAGACATAGGTAACACTTTTGCATTTTTTTGAAGAATTTGGGCGATGAGGGATTCGAACCCCCGACCTTCAATGTGTGATACTGCTGCGCTACCAACTGCGCCAATCGCCCGGACCAAAGAAGAGTTTATCACTGGTGACCGAATAAGGTTTGTTCAACGCTACAGCGCAAAACAAATCTAAAAGGACAAAGGGCGGCTCCGCTGAACCGCCCACTGTCTGGTTATCGTGAAAAGACTAGGTTTTGAGTTTATTAGGCTTCAACGCCTTCCATTTCGAGCGTGCCCTCAGCCAGATCACTCAAAATTCCTTCCAGAGTTCTGATCATGAGATCAATTTGTGGACGGGTGATGGTCAACGGCGGCTCGATGCGAACCGTGCGGTTGGCGTTCATGGTTCCTGCGACGAGGACACCGCGATGGAAAAGTTCGTGTTGGACGCCGGTTCTGGCTTCAATTGTTTTGAATTCGAGACCGATGAGCAAACCACGTCCGCGAACATCCGAGATGTATTGCGGATATTTCGCCATCAATTCTTTTAGAGAAGTGATGAAGTAGTTACCCATAACTGCGGATCTAGCAGGAAGATTTTCTTCCATCAAAACTTCGATTGTCGCGGACGCTGCGCTACAAGCGAGCGGGTTACCACCGAATGTCGAGTTGTGGATGCTCGGGTTTGGCTCGAGAACTTGCCAGATTTCAGGCGTCGAGATAAATGCACCGATAGGCATAACACCGCCACCGAGAGCTTTCGCAAGACACATGATGTCCGGAACAACACCTTCATGTTCACATGCAAACATGCGACCCGTGCGTCCCATACCAGTTTGAACCTCGTCAAGAATCAGCAGTACGCCGCGTTCTTTGGTCAGCTTCCGAACCTTCTTCAAGTAACCTGCTGGTGGCACATTGATACCACCCTCACCTTGAATGGGCTCCAAAATTACTGCAGCCGTGTTGTCGGTGATAGCAGCAGCCAGAGCTTCAATGTCGCCGAAAGCCACATGAGAGAAGCCATTCAGAAGAGGCTCGAATGGTTGTCTGAAGCAGTCGCGACCCGTTGCGGATAGCGCGCCCAAACTCACACCGTGATAAGCGTTCTTCGTTGAGATAATTTCAGACTTACCGGTCGCCAGGCGAGCCAGTTTTATAGCGCCTTCCACAGCTTCGGTTCCGCTATTACAGAAGAACGAATACTGGAGATCACCGGGGGTGATATCGGAAAGTTGCTTTGCCAGGTGACCGGCCCATGGGTTGAGCAAGTCCTGACTGTGCAAGCATACCTGGTCCAGCTGTGCTTTGACGGCGTTGATGACTTTCGGATGTCTATGACCGACGTTGAAAATTCCATAACCACCGAGACAGTCGAGGTATCGCTTGCCGTGATTGTCGTAGGTATAAACACCCTCATCACGGAACTCTACTGCACCTTCCGCGCCGCAAAGCTTGTGCTTGTACGCCGGGTTCAAGTGATTTATTGAGTTCGGCAGAGCTTGAGCTGCGATCTGTTCGTAGTGCTCTGAAGATGTTTGACTACGCTTGAAACCTACTGTTTCTAAGTGTTTTTGTTCGATAACCATAACGGATTTCACTTCCTTTGATATGTTCGACAGATGTGTCGAACGTCAGCTGTGAACGCGCGAACAGTTCAGCGGAACCGTGCGAAACAGCTTCGTATAAGACTTATATAGATTCCTGGTTGCTACCTGGGCTGACGCCCGCGAGGTGAAATCTGGCGACGCTATATAAAGGGAGTGCCTTTAAAATTGGAGATGTCGATATCCATAACCAGACAGAATGCCTCTTTTGGAGGGAAAGGAGAAGTTAACTCTGATGTCGCAGTGACACCAGTGATAATGTCACTGAGGTGTTACTAGTTACCTTCTATACTTCTAATGTACACGCAGTGGGCTGTTCGACACAATGTCCACATTGTCTAAAAAACACCCCTGGATTTTAGCCATAGTGTCTAAGAGAAAGTTATTGTCTGGGCGGTAAGACCATCAGGGGCTTACGTATACAGCCATTATGCTCATTGCATGTGCCTTGCGAGACTTTTTACATAATCTTCGGCGAAACGGCCGCCAATCATATTAATGGATTCACCTCGGAACATCCTTCATTCTTCGCCTGTCATCAGGCATAATTAGGCGAGTTTTCATGAGTAGCGCCCGGCTTAGCCGGCAAAAACCCCGGGAAGATTGAGAGGAAAAGTGTTGAGACGTACGTATCTCGCGGCTCTAGCAGTTGCAGTGTTGTCGGCGACACCCGCAAATGCTGATAATCCGTTGCTGTCACCGGATTTGATCGGTCGATACAACGAAGGCGTCACTTATTTCAAGGCCGGTGACCTGGACCGAGCCCTTCGGGCGTTCAAACAGGTAGCCCTTAGCGCTCCTCGCGATCCGCTAGTTCACCTCAGCCTTGCAGCAGCATTGCATCAGCACGGGGATATAGAGGATGCAATCGCCGAATACCGCAGAGCGCTTGCACTTCGACCATCGGACGCTTTCGCTCATGAAACACTTGGCACGCTTCTGCAAAGCATCGGCGACATCGATGGCGCAATTCACGAATACAGCACAGCAATTACGCTGAAGCCGGATGTTCCACTTTTAAGACTGAACCTTGGCATCGCTTTGCGTGTAGCAGGTCACCAGGATGAGGCGATTAAACAGCTTCGACAGGTACTGGCAGCCTATCCGGACCATCTCAAAGCTCGCTCCCACCTGGGTGCCGCGTTTCAAGACAAAGGCGCATATCGCGAAGCCGTTGAAGAATATAAGAAGATATTGGTGTACGAGCCCAATAATTACTCCATACAGTTCAACCTTGCCAACTGTTTATTGCATTTGAAGGATGTAAATGGTGCGACAGTGGCGTTTCAGCGCGCAGTCGAACTTGACAAGAGTGTTCCTGAAACACACGCACTGCTCGCAACCGCTTACGGGATGCAGAACAAATTCGATCAGTCTGCCAACGAACTGCGAACAGCAATCGGTTTAAAATCCGGAAATGCAGCGTGGCACGCGCAATTAGGCGATGTTCTCACGAAAACCAAAGACTACCAGGGCGCTATCACCGAATACGAACAGTCCCAGAAAATCGACCCTCAGGACGTGGACGCCGGTTACAGTCTCGGCTATCTGCTTCAATTGACCGGTGATATCGACAAAGCCTCCACGCAATTCGAGCACGTTCTGCGTATCGCGCCGAACAACGTCGACGCTCACTACAACCTCGGTATTATCAAACAGCGCCAGAAAGACCTCGTGGCCTCGGACCGCGAGTTCAAAGAAGTTCTGAAAATCAATCCTAATGATGGGCAATCTTTGATAAACCTCGGTCGCAACCTGGTTCTGCGCGGGCAACTGCGCGAGGCTGTCAGCTATTATCGTCAAGGTTTGAGCGCGGAACCGACCGACGCGTCTGCGTTCCAAGAGCTAGGTACTGCGCTGTTAAAGCTGAAGGATTACGTCGGAGCGCAGTCTGCGCTTGAATCGGCACTTAATCTTTCGCCGTTCGACCGTAACACCTTGATGGCGCTTGCGAATTTGTTTGAGGCGACCGGAAAACCCGACCAATCAGAGATTCTGCTCAAGCGCATGCTTGAGAGAACGCCCGAAGATACGAAACTGCTGGCAATGCTTGCAGCAAACCAGGAATCGCAGAACAAAATGGAAGATGCACTCCATGTGTATCAGACTATAATCCGCATCAATCCTCAGTCTCACGAGGCGTACAACGACCTTGGCTTGGCGTTACAGCGCAAAAACGAGCTGTCGAGCGCGATGTCACAGTTTAAGAAAGCCCTGGAAATCAAACCGGATTTCGCCCAGGCGCATATCAACCTCGGAAACATCTACCTGTCCTTGAATAACATGGAAGGCGCGGCAACCGAATATCGAAAGGCAATTGAGATTAACCCTGCAGATGCGCTTGCGCACTACAATCTCGGACTGGTCTTGACCAAACTCAACGACAATACTGCCGCAATCGAGGCTTACAGAGCGGCTTTGCGCGCCAACCCCAGCTACGCCAACGCCTACTATGCAATGGGTTTGCTGCATCAAGCTGAGAACCAGCCCACAGAGGCGCTTCAGGATTTCGACAAATACATCCAACTCGATCCGCGCGGAACCTACAACGAGCAAGCGCGCTCAATTATTGCCGGACTGCGCAACCCGCTTGGCGGCGGTGAAGTTGGAAGTGCAACACAAAGCGCTGGCAGCGCGACTGGTGGAGCAGGCTCTACTCAGACCAATCATGACTACGAGTCCACAACCACCTCGAATTACGGCTCGGATAGTGGATCTCCGACCACAAATAACGGCGTGACCGAGTACGGCGGCGGTAACAGTGCCGGTGCTAATGGATACAGTGATAACAACACTGTAGGCGCGAGCGGAAACAGCGCTGGCGCCCCCGTCACAAACGACGGCGGCATCACCACTGCACCCGACTTCCGCAACGCTGCAGCCGACGGATGGAACGCCCCCGCGGACAATTCCGCACCGCCAGTCGCACCGCCTATCAGCCGAAACGACAACGGAATGGACACTCCGCCAGCAGAACAAAGCAGCGACGCATCAGTTGATGTGCCCGTAGCACCGTCAGTCGAGCAACCCCAACCGCTAGACGACATCCTGCGCCCGGCTATAACCGCTCCGGACACTCCCGGCACAATGTAATCGCCGCCTGAAATTGATTCGAGCGAGGTGCTCCGGGCATATTGTTAAGGACCGCCCTTAAGTTCGAGCATAATGGCAGACGACATCGAACTCAAAAAAGCAACGCCGCTCAATCCAGTCGCGCAAGAGTTTTGCGAACTGGATGAAACTGTGGTGCGCTTCGTCACACACGAGGACCAGGAAGACAGCTCGCTGGTATCACCCACGGTGCATGGAATCATGCCAATAGAGAACGGGCAGTCTCTGGTCGGAACAACCGTTGCAGACACGGTCAAGATTCGCTCTATGATTGGTTCAGGGGGGATGAGCTCGGTTTATAGAGGTGTGCAAGAAAGTATAAATCGAGAAGTCGCGGTTAAAGTGATGCACTCGCACTTGCTTGCGGACGACAACGCAATGTTGCGGTTTAGACAAGAAGCGCAAGCAGTGGGCAGACTCGACCACATAAACATCGTCAAGGTTCACGACTTCAAAGCGGGCAAGGATGGAACGTCGTTCCTGATAATGGACCTGGTCGACGGAATTTCCCTGTCCGACGCAATTATGCAAGACGGTCCACTCGCGCCGGAACGCGCCATCGACATATTCACACAAGCGTGCGATGGGCTCCAGCACGCGCATGCAAAGGGTGTGATTCACCGAGACTTGAAGCCGAGCAATATCATGCTTGTCAAAACTGCGGATGGTCACGAGACCGTAAAGGTGCTCGACTTCGGCATCGCCAAGATCTTGCCTCAAGAGGGCGACGCTAAAATGAAGCTGACTCAGACGGGAGAGGTCTTCGGAAGCCCGCTCTACATGAGCCCCGAGCAGTGCATGGGCAAACCGGTCGATCAACGATCCGACGTCTACTCCATGGGATGTTTGATTTACGAGGCGCTCACCGGCAAACCACCGCTTGAAGGCGCCAACGCATTCGACACATTTTTCAAACACACCACAGAGATGCCGCAGAGCGTGAAGGTTTTGCGCGGAGATTTCGAACACGCGCGAGAATTTGACGCAATCATTCTCAAGGCGATGGCGAAGGATCCAAAAGATCGATATCAAACAATGACGCAATTGCGAAACGATTTGGCGCGATTGAGTTCCAAAACAGAACGCAGTTGGCTCGGAAAAGTTTCGGACGATGTCGAGTTTGCAAAACGTCGCTTTGGAGCGCAGGGAAAGCTTACCGCAAAAACACTGACTCTAAGAATCGCTGCGATAGCTCTCTTGGTAGGCACCGTTGGCGGTGGCGTTTACTATTACAACAATGTGTATGCAGTTCAATCGCTATCCTGGGACCAACTGTTCGTCAAAGGACAAGATAGTTTTGACAAGGGCGACTACCGCGGCGCAACGCAGCACTTCGAGCAAGCATTACAGAAAGCGGGATTGGATAACGCGAAGGTTCTGCCAGTGCTCCGAGAACTGGTCGACGTTCAAATCGCGCAAGGAAACCTGGATTCGGGTCCCTACGCCGAGCGTTTCGCAAAGATCGAAAAGGAACGGGACGAAACAATTTCAGCTGGTTTAAACGAACTGCTAGAACAATTCATTTCGGTCGCGAAGGAATCCTCACCGAAGTCCGTCCCAAAGCTCGATGAAATCACTAACGAGATGATCGACAAAGCTAATTTGCTCGTGAATCCCAGTGCAGAAACTCGCGCAATCGCCGATAACGTCTGGCAGAAAGTAATCTCCACTTACGAGACGTCTCGCCCTGGAGATCGCGGTTTAGGTTATGCTCGTGCGCTGCATGCGGCGGCATCGACGAAGTTCTTTCGCGGGGAGTACCAGAGCGCTCTTGATGGTTTCAAGAAATCGGCGGCGTTCAAAAAGGAATTGGCCTCAAAAGATCCAACTCATATCGATTCTTACGTCTCCACTCTGAGCTGGGTGGGTCAATCCCAAGAGAAGCTCGGTCAATTGAACGAAGCGGAGAAGACGTTCAAGGAGTGTATTTCTGCATCACGCAACGCCTCGATCAAAGGTCATTCAAACTATTCGGTCAATAATCCAAAGATTGCATACGCGCGATTTCGTCTCGCTGAGTTTTATCAATATGCAAAAAAAGATTCCAAGGCGGCAAAAACCGCTGTTGGCGAGGCAATTCGCATATACGAAAATTTGGAAACACAAGAGCCTGAAGAACAGGCCAACTGCTATGCCCTGCTTGCCACCATTCAGATGAACGATGGAGACCTTGACGGGGCGCAGGAAAACTTTCAACGGGCGCACGATTTATACCAGCCGATGCACCAGCGGAAGAGTTTATTCTGGCTAGAAACATTGAAAGGTTTAGCAGAATGCAAATTCGCCCGCGGCGATTACGCAGGCGCAGAACCACTTTACAGAAGAGCTCTTGCAACCGGAATGCACTTCGGATTTCAGCACACGCCTACGATGGATTTGTGCATGTCGCGATTGGCAGAATGCGCGGACAAGCGCGGAGTTCCAATCGACGAGTCCATGCGGCTTGGCGAGATGAAGTTGAAGATCGACGAGTCGAAGCATGGAGCAAACAGCCCGCGCGTGTTACACGACTACCTGCATTTATTCGACCTGGCACGTAACCATCATGAGAAAGAGCGCGCGGAACAGTTTCTTGCAAAAGCGGAATCAGTGGCGACAAAAACCAGTGGAGAAGGTAGCTGGGACTGGATCGAGGTGGCAATCAGGCGCGGGCAGTTTGAATTCGATAGTGGCAAAACCGATGCAGGTGAGGCGACCTTTGAAGATGCTGTCGAGGCGATTGAGAAATCGAAACCAACTACTGCAGAGCAGAAGCGATTGACTAAAGAATTGGCGTTTCAAGTCGGCCTGCGAATGAAAGACGACAAGGACTTGATTGCGCGGGTGAGACGCCTGGAGTAAGCGCCGGCTGCATCCCAGATCCTGTTATGTAGACTACAAAAGCGCACAGCTGCGCGCATTTTTAACTTTGCAAGCGGGAGAAAGTAGGTTGCACGGGTATGTGAGTTAGGAGTAGGAATAGTTTGAGGCGGAACGATGGCAAAGCGCAGACAACGTCCAAGCATTGGCGCCTCAATCGCTGAATTCGGTCCAGCCCTCTTCGTCTTCTTTTTCATCATACTCTTCCCGCTAATCAACCTCATCGCAATCGGCACGGGAGCGGCGACTGTTTATCTAATTGCAAAGCAGTGTGCGTCGAAAGCTGGAGACTCAGCGACGTTCGGAGACGCGCTCATCAGTTCGGAAGCCGCTGCGTATGACCTTTGGGGTGGCGGTTTTGGCGCCTTCGCAAACCTGGTGCCCGTCGGGGGTTTCAATAATTCCGGCGTTGATTTGTTCGTTGTCGACACCAACATCAGCACTAACGTATCGCAGAGGTTCGGACCGAACACTCCATTTATATCCGGGGCAGTAAACCCTGATGAGCACCTGTACGCATACGAAGCAGTCGCGACATACGAAGTCGGTCCCTTCATGAATCTGAATTCGGTGCCCTTCATTGGGCAAGTCCCAGGAGTAGGACGCCCCGCAAGATTGTCGTACAGAGCCGCTCGCAATATCGAACATCCTGAAGGTCTGCAACAGAACATTGATGTTAGCTCGGAAACCTCGGGACCGCCGCCACGGGATATTTACCAGAACAGAAATGGAACTTTCCGCTAAGAATGAAGGTTCTCCACGAAGCACCTGGTTGGCCATAGCCCGAAAGAGTCATTTGGCGATCCCACGATGCCCTTTGATACGTTGGTAGTTGCTTAGATGACCTTTCAGAAGGTCCTTTTACGTTGGTAGTTGTTTAGATGACCTTTGAGAAAGTCCTTTTTACGTCGGTAGTTGTTTAGGGTGATCCTTTGGATGCTCTTTTGAGACGTTAGGGAGTGAATAGTCCCGAACGGAATGATTTCTGGCGAACTATTCCGATTGAGCATGATTTGAGAGGACACGAACTCTAACACTTCTAGGATCAGGCACTTACAAGTGCTAGAAGAGCCAGTGCGACAACATCGGACAAAACTCAGGTACGCTCCCGGAAAGCGTTGATATCGCGACTATTTGGTAAGAGGATCATTGCTCCAAGCGGCAAAACCTTAACATGGAGGTTCTTTTGAGTGTCAAAAACTGTTTGCAGCAAAGGCTCATTCACCGATTCAATCAAAGAGGCGAGCCGCTGATCGTGCAGCTGAACAAGCGCGATAGATTCAGCCGTGTCGCCAGCCTGCACAATATAAACTTTTCGTGCGGTATCGCCTGCGGTGCCAGCTTGAACGTTTTTAGCCAGCTGCTTTTCGTCCTGAGACTTGACGTTGGCAGCTTGGCCTGTCGCGTCCGCATTATTTTCGGTCCCGTCACTTTTGCCGGTCTCCTGGTCAGCGGTCGCATCTGCCAACCAGCCAGAACGATTACTTCTTCGCTCGAATTCGGTCTCAGACTTCAGAGCCTTGTGTGTACCAGAACTGATAAATGTATTCAAACGCTGTGAACTAACATCATCTAACGCGACATAACTCCCTGAATCAGTAATAGCCGGATGGAAAGAACGCTTTGGAATCGAGATATTGAATTTGAGGAACACATCCCTAATGTGCCTCGGCGCCTCGCCCTTGTGTCGTCCGTCCTCAGGCTCACCCTCACGCCGTCGGGGTCTCGCATCTTTAACCTTCGGCTTTTCAGAGGCTTGCTCGTTTACTTGCGGTTGAAGCCGGTTGAAACCTTTCGCGGCACCATCTGCGGTATCAGGACGTCCAGTCACAGGGCGAAACTCCGACTGCTCGACTCGCACAGTGTGGGCTTCAATAGCCGGCGCCGCCCTGGTTTCAAGCGGATTTTGAAGGCGAGCCTCAGTGGGCGGCGCTTGGGTTCGAATCTCGACTGCTCGGTGCGCACGATCGATGACCGGAACAGTCTTTGCGTTAATTGCCGCTGCTTCCAGACGGTGTAAGGCAGTCGCTCTAACTGTCGGAGTTTCCAAACGTGACGTCAACTTGATCTTATCTATAGCCCTGTCTGAAACTGGAATTTCACGCACACCCTTCGGAACCAGCCGAGTGACGGTGAGAGTATTCGCAGCGTTCAACTGCATCTCCGCGCGGCTAGATGCGTCAATGAGCGGTCGACGTTCACGCGCACCGTCACCGACAGCTCGACGCTGTGGTGCATCACCGGCAGGTCCTCGCTGTGGTGTATCATCGATAGGTCGACGTTGTGGCGCATCAACGGCTGGGTCTCGCTGTGGCGCATCAACGACAGGTCGACGTTGCGGCGCATCACCTTTCGGCGGTTGAGGATTACCACCTAAAACGTCCGCTCTTTGCGCGCCGGCTTTCAACGCCGAGGTCAGTACCCTGGCGAGTTCTAATCCATAAACGAGCTTGACCGGTTGACTCTTCGCAGCACCACCCTTCACCTCGCCAAGAGTGCGTGAGATCTTCTCTATAAACTTTTGCCCGAGATCACCAAGCGCATTTCGAACGCCACGAAGCGGCACTTCAAATCCGCCGCCTTCGCCTTTCGTTGCAAGAGGTTTACCTGGCTCAAGCGGTTGCTTTGTTGGAGACAACGGCTTGGCAGTAAACTTGTCACCACGGACGATACCATGCGGATTCTCCGCCTGCGGAAGCGCTGCTGGCGGTTTGGGCCGCACAGTCAAATTCGGTTTAGGCTCCAAACTTCCGGGAGCCAGTTCAAATGGTCCCTTCTTGCTCGGAACCTCAGCAGGTCCCTTCTTGGTGGTGCCATCAGCGGAAACTCTTCTAGTCGGGCCCTCACCAGGAGTCTTCGGTGTTGACGCATCGACAACACCACCGACGACGGTTCTCTCAGGAGGAACTCGCTGCCCCTGTTTCCCAGCATTTATCAAACCGGGCCTGACGGACTCAGCCGCGGGATTCTTCACGAAATCCGCTGGATCGCTCTTCGGTGATTGGGCTTTATCGCCCGTCGGCGATTGGGCTTTGTCGCCCTTCGGCGATTGGGCTTTGTCGCCCCTCGGCGACTGGGCTTTGTCGCCTTTCGGTGATGGAGCTTTGCCACCCTCAGCGGACTCGCTCTTGCCGCTGTTAACGGTCTCCCGCGCGCCACTTCCTTTACTGCTGGCTGCGCCGCCTTTCAGTCCTTCACCGGTGCCAGCTTTGGCACCCTCATTTGCACCATATTTGACACCAGTCACATTTGTTTTGATGATTTCGCCTAGTGCGCTACCCACTTTGCCCGGGTCAATCTTTGCCTCAGTCCTGGGCGAGTCTACGCCATGCGCGCGACCGGAATTAGAGTGCCCGGAAACAGCTTCTGCTCTCGCCGCTCTTCCGGTCTGCCCCTCCGCACGCACACTACCCACATCAATACGCGCACCTTCCATTTGAGGACGCCGACCGGACGATGCATCGCCGATTCGAGGCGAGCCCTGTTTTACTTCCTGATTGATACCACCGTCGGCTCGCTTAGCGCCACCAAGTCCAAAACCAGTTGAGCCGCGCTTTCCGCCGACACCAGCCTCAGAGGTCCCTCGCAACCCGTTACTGACGAAACCTTTTTCAGCATTGACTTCCGTCGGAGAATTCGCAGGCTTGGTGCCTGCAAGACCGCGCCGTATGCCAGCCGGAGCGGCATCCAGCGGTCCAAACTTGCCAGCGGGTTGATGCTCTGCATTTACTAAGCCGCGTTTGCCGCCATCAGTTGCCTGTGATTTCGGACCATCACTCGAAACACGCCCGCCGCCTTCAATGCCATGCGGCTTCTGTCCATTGATGACACCACGACTGCCACCATCATTAACCTGTGCCTTCTGACCGTCGATCAAACCGCGCTTGCCTTCGTCACCGCGTGATTTCTGACCTACTGGTGTTGAAGCGTCGGACTGCCCGCCACCACTTTTGATACCAGAAACTGTCTTAACAGAAGACTCCGCTGCGGGCTGCTTGCTATCGGTCTTGCCGCTAGCGATAAGAGTTTGTCCGATGTCGGTCGCGTTGGTTCGGGCACCGGGAACCTTCGCTGGCGGTTCGATCGAAGAAGGAGATTTCGGTGGCTTCTCAGTTCCTGGTTCTCGCCCATCGGTCTGCTTTACAGCACGCGGTTTACCTTGTCGTGGATCAAATTCAGAGTTGCCCGTGCTGCTTGGTGTCTGACCTCTAATAGTTCGGGCGTCACCTGTTGGCTTACCAGGCGGATTGCCCGCATCCCCCTTGTTTCCTGGAGCGTTCGGCTTGGTCGCACCTGTTTGGACCTTTGATGTAGGGATCTCGGCTTTGGCACCACCGGTAACACCAGGCTTAACCGCCGGACTTTGAACCTCGTTTCGCTTTCCATCAATTACTATCGCCGGTGGCACGGCATCGGCAGCCGTCGACAGATGAACGCGCCCCGGTTGTTTCACACCGTCGCTCTGCGTTCCTTCATCTCTTCCAGGCGTAATTGTCTGCGGAATCTTGCCAGCCGGAACCTGCGGCGTATCCGCCTTTCCTTGCGGGTTGCTCGGTTGGGGAGCTTTATTGTTTTCTGGGGTGAGCGGGGCATGAACGTCTGGCTTTAGCGAAGGCGAGTCGATCTTAGGGACCACACTAGGTCCACCTGAACCTTCTAGCTGAGCGCTCGCATCTGCTGCGGACTTAGGCTTGGTCGCGGTTTCGGAAATCCGATCAGAAACCTGGTCGCGCCGCTCGCCCGACTGAGCACCAATTTTAGAGGGTTCGCGAATGTCGTGAGCAGCACCGTTTCGACCGACCTCAGCTTGTGGTCTTTCACCAGTTTCGGAACTGGTGCGGGATCTCATAGCTCCGGGAGTAGTCCCGCCATCCTCTAAGACTCCCTCTAACGACGGCCCCGACGAGCCAGAAAATAATGAACCACCGTTAGCCACAGGTTGCAGCGGCTCGCCGCTAGTGTTGCCAGTTAATCGATTCGCCGGTGCCTTTGCAACATCTGAAGATTCAATTGTTTGTTCTTGGTTCTTCAAATTACCGGACGGAAGCACCGCTGAGCCTGCCGAATTCGAAGTTTGTATGCCTTGTCGTAAGCCTTCTTGAGCTGCTGTTGGAGTGGCATTGACACCTTCTGGCTTATCAGAAACTCTTGAGCCTCCCTGATCTCCCAAGGGTTCCTTCTGAAACGCGGAGAGCGCAGGGCTTAATGGCTCGTTTCTAGAACCGACGACGCTGGGTAGGTCACTTTTATGTTCAACTCCACGCTCAATCTTCGTAGCGTTGGTCTCAGAGGGATTCGCAAGACTTCGATCAATCGCCTCATTCGCCTTCTCGCCCGTAAGCAACTTCCGGGATTTCGCATCCGGAACATCCGGAAAAGAAATTACATCTTTCGCCCCTATTGCCTCTTGGACGTGATCTCTGACAGTCATTTTCGACAATTCCATGAGATCACTAGCCGCAGGAGTCGCTCCGGTCCCGGAGCGTTTGCCATCACCGCTTTCTGGATTGGTCTTACTCATACTATGGACATTCCCACGCCCTCTAACGAAATCACTGACGTTTCATGTCTTTAGCTTTCTGAATATCCGCTCTAGCCTCCTCTTCACGACCCAGTTTTCGGTAAACCCCGCCCCTGAGTTCAAACACAGAGGGGTCGCGAGAAGAGATTTGAATCGACTTAGACAGTGAAGAAACGCTTTCTTCCAACTTGCCCAGTTGACATTCTGCGGCTCCTTTGACGAAAAAACCACTGGCGCTTGATTCACTTACTTGCACGGCCCTCTCTCCATCCTTCAATGCAGGTAGAGAATTTCCTAAACTCAAATGGATTAGTCCTCGAAGCTCATATAGGTCACTACCTCGATAGCCAAGCTGTTCCGCTTTATTGCAGTCACGGAGCCCGTCCTCGAACCTTCCCAGGTGCCTAGAATACGAAGCACGAAACAGATACGACTTTGGAATGGGTTTCAGCTCAATGGACTTGGAAATTGCTGTGATCGCTGCCGCATAATCCTTTAGCCAGTAGAAAGCTTTGGCTTTCATTACAAGCTGCTCTGCATTCGGAGAAGGGAAACTATCTACATAATCAATTACTTTGCGGATATCGGAGGGAGGAGACGAAGCTGTTACCTGTTTCGCCTCGGAAGGACCAGCAAATCCGAAATAAAATGCGCACACTGCTGTGAGTAATACCGTTACGATCTTCATTCGAATTTCCATCAGATTCACGATATATGAAACAACCGGCTCCTGAGCCTTCGCCGGTTCACACTCCTGCTTTTGGGAGTTTCTTCCCTCCACGAATCGGCTTGGCTGATTGTTGGATCTAATTGAAATCATTCTATCTCTTTTCGGACGAATTCCACTGTTGTATTGAACAGTGGCTTATCGGCTCAAAAGTTTCGCAAAAATCCATTCAGCTACCTAAAGTTGCTCGCGTAGATCCCACTACAACTCGCGCGACCCACTCGTCCAGAAACGCCCGCGAGCATTATCGATGCGCCAGGTGCCGCCCTCGGCGACCATGCGATAGATCAAATACGCCGGATGCCCGGAGAAAGTTCGACCATTAACTATCACATCCCAGCAGCCGAGCGGACCCGGCTGCGCTTTTTCGATAGACCAGTTCCAGATGTGCACCTGCTTCTTGAATTGCTTGTAGACCATGTTGTTGGCAGCAGCGTTTAGCCGCTCCACGCCTCGCAACTTGCTCTGATGAAAATCATTGGAGAAAAACGGAAGCACATCCTGTACGTAATTCGCGGAATCCGTCGTCTTGTAGAACTTAGTGAACCACGTTTTGAAGTAGGCAGCCGAAGGTTTTGGCGGCGCCTTCGGAGGAGTTACTGCAGCCTTGACCGGGGCTGCTGGCGCCGTTTTCGGAGCTGGCGCGAAAGCGTTGTCGTTAGCGGACGGCGTCGTCCCAGCTGAAAACTTTGGAATGGAAACACTGGAAATTACGTCCTTCAAGGCACTCAGGTCGAGTTCAGTCGCTGGCTCATCTTTGCCGGAACTTGCTGACGCAGTTGTAGCAACACTTGTTACTGCACCCGCAGAGCTAGCGGAGTTATCCGAGGCATCGGAACTGCCCGAGTTTGCAGTTCCACCGCTTACCGCAGTAACACTCGGCGAAGCTGCGCCACCAGCAGAGGTATCATTTGAAATCTTCGTGTCAGATATCTTATTTTCAGAGGTTTTGAGATCCGAAGCAGTGCCTAGTGATTTCGCAGTCTTCATTAACTCCGACGGTGCGATCTCCGATTTTTCCGCAGTCGCCGATTTCGTGGAATCCGATGCCAGCGCAATCTCTGATTTCTCCGCAGTCGCCGTTTTCGCAGAATCCGATGCCAGCGCAATCTCTGATTTTTCCGCAGTCGCCGCTTTAGCCTCAGAAGCCGCTTTCGGCACAGCACTCGTTTCCAACTGACCTATGAAAGACTGAACAGCATCACGCAGATCATCGGAAATTGAAATGTTGATGTCGGGTGGACAAAAAAGTCTAACAACCACATGATTGTTTTCCGCCGGCGATGAAACCACCCACAAGATTGAATAGTACAGAGTTTCGTTCGTAGTTAAGGGCAGCATCTGCTTGCCCTTGTACTTTCCTGGTTTTACAGCGACATCAAATACGATACCATCAGTTTTTGGTGTCAAAAGCATACCACCGTCAATGGTGGCAAATTTCGCAGCCTTAAACTCGACGTTGTACGACTCGGATGTTTTCTTCACAACCGCTCTCGGAAAATATTGCTTCAACAACGGCGCCATATGCGCTTCCAGCTGCGAAACAACATCGCTGCTCTTAATGGAAAGCTGAGGCGCATCGAAGGCAAAGGCGCAGGTTTCAAAACTTACGGATAACGACAGAAGTGCGGCAAGAAGAAGCACTTTGTTTTTCATCGAATAAAATACTCGCACAAGTGACTACGATCATGTACCCACTCCCTACTAAATGAACGCTGAGATTTACCATTCGAACTATCCCGCTGCTCAGCTAGATCTCCCTCCGGAGTAGCACCAGCTGGAATAATCCGTAACAAAATATGCCCCTCAGAACTTTCAGGTACCTAAGGCGAGAACGACAGACTGACCACTCTCAGCGAAAGAACATAGCAAGACTGCTCACTTTCAGCCACGACTGCAAACGGACCCAGTAAACCAGACCTACTAATCAAGCCCACTAGCCAGACCAATCCAACCCGACCTACTTATCCACGCCCATTAGCCAGAGCGCATAATCTCAGCCTCATGCGAGGACGCCTTGCGTTCTAGAAGCTTGCGAAGCTCCGGATTCTTGGAGAGTTCCGGGTCGTTCCGCACAACCGCAATAGCGACGTTGCGCGCCTCCTCTAAAATGCTCGCATCCTTCACGAGGTCAGCAAGGATCAGGTCGGGAAGACCACTCTGCCTGTAACCGAGAAATTCTCCCGGTCCTCGCAGTTCCAAATCCTTTTCTGCCACAACGAATCCATCGTTTGTCAAAGTCATGATTTCCAGCCGTTCTCGCGTGGTCTGACTCTTCATCTCCGAGACCAGGAAGCAATATGATTGCTCGGCACCACGACCGACGCGCCCCCGCAGCTGGTGCAGCTGAGCTAAACCAAAACGGTCGGCATTTTCAATCATCATCACAGAGGAGTTCGGAACATCCACACCGACTTCAATAACGGTGGTCGAAACCAGCACGTCATACTCATGCTTGCGGAATTTGTCCATCTCTTCGTCTTTCTGGTCCGCCTTCAGTTTTCCATGCATCAAACCAAAGCGGAGATTCGGAAATTCGCTCTTGAGCTTCTCGAATTCTTTTGTCGCCGCCTTCGCAGAGAGGCTCTCCGACTCATCAATCAGCGGGAAAACCACATACGCTTGCCGGCCTTTCTCGATTTCCTTCACAATGAAATCCCAGACCTTACCGCGCTGAGCAGGTGTGCAGGCTTTGGTCTCGATTGGTTTTCGCCCTGGCGGAAGTTCATCGATTTCGGAAACATCGAGGTCGCCGTGCATGGTCATGGCGAGCGTTCGTGGAATCGGAGTCGCAGTCATGGTGAGCAGTTCAGGGTTCAAACTTTTCGCTTTCAAACGCGCGCGCTGTTTCACACCAAAGCGATGTTGTTCGTCAATCACAATTAAGCCAAGGTTTCGAAACTCGACGTCATCTTCGAGAAGCGCATGAGTGCCGACGGCGATGTGCGCTTGACCGGCAAGAATCTCCTGGCGCACAGCCCGACGTTCCTTCACTCCCTGCTTACCGAGCACCAGAGCACACTTCAATCCGAGTGGCGTCAGCAAACGCTGGAACTGACGGAAATGCTGCTCCGCAAGAATTTCGGTTGGCGCCATCATTGCTGCCTGGAAGCCATTGTCGATCGCCATGAGACAGGACAGAAGGGCGACAACCGTTTTACCAGATCCGACATCGCCTTGAACGAGCCGGTGCATCGGCTTAGAAGACGTGAGGTCGCGCGCAATCTCAGCGAACACTCTATTTTGCGCCCCGGTGAGTTTAAACGGCAACGTTTCAATCATCTTCGTCACGAGACCGTCTTCGGCAAAAGTCAGCGCGAGCGCGTTTTGATTCTCTTGATCAAACTGATATCGCCGATGCGCAAGCTGCAATTGAATGGTAAACAGCTCATCGAACACCAGCCTGCGGCGCGCAGCATCCTTAATCTCGGGAGTATCAGGAAAGTGAATTCCGCGAAGAGCTTCGGTAAGCTCCAAGAGATTGTATTCTTCGCGGAATGCCTCCGGCAGGGGATCGACGATGTAGCGCGAATACTGCTCCAGAGCATTATTCATAACCGTTCGCAAATAGCGAAGCGAAAGACCATCGGTCAACGGATAGACAGGCACGAGGCGACCAGCATGGAGACTGGCTTGCTGGTCCTCCTCACCATCGGACACCAAACCAAGAATCTCGACTTCGGAATTCTTAAGCGTTAAATTGCCCTTGTACTGATCACGTTCAACAACGCCAGAAGCGAGGACCTGAGCGCCTTTCGGAAATTGCGCCTTGTATCTGTCCAGCAGATATTTGTTAGACTTGCCGCCAACAAACCTCGTGATAGTTATAATGCCGGTATTGTCGGAAATCACAACAGTCAAAATCGACATATTGCGATTCTTAGCCTGATAAGCGCTAACAGACCGGATCATGCCGAAGATACTAACTTCCTGACCTTCTTCCAGATCGCGAATCAACAGTCGATTCTGGAAATCGAGGTGCCTCCGCGGATAGTGGCGCAGCAATTCCGAGACAGTCTTAATGTTCAACTTGCCGAGAACAGCAGCCAATTTCGGACCAACGCCCTTAACCCACTGCACGCTTACGTCCTCAGGATTTTTAGAAACGTTGCCCGCCACGCGGTACTGCTTATCGGAAGAATCCTTCTGCTGCGCCGCTCGTTCATCTCTGCGCGGTTCCGCCTGTTGCGCTTCTCCGTCTTTGTAGGGCCCCTTCTGCTGAGCCGCTCGCGCCTCGTTTTGCAGTTCCTTCTGCAGTGCCAGGCGTTCTTCTTTCTCGTAAATTTCCTTTTGCCGCGCCAGGCGTTCCTGTTTCTCCCTAAGTTCTTTCTGCTGAGCCTCTCGCTCGCGGGCCTCCTGCGCTTTCAGTTCGCGCTCGCGTGCCTCACGGATCTTTCTTTCATACTCTTCAATCCGACTCTGCGCGGCTCTCACAGCTGCCCGGTCAACGGCTTTCTTGACTGGATCGTCGTAATCGCTCTCATTGGCGACTTCTAAACCGCCATCGCCGTCACCACCTGTGATGGCACCCGCCGGACTGTATTCGGCATCATCGCCGTCAACAATTGCCGCGCCTTCAACGATGTCGGTTTCTCCCCTGCCGCCCTGAGACTTAATTTCAGACTCGGTCAACTCTTTCTTGCGCTGGCGTAATTGTTCCGCAAAAATATCGAGATGCGGCTCCAGCAATTCGTCGGCTCGCTGAATGATCGAGATACGAGTCGGAAGATCCGAATTCGGATATTGCCGAAACAACCCGCGAATTGTCACCCAGGTTGAATCCATTGGATATATCCGGGCTAGAGTCGCCGCGGTTTGTCTCATGTATTGGGAAAACGTGCTACGTTTTCCGTGGAAATCCGAGTAGCGCGAGCGCCGCTCGACATTGAGGGCTTTGCGCATGCCCACAAGTAAAGCTTCTTTGCTTGGTTTGCCCTGACCAACTATCGGAGCCACAGCCAATTCCCACTAACGCATCTGCTATTAGATTAGAAGAAGATGCCTTCAAATGCCAGATCCTGAAATTAAGTATCCTCGATTTCATATAACTGCAACACATACACTTGTAGTACATAAAGCAAAATTGAGGCATATTATTGCAACGCCTCCCTGCTGAGCGAACCGTTAACATGACCGCCGATACACCGCTCTGTCCCAGATGTCACCTGCCGACGAAGTCGGACAGTTCGGGCAGAATGACGCAGTGGCTCTCGATTTGCATGTGCGGTTTGGAAAAGCCAACCATCGATCAAACTCAAACAGTCGACATGTGCACGCTTTGCGGCAAGCGTGTTCGAGAAGGACGGAAGGGTACGTTCACTCAATACATCTTTCGCTCCGACCTCTGCGCCTGTGATGTTCCAAAATTCATTCAGTCCAGCTCCGATGGAAATGCATCCGCGCCGGCAGTACTCACTCATGAAGAAGAGAATGAAGTTGAACTCGATGTTGATGCCGACAAATTTCCACTCGAAAGATACAAACCAATAACTTTGCTCGGCAAAGGTGCAGCCGGAACCGTCTATCAATGCAGGGATCGCTTACTTCAGAAGCGAGTAGTTGTTAAGACACTGCACGTCGCGCGCCCCAACTTTCTTATTGCTTTTCATAATGAAGCAAAAGTCTTGAGTATTCTTGCTCATCCCAACATCGTAAGCATTTTAGATTTCGGTGCAACTTCATCTGGTACACCATATATGGTGCTGGACTACAACGAGGGCATGACACTGGAGGAAACTCTGCGCACGCATGGTCCCCTGCATTGGTCTACGGCAATCTCCGTTTTTACCAGTCTCGCTGCGGCTCTACAGTATTGTCACAATCACTCTGTTTTCCACCGCGACGTAAAACCGTCAAATATATTGATGGTCGAAAACGGCGAAGTATCCACAGTAAAGCTATTCGATTTCGGAGTCGCGGAAAATCAAGCGGCCGACGACGATGGGCAGCAAGCCACGATTGTGGGGACGCCGGCCTATATGTCACCCGACCAGGCGCGCGGCAAAGAATACGACTCGCGCTCGGAAGTTTACGCTTTGGGTTGCGTTCTGTTCGAGTCTCTTACCGGCAAACCACCGTTTTCAGGTGAAACCGCATTGGAAATTCTACGTCAGCACGCCGATGCACCAATCCCAATTCTCAAGAATTTTATAGCGGACGACTATCCGCAAAGACTCGACAACGTCATTGCAGGCTGCCTTGCCAAAGATCCGGAAGACCGATTTCAGTCAGCCAGCGACGTCAGCAAAGCGCTACAAGCAGCTTTTCTGGAGGCAGAATTGAGTGGAGAAACCGCCACAACCACGACATCAGATTCGATACCACATACGGATGGCGCGATCGCATCATTCCACAAACTGCCGGGAAGCGTTAAGGCCATCGGAGTTACGGCTACGGTCGCGGCAATTAGCGTCACAGCGGCATTGGGAATCTACCTTACGGGGGACGGCAAGCCGAAGCAGGCGGCCAGGCGTGCTGAACCTGGCGAAAGACTCTCCACCGATGCGCAAGTCGACAGCATCAAACAAGATGGCGACATGCTAACTGCAGAAAGCGCATACAACGACGCGCAGATGAAACGCCTGATCAAAAGACACGGCGCTGACGTAAAAAGGCTTTTTCTCCAACACAGCGCAATCACAGGCAAGTCTTTCGGAATTTTGGCGAAGCTTCCCAGACTCGTGGAGATAAACATAAGTGATACTACTGTTGGTGACCAGGGAATGAAGGAAATCGGCAAAGTAAAAAAACTGTACAAGCTAAGCGCCAATGCGATAAACATCTCAGATGCCGGACTGGAGCCACTTACCAGTCTTCCAAACCTGCGAGAAATCCAGCTGGACGATACGGCAATTACGGATGAGGGCGTTCGAACCCTATCCAAGATAAAGACATTGCAGTCGGTTAGCTTAAACAACTGCATTCATCTGACCAACAGCAGCCTTGAGCCGCTGGCCACTCTCCCAAACCTTACACTTCTGGAGCTGATTGACGTCCCTAAAATTAAAACCAACGAGATTGCAGAATTCAAGGCGAAGAAGCCAGATTGCAAAATCCAATTTGACAGCGCGTTTAAAGACAATTTCAACTTCAATCTTGCCCAGGTTGCAGCTGGAAATTCCAAAACAGAGCAGATGCTTAAAGGCTCAAATACGATGCTGACCACGCCGGCAGCTCGCTCCCTATATTCGAAGTACAAGAGCGACATGAAAGATCCGGAGTTCGCGAAATATTTCCGGGCATGGAAAGGCGGTCCCCCGCCTTCGACAAATAACCCACGAATCAAAGCCGCACTAGAGGACAAAGATTTGAGGGCTTACCTCGAACTTCCACAGGCTCGAAAGTACTGGGCGGACCCGGACCAGTGGCGTCTTATTGAAGGACTCGATCAACAAGTAATCGAAGTACTACCGGCAGCCGGTGCAGACCTGGATTATTGAGCGAACCAAACGCTAAATCTCCCGCGGCGCGCTTGTCCAGCCGTCATCGATGCGCCAATTGCCATTTTCCGCGACCATGCGAAAAATTGCATGTGTCGGTTTCTTCGAAAAACCTTCGCCATTAATGACCACATCAGCGCATTCTGCCCCGCGCGCTTGAACCTTCTCAATCGCCCAACTGGAAAGCGCGGAAACCTTTCTCACCTGACTCAACACCGCAGAATCCGGCATGGCGCCTTCAGCCTCGCCTATCGGAGGAAGTTTAGTCAGTTTAAACGAGGTTGAAAAATACGGCGTCACCTCATCAGTCTTCTTCGCCTTTTCGAGTTCCGAATAAAAATTGCTGAACCAACTCTCGAAATATTCTTTCGTGGGTTTGGGCGATGACTTCTCGCTTATGGCAGTCGAATCCGAATCTCCATGCGACTTAGCATCCACAACCTTCGCGGAAGTCTCGGTTGTCGCAGACCCTTCGCCGGAATCAGACGCGTTCATTTGTTTCACAGCGATGGGCGATATCGATTCGATACTTTGAACGAAACCGTTTATATCCCCCCTCAAATCATCTGCGATGGGAACCGGCATGTCGTGCGGGCAGAGCAGCTTGACTATGACGTGTTTGTTTTCCGCCTCGTTGCAGAATGTCCACAATACAGAGTAATAAAGAGTCTCGTAAGTCGTGAGCGGCATAATGTGTTTCTTCCGGTAGGGACCGGGTTTCACATCTATCTCCAGAACAATGCCATCAGTGCGTGGTATGGTTTTAGTGACACCATCCATGATGACAGTCTTGGCGGCCTTGAATTCGCCATGAAGCGAATTGGCACTTCGATGAAATTCAGCGTGCGGGAAGTACGTTTTAATAATCGGCTCAAGCTTAATCTCTGACAGCGTCAAGAAGTCAGCTGTTCTTATCGGCAGGGGCGATTCCTCTTCACAGAGGGCCGGGCGAAAACAACCGCTCAGCGCTAGAACAACCGCAGGAGTGATTACAAATGAAACTTTCATGCGAACTCCAGGCAACCTGTTCCTATTTTTACTTCGCAGGCGAGCGATTTCGGCGTTTCTTCATATAGGTTTCCTTTTCGCCCTCAGACTGCTCAGTTTACGACAAATATCAAGAGTTTTCGCGAGGGTCGAATTTCCGCGTCAGGCGGGAATAATAGTCAGAGCGCAACTCTGCGCCGACAAACCTGGAACCCTATGCCGCCTTCTAACGCTACAACCTGTCCAAGATGCAAGATGCCGAAGTTCGCCAGTGGCTCGGGCTCGATGACCGAGTGGATCACATGCTGCCGTTGCGATATCGTATCTACACCCGATCCTGAAGCTCAGAAACTGTCAGTAGACCTGTGCAGCACATGCGGAAAGCGCATAAACAAAGGTCGCTCAGGCTCTTTCACGCAATTTATTTTTCGCTACGACCTGTGCAGTTGCGGCACGCCGACGTCAGGCAAGTTCGGCGCGGCCGCGTTCCACGACACGAGTGAAACGCTGGCGGCACAAACGCTCTTGCTTGAGGAAGAGGAAGAAGAGTTTGAAGTTGACGAATCACTTTCCATTGGGTCAGAAACATTTCCCGTCGACCGATATCAGCCGATCAAGCGAATCGGAATGGGCGCGATCGGCAGCGTCTACCTCTGTCACGATGTAAATTTGAACAAGCGCGTTGCCGTGAAGACTCTCCATTCAGCACTGATGGGCCCGCAGCTCGTGGCGTTCCAAAACGAGGCAAGGGTTCTCAGCAAACTCGAACACCCCAATATAGTTCAAATTCTTGATTTCGGCGCAACACCGCAAGGGTCACCATATATGGTGCTGGAGTACGGCAAGGGCACGCCGCTAAGTCTCGAGCTTGCCGATCACGGCCCGCTCACCGTCGACTTTGCCAATAAAGTCTTTGCTCAACTCATCGATGCCCTGGTCTACTGCCACAATCACTCAGTTATGCATCGCGATTTGAAGCCGGAAAATATCTTACTGTATACGAAAAAGGATGGATCGACTTTCGTCAAACTGATCGATTTTGGTATCGCCATGGTGGCGGATCAGGATCAAGAGAAGACGTCGATGGCAGGCAAGACCATTACTGGCACACCAGCATATATGTCGCCGGATCAGGTTCGTGGATACAAGTATGATGCGCGCTCGGAAATCTACTCACTTGGCTGTGTTCTATATGAATCGCTTACCGGTCGTCCGCCTTTTCTTGGCGAAACCGCTCTCGACGTTTTGAACAAACATGCAAATGAAGAGCCGGTTGCTGTCGCCGCCATTGCGGAACAAGAGCTCCCGCAAAATATGCTCGACGCCATCGAAAAGTGTTTGAAGAAACGACCGGCGGATCGGTTTCAAAACATGAAAGAGGTCGGCGAAGCTCTTGGATATGCTCATGACGAGGACGTTCATACCGAATCAGTGGAGCCCAGTAAGCCGACATCGACATCCACGAGAATCCTGATAGGTGCCATCGCCTGTAGTGCTATTGTGGTGGCAACTGGAATTGGTTTTTATCTCCAACAGGAGAATGCAAAAACTGAACAAACCAAGGCTGCCAAAGCAGAGAAACGCCTGCAGAAAGAGCGCAGCCAGACTATTACCGGCTTTCCGAGTTATGAAAGACCTGTAGTCGGTGGCGGCAAGATTGATTACCGAGTCGAAAAGAGACGCGTACCGAATGACATTCTCGTCTCTGGCGTTCTAAACCGTGCAGCCTTCGAAGACATCGCAATGAAGTACCGACCGACGACCCTCGGAATCGGCGGGATCGAGATGTCGGCAATCGACTGGAGCGCCTTATCGGAATTGAAAAACATGTCGTCACTCTACATGCTTGATCTCACCGACACGCAATTCGGCGACTCTGATGTTGAAGCGCTGAAGGGCGTTCCGCAGATCAAGAAGTTGAGCTTACGAGGCACCAAAATTACTAATGCGGGTTTGAAAAAGCTGCAAGAGTCAAACGCACTACCAAATCTTCAGTCGCTCTTGATGGGACACACCCGCACGACCGGAGACATTTTTCCGACTCTCTACAAAATGCCGAATCTTCAATCTCTTGATCTGGAAGCACTCGACCGCATCACGCCAGAGCACTTGAGAATGCTGGTAAAAATGCCTCGCATAAACGCGCTGGATTTCGGCTCGAATCCGATTGGAGACGAAGGCTTACGCATTCTCAGCGGGAAGAACCTGGACACTCTCGGTCTTGAAGACTGCAATGTTTCTGATAAAGGAGTGGCTTATCTGTCGCATCAAAAGCATTTGCGCAAACTAAACCTTGCGCACAATCCCAACGTAACCGATAAATCACTGCCGCTTCTGGCCAAGCTACCAAACCTTGTGGTGCTGAGAACCGGAATACAAACGGCAATTTCAGATAAAGGTCGCGCCTGGTTGGAAAAGCAAAATCCCAATCTTGTCATCAAAATAGTCAAGGGATGGGGCGAGCGACCGACACACACGAAAGCCATTTCGGAAGCGGCCACCGCCTTGCAACTTGATGACCTTCACGAGCTGGATCCCGGAAAAAAATGAACTCGGGGTGAACGACGATCGGGGTGAACGAATGCTCGGGATGAACGAACGCTCGGGATGAACGAACAATCGGGGTGAACGAACGATCGGGGCGAACTAACGATCGGGTAAAACGAACGAACCGTTCTCCACACGAAAAATACACTCGCGCCCAAACCGACCTTGCGCTTGAAAAACTTTCAGCGCAGATTGCTTTTTCGAAACTAAAAACGTGCGCTACTGAAGTCTGTTGAGAATCAACTTCGAAATTGCTTTCAACGTAGCGAAAACGCCGAGACCTTCGGAAGCGACCGCTTCGAAACTAGGAACCTGGCGCTGGTTGAGCTCGCGCTCCATACGCTCGATCGGCATAGCATTCGCCAAATCGCGCTTGTTGTACTGTAGAACCCACGGAATGTTGTCCAGGGTCAAACTATACTCGGCAAGGTTTTCAATCATGTTCTGGAGCGAATCAACGTTGTCCTTGCTACGCATTACGTCGGAGTCGGCAACGAAGATGATGCCGTCCACACCGTTCAGAATCAGCTTACGGCTGGCGTTATATTCAACCTGACCGGGAACCGTGTACAGGGAGAATCTGGTCTTGAAGCCTTGAACGCTGCCGAGATCGAGTGGTAAGAAGTCGAAGAAAAGTGTTCTCTCAGTTTCAGTTGCCAAACTGATAAGTTCACCGCGAGTTGTTGGTGCCAACTGGCTGTGAATATATTTCAAATTCGTAGTTTTGCCACCAAGGCCGGTGCCATAGTAGACGATTTTGCAGTTGATCTCTCGCGCCGCGTAATTTACGAGTGCCATTTATTCAACAGATCCCTAAGTTTGTCACTATCGTCTTGCTTTCCTACCGAAGAGAAATCAAGCGGCAGTGCTGCACCCACAGAATTGATACCACGATTTCGAGGCCTTTAGTAGTGATGTTTTATCATCAATTTCAAACTATTACTAATCAGCCACGCCGGTGGGTTTTTAGCGCCAGATCTTCTTGATAACAACTCAAGTTGATTGCCTGACAACGCCAACCATCGTGTTTCCCCCAAAAATTAGACTACCACGTTGGCTAACTTATTGGGGGATTATTGTGTCTAATTGTTCTGTATATGCATTACATTTGACAATAATTGTGTAGTGCACATCCGGGAAACTGCTACAATGCACCCTTTGTCGGATTTTCACGGGCTATTCAGCCTGGTGGGGACCGGCTAAATCAATAGTCCCGTCAAGCGTTATCGGACGGAGGCTGTTGAGCCCCGCAAAAGCGCTACGCGCATCCGCGGGAGCAGGTAATAACGTTATCGAAAGTGGAAGGCTTCTTATGGCAAAGCGTTGTGATGTATGCGGAAAAGGACCTCAAGTCGGTATGAACTATACCTTCTTGCGTTCGCACTGGAACCCGCACACCAAGCGTCGTTGGCTGCCCAACCTGCAAAACGTTCGCGCTCGAATCAACAACACGGTTAAGCGCATGAAAGTTTGCACCTCCTGCTTGAAGGCCGGCAAAATCGCCCGCGCACTTTAATCAGTGACAGCCATCACCACGGCTTCTCAGCCGTTTCAACCTACCTACTCTTGGCCAGGTCCAGCAACCTGTCCTTGCTGACGTAATAGTATTCATTGCAAAAATGGCATCGGCCTTCAGCCTGGCCATCCTCTTCCGCCATCGACAACAGGTCGGTTTTCGAGAAGAGTTTGAGCGCTTCCACGAAGCGCTCTTTGTTGCACTGGCAATAAAATGAGACCGGCTCCTCTTCGGTCAAAGTTGTGATTTCGAAGCCGCTCAGAATCCGCTTGAGAATATTTTCCAAACTCATCCCGCGCCGCATGAGAAAAGTAAAAGTTCCAAAGGTCGTGATGTTATTTTCGATCTGACAGATTGTTTCCTCGGTATGGTCGGGCAAAAGTTGCACGATTAAACCGCCCGAAGCCTCGACGCCGCTCTTGGAAAGATGAGTGCCGACTACGACGATCGACCCGGCTTGATCGGAATTGACCAGATAGCGATTGACGTCCTCACCGACCTCTCCGCTGGCCAGTTCTACTGTGGAGCTATACGGTAGACCGAAACCATGATCGACGTTGACGTGCAAGTAGCCGTTGGTGCCGATTGCACCCCCAACATCAAAATTCCCCAGGGAGTTTAACGGCAACTCGACCTGGGGATTATCGACAAAACCTCTGACTGTGCCTTTCGGCGAAGCGTCAACGAATACCCTTCCGAGCGGGCCGTTGCCGTGAAACTTCATGGTGACCTGCCCCTCTCGCAACACGATGCGAGCGAGCAGAATGCCGGCGGTCATTGCTCTGCCGAGCGCGGCTGTTGCCGTATAAGATAGACCGTGCTTCTGTCGTGCAGTCTCCACCGTCTGGGTCGTGCTGGCGATGACCGCTCGGACCCTACCATCTGTGGATATAGCCTTTAAAATTCCATCCTTCATTGAGGGTCCTCAAAAACAGGCTCATTATCCCATTCTAACAGCAAGCTCAGCATTGACAAGATGCATCATGCCACCACTTCTGTATACTCCATGACGCATTCCGATAGCGCCAATCCTCACCACGAGGACTCCTGACGCCCACACTTGCACATATATTTCTCACAGCAATTCATGGTGGCACACTGGTAAGTGATGATACCGAAGCCGCCCGGGCTCTTATTCTCGTGCGGCGATCAGGGCGGATACAACTCTAACGATTCCATTCAAATCCTTATGAGTTTGCACTGCCGCAAAGCCCGCATCGCAGAACAGTTGTCGCACTGGTTCGCCCTGGTCATCACCGACTTCGACGGCTATCAATCCACCGGTCACCACTACATCTTCTGCGTGCGCGCAGATCTGACGGTAGAACCCGAGCCCATCATCATCGGTTCCGAACAATGCCAATTCCGGCTCGTGCAATCCAACCTCGGGCTGCAACGTAGCTTGCTGATGCCTGGGAATGTAGGGTGGGTTTGTAATCAGGGCTTGGAACTTCCTGCCGATCTTCCACCATTGCGATTCATGAACCAGCTCCAACCGCCAATCGACCTCATGGAGAACCGCATTCTCACGCGATACAGCGAGCGCCAGTTTATTCACATCAAGCGAAACAGCTCGAAGGTTCGGCAAATTCTTCAGGAGTGAAACCGGTATAGCGCCGCTTCCAGAGCCTATTTCCAGCATCCAAATCCTTTCCTGTTCATACAATTGTTTGAGCTTGGCGAGTGAAACCTCAACAAGCGTCTCGGTATCCGGTCTGGGAATAAACACACCCTGCCTGACCTTCAGCCGCAGACCCATGAAGTAAGTTTCTTCCAGAATGTATTGAATCGGGATGCGCTGCTCACGTTTATCAACAAAGGAATCTAGCTGAACAAGCTGCTCTTCGTTCAGTTCGACGTTGGCTCCGAGCATGATCTGCGATCGGCGCAAGCCTGTGAGAAACTCGATCATGATATCGAGTTCCGCTGCGGCCTCCTCCGCTTCGATGCCGAAGGAAACCAGGTTCTCACAGACCAGCTTCTTCACTGTTTCAAATGATTGTTCGCGATTAAATCGAATCTTCTTCATGGACTTCGACAAATCGTTGGTCAGCTAACTAGACGCCAAACCCGTTGCTTCGAGCAGCTTCTGTTGCTGCTCTTCAATGGTGCTCGCCTGAATCATGTCGTCCAGATCTCCTTCGAGAACTTTGATAAGAGAGAAGTTCTGATTCAATCTGTGATCGGTCACGCGATTATCCTTGAAGTTGTACGTCCGGATTTTCTCGGAGCGATCGCCGGTTCCAACCTGAGATTTACGCTGATCGTAAATTGCTTTCTGCTGTTCTTCCAGTTTGATTTTATAGAGCTTGTTCCGCAAGATCTGCTTGGCGCGCTCTTTGTTCTGCAACTGGCTTCGCTCTTCCGAGCAAGCAACCTGTATTCCCGTCGGTTTGTGAACGATACGCACAGCGGTTTCCACCTTGTTGACGTTCTGACCGCCAGCGCCACCCGATCTCATTGTTGAAATATCAAGGTCATTCTCATTGAGCTCCACATCTACTTCTTCGGCTTCCGGCATGACGGCGACGGTAGCGGTAGATGTGTGAACGCGACCTGAAGCTTCTGTTTCCGGAACGCGTTGAACCCGATGGACACCGGATTCGAATTTGAACTTACTGTATGCGCCGTCCGCTTTGATACTGAAAATAACTTCTTTGAAGCCGCCGACTTCGCCTTCGTGGCTGCTTTCCACTGTCCAGGTCCACTTCAGGCGGTTGGCGTAGCGAGTGTACATATTGAACAAATCACCAGCGAAGAGCGAGGCTTCATCGCCTCCTGCGCCGGCACGGACCTCGACCATGATGTCCTTCTCGTCGTTGGGATCGCGCGGCAAGAGCAAGATCTTCAGCTTCTCAGCCAGCTCCTCGACGCGAGCACGACCCGTTTCCAACTCAGATTGATAATAAGCACGCTCGTCGTCCGAAATCTTGCCTTTGAGCAACTCTTGAGCTTCAGCTATCTGCTCGTTGGTTTCGCGAAATTCACGATACGCCTCGATTGTCGGAAGCATACCGCTGCGCGTGCGGGCCAGCGAGGTCAGTTTAGCCTGGTCGGCCATGACCGCAGGATCAGCCATCTGTGCCTCCAGCTGGAGGAACGTCTGCTCAATTTCATCGAGTTTGTCAGTAAACTGGTCCATTACAGTCTCCGCCGGCTGGGCCTCCTACGCTCTTCTTTAGCTTCGCAGGCTGCGCCTCCTCTGCTTCCAAACGCTAGCCTATAAAAGCCCGCCGGGCATAGACTTGCTGCTTTGGCTGGTTCGCACCACTTTTATTAGACTGCTGGAAGGAAACCCTTCGAGCCGCCTGGGAATAACCGGAGAGGGAGGGATTCGAACCCTCGCTGCCTTTCAGCAGACAGTCTTTCCAGGACTGCACGATAGACCACTCTGACACCTCTCCATGTTCAGTGGTCAGCTACGCATTATAAACGAATCGAGCGATCTGCTTACAGGTAAGTAAAGGCTCATTTTGCGTAGCGGAAGTCTCTAGGCGCCAGAGGGCGTCAGTTTGACGCGCTTGCTGCCTGCTTCAATTAGCGCAACGAAATCCGGAGCTGTCAAACTGGCTCCGCCGACGAGCGAGCCGTCGATGTTCGGAAGAGCGAGCTGTTCGGCAATGTTGGACGGTTTAACACTGCCGCCGTACAGAACCGGAATTTGATCGGCAGCACTTGATTTCGGTCCTTCACCTTTGCTGTAGAACTCGTTGACGGTCGCGCGGATTAAGGCACACACGCGATCTGCTTCAGCAGCCTCGCAAGTCTTGCCTGTTCCGATCGCCCACACCGGTTCGTAGGCGTAGACAATCGTCTCGAGGTCGGTCTCGTCGATGTCGGCAAGAGACGCAGCTGTTTGCCTTCTGATGACGGCATCCGTGAGCCCTTCCTCGCGCTCGTCAAGAGTCTCACCCACACAGACGATCGGGACGAGGTTGTGCTTGAGAGCCGCTTTGAGCCTGAGGTTGACTGTTCCGTTCGTTTCACCGAAGAACTGGCGGCGCTCCGAATGCCCGATGATGACGTGAGTGACGCCAAGCTTGGTGAGCATGACGGGCGATACTTCGCCGGTGTAGGCGCCTTCATCACGATAATCCATATTTTGAGCGCCGACCTTGACTGCGCTTCCTTTGGCCGCTTCGGCGACTTCGTGAATTAAGGTGAATGGCGGGCAGACTACGACTTCAGGAAGATCGACTTTGCCTTTGGTTGCAGCCGCGATAGCCGATACCAATTCCTTGCCTTCACCCATGGTCTTATTCATCTTCCAGTTGCCGGCGATGATGGTTTTGCGCTGTGTGCTCACGCGATTACCCCCTGAGAACAAGACGGGCGCCAATGCTGCCCGAAATTCGACTCGCCGATCTTACCTGAATCGAGACCGTCACGCGTGAAAAACTAGCGCCCATGTTACAAGGTGCAAGATTGGAGTAGAAACGGAAGCGCGGAGCTTCGCAGATTTGAACCACTGCGGTGGATGTCCTAGAATGTGCGTTTTCAACAGTTAAATTATCAGAGGCGACCCTAAAGTTGACTGGCGCATCTCAAGAACAAGAAGAAGCGATTTCAAGAGCACGGACTCTCTTGCAAGATGGCAAGCTGGAGCCGTCCATGCTGGAGTTAAAACGATTCTGGCTCAACAATCCAAACAGCGCCGAGGCTGTTCAATTATGCGCCGATATTCTCGACCAGGCTAACCGCGCGGAAGCAGCTCTAGCCCTGACGCGCCTGAAAGAAGCGCTTGCCAACGGCAAAAGCGATGATGAGCGCGAACTTGCCGATCATCCGACTGCCGCTTTTGAAGCGGGATACCACATGATCGATGGTCGAGAATACGAACTCGCCATCATGTTGCTTTCTGCTTGCCTCGCTAAAGAACCGCTCGATTCGACTCTCAACTACGAAATCGGTTTTGCTTACATGGCGGTCAGTAAATACGAAGATGCAATTCAACACTTTGAAATTGCTCGCAAAGGTCAAAACGATTTTGACACGACACTAAATCTGTCGGTTTGTTACACGCTCTCCAGACGCTTAAAAGAGGCGAAGGAAACAGTTGCCTTTCTGCGCAAACAGGCTCAAAACGAAGAAGAGAAATATGAGCTCCTTCATCGTGAGGTTGTAATTAAACGACTGGAGCGAATGGCGCGAAAAAAACAGTTGACCGAGCGAGACTGGCTCTACGCGCTATACGGAACTGTTGAGTTGCAACCTTCTGATGTCGGTGGAAGCTCTGCTAATCAGCAGTCGAAAGAGAGCTACAAATCAATCGCTGCGACTCTCGTCATTCTAAAGGGCGTTCTCGATGGCTTGCAGCTGGTGCCGGAAGCCGTGGAATTTTATAATCCAAACTCGAGGCCACTGGCTGCCGTTATGGCACGACTATTCGACGTGCAACTCGACAGTTATAAGGGACCGGACCGGCCGGACCACGCGCTCCTCGTCATGGAATGGGCAACGGACATAATCGGTCCCCATGAGGCTTTCGTCGGCAACATGACGAATCGAAGCATGTTCGCCTTCGGCTTGACTAAACAAGAAGCGCTGCCGGTAGTACCGGATATAGTGGCTCGCTTCACCAACGAACTCAATCTTCCCTGGACAGAGCGCAACGGACTGCCACCTGATGTTCAGCCGGAAGAGGCAATTCCAGAGATTCTGGAGCGGGCATGGAACCTCGAATCCGATCCGGAAATTTTACGGATAGTTCAGGACACCGTCGAATACTACAATGACAAGCGCGAACTACTTGTTCTCGGAAATTGCGCTCAGTTTCCCCAGAGACCGGAATACAGCGCCGAAGTCCCGAATTCGCGCCAGGCTTGAGGTTTAGAAGATGCGGACTTTCAGACGCTTCCTTCTAACTCTGTCATACGTGACTTCGTTCCCGCTCAAAGGAATCGCCGACACAGAAGACTATGAGACCAGTCTTTCCGGTCTGGCAAAATATTTGCCGTCCGCCGGCATGGTCATAGGGATTTGCCTGACGGGCATTGCCGCAGTTCTCCTCTTAAAAATGCAGGCACCGCATCTAGTATCGGCGGCAATTTTGACCATAGCCTGGTTATGCATCACAGGGGGGTTGCATTTCGACGGACTGATGGATGCGGCCGATGGTATTTTCTCCCACCGCAACAAAGAGCGCATGCTCGAAATAATGATGGACAGCCGGGTTGGCAACTTCGGAGCGATGACGGGCTTAGCAGTTCTGCTCGTCAAGTTTTCTTGCATCGCGAGCTTGTGCGAAAACGTTCCGCTTCTCCTGGGTGCTCTACTAATCGTGCCGGCATGGGCAAGATGGTGCGAGCTTTACGCCATCGGTCGCTTTCCCTACGCCAGACCGGAAGGAAAAGGCAAGATCTGGCACGACAGCACAAACTTTCCTTCAGACCTGTTTAAAGGACTCGTGATACCACTTATGGTATCGGTAGCGACGGCCGCGCAAATAGGTCTATCGCCGACCCTTTTGATAATTGCCTTCGGTCTGGTTTCGGGTCTGGTGGCTTCCCACTGGCTTGCTTCGCATATTGAGGGGCACACGGGCGACACCTATGGCGCGGTGGTGGAATTGTCAGAGGCAGGTTGCCTGCTGTTTACTTCGATCGTACTGTCGTGAGGTGCAAGTAGATGCATCTTCGACTGGTGGAAATTGAAAACTTCAGAGGCATCAAAAATCTGGTGCTGAAGCTGGATGTGATTACGGCTGTATTTGGCGAAGGCAGTTTCGGGAAATCGAGCCTGATCGAGGCACTGAAGATTTGTCTTGGTCCTGACAAAGGTTCTAAGCCACCTCAATTCCACAGTCAAGACTTTCACATGCCACCAGGTCAGGATGAGCCTCAGGCACAAAAGCTTTCGATCGTACTGACGTTTCGTGAAGGCACTCCGCATGAATGGGGCTCAGATGCTTACGCGGATCTGGAGCCGGTTATAAGCAAATGGCGAGACGGACGCAGAGAAGCGTGCGTGAGGTTCGAAGCGGATAGAGAGAGTGGCGAGTCGCGCTGCGAGTTTCTAAAGCCGGATCGAACAAGAATCGTCAACGTCGAAGTTCCAAAAGCTCTCGCTCACTTGCGTGCACTCTGCCCGGTCATCGCTTTGAGCTGGCATGGAAGTGCGGTAAACGGGACACAAAACGGCAACCAGGCTACGGATTACTCAAACAACGGTGAAGCTGCGCGAGAGAATGCAGATAGACAAAACGTGGTGCCGCGAGAAAACGGATCTGCCGTCCCAGATGCAAACCCCGAATCCGAGGACGTTTCATCCCTGCTTTCAGACGGAGACAGATACATTCTCTCGGTCTATCGAAAAGCTCTATCGCAGCCGGACCGACTCACACGCGAAGAGCTCGCGGCGGCACTGGAAGCGCTGAGCGGACTGGAGGGTCGATACCCTGCATCTGAATCCGGACGCGTAGAAAAATACCAGGTCCTCATCAATGAGATTCGGGAGGCATCCACACGCATACCGACGAATAAGGATAAACGAACTCGTCTCTCCAGATTCGGCGACGTCCATCAAGTGATAGCACTTCTAGCGATTGTAGGAACCATTCTAGAAGCGCGTGGCACGCTTGAGATGCCGCGTGCAACGGAGCCAATTATCGCGTTTGAAAATTTGGAAACAAATTTGCACCCGATCGCGCGGGCCTGCATCTGGGATTTGCTCGCACAAATTCCAGTTCAGAAACTGATGATATCTAATTCCGATGATCTGCTCGCATCGGTTCCCCTGCGCTCGCTTCGACGAGTCGTGCGCAGAAAGGAAGGGCTGGACGTTCACGCGGTCGGCTCCGACAGTTTAACCAAGGACGACATACGACGCCTGGGATATCACATTCGGCTCAATCGCGCCGACGCAATAATGAACCGTGTCTGGCTCCTGATCGAAGGTGAATCAGAAGGCTGGCTTCTTCCCGAGATGGCACACGTCCTGGGTTACGATTTCAAATCAGAAGGGATTCGGTGCATAGAGTTTGCGCAATGTGGAATCGAACCAATGATCAAAATGGCACAAGACCTCGGCATCGAATGGCATCTCTTGTCCGATGGTGACAATGCCGGACACAGTTATGTCAACGTTGCAAGACGCTTTTTGAATGGTGATGATTTCGATACGCGTATTTCGTGCATGAAAGAACACGATATCGAGCACCACCTGGCAAAACATGGATTCTTGAAAGTGTACGCAAATGCTGCCGGACCGCAAATTCGAAGGAACGACCCGTTGCATGCGATTGTTCGCTCTGCTGTTAAACGCAATTCCAAGCCTGCGCTGATATTAAAAGTCATAGAGTATGCGCAGGAAACCGGCATGTCGACTGTTTCTCCACTGCTAAGCCATGTCGTGGAAACATGCATTAAACTGGCTAGAAAAATGGAGCCCGATTTTGCGATTTTGACTCCTAAAGACTACGAAGGCTAAGAGGCGGATGAACTATTCGAAACTCAAAGGAGAATTACCGTACGCGATAACAGCGCTCGCATCGGGACTCGTCTTCGGACTATCAGCTCCCGGTTGGGACCAATGGTACATCGCATGGTTCGCCATGGCACCTCTTCTCGTACTCGCTCTTCGCAGCGCCGAACCGAGCCAAGCCGCTTTTCGCGGTTTCCTCTTCGGCACTGCGTACAACATCATGTACTTCGCCTGGACTCATGATGTCCAAGACGCATTCTGGATCGGCTCTTTATCAAACTTTCCGCTTCTAGTGAAATATTCGACCTGGATCGTGCTTTCGATCTGGCAAGGGTTACTCGTTGCAATTTTTGCCTGCATCATTCGCGCTATGCCTTTCAACGCAGGATGGTTGCCGCGCAAGACAGAGAAACAGTGGCACCTTCCAAGTTTCCTCTGCATTCCGTTGCTCTGGTGTCTTGTGGTGGAGAAACTCGGCAACATGACCTCGCTGCTGGGTGTTCCCTGGTCGATGATTCAGTACAGCCAGTACAAGCAATTAGCAATACTGCAGTGCGCCTCCGTTATCGGAGGCATCGGATTGGCGGCTCTGATCGTTTTAGCGAACCTGGTACTAGCTGTGGTACTGAACAATTCGAAGCCCCTGCAGTTTGGAAACTGGCAAACTCTCTCACTTCACGACGCAAGTAAGTCGAGGCTCAGGCTCGAAACTCTTCTCGCCATTCTCGTCGTCATCGCCGTTCCTATAAGCGGTGCTTTCGAACTTCAAAAGAAGAAAGATATTGACGCCAGCCGAAATTTGTCTCGCGTGACCGCAGGTCAGTTAAGACTTTCCGAGAAGAAACTTTTGAAAGTCTCGCCTGACGAAGTCGAGCGTCGATATTTGAAACTGAGTTCGATGAGTGGACCCGGCTTACTGGTCTTTCCAGAGTGGATGTTCGCCACGAATCTATCGGACGGCAGTCTTTTCACAAAACTTGGAGAGACCGCGCACAAAAACAAACAAAGTTGGGTAGCCGGCGTTTTAGATTCCAAAACAAATGCTGAAACATTCCACGCGATAGTCGGCGTTAGAGAGGATGGTAAGCAGGTCCCGGAAATTTATCATAAGAACTATCTGGTGCCCTTTTGCGAGTACATTCCCGGATGGACAAGAGATTCCGTGATTGGTCAGTTGCTCTTTTTCAGCGAATCAATCAACCCTACGCCGCCCGGTGAAAGTACCATCGTTCTTGATCTGGGCAAACACAAAGTCGGCGCTGTGATGAGTTTTGAAAATCTAATGCCTGAGCTCTCAGCAAAAAATTCGCGCAATGGAGCTAATATTCTCGCCAACTGCACCAATACAACCTGGTTCGAAAACTCGATGTTGAGCAACCAGATGGTCTCTTTCAGCGTCATGCGAGCAGTCGAGAATCATCGTTCTGTGGTGCTTTCGACAACGCTCGGCAAGTCGACAATTATCGACCCGACCGGACAAATAGTTGCTCAGGCCGAACGCAAAGAACAAACCACGGTAAGCGCGATGGTTCCACTTGAAACTAATGTGACAATTTTCAGTCGATGGTGTTTTTAACTAAAAGTTTGAGCGACAACAAGTCTTGTCTCGATAAGTGACGGTTCTTGCAAGACCGTCACCTATGCGCTCACCGCCCGGGATCGACATCAGTATGGTTTCGACAGTAAAAGCTACTGCGACAAAACAGCTGGAACCAAACCCAATGCAGTTAATAACGACCGAACGACGGAACAACTCAGTCTCGGGAATTGCCACTGCAGCAACTTGGTACAGCAAACACGTCCCGAAAAGAACAGAGTTTCGGATCAACGATTGACGCAGCCCGAGGGGCTCATGAGTGTCTTCATCAACCGTACGCAAGTGCAGGAGTTGTTTAGCGACGCCTCGTCCACCGAACATAGCGTCTCGACAGAGCAATAAAGGAATCACGAACAGATCGGTGGAGACGACGGTGAAAAAATCGATAGCAGGCGGAAAAGCAAGGCAAATAGCCGACTTTATACCAATTACCAGCCAGTTGAAGAAAAAGAAATCGAGCACCAGCGCAAATACTCGCCTCATCGGATGAGCGAGTTCAAGATCGAACTCCGGCTGCTCACCACCGACGTCGGATTCGTCGTCTGGCAGCGCATCCGTGAGATTCGCTTCTGAGGACATCTTTTGACTTTGTTCAGCCACCGTCTTCACAGGGGAAAACTTACACTCCGATTTCAACTTGATATATCGAGCGTATCACGTATGACTTTGACGGGCTGTAAAGGCGTCTAATAAAGGATACAGCGGACTCGACCGGAGAACTCCGCGAAAACATCCGCAGGGCGGGCATTTCCCGTCACGATCGCCATGCATCAGGAAGTCATTCAAGCGTCCCTTTCAAAAACAGCATCGACAACCATTCTTTCATGCTATAGCGAAATTATCAGGGGACAACGGAGCAGGGCTGTTGAACAGCCTTTATTACATCATGCAAAAAATACTCACTAAACCACTCAAGTATCTTCACACCGCTTTAGTATCGACTCTCTTATTGGCTAGCACTTGCAGCGCAGCGACAATCACCGAGATAAGGATGCCGACCGGCTTTACTCAGCAGCAACACAAGAACGAAGCTGCCGAGTTGATGAATAAGTATGATGTGGTGCTTCTGGTGGATAGCTCCAAATCGATGGGATATAGCTGCTCCGCCGCTCAGAATGCCTTCACTGAAGTGGTTGGCGGTGAGCAGAAAGGTGACATCGCCTCGTCAGTCACGGACTTTCTGGGAAATATTGGTTTTGAAACAGAAGATCTGAGCACGCGCTGGGAGTGGTGCAAAGCTAGAGCTAATGAGCTTGCCGATGCCGGCAAGGATAATTCGAATGGTCTGCGACTGGTTACGTTCGGAGAAAAAACCTACGTTCACGACAATGTCGATGAAGCAACAATCGAGAAAATATTTGATGAAGAGCAGCCTAAGGGCGGCACTTTTGCGGCTCGATCGCTTGAACACGAATTCAACGATTATTTTGCGCGGCGCGAGCGCGACAAACACACGAAGCCTTTGATGCTCGCGATCATCACAGATGGTTCGTTCGGAGACAAATTCTCAAGCCGTCGCGCTCTGGTAAACGCCACTAAGAAAATGCAGAGTGGCGATGAAATACTGGTGACCATTCTCAAAATCGGCGAGGATCCAAAGGCACCGAAGTTTCTCAACGAGCTCGACAATGAGCTCTCCAGCAAATTCGACGCGAAATACGACATCGTCGAAGTCGCTTCGTTCGAAGCTCTCACCGAGCGAGGCATAGCCGGTGTCCTGTCGGATGTCGCCAACGGTAAGCGTGGACTGAATGCTCCGACTCAGATTTCGGTCAATACGCAGGCGATGGCTCAGTAAAAATGAATTCCGCATCGATTTAAATCGAATGAGCTATACAGAAACTACGCGCAAAGAGCGTAAAAAGTTTAAGTGAGAGAACAAGAAAGGCGCGGAATCCGCGCCTTTTTTGTTTAGTATTACCCGGCTCCATTTACTCGGCTTTGCTGGAGTCGAACCAGTCAATTTCGCTATAAATTAGAACCCAGCAGAGTTCATCGAGTTGTTATTCGGCGATAGAGGAAGTTTTCTCATCCTCAATTTCTGCCGCCGGTTCGCAATCGATGGTACCGAGTTCGGTGCTAGCGTTGAGCTGAGCAACTGTGTCCTCGGTAACTTTAACTTGTGGTGCCTCGCCTGCAAACCAGAGTTCCTGGAAGCGTTCGGCAAGAATGGTTTGCTCCGCGAGCAAGGCTTCGGCAATTCGCTCGATGCGGCGCTCGTTTTGCATGATCAAATCTTTTGCGACTTCGTAGCACTCGTTCAGAATTCGCTGCCACTCCGCGTCGATTTCGTCAGTGAGCGTCGCACCGAGCTTGGTGCTGTCCGGTCTGATATGCATCGGTCCAAGATTCGACATTCCGAATTCAGTGACCATCAGCTTGGCGATACGTGTCGCCTGTTCGAAGTCATTGGAGGCGCCGGTGTCTTTGGTGTTCAGGAAAAACTCTTGCGCAACTCGACCGCCCATCGCCGCAGCAATACGAGCGCGCAGCTGAGGCTCATTATAATTGTAGCGATCGCCATCAGCATGGCTCTGCATGGAACCAAGTGACTTGGTTCTAGGCTCAATGGTTACCTTCGTAATCGGGTCAGCGCCCATGTTTTGCAGTGCTTGCTGGACTGCGCAGTGACCGGCTTCGTGATATGCGGTGTTGCGTTTGTCCTGTTGCGACATTGCCCGAGCCCGCGAAAGAAGCGGATCACCGAATTGAACGTAGTCGATACCGATATCGAAATCCTCGAGCGAAACGACCTTTTCCATGGCCGCAATTTCTTCCGGAGTCGCATTCTCCATACGCTTTTCCAGGCGCTCGGCCGCTGCAATCGCGGCTTCGTTGCAAGCTTGCTCGATATCCGCACCGGAAAACTGCGGAGTGCGTACGGCGAGATCGCGCAGACGTACATTGGGGGCAAGTTTCATGTTGCGCGAGTGGATCATGAATATCTTCTCGCGACCGAGTGTATCAGGCAGGTCGACGCTGACTTGATAGTCGAACCGACCGGGCCGCTTCAGTGCTTCATCAAGCGTTTCCACCATGTTGGTGGCACCCATCACGATGATACCTTTGCTCTGCTCGAACCCTTGCATGCAAACCAGGAGCTGGTTGAGAGTTTGCTCTCTTTCAGAATCCGCTCCGGATTGACCTTGCCCGCGCTTCTTACCGATCGCGTCGATTTCATCGATGAAGATGATCGAAGGACGGCCGGTGCGGTCGCGCTCAGCAGCGGCTGCTGCGAATAGTTTGCGCACGCGCTTGGCTCCTACACCCACAAACATTTCTACGAAACTTGATGCGCTCACGGAGAAGAAATTAGCGTCGACCTCTCCGGCAAGAGCACGCGCCAGAAGAGTCTTGCCTGTTCCGGGCGGTCCGACCGCCAGGATACCTTTAGGGATTTTCGCGCCGAACTCTTCGTACAACTCAGGCGCTTTGAGCCAGCGAGCGACGCGTCGCAGTTTTGCTATAGCTTCCTCGCAGCCGGCCACATCGTCAAATGTACGCTTCTCACCAGGTTCTAAACCGTTTTCTTCACTGACAGGACGAACAACTTCAACTCCGGGCAAACCGATTTCCAGTTTGCGGAATGCGCCCGAGCGATACAACAAGAATCCAATCCCTCCGAGCAGACCGAGGAACAGCGTCCAGAACGACCAGTGAAGCGACTTAACTACATGATCCACGCGGTTGATTGAGCCATCCGAAATCTCGTGTTTGATGTGAGCGGTCTCGGCAGCAGCCAGAAGTCTCGGGGTGTCCGGGTAGTCGACCAGTGCCGGTCCCAATGGCTCGATGTCAGCGACGACTTTTCGAAGGCCTTTGAAACAGGTGATACGGCTTATCGACTCCGGACTTTCTTTGATGACGCGCTCTAGCTCATAATCGGGAAGAACACGCATTCCAGCTGTTTCGTCAGGTAGCCGATTGGTGAACTTCGGGCTGAAAAATCCGAATGATGCCACTGCGATTACGGCTATTAGGGCTACGCTGAGAGCAACTAACAATGCTTTCTTCGAGTTATTCATAGGCGCTCCTCATTAATATACGATTCCTGAAATCAGTTTCTCTGATTTTCACTTTCCACTGCGAAACCGTGCAAAGTTGACTGCGCATCGCGCGGGTTTCGCCCCATGTTTGTCGACTTGGCGCTCACATGGCTCTACTTAATTCGTACCCGGAAAACCATGCGTTGCCGCACCGTGTAAAGTAATTTGAGGGGACGAAAGCCGCACAGAATGCAAGTTTGGAGTAAGTACTCCGGGCCGGTCAAGTTTTTAGTACATTTTTGAGTTTACACAAGAAACTGATGAATGGCTGTCACCACTCACCAATCAGGCAAAAGTTTACTAACTTAAAAGCGCCGAGAAGCTTACGTATCAACCCTTCCGTGCGCTTTCAACCACTTCGCGCGATGAGCTCGGACTATCTCAATCGCGTCCTGTGAGTGCTTTACACAGATCGGAATTTCGAAATCCACAGGCTTCGCCAGTTCGATGTCGCCTTTAGTCATGTGTTTAACAGCCCAATCAACAAGTTCTTGCCACATGGAACCAACCAGGATCAACGGAGTGTCATATAGTTTGCGGACCTGTAAAAGCTGCCAAACCATGGACAGCTCGAGCATTGTGCCAATTCCGCCAGGTACGACGATAAATGCATCAGACATGATCATGAAATGGTGCAAACGCGAAAAGAATGTCTTATGTTCGTAGGTTTTACCAACGAAAGGATTCGGGTCTTTCTCGAACGGAAGGTCGACGCGAATTCCGATAGAACGCTGGACCGCGTCGTGCCCGGTTAACGAGGCGCCCTCGTTTGCAGCCTGCATCAACCCCGGACCACCGCCGGTGATGATACCGCATCCCATGCTGGTTAGTTGGAACGCAAGCTTTTTCACGCGTTCATAATGATCTGTTCCTGGTTGGATCCTGGCAGAGCCGAAGATTGTGACCAGATAGTACTCTTTGTGCGTTCTGCGCAGGCGAGTCAATTCGTTGACCGCCTCCCAGAGGTTTTCGACGGCGAGAACCAGAACCTGGCTCACCGCCTCCTCATCCGAGAGCGGAACAACATCAGTCGCGCCTGGTTTCAAAAATGCTGCGTCAGTCATGGGTAGCCTTAGAAGGTGATTCTGCGGGAAACAAGATAACCCTTTATGCGTTGTCAATGAAAGGCCGGGACGATGGAATTTATCTATTTCGTGTCGATTCGGAGTAAACGGAAATCCGTTTCGTCGTTGCGCGCGTCGCCCGCATTGCACCATATGCAATACCATTCGCGGCAAGAGAACTGCGGGCTGGCAGGTCTTGACCGATAGCAACGAAAACTGCAAATAGAGCTCTTTTTGAAGAAAGTGCAAAGATCACAGGGTGAAAAAATTGAACTTTTTGGTGTCGAAATCCGTATTACTAATTGAGAGCGCGATGCGACTTTTGAGCCGATGATGGGGAGATTCGGTCAGACTTGGCACGCGATGGATGACCGGTAAGCTGAGATTCAAACACTTGCCGGTCAACCTCTTCTCACCTATCCCCGCGAACTGCGGAAATCCGGAGCGGACTGCAAAAATCCGAGTAAAGAGATGAAGCCCCCCAGGCAGAGCAGATGGGCAACGATGTTCAGCATCGACAGAATCGAGCCGCTGGGCATCGGCGGAATCGTGACATGAAGCGAGTTCCAAAGGAAGCCCAACGAGAACAGTACTACCGACAGTACCACTCCGTTCGACACTAAATTTGCCGGAGGTTTAACAAATCGCGTATGAAGAAGCTTTTTCAATGCCAATCGAGCCGGCGCCTGAAGACCGCAACAGAGGCGGTCGAACTGGCAGGCTCCAAAGATTACAACACTCATGCCTATGAAGCAGGCTGTGGCACCCGGAGAGACTATCGCCGAAACACCGACGACCGGGAGAAGAAGCGCACAAACAACTGGACGTTTCACAAGCACTACCTGCTTCTCTGGGGACCGCGCGACGACCTCGGCGAACACCAGGACATGGACTTATTTAATGGCAGACGCGAATTATATCGTTGCCAAGCAGGCTTTGTATGAATCGAGCCTCATTTGCAGGTCAGATCGACGGTTAGAAGAACGGGCTAGAAGCCGTTATTCATGCCGCCGCCACCGAGTTCCTTTTGAACCTGATTCTGGGCGGAGTCTTGCCCTTGCTTCCACTCTTCGACACGCTGCTGGTGCTGAGCTCGGTCGCCCTGAATGCGTTGCATCAGTTGCATCTTCTTGCCTCTAAACGCGGCCACATCGAAGATGTCCTTCTGGTTATGGCGTCTGGCGGCTTCCCAAATATTAGAGAAGTCCTCCACGCTGGAAGCTTGATCGAGAGCCTTCTTTAGCAAATATCGGTTGAGGTCCTTCAGTTTGAACGGCTCAATTTTTCGCAGTATCATGCAGAGCTGCGAACAATTGCCCTCGTCGTCAATCAAGTCTTTGACGCACTTTCGTTCTAAATCAGTAAAACCGAGCAGGTGACACTCATTGGCAAACTCAAGTGCCCCCGGGACCGTTTTAACAACTGTGTATTTCTTTTCCATCGCCAGGTGCGCAACGTCCGTCATCGAAACCTCGTGCGCCTTGCGTGCCAGGTCAGAGAGCTGCTCGGGAGTATTGGCGACACTTACAAGCTGCTGAATGGCTGAGCGCGTGACGTCAAAGCATTCATACTGGCGCGATTTCATAGCGACCAAAATGTAATCGTCGTATGTTCTGGACAGCTCGAGGGCGCGCTGCATTATTGCTCGGCGTGCGTCGACAGTCGAGTGACCATACTGCTCTGTGTAAGCTGCCACCGCTATGCACTTGGGCAGATCGGTGCAGGTAGTGAGAATCTCATTGAAAATTGGGCTCGCCTTATCGCCACGCCCCTTCTTGGCGTAGCTTGCAGCTTTCCTCAACTGACTTTGCTGGTTTTTCGTGAGAGGCGAATTCGGATCGACACGGTCAGCAAAAGCCGCCTGGCTCAATAAGCCGACGCACAGTACTGCCAGCGCGACGCTTCGCAAAGACCGCGCGTCAACGGGCGGCTGAAAATTACCAGACATAATCGACTCCGAATAGACTCGTTCCAATCTCTCTGTACCACTGGAAGACTGCTTATATACAAATTAACAGCTTCAGACTTAGTTCGCCGATATTTGCAGCGTCACCAGCTCGTTCGGACCACATTCTAAAACGAATGCTCCGTCTGCCTGTTCAAGAACTCGCAAAACCTTGCCGTCGAGATTCACGACTTCAATTTTGGCTGCACCCGGTTTCCAACCTGCCCCCAAAACAACGGAAGACTTCTGCGGACTGAGGGAAACATTGATCAGCCTTAAACGAAGCGAATTTCCGCCGTCGGTTGAGTAAAGAGTAACGATCCGCAGAGATTCATTATTGACTTGAATGAACGAACCGTCTGCTAAACAATCCTCCGACTCTGAAGTAAGCGGAGTGGACCAAAGCACGCCCTCGAATTGTTCAGCCAGCGCATAAGCTTTTGCACGCTCAGCATCGGTTAGTTGAACAGATCCAGCGCTCAGGCGTTTATCACCGACAGACTTGCTCTTCGCGGTTCCAGCAGACTTGATACCGCCAATGACGGTTGAGGTACCAGCGCTCTTCACCGCGCTTCCTTGAGGAACAAATCCGGTTGAATTACTGAGCACCGTGATTGGTGCCCAGGCATAAGAGGCTGTGTTTAGGCCCAGACAATTGCCCTCGGGAGTCGGCATGTAAGGACCGGCTCCACCGCCACGAGTGAGCAATCGCTTCCGCGACAACATCGAAATAGCCCGAAGTATCGTGAAGGAAACTTCTTCTCCATCAACACCATATTCAGGCAATCCCAAGTTGTAGAAAGCCTGACCATTGGCGACAAAGAATCGTTGACAGGGGAAACGGTCGAGTGGCGTCTCCGTCCATTTCTCGACTGGCAAGGCAACCTCGTGCGAGCTCACGTTTCGTTCGACCAAACTGAAGTGGTTCTCCGACCAGGTTGTACCGACCTTAGCGCCAGTATCGAAAAGAACTTCCAGGCGGTGGTCACCGACAAGGTTGTTCCAAGTCGAGTCAAAAAACACAAGCGGCACGCCGCGCCTGAGAGTCACGGTCGTTTCAATCTTGTGCTCCACAGTTTTTTTGGCGCGTTTGAAATGCACCAGGTTTGTTTTGTCCTCTACACCTTTCCATACGGATTCATCAGCATCTTCAACTAATGCTTCGGGCAAATGAATCTTATAAGTGAGCTTCAAAGAAGCGACAAGGGGTCCAGTCAGAATCGTTTCGCACGAAGCAAAACGTCCTTGCACAGCCGCATCTTTAAGAATGGGATCGAAGTTATACGAGTCGCCGGCATCCGCGACGTCTTGAAACCGGTGCCGGAGCTTGAAACTCTGCTTACCGGCCGCATCACGCACATCGACTGTGATTTGACCATCGTTGGATACTTTCAAGTCGAAAAAGTCGTTGGAGATTTCCGAACGACTAGCCTTGACGACAGCTTCGGAAACGCCATCAGTTGCAGCGGCGGAACAACCACTGAGCGGCAATCTTGTAACGCTTAACGGAGCAGCTCTCTCCACCCAGACCCAGGCCGTCAGATAGTGGACATCTTTGTAGAGCGGCACCCCACCCATCTCTCCAAACAACTCCGTTTCAAATCGAACCCCTTCAAGTTGAAATCGGGTTGCGTCTCCACAGAGGTCCAGCAGGTATGCGTTGGCTGCCGCCCACATCTCTTTGTCCGTTTTCCTGACCTTCGCCGATGCCAGCGAAGTAGCCTCCGTCGGAGCCGCCTCCGGAGAAGGAGCTGATGCAGACTGCTGATCTTGAGTCGCCGAACCATCAGGCTCTGCAAAAAACTTATCAGGAATAGCCAGAGCTACTCTGACCGGTGCGCTTACTGAACTGGTTGAGACATTCAGAACAGCCAGATTCGTCAGTGAAACATCCGGATCGGCAAGCTCGCCATCGCCCCTACCGAAGCCAGCATTTTCGATTGATGGCGGTTTCTCAGCCCTCCGTTTTCGTCCTTCCTCCGTAGACCATTCATGTCCTCCAGGGATAAGCAACTCCTGCTTCACTCGCTGGTCGAGAATATCGAGAATCTGATGGATAGAGGAGAATCGCGTCATCATCTCGCGATGCACTTCGTCCACACTGCAGCCACACATACTGTCATGCGGATGATTTTTCAGCAAATATTTCCATGCGTTATCCAACTCAACTGCCGGATATTTAACGACATTTGCTGCAGACATCAACGCGTAAACCGGCTCGCATAAACGCGCGAGCCTGTGTTCCAGAATTCTGTTTTGACGTTTCAAATACAGCCGGGTAGACAACACGCCTGGGAGCATATAGCCGGCAGCATGCTGTTTAGCGCAACTATTGTCTCGCAGCTCTCCGTCGATTCGCCTGACAGGCGTGGCCGGTTTTTGCACCGCCTGTAACACCATCGCGAGATAGTCAGGGAGCTGAACCGTTGCGAGTTCAATGGCGGACACACCTGTAGCGGCCGAGGTTCCGTTCTCCGACAATAATTGGGCGAAGCGATTGCCGACAAGCTCGGAAATTCGCGCAAAATTCGCCGGCGCTTTCAAATGATCGCCGCCGACGGGAACGAGGCATCCGTTGGTATATCGAGAGTAAACGGCGGAAGGCTCATCGCTAGCCACAATTGCGCCGCTCTGTTTATCGAATCTCAAGTTCAACCACGGCAGTAAAGCTTCGACAAGAGCGTCAATTTTGCCTTCCGACTCCGAGCCTTCAACCTCATGAAACATGGTTTGGTAATAGCCCTTGTTCAGCGCAATCGCGACGACCTCGCTGCCATCGGGACTTCGCCAGAAGAATTCCGGTCCTTGATCGAGTTCGGGAACCCCACGCCACACTATCGCGTTTGCAATTCCGAAGCCCTGCAATATTCGCGGTAAGTCCTGAGTGTGTCCGAAGGTGTCAGGATTGTAGCCAACCATCATGGGTTGGCCGAATCGCCGCGACAGTTTCATTCCAACTTCGAGATTGCGAATCAGACTCTCACCGTTGACGAGCATTTGATCGGCGAGCACATACCACGGACCGATGGCGAGTTTATTCTGAGCATTGAGCTTCTTGATTCGCTCTGCAAACTCGGGCTGCAGTTCCAGAAAATCCTCCAGAGCACATACTTGACCGTCAAGGTGAAAGCTAGGCAATTCTCCAGACTCTACAGCCTCGACTGCCCTTTTCAACACAGACATCAAAACGGTTCGGTAGCGCTCAAAAGCCCAATACCACTCGCGATCCCAGTGAGTGTGGACATATAACGACAGTTGTTTTTTTGTGCCGGTCATTGTGCCTGCCTAAACTAAACACACAGCAGATTTTATCGACGAATCAGGAAACCCAACCTCGAGAATGCGTCATCAAGCGCGTTCTCCAACGAAGTTTGATCGGCGCCAACAAATTCATCGGAGAATTGAGCAGAAATTGCACCCTCATAGCCATAAAGTTTAAGAGCCTCGATCAGTTGAACCCAGTCTACAAGACCCTTTCCGATTCTGCGATAGCGCCACCATAAAGGACCGAACATACCGCTATCCCGCTGCAAATCGCGCAATATCTCCACATCGTACGCCTCGATATGCTCCAGCGCCGGCAGAATAGCAGCAAGCGCACCAAGGTAATCAATACCAAGCCAGAGATAGTCTGCTGGCGAAAAACTGAGCGACAGATCGGGACAACCAGAAATCAGATCCCTCCAATCCTGGGGCTCAATCGCTCGCCATCTTTTTAACGAGACACCACGAAATTCATGAGGAGTAGAAAGACGTAAAAGTGGCTTTATGCCACGCTCTTCAAATAGCGGATGAAGCGTCTCATACTCCTTTTCGAACTTCGTCTTCCAGGCGTTGTCAGGTCCAACTTCGAGGAAGAATGAAATGCGTCCGCAGTTCAGTATTGTGGACACTTCCAGCAACTTGGAAATCATTCCATGGAATTTTTTGTAGGACGTTTTGTCGCCAGGCTTGTGCATGTAGTCAGATGCCAGACAAGCGATTTCAACATTCTGATCGGCAGCCAACTTCGACTGTCGCTCAAGATACTTTCGTTCCTCACCCTTTACTTCTGCGCCACTGGCAGAAACCTTGAAAGAGCCAAACCGGTACTCGATAGCTGTCAGCCCCTTAGCAGCCGCTAGCTCAATCGCTCCACCCATGTCGCCACCAAACATAGTGGCATCGAAACAAAACCTCATCATGCCGAAAGTTTAGCAGGATTTTGCGCCGCATACCTTATAGAAGGACGGCTTGACGCAATCCAGCCACGACTGGAAAGAGAAAACGGGAGAAAGGTGGCTTACAAGTGATACATATATGCATGACGCACGCGCGGATCGGTCATTTCGTTCAAATCCATGCGGTTCATCGTTCGTACGAAGAAGTTTTGCCCGCGACGCAGTGACAGTGTGACAGGTGTATTAGGCGTTCCGATAATAAGGTCGTAACACTCATCCTTGCTCAAACCGGATGTCGGAACTCCGTCAATGGCAACAATCAAATCATTACTTGACAATCCGGATGCCGCCGCAGGAGTGCCGGGGAAGACTGTATTAATTACCGGCGGATATCCGTTAGTGGAAACGAACCGCACGCCGATCACTCCAATAGAGCGCTCAGCTTGAGCTTCGAGGCGGCTGTCATCAGCCGACGCGTTGAATCTGCTCGCATCCAACGCCGCCCGCTGAGCATTAGAGAACGGGGAAGCAGAAGTCTGCGCCTTCAACTTCTTTTTCTTCTTTGGCTCTGACTTTTGCTGAATATTGTGCTGAATACCGGCTTTCAAAGGCTCCTTTTTCGGACCCAGATCCAGCTTTGGAACGTCCGGAGTGAGCTCATCATTGGCAATTGCCGAAGACGCGAAAGCCACCGCCATCAGCACCGCGGTGAGCGCGAATACAAATGAATTGCTGGTTCGGTTTTTGCTAAACAAGCCAATCACCTCACATCGCCGAGGATTCTGCGTGTGGCAGCCCTGCTACCTTCCTATACCCATTTTACGGCCCGGCGTTTTTTCTTAGACGCATCCGAGCAAAACGAGTTCCCCTCTTTGCATGCATTTCTTATTACGACTATAAAACACGACAGGCGAATCGTCTACAGGATTTTCACCACTAAATTTACCGGACTTTTCAAGCAAGTTGTCAGTTTAAATTTTTGAGGACGAAATCTGTTCCACCAGCCAGCGATCACAGTTTCGCAATACAAACCAGGAACTAATGCTTAAGCTCCCGGGCAATCGCCAGATCCCGTGCTAATCTGACCTCCTTCGCCCGCTAGGTTTTTGTGGAGGTTTCGAACGTGAGTAAGGTCACAGTAGTTGGAGCAGGCAACGTCGGCGCGACGGTTGCGCAGTACATCGCAGAGAAAGATCTGGCAGATGTCACGTTGGTCGATGTAGTTGAAGGTTTGCCGCAGGGCAAAAGCCTGGACATGCTCCAGGTCTCGCCGGTTCACTATCACGATAGAAAAATTGAAGGTTCAAACAGTTACGAAGCCACCAAGGATTCGGACATCGTCGTCATCACCGCTGGTGTGGCAAGAAAGCCTGGTATGACCCGCGACGACCTTCTCAAGATTAACGCCAATATCGTAAAAGACGTCGCCACGAACGCAATCAAATATTCTCCTAACGCAATCTTCATCGTCGTCAGCAACCCGCTTGACGTCATGACTTACCTCACCTGGAAGACCACTAAACTTCCGCACAACAAAGTCATCGGTATGGCTGGAGTGCTGGACAGCGCTAGATTCCAAACATTCATCGCAATGGAAACCGGCTTCTCAGTAGAAGACGTTCGCGCGATGGTTCTCGGCGGACACGGCGACTTGATGGTTCCGCTCACCCGTTTCGCAACCGTCAACGGTATTCCGATTTCGGAATTCGTATCGAAGGACAAAATCGAAGCTCTCGTCGCTCGCACCCGCGACGGCGGCGCTGAAATCGTCAAACACCTCAAGACCGGCAGCGCATACTACGCACCGGGCGCATCGGTTGTTCAAATGGTTGAGGCGATCCTCAAAGACAAAAACCGCCTCATCCCTTGCGCAGTCTTGGCTGACGGTCACTATGGCTTGAAAGATGTCTACATCGGCTTGCCATGCGTCCTCGGCAAAGAAGGGCTCAAGCAAATCGTCGACATCAAACTCAACGACGAAGAAGCCGCTGAACTCAAGAAATCAGCAGAATCGATCCGCGAAAACATCGACAAGATGAACGAACTGCTCGCAGTGGCAGCTGTTTAATCGACTGCGATAAACGGACTGCGAGTTAGCAGCCGGTTCAAGGACGCGATAAACGAGAAATCAATCAACCCCGGGTGATATCACCCGGGGTGATTTTTCGTAAAGGGTGACGATGTGCTGCTATCATGGCGGAAACAGAGGCTCGCTCGATGTACGAGAAGAACCAATGAATTCGATTACCTTTTCGATTAAGGTATCACTAATGGTGTCACGGATCTAATATTACGAGTCAAAGAGCCTTCCGAGGGATTCAATTGAAACCGGACAAAACACTAGTATTCCGACCGATAGCAATCGTCGCCGAGACTGAGTTCTCATACAGAATCGACTTTCAACAGGAGGATTGTGTCCGCAGCTTCAGCTTCACAGTCGACAAAGATTTTCAGTCAGTTAGCTGGGACCACGAGTTCTGGGTCGCGATGGGAGGGGATTTGAACCCTGCAACTCCTTTATTCAAATGCATTTATGATTTGCACCAGGCTAGGCAATTCGCGGAGTGACTTTAGAACGTGCATCTGGATCATTCAAACAATTTCCGAGTTAAAACACCCCGAATCATTTCAAATGAAGCACACAAAGTCTCAATCAGGTTTCAAAACAGTGCTGAAAGGTTTTGTCTTCTGTAGTTGGATTGCGACAATTAGCTCGTGCTCGCAGACAACTCCTGTGAAGGTAGAAACTGCGAAGAATAATGCCTCGTCAACAGATGCCAAAGCTTCACTACCTATAAGAAAGACTGCCTACGTAAGCGACTCGGCGATCATGATTGACGAACTTGTTGAAATGACCAAACTGCTAGACCAAAATCCACTCGCTCCTAAAGCTCGCCTCAGAAGAGCCACGCTGTATAGGCAACTGGGTCTTCTCGAGAGCGCAGAGGAGGACTTAAACTTATTAATTTCGAAGAGACCGTCAGCAGAAGCCTATTATCAACTCGCTCTAACACAGAAGCAGCGAAGGCATGATTGCAAAGCCGCAATCAAAATGCTGGACAAGGCTTTGTCACTCAATCGTAATTTCGCTGATGCTCTTTTTGAACGTGGAAACCTTCGTAGGGCACTTGGACAAAACGAAGCGGCGACCGCTGATAGACGTGCGGCCCTAAAACTGAAGCCTGAGCTTGCAAGCGTATTCGCGAATGAAATGGCTGACGCGAGTATCACTGATGATTGGGAAGCCCAGGTTCTAGACTTAGACATTCGGCTCGCGAAAAACAAAAATGACCTGAAGGCTAGAAGCGAACTCGCCCAACTGTACTTGGATGTTGGCGACTTCGAGCGTGCCTATCATCACCTTGACCTACTATTAGCCCTATCTCCCAACAATGACGATTTCCTCTGCTCCAAAGCGGAAGCTCTAGCTCATGCAGATCGGTATGTTGAAGGCATTCAGTTAATCACAAAAGCTTATCGTCATTTGCCGTCCGCGAGAAAGGCGGTCATCCTTTCACAAATGTACCTTCGAATTTCCGATGTTCAAAACTTTGGGAAGTGGGCGAAACAAGCGGCAAGGCTAGAACCCAGTGTCGCAGATAGGTGGAATGACCTTGCGCTCTACCACACACAGGTAAATCAATTAAGCGAAGCTATTCGGTGCTCGAACCGCGCGATTGCGCTCAGTCCGAAGGAAGCCAAGTTTTACGCAGCCAGAGGTTGTTCACAACTCAAAGCTAATCAACTCGATCTTGCGATAGCCGATTTGAAAAGCTCTTGAGTTAAACCCCCACTTCGTCCCAGCCAGCCTGTGGCGAGGAACGGCATACGCAATGCTTAATCAAAATTCGCTTGCCCTCAAAGATTTCAATGCGGTCTTGCAAGACGACCCAACCGACTGCATGGCACTAACAAACCGAGGAGTGATTTTTATGAAGTACCGAAATAAACCACAGGCACTATTAAATTTTGATCGCGCCCTCGCGATCAATCCAAAATTCGAGCTGGCAATGCAGAACAAAGCGAAACTGTTATCGAACCAGCCGCCCACTTGACATTTCATTTCGGTACCACACGCGTAAGGCTTCCTAGAAATATTGAATCTATCCGACAACACACGAAGCATGCTGTAGAATTTGGTAGCTTTACTGGTATCACTTTCAACTAACCTTCGCGGAATCACTCAGCAATCCTGGCAGAGTGGGATGCATCCGCAGGGAATTCTTACACGCGACAACGCACTCCAGAGGTGGATCATGAAATCAGGTTCGGGGAAGAAATCATCGGAATCCATACGGCAGCAGGATTGGCGCACAGCCATCAGACGAACGTCCGCTCTTGTCTGTGGCACGCTCTTTATCTCCGCGGCTCAAACAGCAATCGCCGCACCCGAAGACCGCCCCTCTATGAGAGAGTTTCGCGAGATCCACACAGACCTCACTCGTCGCGAAGCCCGCGAATTATTTAAAAACACATACAATGCCCGCTCCGCGACTGGCGCTTCGCTTCCACCAAGAATGGAACTGAAACAACAACGCCTCGAAGCCGCAATCATTCGCCATGCGGAACTTCAGAACAACGACGTCATAAAACGCGGGCTCCAAGCCAAGCTTGACCGCATCGGTGTTCAGCAAATCGGCACAAATCTTGTCCGCCTAAACAGCGGCGTCGACCTTGATCTCACTTCAGCGGATCGCAACATCGTTCTTGGAACTAACCTGTTTAGCAGCATAAATTCTTCAGTTGAAATCACAGTTGGTGGACAAACTGAAACATACAGCGCCGGCTCCAAAGTCACTGCGGCAGAGTACATCGCAATCAAGCAAGCGCTATTCGGCAATGGACAAAAATTAGTCATCGACGGAAGCGGTATCGCACGTGGTGGCAGTTTAGATCTCACAGCAATTACCGGCAACAATGATCCAATGCGTGCGGCGAATTTGACCGTCGCATCCGGAGTCACCACATACGGTGACTTTGGAAAGAACTCGAATTTCATTTTGAAAGGCGATCTCAACAACTACGGTTCGATCTACGCGGTCTCCAGCACGAACAGCGCCCGCGGCGGAGCGATTCGCGCAGATGACATCACGAATCAGTCGGGTGCGTTGATTTCTTCCGTCCTCCCAAGCAATCTATTGGGCGGCTCGTACGCTTCAAAGGTTGATTTGGAACTGAACGCTCGCGGTCAACTAACAAACCTAGGAACGATCGAATCGAGCGGAAATTTGACTCTGGTATCGCAATTGGTGCCTACCGTTTCGAATACATCGCCACAAGTTGGCTCCACACTCACCAACTCTGGAACGATTTCCGCTCAAGACTCCGTGTTCATCACTGCCAACAACGTGAACAATAGCAGAACCATCACCGCCGTGAACGGTGCCGTCAGCATCAACGGATCGCCAACACTCGCAATCAACGTCAACAACACAAACGGTACTATCTCCGCACTGAACGGCGCCATCAATGTTCGCAACGCAGACTACAAGGGCACTTTCAACAACAACATCACAGGCGGTGACTTGTTGTCGAAGGAAGTGAACCTCTTCGCCGGCAATGCAACAAACGAAGTGGTCGTCAATCAATTGACCGGATTGCTCTCGCAGACGGGTTCGGCAGGTCACGTAAGCACAGCCACGGATAACCTTCAAATCGGCGACACATGCTTCACCGGGGACCCGACTTTCTACAACAATGGAAGCCAAATATCTATCAGCGGCACTGTAACTTTTGCAGAAGACATCGTATTCATCAGCACGGGCAATATCATCGGAATTAATGGATTCTCGGTCGAAGCAAGAAACGGAACCCAAGGTTATGACGTCACGATGATCGCGGGTGCCAATATTACGACTCCCGGCACAGGCACTAACTTGCCTGGATCAACAGGAGCATCCGTCACCCTGGACGGTGCCTCAACAAATGGAGGCTCTATTACGTTAGGCACCGGCTCGGTACTCACCAATCCCACCGGTACTCAGGGCAACGGTGGCAACGTAAACCTATACGCTTTCAAAGGAACCAGCCCGACGTCCGGAAGAATTGACGCCAACGACGCTACGATCGTAACAAGCGGAGCAGGCACTGGAACAAACGGCAACATCACAATGATCGGCGGTGGAGTAGATAGCGTTGCACTTGGTACCGCAATTCAAATCGGAGCAATGAATACATCAGGCGGCACCGGTGGCGGTGGCAACCTGTTCGTATCGACATCGCAGCCCACGATCACCGGCGGACCTTCCGTCACTTACAATGCTGATGGAACCCGCGCTGCTGGCGGATTGTTAATCGGCAGTGCGGTCACTTCGAATGCTTCGATTGGTTTCGCTGGTGGTGTCACCCGAGTCGGAGGCGACGTCACGCTAGCAGCGGGTCAAAGTATCGTCCAAGCGTACGACGGCTTTGAGCCAACCTCGACGTTGTTCATGACAAAGGTTGACGCCACAATTGACCTGACCGCAGCGGCTGGCAACATCGGAGATGTTGGTCAAGAGTTCGTCATTCAAGGCTTCAACAAGCCTTTCACAAAATCAATCGCGAAGAAAAATCCTAACGGCACAACCGACTTAATTTTGAACGCAGGTGCTTCGGTAAACCTTGTTAGACAAATGTCTACGGATTTAAAGTTAAACACTTCAACGGTTGTATCCACTCTGAATCTCTATACGAACAGCAAGCTGACAGTGGAAGGCACAATCACCTCTACCAACGGAGCCGTTCGACTTCAAAACCAAGGCGGTAATTTCCTTCTGGATGATAACGCCGACATAATCGCCAACACAGCAATCGAAGTCACCAATGGAAGCAAAAACAATTTGAAACCAACGTTAATCCTAGATCTGAATAGTGGAATGCGTACAACTGCCGCTGGAACTCCGGGTCCCGGGGGTGTCGGAATTATCTCCATAAACTTAGATCAGAAAGCATTCAAAGGTGTGCCTCGTCCAGGCCTACAGGGACGTCGAGGTGTCGTGCCTACGCCAACTCTTCAAGGTGGATATAGGATATTCGACTGGGTACCCCTATACACAGTTCGGGTAGAAAACGGCAACGGTGAAATTCTTACCTACGGAAAACCGCCTTCGGACGCTCAGCCAACCAACACCTTCACTGCGAACAACGCGAATATCGAGATTACAAATGGCGGAAAAAAAGGCTCAGTGCTATTTAATGGCGGTGTTGAGCTGACCGCCGGAAATTAATCAAACGTGGCTCACTAATGCGAAGCAATCAGAGCTAAGTCCTCGGAAACCTGCTGAGAAATAAAACGCATCTCTCCATTGGGTTGCTTCTGCTTTGCTATTAATTCTTCTGCTTGTTTCAAACGCTTTATTGCCTGATCGAAGCGGCGTTGCTTACAAAGCACACGTCCATACTTGGCATACCATCGGACTTTCTGTAAATCACCGGCCTCGGCATCACTTATAGAACCCGCCATCGAGTCTAGAAGGTCAATCGCCGAATCGAAGTCATTCAAATCGGTGTACAAGTTTACGAGTCTGTAATCGATCAAATCTTTAGAGCTGCCCCCGCTATAGAATCGAAAATCGTCAAGTTCGTACTGCGCAATGGACCTTGCTCTTATCAAAAGCGGCAAGGCCTTTTCTGCCTCTGCGTTATGCGCGAGCATGGACGAAAGGTCCAGCAAAATTACGTACAACCACGCAAATTCGGTGGTACTGCGTTTTTCTAACTGACCTAACTCAGCGCTCAATCTATTGATCGCGGCTGTTTTGCGGCCTGTCTCAAAATACAACCGAGCTTGGACTAAAACAGCTTTACTTTGAACTAGTTGGTCACCGTAATCATACGCGTACTGCAATAAGTGCTCTGTGAGATTGCTAGAGCCCCGCACTCGCATGCTCAAATCGCCTGCCAGATAGGCTTGAGTCGGCGAAAGTCGGCCTTCAAACTTGGAGGCTGCGTCAATTATGCTTGCAAGCTGCGGTAGGTCATCATTCTCGTTTTCAATTTGCACGGCTGCCGATAGAAGCTGGACATAAACGAGGGACAGTTGAAGACGTTCCGACAGAATCAGTTTCTTTTCCAGCGATGACAAATACTGGAGAACATCTATCCCTTGCGCTCTGAGTTTTGGTAATGCGCGGTGAAGCAGATCTAGCTGCGTTTGAAGTTCACTACTGTCTTCAGCGTGGATAGCGGAAGCCACCGCCCGCTGAAGTTCCGAGAAGTCGGTCGAAGTAACTTTTTCTTGGAGCGTAAGGTTGAGCAAAAGCTTGTTCGCCGATTCTACACCCGCTTTATCCTTAAGAACCGAACTGATCATTCGCAGTTCTCGCAGACTTCGGTCTACAAGAATGGATCGACGCGGCTCGGAGACTGTCAATGCCCTCTCGTGCGCCTTGTGAAAATACTCGGATGCATCCTTGTAATTGCCAACGTCAAACATCCGCTGACCTTTGTAATCATAGCTAGACCAGGGAGTTTTATCTACTTTCGCCGCCACTACGGGCGGTGCGACATTCCAACCAAGAGACAAACCTATCGCGGCTCCAGATCCGAGAACAGCAACAACTCCGAGCGTGATCAAGGCTAAATTCTTCTTCCGTTTCTCATAACCATCGTCGACTGGCAACTGTATACTGACCTGCGTTGCGGGCGCGAATAGTGCGCGACCCAATGATTGCAGTTCAGCTTTTACGTCTGCTGGTTTCTCGTAGCGATCCGACGGATTTTTCGCCATCATTTTAGCGAGAATGGGATCAAGAAGTTTCGCACTACCTTCATCAATTGAGCCGACGATCGATGGTGTTGCTGCAAGTTTATGCATCTCTATCGTGGCGAATGGACTATTACCAGAGAATGGTGGTTTACCTGTCAACATCTCGAAAAGCACGATTCCGAGAGAGTAAATGTCGCTCGGTGCGTCCACGGTTTCTCCACTGCATTGCTCCGGGCTCATGTAGTGTGGGCTTCCGAAGAGTTCACCTGTTTTGGTTAAACGCAGAAGTGTTTCCTCATCCATTGGATTGAGCTTGGCTATTCCAAAATCCAACAACTTCACGACTTCCACTTCGCCGTGTTTCACGAGCATGAGGTTGCTTGGCTTTAAGTCACGATGCACCACTCCATGATCGTGCGCGTGCTGTAGCGCATCACAAATTTGCTCGGCGATTGCAAGCGCACGTTCTAGCGGAAGACTCTTTAAACCGCGGATCTCGTTTGAAAGCGAATTTCCCTGGATGTACTCCAAGACAAAAAACGGATCACCATCCGAAGTCACCGACATCTCGTGAACGCGAATAATATTGTGATGATCTAAACTGGCGATAGCGACTGCTTCTTGCTGGAAGCGTGAAACTACTGTTTTATCGATGATGCTCTTCGTTTTCAAAAACTTGATCGCGACCGAGCGGCCAAGCACAAGGTCGAGTGCCTTGTAGACTGTTCCCATGCCGCCCTGTCCGATGTGTCCGGTTATCTCGTATTTATTTGCGAACATATCGCCGATTCGAAAACGACCTATCGGTCCGATTTGTTGAGATGGTGGTGGCTGTGAAGCCGACGAACGCGAGTGTTTAAGTGGCGATGCACTTGGTTCTCCTGCCGTCGATTTCGAACCGTCAAGCGGCTCCCAATCAGTTGGTTGCGTGTTTTGAAATGGGTCGGCCCAAACCTTCTGCTGACCAGCCCCAATGTCCTGATCGGTTTTCTGTCCACCGTGATCGGCTGTTTTCTGATTGCGAATGTCCTGCTCGGTTCTATCTGCGGAATAGTCGCGTTGAGTTTCCCCATCACTCGGTGAATGAAATTCCTGCTGCGTCTCGTCCGGAATATCTTTCTGAGTTGCATCCGTACCGTGCCCCAGAGGCTGAAACCCGCGACTTCGCGTGGAGTCCTGCATCGTGTCCTCAGGGTGAGGTCCCCGAAAGCGCCCCTGGTCACCGGATAGGTCCGGCGACGTATCAAACGGAACGCCGTGATTGCCGCTCGTGTCGTTGTCAAAATTTGTAGTATCGTTGCCGCTCACTTCGAAACCCGCCGCAACTGCGACCCGCGACCTATTCCATGGTATCAGTCTGTGCTCGAAACAGAAACCGCGAACGCTTCGCGAAGGCGGACAGAGCCAGGATAAGCGCATTTTTATTCGAGTCGTGAGTTGGACACCGCCCGCATTTTCTAAGCCACCCGCCCCTAGTCAAGTGCGAATAGATGCGACAGTTTCGGCAGCAACTCTTAACGGATCGCGGTTTGGAGACGCCAGTGAGGCTATAATGGCAACTTGAAAGGTTCAAACCTATTCGATTTCGAAACATCGTGGAGGCGATCGGTGATGTACAAAGCGCTCACCAGGCGGCAAACATTGCGTGCAAAAGTTGATGGATTTTTGGCGCTCTCACTTTTGATGGCGCTCACCACGACCTCAACGCTGACTCTAAGCGCAGCAGCCGCCACAGCGACCGGGTCTACACCGACCGCTTCGGAAGAAACAAAATCAGACGGTTTGGAACCCGACCACGAGAAGTACAAGACAGAACGCCAGGAAGTAGAAGCCTTCCTCAATGACATCGAGACACAGTGGAACGCTCACAATCTCGATGCGGTTATGGGCTTCTATCACGATGACTACGTCAACAACGACGGTTTAGACAAAAACGCCGTCAAAGAGCTCACCAAGGACTTCTGGAAAACCTACCCGGACGCAAAATCAATTTCGAAGACGAAACAAGTTCGCGTCGAAGGTAAATTCGCAACCGTGGAGTCTCGAGACAAAGCAGTCGGAAATACGGACAAAGTTATGCCGGGAATCGGCACCAGGGGTTCGCTTTCATCGATCTCTGAAGGTCAGCTCTATCTGAGAAAGATGGGCAAGGAATGGAAAATCGTCGGCGACCGAATCGACTACGAAAAAGTTCGCGTGGCATTCGGACTTGCGCAGGAGCTCGACACCTCCTTCATCGCGCCAGAGCAAGTGAAATCGGGGCAAGAATACTCCGCTCGTTTAAAAGTCGACTTGCCTTCCGATTTGATCGCTGTCGGCTCAATCACGAGCGAGCCGCTCCGCTATCCGCAGCCGCCTCACAAAGATTTCTGGAGGCCGATTGATAATCAAACCCTGGAGCGGATTATTCACGCGAACACATCGAATCACAACGAACTTCTGATGGCGACAATCGGTATAACCGACAAGTCGCGTTCAAATCTTAAAGGGTTGACGTATTTGACGCGAAGATTGAACGTCGTTCCTCAAACCAAAGAGGCGCCGCCAGAGCCCAAAGCCGTTCAAACAGCAACAGTCGATGATGACGACACCTCACCGATCAAGCTGACACCGGACGCGCCAAAACCTGATCCGCAGAAGTTGCAAGACGCATCGCCCATTCCTTCAACTGAGATAAAAGAAGAAGAGAAGAAAGACGATCCCTCGGGCGACGTAAAGCCTTAACGGCGAGCTGAGAGTACCGACGCGGAGCCGCAGAATGACACGATTTAAGCAGGTAGGCGCCCGTAGCGTCCTGATCGCATTTGTGGTCTTCTGTTGTATCGCTGCAGATCAGTTGAGTAAGCAGTGGGCCGTAAGAAACCTTACAATGGGCCAGCCGCAAGAATTCATTCCTGGTCTGCTCCGTCTAAATCTGCTCAGCAATCCAGGCGCCGCCTTCTCGCTCGGAAGCGATAATGGCCAACTTATGGGACTCGTCGCGACAGTTTTCTCAATAGCGATTTGCTGTTGGATTGTTAAACGGATCGCATCAACCGCGCCACTACCGGTGGTGGAACAGATTGGCATGGCTTGCATCTTTGGTGGTGCAGTTGGGAATTTGATAGACCGCTTCAATCACGGGAAGGTGACTGATTTCCTGGAGTTTGCGTTCATGCAGTTTCCAGTTTTCAACGTCGCGGATGCATTGATCGATGTTGGCATCGCGTTTCTCTTTATCGCTATCTGGTTCTTCCCTTCGGAAGAAACAGGACCGAAAACCAGAGAGCAAGCAGTTTCCAGCGATATAACTGCCGGATCGCCTGCGACACCGCGAGAGGATGAGCGGAAGCATGACGCTCTCGCGCCGAACGACAAAGCCTGATTATGAATGAGCAAGAAGAATTCGACTCATTTGAGCCTTTCGAAGAAGTAGAGTTAGTCTACGATCCGACTGAAGCATCAGCCGATGATAAACCGCGACTCGACAATTTCATTTCAAAAACTCTTCCGGATTTGAGCCGCGCTCAAGTTCAAAAACTAATCGATGCCCAACTGGTTTCCGTCAACGGAGAAATTGCCAAATCCTCTCTGCGCCTGAAAGGTGGAGAGACTATCACCGTCAAAATTCCGCCGTCGGAACCTCTTGATGCGCAACCAGAGGCGATACCACTCGACATAATATTCGAGGACCAGTTTCTTGTGGTTGTGAACAAACCCGCGGGCATGGTTACACATCCGGGCGCTGGAACCCGCTCAGGGACATTGGTCAACGCACTTTTGCACCACTGTAAGGGCTCGTTATCCGGCATATCGGGAGTCGAGCGTCCTGGAATCGTTCACCGACTGGACAAAGACACATCTGGTTTACTGGTTGTCGCAAAAGAAGATTCTACGCACAAAGAGCTGTCCAGGCGTCTTTCATCTCGCGAGGTGAAGAGGAACTATTTCGCACTCGTGGACGGCATTGTCGGACCGGACAGCGGAACAGTCGACAAACCAATAGGCAGACACCCGGTGCGCCGCAAGGAGATGGCGGTGGTTGAGAACGGTCGCCGCGCCGTCACACATTACAAAGTTGTAGAACGTTATCGAAACTTCACTCTTCTGGAATGTCAACTCGAAACCGGTCGCACGCACCAGATCCGCGTGCACATGGCGAGTTTGAACTTTCCCGTGGTCGGCGATCTCGTGTACAATCGCAAAACTTCCGGCTCTGAAAAAGCGCGGGCGAAACTGGGACTGCACGGGCATGCACTTCATGCCGCCAGACTCTCGTTTACTCACCCTAAAACCGGCGAAGCGCTAGAGTTCAGAGCACCGCTTCCGGCAGACTATCAGGCACTGCTGGAGAAGCTTCGACACTGAGGTGACATGATGCCGCGCAATCTGTTTTTCATAATATCTGCTGTTCTTCTAATAGTTGCAGCCGTGCTTGGTTTCATGAACATTAGTACGGCGGTGGCACTGAATTTATTCGGCGCGACTGTTTCCACCACAGTCGGAACGCTAGTGCTCATCGGGTTCGCCCTTGGTCTGGCCTCCGCAGCTTCGTTCAACGCCACCAGAGCAATCAAAGACGCAAAGAGCGAGCAGAACCAGCTAACCTGGCAAAAGCAAGATGAGAAGCTCGCCAAAGAGATTCAATCGGACAAAGAGAAACAACTAGAAGCGAAGATCCAGACACTGGAGATCGCGTTAAAGTCGGCGTTGGACAAAGCAAAAAAGAAATCCGAAGCTTGAATGTGCGGCAAGCAAAGACAAAGCAAAAGCTAGCGTCTGACCTCTCTCCGCGATCGACACTCGGCGCTAAGACTCGGCGCCGCCCATTTTTTTGAAATCAGACGCCTTCAAATTATCAATGAACTTTTTGAACTCTTTCGTCTCTTCTTCGTCGCGCTCGACATCGGCTGGAATCGTGCCGTCAGCGACGACCTGAGCGGAAACAAATATCGGCGCCTTAGCGCGCAGAGCCAGCGCAATCGCATCGGACGGGCGCGAATCGATAGCCTTTGCCTCGTCCACACGCGAATCTTCAATTATTAGCCGTATGGTGGCAAAGTATGTGTTAGACGAGAGTTCGTTTATCTCAATGCGGTCGATTTTGTAGCCAAAGGCTGTAATCAGATTTAGTAAGAAGTCGTGAGACATCGGTTTGTCGGGCTTGTGATTGTCAAGCGCCTTGCCGATTGCTTGCGCCTCTGCAACCCCAATCCATATAGGTAGTGCGCGTCGCTTGGTACTGTCGTTAAGAACAACAATTGGATGCCCGTTGCGAGCATCCAGTGCGATTCCTGCTACATGCATTTCGATCATGATTCCGACTACACCGATGTCCTCATCGCACTGGCTTGCCAACAGACTTTCAAATCATTTTACGTTACAAACCTAAATACTCGCCACAGCTAATTATTCCCCGGACGGCTCGTGTTTATTTGCTTCGTACTTTAATTATCCGCAGCAGGGATTGTCTAAAACGTGATGTTGAGCGGCATTTGCCATACTCTAGTTATAGCACTATCTGTAAACGCTGATACATGAATTGACACAAGCGCACTCTATTGACACGAACTGCCCCTTCATTGCTAAACTAAAGGTCTAGATTTTGAGGTGTTCCAAACCACCTCAAACGATTGCCACGACCTCTCACTGGCAATGGCCCCCTAGACACTAGTCCGGATGGCGGAACTGGTAGACGCGCACGTTTGAGGGGCGTGTGGCTTAGCCATGAGGGTTCAAGTCCCTCTCCGGACACTCTTTCTAATTGAGTAAAACTGATGACATGCCCAGCGGCGGCAGGTCGGATTCTTGAACGCCGCAACGCTCGCCGAACACTGAAACAAACTGGAAGGTAAACAGTGAATCTATTTCAACAGAGAGCCCAATGGCCGCACACAGTTCAAGATATAACCAAATCCCTGGACGGCGTCTGGGGTGTTGTCGGTGCAACAGGGTCAAACGGCAATCTTTATCGTTTGGAGCGAAGTCTGCAACCCCCCACGACCTACAAAATCACCGAGTACAAAGGCGACGACGAATCGGCGATCCTCGGCGAATCGAACTTTGACGGAGAACAGCGTGATGAGGCGGTGAAACAGTTCGCGCGCGCCATCGGCTTTGACGTTTAACCACCTCACGGTTCAACCGGAAGGAAACAGCTGCGACCGCCGAAAACCTTCGCAAATTTGCCGCGCTTTAAGTACACTAGCTAAAGTAGTCGGCTCTTCGAGAACCGATCTGGTGCCTCATAGAATCCATATAAGAGGAACACTTTGGCTCGCTCTCGCGTTGGTCATCTTGGAATAATCACGCAGGGGTCGCTGTCCGGCGGTCTCGAGATGCGACTCGACCCGGATCACTCGGTCGAGGACTTGCGCGTGGGCCGATTTGTAGTTGTGGAGGGCAGACGCTCGCGCTTCTTCAGTATGCTCACCGACGTCGAACTTTCGGCGGCGAATCAATCGATTCTGCTGAACCCACCTGCCGAAGACGATTTCCTCATGGATGTTCTATCAGGTGGCTCGACGTTCGGAACAGTCAAAGTTCAGCCCATGCTCATGATGGAGCGCGACGGCGAGCACGAACTTCTGCCGGTAAAAACAATTCCGCACCACTTCTCACCCGTCTATGAGGCGACAAACTCAGACTTTGCGCTTGTCTTCGGAGAAGAAGACGAGAACAGTTCAGACAACCTTCACTTCAACATCGGAAAACCGCTCAATATGGAAACACCCGTATGCGTCGACCTCGGTCGATTCATTGAGCGATCGAACGGCATTTTTGGCAAATCCGGAACCGGCAAATCGTTTCTCACACGCATATTTTTGAGCGGCATAATTCACCGCGACGTAGCATCCATGCTTGTTTTCGACATGCACAACGAATACGGTTGGCAGGCCATGTCGGAAAGCAAATCGGCGCCGCGCGTCAAAGGTTTAAAACAATTATTCGGTCACAAAGTCGTGGTGTTCAGCTTAGACGCAGAGTCGTCGAGAACGCGTGGACTTCCTGATGCACACGAACTCTCCATCGGCTACAACCAGATCGAAATCGAGGATCTGGAGCTGTTGAAAACGGAACTCGCCCTCACTGAGGCGACGCTGGAAAACGCCTATATCGTGAAAGAGAAGCTGGGACAGGACTGGATAAGCACACTGATAGACATGTCCGGCGAGGAAATCGAAGAGTTCACACAGATGTACAAGGGACATCCGACAGCGCTTAAAACTCTTCAGCGACGACTGAACACTATCATTCAAAAGACACCGTATTTGAAACCACGAGTCAATCACGACTATGTGGCTGAGATCATTGCACACATCCAGGCGGGCAAGCATATCGTGCTGGAATTCGGGCGTCAGAACAACTTGCTTTCTTACATGCTCGCGACCAATGTAATCACTCGTCGAATACATGCAGAATATGTGCGACGCTCGGAAAAATACATCTCCAATCCGGAAAGCGTAGAAGCGCCTCGCAAACTGATGATAGTAATTGAAGAGGCTCATAAATTTCTTTCGCCACAAGTTGCGAAGCAAACCATATTCGGTATTATCGCCAGAGAGATGCGCAAGTATTTCGTCACCCTGCTAATCGTCGATCAGCGCCCCAGTGGCATCGATCCGGAGGTGCTCAGTCAGATAGGGACAAGGGTGACAGCGTTGCTGAATGACGACAAAGACATCGATGCGGTCTTCACTGGAGTGAGCGGCAGTCAAACCTTGCGAACGGTTTTAGCTCAGCTTGACCCGAAACAACAGGCGCTCGTGCTCGGATATGCCGTACCGATGCCTGTTGTAGTACGAACCAGAGCTTTCGATACCGACTTTTACAGAGCCGTCACCCCGCGCCACCTGTCGATGGACCCGGATGCCGGCGGAACCGTCAAATCACGCGGAAAACGGGCGCGGGAAGAATTATTCGGTTTAGACTGAGTATGGCAAAAATACCATTGAAAGGCAGTCCGAATATCCGTTACTCTGAGGTTGGTAGTTTCTTCTAGCTCAAGCGTCCGATGACCAATGCCACCAATCAGGACCTGGAAAATGAAGCCCAAGACAATTTTGTCGAGGGCAAAGAACCGAGCGAGCTGATTTTCTGCCTTCTCCTCGCCTCCGCCTACCTCGGACTGGCAAAATTTTGTTGGACGCCGCTCTACCTGACTAAAAGCTGGAAACTGTTATTCAACGTCGAAGGCTTCTTCGTGACCGTAGCCGTAGTCGCCATCTTGATCGGGGCACGACCATATACGGCTCCGTCAAGCCTGCAGATAAGCGCGCGCGGAATTAAATATCGCGGACCGTACTGGATTCAGCGAAAAACCGTCAACTGGGATCAGGTGTCCAGAGTATATCTCAGCCCGGAGCTGATCCTCGTGTTATATCGCCCCAAAGCCGAGTCGAAGCGAGTATGGCCGATGCCGATATTATCGATTTATCTGGCGGAGCGCGATCAGGTAATGAAGTCCTTCCTTCGATATTGCCCTATTCAAGCGATTATCGTGAAGAGTCCGGCGCTGGTTTCCTGGATTATCTTGTTCACCATCCTCTTCATACTGGTGATCTGGTTCTTCTATCTGCTCACTCCATAATTGACGGCATCAGATCGAGACACGGCGATCGAACGCCCAATGGTTTCGGCTCCTTTGCTGAAAGGTGCGATAGAAAGAATTCGTGGAAAAGAAGTGTTCAAGGCGATTTCAAAAGGCGTTAAGATGCGTTTTTGAAATCACCGAGAAACTATTTTTTCTTTTCTTCCTCAAACTTCAGACCGCGCAGATACTGCACAAGACTGTCCAGCTCTACGTCATCGAGCGCTTCCTTGGGTTGTGGTGGCATCATTCCAACACCCTGGCGAATAAACTTTTTCAGTTTATCGTCTGTGGGAAAGTGCTCACCGAGCTTGTCCAGGGCAGGTCCCATTCCGGCCTTCGCACCCGGGTGACAAGAATTGCAGCTGCGAATAAAGACTTGCGGCCCCGACAAGTCAGTCGTCATCTGCTTTTCGCGACGCTGGGTCACCTTCTGTTGTTCTTCGATTCGTCGAATTTCTTCGGACATGGCACAACCACCGGTGGTAGCACCGACAATGACCATCAACATGATTACTTTGAGTATGCGAGACATATATGAACGCCTTGGCAGCCAAGTTTTACGACAGTTTAACATCCCTATATCCGATCGCCTCGAACCGCTTGATATGTTGAAATTCGATTGTTTCTGCCACATGGAAACATCTGCTTTAAACACTCGATATTATCTGCTTAACACCGTATTTACTTTTATTGTGTAAAGTTAGTAGTGTGGCGCGCTATGCACTACTTAGGTGTAGTAAAGCAGAGAGACAAGGCGCGGACCGAATAACTATACACGAAGCGCGGAAGCGCATAGCGCTCGGTCCTACTCTTACTATCAAAACCGTACAACAACTCTGCTAGTCCATCGAAACATGCGGAAAGCTCTTATAGAAGCGGCGGTAACTAAATGCAATCAAAGACAACCCGAGTCGATCCTCCCAACGTTCAGAATAATCCTGAAGACGATTCCCGCATTATCATCAAGGGCGGCAGACAGCTGCACGGATCTGTAAAGGTCGGTGGCGCTAAGAATGCTGTGCTCAAAATGATGGCGGCAGCTCTTCTTGCGAAAGATACAACCATTCTCCGCAACGTTCCGAATCTTACCGACGTGCACATGATGGCTGCGATTCTTCGCCACCTCGGCGCTAAAGTAACCATCCAGAACGAAGAAGTCATCATCGACGCATCGGGTGTCAACGATTGGGAAGCACCTTACGAGCTGGTTAGCCATCTCCGCGCTTCGTTCGTTGTTCTCGGACCTCTTCTCAGCCGCTTCCGCGAAGCAAAAGTTTCACTCCCCGGTGGTTGCTCCATCGGCGAACGCAAACTCGACTTGCACGAGCGTGGTTTGAAAATTCTTGGCGCCGACGTCAGAATCGATCACGGTTATGTCTCAGCGAGTGCGAAGAAGCTTGTTGGTTCCAGAATCTATCTCGATCGTCCATCCAACGGTGCGACAGAAAACATCATGCTTGCTGCAGTTTGCGCAGAAGGCACCACAACAATTGAAAACGCCGCTCAAGATCCGGAAATCGTAAACCTCGCTGATTGCTGCAACGCAATGGGCGCGAAAATTACCGGCGCCGGCACCTACCAGATCACAATCGAAGGTGTGCCCTTCGAAGAGATGCATGGTGCGGTTGTCGACACCATTCCCGATCGCGTCGAAGTCGGTACTTTCATGCTCGCATGTATGGCTACCGGCGGCGAAATTATGATCGAAGGCGCTCATGCCGACCACCTCTATGCAGTGATCAGCAAGTGCCAGGAGATGGGAGCAGAAGTTGCGATTTACGCACCTGATGTCTTCCGGGTCCGCTGCGATGGCACCAGATTCAAAGGCACCGATATCACAACTTTGCCTTATCCAGCCTTCCCCACGGACTTGCAAGCTCCTTTCATGCCGATCATGGCAGTTGCAGATGGCACTTCTATAATCGAAGAAACCATTTACGAAAACCGTTTCATGCACGCTGCCGAACTAAGACGCATGGGTGCCGACGTAGTGATCAAGGGCAATGCCGCAGTGGTCAAAGGCGTCGACAAGCTCATGGGAGCTGAAGTCAAAGCGAGCGATCTGAGAGCCGGAGCTGCACTAATCGTTGCCGGTCTGGGCGCCGAAGGCATCACCGAAGTCACCGGGTTGAGACACCTTGACCGTGGTTACGATCGCCTCGAAGAAAAGCTCAGATCACTTGGAGCTGAGATCTGGCGCCGCTAAGCCTGAGCATCGGCATCTGAATCATCTGAAAAGGGCTGCGCGTCGCGCAGTCCTTTTTGCTTAGCCTGAGAATCGGTTAGTGTTCGCAATACTCAATCTATTCCGGCTTGATGCCGGGTAAAATTGGAAGGCTCAATAGACTGTTTCTGTTTGACACGCAGCTAATCACTGCCTCAACGACGAAATTGTGCAGCTGAGCCAACCATGGAGACTGGCACTTCTATGATCGTGATGAAATTCGGCGGTACTTCAGTCGGCTCGGCCGAAAGGCTCACATCCGTCCTCGAGATCGTCAAGGCTACCAAAGAAAAGGACGGCGCGCCCATAGTCGTGCTTTCGGCGATGTCCGGGGTGACGGACATGCTCATCAATGCGGCCAACGCAGCCAAGGAACGCGACCTGGATGCTGCCCTCGACATTCTCGATAAGATTCACGAGAAACACAAAGACTGCATTTACACGTTATTCCAACAGGCATCGGTTGTGGACGAACTGGTTGAACAGCTCGAAAACCACCTGAACAAGCTCGACATCATCCTGCGCGGCGTAAGCTATCTTGGTGAGCTGACCAAACGATCGCTCGACGCCATCTCATGCTTCGGAGAACTTCTTTCGAGCTTGATTTTTGCGACCCTATTAGAGAAAGAAGGCGTCGAATCTTCCTGGGTGGACGCAAGAACATTTCTGGTCACCGACAATGTATTCGGCAAAGCCAACCCCCTGTGGGAAACTACGGCCGCTAAAGCACAGGGGACGATACTTCCCGAGCTAGCAGACGAACGAGTTGTGGTCACGCAAGGTTTTATTGGCAGCACCGCCAGTGGTATTACCACAACATTGGGTCGCGGCGGTTCCGACTATAGCGCTGCCATTCTCGGCGTCGCTTGCGAAGCTGACGAAATTCAAATTTGGACCGACGTAGACGGCATGATGACTGCCGATCCGCGAATCGTTCCGGAAGCGCAGGTACTACAAACGGTATCATTCAAAGCGGCGTCGGAACTCGCGTACTTCGGTGCGAAAGTTCTTCACCCACTTACTATCAAGCCCGCCGTCGAGAAAAACATTCCCGTTCGGATTCTAAACACTCTGCGCCCGGAAAGCAAAGGCACCGTCATCGAAGAGGCCAGCGACGAGCAGCCACTCTATGCGATCGCTTCCAAGAAGAACATCTCCGCGCTCTTCTTCAACTCACTCAATATGTTGATGTCGCATGGATTTCTCGCTAAGGTTTTCTCCGTTTTCGACAAGTACAGAACGCCTATCGACTTGATCGCGACATCCGAAGTATCGGTCTCAGTTACCATCGACAACAAAGACAACATCGAGTCGATTCTGGAAAGCCTGCACGAACTCTGCGATGTGCGCGTCCAGCATGACGTGGCTATCGTCACCGTTGTGGGGACTCATTTCCGCGCTCAAAGTGGAATTGCCGGTCAGGTTTTTGCCGCACTTAAAGACATCAACATCGTGATGATCTCAGGTGGGGCGTCCGATATCACGCTGAGCTTCGTAGTCGCAAACCAGGATGCTGACAGGGCTGTGAAACAACTGCATAATGCGCTGTTCGCGACCGCAAGCGCGAAATAGAAAATCCTTACTCGCCGGAGTACGATGCCGAACAATTCGGGGTTTCCCATAGCACCACATCCGATACCGGGAAGCCGGCAGATTTCACGTGGTCGAAAATCAAACGCGCAATATTTTCAGCTGTCGGATTAACATCGAGTACCTTCACGGGGTCGCCCTGAGCTTTCAACAACGGCACCAGTGGATCGTCCTTGTGCAGTAGCATGCGATGATCGAACTCTTGATCGATCCAGGGCAGGACGGCTTTCTTAACATCTGAGAAATCCGCGACCATACCTAGATCGTCAAGACTTCTGGACTCCAGGGTGACTACGGCAACGCCGTTGTGACCATGCAGATTTTTGCACTTGCCTTCATAGTTGAGTAGGCGGTGCCCGTAGCAAAATTGAATCTGTCGACTGATTTTGTGCATAGCCAAACATGATAACACCTCATACGACATCAGGTAGACGCCTTCATTGAACCCCCCCAGGATGAACTTGTGCTCTCCTCGAGGGTTCGGTACCGAAGTGCTTCATGCAGATGTCCGTGCTCTATTTGATCGCAATCTTTCAAGTCAGCGATAGTGCGAGCCAATCTGAGGATTCGGTCGAACGCTCGGGCGGTAAATCCGCGGTTCGATACTTCTCTGGCCAACCAGCGCCGCTGAAACTCGCTTATGTGGCAGATTTCACCGAGCATCCGGCTGGGAATCTGAGCGTTGTAGAAAAACGTCGGTTTGGTGCTGGTATCGCCAACCTTAGGTTGAACTATATTGCGAGCCATCTGCTTGTAAACGGCCCTTTGAACCCGAGCTCTTATCGACTCAGACGATTCCGCCGGTTCCGTCCGCGCCAAATCCTCTTCGCACAAACGACGGGTTGTGACCTGAATGTCGATTCGATCGAGAAGCGGTCCCGATAATCGCGACCAGTATCGATCCGTTTGTCCGGGTGTACAAATACAATATTTTGCGATGTCGTTTTTGTATCCGCATGGACAAGGATTGCAAGCTGCAACCAGCAAAAATGAAGCAGGATATGTAAGACTGTGCATGGCTCTGCTGATGGTGACTTTCCGCGTTTCCAGAGGCTGCCGCAGATTGTCTAGATGATACTTGGAAAATTCGGTCAACTCATCCAGAAACAAAATTCCCAGGTGGCTCAACGAGATTTCTCCCGGCTTCGGCGACGTGCCACCTCCTATCAGCCCCGCCACAGATGAGCTGTGATGCGGTGCTCGAAAAGGTCGCTGTTTCACCAGACCGGAACCGTTTTCCAGAAGTCCCGCAACGCTGTACAACTTAGTTAGTTCTATAGCTTCCTCGTATTCGAGAGGTGGCATGATCGTCGGCAATCTCTCCGCCAGCATCGACTTGCCTGCTCCGGGAGGCCCGACCATCAACACATTGTGCCGCCCTGCGGCGGCGACTTCCAGAGCCATCTTGGCCATGCCCTGTCCTTTCACCTCGCTAAAATTTGTCGATGGTATCGCATTCGATACCTCTCGAGAAAACGTTTCTCTAAAGTTACAGTCGAACTCAGCAACGTTTTTCAAACTCTCAACCGCGAGAACCGCCTGTCGGAGATGACTCACAGGAAAGACCTTCAGCTTCTCCACCAGTGCCGCTTCCTCTGCGTTTGCTTCCGGCACGATGATGCCTGAGGCACCGCTCTGCAAGCAAGCAATTGCCAGAGGTAGCACGCCGGACACGGGGCGAACGCTACCGTCCAAACCCAGCTCTCCAACCATCCAGAGTCGATCTAAATTGTGCGTCGGTATAAGACTGCATGAAGCCAGAATCCCGATAGCAATTGGCAGGTCGTAAGCCGGTCCTTCTTTCTTGGTATCGGCAGGAGCCAGATTTACCACCCACTTCTTCGCAGGCGGCAGCATGAACCCGCACGCCTTAATGGCCGACCTCACACGCTCCTGTGATTCCTTGACGGCAGCGTCCGGCAATCCGACTACCTGAATCTGACCTATCCCGCCACAGCAATCAACTTCAACTTCTAATTTGTATGAATCAACTCCGATGATGCCACCGGACAATACGCGCGAAAACATTGGACGCCCTCCGTCGGATCACGTCACTGACCTGCTGGTCACAAACGAAGTCGAGTCCGACCTAGTTCGTTTGACTAATCGCATGATACTTGAGAGCACGCAAAGTAACATCGTCTAAAACGCTGATTAAATCAGCGTCTTCACGAAATCGCTCAGAGAGTTTCCACACTTGCAGAAACATCGATTCAATAGTCTATTTTGAACTTTCGCTGCAATTTGACAAGAGCACATCACGACCAGCTCACGACGGACTAGCCATCTTAGTTCCGGAGGAGGCTTAGAGCCTAATTCGTTTTAGCTGGCTGCTGGCTTATTTGCTTATAGAGATTCTGAGCGGTGTTGTTTCGCGGGTCCATCTCCAGGACCTCCTTCAACTCAGCAATTGCATCATCGCGCTTGCCCTGATTCGTCAGCGCAATAGCCAGCGATAATCGAGCGTCGATGTTGTTGGGATTTAGTTCGAGCGCATTCCGCTCTTCCTCGATCTGTCCTTCGACATCACCCTTGATTGCCAGAGCCTGAGCCAATCTATGATGACTGAGGTCATGAGTGTCGTCAATGATCAGTGCTTGTTTGAAAGAGCTAATTGCAGTATCGATATCTCCCCTTCCAAGTGCCGCCTCGCCTAGAGTTCTCCAGCTAATTGGATCGGTCGGGTCGAGTTCCGTAGCCACTTTCGCTTCCGTAAACGCCTCGTCGAATCTCTGCTTCGAGTTCAAAGCCTTTCCGAGGACATAGTGCGCAATTGCGTTCTTATTGTCAGTTTTGATAGCTTCCTGCAAAATCGGAATCGCTTCGTCCGGCTTGCCGAGCTCATTTAGAATGACGCCAAGATTATTTTTCGCGGTCGGATTGTTCGGGTCTTTCCTCAAAGCCTTGCGATAAGCGATCTCTGCTTTGGCATAATCGCCTTTCTTAAAATAGTTGTTGCCTTCCAACAAATGCTCGGTTGAAGTTTTGAACTCAAACGGAGCCGACTCAAGACTCTGTCCATCGGAGGTAGCAGAATTAGATGAGGAATTAGATGCACAAGAGGTTAAACAGAAGGCAGCCAGAGAAAAACTCAAGACCGAAAAAGCAACCTTGCGAGCACGACCGCCGGAAAGCGCGGTCGATCCGTTCAAAGCGAAGTTCAGTTTTGAGTTTCCGTGTGACATGAATTGCTCATTGCAGTAACAAGTCTGTGATTGCAGCGAGGATGTCGGCAAAGCATCCAGCTGATGGCATTCTAGCACGATCCGCCAGAATTCCAGGCTGGTGAAAAACCTACATTTCTCCGGCACTAATACCGGTCAACCTAACTTTTATCTGCCGTCACTTTTGCTGGTTGTTTCGGTGCTTCATGCTTCAACTGCAATTCTTTGAGTTGCTCGTCTGGTGCCGCCGATGGTGCATCGGTCAAGAGGCAAGCGCCGGACTGCGTTTTCGGAAACGCGATCACGTCTCTTATCGACTTGCAACCCGCTAGGAGCATGACCAGACGGTCCAGTCCGAAAGCAATCCCTCCGTGGGGCGGTGCGCCCGAATCTAGCGCGTCCAGAAGGAATCCGAATTTTTCGCGAGCGGTTTCTTCTGTCAAGCCGATCTTCGAGAAGACCTTGGACTGCACATCCTTGGAGTGAATCCGGATTGAACCGCCGCCGATTTCGCAACCGTTGTATACGCAGTCGTACGCTCTGGCACGCGCCAGTTCCGGCTGCGTGTCAAAGTTTTCCAGATCTTCCAATCTCGGACTTGTGAATGGATGGTGCACTGCTTCAAGCCGGTTCTCATCCTCATTCCACTCGAATACCGGGAAGTCGATGACCCACAGAAGCGCATGCTTGCTCTCATCTACAAGACCGAGGTCTTCTGCCAGCTTCAGACGCAGGCGTCCAAGCACATTGGTGACGACCTTATAGGTATCGGCCACCAGAAGCACGATGTCACCGGTCTCGGCTCCGGCGAGTTGGCGCATCTGTTCGATTTCTTCAGGTTTAAAGAATTTGTCGATGCCGGAAGATTTGACACCTTCAGATTTGAAAGTCAGCCAGGCAAGCGCCTTTGCACCGAAACCTTTAGCAACCTCCTGCCAGCCATCCAGATCTTTGCGCGAGCTTTTCTCCGCCATCCCCTTGAGGCAGAGCGCTTTGAGAACGCCACCAGCGGCAACGGTTTCTTTAAACGCGCGAAACTCGCAGGTCTTCGCAACCTCGGTCAAATCCTTAATTTCCATCTCGAAGCGCAAGTCCGGCTTGTCACTGCCGAAGCGATCCATTACTTCTTTGTAAGTCAATCTGGGGAAAGGTCCCTTGATGTCAACGTCCGCCTCTTTGAACGCACGCTGCAAAAGCCCTTCAGAGATTTCAAAAATGTCTTCTTCGTTGATGAATGACATCTCGATATCAACCTGAGTAAACTCAGGCTGGCGATCGGCGCGCAAATCTTCATCGCGGAAACAACGCGCGACCTGGTAGTAGCGCTCGAGACCACTGACCATGAGCGTTTGCTTAAACAACTGCGGCGACTGCGGTAACGCATACCAGCTGCCCGGAGTTAAACGGCTCGGAACGAGGAAGTCGCGAGCCCCTTCCGGTGTAGCTTTCGTGAGGATGGGCGTTTCAACATCGAGGAAATCATTCTCGTCAAGATACTTGCGAATGGCGATGGTTACGCGACTTCTCAGAATAAGGTTGCGCTGCATTTCGCGACGGCGCAGGTCTAAATATCTATATTTCAGCCGGAGCGACTCGTCGACCTGCTGACCGAGTTCCAATTGAAACGGCAGAGGACGGCTCGTGTTCAACAACTCCATCTCATCCGGATAGAGTTCAATCATTCCAGTCGGCTGGTCCGGCTTCTCGGTCCCTTCCGGGCGGCGACTAATTTTTCCTTTGGCGATAATCACGAATTCATTGCGCAAGGTTACAAATTTTTCGTGAACGTCTTTGTTCTTGTTCGGGTCGGCGACCAACTGCAAACGACCTGAACGATCCCTGAGCTCGAGAAAAATCAAACCGCCCAGGTCGCGTCTAACGTTGACCCAGCCTGCTACACAAACTTCTTTGTCCAGATCGTCGAGGGACAAGCGCCCACAGCCAATGCTTCGTTTCATACCCTTCTGATTGCCCCTTGTACGGATCCCATATGTCGAATTAAGGCTGTATTGTATCTCGCACGTCAAGAGTCTTGGGTATGATAATAAGCATCATGAAACGTTGTAGACTTGTTTTAGACAAGTTCTTGCTAATCAACTCGTCAGGACCAAACTTACTATGCAATACGCCCTATCTCAACTACCTCCACCAGCCTTGATCGCGATTGGCGTCGTCCTAATTATTCTTGGCGGCTCATTTTGCTACAAAGCTTGGAACGCGGTCGTGCTCGGTCGCATCCATTACTGGTCTGGATTTTTGCCATTTACCTTGGTTTCGCCGTGGTTCATCCATTTACCGCCTGGCGAACGCTCTCTCATTAAGGTCAAGCAGGGTCTGCTCTGCCACATGTTTGTCGGACCGCTGTTCTTTCTGACAGCGATACCTTTGCTGGTTGTCGGTTTCGACCTGTGCGGTCTGCCAGGCACGAAGACCATCAACTGGATCGTGACTGGCGGTGACACCAGCAAACCGGCTGCAATTACCTATTCGCCTCCTCTGACGTATAACTTTCCGATGGCAGTTCGCTCCAGCAAGAAATTCATGAGCCTCTTCCAGACTCAAATCTACGAAGATCCTAAGAACGCTCTGCTTGGGACACAAACGAAAGGCGCAAGACCAGCGACGGACACATACAACCACTAGTCCGGCGATTGAATCATCAATGCGCGCAGCCCGAGTCGAGTTGCGCGCATCTTTTTGCGCAAGGTGTAGAATCGAATTAAAGACAATTTCGTGGAAGCCCGGCTATCGGCTCCCACTGCCACTTGTCGAAAAACGCAAGTTGTCATCAGCAAAAGGAAGTGAAGTTTGAACTCTAGCCGAATGAATTATCCCAGAGCCCCAGGAAGCCCTTCTTTCCCATCGAGAGGAGAAGTGTCGTGTCAAGTCCCGCCAATATACGAAACGTAGCATTCATAGGAATCAACAAGAGTGGAAAGACGAGCCTTATCGAGGCTCTCCTGCACATAACCGGTGCCAACAACCGTCGAGGCAAAATCGCCGACGGGCACACGACCACCGATTACGAACCCGAAGCCGTCGAACGTCAATTGTCGACCCAGGTGTCATTCGCTCATACTACCTACAAAGACGTTCAATTCAATATTCTCGATTGCCCGGGATTCATAGACTTCACCGAAGAGGTCAAACTGGCATTAATGGGCGTCGACGCGGCGATTTTCGTTGTGGAACCAGATCCTCACAGATTGATTCAATTGGACTCGCTGCTAAATTTCACTGAAGACCTGGGCATAGCAAGGCTTCTGATAATAAATAAAATGGACAAACATGATTTGCCGCTTGATGAAACGCTCGCTGCACTCAAGGACATTCCAGGAAAAAACACACCGCGCCCTTTCGCATCACTGCATTACCCGATTGGAACGGGCGAATCGTTCACCGGATTTGTCGATGTTTTAAAACAAGAAGCGTACAAATTTGGCGAAAAGGGCTCACTATCTAAGATTGAGATGCCGGCCGATTTGACTGAAACCGTTAACAGCGCTCGTGAGAAACTAATTGAGAGCCTCGCAGACACTGATGACAGGCTACTTGAAATGGTTCTCGAAGGAGAAGAGCCATCGATCGACATGCTGGAACAAGAGCTCAAATCGGCAGTCCAGAATGGACTGTTCGTGCCGATTCTTATAGGTTCAGCAGTGACTGACGGAGGCTTATTTTCACTTCTCGATGAAATCATATCCCTCTGTCCGTCACCTGGGGAGCGGGAGATCAAAGATCGAGACGGCCAAGTAATTACGCAGAAGGACGATGGACCAGTGATTGCGCAGGTGATTAAAACCTACGTCAACCCGCAGTCCGGCAAGCTCTCGATAGTGCGAGTTTTCTCCGGCACAATCCGGCATGACACTCAACTGTTTGACGCCAGCAAGAGCGGACACAAGGAACGCGTGGGCGGTTTGTATGCACTTCAGGGCAAGCGGCAGGACCCGATAGATCACGCCGGACCTGGAAGCATCGTTGCGCTGGCAAGAATGGAGACGCCGAGAACCGGCGACACTCTTGTCTCGGAAGGCAACTATGTGATGCCGACACCGCCGCGTCCTCTTCCGTTCTACTCTCTGGCCATCTCGCCAAAATCACGATCGGATGAAGCGAAATTGTCGACACTCCTTGGGAAACTGATTGAAGAAGATCCTGTTCTGAAAGTTGACCGTGACCCGGATACGCATGAATACTGTCTCTATGGGCAGGGCGAGGTCCATCTCTCGATCAGCAGACACCGCCTGGAGCGAAAATATCACATCGAGCTCGATAGCAATCGTCCGCAAATTTCTTACAAGGAGACGATCCTTACCGCCGTAGACGCACACGGACGCCATAAGAAGCAGACTGGTGGCAAAGGGCAATTCGGCGAAGTTTTCCTTCGTATCGAACCTTTAGAGCGCGGAGCCGGCAACAGATTTACCGAAACCATCGTTGGCGGTTCTGTCCCGAGACAATACATTCCAGGCACCGAAAAGGGAGTGATGGAGGCTCTCTTACACGGACCGCTTGCTGGGTTTCCAGTTGTAGATGTGTCGGTGAACCTATATGACGGCAAATTTCACGATGTCGATTCCGACGAGATGTCCTTCCGAATGGCTGGAATCCTCGCCATGAAAGAGGGAATGGTCAAAGCTCAGCCCATAATTTTGGAACCGATTGCAGAAGCGAAAATTTACGTTCCAAACGAATACACCTCGACGGTGCTGAGCCACATCACAGGGAGGAGAGGTCAAATTCTTGGCTTCGGAGCAAATCCGGACAGGCAACGTTGGGACATTATCACGGCTCATTTTCCCCAGGCGGAGCTCTGGGACTACATCATCGAGCTGCGGACCAGTACTCAAGGGCTTGCCTATTACGAATGGCAGTTCGATCACCTCGCCGCCGTCCCGCCCTCAGTGTCCCAACAGTTGATATCAACCGCCAGGGTCCATGCGGAACTAGCGCATTAAACAGTGAATGGGGCGTGTTTTCGTCTGAAAGCTGCGATTGTAAACGACCACTAGTTTCCGGAAAGCCTCTAAGGATAACGTTATCAGCCGAACGGAGTGGGAATAAAACGCTACTAACGCAAGCATTGTCACCGAGGACGCTCGCGCCAAGCCGTCTTTCAGCTATGTTTTGATCGTTAAGCAATGTCCTCGTTCAGCCCAAGGGCGATTGTTAGGACTCAGCATCGCGTGATAATATGGCAACGACCATAGGTAAGTGTATGTTGCTTTGCCGACGGTACAGTGGAGCCGCGCAAGCGGCGGATAGATCGTTTTCTGGTAAATCCAGGGGGGAGGACCCTTGTCGGAAGTTAGAGTTGCAGAGGGAGAGAGCATCGAACAGGCTCTGAAGCGCTTCAAGAAGAAGATTCAGAAGGCTGGCATCTTGTCAGAGATCAAACGCCGTGAGCGTTATGAGAAACCCTCAGTAAAAAGAAAACGCAAAGCTGAAGCAGCACGCAAGCGTCGTTCGTAATTGCGGTTCTGTTGAAACAGTCTGCAGTCCTCTGGGGCTGTGATTCGGTTTAAACCTCATTCTGAAATCAAGCTCGGCAGTTGATACCGGGCTTTTTTGTTGCCTGTTTTTCAAACAATCCACACAACGCGCCGTTGCCAAGACACACGTTTAATCACTTGACATGCAGCTCTTCTGTGAATTCTTTAATCGCCAGGGAATAGAAGAAGAAGAACATACAAAATCGCTTTCGGGGAGAGTCCACCATGGGCAATTCTTATTCGTCGCTTGCCGCCAAAGAAAAAGACAGCAAACTCGTTTCAGTAGAAGTGAACGCGCTGAAAGAGCGACTCAACAAGATTTATACATCACACAGGACGCTTGAACGAGCTGGTCTCTTTGAATATCTCTGGGACCTGAAAGAACGCGCCCTGATGGAAGGCACAGACCGAGTGGAAGTGCCTCACAACTGGATCGAAGACCTCGAAGAGGGTAAGGTCCGCGCACATTAGTTTTTAATTCCGAACATCACACCAAACATCGAGAGCACCGTACACTAGACACACGCGGTGCTCTTTTGATGTCCAGACTTAAAACATATACGCTGATCGCAACTATGCTGTCCCTGTCGATATCTTCAACGACAGATCCGGCGGCGTGCGCATCGAAAAATTTCAGAATACTGCAACTAGTCGCCCTGAAAGACATGAGAGAAGCAGTCATCGCTGCGCAAAAGGCAGACGACGTAATGCTTCAAGAGATCGACCTGGTCGCAAAAGACTTGAAAAAAGTTCTATCGCATCGAATGCGATCCCGTTCTCAAAAAGACCCGCTTGCGTTAAGCCGCTCGGAATCGGCTCGTCTGGCTGATCGCCTGGGACAGCTGGTAGCCGAAAATCCTTACGCAGACAATCCTATCTTTAGAGGACCGACAACCAGCAGCGAAAAAGTTTCCGAAGAAGATCTCTTCGCAGGCGCCACAGCAAACAACTCGTTGAAATCCCTCGTTCAACAGGCCAATCAAACGACGGTTTCGAACGCGCCGAATACATCTGTTTCGAATACTGGAAACCCGCACCAGAACTCCACGGATGATAAACAACTGCAAGCGGTTCTCTCTCAACAAAAGGAGTTGCCTGGCGGTGTAAGAGTTGTACAAACCGGTTCTCCCATGACCAGTCCTTATGCGGCGTTCGCAGGAAAAGCGGCTAGCACAGTGGGTTCCACGCCTCCGGAACAACCACTTCACAATCCATCGTCTCCGTTTAAATCCAATCAGCTTGGAACAGCAACGCCACCACATTCAGTGCGCATCAAAATAACGACCGACCCGAACATTTCCTTCACTCAGGCAAATCAGTGGCGAAACAAAATGCCGGATGACTGGAAAGACGAACCTGGAACAATCCATATCATTCACAACGGCTATGACAGTGCACTAATCTGGGGCGCCGGAGTGGAAGGCAAGCCTGTTTTCGACCGCGAGAAACAGCGCTTCAAGATTGTGGCGCTGAGACTTGGGCGCCAATAGGTGAAGCAGAGCCTCCTAGATCTCAGGGTTGCCACGTACGGAATTTGAAAAAGAGTTGGGACCTTTTCCAGTGACCCACCCAACGTCGCCCTAGGGATCACCCTGTGTTGCATTGCCATCCACCTCTGTAGGCTTTTATTAGAAGTCGCAGGCATCTGCGCGTAAAAGTTTGAGGTACAAACTATGGCAATTTTAAATGGCGACACGACGACAGCTCGACGATTGCTCGCCTCCGGTGGGATGCTGTCCATTCTTCTGTCGGGAGCTGTCAGTCCGGTAACGTGGGCACAAGGTAGCACCCGAATTGCGGTAGCAAGCCCCGGTTCCAAACAAGAGTCGAATCAAGATACGTTCAAAGGGCAGGGCTCCGGGCAGCTCACCGCGATGGCATCGAGTGGCAAGCAACTAGGACAGTGCCCTCTGAAACACACAAGCGTTACTGCGAATGTTTCCGGCTATGTTTCAAGAGTGACAGTTAAACAGACGTTTCACAATCCATATAAAGAAAAAATCGAAGCGGTCTACACCTTCCCGCTATCCGACACAGGTGCTGTCGATGACATGGTAATGAAAGTGGGACAGCGCACCATCCACGGCACTATCAAGAAGAAAGAAGAGGCGAAACAGATCTATGAAGCTGCCAAAGCCCGCGGTAATGTGGCGTCCTTGCTAGATCAAGAACGTCCGAATATTTTTACTCAATCAGTTGCAAATATCGAACCTGGAAAAGAAGTCGAGATAACTATTCAGTACATCGACCTTCTGCCATATGAGGACGGCAAATACACATTCGCGTTTCCCACCGTGGTTGGACCGAGATTCAATCCCGGACCGGCAATCGGTAAGCAAGGCACGGGCTGGTCGCACGACACAACGGAGGTTCCCGACGCGTCGCGCATAACACCACCAGTGACACCAGAGGGAACCAGAGCCGGCCACGACATTTCAATCAGCGTCAACATCAACGGCGGCGTACCAATCAGCAACATTAAATCAGCGCTTCACGAAGTAAGCGTTTCCAATCAATCCGATCAAAACGCAACTGTCACCTTGGTCGACAAAAACACAATCCCAAACAAAGACTTCGTTTTAAAGTGGGATGTCGCCGGCGAAGACATCAAGAGTGGCTACCTGACTTACAAGAAATCAAAAACTGATAAGGCCGGATACTTCACAATGATGCTCGTCCCGCCCAAGAGAGTGACACCGGAAACGGTGGCACCCAAGGAGATGATATTTTTAATTGACTGCTCCGGGTCCCAATCCGGCAAGCCGTTGGAGAAGGCAAAAGAGACCTTGACATACATTGTCGAGCACATGAATCCAAACGATTCCTTCCAAATCATTTCGTTCAACAACAGAAATACCAATTTGTTCGAACGTCCGCGCGCAAATTCCGAGCAAACACGCTCAGAAGCAAAACGATTCATCGAAGGATTGCAAGCCAACGGCGGTACCTGGATGGGACCGGCTGTCGAGGCTGTTTTCAATCAACCGGCTGACAAAAACAGATTGCGAATAGTCACCTTCATGACCGACGGATATGTCGGCAATGATATGGAAATTCTTGGTCTGGTCAAGAAACACCGCGGTGCATCAAGATGGTTTCCGTTTGGCACAGGCAACAGCGTCAACCGTTTCCTCATAGACGGAATCGCCAGAGAAGGCGGTGGTGAGTCCGAATTCGTGTTACTCAACTCGGAACCTGGCGTAGTCGGAAAGAAATTCTACGACCGAATTTCTTCACCTGTACTTACTGATGTAAAAGTGAGCATAACTGGCGTGGAGACGAAAGAAGTCTTTCCCAAAGACGTCTCGGATGTCTGGGCGCAAAAGCCGCTCTATATCAAGGGGAAATATTTGAGCGGTGGAAAGGCGACGGCAACTTTATCGGGAATGCGTGCCGGACAACCATACAAGCAGACAATCAATCTCGTGCTGCCTGAACTGAATGCCACCAATCCTGGTATCGCATCGATCTGGGCTCGCGCGAAAGTAGACCGGCTCATGTCTGAAGACTGGTTCGGCGCGCAGAGCGGAAAGCCTAATAAAGAAATCAAAGACGAGATCGTTGCGACGGCGCTGGAACACCATATCATGACGCAGTACACGTCGTTCGTCGCGGTCGAAGAGCAATACGTCACCAAAGGCGGCAAGCCGACTCTTCAGGTGGTTCCAGTAGAAATGCCTGATGGTGTAAGTCGCGAAGGCGTGTTCGGTAAATCGATGAGTTCGATGCCGGCAGCACCAATGATAGCAACACGGGCTGGAGGCGGCGGTGCACGTTTCAACTTCGCACCGGGTAAAACCGCATACTATGGCGCAGCTGGCGCTGGTTCTCACGCCTCCGCTGATGCGGCTTATTTGGGTGGACCAGGAGCGGGTTCCGTTCGCGGCTCCCTGAGCCAGTCGAGCTGGGGACAGGCGCGCAGACTTCAACTCGCTCCAAGCCAGGAAGCGCACGCCTACAAGAAGAGCAGCAACATTGCAGCCAACAGCCTCGCAGTCGATAAGGAAGCTGATGATGCAAAGGCGAAACCGGAGATGAAGGTTGAAGAATTCGCCCCCTCGGCGAAACTAGACCCCCGTCTTGTCGGCATTCAGGAAGCATTGAAGAAGAACAACGGACACATTACCGGTTTGACAATCAAAGACGGCAAGGTATTCGTCAAAGTGACCGTTTCCAGCGAATCAAAAGCGATCCTGGCGCTTCTGAAGAAAGCTGGGCTGGAGAACGTCTCTTCATTTAATGCTCAGGGCACCAAGTTCACTGTCACCGGCATGATTGCCTTCGACAAACTATCAGCGTTGACCCGTCTGTCAGAAGTGATTTTCATCACCCCAATGCACTAACAAATTGGGGCACACTCGGGCTACATGAGGGAACAGGGGCGTGATGAGCGCCCCTGTTTCAATTTCACTTCTTCTTCACGGCAGTCGTCTTTTTCTTGGTGACGGTTTTCGTCGACTTCTTCGCCGTTCGCCGGTGCGCACTTCCACCGCCACCACTGATGTGCTGAGTTTCTCCTTCGTCCCAGGTTTCAATGGACCCGTCAGAGTTTCTCCGCACAGTCGTGCCATCCGAAAACTTCTTCTGGTAAGGAGATGTACCTGGTCGATAGTGGACGCGTCCATCATTGGGTGCTGCACCACCGGCGCCACCATCATCGCTTAGCTCTTCGGCACCACCTGCATCATAAGCTTCCACAGATCCGTCGGAATTCTTTTGAACTGTAACACCGTCATTTGTTTCCTTCTGAGCGAACGCCGGAGCACTAACGAAATTTAGTCCTGTTAGCGACGCCATAAGCACAACAGAAAGAGAAATCCGCGCAAAACGCAGTCTGGTATTTGGCATATTTGCACCTGCAATGGTAAGGGGGCGAGATCTCGCGAAAACACAACAGAGACGAATATACTCTTAACCCACCCTCTTGGCAATCACCAAAACGCAAAATACTTCACGCTCACGAAGCTTTTAAGCTTCCCGTGAGACAGGTTTCCAACTCAGACAGTCGTGGTTACTGAACGAGCTTGTCCATCAAGTCCATGACGCGACGATCATTAGGATCGAGCTTGAGTGCTTGACTCAGAACAGCTGTAGCTTCAGCGTTTTTACCCTTCATGTGAAGAACGCGACCAAGGTTGTAGAGCGCGTTTTCATAATCAGCGCGGAGCTTGATTGCTTCGTTGTATTGCGCGATCGCTTCGTCGAGCTTACCGTCGGCAGAGAGCGCGTTGCCATACACGACTCTGTAGATTGGCGAGGTTCCATCAATTGCTACAGCCCGCTCACCTTCTTTGACAGCATCTCCTACGCGACTCGTGTCGAGCAGTACAACGCTTAAGTTGGAGTGCCCGTACGCGATTGTGTCGTCGAGCTGCAAAGCCTGGCGCAATTCTTTCTCAGCCTCTTCCAGCTTACCGTTCTGGCGAAGTGCCCACCCAAGATCGTTGTGAGCGTCAGCGCTCTTCGGATTGTCTTCCACTTTTTTACGAGCGGTCTTCAATGACGGAGCGCCCTGTGCATGCTTCTTCCAGTTGCCCTCGCGACCGACTCCTACGCCTGGTTTCTCTTGCAACGTAACTGTGCTGTTGTCTTCTTTTTCGGTTTTACTCTTCTTTGCGCCCTTCTTGTCCTTGGCGTCGTCCGCGGATTTCGTTTCCTTAGTCTCTTTGGCGTCCTTCGCGGCGCCCGATTGCGAGCCAGCTGCTGCGCTACCACTCTCTTCCGCGTTTACTGGAAACGCCACACCAATGGCAAAAGCAACTGCTGCCATCAACGCAAGTGCGCCCTTCTGACTGTTCATCACGACCATCGAAACATTCCTCCTCTTAAGCCTGGACGTCGCCTGCACGACGCGAGAAGGTCATAGTTTATCATCAGCCTGGAGGACCAGTGAACGCCCAAACCATCAGTGTCATGCCAACGGTTACAATGCCGAGTCCGAATATGCAACTCTCCAAGACGTTCTTAGCATCGTCAAAGGCGTTGTACGTCAAAGCAGCGCCGCCATACACGAAGATGGCGCCCATAACAAACATGATTATGCTCTCCACAACCACGAGTTACTTCATTCCTTCTGCTCACGGGGTTTCGGCGGCAAGCTGAACAACAAGGCAGCGGCAATACAGGCAAAAATCACAGCGACTCCGAGTAAAAAACGATCGACAATCAGCTTGTCATGGGCATTCTGCTGGTCTTCAAGAAATTGCCTGAACCCCGAATACTTTTCGCCCTCTACCTCGCTGGCAGCCGGAGTGGCGAGGTGCGGAGCGTCAGTAGAGACTTCGCCGGTGCCAGCAGCTTCAGAGTCAGCAGCCTGCGCAATCAAAGTCGCCTGGCATAGATTCGACGCATCGGCATCCGAGCAGAAACCGAAACTGAGGCTGCTTGCCACGAACAACGCAACTAAACCCAAAGACTTCATAGCCGAACCTCGAAAGCGACGTATCACCATTGTAGGCCCTGTCTTCCCCCAGTCATAGTAAAATCAGCGCGCCGGTCCACCAAAGGACAGTGGCAATCGGCGCCGTCCCCAGTTACCGCGCTCATTCTCGAAGAGACCGGCAATATCGGTTTTACACTTTTCACACTTGCCATTTTTTATTTTGAACTTGCCAAGCTCGTACCAGTTTCGTTCGACCACCATTTCTCCGCAAGACGGACAGTACGTGCTCTGATGTTTGGTATCGTCCACGTTACCGACATAAACATATTTGATACCAGCGGCGACGGCAATCTCGCGCGCCCGCAAAAGCGTTTTGGGCGGCGTAGCCTCGCGGTGGGTGAGCTTGAAATCCGGATGAAATGCGGTGAAGTGAAGTGGAACTTCATCTCCGAGATTTGTCACGATCCAATCGCACATCGCCTTGAACTCTTCACTTGAATCGTTCTCCTCCGGAATTACCAGGTTGGTAATTTCAAACCAGACATCGCTCTCATGCTTGAGCCACTTCAGTGTCTTCAATACAGGCTCGAGTTGTGAAAGTGTGAGCTTCTCGTAGAAGCGCTCAGTAAAAGCTTTTAGATCCACGTTTGCAGCATCCATGACCGAGTAAAACTCCGGACGAGCTTCATCCGTTATATAACCTGCGGTCACTGCCACAGCCTTCAAACCAAGTTCATGACAGGCTTTAGCCGTATCAATCGCATACTCCGCCCAAATCACAGGATCGTTGTAAGTAAACGCCACGCTGCGACAACCCAGTCGCTGAGCCGCAAGAGCGATATTCTCAGGCGTAGCTTTTTCGCTCAATCGTTCAATCTCTCTGGACTTACTGATGTCCCAGTTTTGACAAAAACGGCATCCAAGGTTGCAACCCGCAGTACCGAAAGAAAGGATGCTCGTTCCCGGCAGAAAATGATTCAATGGTTTTTTCTCGATCGGATCAACGCAGAATCCGGTCGACCGTCCATAACTCGTCAAATACATATGTCCGTCGACATTTTGACGGATAAAACAAAATCCGCGATCCCCATCTTTGAGGACACAAGCGCGCGGGCACAGATCACAGTGCAATCTGCCATCCTCGAGTGCATGAAAGTATTTTCCCGCCACGGTGAACGGAAGGTCCTGCGGATCAATAAGTTTCGAAATATCTTTTGCTGAAACGCTTTCACCAGCCAGGTTCGAGCGCTCGTCATTTTGGCTCATATCGCTTACTCTACTCTGCAATCTAAAACAACGCTCCCTTCTAATTTTCAGTATATCCGCGATGCCGGCGTTTCCCCTCTTTTTAACGAGGGTCAAAAAATTTTCGCCGGGATGTCCAACAATTATTTGCGGCGTGTAGATACCCTTGCGTGGCGGAAAAATTATTCGGTGATTGAAGTGCTCGACTCCACAGTTGACTCACATTTTGACGCGAAGAAATCTGGCTCCCAGACAGCCAAACTTACCTCTAATTGGGTTGAACTCGAGAAGAAGGCTACGAAGGCATCCGACTCAGACCTGAACCAACTTACTAAAACTCTGGCCGAAAATTGGACAAATACGGCAACTCTATCCAACCTTGTGACCCTTCCACTGCAAGCAACATCTGCAATGGCAAAACTGGCACAGGGCACTTCGGAAACAGCAAAATCGTCAAGCGAAAACAAAACTGCGGAACAGTCGCAAGAGGGAACAACGGACGCAGCGAAAATGAACGCGACCGGACCAGATGCGCCGAAAACCGATAATAAAAGCACTAAACCTTCGGACGTTAGCGGTTATATTCCCGATGCACTTATCAGCGCGACAGAGTTTATCTTCGGCTCGATTAGCGGCTCAGATACCGCCTCTTCGGCAGGAGTGAAACCGACGGAAGTTGCAGCAGCGAAACCCGAAACTTCCAAACCATCGGCACCACATACGACACCAGGTGAGATGGCAAACGAAAACCGTCAACCGAAAGTTTCGCGCCCGGACTCTGATCCGTTTTTGAAAACAGTCCCACCTGAATTTCAACCGCAACTCAAAGTTGAAAACGGTAAATTGGTTTACACTGACCCGCTCAAAGCTGTTCGAATCGAGGGCACCGGCGATCGGCGCCTGACTGCGATCATCGGGGACTCAAACAAAGGCAATCAAACCCAGTTATTTGCAAACCCTGACGGCAGCCGCACCATGATGAAAGACGGTCAAGCCATTTATCGCTTGAACGGCGCCGGGCTTGGTTTTCAGGCAGGCGAATTCTCATCTGACGGTCGCACTCTAGTTCAAAAACGCGGCGAACAGACACTCTTGATCGCAGGAAAAACTGATTCAGTTCAATACTATGAAACCATGACTCTACTGCACGAGACTACGGCTGATACGGTTGCAGACGCTCTCGCTAAGCTCAAAGCGCGTGGTATCGAGTTGCCCGAAGATAAACCGGCATTCATAGCTATGAAAAATGGCGCGGCATTGGTACACCCCGATCTGAACAAAATTATCGAATACAAATACTCGAAAGATGGTGTCGAAGTTCACATGGACATCGGAAACGGGCAAGAGCTCTTGCGTTCGCCGCAGGGAAAAATGTATATTCTCGATTCGAAAGACAATTCGGTGAAGGAGCTATCGGACGAACAAAAATTGCGGCTGATGAAAACGCTCGGTCCCAAAGCACAAATCGTCAAACATCTGTTGCAAGCTCTCGAGAACGGCGAAACGCTCAGATTCAGTGACGGTCAAGAAGTTCGAATCGTCGATGGCACCAACAAAATAATCGCCACGGCTCCAAACAAACCCAATGAAAGCGGCGAGCCGCAGACCAACACTGTCGCTATTTTGACCGATAAGGGCTACACGGTCGATGATCCGAGCAGAAAAGTTTCATTCGATCAGACGACCGGAGAACTTGTTACCGAGACGGATGGCAAGAAAACCACAATCGATTTGGACAGCCCGAATTTCGACATGAAGACGGACGACTTTGTTCGCAAAGATGGAGTGGTCACTTTTAATAACGGCTCTAAAATTGCCGACTCAGGCGACGTCGAATTGCCGGACGGCACAAAAATCAATGCGAAAAACGATGTTTACTTCGCCGATGGTTCCGTGCTCTACCGTGATGGCACCTTGGTTTCCAAGGACGGATCTGTCAGTAAAACGATTGCGAATGTTCCACAAAAAGCGAATCTAGACGCAATCGTATCCCAGGCACTGAGCATGGCGACCGCGATTGCAGGAAGAGTTCACAGCGGTTCGTTCAATCCGGCCGACCTCGCGTTGATCGAAGCAAACATGTCGGTCATTCAGAACTTTATCAATCTGTTTTCGCTTGTTGGCAATCTGCCGATGGCAAACAGTCTGCAGCGCTCCTGGTCAATTCTCAAGGCGTCTCACAGCGACGCCCAGCATGAAAGCGACTCACAGCAAGCAAACCAGGAGCGCCGCGAACGAGAGGTTCGTGCGTTCCTGAGCAATCTTGAAAAGCTCACTAACGGTTCTGATAAACAGATTCCGGTAACGACGGTCTAACCAATCGACAGCCTGCTCATGAGAACGCCGAAAAATTCGACTGGTCATGTGGTGGACTGTCTTCGGTCAGTAGACGGTCCGGCAGTTGTGATCTCAAATGTTACGGGAATAGTTCTTCTAAGTTGATAGGCCTGAGGGCCATTAGTGGTACATAACTGTAGTCTCCTTACCAGAACTTACCGAGTCTCTCTGCAGTCGGTTCCATCTAGTACGCTTTTGGAACGTTTGATGGGCTCATAGCAAGGAAAAGCCAGCCTAGATGTTCAGATCGAACCAACACAAAGAGCTCTCCGCCTCCAGACGATCCCAGAGCACCTCGTCCCTGAAGCTGCCGCAGCTCTGGGTCGTTCCAACCCTGGAAAACGTGATTTCCATGCTCAGCATGGCAAACAAAGACCAGGGGCGCGTGATCGAGCAGTACTGGTCGGTGGAAGGACAGGACAGGCTTTTGAATTTGCGAGTATCCTGCGACGACACGGGCGACCCTTGCTGGACGCTTTCGGCAAGCAACATGATGGACACGTCGACTTTGTGGCAGCACAGGACGATCGACACAGGGCTCATTCATAATCTCATCTTCGCGGAGAGCACAGGCGACATCTCAGCGAATTCAACCTCCAATGGCGGACTCAGCGGCGGTTCGTCCATAACGCTCGGAGTGACCACGGAGGATAGCACCGCAACCACGAAGGGCTCGACGCGTTCCTTCAAGCTCCAGCAGGAATCGGAGAATGAAGCAGAGGCTGTGCTTCAGGGTGACATAGCCAAAGTTCAGCTGCCGACTGTTCTGCAATCAATTCAGATGGGGCAGATGACCGGTCGACTCGCGGTTCGCAGCGAGGGTCGGGGAGTCGACGTTTACTTCGACGAAGGCGAACCCGTGCATGCATCCGACGGGGTGGATACTGGTGCAGATGTAATTCTCGACATGATCACGCTTAACGTCGGCAAATTCCGTTTCATACCTGACGAGCGCACCGTAGAACGCAGCATCAATAGGCGCCTCGACGGACTGATAATGGAAGCCGTTACGCTCGTCGACCAGAGCACTTACCTCGACCAGCAAGGGCTAACGGGAGACGCTTATCTGATCACGCGCAATCCCAACTTGACGCTCGAAGAGTTCACTCAGATTGTCTCAGGAGGCGCTCCGGTAGACGAAATGCTGCAGCGCCAGATCTACCGCGAGGTCGGCGATTACAAAACTCTCCTCGATCTCTTGCGCAGCAAGCCTTTGAAACGTTCCGAATGGGTCCCGATCATCTTCAATCTGGTTACGCTCAATTTGCTTGGCGTTTCAGACAAGCCGCCCCAGCAAAGAAAACAGACCCAACTCCTAGACGCCCAGGTCGACATCAAAACCCTCGAACAGGTTTTAAAACCTTGCATGCGACCCGAGACAGGCGTGCTCACCTATCCAGCCTTCCAGTATTTTGTCGCCCAGGAATGTTTCCGCTACGAACTCTGCGGAATGCCGCTTTCAGTAGTCGTCTTCAGCATCCGTCGCAAGAGCGACGGTAATGCAGCCGATCTTTCGGCAGTCAAGGAGATAATGTCCGTCATTCATTCGCTCAAGCGACCAATCGACATGATCGGACACTTCCAGATGTTTGACTACGGAGTGGTGCTGCCCAACACAGGAACACGTTCGGCGGCGGTGTTTGCACAAAAAGTTCAGGAGTCCCTTGCACAACTTCCAGCCGCGCAGAACGTTGTCATGTGTTTCGGAATCGCTGGAATTCCGGAGAACTGCAAAACTATGGGTCAGCTCCTATCAGCCGCCTCTGAGGCGAAGAAGCATGCTGAATCCTCGGCATCCCCTGTGATACTCTACCAGAACATACAAGGACTCTAGGTCTCAAAAGTTTTTTCAATCTACGGTGGCTTTCAGTGATCAGCTTGCGCGTAGAGAGTGTTAAATATATAAGGCTCACGCACAGAACCATTTGACATGCCCCTTATCAATTACGCCAAAAGAGAAATAACTTACAAGCTCGTTTATTACGGCACCGGACTTGGTGGCAAAACTACGAACTTGAAATACATTCACGCGCAAATCAATCCGACTTGCCGTGGCGAGATGGTATCACTTGCGACTGAAACCGAACGTACCCTCTTCTTTGATTTCATGCCGATCGAGCTCGATCTTGTTGCAGGTTTTAAACTGAGAATCGCGATCTACACCGTTCCTGGTCAGGAAGAATACGATCGAAGCCGCAAGCAAATATTGCGAGGAGCCGACGGAATTGTTTTTGTCGCAGACTCAAGCCGAATGCGCGCCGAAGCAAACGAAGAGTCCATGAAAAACATGCGCGAGAATTTGAAGTACAACAAATTAGTGCTCGACGAAATTCCCTGGGTTCTCCAGTACAACAAGCGCGACCTGGCAGACGCAATGCCTGTCGAGCGTCTCGATCGTGTGCTGAATACCGCTGGTGTTCCCGCTTTTGAAGCAATCGCCATCGAAGGCTATGGCGTGTTTGCCACGCTGAAAGCCGTCACAAAATTGATGGTGAACAAAACCAAGGCGCCGAAGCAATAGAACGAGTTTAGAACGAAAACGCGCGATAGCTTATACCGCGCGCATCGTTTTACAACGTGAACATTAGACCATCTCGTACTTCGCGAGAATTTTTTCCCACTGTCCCTGGGACTTCAGAATCAACTCGGCGATTTCACGGACCGCGCCTCTGCCACCTGGTTTAGAGCTGACAAAATGAGCACGCTCCCGCACCTCAGAGCGCGCGTCTGCGACCGCACACCCAAGTCCACTTCTCTGCATTAGCGGAACGTCAGTGAAGTCGTCACCGACAAATGCCGCCTCATCAGCTTTGATTCCTTCTTTGGCGAGCACTTCCTCGAACAGCGGAATCTTTTCGAGGTGACCCTGATATACGTAACTCATCTTCAATATGCGAGCCCGCTCCTCAGTCGCAAACGAAATTCGGCCGCTTATCACACCGGTCTTAATTCCGGCAAAATTGAGGAAATGCAGCCCTAGGCCGTCATGCGAATTGAAAGCTTTAAGTTCCGCCGCTTTGTCCTCATGGTCCTTCAAATAATACAGCCGCCCATCGGTCAGGACGCCGTCGACATCCATCAGCAAAACTTTGATTTTGGAAGCGCGCTTCAGCACTTCATCCGAAAACACGGCGGGTTCCTTGGTTTCAATCATGTCCATTCCTCGGCGTTACCACGCCTAAGTCTACAATTTTTTCGGTCTCTATTTTAAAACATCGAGAACTCAAGAGACAGAACCGCCCGAAACTTCGCTATAGTTGGATGCACTAAGTGGTTCAGGTGTCATTTATGCAGACTTACAAAGTTGTCGATGTCCAGTCCGTCAATCACCAGTCACCACTTGACGCTGTTAAGACCTTCACGATAGAGAAACCGACGCGCACAGAGCATTGCGACATCCTCATTGTCGGCGGTGGTCTGGGAGGCATTGCAACAGCGCTGCACTCTGTTTTTCCAACCTTGCTTCCGGACGATGCAACGATTGGCAAATCAAAACGCAAGAAGCTCAAGGTTGTCCTCACCGAAGAAACCGATTGGCCTGGCGGTCAGGCGACCAGCCAGGGGGTCTCGGCTTTCGATGAGAACTGGCTCGTAGAGTCATCCGGCGCAACCAGCGAATATCAGCGGCTACGCAGCCTGATACGTCGTCACTACATCAGAAATTACAAATTGAACTCGAAAGTCGGAAACCTGCAGTACTTCGATCCGGGCAAATGCTGGGTCAGCAGGCTCGCTTTCGAACCCAAGGTAGCCATCGAACAAATCGAGCATATGCTTCAACCAGCTATTGAAGCCGGCAGCTTAAACATTCACTACAGGTTAAAAACGCTCGCCGTCAACACGATACCTTCAAATGGAAGATCTCGCATAAAGTCGGTATTGATGGTCAATCTCGACACAGGCGAATCAATTGAATTCCTTCCCGACCTCTGTATAGATGCCACCGAACTTGGTGACCTCCTTCCACTTGCAAATTTGCCGTACAGTTCGGGTGCTGAATCAAGATCTGAAACAGGTGAAGAGCACGCTCCCGAAACTGCGGAGCCTGACACGGTACAGGACATCGTCTACCCATTCGTTCTATCAGATAAGTCTACGGGCGCACCAGAAAAACTACCTGTGCCGGCCGAGTATGACGAATTCAACTCACAAGGAAAACTGTCTCTGCTCGGCTACAAAATGTACGTCAACGCGAAGAAGACACTCACCGACGGCACAGAGCAAGAGCTTCTTCCCTTCTGGACGTATCGCCGCCTGATCGCTGCGGAGAACTTTTTCGATTCGCGATTTCCAAACGACATTTCGATGATCAACTGGGAAGCGAATGATTTCCGCGGAGAAAATATCATCGACCAAGATCCGGAGACTCTGGCGAAACGCCTGGCTAGAGCCAAAAGTCAGAGCCTGTGTTTCCTTCACTGGTTGAAAACCGAAGCTCCGCGCGATGATGACGATGGCAAAGGATATCCGGACTTCAGGCTTCGCCTTGACACGTTGGGAACAAAAGACGGTTTATCAAAATATCCGTACATCCGTGAATCAAGGCGCATCAAGGCTGAGACGCTGGTCACGGAAATGCACGTTGGCAAATCATTCAATCCGGGTGCGCGCGCTCATCGTTTTAAAGACACAATCGGCATTGGGCTTTACCCTATCGATATACATGGGAAACAGATTGCCGGCGCCGCACAAGGAACCAAGCCGTTTCAAATCCCGCTGGGAGCGCTGATTCCAAGGGACTGCGAAAACCTGCTCGCTGGTTGTAAAAACATAGGAGTAAGTCACATCGCAAACGGCGCCTACCGATTGCATCCGATCGAGTGGGCTATTGGCACCGCTTGTGGTGCCCTTGCAAGACTAGCAATCAGCAGAGGCAAACCAATCAGGAAATTTCTCGAAGACAAATCGCTGCTGTTTTCCTTGCAAAAAACACTGATTGAATCAGGCTCTCCGCTATATTGGTACGATGATGTGCCGACCTGGCACGAGCAGTTTATGGAGATTCAATTGCTTGCCGTATCCGGCATCATGCCAGGGCATCCGGAACATCTCAGTTTCAATCCGGACCACCCGATTACCAGACGCGAAGTCGCCACAATCATTCGAGCCTTGCATTCCAAAACTAAATACTCGAAGTTTACACTCTCCGATGTCGCGGCAGAAGACGCGGACTATGAGGCTCTATCCTTTTGTGCCTCCAAGAACATTCTTGAAACCGACAGGGGTGGCAACGTGCGACCGGATGCAAACCTGACCATCGAAGAGCTGTCGAATGCAGCGAAGAATTCACTCTTGCGCCTACCTCATCACCGCAATGTTTTCATCGAAGTTCTATCGCCGGAGCGCGTCGAGTCCGCACCGAACGAGCAAGTCACGCGCAGTGAACTCGCACTCTGGCTGGCACTCGTGATTGACTATAAGAAACTGTGGCAAGAGATCGATGCGACTGTTTTAGTTGAGGAAACAGTTAGAACGAGAACAGGAATTCAAGATCTTCCTGTGTCAGCTCCTTAGCCACATTTTCGTCTCCACCGATGACGAGCTCGGCAAGTTCCTTCTTCTTCTGTTGCAGTCCGAGTATTTTTTCTTCGACCGTGCCGCGCGTGATCAGTTTGTAATTGAACACATGGCGCTTTTGACCGATACGGTGAGCCCGGTCCGTTGCCTGGTTTTCTACCGCCGGGTTCCACCACGGATCGTAGTGTATAACGTAATCGGCTCCGGTCAGGTTCAAACCGGTGCCGCCCGCCTTCAAGCTGATCAGGAACACCGGAATGTTTTCGTCAGCGTTGAATTTGTTGACGCGATCGAGACGTTCTTTCGCAGGCGTCTGACCATCAATATATTCGTAGACGATACCCTTCGCTTCAAACTCGCGACGAACGAGAGTGAGCATCTCAACGAATTGACTGAACACAAGAATTTTGTGACCTTCATCGATGATTTCTTCAAGCATATGCATCAGCGTCTCGAGCTTCGCAGACGCAATCTTGGTGGGATCTTCGCGGTTCTTGAGCAGACGGGGATCGCAACAAACTTGTCTCAAGCGCAGCAGAGCGGCGAGCACCGAAATCTGCGAGCGTTTGATACCACGGCTCTTGATCTCGTTGAAAACTTTAGCGCGACACTCATCAAGCACATCGAGGTAAAGCGAACGTTGCTCGTCGTCGAATTCGCAGAGGTGGATGATGTCGGTTCTTTCCGGCAGATCCGCCTCGACTTGACTCTTGAGTCGGCGAAGGATAAATGGATGAACAATTTTTCGGAGCTTCTGACCGGCGCCATCTACGCCCAACTCGATCGGTCGCTCGAAAGTATCGTTGAAATCCTTGTACTGTCCGAGGAAATCGGGCATCAGGAAATCGAACAGAGACCAGAGTTCTTTCAGCCGGTTCTCCACAGGGGTACCGGATAGAGCGAGGCGGTGAAACGCGTTCAAACTCTTCGCAGCCGTCGCGCCGACCGACTCGGGGTTCTTGATGTTTTGCGCTTCGTCGAGGATCAAGAATTCGAATTGAACTTTCTTCAACTCTTCCCAGTCGCGACGAATGATACCGTAGGTAGTGAAGACCACATCCGGTTTATCCTTCGCATTTTCCTTAAGGAGCTTGGCGAGGATTTCGTTCCTATCGCGACCCAGGAACAGAGCGGTTTTCAATCCAGGCGCAAACTTTTTGGCTTCACTCTTCCAGTTGTAAACGACCGAAGTCGGTGCCACCACGAGCGATGGCGCGCGATTTGCGTTTTTCCCACCGTTCTTATAATGACTCAGTAGCAGAGCGAGCGCTTGAATAGTTTTACCGAGACCCATGTCGTCGGCGAGAATTCCGGATAGACCGTATTCACGCAGGAATCCAAGCCAGTTGACGCCTTCTTTCTGGTAAATCCGAAGCTCGCCTTTGAACTCGGCCGGAATATTGATCGGTTCCAATTCCTGGAAGTGGTGAATCTTGTGTATGAAGTTATCGAAGCCTTCATCGCACTCGACTTCAATCTCATGTGTGTCAAGCGCATGGAGGACTGCGAGTGCCTGATATAGCGGTCTTGCGCTATCGGCGCCCTGACCGATTGCTTTGAGCAGACCAAGTAGGGTCGCAGTCGGAATTCTGACGTATTCGCCACTCGGCAATTCCAAAAATGTCTTATTGCGGAAGAGACACGGCAACACGCGTTCTAACTCGACCGGCTCGCCATCTGACGTGCAACGCAAATCGCAATCGAATTTGAATGAGTCTTTCTTGAGCGAAAGGTATGCTTTCACGTTTAACGGCTGGCGGCGAACTCGGTATTTTTTTAGATTCTCCCAACCTGCCACTTCCCAATCGCTGCACTGTTCCGACGATAAATAGAACAGCGTCTCGAGCGCCGGCTCAGCCTCGAAGAAGAATCTATCCACGACAGACCGAGCGGGCTGCAGGTTTGTCAGGAACAGACGTACCTGACTTTCTTCTTCCCAGAGACGCTTCACCCATACGCTCTGTCCGGTGTCAGACACGGTACGCGTATATTTCTCTGATTCAACCGCACTGGTCTCATCCCGAGACGGCAGCACCAGGTCGCCGTAGCCGAACCCGAGAGCTACTTCCAGAGCTGACTCGTTATCAGCATTCATCACTGCCGCACCCTTCTTCTCGTTCAAACCAATCACCACTTTTGGTGGCTCGGTTATAGCGATCGGGAACGGCGCGGATGTTTCATCAAGACGAACTTGCATGCGCTTGCGCAGAACCGGCAGCTCGCTCAGGAATTTTGGAACGAGTTCGAGCTTGATTGTCATCTCGCCATAGCTGTCGAAATACTGGAACAGTTTATGAAGTGCCCCAAGTTCAATCGGATAGAAAACGTTGTTGGCGAGAATCCAGCTTTGCGGTCCCATAAAGAAAACCGGGTTGGAAACCAGGTTGCCATCGGCATCCAGTCCCTCAAGTTTAAAACAGAGCTCGCCGTTCTCCGTTTCAGAAAGCACCGCCTGCGGTGTCAGGGCTTGTTGTGAGAACTTTATCTCCTGACCATCGGTTGCATTGATCACCTTCGCACAGAGGCTCAAATGTCCGATCACCGTGCCCTCATCGAACCGGGGAATGCGGTGACCACCTGCTGTTCCTTTGGTTGTCTGTGGCAGCGACGTCAAATACTTGGTCATCTTCCAGACGCGCGATTCCGGCTCCATCGTGTCTAGAATCTGTGGAGGAACTTTGAGGATGTTGACCTTACCCTTCACCTCGTCCGGCAATACGCCAAGAATGAGCGCGAGCGGTTTTTCCAGAACCAGAATGCCGATTTCAAAATCTTTGTTTGCATCCGGAGTTACACCCTCTTCAAGCGGGTCATCCAAAAAGTCTTTGGCTTTTGGAACCTTTTCCTGAGGTCCGTTTCTGCGCTCCGAATCTTGAAGATCGAACCGAACACCAGGTTGAGTGCGGGCGATGTTTGTCAGGAGAACAGCAACCGAATGCTTGCAGACCTCTTCGAAATAAGGACACGAACAGGTCGCTACAAAATTGTGGTCATCGTCGATTGTGACTTCGACCCTGTAGGGCTGGGGCTCAGAGCCGATTACGAGAGCGACTACGGTGCCACCGTCCTCACTCTCTTCGTATTTGAGAACCTTTTTGCGACGGTAGTATTGCACTCCTCGTCTGTAAACAGGCTCGCTGCTTGCTTCCTGCACAGAGGAGAGCGAAAGGATTTTCTTGTTACTAGAGACCGGCTTCATCTAATTGGATTGCCATTCACCACAACGCGCGACAAGACTCAAACTCGCACGAACGTGCCGTATACAAACGACTCGCTGACCCTAGATTGCACAGGTCAGCAGCACATAGTCTTCCCAGTTAATTAGCTTAGCACGACTAGCAAGCCAGCGCGTAGAAACCTGCAATTCTTATTTTGAAATCAGGTCGGATTACCGTGGTCGCATATCTATCGTCTCTGCTTGAGATGCTTGAGCAGGCGGCATTTGCGCCGGTCCCATCGTCTGACTGTACGCGTTGTCTACGATGCGCTGCATCTCTTGTTGACGCTGCTCCAGGGTCGAACAGTAGTCATGCAGTACGCCTGCTTGATGGCGCAAGACCTTCGCGTTCTCATTCAAACCAGGCAAGATTGATTCGATCTCTTCGAGTATCGAGCTGGATGGATGGGCAGGTGGGCGCACCCGGAGCGGCTGATTGCCACCGGTCGTCGACTGTTCTTGACCGGAAGGTATTCCAAGAATCGAATCGCGCAGTTTTTCGAGCGATTGCTTTAACCGCAACGAACGTCGGTAAGCCTGGTCGGCTTCTTTTTCGAGCCAAACCTTTCTCGACCTTTGCGCAGCCAGCTCGTTCGACAAGTGCTCAAGCGCCTTTCTGCGAATTTCCAACTCTCGCTCGGCACTCTCCAGCTCCTGCTGTTTCAATTCGATACTGCGTCTGCGCAACCAGAAGACCAGCAGAATCACCAAACAGAACGCGGTGACGCTGAGCGTTACATATAAATATCCGCGCTTGGCTCCGGAGACCTCCCAGAAACCGCCCGTCAGAAAACTCTTCATATCGGTCCAGAACGCCGGGGGGTCGGCTCGCAGGTAATAAAGCCTGCCGAGGACCTGACCTTTAGGCTGGCGCAACTGCTTTGCATGCATCGAACGCGGTGAAGCGTGCGCATAGAGCGGCTCCAGCTCCACAGGATTGGTCAAAAGGTCAAAGGGCTCATCTTCCAGCTTGAGCAAATTCGGCGATGCCTTGTGATGCCAAGATTCGCGATGATAGACCTTGCCTGTTTTCCACAGTACGGTCTTTCCGGAAGGATCCGTGATCACCAGTCCGAACAATCCAAATGTCGAGTCCAGGGTCTCTTGAATCAGGTCGACGCGTCCGGCAATGATCATCTGAGACAACGTCTGCGGCAGCACATGGTGCAACAAGTTGAAATCAGTTGTTTGCACCCTGTAAATGGTGCCGAACCAGTAGCTCTTATAGTGAGCGTGACAGAGAATAAGCCAGGCACAGCAACCGGCAACGATTATGAGCGGCACGACCACTCGTTTTTTAAGAGATAAAAGTACCTGGTCCATTCAACAACCTGCCGCTAGTTTGCTGATTCTTGCTGTTATATAACACCTCGCCAGGGCGGTGTACATACGTATATATCCCCTGTTGTCCTCGAAACGAGTGCCCCCTGCACGTTTTTGGACTTCCTCACCGACCGTTGCAACCGTCAATAAAACCCGTCAGCCTCTCGACAGACGTCTCTCTGCGGGACAAATCGACGGACGAAAATCGAAGGCTGCAATCTTGTTTGCAGGTTTTGCTGCAAACACCGCAATCTTGTTTGCAGGCGCAGTATTTTCAAGCTCAAAAGCCTCCTTTCCGAGGCTAAAATCGAGGGCTGCAATCTTGTTTGCAGGTTTTGCTGCAAAAGCCGCAATCTTGTTTGCAGGCGCAGTATTTTCAAGCTCAAAAGCCTCCTTTCCGAGGCTAAAATCGAAGGCTGCAATCTTGTTTGCAGGTTTTGCTGCAAACACCGCAATCTTGTTTGCAGGCGCAGTATTTTCAAGCTCAAAAGCCTCCTTTCCGAGGCTAAAATCGAGGGCTGCAATCTTGTTTGCAGGTTTTGCTGCAAAAGCCGCAATCTTGTTTGCAGGCGCAGTATTTTCAAGCTCAAAAGCCTCCTTTCCGAGGCTAAAATCGAGGGCTGCAATCTTGTTTGCAGGTTTTGCTGCAAAAGCCGCAATCTTGTTTGCAGGCGCAGTATTTTCAAGCTCAAGAGCCTCCTTTCCGAGGCTAAAAATCGAGGGCTGCAATCTTGTTTGCAGGTTTTGCTGCAAACACCGCAATCTTGTTTGCAGGCGCAGTATTTTCAAGCTCAAAAGCCTCCTTTCCGAGGCTAAAATCGAGGGCTGCAATCTTGTTTGCAGGTTTTGCTGCAAAAGCCGCAATCTTGTTTGCAGGCGCAGTATTTTCAAGCTCAAAAGCCTCCTTTCCGAAGCTAGAATCGAGGCTTGCAATCTTGTTTGCAGGTTTTGCTGCAAACACCGCAATCTTGTTTGCAGGCGCAGTATTTTCAAGCTCAAAAGCCTCCTTTCCGAGGCTAAAATCGAGGCTTGCAATCTTGTTTGCAGGTTTTGCTGCAAAAGCCGCAATCTTGTTTGCAGGCGCAGTATTTTCAAGCTCAAAAGCCTCCTTTCCGAGGCTAAAATCGAGGGCTGCAATCTTGTTTGCAGGTTTTGCTGCAAAAGCCGCAATCTTGTTTGCAGGCGCAGTATTTTCAAGCTCAAAAGCCTCCTTTCCGAGGCTAAAATCGAGGGCTGCAATCTTGTTTGCAGGTTTTGCTGCAAAAGCCGCAATCTTGTTTGCAGGCGCAGTATATTCAAGCTCAAAAGCCTCCTTTCCGAGGCTAAAATCGAGGCTTGCAATCTTGTTTGCAGGTTTTGCTGCAAACACCGCAATCTTGTTTGCAGGCGCAGTATTTTCAAGCTCAAAAGCCTCCTTTCCGAGGCTAAAATCGAGGCTTGCAATCTTGTTTGCAGGTTTTGCTGCAAAAATTGCAATCAAAAACGCAGGCACCCAGCGAGTAGAAACAGAGCTACCCGATAAGATTGCCAGACGGCAGACTGGACAGCACCGAGCATCACTTGACAGCACCGAGCATCACCGGACAACACCGAGCATCACCGGGCAGAACCGGACAGAACCGGGACCGAGCATCACAGGGTTGTACCGGGCACCTCTGGGAATCGCAGCTGGCGCATGCGTGAAAAGCGTGACGAATCAGGGCGTTTTGTGTAAGTTGTATAACAAAATTCGGGCACAATTGTTATCTCCATGACATATAGCAAAATCCTTTGCTAGAAAGGGTTTACGACTTCGAAACTTTTGGTATTTTAGTAGTGTTGGTTCCGTTTATCGGAGGAGTTTCTTCGACAAACCAACAATCGAGAATCCACAAATCATGTAACCCAAATAATTGGGCTAGTTACCGCACCCGACGTGGGCGGAACAGTGGAAAAATGTGAAGCGGCCGGGCCTCCAGCTCGGCTTCTTCTTTTTGACACCACAGGTGATATCACCTTTTGCAACGCATGGAGTGAAGGAAATCTGACCGAAAATTCCTGGTCATATCGGTCGGAGTTTTTTACATGAAAAGCGCTGCTTGAAAGCAGCCAAAGATATCAACAAGAGCCAAATAAGGTACTATATACACTTGGCGGTAAAGCCGAGTTAGTACGGCGGGGAGTAAATGAGCGAGCAAATTCGACTGGGAGACCTGCTGACCAGAGCAGGACTGCTAAGGGCGGAAGACCTTCGGGAAGGGATGTTAATAGCCAAGCAGCAATCGCTGCCCGTCGGACGCGTACTCATCATGGCAGAATTTATCAGCGAGCCGAATCTGCAGGCCGCTGTTCAAGCACAGTCCATGCTGAAAGATGGCGTGATCGACATTGACACGGCTCTTTCAGCACTGCAAATTTCTGCACGCGGAAATCTCTCGCTTGACGAGGCGCTCAACCAGTGCGGATGGAAAGACAAGTCCGGCAGCGCCACAAATAAACTAGGCGGTGTCCTCACGGAAGCTGGATTGATCAGCCAAGAGCAACTCGAGCAGGGTTTGAATCAGTGCCAGATGAGTGGACTTCCGCTTGGTCGGGTGCTCGTCGCCATGGGCTTCATGACGGAATCGTTGCTGGCTGCCGCTTTGAACGCGCAGATTCTAATCCGAGACAGCAAGATTCAACGCGATCTCGCTATCCAGGGACTGCGCGCCTGCCATGACCGGCAGATCTCAATTGAACAATCGCTGAGAGACGCGGGACTTCTTCAAATTCCGGTGCAGGACACAGTACGCCTGGGCGAACTCTTCGTCATGGCCAATTTGCTCAATCAAGAGAACCTGATGCAAGCCGTCGAACTCGGCTTGACTGAGAGCAAGCCGATTGGACAGGTTTTAGTCGAGAATCAGCTGATCACCGAACAAATGCTGGAAGATGCACTCTCCGTGCAGCGCCTCGTCGCCGAAGGCAAATTGAAAAAGGACCAGAGCGGAGAAGTTCTTGCGACTATGGGCTCGCAGGGAATCACAATAGAAGAAGCGGTTAAACGCCTGGAGCCGCCAAAACCAAACACCGCATCGGGACTGCCGCTTTACCAGTTTCTCCAGCTAGCCGGACTGATCAACGCCAAGGATATCGAAGAGGCATTGAAGCAGGGTTCTCGAGATACGGAGTTGATGGGCCGAATGCTCTTGCTGACCGGAGCCATAGACACCTCCTCCCTTACATCTGCGATTCGCCTCAACGAGATGGTGACCAACAATGTTCTGAAGGCTGAACAAGCCATTCTCGCTATGGGTTTGTGTCAAAACAGAAATTGTTCCGTAGAGCAGGCGTTTAAAAGTCTCGGCTGGGGAATGGCTCTCGATCAGGCTTATCGCGAACAAGAAACCATTCCCCCTTCGGCCGCATTGCAAAATCCACTCGGCAATATGCAACCGAATCCCGCAGGTCAAGCGCCGAACACATTAGAGCAAAGCGGAACGTACAACTCTCTTCCGCAACAACAACAACAACAACAACAACAACAACAACAAACCACCCAAACAGGTGGATACCAGACTCAACCCGACCACTTGCAGAGCGGACAGTATCAAGCGGTTGATCCCGCCGCCAGTGGTCAATTCCAACAGCTTCAACCAGCGGCCTACGGCAATCCGAATGCCAGCGGACAGTTTCAATCACTGGGCAACACCGGTCAGCACGCAACAATTGATCAAACCGGACAACACGACGCCTACGGGCAGACCGGTCAACATCAGGCAATCGGACAGACCGGCCAGCACGACGCCTACGGACAGAGCGGTCAGCACAATGCCATCGGTCAAACCGGTTCGCATGATGCTTACGGACAGACCGGCCAGCACGACGCCTACGGACAGAGCGGTCAGCACAATGCCATCGGTCAAACCGGTTCGCATGATGCTTACGGACAGACCGGTCAGCACGACGCCTACGGACAGACCGGTCAACACGACGCCGTCGGTCAGACCGGTTCGCCTGATGCTTACGGTCAAACCGGGCAACATGCAGCCGTTCAGCAAACCGGTCAAAATAATGTAATCGCTCAAACCGGTCAGCATGACGTCCTCGGCGCAAGCGGACAATATCAGGCGCTTGGGCAACAGGGTGACATCGACTTTACGAATGCCAGTCAGACAGCCACTTCCGATGTGCCGGTCATCAGTGCTGACAGCCTTCTTCTTCAACAAACACCGATTCCAACACCATTTGACGAACAACCACCTGCCCAGAAGAGCGCAACCGAGGCAGAACAGGATGACGATGACGATAAGAAGAAAAAGGGCGGCGGCGGCAAGAAGCGCCTCGCAGACTTGATGCCGTAGTGACATCGCATCTGGTTTCACAAGCACAGTGACATCGCATGCGGTTTCACATCATTTGATTGATAGAGGTAGCGGCAACCTTCCCGAAAGCTACATAGTGTGGCGCAAACATTAGTGTTTAATGTGCAAATACGCTTCTTGAGAAGTTATTCATGCTAAAACTACAGTCTCATCAAATGGCGATCGGTCCGCCATTTCCACTGTGTTGCATAGGAGATGAATATGCTACAACAAAAGATTTCGTACAAAAAATATGCGGCTAAGGACTATTCGCATTTGAAAGGTCTGAAGGGTATTTCAGACGAGACCCTGGAGATTCACTTTGCTCTGTACAACGGCTACGTCACCAACACCAACGTTCTCAACGAGAAGGTAATCGAACTGACGGAAGCCGGAAAAGCCGGAACCCCGGAATATTCCGAACTGAAACGTAGATACGGATTCGAATATAACGGCATGAAGTTGCATGAGTTCTACTTCGGCAACCTCAAGGCTGGCGGTTCCGAACTCAAGGAATCAAGCGCACTTGCAAAATTGATGACGGAAACATACTCGAGCGTCGACGTATGGAAAACCGACTTCAGCAAGCTCGGCGCTGCCAGAGGCGTTGGCTGGGTAGTACTCTACTACGATCCCGAAATGCAGACCCTTTCAAACCACTGGATCAGCATGCACGAAGAGGGCAACGTTGCCGGCTTCGTTCCGCTGCTCGTCATGGACGTTTGGGAGCATGCCTGGTTCAGAGACTACAAACCGGCAGACAGACCGAAATACGTTGAAGCATTCTTGAACAACGTTGATTGGGAAGCTGTTGAAAAGCGCCTATCCTGCTGCCAAAAGTAGGATCGAAAAAAAATAACTGAAGGGCGATGTGGCGAGCATCGCCCTTTTTTTGCGCATGAGCAGCAGCTTAACAATCTCAACGAAGCGAGCAACCGGAAAAGCGCATAAATACTAGAATCCAAGCCCTTTCAAGTGGATGTCAGTAAATCTTTCAAGCATATAATTTGTCAATCCATCAGGTTGGCCTGAGAATATAAACATCATGGCCGCATTAGATCTACAGGTCCAAGTCATATGAAAGACTTACAACAAGACACAAACTTCAGCGCCGCTGTTCAGGAATCGCAAGAGGCCGAAGTAATCGATCAAACTGTGTCATTTGCTCCTGAAGTCGAGATCGATGACGCCGTGATCGAAAGATTTGAACGAGAACTCTCTCGGGACACCACCGGCGGTGCCGACAACGAAGATGGCGAGGGCGATGAGGGACTGGAACTCGATGCGGCTCTTACGAGAAATCAGCCGGAGATTGAGCATGACGTGGTCGACGCCGAAGAGGCTGATACCGCAGATGGTGACTCACCCTGGGCGGTCGATGGCCCGGTTTTAGTCTACGATGTTCCAAGACCAGCTCTAACAATCGACGAAGCCGCAACAATTCTTGGAAAATCTATTCGCGCCATCGAGCGTGGAATCAGCGGCAAATGGGGCAATCGCCTTCCCGAAGGCTGGAAAGCCCGCAAGATGAAAATCGACGGACAGGACGAATGGCGAATTATTCCGCCACCAAGTTTCAGAATACGCCACTCGAAAAGTGGCACGCCAAGGACGGAAGTAATGACTGAGAAAACCATTGAGAAACCCGCTCCAGCACAGGCACAACCAGCTGCATCATCGCGGCCTGCACCCAGCGACGAACCACTGGGTCTGCGTGAGACCGCCGAAAATTTGTTAGGTTTTTCCTTCAACAGCTTGATTCAAACGGCTGGCAAAAAAGCTAAAACAGAGCTGGCAAGAGCTGCTGAGTACGCGATGGAATCGAATATGGAACATCCGACGATCGTGATAGATCGTTCAGATGAGGTAGAACGCCTGCTCCGGCAATTGAATGAAGTACAGAAGGAACTATCTGATGAGCGCCGCGAACACTTAGAAGATCTTCGACTCCTAGCGGAGATGCAAGGCTCCATGCGCATGCTCGAGTTAAAATCATCGCAAACAGCCAGCTTGAAGGATGAGCTTGTCGAAGTGACTCGCACGCTGCAAGAGCACCGCCGCCAATATCAAGAGTTTTTAGCACTCCCCTGGTGGAAGCGCTTGTTCCGCAAGGCTCCATAAGAGTTTTTAGCACTCCCCTGGTGGAAGCGCTTGTTCCGCAAGGCTCCATAAGATTTTTCAGCCGAAGCCTATAACGGAATGTACAAGATATGTGCGAACACGCAGTGGCATAATACTCGCTCTCTGCTAGTATCTTTGGATTGTGGTTGAGGCCAAAGCGTCCCGGGAGGATGTTGAGATGACACTGAAGCCGCGTCTTTCCGACGATGAAGTTATCAACAGCGACGTAGCAAAGTCGGCAACGATACCATCGAAGTATTACACCGACCCGGAACTATACAAGCTCGCCCAAGAACGAGTATTCGCACGAAGCTGGCAATATGCCACGGAAACCGATCGCCTGAAGGTGCCCGGTCAAGTCATCAGTTGGACGATGGGCGAAGGTGGTTTGAATGAACCTCTGATGCTAACCCGGGACAACGACGACAAACTCCGCTGCTTGTCGAATGTATGCACGCACCGTGGCGCACTACTCGTCGAATCTGATTGCCATTTGAAACAGATTCGCTGCCGCTACCACGGCAGACGATTCTCACTAGACGGTCAATTCCAATCTGCGCCTGGCTTTGAAGACGTCTGCAATTTCCCGGCTCCTTCAGACAATCTTCCATCCGTTCCGATCGAACAGTTCGACAAATTCATTTTTGCCTCGCTCCATCCGGCTTTCTCATTCGAGGATTTGATCGGTGATATGAACGAGCGAGTCGGTTTTCTTCCGCTTAAACAATCACAATTTTCAGCCAAGGATTCGCGTGATTATGTTGTAAATGCACATTGGGCGTTGTATTGCGATAACTACCTGGAAGGTCTTCACGTTCCATACGTTCATCCATCTTTGACTCAACTTCTTGATACGAAGAACTATACGACCGAGATTCAACCGCTCTCCATCCTGCAAGTCGGTGGCGCCGCTAATCCATGTGACGCCTTTGATCTGCCCAAGGAACATCCGGACTACGGCAAGTCAATCGCGGCCTACTACTACTTCTTGTTTCCCAACATGATGTGGAATTTCTATCCCTGGGGATTGTCTATAAATCTCGTTCTTCCAATGGCGATCGACAAAACTCGAATCAAGTTCATCACATACATCTGGGATGAAAGCCGCATGGCGCAGTATTCTCCAACGGATATCGATAAAACCGAGCGCGAGGATGAACAGGTTGTCGAACTCGTACAAAAGGGTGTTCGTTCACGTTTGTACGATCGGGGGCGCTATTCGAAGCACTGGGAAGACGGTGTTCATCACTTCCACAGCCTGTTGCTCAAGTATTTGAGTTTGGAATAGTCCGAGGAGAAGTTACATCAACAGCCCAAACAGAGGCTATCTTGTGAGAATCACCCTCCGGGATGCGATAATATCCCAGTTGGTGACCCACTAAGAGGAGATCCGAAAATGGGAAGCAATGTAAAACGGTTCACAATCACCTATTGCGGCGCCTGAGGCTATAAGAACGCCGCTGTCAGGTTGGCAGCTGAACTCGAAGAAAAATTGGACGAGTCGTCAGAATTGATCAAATCCTCCGGAGGCGTCTTCGAGGTCGAAGACAACGGAACATTGATCTTTTCAAAGAAAGCAATCGGACGATTCCCTGCAGATTACGAAGTACTGGACATTATTCGCGGCGTGGAGAGCGGTATGCCGCTGCCAGAAGCTCAGCAAAAGGCAGCCGAAGACGTACCCAAACCCGTTTCGTTTTTTGACTGGCTCGGCTCTTTCATGGAAAGAAACCGCGTCCGGTAGTCCATAATATATGCATCCTCGCGATGCGTAGCCTGAAGGCTTACGATTCCCTGGGGCACCAGCCTCACGGGGCGCGAGCTTTTATGGAGCTATCGGGATGCAGCAAATGGAAACTTCGAAACCTGCCGCGCGCAAGGACGATGCCGCGGTAAAACTGCTAAAGGTGGCAATCGATGGACCGGCGGGCGCCGGCAAATCGACTGTCGCGCAGCTTGTCGCCAAAGATCTTGATCTTCTGTATATCGACACAGGTGCGATGTACAGGGCTGCAACATGGCTCGCACGCAAACAGGGCATCTCTACCGAAGATGGCGAGGCAATTGCAAAAGCCGCATCCGAAGCCACAATCAGACTGGAACCGGGCGACGAAAGCACCAAAGGTCGCACGCGTGTCTATGTCAACGATGAAGAAATCACCCACGCTATTCGCTCACACGAAATCAGCGACCTGGTGTCTAAAGTTTCCACATTCTCAGCTCTGAGAAAACTGATGGTCGCTCGCCAGAAGGAAATGATTCAGCGCGGAGGCGTCGTGTTGGATGGACGCGACATCGGAACAGTAGTCATGCCAGACGCGGACATCAAAATATATTTGACCGCCTCTGTCGAAGTTCGCGCTCAACGTCGCCTGAAGGACCTGCAGGCGCTTGGCGAAAGCCCCGACCTGGAAGACCTTAGCAAAGCAATCGCAGAGCGCGACCACCGCGACTCGAATCGCGCAGACGGTCCCCTCAAACAAGCCGACGACGCCATTGCAATCATCACTGACAACATGACGATCGAGCAAGTGGTCCACGCCATAGTACGACTCTGTGTCGAGCAATAAATTTGGTTTATAGTACTGAGACAGACTCATTACTATCGAGCCAATCAAAATGGACCTTGCACTGCTAATTATCGCCGGATGGATTTTCTCCACTTGCTTTCACGAATTTGGTCACGCGATAACCGCCTACTGGGGCGGCGATAAATCCGTAAAGGACAAAGGGTATTTGACCCTCAATCCGTTCGTCTACATCAATTCTGCCACCACTCTGGTCATACCAGTGCTGGCACTGATGCTCGGCGGAATAGCGCTGCCAGGTGCAGCCGTATCGATCAACACCAGTCGTATCAAAAGTCGAACGATGCTATCGTTCATTAGCTTCGCTGGCCCGCTGTTCACTTTCATATTCCTGATCGGTCTGGTGATTTTTCTGCACGTTCTTCCTTTGCTCAAAGACCTGATCGGAAACGTGCACATATTCCAGGTCTTCACACGTGCCACCTGCACACTCATCTACCTGCACATTTTTGTTTTCATCCTAAACCTTCTTCCGCTGCCACCACTCGATGGATTTGGAATAATCGAACCCTGGCTGCCCGCCCCGATCCAGCGCAAAGCGCGCGAATTCGGAAATCTTGGATTTCTGTTTATCATGGCGATGTTTTTCTTCTTTCCGCCTTTCAGCGACCTTATCCAATTCGCTTCCGCTCTTGGTGCGATGGTACTCGGTGCGCCTGGACAGCTGATTGACAGCGGTTTTCGAGCAATTAAACAGAACTCGTATTTCTTAGTTGGTTTACTCGTTATAGCCTTCATTGCAAAGTCAAAGCTGAGCACAGACGACGAGAAGGCGCAAAAACTGGCAAAGGAACGGAAGTTCGAAGAAGCGCTTCCCTTGTTCCAGTCAGCGGTTGAGAAGAAGCCGGACGATCCTCGACTGGTGCTCGGTCTTTCCACGTGCCTCCTTAGTTTGGGACAAAAAGAAGAGGCTTTGAAACAGGCAGAGAAAGCAATAAGTTTAGACAATGAAAGCGCTCAGGCATATGGCGTGGCTGCAGCTTGCCTGTCGGACATGGACCAACCGGAGAAAGCTCTGGAGATGTCGGAGCGCGCCATCAAATACGATACCAGCAATTTCTATCCGTTCACTCACATTGTTAAAGCGACAGCGCTAAACAGTTTAGGCAGATATGAAGAAGCACTGGAAGCGGCAGAAGTTTATTTAAAACGGGAAAAGAACCCTGGAGAAGCGCTGATCGTCAAAGCCGATGCTCTGGAAAACATGGGTCGACTCGACGACGCGCTGGCAGTCTACGACAAAGCAGCAAGATCAACGGGTGCTAACAGTCTTCACCTCCAACTCTCAAAGGGACTGCTTCTATGCGCAGCCGGTAAGACAGAAGAGGGCTTATCCGAGTTCGAAAAATTTCTACCAAAGGCGCCAGCAGCCAAAGACGCACGGATAGCTGAAGTTGGCAAACTGCAAACGCTAATGCTGGAGAAAAGTCATCAATACGCAGCTCGTGGCGATGCTCAAAAGAGTGCTAATCTGCGCCAAGCTGCAGAGGGATTAAACTAGCCGCTGCGCTTGGATGGGTCAGCGCTCACCTTGTTTGCACCGCTCAAATTTTCAGCGTATTCCTTGACGAATTCCAAACGCTTTTCCATTCCCTTTTTGGTATTGCTGCGCAGAACATGGTTCTTGAACGGCGCCGGAACCCAGCTATCGATCTCTGTAACCAATTTGAGAGTGACACCACCGGTGGTTTTATTCTCCTCGAGAATCCAGGAACCTTCAAACTTGTTCAACGTTCCTTTCTCTGTCAACCGATAGTCGACGCGGTTCTCTTCCGGCTTGTTTACTTCAATGTAGCTTAACATCATTGTTCCAACCACCGGCAATCTTGCAAACTCTTCTTTCAGTGAGACCGAATTGGATGTTGAAGATACAACTTTCTTGTGAAACGCCTTCTCTTCTCTCTGGTACTCGCGGAGCGCTCTCCAGACCATCGCCGGCTTGGCGTTTACAAATATTGAGTCTTCAACGATTACGGATGCATGCGCGGGCAGTTGAATTGCAATGGCGGCAACTGCACCAAGCATCAGTGTGGACTTCGCGTTCATTGAATTCTCCTGAACCTTTTAGAAACACCGGAGGCGTCTCTTATACCCATCGTAACCTTTTCTACCGACTCTCGCCATAAATTAGATGGAGTATCCAAAGCCTTATTCTAGCCGGCCTTGGATATGGCAAACTCGGAAGTAGGTCTGGCGCGGGGCTTATTCTGAACAGCGGTTCTCTGTTTGTTCATTAAACCTGCTACGGCTGTTACTGTTTTCCGCGGAAGGAAACGGCTGGAGAAAACTGCAAGCTTGTTCATCACAGTTGGCAAAACAATGACCTTCTTATTTTTTAGCCCTCGCCAGGCATCGCGCGCAACTTCTTCGGGCGAAGCCATCGCTCGTTTTTGAAACGCAAACGACGTGCCGGAATTAGCGCGGGCGGCGAAACCTGTATCAGTCGGAGGAGGACAAAGAGCAGTGACAGAAACGCTGCTGCCTTCCAGTTCCTTTGCAAGGCCTTCCGACCAGGAGAGGACGAAAGCTTTGCTTGCAAAATATGCCGCCATATAGGGACCGGGCTGAAAAGCGGCTATCGAAGCAACATTAAGAATCGCTGCCTCATCTCGCTTCAACATCCCCGGCAACAACAATCTCGTCAAAGAGATTACCGCGCTGATGTTGACTTGAATCATAGTCAACTGCGGCTCTAACGCAATTTCGACGAAACTCCCGGATAGTCCAAAGCCAGCGTTGTTGACCAGCAAGTCAGTTTCAACGCACCGCTGATTGAGCTCATCTACGATCTCGCCTGGCGCCTTTGGATCGGAAAGATCTTTGCAAATTGTTCGAACGCTCACGCCAAATTCGGTTTCAAGCAGTCGTGCTGCTCTATTCAAGCCCATCTCATTCATGTCTACTAAAACCAGGTCGTAGCCGTCCGCCGCGATTAATTTGCACAACTCAAAACCGATACCACCTGCGCCACCAGTAACTAACGCGGTACGTTTACGTTGTTTGATACCCATGTGTCCTCCTGACCTTTAAATTTAAGAAGCCATTTGCTAAAACCGGCTCGCTCAGGCAATCTCGGTTAGCGCCGAGCTTCGGTGTTTCTGCTCTCAGAACGATGCGACGAGTTACCAACTCAGATTTAGGAGAACACAATGTTAAGTCGAAGCAAAATGGACCCGTAAAATCGCGCATATAAATGAATGGCAGCGAATTTGACGGCTGCATGCAAGCCCAGATTAATTAGCACAAGTTCATTCTAGGATTTGAACTTTTTGCGCTCGACCTCCGTCTTAGATTTTAGAGAGTCCAAAATGGGAAGGAGAGCCTCATGAACTTCAAAATTCTTGCAAGCCTATCGCTGGCAGTCTTAGCCACATCACTGATTGGAAACGTAGGCGCAGCCGACGCGAAACAATACAAATACGGCGTGAACAACCGCCAGCAGCGTCAGGCAAATCGCATTATGAGTGGCGTAGGCAATGGCTCGCTCAACGGACGCGAAGCATACCGTTTGAGCAAGCAGCAAGCAGCGTTAAATAGGACGGAAGCACGTTATCGAGCAAGCGGCAACGGTTTAAATCCAATGGAGCGGGCGCGCCTGGAAAACCGTCAAAATCAACTGAGCCAAAATATCTATCAGCAAAAACACGACAGCCAAGACCGCATTCCAGGCAATGGCCCCGTACCCGGTAACGGTCCATTTCCTGGCGGTCCCAGACCTGGTGTCGGTAATCCCGGGCCCGGCAATCAACTTTATGACATAAACCAGACTCAAAGAAACCAGGATAAACGTATCTACAACGGCATTAGCACTGGAGAACTGACTCCGCAAGAAGCCGCCCGATTGAACAATCAACAAGCTCGCTTCGATGCGAAAGAAGCGCAGATGCGTCAAAACGGTCTGAGTGTCGGAGAGCGAGTCAAGCTCGACAACATGCAGGATCGCATGAGTCAAAGTATCTACAACCAGAAGCATGATGCTCAAGACCGAAATTAGATTGATCAGAGCGCTTGAGACCCGCGCGCTCATCGAGCGTCCGTAGCTTTATTCGACCTCGCAAATCAAACAGGAAACATTGGTTCGCCTTCGGCCGGTCCAGTGTTTCACTGTTTAACCTACAAGTATTTTGGGTCTCTTGTCCGGATCCGGTTCTGCCTCGCGTAAGATTTCGCGAGTAACAGGAGCCGTTTCTCCCTCACCCAAGAATATGTATCTGAAGACGTAAAGCACGGGGTTTCCCTCGGTCCAGCCCAGATATGCGTGCGGCAAATTACCGGTCGTATCTCGAATGTACAAGAGAATCGCAGCGATTGCGTTGGGTGTAGCCAAACTGTTGCAGCGCAAAACCAGGTGACCGTCGACATTATGACCGGTGACATCCAGGCAGTCGCCCTGGAACTGCGAAGGGTCGTCAACCAGAACCTCAAGGAAGATAAACGCGGCTTCTTCTTCAGTGAGCTTGTGAAGAGTTCGAATTTCCAACTCTTTTCTCGCGTAGTTATTGCTACCAGGTCGATTAGCAAGAAGGCAGATCTGTCCTCGCTTTCTCAATGTCTCGTTAACAATCTCTTGAGCCTTATGATCGAAGTGGACCTTATCGATGCGCAATTCAAATGAACGAATACCTCGTGAAATCAGAGACGTAAGAAGAATCGCTGATATGAAAAATGATGCGATGTGCAAACCTTCGGGTCTCTCGATCATGTTCGCAACCGACGTGTAGAGGAAAACGATCAGAATTACTCCGAAAGCCAACCGCTTCAGAACACCTTCCCTCCACGTCACGAGGAATACAGCCAGAGCTGCAGAAGTGATCAGAACTAAAACTCCAGTCGCATAAGCACCGGCTTGTGCGTCAACGTTCGCGTTAAATAGAACAGTCACGACAACGGAGACGATAGTAAAGAAAACCACGAGCGGTCGCTGAGCTAAAGCCCATGCAGGTGCCATTCCATATCGCGGCAGATAGCGAGGAACCAAGTTTAACAAACCAGCCATTGCCGAAGCACCCGCAAACCAAAGTATCAAAATTGTACTGATATCGTATATGGTGCCGAAAGACGTGCCGAGATTGGTATGTGCGAGATAAGCCAAAGCACGTCCATTTGCCGGACCACCCTCAGCAAATGCCTCGGTCGGAATGAGAACTGTAGTCGCAATGCTGCTCAACATGAGGAGAACTGCCATAACGATTGCCGCCGTCAAAAGCAACTTGCGAGTGTTTTCAATCCGTCCGGTAAGGTCCTCATGAGTATCAGTCGACTTGCCCTCGACAAGCGGCATCACAGCAACTCCGGTTTCAAAACCGGACATACCCAACGCCAATTTTGGAAACAAAATCAACGACAATCCAATCGCCGACCAGATAGAACCGTGATGAGCAGCCAGCATATTGTTCTGCCAGTTGAGCAGAACCTGAGGTTGCTGAACGATGTGCGCGATTGCATTTCCAAGAACAACCAGGTTACATACGAGATACAACAAGACCAGACCCACTGAGACACCGATTGCCTCCTTGAAGCCCTTAAGAAAAATCGCGCTTAAAACTGCCAGAAGGCAGATGGTAACCAGAACCTGATTATTTAGATACGCTCCGACGATTGGATTTTGAACTATATGCGCGGTGGCGTCAGCCGCCGATAGTGTGATGGTTATGATGAAGTCAGTTGCAGCGAAACCCAGCAGGACCAGAACAAGCGTTTTACCTCTCCAGCCAGGCATGAGCTTTTCCAGCATTGAGATACTGCCCTGCCCATGCGGACTTTCTTTGGCAACCCGAGAGTACAACGGCACCAGTCCAAATAGCGTCAAAAGTACAACTACGAGCGTTGCAATCGGCGACAGTAAACCGGCAGCCAGGAATGCGATTCCAGGCTGATATCCGAGCGTGGAAAAGTAATCCACGCCGGTAAGACACATGACATTCCACCACTTCGATTTATGCATTGGTGAACTCGCCCGAACATCCGGCTCGCTCCTGATACCATCAAGAAACCATCGACGAAATTTATTCGCTGCTGTCGGACTTCTCCGGTCTTGATGATCGGCGCGCGCAAACCCATCTGCATAATACATGGTCAATCTCTCGGTTTCCTGAACCTTCCAAAGCGAACTGTGCCGGCAGATCGATATTTAGCCGACCAACAGTCAAGATGGCGTCAATGGAATTGCTCCGACATCAAGAAACTATCAAGTCGCGAGAATTATTTATCTTCCGCTTTAAACCGATAACCAATCCGCGTCTCGGTGTGAATATGCTGCGGTCGGGCCGGGTCCTTCTCGACCTTATTGCGCAAATTCGCAATATGAACACGCAAGGTGTGCGTATCATCGGCATATTCTGCTCCCCAGACCTTACTCAAAAGCTGCCTGTGGGTCAGCACACGATTACGAAAGTGAACCATGCACGTGAGGAGGTCGTATTCTTTGGGAGTGAGGTGAACTTTTTCGCCGGCAACAGTGACCTCGCGATGCGCGTGATCGACTTTCAAATCGCCGTGCTCGAAAACCGTTTCGTCCGGTCCTTCGTCCTCATTCGCAGAGCGCCTCAGTACCGCCCTCATTCGCGCAAGCAATTCTCCCACGCCGAACGGTTTGGTCAAATAATCGTCCGCGCCAAGATCCAATGCTTTGATCTTATCTTCTTCTTGATCTCGAACTGATAAAACGATGACTGGAATTTTCGTCCACGTCCGCAACTCCTTCAGCACGTGAAAGCCGTCTGTGCCTGGCATCGCTAGATCCAGGATAACGAGATCGGGCGGATGCTCGGACGCCATGTCCAAACCTTCCTCTCCGGACGCCGCCAGCATAACCTGGTAGTCCGTCCGCTCCAGACCCGCGCGCAGGGCGCGCCGAATCTGGGGTTCGTCATCAATGACTAATACTCTCATGGGTTCCCCGCAAGTTGCATGGGAAGATTAACACGAAAAATTGCTCCACCGTTATCACGATTTTTTGCAATTAAACTGCCTCTATGCGCTTCGACCAAGCCCCGACATACGGCTAAACCAACCCCAACACCGGGCACAGACGACTCCTGCAATTCCTTTGCCCGGTAAAACGGTTCGAATAAGTGCTCGAGATCTGCATCGGTCATTCCGCGACCACGATCGAGAACTTCGATCACTGCCGTGTCCTCATCCCTAAAAATGTTGATTTCAACGCTTTCTTCAGCCTTCGAATACTTCAATGCGTTCTCAACAAGATTCTTAATGACCTGAACCATTTGGACGCAGTCTACATTTATCTCCGTGAGCGAAGAACTCATGTTCACATCAATTCGCTTATTACTATCAGGTGAAAACTGATCCAGCGTCATGCCAATCAGTTCCGAGACGGGCGTCCACTCGAGCTTTGGATGCCATGCGTCCGCTTCGAGCCGAGAAAGATCGAGAATATTTCCGACCATTCTGTTCAGCCGGTCTGTCTCTTGATCGATAGCATGGTGCAACCCCTTTTTCGTTTCAACATCCAAAGGCGCACCTCCCTCCATTAGCGTCGAAACACTGGCCTTTATAGATGTCAGCGGAGAGCGAAAATCATGCGATACCATTGAAAGGAGAGCAGTCTTAAGCCGGTCAGCATCGGCTAACGCCTGCGCTTTTGCTTCCGCCTGCATCAAGTGTTCGCGTTGAAAAACGATTGCGGAATGACCCAAAAGCGAGTCGATGATTCTTTGCTGACTGGCCGTAAGCGAACCTTTTTGAGACAACTTCAAGATTGCATAACCAAAGTCGATGTCCTTCATTCGGATTGGCAATTTCAGCGAATCAGGTGTATCGTGAGCGGTTTCCAACCACGGGACATCATCGGCTCCGGCCGGATAGGCCGCCACCACCACCGGTGCGCCAGTTTCTGTTGAAACGAATGCCGCTGACTCCAGTTCGACTACTTTCGAAACTTGTCGAAGCACCTCGAGCAATGCGGAATTGATATCCAACTGCGATGCAACAGCCCAACTGGCTTCGGCAAGCGCAGCCGCTTCTCGCTCATGTTGACGTGCTTCCCACGCTCGCGCCTTTAGTAAAGCCATCAACTGACCTGTCACTGTAGCAACGAAAAGAAATACAACGAGCACGGACCAGTCCGTAAGCGCAGTGACGTTGAATGTATGCCGCGGTGTGACGAAAAACCAATTGAACGCGAGAAACGATGCAACCGAAGTCCAAATCGCCGCGCCGCGTCCAAGCACCAGCGCTGCAAGAATGACCAGAAACAGGTACAACATCGAGATGTTCGCAACCTGCTCATCCAGATGAAGATTCGATATGAGCCCAGTGAACAGGAGGACACCAACCGTGGTGAACACGAAGGAGGCAAGGAATTTCTTCCATTGTTTGCGCTCCGACGTCAGCTCCGTTACCACGCTTCTAAAACACCTCTTTGACCTCGTCCCTGTTTATCAAGGTCTCAACATCGCGGCACAAGTTTACAACATGGTCGCTCATTCCCTCTGCCCGGATGTATTGCCGGCAAAGATCCAAAGTTCTTCTGAAAGAACGCACGACATCGCCCTCGTCGAAACTACTGACGTGGCGAATCTGCTCCCAAGTGGCGCCTTGCGCCCACATTTCCGTAAGCGGGCTGAATTGCGGATTGAACTCGACCGGAATATCAATGTCGAAATCTTTTTGCAGACGCTTGATTTTTCGAGCAAGACGACCGACATCTTCGAGAGTAGACTCGACACCATGACTCAAGCGAACCCGCTGAAGGTCCTGGTTTCCACGTCCCTCTTCCTGGACGAGCGCAGTAAACACAGCGGCCAATTCCCAAGGTCTTAAGTGATCGAACAAACCATTGACCGCGACTTCCGTGAGGAACAGTTCGTTAGTCCCCCTGATGCAAGCCGCCATATGACCCAGCTTAGAAGGTTTATCACCGTCCAGATAACCTTGCAGACGGAGTATATCCGTCAGCGCCACGAACGTTCTCCAATATTTTCCAGTCTCTTTTTCGAGTCGACGACCGATCTCTTTTATGCGGCGCTCAAGTTGTTCGATTCGCGAGGTCTGCTTGCTGCAAGGCTTTTGCACGGGACAACCATGACAGGGCATCGCGTATGCTTCTCGAAGAAGCTCCGAGATGCCACCACGCATCGATTCAAGGGCAATCTCACCTTCATCGGCGCCGGGCACCTGCGAAGTGACGATAACTGGCTCACCGCCTTTGCCTTTAGCGATTTTTTTCTGCGGTCTCAAACCTTTTTCCATGTGTTTGAGCTGCTTGTGTTTCGATCTGATCGCTCCAAGTCGCTTTGCGTATAAACCTAAATCGCCGATCTCACCAGGACACAGAGGTCCTTGCAAAGTCTGAAGTTCAGCTTCCAGACGCATGCGTGCCTCGTAAAGCGGCTCCAACTCATGATTGGTTTTAAACTGACCAAAACTTCTCTCGATTAAATCGCGAGCGTCGTCCAGCGTGTGACGCTCCAACAGGTTCAACACCATCCCATAAGAAGGCGTGAAGCGGCTCGACAGAGGATCCGCCGAAGCAGTAGCGAGCTTCGCCGCATCTTCGCATGACTCGAATGAGCTATGAAGTACGACGACGTGTCCAACTTCGTCCATGCCGCGACGCCCAGCCCGACCGGACATTTGGAGAAACTCGGACGCCGTTAAAAATCGATGCCCGTCATCGGCACGCTTTGTAAGTGAACTAATTACTGTCGAGCGCGCCGGCATGTTAATACCAGCCGCAAGTGTTTCAGTCGCGAAAACTGCCTTCAACAGCCCCTTCTGGAAGAGCTTCTCAACCATGCCTTTCCAACTCGGTAACATTCCGGCGTGGTGCACAGCCATACCTTCATAGAGATATGGAATGTGCGGATGGTTTTTTAAATTTGGGTTCGCGGTCGTAAACTCATCGACCGCAGCTCGCAGCTGTTGCGCCTCTTCGTCGGAAACCAGTGGAATCCCCCGAGCGCGCTTCATCGACTCTTCGCATCCTCGTCGAGAGAACAAGAAGTAGATAGCAGGCAACATGTTGCGTGCAGATAGAACGGCTAAAACATCCGCGGGATGAGTGCCTATGTTATGACCGCCAGGGCGCCGTTTTTGAAATTTGTCCGGCTTCTTGCGTTTGCCGAATCGGTTTTTCAACAAAGTATTGACGCCACCACCCGGGTTAAGCAACGGGTAAATTCTCTGGTCGCCGAAGTAGTGGAAACGAAGCGGCACAGGTCTGAAATTGGAGACTACGAGCTCCGTGGCACCATGTGTTTCATCAATCCAGGTGGTCAGTTCATCCGCGTTGGCAACGGTCGCAGAAAGTGCCACCAGTTGCACATCGGTAGGCGCGTATATAATCGATTCTTCCCAAACCGTGCCGCGCTCGGAGTCATTCATATAATGACATTCATCGAGCACCACATACGCCACGTCGCGCAAATTCTTTCCGACCTCACCAAGGATGGTGCCGTAAAGCATGTTGCGGAAAACTTCGGTAGTCATGACTACAATTGAAGCGTCGCGATTGATGGATATATCGCCGGTCAGCAAACCGACCCTATCCTCACCGAACTTCATCTTGAAGTCATACAACTTCTGGTTGGAAAGCGCTTTGAGCGGCGTCGTGTAGAAGCACCGCTTGTTCTGCATCAGCGCCATCTCTACGGCGTATTCGGCGATAACCGTTTTGCCAGCGCCAGTAGGAGCGCAGACTACAACGCTCTTTCCTTCCTGGAGACAGCGAATAGCATCGAGCTGAAACTCATCCAACTCGAAATTAAAGAGATTGGAAGGATGTGCTGGATCATCTCCAGAAACTGGTCCAGTGTTGCCTTTTCGAGTACCTTCTTGGGTCACAAATTTTCAGTCATGAGCAGTTGTCGAGATATAAGAACGAGATGCGCGTATGGATTTGTGTGTGACTGCTGGCACTCCAACTATCGATTGTACCAATGTACTATAATGTCGTCAGCGGCCCACCTTAACTATCCACCCAAAACGAACTTATCGGGACGTGGCGCAGGGGTAGCGCGCACCTTTGGGGTGGGTGAGGCCGGAGGTTCAATTCCTCTCGTCCCGACCATAACAGGAAGCCAGGGCTCGTCGCAAATGGTGACGGGCTTCTTCTTTTGGATCAAAATAGGCTGGGTCTGACTGTGACGAAACATCTCGTTGTCAGTCATTAACAATCGCTTTCTTCCGCCCCGGCAGCCAAGGCACTTTATCAATTTTTTATTCACGCCATTCTGCTGGCGGTATCAAAACTGACCACGGCAATACCGCATACGGAAACGCCGATTGGTTATTCGGCAAGCGGCATAACTAAACTCGCAGCACCATACCGAGACCTGCATGGACGCAGGAAGCACCTGGAAGCAAGACCACGCCATACACCTCTAGAAGAGACGCATGGTATGGCGAATTACTTCATCGCAAGACGGTCTTCACGTGAGGCGAAAACGGTTTCAAGTAATAGAGATTGAGTTGAAACTAAACTGCTAAGTAGCGCAAGATGCGACGGCGTGTTGCTTTGACGCGTTTCTTGTTGTGGCACTCGACCGTTTTGTGCTGAGGAATGTTCTGCTCAAGCAAGAGCAGACGCCGATAGTTACGAACATCTATCGGATAGCGCCGCACATCAATCGAGGGAATAGCCTCAAAGCAAGGGTTCAAATGAATGAACTCACGGATCTTGAACTTCAGGATTGTTTTGAGATAGTCGTCCAATTCGTCCAGAACGACCGCGCGGTCGTCAGCGGACGGAAACATTCGGACTTCGTCCAGACTACTTTCTTGTTGAAACAGATGTTTGTTAAGCATAAAAGCACACTTCACAGACGGTCATCGACACCAGGTGCCCATGAAACGTTGAATGTTAGCAGGGTCTAAGGGAATGTCAACAACCTGAACAGCCCAACCGAACCGATTTAATATAAATTCGTCCGGTTCGAGCTCGATGCGTATCGGATCAATCACCAGACGCGTATTCGACAAACATGCGGTCAAACCCTGCTATCAAAGCGCCCAACCAGGTTTGGGACCAGGGAAGCACGACAGCTAAACAGTTGCAACGAGTTATCTTCAGTCCTTAGAGTGCTTTTTCTTTTCCGCTTTCGCTGCTGCTTCCGCAACAATCACTTCACGGAGGTTCTTCAAACCGCTATGAACCGCTCGCGAAACTCCCATCTCGGAAAGCCCGAGCACACAAGCGGTTTCTTTCTGGGAAAGGTCGTAAAAGAAGACGAACTCAACGATTTGCCTTGTTTTCTCCCCCAGATTCTTGAGAGCTTGCGTCAAGAGTTCTCTGTCCTCAGACATCTTGAGCAGCTCCATATACTTACGATCAGCCACAACCTCCGAGAGACCTCGGTGGTCGTCGCGATCGTCATCTTCAGCGCCATCCAGAGATTCATAATGCAGCCTGGCTTCCCAGGACTGCTGGGCATCTAAAATCTCGCGCACGGTGAAACCGGAATGAGCGGACAACTCACTGACCGACGGAGAGCGATTCAAGCTCTTGGTCAGGCGCTCCTCCAACTGACTGATCTGCGCGTTAATCTCAGTCAGTTTCCGCGGAACTTGCACAATAGATGCATGGTCGCGGAGGTAATGCCGAATCTCGCCGCGAATATAGCAGGTGGCGAGAGTTCGAAAACTAGCAGCACGGGTGCGGTTGGGATCGTAGTAGTTAATCGCCTTCAGCAAACCGATGGAGCCGACCTGCACCAGATCCTCGAAGCTGTCGGGATAACACTGACTGTAACGTCTGGCGATCTGCCGCACAAGCGGCATGTTGTCTCGGACCAGGTCATTGACCTCGTCTTCTGTAAAGAAGAAAGAGCTCGGCTGCACGTGCCGTTTTGTCGCACTTAAATCCTTCACGATTGCTCTCCAGACGCCTTATAACTACGCTCAAGATAAACTTTCCCTTGGCAACGGTGATCTAAACCGTAAAAACCGGGGTTCACGTAGCTTGAGAAAGCTCGCCAGAGCGAAAAATTGAACTACAATTGCTGTATATCCTTTCAGGGACGTGGAAACTCACCAGGTGAATCCTTTCATAAAATTTGTCGCCCGGGCGCGATTGTCCTGGAGCAGAATTTCGATCCAGAAACAACTTCTGTTGTTGGGTCTCACCTGCGTAGCCGGTCTGGTCACATTCACCGCGTGGGTATGGGTCGACCGCGCCCAGCATATGATCGACGATTCGGTTAAACAGTTTGGTCTGGCACTGGCGCACGCACTCGCTCGAGGCGGTGCTGAAGCGTTGCAGAACACAGGCAATCTCGACGGTTTGCGCTACTACATTTTGACCGAGCGCGGTCACACACCGGCAATCGCATACGTTGTCTACTGCGATAAAACCGGCAACGTCATCTTGAACCCGAACTCGGAAAAAGATCTTGAAGACGTTTTCCCCATCTGGAAACAGCCGCTTCACACCTACGAAGTACCGGAAGTGTATGAAAGCCCGCAAGGCTACAGAAGCATCACAAACATCGCTGTTTTGATGCGTAGAAACCAACAAGATCTCGGCATCTGCTGGGTAGGCTTGGACAACAATTCGTTCACCATATTAGGAACGCCGCGCGAAACGCGTTACTTCCTTTTGTCAATCTTCGTACTCGTCGGCATGCTTGGCGCCGTGGGCGTTTGGGCGAACTATGCCTTGATCAACAAGCCACTACGGGTACTATCACGTGGATCAAGTGAAATCGCCGCCGGTCGATTCGGATATCAAATTCCGGGTCAACGCGCGGGCAAGGAAATCGATGAGCTGGTCAACGCCTTCAACTATATGTCCAGTCGATTGAAGTTGTACGACAAGCACAACGTCGACAATTTGATGGCGGAGAGAAACAAATACATCTCTGAGAGAAACAAGCTGGAGCTTGTTCTCATGTCTATCGCCGATGGCGTAGTCGTGTGCGACAGAGACAACAAAGTTCAAATCGTCAATCGCGCCGCTACAATTCTGTTCGACAAAGACGCGCAAGAGATGCTCGGAAAGCCGCTTGTGTTCTGCACCGAAGGACCTGACCAACCAATGATCTGCCAGGTCATTCAAGCCTTCACCGATTCGTACTCGCCGGGCATCAATGTCGGACCGATTGTTCAGCAAGTAAACATTCTCGAGCGGATCGTCCGTATTCACAGCGCTCCGATTCTGCTGAACAAAGAGTTTCTCGGCTCCGTAATGATCATGCAGGACATTACGAAACAGGCGGAATTAGAGCGCATGAAGAACGAGTTCATGAGCAATGTTTCGCACGAATTAAGAACACCGATTACTTCGATTAAGAGCTACGTTGACACGCTCTGCAATCACGGCGAAAAACTTGATCCGGATATCCACCGCGAATTTTTGGAAACCATCGATAACGAAGCCGATCGCTTGATGTACCTGGTAAACGATGTTCTTCAGCTCAGCCAACTCGAAGAAGCAGACCGCGACCTCGACCTTTGCCCGATGGAAATCCGCAGAGCATGCGAGACCGCTATTCGTTCGCTCAAGATGATGGCGAAGGACAGAGGTATCGATCTCAAATTCGAGTCGGATGAGAATGTCCCGCTGGTCGATATCAACCAGGAATCAATCGAACGCGTCGTCATCAACCTGCTGACTAACGCGATCAAGTACACACCTAACGGTGGCTCCGTCACAGTCCGCGTACAACACCTCACCGAGTCGAAAGAAGTCGCGATTCACATCGAAGATACAGGCATCGGCATTCCGGAAGACTGCCTTGATCACGTATTCGACCGCTTCTTCCGCGTCGAAAAGAAAGTGCATACGATCAAAGGCACCGGACTTGGACTAACCATCGTCAAGAAGATCATCGAAAAACATGGCGGCCGCGTCGACGTAAAATCGTCACTCGGCGAGGGCTCGACGTTCAGTTTTATTCTTCCGGAAGCTACTTCAACAGTGCAAGCCGAAGAAGAATACGAGTACATCCCCGGTCAGTTCAATCCGGCATTAAAGAACACCCCGAGCGTCAGCATGTCATCCGGCACGGATGTCGAAAAACCAGTTGCCACCAACGGTGACACCACCAGCGGGGAAGCAACAAATGGCGACGCGGCCTCCAATGACAGCGATATTGCAGAGACGGAGAAACAAACTAGCGCCACGTAATCCTTGGCTATCAGGCGGATCGAGCACGACCATCTGTGTCGGTCTGGTTTTCGAAACAACGCTCAGTATTGTCCACTAGTCGGGTGAATCGCATATTCAGACCTCTCGCGATCCGTTGAACGGAACCAAAACTGGGACTGCGCTTACCATTCTCTATACTGCTAATAAAAGCTCGGTCAACACCGGTATCTTTCGCCAATTCTTCTTGTGATATTCCCAGACGCTTCCGCCTTAGCATTATCACCTTACCAAGGCAGCCATAGAGCCGCCGTTGAAGCTCTTTTCTCTGTGACATGACATTTACCTCTCGCAGACGAGACGCTCAAATTGCTCCACGGTTCCCTAATTTTTTCTTCGAATGTGACGCGGCGAATCGGCAACAAAACCAATTCATCCGAGTCTTCTTAGCGTCACCAGGTCGAAAGTGCTGGTCTCATACTTACTTTGTAGTCAGTAGCCTACAAAGAGTACACACTTGCGTTTCTCTGGTGGCAGCTCCACGTCTAGCTTTCAGGCCGATTGCGGCGACATCGCTTGGTTGAATCTTGCTATAAACGAATCAGAAAGTTATTCCACCGCCCCACTTCAATGAGCGAGAGGACAGACTAAAAAATGGCACACGATGAACACGATAATATGCAACCACTTCGGGAGCTTGAGTGGCTTGCGCAGTATTTCAAGAAACACTGCCGTGAAGATTTAGCTGGAGCCATATTCGGTCAGCTAAAAGAGTTACGGCATCGCGCCCAGGATTCGCTCGGCGAATCCGACGCCTCGGACGTTATCGACTTCAACCCGAACTCGAAACGTTCATCATCTGAATAAACAAAATGGAAACAGAGCAATCAGAAGAAGAAGAAGAACCAGAGCGCAGCCTGAATAAGAGACCAATGGTGCTCGTAGTCGATGACGACGAATCGCATCAAAAACTTCTAGCGTTACTCGCAGACAGCCTGGAAATCACGGCGTTTATCGCGAGTTCGTGCCGCGAGGCAGTCGAAGCGCTCGAGATGTTCTCATTCGACTTGGTGCTGATGGACTACCGGATGCCCGAGGTTGACGGATACGCCTGCACGAAAAAAATTCGGGCAATGAGGGAGCGCAGTAAACGCATCCCGATTATCGCCGTCACCGCGCACGTAACGCTGGATTCCAAGTTGCAGGCTATCGATGCCGGTCTTGACGATTTTCTGCCTAAACCCTTCACTCTGGAACAGCTGAAAGAGAAGATCGACCAATGGCTCGTCAAAGTGGAACCAGACTGACGCCCCTGAGCAGACATAAGCATGCGCACTACCAGTAGTATCACTGGTTCACCCATCCAATGACAATCATTCACTGACTTCAACTGTCAAGTTCAGCAACGACCGATTTAGATGTGTGTTAGTGCTCCCATCTGCTAGACTGGCACTCTTATGAGGTCAGATCATCTTAAGACTCTTCGCGGAACTACGCCATTGCTGCTCGCGGCGATACTGCTGCTTGGCGGCGCGAACGCAAACGCTTTGGAAACGGGCGCAACGCTTAATCCTTTGAGCGGAATTGTTTTGAACCTGAATGAAGTTCGAGCCGACAACGCGTCGAACGCAGCACCACCGCCAAAGAACATCGCCGACTACAAGTTCGTGATGACTGCGGAATACTATTTGGGTTTCGTCCACGATGTTCTACCTCTTCAAAAGCCTGAGCACTCGAAAGCTGATTCAAAACTTGTTAAGCAGATCAAAGTGGCCGCTCGAAAACAAGGCACTATCTCAACCGATGAATTATGGCGCCTGTTCCAGCTTCGCGTTCACGAAAAGCATTTTTCAGATGCAGACAATTGTTTGAAACTCATTCGCATGATCGCGACGAAGACAAAAGAAGAAGCCGAAGCCCGGAACGCATTGGACAAAGAAGAACAGCAGCTGCGTAAACAGCTGGCGTTTTACAGAATCGAAAAATCAGATTGGTTCAAATCTCACAAAAAATATAGCGACGCCTACCAGCAGCTTGTGCTTGCTGAACTATTCTTTGAAGGCGAACCAGGCGAACGCCAAACAACGAAGCGCATTGCTGAAAAATTCGCCGCGCTGGAGACCTTGATGCCCGCAAATTGCATCGACGTTTCCGAGCGAAGGAAACGCAAACTGCAGACACGCACAGAAACAAACAGTTAATTAAGTGATTCCGCGCAGAAGACTATCGTAGTTCAACACAGCTAAGATCGAATTCCATCAGCGTTCTCGATGTGAAAGAAGTGAAAACGAAAAACGGAAATCTGCGCCTCTGGCTGCTGCTCATCGCAGCGCTAGCTTACATCGGCTACGGATATGGTCTAATCACTTCCCACGTTCCCAGCGATTGGCATTTCGAGACGAACCTGGGAACTTGGCTTGCCCACTGCGTCAAATTTCTTCAAGCGAATATAGCGTGGGCGACCGGCAATTGTTTCATGTATGGAATGGTGCAGCTGGCCGCAGAAATTTTTCTAGCAGTGGCAGCATGCTTGTCTTTGCCAAGAAGACTTGCAGCTCGACACCTGCTGTTATTCTATCCAGTATTGCTCTTACTCACTACGTCCATGTGGGACGCATATTGTCTTCCGCCCCGACCGCTAAGCCCGGACCCATCGACGTGTCAATGGCAGGCAGAGGTATTCGAATCGCTATTGGTGTTATTTGCCGCGCCTTATGGCTTACTGTATCTCTACATTTTGAGCGCTAAGGCCTGGGAAGGCGAACGCAGGTTCGCTACGTTGGTGGTCTTAAACTTTACACTTATGACTTGGTTGCTGGCAGTCTGGCAACAAATGCTTCTTTCAAATAACTGGCTTTAAATTATCCCGGGTGAGTTTTTAGTTGGTAAGCAAGTAAGATCGATTATTCCAGCCTTAGCAGACGTAGAACTTAGCCACCACATACGGCACCAGGCTACTCTGGAGAAACAAATGCTTCGCTACATAAAGACCAAAACGAATTTGCGCATCGCTCGAATAACTTGCAGCTTGTTGGGCTTGCTCTCCATAGTTTCGCCGTCGCCAGCTCTCTCAGATGACTCTAATCAGCCGACGGAATCTAGTCCCGTAAGCGGAACGGTACTGAATCTCAAATCAATGCGGACCAAATCAGTCAATGCGGATCCTTTCGTTGGGACATTTTACTGGTATCGAATTCCACTAACGGGTCCTGAACTTAAAACGGTGATTCAAACAATGCTTCCCCTTAAGTCGCCCGAAAAATCGAAACAAGACCTTGCCCTTGAACTTAAAATTCAGCAGAAGCTCTTCAGACAAGATCTGGTTGATTCCAACGACGTCCGAGAACTCTATGAGCTTCGTATGAAGGAAAAAAATTTTGTAGGCGCCGAGACAAGTTTGCACCTACTCGAAAAAATTGCATCGCTTAAGGAAAATAATTCGATCGAGCAAGCAAAAATTCAAAAGGAACTAGAGGATTTAAAAATACCGAGAACCTTAGCGAGAATCGTCCGGGCGGATGCATGCGTCGAACGCGGAGACTATCTGACTGCGTATATGGAACTTCAGATTGCAAGGGCATTCTTTGATGGTTTGCCGGGAAACGAAACAACCAAGAGGTTGATAGATAGCAAAATGGCCAAAATCGAAAAACTGAAGCCGGAGGAAACGAAACGAATGCGAGACAGCTTTTCGCCGCAATAACGCTTGTTTGAATCGAAAATTAGTCTTACCTCTAATAAGGAACGGACAAAACTTATCACCAGGTCTTACAGCGAAGCTGAAACTGCGCTCAACAGTCTCGCCACCACATGCGGTGCAATGCTTGTGAAACAAAATATTGTCGGTTTTCATTCCTTTATATACGGTACATATCCGTATATCGACCGCGTATTGCGGCTTTCCCCATGACAAGCACCAAGATTAACGCATTATCCACTTTTTCGACGGGTTTCCAAGCAAAGGTCGTGATATCATACGTCCATTGACAAGGTCTGAGACCACACCCACGTGGCGTTGAGAGAGGAGGTGGACTTTGGCGAGGGCCGTTTATCCAGGATCATTCGATCCTATGACGCTCGGCCATCTGGATATTGTCAAGAGAGCGAGTAAGCTCTTCGACGAGGTCATTATGGCTGTCGTCGCCAATCCGGGGAAATCCGCGCTGCTTCCAATGGAAGTCAGAACGCAGCTCATAGAAGCCGCCGTAGCGGACATTCCAGGAGTGAGAGTCGGTTCTTTCCAAGGATTGACTGTCGACTACGCGAGACTCAACGACGTTACTTGTTTGATCAGAGGGCTTAGAGCTATCTCAGATTTCGAAGCCGAGCTAGGGATGGCACAAACGAATAAGCAGCTTTATCCTGAATTAGAAACCCTATTTCTGATGACCAAAGCCGAGTATTCTTTTATAAGTTCATCCACTGTTAAGGAAGTAGTCCGCCTCGGCGGAGATGTATCCCACTTTGTACCGACCCCGGTAGACGACTACCTGAAGAAGCACTTCATTAGAGGCACCACAGTATGAGTACACTGACCGCACCTAATGCGACTGTCACCAATAACTACAAGCAAACAACCATCTATAAACACATGGACTTGCTTGAGCACCTTATTGAAGACGCGGCAGGCGTGTATAAGTTTAAATTTATCAATGCCGACGATTTCCTCGACGTGCTTGATAAAGCAAGAGCCCGCCTACCCGAAGAGTTGCGGGAAGCTGCAGAAGTACTTCAGCAAAGAGACCAGATAACGACCGAAGCGCATCGCCGTTCCGAGCATGTCGTCCAACAAGCTCGTCGTCAGGCTGAGATGATGCTTCAAGAGTCAGAGCTTTTGAAAGCTGTACAGGCTGAAGTAGAGCGCATCCGTAAGCAGGTTGTAACGGAAATTGAACAGATGCGCCGCGAAGCTCTCGCCGAAGCTGAGCGCATTCGAATCGAAGCAGAAGAAGATGCGACCAGAATTCGCGATGGTGCTGATCACTACGCTGAATCCGTTTTAACGAGAGTCGACACCGACCTCCAACAAATCGCACAGCACGTGCAAGAATCGCAAGGAATCGTAAGAAACGGACAACGCCTTCTCGGGCAAGTTCGCCGCGTTCCTTCGACATCCGCACCCGCTGCGACGCCTTCCCAGCTGCAAATGCCAACTCCGGCGCCGACGCAATCGTCGGTTACAACCGGACAGCATCCGCATCTGTCGAGCCCACTCCTCAAAGGCGGCATCGACTAAGAAGTCTTTATCGACGTTTTGTGGAACCGAGAGAATTCGTTCTCTCGGTTTTCTTTTCGCAGCAAATCAAACCTTCTTGCAGCAAATCAAATAAAACCAAAGCAGACGCATGGATCTATGCGATCGGACCACGCATCTGTTGCGAGTTGTTAATAGATCAACGAAGAATCTAAACCAAGTCGACGCGTTGTCTCTTCAGTAATCAATATATTTTGCTTGAGCGGAGTTCTTCCAAAAGCCGCCAAGACAACGGATTTTGAAGGCGGTCTCTGTTCAGGACGACCTCTGTCTTTACCTCGCTTATCATCGCGAGAGCCGCGGTTGTCACCGCCGTGCCCGCTATCGCGACGCGGCGCTCCTGCGCCACCTCCGGATTTGAACTCGCCGATGACAGACGCACCGACGACGCGCGGCAAACTGCGGAAACTATTACGAATGTCTCGTGGATAACGGAAATCTGTTAGCAAGCTGGCGTTACCACTTCGTCCGCGAGGATCGCGCGTTCCGCGTCCTCGATCATCCCTGCCTCTGCCGCCGTGACGTCCGCCTTTTCTGTCGCCCCTGCCGCGCTCTTCGCGCTGCGGGGGTGCCGGTGGAACGAGCGCGGATAGCCGGCCTTCCTCTTCCACAAATAGAAGTACTTTTGCATTCGCATCTGAGAAATTGCCGGTGGCCAACTCGTGCAAACTGTTTAATATCTCGTTTTCGGCAAGGAAGTCGCGAGTAGGTTTGTCTGCCGCATGATTCGACTCCGACAGCAGAACATCAATCTGGCTCTGCCCTTCGCCAGGATGCGGAACGGTTCCGATCACATCCATCAGTTCGCGACCTCTGACGACCGCGGCACCAGTGATGGTGCGCAGCGAACCAAACGTCTCGAACACTTTGCGAACGTCGGAGAATTCATTTCCGTAGTAGCGAGTAAGTACGCCTCCATCGCTTCCTGCGCGAGTAAGTATTTCAATCGGTCCCTCGTGAACCGGAATTTCCGGCTCACCTTCAGATGAAACCGCATCAGCACTACTCTCCGCAGAAGACTCTTCTGCGCTGGCAGCAGGCGAATTTTCGGAGGCATCACCTGCGGTATCATCCGATACAGGTTGCTCGGCGGATTCCTCTCCCGGAGTTTCAGAATCAGAAGTACTTGCATCTTCGGCAGTTTCTGAATTTGCGTTCTCAACGCCGGCAGTTTCATCCGCATTGGAAACAGCATCCGACTCACCTGCAGATGCTTCGTCCGAATTCGCTGCTGGCATCGATTCATCAGCATCAGCTCCGGCTGATGCGGGGCTTTCATCTACACTTTCCTGAGCGGAGTCAGAACTGGTAGCAGCCGCTTCACCGGCATCAGTGACAACACTCGGTTCTCCCATCGGAATCTCAGTTGCGGCAGTATCTGCCACGGGCGGTTCGGTTGGATCGGAAACGGCAATTGCCGGCTGTACAGAGTCTTGAGCTGCGGATTCCGAGCGCCCCTCGTGCGACTCAGAGTCTTCTTGTGATTCAGTACCTTCAGCATCCGGAGCGGTATCTGTTTCTTCAGTGGTCTCGCCGTCGCCATGACCAACCGCTTCTGTCTCCGTAGACTCTTCGCTTGCCTCATCATCCAGATCGGCGTCGAAATCAATTTCCTCAGCCGCCTCGACGAAGAGCAAAATGTATGCGTTCTTGTCGACCTTGCGTTCTTTCACCAGTGAGTGCAATTTCTGCAACACTGGATTAGACGATATGAACGCCTTTGCAGGCTGGCTCGCCGCATCCTTGGAGAGGGCTGAAATCACATGAAGCTGATCCTCACCCTCGGCAGGTTGCGGAACGGTTCCGATGACATCTTGGAGCTTGTTGTCGACCACTACGGCCGCTCCGACTGGCGGTCTGTGATTGTAAAGCCGGTAGAGTTTCTTTACATCGAAAAATTCGCGAGGACGGAAACGAGTAAACACGCGCCCGTCGGGAGACCGACTGGTGACCAGCTCTAAAGAGCCCCCCTTCGTCTGACGGAAAAGGAACACATAGGTAGAATCCGGCATCTTGCGCGTCAAAGTCTTAGTCAGAGTTCCAAGGACCGCGTGGTTCTCAACCCATCCACGAATTTCGTCAATCTTGCTGTTCTCAAGGTCTTTGACAAGGACCTTGAGCTCGTTCTCGAGCTTGAGAATCAACTCTTCTGCTTGCGGCTTGCTGTGGAGATTTTCGGAACTCTCTTTGTCTTCGCGAAGATACTTGAACATTGGCAACTTTGAGAGCAGCTCGCTCAGCTCACGAGCAATTCGCGTGGTCACACCACGGTCTTGCTTTTCCAGCTCCGGCAGCTGTTTTCGCAAAAATCGCACCGCCGCCCAAACAGACTTGGTCGCGTTCAGATTATCGCTCTGCGAGCGAGATTTATACCGTGATACAGCTTGCTTGGTTTTCGCAAGAACGTTTTCCATATGCTCCCAGAATCGACAGTAGGTCAGAGCAATATATTCTACTCCTCGGCCAAACGCTTGGAGGGCTTAAAAACGTTGTGTAAAGCTCTTTACTTCCGTCTCTTTCTCTTGCGCGAATGACGGCGCGTTTCACGAGGCTGTTCATGAGCCGGCTCGACCGCTGGTTCGCTGTCGTCAGTCGCGGCTGCAATGGCTTCTTCAGCCTGAAGCTCTTTGAGCTTGGGCGAGGCCGGATGGGTCGAGTACTCGTTATAAATACGGCGAGAAGCTTCTCTGATGAAATTGTTCGCGTGTGTATCGTTACGTTTGCGCTGACACTGAATTGACACAGCGTAGCGTGTGCCACCACTGGTGGTTACAATCCCCGCGTCACCGACCATGATACCAATAGTTCCAGTTTTATGAATAATCTTAGCGCCGGGACCGAGACCCGGAACGAGGAGCGATCGGTTCTTACAATGCCCCATGATGTCGTACATGAAGGCTCGGTGCTCGGGATTCACCAGTTCACCGTGGTCGACGCGACCCAAAAGATAAACAAGGTCGTAGGGGCATGTAGTGTTCGTACCTTCCACATCGACGAGCCAATTATTGACTTTGGTCTGTTTAAGCCCCCAGCGGTGGAAGTCTTTGTTCACACGATCGAAACCACCAAGCTTGTCGATCAGCATATTGGTAGCAGTATTGTCGGACACTATAATCATCAACTGCGCTGCGCGCTTAACACTGAGTTTAGTTCCAACCGGCTTCCACTGCAGGATTCCGCTACCGGACGTGATCAAGTCCTGCCGAATTTCCAATTCGTCGTCCATAGTGCATTCGCCGCGCTCAACTGCCATAAGCAAGCTGACGAGAATGGGGAGCTTGATCATACTCGCGGACGAAAACTTGTCTCTGCCGTGACTGTCTACATACTGCCCGTTGTCCAGATTGATCGCGAATACACCGGCATCGATAGACGTGCCTGCATGAAGCCCCGTGAGCTCCTTTTGCAACTGGGAAAGCTCGGTAGTCAGCTGAAAGGGTGGCTGCAGCTTAATCTGGTGAGCCCGACCCTGCGACAAATCTACAGGAACACCAAGATGATAAAGAGCCTGCACCAGCAACAAAAGGCAAGCTACGACAATACCTTTGATCAGCTTCTGACCGGGAGGCGTCGGTCTCCACCGTTTCTTTTTTTTCTTGGCTTTCTTTGAACTGAACAAACCGATGAACGAAATCGGATTGAAAAATTTAAATGCCTTCACCGGCGGTGCGCTAGTTTTCAACTCGGTCTGTTTCGACTCGGCTTGTTTAGAAACTTTATGCTGCCCAATACGTTCCTGATTCGCTACGAACGTGCCACCGATTGTCTTCAGATCATTCTGAGTTTCAACTTCCCAACTTTGGACGGTATGCTCGGCAGGAAAGAGATCTGATAACGCTTCCGACTTACTGTGCGCTTGCAAGTCACTGTAAGTTGCTGAATCGCTTTGAGCCAGAGCATTATTAAAGGCTTCGAGGACCTCAGCGGTGCTGCCACCGGATATGGTTCCTTGCAGGTTCACTGCAGCGCCCGGCGCCTTCTGACGCGCAGCCACCATAGACGGTATCTCGATAGGGTTGTTGCTGCCGCGCTTAGCGCGATTGGTGCCCGTTGTGCCTGACGGCATCGTCATAATCCGTAGTGTCGCCCGCAATAGATAGCGAGTAGATATACCACTCGTCAAATCATATTGTAACCCCATGCCGCCCCAGTTGGGTAGCGGCGAGAAGTAATTTCATCTCAGGCACCGCCGGTGGAGTCTTGGGTCATATCGACTTGCGCACCCCGCGGTATAAACAGATAGAGCATGAGAAATATACCGGTACACACACTTACAAGATACTTAGTATCCGGCTGTATATCGGTACGAGGAGAGACAAACCCTTCAATGCAGCCAGCCACGAATAAAATCGGAACCGTACCGGAAAACAAACCCAGCGCAGTTTTACATGCTCTTCGAAAAGCGACGATCCGTTTATACGGCCCGGGAAACAAAAGAGATTTTCCGATCACAAGCCCGGCCGCACCGCTGATAAAAATCGCCATCAACTCGAGCACCCCGTGTGGAGCAACGAATTGACTGAGGCGATGTGCCATGCCGTGAGCGTGACAGAGACCGAAAACCGTCCCGATCGAGATGCCGTTAAAAATGAGCACGTATACGGTCCCGACACCAAAGGTAATACCAAAGACAAAAGCCATAATCGCGATTCTTATATTGTTGGTCGCAATCAGGCTGAACGCAGTAGGGCTTGAGTCCTGCACAGCGTCAGTCCACATTTTTTTATGTTGAATGGTATTCCATAAATCTTCTGAAACCAGTGGGTGACCTTTGGCAATTTCCAATTGGGCGAACTTCACGTCCTGGGTAACGGCGAAGAAACTACCCACCGCCGGCAGCAGAAATAAGGTCGTAGAAAGAGCCAGGTACAAAATGTTTTCTCTTATCAGTCGCGGAAATTCGACCCAGAGAAAACGGAAGAGGTCCAACCAGCGATTTCGGTCGGTCTGATACACTTGGTTGTGAGCTCGAACCACCAGGTTATTGAGGTACGTTTGCACTTCATGGCTAAGCTTCAGGGCTCGCGCCCGAGATAGATCCGCAGATGTGGTCCTATACAGCCTGCCAAGTTCCTGCAGTTGCTGCCGATCGAGCCCAGCCACTCCCTGTTTGTCAGTCAGCATTAGCAGCTCTTCGAGCTTTTCCCAGGTCGTTCTTCTTGTTTTCAGCCAGCGCTCAACGTTCATAGAATCAAATGCAAAGTCCAGACTACTCGATCTCTACCCCGGAAAATGTTGACCTACACCTCGAGCTTGCCGGGATTGGCAATCGCGTGCTTGCCACGATGATCGACTCAATGATAAGCGGAACCGTGATTACCTGCATTGGCCTCACCTTCATTCTTATCGGTTTCATTCTAGATCAAACAAAAGTTCTCGCCCTGCCGCACAACGCATTATTGATGGTAACAGCCATGATTGCTATATTCGTGGCTTTCATAATCACCTTCGGGTACAACATCTTTTTCGAGGGCATCTGGGCAGGCCAGACCCCAGGAAAGCGGATAGCCCGCATTCGAGTTATCGAGACAAACGGTCAACCAGTCGGCTGGGCGGCGGTTTGCATTCGCAATTTTGTTCGCGTCCTCGACACTGGGCTCCTCTTGATTGGACTTCTGGTTATGTTAATCGACAAGAACGAGCGCCGATTGGGCGATCTGGCGGCGGGCACTCTGGTCATTAGAGAGCGAACCACCGATCTCGCCACGTCGGAAATCAAAATGCTGACAAATGCACAAGCCGACAGCTTGCTTGACATCGGTCGCGTCACACCGGATGAGTACGACCTTCTTGCTCGCTTCCTCAAACGACGCACAACTCTCTCACCCGCACACAGACCGGTTGTAGCTAAACGGCTTGAAACCTATTTCCGCGACAAACTCTCCGAAACACCTGGGACCGACGGAAAAACCGATGACGGCGAGGCGTTTCTAGAAAAAGTCTTTCTTTCCTATCAGGCACGCGGACTCGAATAAAAGGCTCGAGTGGTTACTCGAGCCCTTCAATGCTTTTCCAAATTTAGCGAACTACTTAGCGGTGGCTACTTCCTTGCGCTGTTCAATCGGAACGTACTTGAGGTCCATGTGACCGGTGTATTCAGCTTCCGGACGAATCAAGCGATTGTCCTGGAGCTGTTCGAGAATGTGCGCGGTCCAACCAGAAATCCGACTGATGGCGAAGATTGGCGTGAACAGGTCTCGCGGAATACCGAGCACGTGATAGACCGACGCAGAATAAAAGTCGACATTGCAGTTGAGCTTTTTCTCTTCCTTAGCAAGTCGCTCGATTATGGTCGACATTTCATACCATTTCATTTGATTGGCGCCTCTGCAAAGCTCCTCGGACATTTTACGCAAGTGAAATGCGCGCGGATCCTGCACTTTATAGACTCTGTGACCAAAGCCCATCAGTTTCTTTTTCTCCGCGAACATCTTCTTGACGTAAGGCTCGACATTCGCAACTTCACCAATCTCCAGAAGCATTTTTATTACTTCCTGATTAGCGCCACCATGCAGAGGTCCTTTCAGGGTCCCGATTGCGGCAGTCACGGCCGAGTGCATGTCGCTGAGCGTTCCGGCTGCAACGCGTGCGGCAAACGTGGATGCGTTGAGTTCGTGCTCCGCATGAAGAATCAACGCTACATCAAGCGACTTAACCGCTACTTCATCGGGTTCTTTCCCGCTGTGAAGCAGGTAGAGAAAACTGGCTGCAGTAGTGTGTTCCGGCTTAGGCTCAACTAGCTCACGTCCTTCGCGAATACAATCCCAGTAAGCGACAATTGTAGGAAGCTGAGCCGTCAAACGAGTCGCCTTGCGAATATTGGCAGAGCGATCATTTTCACTGGCATCCGCGTCCCACATAGAAAGAAGCGAAGTTGCCGAGCGCAGCACTTCCATCGGCACTGCATGCTTGGGCCATTTCTTCATTTCGTCGACAAGTTCTTCAGGCAATGCACGGTTAGCGCCTAGCTCCTTGCGAAGAGTTTCGAGCTCCTCTCTCACGGGCAACCGACCGAACCAAAGCAAATAAACTACTTCTTCATAAGTCGCATTTTCTGCGAGATCATCGATGTCATAACCACGATAGATGAGGCGCCCCTTCTCGCCATCCACCTTACAGATTGAGGACTCAGCAGCAACGACATCCTCTAAGCCACGATTAACAGCCATAACCAGCTCCTAAAACATATAACCAAGCTATTGAATTTATACACCAAATGACAACTCGTTCAGCCGTCCATAGTCTTATCTTCATGGTGTGCTGGAACTCGCTAAAATGTGAACTTACGCACGATGTCACACAGGAACAACAAATCCTTTGAGCGCTCCAGCACAACAGACAAAAACCTCGGACAGAAGAGGATGACAGGCAGAGCCGGAAAACAAACACGAACTAATAATGCAGCGCGTGACAAGCGCGCTTCGAGGAGTCGTCTGGGCCTCGTTGGCGCCATGGCCGAGACTCTTTCGGAGACTGGTGACGATTCGATTGCAATCGCCGCGACACTTTCGCTCGCCTGTCGAGGCTTGCTGCCTGAGCGGCTTGATGGCACACCGGCCGGCAAGCTGATTGAGCTGACCGCCAGAAAACTATTCGCGATTCAAAACATATCGATCGATTCCAGCTCGCTGGCGAGCCAGATTGCGACCCACGCAGTGCTATCGATGTCAGCAACAGCAGGCGAACTCGGGGTCTGGCTTGAAGAAAGGTTTCAAACCATTTGCGAAGACAAGCTTGCCTTAAACCAAATCACAGACCCCCTCTTCACCGGTTGGATCTATCAGTGCCTCCTCTTGAAGCGAAACAACTACAGCGATCTGCGTGGATCTAAAACTGTTCATGGGATCTCACAAATAACACAGTGGTTTACTCCCGAGTGGATAGCAAACTTCCTAATCGCCGAATGTATTCCAAACGAAATTCCCCGCGATCGACCTTTTAAATTTCTGGACTCATCATGCGGAGCCGGTCACATACTCGTTCCAGCCTTGCGCAAATTGGTTGACGCACAGATGAAGGAGGAAAGCGTTGAAGCGGCGCTTCAGCATGTTTTAAACCAACAACTGTTCGGCATAGATATCGATCCGCTCATGGCAGGTCTTTCAGCATTCTCTATCTACCTCGCCTGCCGGGACCTTTCAACTCAGGCACCACTTCCGATACCACATATTTTTGCATTTTCGAGCGAGCGCGCACTTGACTCCGCACTGCCGGAGCCCGCATGCCACGGCAGCCTGCTCCTGTCGCTCCAACCACGTCCTCATGTTGACCTTTACAGGATCGACGGTTCACAAATTTCGGCTACGGAGTTGCCGGAAAGATTCGACGCGCACGCTCTCAATCCACCATACCTCAGTCACCGACTTCTACCCAGAGAATCGGCAGACTTCCTCATTCAAAACTACAACGCGTCTCACTATGATTTATACGCGGCGTTTTTAGAACTCGGTATCAGACTGATGACAGAAGAAGGGCGGCTCGCTTTGATTTGTCAGCAGAGTTTTCTCACCACTGCGCGCTACGAAGAACTGCGCAGGCAATTAGTCGACAGATGCCACATAAACAGTATCGTCCACCTGGGACCTGGTAGCTTTGACAGTCGTGGCGGTGAAAAAGTCAATAATGCCATCATCTCTCTCAGCAGAATGCGAGCAGACAAACCTCAAGATTCCCATATAATCAGGGCTTACAATGTTGTTTCCACCGCATCAAAACGTGTCGCTGAGCATGACGGCGTCCAGGCTGTTCAAAACCACAAAATAGACGAGAATGACTTTCTTTCGATCAGCCGCATGATTCCGGGTTTTCCGCTTGCCGGACAATGCCCCGGAGAAATTGCCAAATTGTTTGATATGCTTCCGACAATCTCGCAAAGCGATTGCGGTATCACTTTAACTAACGGACTTTTCACATGCGACAACAAGCGCTTTGTTCGCCACTTCTCAGAGATTGGTAAGGAAACTTCGCTGACGAAAAATGGATTCGTTCCATACGATAAAGGTGGCGGACAAAAATGGTTCTGCACAACTCCGTATCTGCTGGAGTGGAAAGATGACGGCAACGACATTCGCGAGTTTCGAGCCGGCCGCGGTCAATCAAGAGCCTTGCCTGGTGAGCGTTTCTACTTCCGTCAGGGCATCACATACTCGTATATCGGCACCAAAGGGTTTAAAGCTCGACTATTATCACCTGGTAGCGTATTTGATATCGCAAGCTCAGCTCTATTCAGCGACGAAATCGATCTGAATTATATGCTTGGGTTTCTCAACTCATCGCTCATACGCTTTATTTTAGGCACTTTGAACCCGACCGTGAATTTTCAAATCGGCGATCTGCGTCGAATCCCGATGCGAAAACCGCCGCATGACACGGAGAGGGACGTAGCTGCATTGGCAATGGAAGCTGTAGATTTGGCGAGGGAAGCGGATCGGATGAACCCGGCATCACCAGCATTCATAAGCCTGCTGGGACATTCAGAACTGAACTCGATAACGCCAGCTACGTCAGTTGCCACCGCCAGCACGGATGGAAAACCGAACTCGCAGGACGCGGAATCCGCGTACAAAAGACTGACCGAGCGCATAGATTACATAAACACGCGCGAATCACAGATACAAGAAAAGATAGACGAGGCCGTTTTCAACCTCTATCAGATTTCCAGCACCACCCGCGATATCATAAAACAGAACGAGTGGGTTGTAAGAACTGCAGATCCGCTTGTTTCTACTCAGACGCTGCAGAAGTTCCTGTCTCTCTAACGCAGCTTTAGCCGTCAGACGTAATCTGCTCGACAAGCTCTTTGAGTACCCCGTCAGCTTTATCATTTTCAATCTGACAGGTGCCGGCCTTCTCATGGCCACCACCGTTGTATTTTAGACAAAGCTCACCGATGTTGGTTTTCGAGCTTCTATTAACGATGGATTTACCGATTGCAAAAACAGTATTCTGCTGCTTCAGTCCCCAGAGCACGTGAATTGAAATATTCGTCTCCGGATACATTGCGTAGATCATAAACCGGTTGCCGGCGTAAATGGTTTCTTCGCCTTTCAGGTTCAAAACAATCAGATTCTTATGTACTGTTGAACAGCGTTTTACCTGCTCCTTAAAGAGCTCGGCCTGCTCTTGGTACAGAACAACACGCTCTTGGACGTCAGGCATCTGAATGATCTCGGAGATATCTTTGTCTTTGCACGCATCAATAAGTTCCATCATCAGGTTGTAGTTCGAAATCCTGAAATTGCGAAATCGACCAAGACCGGTCCGAGGGTCCATCAGGTAATTCAGTAAAACCCAATCGGTAGGATTCAATATCTCATCGACGCTAAATTGCGCAGCATCAGCCTTATCAACGGCTTCCATCATCCCCAGCCACTTCGAAGGGAAAGTCTTTTCGCCGCCGTAGTGATCCCACACCACGCGCGCCGCTGACATCGCGTCGGGGTCGATAATATGGTTTTCTTTCTTATCTTTATTGCGAATGGTTTCGCTCAAATGGTGGTCGAAAGCGAGATGCACGCCATCGACATATGGCAGGTTGGTGGTTATATCGCGGTCGGTAATTTCGACCTTGCCGTCCTGCATGTCTTTCGGGTGGACGAACAAAATGTCGTCAATCATGTTCATATGCTTGAGCATTACGGCGCACACCAGGCCGTCGAAGTCGCTACGGGTTACTAATCGGTATTTCGTTTGGGTGTTGGTTGATGTCATCTCTTCTCCGATAGCCTCTTTACGCGCTTTCAGGGTACGGACCCCACGGGTCTCGGTGTAAGCCGCCAAATTGAAAAATGCCCCCTTTCAACAAGGAATAAACGGGCAAAGTTGAACGCTTTCAAGGGAATTCAGGAGCACAATTACCCCGAATTTTGCTACAGTTGGCAAATGTCGGACTGGAGGGGTTTACCAGCTTCCTCTAAATGCGACTGTGTTTTCGAAGTTAAACAGACCTGGATATTCCTGGAGGCAAGTTGCAAGACCGACCTGACAATCTTCCGTCTTCGTACAAAACCGCAATAGTAACGTCGGTAGTGTGCATCCTGTGCGCAAGCGGCCTTTTATGGTGGCTGACACCACTGGCGGTGCAATCGTCATTCGGTCTCGGTGCGAAACCTCGTCCGACAGAACCGCCCATTCACGATTACTTCGCCATCACAGAACCAAAAGACTCCGATTCGTTTACCGACAGAGCCATGTCTAGAGCGCGCGTTGGTGACTTAAAAGGCGCGCTGGCAGACTTCAACGAAGCGATTAAGTTGAATCCGAAAAATGCACGAGCTTATTTTGGACGAGCGCAAGTCTACGTAGATAAGGAGAAGCATAAGAAGGCTGTCGAAGATTTCAATCTCGCTGTTAAGTACGAGCCGAGCAATGCTGAATACTGGCTGGCCAGAGGCAGAGGGATTTCAACCGCCGGAGGAAAGCGAGAAGAGGTTTTAGTCAACTACGACAAAGGTATCGAACTCGATCCCAAAAATCCGGAACTCTATTGCGCACGCGCATACATCCGCGGTCTCATGTTGAACACGCAAGGCGCAATCGATGACTTGAACATGGCGGCTCAGTACGACAAGAAGGACGCATACATTCCATTCGCGCGTGGAAACGAACAGCTGGTGCTGAAAAACACCGACGCGGCCTTCAAAGATTTCGATTTAGCCTTAGCGCTCTATCCGGAATATTCAGCGGTGCTCTGTGCTCGGGGAAGGCTTCACAGCGAACTTGGTGATGCAAAAGCGGCCATGCGCGATTTCGATCGCGCCGTCAAGGTAGCTCCGGATGACCCATGGCCACGAGAATGCCGGGGTATGGAGCGGGATAGAATTGGCGACAAAGCTGGAGCAGCCGAGGATAAAAAACAGCAAAAGATATTGGAAGCTAAGGAGAAAGCAAAGGAAAAGCGCGTTAAGAAAAAACGCTATGAATTCATAACCAATCCGCAAATTTATAAGTTCGCAAATGACACTTTGGCAAATGCACAGAAAACGTTTGGCGCTGCAAAAGTGCCTATCAAGCGCCTGTACATCATGTATCGTACCGGCAATTCATGCCAGACGGTGATGGTTGATGAAAAGCGCGGAGTGTTTTGCATCTGTATGGCAAATGATGAAACAACCGATGCCTACTACCATAGTCTCGGGCACGAACTTATTCACTTGCTCAATACGAGACTTGCCGATCCTTATATCGAAGGAATTTGCAGTTGGGTCGGAGCTAACTCAAACCCGCCTCCACGGCGCCAATTTAAAGTCTGGACGAAACAATACGATCGTGGTGTCACGAAGTTGAAGTTCTACAAAGAGACATACGTGATGATTCAAGACCTGATAGCCAACTTGAAGGTCGAAGGCATCAAAGACATGCTCAAATACGTCCGCTGGGATGGTGATTCGAAGTGGTGGCAGCAGGTAGATATCGATGCCTGGCTGAAATCGCTGCCGGAAGAGAAACGCATCATTGCACGCGACATCATTAACAAGTATGCCGACGATATTGAGAAACACCTGCCGGATGACGGTGCTTATTCATTCGCCCGCCCTTCTGATCGAGGGAATTATAAGAAAGAATGGCTTCATCGAGAAGCCCATGATTCACCGGCACATCTCGAAAATCCTAAGCTCTTGCTACCTCACGAGCCTGGTTACGTGACACCCGCGTCGTTGACGAAAGAAGAACATCAAGCAGCGCAAGATGCGATTAAGGCAGTCACTGCCGACGAAGATGATGAGTTCGAGACTAACACTTTGCCGGCTCAAGAGCCAGGCAAGCCGATGTCGGTGAAAACGGACTTGCAGCAATCGACGGAGCAACGACCGCTGCCGGAGCCGATTTCGCAACCTCAATCAAGGCACTAGCATAGCAATGGACTGCAACTCGGCCCGAGGCAACTACGTGCGTTTAGGCTAAGTAAAACTGGTGGCACCTGGTTTAAGGACTAGCGGCACTCGCTTGCGTTTACACATTAGTATCGAAACGATGGCACTCGCTTGCGTTTCACACTAGCGGCGGACCGGTGGCACTCTTCTGCGAGGGTCATCTTGCGGCTGAACCTGAGGCTGTCCAGGCTGCGCCCGCCTGTCTGGTCGCTGCTGCGGAATCTGTTGAGTCCACCCTGGAGGGCGCCGATCGCCCTGCTGAGGACGATTGGGAAACTCAGGAATAGGATAAGCTTTCTGCGGGTCCGCCACAATCTCTGTGGGCGTGCGACCTACGGTACCGAGAAACTCTTCGCCACCCGGAGTGATTAACCTGCGTTTGTCTCCCTGGCTTATCACCAGGCTGCCTGGCGGGACGGCCTGACCGTCGAGGGTAACATGAGAATCCTTACCGAGCATGTCTACTCTCATCGGAAACGACCTGCCAGTCGGTTTCCAACCGTTTCCGTCGCGAGAATACTCATTCCACGTATTTGGATTAGATGCATCAGGAGCCATGCGCACGGGCTGTGCACCAGGCGGTGTGACGATTATGTCCTGTGGCACGCGTCCATCTTTGTCGTAATTGACGTTTATAAATGAGTTGTCGCGCCGCGAATGATGCAACTCTATCCGATTTATGCCGTCGGCGTTCGCCCGTGTAACTGTCGTGCGATGCAACGGGTGAATTCGAGGATCCGCATCCCAAGTACGTTTATAAGTGGTGCCGTCATTATAGGTTTCATATCGAGAACCAGTGTTCTGATCGTACGATGGTTTGAATTCCAATCCCCGCTCGTTGCGACCTCGCACCTCACCGTTGGCGTACTGGTTGAACTGTCGACCTGAGAGCTGATCGATTGCGACGTTGGTCGTCTCCTGGCCCTTCACAGTGGGCATGTACTCCGACATAGGACGAGTTTTCATCAGTTCCGCGCGATTAGCCATCATCTGCTTCTGCGCCTCTTCCGGCGGTAGCGATGGATCGGCAGACTGCATCAGCCTTTTGACCTGAGCGACTTTATCCTCAGGAAGGGACTCGCCTGGCTTAGCTTTAAACTCGAACCAGGCTGTGCTGTTTCGACGTTCGGTTCCCGGGATGTCCGGAATCTTCTGAGCAAATTCGACGACCTTGCCGTTACGGTCTCTAATCGTGTAGCTGCTCAGCCCGTCATCGCTTGTCTGTCGCCCTTGAGCGCGATCGCGGTCCGAACTGTATTGATAATCTGTCTGCCTACCGTCCGCATATCTTATCGATCGGATTGGATTGACCGGATGCGCAACCGGACGCCCGTCCGCTCCGTTAGCCTGAATCATCACGGTGCGATCGTCGCGCTTGATCATACGCCCGGTCGAATCAGGCATACCGTAGCCGTCTTTGTCGAGATAATCGAGCTTAAGATCGGCTCGGAGAGCCACATCTGCGCGCCCTTTCAAACGCTCGTCCACCTTCATGGTGCCGTCACCTTGTCGGCGTTCGACTTTTAGATTACCGTCGCTTCCACGAGAAGCCCGCTCCACGACCTGGTTTTCGCCCTTCTCGTTGCGCTTGGACAGCTCGTAGCTATCGACTTTTCCATTTGCGCCATACTTGAAGTGATACTTGTCACCGTTGGGAGTCGACACGTCAGTTTTATGGCCGGCTGCATCAAACTTAGTTATGAAGCCCTTGTGATTCGTCTCCTGTAATTTGCCATCGGCGTACTTTTCGTAAGACCCATCTGGAAACTTACGGTCCTGAATGACATACTTGTCACCGACCTTCTGGAAGTTCTCCTTCATGCCTCCGGGATATGTGCGCTCGAAGCCGCCATTCTGCGTGCGCGCATCGACTGTTCCATTCGGATTGGCATAGATTTCTTGATTGCCGATTCGCAACGGAGTGGGCTGCCCAGGCTCCAATCTGGTTCTACCGAGGCTTTCTCGGTTAGGTCCGTAGATATCGACAAATTGACCTCTGGGGTCGAAGCGCACCGTTGCGCCACCAACGGTCGGAACGTCGACCCATTGATTCCCCGGGTTGTTAGGTGCGTTTTGCGCTACATCGTAGTAGCGACCACCGTCATTCCGCGACCAGGTCTGCGGTTGACTGTCTGCCGCCGCCAGGAGTGTCCTGCTTGCCTCGAGACGCGTGTCTTCCGGAGACTGCCCTGACTGACGATCATCAGCGACGGGCTGATCGGCCCTTGTTCTGCCCATGGCTTATTAACTCCTCAACTGGTCTGGTGATGCAGTGAGTGAATGGCACTTTCTTAGTAAATTTATGCCCGTACCCGAGTGTCGCGAAACCTGTCGTGCCGGTACTGGCGCGCGAATACCCCTTGTCAACCACTCTATCAATTACCTTTATAGATACGGAATGGGAGAAACCGGGGGGTGCGCATTAAATTTTCGGGGCACGCACAGCTGCGTTTCCCCGATTTTTAAACAGAGACTTCTTTCTCACAGGCCAGTGCAAGCGGTTTTAACGCTTAAATACTCAGCTCTTCTGAGATATGGCTGAGATAGCGTGACTCTTCGGAACGCCTTCGTCTTCGTCGACATCAGATTCATCGCGCATCCAGGCAAGCAACTGCTGGAAGCTCTCCTTCTTCTTCATGCGTGCATCCAGTCGCGTTTGCAAACGCGCTAACAAATCCTTTTTGCCGACTGCGATGCTTATCACTTTGTAAGAGCCACTTCTTTTGCTCAAACGCCAGATAAGTACATCATTCTTTCTACCGACATTCAGTGCTGTTCGGATGAATAAATCGCCTTCAACCGGTGCCTCCGACTTGTATGCGAGCTCTCCTTTAGCAAAAACTTTATGCCACCGCCTGTAATATCGCTGTTCGATTATGTGTTTGAGCGTAGCCGTGAATTGACGGCGCTCGGTCGGATTGAGATGCCCCCAATGCGCACCCATAGCCTTCTCCGCCATCTCATTGTAGTCAATCAACTCAGCCGCTTCACGCGACACGGATTGATTGGAGCTCTCTGTCCAAACAGAGAACAAATTACTGACCTTATCGACGGTCGCTTTGCCCGACGAATTAACCTGCGCCTGCGCAACATTGATACTGAGGGTCGATGCAATTACACATGCAGCAAAAACCGCACGCACCTTCGATTTGAACGCTGCCTTATCGAATAATCCGTTGAACATTAGAGTTACCTACCGATCGCCTCTTTCTGAGGACGTCCCTTTTAAACATATATCGCAAACAGAATATTTGCTCAAGTGAGTTATAGCGTGCCAGTGTCACGCAAGTGCCGATCCGATCGCCCCGTCGGCGTTTGCGGGGATTTATAAAATTGAACAGGACGCTCTAAAGAGCCGCCTGTCGGTGTTTCAGTAAGAGAGTGGCTATGGACATTCCCACTATTGCCCACGCAGTAAGAACGAGAACGTCCAGACCATAGTGCGCCGGAATTCCGAGCATGACACCTTTGAATGCGTCCGCGGCGTAATACATGGGAAAGCTTCTGGCGAAGTACTGCTCCCAGAGTGGCATCCCCTCGACAGGCACTATGATGCCGCTGACAAACATCACGGCCACTCCGAAAATCGAAATAGTCATTGTGTAGATTCTAATTGTTCGAAGCAAGCTGGCTACACCCAAACCCAAGCAGGCGAAACAAAACATGCTTATGACGGTCACACCCATGATGCCTGGAATATTCTGCCCGATCTGAAATCCCGCCATCGGTGCGCTGACCAGAAGCGCAAGCCAGAGTACAAGCGACGCTTCGACAGTGACCGTGAAGGTCTTGGCGATAATCGCCGATCGCAAGCCATTAGGCGTCAAAATGATCTGCCGATAAGTCTTCTCCATCCACTCATAAATCCAGGAGAATCCCAGATTCATGCAGGCCAACACGTAGCAGAGATAGGCTGCCAGACCGGGAGTCATGTAGTCGCGCAAATCGAATTTCACGGGGAAGAGCGTGCTAGAGGAAATCGGCAAACTGAGATCACCAGACTTTTGAGTTAACGCATTCAGCAATCCCATTGAAATTTGGTCATCGACGAGCGGATTGTAGCCTTCGCTGATGATCTGCACGGAGTCCTCGAGAAGGTCCTGGTCGACGTTTGCAAGCGCGACGATCTTTCCGTCTTTCAACGCATTTTTTGCGCCGTCTAAGCTGTCGTACTTTATGACGCGAAATTTTTTCGACGCCTCAAGCTGCTTATCCAGCTCGCTCACATTGCCGGGATCGTACAAACCAAACGGCATCTCAGCGACTCCAGATATGGTATTACCTAGCAGTGTAAGAATAAGAACCCCGAGCAGGACACTTGAGAAGAAGTAGAGCGGGCGCCGGGTCCACTGCAACACATCCTTTTTTACGATAGCTAGAATTGCGCTCATATCTCGGTTTAAACCGCCCCTCCTTGATTCGCATCGGTGGAGATGGCAAGAAAAACCTCTTCCAGAGTCGGTTCGCTGGTCGCAAATCGTGAGAACGAAATCTTGTTGTCTGAGAGCCAGGCGAGGACGCGCTGCAGGGTGTTGACCAGCTCTCCATCACCAGGCTGTGAAAGATTGATTGTATTTCGCAGATGGTCGAAATTCGCTTCTCCGAACAGAGTGCGAATTTCAGCCATCATCTTTTCGATTCGCTCGCTATCGTGCCACTCGGTCAGGCGCACCGCGATTCCGCGAATTCCACGTATCTGATGGCGAAGCTCTTCGATGGTGCCTTCCGCGACCAGTCGCCCTTCTCGGAAAACGCCGATGCGGTCGGCGAGCAGTTCCGCCTCTTCCAGGTAATGCGTCGTCAGCAAAATAGTCACGCCCATCGCGCGAAATTCTTTTAGCGACTCCCAGATTTGGCGCCGCGAGGCTGGGTCGAGCCCGACTGTCGGTTCATCCATAAACAGGACTCTGGGTGAGTGCAGGAGAGCTCCTGCAATCGTCAACTTGCGCTGCATGCCACCAGAGAAAACGCCGGCACGATCGTGCGCCCTGTCCGTCAAGCCCGCACGCTGAAGCAGGTCCTTTATCCGCTCGTTCGCGATACCGGATTTGATACCATGCAAGTCAGCGATAAATTTCAAATTTTCATAAGCAGTCAATTCCTGATAAATGGCTATGTCCTGGGACACTATCCCGAACATGCCCTTGGCCTTCTCCGGCTGTTTACGCCCGTCAAATCCGCAAATCGAAAATGTCCCTGACGTCGGCTTGAGTAGCGTGGTCAGCATTCCGATGGTGGTGGTTTTGCCTGCCCCGTTGTCGCCCAGCAATGCATAAAGCTCACCGGGATAGATCTTGAGATTGAGATGGTCGACTACTTGCCGATCACCAAACGACTTGCATAGATCGAATGTTTGAATCGCGGCCTGTTGCAGCTCGTCGCCGGAAGTTGAACGGCTCATCCCAGTTTCGGTCATCGAGTCCTTAGTGGCGTTTGTTAGCTTACTCATCACAATCCTAACAGTTGAAAATTTACCAGACGCGTGGTGCGGAAAATCGCTGCAACCTGCGGTCCCCATCCTCTTGACGGTGTATAGCAATTCAGATGTGTTTCGGTGACCTTTCTGGCTCTAACATCCCGCCCCGTCAAGTAATGAGCGACGGATTAGCGAATAATCCAGAATGGTCGAAGTGCAAGTTTGTTGAATACTTAGCAGACGGGTCCGTTGGGAAGAGTCGGTCCGCCGCACGCTTTTAGTATCGGCGCGATGTGCGAAACCTTGAACACCTTGTACACGGTTGGCGGAATACTCTCGAAGATAACCGAATGCTTCTTCGACTCAGCTCTAAGGAGCAGTTCCTCAAGCCATTCGAGACCATCGACGGTGATGAATGTGCACGCGGAGAAATCGAGAAGTACATCGGTTTTGTCCGCAGCCAGCAAACGGTCCGCTTCTTCGATGGAACGATCCAGCGATCCCATGATTCGAACCGTTTCGTAATTGGTACCTTTGTCCGTGCTTTTCGCTGACATAATTTTTTTCCTTGACTTAAACTATCACCATCGGCAGTGCGATAAAACTGTTTCGTTACTGTGCAACCGGCACTCTGGGCGGATAGGAGCTGATGAGCAGATTCACGATGTCCTCTCCCGGCGGATAGCACGGGTTGGTCTTCAACGCCATGTCCTCGAAGGACATTACGGCGAGCGTTGGAATCGCTTCCTGGAATTTGTCCAGCGGTACGCCCAACTCCGCGATTGAAAGCGGTTGCCCGGTCGACAAACCGAGTTCGAGAATCGCCTTCTTGAGAGCGGCCACCGCTGCCTCAACTTCCTCGGGCGAACCTTCCGGACCTGCATTCTTATCGACGAGACCTAGGAAGCGCGCAGCCCGTGCGTATTTCTTGTCGGCAATCCAGATAGGATAATTTGCGACGGAGATAAACTTGTTAGGCACGCGCGAGTTGTAGTCGACGGTCGTGAGCAGCAAAGCACTATTGGCTCTACCGTGCGGGATGTCGAAGTAAGCTCCGATACTGTGTGCCATCGCGTGATTCAGACCGACGGAGGCGTTACCGATCGCCATGCCGGCCAGACATGCCGCATTGTGCAGTTTGTGCCGCCAGACAACTTCGTTCGGCTTCTTCAAAACTTCGGGTAAAGCCTCGAAGATGAGGCGCATAGCTTCGAGCGCCAGACCATCCGTATAGTCGGAAGAGTAGGTCGAAACGAGCGCTTCGAGCGCATGAGTGAGTGCATCGAATGCGGTATCACGCGTTATCTCGGTCGGCAAACTGCGCGTCAGGTTGGCATCGATGATTGCTACGTTTGGAAGCAGAACTTCGTCGACAAGCGAGACTTTCCTGTTCTTCTCCGTATCCGTCACTACAGCAAACGGAGTGACTTCCGACCCTGTTCCCGAAGTCGTTGGAATGCAGACGAGCTGGGTTTTCTGCGTCTTCGGAAATTCAAAAATTCGATGGCGGAAGTCGAGGAAGTTGACCGCCAGATCTTTCTGGTTTATCTCCGGATAGTCGTAGAAGAGCCGGATCGCCTTCGCGGCATCGAGCACGGAACCGCCGCCCAGAGCGACAATCGTATCCGGCTGGCTGGCGCGCATGGCGGCGGCAGCTTTCTGAACTTCCTGGAAGTCCGGCTCCACACCTATATCGCTGAATACATCAACCCGACAATCGGCCGGCATCCTTTCCATGACCATCGCCAGATGGCCACGACGAGCGGCAGAACGCGAAGTGATGATTATGGCGTTTCTTGTTTCCAAATCTCTCAGGTGATCGATACTTCCCGGATTGATGTAGATGTTCTTCGTGGTCTGGAAGGTCATCGTCTGATTTTTCCGGCGAGGCACACGCTTGTAGTTCATCAAATTCTTGATGCTTACATTGTCGGAAGTGATGTTGCCGCCACCTGTTCCGCAACCGAAGCTCAGAGTGGTGGTCAAATTGTTATAAACGCCACCCAAGCCGCCGATGGAGGTGGGACAGTTAACGATAACGCGACCAGCGTTGATCGCCAACGAGAACTGTTCAATGACATCTTCATCCTGACTGAAGATACCGGCTGTGTGACCTGTGCCGCCAGCGTAGTTGATGTCCAGCGCGCGGTTGAGACCCGCCTGAACAGAATCCACGATCACAAAACCGAGAACAGGCATCAGTTTTTCAACAGCTAGCTTGTGCGTGCGAAGATCGCCTTCCAGCTGGCACAAAATCATTTTTGTACGCGGCGCTACCTGTACGCCTGCTTGTTCGGCAATGAAGTTAGCCGGTTGTCCGACCATCTTGTAGTTCATGCCGCCCGTTTTTGGATCGATGACAGCGTCGGCGATCTTGGCTGTTTCTTCAGTTGTGCAAACGTGGCAGCCCAGCCGTTTGAACTCGGCAAGCATGGGTTGGGCAATCTCGCGGTCGATGACGAGCGTTTGCTCAGACGGACACTCAGTGCCGTTATCGAATGTTTTCGAAATAATGATGTCTATGGTTGCGGAGCTTATGTTCGCGCTTTTGTGTACGTAAACCGGTGTGTTTCCTGAGCCTACGCCCAGAGCCGGTTTGCCGGAGCTGTATGCCGCGCGCACCATGTTGGTGCCACCGGTTGCCCAGATCAAGTCCACTTCAGGGTGAACCATCATGCGTTCGGTCTCTTTTCTCAAGCGCGGAGACTTTTCCGTCCATCCCAAGAAGCCCTTAGGTGCTCCTGCTGCTAATGCCGCATCGTACAAAATTTTGGCGGTTTGATTGGAGGCGTTGGCAGCCATCAAGTGAGGACTGAAGATGGCGCAATTGCGAGTCTTAGCGCACGCAATACTTTTAAAAATCACGGTTGAAGTCGGGTTCGTCACCGGAGCGAGGGCGAGAATCACGCCCATGGGCTCGGATATCTCGACCATGTTATCTTCCGGAAACTCGCGGATAACACCGACGGTCTTCTTGTCTTTGATCTGGGCGTAGAGAAATTCGGAAGCGACGTAATTCTTCAGAATCTTGTCTTCAGTGCAACCCATCCGCGTCTCGAGGTGCGCCGCTTGCGCAAGCACAGCCGCGTTTTCAATCGCAGCAATCGTCATCGCCTTAACGATTGCGTCGACTTGCTTCTGGCTATACTGAGTGAAAACAGCCGCTGCAAGCCGCGCTTGCCGGACGAGATGCTCGACGCGTTCGTCCAGAGCTGTGTCCTTATCCTTGACCGTGCTTGACATAAGTCACAAACCTCTTCCAAATCAGATCCAATAGTATGTCAAATTGCCCTCAAAGGGCCTGCATTTCCTAAACCTTTTACAAAAACGCTTCCCCTTTGAAGCGCCGATCAAACCGATGTGCGCTTGCATAGAGCGAATTGAACCGACATTTTGCGAACCGGGCGAGATACTCGCCGTAACATTCCGACTCTCCCCCCACGGAGGCTTTAGACGAATTTTGAATCCGTCGGTTCCTAAAAACTTGTGATCGGCTGCCGCTTTTGATAAAAATGTCGGAATTATCAAGATTTCGAAAAGCCAGCCTATCGGTCATTCGGCGTCTTAACCGTACTTTCCCCCTTGTAAGGAGATGGAAGTTTAATACAATAGACTCGGCGCTAGAGGCGCTCAGACAGAACGGGACTTACGGCCCAAAGGCTCGGACTTCGTCGTGGCGATGGCAAAAGAAAAAACAAATTCAATCGACGCATCTCAAAGAGACTGCCTCGGCAATGGCGCAAAAACAAAAATAGCACTGGCGTTAACAGTGGCTCTGGTCTCACCGGTCATCAACGCCAGCACTCAAAAATGCGATGCCGCGGACTTCCGGCACGCAAAGAAGGTAGTTGTCCCAGCGACAACGATTCCGCGACGATACGACTATGGCACTTCCGGCGGAAGAGAAGCCGGCATACCGGCCGGGTATGAGTCAAATTATGGCGAAGCATCGTCCTCGTATTCGGCGAGCTATCCCAGCACGACATCCACAGCCGTGCCCCACTCCTCGATTTCAAACAGCTCGGGACTGGTTCCGCCACCGCCTCCGGTGTCACCAAGCCTTTTGCCCTCTAGCATGGCCGGAGATATACCTCCACCGCCGTCGGCACCACCCATAGTTTCACGCACGGGTTCCACAGCGAGCGCAGCAGCCACAACAGTTTCATCTAGTGGATATCAAACCACAAACGGCGATCCAACGCGCCCCACAGGCACGGACAAACATTCCGGCAATACAAAGGCGTACAAGCTCGGCGCTGAACATTCGACAGTGGCCAACGTTGTCGCCCATGCCGACCAGCTCGTCAAAGAAGGTAAGCTGCAGCAAGCGCAAGAACTTCTAGAAAAGTACGACAAAGTCTATCCTAAGAATGCGGCGATCGACTCCAAGCTTTCTCAAGTCAGTCTCGACAGAGCAAAGTATTACGTCCGCCACGATGATTATGTCGAAGGCGCGAAACAGGCTCGCATTGCCCTTGCGCACAATAGCAGCAACACAGAGGCAAAACATGTACTCGAACAAGTTCTGCGACATCACGGTATCGAACCCAACCATTCCATGTCGCGCGTCAAACTCGGCGATGTTTTGTTTTCACAAGGGAAACTCAAAGAGGCCCGTGTAGAGTACGATGCAGCATTGAAAGCAGACCATTCCACTGGCGCCTATATCGGTTTAGGAAACATATCGCTGCGCGAGAACAAACTAAAGGACGCCAAAACAAACTATCAATTGGCTCTCGATAAAGATCCAGAATCCGCAGTAGCTCTGCGTCAGCTTGGGATCGTTCGATACAAACTCAAGGATGTGGTCGGCGCGAATACGGATCTAAGTAGAGCATTGGTGTTAAACCAGAGCGATAAACTGGCAGGTCAGACGCTTGTAGAACTCTGGCAGCGCCAGGTTTCACTGCGACCGAAAGATGCCAATTCGCACCTCGGTTTGGCAAGAGCGTATCAACTTTCCGGCGATCTGAAGTCAGCGCAAAACGCCTACCGAACAGTCGTGAGCATCGAACCGAATCATCCAAACCTTCCTGCCGCTCGCCAGAGTTTCAAACTCGCACTAGCTCGACAGGAAGCACAAAAAACGTACGAGGCGGCTAAAACCCTGGATGCGAGCGGCGCGGTTCCAGAGGCATTCAATAAAGCAGCCGAGAGTGTTTCACTGAGCCCTGGCGACGTAAAATTCAGGCTGTACCAGGCTGAGCTAGCCGAGCGTCTCGGCAATGCTCCGGAGGCCAAACACCTTTATATGGAAGTCCTGCGTCAGGATCCAAAAAATCTGATTGCAGCACAGAAAGTCAAGGCATTGACGGAGCATCTGTCTGCCGGCGAAGCAGCACAATCGTTGCGCGGACCGCTCGGGGCGGCGACTGGCGACGGTTTGCAAACACAGGCGGGAGCATTGGATGCCGCTGCCGGAGCGCTGGCACAAGGAGCATCTGCCGGCGCGCTCTACTCCGCACTTGGCACTCCACGCTTGCGAGGTGTTGAAGGACCAGCACTGGCGACATTACCGGCAGCGCCTGGAACGACTCAGATTCCGACAGCCGATCCAGTTCAAAACATGAGTGGATTCCTGGGACAACTTCGCAACCACATGCTCCTGCAAAAGAAGGAATTGCAGAAACAGGAAGATTCCGTTCTCGATGCATTGCATGGCAAAACCAAGTCAGAAAGCAAAGTTGCAGCACTCGGAGAACTTCCGCCGGACGCCACCTTGCCCGGTCTGCCTGATAAGATGATTGGGTCAGCGGATGTTCAAAAACTCCTCTCCAGTGCGGGAGCTTCAAGCTCGGGCGCGACAAGCCCTGCAGCTGGTGCAGCGTCGGCGCTATCCTCTAAAGGTGCTACTTCGGCATCCGACATATCAAGACTGCTATCCGGCGGCACCACGGGTGGTGCACCCACAACAAGCAGCTCGCTGAGCTCGGCGCCAGGCGGCCTATCGGAAGCATTGCGGTCGGCTCCCCCGCTGTCATCCGGAAGCATTCCACCTTCGCTCGATCAATTTAATTCGCAAAAGGCAGTGAATAACTCCCTTCTCAGCGCACCAACCAGAAGCAGCGAGTCGGTCTTAAAAGTTGCAGATACTCCGGAAGTGATTCCGCCGATAGCGCCGTCTCGTTTCGGCCCTGCTGCTGCATCGCAACCACTTTCCGCACCGCAAGCAGCATACTCGAATCCGGCTGGATTTTCGGCAACACCTCAAGCCGGCGGTATCGATATGAATGCTCTGGCGGCTCAAGCACAACAGCTGTCACCTCAGGCGCTTTCAGGCATTGCGCGTTCTCTAGGAATGGACCCGGCGACCATGCAGAGCATGGCGAGCCAGGCTGTGCAACAGGCACCGCAACTCATGAGCCAGGCGCCAGGCTTGATTAATAAACAGCTGGCGAATTTGAAGCAAGAAGACATCGACAAATACTCCAAGATGCTCAAGGAGCACGTAGCGAAACAACAGGCAAAGTTCGGAACCAGCCCTACCGGAACAGCAAAAGACGTTGTGACGACGAAAGCGACTCCACAGCTGGTCAAGAAAGTCGACATGGCAAAAGCTGATCCTAAAGCGACCAAGCTAGCCACGGCTAAAGGCGTAAATAAGACGGTCGCGAAACCGGCAGCAGCGAAACCGGCAACTACAAAAGCGTCCAACGCAACAGCTATAGCATCGAAGCCATCCAGTGTATCAACCACCAACACACCGCCAGCTTTGAGCGTCCCCGCCGTAAGCGAGGCTACGTCGTCAGTCGCAGGAGCTGACCTTTCGAGCACTGCTGCTGAAGCGTCAGCAGGTACTTCGTCAGCCACATCCGCTCTTGGAGCGACTGGACTCAGCGCGCTAGGCTCAGCTGCCGCAGGTGCAGCAGCCTCCGCGTCAACAACGAGCGAGTCGGCATTGCCGAATCAAATGGCAAGTGAAACTGCTAATCCGGACAATCTGGACAAGTTGAGTTCACTCGAAGCTCAAAATAAGGATTTGTCATCTCAGCTCGAAGATACGCGGAAAGAGCTTCAGATGCTTCGCGAGTCAATGTTCAACTCTTCACTTCAAACGGCCAAAAAGATGAAGTCATCGAAGACTGAAGTCGCCAAAGCTCCAAAAGCCGAAAAGGTAAAACACTCGAAGGAATCTAAGAGTTCGGCTTCTTCAGACGCGGGATCCCAGAGTGCGCCTGAGGGGAACGAAATTAGTTCTCCCCCAGCAGGCTTCGTACCCAACGGCGGACCAAGCGCATTTAACTCGACTACGGCTGCACCGAATATGGCATCATCGGCTTTGAGCTCGATTCCGAATGTGTCATCGCTCCCGCAGTTCTCGTCAGAGGCCTCGCCAATCGTCAATCTCGAATTGGCTGGAGTAAATGTAAAACCCAACGGGGTGCGCATTAACGTAATTCTGAGGAATGGAACGGGTCAAGCCCTGGAAATTCCGTCTTCAACCAAAGCAGTAGTCAGAATGATTGGCATGCCGGATCAGCTGGCGGACGTGAAATTTCCCGTAAAAAGCCTTGATGCCGGAATGGCCGCGCGCGGTTACATAAGCGTGAGCGGCCACAAGCTCGATCCCTCAGCTGATGTATTCATTCCGAAACTGGTCAGCACCGCCAACGGTGCCCGAGATGTGCATCTCACGGTTCCAATCTCGGCACTATCTAGCGAACGTCCCCACTAAGCACGACGGAAGGTTTCAGCATCCGCGCTTAGAACAGTCACGACTGTCGTCTTAAACCATTTCTGTTTTGCAGAGCCAACCTAAGCGATTCCACAGCGCAAATGATTTCTGGATATCACTCTGCAGACCTTCGAGCGGAATTGCATTGTCTTGCATAAACGACACAGCGTCATTTAGCGCTTCGCTCAGACTTTGACCGCGAGCAAACGCAGTGAGTATGAGGAAACCAGGTGCATCAATTCGTTTAAAGTAAACGTTATTTTCGTGACGATGAACAACTAGATAAACATGCTCCAGCACCGGCCATGGTGCCGACTCGGAATCTGGCACCACGTTTTCCGCCTCACATTTACTGCTACCCGCTTCGCTGCGATCACGCATGTGGCGGTTCAAAGCAACTGAATAATGGTCGAGTGCGTGAGTCAACTCCAGCAAAGTCAAATATGGTTGGAGAGAAACTTTCAGTAGTTCGGGATTGGCGGTTCGAATATACTCATCATCGATTGGTTCCAATGAAGGTCCATCAAAGGCAACGACCTGGGCCCACTCGAATCGAGCCAACTCCCCACAGAGTGTGACGTTGGGAGCAATCAAATCCTGGCGTGCGTCAACGAACTCGGGCAAATCGCATCCCAGATCGCGAAGCGAGAAGGAACGTGAAGGATACTCATTCAAGTACTCTCTTGCTAATCTTAGAAAACCGCTAGCTCCGAGAACAGCTCTCAGACCAGGAAAGTCATCTTCCAAACAATCGAGCAAACGATACCAATACTGCTGATTGTATATTTGTACGCGTTGAGCACTGGTTAGTTTCTCATTCGGTTTAATAAATTCGCTCGCCGTCACCCCGAAGCTCCTCCCGTCTGTCCAGCGCCTCTTACTCGAGTAGTCAGCGTTTAAGGGGCGAGAGACGGCTTGCCACATAAACTCCTGGATTTGCCGAAGCGAATGCTTACCACTCATGCGCTTATTCCACCGGAGTCCGCATACTGAGCAGCTTTAAGCGCCTCTTGATGGACGATCTCGAAGTCAGGGATCTGAGCGTCCCACTCAAGCAGAGTGTTAGTCGGACCGATTTTCCCGATCACGGACCGATAGATTTGCCAAACTTCCTGTCGCACAAAATTGTCGTGGGTATCCAATAAATAGCCGTCTTGCTCGCTATGTCCAGCGATGTGAATCTGAGCGATTCGATCCAGCGGAATGTTCTCGATGTATTTGATTGGATCGAACGAATGATTTCGGGCTGACACGAAAACATTGTTCACGTCGAGCAGGATGCCACAATCCGCGAGTTCACAGACTTCGGAAAGGAACTCCCACTCGGTCATTTCAGAGTCCGTGTACTCAAGGTAACTGCTGACGTTCTCAACCGCAACCGGTAGTTCAAGGCTGTCTTGCACAAACCTGATTCGATTGGCGGTGTTCACAACCGCTTCCTTGGTATAGGGCAGAGGCAGAAGATCGTGTGAATAGGAGCCGTCGAAACTGCCCCAGCACAGGTGATCCGAGACAAACGGGGTTTTCGTTCTTTCAGTCAGCTTCTTCAGCGCGTCGATCTGATTTGTATCCAGAGGGTCTAAGGATCCAAAATAAAGCGACACACCGTGCTGAATGATCGGATAACGTTCTAAAACCTCATCGAGTATTTCGAGAGGTCTTCCTCCACCGAGCATGAAGTTTTCGGATATGATTTCGAAGAAATCGATCTGCGGTTTTTCTTTCAAAATGTGCTCATAATGAGCAATCCGCAGACCAATACCAATGCCTAAACTGCTGAAGCCGTTAAATCTATTAGCCGGCATTTCCTTAACCGTGCTTGCAGCCGCCTTTACCTTTGCAGCTATTTTTGCCAACGCAACCGTTATCGCTTGAGTGACAACCGCCTTTGCCTTTGCACGAGTTCAAACCTTTGCAGTCGTGCTTGTCGGCCACCGCGCCCTGTGCCGGGGTCCCCGCTTCCGTCGGGGTTGCACCAGGAACCGGAGTTTCCGTGGCGGAGTTCTCAGTCGATGTTTCAGCGGCCTTTTCGCCTCCCGAACATCCGGTCAGCATGCCCGCCAGCGCGGCTGTGGTTAACATCATCATCGCCGCTTTTGACGTGGAAGTTTTCAGCTCCATTTCTCAGTCTCCTTACTCTCTTTCGGACGTCATGATAGCTTATTGAGAACCGTCTGATTAGAGTAAGAAATTAAGTGGATAAATGTAGGCATCGTCACAGTTAAGGAAAAGCTATGGATTCGCAATCCAACATCAGGGTCGCAATTGTCGAGGACCATGAGGCCACGCTCGCGGGTCTGGCGAGCGCGCTTAACGCGGAAAGCGATATTGAAGTGGTGGCACAGGCGACTGACGCAATAACGGGACTGGAGCTCGCGAAGGAGAAAACGCCCGATATCGTTCTTCTGGACTTACATCTTCCTGGTTCTGAAGGTCCGCGCAGCACGGTAAAGAAATTCTGTGAACTTCCCGGTAAAGTCATAGTATTTTCGGCAGAAAACAGAAGAGCTTTTGTTCAAGCCATTCTAGACCTTGGTGTCGCCGGTTATCTTCTAAAGAGCGAAAGTATCTCGAACGTGATCGAAGCAATCAAAACCGTTTCCAATGGCGGAAAGATTGTGAAATCTCAGAGTATTGCCATGGGTAAAGAGAAGCTCACCAAGGCTGAACAAGACGTACTTACCTTACTGTCGCGAGGCATGAAGTATCACGAGATCGCAGAAGAGAGAGGCGCATCACCAGCGACGGTGCGTAAACAATGCGAGTTATTGTTGTTGAAACTCGGACTCGACAATCGCGAGCAACTGATTGCCTGGGCGGTCGAAAACGGTTATGGCAAGCTGGATACCGAATAATGAATGATAAGGCGAACAACCCCTTATCGAACATACTTTCGTCAGTTGGAAGCCTGTTAATTAAGCTTGCCGGCGAGAATGAGACCCAACACAAGTTTCAACATGAAGAACAGCTCGTTCAGCAGCTCGACATCGACATCCAGCAGCGGGCTGAGCTTCAAAGAGACAACGATGCAGAGAAAACAGAAAAGTTAACTCTCGAAGAGAAGCGTGGACAGTCGGCGTGGATGCGCAGACTCGCAGAAATCACGACCCACTTCGATATCGAGCTTGGCGTGGCGTTCGGTAAGCGCGGCGAATATATAAATGTGATGCAGGCGTCGAACAGCACAGACTCAATGCTAGAGGAATTGTATTCATATTTCGCAGAGATGAGCACCGCCTTTAATACCATCGCCTCCCAGCAGGGAGCGCAACGAGTTCGAGTCACAGTTTCAGATTTTTACCGGAAAGGTTTCACCAAAGACGCTAAACAGCAAGGATTGATCAGATACAACTTTCGATTAGCAACCGCTTCAAGACAATTGCTAGTCATCGGTAAGCCTGGAAAAATCCATTTCAATCTCGCTCCATCAACCTCAGCATTAAATGACAATGATGCCTACTCTCGCGAAAGACGCAAACTGTCCTTGCGTTTAGCAGCGTTGGAAAGCGGCAACGCCTGGACTGTTTACGGCTTACCGGTAACGGCGCCGGACGTTCGCTCATTCCAGCGCATGTTGTTCAGAGATATGATCATCTTGTCTTGCATGGATGCAGTCGCCGCTGAAAGTGGACACAAATTCGAGCACGTCGATAATATCGCTCGCTTCAGCGCCAGTCGCGGCTTTCGAGATTCGGTTTCTCTGGAAACCGAACCGGCAGAAGACCTTGTTCGCGACTTGCTAATGGCACAACAGAACGCGGTACACAAACTTCTCAACCAGCAAGAGGAAACTCAAGCGACAATCGCGCGAGACCTCCATGATGGCGTCCTCGCCGACATCCTCATGTTGCGACGGAAGGTTTCATCAGACAAAGATTTAGATGCGGAACAGATTGCAGACGTCCTCGATTCTCTGACCACGTCCATTCGCGACATCTGCAGCGGTCTGGTACCCCGAGACCTCAAAGACTGGGGACTGGAGACCGTCCTCCAGGACCTCGTCGACAAAGTCGCGGAACAAACTGAAGCGGATTGTTCATTCGAAGTCGAAGGCACCATTCCTGAACTACCCTCACAAGTTCAACTGCACATCTTCCGAATCGTTCAAGAGTGTTTGAACAACATCAAGAAATACGCAGACGCAGACTCAATATTGGTGCAGGTTTCAGCGAAGGACGGGCGTTCACTCTCGTTCAAAATTCAGGACGACGGAAAAGGTTTCGACCTTGCAAACGCTGGTGAAAAAACCGATGGCGGCTTTGGTCTTCCCGGCATCGAAGAGCGCGTCGAAATCATCAAAGCATTCTATCCAACACGCTTCAAAATAGAGTCCGCGCCAGGCGAAGGCACCATCGTTCAGTTAGAATTGCTTATGACCTCGCCAGATTGAAGGTTGCCTTACATCACGTACTTTGGCTCAGCGCGGTAGAGCAATCGGATGGTGGCTTTGTCGCCCTCTGAGAGGTTGTACACGACGTTGTTTTCATACATGATGTCGTCACGATATGGACTGTGCGCTTTGATACCGAGCGCGTGCCCGAATTCATGCGCAGCAGATCCTTGCATTTTTTCAGGCAAGTGATTCACGCGCGTGGAGAACTCCATTATGACAGGCTTTTGACGATACATCTCCATCTGAGTTTGCTGCGGCGTAAATAATTGCGCACAGGTCAAGGCACCAACATTGGTACCACCTGGTCCGGCTGCTCCCTGGAACTGATCGGTGAAGAAAACAAGGACATGAGCCGTTCTCGGGTCGGAAGTGAAACCGAAACGCAGTAGACCTTCGTTCTCGAATTGCCGCCACTGTTCAATACCCATAGCAACGCTTTGATTTACCGATTCACTCCAGCCATCCGCTTGGGATAAGTCGGAGAACGGGTTCTCTTGTTGCAGCATTTGAAAAACAGTTTCGACTCTGGTGGAGGGCAACTGCTCAAACGGTATTTGAGGAAGCTGCAAGCCGGGACTTATCCAAATTCGCAACGGCATCTTCTCACGCTGCCAACGCACCAGTGCCATGTTTAACGTGGGCTCGCCAGGATTGTATGGCTCGCGAGCATTGCGAGGTGTGCGATCCATGCCGGACGTCAAATGAACGCCAGGTGTCGACAGCCCGGTCCCTGTAATTGAACCTATTCCGGCGCCGGAATTCGACGGCGGCAAATTTCCGGAAAATCGTTGGAAGCCGGCTTTGGGCAAGCGGTTTGTCTGTCCTTCGGCCGCGAACGGAAAGAGCTGGCTCAACAGAGCGAGCGAGACCACAGCCGCTTTTATCAGTCGTTTCGAAAAGAGCTTGCCGGTCAAACTTTGCTCACCTTAACCGAAGGGAACCCGCACCAGGAAACATGCTTCATCCTATATGTACAATTTCTTCCAAAATCTATCGTCTTCCGTATGTTCATAATATAACAGCGACGATGGAAGCGCCCGTGTTTGCGGTATGTCTAATAGCGAGAGGGTCCAGGAAACTCATTTTGACTGACAAGAAAAACGAGCTGAGCATGGATGCTGCGAACAAAATCGCGGCGCAAATTCGTTCAAAACCAAACACTAATCTTGGTCTGCCCACGGGGCGGACGCCGGTTTTGATGTACGACTACCTCGTCAAACTGACCGAGCAAGAAGGTCTGGACTGGTCGCGAGTGAATTGTTTTGCTCTCGACGAGTATTTGAACACGACCGCCGAACATTCTTTTCAACGCTATCTGGAAACCAATTTGTACGACCGCATTGGTTTTCCAAAAACCAATCAACACAATCCGTCGATGAGCGATAATTACGACGCGATCATAGCCCAGCACGGCGGTCTAGACCTCGCCATTCTGGGAATCGGGTTGAATGGACACATCGCCTTCAACGAGCCCGGCACTCCACGCCTGAGCTTCACCCAATGCATCTGGTTAGACGAAGTTTCACGCAAAGCACTTTCACCAACCTTCGGCGGTATGGAAGCGACCCCAAGTAAAGCAGTTACCATGGGCATCTCCACTATTCTGGCAAGCAAGCAGATTATTATGCTCGCCTTCGGTCAGGATAAAAAAGAAATTGTCGGTAGAGCGTTTTCGAATGGTATCAATCCCGAAATTCCAGCGTCATTTCTGACATTGCACGAGCATCTGACAGTCCTGACAGATTGAGAAGTGCGCGAATTTCAATCATTTATTAGAATGCATATTAGGCGAAGAGCGAGGACACCATGATATCGAAGTGCGCGAAGCTGTTTTCTAAAACCGCATTTTTAATTGCGCTAATAACTACGACGCAGGTAACACCGGCGCTTGCAGATAGCCTTCCGCCGGAACTCGTCCCTCCGGATGTCACTCTTACCAATCAAACAGGCACCAGCACCAGTGCCAGTGCCAGTTCAGTACCGGATAGCCAGACTCCCGGCATCGGAGGCGGGGCGGCAAAGGGCGCGCAACCGCCGCCGGCCGGTTCCAATGCGAAATTCGGATTCTTTGCGGGTCAACAGCAACAACAACCGCCGGGAGTCCCCGCCGGACACAAGGGAATGCCCGTTTATCCTCCGGGTCAGCAACCACCGCCTCAGAGCAGCGCCAGCGGTCCCGATCCGATTGCCGTGATCCAAACCAATCGCGGTACCATCACGATCCGACTATTCAAACAATTCGCACCGAAAACTGTTGAAGCATTCACAGAGATGGTCAACTCCGGCTTTTACAACGGGCTGCTCTGGCACAGAGTCGAACCAGGTTTCGTCATCCAGGGCGGATGCCCCAACGGAAACGGCTCCGGCTTATACATCGATCCCAAAACCAACCAGCCTCGCATGCTCATGCTCGAATCATCGCCACTTGTGAAACACAACGCGGCCGGTGTAGTGGCGATGGCTCGCTTTCCGAAGAACCCAAACTCCGCTAGCTGTCAGTTTTACATAACCCTCGGGCCACAGCCGAACCTGGACTTCAAGTACACCGTATTTGGTGGCGTCATCAGCGGACTGGACGTAGTTCAACGCATTCAAAAGATGGACAAGATTGAGTCCATCACAATGCAGCAACAGTAGTTAGCGCTTGAGTCGCAACTCCAGGTCACCGACCTAAATCGAGTTTGGATCGGCATAAGGCGGAAGCTTCGGTCTTTTCGGTTGAGCTGGCACCGCATACGGTGCAGCAGAGCCACCATTTCCAGGTGCTGACGGGATCAGAATTCCGCGACCGCCAAACGGCAAACCCGGCATGACGCCAGGAGATCTGAATCCAGGCATGGAGCCGCCCTGCATACGCTGCATAAACTCCATCATGGTTTGCAAATCATTCGACATCTGAGTGCGCATGTCGTCGTCAAAGGTCATATCATCGCCATCGCCCTCGGTACCCCAATCTTCGCCGCCACTTCGCGGGAGCGGTGTGATGTAGGGACTGTAATTAGGCTGACGTTTTGCCGTTGCTCGCGGAAGCGGACCGCGTGGGATATTGGTTTTTGGCAGCGGAGTTACAGCTGTTTGAATACCAATCATCTTCTTGAGTCTTTCGATGCGATCGGCGTAAGACATCGCCGGACTGGGCTGACCCAGAAGGGAAGTCTCCAGCCTGTCCAATCGTTGATCGAGCGACTCACTTCCGTAAGTCTTCTGTAAGGCGCGCCATTCCAGAGTTTGCAGAATCGGATACTGCGCGCTCGAAGTGGGAGCGGTCGCCTTGGGAGTTGGAACCGGAGCCTTCAACGCTCGATTCTTCTCTTCGAGCTTATGAGCAGCCTCCCGGTCTCTGGAAGTTACCGCAGTCTGCAAGCGCTGCAAACGCGCGGTATTTTCGCCTTCCTGCGCGCTGCCAAACACCAGCAGCTCGATGCGCTCCAGGCGCTTTTCGAGTGGATCGTGATCGTATTCATGAAAGAAAAATCTGCGCTCCAAACCCTTCAAATCGTTAAAAGGATTCGTTGTTGGAGCCGGAGTGGCAGGCTTCGCAGCCGGCTTGGATGACGGATTGGCACCCACAGCAGGGTTTGCGTTAAGCAAACCAAGAACCGCCATGGTTGCCATCAAAGGAATGTGTTTTCGTTTGTCGTTAGTATTCGTATTCTGCCGCATACTTGGGAAACGTCTCCACTGGTGAATCTTCGCGTTCCAATAATTACCCACCCTATCTAAAGGATATCACCACTTTTCTGGAACGGCATCGGGAAAACCCCGGAACGAAAAGCGGCGTAAGCAGTCCAGACGAAAACGAGCCCGGCTTGTTCCGCCGGGCTCGCTCAATGTTTCGCCGACTCTATCGAGTCGCTAACTATTCCTCGCGGAACTCAGCATCTACAACATCCTGATCGGATGCGGTGTAGCCGCTTTCGTCGTACCCGCCGCCGCCACTTTCGTAGCCGCCGCCGGTATCGTATCCGCCACCGTCCTCGTATCCTTCATAGGAGGCATCGATTCCGTCCTGTTGATTTTGAAGGTCTTTGGCGCGGGCAGCTTGTTGCAAGAGAACCAATGCACCTCTGAGTTCGTTCATAATCGACTTCAGTGTGTCGAGGTCTGCATCGTCCTTGAGTTTTTGACGCAAGTCCGAAACCAACATCTCTGCTCTGGATTTTTCTCCGGGGCTGACTTTGTCGCCAAGGTCGCGGATTTGACGTTCGACGGCGTAGCAGATGCTGTCGCCTTCGTTTCGTACATCTGCCGATTCCTTGCGGTTTCTGTCGTCCGCGGCATGGGCTTCGGCTTCGCGAATCGCGCGCTCGATATCTTCCTTGCCCATGTTGGTCGAAGCGGTAATCGTGATCTTCTGTTCTTTGCCGGTCGCCTGGTCACGTGCTGTGACGTTCAAGATACCGTTGGCGTCGATGTCGAAGGTCACTTCGATTTTTGGTTGCCCTCTAGGAGCAGCCGCGATTCCGTCGAGGCGGAAGTTCCCGAGCAGCTTGTTATCGCGTGCCATCGGACGCTCGCCCTGGAAGACGTAGATGTCTACAGCCGTCTGGTTATCTTCGGCGGTGGAGAACACTTCTGTCTTTCTTGTCGGAATCGTGGTGTTGCGCTCTACCAGCTTGGTCATAACACCGCCCATGGTTTCGATACCGAGGGACAGTGGCGTGACGTCGAGGAGCACGACACCTTTGACTTCGCCGCCCAGTACGCCTGCCTGGATGGCGGCGCCGACTGCGACTACTTCGTCAGGGTTAACTGTTTGGTTGGGCTCCTTGCCGCCTGTCAAACTTGCAACAAGCTCTTGAACAGCGGGGATACGAGTCGAACCACCTACGAGTACAACTTCATCCAATCCCTCGTACGAGAGCTTCGCATCTTTCAATGCCTGCTCCATAGGATGGCGGCAACGCTCGACAAGGTGACGCGTGAGTTCGTTGAAGCGAGCTCTCGTCAGTTTCATCTCCAGGTGTTTAGGACCTGAAGCGTCTGCCGTAATGAATGGAAGAGAGATGTTTGTTTCAGTTACTGCTGAAAGTTCGATCTTCGCTTTTTCAGAAGCTTCAGTGAGTCGCTGAAGTGCTTGCCTGTCTTTGCGGAGGTCGATGCCTTCCAGGTTCATGAATTCGTCGGCAACCCAGCCGACTACACAGGCGTCGAAATCGTCTCCGCCAAGGTGCGTATCGCCGGATGTCGACTTAACTTCGAAAACGCCTTCGCCCACTTCGAGAATCGAAACGTCGAAAGTACCGCCGCCCAAGTCGAATACAAGGATGACTTCGTTTTCTTTCTTATCCAGACCATATGCGAGCGCTGCTGCTGTAGGCTCGTTGATGATTCTGAGCACTTCGAGACCGGCGATGGTGCCGGCGTTCTTCGTTGATTGTCTTTGCGAGTCGTTAAAGTATGCAGGAACTGTGATAACTGCGCTGGTGACTTTCTCACCGAGATACTTCTCAGCATCTTCTTTGAGCTTGCGCAGAATCATTGCCGAAATTTCTTCTGGCGAATAATCCTTACCTTGAATCGCGACTTTGCATCCGCCGTCCGAACCTTCTTTGACCTTGTAGGAAACGAGTTTCTTCTCGGAATCTACTTCGTTAAAACGACGACCCATAAACCGTTTGATTGAATAAACGGTGTTCTCAGGATTCAAAACAGCCTGGCGTCGAGCCAACTGTCCGACCAATCGTTCCCCGGATTTAGTGAAAGCCACCACCGAGGGCGTCGTTCGGCCACCTTCGGCATTGGAAACCACGGTGGGTACACCGCCTTCCATTACCGCGACTACGGAGTTTGTGGTTCCCAAGTCAATGCCTACTGATTTACCCATATCTTTGAAACTCCCTCTGCTCCTTTGATTTAGGTGGAGACCCCGAAATTATACTAAGCGCAAACGCCGCGGGGATCGGCTTGCTGGACAGAACTTACGCAGTTTCGCAGAAGTTAACTGCCAAGCTGCCAGAAATTGCCTTCAATTGTAGTACTAATGGTATTAAAAGTTTCATCTTCGGTTTCTAAAAGCGATCATATTGTGCCCAGTTTCTCGAAAAGCTGACCACATTGTTCACGTTATTTCCAAAATGCAAAACATTATTGGCCCCTTTGCTAGTCGCAAGCTTTCTACTTTCATCGTGACGGCGCCTGCGCAAGAGAAATAAGAGCTCCCAGAGATTCGCAGCTGTCCGGAAGTGCGGCAAAGCCGACCGAAGCCACGATCGGGTACGAACCTTTCTCGTTGGCAAGATGCTTCGACATTAAAATCTCAGCAAGTCTCAACGCAAAGATCTTGGCAGATTCAAAACCTGTTTCCGGCATCAGAATCGCAAAGCCAAGAGTCTCGTAATGAAACAGCATATCGGTCCTTCGAATGAGCTTGTTGACGCGCTCAAGAACTTCTTTCAACGCCTCCATCGGCAAGGGCTCAATTGAATCTTTTCGGCGGACTTTGATATCAAGCGTCATTACGGCAAACGGAGTCTTGAACCTTTCGTAGCGGAAAAATTCTTTCTCCAGAAAAAGTAGAAACGCCGGGTAGGTATAAACACCCGTATCCGGTCTTCTCAAGACGCTTTCCACGCGCTTGACTTGAGTCCAATCGATGGTCGCATCGCGCGACGTAGCGCCCAGGTCAGGCACACGATCCCGATAGGAACACAATCCACACGAAATCAGGTTGAAGACAATCGGAACCCAGCGCGATTTCGATAGCGGCACGCGCCGCAAAATCTCGAGGATAGTGCTCTGATTATCAACCTCCTGGTAGAAACGCTTCTGCGTGTCCATCGGCGCACCACAACCGTCCTTCACCATCTGCTCGAAAAGCGTCTCGGACATGGTGGCATGGTTTCGAATCAGAAAGGTCTCAAGCCCGACTCCAAGTTTTGTGAGGAAGGCAAAATGGTCGACCAGTGCGGCACCTTCCATCAACAAAACCTGCAATGGTCTGGTCACCGTCTTTTCATTGCACTTGGGTTCTTTGAAAAACCGAAAATTGCCTTGCGAGACACTCATCAACTCAAGCACGCCTTCATCGCCTTCGCTGTCGTTGAAGACTGAATGAACCGGTTCGCCCTGAACGAAGTAGACGAAGGCTTCCCCGCTTGACGACTCGATTTCCAGTCGCCCCGTCCCTTTATTCATTTGTATAGATTGAATCAGGTTCGGCATCGGCATATCTTGCAGTTCGCCTTCCAGGGTCGGTTTGTGAACCTTGGTTCTCAAGGTGCGAAACTGCTCCGAGTGCGTCTGCGCCTGCATCACTCGGCGAACTATCAGCGTGTGGATATTTTGAACTTCCCGATTGCCTTCTTCCCATTCGATCAAGCCCTTGGAAGGACGCTCCAATCGCCACTTGAAGGCCGCGGAATTACGGTCACACATTACTTTCAGCAGGTAATCTTCGGGAATCTTACCGAAAGGCAGTTGCTGGACTTGCCCACTGCTGGCGGCTTGAGCCTGCATCAAACTCAGTTGCTCGACAGTCGGAGGCGAGTCCTGCCTAGGCATGGACTGTGCGTTTCTCTCTTCCTGACCCTTGTTTTGCAACATCGCCAACTTATTTATCTGACCTGCCGACCGTGAAAGTCGCCAGGTAATTCGCCATAAAATAGTTCTACCCAGATTACGATCCCTCAATATGCGATTCGGAGACCGTTTTTGAAAGGTTAAGCGCTCAGGTCAACAGAGGGTCTTTAGCTTCTGCGCCAAGTTGAAGAGTTTCACCTATCGCCAAGGGACAGATTGAGACTTTGCTGTTTTCTGTTTTTGCCAGGCGAATCAAGTCTGAGGGTTGATACCGGAAGAAAACCTGGTCCATCAACGGTTGCCAGTGCATCGGCACCAGGCGCTCGGCGCCGATCTCTTCGGCTAGACGCAATGCCTCCGCTGGCGATGCGGTCGCATACTTGCCGCCAATCGGCAGGCAAGCAGTGTGAATGTTTAAACCCTTTACGGCCTCGGCTACCGCAGGTGAATAAATCGTCGCGCCGGCGTGATAGTAACCGGCGAAATGGTAGCCGTTGACAGGCTTTGCCGGCGCCCTGCTGCGGGCGAACAAGGCCATTATCGTTTTCCCCAGCCGATTAAGAGGATGATGCGCAGGAACCGCGGTGACTTTCACGTCGCCAAAATAAAGAGACTGTCCGTGATCGATCGCGATCATGTCCTCGACCCGAATTTGCTTTTTAAATTTGCGGCGCATCCAGTTGATCAGCTTTTTCGGACCTACAAACTGGCACTTCCAGCGTTCATAAAGCATCGGAGCCAACAGCACGCCGGTATCGAAGTGACCGTGACTGAATAAAACCACGTGACCTCTTGGAAGCCGGTTCAGGTCAACCGGATCTCTTAAGTACGGGTCAACGAATATATCGAGACCGTGAGCCTCGAAATGAATCGCACTGTGACCTAGGAATGTGAGCGTCAAAGAACCGGTCTCCAACTCGCTTTTCGAGGTGTTGAAACCTTTGAACTTGCTAGTTCAGGAATGAAATCCTAACATTTTTAGCCGAATAAAATTCTTTTACTAGTAAAATCATAGGTTTAAAACCGAGTTGCTAAGCGCCTGCCGATAAATCGGCGAGAAAATAATCTGCGACCCAACCGGAAATTCGAAGACGGAGCGAGCTGAAATGATTAAAGGAACGAGAGTAATCCCGATAGCACTGGCAGTCTGCGTGGCATCCTCGATTGGACTTTCCCCAGCTGTACAAGCCAAAAATAAAGCTGTCGAGGTCCTCAAATACCTCAATCCCGTACCGGAAAAAAATCTGTATTTAAACAAATCGCAGGACCGCGTAATCAAGAAAAAGGGATTTAAAACTCTTGAAGTCGAAGGTGCGAAGCCTGTTGAAAACAAGGAACTCGGGTTCTTCGCCATTGTCGATTTGAACAAGATAAGCGACACGGAAGCGATCAAGTCAGTTTTGCAAAAACCGGACGTCAACGGCATTTCAGTGTTGCTTCCCTGGAGACTTCTTGAGCCTGTAGAAGGCGAGACCAATTTCAAACCGATTGATTCTCTTTTGGAACTTTGCAAAGAGGCAAACAAAACTTTGATCCTTCGAGTGTCGACTTGCGGCGTGGACGATACCGCCAAGTCAGATACTCCCGATTGGGTCTTTCAAGATCCGACTTCAAGATCGATCGTTTATGTTGGCACCGATGGCAATGAGCATCAAATGCCGATCTTCTGGGATCCAAACTATCTGGCAAAATGGTCCAACCTGATCAACGAACTCGGTGAAACTTACGATAAGAATCCGAATATCCACAGCATAGGCATCACAGGCGGTGGCGTTCTCGGTGGAACGAACGTCATACCCGATTTCGTAACGTCAGTGAAACAAACCATTGGCGCAGAAATCAAAGCGAAACCGGAGAAAGGCAAGGAAGGCACCACTGATAGTACTGCCCCTGCCGATGGTTCCGCTGAAAAACCGGCGGACGAGACAAGCGAGAAAACCGATAAGACTGATGCGGATAAAACTGCTGCCGCTTCGGAATCGACCGACAGCGCTACGGAAGTAACCACCGAGAAAGCCGATGCCGGCAAAACGGAGGGCGATAAATCAGCTAACTCTGATGCAAGCAAAACCGCCAGCAACGACAGCGCAAGCAAGTCTACCGATAGCGACGACGACGACAAAGGGGCTGGCAAAGAGGCAAAACGCGAAGTAACCAGAATTCTTGAAAAGCAATTCGGCATGACGCAACGCCAGTTGATCGAACACTGGAAATACGTTGCCGATCTTTTCCCTAAAGCATTCACCGTGACCAGGCTTAACTTCGATGTGAGCCCGCCCACTCTCAACAGAAAAGGTCAAGACAGTCTCGATGAGATAGCGGACTATCTCGTCTATCGTTACGGACAACGCATCTATGTGACCAGACACGGCGTCAAAGACGGTCACCACGGCTTCGACGATTACAGGCTTCTGCTCAAGTTCCATCCGGACACGCTCACCGGATATCGCATGACCAACGACTTTGCAGTCAAAGACATGCCGAAACTCGTGAAAGCAGCGGGTGAAGACGGCATCAGCTTCTGCGAAGTTCCAATAGACGTCATCAACAATGCCGACGAAACGACCAAGACGGCTATGCACGACATTCGGCAGCGAATGGGTTATCAAATCGTGTCGAAAGAAGTTTCACTTCCGAAAGATCTGAAAGCCGGAGACCCGCTCAAAGCCTCGTTCACGTTCTTGAACCTGGGCGCGGCATCGGCGTTAAAGCCATCGCGGCAGCTCGACAAGGATATAGCATCCAGTTATAAGGTTCAGCTCGAGCTGCGCGACACGAACGGCAAACCAATTGCACGCCTACTGCACACGCCGGAAACACCGACTAACGCATGGAGTTCGGGAAAACCGATCCAGTGGGCTGAGGAATTGAAAACGCCTGCGCAACTTACACCTGGCAAATATGACGTTTTCCTCTCGCTCGTTGACTCCGATACAAAACGGAAATTGCGTTTCCTCAACGGGATAGGAACAGGCGAGCCGGAAGCGCTATTCGAAGCGCCGGTTGGAAGCATTCAAGTGACGAACTAACTTCGGGCGTCAATTCAAATCTTTAATCCAGGTCGCAATGTCCTGCACCACGGCTTCGTCTACATTACCTGACTTAGTCGTATACTCCGCCGGAACACATTTGCCCTGTCCTGCTATCATCAGATGGTTCAAATCAGGATAGAGCTTAAACTGGCATAAGGACTCTTTTCCCGAAGACTTCATTGCATCCTTCCAGCGAGCGAAGTCACCATCTGCGGTGACTTGATAGTCACGCCCTCCCTGCATAAACAGCATCGGGCGATTGACGTTCTTAATCTCCACAAGCGGATCGTGAGCCCTCAAATCCAACCAGTAAGCCGGGGCAGCTCCAAGTATTATCGTCCCGCTGTTTAAATCGGCCGCTGTCAATTTCTTGATTTTTTCACCTTGCGCCCTCACTTCTTCAATCTGTTTGAGAAGCTCGGGTCTTACATTTTGAGGACCGTCAAGCTCTGAAATGTATTTTGTCTGCCGCGCAATTGCATCTTCGGTAGGTCCGTTATTTGCCGCCAGCAGCACAAACCCGCGCAGCTGTTTATCTCCTGCTGCGATACGAGGAACGACGAAACCACCTAAGCTGTGCCCGATTACGATGATTCTGTTTTTATCAACCTTCGGTCTGGTACGCAGGAAATTACCGGCTTCAATCGCATCGTCAACAGTTTCATCCATGATGGTGAACTTCTTCAAATCGTCGGCGGTCATCTGCTTCCCGTGCGCTTTGGTCCGCTTCTCATAGCGAAGAACTGCAATACCATGTGAAGCAAGACCTTCAGCGAGGTCACGAAAAGGTTTGTTCGGGCCGATTGTCTCATCCTGGTCGTGAGGGCCGGAGCCGTGCACGAGAACAGCTGCGGGGAAAGGACCTTCACCTTTGGGAACAGTCAGTAAACCGGGGAGTTGCCAGCGCCCGCGTCCAATTACTACCTTCTCCTCGGTAAATGAACCTGCCTTCACATACGGTGCCGATTTAGTAGCTTCGCGATGAGGCTCGATGAAAAACCCGCTAACCATCGAACTTCCGGAAAACACTACTTTGATGTCTACGATTGTGTCGCCAAACTGACAAGGTATAAATACAATGGTATGCCCTTGCAGCGGCTCGGCAAAAGAGTTCAATCGTTTCTTGAACGGACCGTATTGAGCGCTCAACGCTTGCCAGGCAAGTTGAAGTTTTGGAGCTGGAAGAGCCGCCTTAACTTGCTGATCCAATCTTGTCGTTGCCGAATCGAATTTTTCCTCTATCAGTAAATCGACAAATGAATTTCCCGCCGCAATCAAATTTTGTTCGGACACTTTTTTGCCACCTGCAGTTTTAGCTCCAGTCCGCGATTGAACAGGATTTTTAGAATGCACCGGTATGGTAGATAGAAGCGCTGTCATCGACAGCGAAAGGCACCCCAACAAGAATTTCAATTTTGACCTGGTCATTCGATTACCTCCGTTCAGGACCATGCCCGACCGAATACGAGATGAAACGGAGGCAAGCACAGTAATCAAAACTTTATCGCTAACTGTTTCGATTTCTAAGAAGCGGGACAAATAGACTTAGAGATTCATGGCTTGCGCGTTATGCCGGACAGTTTAGAAACACAATCAAACAGCTGCGCCTACTGTTTAAAACCAGTAGCAGATGATTTCATTTGCGCTGAGTGCATGTCTTCACGCAACGTTTCGATGGAACAGGTGCGCTCACGCTCACAAGAAATTGAAAAACCCAAAACGCCGAAGTCCGAGGCAGCGACTCCAACGCGGCAACAGCCGTCCGACACAGCAAGAGCCGAGCCTCCGGCAAAGGGATTGAAACGATCAACAGAAACGACGGAAAAGAAAAATTGGAAAGCATATCCGCTTCACAGTGACTTCCAGAAAGTGGAACGGAAAGCAAATATGGTCACGTACATCACAATGCTACCGGTGGCAATCGTTGGATTTGGAGTGGCGTCCATGTTCGGCTTTCCCTTCTTTCTGGCGCTGTGCATCGGCGTTGCAATCGGCATCGGCTGGGCCTTCTATCGTGCTGAGCAGAAAACGTGGTATCACTATGCGTCCTGGGTGTTTACCCAGGGTCAGAAGCTGGAATGCAATCTCGATTTAGTTTCTTCTGGTGAACTCGACCTTCCGTACATCGTTCTTCGCGACGAAAACAGAATAACCAGAATCTATGAAACACGCGTATTCAAGCTCGTTTCCGGAGACATCAAAAAATTATTGCATGCAGTCGACGCACCCGGTACAAAAACACAGCACCATGCCCGCGCATACTATGACACAGAGATGCGTGAGAATGCGGTCGTTTTCAAAATAGGCGATAGCTTGTTGTGGTGCCGAGCGCATCACAGCCGCGGCATCTAGTCTCCAGTGGTGCCCGGCTTTGCATCGTCGCCGGTTTCCGCGGATGAATCGGCGGGCTCGTCATTCTCTTTTACCTCAGCGTCCTTAGCTGCGGACGGCTGAGCTACCGGAACGGCGGCTGGGTCAGATGCCTCAGGCGCGACAACCGCGGATGAAGGATTTTTCGCAGCGCCGGGCTCTGTAGGTTTTCCCATGAATGTAAGGCAAATAAAGGCAGCGACTACCATCCCGATTGCGCTTGCGAAGAGTAATCCAGCAGTTTTCTTCGACGGGAATTTCTCGTTGACCACCCAGTACGAAATCACTTTGACGCCACCCAGGGTGAGTGCCAGCAAGACCGTGCAAAGAACCCAGGCCAGTGTGGACTCGGGACCGCCTGGAACTAGTAAGAATGACGACATGGAAAACCAGATGCTGGGATAACCGAGCACCATGGATAGTACCGCTGTCGCAAGACCCTTCCAGAGCACCACCGAAGTACGCACGATCAGAAAATCAAGCAAAAGCCCCGTCACCCATGGTGGTATTGCATAGAGAAGCGCGGAAAGAAGAGCCATCGCCCCGGCAGCCGTTTTCTGGTCCTGCCCCTGGGCGAGCACCGGTGAAGCAACCGCCAGGAGAATTGCGGCTAAAACCAACGAAATCGCGTACTTCTGATTGGGTCTGAATCTCGGCACTTCAAAACTCTCCACGACGGTTTTAACTGGGGGCTGCAAAAAAACCTACCCAACTTGTCAATAAGTTAAGCCGGAATTGACATTACGGTCCGATTCATTAAGCACGTGCGGCATAGGAGTATGATCCAGTCTGCATTGTACTCAGCCAACAGCGGCTTCTTTCGGAAACATCATGCGAACACTAAGCGAAATTCTCAGAGCCATCTCACTATCCATTCTGTTTGGCGGTTCAGCAATGGTTGTCTTCGTTGCCGTTACTCTAGTAAAGGCGCAAACCGCTCAGGGCATCCCTGTCGCTGAAGCCGCTGCGGCAAATGCACCCGCATTTGTCAGCTACGGCAAAATACTCCTGGGCGCCTCTGTCGCACTGCTGATCGCCGAGGTGCTTGCGGTATTGAAGGAACCGAAAACGAAAGCATTCTTCGTGCGTCTGGTTGCGAGCTTCATTTGTATAGTGACAGCAATGGTCTTTTCGCTCGCGATCGTTCCACCAATGGAAAAACTGCTGCCCTCTATCAAAACGGACTCCGCCGCCCACGTTCAGTTTCAAGAACTCCACGAATCCTCGAGGAAAGTGTTCGGCGCTACAATTATCTTCGCGCTAATTTCGCTGCTGACGCCAATCTTCGGCGCCGCATGTGCTAACAAACCTAAGTCCACTGAGAGTTGAGAGCCCAAAAATGTCAAAGCAAAATACCAGTCTCGAGAAGTCAAGCCACTTACATGAGATGCCCTTCGGTCCGCGACTCCTGGACGAAGGCGGCGCCGAATTCAGACTGTTCGCTCCGAGCGCCAAGTCTGTAGACCTTTGTCTTTATTTGAAGGATAAAGAGCAGATTACGCCAATGGAGAAGGCTGGCAACGGCTGGTACAAGCTGACATCGAGCGAAGCTAAACCGGGAGTTCTCTATCATTTCATTATAGATAACGATTTACGCGTGCCCGATCCGGCATCGAGGTATCAGCCCAAAGACGTCCACGGTCCAAGCGAGATTATCGACCCTCGAGCTTTCCGCTGGACGGACGACAATTGGAAGGGGCGCCCCTGGCGAGAAGCCATTATCTACGAAACTCACCTGGGCACATTTTCTCCAGAAGGTACCTACGAAGGCCTAGGTTCCAAACTCGATCACCTGGTCGAACTCGGTATCACGGCAATCGAAATTCTGCCTCTATCAGACTTCCCCGGACAATTCGGTTGGGGGTACGACGGTGTACTCTCCTACGCACCCGACAGTGTCTATGGACGCCCGGAAGATCTAAAGATGCTGATCAATGAGGCTCACAAGCGCGGTCTGATGGTCTACCTCGACGTCGTATATAACCACTTTGGTCCGGAAGGAAACTACCTGTATGTTTACGCCAAATCCTTTTTCAGTGCCAAACATCACACGCCATGGGGCAACGGCATAAACTACGACGACGACCATAATGAAATCGTTCGTCAGTTTGTAATCAACAATGTGCTCTACTGGTTAGAAGAGTATCGCTTCGACGGTTTGCGGTTTGATGCCGTTGATACCATATGCGATGACTCGAAAAAGCACATTTTGAATGAGATCGCTGAAAACGTCCGAACAAGATACAAGGGCGAACGCGAAATTCATTTGATGCTGGAAAACGGCGACAATAAGGCCGAGTTGCTCGACGCAGGCATGGGCGATTTCGAAGATCGATTCAACGCGCAGTGGAACGATGATATTCACCATGCCATGCACGTACTGGCCACAGGTGAGAACTCGGGCTACTATGAAGACTACGATGCTGACGCCTCTCCAGCAAGCGCAGTGGAACATCTAGGTCGTTGCCTGGCCGAGGGATTCGCATATCAAGGTGAAAAATCCGCGTTTCGCGACGGAAAATTTAGAGGTACTCCAAGTAAGGAAGTTGCACCAGGCGGTTTCATAGCGTTCATTCAAAACCATGATCAGATTGGCAATCGGGCTCTCGGCGAGCGTCTCACGCACCTGGCCGACACCGAAGCGGTCAGCGCAATGGTAGCGATTCTGCTTCTCAATCCGGCACCGCCCATGCTTTTCATGGGTGACGAATGGGCAGCGTCAACTCCATTCGTATGGTTCGCCGACTTCTCAGACGACCTAGCCAACAGTGTCCGCGAAGGACGTTTACGCGAATTCGGAAAATTCAACGACTTCAAAGATCCGGCCAAGTTAAAACTGATTCCGGACCCATGCAGCAAAGAAACATTCTACAAATGCAAGTTGAACTGGGATGATTTACTCGACGTGGAGCATCAAGAATGGCTCGAATACTATAAGCGCTTGATCGCTCTGCGGAAAAGCGCCATTGTTCCCATTATCGATAAAATAGAGATTGATAAACGCTCCTGGGCGATCACCGAAGAGGGATTGCTCGAGGTTCATTATCCACTCTCAACCGGTGAGGAACTCAAACTTATCGCCAATCTGAGTGATGCGGGCGCCACGAGCCCATTATTTTCAGAGTCGGAATTTGACGAATCAAATATTGTATTTCAAATTCCTTTGAATGCATCGTCGGATGTCGCGCTTGGCACTGTGCCACCATGGACGGTGATATGGTTGCTCGGCAGAGCGAGTCAGCCGGTTTAGCGATTCACCGGAGGTTCACTGCTTACCACTGCGTAAGTAACTGTTTCACCCGACTTTCATCGCCTGACGCGCCATGTGCTAAACGCATACGCGTGCCCGAAACAGCATATACAAGCGGGTATAATTAGCAAACTTCCATATATCGGCAGATCGCAAGGAAAGGCTTCCCATGAAAACCAATGCGGGACCATCGGTTCATCCTGTGGCTCAGAAAAACGGCGTCAAACCCACCTGGAAAGATGCAGACGGACGTTTGCATAGAGCTTCCGAAGACGCTCTTGCCAAAATCTCTGCTGCGTTAGCTCCACTTGGCGAGACCGAGTCCGCCGACCACCCCGGTTTCACCAGGCTAGAAACCGCAGACAAAACACTTGCGCTGTACGTCCCCCACGTAGCAGTTCTCAAGCGCTCGCTCGAGAAGGAACTTGCTCGACTTGAAATTGACATGCCATTCGAATCGAAGAGCGAGAGTGTTTTCCTGCATTGGTCACTCATCGCCGAATGGGGAGACATCCGTAGTGGTATCACCGGCAGTGCAGATCTGACCGAGACAAAACTGAGAATTCATCTTCCGGAAAACACTCACATCGGATATTACAAACTAGTCGTTGGGCTGACTAGTGAAAAGGATCCGAAAACAGTAAAGCTCAAGTCCGAGTTCCCGGTCATAGTTGCTCCGGACAAATGTTTCATGCCGGCTACTTTCAATAGTGGAGCGAGATTCTGGGGACCGGTGGTGAATCTAACCGGCTTCACGAGTAAAAGAAACTGGGGTACCGGTGATTTCACAGACTTGAAGGCGATCGTCGCATTCTGCGCCGCTCAGGGCGCGGGTGTAGTAGGAGTGAGTCCGTTACATGGTCAGGACCCGACGGGCAGCAATTTATTCACCCGACGTCTGCCATCCGATCGCAGTTTTTTGAACATAATCTACATAGATGTCGAAGCCACCGACGATTTTCATGAGTCAGAAGACACTCGACGGATGGTGCAATCTCCGGAGTTTCAGGAGCGCATCGAGTCACTTAGAAACGATGAAGTCGCCGATTTGAAACAGATTTTTGCAGAAAAACTGCATATACTCGATCGGCTCTATCAACAGTTTCGCTTACGTCATTTAAGTAAACAAACACCACGAGCCCAGGCGTTTCGCGCATTCCAACACGAGCGAGGCAAACCACTTCGCTACTTCGCCACCCACCAGGCGTTGGCAGAAAAACTGGCTAAAGACGGAAATCACTACGAGTCCTGGCTTGCCTGGCCTGACAAATATAGAGATCCGGAATCGGAAGCAGTCAAAGAGTTTGCTTCGTCAAACAACGAACGCATAGAATTCTTCGAGTATCTGCAATGGCAGGCCGAAATTCAGCTTGAAGCGGTCGGACACGCCTGCATGAACTCTCGCCTTCCGGTAGGACTGCTCACCGAAGTATCACCACTGGTATCACCCCATGGAGCGGAAGGCTGGCAAAACCAAAAATGTCTGGCGGAAACGCTTTTCTTGATGGAGCCGCCCCGCCCTTATCTGCCGGACGGTCTGGTCACGGCCAGCCCTCCATTCAGAATGGAAGAAATGCGTCGCGCCGGCTATCGTCCACTTGCAGAGATGCTGCAGTTCAATATGCGTTATGCCGGTGCGATCAAACTCGCAAATGCTTATCACTGGCTGGCGCCGCTCGTTAGCGTAGACCCGGATGACATCTCTTCTGTCGCGCAGCTTGAGCTGCCGGTTGAAGAAATTCTATCGGTTATCGCTCTGGAAAGTCATCGAACTTCAACAATGGTAGTACTTGATGCAGAGCTACTTGTAGAGTTGGATTCTCGTTCGGCATCAGGTTCTCAGATACACCAGCTTCTGGAAAAATGGAACATCATCGCGCGCCACGACTTACTGTCGACCGCTCCAAATGAACTGTCCAGCCTCATGAAGTCGGAAACTACCGAGAAGCGGCTTTTGGAACTGGCCCCCGCGGACCTGTCACCGCTAGCAGCGTTCTGGCATGGGACGGACATAGCTGCCAGAGCGGAAACTCTGCCCGTCGACGAAAAGGACAAACGCAATCAACTCGTTGACCGGCGGGTTAGCCACCGCGTTGAAGTGCTGCGCCTTCTAGACGAAAAAAATCTTCTGCCGGAGGGCGTTACGACCGATCCATCGTCAGTGCCGGTTTTGACACCGCATATGGTGTCTGCCCTGATATCGCTTATGGCTAAGTCAACAGCTTCGTTACTTTTGTTCAGGCTCGAAGATCTCGGCAAAATTGACCGACCACTGATAGTTCTGGAAGATCCAAGTTACCCGCAGTGGAAGGTAAAAACAGCTCCGTCTTTCGAGGAGATGATTGAAGCAGAGACGACCCAACTTGTGATCGACCAGTTGCAGACCGAGCGAGGATGTTTCTTCGATCTTGTGGATGTCTCCTACAATCAGGAAGATTTGCCAAACAAGCAAGTTACGATTCCGCTTGCAACATACAGGCTGCAATTGCATAAGAACTTCAAATTCGTAGATGCACACAAACTTGTTAACTACCTCGACAAGCTCGGCATCAGTCACTACTACTTATCCCCAATTTCGCAATCCCGCCCCGGAAGCATGCATGGTTACGATGTAATCAGTCACAGCACGGTCAACCCGGAACTTGGAACACTCGAAGATCTGGAGAATTTGAGCGCTGACCTTAGAAAGCGCGACATGGGTATCATCATGGATCTGGTGCCCAATCACATGGGAATAGGCAAACACAATCCCTGGTGGATGGATGTGCTTGAGCACGGTCCGGCATCCGAGTATGGTGAATATTTCGATATCGACTGGAGCCCCGTAAAGGACGAGCTGGTAGGCAAAGTGCTTTTGCCGATTCTCGGAGAACCTTACGGGAAGATACTCACGAACGGTGAACTGAAAATCAAGTTCGACAAGTCGACCGGGAAATTCAAAATTCACTATTACGAGAATGAATTCCCGGTTAATCCGCGCTCCTACGCTCTGATCATGGGACTCAGACTGGACGTTCTCAACGACCGGCTCGGCAATAACAACATGCACGTCATGCGATACCTGAGCATCGTGGACGCTCTCAGTTCTTTGCCGGATGGCATGAATCTTTCCCAGGAAGATAAGTCTCGAAGGCTGCGCGAGATGAAAGTTTCCATCGATCGTCTGGCGGAACTCTGCGGACAAAACGAACACATACATGAGTTTATTCAACAAAATCTAAAAGAGTTTGATTGCACAGAAGATGACCGCGCTTCATGCAGACGGCTCCACGAGCTGCTTGAACAGCAATCATATCGACTGGCATTCTGGCGCGTCGCCGCGCACGAAATCAACTATCGAAGATTCTTCGACATCAATGAACTTGCCGGCGTTCGCGTGGAAGATCCGCGCGCCTTCACTGATATGCACGCGCTAGTCTTCAAGCTAATTAAGGACGGAATCGTTCAAGGTTTACGAATCGATCATCCGGACGGACTCTATGATCCAGCCGGTTATTTTATGAAACTTCAGGAAGAAGCACTGACCAGGCTGAATCCGGAGAGTGAAAACTTCTTGCCGGGACAAAAGAGATTCCAGCGCCAGGAAGATTATCCGATCTATCTTCTTGGAGAGAAAATTCTTGCTCCCTTCGAGCGAATGGAAGAGGACTGGGTTATCCATGGAACAACCGGCTACGACTTTATGACCGCCGCCAACGGTGTGCTCATAGATGAGAAGAACGCCCGCATTTTCTCGGACTTCTATGCCATGGTCAGCAATGAAACAGACTCATACAGAGAGCTGGCCTACCGTTGCAAACACCTGATCATGCAGACCTCACTTGCATCAGAACTGAATATGCTGGCGCATCACCTGAGCCAGATTGCCGAATCCAATTGGATGTACAGAGACTTCACTTTAAATTCGTTGCGTCACGCGCTCTCGGAAGTGGTGGCATTCTTCCCGGTTTACCGAACATACGTAAAAGAGGGCACCGTCAGCAATGTTGCCCGCGATTATGTCGTGCGAGCGGTTCGACTCGCAAAGCGCAACAATCGCACTGTGCACCCAGGCATATTCGACTTCATTCAAAACGTTCTAACTTTACGACTCGCGGATGAAATGGAAGACTACCCGGGTCAGGAGAAATTCCAACAAGACGTGCTTAACTTCGCCATGAAGTTTCAGCAGTTTACCGGACCAGTGATGGCCAAGAGCCTTGAAGACACTTTGTTCTATAAGTACAACCGCTTCGTCGGTTTAAACGAAGTGGGCGGCGAACCAAATCACTTCGGTCTATCGATTGCGGATTTCCACTCACACAACGAAGCCCGCCAGAAAACGTATCCGTATAGCATGCTAGCCACTTCAACACACGATACGAAGCGTTCAGAAGACGTGCGGGCACGGCTGAGCGTGCTTTCTGAAATTCCGGACAACTGGCAGGAGCGCGTTCTTCGCTGGATGGATTACAACAGCGGGCGCTATACGTACAACTTGGATAAACGAATCCCGTCTAACAATGACGAGTATCTGCTTTATCAAACACTTGTCGGAACGTATCCTCTTACGGTTGAAAAACAGGAAGATCTCGCAGACTTTGCGCAGCGTATCGAAGGCTATATGCTCAAAGCCGCTCGTGAAGCGAAGGACCACACGAGCTGGATCAATCAGGATGCAAATTACGAAGATGGAATGAAGAGCTTCATCAACGCATTGCTAAAACCTTCTAACGCGGAAGGAGGCAGCGACCCATTCTTCATCGATTTTCTGGAGTTCCATCAACACGTATCGCGCATGGGATTAATCAAGTCACTCAGCCAGACACTGTTCAAACTCACATGTCCTGGCGTTCCCGACTTCTACCAGGGCAACGAACTCTTCGACTTCAGCCTCGTCGATCCGGATAATCGAAGACCGGTCGACTTCGACGAGCGCGACAAACTGCTAACGAATCTACTTCCGTTCGTCAAACCAGACACGAACAAATCGCAAGATGAGTTCAAAGCACTGCTTAAAGATATGTTGAAAAACTATAAGGACGGCAGGTTGAAACTGTTCGTGACGGCTGCAATTTTGCAACAACGCAAACTCAACCCGCGCCTGTTCACTGCCGGGAAATACATCCCGGTCGGTGTTTCCGGCGAAGGTAGCGACCACTTTATCGCGTACCTGCGCGAATATCAGGGCAAGTCACTACTAATAGTGGCACCAGTATTAGTGTCAAAGCTGATATCGCCGGATCAGCGAGCACTCTACTCCGGTCCGGAAGATACTTCGCTCTGGCAATCAACGAAGCTGAATCTACCGAGAGAGTTTCAACGAAGAACTTACACTGATATTTTCACTGGACAGACAATGGAGTTCGGAGAGCGCCGAGCTCGCATAACCCAGATTCTGGAACGCTTCCCCGTTGCCCTTCTTACCGCGAAGTAGTGAACGACAGAGCCCAATACGGAAAATCAAATGAGCCAAATCGAAACACAAACTACAGATCCTCTGACCGAGAGAAACTTGAAAGTTCTTCAGGGTGCACCTTATCCGCTCGGCGCAACCTGGGACGGAAACGGCGTCAACTTCGCTATTTTTTCGGAGAACGCCACCAAAGTCGAATTGTGCTTATTCGATTCAATCGATGCGCAAATAGAATCGATGAGGATCGAACTTCCGGAATACACTCACCAGATTTTTCACGGATACATCAAGGGTCTGCAACCCGGACAGCTTTACGGCTACCGAGTATATGGACCTTATGAACCGAAGAAGGGAATGCGGTTCAACCCCAACAAACTGCTGGTCGATCCTTATGCAAAATGCGTGGCACGGGATCTGAAGTGGGACGACAGCCTGTTCGGCTATGCCATCGGCAGCCCCAAACAAGATCTGAGTTTCGATACTCGAGACAGCGCACCATATGCGCCACTATGCGCGGTCATCGACGAAGCGTTCAACTGGGGCGGGGACAAAGCACCGAAAACGCCATGGCATAAAACGGTTATCTACGAAGCACACGTGAAGGGTCTAACACAGCTTAACGACGCCGTTCCTGAACCCCTGCGAGGCACGTATCTTGGCCTGTGCACCGATACGATGATTCGGCATTTGAAGCGGCTGGGAGTAACAGCGATCGAGCTTCTACCCGTTCATTATCACGTCAACGATGGTTTCCTCATCGAGCGCGGACTTAAAAACTACTGGGGCTATAACACTCTAAGCTACTTCGCTCCGGACCTGAGCTATTCGCGCTCGGAAGATGTGACCGAGGCGGTCAAAGAATTCAAATCGATGGTCCGCGCGCTCCATCGAGCGGGCATCGAGGTAATTCTAGATGTGGTCTACAACCACACGGCAGAAGGCAATCACCTCGGACCGACACTGGCGTTCAAAGGCGTCGACAACTTCTCATACTATCGAACCACACCGAAAGACGCCCGATACTATATGGACTACACCGGCTGCGGCAATACCCTCAATATGATGCATCCGAGAGTTCTGCAATTGCTGATGGACAGCCTGCGGTACTGGGTAGTCGAAATGCATGTTGACGGTTTCAGATTCGATCTGGCTAGCGCGCTGGCGCGAGAATTGTTTGACGTAGACAAGCTCTCCGCCTTCTTTGACGTCATTCAACAGGATCCGATTATCTCGCAGGTAAAACTAATTGCCGAGCCATGGGACATCGGTCAGGGCGGCTATCAGGTCGGAAACTTTCCTGTACTCTGGGGCGAGTGGAATGGAAAGTATCGCGACAATGTGCGCTCGTTCTGGCGAGGCGATCAAGGCAAGGCAGGCGAGTTTGCAACACGCATAGCAGGAAGCAGCGACCTTTATCAATCCAGCGGCAGAAGCCCGTGCGCAAGTATCAATTTCATCACCGCTCACGATGGCTTCACTCTTAAGGACCTCGTCAGTTATAACGATAAACACAACGAAGCCAACGGCGACAACAATAACGACGGCGACAACAACAACGAAAGCTGGAATTGCGGCGCCGAAGGTCCAACCGACGATCCCGATATCAAAGCGCTTCGCGTGAAACAGCGCAAGAACTTGCTTACGACCTTGATGCTTTCCTGGGGTATTCCGATGCTTTGCGGCGGCGACGAATTTGGTCGCACCCAGGGCGGCAACAACAATGCCTACTGCCAGGATAACGAAATCAGCTGGTGCAATTGGGACTTCTCAGATGAAGACGAAGAGTTTTTGAAATTCACGAAAAAGTTGATTTCGATAAGAAAAAACAATCCGATTCTGCAAAAGAGAAAGTTCTCAGTGACCCGCTCACAGAGAGGAGATCTGACACGTAAAGCGATTATGTGGATATCTCCAAACGGCACCGAAATGACCGAAGCGGACTGGAGCTTCGGTGGGTGCAACACGTTCGCGGCGCTCTTTGACGGCGCCTGCGTCGACGAATTAGACGATGAGGGCAACCCGATTGAATCGAACACGTTAATCTTTCTGCTCAATTCATACTGGGAAGATGTGCCGTTCCGCCTGCCTCTCTATCAAGTGGAACATTACTGGAATACGTTTGCCGCCCACCAAACCGATCTGGTCTGGGAGATGCTGATTGACACTACGGGTAATATCAAGAAAACCCTGTGGAATATGGAAGAGGAATTCCACATGGAAGCCCGCAGCGCCGCGGTATTCCAGATACGCGACAAAAACGCGTTTAACGAAACCATCCAGCCGGGCTCTCACATTCCCGCTATCAAGTAGTGCAATCGCAGCCGTTTTAAATCGACCGGCGTTCCACAGTTTGAACGCGACAAAGTAGTTGCCGATAAGAATGGCAATTGAAGCGGGTTTTTACCTAGGTTGTTTTAGCGGACATTCGTGCTCTCAGATAATGCATAACTTGATAGAGCGCGCCTATTCCTACTAATCCATAAACAACTCGCGACATGGTGCCATCTCCAAGCAGGCTGGTCACCAGGTTATAGTTGAATGCACCTACAAGACCCCAGTTGATACCACCAACGATCAATAAAATCGTAAAGAGGACTTCGATGTTTTTCATATATTCGATCACCTGAGCATCAAATCCGCAAGAACTGCCAGGTTCCGCACCTGGAGCTGATTTGCATGCTTACTTACCACCTTAGTAGATACGCACAAACTTGTCAACAGACACCAATCGCTAAAACATTGACGGGCTGCGGGATGGCATCCAACAGAGCAAATCGTTTAAAACAAATCGCGACTTCGCGCGACCGGAAACGCGCACACCGTCACCGTTTTCAGACCCGATCAAAACGAAGCTACTGCCCGTTCTTTCCGTACGGATACCACCAGGTTTTTGGTGCCGAATTGAATTCCCAATGCACGTGTTTTGTCTCGCGAAATTCTTCGAGTCCCTCGATACCAAGCTCCCGTGCGCCTCCGCTAAGCTTCATGCCGCCAAACGGGCCGGCATAATTATCGGTGAGTGGATCGTTTATCCATATCGTGCCAGCTTTCACTTCTTCGAGAAATATCTTCGCGCGCATCGGGTCTTGAGTCAGAAGGCAGGCACCAAGCCCGAAGTCACAGTCGTTGACGTAGTCTACGGCTTGTTCAAAACTATCGTATTCCATAAGCGGCATGGCCGGTCCAAACGTTTCTTCTCGCATAATTCGCATCGAGTGATTTACATTCGTCATGACAGTTGGCTCGTAGAAGTAGCCTTTATCAAGCTTTTCCGGTCTCCTGCCACCGGTTAGAACTTTAGCGCCAGCAGCAACTGCATCCTTGACGTGATCTTCAACCTTGTCGCGATAAATCGCGCCGGCCATCGGTCCGATATCGGTTGACGGCTCTAGACCGGGGCCCAATCTAAGATCTTTGACAAAGGCGACAATCGCTTCAGTGAATTCGGAGAAACGCTTTTTCGGTAAATATATGCGCTCCGTCGATGTGCAAACTTGTCCGGCATTTGTCAGCGCAGCATAGGACAGCGCTCTTGCAGCCAGCTCCGGATCGGCATCTTCAGCGATGACGAAAGCATCCTTTCCGCCCAGCTCAAGGTGCAGTTTCTTCATCATCGGAGCAGCCAGTGATGCGATCCGTTGTCCGGTTGCGAGGCTTCCTGTAAAAGCGATTACCGGCACGTCACGGTGAAGAACCATTGGTTCAGCGACTTCCTTACCAAATCCATTCACCAGGTTAATCACACCCTCAGGGAAATGGTCGAGGCATTTTTCGATTAGCAAGATTGTCGAGAGCGGCGTCAGCTCACTCGGCTTGATAATTACAGTGTTGCCGGCAGCAAGGGCGGGAGCCAGTTTCCATGCGAGTAACAAAAGCGGATAGTTCCAGGGAACGATCAAGGCGGCAACGCCGAAAGGTTCCTTAATCACCATGTTCAACTGACTGTACTCTCCGGAAGGCAAGACACGACCGCGTTCATGCCGCCCCAGTTCCGCATAGTATTCGAAAGTATTTACCAACCACTCGAATTCCTCTTCGTTTTCCGGGACCGGCTTTCCCTGTTCCAGAGTCAAAAGACGAACAATCTCATCGCGATGCTGTTTCATCTTATGGGAGGCTTCATGCATCATCTCTGCGCGCGCATTTGCAGACACGCGCCGCCATGATTTGAAAGCGGTTTTCGCCGCGTCGATAGCGGCAAGAGCATCTTTCTCAGTTCCACGAGGGACGGAATCAATCGAATCTTCCGTAGCCGGATTGATTACGTCGATACTTTCAGTGGCACTACCCCTGGTGAACTTGCCATTGATGTAGTGGAGTTGCATGAACAAATCCTCGCAAAAATCTGATGTCCGACCATTCTAAATGCCTGACAACGAATTATTCGCCTGTATGCTGTCCAGCTTTTCAACCAGATCGGCGCCTTCAGATCGAAATCGCACATCTCTGTAATACAGGCCGGCTCCTGCGCAAACCACTGCCATCGATACCACGTTGTTGACGGTCTGCGAAATAGTTTCGAGAAAGCGCAGGTAAAGAGGCAAGACCATTTCGCTGTTTTTCATGCTCCTGTAGGCTTCCCAGGCCTCGAAAGGCATCAAGAAAATGCTCATCGAGAACACAATGGCGAGGACGGCCAGCCCAAGAAGACACATATAGGAGCCGCCGCGAAATGGGTAGCGGATGGTTAAATCAATTGCACGCACGATGACTTTGAGAAACTTCAGTTCGTCCTCACTGGAAATCGCTGCGAACAAAACCATTGAAAACAGCAAGGTGATCGCCGTCGCAACGACCATAAGCACTACCATGATGAAACCGCCGACAACGATAAAGGTATCCACCGCAGCAGTGCCAACATAAGGCGATGCAAGTCTGGCGCCGAAAATCACCAGTGCAATCATCACACAATAGAAAGCTACGAAGATTGGCGCCGAGGCTCCGACTGTGAAAACGGAGAAAACTGCCCATCTGCGACGTTTGGCATATGCCAGACCAGCTTCAAAGTCTTTGGACAATCCGAACATTTCCCGATAGATTGCAGTCGCACGAAGCGCGAGAAAGTACTGACATATCAGAATAATGATCAAACCGCCGCCAAGCATGCCGAAATCGAGAGGCGAAATCACTTCGCTATTCTTGAGCGACTGTCCGAAATTCAGTATGGAAACCTGAATCATGGCGACAGCGACACTTGCTAAGAGCGACAGAACCAGCAGGCGCCCCGAAAGGTAACGCCAGTTCTTTCGATACATACGGAAGGCCAAACCGACGAGATCGCCCAGCCTGGAGGGGTTTTGAGGTAACTGATACAAGACTGAAATGGACTCACCACCGGTTGCGCCGCTCAGAGTATAAAAAGTATAATAGGATACCTTTTCTGACTGCGGAAGAGTGGTTCGCGCAAGCCGACGGGGTCGGTAGCCGGGGTTAAACCTCGGAGCGCCGGACCTGCGCTTGGGAAGAACATGCATAGAACGGAAAAACGCACATATCTTGACCCGATTCACCAGGACATTGTTCTTGACAGGAAGGATCCCGCGGAAAGACTGATCATCGACCTGATCGATACGACCGAATTCCAGCGTCTGCGTCGAATTCATCAGCTTGGAGTTTCCTATTTCACCTTCCAGGGTGCTGAAGGGTCACGATTCACGCACTCAGTGGGTGTCATGCATGTGGCGTCCAACCTGGTAGAACAGATGCAGGAAATTACCGAGGGCATGGCGGAAAAACGACCGCTGATCCTTGCATCAGCTCTTCTTCACGACATCGGGCACGGGCCTTTTTCGCACGTAACGGAAAAAATCCTGGGCTATGACCATGAAGACTGGTCCTGCAAAATAATCGCCGGTGATACGCAAGTCCGGCAGGTGCTGGACAATTTCAAGGAGATGCCGAATCTCGCCGAAACAATCGTCAAGGTGTTGAAGAAAACGTACAAACCGAAGTATATCTCGCACATAGTGTCGAGCCAATTGGACTGCGACAGATTCGACTATCTGCTTCGAGACAGCTACATGACCGGCACCAAATATGGTTTGTTTGCGTTGCACAGAATCTTGCGCTCACTGGAGATTGACCAGGAGAACGACCGCATCATCGTTGTCGGTGAAAAGGGACAGATCGCGGTTGAGGATTATTTATTCGCGCGTTATTCGATGTACGCACAGGTTTACTACCATCGTAAGAATCTGGCGTCGAGAGCTTTACTGGCGAGTTTAATCAAACGCGTCAAAGGAATTTTGGCGGACAGATCGCGGCCGGTTTGTTTCGTGGATGAACCAACAGCAAAGTGGTTTATGGGCGAAGAGCTAAAAGTCAGTGAGTATCAACAGCTCGACGATATTCAAATCAACTATCACATCAAGCGCTGGGTCGAAGATCCGGATCCGATTCTCTCCGATCTGTCGAGAAGGTTCCTTGACCGGCGCCTGTTCAAGGCGATCCGCATTCCTTCTAGCGACACCGGCTTGCGCAAGGATATCGAGAGCGAGGCTAGCCGACTTGTTAAAGCTGCCGGGCTCGACCCAGACTACTACCTGGGCATAGAAACGACCGGCTTCCGCCCTTACGATTACTACAGACCGGATGACGCCCATCCACAAACGAATATCATCGTGCGTACCGAAGGCGGCATAACTACGGAACTTTCTAAAATCGCGCCCGCAATCGAAGCGCTTGTAAATGGTAATTACGAATCAGCCTGGCTCATCTATCCAGAAGAGATCCAGGACAAAATTGCGGTTATAAAGGAGCTAATACCGGCTCACTAAAGTCTCGGCAATTGCGACCGAGGTGTCCTGAGAGAACGAGGAATCGAAAACATGTTCGATACATTGACCGACAAACTGCACTCTACGTTCCGCAACCTTACAGGTGATGCCAAGCTCACCGCGGAAAACATCGAGGAGGCGATCGCCGATGTTCGCAAATCGCTGCTTGAAGCGGACGTCAGCTTGAAAGTGGTCAAGCTCTTCATTAGCCGCGTCAGACAGCAGGCGCTTGGCGCTGAAGTGATCGAGGGCGTCAACCCGACGCAGCAATTCGTCAAAATCGTACATGACGAGCTTGTCACCATCCTTGGTGGCGAGAACACCCCCATTAATTTAGATGGGAAACCGGCTGTAATCATGCTCCTTGGTCTACAGGGCAGTGGAAAGACGACCGCAACCGGGAAGCTGGCTTATAAGCTGAAAGAAGAAGGAATGAAACCGTTGATGGTGGCGTGCGACGTTCAACGTCCCGCCGCGATCATGCAGCTTGAAACGCTCGGAAAGCAAATTGACGTCCCGGTCTTCGCAATTCACGGACAGACAGACGTTCAAGAAATCGCCGAACAGGCAATTGAACACGCCAAGAAAGAAGGACTACACCCGGTAATTCTGGACACCGCCGGTCGTCTGCAAGTAGACACCGCCCTCATGGCTGAACTGATGATTCTCGACCGCGCCTGCGAGCCGATTGAAAAATTGCTCGTCGTCGATTCGATGACTGGTCAAGAAGCCGTCAACGTCGCAGATACATTCAACACACAGTTGGACGTGACTGGTTTGATTCTCTCAAAAGTGGATGGTGATGCCAGAGGCGGCGCCGCGCTCTCCGTCAGAGAAATCGTAGGTAAACCAATCAAGTTTATCTCGACAGGTGAAAAACTCGACAATCTTGAAACCTTCTATCCCGACCGTATGGCCGGTCGCATCCTCGACATGGGCGACGTCCTGTCACTCGTTGAAAAGGCGCAAGCCAATATCGACGAGAAGGAAGCCGAGATGGTCGCGATGGACATGCTGAAGGGCGAGTTTACGCTCGAAATGTTTATCAAGATGCAAAAGATGATGAAGAAGATGGGACCGATTGGCGACATCATGAAAATGATGGGCGTCGGCGGTATGTTCGGTCTCAATTCGTCGCAACAGAAAGTCGTCGCGGAGCACGGCGAACAGATGATGTCGATGTATGAGACAGCTATTAACTCCATGACCAAAGAGGAGCGCAAGAAGCCGGAACTCATCGATTTTAAACGCAGACGGCGCATCGCCAAAGGTTGCGGTCTCAAAGATGCGCAGATCGGTCAGTTATTAAATGACTTTCAGAAAATGAAACAGATGATGGATATGATGCGACCCATGATGATGGGTGGCGCAGGCGGTGGCTTCCCTGGAATGCCCGGTGGATTTCCCGGTATGCCACCAATGGGCAAGGGTCCAGGCATGCCAGGTGGAATGCCTGGCGGAATGCCAGGAGGGATGCCGCGCCTCCCCTTTGGAACACCCCCCAAAGCACCGACCGCAGGCGGCGTAAACCCGGCAGGATTCGGTCGTAGCCGCAAATTGCGCAAGAAAAAGCGCAAGCCGTAAACTCCAATAACCGCCGATCGATAACTAATGCAAAGCTCGCTTTACACTAGATCTGGCGGTATATGCATATAGACCTGGTAAAATAGCGATTCACATTCAATTTTAGTGACTTGCAAGAACTCAAGAGGGACAACAAGTGGTAAAGATTCGGCTTAAGCGCATAGGCGCCAAGAAAGCCCCACACTACAGAATCGTTGCTGTAGACGGACGCACGCGCCGCGATGGCAAACCGATTGAAGAAGTCGGATACTACAATCCGCGATCTAAAGAACTCAAATTAGATAGAGAAGCAGTTGACCGATGGATGAAAAACGGCGCTCAACCAAGCGATACGGTAGCGGGTCTTATAAGAAAGGCGGCAGCGGCGGCGGATACCGCGGCGGCTCCGGCGGCGGGTACCGCGGGGGCAGCGGCGGCCAAAGGCGCTTCCCGACAAAGCTAATCCAGACTCAGGCACCTGAGGATCTGGCCGAGTATATATTGAAGGTTCTTGCCAAAGAGCCTGATTCGCTCATGTTCGAACGGAAGAGCTTCGGTCCACGCAGAAGCCGGGTGAGCGTCAAATGCGATCCTGCAGTCACTGGACGCTTGATCGGCAAGGACGGCAGAACCATCTCGGCGCTGCGATTTCTGATCAAGGCGGCTGCCGGACGCTACGGAAAACGAGTCGACATAGTGGTCTCTTAGTGGTCGCACCCGAACAAAACAACCTGGATGCCCGTGATCAAGAGTTGTTGAGTAAGCTCGTCGACAGCAAAGTGATCTCACAGGCGCAAGCAAACCTCGTCATTTCAGACCATGAAGCAACTGGGATGAATGTCGAGGATATTTTGCTGGCCAGACGCTGGGTAACCGAAGAGGCGCTGAACGATCACGCCCCCTGGCTGAAAGAAACCGAAGCGGTTCGCCCAGCCCCGACCCAATCCTACGAAGAAAACCTGCGCAAATACCGCCTCCTCCTAGCCGAACTCCTCGGCGAATCCTCCGAGTAAGTCTCCAACAGCCCTCCTACTATATATGACAGTCCTCTCCATCCAGCAGAATGATTGGCACACGGGCGTTTGCGGAATGGACCAATTTTTGCGGGCAACTTTGGCTATCTGGCTACGCTTTTTCGAAAATTCGGCATTCTGGCGTAGACACCATCGACTACCTCGACGAGATATATCGTTTCCAATTGTTTATCAAAAACCGCCCGCGACCTTGGCGAGTTGAAGTACCCGCGACTATGATGGATCTCAGTTAGCAGAACTGTTTCCCATAGCGATGCCGCCTGTGGTGGCACCTGTTTTTGCGCGCGGAGTTTCCAGTTGAAAAGCAAGCCTTCCAAAGAACAGTCTCGAACTGTTTTCACCCGACTGCGTCCCTGGTACCTTCTACTTTTCGGAATGGCGCTCTTTTACGACGCCAATCCGTTCTACCAAACACTTCTTCAGCATGGCATAAACCTACATCTGCCCATTCCGAAAGTGATGGATGATAGTTGGAAAGACACCAGCGAACCGCAGATTAGCAAGATAGTCGAAGAGGCAGGCTCGCGGTACGTTACGTTGATGTCGAACCGCGGCGCAATTAAACTGAGAAATTATCCGGTCAAAAATGCACAGTTAGGCGTCGTTGTCGCTGGTGGCGTATCCGGTGCCTTCTGGTCGCCGGCTCGCGGTTTGTTCCACAAGCTCGGAACGTCCGGCGCCAGCAAATCAATACACACTGTTCATCTATGTTTTCGCCATCCAACGGAGTTTCCGGAAACGGTCCATGATGTTCGCGCGGCGATTCAATATTTAAACAGTACTGGCATAAAAAAGGTTGTCGTCGTCGGTCATTCGCTTGGTGGTGCAGCAGCGATTGGCGGCTCATCATTTGAGCCGAGCGTGGTCGGCGTTGTGCCCATGGCAAGCCAGCCTTACGGGGCTGAAAGAATATCGAGCATGAATGTTAGAACGCTTGTGATGACCGGATTGCTGGATCCAATTGAACCCACAGCCTGGTCAAAGGCAATATGGAAAGAGGCAAAAGGCGATAAGCAAATAGCGTTTTTCATCGGCACGCACAATCTAGACGAATGCGCGCAAGAGGTTTATGACCGGCTCTTCTGTTGGATTCTAGACTGCAAGCACGCAGCTGTTTCAAATATACAAACCTGAGCCTCCCATTTGCAAATCAGCCGCGCATTTGAACGATCTGTTGTCTATGGTACGATGACGTTTTTCAGGAAATCCGGCATCGCATCGTAGACAAACGGAAAAATTTGGAAGCCGATCTTTTGCCGGCATCTCCAAATCAAGCACCTCCGGGGCTTTCAGAAAAACATCGATATGAAACCATATAGTAGTGAGGCTGGATTGATTCGGCAAGCGACGGCGGGTGATGCGCAGGGAATTTTGGAAATCTATGCGCCATTCTGCGAAGACAGCATCGTTAGTTTTGAACTCGTTCCGCCTACTGTGGAAGAGATGCGTTCGCGAATCGAAAAATGCAACTCCACTCACTTGTGGCTCGTAGATGCCGACGACGACGGAATTAACGCATATGCATATGCAAGCCCGCATAAGGAGCGCGCGGCGTACAGATGGAGCGTCGACGTTTCAATCTATATTTCAGAGAAAAAACGCAATCAAGGTCTCGGCACGAAACTCTATACACATCTGTTCGAAATTCTTCGTGAGCGCGGCTTCTATAACGCCTATGCAGGGGTAACATTGCCAAACGAGGCCAGCGTTCGTCTACACGAGAAAATGGGATTTCAAAAGGTTGGCGTTTACAAAAAGGTCGGATACAAACTCGGCAACTGGCACGACGTCGGTTGGTGGCACCTCGTTTTAATCGAGCACGAAGACGCGCCCCCAGAACCGGTTTTCAGCAATAACACTTAACCGTTACGAGCGCACATCGCTCTTTTCGAGTTCACGCAAATAGCGAATTTTCTTGCGCACATAATCGCTGTAAATATTCGCGAGCTTTAAACCAAGCGCGCCATCTAAAAGCCCTCCCCGAGCGAAGTAACGGTAGAGAAACGTCCAGGCCGGATGCAAGACTTCATTGACTGGATGAGTTTTCCACCCGAATTTTTTGCGTTTCGCAAATTCTTTCGCAGACAATTGCGCATATTTTTCCATCGCGGCAGAAAAACCGGCGACGTCTTTGTACGCATAATGCAGCATGCAGTTTTTCAACATCTTCACAGGCCCGTCGACCTTGATCGCCTCGTGAACCATCCGATCGTTGAATCGCCCTTTACCACGCTGGATCAGCCGGAGCTGCGCATCGGGATAGAAACCACCGTGCTTGATAGGAGTATCGCCTATGTAGAGCACCCGCGGTAATTTATAGCCATCGTATTCGGTGGCATTCGGATCGTTCAAAACCTCGCTAATCTCCGCCACCAGCTCCGGTGTCAAAATCTCATCTGCGTCCAGGCTTAGAATCCAGTCATTCTTAGCAAGGTCGATAGCGAAGTTCTTCTGCCCCGCATAGCCGAGCCAGTCCTGGTGCAGAACGCGAGCGCCAAGACTGGTTGCGATTTCGATTGTTTTATCGCTGGAGCCGGAATCAACAAGCACGACTTCATCGGCGATTGGTTTAACCGCTTCGATTACACGACCGATAGTACGTTCTTCATCCTGAGCGACGATAACAACCGAAAGTGGCATCAGCGCCCCTGAAACTTGATAGCGTTATTGACCGTATCAATAGAGTACCGGTAATCACCAAAGAAATCCTGCCCCAGAAGCGGATACGGCATATGCGCCTGCTGCACCACTGTAATCGGGAAATTGGACTTATCAATCGGTCCCATCTTTACACGACTGACAGGAAACATCACAGATGTCGTTTGGCCGCCGACCCCGTTCATCGAACCAACAGTCACATCCTGCGGAATCGTCACCGCTGCTTGAGAAAGTTGCTCTTTCGTAAACTGAGTTTTATCAGCGCCAGTATCCAACACCATCGGCACGCGCCGTCCATTAATTTCGACTTGAACTACAACCAGATTTCCCTGCCGCGTGAAAGGAACATTGTTGACATTGCCATACGGAGTCGCGCTCGCAATCGAACTCTTATAGACGTCACTGCGCGTCAGAACAATCTGGCGACCTGGCTTATCGACCTGACACTGATAGTCCTTGTAGAAATTCTGCCCGAGCAGCGGCGCGGCATTCATCTGTTGTTGAACTGTAATCGTAAAATTGTGCCGTTGAATATTGCCGACTTGCAAATCAACTTGCATGCGCCAGGCATCTTGCGAACCGCCCACGCCTTTGACAGTGGAGGTCGCCGGTCCGGTCGGCTCCGGGATTCCAAGATCGCGCAAATGGTTTCGACCGAAAAGCACCATCTCGGCTCCAGTATCAAACAGCATATGATCGACCTTTTTGCCGTTGATATAACCGGTCACATAGGTCATGTTGTTGCCGAACGGATTATCAACGATCGGAATTTTGCCGTTAGCCGGAAGCGATGCGTCGGTTGCACTCTGCGTTGAAGAAGCTGATGATGACGCACTGCGAGCATAAGTCTGCACGCGACTGGAGCCTGAAGACGATGACGAAGACGCCGTCTGCATCGGCCCGGTGCCATCAGGGTTGCCGAATCGACCACCACCAGGCAACATCTTCTGGAGCTTCCAATTCCATGGCGGCACCACGGACTTGGCGTACTCGACATCAATCGCGAGCAAAGCCTTGAGAGCGTTTTCACCGGGAGGTTGGCTCTTTCCGTACTTAATCGCCTCCGCGTACATCTGCTTGGCGTGCGGAATATCCCGAAGATTCTGATAACAAGCGCCCATGTAGTAGTAACAACTACCGTCGCCCGGATAGGCTTTCAGCGTGGCTGCGAACTTCCCAAGCGCCGCGCGGTATTGTTTCCGGTGATACAGCTGTGTTCCTTCAATGAAATCCGCGCTCACGGCGTCAGCCGGTTCTATGGCGAAACCGCTTGCAACTCCGGCGAGAGCCAGACCTAACAAAAGCATTCGCCCTTTGTGCAGTGATTTTTTGTAAGACACTTTGCATCTCCAGCAACTACGTCAAGTTGAATATTCCACGCCTGATTCAACACAATACATTGTATTGAACGACAAAATCGCGCGCTTTGCCACCGAAGACATCGCGCGCGACCTGAAAGTTTCAGAGCGGCTAAACTCCGACTTCTTTCGCGATTATGTTCTTCTGGATTTCGGAAGTGCCTTCCGCGATTTCAGTAACTTTAGCATCGCGGTAAAGCTTCTCGATCGGCTCATCATCGCTGACGCCGAGCGATCCAAAGACTTGAACAGCCTCGGCGCTATGAACCCGAGCGGTCTTGGCGGCGTAAAACTTGCACATGGCAGCGTCTTTGCTGAACTCTTCCGGTGCTTCGTCTTTGCTCCAGGCGGCGCGATAGGTCAGAAGCTTGGCGGCGCTTGAGTCTGCAGACATGTCTGCCAGTTTCCACTGGATCGCTTGAAGCTTGCCTATGTTTCCGCCGAACTGCTCACGAGTACGGGCTCTGTAGACGCTATGGGTGATTGCGGAGTTCATAAGCCCTGTCGCGGCTGCCGCAACTAGAACTTTGCTGACGTCCATGGCCTCACGAATAGCGGTTTCCGCAACTTCGGGACTGCCGAGAACTGCGTCCTGAGCCAATTCCAGTCCTTTGAAACTGATATCGTTGGTCGCCGCGGAGCGCAATCCGAGTTTTTTACGATTTGAACCGATTTCAACCTTTGATTTGTCGGCGTTGTCGAGGTCCACGAGCCAGATCGAAAGTTTCGCTGCATCGTCTTTAGCGACTACCAGAGCGAGGTTTGCAACGCTTCCGTTGACAACCCAGCTTTTCTCGCCGGTCAAAATGCACTTTCCGCCGCTGACGGCGGCACTGGTTTTCATCGCCGCGTAGTCGCTGCCGGCGGTTTCTTCGCTAAGCGCAAAAGCGCCGATGCACTCGCCTCTCGCCAGAAGTGGCAAGTAGCGGGACTTCTGGGTATCGGTTCCATACTTCGAGAGCAGCTCAATCACCTGCGCGTGCGCGGCAAGACTCAATGCCAGACCAGGATCAAACTCAGACAACGCCTCGGCGAGAAGAACGAGATTCACGAAAGGCGCGCCTTGACCACCGTATTCTTTCGCCACGAAAGATCCAAGAAGACCTTCCTGACCCAGACCTGACACTACGTCACGGAAGGACTGCCTTCCTTCATCAAGATCACCGGCTAACGGGGCGATATGCTCGGTGGCGTGGGCTCTGCAACGAGCCAAAAATGCGTCCTGCTCTGCACTCAAAAAAGTGTTCACGTTGTCCTCCAGATGAAGAGTGATTCAATCCGTTCTAAAACCCGGTTAAGCTCTACATTTTAGCAATATGGCGGCAACTTTCTATTATGTTCTGCTATTCTACAATGCTGTGATCAAGCAGGTTTGCTAACTGCTAGTCTGTTCGGGTTTTCGGCGTTACACGAGGTCAAGTCTGTTTACATGCCGGTATTTGCAAAGTGGATCAAAAAGATAACCTCAATTTTTGCTGAAAAAACGCCCGTAAAACCGGACGATTTCGAGCTCGAGCACTTCATGCTCTACAACGGGCTCGTCGGGACATCCCCCGAAAATCAGCGTCAATTCAAAGATGTGCGCGCAGATATGAAGCTGGCGATTGAGTCGGAGAGTAGCCAGCAAGTGGCATCGCTACTCAAACTGGCGCCACTCTGGTGGGAAGAAAAACTGAAAACAATTTTCGCGGACTACACCGACCACGCAGTTCTAATCAAAGTTCTCGCGCCCGACGTCAACGAGGAAGCACTCTCTTACGAGGACGTGCCGCTTCTCCATGAGGACTGGCAGGTCCGCGCCAACGCCGCCATGTTGCTTGCGCATCTGAACGCGACAGAAACGGTTGATAAACTGATCCAGAGTTTGCATGACACCGCCAATGGTGCCCGCAATGCGTTTCCATATATCGCCAATGCTTTAGGGAAACTGAGCGCGCCCTCTGCCGAAGAGGCGCTTGTGCAGTACCTCTCCGATGAGGACCCCTGGATTCAAGTAGACCTGGCCGCAGCGCTCGCTAAGTTTGAAAACGGACAACCATCGCCGAATCTGTTGAAGGCTTTGATAAACAAGCATTCTCATTCGGACTACACCGCAGTAGCTGTTTCCAGAATCCTCCGACCACAAATCTTTTTCGAAAGTGATGATGAGCAGTCGATAGCCGTAGGCTGCCAGATCGTTTCAGATCTCCTCGACGCATCGCTAGGTACATTCAATAAGGAAACTGTTGTAGAGCTTGGTGCACCCGAGTGTTTCCCTTACCTGGCAAGACTTGTCGAGAATCAACCAACCTGCACGGTCGCCACTACAGCTACGCGTCTGGCACACTGGCTGGAAAATAATCACAGCTATTTGTTGATGTCGCCGCCGTCTCAAAGCGACATCGAGAAGGTTATCGCATACTCGAATTCCGATTCCTGCCGTCAACTTGTCAGCGACACGCTCGAGGTACTCACCAGAGAAACTGACATTTCCGATCCTGTGAAACTGAGCGATCTGCGCAGCGCGATAGACTTTGCCGCCAAACATCAAATGAATTCCGAGAGTGCCAGGATCCAACGGATCTTGAAACCGGAACACCCCTTGCTCGACAATGCGATCGAGGCCCTGAGCCGTTTGGACACAAATGAAGCGACGATGAAACTGATCGAAATTGCAAATGCGAAAGTAAACGTAGACGAACGAAGCAATCTACCAAAACAGCTAAACCCTGTCCAGGAGCCAAGTCGCGCTAGCGCAAAAACTTACTGGCTCATTCTCAAAACACTCGGCACGCTACCAACCAGAGAATCGGCGGAGTTTCTTATCAAGGCGACCAGTGACCACGCGCCGGATAAGCGCGCCCAAGCACTGGAGTCTTTGATAGCCGTGCTGGACGAGGCAGATGATTCAGTAAAGAAAGATCTGATTCCGGCGCTGCAGTCTAGACTGAGCGACGCTCTCGTCGATCCGGCGGCGGATGTGCGAAAGACAGCGCTGCGAGGCGTTGCGACATTCGAAATTGTTTCCGACCTGGAAAAGGTCGTTGGTCTGACGAAAGCACGAGAAGTCTCCACTCAACGCGAGGCTTTCGACACATTATCAGAACTTGCAAAGAAAGGTCACAAGAAGGACGTGCTCGAAAGTGTAAGCCAGGCCATGAAAAGCGAACCAAACGTGCATAAACGTCAAAAACTTCGAGACTTTATCGACGATACCAGCCGTTAAGGTCTTTATTCCGCCGATTGCCATGATAATGTAGAAGTTATCGGAGCGCGACCCTTCAGCTCCGTGAAAACACCTCTACTTGAGTCGCGTATCGAGGGTTAGGCGGTGGAATCAGAGTCCAAGCCGGTCGAGAACACGGACGAAGCGAACAAAATCGAATCAGACGATAACACCTCCGAAAAACCGGGGGTAGCGCGTTTGGATGATACTGCCGATCCGATTGCCTTGACGCCTGAAGAGTTACTGTCCATTCAAGAACGCAAGAAGCAAGCGACTTCGATTGCCGGCAAACCAAGTGAATTCTTTGGCACCGAAGATGGTGCCCTGCCACCACCGCCTCAACACCATTACAGGATGCTTGACACGGTACTGGATCAAGTACCTCCGCAGCGGCGCTTCAAACAGCCGATGCTTTTTGATTTATTTCTCGCCATCGGATTGCTGCTTGCCGTCGGCGGTTTCACTACCGGCTTGATGCGCATCTACATCACGCACATGGCAAAACAAAGCATCAATCAGCACAACTACAAAGCTGCAATCACAATCTTGAAAAAGAATCCCGTACCGGATTTCTTCTCGGGATTCGTCGGGGCAAATCCGAATGAGTTGTTGAATCAGGCGCTTTACCTTGATGCGCTGACTAAACTCGAGGCAAATTCCGAAGACCAGGCTGCGCTATCACAGCTGAGCAAAATCACTCCCGGCTCGCGCTTTTTCCACCTCGCGCAAGAAATTTTGGAAGAGAACACCAAGCCATCGAAACTCAAACTAGATTCGGGAGCGACTCATGTAGCCACTCCCGAAGAAATGAATGCGGCTTCCGAAGAAGAGAAGCCTTTGTTCGAAGAAGATGACAACTAGCGAACGGCAGCCGGATTGCGGCTTCCGCAGACTTGAATCATGTCGGACTTAGCACGATCAAGTTTTTGAACGACGTTCAACTCAATCTTGTTTGCGACTTTAGAAGTCTCATCCATTTTCACTTCGGCGCTGAATTCTACCGGACGGAAGGTTTTCTTTTCGTCTTCCAAACTCATTGCGACAACGTCGCCTTGAGCAGCGGCTTCAACAACAGGCGCAAGAAGCAAAGAGGATACGCCAAGCCAGATCGCGAAGGTGAATACCGACGTAGCCAATGCAACCTTTTTCATAACGAGTCCCCCAACTCTGAATAACGGCATTGTAAGCCGCACTTGTCGGGGGACTGGCGAAATTAATTGTTCGTTCGTTTTCTCGTTAAGCAGTTTGAATCAGCTTCTACTCAACGACGAACTCTTTGTATTGGTCTGCAGTCAAGGTAGCATCGAGTTCGGCGGTATCCGAGATCTTTACCTTGATCATCCAACCTTCGCCGTAACAGTCGACGTTAACGAGTTCCGGCTCGCCTTCGAGGCGCTCGTTGATAGCGGTGATTTCGCCGGATAGTGGCATAAACAGGTCGGAAACCGACTTCACAGACTCGATTACACCAAACTTCTGCTCGAGTTTGAACTTGTCACCCACTTTAGGCAGTTCTACAAATGTCACGTCGCCCAACTGGTCCGCGGCGAATGCGGTGATCCCTATTACCGCTACGTCGCCCTCGACGCGCACGTATTCATGGGACTTTACGTATTTCAGCTGAGACGGATACGCAAGGGTCATGATGCCTAGCTCCTTTCAATGGGGCGAACAGTGGGTACGGAGCGACAACTCGCCCCGATAAACTCTGATCTTAGCAAGTGCGATCATTAATCACAGCTCTTTAAAACGAATTCGCAGAGATATTTTCATTGAAAAACTTCTGCTTGACTTCCACCTAAGACCGATGTCTCCCACGTAGTCACTCTTACGTCAAAAATAAGAAGTTGGGAACAGAATCGCCAAAAGCAACATCACTTAGGTACCCAACTAGAAAGGTGGAAGTTATGTTACGAACAATGAGACGCAGCGCCGTACTGTCCGATGCACTTGCCTTCGGCGGATTTTTTCTATCGACAGCAATGTTCATATATTGCGCTCTCTGCTAGGCTCGAAACGCACCATTTAACCAGAGCTGCTTACTAATTTGCGCAGGCTCCATAATATAAGTCACGTTGCCAATCGCGACCATTTAAAAACAGCCAAGCGGCAACACGACATTCGAGACAGTGACCGGATCCGAAAACGACCCAATTGGATCGCCATTGCCATCAATCGCGCAGATTCTGACCTGATAGTACGCCGGCTTGCTCACCACTTGCGGTGGCATCACAAACGTACCGGATAATTCGTCTAATTCAGTTGTATACGACACATACTCACTTCGTGCGCTTTCCCTGTATGTGTGCGGCTGCACGTGAAATTCATAATACGGAAGAGACACTTCCACCAGGACCTTTTTGCCATCGGGGATTTTCGTTGCATCATATGAAAACGACATTTCCGCAGCCGAAGTTGCATATAGTCCGTTGGTTTCCAGCTTTCCTTTTCCGGCAAAGGAAAGCTCCGGAATGTAGTCACTCGCCTGTTTTAGCAGGGCGGACTCTATTTTGAACTTTCCGTAGCGAGCCGGCAGATCGATTCGAAATCGATCCGAGGCTCCTGAAAATAACCAGTTTTTATACTGCGTCAAATTGATCTTGTAGGTCCGCGACTTTTGATCCGTAAATACCGGGAAGTAGACAGGAAGGGCACTCTCGCCCTGGTTGTTCAAAGCACCGCTCCATGAAACCCAACCATATCGCCCCTGTCGCAGCAGCGTACTTTTATTCAAAGAAAAAGGCTCAGTCACATTCTGCTCATCAGGGAAGAGAACGGAAAGCGGGCCAGCTGGCTCAATCGGCTTACCATCCTCACACGTCACTTTCAACTCAAGCACTTCGAAATCCATCGGATCAGTTTTCTCTGCGGACCGGAGAATAAAACTTTGTAATTCATCTCCGGCCGTTTTATTTCCAAAAAACGTCGTACCGTCCGCCACTTCACGATGGCGAGCAAATGTTCCGCTCTCTTGAATTTCTAGACTTCGATCAGCCAGGGGATATTCCAAAATTGGAATGTGCAAACTGACGAAATGCTGCTCGCTATTAACCCAGACGTTGAAATCGCAGGACTCGTCCCGGAGGACATGCTTAAGGAGAGACCTGTTAATCACAGTGTCGTTTGTCGGAGTGCCATCAATGCAGATGACCTTCGAGCGAACATCGTGCCTCGAGAGTGGTGGCATCAAGAGACCAGGTAAAAAGTCGATAGTGTAAAACGCGCAGAACCCCTTGATGCCCGTCGGCAAGCCGGCAACGACCAGCTTATGATTTTCTGACAGTGAGAGCGCATGCTCTTCGATTTCGTTTCTCAATTTACTTATCTGACCGGTCGCCTCACTCCAGGCTTTCGCGTATTGCTGAGACATCGAAAGGAAAAGCATGAACGCTGCCCAGACAACCGCAGTCGCGGCGCGACGTAAACGAGTGATCCTGGTAGAGCGTTCTGACGTGATTGGATAGACGAGAACTATTACCGCCAGAATGAACGGCACACAGAGCGTATACGCGTGGCGCGCACCAATCAAGCCACCAGTCACGCCCCATATTTGCAAACAAGGCAAAACCATTACAAGTAGCAGAAACAAAAGCTTCCCGGCTCCACGCAGTCTGGTTTGGAAACAATCCGACTTTGTGCTTAAAAGCAGGAGCAGCGCGAACAGTAGATATATGACTCGAATCAAAAAATCTTGCGTGCTGCTCGAACCGAGAACGTTTTCATTGACAGGATGAAACAGTCGCCAGCAGGCTTCTATGCTAAACAGGCGCGGCAGAAATGAGCTGTTTAAACTCGCACCAATAGTTCCCTGATAACCGCCGATGAGTGAACCAAGAGAGAAGGCGCGGTGAGCGAGGTAGATAACAAGCAAGACAAACATTGGCCAAACGAGTTTTATGCCTGTCAGTGCGTCTGTGAAAAACAGTCTCACACGATTCCCGCTCTCAGAACCTCTTGAGTGCCTGGTAATCAAATACAACGCGACTGTGACGAACGGAATTGAAGCACTCATCTCCTTGATCATCAAGCCGAAAAACATCGACACTACAGCTGCAATGAACCAGATTTTTTTGTACGGGCGCTCGAAAAACTCAAGCACGCATGTGAGTGAGAGAAAAGTGAAGGCAGCTCCAATCAGGTCAATACGAGGGAGCGCCCAGCACACGGGTTCGGCATGGCCTGGATAGACCACAAACAGTAGTGACACCATAAGCGGTATCTTCCATAAAACAAGTGGATCGTATTTATCGACGTCGCGAAGTACGACATAAACTAACAACGAGCGCGACAATGCGAACACCAGACAGGCCGATATCGCGTGCCAGATCAGGTTTTGCAGGTGATAGCCGAAAGCGTTTCCCTTCCATAGAAAACAATCGAGAGCGAAGCTAAAGTCCGTCAGCGGACGATACATTCTATATAAACTCTCGTGGAACGAATATGGCGACACAAACTGCCGAAACAGCAATCCGGGTTCACCCGAGAGCGCACGCTCGACAAGCGGCACATGCCAGGCGTCATCGGCTATAAAGTATCCACTGAGCGCATTGTTCCAAGCTAGAAACGTCACACCGATCAAAGCGATAGACGCGAGAAACCAGTGCTTGAAGCTCGGGTGGAATCTCCCGCTCAACTATTTTGCTCGCTTGTAGAATGGACGCTCCACTACATGCGCCGGCACTTGTTTCCCACGAATCTCGATAGATAATTCTTTACCGATTTGCGTGCATGAGGGGTCAACGAGCGCGAATGCGATTGGGTATCCAACAAAAATTCCCTGGCTGCCGCTCGTCACCTTCCCGACGTGCTTCGAACCATCGTATACATCATAGTCTTGACGGGGAAGCGCTTTTCCTTCGGCTTTGAGGCAAACGACCTTTTTAGTGATCTCACCTTCTTTCTGCTTCAACATTACATCTCGTCCGAGGAAGTCACCTTTTTTGAACTTGACACTCCACTCGAGACCGGCTTCCACAGGGCTGATTTCGTCGGTCAGTTCATGACCGTAAAGGGGCAAACCGGCCTCGAGCCGGAGGGTATCACGTGCACCCAGACCGCACGGTTCGATCCCGTATTTAGCCCCTTTATCAAGCAGCAGCTTCCATAGCCACTCGGTCTTAGCCGCTTCTACAAAAATCTCGAAACCGTCTTCTCCTGTGTAGCCTGTTCGTCCGAACCCAATCGTAATACCATCGATAGTGGCTTCACCGTAGTTGAACGATCCCAGCTCTTTGACCTGCGCACCAGCAATCTCAGCGAACATCTCAATAGCTTTTGGTCCCTGCAATGCAAGCAAACCCATATCATCAGAAATATTCTTCAGAGTAACGCCATCGAACTTTTTAACTACCTGGTTAAACCATTTCCAGTCTTTATCGATGTTCGAAGCGTTAACGACCGCCATGTAATAGGTTGGGCGATTCGGTTTATCCTGCCTATAGATGATCAGGTCATCAACGGTGGTACCATCCTCCCGCGCCATTTGCGTGTATAAAGCCTTATTCGGCGTCAGTTTCAAAACATCGTTCGGAACTAGATATTGCAGAAATTCACCTGCTCTATCGCCCTCGATCAGAAACTCGCCCATATGCGAAACATCAAACAAACCCACATTGGTGCGGGTCGCCATGTGCTCAGTAACAATTGATTTGTATTGAACCGGCATATTCCAACCGGCGAAATCGACCATCCTGCCGTTGAGGGCGCGGTGGGCGTCGACCAGAGGGGTTTCTTTCAGGCTTGTCGTGGTCATTTTATTGGCTCCGAAAAGAGGCTTAGGATGGATGCTTCGCCGCGTCGCCACTGAGAGACCGGCGCGCTGGCTACTCGCAATCAAACTCGTCGCGAGGCGGTGTCTCACAGAGACAACCCTGGATGCGGCTGATTATCAGCAACATCCAACCGGTAAATCATATAGTATTGCCTATAAATATGTTCCGGCTGACAGATGAATTCCAGATCGAACACTGACTCAAAAACAGCTATTCATCAAGGTTTACAGCAGTCAAGCAGACAAGATTAAGAGCGTCTCATCGCCCGCGTTGATTCCCACTGCGGAACGAAAAAATCATAGTATCGTCAAAATCCCTCAGCGGGTAAGGCAGGGTGAACCTGCTAGTCAGGAGGACGAATGAAAGTGGCAACGATGACTCTCACAAGCAAAATTTCAGCGACCGCCATTGCGGCTCTGGTAGCAGGTCTATTTACTCTGAGCCCGGCAGATGCGCAAACCAAGTATTTGAGCGGTTCGGCATCGAAAGGCACGGCAAAGACCAGTGCAACCAAACAGTATTTTAACGCTCACCCTAAAGTTAAAAGCGCGACCATCGGCGCTGGAGTCGGCGCAGGAGTAGGAGCGGTCGGCGGTTTAGTTACCGGCAAAGGCGTGCTCCGAGGAGCTGCACTTGGCGCCGGAACAGGCACTGGTGTCGGATTGCTTCAATCGAGCGAGACGATGAAACGCCATCCGGTAATGAAAGACGTAGCCCAGGGCACCCTGGTCGGCGCAGGCTTGGGACTGGCCACGCACAGAGGGCACGGCACTGCGAAGAAGACGACCCAGACGGCTGTCGCCGGTGCTGCAGTCGGTTTGGGCGTAGGTCTGCTGAAGAATCTTCGCTAAAAGCCTTTCAACTGATTCAAACAATCCCTATCGATTTTCAGCCTGCTTCGGCGGCGAATCGGTAGGGATTCGTTTATAAAGAACCACACCCAGACTGCCAAACGCATTGTTTTCCCAGAACCATTCGAGCGTGTAATTTCGTTTAAAATACTCATCTTCCAAAATCCCATTCCGACCAAAACAGTCGAGAAACAGAATGCGCTCCGGCTTGTAAAGCCTGGCATACTGAGGTGGTATGGACAAACCACATTCCGCTCTTTTATCTTTTGGCACCGGATATAGTTTCAACGCGTCGGGTGAAACCAGACCAAGCAAGTCGAAGATTTTGCTATCGCAACCGTAGCCAATCACGCCAACCTCCACCACTGCACAGGTGTCGGTTTTCTTCGCTACCTTATTCAAATATTTGCGCGCCACCTCATATATGCGAAGCCGGTCATCGATGTTGTCCCAATAAAAGATTGGCAGAGGAGAAACAACCTCTGAAAACGGTGCCCAGAGATAAGATCGAAGAGGAACAACTACCAGACTGAAAGCGATTACAATACTCTGGACAATTTTTGTGGAATCGCCTTTGCCCTGCTCTTTCAAAAAACTGATAAGACCGACATAAAGCAGCGGCACAAGCGGCGCCCACCAGGACATATACCAGGGGAAGGCATTCATAAATGCATTTCCGGCACCGAAAAATCCGGTGAGCAGAAAGATCGAGACGATATAAATGCGCAGAAATTCATATCGCCATAAAAGCACGACCGTAAGTCCATAAATGAACATCAGAATCAACGGACCAAGCAAGTCGTAAGCCCAATAGGGCAATCCCGCCAGCGACGTAGTTAGCTGCGAAGACAAACTCGCAATGCACACCATCGGTGGTGCATGATAAATAACGGACTTTGCAAGAATTCCCTGCAGCATCGCTGTTCCGTAATACAGATAACAACCGATGAAGACCATGACAACAAGCATGAATGGAGGCGCCCACGTTACTAGCATCTTGACCGGAGAGCGCACGTGTTCCCGGGCGTCGAAGAGAAACGAAGTCATCGCCACTAAAACACCCTCGGGCCGGACCAGGCACATCAATGCCGAGACCCAAACGGCGAGGAGCTTCTTTTGAAACAACTGAGCCCACATGAGGAGATACACCATCATGATGACGAGAGGTCCTTCTTTGCCTCGCATAACTTCGAGAATCGCGTAGGCGGACATGACATGCAGCGCACAGCCATAGAGAGCCAATTTCGTCGAATTGAATCCACGTTTGATGACCGCATACAGCAAGCACAAACTGATAAGCTCTTGACCAAGGTTTATCCCCTGCGACACCAGAGGCAGATCACGTTGCCCGGTCAGAAACCCTGTTGCCACCAGTATCGCGAAATGAAGTTGTGAACTAATTGTGTTGACGTGACTGCCGACGTCGTAATCGGGAACTCCAAAACGCAGCATGTTGTCTGCATATCGAAAGATGATGTAGGCATCGTCGATACAATATGGAAACTGCCAGGTGCGTGTCAGAACCATAATGTTCATCAGCAACGCGAAGACAGACAAAGTCACGATTCTAGATCGAAACGAGAGATCACGCAGACCGTATATGAGCTTGTCGTGAAAAACTGCAAAAACCAGAGTTACAGCCCCGAGCCAACAGCTGTATCGAAAAAGCGCACCCGGAATAAATGAAGCCATTTCAGGCAGGAGCTTTTTTGAATAATAGGCGACCATCGCGGGCTCAGCAAGACAGGGCAGGTACGACAAAAGCCCTATCCCGACTACGATTGACGTCAGAATAATTCTTTGCTTTATCGAGGTTGGTTCAGAAGAGCTCAATTCCCGCCCAGGCTGGGATTTTAAACAATTTCGTAGGATAGCTAAAACGAAAACAGTTCGCAAGGTTGACCATGTAATCTGGGAGCGAGGTCTGCCGTCAAACAGAGCTGCGACCCAAGGCATCCTACAGACAAAACACTTCGAATGAAAATTCAAACAGTAACTGGTCAGATCGACGCAAGTGAACTTGGCATTACTTTGGTTCACGAGCACATCATGATCGACTTGCAGTGCTTGTTTTCACAAACACGCAATCCGGCAAGGAAACACCTCGCGGACAAATTAGTCTCGAAAGATCTGCGCGACGAATTAATGAGCGATCCCTATCACTCCAAAGACAACCTCGTTCTGTCGGATAAGAAACTGGCGGCTCGAGAGCTCGGACAGTTCAGTGCGCTGGGCGGAAAAACTGTAATTGATTTGACATCGAGAAACATCGGACCGTTTCCAAAAGCGCTTCGCGAGATTGCGACTGATACCGGACTTAATATCATTGCCTCCACCGGTTTCTACGTCAACAAGGCGCACCCCAAGTGGATTGAGGACGCATGCGTCGAAAAGATTGCAGACTTTATGCTGAAGGAAATTCTGGAAGGAATCGATAACACAGACGTCCGTGCTGGAATTATTGGAGAACTGGGAACAAGCGAACCGCTCGATCAGAATGAGCTGAAAGTGCTATCTGCTGCGGCTCGCGTTCAAAAACAGACAAATCTTCCAATCAATGTTCACCTATCTATTTTCGCGCGTGCCGGTCACAACGTTCTCACTCACCTGGAAACAGAAGGCGCGTCACTCGATCGAGTCGTTCTGAGTCACGTAGACGAAAGCAACGATCTGCAGTACGTCAAGGAACTCGCACAACGAGGCGCATATGTCGAGCTCGACACATTCGGTTCAGAATTCGCCTTTGGAGAGCGCGGCTCTCGCGAACCGATGGATTGGGAGCGCGTCGATCTGCTAGTAGATCTTATCGAAGCCGGGCTTCAGGACCGCATTCTAATTTCGCAGGACGTTTGCAACAAGATTCATTTGGTTGAATTTGGTGGATATGGCTACGCTCATATTTTGCGAGCGATCGTTCCACGCCTCAAAAAGGCAGGCATCGATGATTCGATCATCGAGCAGCTTCTGGTGAAAAATCCAGCCCGGATGCTCTGCGGAGAGAGCGTTGCACCCGAGCCGGTCCTCAGCGGTATAGCAGCTGTTTAAAAACCTACTTGCGAACTCCGGCAAGCGCCGGGTGCAGATGTTTCTTCAGCTCGGCAGAAGCGGTTTCAATCGCCAATCTAGCAGCGGGCGTCCCGGATAAAGCATTCAACATTACGAAATCATGGATGGTACCAAGACAGCGCATTGCTGTTACGTGAACACCAGCTTCAATCAACTTATGCGCATACGCCTCGCCCTCATCGCGAAGAACGTCATTCTCCGCAGTAATCACGACCGCAGCCGGCAGTTTACCCAACAAGTCCAGCGGTGCTTGCAAGGGGCTAACGGTAGGCGCTTTGCGGTCCGTCTCATCAGTCGTATATTGATCCCAGAACCACTTCATCGCTTCCGTCGTCAAAAAGTGCTTCTCTCCAAACTTTCGATAAGACTCACTGTCGAAATTCGCGTCCGTTACCGGGTAAAACAGAACTTGCAGATCGATCCGCGGCCCACCTCTCTCCTGAGCCAACATACAAACAGCAGTCGCCATGTTGCCACCAACACTATCGCCGGCAATAGCAAGCTTCGACGAGTCGATGTTCAACTTCTTCGCGTTCTCAGCAATATACTTGGTGACCAGATAAGATTCTTCAATCGCGGTCGGATACTTCGCCTCGGGAGAGCGACTGTAGTCGACATAAACCATCGCCACCTGGGCTTGATTTGCCAGTTCCAAAACCAAGCGGTCATGCGTAGACCAACCGCCTAAAACCCATCCGGCGCCATGCACGTAAATAACAGCAGGAAGCGCATCTTTGGAATTCTTCGGCCGGACGATTTTGACTGCGATATCACCATTGGGGCCGCCGGAAACTTTTATATCCTCGATGTCGGCAGCCATTTTCTCGACATCGCCTTTTTGCGCGCCTTCCAGCACCTCCCGAGCTTTTGCGGGTGGCAATTTGTAAATAGGCGGGTCGGTGCTGGCGTTAACAGTATCCAGGAATTTCAGCGTGGTCGGCTCTATGCCTTTGCTTGGCGTGCTCATGACTTTCTCCTTCGCAGTGGTCCGTAAGTATACACGCGCAAAGCGACTGTTGATCGCTGCGCCGGAAAACCGACATCAGGCTGTTTCGGAGATGTAAACGTTCACGAGCGCCCAGGACTAGCGGAAAATGTTCACGTCAAAATGCCAGACCGGATACAGCATGTTTAAACTAACGATGGTTGCCACCATATTCAGTGCGATAAACAACACCACCGCAAGCCGACCCACCTTACTCAAACCACCTATTAGAAGCGCAGCTATAGCCGCTTCTGAGGGAAACAGATATCGCCCTTGCGGCGGACCGGTGGCATTAAGGGATGCGGAGCCCGCGATCAGCGCGAGGAAGTTTAAAAGAAAAGACAAACCGACCAACGACCACAAACAAATCGATAGATTGCGTTCCGTAGCTTGCACAGCAGACTTGCGCACGAAGGACCAGACAGAAGCAATCACCCAGCCGACAGTCGACAGCGTGATACCGAGCGAGAATAGCTTGTAGATTCTCGAGGGCAGCAAGCGATCCATATTGCCCAGGTTTCCAATGTAACTCACGTACGCACAATAACGCCAATCAGCGTTATCCACGACAGGCCAACGATAAAGCTGCGCAGGTTTTCCATAGTGCGACCACCAGAGATCGAGCATGGTTCGCATGCCGAGCAAGTCACCGTTGAAGCAGAACCAGTTTCGAGCAAAAAATGGTAGCGCGATAACCAACGCGACAGAGAACATGGTGGCAAGCTTGCTGGCGTATGAACGTACCGATTCGCGATTGAAGAACGGCGACATTGCGAGAGCTAGAAACAACACAGGCACGATGCAATAGGTGGTAGGTTTGCTCAGTGCAAGCAGACCTCCGATGATGCCGAAAGCAATCGAGGATTTAAAAGAAATGCCTCGCCTTACTGCAATCAACGCCGCATACAATGCGAGCGTGGAAACGGCCATCGAGGTCGAATCATTGTTCGAATAGCCGTTAACGAAAGCAAGCTGAGCATGGAAGACTAAAAACAGCGGCACCGCCAGCGCCACCAGTTTCGATTTTGGAAATAGCTCATACCCGATACCACGAGCAGCGACCACACTGACAACGCCCATGAAGAGACTACCGAAACGATAGGCCAGAGCGGGTTGAAACCAGGGCATGAGAAGTCCGCAGAGTACGTGCGGGAAATAGCTGAACGGCATCAAGGCGCCGTAGTAAGCGGAGTTCGGCTCCTTCATCATATCCGTCAATTCGGGCAAACGCAGATTCGCGCGAATGAAATCTATCACCCAGTAATGCGCGCCTTCATCAGGAGCCTGGCTGATGGGGGTCATAAAAATCCAGGGAACGCGAACAGCCAACGTCAACGCGACGAGCACCAGAATTTCGATGATAGCTGAAGAGTTTCCGGATGAACTGGAACGATTGCTCGTAGAGGTTTCAATTGTCGCAATTGAGTCGGAACCGAGTGGTTCTCCGGGACTCGACATCTGCAATTGAATGGTATCGCCTGCTGCTTTCATCAACTACTTCTCCGCCGATGAAAACGAAAGTTTCTTTTTCAACGGCTCCAGCACGCCATTCTTCTTGCGGCGAACACCATTCTCAACCTGAGCTCTCCAGCTTTCAATCGTTTCTTCCGACAGACCAAACTGCCGCCCCTCTCGCTCGACCACATCGATGAATTGAGTTGGCGACGAGACAGGAGCCACTGCGGTGAGTCCCGGAGTTACGAGAACCAGGTCTTTAAACGGGTATTCAGCACAGGCAAAATTCATGGTGACATCTTGCACCGAATCAGGACCAACAATAAGGCGTTCGGAGACGACACCGCCCGTGACATCAGTTCTATGCAAGGCGAGGTGCAGCTGCTGTTCGAAATCCCAGGGACCGTCGAAGACCGGCGTGGCGTCGACATACCGAGGGCAGTTCATCAAAACAACGCTTTTAGCGTTTTTAAACTCTTCCTTTCTCGCGTGGAAGGCGTCAAAAGTTCTCTCCTGCACAGACCATGAAATCTCCCATGGTTTGCCGAGATTCCAGTTCACCATGGTGAACAGTGCGATAAATCCCGTGAAAACAAACGTGGTGATTGAAACTTTTGCAAGCCCAGGTGAACTCGATTGCGACGGCGCGAGAAACAGCGAAAGAAGACCGGCGACAAAGATGGAAAAACCAAAAGCGGCACCGGTATTTATCCTGTTTACCAGCGTTATCAGGGTTGGCGTGTACTCGGGATTCAAGCCAAAAATCGAATACGAGGCAGCGACGGTTAGCAAACCGATAGTCATGAGAACCAGAGCAGACCTTCGACTCAAGCGGTTTGCGTCGTTAAGGGAAACGAACACGCCGCCCACTATTAAGATTGCCAGGGCTGACAGTCGAATTATCGCACCACCGTTTAGCTCGCCACTAGATGCGAAGGAGTTCACCTGCTGCGAAATAAACGGTCCCATCGCAATAGGCGAAGTAACCCGAAAACCTTCCAAAATCGTGCCCGCGATCAATCCGGGTTCAAAATGAATTTTGTGCAAAGCAGCTTTTAAAACCAACGGCACGATGGTTCTCTGGTACAGCAGCAAACTGCCGATGATAAGCGCGTATGGAACGCTGTGAAGAAAAACATTCAGTGCGGCAGGTGCAAATGGTTTGAAACCACGGGTCAGCAAAACAAATACAGCAGCGTTCAGGGCGCAGAGCGGAAGAAACGGTTCATAACCGTAAATGCTCAAGGCGAAGCAAACGTATGCCGACGCGAGCCACACGTTTCTGTACATTCCGGAAGACGCGACCGCAGCCTTCAACGTGGACCAGAGACTGGCGAGATATAGCGTCAAACTCAGTGATACGCAGCTGCAAACAGCCCAGTAGTGGGTAGAGTCGTGCACCGGGTAAGCCATGAAGAAAACAGCGGCGAAAAATCCCATCAGGCGGCTGGCTGACAATCTGGCGACGACCAGGTAGACGAAGAATGCGGACAACACCTCCATCACCATGTTGGACAGGCGCCAGCCGACTGGATCTGTTCCGCTGAAGAAGAAGACCGTTCCAAAATGCAAAGCCTCGATTGGACGGATGATCACTCGCGGATCGGTGGTCAGATACGTATAGACCATGTCGGCGTAGTTTTGCGGACCGAACGCCAACTGTTTTAGCATCAACCAATCATCGAGGTAAAAGCCAGTCTTCTTCAGCGACGAGCCGAATAACACGACCTCAAGCCCCACGATGAGTGCAAATACAATCGTTCCCGACACCCAGGGGCGGCGCGCGCAGAGGCGAGTCCAGCCGTTTTCCGCCGGGGTTTCTCTCTCGTCTTCACTCACTCCCGGCACCGCACCGTATTCGGTGCCAGTCGCCGGATCCGCTAATTGCATTATGCGCAACCGTTTCTCTAAACCAGATCAGAGTACTGATCTGGTTGTCAACTTTACCAAAAGACAAGCTCTGTTTCCTTTAGCGAAAGTTCATAAGAGGCACCGGTGGGCGTCGCCGCGATTCACCTTTTTAGAAACACAATCGCCTTAAATCGGTCAAATGTTGGCACCGAGACGGCAACATATCATTTTAGGAGATGAAAGATGGCGCAGCAGCGCCCAGGAGATACAGATGAGTCTAATCGGTAACCAGGTAAAACCTGCTGGCGCGCCAATCTTCGCGATCGAGAAAATCGGTGTTTCATTCGATCCAATGAAAGTCGTGGCTATCGCGCTCGAAGCCGGCGATGCCGTGATGGAAATTTACAAAACCGATTTCGCAGTTCAGCATAAAGAAGACGCCAGCCCGCTTACAGAGGCTGACCTGGCGGCAAATAGAATTATCAAAGCCGGACTCGCTCACTTAACCCCATCCATACCGATACTCTCTGAAGAATCACTGGTTGAATGGGAAGAGAGAAAATCCTGGGAATACCTCTGGTGTGTCGATCCCGTCGATGGCACAAAAGAGTTTGTGAATCGCACAGACGAATTTACGATCAATATTGCGCTGGTAGAGAATAATCGACCGATACTAGGGGTGGTGCATGCTCCGGCACTGCGAGTGACTTATTTTGCCAGCCGAGAGCAGGGCGCCTTCAAGATCAAAGATGGTGGAGAGCCGCTGCAAATCAAGGCTAATCCAATTCCTGTCGATGGACCGATCAAAGTAGTCGGCAGCCGTTCGCACCAGTCACCTGCGATGGTCGACTACATGAATAAGCTTCAAGAAACTCGCAGTCAGATAGACTTTGTAAAGTCGGGAAGCGCTCTGAAATTCTGCCTCGTCGCAGACGGAACCGCAGACATGTATCCTCGCCTCGCTCCAACTTCCGAGTGGGACACCGCCGCCGGACACATTGTGATCAACGAAAGCGGAAAGCGCGTGATCCAGTATGGCAAGGATGAAGAGCTGGTTTACAACAAGCAAGATTTGTTGAACCCCTGGTTTATCTGCGAGTAAGAAAACAAAGGTCTAAACGACGAAAATCAGCCCGGCGTTAAAACATACTGGCCATCTGCACAACAATCTGACGCCTGGTTTCATCATCGGTATCCGTTTTATTAATGTATTCGACCCGATAACCCGCTTCCAGGTTTTTGTTCCTGTCGATAGCATAACCCATCCCTGCGAACAAGCGATTTCTATCAACTCCTGCTGCCGGTCCGTCCGGCATCGTATTTAGTGTCAGAAACAACTCATCGGAATAAATTACGCTAAATCGAGAGGCACCGATTCTTTGGGCAGATTTCATCATCATGCGCCACCGAACCGAGCTACCCGGCGTACCGTTCCAGTGGCGCTCCTCCATACGGATCCGTGACGTGAAAGTGTAAGACTTGATACGATGCTGCGCCTGTAACTGCTGCCAAATTCGATTCTCGTGGTTCCTCGAGGGATCGTAGTTGTCGACCGAATCGAATCCAAGCGTGCCGGAAACATTTCGCGTCAGTTTTCTCTGCACACCTGTTCGCAAAATCATCTGATCCAATTGCCCGTCGTCGGTACCGAATCGAGGGCTCAAATCGCCAATCAAGCTGGTCTTCTCGGTCACCTTGTACTGAGTGGGGGCGTGCAACCATATCTGCTCCAGCCCGGGAACCGCCACCGCCGGCGATGCCGTGGTGATTAAACCGGTGAATATCAAAATGACAGTAAAAATCAAACGCATGGCGAAGCCCTTCTAAGCGCTTTATCATTTAACTTTGTTTGTTTTTCGAACCGCTACGCCGGTTTCAACCAGCCGGTCTCAGGTTTATTGAACCGGAGTGCCCTGAGTTGCGGCGATGAACGCCGAGTGCACCTGCGCGATTTGACCTGGAATATGATGAATGTTTCGACAACTGATAAGGACGATCAAACAACCAACTGCCACCATCATTGGTTTCGGCTTAACGTGCTTACACATGCTCGCTGCAATCGGCGCAGCCACCAAACCGCCCATGACGAGCCCGACAATGGCGGTCAGATAGACGCTTCCCAGCGCTACAAAGAACGCGGTGGAAGTCCCAAGAGCAACAAAAAATTCTGCCGCGTTAACAGACCCAATAACGTAACGAGGGCTTTTACCGCTGGCGACCAGAGTCGATGTCACGACCGGTCCCCAACCGCCACCACCAACGGCATCGACAAACCCGCCGATGAAACCGAGCGGTCCCAATTTCGCTTCCTTGGGCTCACCGCTAACTTTTCTAAACGCCTTCCAGAGGATAACTCCTCCCATAATTAGAAGATAAACGGAAACCCAGGGTTTAATGACTTCGCCGGGAAAACTACTCAGGACATACGCACCAAAGATACCACCCGCGACACCAGGAATTACAAGCCTTCTCAGGAACGAAAAATCAATATTCTTTTCCTTGAAATGAAAAAACGCAGACGCGGCAGTCGTGAAAAGCTCTGCCGTGTGAACGCTCGCACTTGCAGTCGCCGGCGCAATGCCGAGAAACAGCAGCAGAGTTGTGCAGCTCACGCCGTAGGCCATTCCGAGCGTGCCGTCTATCAGTTGCGCGATAAATCCGGCAATCGCAAAGAACCACAGATTCGGGTCTGCAAATATCTCGAACATAAAAACAAGGAACTCCTTAAACCAACTCTTCTAATGTCGTGTTATCGAGAATATCGGAAATTGAATCGCGCACCTTTCTCATCAACAGACTTAGACGACAACTCTCAGGCTCCGGGCAGCTCGGACAGGGCTCGTAAGCCGTCACCGATGCGCACGGAATCGGCGCAAGCGGTCCGTCCATAAGCCTGGAGATTTCACCGATAGTGATTTCTCCCTTGGGCTTGTTGAGCACATAGCCCCCATTCGCTCCTCGACGACTCCGCAACAACCCGCCGTTCTTGAGGACAAGCAGAATCTGGTTGAGAAATGGTTCCGGAATTTGAGCATGTTTAGCTATCTCCGATGTGGTCGCACCAGAAGGGGCGTCTTTAGCGCCCAGATACATTAAGGCTTTTATCGCGTACTCACCCCGCCGGGAAACCTTCATGACTTAGTGGTGAACCACTCCTGTACCTGTTCAATGTGAGTTTTAGATAAAGTCGACTAACTTAGTCAACTTTGAACGCAAATATGTTGACAGGTGCACGCCCACCAGGCAATCCTTGACATCAACAAACGTTCAATCTTCTTCTGCTGCGGCGGTTTCAGGCTTCTCAACCTTCTTAATGGTACAGGTGTGCACACCCCGCCCAAGAACACGCACGACTGTGATTGAAACCGATTCATACCTTATCTGATCGCCGACTCGCGGGGGTCGCGACAACTGATCGAGCACGAGACCACTCACGGTTGTGACTTCCTCGTGCTCCAGATCTATTTCGAAGAGCTCCGCGATTTCGTCGAGCCGAACCGTGCCTGCCGCACGCAACGAACCATCAATCATCTTTTCGATTTGATGCGCATTCTCAGTTTCATAATCTCCCAGCACTTCCTCGAACACATCCTGAATGGTGATGAAGCCGGCCGTACCGCCATATTCATCCAGCACGATGGCGATATGGGTACTGAACTCCTTCATCGAGTCGAGTACCGCCTGAATCGGGGCCGAGCCTGGAAGGTATGGCACCGGCCGTAGTGGCAGGGAAACCATTCCATCCGCATCCACTATCGAACCCAGGTCTTTGATATGGACCGAGCCGACAATGTTATCCTTGTCGCCCTGAAAAACCGGATACCTGGTATGCAACGACGTGTTCAACACCTTGCGCACCTCAATGCCAGTAGTGCGCATCGGCAATGCCACCATGTGAACACGAGGAACCATGATGTCTTCGGCTATGCGTTCACCGAAATCGAACAACTCCTTTATCACCGTGCCCATCTCGTCACTGAGGATGCCTTCGGTTTCACTCTCTTGAACGATAAATTCGATTTCCTCAGGAGTAAATGCGGCAAAGCTGGATTTGGCTCGGTCGATTCCCAGCAGTTTTCTCAACAGCAAATTGCTGAAACTGTTTAACAGCCATATTATCGGCCAAAACAGCTTCGTAAAAAACGACATCGGCACCACGAGCCATGTTAGAAACAACTGCGATCTTTGCAGAGCCAGGGATTTCGGCACCATTTCGCCAAGAACAATGTGGAAATAGGTGAGGACAAGAAGAGCGGTCATGCTCGCGATACCGTGAATCGAAGCAACCTGGATAAGCGTGCTATGCTCGAGCAACGACTCCAGCCAGTGCGCCAGAACTTGCTCACCGTACATACCTAAACCGAGACTGGCGATTGTGATACCAACCTGGGCCGTCGCGATGTATCTATCCTGGAGCGCAGGAGTTTTAAGAACATCGAGAACCCGCTTTGCCCGCTTAGAACCGGCAGCTGCTCTCCCTTCGATTGCAACTTTCGGGGCAGAGACGATGGCGAACTCCGACGCAACAAACATAGCGTTGAAAACAATCAGAATCAGAATTATAGCAATTTCAAACACCGCCGCCCTCCTTCCTGCGCACTATCAGGTAAGTTACGGCATTATGCTCAACGTCCTCGATTTCGAGGGTCACATCTTTCAGCTCAACGATTTCGCCAGGTGAGGGAACGCGCCCCAATGTTTCAATCACCAACCCGTTTATGGTATCAGCATCGGTATCAGGGACTTCACCGAGAAACTTGCCGGCACGCTTGAGCTTATAAGCACCGGACAAGCACACGCTGTCATCTTCGAGAAATTCCACCTTGATGTCGCGCTTGAATTCGTCTACCGCAGTCTCTTCCATGAGTTCGCCGAGTATATCGCCAACCGTAACCAGACCGAGAGTGCCACCATGCTCATCCATCACAACCGCACAACGCGAGTGATGGTCCTTGAGTTCCTTCATAAGCCGGTCCATACTCAAGTTTTCCGGCACGATTGGAATCGGACGAATTAACGGTTCTATGCCATCCGCCGCCTTGTTGTTTATACGCGCTAATACAACATCTTTGACGTTGACGATACCGAGAACGTCATCGATGGTTTCTCCATAAATCAGAACACGAGTGAACGGACTTTCCAGAGCGAGGGTATAACACTGCTCGAGTCCCCCACGAATGCTCATCGCGGTGAGCTTCGTCCGCGGTGTCATAATCTGCCGGGCAGTTTCCTGACTCAACTCGATGGCGTGATGCAAACGCTCATGCTCCTCCGGCTCCAGCAAGCCACCATCCTTACTGTCGGCAAGCAGCAACTCGATTTCATCGAGCGAATGAATATGCTTATGTGATGAAGCGGGAACACCGAACAACGCCAGCAATCCAGTCCCACTGCCGTTCAGCAACCAGATAAACGGTTTAAAAATTCTAGATGATATGGTCAACGGCCAGTACATCGCGAGCGCAATTCGATCAGAATAAGTGAGTGCAACGGCTTTAGGGAACAACTCACCAAAGAGAATTTGCGTGAGTGTGAGCCCCGTAAGTATGAAAAAAGCTGCAATTGAAAGAGCGGGCGCCGGTTCGAGATTAAAAACATCAATCAAAATAGCCGAAATAATCGGCGCCAGATTAGCTTCAGTATATGCGCCGTTGACGAGACTGGAGAAGGTGATGCCTATCTGACAGGTCGCTATGTACTGGTCAAGCTCGCGCGGCTTTTCGATTATCTCGAGCAATCGAACTGCTGCAGCATTTCCATCATGGGCAAGTCTCCGGATCTGCGCACGCCTTGCTGCTACTGTGGCGAACTCAGCCGCCACATAGAATGCGTTGACTGAAATTAGTAATGCGGCCAGAAGCAGACTGGGAATCATATCGATTCAACATAGCAGAAGACTAAATACTGCTATGCCCTTTTGCAGGCAGTGTTTCGCGGACATGAGCCGGCGGTCATTACTATCGGAAGGTCAGACTGATAAAATCGCCCTTTCCTTACCGGCCGAAGTTCTCATGAAAGTTGCAAACCCCTGGACCACAGTAGATAAGAGCGTTGTTTACGAGAATCCCTGGATCAGAGTGCGCGAAGACAATGTCATTCGACCCGATGGAAGTCCAGGGATTTACGGCATCGTTCATTACAAGAACAAAGCGATCGGCGTTTTGCCAATTGACGACGAGGGCTTCATTTACCTGGTCGGTCAATACAGATACCCGCTGGACCTCTATTCATGGGAGATTCCAGAAGGCGGATGCCCGGAAGGAGAGGAGCCACTGGAGGCCGCACAGAGAGAATTGCTGGAAGAGACCGGTTTATCCGCCTCGACCTGGGAGCTTCTCGGAACCGCGCACTTATCTAACTCAGTATCGAACGAAGAAGCATTCTGGTTTCTCGCAACCGGCTTGACGCAAGGCGTTGCACAACCGGATGGCACTGAAGAGCTGGCAACCAAACGCGTTCACTTTAATGAAGCACTGCAGATGGTGGCAGCTGGTGAAATTACGGATGCGCTTAGCGTGCTCGCGATTAACAGCTACGCGATTTCCCGCTTGAATCTAGCGAAAACTAGTAAGCAATAAAGATTCATCCAACCCCGGAATTAAACCGAGATCATTCTTCGGCACATTCTTCAAACCAGCGAACCCATGCCTATCGCCGGGTAGTCAATAGATGGCTAAATAGTTTTAAACTCGCCTACCTTAGATAACTGACCGGAATGACAAGAGGTTTCATGCTACCATCGGACCTCCGTATAGGTTGATTAGCCGGAACCGCTATGCTTTTCACTAGCCTCGATTACCTGCTGTTTTTACCGGTGGTGGTCACGCTCTTCTGGGTGCTGCCGCTGAAGTTCCGCTTGCCCATGCTGCTCGCGGCGAGCTGGTTCTTCTACATGTGCTGGAACCCAGCATTCATTCTGCTCATCGTCGGCATGACAGCCGCTAACTACATGCTGGGCAACATTCTCCACAACGCTCAGAGCCACCGCAAACTTATCTTCGGCATCGGCATCACCGCCAACCTGCTCTGCCTCGGCGTCTTCAAATACGCAACCCTGTTCGTTACCAGCGCAGCTTCGGTAGTCGGTCTGGTTACACATCAGACGCCGGACTGGCACGTGAATATCATCTTGCCCCTGGCGATTTCGTTCTTCACATTCGAATTCATCCACTATCTATTCGAAGTTTACCGTGGCAATAAACCGGTCGATAACTTCGTTTTGTTCTCACTCTTCGCAGCCTTCTTCCCAACTCAAATAGCCGGTCCGATCAAACGTTATCCGGACTTCGTGGCGCAAATGCTCTCGCATCGAGAGAAGCATCCAACTCTAAAGATGTTCGATGACGGTCTTCCTCTTATCCTGATTGGTCTCGCAAAGAAAGTCCTTTTCGCCGACAACCTGGCGGTCCTCGTGCAAATGGGTCTGCAAGAACCGTCTTCTTACGGCGCGCCGGAACTCTGGCTTTTCGCCTATGCATTCGCATTTCAGATTTACTTCGATTTCTCCGGCTATACCGACATCGCACGAGGCTCGGCGATGCTGTTCGGCTACAAAATCCCGATCAACTTCAACATGCCGTACATCGCCAGCAATATTTCCGACTTCTGGCATCGCTGGCACATCTCGCTTTCAACCTGGCTCAGAGACTACCTTTTCATTCCGCTGGGCGGCTCACGCGGCGGTCGCTGGATGACAAATCGCAACCTATTTTTGACAATGGCACTTGGCGGTTTGTGGCATGGAGCAAGCTGGAGCTTCGTCGTCTGGGGCGTATATCACGGTCTAGCCCTGATCATTCACCGCGAATTCACATTTATCCGTGACAAAGTCGAATGGCTTAAATCGTTTGCGCAGACGAAAGTATTTCACGTAATGTCGCTTCTCTTGACCTTCCACGTAGTCTGCGTCGGTTGGGTTTTCTTCCGTGTCGAAAACATCGGCACCGCATTTTCGATTGTAAAACGCATGGTGTTTTTCAAACCAATCTACGCTGCGGCAGAGCAGGGTCAGTTCTTCGTTCTTAAGGAGAACATGCCTGTGGTAGTGCCCGTGGTGATGGCGATGGTAGCCTTGCTGTTGATTCAAAACTTGCCGGTGAGTTACCTGAACACCAAGCAATACTTCAAGAAGCTCCCTGCTCCTGTCAAAGCCGTATTCTGCACGGCTCTTCTGTTTGCAATCATCACATTCACACCGGACGATTCCAAACCGTTTATATACTTCCAGTTCTAGTTATTCGCGAGCGAAACAAGCAAAGCAGCAACTCTCTGAAACGGCAATCCACAGCAGTGACAAACGGAACCACACCAGGAAAACTAAAGCGGCTAGCGACCACCATCGCCGGCAGCACGACCATTCTGATGATCGGCATGTTCATTGCGGCGGAGGCGGTCATCAAGGAAGTGAAGCCCCTGCGACTGTTTAACCACACAGGTCTGACTACGATCAATCAAAACTTCCTGGTGGCAAAACTACCTCCGTGTATGTCTGCGCACGAGAACCCGCAAGTTTTGCTCCTTGGCTCATCATTAGTCCTCGTTCCATCCGTCCGCTGCGATGACGACTTCTATAAGCGGAAAACTCGATACGACCGCTGGTATTATCGCAACGTCATCGATGAATACACTAAGGCTGACTTCTTTCAAAACGAACTTGCCCGCGAGTCAGGAAAGCAACGCAACGTATTGGATTTAGCAGTCGCGGCTAGTATCATGTCCGACCAGTATTTGATCCTCAAAAAATATCTGGACAGCGGAAAGTCACCTGAGATGATCGTCCTGGGAATCGCGCCTCGGGACTTCCTCGATAACCTGCGCCAGGACCCTGAAAAGACTCCCACCTATTCGATTCTCGCTGACCTCACTTGCATAAAGGATCTCTTCGAGCAGAAGCGGTCGAAGGAATCAATTACGAATTTCGCTCTGGGATATTTCTCGGATGTGTATAAAAACAGAGGCGATTATAAAACGTTCCTGACCGGCTACACCGCGCGCGTCACCGGGCATCCTGTCGACCTCTACAACGCTACTAAGGAAATGGAAAAGGCAGCAGCCGCAACGGCATCGGTTCCCACCGCGGATCTGATTGCAGAACCGAAAAATGACAGCGGCGTGCTGGACAACTCCAAACCCATTTACGAGGCACGGAAGAACAATCTCTTCGATCTAAAAGAATATCGACGCATTTACTTACCGGTGAACAATCAAGTTTTCAAAACCCAGATGAGCTATCTCGACAAATTTTTAGCGCTCGCCCAGTCGCATGAGATTCCTGTCGTTCTCGTCGAGATGCCGGTCACCAATGAGAATTTAGCCCTGTTGCCGGACGACATAAAAGCACGCTTCGAAAAGAAAGTAGAAATGCTTGCCACCAAATATGATGCCAAGGTAGTGAAGCCGCTGGACAAGCACACATTCACAACAGAAGACTTTGAAGATTCCGTGCACTTAAACGGAAAGGGCGGAACTCGCGTGTTCAGCTATGTCGCAGAAGAAATAGGCAAAGATCGGGAACTCGCCGCGCGCTCGATGAAGAATAAAACGACTGTCGGCTCGCTTCCGATTCGCTGGCCGTTTCAATAGAACTGGTTTTCAACAGCGAAGAACGGCCACCTACTACGCAACCGGCTAGCTGTTCATCGTTGTCGATAGAGAGACGCGATACTACCGTCAGGAAGACTCTTTTCAGAGATCAGCTGAAACTTTCCGCCGGTCTCGATGAAGTTGACTAACTGATTGAATCCAACCCGACTGTGATGGTCGTGGAACTTGAAGCCTTGCTCGCCTGTCTTCAACAGATACCACTGGTAGTGCAAAGCATCTTCTTCGTGAAACTTCGAAGAGTCGCCTGCAGCCGACCATGAGCGAGACGTGGTTGGTTTAACTTGGAAGCTACCATGACGTGCGAAATATTCGAAAGCATGAACATTTATTTGCTGCGTGCTCGGTAAGACATTCAACCAGACAGGCGCATCACCATCCCTGTTCTTAATTTCCCAGAGCGCCCAACCGATCCCCCAATCCTCGTCAGGACAAGGGTGTTCGAACCTGTCTTTAGTTCCTTTAGTAACCGGTCGCAAGGCAACCGCACGCACAAAATCAAGCCCCCGATTCTCAGCGAGGGGATACGGAGAGAAATTTATAGCCGTGTATCCAACTGCGCCGGTCAGTAAAAGTGCGGCAACCACTGCGCGTCCTCTGAGCAGGTTCCTCCGTTCCTCTGTCGCACCTGCAGCGCGCTTCGAGAGCCCCTCCGCTCGCCATAATGTTGCCAGCGCACATCCGGTGTACGCAGCAAGAACGATCAAGGCTGAAATAAAGTACCGCGGCAACGCATACTGCCAGGTCAGCGTGCTCAAGGCGATTAAACCGGATAGCGCCGACAGCCACAACACCGCAAGCTGCTTATGCCGCTCCCTCCTCAGAAGAAACACGCTCGCAATCGCGACGATGAGAAGAAACGGCGTCGCCATCGCTGGAATGAAACCAATGTAGGCAACAATATTGCTGAAGAAAACGTCGGAGACCTGCTTGTTCCCCAGCGCGACTTGAATTTCAGCTGCAACTTTCTTGATCGTCGGAGCCGATACAAGCATCCAGGGAATCAAGGCCGCTCCAGCAGCCAAACCGCTCGATACCAGCATTCCAACCTGGTTCCACCGCTTTTCCCTGACAGCGCCAACGGCGTAAAAGGCAAACGGCAAAAGCAAGAATGCAGCACAAACTTGTTTCGTCATCAGAGCAGCTGCTGTGGCAAGAGCCACAAGCGATGCACGTTTCCAGTCACGCTTCTCGTTCCAACTAGCTAAAGCAAATAAACTTAGAGCAGTCATCGACATGACCGGAAAGTCGAGCATACTCTTATGGCTTTCTGCTGCAACTTCTGGATATAGATTGACGACCAGTAACGAGAAGACAGCAGCCAATCGGTCTTTAGTTAGTTTTGAAACTAACCCATAGACACTCACGTTCAACACCGTGAGATAGAAAACCTTCATCAGTGAATCAGTCCAAAGACTGGTCCCCAAAGCTGTCTTAACGGCGCCTGCAAGAACATAGGTCAAGGGCGGATAGAAACAGTTAACGGTAAGAAGTTGATGGTACCAATGCAAATCAAACGGTTTCGCGTGCCTGAATAAGTCGCGATAGGACAAACCGTTGAGAAGATGCCCGGCAGCATCCCAACTCGGAACAGCGTGATCGAACGCACACCACAACGCAAGAGCACCGCCGGCGATACCGACCGCGACAGCAAAAAATAAAGGGCTACCGTTTCCCTCGGGCGAAGTCTTATCCGAGCCCGCCGGCACTAACTTTTCGCAACGCGATGAAGTGGTCATGACGCCGTCCAAAAATACGCGCGTATTATATGACAAGTAGTCATGAGGAATTTGAGTTTAAGTTTATCTGCGCGCGGCCTTAACCGCCTCTTCCTCCGAAGGCAGCGTGAACTGCGCAACTTCGGCTATAAAAGGCGAGCGATCATTTCGAAACGCTTCCAACCGATCAAAACGTTCCTCCGTCCACCCTCGATAGCCACCCGATTGAGCGACCAGTGCGTAAAGCGCGATGCGTCTTAAGTTTTCAGAATCGGACCTAGAAAGCGCTAACTCGAGTTCCTCCAGACCCCCGACGTCGCGCCTCTGCGTGCGAGTCAAATGGTTTCCTATCTCAAACAGAAGATCCGGGTGCAGCAACTGCTTTGCCACTACCTCTTCCAACCACTGCGTAAGCTCTCCCCACGGCATGCTCGCAATTGCGAGACGCGCCCGCAAGCTTAGCGTCAGAGGGTCGGCTTCGAGAGCGGAAATCGTTGCAAACGTCGCAGCAGCAAGCCTTGAGCGCTGCGATATTAGAGCCGTTTCCAACTGCTCCACCAAGATGACGATGTTGCGCCGCTTCGCAACGACAGCCAGCGCAGCCTTCGGGAAAGCGGACAACGCTGTGTGCCCATAGAGCTGCAACATGGCTCTGGCAGCCATTCTGCACTCATCCTGAGATTCAGAAGACAGAGAATCAATCACACCACCTAACAGCTCCATCTCTATGTCACTAACAGGAGAGAACCCGAGTCGCTCCAGAGTTTTCATTCGAACTCTTATAGAGTCGTGCTTCAAACCTCGAAGCAAAAGACCTACCAACAACTTTTGCCCGTTTGGATTAAGGCGCTCGGAGGGCGTCCGAATCACGGCGAATGCAACGGCTTCTTCCTCGCCATCAATCAACTTCGACAGAATATCCCAACTCTCAGCACGATCCAGATTTCGCCAGAGAGCCCCTACAACCGCTACTCGCACGTCACGATGCAGTTCAGCGTTCGCCAGTATGAAAACCTTTTGCAGCGCCGCCTCGTATCGGATGTCTCCCAACAGGCGTACAACCTCCTTCTCAACAGTTATTTGCTTCGATGAAACGTTGTCCAGTATTTCGAAAGCTTGCTCTCCCGGCATCTTCATAAGAGACGTGCGAAGAGTGTAAATGGCGGCATATGCTTGCTCTGGATCACTGAGGGCCTTCAATAGAACAGGTATACCTTGCCCCTCGTCCAGACGAGACAATTCTGTAAACGCAAGGTGGCGTTCATAAGTCCCGAACTTCGGGTTCTCGATAAATTGGCTCAAATAGTCGATTGGGCAACTTGGAATTTTCGACAAATAAGTGACGGCAAACGCTTTCTCATATCCATGACTCTCCTTATCATTCGCCATCGCATTCAGAGACTTTGCGTAAATTTTAAGCTGCTCCGAGGTCAGACGCGACAAACCTTTAGACAGACGAGGCACTACAGCGCGTTTGCCGGAGCTGAAGCGCCCCCGATGCGCAACTTGTCCAAGAAAAGGCGTCAATAAATCTTGTCTGTATTTGAGAAGATAATCCACCACTGCCGGTTGAGTCCCCCAGGAAGCATCCTTCTTGAGCATGCGCGGAACCAGCCCTGCAAGCGATGCATGCGCGAATTTTTTCAAAACTTCGAAAGCATCATCGGCATACTCGAAATTGTGACTGTTTAAAACAATGTCCTCGAGCATCACAATAATTTGCTTCATAACTTTGAGCCGACGCCCAAAGAGACGAGCAGTCGTGACGGCAGCAAATTCATATTCTTTTTTGGTCCATTGCTTCAGAACGGCAGCTATCGCCGGTTCCATCGCTATGGCTTCTCGATCATTTATACGAACTTCAAAGTCCGGAACCGAGGCACGCCCACGTTCACGCCAGAAGAGTGCGAGACATTCTGAAGCCCACGCTGGATAGAACGGCACCAATTGCAGTATCAATACTTCAAAATAATATGTAGTTGTAGAAGATAGGTCTCGAGACTCGAGAGCATCTTTCACAAGCTGCCCGAGGTCTGCCAATTGAGCTTCTTTGAATACGGATGGTGGCAACGTCGAGAGCGATTGCGCGATAACCTGTCGAACCGGATCTTGCTCACGTTTCTTCTTTTTCAGTTCTTCTAAAACATACGCGATTTCATTCTTGTTAAACCTCACGGCTCCGATCAGGGCAGACCAAGCCACTCCGCGAAGCTCTGGGGCAGGATCAGAAATTGGCGTTTTTACAAATTCCTTGACCTTGTCGAATGGTAAGAATGGAACATACTTCATTCTCAACTGCGGATTCGTAAGCAGCGAGTCCATTGCAAGATGCGTTAAAGCCTCCCGCTCACGGATATCTGCGGGCATCTGTTCGACAATGCCGTCATCGATCATGCCCTGGTAATCACTGCGCCAAGCCGCCGCTAGGTTTTCATAAACAACCAGTCGCGTAGATACAGGTAGCCGGCTTAAGATCTTCACGATCCCATGACGCGGGGGGTATCTGCGCAAAATCTCAATTAGCAAGTCGCCGTCAAGCTTGTGAAAAGCATCATAAAAATCAATGTTCGCCCGATCCTCGCTTGCCTCACAAATTTTGGCAACAGCGACCGGAAACGCGCGCACAACTTCCTTGAGACGAATTTGATTCAACGAGCACACTCGGAGCATCTCGTCGACCACGTCCATCGTTGAATCAACCCGATTCTTCGCAAGCAAAGCCAGAACAGAATTGGCAATCCAGATGCTTCTGGGCTCGAACGAATCCAGTGCCGACAACAACTGAAGCAGTCTTTCCGACGCATACTCGCGCCTATTTCGAGCAAGACGCTCCCAATCCATAACGCTTGTGTCGACTTCGACCGGCGCCCAATGTTTCCGAACAAAATCTTCTGAACCGTACGGGAGATAAGACCTGAAGTCCTGAACATCACTATCGGCAAGTTCAGCCAGAATTCGATCGAGCGGTTCAAACCGTTTGCGCAGGCGCATTTGCCGGAGAAAACTCTTACGCGCACATCGCGGCAACAGAGCGAACGCGCCGACAGTTTCCTCATCAGTTCCATATATAGTTATCAACCGCCGGGCAACGGCTCTGATGGTTTCCGACTTGTCTGAAACAGCTGCAAGCATGTGCCCGCCATCGCGGCTTCCATGACACGAGTGCAAAGCCAGCAGCCTTTCGGAAAAGTCACCGCCTCGCATCTCAGATATTATGAATTGTGCTTCCTGTTTTCCGTCAGCAGCAAGCCGACCAATCCCAACCATCGCCTCAATCCGCTTATTGTTTGTAGACCTGTCAAAAAACTCCCGTATCTTTGCCAGAGCCTTTGCGGGCGGGTGTTTCAAGGCTTCCTTCCAATCAGACTGGTCTTTCCCGAACATTCTCATCTCCAATCGACTTTTCTGCTGAAGATATACCCTTTAAGAAATATGCTAACTAAAGCGCTCGCTCCCACAAAACCGGCAGGGGTGGAGCTTCGACTCTTTCCGGACAGTCGCCGAGCGACTTCTGTATTACAACCTGAATGCAACTTCAAGTAAGCACTTGGCACGCTCCTGTATAATCCAGTGCGAATAATAGTTCCTCCCAATAAGGTCATCCCTACTGCGTTTCGCGCTGGACAACTAGATGAGTTCTTACTTAGATTGGCTCGAGAATGAAAGCGTATTCATAATTCGCGAAGCCTTTAACAAAACAAAAAACCTCGCACTGCTCTGGTCCATGGGCAAGGACTCCACGGTCTTGCTTCATCTGGTTCGGAAAGCATTCCTCGGTCAGGTGCCGATGCAACTCGTACATATCGATACGAGTTACAAAATTCCGGAGATGATCACCTGGCGTGACGAATACGCGAAAAAACACAATCTTAAATTGATCGTAGGACAGAACAAACAAGCTCTGGCCGACGGCATGGGACCGGATAAAGGCAGATTGGTTTGCTGCGGCGCTTTGAAAACCCAGGCGCTCCTGGACACAGTCAAAGAGCATAAGCTCGGTGGTCTCATGCTCGGTATCCGTCGCGACGAAGAAGGTTCGCGCGGTAAAGAGCGTGTTGTGTCGCCTCGTTCGAGCAACTCGGAATGGTCATATAAAAACCAACCCGCTGAAATGTGGCACTACTACAATTTGCACGTACCGGACGATGTCCATGTAAGAGTGCATCCCATCCTGCATTGGACGGAAACCGACATCTGGGATTACATCCAACGTGAAAATCTAGACATTATGCCGTTGTATTTCGACAACGGAGAAGGCAGACGCTATCGCAGTCTCGGCTGCGCGCCCTGTACCTCGAGTATTGAATCGTGTGCGAAAAATCTCGATGACATCATCACCGAGTTGCGCACCACTGAAACGACCGAACGAGCTGGACGAGCTCAGGATAGAGAAGATACTTACGCAATGCAGAAGTTGCGTAAAGACGGATATATGTAAGTTTTTATTCTGGTCTATTGGTCAAGAAGGTCTGGAGATCCCATGGTTGAAGTTTACAGCGAACCTGATGTCAAAAAAATCGTCGTAGTTGGTCACGTCGACCACGGTAAATCGACGCTTCTCGGCAGAATTCTTCTCGACACGGGAAAAATTCCAGCCGACAAAGTCGAGCATGTTCGCAAAACCTGCGAAGAGAAGCGCGTTCCGTTTGAACCGGCATTCTTCTTCGATGCACTGCAGGAAGAACAGGAGCAAGGTATCAGTATTGATACCACTCGCGTCAACTTCGAATTTGACGGTCACCGCTTCCTGCTTATCGATGCTCCCGGTCACATTGAGTTTTTGAAAAACATGACGAGCGGCGCTTCGGAAGCGCAACAAGGTATCGTCATGGTTGACTGCGTCGAGGGCATTCGCGCTCAAACCAGCCGCCACTTGAAAGTGCTCTCAATCCTCGGTATCCGCGAAGTAATTATCGTGGTTAATAAACTCGACAAGATTGGATACGACGAAAGTGTTTTCAACAAGCTCGCGGCAGACCTCGCAGACCTGGCTGATGGCGAAGGTCTGAAGTGTTTGAAGGTTGTACCGATCTCCGCGTTGCTCGGCGAAAACATCACCAAACCCAGCGAAAATATGTCCTGGTACAACGGACTTCCGCTCCTGCCGTTCATCCTGAAAGTGAAAGAAGAGACCCTCGACTTCACGACCGGAAGCGAACCATTCAGAATGGTCCTCCAGGATGTCTACAAATTCAACGATAAACGTTACTTCGCTGGTCGCGTAATGTCCGGTGAAATCGCAGTTGGGACCGAAGTGTTCTTCTCCCCATCCGGCAAGGTTTCAACAGTGTCGTCAATCGAAACCTTTCCACAGGGCACAAGACAAAAAGCCTTCAAAGGCGAGTCGATTTCGCTTTGCTTGTCGGAGCAAATCTTCGTCGAACGCGGCGAAGTTATTTCATCAACGAAAGAAGTTCCAGAGGTTGAAACGGAGCTCAGCGCTCGCGTCGTCTGGCTTGCGGCAGAACCTTTCAATCCCGACAATGAATACCTTCTGAAGATTGGAACCAACGAAGTTAAATGCCGCGTTGAAGTTGTCACCAAACCCGGTGCTAACAAAGCACCAGTTACGGTGCTTAACAACGGTGACATTACCGACGTCAAAATCACCGCCGAGCGTCAAATCGCATTCGATAGAACGCTGGCCTCAGCCAATCTCAACAAACTGGTCATTTGCAGCAAGTATGAAACAGTCGCAGCCGGTGTCGTAAATCACAAGTCCGGTCGCAAGGTTGAAACACCGATCGCCGACCCGAACGTTGTTTGGGAACAAGGATACGTAGAGCGCGCTCAACGTGAAGAGCAGAACGGGCACAAAGGCACCGTGCTCTGGCTCACCGGTCTCTCCGGCGCAGGCAAAAGCACACTTGCAAAATCACTGGAAAACTATCTGTTCAATTCTGGATATAAAGTTGTCGTTCTCGACGGCGACAATTTGAGAACCGGTTTGAACGCCGATCTTGGTTTCTCGCCTGAGGATAGAACGGAAAACATCCGCCGCATCTCGCATCTGGCAAAGGTCTTCCTTGAGACAGGCTTCATCACAGTCGTCGCAGCAATCTCGCCCTTCCAGCAAGACCGGGAGCAAGCTCGCAAGACGATAGGAGATGCAGACTTCAACGAGATCTTCATGTTCTGCCCGCTCGAAGTCTGCAAGAGCCGCGATCCAAAGGGACTGTACAAAAAGGTCACCACCGGTCAAGTTTCGAACCTTACAGGCATGAGCTCTCCGTATCAGCCTCCTGCAAATCCGGCATTGCGTCTCGATTCCAGTAAGATGACCACTCGTGAAGAAGTGACCGCGGTCATCGATCTTCTGGTGGAGAATGGCATCGTCAAAGGCGATGTTAAAGTTGCGGCCGTGGCACCGCAGGAAGCGCCAGTTCGCTAAGATGGCTAAAGTCTCAGTTTGCCTGCCAGTTTTCAACGGTCGTCGATTTCTCCGAGCAGCCATTGAAACAGTCCTCGCGCAGACACATAAAGACTTTGAGCTGCTTATCGCCGACGATTGCTCCACCGACGATTCTCTAGCAATCGCGGAGGAACTCGCAAAGCGTGACAGTCGCATTGTGGTTTGGAAAAACCCAACAAATCTCGGTCTATTCGCAAACTACAACGCTTGCATAGAACGTGCCTCGGGCGAGTATGTAAAACTGTTCGCTCAAGATGATTTGTTCATGCCGACCTCGCTGGAAGCTCACCTTGCGGTTTACGATCGGCATCCCGAAGTAGCTATGGTCACCTGCTCTCGCAACATCATCAGTGATAGCGGCCAACTGGTTGAAGTCCTGGGTGAATTTGACGAAGACAAGCTCATCTCTGGTGATGAGGTTATTGAGTCCAACCTGACTCGCTATTGCAATTGGGTTGGCGAGCCCAGTTGCGTATCCTTCCCTACGAAATTTCGCAGCACCGGATTCGATACCATTCTGTTTCACTATGGCGATGTTGAATACTGGTATAGACTGCTGGAGAACGGAAAACTCTTCTATTCGACTACACCACTTTGCTCATTCCGGCGCCACGAAGGAAGCGCGACCAGGCGCAACATGCGCTCGATGAACTTTATTGTCGACCTCGGTTATCTCGGTGATAAGTATCAAGAGTTCCTCGAGCAAAGAGGCGTGACGCGAGAGAAGTACTGGGAGCGAATGATCGAGACTATTAGCCCATGGGTCTATTCGATGGTTGATGACGAAGGTCTCAGAGAGCCGGATTCGTCGGACTTAACGAACGTCGATAGCTACGATCCGGAAACCATGGCCCGTATTTTGAAAGCCATCAGATATGCATCTATGCTGTCCCTTAAACGACTAACCTCTGAGAAACTGCGAACCGAGTCTCTGGTAAAGGACATTGAATCGGAGCTTTTCGCCAACGAAGAAAAACTCTCTAATCTTGTAAACAGTCCCGTTACCAGAGCAAGCAGCGCTGTCCGCAATGTCTTACAGCGACTCGGCTCGAAGATGAATTGAAATCCGCGCAGATGAAATCACTCGATCTCAGCATTCCAAGCCGTTAAATAGACTTAAGTTACCTTCCGATATTACCTTGCAGCAGGAGCATTCTGTGCGCTAAACTGCCCTCCGGTTACTAGAGAATGGAGATTTGCAATGATACCTGCACGCATTGGCCGTCCGATGTTGTACCTAGCACTGGCACTCACTTGTTTGTTACCGCAGAGCTGCGGTGGCGGAGAGGGTACCGGAGTTCAAAAACAAGGTACCGTCAACGTCGAAGGCCTCAAAGTCGGAGTTCCGGAGAGCATCATCAAAGATGCTGTTCTGACATTCGTACTCGACGAAGCACCCGCAGCAAAAGCAGGCGGCAGAAATGTTTACTTGAGCCGCACCAAAGACAGCAAGGGCGGTCAGTTCTCAGCTCAATGCAAAGACGGCAACTGCTTCAGACTAGAAGCGATCTATGTAGAGCCGATCACCAAAGAACAAGCACTCGATACGCTTAAGAAAATGCTTCCCACGGCAGCTAGCGAGCCCACCTTGAGAGCTGATGACGCGAAGAACACCGACGTCGGCATCGAGAAATACGATGCTGGTGAAACCTTCGTCGGCGAATTCATCTTAGTTGAGCCCAAATCGGACAAAGTCAAACAAGTTGCTGCCATCGACAAGTCGAAAATGAAGAAAGACGGCGCTGGCGATGATGCAGCAAAGACTGACGATGCAGCCAAGACCGACGACGCGGCTAAAGGCGATGACGCAGCTAAGACCGAAGAAACCAAAACAGAAGAGACAAAATCTGAGTAGTCTTCAATCGTTTCAACGCTGGAAACAGCCGGAAGTCTGATTACTCAAATGTGTGAACTGGAACCCGCCCAATTCTGGCAGAAGCCATCTGGGCGGGTTTATTCTTGGCATGCCAGGTGCAACAGCTTTGAGCGAAAACGGGTGAACGTTCCGCTTTCGTCAGGACCGCGCTCGCCCCAAGCGCGTTCCTGAGCCCGCAATCATAAAGTCCGTCTGCTCTAATGTTAGGATCGTATCTTGTCATCAACCCTCGCAAGGCAGTCTGTTAGCGCTTTATGCCACTTCAAGAAACACCAGAGTTACTGACGCCGATTCTCGTCTCCGGAATGGGACGCTCCGGCTCGACGCTCGCCATGCAGCTTTTGGGCACCGACCAAACCTGCGTGTTCGATCAAGTTTATCCACTCGAAAGTAGATACCTGAGCTTGATCACTCATTTTGCGGCGCAATGGCAAGGCTGGACATTTGCGGATTACGGTCAAACAGCATCGGCTTATCAAAGCGTTCTAGGCAACAATCCAATCGTTCTTCGCAATACGGTCGAGCAGGATGCAGGAACTGGATCTGCGGCGAAACTGCTGAACATCCCGCAAAGCGGAGACGTTCTACTTTCGATGTGGAAACAGTTCACGGCGGCAGCGCGGGTTGGAAAACCAAACGCGCGATTTTATGGTGAGAAAACCGTCGAGTGGCTGCCCTCGTTCCTGGCTCCGTACATCGATACCTACGCGATCTATATGTTCAGAGACCCGCGAGACCTGTTTATTTCCGCAAACAAATTCAATTCAAAACGTGGCTATCTGGCATTCGGAAGAACCCAACAGGACTCGGACCGCGATCATGCAATCACGCTTGCATTCAAGTTCTTGCAGCGGTTTGAAAACTATCGCGTCTTCAAAGCTCTGGGCGGTAAAACCAGTTGCACAAAATACGAAGACCTGGCACTGAATCCGGTATCAACACTATCCGATTTGGTTTCTCATACAGGAATGCAAATCTCTCCACTTAAGGATGAAAACTCGTTCTCGGACCACCGCACCTCGGGTTCCATAGAGCAATCGATCGCGAGGTGGAAACGCGAACCTCTGGACCAAGAGGTTTTGAACATCTTCGATGAAATCCTGTTCGACATTCTGACAGAGATGGGATATGAAACTTCCCGCGCAACAGGCGGTATGAACATCGATTTCACAGCCTCCGATTCCGAGTCGTTGAAAGCCCGAATTGCAAATCTCGAGGGTGCATCCATCACCAACCTCTCAGCAGATGGTTTGAAGCTGACTCCGGGAGCAGGTTCCAAAGAAATTGCACTTGAACTGAAGATGAACGACATCCCAATGGACGAGGTGTTGGAACTCTGGATTGCGGTGTCCGGCAACTTCGGCGGCTCTCTTGCGACAGGCTGGACAAGCGGTTCTTCTGATTTCAACTTCAGCACCACCTCAGAAGTTTCAAAACAGTATGACCCAGGACAACATTGCACAGTGCTTCGTTTAACTCACGTCGGAAACGAGCCCACGTTCAAAGGTCCCCTCAACAAGCTGCTATTGAAGTTCGAACACAAAGGACTTCTGCCGGCGAACCCCGTTTTAAACGTTCGCGTTGTTAAGCTCATAAGCAAATCCAAAGCACCAACTGAATCCGTTTCAGAAACGAGTTCATCAGAGACCCAACAATCAAGCGGCAAACGCAAAGGCTTCTTAAACCAACTTCTCGGCGTTTCTAAAAACGACAAGTAAATAGATGGTTTGATTCACACACCGCAAGGTTTCCTTAATAATTGATTCCCATGCGGCCGGGATGCTGCTAATATCCTTTCAAACCGCAAACAGCTCCGGCTGGACGTCATTCCAGTCCCGGGGTTTTGTCCTTTTTGGAGATCAGTAATGAATTTGAACGCTGGCGACACGGCTTGGGTACTCGTTTCCTCATCCCTGGTGATGCTTATGACGCCAGCGATCGGGTTGTTTTATGGTGGCATGGTCGAACGGAAGAACTTGCTGTCGACAATCATGCTGAGTTTCGCAGCCTTGCTAGTAGTCACTGTTCAGTGGGTTCTCGTCGGTTACTCACTGTCATTCGGTCCCGACATCGGACACTTTATCGGCGGGCTACAGTGGTTCGCGTTATCCGGAGTCGGACAGGCAGCCGGCACATATGCGTCGAACATTCCGCACCTTGCCTTCATGCTTTTCCAGATGAAGTTCGCGATCATCACTCCGGCTCTTATAACGGGAGTTTTTGTTGATCGAGTTCGATTCAGCGCATTCATTGTCTTTGCTTTGATTTGGACTACACTCGTTTACGATCCGGTAGCTCACTGGGTATGGGGCGAAGGCGGCTGGTTGCGCGCGATTGGTTCGATCGACTTCGCGGGTGGGACGGTTGTTCACATCACATCAGGTGTCGCGGCACTGGCAATTTGTTTAGCTCTGAGAAAGAAACCTAGAGCCGTAGACGGTCGATTCATGCCGGTTAGCGTTCCCCTCACACTATTTGGCGCCGTCTTACTCTGGTTCGGATGGTTCGGTTTCAATGGTGGAAGCGCACTTGCTGCAAACGGCATCGCGGCTCAAGCACTGGTCACCACCAACCTCGCCGCAGCGGCCGCCGCATTGACCTGGATGGTTTTGAGCACCATGGATGGTGAACCTGGAGCAGTCGGCGCCGCAACCGGAGCCGTCGTTGGATTGATTGCAATCACGCCGGCATGCGGCTTCGTCGACATCCCATCTTCGATAATCATTGGTGTAATAGGAGCGTTTGTTTCCTATTCGTCAATTAAACTGGCCGGAAAACTGAAGATACAAGATCCTCTAGATGTAGGTGCCTGCCACGGTATGGGCGGTGCCTGGGGCGCAGTCGCCACCGGAATTTTCGCCAGCAAATCAGTGAACCCGGCCGGTGTAGACGGCGCGATTCATGGAAACTGGAGTCTTCTCTACGCCCAGTTGGTGACTGTTGCGGCAGTTGGGGCCTTCACATTCGTCTCCACCTATGTGATTGCGAAGGTCGTCGATAAAATCTTCCACTTCACTGTGACCGAAGAAGAGCAACAAATTGGTCTCGACGCTTTCCATTACGGCAACGAAACCCCTCTAGAACCTGCCGTTCCAATCGCAAGTCATGGCTAAATCCGAGGTTTTAGTTTCAATGTTGTTCGCAAGCTTTAGCTACTCAGAAGCAAGTTCGCGCTTTCATTGATTGCATCGTCAAACTCTATCGCCAATTCACTACTGGTAGCGTCTAAGTCACCATTGCTATGAACGGAGCCCAGTAGTGCGCATGAGTTGACGGATCGACTTGGAGACTTAGAGTCAATAATTGGAATCATCCCCAAAAACTCTAGATAGCTCAGCCGCAGATTTCCTCTAAACTTGGATAGATCACTCATGCTAATTGACCATAAATTACACATCCTCATCGTACACCCTCAGCGTTCAAAAGCCATCATATGAAACGCTCAGCTTGGCTCCCTTTTTAACGCGGAGCGTTTATTAATCTCCTCCGCTGGTCATCCTGTTTCGCCAAGCTCTAAAATTACATCCGGTGTTTTCAATTCAGGTGGCGTCGTAATGATCAAAAACCTTCTCCTTTCAGTCGGTACACTCGCCCTTCTCTCAACTCTCGGCGCCGCGGACGCCGCGACCAAAGCAGCGCCGAAGAAAGAACCGCCACCGCCGGACTACTTTCCAGTTCGCCTCTACGACGCAAAAGGAAACAAAATCGATTGGTGGTGGAAGTACACCTACACGACTTACAAACTGAACGGCAACCCAATCGAAAAGAAACCCGACGATTTCAAACTGCAAGTCGTTGCCGAAGAGAAACAGCCAGATCAATCCGTCCACTGGAAGATTGACACGACGAGCCCGTCGATGACGAAGACCATTCACGAGTGGTACATCAAACAAAAAGGCAAGGTCGTTTGGTTCAAAGAGCAATTCGGGGACGAGGCGACCATGCTGGTTCAGTACGATCCGGAACGCGTGCTGCTGACCAATCCACCGAAGAAAGACGATACCTGGCCTTTCAAAGGCAAAGGCAACATGGGCGTCGAGATTGACAATACATCAGTCGTTTCAGGTCCGGAAGAGGTCGTTACTCCAGCCGGAAAGTTTTCAGCGATGAAAGTCTCGGTCACTGGAACACAAGGCGGACAGCCAATCAACATGACCTACTGGTACGCTCCCTGGATAGGCTTGGTTAAAACCGCCGCAAAGTCCGGACCGCTGGAGAGCGAATCTTCGCTTCTGGACTACAGTTTCAAGAAGCCGCTAATAAAGTAGACGTCTCGCCCCTTGGATCGGATGGGAAGTCTTATCAGCGAAGAACGAATTAACACTTCTGAGCAAGAGGTTGAACGGCTAGTGGCCCCGACAGATAGCCAGGACCACAATTGGTAAAGTTCCAACCGAAAAGCTGTTTAGGAGATTTCTAGACAATTACCGCTATTTTCCAGCTAAGATGAACATTAGACAGCAATGCTAGAGTATCCTTTAGTCAGAGCGAAATGAAATTCGGAAAATGGACCCCGAACCTCACAAACATTCCGTAGACGACCTGCCAGTATTGGCTCCAGCGCTCCGCATCATCAATCAGTTGGAGACCGAGGGCATCATCAAAAAGCCCACCATAGGTGCTTAAAGCATGGAAACGGAAGCTAGATGATGAGTGACGAGATAAGCCCCAAAATTATTAGCGCTAAAGCCAAGTTTCGCAAGAAACGAGCTAATGAGTCGTTTGACAAGAAACTCGTCGATTTGGTTCGCCTACAGATGGTGAATCAGTCAATGGCCAAGGCGTCAGGCAAACCAGCAAAGCGCCCGTGGCACGCCGATGACGAGCAACGAATGCAAGCCTATCGCTCTGCGAAGCCGCAAAGTTGACCTAAGTTCAGATCAGTTTCGTCTGTCTTAATGGCTTTGTGGAGCCACTCTAAACCAAACTAGGCACTTCAAACGCGCGTTTCGCGCCGAAACCTTCTTCCGATTCCATGATTTCTTCGTATTGCGGAACGATATCGAGAACCGGACCAGTAGCCACGATCTCACCGTTATTCAACAATACCGCGGTATCGCAGAAGTATTTGACCATGCCCATGTTGTGAGAAACAAACAGAATCGTCTTCCCTGCAGCGCGAAGGTTTTCCATTCTTCTACGGCATTTCTTTTCGAAACGAATGTCGCCGACAGCCAATGCTTCGTCAACAATGAGAATGTCGGGATCGACGTTGGTAGCGCAGGCGAAGGCAAGTCTCACGACCATACCGCTTGAATAAGTTGAAATTGGCTGATCGAAGAATTCGCCAATCTCAGCGAATTCAGCTATTTCATCGAGCAGCCCGAGCATTTCTTTTTTCTCGATACCAAGCAACATCCCGTTAAGCAGGGCGTTTTCGCGGCCCGTATACTCTGGCTGGAAGCCGGCACCAAGTTCGAGAATCGCGGTGACACGACCCCGGCATGTAACCTTGCCGCTGGTGGGTTGTAGAACGTTAGCAATCACGCGAAGTAGCGTGGACTTACCGCTTCCGTTTCTTCCAAGCAACACTGTTGTTTCTTGCTTGAACTGAAAATTGATGTTTTTCAGCGCCCAGAATTCTCTGTGGTAGCTCTTATTGCGTTGCACAAATTCTTTCAATCGGTCGATCGGCCGATCGTAGATGTTGTATCTCTTCGAGATGTTCTCGAGTTCGATTGGAAAAAAATCTTTGCTCATTAGACGATATCCGCGAAGCCGTGTTTAGTCTTGTAGAAGAAGCTGAAACCGAGATAGCAAACCACGATGGATAGCGCGGTATAGATGCCGTACCACTCCCAGTTAGGCATCTTGTTCTCGAGAATCACGTGGCGGTAATCAGTGATGATTCCTGCCATTGGATTGATATAGAGGAGAAACTTCAGGTGCTCGGGCATGCGCTCGGGCGGATACAAGATAGGCGTCATGTACATCCACGCGGAAAGACCGAGCGAGATGAAGTGACGGCAATCACGAACGAACACGCCGAGACTTGCGAACAGCCAGGATAGACCACAGGTGAACAGGAAGTGTGGCACAACAATCAATGGAACCAAACAGACTGTGCTTGAGACTCCGCCCTGGCGAAACGCAGCAAACACAATTAGTAGTGCGACCGCGATGGAGCCGGTGAGGAAACTCGAAATTGCGACGATGAGAGGAAGAGTCTCAAGTGGAAATACGCATCGCTTGACCAGGTTGGGAAGTTCCAGAATCTTCGTCGTAGCGTGTGAAACCGCTTCAGACATCGCGGTCCAGGGCAAGAAGCCGGACATCAGATACAGCGCGAAATCACCGGTGCCACCATTGGTGTTGAAACGAACTTGCAGCACTACGCTGAACAAGAACGTATAGATGACCATGTGTCCAGCCGGATTGAGCAGCGGCCACAATGCGCCCAGCAAGGAGCCTTTGTAGCGTCCCTGGAAATCGCGTTGCACCATGAGCGCCACCAGGTGGCGGTGGTTCCACAGGTTCAAAAAACCTTTGAGGGTGCTTCCACGCTCCGCAACGGTTTCCGTCACGACGCGCACCTCTGGTGGTGGCGCGAGCTTTTCGCTATTTTGGGTATCAGGTGTTGCCAGTTCTAACATAAGTGAGACAAGGTCCTCGAGATTCCAAGATGCTATCACGCACGCCCGGGGCACTGCATGAAAATAGTGCAAAGTACGACGGGCTCAACAATTAACAACATTTAGACCTTCGCCGGAACAGGCAGCAGCGCGAACTTCCCAGGAGGCGAAACCAAAACCACCTTAAGGTTGGCGCAGTCTGGGCGCGACAGCATGGAAAGCTTGAACTCGACGTAGAAACCCGCTCTGGTGGCGCACGGCGCAACCGACTTGGCCACATCCGGACGATATACAAATGTTCGATCGACCGTAATCGGTTTTGAATCTTCAAATATCAAAACGTGTAAAGGCTCACTGGCAGCTTCCTGGTCACATCCCCAGCCGGAGATACAAATTTTGTCGTCACGTTTTTCAATCTGATCTATTGAACCGACAATTTTCTTAGAAGGCTGTAATGTTTTGCCGGATAAGTGTCTTAGTTCTGTCTTATTTAACTCATAGGACGCGTTGCTGATCGATTTAAAACGATCTCCACTCTGTCCTTTTAAAACCCGTTGCGTCGCTTCCAGGTATTTATGCCCATGCCGGAGGTCTGGTTCCAAATACGCAGACTCTCCCCACTCGTTCCACGCGTTAACAAACACAAGGCGCTCCTCGCCCTTGCGATTTTTCTTAGTCCAGTCAACAGCCTCTGCAAGCCAGCTTTCGTAGGCTTCCGGCGAAGCGTTGTGAAATATGGTGGCATCATCGGCGGGGCGACGCGCGGTGTTATCCCACGACGGCATCACACCGCGAATCAGATCAAAACCGATATCCGCGCGATTGATTGCATAGAAGGCAGTTTGCTCGTAGTCATTTACGCGCCCCTTGAAACCGCTAGTAGTATCGAGCGGTTCCACATCTAGAGTTACGGAGCGAACGCCACTTGGAGGAAATTCGATTGAAGCATCGAAGCCGATAGATTTCGGATCGAGAACTGCTTCCTTCTCCATCCGGCACAAATACAGGTCATCGAGACCGGCAGCCTTCGCGCGAGAACGATAAATCTCGGAATACTTGAGCGGGTCGGGCAGCGCACGAGTGTCATAGACCACGAAGAGCGGCTTACCATCGACCTTGATGTATCGGTCGTCTTTAAACATCGGAATCAAATCATCAATCAAATCGCGAGCATCTTCTTCCGAATAAGTTTGCATCGCGATCGCTTCAGCGCTACCGATCCAATTGGCGCGCCAGTGATGGTTAGCCCATGCCACGCAAAATGGATAATCTGGTTTCTTATTAGCGAACATCTGATTGATAGGGCGCTCCAACAGTTTCCGACCGCCACCAAGCGAGAAATAGTAGTAACAGAAACCTGCGACACCGTACTGTTTAGCCAGCTCCGCCTGCGCGATTTGCGTTTCTTCTAAACGAAGATCGTAGAAACCTAAATCGGCTGAAATTCTAGGTTGATAATGGTCCGCGAAATGCGGGCGAGCCTGAACAACTCGTCGCCACTCAGTGTAGCCTTTGCCCCACGCCGCGTCGTTTTCCGGAATCGGATGAAACTGCGGAAGGTAGAAACATATTACGCGTACATCTTCGTTGCTCATCGGTTGATTTGCCTTTTCGAACGTGTCTAACCTTTTGCTGCTCCACGCTCCCGTTCACCAAGAACGGCATGGACTCTACTTCGACAGCAGCTCACGAATTGCATTGAGCTTACCTCGAATTTTCCAGACCCTGCTTTGCTCGATCCAGTTGATGTGCTCGTTCGACTGTTCCAGATCTTTGCGAACGGCTTCCAGTGTCTTGTTCATGCGTTTCACTTCGAGCTGAGCTTTGCGCATTTCCATCCAGTCGCTGAAGACTTGCTCGGCAAACTCAGGCGAGGTTTCTGTAATCACAGTCTGCATGACCGTGTCCTGCGGCACGCCTTTGCGTTTCAAATCTGCCTGATCTTCCAGCGCCAGCCAGAGCTTGTATGTTTCCGGAAAACACGAGCGAATCAGTGCAGGGCGTCCGGACTTCTTCTTATCCCTGACGAGCATCGATTCATCAAAAGTCGAGTGCGGAACTTTCAGCGACAAACCGAAACGCTCGTTTAAAGCCGAAACAAGCGGCGCCGGATCATCGGTCACGGCGTCGACATGCGCGAGCAAACAGCGCTCAGGGTGAGCATTGTAGAAATCGAGAGAAAGACGGTTGTAGTGATCCCAAACCTTCAGCGCCAAAACCGGGTCGTCTTGAAAAGTTTGATCTCCTCGGCGGAAGAGCGAATCCACTACTTCCCACGGAGCACGGTAGACGAATAAGAATTTCGCATCAGGAAAAACTTTCAACCAAAATTCCAAAAACAAAGTTGTTCTCGGATCCTTCCACCCCCACGGTCCGGGCTGCGCGTTTGCCTTCACAGCCTCGTGAACCTGCTTCAACTGCTCATCCGGCAGTGTTTCAAAACTCTCAAGACTCCAGGCGTTAAAACCAAAGTGCTTGAGAATGCGCGCGTGCAAATGAACGAAATCGGTATTCTCGAAGAAGCCCTTGGTGTTTCCTTCCTCGCCTGGGCTCAGCCTTTCGCCGACGTGCAGACCAGCTTCCTTAAGCATTGAGGCAACAAATGATGTTCCCGATCTATGCATTCCGCCAATGATCAGTACGGGTCCAACCTTCTGATCACTCACGAATTCCAGCTTCTGATCCGACTTTTCAGCGCTCGATGTCATTTTTGAAAAACCATCACGTCTTGAAAGTACGCCCCCGGAATTTCTTTCCAATTGCCTGGATAGTATGCGATTCGCTTGAGACCGGCTTCATTCTGCATTTTTTCCATACCCTCGACATTTATGCCGATTGCATTTTCCGGAACTTTTCCAACGCAAAAGAAATACTTAGACTCATATGCCGAATTTTTAAAAACCCAGCGAGACTGAGGCGTCATGTGATATCTGCCCTTTTCGCCTTCTTTGCGAAGTGACAGGCTTTTCTCGTAATAATCATCAAGATGGAAGAACGTAATCAACGCCTTTCCGCCCGGCTTCAGGACTCGCGCTACTTCTTTGAAGTAGTAGAACGCCGTTTCTTCAGTCATATGTGTCCAAACCGACAAAGCGGTTACCAGATCGAAACTGTTGTCCGGCTGGTCCCACGGCAAGTGCTTGCTTGCTTGCTCTGGTGTGTAAACGGTGTTGTGCACATCAAGATGCTGGAATGAATAGGTTTCTTTCGGGAAATGTTCGGTACAAAATTCGATGTCCTCTTTAAGAACGTCGATCCCGACATAATGCCCGCTCTCGCCAAGAAAAGGTTCAGCAGCGATTCCCAGGATTCCTGTTCCACAGCCGATATCGAGAACGCGATTATTCTGTTTGTTTTCCAGATGCATGTACATTATGGTCTGAAAAATTCCGACAACGTGCGACCACTCAGCGTACGAATATTTGCCGCCCCTGCGGAAAGGTTCAAGGGGAAGCAGTCTCAGGTTTTTAGTTCGCTTAATGTATTCCTGGTCGCGAGGGACAAACTGACTGTCCAGGTCCTGATAAATCTTTTGCGGATCCGTCTCCACCGGAGGTTCCAGCACTTCTTCGTTGCGTGGATTGCGTGAGAGCAGCTTGTTTATCAGCTTGGAGCTTTGCGAGATGATCGAATTCGACATAATCTTCTTTGTGAACCAGAGTTTAGAATCAACAAATTTTCCGCCTGGAATAAGCCTGAAAACAGGCGAATTCCATGAATTTGACATTGTATCCTGAAGTCCAGTCTGGATCTCCATAATAATTTAATCGCTTCATATAGCGATTCCGGCTCAGAGAGCAAACTATTTGGGTTGAAACCAGCTTTGTCAATCAGATCGACATTCAGCGCAACTGGAGAATGGATTTCCGCGCCATCGTTCCTCGCGGCACCACCTGCGGTGCACATAATCGCACCCCACAAACAACCGCCGAGCGGACTGTTACCTGTTACCAGGACACGAAGACCGATCAACTGCAACAGGATTGACGCACTCTCACTTAGCTATCTGGTCAATCGCGGTCTAGGTCGATAGGTAATTTCAAGATCCGCACGCTGCTTTTGCAGTTCCGCCACTGCCGACGCCGAGACCCCGCTATCCCGCAATAGCAGCCGCTTCAGAGTTTTGATTTTCAAAAGATATTTAATGCATTCATCGGTCACACGCGTGTCACTGATATCCAAATCAGTCAACAGAGCAGCATTCGAAAGCTGCGCCAATCCGTCATCGCCAACTTCGGTTTCGGCCAACCTCAACGCGATCAGGCCAGGCAAGGCAGCTACCTGACCGAGATGCTGGTCGCAAATTTTACTTCTGCTCAACCAGATCTCAGAAAGCAGCGCATTTTCACGAAGGGCCTCGAAGCCTGCACCACTCACTTTCGTATCCCACAAAACCAGCGTCCTCAAGCCGCGGATGCTCTTCAAGTGAATGATGCCGGAATCCGTGACGCGGGACTTGCTCAGATCGAGAACGGCAAGACGTGCCAATTTACCGATACTCTCAAGCGCTGCATCTCCCAAGTCAGTCCAATTGGCCCGGAGTTCTTCCAAGTTTTTGAGGTTGAAGATAAACGAATACGCATCATCGGCAACACGAGAATAGCTCATTTTAAGCCGCTTTAGCGAGCCAAGCGAGGAAACAAATTGAAGCTGAGCGGGAGAAACAACAACAGCCGGTAAATGCAATTCGGTTAGATGCTCGAAGCCTGCCCGGTTGAAGAACGACAGGTCAAGTACCGCTTCGGCGGCAAGTTTCAAGCACACGTTTACCTGTTCGCCAAAGCGAACCTCATCGCGAGCCTCGCAGAGAAACCGCTGTCCTACAAGAGCGTCGTCAACATACAGCCGACCAACGGAATACGCAGGGAAATTCAAAACTCTGGTGTTCATTGAAGTTACCAACTCTAAACTCTCAAGGATTTCGGAACTTCATCCAACCAGGTTGTTGCCGGCCCACCCAATCTGTCGGCGAGCCGTACCAGATCCGAGGCGTAGACCTCCAGGAGGTACTTCTTAAACTCGTCCGGTATATCAATTTCCGGAGAGACATTGACTCGACCACGCTGCAATATAGCACCGATAGTAGTGTCATCAGATTTTGCGCCGAGAAACTCCAGTGTAGAGCGGAGCAGGTTCTGCGGCTGCGCTACGATATCATCATAGAAGCAGGTTAAAACCTGAGCGCTGGAAAACGCACCTGTCCACTTATCGATAGTATCCAGATAGGCGCTTCTATCTTTCTGGTCGGGACTATCGACCCATGTTTTGAATTCATCGAATGACGCATCGGGATTCATTCTTCCCATGCGCACGAGGAAACGGAATTGAGACCAGGCACGCTCTATGGGATTTCTAAGAATGAAGATTATCTTGCAGTCCGGCATCAAGTCCCGCACATGCTGCACGTCCTGAGCGTCAAGAACGGAGTACGCAGGAGTGATTTCGCCCCTGATTTTGCTTCTCCCCTGTTCGAATAAAGACGCGTACCAGTCATCACTGCAAGGAAGATAGAGGTACTTCAGGTACCACCTAAAAATCTCCGGATTTTTTCGATGATCTTTAAAAACGTCTTTGCACTTGTTTCGATAAATCCCGTTCCACATCTCCTTACCAAAGAAGCGCAGTATAGGCTGATCCGGATGCAAGAAATTCGGAGTCGAGTATTTAGGATTTCGGTCAAAGTAGTGAATTTCCTTTTCGGGTGGCAACCAGATCTCGGAATGTTTTTTCAAACATTCGTGCAACCAGCTTGTGCCGGCTTTCTGTGCCCCTATACCGAGGAAATTCGGAAAAGTTTTTCTGTCAGTCATGTTATCGCGGCTAACGAGGTCATCCGACCGCAGCAGGTTGGCTGCCGGTTCATTGTACCGCTAATGCGATTTCCGAATGCTTGCTATTTCTAAGGAGCCTAGTCGTTAGTAGCGACCAGGTCGTAAATTTCCGGAATATCAAGCTGAATCTCAGAGGTCTTCTCAAAAGTAGAATTGTCGAGGACAGCAATTTTGCAGTTGCCCGATTGCCCGCTGAGATAGTTCAATCCAACATATACCGAATTCTTCCCGAAGGCCAGCCCCCGTGGAAAAGCGCCAGGGAACTCGATAACGCGCTCGGAAACAGACCGATTGATTACAAGTCTATTGCTGCCGCTATCGCAGATATATTTATTCCCTTTACTGTCGGATCGAGGGGTGTGCGGACCCGAAAGCCCGGTCCAGACGTCCTTTTGAGTTTCGACTTCGAATACCAAACCAGCGCCTTTAGTTTTCCCTTCGTAAGCGCCGTCGCCATCGAACTTTCCGAACGCACACGCCACCAGCTTGCCGTCCCAAATATCTAAACCGTTAATATGCCATGAGTCTTTTCCGCTTCCGAAAGACCAGGTCTTCGCAATACTGCCATCTTCGTTCAGTTGCAGTATTTCATTGGTTCCAGTAGAAGCGGCATAAATCTTACCGTTCAATATACGCATGTCATGAACGTTTGATGCCTTTTCACTGACCACGACCCTGGCGGTTTTCTCACCATATATAGTGGCGATCATATGACTCTCCGCCTTGATAGAGCGCACCACCATATCAGAAGAGACGTCCACTCCACGAGAGCCCAAGCGGTCAATGCACCAGACTTCCGCACCGCCCATCCAGCCGCTTTTCTTCACATAATACAATCCGCCGAACTGCGTGTCCGATCCGCTCCCCGACACGAGCAGCGCATCTTCGACATAACCGCCTTCGACAGTGAATCGATGCTCTTCGGTCAAATGCAGTGACTTGTTTTTCCACGAAATCGCCATAGTCTGTTTCTCACTTCAAAATTGTGAATAAATGACCAGCGGCGAGTTGCCAGTTAGCCGCTGACAAGAACGTAAGCCGAACTATAATACTGCAAACCACGCAAATGCTGCCACTGGAGGCGGCTGGAGCCTGACCAGGCGGCGCTCTCGCTCCATGATATTGAAAAATCTTTTCAAGTTATGGGACCTCTATACAGGTAGACTATCCCCCATGAAATCCGTTTCGCGACCAATCGCGAATGCTTGACTAGCCGGCTGTGCGAAATTCTCGAGCCTGACAGAAAAAGCTTAGACCCCGAAAAACCTAATGGCGAAGACAATCACAGACGGCTCCAATGCTCTAATAATCATCGGCATGCACCGCTCGGGCACGTCACTGGTGACGTCGATTCTGCATTCAGCCGGTCTGGATGTCGGCAAGCAACTCATGGAAGCCCATGAGAGCATAAATGCCAAAGGCTTTTACGAGAACCTCGACTTTGTTCGCTTTCACGAACAGGTTCTTGAATCTCTCGGAGTAAGCCGTTTCGGATGGACCACAAAAATTGATATCGAACCGCCAGAGTCGTTCAGTTCCGCAGCCGACCAGCTAATTGAAACAAGCGCATCGACATCGCCGTGGGGCTGGAAAGATCCTCGTACAACGCTGTTCCTTCCCTATTGGGCAAAACGACTACCGAAAGCCAACTTCGTATTCGTTCATCGCGCACCATGGGAGGTTATAGATTCGCTCTACCGAAGGGGGGACCAGGAGTTTCAAGATTCACCCCGACTCGCTGTCGATACCTGGACCAGCTACAATCGCGCCATTTTAAATTTCATGGATAAAAACAGCGATCGCGGTTTCGTAGCTGCGCTGCAAACAATCGTCGATAATCCAGGTGCGTTTGTTGACCGAGTAAATGAACGATTTTCACTTGGTCTGGAGAAACCGGCAACTGATATTTTCGATGAAAAACTAATTGAACGCACCTCGACGAAAGCAAACCAGGCACTGATCATTCAGAAATTTTTTCCGGAATGCATGTCTACTTACGAAGAGCTTCTGCGTCGCTCAGACACCCTTGGCGGCGAGGAGTTAAAACTCCCTACTGCCACCATATCCGATGCCGACCTCGCGGAAGTTTTTCTCAACGAATGGTCCAATGCAAGAAATTCCCAGAGAGAATTGAAAAGCGTCAACAGAACTCTATATGATGTGCGCAGCCAACTATTTCACACCGAAGAGAAACTGCAGAATTTGGAGCGAAGCCGCTTTTGGAAATTGAGAAACATCGTACATCGCCTAAAACAAAGGTGACCGCAGTAGGATAAATCTACTCACTGAGATTCCAACACAGGAAGGAAATATGAAAGCTACGATTGCAGCATTGCTCTTAACAGCCGCAACGGTCTGTCAGCCAGCCCTGGCTCAGGAGAATACCGGCTACAGCAAAGTCTATGATGCGACCTACGACTATTACATGCCGTCAGGTCCAACGCAGATGCGCTTGTCCTGTGATGGAATGGGAAGAATTCGTAGCGAGACCGTAATGAATGGCAGATCGTTTGTTTCAGTGACCGATGCAAACCAGAAGGCTACTTTCTCAATCGACGATTCGACAAGAGCCGTGAGCAAAATGGCGATGCAGAATACGCCTGGACTTCCGTCCAGCAGCTCGAGCCAAAGAGTCTCACTTGGAGACAAAATGGTCGAAGGTCGTCTTTGCGAAGGCTGGCAAACGACAACAGCATCCGGCAAGAAAAGCGAGGCCTGGATTGACAAGTCTCTCGGCTGCCCCGTCCTCATGACGCTGGATAACAAACCACAGATGCGGATTAAAACGTCATCGACCAATTTGATCGGCGCACAATACTTTGCCCCACCGCCCGGATACCGACTTGTCGATATGAACGAGCAAGTCAGGCGCGCGCAAGAGAATGCGAGAAAGTATCAGAACGGAAGGCACAAGTAACAAAACACTATTTGTCCGTTAGCAGTTGGACCGATCCAAACGCTTTCTGATTCGCCAGCAGATTTCCACTGGACGCCACGCTTGTGATTGAGTCTGCATCGGTAATCACGCCGAACGTTACGTCAGCCGGCGAGCCGTTTTTCATGTGCCTGTACATCGTCTTTAAAGCGGTCTTGTCGATACCAGGATTCAAATTCTTCAAATCGTTCCAAGTCACGTCCCTTTTTCCATCTCCGAGACTCGACAAATCGACCGGATTGTTGCGAATGAAACCAATGTTCATTTGCGCAGAATCAGCTCTCCATGCTTCACGAAGTACGCGGTTGTCTATTCCCGGGTTTGAATTCCTGAACTCTCGAAAGTTCGTAAAAGCACCCGGCACCACAGGCGATGGCATAGTCACATCGACCACCGGTGGGACGTAGCTGCGCCCCCTGTCGCTGTTCAAACCGATGACACCAAATCCGATACTATCCTGTCCGCCGTTTCTACCGGACTGCCACATTTGCCGGAGTGCAGACTTATCAATTCCAGGGTTGGCGTGCACGAAAGAACGAAAGTTGTCGCTAGCGAGCGCCGGTCCGAGAAATACACCAGCTGCGAACATAGAGACGCCAAGCGCCACAAACCTACTTCCGTTAGTCATTCGAGCATTCCTCTGAATAGCGTTGATGATGACGAAAAATAACGGAGTTTTCGGGTGGAACATCGACTTCAAAGTCCCGCGCGCCCGAAAAGCGGATTGAAGTCAAGGTTATCATGAGGCTTCAAAACAGTCTATATATTGCGTTTACATTTGTTTTCAAGAGGATTTGAGCGTTACGGTCACTACCTCTTAGAAAATCGGACGAGCCGACCTTAAAACCGGACAGAGCAAATCAAACGTCTTATATAAAAGATCCATAATACAGACATGCTTGAGGGAAACTTTGACAACACTTGATCAGTCGATAACTAAATGGCGATAGAAACCGCATGCTCGGCCCTATCACTTGACATACTCCTCATTCACTTGCTTGTAAAAACCTCTGCCAGAGGGAAACGGCGAAAGAATGAGTGTGTATAATCACGGTACGAAATATGGTGTCAAACCATGTTTCAGGGTGGAAAAAATTGAGTAATTGGTGCGGTCACTTTAGATCGCCAAATCGCTCAGGCGATTTTCAAACCTTACTAAGAAACCAGCCAACCGAAGAAACCAGTCGCACTAACTCACTCGCATGTGGCGTCGCGTGAAAGTCCAGGGCAGCAAAAATCGGCGTAGATTATTGGCACCAGCTGTAGTGGCTGCTATATCTTCTCTCATGGCGGCGCTGCCTGTCAGTGCCCAGGATGCTCTCGGCGGTAGCAGACCGAGTACGGTTCTACCGACGGACACGGCGCCGATTCCGATTCAGACAGAGAAGACCAGACTTGGCGAGAGTTTGAAACTGCGATTGTTTCAAAAACTTCCAGCACCGTTTTATTTCAGCGGCACGGTCGAATCATCTTTCCGGATAGAAACGAACGTGTTTCAGTTCCCATCGCGTTCCGCGATTCTCAGGAAGTTCGCCCCTGACGGATTGGAGAACCTTTCTCCGGAAGGCGCACAAGCTGTTCAAGGCCTTTTAGATCGCTCCTATGCAGAAGACGTGGTCTTCCGCGTCTCGCCAAACTTGACTGCCGGTTGGGCTTTAACACAGAACACACATTTGTTCGTCAACTACTATTGTTTGCGAGACAAACTGTTTAAAAACAACATTCTCAATACCACCATCAACCAGGTTGGTTTGGGGATAGAACACCAGCGTCCGGTTCTAAATAACAAGGCTCAAGTCGAGCTCCAGTTCATGGCTCGAGAACTGTGGCAGTCCAGCGCGATTCCCGTGTTCGACTACATTCCGAGTTTCACGTTTACATACTATCTACCGTGGCGCTCCGTCGCGTATTTCAACGCCATCATGCAGATGCGATCCACAAAATTCATGCACGGTCCCAATCGAAGTATCACGCCATTCTATACTTTCGGTTTAGCAACAACGCGTGGACGCTGGGCTTTCTCTGCTAACGCCACCATGTTGAACACATTCCAAAAGGGTTTTGAAGCCGCCTTCAACCAACTCGATACTGGCTCGTGGATCTGCGATTTCGAAGTCGCTCGTCAAGTTGTCGACAGCCTTCCAGGTTTCCAGGCATTCGTGCGCTGCGAGCCGGTCTTCAACTTTGCTGGAAGAAATTTACCGGGTCTTTCGGGAGCGGACGTTCGTATCTTTTTCGGTCTGCGAATGAGCGCTTATAAGCCAAATCTTGTCGGCACAATGAACATGCTCAAGAAGCACTATCAGGGCGAACCACAAAAGCAACCAAAACCGAAGAAGGAAAAAAATCCCGGCAAGAATAACGCTCCGGCAAATGAAGAGAAAAAGAATGCTCCAGCCGCAGGCGGCGGAGACAGCGCTCGCAATCAGAAGCATGAGTCGGATGACGACCTCAGAGTGATCACCCTCAACGGTGAAGTCATTCCAGACGAACAGAACGAACTCGACAAATATCCACCACTCTGGCTACCGGAGAAAAATCTCAAGGCTACTGCTGGAAAGTTCGATTCTGCAACATTCGCACCGACGAAAAACTCAGCGCTTCTAGACGCAATTGAAAACGATGGAACTGATTACACGTCACCGTTCGCTTCTGGTCGTGAAGCAGCCCCCGAGCCCAGCACCGCAAACACTCCCCCTGTGACAGCCTGGATTATGCCCAGCGTAGCACCGACCGCAATTGCTCCCGCGGCTGAAGTATCTCAACTGAACTCTGCTGATTTTGCCTCCAACGAGCTGCCTCCTGTCATAATCCAGCCAGCAAGCTACATTGTGAGCAAACCTGGCGCGCAGGAAACTTCAGCCAATGCCAGCCAGAAACCGCTGGTAGAGTTGGAGGCAAAACAGCTAGCCATGCCTTCGCTCGACGAACTGAACGGCAAAAGCGGCATGACTCGGACCGCGACGCCGGTTCACGGGTATTTAAACACCAGCAAGCGTGCGGAAACCAAACGATCACAACCGGCAGCCCTGGCGAGCAGTCGAAAGCAAAATCAGCCAACTTCATTTTAAATAATTGACTGTTTCACAATAGATTGGTTGAATTAACGCTGACCTGCAGACGGGCGTTTCATTTTTTGACGTAGAGAATTTGAAATTCAGTAGTCAACAGCAGAACACTTGAAAACTTTTCTACGTCAGGGATCTTATGCGTAGGCCACCTAAGTTCTTATCGTATCTCTGTATCTCGCTGTCTCTGATGCCGGCAATGCCTGTATTGGCGCAATCCTCCGAAGGCAACCCAGTGTTGCGCGGTCCAGCCGGCACGACCAATCACGAGACAACTCCTCAATCGGCTCCAGTAACGAAACCGATTCCAGATCCTCAAGCGATTCGGAATGCCCAACCCTCTACCAATCCACCTGATGGCACAACCAGCGCCGGTCCATTCGGAAAGCCTGATTCAGGTGAGACTGCTTCACCGTCTCCTTCTACAGGCGGCCCGGTCAAGGCGCCCAACTTTCCCCAGGCACAGCCCATAATAAGTGTCCCTGATCCTATTCATCCAAAACCGGTAGCGCCACTGCAACCCGAGACGTCGCAATCGCCGCCGACGCCCTCCCCGGGCTCGACGCTTGAGCAACTTTATCCCGAACAACCGGGACAGGTGACGCCTTACTCATCCAGTACAGCAGACCCGTCATTAACTGATCAGCAAAAGCAGGAAGCAGAATCAGTGACACTAATGCCGGTGCCTGCATCGGAATTGCTGCCGATTGGCGGAGGAAGACTACCTCCAATTCGGCTTGAAGCCAGCTACAACGAAGCGATCAACTTGAAAAAGGTTCTGCAGATTGCACTCGATAACAATCTGCCTATTCGGATTTCTCAAGCAGCATATGATTCGCGTAGATATTTGCTGTTGGGCTCGCTGGGTCGGTTTGCGCCAAACCTGCAACTGACATACCGTGGGCAACAGATCGAGAATTCGGGCTCATCCACAAGTACAATCTTCACAAATTCGACTACCCTCACATATCCTGTTTATCAGGGCGGTCGAGTTTTATACGGAGCTCTGTCAAACTACTACAATTCGCGCGCGTTCAAATACGGCTACTACGCTTCCGTGAATGACGCTCTGCTGGCTGGTTATCGCGGCTACTACAACTTACTGTTACAACAAACGTTATTGCAGATCCGCGTGCGCTCGGTTGAACTCTCCCGCACACAGTTGAAGCTGAACGAGCAACTTCGCGACGCCGGAGTGGGCACGAACTTTGCGGTTTATCAATCGAGAACGCAGCTAGCGTTGGACAAACAAGCGCTGCTCCAGCAGCAGGTTCTCGTCCGGCAGGCGGCGTTGGAACTGGCGCGCGTGATGAACACCAGCATGGCAATCAACTTCATTCCGGAAGAATCGAATGTTCGAGAGCTACGCCTGGTCAATCCGCAAGTCGGAATCAACGAATTGTTAGCCGTAACGTATCAAAATCGTCCGGAACTTAAACAATACAACTTCCTTAGAATGGCTGCCAATCGCAACGTTCAGGTTGCACAGGCAAACCTGTATCCGACCTTCCAGTTTTTCACTTCGGTGACAAAGTCAGAAACAAGCAGAAGCGGTAGCAGCAGTGGACTCGGCGGCTCCACAGTCATCATTCCGACAGGGGGCAGCGGAGGTGGTGGTATCGGGGTTAGTGGCAGTGGAGGCCGTTCCGTCAGTGCCGGTTTCGACCTGAGCTGGTCGCTTACCGGAATGGGCATACCGGATCTCGGCAATACACTATCCGCACAAGCACTGGCCCGCCAGGCTCTATTGCAGTCCAACGACCAGTACCTTACAGTAGTACAGGGTGTGCGGTCCTCTTACCTGAGTATGCTCACCGCCAAAGAACAAATCGACGTGGCAGCAGAAGCCCTGGTTTCCTCTGCGGAACAGCTCCGCCTGGCCAACCTCCGCGTCACTTACGGGCAAGGTATCAACCTTGAACTGATTCAGGCACAACGGGACTATGTAACCGCTTTGACCAACCACGCACAAGCCATAATTAACTACAACATCTCTCAGGCACAGCTTTTGCGCGATACTGGGCAAATATCTATAGCGACCTTGACTAACGAATATCCGCTTCCGATCGGACTCAAGCAGCCCAATAACACTCAATAGGAACATCAGAGTGCGCTTCCCGTCATTAACCACATAGTTTCACGAAGGGCCCCGCGGGGCTCAATTCGAGTCGGCGAACCAAAAATGCAGCAGAAAACACTCACACCGACGACTTTCAAGCAAACGCAAAAGCGGAAGATTCTGCGCTATTCGATTATTGCAGTTCTTCTGGCTGGGGCTGCAGCAGGCGGTTTCTTCTATATTCAAAACGAGAATCAGGCAAAGCATAAGCATTCGCGCCGAAATATCATCACGGTTAAACGCGGACCGGCGGACCTGACAGTTCTGGCAACAGGCATTATTCGACCGGTCCACGAAGTTAAACTCAGTCCAAAACAAACCGGACTGCTTATGAAGCTGCATGTAAAACAAGGTGACCGCGTCAAAACCGGTCAGGTAATTGCGGAAATGGACGCGTCAAACCTGCAAGGGCAGGTTGAGGCAGCTCGTGGCACATATCTGGCTGCGGTGGCTCGCCTCGAGAAGATGCAGCACGGAAACAGACCTCAAGAAGTGGCGGCATCAAAATTCCAGGAGTTGCGCGGTCAGAAAGCCGTTCACCAGGCCAAAGTCAACATCAGTCGACTGAGCGCGCAGATTGAGGCATTAACCGCCCAGCTAAAACGCGATGAAGCGTTCGCCAAACGGCAGGGTTTGCTTTCGGGAGCTGGTGCGGTTTCCGAGCAAGCAAAAATTGACGCGGAGACGGCAGCGACCGTAACTTTGTCGCAATTGCATGCGGCCGAGCGTGAGCGCGAGCAAGCCGAGCAAGCGATGGCTCAGAGCCAGGCCGAGCTCGAAGCGACGAGAGAACAGTACAGCTTGATGAAGTCGGGCTTTCGCGCAGAAGACATCGAAGAAGCTAGGAACATGGCCGTTCAATCCAGAGGACAGCTAAAATACATGGAGAGCCTGCTATACGACACGAAGGTACGCGCTCCCTTTGATGGGATCGTCACCCAGAAGTATGCAGACGCTGGTGCGATCGTCACACCGACAACGTCGGCCGCAACAACATCGGCAACATCCAGCTCGATCATTTCATTGTCCGGGAAGCTAGAGATGGTCGCTCAAGTTGCCGAATCCAATGTTCCAAAAATAACTATTGGTCAACCGGTTGAGATTACCGCGACCGCTTATCCAGACCGCGTATTCAAAGGCAAAGTTACGCAGATCGCGCCTGCTGCGATCGTAACCCAGAACGTGACTACTTTCGAAGTGCACGCTGACCTTACCGGAGATCCTAAAGGCGAGCTGCTATCAGGAATGAACGTGTCCGCTAAATTCGTGACCGGCACCATAGATGATGCCATCACAATCCCTACGGTATGCGTGGTATCACGTAAAGGAAAGACCGGTGTTTACGTTCCCGGAGACGGCAACGAGCCGGACTTCAAGCCAGTGAAAACCGGTCAGAGCCTTGGTCACGACATCGTGATCCTGGAAGGCTTGAAGGAAGGCGACGAAGTTTTCGAAGGTTTGTCTAAAGAACAGTTGTCTCGCGAAGGCTACGACGGCAAGCGACCCGGCGGCTTCATGGGCGGCGGCGGCGGTCGCGGCATGGGACGCGGTTTCCGCTAAGATCATGAACATAGTCGAACTTCTATCAGTTGCATGGCAGGGGATTCTCAGCAATCGACTGAGAAGCGCATTGACCGTGCTTGGAATTTTGATCGGCATCGCTTCAGTAATCACCTTAATCGGTATCGGTGAAGGTGCTAAACAAGAAGCTGAAAAACAGGTTCAATCGCTAGGAGTCAACCTGATCTACATTCGCCCGGGTCAAGTGAGCAGCATGGGCATTTCGATGGGTCAGGGAAACTCTCCTACTTTGACTTACGACGACGCTGTCGCGATAAGGGAGAATTGCCCGGCGGTCAAGGAGGTAGCCGCGCAGTACAGCCAGAGCTTCCAGGTGCAGTACGGCGAAAAGAACACCATGACTCAGGTCAACGCGACTGAGCCAAATTATCCCGATATCAGAAACTTCTACGCGGATCGAGGACGCTTTTTCACGAAGAGAGAACTCGATGATGCCGCCCGCGTATGCATCATTGGCGATACCGTCGCAAACGATCTTATAGGCGAAGGAAACCCTGTCGGCAAGCAGCTTCTCATCAGAGGCGAGCTTTTCGATGTGATAGGCGTCATGGAAAAGAAAGGCATGACGCAGGGAATGGATATGGACGATCAAATATTCATACCGCTCTCCACAGGCTACGCGACCCTGTTTGGCTTGAATCAAGTTACAGGCAAGACAGTTAGAAACATCCTTGCGCAGTCAAAGGACGGAGAGGATTGGCAAGCGCAGTTTCAAATAACCAATCTTCTGCGCTTGCGCCACAACATTCAAAACCCTGAAGAGGACGACTTCATGGTTCGCACGCAAGTCGACATCATGCAAACAGCGCAGTCCATCACAGGTGTTTTCTCGCTTCTGCTTGGAGCGACGGCTGGAATTTCTCTTCTGGTCGGTGGTATCGGAATCATGAATATCATGCTGGTTTCCGTCACTGAGAGAACAAGAGAGATTGGCGTTCGCAAGGCCCTGGGCGCCAAGCACAATCAGATCCTCGCCCAATTCGTAATCGAAGCTGTGCTCATCTCTACCACCGGTGGCATTCTCGGCATTCTTCTTGGTGTGTCCGGCTCTCACTTTATATCGAATATTGCAGAATGGCCGACTGTGGTCACTCCGATTTCAATCATTCTGTCGGTTTGCGTTTCTCTCGCGATAGGACTATTTTTCGGCATCTATCCCGCCAAAAAGGCCGCGATGCTCGATCCTATCGTCGCGCTCAGATCGGAATAGGTGCTCCGATGTCGAATGTCATTGAGCTAAAAGATGTCTGGCGAATCTACAATGAAGACGCCGAAGAGCCGGTCTACGCGCTTCAGGGCGTGAGTCTCTCCATACGGCACGGGGAATATTCCGCGATCGTAGGCACATCAGGCTCCGGGAAGTCGACATTGATGAACATCATTGGGTGTCTGGATCGACCGACGCGCGGAACCTATATGCTCGACGGCATCGACATCGAGAATAGAACCGATGATGAACTGGCGACAATCCGAAATAAAACTGTAGGTTTCGTGTTTCAACAATTCAATTTGCTGGGGAGCATGTCGGCATTGAAAAACGTGATGCTCCCTCTTGTTTACGCAGGAATTCCCGGAAAGGAAAGAAAGATTCGTGCTGAGCTTGCGCTCAAAGAAGTAGGATTGGAAAATAGAATGCATCACCGGCCGAACGAACTATCGGGCGGACAACAACAACGCGTGGCAATTGCCAGAGCTATCGTGAACAAACCGAGTATTCTTCTTGCAGACGAACCGACTGGAGCATTGGACAGCACGACGGCAAGCGAAATCATGGACTTGTTCGGGCGATTGGTAAAGGAAGGGATGACAGTAATTCTCGTCACTCACGATCCGGAAACGGCAAGCAGAGCGAATCGAATAATCAAAGTGAGAGACGGTAAAATACTCGAGGACATAGCGATGGGAACGGTGTCATGACAGCGGTATTGAAAGTTGGAACGATTGCTCTGGCGACAGCGGGTGTGTTTTTAATCCTGCAGGCACCATGTTTTGCGCAAACTCTCGAACTTCGCCAATCGCCGGTTCCCGCTGCAACAGTCGATGACTCCGGTCAGAAGTTGCATGACGATCCATTGGCCAGCAAGGCACCGCCGACGGTGCTGACCGGAGTATTAACCAAGCAGGAACTGCAGGGTCGAGTGAATTTGAACAGCGACGGAAAGAGCCTGACACTGTATCTGGTGAATAGAGGAAAACGCGCTCTGGTTTTCGCCGGCGACCAGGCCGTCGTTCGCAATGGTCGCGTGGAAGAACCTGCACAATCACAATACGACGTTAAGAAACCGCCGATGAAATCTCAGGTTCCGAAAGATGTCATGGAAGTTGCCATCTCGCTCGCGTCAGCTGGAGCGGTTCCAGCAATTGGAGACGAGATCACCCAGTATCAAGATGACGGTACTCCCTATTACGGACGCGATCAGCAGAGACGCAAGCTGGCTGAACGCAGGTTCGGCCAGCGCACACTGTTTCCCGGTGAATCAACGACCGGAAAAGTTTATTTGCCCTTCAGTGTCAGCATTCCCTCCGAGCTATCATTGCCCGTAACCGTTCATCCATCCGGCGAAGCGGTCGGCAGTCTCGTGCTGCCCATTAACCCGGAGAATTGAAAACTAGGAATAGGCTTTAAAGAGGCTATACTAGCTTACGTTCAGAGATACTAACAGTTGTAAGATGACCAGCGAAGAGCGCGGAAGCCAGCTTTTCAGTGAAGCGATTCGAGCCCTCGAGGATGATAATCCGGAGCGCGCGGAGCAGTTGTTCGTCGGCGCACTGAACAATCTGGAAAAGAAACATCACCTGGCAATCTTGTCGCTCAAGAGCCTCGTAACGATTACTTCGAACAAAGGCGACTTTGACGCCGCCATCGACTGGTCGCTCCAGCTTCTGGAGGCGCAAACCGGCGCGCTTGGTCACACGCACGCAGACGTCTCTCGCACAGTTATGAACATCGCGACGATGTGCGAAACCCTTGGCAAACACGATATCGCCAAGGAAGTCAAGGAACTGCACCATTACGCGTCAACCGCCGAGCGCGCTCAGAAAGCCCAGCAAGTAAAGAATATTCGCACCACAGCCAAATCCGTAGACGAAGACAAAGAGCCGGAAGAGGATGAATACGACGAAAAGGTCGCGACATTCGGCGAATACTGGAAGCGACAGAAGCAACAGTGGCGCGCGGCAGTATCAAAGGCCGGTGGACTGATCGTCACTTTCGTATTTCTTTTGCTGCTCGGCGCAATGGTCGGCGGATTGTTCGGACTGAAGATGCTTTATACAGGCGAGCACAACAGTGAACTATCGCAACCGAAGACCGGCATCGATGGCTCCGGTTCACCAACTCGCTACATCACCGCCGACAACCGTGTTGAACTGCAGTTTGTTTCACCGACAAAAATGGAAGCACAGATCGATGGGGAAAAGGTCTTGCTGCCGTTTAGCACCTACGGTTACAGCCCGCTCGAAATCGGCGACTTACTCATGTCCCTTCCGTTCGAGAAGGAATTGTGGTTGCACCGCAATCCGGATGGTCTGACCGACGGGAAGCGCACCTACCTGCACGACCGCCACATGGATCGCGATATGCTGGCGCAAATCGCGAATGTAGCCGATATGTCCAGTCGGTACTACAAGAAGCGAAAAGTTTATCCGGACAAGATCACTGAAATCGGCGATTTTACGTACTTCAATCCGTACACGCAACGCAACGACTACCCGCTCATTCAAGTTGTAACAGCGCCCGGTCACAGCGACCCTGGTCCTTTTCTCGGCTCGATCCAGAAAGGTGCGCTCTGGCCGGGCGAACCTATGCTCTATCCAGGCTGCATCAACATCGGACACATCTCTCATCAGAGAAATATGAGCGTGCCGGAAACGCTGGTTATCCATGGTTGCAATCGCAACTCGCGCTTCTTCACCACAAGCACCGGCGATCCGTTTTACCTGGTCTTTGAAAAAGGTGAACAGAAACAGCCGACCGCACCGAAGCTGAACTTTCTCCGCGATATCTCGAAAGTCTGCGTTCTGGATATTGCGCCGGCTTGGGCGGGTTTAGTGCAGATGCTCATTACTGCACGCTTTGTGATTTTCTTCGCTCTCCTGTTCATGCTCTTCTACGCGATTGCCGGCATGTTCGACAATGACACAACCAAAAAGGTTGCGTTCGGTTTCGGCACGATATTCCTACTGCTCGCACTCACATGCATCTATTTCGCATATTTCTTCTAAACAGCAAAGGGTGGCGCTAAGTACCAGGCGCGCCACCCAATGCCAATTGGAGGATATCGATTGAAACTCTCTATGCGACTTGCGTCTCGTCGTCTTCTTTCTTCTCCTCATCCGAAGATGCAGCCTCAGCATCCGCTGATGTAGCTTCTTCCTCCGAAGTTTCCGCAGCAGGTGCTGCCTCCTCTTCGGACTCGGATTTCACATCTTCTGAAGAAGCTTCTGCCTCGTTTTCCGAAGGAGGTTCTTCTTCTTTCGCTTCTGCCTCAGACTCTGCTTCGGCGGTTGGCTCGCTGGATTCATCGGACTCTGCTTTTTCTTCGGATGATTCTGTATCATCTTCCTTAGCAGCTTCCGGTTCTTCCGACGAACCACTCTCTTCAGCAGTCGCTTCCGCTTCGGCTGTCGTTTCCGCCGCTTCATCAGCGCCTTCTTCCGACTTCTCCTCTGTGGATGCTTCCGCTTCGGATTCTTCTTGCGCCGACTCCTCGGCTACAGGCTCCGCAGTGGTTTCCTCGCCAGCCGCTTCTTGCGCCGGCGCATCATCACTGGATTCAGAGTCATCAGCCTTCGAGTCAGAGCATTCTTCTTCCTTGTGTTCGGAGCATTCTTCTTTGTGCTCAGAACATTCTTCCTTTTCCTCGGAGCATTCTTCCTTGTTTTCTTGCTCTCCGGAACACTCTTCTTTTGCGTCCGAAGATTCCTCTTTATCATCAGATGCTTCCGCGCTCACTTCAGCTGTTTCTTCGGCGGCCTCCGCATCACCATCCTTCACGTCCTCGCTCGCCTCCGGAGCGTCTTCCGCAGCAGCACTTTCTTCTTTGGCTTCAGAATTCTCTTCCGTCGCCGCTTCACTTACCTCTTCTGAAGCGGCTTCCGCCTCGGTTACTTCCGCCTCAGATTCTTTGTTCTCAGAGTCTTCGGTGTTAGCACCATCGGTTTCGGCTTCCGGCGCTTCAGCTGCGACTTCCTCTGCGACAGCTTCGGCGCTCGTCTCGACTACGGCATCTTTGAGTGCCGCGATCTCGGGAGTGGAAGCCATTTTTTTCGCATTTCTCTTTTTCTTTTTGCTCATCGGTATATCCTCTCAATCTAACAACTTGCACCTAAATTCCCACATCAAAACAGTCGCTCGGCCAAAGCCGAGACGCACAAAAGTCGCACCGTGACTACCGATCAAACGGACGCAAAGCGTCGCGCGATTCGCTGAACGACGTACGCAGAATGAATTTCTTCTACTTCCATTCTACAAATATTGTGCCCGAATGATAGGGTTTGAACGAACTTTTTTGCTTAAAACTTTAGAGAACGCAAATAATTTCTTGGCACCGTTTATGGTGGCATTACTACCTGGTGTAAGGGGAGCGGTCCGAGTATCTGCTTAGCGAAACTCGCGCGATACAACCTGGTTTCGCCGGAAGTCAGCCCTGCTTTTTCGTCGACGCAGCCTGAGACTTCGGCAATTTAAGCGTCACTCCATCAGGCAACGCTTTGATCGCTGGCTCTGCTTGTACCTGACCGATTATGCGCATGACCTTTTCAATTACCCGGCTCGACGCCGACAGCACATCGGCGGCATCGTCGTAGCGCTTCTCGACGAGCAGCTGCTCGATTGTCGGCAGACAATCAGTGACAGTCACCAGATCCGTTGCCGCAACCGCAAGTCGGTCTTTGGTGGCAGACTGAACGCGCTGATCCTCGATGAATTTAGAGTGCTGATCAAGTTCATTGACTCGCTCAAGCAACTCCGCGATCACAGCCTTCATCCGTGTGCAGCTATCGTGAAGAACAGCATGACGTCTAGCTTTTCGTTTCTTTGAACTGCCGACGCCGAACAGAAAAATCGCCACCACTCCAATCGTCGCTAGCAGACCTAAGACTGCAAGCGCGGTGACAATCAGAACAAACATTACGTCCACGTGTCAGTCCTTCCGTCGAAGTGCCGACACGCTAAAGTCATTACCAGCGGCGGCGCTAATAAGTGGGATCGACTTCGAAACCGGGCAAGTGGCTGATGCGTTCGTGCCAATCCTTGATGAGTGAACCATTTCTGCGTTCGTTCTCGTCCTTAGCTCGCGATGAATATCCTTTGAACGAAGTACCGATTTCCAAATCGCGAGCCTTCGAAAGTATATCTTTTCGCGCTTCGATTTGCTCTCCATGATCGTGAAGCACTTCTGCCATCATCGCAATCTCATCGGTCTTGCGGCGCATGCGCGACATGCGACTGATATTGGCGTCTTGAGCACCCTCAAGCGCAGGCGGTTTTTCAGTAAAAATCTTGGACAGAAGCTTAAGCATTGGATTCTCCGTGTTCACCACTATTAGGGTAAGCGGAAATCAGAAATTTAGGCGAAAGCTTGAACTTCAAACAATTTCAGCTTCCATAAATGGCACTGGGTGCGGATGTGCAATGAAATACGAATGTGAACAACATATATTGACAAGAGAGATTCTTCAGATATAAGACCGGCCAAGCAAGGCGCTCGCAGGCGTATTAATTAAGTTAGTCTCATACATATGAAGCGCTTGCCTACCGCATATCCCGTGTTAAACTCCTGAAAAGGCGTAGCACTATTTCGTGTTTTTATAGGGTTTCTAAGTCTCACTTCTTTAAACCGACAAAAAATGTCAGGGTAGGAAAAATGTCCTTTCCCCACAGCAATAATTCAATCAATCAGGCAGTCACACAGCTCAAGGAAGTCGTAGCCCGCCACCAGGGCGTAGACCATGAAACCAACGCAATGCTTCGGGAAATCGAAGCGATTGTCTCCGACATCGAGCGCAAAGCAGTCGGAATCTCACTTGGCGAAAACAGTGACGTTCAAACAAATTCTCAGATTACGGTTCCACCGCCGAACGTGTTCCAGAACACCTTCATTCAGTAGTCTATTTACGCTGCATGTATTGACCGCTGAGCGCTTTGAGCTGCTCGGCAAGATCGGCTGATGCTCTCGGTTTTCCCAGAGCGCCCATCGCCGCTTTCATCGACTGCAGTTTAGCAGTGTCAGCAAACAACGAGATGATTACATCGCCTAGCTTTTGCGGTGTCAGATCTTCTTGCGGTATCACCATGGCCGCGCCCTTACTTTCAAGGAAACGCGCGTTGTGCATCTGGTGATTCTGAGCGGCATATGGAAAGGGAATAAAAACAGCCGGCGTAGCGGTTGCCGATAACTCAGAGATTGTCATTGCGCCTGCTCGACAGACAACGAGGTCACAAGCGGCATAGACGATGGACATATCATCGAAGTAAGCTCGCAAACAGTAACGCGGATGAAGGAGAACGTTCTCGTCGAGCGACTCTTTGACGTCGTGGATGTTTTTCTCGCCGGCTTGATGCACAATTTGAATCGGTGGAGAGAAGTCGAGGAGACGCTGGATCGTTTGCGACAGGCTCTCGTTGATCGCCTTGGCGCCTTGCGATCCGCCAGTGATCACTACGGTAGGAATATCGGAGCGAAAACCGAAAACCGCGCAAGCCGCATCACGACCAATTTTATTGATGAAGCCCTGACGTATCGGATTGCCGTTGACCACGGTCTTTCCAACACGCGAAGCAATGCCCTTAGCGCCTTCCATCCCCAGCGAAATCAGACCGGCAGTTGAGGCGAAAAACTTGTTGGCGAGTCCCGGGTAAGCATCAGGTTCATGAATGGCATACGGAATACCGAGCTCTTTGGCTGCACCCAGAGCGGGAGCTGATGCGTATCCACCGGTGCCCAGTACTACGGTCGGCCGAAATTTGCGCAACACCTTTTTCGCATGCGCCTGCGCTTTCAGCGATTGGAAAACCCATTTGAAAATCGCGAGCGATTTTTTCCGAGGCATACCGGAAACGTTCAGACCGACAAAATCAATTCCTCGCTCTCTGGCGATGCGCTCCTCGATGTGCCCTTGCGCACCTATATATAGGATGGCTTCGACAGAAGGGTCGTGCTCGAGTACCTCGTAGACGGACAGGGCAGGGTAGACGTGCCCACCTGTGCCACCGCCTGAAAGAACGACACGGTGTCCACCGCTCGGCTTTGAACTTGTTCCGTTCATCGAACTTGTTCCGCTCCGGGATTGCTCATCCATGATTCTTCTTTCGGTTCCGTTGATCAAGCTAACAAACCTTCTTCCTCTTCTTCCGCTGGTTGGTCGCGGTCGCGTGAGACCGAGAGCAAAATGCCAACCATGGAAAGGGTGATGACGAGCGAGCTTCCGCCGTAGCTTATGAACGGAAGCGTGATGCCTGTAACCGGGAGAATACCGGTCGTCACCATAATGTTTACGGTTGCTTGCACGCAGATCGAACTTGTAATGCCGATTGCCAGCAAACGACCAAATAACGTTCGGGCTTCCAGAGCTGTTTTAAAGCCATAGTAGCCAAAGATCATAAACAGAGAAATCAATGAGATACAGCCAAGCATGCCGAGCTCTTCGGAGATGACCGCGAAAATGAAGTCGGCGTGCTGAACGGGAAGATAATGCAGTTTTTGCAGCGAACGCCCATAACCCAGTCCGAGCAGCCCGCCAGAGCCGATAGCGAGCTGAGCCTGAATAATGTTCCATCCTTCTTTCTGAGGATGCTCGTATGGATTGATCCAGCTCTCAATCCGCGCCATCTGGTAAGGCGTGCTTTGAATTTTGTGCCAGACCAGTCCGGCACCACCAAGAAGGGCCATGAACAGCAACATCTGATTGGTACCACTCACATAAAGTAGAGTAGCCAATCCGGAAAGAATCATCAGTGTGCTTCCAAGGTCAGGCTGTTTGACCACGATCGCGGCCATCGCCATGACGAGCCCGATCCTGATGATCATCTCCTTCTTCCACCAGAAGTGTTTAGACAGACCCGAGGCGAGAAGCAGAATTGACCCTACTTTTGCGGCTTCGGAAGGTTGGAATTGGAAAGGACCAAATTGCAGCCAGCGAGCGGAGCCGAATGCTTCGGTCGAGAGACCTGGAACAAGGGTAAGCGCCAGAGCGATAAAAGAGAGAATCGCTACCGGCCATGCCCATTTTCGAAGTTTTCGATAGTCGTACCGGCTGATTGTGAACATCGCGAACATACCAAGCATGCAGGCAATGGTTTGTTTGCGAAGATACGACGTCGCATCGTGAGTATTGTTGAGCGCCTCCGGAGCCGAAGCGCTGAACACAGCCATCAGACCGAAAAGACACAGTGCGACCGTTACCGCGATGATCGCTTTGTTCGGCAGACCACGAAAATGCGGCTCTTTGGGAGCCGTCGTCTCTTCATTCCCCTCGTTGGCACCGATGGACGGTGCCAGACGCGGATCGAAGTTAGTTTGTTTGCGCGACCTCTTTGAGCCTTGCACGGACAATATCTTTGAAGACACGCCCTCTATCCTCGTAGTCTTTGAACATATCGAAACTGGCACACGCCGGTGAAAGTAGCACTGGGCCCTGATTGAGCTGTAGTCCTAATTTCACCGCCGCATCAAGCGATTCCACCGGATATATATTCTGGACTCCTCCCTGCCGAAGTTCGTTTTCGAATCTGCCTGTGGCCTCCCCTATGAGGATAACAGCAGATGCGGTTTTTCTGACAACATGAACAAAATCTGTGAGGGATGTTCCTTTGTCTTTTCCACCTGCGATGAGAACTACAGGCTCTCCCGGGAAAGATTCAAGCGCTTTAATGGCAGACACAGTGTTGGTCGCCTTGGAGTCATTGTAGAAACTAACACCATCTATAGTGCCAACGAACTCCATCCGATGCTCTAGATTCTTAAAGGTTTTTAGTCCCTCCTTAATCCGATCGATATCCGCACCGGCAAGCACCGCAGCACCAATGGCAGCAAGTGCGTTCTCAACATTGTGCTTGCCCTTAATCGGCAAATCGCGCACTGGTATCACGACGCGATCCTGCATCAAGCGCCGGCAGCAGATGAAGCCATCCGACACATAGGTGCCTTGCATGTATTCATCGAATTCCGATTCAGTGGAAAACGGGAAAATCTCAGCAATCGTCTTGGTCGCTGCCACCACCGGATCGTCCATGCTCAAAACCGCATACTGACTCATATGTTGGTTTTTGAACATTTTGCGTTTTGCGTCAACATAATGATCGATGCCCTTATGCCAATCGATGTGGTCGGGAGTCAGGTTCAACCAGACGCTAATCTTCGGTGCGAAAGTCGGACAATATTCGAGCTGAAACGAACTTACCTCGGCTACCAGGAAATCGAGCTTCCGGTCTATCAGTGAGAGAATCGGAACGCCGATGTTTCCACACACTGGTGCGCGATACCCACAAAATTCGAGCAAGTGGCTGATCAAAGCCGTTGTTGTCGACTTACCGTTGGTGCCTGTGATCGCGATAATTGGAATTGTCGTTTCGCGGGAGGCCAGCTCGATATCGGAAATAACCTCTTTGCCCGTTTTCTTCGACATCTGGATGACGTCGGAGTAAGGCGAAATGCCGGGACTTACAATAAAGATGTCTGCGAATCGAATGGCTTGCAAGCTGTGTTCGCCGAACTCGTAGCGAACGCCCAGAGTTCTCAACTCCTTGAGAGTTGCTTCATTTATCTTGGACTCTGGCTGGCTGTCGGAAACAAACACATCAGCGCCGCGCTCGCACAAATAGCGAACGGCAGCCATGCCGCTCCTGCCGAGCCCGTAAATGGTTACTTTTCGTTGTTTCCAGCGTGCCACAGCGACCATTTTAACAGGCTCTTCGCCGATTCAAGCTTATATGTATGTGAGTGCGATGTTAGAAGTAACTACTTGCCGCCGCGCTCTTTCTCTTTTTGCTCAAGCTTGAAAGCTTTCTCTTGCAGCTTCTCGATTTTCTTCTCCATCTTCTCCTTTTCCTTCGGAGGAAGTTCGGGAGAAAGAGCGAGGTAAGCCTTGTACTGCACGATCGCTTCTTTCAAATCCTTGCTTTGCGCAGGCTTCAGCAGCTCGAGCGTTTTGCCGGCACCAAGGCGAGCATCTGCTACACGCGGGTTTTCATAGATAGCGGCGTGATATTTGTCCATCGCAGAACCGAGCTGTTTCTTCTTAGCCAGATCGTTCGCCAGCGTCAAATCCTGTTGGGCAGATTCTTTAGCTTTTCCAACCAGGTTCAAACCGCGTGCAGCTCTCTTCTCCTGCCCGGGCATGCCGTTCGCCTTTTTGTAGGCCGCTTCGGCGCTCTTCAAGTCTTTGATCATCAAGGAGAGATCTCCTACTGCAAAAACTTCTTTAGGATCGTTCGAGTTGTTCAACACTGTGTTCAGCTGTTGATCGGCTTCGGCGAATTTGTTTTGGGCAAGCAAAGCTTCGGCATACGCGATGCGCTCACCGTCGTTCGTCGGCTGCGCGACTTGCGAGAGATCAACCGGATCGCCCATCATGATACGGAGCTTCAATTGCGCTAAACGCAACTCCATATTATTAGGATTCATGCTGACTGCTTTGTCGATGGAAGCCTTAGCCTCTTCGAACTCGTTGGAAACGAAGAACGAGCTGTTCGCATCTTTATTAGCCTTCATGTAATAAGCGCGAGTCAAACCTTGTGCGGCCGGTCCATTACCTGGATCGACTTCGAGAACTTTTTGATATTCCTTGATGGCTTGATCGAGTTTTTCCAGCTTCAGGCTCAAGTCAGCAATTCTTCCTCGCAGAACTGAGTTGTCCGGCATGAGTTCCGTACCGGATCGCAATTGAGCAATTGCATCCTCCAGATCGCCTCTATTTTCGCGGATGTCCGCAATGTTGATATATGCTTCCGGTGTTTCCGGTTTGATACGGATAGCCTCTTGAAACTCGCGGATTGCAGCAACGGCATTGCCCTGAGCGGAATAAACTTCACCGCGAGTCAGTCGAACGGGAGCAGATTCACGATGCTGATACAACGATGTGTTCAGCTCTTTGAGCGCTTCGTCGTAAAGTCCTTGCTTGAAATACGTTCTTCCCAAGCCGTAGTGAGCAGTGGAATTACCGGATGAAAGTTGAATTGCCTGTTTAAACGCGGTCACTGCATCTGCCCATTGACCCTTGTTCATATTGACTAAACCGACACCAGCGAACGCTTCCGAATATTCAGGATCGAGCTTCGATGCTTCCTTATATTCATTCAGAGCTTCATCGATTCTGCCTTGCGTGCGATAAACGTTACCGAGAGTGTAGTGCGCCTCGGGCATGCCCGGATCGATAGCAAGGCCTTGCTTACACTCGGCTTCTGCGCTTTTCAAAATGGCATCTTGATTGGCGCGGACAGTTTGACTGGAAGATTGCAAACTGTTGTACATCACCATCGCAAGACCGGCATGAGCCATGGCATTTCGTGGATCCATCTCAAGCGCTTTTTCGAATTGTGCTTTGGCACCATCGAGTTTAAACTGCTTGGCGAGCGCCATTCCGTAACCGACAGTAGCAGGAACGCTCTTACCATTGCGCTGCAGTGCTTGTTTGTACATGCTCTCAGCATCACCATATTTGCCTTTCAGCATCAGGTCATCAGCTTGAACAACATCATGTTCGATCCGAACTTTGAGAGTACGTTTTTTCTGCGCAAGCAGACGACCGTGAGAAGGCGCATCAGTAAAGGACTGCGCGAAGCACTGATCGGCGCTGACCAATGCGATAGATCCGGCCAGCAATCCTATAATAAGATTCGGTTTCATAACTTTCTCCGTGGTTCGTCTCTTACGCGAGGCGAATGATTGTCTATTTCAAGTCCGAAAGGACTGGTTTGATTGTTCGAGGCATGGAGCAAATTCGAACTGGAATGCATGCGAAGTAAAACAGTGTTGGACTTCACACGAAATGTGATCAACATAGTAACCCTTCAAAGCTCCAATTTCAAAACTCCTGACAGCCTGATTGGCACACCGTTCTTCTTTTCCTGCTTAAACCGAGATTAGAGCGGGTTGGGAACCGTGCGAGCGGTCTGAAGATGTAAACGGCTTTTAAAAAGAGGCAAACAGATCGGCGGAAATTGCTTATCCTAAAAAGGTACTTGCCCTCTCCCGCATTCCTATATATAAGGATATGAGAGAGCAAAATTTTTCGATTCTCAACCGAGAACTCGATTGTCGTATGTGCTTCAGAAACGGAGAAACCATGTCAGGTCATTCTAAATGGGCAACCATCAAGAGAACTAAAGCTGTTGTCGACCAAAAGCGCGGTGTTGTTTACGCCAAGATGGCGCGAGAAATCATTGTCGCTGCGAAACTTGGTGGACCGGATCCTGCTGGCAACTTCAGACTTCGCACCGCGATCGAACGAGCGAAAGCGGAAGGCGTTCCCAACGACAATATCGAAAGAGCAATCGAAAAGGGCGCTGGTACCGGCGGAGCTGATAGCGTCGAGGAACTGACGTACGAAGGATACGGTCCTGGTGGAGTCGCTGTACTTGTCAAATGCGCGACGGACAATCGAAACAGAACCGCGGGCGACATCAGAAGTTATTTCTCCAAGTACGGAGGCAACCTTGGTGACACGGGTTGCGTCAACTGGATGTTTAAAGAACGCGGCGAATTGCAGATCGACAAAGAGTCAAATTACGACGAGGACAGTCTTTTGACGGCGGCTAGCGATGCCGGTGCCGACGACTTACTCACGGAAGAAAGCGAAGAAGCGCTGGTTATCTGCTCCTCCGACAAGATGGAAAAGGTCAAGGAAGCGATTGAAAAATCCGGTCATAAGATCATTTCCGCTGAAGTAAACATGTCGCCGCTCTCGACGGTGAGCGTGCAAGATGCGGACATCGCGAAGCAGCTCCTGAAGCTGCTCGACGTTCTAGAGAATCACGACGACGTTCAACATGTATTCGCCAATTTCGACATGGATGAAAAGCTCATGCAGGAATTCATGTCCAATTAGAACCGGCATGGAATGCAGTTAATCCGAACTGCGCAAATAAAAGGCTGATGAACTCTGGCTTCGGACGAATCAATTGTGATCGGTTTGTGACATAGACTTTGCTTTGCGACAAATTTCAGTCACAAGCGGTTTAAGGCTGCAATAAATTGCAAACTTTGGTTGCGACACCACCGGTGGTTGCAAGTAGATCGGCATATTCACCAAAAGGCTTATATACAGCAGGTTTAGACAACCTGAGATGCGTCTAAAATTCGGGCCGATAATAAATGAGAGCAAGCTTAATGTGAGTTTTACACTTTTTTACCGACGACACATGACAACCGCCCGCGGTATCACTTATGAGCGGTGACTAATTATTGAAAGAATTCGCGCCGGTCGGGATGTATATACGCTTGATAGCACCCCGATACAACAGGCGCTTTCTGTCAAGCCCGAAATCTTAAAAGATCGCCAACTATGCCGTAAATGCAACAGGGACGGGAAAATCTGGCTGTTGCCAAGCATTTTTGACTCGCAACTCGCCGTTCTGGTAACTTACGCCTCGCTCCAAAACGGCGACGCCGATCCAATTCAAAAGCAATCGAATGGATACGCAGCGCAAGTCCCCCAAACAGCCTAAGAACATTTAGAGGGGTCGTTCACAAGACATCTCGCATTCGGAGGGAGCTTCGGAAAACGCATACAACGTATTCGGAAGCGCTCGCGAGAATCAGTCTTACGGCATAGGGTAGCTGGAGATTACCGTGATCAATCGGAAACAATACTTATACAGTTCAATAGTTGCCCTGGGCTTGGTGAGCGCGTTTGCGCTTCCGGCACAAGCAGCAGGAACATACCTCGCACCTGAAGTCGTTTCTTCCACATACGAGGAGAACGGCGAGGAGTGCGCCTCTGTCACCATCAATGGTGAAGAGATCATCAGCTATCGAGGAGAAATCGATGGCGACAGTGCAGAAGATCGAGCAGAAAAACTCGCGGAAAACATCGAAGAGATTCTCGATGACGAGAAAGATGCAATCGAGCAATTTCTTCCTGCACGTGAAGGAAATTACGCAGCGATCAAATTCAATGGCAAGACGATATTGAAATTCGCTCCGCCAACATCGGCATCAGACAGCGAAGAAGCCGGAAAGATTGCTGTGAAATCGAGTATGCAGGTGATCAACGCATTGAGATGCGCGGTCGGCATAGCCAAGATGTCTGATGCTATCAACAATTACGCCGAAGCGGCAGCTTCCGGACGACTAGCAAATATGAGTGGAGACGATAGCTTCTCCGGACGTGCTTCATGGTACGGACCGAATTTCCACGGTCGAAGAACCAGCAATGGTGAGCGTTTCGATCAAGAAGCTATGACGGCGGCTCACCGAACGTTGCCGTTCGGAACCAAGTTGCTCGTCACCAACCGCAGCACCGGAAAGTCCTGCGTAGTCAAGGTGAATGACCGTGGTCCCTACAAAGACAATCGCGTGATAGACCTTTCGCACGGTGCTGCGAAGCAGTTGAATATGGTCTCCTCAGGCGTTGCAATGGTGGATGTTTTTGTTCTCCAATAACCCACGCAAGTTATGCCAGCGCCGCGGACCTCGTATACGGTCCGGAGCAGCTTCCCCCAGGAGGAGGCTCGACCCCCTGGCCGACATGCCTCTATCGCGACGAGAGACGCCTTTGGTGAACTCGGTCTCGCTGCATACTCTCGACATAGCATTGACGCTGGCGGCTATGAGTGTCAGCTCGTCCGATCAGATCAGCGGAAACGCATAGCTCGACTGCATTTAGCTGCATTCGGAAGCGCAATTGTCCAAGAATGCGATCTCAGTCATCGAAGGTTTTGAGAAACTCATGCAAATCCGTCACTGGTCGGCCCAGGCGAGACGGCTTTGGAATCTGCAATTCTCTTTGCACGACCAGGCCCCTGTCACGATACTGGCTTTGGGTACCGCTTTGCAAAAGGTCCATCAACAAAGCTTTCGGACTCTCGCCTGCTTTAACAAGAGCGACAGCCGTGTCCTCGGCGAGTATGCGCTTGTTAACCGTACCTCTGGTGACACTTTCAGACATCATCCGATACTCACTTCCAACCCTCGATAGTTCAGTGTTGAACTTTGTAATGTCATTATGAACATCACTTCCAGCGAAGTGCTCCTCAAGCAGTTTTTTCGCGTCCTCAGATAGTTTTCCGCCCGACGCGTCTTTGAGCATTCCCGCCGTGATGCCTGTTTTTTCTATGGAACTTGATTGGGCAATGTCACTGCTGGTGGATTCAACGGCGGCGTAACTCTCCGAGAACAAGCGACGAGAGACATCGTCGTTCACGCTGATATCACCAGCAGTGTCATGTTCAAACTTTTCGGCTGTCATAAAGCGCTCCTTTACATAGCGAAATCGGCTCTGCATAGCAGACACCAACATCAGGTAAGCCTTGCAAACTTGGTTTGAAGTGAACAGATTGAGTGAAAGGCGCTGGGTCGAAATCAAAACGCCAACACTGCGGACCGTTTTCAGTTTATCGAAAGCGTCCAGGTCATACAGGGCAGTTTGCGCACGGATTCTGCGCATTTACGCACCCCTGTCAAGACACGTGCCCCGGAACTCCGATTACACCGAATTCCCCGCCTCAAAGATTGCATTGACTTAATATCGCTCAACTCTTGACAGTATCAAAAGAGTCAGTTCTTCGGCTATCTGTTAGAATCACGATCCCCCGTGGGCCTATGAGCCCCTGTTTACTGCATTACACGGGTTTTCACTGTGAGCACAGAAACCAGAGTTCGAATCGCCCCGTCTCCTACGGGCAACCTCCATCTTGGCACTGCCAGGACGGCTCTCTACAACTACCTTTACGCTAAAAAACAAAAAGGCAAGTTTATTTTCCGCCTGGAAGACACGGATAACGAGCGCTCGGACGAGAAATACACGAAAGATATCATTGACGGCCTGAAATGGCTTGGACTGTCGTGGGACGAGGGTTGTGACATAGGTGGACCTTATCCGCCCTACAGACAAACCGAGAAGATCGACCACTACGAAGCCATGGCCGACAAGCTGCTCTCGAGCGGTTTTGCTTACCTTTGCTACGCATCAGCAGAGGAGCTGGCTGCGTTGAAAGAAGAGCAGCGTGTCACAGGAAAACCTCCGCGTTACGACAATCGCGGTCGCGATCTGACTATTGAGCAGCGCGAGAAATACGAGGCTGAAGGCAGGCTGCCGTCATTTCGTTTTCGCATCGAAGAGCCTCAAGACATCCGCTGGGACGACCAGATAAAAGGTCCCATAACGGTAAACAGCGCCGATCTCGGCGGCGACATGGTCATCATCAAGTCGAATGGCGTCGCGACCTACAACTTTGCTGTGGTCATCGATGACATCGATATGCACATGACGGATGTAATCCGTGGAGAAGACCACATTCACAACACGGCAAAGCAGCTTCTCATTTTCGAAGCACTTGGAATTAAGCCTCCTCACTTCGCCCACACCGGTCTGATTTTCGATACTAACGATCGAAAATTGTCGAAGCGCGAGCACGGTGAGCTGGTCCACATCGACTATTACAAACATCAGGGTTACATGCCCGAAGCGATCGTCAATTACTTGATCAAAACAAGCTTCACTCCGCCTGACGACAAGCTCGAAATCTTTACTCTCGAAGAAGCAGGCGAGATGTTTGACATCAAGCGCGTCAGCAAGACGCACGCTCGCTTCGATATGGACAAGTTGAACTGGTACAACGCGCAGTACATACGAAGCCTGCCACTATCGACGGTGACGGAGCGCGCACGCGCATTTCTCACTGATTACGATTTGTCGGACGTTTCCAATGACGCGCTGGAGAAGCTGGTAGGCGCCGTGCGGGACGGATTGACCAAACTCAGCGAAGTCAAGGCAGCGACAGCCTTCTACTTTGGACAAACCATCGACGTTCCTGCCGATGTAAAAGAAGCCGCGCTATCGAGCGATGATGCGAAAAAGGTGTTGGGTGAAACGCTTACACAACTAGGCAAGCTGCCTTTTGAAGATCCTAAAGCTGTTAAAGCTGCAGTTGATTCAATGGGTAAAGAACTCGGCATCAAGGGCAAAAATTTGTACTGGCCATTGCGGGCGGCTCTGTCTGGAACCACATCCGGACCGGATCTCGGTTCGATCATGTCAGTGCTCGGACCGACAAAAGTTCAGGCACGCCTGGAAAAAGCGTTGAAGAACGGAGGCAATGGGGGCCATGTGTAGAAGCGTCTAAGATTCGTTTGAACCTTTACGGGCGGCTTTCCGCGCGCCACTACATACGGTGATTCCCATGCATAGTATCAACGTCCACAACACTCTGACAGGCAAGAAAGAACCATTTGTTCCGTTGAACGGAAATAAGGTGATGATGTACGCCTGCGGTCCGACCGTCTACGATATGAGCCACCTCGGACACGCTCGCATGACCATGGTTTACGACGTGGTCCAGCGCTACCTCCGTTTCTCCGGCTATGATGTGACTTATGTGCGCAACATCACCGATGTTGACGACAAGATCATCAATCGCGCCAAAGCGCTCGGGAAAACCCCAGAGCAGGTCGCACGCGAATATACGTACACGTTCTGGCACGACATGCATTGCTTAAACGTGCAGCCGCCTGACTATGAGCCTAAAGCCACCGAATTCATCGAGCTGATGATTCAGTTCACCAGAGAGCTTATCGAAAAAGGTCATGCTTACGAGAGCGCCGGAGATGTCTACTTCGATGTCGCCAGTTTCAAAGAATATGGCAAACTCGGCAAGAAATCGCTCGAAGATCTGCTTGTCGGAGCTCGCGATCAAGTTCGCTCTCAAGAAGATCTTGCAGACAAAAAGAAAAGCCCTGCCGATTTCGCTCTGTGGAAAAGCGCAAAGGACGGGGAACTTGCGTGGTCAAGCCCATGGGGACAAGGTCGTCCCGGTTGGCACCTCGAATGCTCCACGATGACCAAACACGTTCTAGGAGAGACCTTTGACATTCACGCAGGTGGAGAAGATCTGGTCTTTCCGCATCACGAAAACGAAATTGCGCAGTCAGAAGCCCTGCATGGCAAGCCCATGTCCAAGTACTGGCTCCATAATAGTTTTGTGCAAGTCAATTCAGAAAAGATGTCTAAATCGGAAGGAAACTTCTCGACGATTCAGGAATTGCTAGCGAAATTCTCGCCGGATACTATTCGCCTCTTCGCACTTCAAACCCACTATCGCAACCCGATTGAGTTTTCAATCGAGGCTTTGACCGCATCGAGAACCGCGTTAGGACGCATTTTGCGTGCAGCTGCTTTTGCGGTCAATTCGCAAAACGGAAAAAGTTTTGAGACAACCGGTCAGGCTTTGCTTGAACAAACGAAAAATCAAATTTCAAAAGCAACGGCCGAATCACTCGACCCGGTAAAGGATGAAACTACCAAGCAGTTCAGAGCAGCATTCATCGAAGCAATGGATAACGACTTCAACACAGCAGTCGCCATTTCACAGCTGTTCGCTCTGGCAGACAAGGTATTCGTAGAGAAAGACGAAGCTAAACGCCAGGGGTATGCAACCGTACTGGTTCAATTCGCACGCTTGCTCGGCCTTACTCTAGTAGATACGAGAAAGCAAATTGATTCGCACACTGTGGAGCAAATCGTCAATCTAGTAGTTGAGCTTAGACAGAACGCTCGCTCGAACAAAGACTACGCAACTTCGGATCTCATCCGGCAGCGCTTGACCGACGCGGGCGTAAGCCTTATGGATACAGCCGGTCAGACGACCTGGGAAAAAGCATAATCGAGTTCGACAACTGTAAGTAAACGAGATCCGGCAAGGGCTATTCGCTGGCTAACACCAGATGCGTTGTTTAACTACGGAAGGTAAAACTCGCAACGCGTTTAAACCGAAGTAGCCAAAATGCGCTTTCGCATTGGTTTGAAAACTTCGACTGCAGATATTTTGCAGTTCCGTTTCAGCCCCACAGGAAAAGAATCTTCACGATTTTGCGACTGCGTATATTTCGCAGTCGCGATTGAAATAATGATTGCATCAAAACGAGGTCAGCTTTGTAGTGAAAACGACGGCGACGAAGAAGACGCCCCGCTGACCGCTCCCCCGACTGATGAGGTGCTGAATAATGAGACAGCGGACCAATACCGCTCCGACACCAAAGCTGATGTTCGCGAGACATCGTGGCGTCTGCAAGTGTGGTCGTGGATTTATTGCTGGAGAGCAAATTGAATTCGACCCGATTAGTCGCAATAAAAGATGTGCCAGATGCATAGAGAAGCGCTTGCAGGTTCAACCGAACAGCACTAACGGTCAGCTTCTTCACTTCGACTCTTATCGAGGCGTTATCCAACGCTTAAGAACAATCAACAGTATGGCAAGACCACTCGCACCGCATGTGGTGAACGAGTACTGGAGATTGATGCGCGACATTTCTACAGCTCCGGAAACATCTAAATCCGTAAAGGAATTTCTTGAGACCACGGCTCGCTGTTGTTCACCGAATGGAGAAGAGCGCTTCGCAGTCAGCCTTTCAGAAGACAGAGACTGCGTCCATTGCTTTGAGCCACAAAAGATTGGAGAGATGGTTTTAATGGACTTCCCAAATAGAAACGTGCACTGCATATGGTGCGCCTGCACGCGCCTCTAACTTTATCCTGTATTCGCCCCTGACCGCTGCTTTCGTCTTAGATTAAGATCCAGGGTTTTCACCGTAATCTTTCCAGTTCTGCAACAGATACAATGCAATCAAGCCCATGGCCGTCGTTGATTGCAGGGAGCCTGCCACGCTGATGTTTCTGTTGCTGAATGAAGAGTAAAAACTATTCCTACGCCACACAAGAAGCATACTGCAGCGCCTGCAGTATGCTCCTCCTATTGGCATTACAATCAAGTCCCGCTATCGCGGATGCCAGCACGAATGACTCACCGCCACCCATCAACATGACAGTGATGGGCACGCTTGGTGGCGGCACTGACCGGACCTATGCGATAGGTCCGCACGACGCAGCGCTAGTCCTGGAAAAGGTCGGCGGAAAATACAAGGTCGTCGGAGAAATAGGGGGCGGGGTCTATCACCTCATGGGTCAAGAAGTAGACTTGACCAGAGTCAAGTATTTCGAATCGTTCGGACTAACACAAGCGGACGTCGATCAGTTTTATCAAGAGCGCAGATCAGCGATCGATAACTTCAAGAGGGAACATCCACCCGAGAAAGATGAAGGTTTAAACGAAGACAAAACATCATCGGACGAACAATCCGGCAAGACATCGAGTAGAAGAACAATAAAGCAACAGAAAGCCAACCTGTATGAAGACAATTCAGGAACCTGGAAAACGGTTGCGGTCAAAGTAGATCCTGAGTGGGAAATAAAGCATTCGTCAGCAACTGCCATCGCCATGAGTTGCGCAAACCAACCAGACAATCAACAGATGGAGCAGGCAAGGGAAGCTCTCGTGAATCTGGCAAGCGATAGCAAACTCTCAAAATTTGAGAAAGCCGCCAGCATAAACAACGCTGCTAATGTCTTGTATCTCCAACGAAAGTACAAAGAAGCAGCAGCACTTTACAAAAGTGCCCTCGGTAAAGTACAAAGCGAATCCGGCACGTTCATTTCACCTGTGCCCAGCAAGATCCTCAGCAACGCATGGAAGGCGAATCGCGCTTCTCGATTGTCTGATGATAATAATGACAAACAAATACCGATTATCTGGATAAAATCCACCGACGCGAACCATGCACAACAATATTTCCGCGCGCTGTGATGTCGCGGTACCTCTCCGTTCAAAGGGCGCATACATGGGCCAGCAAGCCCGCCAAAGCGCGGCGTGTTGACGGTCCGGTTACAGGGAAGATAGTATGGAGAAAGCTCTATATTAATTGATGCAAAAAAGTGTCCCGGTTTCCAGAGTTAGGCAGTTGGAGAAAAGACCATGGCAAGACGGTCAAGACGCGGGAATATGCTGGCGCTGATCGGCGCATTCTGTATTCTAATGGTGATAATTCTGTTGTTCGCGTTGGGGTACGTCAGACTCCTTGGAACAAGTTCCGAACAGAAAACTGCCATCGAGGCTGCCGCGCTTGCAGCCGCCCGTGAGATCAGCAAAATCGTCATAAACACACCCGAGTTCGGCTTCATTGGACTCTCCGATTCTGCACCGAATGGAAGCGGCACAACTGCAGGTGACACCTTCAGAACACCTGTCCACTCAATAAACACTCTTATTGGCACAGCCCGCCTGGACTACATCATCGCGGATGCCCTCGGCTCCGATGGAGACGAGTTTAAAGAACTGGCTCTCAGAGATCTTGCCGCCGCCAAGACACGTGCAGATGAGTTGATCGATCGCATCGACGCCGCAGTACTACCGGGTGGTGTGGCGCAAGACAAGAATGGTGCAGATGTGACACCATACACAGCGGCCGAAGATGCCTACACTCAAAACGTCATCAGGATTGCCGGCAAGTGCGACTATGTAACCGGCTCTATGCAGATTACAATTGGGGCCCTTGCCAACGGCGCCGCAACGAATATTCCAGTACCAAAACCGCTTTCCAGCGATCCAAGCCTGGACACTTCAAACACGATAGTAGCAAGAACGTACGACCACTTCAGCGGTAACTGGATCAACGAAACTTACTATAAGTCCTATACATCTTATCCATTTGATGGCCAGGACTTTGTGTTTGCCGCAATCGGAGACTCGGTTCGGTTGGTCGATCCAGCTTTATGGCGCGCGACGCTCACCGGTCTGCCGTACTACTATCGCACAGTCGTGCGCGCAGAAGCGCTGGAGACAGTGCAAGATCCTGATCGCACACACACATTGAAAGCAGTAGCCTGCGCCCAACCTTCCAATGTTTGGGATCCAAAACCTGTTCCAGGTGCGCTTCAAATAAGCTTTCCCGACGGCATGCCAACCGGACCTGAAGACATTACCAGACCACGTGACCTCTACGGCGCTGCATCAAACAACATGGCCGCTAGCGGGGTTGGTGTCGATATGTACACCGCCAATGGTGGCGATTTCCCAGTAACCACCGGCAGCTCTATCGCCGCGGATAATGGCTCCTGGCCTGTTCCTTCAGATACAACCCAGACAGCAGCGACGGCCTGTAAAATCGCAGTGTACGACTGGTTGAAACGAGCAGGAACAAAGGCAAATGTGACATCAGTCATCGGCATGCACGCGACGCCTTTCAAAGAAGTGACCCAGGCGCCTCTGTCGCTCTCGGCGCTTGTCCCAATTGGAGCGCCCATTGCCGGCAGTGTCCCACGCGGTATCTGCCATATGTATTTCTTCGATTCCGACGGTGTCGTCTCTTACGATGTGAAAGAACAGAAACCGCAGCCCTATTATGTTGTCGCAGAGAATCAAACCTACATGGAATGCTTCCGCGCTATCGACGATGGTCACGTAGTCGCTGAGCAGATAGAACTTAGCGGCTTGGCACTGGGACCGCCGGTCAACGCAGTCGATGATGGTGTCGTTGTTTTAGGACCCGCTTACGACATGTACATTAGACTCTACTCGCGCCGCCCGGGCACCATGAATGGTGGCAGACACGCAGGAGAACCGATGGACAACATCTGGCTCGTCACTCAAAAGCCTGCGTCAGTGAAACTATCTGGCAACCGCGGAGCTGCGACCGTCGACAGCATCGTGATGTCCGGCCGAGGTGCGCATGGCAATATGAACGGCTGGAAGAATAAGAGTAAAGGCAAAGACTCTAGTGGCATCAACACCGGTACACAAGGCGTGCCACCTGCCATCATCGGCAGACAGGATTTCCCGCAATCTGCACCGGCGACTATAGACCCGAATCCGGCTCTGTACGAAAAGTACGACGACACGGGTGGCGGTCCTCGACTGACTTACAAGAGCTACAGTTCGGGCGGTACCGGAGATGGTACCACCTCGGATATCAGATTCCGTCGCGTTCTAGATATCTACAAAGAGTCAGCGCCATCACAGGTAGAGAGCGGTTATATTGGGCTCAAGTAACCAAGCCGGAACTCCGGTCAGGAGAATCTTTCCTTTAAAACCTTCAGCGGGTTGGAATAGTCGTCTGTCCAGAGTTGGAAATCGGCCTCAGGCTTAACGTCAACCCACCCTTGTTTTCGCAGGGATTCGGCAAACCTCGCACTTTTCACGAGCATTACCCACTCAATATAATCGCGCTCGTCCGAGGTTCGATCGTATTCTCGAATCACCAGAGCGCTTAAGCCCAGCTCAGCAGCCGCGCGAACCAGAACTCGCTTCAGGTCGAAATAGCCGGTTACGTTGAAAGCCATAACGCCATTCGGATGAAGCTTTTTGAGGTACATTCGGAGTGCCTCGACCGTCAACAAGTGCGTGGGAATGAAACTTCCGCTGAAGGCGTCGCCAATTATCAATCGATAAGCGCCATAGTTCGCGCCTTGCAGCGAAATCCTGGCATCGCCTGTAACGACCTTGATATTAGCCTTTCGCTTCCTCGCCTCATAGATGTAGGTGAAGAAGAACGGATTCTCGGCAACCTCAACGACTTGCGGATTGATTTCGTAAAAGACCAATTTCTGACCGGCTTTCGCCAGACACGCTGCAACTCCGCAGCCCAACCCCATCACCGCAATTGGTGGCACCTCAACATGCGCCCCTCCTAAGGAAGAAACATATTTCATTCTGCTAATCGACTCACGAGAAACGGTCTTCGAGGATGGCTGATCAAAGGAGACTTTATCAAGCTCATTGAGAGCTAAACCAATCGGTCCATCGGTGTACATATACGAATCGGGAATTCCACGTTTAAGAGGATTCAAACTTTCCGTACCATGAAGATTGGCGCCGTTCCACAACTCGACCGCGTTATTGTATGTACTCACCGCTAATCGAGCGAAGAAGTTTCGGTTTTTATATACAACGCGTTTGTCGGTTTCCGAATGCAGGTGGAGGAGCACGACCGAACTAAGAGCGAGCAAGCCAAGTCGATATTGTCTATTTGTTCTCGCTAGAAGAATGCAAAAACCTACCGGTAGCACAACCCGAAGCAACACTTCAAACAGTCCGGATTCAGGACGAACGACTCTAATATTCTCATCCAGCCCGCCTCGCGTTATCGCGTAGCTGTACCAGCAAATAGCAGAGATCACTAGCACCACGAGCGGTATCACATAATCGAGGCTTGCCCTATTAGACTCAGCTGTTCTTTTCGCAAACCGTGCCTCCAGCTTTGCAGGCAGCTGCGATAGCAATATCGCCGCAAGCATAAGGACGATCGAATACTCATGTCCTCCTTTCAGGACGACAGGCGCAACAAGGGCGTTGAAAGCGCTTCCCAAAACGCCGCCCAGTGAGACCGCAAAGTAATAAATGGTTAGATGAGCGCTTTCAGGACGTTCAGCAGCAACTTTGCCGTGACAGGCGACACAGATTGCAAACAACGTGAGCAGCTGAACCGAAACACCGGTGGTTATGTAGGCGTTTCCACCGATCAGTTGGTAGATGTTTTCGGAATAGAGAAGAAGCAAACTGACCGCTACCAGAGGTGGTGCGAGAGCGGTTGAGACCGTAACCAACGTTTTAGAGCTTCGTCCGAACACTATGATGAACGAGATCAAATAAATAGCCAGCGGCACAATCCAGAATAGCGGTATTGCAGACAACTCTCCCGTGACATGCTCGGTGAGTCCCAGCACAAGACTGGAAGGAACAGCCGAAAGAAGAAGCCACTTCATCAGTAAATTAACTTTCGGACCACGACTTATCTTGCTGCTAGACGCCGCGATAGACCGATGTCTTCGCACCATCGAAGAGCCGGCGATGGAGACCAGGAGACCAAAGCAAACATAACCGATCGTTATAAATTGCCCTTGCTGTGCAAGGGAAAAATTCGGCTCGAGAAGGAACGGATACGAGAGTAATCCGGCTAAACCACCCAAGTTACTGGCCGCAAACAGAAAGTATGGATCGGCCGAGCGTGCGAATCGTGAATCCGAAAACCAGCGCTGCAATAGCGGAGCGGTAGTGGATATTGAGAAGAAAGCACCGCCGACCATCACTCCTACGGATATAAACAAACTCAAGGTCGGGCCAAAATTGGCACTTGCCGAACTCTCAACTTGCCAGATTCGAATCGGTAGGAAGCAGGCACACAACCATACTAAAATCATTTGTACAGCTAGTTGAGCAGATGGCTTTAACAGTTTCGACAAAAAATGTGCGTAGAGATAGCCAAGAAGAAGAACAATCTGGAAAAACAAGACACATGTATTCCAGACGCCCGGTCCTCCTCCCCATATTGGTAGCAACAACTTCGCTACGAATGGTTCTATGAAAAACATCAGGAAAGACGAACAAATCAATGCGCCACCATATATAGTGACATACAGAAGTTCGAATCGATTTGACTTATCGGAGTTCACTTCCCTTCCTTCCTAAGACAACGGAGAGATTAGAACTGTGAGCGGACTGCAGAAGTCGTCGGTCCATAGCGGCGACTGCTTCTTAACTCTCAGTGGCTTCCACCCGTTTACCTGCAAAATAGATTTTGTGTTTTCATCAGCGGTTAATACGACCCAAGTGGCCGATGACTGTTTCTTCGCAACAAGTGCCTCACCGTCGGAATAGATATATGCAGCCAGCCCTGCGTCAGCAGCTAAATTCGCCAATACCGGACTCAAGTCGTAAAAATGGTTGGAAATGTTAAAAATGACAGCGCCGTCATCGCGCAATTTGTTTCGATAAGTAGCCAAAGCCTCTTTTGTTATCAAATGAGTCGGAATTGAATCCGAGCTGAACGCGTCCGCAACTATGACCTTGAAGTACTTATATGGCGCCTTTTGAATTTCCAGACGACCATCACCCTTCACGATTTTCAGATCGACGCCACGCTTTTGAGCTTGAAATAGGTATGTGAAATAAATTGGATTTTGAGCAAGTTCAACCACTGCCGGGTCAATCTCATAATAAACAACCGGCTGACCCGTTTTCGCAAAAGCAGCAATGGTACCGGTTCCCAGCCCAAGTATTCCGATCGGCATCTTCTTCTGACGCAAACTTGGAAGCTCGTCCAAGGATCTAGCAACAGTTTCCACTGTAACAGGGGTGTTTCCCTCGTCCGAGTTTTTCAAGTCCTCCAGGTACTTTCGCCGCTGCTCGCGCACATCCGCGGAGAGACTGCCCGGCGAAGCCTGGACGGTTTGTTTACCGTGAGCTTGAAGACGCAATGTTTCAGGCGGTCCAAACAGATTCACAAAAAACTTACCGATCGGTCCGTCAGTGTAGTAGTACGAAATCGGCAAACCACGCTCATCGGGATCAAGACTCTCGCTACCGTGCATAGTCAGTCCATGATAAAACTCGCAAGTATTTGACTCGCGATTAACATCAATGGACAAGCAACCAAAAAAGTTTCGCTTTCTCATGACCACTGAATCATCGGTTCTCGACCAATCGATTAACATGAACATCCCGAGCATCGCAACTAAAATCTTCAGCCCATGATCGATCTTGGCGGACCTGGCTCTCACAAGTAGAACACCCGCAACAGCGAGCATCAGCGGATACTCGATGTAATCGACAAATAGACTGGGAGCGATAAATGAATTAATCGAACTTCCGAGCACACCGCCAATTGAAATCGTCAAAAAATAGTTGGTGAGGTGTTTTGGAGAAGGTCTCTGAGCGGCAATCTCCATGTGGCACGCGCAGCAAACAAAAAACAGAGTAAGCAACTGCACGGACAAACCGACAGTCAACAAGTCGATTCCGAAGAAGCGCCCGCCTTCCGTCAACAGCGCCGCAGAAACGATGGTCAACGCAAGAGCAGATATACGGACAACTTTTCGCAGAACTAGTGGAACGCCACTAAATGCGATTACAAACGAAAGCAGATAGATGAGAAGTGGGACTATCCAGAACAATGGTATAGCCGAGAGTTCCGACGTCACGTATGTCGTGAAGCCTAAAATGAGACTTTGGGGTACGAGAGCGAGCACCAACCAGTGCAGATACTGTTGGCTTCCGGGCTCGCCAACTTGTTGTGCGGTTGAATCTTGATCAGCTGAACCTTGCTGTTCAATGGAAACTGTTTGTTCTGCCGAATCTCTTGCGTTCAGGAGAGCCGTTTCTGTTTCTCCTCCTTTCATTTTCAGGAAAAACAGAATCGCTGCAAGTGAAACAAGGACGCCGTAGAAGATGTAAACGCCACCAACCAGTCTTATCTGCTCGACCAAACGCAAATTAGGCTCAATTAGAAATGGATAGCTGACCAGCCCAAGAATTCCGCCTGCATTACTGGCTGCATAAAGGAAATATGGATCTTTCGAGCCGACCGCTCCGAGAGCGGAATACCACTTCGACATCAAGGGAGCCGTTGTCGAAATGACGAAAAATGGTGCACCGACTAGCACCACCAACAGTGCTATCAAGGAGAACGTTGGATTTGAATAAACATCACCGATTGCAGGCAATCTCGTTGGTAGAAGAAATGCAGCAGAAAAGACCAATGGAATGTGCACTGACACTTGTATCAGCGCGGTCGCGCGTGTGCTCACAATGTGAGAGTACAGGTAGCCTGCGATCAGCAAGACTTGAAAGAAAACAACGCAAGTGTTCCAAACATTTGGCGTTCCACCGAAGACCGGAAGCAACATTTTCGCGACCATCGGTTCGACCACGAACATAAGACATGCGCTCGCGAAAATCGCCGTTGCGTATATCGCGACGGTCGTCATTTCCAAGGCATTTCGATTGGCCAAGTTCGCCTCAATTGCTTCCAAATTGTACGGGTCTTCCTGATTCCTTTCAGTCGCTTCCGACCGTTCGTTTATATGATATACGCCTCGCAAGTCGGGTATAGTGAGGTGAGATATTGGCTGGTGTACCTGGAGGGTTGGCAAGTGTTTAATCGAGCTTATAGAGCCGGTTTTCTCAGTATCGCGACGGCTACTACTCTTTTACTACTTCAAAATCCGGCTCTGGCAGCAGCCAGTGCTGAACAAGTGACTGCTGCAATTAACAAAGCAAAGATTCTCGCTCCCGGAACTCAAATGAAAGTCCGCGTGCAGGGCGAGCAAGCCTCGATCTCGACGTTCAGAAACGAACGTGCCGACGATAAAGACTCAAAAATCGACGCATTGTTAATCGGGAAAACAGTTTTTGACATGCCGGGAAGCGGCATCACAAGCATCGTCGTGTATTTCTATAACTCACGCGCCGCCAATGAATACCGCGCCGTTACTATCCGAGCAGGCGACGTAAAGGCTTTCGATTCCGGCGCCATGGGTCAGGATGAATTGCTTTCCTCCATTGAAATAAAATCAGGAAAAGTTCAAGATACAGCAACGGCCATTGAAAGTCGGATGATGTTATCCGCCGCTGCCAGACGTGATTTTCAGACAGTCGACCGTGGCGAAGAAATTGAAGTTTCCTGCAAAATGCCAGCCTTGAGCGACGACGAATACAAGTATGAGGCGTATAAAATAGCGCAGACTGCGCTTGATTTTGTCGGAAGCAACAGCGCAGCAAAACGGATTATGGTCACTTTTTACAACCCGGCCGAGCGAGGCAAATACAAACAAGTTGTTATCTCGCTCAACAACATAGCCACCATTCAGAAACAAGTCGCCGCCGCATTCGGCTCCATGCAGATTAACGCCGGCACTTCGAAACTGACGACGAAAGACCTCGAAGTATCCGATGGACCGTTAAAATCGGAGCGTGCGGCCTTGCTAAATCGCATTCGAGAGCTAGAGGACAAGGGCGTAGGTGTGGCGCCATTTCTTTCGGCATATCAAGGTCTCGATGGAAATGTCGGCTCCGTCGAACAAGCAGCGCTTGCAAAGGAAATTGCGCGTTTAGACGCGTCAATTTCTGACCAGGAGAAAGCATATGCTTCAGCAAAAACATTGAAGTTTTCCAAGGGCGAGGAAAAATCGGCAGACCCCAAAGGCGGACGGGTTGGGGTTACTGCAAAAGAACCGAAAGCACACGGCAACGTTTCTCGCTGGGCTCTCAACTTCTTCCCATTAAATGCTTCCAGCATCGTGCGCGATCCGGAAGGTTATCTAGCTGACTGTAAACAGAAGTTCGCAGTGGAAGCGAAGCACAGACTGGAAGACGACAAACGCTATGCGTTCACTCTCATGTGGTTCTCAGAAGTCCTGAAAGAGAGCAACTTGCCAGAAGAAGCGAAGAAGTACGAGACCGAAGCTCGCGCTGTTGAAGGTCGCTTCAAGAAGTAGAAACTACCTTCGTGTGTCAATCTGCCTGTTCATCGCCTTCTCGACAAGCTCCTTGGCGTTGCCTGGTTCCGCTCGATCCAAAATATCGTATGCCTCAGAAATACGATTAACTGCCATTGATGCTCGGTCGTGATAAGTTTGACTGATTGTCAAACTCGCGTCCTCAACCGCCTTCTGGCAAGCCTCGTCCACACTGCTGCCAGACGCTTGATAGGTCTTGCCAATCGCCTGCGAAGCGGCGATTAGAGCCTGTCTATCTGCCGTTGCATAGATTCGTCTGCAGATCTCGACATGCCCGTCTTCATGCTCGACAAGCTGCTTATCAGCACCGTCCGGTAAGTAAACAGTAACCGGTGCGGTTAATTCGACCCTGCAACTTTTGATTTTGATAGTGACCATGTAATCGTTTTTCGTCAAAAATGTCTTCTCAACGATGTCAAAATCAAAATCAGTTTTGCAACCAAAACTCCAAACGGTGACGGCGCCTTCGTTTTCATTCAATGGCACATTACTCAAATCGCCTTTTGAATCAAACCGAATGCGCTCGACGGATAGCGGCACTTTTTTCAACTCGACAGGTTTTTGATTGACGCAGGAAACCACAAAGGGCGCCACGCCAAATCCGATTGCTATCGCGAGTACGATTTTGATTGTTGAACCAGGCAATTTCATGGGTTGTGACCAGCCCCGCCGACCTTTCAATCTTAACCGACAGCGACCGACTGAGGACAACGCCCTCCCTCGGAAGCAAGCGCTTGGAAATTGAGGTCAACCTGCCAGGTTGACCTTTTCGACTGTTCCATTCTCAAAAGGATCGGAGAGGGTGGGATTCGAACCCACGTGGCTTGCACCCATCCGCTTTCGAGGCGGCGCCGTTATGACCGCTTCGGTACCTCTCCATGTATAAATTTGAGTTTTTCATTTTAACAGAGAAGTGCGACATTATTGGTTTTACAGGTTCGTAATCGTAATAATGTCGAAACTAACTTTCATATGGGTGAATCCAGCCACCAGTAGTCAAGAAACACATTCCGCTCAGATGTCGGCATGCGCCACCATATGTGCTACCACTGTTTCTGGCGCATCTAATTTAAGTTCGAATCAAATGCGCTTAAAAGACTCCTATGGAGTCGGCATACTCGCGGCGGCTTTAGCACCTTTGTTTTTAATCAGTTGCTTGACGTGAGGACTGACCGCTTCATGCGGTTTCAAATCACCACGAGCGGTGCTCGCGTTTAGCTTGGCCATCAAATCCGCCTGGCTCTTAGCTTTTTTGAATTGCTTTGTCACATCGAAAAACAGAGGCGCAAGATTGCGATCGAAACACCATTCGGTTTTTAGACAATCAATTTTCTCCCCGGAAGCTGTCTCCATCTGGACCTGCAGAGGAATTCCCTTTATTCCGGATGTGCCATACAAACGCGCTAAAACATCCAACGCTTGCGGATCAGCCTGAATATCCGAACAAGTCCACACCGTCACTTTCGCAGGCGTGAAGCCCATCTTCTTGGCTTTTTCCGCACTATAGTCCGGTTTGCCTTCAAGTTTTTGAACCGCTCGCTTTGCGACTTTCGGCTTACCATCCTTAGCCTCGTCGTTTGTTTCCGCCGCAGGCTCCAGCTGTTTCAAGTCAAAATTTTCTACGGGAGCCAGGCCAGTGAAGTCAGAAAGGGGCATTTGCCAGTACAGCTTGGTCCTCTCGTTCAAGAGGGAAACTTTCCAATCGGGCGCCTTGGCAATGACGGCTAGATTCCCGGTAACGAATTTGACCGCTCCTTTAGACACGCATATGGTGTAATTGATGCCGCCATCAGTCTTTTGCGAAATCAGCCACAAATCCTTCGGTGGTCGACTAGCAGCTTTCACAGCTGTTTCATCCAATCGCTTAGCGTCCACTCCAGTTGCCGATAAGATTACGAACACCCCGGCAGCTGCCGATATCAATGGCGTAAGTCGCATAGTAAAACTCCGAAACCGATTGTTGCGGCGCCGAACCTCAGCACTATCAATGTTCTACCCGCTCTGCATAAAACAGAAAAGCTTGACCAGGTATATATTTAAATAAGCCCTGGGAACAATGTAGGGGCAAGCTGGAACCGTTGAAATGAGTGACAACCAGAACGCCGAGCAGGGCGACGGGAAACTCGACCCACAATCCAACAAATCTGTAACCGATGGAAAACCCACCGGTGGTTCGCTTGCGCCGGATCGACCGAAGACAAGCGAGTCTTTGAAGTCTCTGATTGCGCCGGTTAAAACGACAGCGAAAACGGACTCGGAGTCGGAAACTTCGGGTATCTCACCAAAGATATCAACGATCACCGGTCGCGTGATCCCGAAAACCAAAAACACTGAAGAGACTGATGCAGTCAGCTCCGAACAATCACAAGAAAGCGCTCTCGGGGCAACGACTGATTCCGGAGTTAAATTAGAAAAGACATCGAATTCCGCTGACGGTGAGGATGGCGACAGCACTGCTTCAGATGCGCCCGTACCTCCCAAGGCACCGTCTTTGAGTGAAACTGATTCGGAGGGCTTGTTCTCCTGGTCGAGTGCCCATGTCATGGACATCATGGATGACGGCGGAAAACCCGAGATTGCTAAACCGGGGACGACGATCGACGCCAGAATATCTAACACAAGGCTGGAAGCGCAAATTCCGAGCATCAAGCCGCAGAACATTGACGAACCGGAGCCTGTATCCGCAAACATACCAGAGAGCACAGCGGTAGACCCTCCTCCACAGACCGATACGCCGCAACCACCTTCAGAACGGAAGGCAGAGGAACGGCCGCTGAAACCGGCGATCACTTCCTCGGGATTGACGGCGGCTATAGCAAACCGCTTTGGCGGAAAAAGTTCATTTACAGACATCCCCGCGATGCCTCCGGCGCTGCCCGCCGCGCCAACCGTTTCACACCAATCCCTTCCCGCGCAAACTGCCGCACCTACCGATTCACAACAATCGCTTCCTGCGCAGAACGACACGCCAGCCGTCTCACAACCGCTTCCCGCGCAGCCTGCTGTGCCTACAGTTTCACAACAATCACTCCCGGCGCAAACTGCCGCACCTATCGTTCAACAACAATCTCCTCCTGCACAGAACGTCACGCCAGCCGTTTCACAACAATCACTTCCTGCGGCAAAGCCGGTAACACCACCCCCGGTGCCATTTCGAGAGCCGATTTCAATTAAGGCGCCAGCGGGATACAGTGAATTTAACGCCGGAAAGATTTCAGATGAAGAGTTTTTCGACGAAGACGAGCTTCAAAACGCCGGGAAAGCGCAATTACAACCTACGCCGGATGCTTCGCAAAGTCTTGCCGCCCCGAAGGGTGCTGCGGCTAACCCCAACAGAAAAATTTCTCTCATCGGTCAAACACTCTTCGACAACTACGCCGTGATGGACTTGATCGGCGAAGGCTCGTATTGTTTCGTCTATTCGGCAATGCAGCTTAATAACGACGACGTAGTTGCAGTAAAAACTCCGAAGGTTCTCAATCCACTGGTTAAAGAGAAGTTTCAGCAAGCAGTCGTTAAACAGGGAAGACTGAAACATCCGCACATCATCAAGTCCCTTCACTACTTAGAATCTCCTGATGGACAGCCGTTCTACATGATGGAGAATCAACAAGGTGTCACTCTCGAAGAGATCCTTCAATCGGTCGAAAAGCTTGATGATGAAGACGCCATTGCTTTAATCCTGACGCAAACTGCGTCTGCTCTAGAATACGCACACAGTCATCAGTGTACTCACGACAGACTAACACCGCACAACATTCTACTGATCGACGAGAACGAGCAACTACAGGTGAAGATTTGCGATTTCCAGATCGCGGCATTAGCTGATATCGCTGGCGATACCACTTCCAGAACCAAAGCATTCGCTTATTTAAGCCCAGAAACTCTGAGTGGAGCTACCATAACTGCGCAATCCGATGTTTACAGTCTCGGTGCCATAGCGTTTCGCATGGCTACCGGTCACCTGCCGTTCGACGGCAGGGGGCGGGTCGACGCAGAACAAGCTCCGGAACCTCTAGCTCGTTTCAATCCGGATCTTAAACGAGTGCACCAGCTAAACGAAATTGTTCAAGAAGCCCTGGATGCGGAGCCTCAATATCGCACAGACTCTATCACGACCTTCAAACAAGCAATCCAAGAGTGGATTCAAGCAGTTCATGCGGAATTCGCGGAAGAACCAGAATACGATACCACAGAGGTGCCTGTCCTGGACCTCGGTGAAGCGCCGACGTACCCGCAGCACGTTCCCTACCCGGGAGCGGAACCGGAGGCTCCTGTTCAATATCAACAGCCCGAACAAACGCCGGTTGCCGAAAGCTATCAATCACCACCGGTAGTACCAGCCGCCGAACTAAGCAATTTGGTCCAAGAAGTCACACCTCAGCAACGTCGCAGAATTCGAAAAGCTCAAAGCCGCACTGGACCTCAACGAATTAGAAGCACGATTCGCGAACTAGTCGCACTGAAGAAAAAACAGTCCAACCAGGAACAAACTGTGGTGATGAAGTTTGCCGAGCAAGTCGCCGCACAGACAGCCGGCCCAAGGCGGTCGCCCCTGGCTACAATGGCTCGATTGATAGGCTTTATCGTCATCTGCGGAGGACTTACCGTAGGTTGCATCACGTACATCCTGACGAATCCGAAACAAGTGAGGGAAATGTACTTCCAGGCTTCACGCCAACTCAGCATGATTCTGCCAGGAAGAAAAATTGAGCCAGAAGAAATACCAGTAGAAGAAGGTCCCAAGATAGTTCTGGAAAAGCCAAAGAAAGACGCGGGACTCCTCAAGCGTAAGCTTAAACCCCACGAAATCCATACCACCCTGCAACCGTGGGCAGTCCCGAGGCAACCCGGGCAAACCACTGCCTCTTCCGACAGCCCATCCTTCGGAGTGACCAACAACTCCGCGCAAAGCAAGCGGAGACCAAGCAGAGTCCGCATCGAATATTCAAACTATGATGACCGCCCCAAGTGAGGTTTCCGATCAATGCCTCTATCTCAACGTGACTCGTCGGAAAAGCAAAAGCGTATGGAGCCATCCAAAAATGGTGGCAAGTCTTCCAAAAGCACCAGTCCGGCCGGAGGAAAGAGTGCGGGAAGTGCACCGGATGCGATACCAGCCTTGAAAAATTTCCTGATTGGTCTTGTTGTTTGCACGCTCATTATTATCGGAGCAGTAGTAGCCGTAATGAACGGTGATTCTTTGAAAAGTTCATTTGTGAATGCTTCGCAAGGCGTGAGCGGTTTAGTTCCAAAAGAGAAACCGAAAACTGCACCGACAACACCCGCTATATTAGATCCGCCACCGCCACCTAAAGATGAACTCTATGGCGACGATCCCGCCGACCGGAATAAAGCGCGACAAGGTGAAACCAGGGAAGAGCGTCCCCCAGCCAGAAAACAGCGCATGAGAATAGAATAGGTTCCGAAAACTTCGGAACCTATAAAGAAGTGTTTGATTGCTGGAAGCGGTTTAGGGCTTGCCTGCAATTTGAATTTTCGATTCCACTTGCGACTTCAAAGCGGTCATCACCGACGGCATGTCAATTCGGCTCTGACGACGAATCAACGGAGCCGGGACGAAAAATCCACCGTCGACGAAACTCGCATATGTCACCTGCGTGGTGCGACCATTGTCTAGCGGCTCAAGCTTCCAGAAGCCTTTGACCTGTTTGAACGCTCCACTCAGACGGTGCCACTCCATAAATTTCGGAGCCTTCTCCGTGATGCGCAGAGTGTACGAATATGTTCCAACCGGTCCACTGGGTGCAACCGTGTGTTTCACGATCTTCGAGTGTCCCTCGTCTTTGATGACTTCGCATTTTTTCATTTGCGGGAACACTTTGGGCGCGTTATCGAAGTCTGCCAGGACATTCCAGACTTGATGGGGCGCTGCATGAACGACAATCTTTGTGACTGAATATCTGTCGCCATCGATGACCGATTCGGTGACTGTTGCGTGCTCCACAACACCCGACGAATGCGAATCAGCTAATGCCGTTCCAGATAGTCCTAACGTAAGCACGGCTGCGACAGCCATGCATGACAGTTTTCGACTTAATTCCTTCACAAACCCCTACCTTTCCACTAGATAGATAGCTGTAAGCAAATCACTGCGCTGACACTTGGATATTGAAAATCGGCTAATATCCGAATGTGAGCCCATCAAACTTAACACAGAACTATCTGATCGGGGAAATTAGATCTTTATCTGTACCTGGACCCAACCTCAAACCTAGGTGAAACTATCCAGAAGTCCACAGGTTCGAGTACAAGCGAGGATTTTATCGACTGTTGACTTCCACTGCAAGCGAGATTGTTCTAACGCTCGCATCTATATACGCCCGATATCCCGCACAGGGTGGCTAATGGAGGCTCTTGACTAGCAACGTGCGTAAACGTGGTTATTTACTTTACAACCCCCACGCCGGATCGGCTGTATCGCCCGAGTGGTGGGTCGGAAAGATAGTTCACAAGCTTTGCGGTTCCGGATACGAAGTCGCAACAATCGCGACCACGCCTGAAACGGACACGCAAGAAATACTGGACTTTCTTCAGAATGGCGCTGATTTGCTGGTCGCGACCGGTGGTGACGGCACGATTCGCATTGCTCTGGAGGCTGCGTCGCTGGCACCTACCAGAGTACCTGTAGGTATCGTGCCAGCCGGCACGGGCAACCAACTGGCCAGAAACCTAGGCCTGTACGACGAAAATCTATTATCCGACCCACTCGATAAGGCCGTCGACACATTGGTGAACGGCAAGCCTTTCACAATGGACCTGGGAATCATGAACGGTCACCGTTTCGCGGTCGCCGCAGGAGTCGGTCCAATGAGCGACGCAATCCTCATGCCCGAGCATCACAACAAGGTCAACTGGAAGATGCTGGCGTATGCAGGCTCTCTGGTTCACACGCTAGCCCAGGCGCCCCTCCTCATGCGCGTGACCATCGACGAGGAAGAAACCGTTACAGTGGCTGCTGCTGGTGTGTTCGTGACAAATATCGCCGACCTCGGTATCGGGTTGCTATCAGAATCAGCGCGCCTGGATGACGGCATACTAGACCTTTGCGTCTTAAAACCGAAAGAATTTCACGACTATCTTGAGATGGGATTTCGGTTTGCCGGTGGACTGGGCGGCGAACAGGACGCACCATACTACGTGAAGAAAGTGACCCGGTCTGTGAAATTGGAAGTCGTTCCGGTCAGCCGGCACTCATCTTTAATTGACAAAACCTGGCGACGATTTAAAAACTCATTCGGTTTTTATGAGAAACCTCCGCTGGTTCTCAACAAAGAAGCCACTGCAATGATAGATGGAGACGCCTGCGGAACGACCCCTATGACAATAGAGGTTGCACCACGGGCGGTGACAGTGATGGTCCCAAAAGAATTTCCAATTTTGATTGATTGAAGCGCCAATTACTTCGACGCCTTGATGCAGGTCTGAACAAATTTCTTCTCATCTGCTTCTGACTTGATTGTTCCTTCCAGTCGACCTTCGAGTAAACCGCTCAGCACCTTGCCAATTTGCGGTCCCTCCGAGATACCCATTTCGACCAGATCATGACCGCTCAGCTTGACTGAAATATTGGAGAGTTCATCCAGATAGAGCTTGATCATCCGTCGGACGCTCGTTCCCGCTGCTGCTAAACTCGCCGCAATTGCCAGGGACTCCGGCGAGTGTCCTTTCATCAGTCTGAAAATTCTACTTCGGCTGGCTAGCTCAGCGTCGTCACCATCCATCTTCGCTAATGCGATCCCTTTTTCAATCGTCACTTTCTGGTCGTTCGTCAATGCCAGTCGTTCTAAAACCGCTTCCAATCTTTCGCTTGGCACAGAGCTCACGAGCAGTCCGAGGTAAACAGTAAAGGAGTCCTCGACGTGATAACGTTCCAACAATCGTTCCGAGCGACGGACGAGATGCTTCGTTCTCAAATTGTATTCAAGGTCGGCTTGCAAAAATCGCAAGCTTCCACCGAGCTCACCAAGCAGGTCGAGAGCAACAAGACGATTGGGTGAGTCCAGAATCAGTCTAATCTCTTCGCGTAGACGGACGCCGCCGAGTTCGTCAAAAACACCCATGGAGATGGCTTTCCTGGCGCGCTCTTTTGTCTTGGCGTCCATGTGAAAATTGAGTCGAGCCGCAAATCTGACGGCGCGGACTATGCGTGTCGGGTCCTCGATGAAACTAAACGGATGAAGGATGCGGACGATCTTTCTTTTCAGGTCGGCAAGACCATCAAAATGGTCGACCAGCTCACCGTAGCGACCTGGGTTTAAGCACACAGCAAGCGCATTTATGGTAAAGTCCCGGCGAAACAAATCCTGTTCAAGTTTGGATGGCTCCACTGTTGGCAACGCCGCAGGATATTCATAATACTCGGTCCGCGCGGTCGACAAATCGACTTCGAGTTTCTTATCTGCGTAAAATGAAAGCGTCGCCGTTTGAAAACGTTCATGCTTTGCGACGACTTCGAAGCGCGATGGATACTCGCGCTCCAGAGCATCGGCAAGTTCAATCGCATTACCTTCGATTACAAAATCCAGATCAAAGTTCGCTCGCGAGAGAAACAGATCTCGCACGAAGCCACCCACCGCATACGCCACCATACTATTTTTGGCAGCAACCCGACCGACTTCGTGACACAGCCATTGAACAGGCTTTTCCAGATGATCCAATTTTTCGTTCAGCTGCGGCAAGCGCGCGCGTTTTTTTGAGCGCGGGACAGTCTCCTCGATCTCAGAAGCTTCAGTGCCGACAGCATTCTCTCCGTATAGCGTTTGCAGTACTGTCGACCGGTCCACTAAACCAACCAATTCGCCGTCGTCGGTAAGTACAGGCACCCGGCCGATGTCCTCACTCACCATCAACGATTGAATTTCGCTCAACGTCGACTCCGGCTTGACCGAAGTTACGGGGCGGCTCATGAATCCCTGGACGGGAGCATGTCCTAATTTGTGATGCATCGCCTGATCTATGTCCCGGCGCGAAATCACACCTACAACTTCATCATCCTCCACGACGACAAAACCGTCCTGCCCGTATCTGATCATCATTCGCGACGCTTCTTCCATAGAGCTCGTCGGCTTGATGGTGCGAACTGGAGAGATCATAATGTCTGATGCGTTGGTTTCAGGAACTACTCGCTCCGCCAGAGCTTCACGCGCTTCGTTTAAAACGTGTGCAGCACTCTGCTCTTTTACTACAGCTGAGCCCGCTCCACGGTGACCGTCACCACCGAAGCGTCGCACAACATTTCGCACGTCTATCGACTGAGTGTCACTTCGACCGACGAGATGCACGCGATCGCGCATGTGGACGGCAGAAAACGCAGCATCACAAGACGTGATCTCTAAAAGCTTGGAGGTGATTGTCGCTAGACCCTCTACAAATGGCTTCGTCTTTCCTGCGGAAAAAACCACTTTTACCCCTTCATAGGTTTCGACATGAGCGTTCTTAACCAACTCCTCAAGCAGGCGTAACTGCTCCTCATTCAACTTCGCGCGGGTGTATGTGTTTACTTGCTCAAGGTCCACCCCATGTTTCAAAAGATAGGCGACGCACAACGCATCTAACTCGGTCGTGCCCGGAAACATGAGCGAACCGGTGTCTTCGTAAATACCCATGGCTAGTAGAGTTGCCTCGAACGCTGACAACTTCGCTTTCTTTTTTCGCAACTGCTCCACGACCAAGGTAGTCGCCGACCCAACTCGTTTGATTATCGATTCTGCGCTGGCGATTTTTACAAGACCGTTGGGATCAAGCTCATGATGGTCGTATACGACAATCTCCGGTCGAGGTTCTGCGGACATCAAAAACTCTCGAAGCGCTCCATCCAATCGTTCAACTTGCTGGCAGTCGACAACAAAAACACGCGACAGTTTTTCGTAATCAATATATTTCGCCTGCACTATCGGCAGAGAGCTACGATAGAGAGACATAAACTCACGAACATTCCCCTGCAGCGGCTGACCCAACATAATTTTCACTGACGGAAAAAGCCGAGTGATACCGAACTGCGCTGCGAGTGCATCAAAGTCCATATTGTTGTGTGTGACTACAATTTCCATATTCACTTTGCCTGGTGCCCAACACAACTTGTACTACGTCACGCATACGAATGCAATCTTAGTCTTTTCTTTAGGTACTGGTGGGCGTTTCGGCGTTATAAGCAATCGATTCATGGGTATCTCTAGTAGGAAAATCACCGCATTATCGGTGGTAGAACACGAGGATCGCGAATATGTTTCCCCAAGGCATTTTGAGTCAGGCTTATGTCATGTCTGCCCTTGTCGGCGGAGGATTCCTTATATTCAACTTCGTCATGGGACACATGGACGATAGCAGTGATGATGCAGGTCATCACGGACACGACTTCGGACATGACGGAGATGATGGCGGTGGACACGCCGACCACGACGGCGGCGAGGGACACAGCGATCACCACGAAGACACCAGTCGCTATTCACTGGTCACGGATCACCGCGTGCAATATCGAGTCGGCAGGTTTGTTTTAAGCGTGCTCAGCCCAATATCCATTTCGATTTTTCTCGCATTTTCCGGTCTTTGCGGCTATGCGGTAGGCTATCTCTTCCCTGGAATCGGTTATTTCACATTGATTCCGGCAGTACTGGCCGGCTTCGCAATGATCAATATTTTCAAGTCGATGATCGCAGCAATGATGCGCTACGGTACAAGTTCAACACACCTGCGCTCGGATGACCTCATCGGTCACGTGGCAGAGGTGCTCATACCAATCGCAGAAAATCGTCCGGGCGAAGTGACCTATGTCATTCAATCCAAAATTTATTCTTCTGTGGCGAGGTCAAAACCTGGCACAGCAATCAACAAAGGAACGAAAGTAATGATCGTCGAGCGCGACGGTCCAATAGTTTTTGTAGAGCCGTACAAGAATCTGCTGATTGAAGATTGACCATGCGACGCATGGTTCAAAGGCGGCTTACGAATGATATTCCAGATGTCACCAGATATAGTGCAAGGCGTGTAACCTGCATAAACCTGACGACGCCTTTCAGAGGGTTTCCGATTCATGCATAAGAATTGGAGACTTACCTCGACACTAAATTGGAGGAACGCAAATGGATCCCATGATTATGGTAATGGGCGGCATACAGCTGATCGTATTATTCGCGATTGGTTGTCTCGCTGCGGCGCTCTATCACAAGGTAGGGCCTAACACTGCTTTAATCGTCTCTGGTGGCGGAGAAAAACCGAAGATCGTTGTTGGTGGAGGCACGATTGTCTTGCCGTTGCTAAACAGGATGGATACGCTAAGCCTGGAGGTCATGGCTATTGAAATGCGCTGCGATGCGACTTGGACCAGTGATGGCATCCCTCTATCAGTCGAATGTATGGCGCAAGTCAAAGTTCGCGGTGACGTAGAGTCGATTGAGAAAGCGGCCGAACATTTTCTGGGAAAAGATATAGGTCAAATCAAGACACTTGCACAGGACGTTCTTATAAAACAGTTGCGCTCATCGAGCAGCAAGATGACAGCGGAAAAGATAATTAGAGATCCAAACTCGTTGGCGTTGCGCGTTGAAGAAGGCTCCAACAATGACCTGGAAAGGTTCGGACTAACAGTTGTTCTATTCACGATCAAAGAAGTGCGCGATAGTGTTGGATACCTGGACGCTCTGACTAAAACGGCCGCTGACGAAGCGAAAAGGATCGCGGTCCTTGGCAAAGTCGAAGACAAATAAGCTGCTACCACCGGACAAGCAATGCGCGCCTGACTGAAAATTGATCACGAGGAAACCAGTTCAAACAACAGATCAAACTTGACTTCAATATCACCAGATATAGTGCCACTTGCATCAACTGCAGAACCAACAAGCATCTCCGGGCTTGTCCCAAAATTATCAGCACGCCGCATTGTCAAGAAGATAAAGGAATGTGTTGTAAAAACCGTCAAATAACTTCACAGCACGTAAGATCGTAGAGTCTGAAACGAAAACATCCGAGATTTAGAACGCCCGAGCCTCGGGCATGAAAGAATTGGAGACTGAATCCTCGGCACTAACTTGGAGGAAGCGAGTCATGGATCCCATGATTATGATCATTGGCGGAATAGCAGTAATATTGCTGTTCGTTCTGGGTAGCTTCGCAGCTGCCTTGTATCAAAAGGTAGGGCCTAACACTGCCTTAATCGTCTCTGGTGGCGGCGGACAGCCGAAGATCATTGTTGGTGGCGGCACGATTGTCTTTCCGCTAGTAAACAGAATGGATACGTTGAGCCTGGAAGTCATGCTCATCGAGGTTCGCTCTAACGCAGCAATGTTGACAATCAATGGTGTCCCGCTGTTCGTCGAAGGTGTCGCTCAGATCAAAGTTCGAGGCGACGAACAGTCAATCCAAACAGCTGCTGAACAGTTTCTTGGAAAAGACATCGACGAGATTCGAATGTTTGCTCATGAAACTCTAATGGGTCACTTGCGTGCCATCATCGGCACCATGACCGTAGAAGAGCTAATCGGCAATTTCGATTCGTTCGCCTCACGCGTTGCGGAAGTGTCGATCACCGACCTGGCGAAGATGGGTCTGACAGTTGTTTCGTTCACAATCAAAGAAGTGCGCGACAGCGTCGGATACCTGGAAGCTCTCGGTAAAACAACCACAGCGGAAGCCAAACGGACAGCCGCTATCGGTGAAGCCGAAGCCAACAAAGTGACGACTATTGCTCAAGCAAATGCTCAACGCGACTCTGCTATCGCTCAAGCGCAAGCCGCTGAGGAAGGCGCAAAAGCGAAGCTCGCAGCTGACATGCGAGTTGCAGAATCTAGCAAGAACTTTCAAGTCGGACAAGCACGCTACCAAGCTGAAGTTGCCGAGCAGAAAGCTGCCGCTGACACAATGTACGACGTACACAAAGCAAAGGCAGAGCAGAAGCTAATTTCCGAAAGACAGCAAATTCGAATCATCGAAGCGCAAAAGGAAGTTGAACTGCAACAAGTTGAAGTTCAAAAGCGCCAGGTGTCTCTGGAAGCTGACATTCAGAAACCGGCAGAAGCTGAGCACGCAAGAGTTAGAACACTAGCTCTGGCAGAGCAGGAAAAACGCCGGATTCTAGCCGAAGCAGATGCCGAAGCATCACGCCTCAAAGCCTCTGCTGATGCCGACGCAACAAAGATGCGAGCCCAAGCTGAAGCAGAAGCCGCTCGTCAAATGGGTCTGGCTGAAGCAGAAGCTGAGCGCGCCAGAGGTCTCGCACAAGCCACCGTTATCGCCGCTCGCGGTCAAGCGGAAGCTGAAGCGATGTCGAAGAAAGCGGAAGCTTACAAGCTGTACAACGATGCAGCTATGGCAAGCATGATCATCGAGAAACTGCCAGAGCTCGTATCCGCCGCAGCGCAACCTCTGTCCAAGATCGGCAATGTTACTTTGCTCTCGACAGGTGGAGACTCCACCGGCATGGGCAAGATCACATCCGATGTTCTCGGAGTCGCCGCGCAAGGCATGACCATGGTCAAGGGTCTGACCGGTATCGATCTGATGGAAACAATGCACAAAACGCAGAAAGCCGCCAGCAACGGAACCAACAACGGACTACCGAACCACGGTGCAGCAGCACAACCGCCGCAGCCAAAACAAAACACACCGCTGCCGGCATTCCCCCAAGTTCCACCCACACCTCCAGCAAGAGGTTGATCTGAAGGAACTAATGGTGACCCAAACTAAATGATGAAACGCATCATCATCACCGGAGCAAGCGGAGTCGGCAAAACCACGATAGTGGAAGCGCTGACTTCGCTTCTCTCTTTACCAATGATCCCGGAACTCGGTCGCGAAATATGCCACCAGATGGGATACCAGAATCCAACCGAGATTCCGGATCAAAATCTATTCAAACAAAGCGTTCTCACTGCGCAGATCGAGCGCGAAGAAGAGTTGCAGTCCTTTATCTCCGATCGTTCCACAATAGACTGCTGGGTGCTCTGGCAGAGGTGGAATATGTGTGCCGCAATGTCTTACGACACTGAAGCTTACTACGAAACCGCACGCACGCAAGCGCTGAAGTACACTCACATCATCTACATACCGCCAATGTTCCCGCCGGTTGACGATGGCTTTCGCTGGACCGATCTGGACTATCAAAAACAAGTGGACCGAATTACTCGCATGACATTGTTCGAACTCGATCTCTGGGACAAGACCTACACTGTGGCGAAACTCGGAGTTGAAGAACGAGTCCGAGAAGTCCATGAATGGCTTTCGAAGACGACAGCTAGCGCCACTCCTTGAACGAAGCCCGGCCTTCGACAATCGTAATGTCAAGCAAACATGCGAACAGTAATTCGTTTATGATGGCTCGCATGAAATTAATGTCCGTTATCACTTTCACTCTCATAGTGCTCGCTACCGGGCAAAGCGCTCGCGCTGAAAAACTCGGTGGTGAACGTCCGGCATCCTCGATCGTCTCTTTGGCACCATCGAACACCGAACTGGTTTACAGTCTTGGAGCCGAAGACAAACTTGTAGGTATCAGCAGCTACTGCACCTATCCGCCTGAGACGAAGTCGAAACCGAAGGTGGGCTCATTCGTTTCAATCAACTGGGAGCGGCTCGCCAAACTTAAACCGGATGTCGTTCTTCTCGTCCAGGGTCAAGAGTCGCTTTCTTTTCAACTCAAAAAACATCAAGTCCGATCGGTTGTTTTAAACAATAAATCGCTGGATGATATATCCCAAAACCTCATCCTGCTCGGCTCTGTCTGTGGAAAATCAGAACGCGCAGAAAAGCTGGCAACCTCTTTCCAAAACAGCATCGCTCGGCTCAAAGATACGCTGAGAAACGAGCCGCGCCGAAAAGTTTTCTTCTGCGTGTGGCCGAAGCCAATTGTCACCGTGGGCGGTGACAGCTTTCTCAACGACGTCATCACTACATGCGGTGGCACCAACATAGCAGCCAACATCAAAAGTGGGTATCCAAAATTTAGCCCGGAAAAACTGATAGCCTCTCAACCGGATCTTTTGGTCATGCCTTTCGAGTCCAGGTCTTCAAGCCTGAAAACGACGCCCCCATGGTCGCTCATGACCGCCGTAAAGGAGAACCGGGTCTATCACCTTCCTGACCGCGAGCACGACTATCTCTCGCGACCAACGCTCCAAATATTTGAAGGACTCTACGAGTTTGCTCGCAGACTTCATCCGGAACGTCAGATTGAACTCAGATCCTGGTTCGATAAATCGCAGACCAAGTTCACAGTCGCGAAGCAAACATCCATGGTCCGAAAACCACAAAATTAAAACTGTGGTTTTTCACCTCCTAATAATCTTGGCATCCAGGTAATCTGGGTATATTACTAACCTCTCGAACTTTGTCCGTAGCCAAACGACCACAGTCGTCTCTCCGTTACTATCGCGCGCTAGAGCCATTTTCTAGCCGTTTTTGAGGACATCATATGTTTGAAACCCGTTTTCGAAAAGCCTGGGTCTTCACCTCCGCAGTCCTCACAAGCGTGCCGATCGCATTGAGCACGCAGCTGCCCGCCCACTGCGCTGACGCAGCGAAATCAGTTCAGAAGCAGCAAAAATCTCCGGTTCTCAGGATCTCGCCAACCTCGTACAGATTGATGCCCCACACAGCAGCTGGTCGCGGCTCACGCAGCATATCGGTAGCCGACTCACGACCTGTGAGGTCCGGAGAAGTTGCATCAAATTCTTTATTGATTATGCCAAACAGGGCAGACAAAGATAGTGCAATGCAAACCATCCGCGAAGTAAGCGGAACCATTGTCAAAACGATTGGTAGTGGCGACCGAACTGTTTGGGTCGTAGAATTTCCCAGCCAGGACAGCTTTCTGAAAGCCGAAAAGACTTTGGTCAAAGACAAGCATTTGAGCAAGATTCAACGCAATTACGTATTCACCACCCAAACAAATGACCAATATTTTCCATCACAGACATATCTGCCGACACTCAACGTGGTCAATGCGTGGAATTCAAGCCCAGGAGAGCAAGTCAACACGATCGCAGTAATTGACACCGGAGTGAGTTTGAAAAATCTGGACCTAGCTGGGAAATGCTACGAGGGTTACGATTGCAGCAAGGACCGCGAGAAGCAGAAAGATACGGCCGGACATGGAACGATGGTATCAACCACAGCGGCCGCAATCAATAACAACTTTCTTCTAACTGCCGGCCCTGCACGAAACAGTCGAATTTTTCCAATCAACGCTTACGTAAAAAAGATAGGAGGATTTCCTACCGAGACTCTGATCGAAGCCATGGACCAATGCATCACGCGTGGCATCAAAATAGTCAATATGAGCTTGAATCACCCCGATCCGAATTATTCGATCTCAAATAGCCACCATAATGACGTCTTGCATGCTCAATTCCAGACATTCCATAGCAATGGTGGCTTAGTGTTCAACGCTGCTGGAAACGACGGTAACGAGGACACGCTCAATCCGCGTTACCCTTATTTGATCGTAGTTTCAGCCATAGATACTGATGGACACAAAGCATATTTTTCCAAATTCGGAAATCCGGTATGGTTTACTGCACCAGGAGTAGGAATTGTTTGTTCCAGCAAAGCTGGTAAGGGTAAGCCTGTGTCCGTCAGCGGAACGTCGTTCTCTTCCCCACTGGTTGCATCAATTGCAGCCTTGATCTGGGGGGCCAAACCCTCACTCACGAACACGCAAGTCGAGCAGCTCCTTATTTCGACTTCGAACAGAAACCATGACCCCCTCAATTCGAACTACGGCGTTCCCAACAATTTCTACGGTTACGGCATGCCTGACGCGGGCAAGGCGATGAAGACCCTTTTCCCATAGGTCTCATTCGATAACCTGATATTCTTAGTCAAAGAAACTTTCAACTGTTTCAAGCAGTGTACAGTTGAAATTTCAGGTTCTAATTCGATGAACTCACGAGACAAATTTCGAACCTTACCCTCCTGCCGAAAAAGCACCGGCAGCAACGCTGTCGAATTTACTTACTGCCTGGTTTTCATCTTCTTCATCATTCTGTTGCCGCTGGCAAACTATGGAACATTCATGACACGCTGGGCGATCTCATCGCAGGTAGTGAATGCCTGGACGCAGAACGTGGCGAAGAAACGCAAGCTGTCAGATGCGTTCAAGAGCTACTACGCTGACAAATTCGCGCTTGAAGTTTCCAACCCGACCGGAGTCAAAGTTACCTCAGTCTCGCCCGCTCTGCTGATAGCCAAGGTCAACGATCCAACTCAGACTCTGCGAGTGGAACAGCCAGGAAAAATTCCTCCGAACTGGCAGCCGGATAAGGGTAGTTTCAATTACAGCTTGAGCGTGGTCGTCAATACGCGCATAGATCCGCTGGTGACAGTACAATTCTTTGGTCTCAAAGTGCCTGGCTTGACCGAACCTGCCGACGTAGTGATGACGGGAAGCGCTTTGTGGGAGAACATGGGACGAGATCCGATTACAACGGAGTACTATGTCAATGAATAAGACATTGGGTCCGCTTGTCGAATTCTTTGCGACCGTTTTCCGCACAGGAAAATTGGTTTGCGCTCTAGCGTTCCTAACAACAGCAGTAGCAACGCTACTCATTCTCCAACTTCCTTGCAAAAGCCAGAGCCTCGGAAAGACTTATGACTACTTGTTCTTAATCGAGACCGAACAGGTTCGAGATCAATTCGAATACAAAAATTCAATCATCGGACCTGTTGTGAAAACAAAAATCACTTATTCACAGCCCAACAACGAGGATGCTGAGCCGGTTCACTACGAAGACCTCTGGATGCATGGTTGGAACGTTCTTGGTTGTCGCAGAATGCATGACCTAGACCTGCACTCCGGACAGGTTGCATTCGAAGTGAGACACAAATCCGGATTTGGTTCACTTCAAGAAGCAGAAGCGGCTGCTAAAGCGGTTTTACGCTTGTTTGTAGACCTCTATGCGCGCAGGCAGTCGGTATCGGTAATTCTCGTTCCCGACGAAAGCATGGGCTATATGTTAAACCAGATGCCTCAAGCGGGTTTCACTCCAGGACCCGAATCGGCGCCTGACGTTCCAGTTTACAGCCCCATCGTTATTCCCATTCGTACCGTTTCCGGCAGTCAAAAACAGGTCTTATACTACACAACACCGCCCGGTTCAGGAGACGACGAATGATACGGCGGCAAAATAGCTCGTCAAACCGCAGCGAAAAGAGAACCTGCAGAGGCGGGGTTCTTCCCCTGATCATGCTGGTAGCCATGATAATCGCGGCACTAATTATGGTGGCAATTGGCACCAGCCTCCTGATGTTATCAAACGCAAAACTGAATTCCACGACGGAAAATATCGGACTGCAAGCCGCCGTTCAATTAAACAAAGGCGATCGCATCGGTGAGATGAATTCGATGATCGAGAGGTCACGAGAAGCGGTTTTTACTTCCCGGCGTGCTTATGACGACATCGCAAAACAGGCACCGCATGTAGAACCACTAGCTCGACTGCTCCTTGACGACGCACGTGTTGGCGCGACCAGAGTTGAAGAAGAACGCCAGTTACTTTCAGCCATGCTTGGCAAGGAATTGGAGATATCAATAACTTCAAAAGTTAAGGAAACAAAAGATCGCGGTCCGATGAATCTGATGCTCCTTACTTTGACACCAACAGAGGATACTATCGTGGAAGTCGGCTCGCTGCGCGATATGCCGAGCAATGCCACAGCACCAATAGCAATCGAGCAGTTGAAAGAATTCGATCGCGGCGCCGGATACTTTTATCAAAAAACCGACTTCTACCGGCCGGAAATCAACGTCAAGCTGCCCGCGCCTGACAATGATCTCAACTTTGTTTTCGCCTCGCTTCATCCGAGAATCAAAGACACCATCGCAAGCGCCCGCCTGATCACACCGGACGACTTTGATGGGAAGACTGTCATCGTCGCGCCGGGAAGATTGATTCGTCCACGCCTGCACAATCTTCCAACAGCTATACGAGTAGTTACAAAAACCAATGTCTCTGCGCCGCTCAATCTGCGTGAAGACATGGCGATCACCACGATAGTCTCAGCTACCGGCTCCGAAAAATCAGATAACGACTCCGACTGAGAGTTGCATCGGGCGGTTTCCTTTTCAGGCAATCTTCAAATTTATTACTTTGATAGAATTGCCTGTTCATTCGTATACCTCTCTGGAAGCCTTGCCATGATTCATTCAGCAATCTTTCGCTCAGCTGTGCTCGGCATACTGACACTTTCACAAATCGGCTGCGTTACGGAAGCCGCTGCGCAAACTCAAAGTTTCAGCTCAACTACGGGCTCAGTAAATCCGGCAGATAAAGGCGCTCTCGGTATGGTCGTCAACTACAACGACCAGAGACGACTCTATGTGACCAAGGTTGTACCTGATGGACCGGCGGCAAAAGGCAACATCGCCACGGGCGATGAATTACTCGCTGTTGGAGCGACTCCGGTCGAATCACTACCTCCGGAGCAGATCTATCAAATGCTGATGGGAGCTCCAGGCACTCATTTGTCGCTTTCATTCCAGTCGCCTTCGCGAGGCAACTACACGGTAACACTGATGCGAGTGTCGGCAGCTCAACTGGCAAAATCCAGCGACTACAAACTTGGGTACCAGGACAACAGGTCAAATAATTCGGCAAATCAAAGCATTACGCCATCCAGCACCGCGAACGCAGGTTGGAAGACTTATGGTGGGCAAGGCCAGGGCTTCTCCATAGGTTGCCCCGAAGGATGGTCATTTGTCCAGGACGAGAAGACCGGCAAGATTGAGGTGAGCAGTCCGGCGAATTGCAAGTTATCCATTTTTCCTTTCTACATTCCAACAAAGTCAATCAGCATTTCCTCCGCCACAGGAATATTTACGGCTCTGCTCAAACAGTACGCTCCCGGGACAAATTGGAGTGCACCAAATACGGTGACAGGCGCTCTGCGCTCTACAGCGATAGCGAACGGCCGACTCGAAATAGCAGGTCTCGCTTTATCGCCAGGCGGAGACGGAACAGCCGGTCAGCTAATAATCTTCGGTTCTCCCGCCACGCCTCAAGGACAAGCCGATGTTATGACTTTGAGCAAAGTTCTGCAGAGCTTCCAAATAACTGGTATTGCTAACAGTGGCACCCAAAACAACTCCGGTGAAACACAAGGCAATTCTAATGGTTTCGCAGGACAAACGGCCACGAGCTTAGCGACGCCCGACATTCAATACACCAAGTTTATAGACCCAAATTTTGGCGCATTCTCTCTCGACGTTCCAGCCGGCTGGAACGTCACTGGCGGTTTGAATAAACCGATGCCGATTGACCTTCGCCCATGGGTGAAGGCGGTTTCGCCTGACGAAAAGATGGCTATATTCATAGGTGACGGCTCCATAGAACCGCGATACCTGCCGGCAGCATGGCTGACCAGACTCGGTTGTCCTCCAGGTGCAACTTACAAACACAGCAACGGACTGGTCTCAAAAGTTCTGTTTTACCAGGACGCCGAAAAGTTCGTCAAAGACTACGCCAGGAGCAGATTCGGAAAGAACTGCGACTCGTTTGAAATGGTCAATGTAGAACATCATCCTGAATTGGCGCGAGAAATAAACGGCACTCAAGGAGTTGTGGCATCGGACGCCGCATCTGTTCGATACGACTTCTCGGCCAAGGGAACTCACGGGACTTCCTTTTTCATGGCCGCAACGAAGAAGGGCCCGACGATGTGGTGGGTTTCACAAATTTGCGGCGTGGTTGCCGCTGATGGTTACGAACAGGCCGCGCTGCAAATCTTTCAGCGGATGTATAAATCCTGGCAATACAACCAAGATTGGGAGCAGGGACAGGCGAAACAGAACGTGCAATCAGTGCAAAATTGGCTTGCATTCGACAGAGCCGCGCGTGCGCGGTCAGCAGCGGCATTCAGCGCCAGAATGGCGGCAATGGATGCTAGTCACAACTCATTTATGAACAGAATGCGCGACATGGACGCCTCTCACGCTCGCTACATGAACAATATGAGAGCGTCCGACCGCGCTCACAGTGACTTTATCAACTACATTCGCGACGAAGACACGCTCATGAACCCGAGTACAGGCGAAAAGTTTCAAGTCGAGTACGGACCGAAATACCACTGGGTGAATTCAACGGGAGACACTGTGCTATCAACCGATTCAGCCTGGGGTCCCGGAGTCAATTGGACGGAACTGGTTACCCCGCCGAAACCATAGCCTCACCAACCCTATTGTTAAACCAATCACATAATCCACAAGCGGGGATAAAAATTCTGGAAGATTCGACGCAATGCCAAACAGGGTTTGAGTCGCCAACTAAAGTTTTCTTTACTGCATAGACACTTGCACGTTTTCCAGTCCTGATCCTGGATATAATTGCTCTCTAGAAAAAGAGTATGCAGGACCTTTGATTTGATTGATTATTTCGGTCAATGTCTTAGGCGAGACGAAAGGTCTGCAATGGCAACCCATAAGTGATTTCGGCGTTATGAACCATCTTGTAGTTTGCGGACTCAACTACCACTCCGCACCAATAGCCATTAGAGAGCGTTTCACGATTCCTGACTCTTGCGTGAAACATGCTCTGGAAGCGCTTTCACGCTATCCACATTTGCTGGAAACGGCAATCTTGTCAACCTGCAATCGCACCGAGGTTTACGCGGTAGTTTCCGATGTCCAAGCCGGGCTCAAAGAAATCGAGAGCTTTTATCAGTCAGTTCAAGGATTGTCTGACCATGGCAAGCTCCGACCCAATTTCAAGTTATTGCGTGATGACGTTGTCCTTCATTTGATGCGAGTCGCATCCGGACTGGACAGTATGGTCCTCGGCGAAGGGCAGATTATGGCGCAGGTCAAGGAGGCTCATCAAAAGGCTCTCTCGGCCGGAACCGCAAAGTCCGTGCTCGACCAACTCTTCAAACTGGCCCTCAGTTGTGGAAAACGGGTTCGCTCCGAAACCACTCTCGGTCGTCGGGCCGTGTCAGTAAGTTCAGCAGCTATCGAATTGGCAAAAGAACTTGGCGCGACCAGAGGAGACGTGACAGTAATCGGCGCCGGCAACATGGCGCAGCTCTCTGTCAAACACCTTTTGAAAGAGAAACATATCTCGTCTGTGAAAATTCTCAATCGCTCCCCGGAAAAACTCAGTGGTGTCGTAACCGGGGAACTTAAGGGCAGAGAACGGCTTTGTACAGAGGCGACTTTCGACAACCGCTACAACGTGGCAGCGACATCGCCACTGACAGTGGTGGCAACCAGCGCGCCGAGCTATCTTTTAAACTATGAAGCATTTCTTGCGGCTCGCGAGCAATCCGGCTCCAAGAAAGATTGCTTGATCATCGATATTTCAGTTCCTCGCAACGTCGATCCGCGGATTGGCGAAATCCCAGGAATCACCCTGAAACACGCAGACGACCTTGCCTCTATCGTAACGAAAAACATGGAAGAGCGCGTTGCTCTCGCGCAAGAAGCTGAAGCAATTGTTTTCGAAAGTCTAGATGAATTCCACACCTGGCGCCGCAGCCGCATCGTCTCACCGACAATCGCGGGCTTGCGAGAAAAGATCGAAGCCATTCGAATGGAAGAAATCTCAAAAGGCGCTTTCGGTGTGCAGCGCCCTGCCAACTGCCAGCAGAAGGAAGAGGCGGAGAGCGTCAGCCGAGCCATAGTCAATCAAATTCTTCATCACCCGACAGTGCAACTCAAAGCGACCAAGGACTACCAGGTCCTGAAACAACAGGCCGAAGCGCTGCGTACATTGTTCAATCTCGATCCGCTTGAAGAGTCAAGTGCCAAAGCCGTTGCTAAGCGCCACCGTCCGCGCGGAGAAGCAACCTACGTCAACAACTAACGGTGCAACCCTTGTATCGCGTCGGCACAAGAGCCAGTAAGTTAGCCAGACTACAGACACAAATCGTCGTCGATAGGTTGAAGGCGCAAATTCCTGATGTGCAACTCGAAGAAGTCGCCGTCACCACAGGTGGTGACAAGATTGTCGATCGACCAATCGCCGAACTCGGCTTCCGAGGGGTTTTTGTAAAAGAGCTCGAGGACGCTCTGCTTCGCGGCGAGGTAGATTTTGTAGTTCACAGCCTGAAAGACGTTCCTACCGACGTGCCGGAGGGCTTATGCATCGCCGCTGTTTTAGACCGAGAAGATCCTCGAGACATTCTGGCTACAAAAACAGGAAAAGCATTCAAAGACCTTCCGCCTAACGCCGTAGTCGCTACATCTTCGAGGCGGAGAGCAGCACAACTAAAAGAATTGCGTTCTGACATTTCATTCATCGACATTCGTGGCAACATCGAGACCCGCCTGAGGAAGTTAGATGAGGGATATTGCGACGGAACGCTTCTCGCTCACGCCGGACTCCTCCGACTTGGCCTGCTGGATCGAGTCAGCCAGGTTTTCGAACCAGAGGAACTGACTCCGGCAGCGGGTCAGGGAGCACTGGCCATCGAGTGTCGCGCTAATGACGCCGAACTTCTTCAGATGCTGGAGAAAATCAGCGACAAGAAAGTTTCACAAGAGATCGAGTGCGAACGCTCTTTTCTCGCTCAACTTGGCGGCGGCTGTTCCGTTCCAATCGGTGCTCTTGCTCGGGTGAATGGCGACGACATCACATTGACCGGCTGCATCGCAGCCCTCGACGGTAGCGCTGTATTCAGAACAGCGCACTCAGGTTTGGCCGAACAGGCCAAAGAGGTCGGAGAACAACTCGCGCATAAAATGATGGAGAATGGAGCACGTTCAACCATCGAAGATCTACGATTGAGCATACCAAACAAAATATCTCCTCCATGAGTCAACCAGAAGTTTTACCACTGAGCGGAAAGACTGTTTTGATCACCAGAGGTGAAAAGCAGGCGGGCGAACTATCTCGCATGCTCAAAAAATACGGCGCGCAAACAGTCGAAGCCGCCGTAATCGAGATTGGAGAGCCCAAATCCTGGAAGCCACTCGATACCGCACTTGGTGCCATTCAAGATTACGATTGGATTATATTTGCCAGCACCAACGCGGTCGCTTCCGTGGTCGGACGCTGCACCGCATTTGGTGCGGATTACTTGAAAACATCCGGCGTCAAAATCGCCGCAATCGGTTCGGCAACCCAAGAAAAGCTGCTGCTTGCCGGCATCAAAACAGATTTTCAACCTAGCAAATTTGTTGCCGAAGAATTTGTAGAAGATTTCTGTGCAGCCCACAACGTCAACGGCAAACGGTTTCTGCTTCCAAGGACTAATGCCGGCAGAACCGTGATTGCGGACGGTTTAAAAAAGCAAGGCGGTAAGGTTGATATGGTCGAGGCATACAGCACAAACCTGCCGAAGAACAAGAAAGAAGTGTCCGAAAAACTGCATGAGCTCTTGAGCGAGCGCCGAGTGGACGTTATTACGTTTGCGAGTTCTCAGACAGCCAAAAACTTCGTGGACCTGCTGCAGGTTGATTCAAGTTATGCGAGCACTGAAAAGCTCCGCGAGTTGCTGGCCAGCGTCGTCATTGCCGCAATCGGTCCGGTGACGGCGAAAACCTGCCGGGAATTAATCGGCAACGTGGATGTCGAGGCTGACGAACATACCACCCAGGGGCTGGTGGCAAGTTTAATCCAGCACTGCTCTCCTGAGTGACGAAAGTTTGTGCGCCAACTGAATTTTGCCCGTCGACACTGTGCCGAATCGGGTAGGATATGTCTAAGGTTACCCAGGAGATTGTCAGGTGGCAAAGATTCTGCTGGTGGAAGACGATTACGTTCTTGCCAACACGCTTCTTGACTGGCTTGAATTTAAGGGACACGAGGCGGAGCACTCTGCCAACGGTGAAGAGGCGCTAGAAAAAATAGCGTCCAACACTTATAACATCATCGTGCTCGATTGGAATTTGCCTGGGCTCACCGGAATTGAAGTCTGCACAAAATACAGAGAAACCGGCGGCACCTTGCCGGTTTTGATGCTCACCGGTATGCACGGCAGCTCCGACGAGGAAAAATGCAAGCAAGCGGGCGCCAGCAAATATCTGGCGAAACCGTTCCAATTGGATGACCTGACCAAGCAAGTTGAGCTACTATTGACGGCGGCAAATTAAGGAAGCGGTTAGTCGATGCAAGGTTGGTCGGACAAAATGGAAGCGCAACGGGACAACTACGTCACCCGTTGTTTAGAACGATTGGCGCCTATGGAGCAGCATGCCAACCGGTTTGCGCAGAGCCCATGGGACGTAGACAATTTGCGCCAACTGCACGAGCACTTTCATCAAATGGCCGGCTCAGCCGGCGTTTACAACATGGGCGATATTTCTCATATCGCGGAATCCGGCGAACGCCTTTGTTTGAACATATTTGAAAGCCAACCGGACGATATTATCGTTTACTGGCGCCATTTCCGAGACATGATCGCTCAACTTCGCGTCATACTGGACGCAGCAAAAGGCACTAGCGCTCCGGCTGCGAGCATTGGTGGTGGCAGTCCAGATCCTTTGACCGGTCCGCCGATGACTTCCGGGGAGTCCGCGCCGGCGCTGTGGAAACCGGACCAGTCACTGAATGTGGTGTCAGGGCACGGCGGTCCGGACGTTATCGTGGTATCGAGCGACCAGGGCCGTCTCTCATCCCTGGCTCAGAGACTCGATAGTCTTGGCATGAGCGTCCGACCTTGCGCGAGCTTCGAAGAAGCAAAAACGCAAATCATGACCGCATTTCCGCAAGGCATGCTGCTTTGCGTTCCCCTTCGTGATGGCAACGGATATGAATTGATTACGGGTTGCCGTTCTCTACCTGGCGGAGACCAGGTATCCATCGTGCTTTTAAGCGAAGAACCAGGCTTTCTCGACAAAATAGCCGCCATTAAAGCAGGCGCGGATGCCTTCTTCGAATTGCCGGTAGAAGTCGATACGATCGTGCAGAAGCTGCGATTCCTGTTCGAAAGACATAAACCGGAGCGCTACAGAATTCTTTCGGTAGAGGACGATCCGGATCAGGCCAATTATATTGTCACAACGCTGGAAAACGCCGGCTACCACCTGGCCTGGGTTCAGGATCCGAAAAAGTTCGAGGAAGCACTTTTGACTTTCGTGCCCGACTTGATTCTTCTGGACATCGTCATGGGAGAAATCAACGGTTTCGAACTCGCCCGTTTCGTCAGGCAGAACGAGCGCTTTGCCGCGATTCCGATTTTATTTCTAACTACTCAAAACCAATTGGAAGCGCATATCGAGAGCGCGCGTGCCGGCGGTGACGACCACCTTATCAAGCCTGTCAATCCGCAACTTCTGGTCGCGACAATAGCAGGAAAATTGGAGCGCTATCGAATTTTCCAGAGACTCCTGCGTAATGATGGATTGACCCAGATCCTCAACCACAGCCACTTTATGGAGTACGCTCAGCGCTCAGTTCGAATTCGCTCCAAGAAATTCGCCCAGGTTCTAACCATATTCGACATAGATGGACTGAGCAGAGTCAATGACTCTTACGGTTATGCGGTTGGAGACCGCACCATTCTCGCACTCGTGCAAATCATAAAATGGACTTTTCGCCACACCGAAATTATCGGGCGAATCGGCGGAGACGAAATTGCAATCCTCGACGATAGCCTGTCCGCCCAGGAAACCGTCGAGATTGTGAACGGTTTACTCGAACAATTTGCTGCTGTTCCACACAAAGCCGCAGGACAAATATTCAAAGTAACTGCCAGCGCCGGCGTCTCACAAGTTACTTCTGACGGTAGTCTTCAGATGCTATTGGAGCGTTCGAGCGGAGCACTGGCGCGAGCCAAAGCTCTCGGTCAAAACCAGGTTGTACTCATGTAATCGTTCGACGTTGCACGAAGATACCGGTCTAGATGACATTATCCAGGTTTTCGTCTCGATGGATGCGGCACCACCTCCGGTGGCAACCAAACAGCGTCATCGGTCAGCGCCTCGTTTTTACTGAAAACCATCCTGATCTCCACCTGACGAGTGTGGGTGAAAGGTCAGGTGTGTGAACTTATGAAACCAGATTGTCATGCCCCCCTAACGAGCCACCCCCTGGACACGCAGCCCGCTTGGCATCATTAATTCTATAAAACAAATGGAGCTATTCAATTAATAGGCGTATACAAGCGATATAGTTTTCAAATCACATAAAACGCGCATCGCCCAAGAGGAGTCCGCCACCGATGGAGAAGCCAGTGCTCACGCATCCCAATTCAGCAGCCGAAAACAACCTTTTGGAAGCGACGTCGCCGAACTATCCGCACGTCAGAATGCGCAGACTGAGAGCGACTCCGCAATTACGCTCGATGGTTCGCGAGACGCATGTTCGCAAAGAGCAGATGATTTACCCCCTCTTCATCGTCGAAGGCAAGGGACGCAAAATTCCGATCAGCTCGATGCCCGGCATTCATCAGCAAAGTATCGATGAGGCGCTCAAGGAAATTGAAGAAGTCGCCAAACTGGGTTTGAGCTCGATAATTTTGTTCGGGATTCCCGAGACTAAGGACTCGCAAGCGACGGCAGCCTGGTCTGAAGACGGAATCATCCAGAAAGCAATCCGCGAGATAAAAAAACGGTTTCCACACATTGTCGTGGTGGCCGACACCTGCCTGTGTGAGTACATGGACCATGGTCACTGCGGATTAGTCGCCGACGGAAAGATTTTGAACGACCCGAGTTTGACTGTTCTGGCAAAATCGGCAATCGCACAAGCGCAAGCCGGCGCCGATATCATCGCACCGTCGGACATGATGGACGGCAGAATTCAAGCTATTCGGAACGGTCTGGACCAGGCCGGCTATGCGAACACGCCGATTATGGCTTACAGCGCCAAGTTCGCCTCAGGCATGTACGGTCCCTTCCGCGAGGCTGCCGAATCGGCGCCGCAATTCGGCGACCGCAACGGGTATCAGATGGATCCCGCCAATGCCCGAGAAGCAATGCGTGAGATTGCTCTCGACATCCAGGAAGGCGCGGATATGATTATGGTGAAGCCGGCGCTTCCATATCTTGACCTGATCAAAGAAGCCAGACAGCTGTATAAACTTCCGATTGCAGCCTATAATGTGTCCGGAGAGTACGCGATGGTGAAAGCAGCAGCCGAAAAGGGCTGGCTTGACGAACGCCGAGTTGTGACCGAAGTGCTCACATCAATCACCAGAGCCGGAGCGGACTTGATCATCACCTACCATGCTAAAGATATGGCAGCTTGGTTGGATCAGTGACAACAACAGTCGCTTCAGTGGCATAAATGAATTGGTAAGAGGAACCTGAGTTCATGAAGACAAGCACCGGCAATCAGATCAGTTTCGCCAACGCCTTTGCGGACCTGTATCTAGACAAGGAAACCGGCGAGTTCGCCCTCGACTACCGTCGTCAGGAAGTCACGATTTATTTGAATCACACCCAGTATCAGGCGCTGGTACTGCTCGTCCAACAAAGTGTGGAAGACGAACAGTTCATGGAGTATTTGAGCTGGGAGCGCGACCCACTGCAGTGCGAAGACACTCAAATGTTCGAAGTCTGTGGTCCCGACCATATCGTATGCATGTCATGCGTACCAAACTGCGAGCGAGTCAAACTGACATTCGATCTTGGAGTGGCAATCGACTTGTCCTTCGCCGACTACCAGGGTCTGGCGGGTCTGATCAAAGAAGCTCAAGCCGACCTCGAGTGGCGGCGCGAGTTGCTTAAGTGGAACATGGCCGACAACGGCAACGACTTCGCCACTGGAAGTCAGGACTAGGCGCCACCACATACGGTGCAGGATTTAAACCTTATCGGCGAGCATCACGTCTGAGTCATGCTTGTTTTTAGGCATTTCTCGAACATGCACAAAACCACTATCGTTGAGCATGTCCCCAAGTTCGTCGTGAGAAAAAACGCAACCGTCAGTCGTGACCAGGTACATATTCAAAGCAAACATCGCAGCAAAAGCCGGGCTCGTCCTCGATGAGTCGACGAGAAACTCGGCAATCGCTACAGTTCCACCCTTCTTCAGCGCTCCGTAAACATGCGACAGGAGCTCGACGCTGCGCACCTTTCCCTCTGAGTGGAGAATGTGACCCAGGATCACGACATCGTAAGTATTCTCGGATAAAGCGATGTCTTGCCAGTTTCCAGAGAGATAGGCGTACTGCTCTTTAACCCCTGCTTTTTCTGTGAATTTTCTGGCGACATCTAAAACCGGCGCGAAGTCCAATGCATCGACGTGAACATTCTTATTTGCCCTGGCAAGCGGAATACTCCAGACGGCGCTACCGCAGGCTAAATCGAGAACACGAACTTTTTCTGTTCGCTCAGCAATTTTTAGATACTCGGCAAGTCGCTGACCATAGGCAAAGTTCATGGGAAACAGCGCAGCTGCAAGGTCCGGGAAAAACTCTTGCGCCGTCTCGTCTTTATTAATCTCGGCTCCAGGTTTACCGGTGGTGACGATCTCTGCCATGTTTTGCCACGCCTTGGCGAAAGCTGGTCGTGCTTGAAAGTATCCTCCTACAAAGAGTGGGCTGGTACTAACCATGTAGTAGTGCGACTCTTCCGTGGTACTGTAGCCCTTCTCGTCTTTTGTCAGAAGCTCCAGCGAGACAAGAGCGTTCAAAAGTATTTCCGCCGCACGAGGCTGAATGCCGGTTTCACGAGCCACCTCATCGGCCGAGCGAAACCCGAGATCAACGGCATCGAATATTTTCAACTGGGTGGAGTTCGCGATAATCGCCCCCGCCCATTGCGCCCGCATAAGATTATGGATTACGCCCGGAGGATTTAACGACTTAGTTGAGAGTCCATGCATAAGAACACCTGTTGAATCCATCGAAATATTCAGCCACCATATTCGGTGACTTTTGCAAAAGCGGACATCGGTTTAATGACCAGATGCCTCAAGGCCTAAATTAAACCAAAGAATAAAACCACTGATCTCCTTAAAACCGCAAAACTTAAGAAGTTACGGAATGACAACCGAGGGTCTTTACGGTTCCAAGCACTAATCGTCTATAATTTGAGTGATCGTTGGGCGCGGCGGAGGCCGACGAACCTGGTCAGGGGGGAAACCCAGCAGCCATAAGTTGTAACCTACGGGTGCGTCCAGCGGTCATTTTTTCAACTCAGATAACTACACGACAGGCACATGACAAAAGAAGATACGACGACAAAGTCGCAAGACGCGCAAACTTCCGAAGAGAACAAGTACCTGTTGGGTCAGATTCTCGTAGATCTGGGCTATATCACTATTTATCAGTTGGATGAGGCGCTTCACATCCAGCGGTCGGACGAAGAAGCAGGCAAGGAGCGTAAGCCACTGGGGCAGATTCTCCTGGAATTGGGCTTCTGCGGACCAAACCAACTTATCCGCGCTATTCAGGTCCAGGCGGAATTGCGCAAGCTCAAAGAGAAAGAGTCTGAATAGGCTCCGAAACAGCATTTCGACAATTAATCCAGCGCAAAAGCGAAGAGAACGTTTATCCGACGGTGAAACCCAGGGTTAAACCTATTTTACTTTTGTGGAATATCAACCTAGAGTTCACATACATAGAAGTAGTAATGAACTTCAGGTAGAGATCTCTTTGAAGCCTCAAAACTAGTGGAGAGCCGTTGGGTCTAGGTTCAAAACTGATTTTTGCTTTTGTCGTCGTGATCGCAATCATGGTGGCTAGTCTTTCCGTTTTTTCGTTGTACACCGAGTTCCGCACGACCAGACAGGCAGCCGGAGCCAAAGTGGCGATGGCTTACAAAAAGCTCGGTCGTGACAACGACGCACTGAAAGCCTCTTCCGAAGCATTTGCCAAAGTAATTATCGGAAACCAATCGATCATGCAAGCGTACGGACGGAAGGACCGGCGCGCGCTTGCTGACGCATTGAACAGCGCAATCAAGGAAGGTCACTTTCCGGGCTTCGTTGTAATCATTGACGAAAAAGGCAACGTATTTTACAGCTCGGAGACGCCGGCAAAGTTCGGCTCTTCCGCGGCGGCTAACAATGAAGCCGTCCAGTTCATGATGCAGTATCCGCAGCATCACAACATTTACTATGGAGCCGCCAACGCAGCCAACTCTCAAACATTTACGATGTCGGCGATTTTGCCGATTATGGAATCGTCCGGTGGCCTGAAGGGTCTTGTAGCCGTCAGTCAGCCGTTTTCAAACGAATACTTGATTGGAGAGGTGACCAAGTTTGGACTCGAAGAGCCGCAGCCGGTTCAGGGCATCGACCTTCTTGTATTTTCAAACACCGCGAAGAAAGTAGTCGCAGCAACGCCGGGTTTAACCGGTGGAGACGGCGGTCCTTTTGTTCAAGAACTGGGACGCAAGGGCACTTCCGTGATTCCGAAGGATATGTTCCCTCCTTTTCCCAATGCACTAACCAAACCGCTGGTGCCGCTAGACCCCGAAATCGCCGATGGCAGCTTCGAGAAGAACGGACGCTTCTGGTACAAACAAGTCTTTACCGGCATCAAATTTCCGAATCGCCCGCACCAGGAACTAGCCGTAATGCTGGTATCCACTCCGGTACCGGATTTGACCGGCAAAATTTTTACGGTCTTCCTCGTCTCCGGTATCTTTGGTGGTATTGCTCTGCTCATCGGTTTCGTCTTGACTCAGCGGATTAAAGCCAGCGTCGATGAGCCACTGGAGTTCTTGATTTTGAGAACCGAAGATATCGCGGAGCAGAAAAAGAGAATTCCGCCACTGGAGGGACTCTCCGGAGAATGGCTTGAACTGGGAGAGTTAATCGATACGGCCGTCAGCACCATGCGTTCGAGCATGGTGAATTTGAAACAAAAGGTCAGCCGTCAAAACGAAGAAATCGAAGAGAAGACCAAGCTGGTGGAAAGCTCGACGACCAAGATTGAGAGTTTGAACCGCCAGATATCAACGCAATCGAGACAACTAAGCGAAGTCTCGAAACAGATAAATCAGGCGAACAAACAGGCGATCGTAGTTCAGCACAAGCTCGACGCTGTTATGCAGTCGTCAACAGAGGGATTTTTGATTCTCGATGGTTACGGAAATATTTTGTCGGCCAATCCGGTTTTCTTGAATTGGGCCGGTTGCTCCGAGGGTGAGATCGCAGGACGACTCTGTTTCGATCTGGTCAAGAAACCGGGAGAGGCTCGAACAAGAACAATCTTTGGTCAAGCATTCGCAAGGCACGGTGGTGATCCAAACGCAGTGTTGAACAGGTTCTATCCGGAAGCTGTCGTCTACAACACTCGCGAAGAATCGAAATTTGTTGAAGTCCTGGCGCACCTGCAGCCAATTTGCGGTGAGGACAACAACATCCAGGGATACGTAATGGTTTTGCGCGACAAGTCGCTGAGAACCGAAAACGCGCAGTTGCGGCAGGAAATAGTTGCGATGCTCCAGGACGCGATCCGCGCCAATCTGGCGCAGGGAGAATCTCGCTGGCACTCGATTTTATCGAGCGCCGGCACATCGATGCACCCTCAAGTAGCGCAGTCGCTGACTGAACTTCACGGACAATACGAACAGCTTCTGCACGTCGTCGACAGTTACCTGATGATGTACGGCGGGTTCATACCACCGCCGGTAGTGCCGCGCGAACAAATCATAATTACCCGCCTGGTTGCGGACTGCCTGGAAGAGGTGACGCCGCTCGCAAGAGAGCGGCAACTTTTGCTAGATTACAAAACAGTTACCGGTCTGCCCTCAATTACCGGCAACAAGGATGCCGTTCGTGGAATCCTGGTACAGGTTCTCCATCATCTCATCGTCATCACCGCCGCCGGTGGCAGAGTCAGAGTGGAAAGCGCGATTCGCGGAGACGAGATGAGAATCACCGTATCCAGCTCAGGACCAGCTCTTCCACCTGTGGAAATCGAAGATATGTTTGCCGGTTTCATTGCGGGCAAACATTCGGAAGACACCTACAGTTTAAGACTATCGATGTACCTGGCGCGCAACAACGTCGAGAGGCTGGGCGGAAAAATCTGGGCGGAGTCCGAAGCAGGACGCGGCACGAGCATCTACTTCACGCTACCAGCACACATCGAGACCACCACAAGATAGACACAACAGAGCGCGCTAAATCAATTAGTTACTCGGACTGTTTTCCTTCCATATCCGCTACGCGAGCTTCGACCGCCGCACTTTCCTCGGCGCGATTGGTTTTCTTCAACAGCAATGCGTAATTTTTGAGAACGGGTATGAGCTCCTTGTGGTCTTCACCAAGAAGCTTTTCTCTTATCTCGATTGCTCGCTTGTAGAGCAGTTCTGCTTTTGGAAACTTGCGCTTGGCGCTGTGAAGAACTCCCAGATTATGCAAGTTGATTGCGACTTCAATGTGCTCTTCGCCGTACATATCGAGCTTCAGGTCCAGACATTTTTCGTAGAGCTCTTCGGCCAGTCCATACTTGCCCTGGACGTGATAAAGAGCGGCGAGATTATTCAGACTCTTACTGAGTCGCACGCGTGCCTCGTCTAATCCCTGTTTTGAAGCCGCTTGCGGCGACACATTGGGTTCGTCCGCACCGTCCCCCTGAAACTCTTCCACGACCTTCTCAGCCAGCTCTAATGCTGATTTAAAACTGATTTCCGCGACCGTAAAACGCTCCTTTTCAAAGGCGTTCATGCCGCTCTCGACAAGCTCCTTCCATTCCGCTTCGCGCGCGGAAACTGAATCGTCTTTATCCGAACGAGCTTCGGTGTTGTCCGATGTGGTGGAAGTGACCATTGCCATCCTTGCTCCAAAAGAAATTTGTGACTACTTGCGCACACATACGTACGTATGTATAATGAATCTCATGGAAGTGACCGAGATCCAAGCAACCTCAATACTAACGCCTCAGAAGGTCGGCTCGCTAGCAGGCCACTATGATTATTCACTAAATCCCTACGCCGGCTGCGCTTTTCGCTGTAGCTATTGTTACGTTCCCAAGTTCCCGAGCAAGCGGCACGATGATTTCAAACAGTGGGGAAAATGGGTCGAGGTTAAGGTCAATGCTCCTGACTTGATTCGGAAACAGCGTGCTCAAGTTTTTGGAAGCTCGATATTCTTCAGCTCGGCAACTGACCCTTATCAGTATCTGGAATTGAAGTATCGTCTTACTCGGCAATGCTTGAAGGAGTTGTTGAAGTACCGACCTGCGAAATTGACGATGCACACTCGCAGTCACCTTATCCTTCAAGACATGGAACTCTTGAAACAGTTCGGCGATACGTTGAGCGTTGGCGTCAGCTTTACGACCGACGACGAACAGATTCGAAGAGATTTCGAGCCGGGAGCACCGAGCATAGCTCGTCGATTGCAGGTTCTTAGAAGCCTGAAGGACGCTGGCGTCAGGACTCATGCATCGCTTTCACCACTCCTTCCGTGCAATCCAGAGCGGCTCGTCGCGCTGTTAAAACCGGTTGTGAACACGATCTGGATCGATTCGATGCGCAACCTGGAAATCAATAACCGCAAAGACTTGCTGGACAAGCACGCACAATTTTTCGATCCCTCATCTTACGCACGCGTTCAAGAATGGCTTTTTAACGAAATTACCAACCGACCACACACACACAAATCGGCTGCAAAAAAATCGAATTACGATGTTGCCGCTCGACTACACCAGACGCAAACCACATCAGGACAAGGAGGGAATAGCGCGGATGAAAACCAGCAACTGCGGCTTCTGTTAACCAATGTTTAGGTTCTCAAGAATCCAGTGTTCGCCATGCATGGATCGTTAAAGCATTACGAGAAACCGGTTCCCGGCCGGTGCTGCTGCAACAACAAAGCGCTCTGTTTACTCAGAGCGCTTGTTGTTTTAAATAACCGGAAAACTAATTCCGCCACGCTTTCCAGCTTTGATCCCTCACGCAAATCGCCATGTTTTGATACGATAGAATAACCACGTTCAATGCCGAATCGCTCCAATTTGAAATTTTGTCCTGACGCCGAGAGGTGTCGACAATTTGTTTGTTGACGGAATCCCTGTTCAATTACCATTTTTATCCCGCGCACAGCGATGTGCATTGAGAAACGCGTATGCTCAGACGGCTTTTGAAGAACAACTTAAGATGGAAACGCAGACGTCGTGGAGATGATGGGCAAGCAATCACCGAATATGGCGCTATACTTGCTTTCGTCGCTTGCCTGGTAGCTCTGGCTTTTGCCTCCACTACGAGTGGGTTTGCTGGCGCTGTCTCGTCCACGTTTTCGACTGTGGTCAACCAGCTCAACGATATGTGCCAACAGGCTGCAGCCTCCAGCTAGTTATTCGCCAACCACGTGCCCATAAATCAAGCTCAACCAAGTCAAAACACCTGGCAATTTTTCATCGACCGCGGCGGCACATTCACCGATGTCGTCGGCATCAGAAGTGACGGGGTTCGCCAAGTTCATAAACTGCTTTCCGTTAACCCGCGTCACTATGAAGACGCTGCGGTTCAAGGTATCTGTGACCTGCTTAGACAAGATGGAGCAGTTTTCCAGACTCAGGACTTGCCGATCGAACTCATTCAAGAAGTTCGGCTGGGCACCACGGTCGCGACAAACGCGCTGCTGGAGCGGAAAGGCGAACCAACCGTTCTGGTCATCAATAAAGGTTTCAAGGATGCACTGCGAATCGCATATCAGAATCGCCCCGACATTTTTGCACGAGCCATCAAACTTCCGTCGCCTCTGTATCAGTCGGTGATTGAGTTACCCGGCCGATTCTCAGCTTCAGGGGTGGAGTTGGAAGCGTTTGAAACTGCAATCGCCGAAAAGGAATTAAGGAGCGCTCGTGCAAGTGGTATCACGTCGTGTGCAATTGTGTTTATGCACAGCTATCTCTACAACCAACACGAGGATGCCTGCGCAGAAATAGCCAGGCGCGCTGGTTTCGATCACGTGACAGTATCTTATCAAACCAGCCCGCTGATAAAACTGATCATGCGTGGCGACACAACCGTCGCCGACGCGTACTTGTCACCCCCTCTTCACCGCTACGTTGATCGTTTTGCCAAACCGCTGAAATCAACAAGCATCTACTTCATGCAGTCAAACGGAGGTCTAACCGACAAATCCCATTTTCGCGGGAAGGACAGCTTGTTGTCGGGTCCGGCCGGTGGACTGGTTGGCGCGGTAGAAACCAGTCGGCACCTGGGTTTTGAAAAAGTCGTAAGTTTCGACATGGGCGGCACGTCCACCGACGTTTCGTATTTCGATGGACGATTTGATCGACAAGACCTTACCACCATCGGCGGTATCAGGATTCGAGCTCCCATGCTGCCTATCCATACAATTGCAGCAGGCGGAGGCTCCATTCTCAACTTCGATGGTCATCGCTTTCTCGTCGGACCGGAATCAGCCGGAAGTGACCCGGGTCCAGCCTGTTACCGCAATGGTGGTCCGCTAACAATCACTGATGCAAATTTACTGCTAGGACGCATTCAATCCGACTATTTCCCAAGCGTATTCGGAGAAAATGCCGACCAACCGCTCGACCTCGATGCTGTCGCAGAAAAATTTCTTGACTTGAAACTGCAACTGAACAAGGTTTCCGACTTCAATCGAACCGAGGATATTGCCTGGGGGTTCATTGAGATTGCAGTCGAAAAAATGGCGAGAGCGATTAAACAGATCACGATCGAACGCGGATACGAAGTTAAGAACGCTGTTTTAAACTCGTTTGGGGGAGCGGGCGGACAACACGCATGCTTGCTTGCCGAAAATCTCGGTATTGAGACGGTCATGATACACAAACTCGCCGGTGTACTCTCAGCTATGGGCATCGGGCTGTCCAGCATAAAAGTTGTGGAGCACCAGGCAATTCAGAAATTGCTCGACGAGTTGCCATCGGAAGACTTAAAAGACGAATTCGAGAAGCTCATCAGCTCTGCAAGTTCAAAACTCGAGGCACAGGGCTCCAGGGGTAATACACATGAATTCAAACGCGATGTTCTAATTCGCTACGACGGTTCCGATACGAGTCTGGCAGTTGCTCTGGATGAAAAACATCTGATGGCGAGTGCGTTTCACGACCTGCATCTGCAGCGCTTCGGCTTTCATTCCCCGGACCGAAAACTAATTTTGGAATCTATTGCACTTGAAGCGACCGCAGCCTCACGGCACTCAATCGATCAAACAAAATTCAAGGACGTTTCAGCCAAGCATCAACCCAAAGAAAAGGATTTGTTCGACAACGGTCTAATCAAGCTCTACAGCAAAGGTCAATGGTGGGCTGATACGCCAATTATTTACAGAGACGATTTGAAAAAAGATCAAATTGTGGATGGCCCGGCTCTGATTCTCGATGAAACCAGCACGAACATCGTCGAGCCTGGCTGGACCGCGGTCATGGCTTCCGATGGCAGCCTGATAATGACACAACAGACATCTAGCTTTGCTAAAAACGGCAAGGAGGAGCGTCACCACGGCACAGCCCAAACGGCGGACCCGATCCTGCTCGAATTGTTCAATAACAAATTCATGGCAATCGCCGAAGAGATGGGCGCCACACTCTGCCACACCAGTCAGTCCGTCAACATCAAGGAGCGCCTCGATTTCTCATGTGCGCTGTTCGATCAAGAAGGCAAGCTTATCGCAAACGCGCCGCACATGCCGGTACACCTGGGCTCCATGGGCGAGAGCGTGCGCGCAATCATCAACAAGTTTTCCGGCTCGATGAGAAGGGGAGACGCTTATGTTCTCAACAATCCTTACGACGGGGGCACGCACCTGCCAGACATAACAGTGGTCACGCCCGTTTTCACGTCTTCTAGTAAGTCGCCCCTCTTCTTCACCGCTTCACGAGGACACCACGCGGATATTGGTGGTATCACAGCTGGTTCCATGCCACCCAATAGTAAAACGATTGATGAAGAGGGCGCGCTAATCGACCCGATGCTGCTCGTCCGCGACGGCATTTTTGAAGAAACGAACATTCGCGAAATTCTCACGAATTGCCGTTTTCCGACACGCAATGTCGACCAAAATATTTCCGACTTGAAAGCCCAAATCGCAGCGAACAACAGAGGCGTTTTGAGTTTGAACAGTTTGATCGAACATTATGGACTGGAAACCGTTTACGCTTACATGAATTTTGTCAGGAAGAACGCCGAAGATTGCGTGCGCGAAGCAATCGATAAACTATCGGATGGCTCTTTCAGCGTGACGATGGATAGTGGTGCCAAAATTTGTGTCAACATAAAAGTGGACAAACTTACTCGCTCAGCGTCCATCGACTTCAACGGCACATCGCCGCAACTCGAGAACAACATGAATGCGCCCCGCGCAATTACGATAGCAGCGGTTCTCTACGTTTTCCGGACCCTCGTAGATTCAAACATTCCTCTCAACGATGGTTGTCTGGCTCCATTGAACATCTCAGTACCCGAAGGCTCGATGCTCAACCCTCGATATCCGGCTGCCGTCGTTGCCGGTAATGTCGAGACATCGCAAGCGATTGTCGATGCGGTTTACGGAGCGCTCAACATGATGGCGGCGAGCCAGGGCACTATGAACAACTTCACCTTCGGCAACGCCCGGTATCAATATTATGAAACCATATCCGGTGGCAGTGGCGCTGGTCCGAACCACGACGGTTGCGCGGCGGTTCAAACGCACATGACCAATTCACGCTTGACGGACCCGGAGGTGCTGGAGTGGCGCTTTCCGGTGATCCTAAAAGAATTCTCGATAAGAAAAGGAAGCGGTGGCGCGGGCAAGTACAATGGAGGAGATGGAGTAATTCGAAAAATTGAATTCGTAGAAGCTATGCAAGCTTCCATCTTATCTGAAAGACGCAACGTAAAACCGTTTGGAATGAATGGCGGTAGCGATGGACTCACCGGTAAAAACTACGTTGTCAGACACGACAATTCGATAGTGAACCTGACCGGCACGGCGACCATGGCAATGCAAGCCGGTGACACCTTTGTCATTGAAACACCGGGCGGTGGTGGTTGGGGAACGAACGAAGAGCAACGCAGCTAAGGACATCGGTTCGCTACAAAGAATTCGAGGAAATCGCCTCTCACGGATGTAAGGTCATGTCGACGATTAACTTCTGGCCAACACCTCAAGATTACAATGAAGCCGTTCAAAATCCACATGCCTGCTTCGCCGACCCGGATTTAAAGAACGGACGAATTGAAACCAACATGTTAGGCTTGCCGCGCTCAATGACCGGGGCATTCGCAAGCGTCTACAAAATCGTTAACGACGACAAGTGCTGGGCAGTAAGATGCTTTCTAACAAGTCGGCTCGATCAAAAGGATAGATATAAACACATTAGTGACTTCGTGCTTTTCGACACCCTCGAATGCACCATCGATTTTCACTACGTCGAGCAAGGCGTACAAGTTAAGGGCGCCTGGTATCCGTGCCTAAAAATGCCATGGGTCGAAGGTCAAACACTAGACCAATATGTCAACGCTCACTATAGCGATTCAGCAGCGATGAAACGATTGCTCGAAGACTTTCACAAGCTGGTGGATGAGATGGAGTGTGCCGGCATCGGACACGGCGATTTGCAGCACGGCAACATCATCGTAACGCCGGAAGGTTTGCGACTGGTAGATTACGACGCGTTGTTCGTTCCTGCTTTGCTTGGACGCACAAGCCTGGAGCTTGGACATCCGAACTATCAACACCCGGATCGCAACGAATACTTCTACGATCCGGATGTGGACAATTTCTCCTGCTGGCTGATCAGCAAGTCACTGCTGATGATCGCGATCGATCCGACGCTTTACGAAAAACACCTGGGCGGCGATGATTGTTTGCTGTTTAAACGCACAGACCTGGCGAGACCTGAAGATTCGCAACTGTTTAAAATCCTGATGGAACACTCCTCGGAAGTGATCCGTGACTCCGCACAGCTTATAATGAGGATGCTCTGGGCAGCACCGACGGCGATACCAATCCTGGATTGTCCTGAAGAAATGCTTCAGTTACTTCCGACAATCAGAAACGAGAACCGCTTAGAGACTGTCGAGCCGGTTCAACCCTCCTTAACGCTTACATCCGCTCCATCAGCGCCGAACCGTTTCGACTTCATTGACGACGAAGCGGTCATCGTTGCTAAAAGCAATCGAAAAAAGAACAGGAAAACAGCGACGCAACAACTTGCACAGTTAAACCAACGCAGGCAAAAAGTAGCTGAAGACATCCACTTGTTCTTCTCTCCATATACATGGACAAGACAGCACCTCAAAGTTGCGCTCAGTCAATTCGACAAAGGCAACTACGATGGAGCGCTCAACACTTACTTGAGAGTCTATAAAGTGCTTGAAAAACATGACTGGAAGAAGGATGACAACTTCTTCTCGTGCCTGATGGGGCTGGGTTATTGTTCAGCGCTATCAGATCGAATTCCCCTGGCGGGCAACTATTTCTTGCTTGCGAGTAAAACAGCCAATACACAAACCAGAGCATTGAGAGCCGCGCTTTGCCTTGCGGCTATTCGCTACGAAACCGGCGATGTCACTGGCGCCCACAAGCTCATAAAGGATCTGTGGAAACCAGGTGCTGAGTTTGGCAAAGCTATCGAAGCCGAACTTAGAAACCTCTTTTTGCAAAGAACCAGCACTTTTGAAATGCTTGCTTCATTAGGAATCGAGATGCAAAAGGCGAAGGAATCTCGCTGGAGCGATGTACTGGTCTGCGCCAAACTTGTGCTGGACCAGTCCAGCAACCGAACAACGATTGAGATGACACCGCAACATTCGGAAGCGATGCTGGGACTGGCTGGTCTTTACCTAAAGAATAGCGATTTCGGGCAAGCGCTGGCGCTGTTTCAGGAGGTCGGACGAAATGCCATCACCTCCGGTATCAAAGGTGTCGGCTCTCAAGCCGTATTCAGCGCGTGCTGCTTGCAAACAAACCGCATGACGGGCTCATCCATAAAAAGAAGTGAACGACTTGTGTATAACCATGCCGATTGGGGATCCTTCCAACAGAACCACCTAAAAAATTTGAACTATCTGGCAGATTGTATCGAGTCTTCTGTGGACATCTCAAGCATTTTATCCTCGCCGATAGTCTCGACTACCAGTGGCGTCGTTCCCAAAGAATGTGTGCGCGAGGTTGTAATCGAACTTGCTGACTTGCTGAAAAAACGCAAGCGCCTGGATGCGGCTTTGAACTGTTACTCCGTAGCGCTTCGATTATCCGTGGACTATGGCATCGATCTGGAGCGAGAACTTTTCGACTCACTCAGTTCGTTTAGTGATGAACAGATCTGGAATATTCTGTCGGAAACATTCTTCTCACCGGACAAACTCAACGCTCATATCTTGCTCGAATTTTTAATCGCTCAAAGAGACGCTCGCCTTCTGACAGTGATAGCCGGTTGTCTCCGGGACGAAGAAAAACTCCTGCCTTTATCTTTAGTGTTCACGACGGTTGCAATCCAGGCGCCGCATCAGTTTTTGACGCTCTTCGCAAAATTGGAAGCAGAACAGAACGCCGCAGATGAAACAATGACGCCATTAACTGTTCAAGCGCTGCTACACGCAGCAGATTGCCTGGACAGAGAGTTGACGCAGGAAATTCAGAAGAACAAATCGGGCGCTACCACCGAAGGCATTATAAGAAACCTCGACGCAATCAACAGTATCCGCGAGTATCTGGAAGACACTGGTCCTGTAGCCATGATGATGATGCGCGACGAGATCGCCCCTCACTTGCTCGAATGGATGCGCAAACAAGACGTGCATCAGCTCTCGAACTTCGTGAGAACATTTGTAGAATACAGTAGCATAGACGATCTAAAAACATTTATTCTAAACCTCGCCAGCAGCGACGACTTTAGCGACCTGGAAGCAGTTGTGCGCAGTTTGCGGACTTGGGGCATGGAGCCGGAAACGCTAATTGCCTTGCTGCTGCCGGCCGCAGAAGAAAGCGCGGAAAAACTCGTCGCGATACTGGACACCTGCATCTTGGAAAACGACGGAAGGTTGTCCGGCAACTTGAAAGAGGCCGCAAAACACTTGCGTGCGTTGCTGTGCATAAGGACCATCGCTATCGAAACCCAGATAGGCAAACAATTTGAGATTCTGCTTCGCACATCATATACTCCGGCTCGCGTTCCCAAACTTGCCCTGCTGTTGCTCGAACCCGAGCTGAAAAACGATTCGAGACTTTTATCCGAAGTCACCCTGGCAATGCTGGAGTTCGATGCAGGCACGCTCATGCTCGTACTCAGAAGAATGGCCGCATGCCTACCGCCCGAGCTGATTATTCCAATCTTTACAAAATTACTGGCAAGCGGCAAGTCACCAATTGTGATACCACTAGTACAGGAGCTGGCTACCAAGCCGGAACTATCCGAAACCTTGAGACTGCTCACTATTCAACTTGTCAGAGTTTTATCCGATGACGAGTTGACCGCATTGGCACGCCCCATAATGGAACTGGACAATCCAGACTCAGCCGCAGTTGTTCTGCAGAGCTTGAAAGCATTCTCAAAAACAAATGTCATCCATCGTCTCATAGATAATTGCGGACTGTCGGTCTTAAACACCAGTCAGATGTTTCCTTCAAAGGAAACGATTACTTCGATTGTAAGAACAGGGGACATCAGATCAGGAGCAGCACTCATACATATCGCGGCCATGTCTAGCGACAAAGAACTCGTCAAAGTCCTGGCTGAGTTTGCCGCAGCTGGAACCACCGCCTCCGCTCGGACAGCACTTCTGACTGAAACTGTTGCTCTATGCGATCGCGCACTGGGCACCTATCGCGATACCATCGAAAACAAACCTGGTCTGGAAACGAATCTAAGCACCCTTGCGACCTTGAATATAGCCGCACTGAAGCGACTGGCATTATTCCAAAATGGCAGCGGCGTTCGCTCAGCGATTGAGACGCTAAACAAGCAAGAATATGTCTCATTTGCTAGAACGTGGCTTCTCGAACTGGCTCAGAAAAATGACCTGGAGAGAATCGTACAAATCTGCTGTGACGCGGTTCAAGAAAACAATATGGAACTGCTCGAAAGTTTTCTCTTGAATGTTGCCGCGACTCGCAACCTTCGCCCGTTAATTTCGGTTGCGAAAAGCATTTCTGCTTGCGGTTTCGCCAGACACCTCGTACCGCTGTGCAAGTCTCTGTTAAAGACAGATCTGCAAGATGCGTTCGGAGCTGTGGCTTTAGAGATAGTCACCTCAGATAGCGCAAACCGAGATATCATCTTAGAACTCCTTAAAATGACCAATGACCGGAACAGCGAGGCGTTCAGAATCCTGCTCCGTCAAATTGGTTTTTACCGCGGTCAGAAGGAGTTAAAATCTATCGGTCGCATCTGGGCTGAGACCGAGGGTAACGATGCTGTGCTCTACCATTCTCAAGCACTGGGCTTAATTACCTGACACCCACAGCTTGCTTAAACATAATACTGGGCACAAGATTTGAGAGACGACTTCTCATAGTTTTCGCGTGACCGAAGAAACGACCACATCCCAAACTGACACAATCTCGCAGAAGCCAAAGTTGCTTCCGCTGCCGGACGTCGGAGACCTGCTTTTCATCGGCATCATGCACGTCCTCCTGTTTGGACGTCCCGACTTCATGTTTCAAGACGCCTCCGTAGGCTGGCACCTGACGGCCGGCAAGTGGATCTTCGAGAACCGCGCGATTCCGACTACCGATTTGTTCTCATACACATTTCCTGAGAAGGCCTGGGTCGCTTATGAATGGCTTTTCGACCTGATTGCCTACCTGCTTACCATGGCCGGCGGTTTAAACTTGCTGGCGATAGGCGTTGCCACTACCATCGCATTTGTGCTGGTCAAGATGTATGATCGCGCCCGCGCCGATGGCGGTCCCCTTGGACTGACGACCACCGTATCTATTTTCGGCATCCTCGCCTCCGCCATACATTGGCTGGCGCGACCGCACATAGTCACGCTCGTTTGCGTTTTCTTCTACCTGAAGAAACTGGAAGATTACTATCGCGGCACCATCAGCGGTACCAGGCTCTGGCTCTATCTCGGTCTGCTTATGTTACTCTGGGTCAACTGCCATCCGGCATTCCCGCTCGGAATAGTTCTAATAGGCATTTATTTCTTGAGCGCTCTAGCGAACTGGTTTTGCTCTGAAAGCGTTCAGAAGGCGGCCAATTTTGTTCGGGTAAAAACCTTCTTCATCGGTGGCGCAATCGCCTCACTGACTACTCTTATAAACCCTTACGGAGTAAAGCTCCACGGCTACATACTCGAATATCTCAAAGGCAGCACGATTTTAGCGAACACAGATGAGTTTCGGTCGCCGGTCTTCCATTTAGATGACATACATTCGATCTGCTTCGAAATTTTAATTGCCTTTCTATTGGCAGGTCTGGCAGTGGGCAAGAAACGTCCAAGTCTTCCATATTTTGCTGTAACTCTTTTCGTGATGCACATGGCGCTTTCAGCGGTGCGAAGCATTCCGCTATTCGCAATTGTCTCGGTTCCGGCAATTGGTCTACTGTTTGCAAAAACCCGATTGGATGATACAAACCGACCGCTCTCGGAAGTGTTTCCACTGCTGAAAAGACCTATCGATCAATTCGCCAGACCATTCCGCGAATTCGCTGCACAAGAACAGTTCTGCAAGATGCGCATTCTACCTATCTGTTACGTCAGCTTCCTCTCTGTGGTAGCGATAATCGGTGGTGGCTTCGGCGATACCAAACTTCTGAAGTCCGGATTCAGCCCGGTCGATATGCCAACAACGACTCTGGAATACATAAAGACTGCACAACTGCCATACGATAAGGGTTTCAACTACGATAACTGGGGTGGTTTACTGAGATACAAATTGGATCAGCGCGTCTACATAGACGATCGTGCCGATTTCTTTGGCGAAGAATTCTACAATCGCTACGGTTCAATCGTACAGCTCAGACCAGGATGGCAGAAGCGTCTGGACGACATCAAAGTGGAATGGATTCTTGTTCCAAAACGTGTCGGTTTTGACCCTTATGCGTTTGCAGAGGCATTAAAACGAGAACCACTCTGGGAAGTTGTCGCAGAAGATGAGGGCTCTTATCTGTTCAAGAAGCGCATGACAGGCGCTCCGAAAGACCAGGATGAGCTGAAGCCTCCCACCTCGACAGTTGAATAAACACCTGACGGCAAGAGGATTTAGAACGCTATTGCGTAAGCCGAATTAGAACGAAAACACGCGATCGCCGCCTCGATCGACAGCGCATTCCATTGCTTCAATCGAGCGAGCGACCAGTTCATCATACTCGGGCGCATGCTCCGGAAAGGTCGCTACCCCTATGCTTGCTGTGATCGAGAAGTTCTTCCAGTTGTGTGAAAAGACCTGACTGGCCACACGTTGACGAATGCGTTCAGCAACAAGTGCTGCGCCGGCAGCATTTGTCTGGGGAAGCACGATAGCGAACTGCCAGGGCGCATAACGAGCGGGAATATCGACTTCGCGAGTAGAATTGCGAATCACAAGCGCCACCACCTTCAATACCGCATCCTGAGTGAGCGGTCCGTAGTCGGCGCCAATTTGTTCAAACTCATCGACAATCAGCGTGCAAACCGAGACGCGCTGACTGTAGCGCCGCGAACGTGCCATCTCAGCCTTCAGTTCCTTAACGAAAGTTCTATGGTTATACAACTCCGTGACCGGATCGAGCAGCGCCAATCGTTCTATATCTTCACCTTTGGCGGCGACAAGACCCACTTGTTGCGCCACATCTGCCGAGCGCTGCTCGTATTCGCGCACTCGAGCAAGTATTTCCGGATCTCCCTGGAAGGTGGCAGCCAGTAGTGGCCGGCGCTTTTTCAGATCTTCGCGGACTTTGTCGTACATGCTGAAATCAGCGGGAGGTGTTAGGTCTTGCTGGGTCATTGTTTCCTCGACGCAGGCTTGCGGCGGTTTCCAGATTTACGGAGGGAAAGTAGTCTTTCACCAGGCGTTTGCAACAAACCAAGTTTATCAGTGCTGGATCATTTATGCCCAACACTTGAAATCATTTGTCAAAACAGGGAGCGTTCGATCCTTGCCAACGTTTATTGATTTGAGAACCAGACGGAAGCCTTTTACCAGACCCCTCGAATGCTATTGGTTGAGAACCTGATCGAGCCTCTCGATCAGCTCTTCGCCGTCAATCTCAGTTCTTTCCATGTCCGCGATAAACAACGCCAGCGCCGCTTCCGGTGAAACTTCGTTGCGCGCGACAATCGTGTGACCGGTGTCGTTAATCCAGGCAAAACCCTTCTGCAGCGGGAAACAGAACGGGTCCGGTCCCGGAAACAGGCTCACGCCGGCGGTGCCGGGGACAATTCCGTTACGGCGCAGCCACGATGACAGTAAAGACGAAATTCTGGTGGAGCTGACCGGCTTGGAGAAGAAACCGAACAGTTGCCACTGTTCTGATTCATCCGAGACGAACAGCTTAAGCTGATTGACACCGATACACTGCAAGCAATCGCGAATCTTGGCAAGCCCTTCGACTGTCCGGTAGTAGCTATCTCGCTCAATCATCACGACGATGAGCCTGGTTTCCTTGTCAGCCATGCAAGCGCGAAGAAACGGCGCTCTTCCCTCAATCGACTCGATCATCTCCTCATCGGACAGGTGATGAAACTGACTGGTTTCTCTCCAGTCGCCGTCCTTGCCTCGTTTGATGCACGAAGCAAACCGGTTTGGAAAGAGGTCGAGAAAGGATTTCTGATTGTTACGGGTGGTCACGTTACAGAGGGTTTCGTATCTGACTTGCGGGGAGTTAATTCCGGGGCGGATTCTGTCTTCTCCGGCAGCGGAATCGGCTTCATCATCGCCATCCTCGGCGAGGTCGACCTCACCTGGACAATCCGCGTCTGTCATTTGGGCGACTTCCGAAGGGAATTTTACACTCTTTAGCTTCTCGAAGATATCCGAACGGAAACCTTTTGCAATACCAGCATCACCAAGTGGATCCAGATGGAAAGTTCTTGAAACGAAGTTCTCAACTTTTGTTTCGACCTGGAGGTTGTATGAAACACCGTCTTCCATTTGAGCAGGCAATGTTTCACGAATCTCGGAAACGCTTTCGTCCTGGTCGCTGTAATAATAGTCGTCCAAAATCCAACCTCGCTGATGATATCACCGGTAGTTTCACCAAGCTCTAGTCGTTCGCAATATCGGTAAAGTTTCCGAGTGAACGCGATCTAATAAAAGTCACAGTTAGAGCCGAATTCGACCAACATCATACACTAGAAATTTGACAAGCGACAGTGATACCACATCTGGTTCGCGGATCTTGCACCTTGCAGCTTATATCGAACAGTCACCAGATACAACACCACTATGGCGAGAACCGCATATCCACCAAGCATGCAAGACGGTGCAATATCCAAAGTTTCGAGCAAAATAAGCGGCAAAAATTGTCCAAGTTATGACGCTGGCTGTATATACCCTGGAGCAACGCAAGCTGAATTTGTTGCAGTCCTGATCCATTACGTCCAAAGATGACGACCAACCCACCCAAAACCGGTCAATACGGCTTTGCCTTTGCGCGCACACTTCAGGAGATATCCAATGGATCTTTCAGACTTGGCACCACAGCACAAACTTACTAACGACACTGCTGAAACAGAATATTCGCCACCGGCGGTGGACCGTGTCGGTACGCTCACTCTTGCGGCGGCAGCAGACCGTGCCGGTGTATCTCATGCAGATACGCCCCTTGCAGAAGAAGACCGCGCCGACGGAACTCAGACCGATACTCCGACGGCATGGGAAATCTCGGCGCAAGAAGCCTGGGGCCCGCCCAAACGAAACGAGAAGCCGAAATCCAAGGAAGCGTTTGACGCCGCGCCGCCAGAAACGGTGGGCTCCGAAAATCCCTTACTCGCACAGACTAAGTCGGACAAACCAGCATCGCCCGCACCGTCAGCGGAACTACGCACAGACAATTCCGAACTTTCAAAGTCGCTAACCTGGCTGGAGAAAGCCGTTGAACTCTCGGATAGAACGGACACGCGGAGTGCCACAACTCATCTTGCCCAGGGACAGGCCGCGAGTCTGGACCTGATCGAACTTCTCACCAATCCGACTGTCGGCGAAGGTCGCAGAGAAGCTCTTGCAGAAATGAATCTACGCGTCCATGCAGAGAAATTTCAAGACTACGCAAAATACCTCGATCCGGCGTTAGCCCGAGCTGAACTTGCTCTAGCCAAAATCAGCACAGGCGAGGACAAGCAAATCGCGGAAGGCGAAAAAACCCTGCTCGCGGCGGTTGCTCGCCGCCCCGAACTCCAGGTTGACGCGGCATTCAATCGCAAGATTCTCTCCGCTTACCACAAGATGGAAACTTCCAGAAAGTCCAGTGGACTGCCAGCCTGGGACGGTGAGTTAAAGTTGACCACGTCCGGAGGTGGCACCGCCGATAACACCACTGTCGACGCCGCCATGGACAAAGCCAATGAAGCGTATGCCGATACCGGCATTAAAGCTGCGATTCCCCACTTCGAAACAGCTATACGAGAGGCAGACCGGCTGCCACAGGACAAGATTACAGAAGAACTGACCGAACTCTTCCGTAAGCGAATTGTCATAGAGCGTTCAATCATCGCGAAAGAACTTCGCGAGGAGAACGTTGATAAACTGCTCGCAGAACATAAAGCTGCGAAGGAAAGCGAATGGAACAAATACAGAGAGCATCTCGCGCCTGGCTCTACTCGCGTCAATTGCGGTCTGGCAATGATCGCGTCGGGCGACGCCGAAATGCTCAAACGCGGCAAAGCCATTCTCACAGAAGCGATAACCAAACGCCCGGAGCTTGAATTCAGCGTTGATTATGCGAATCATCTAAAGAAAGCGTTTGAAGCTCACCACCAGAACAAACCGCAACCTGCACCGTCGGACAGTCCAGGTGGAGACTTGAAACCGGCCAGCGACAATCCAAATAAACCGATGGACAAATTCCAGGTCGGTTACAAAAAGTTCGAGACCCGAGATTTAGGAAAAGCAGCCACAGATCTCGAGAAGGACAAAAAGGTCGTTTCGTACACATCCGACGTGGTGACCGGTCCAGTGCTGACAGCAGCTTGCCTCTATCTGGGTTACAAAGTTGCAAAAGGCAGACTGGAAGCCATCCGTGCACGAAGAGCCGCAGCTGCCGGCGCAAGCGAAACCAACACCACCACCGAAAGTAAAGTAGAAACCGGCACTAGTGGGGAAACCAGGACTGAAGCAGGCACTGCCAGCGATACCGTAGCCAAACCGGCTCTGCAACCCGGAGAATCCAAGACAGAGCCGCTTTCAGAGGCAAATAAAACTGGTACCGCAAAACCAGATACGGCTACCAGTGACGCCCTGCCCGGCACTGCGAAACCCGCTGCTCCTGCCAGTGACGCCCTGCCCGGCACTACGAAACCGGCTGATTCAACCGGTGACTTCATGCCCGCCGTGTCAAAACCAAAATCCGCTGAAACCGACAAACTGCCGATGTCCGAGAGGATCAAAACGGCATCGGAAGAGATTCAACCCGGTCTCAAGAAATTGTATAAGCTGGCTCGATCTCCAGAAAACCGTAACAAGCACTACGACCGTCTCGTGAACGATCTGATTGAGCTCGACAAAACAGGGAAACTGGACTCGACAATGAAGGCCTACCTGAAGAAGGAAATGGTTTCATTCCTGGACAGCGATGGCGTCGAGGCTCTTCAGGACCACGTCGAAAACATGAAGCCCAAGACGGCTCAACCGACGGAAGCTATGCAGCGTCCACCAATTTCGGCCGAGCAACGAACCACTGCCACCGACTCTGCATTCAACCAGGCTAACGAAGCGATTCGCCAGTACGATCAAAGCGCAATGACGAAAAACGCGAAAGAATACACGAACAAAATTCTGGAAAAGTATTTCCCGGGTGTCGAAGCGACAGAGGTGTTTGCAGGCTCAGAAGGTCTGGCAGTGCGTCTCAACGATGGCACCATATTGAAATTCCGACCGAATACCGAATGGGACGCGAGTTGGGGACACCGACAATTGGACATGCCCCTCCTATCCATCGATAGCGGCGAGCCGCGCCCGATGCTCATCGGCCCGGAAGGAAAGCAGTGGATAGTTTATCGCCAACCGTTCGGCGAAACACCAGATCCTGCAAAAGTTCAAGATTTCATCAAAGCAGTCAAACGCGCGCAAGGGAACACGGGCGACTTCGGTCGCGCAGTGGACTCCGCATCCCGCCAGGTCGGTAACTATGTCACACCCGACGGGCGCGTCGAAGTTCGCACCTTTGACTATGGTGCACTGGAAATTGAAATCGGCGGAGAACATGAGTTTAGCGAACAAGACAAGCTAGACTTATCTAAGCCACGACCCTCTGGAAGTGAAACCAACCGCGCCGGCACTGCGACAGAAACGTCCAGACCTGGCTCGCAGAATGCGCCGTCCGAAATAGCGGAGCCACCTAAATCGGATGCCGCGAAACCTGATGTCTCGAAACCTGATGCGACGAAACCTGATGCGTCGAAACCTGATGCCGCGAAACCAGATGCTCCGAGGCCGGCTCCCGCGAAACCGGATCCGCTACTTCGCACTACCACTGGTGGCAACATAGATGAAATACCAATCGAGACTTCTCCCTTTGAGCAAGGCTCGCAGGCGCAGCCGAAAGTCGAACGTCCAGCCACCGCAATGGAAGCCGGTAAGATGATCGAAATCGCTCTTCCGGGCGGCATCAAGGCGAGAATGGCAAAAGCCGACGCTCCACGGTTCCTCGACAGGGTCGAAAAAGAGTTCAAGACCAGCGACTTCGGAAAAGTAATTGACGAAATGCTCTCCGATAAAACTCGCTCTGATGAGGAGCAAAAGGAGCTCCGCGAACTAAAGACGCGCTACGAACAACTCCCCCCGGAAGCAAAAGAAGAATGCAAAGCTGAATTCTTCGCAAACCTGCGAACACAACTTGGCTTAAAAACAGAGACCACCGAAGCCGAACGTGGACGAACAAGCCGCGTTGGACGAACTCTAGCAATCGGTGGCGGCGTCCTCGCCATAGGCATTCTCTCCTCCGCCGTTCTCCGCCATATGATGCAACGTGACACCTCTAAATACGAAGACAGAATTCAAGTCGAATTTAAAAAAGACAAATAGCCGACGTATCTATACCTCAAACGAACTCGTTCAAGAATGTCCGCCAATAGGGGAATTCGCCAGAATCACGTTCCGATGGGCATTTCCGGGATTTTGACCGCTGTTCCGATCCCGAAGACCTAGTATTTCTGTTCCCCTATTAGGGGAACTAACCTAACATCGCAAAAAGACCTTCATGACCCGAGCGTATTCACTTCATCGACGCTGCTTTGATTATGGCATCACGATGACGCGCAATCTCACCAAGAGCCCAGCGCGCACGCGTCTTTTGCTGAATTGTCACCGCCGCGTCAGTGCTGTCGATAATTTGCTGTTGTCCGCCGATCACAGCATTCAGAATGTCCATCGACTCAATTTTCACCGCATTATCTTTGGACTGCTCAGCCAGCTTTGCAAGCACCATATAACCGGTCGATGCATCATCCTGTCCAGGAGCGACTTGAGCGAGCATCCATGCCGCCGTCAGACGCACACGCTCGTCCGGATGGGACAAAGCAGCATCACGAATTTGAGCAGTAACTTCACTATTTGCGCCCCATGTAGCAGCGTTCAGAGCATTACTGTATATCGATTTAATTGCATCGTCTGAACTGCGCTTACTCGGAGCATCTTTAGCAGCGGCGAGAAGCGTTGCAAGTTTTTCCGCGTTGACTTTCAGGTCGCCGTTTGTTTGCGCCGGTAAGTCCCTGACCACGTCGATTATCATTCCAAGACTCTTATCGGCTGCGGCTTGAACTTCACTGACCATCTTTGCGTTTTCCAAATTTGAGTCGGACAGTTTCTTCAATATATTCGCCGCGTCCTTGCGAAAAACCTGAGGAAGATTGGATTTCTGTAGATCAACAAGCCTATCTGCGACTCGTTTCAAATCTGCTGCGTTCGGACTTTGTTCTACAAGACGCACTGCAGCTGCAAGTTGCAGAATTGCATACTTGCTGTTTAGCGCGTCGCGCAAAACATTTAGAGCCGGATCATCGGACTTCAGCATTCCGTTGGAGCGGATGGAAAGTACCTCTTTCGCGGCCTGCAGCACCTGGTCCTCTTTTCCATCTTTGAGCAAAGTGGAAACAGAAGCAAGGGTTTTCGCCTGATCTGCCGACGGAAGAGTCGCATCAGCAGCGGCAGTTACACCACTCACATCGAAATTACTAAAGTCTGCGACTCTACTTAAGCGTGCGCTCGCTTCCTTTTTCAACTGAACATTGCCACTTTTCTCGACAACCTCTTTCAGCACTCCGGTAGCCTTCAACAAATCTGCTTCGCTCGTTGCAGATCGGATAATGCATTCGGCAGCAGCTGCACGCACCTTTTCGCTGCGATGTTCCAGTGCCGTTCTGTATAAGCCCAGAAGAGGCTCGGTTGGCGCAAGTACGCGATCCTGATGTTTTCCATTTGCATAGAAGAGGGCTTTGACTATATCGATTTCGTTTGAGTTGGGACTCTCCAACACACTTTCCAGTTCTTGCTGCGCACTCGCGAGCGATTTGTTGTCCGGATGGATAAACGAATACGCCATCACACCATCTTGCTTGTCGCGCGAGAGCTCCTTGCCACGCTCAACCAGCGCAACACGATTGTCTCGAATCTCCTTCGGGGCCTTCTCGATGCCCTTCAAAAATCTGTTCATCACTTCGTCGGCTTCGATCTTGTAGTACTTCAATTCGCGATCACTGCTTCCGTATTTGTAAGGCGTCGTTGAGATGGTTTGCAAAGTTTCTGCAGCCAGCGCAATATCGAATCCATCTCCGGTTTCTAATAAAAACGTGCTTGCCACCATCTTGACGCGAACGCGCGGATCGCTCATCGCCTTTCTCAGAGCAGATCTCATCGCCTCGTTGTTAGCTCCGGCATTCTCCGGCTTTCTCCAGTCGTAACCCGCAACCGCCTTGGCAATCGCGCGCACAACCTCCTCAGTCGATTTTTCCGGATTCGTCAGGTTAGACAGAATCGCATCGCGACGCTGACTGGCGGTCGAGAGAGTGTCGGGATTCTTGAACGCGTCATTCAGATTTCGGCTGATTCCATCACGCATGAATCGAACGCCCCACTCCGCTTGCTCACGAACTTCCTTTGCCGGATGCTCCTTGGCGACAGCTTCGAGCAATTCGGTGGCACCGGCGTCACGACACATCGCTGTCATGTAATAGATCAGGTCTTTGTGGTACTCGACTTCCTTGTTGTATCGTTCGCTATCAGCAGGCTTGGGAAAGCCGGCGGTCGCCTTGAGCGCGAGATAAAGAACTTTGGAAAGATGCTCTTTGGTCATCGCCTGGTCGCCGGTCTGCCCCTCGTCCGCTTTCGCCATCTTGATCGCGGCGGTAAGCAGAACTTGCTTGTAATCGGGATGAAGGTCAGGTTGTTGCGTAAGCAGCTTTTCGACCGCCCACTTAGCCGCACCACCTCTTTCCTTAGCACCCTTGTCAGCCATCTCGCTGAATGCGACGACAGATCTAGCAATGGTGACGTCCTTCCAACGGAACGGCATCCCTTGACTGTCGGTAGCCGCGGTACCGGCACCACGGGTGGTGATGATGAAGAGTAGCGACATAATCGAGTTTTCCCGCGTCGCTGCATCAGGCGAACTCTTAGCGCCGTCGATTAGCTTCTTCAGATCCGCCTCATATCGGTCGTCGACGCCTTTTACCGCCTCATCCCAGTATTGATCAGGAGACTTAGAACCGAACGTCTTGTCCCACATAAATGGAACACCACTGAAGAAGCCTTCACCGTATACACCTTTGATTGCAGAACTCAACTCGTCTTTAAATTTATGGTCGAACAGCAGCGGATAAGTGGCCTTCATCCACTTTCCGTAATGATCGAGGTCGCTGAACTGCTTATTTTGCAGAACCTGCGTCATATACTCGTTCAACTTGTCGATGCTTGCATCAGATTTCGGATCCAGCGGAGGTTCCTCCGGAAATCGCACTTCGCGCAGGCGTTTTGCAACACGCGGATCGGTTTCCTGCTTGATTGCATCAACCATCAACTCCCGCAAACCGGGAATTTGCAAATCACCGGCAGCTTGAATGGCAGCCAATCTCACCTGCGCAGAACCGATTCGATCACCGCCTTTGAGGTGTTGAACCAGAACTGCTACAGTCGGATCGCCTTGTTTGATGAAGCGCTCCGAACCATCCTGGGCAGTTCCGGAATAACGATACCAGACGGTGCTATCACCTTCTTTGAGCTGGTAATACTTTCCGCGAATCAATTCTTTCGACTCGCCAGGTGCCAGCTTCGCCTCGAAATCGGCTCTGGACAAGTTCGTTGCTTTGACGGCCTCCGTATGGTACTGGCAGCCAAAAGAAGCCAGCGCTGTCAATGCACCTGCGTGCAAATCCGGATACGCTCCAACCCACGAATAGTCTTCCGAACCGCGTCGCGTGCTCGCCGGATTCAGCATATCGAGGAGGCGCGACTTCGTTTCTCTTGCAACCTCAGCGTCACCACCAACGATATCACGCACAGCTTTCAGCACTTCAACTTTAGCCTGAACACTCTGCTCCGTAGTCGGCCAACCAAGCACTCCAAGTAATTGCTTACGCTCCGCTTGACTGAGTTTGGCTAAATCGATATTTTTGATGACACCAAGGGTGAGGTCAATGTTATTTGCAGATAGACACTTCAAGAACTGTCCATTAAGTTGTTCAGCCGGCATTCTGTAATCTTCGCCGTCGACTTTGATGACTCCGATGTTCTTAAGTGCGGACAAAGCTCGGAACTTCTCCAGCTTTATTTCTTCCGGAGACAGTGAGAGCGTGACTTCCTTCTCAACGCCCTTTTCCATCACTTTGACTTTACGCTCGACCGGCTTGTCGGTCACTTCTTGCTGCGCCTGGTATTTCAACGACTTCACGAAATCAGCTGCGTATCCGCCGTCCCTGGAATGTTGACGCTGCCAGCGTTGGTCGCAATCTGCTAAAGCACGCTTTCGATCTTCAACCTTATCGAGGTCATTTGCCATCAAAAGTTCCGTCGCCATCGCACGAACATCGGCACTTCTGGCGCCATCACTGATGAGAGCTTTGAGATCCCGCTTCAGATCGTCCGAAGTTAAACCATAATTTCTAGCGCGGTATTCTTGCAACGAAACATAACCGCCACTCGCCGCCACCACTTCTCTATGAGTAATATCATTGAGGAGAAAACCAAGCGAGACGTCCTGATTGTCGATTAACGCCATACCAGCCAGTTCACGATTGTTCGACTTTTGAGCGACTTCCAGAAGCACTCCGGCAAGTCCGTTGTGGTCCAGTTTACCCATGCGCCACAACATTTTGGAGGCCGCCATCTTGATCGACGGTAACTCCGAAGTCTCAGCCAGGCGCTGAGCCAGACCGGAAATCTCATCGCGGGAAACGGAAACTTCCTTCGTCGATTGCGCAACATCAACCAGCTTGCCGTCGCGATATTCCTTGTGTGCAGGGATCACGACCTCGCGCTTCAAAACCGCCTCCGGCAATTCGCCCTTCTCGTTAGCCTGAAGAACGAGAGCCAGTGCCGATGCTATAAGTTTCTCCTGCGAGCTGGGTGTGGATTGATCGACTCCGACTTTTGCCTGCGCATCTCTGCGGAATTGCGCTTCGAACTTGCCGGGTTGGCTAGAGATGTGGTTCCACAGAACAGCTGCATCCGATGGAGTAAACAGCTTGGATAGGTCGGCGACGAACTTCTGACGCTTCGGATCATTGCGATCCAATCCCATCACAGCCTTGCCGTCTGTTATCAGTTTTTCAACGCGCGCTTTAGTTGCTTCGTCCGTAGTTTCAGTCAAGACGGTCTTACCGAGCCGGTCCACCATCACATCCATTGAATCGCGGATTGCTCTATCTTTTAAATCGAACGCGGCTGGTTTGTCATCAGCCTCTTTTGCCACTAAACGATCCGGCGTCCCTCTGTCGTTCAAGGCACGCTCGAGAACTTGCTGCGTGGTCCACCCCATGTGATTGTCCACCACATTTTTGATATCAGCCGCAACCACAGGACCGAAGATAGCGATACCATCTACTGCCAGGGCCCCGTGTCCGAGCGTGTTCAACAAATTGGCCGATTCTTTCGCCGCCGCACCTATACCAAACGCCTTCTTAAAAGTTCCGACACCAAGCCCGAGACCAACATCTGCAAGAATGAACGCATGGCTCGCCATGTGAATTCCGTCGCGCCATTCTTTAGGCAATTTCGTGTCGATAATGTGATGAGTCAATCCGGCCGTCCCAACAGCTACACGCCCGAGCGACATAGCCCGCGCTCCCCAGCTGGCGCCTCTGGCAGCGATACCGGCGCCACCATATACGGTGAGACCCACATCCATCACCAGCTTGCCGTATTTCAAACCGTGGTGCCAGAAGCCCACTTGAGGAAGCTCCCAGTTAGCCGGATTTACGCTGTCTATCTTCGCACCGTACAGCCATCGATTTACATCGTCACCTTTGATCAGTTGAATGTTGCCCATTGCCGACATTGCCGGGAAATACTCACTCGCAGGCTTTTCGATCCGGAATGTTTCCTCGTGATCGAACTTCAGAGTGCCATCCGGATTCTTACCACGGAAGGTCCAACCCGCGTGCTCTTTGCCGTCAGCACCAGTAATTTTGTACTTCTCGCCCTCTTTAGGCTCCACACCAGGAGCGATACCATTTAATCGTCTGAAATCGGCGTCGCTCATATTGCGGGAAACGGGCTCACATCCCAGCCAGTAGTTGTAACTGTACCAGCTCGATGTTTGATACGAAATCGTTCCCTCGATAACGATGTTTCCACCTTTCTGCTCGACTTTGGTGACACGCTGACTGATCAGGTCATAGGGTACACCAATGTCTTTATGCAATCCTTCATTGAAAGGGAAATCACCATGACGCAAGAACGCTCCGGGATTTTTGTCGGCGAGCAACTGCTCCATGGCGTCCCTGTAGGGATCGAGCGCTTTGTCTACTTCCTTAGTGTGCTTGGACAGCCAGGATTCTAGTCCCTTCACCTGAGCGCCGTTCGCCGGCATGCCCAAACGCAAATCTAATCCATCGAGTTGCGGTACAACAAATTTGATCAACTGATTATTCTTTCCGAACTCAAACTGTACACCTAGCTGCTTGAGTTCTTCGAGACCTTGATCGGCGTCCTGAATACCGCTGATTGTTTTCATTGCCTGCGCATAATTGCGCAGACGATTTCCGAGATTGACGACATTGAGTACGCGGTCGCGCCAGGCTGGAATATCCTCCACCTTTTCAGGCGGCATCCAACCTTTTGGTATTCCGTCCGGACCATACTTCGCGACACCTTCAGGTCCGAAACTCAACTTCAAGGTATCAACAAGAGTCTTTGCTTCGTACTTAAGCTGCTCTTCTCGAATCTCGGCTTTAGTCGGATAGAGCCAGTCAACAGCATTTTTCAATTTTGCGACATTCTCCAACTTCTCCGACGGATTGAGCAACTTCTCAGCGCTCATCTCCATATCAAGCTTTATGCGCCCTTCTTTTGCATACATCTCCATGAGACGAGGCGGAATCGGTCTACCATGCTCGATCGGCAGCTTGAGCGGACATCCAGGCTTAATCGCCATCCCCATTTGATAGCCCGCCTCTACAAAAGCATCGGGCACCGCACTCTTGAGCCATTCGGCACAAAGCGGATATGCCTTCATTACGGAGTCGTAATCACCAGTGCTTACCTTATCGAGCGCAGCATACAATTCCTTTCGTCGCGTTTCCTCCGCAGGAAGGTCTGACATCACTCCAAGTTTTCTCTCCAGTGAAAGCAGCTGACGAAGCCGACCTTGGGTGGCACCATCGGTGCAATCAGAAAGAAGCTGGTTGAGAACTTTAACGCGCTCTTCAGGGCGCTCCTCCGTTTTGAGCTTCTCTACTTCAGCTTTGAACTCAGGTTTCTCCGCCTGATTACCAAGCTGATCGAGCAATCGAGAGCGGCTTTCATTCGTGGTCTTCACAATTTCAGTCAAACGCGCCGCTTGCTCTTTATCGCTAAAAATATCGGCGACCGTTTTAATCGACGATTCAGAAGGCTGCTCGTCAATCATCTTGCCAAAAGCACTGATGTTAGTTTCATGCTTCAAGATCTCGCTCAAAAGCTGCTTCTTACGCGCATCCGTTTCACTATTCATCAACTCTTTGATTATTGAGACACGATCCAGCTCACCGTTATCATTAATCAATGAATTGAGTTTCTCTTGTCTCTTCGGGTCGGTTTCAAGACCAAGCGTCTCTTTCAACTTTCTGGAACTGCTTGCACCATCTTCTTTTATCAAAGCAAGATAAACAGACTGGCGCTCTTGATCGCGGTCTCCACTCAGGAAAAATTCTTTGTAGTCGGGCAACGTTTTCATCACCGTCTCACGCATGTTGCGATAGCGTAATTCGATCTGTTTTTCTCCGGACATCAAGTCTTCCAGAATTTTGCGTCTCTCAGAATTGGCTTCAGGAGCAAGAATTTCTTGACGTGTTTGATTATCGAGCTTGCCGTTCAAGAGACTTTCAATAAGCTCGATTCTCGCTGCGTTCGATTTTTCTCCTTTTAGTTTTTCGAGAACATCTTTTCTGACAGTATTCTGCTCGACGGAAATCAGACCATCAACTTTAGGACCCATATCCGGCGAGACATACTGCGCACTTTTATCCGCCCGTTCCTCGACGGCTGTCGCGTTCTCATTCTTTGAAACAGGCGCGTCGGCACCGGCTCTCGAAACGTCTACAGGCTCCTGTGCCTCGGGTTGACCCGACAAGTTTTTCTTGCCGTCAGCAGTTTCCCCTGCAGCTTGGGTAGATGCCTGTTCAGCTTGCTTCGGTTCCGGTTTCGGCGCAGAGAAAACCTCATTCACCCAGGGATTTTGCTTATCTCCATCTTCTCCGCCCATCGGAGTCGGAACGTCTAAACCTGTTGTCATGCCCATGCTCTTCACCATAGTAACTGCGAAACTTCACCCGCAAACGAACCCAAGGGTATCTATCGAGCTTGGACGATTTTTCGACAATATTCGTGTTCCAGAAAACGCCATCCGATGGGCATTTCCGGACGATACTTGTGATATTGTTTACTCAGGCAAATTCTCTGTGCTTTCCCACAGTTTCGCATCGTGCAGAAAGACCGATATAACGGATTAGATGCTCAGAAGAATCACGATTACGAAGCAAGGTTTAATAGGCATTTGCCTGTTACTCGCCGTCGAGTTTTTGTTCATTGGAACGCTTGCAGGATTGCTTTTTAAAACCAAAGACCTACTCGATCAGGAGCAACACGACCGCGAAGTAGCCGTCGGTCTCAATAATCTCGCCAACATCTCGCAGAAGATAGGCATCGCTATGATTCGCTCCGCGTCGCCACCGGAATTACTTCAATTCGTCGAAAGTTCAACCGATTATCACGGATTTCTGGGTCAGCTAAACCGCGAAATCACTCGCCTTAAAGATCTGGTGCAAAACGATCCCGAATCACAGCGCAAACTTGACGAGTTAGAACGCGCGGCTTCGGCAACTTGTAATTACTACGATTCTCAGCAGTCCACATTCCGTCAATCGCCGGAAGGGTTTGAGACGTTCAATAAAACTATGTTCCGTTTGTCGTCAAACGTCACGCGACTATCTCAAGAATTGATCAAGCGATACCGCAATACCGAACAATCAAAACCCTCCGATACAGTGAAAGCACTCAGCGACGCACAGGTAGTTCTCATCACAGCTGCCCTCGTAAATCTCTTTGGTGCTGTTTTCGTCGCGATGGTTTTAGTCAAAAGAATCACCGGGAGAGTAGCGACGCTCTCAGACAATGTCGACCGATTTTCCAGAGAAGAACCTCTGAATGAGCGCATTCCATACACCGATGAAATCGGTATGATCGACTCTCTTTTCCACGAAATGACAACTGCAATTCAATCAGCACGGCGTAACGAAGCAGCTTTGGTTGAAAATGCTTCGGAAGTGATCTGCCAACTCGACTCGGATGGAATGTTCACATCGCTGAGCCCCTCTGTCAGATCGCAATGGCATTACGAACCTGATTATCTGATCGGAAAACACTTCAGCTCAATCTTGCGCTCTGAAGACGCAGAAAGAGTATCTGCAGAAGTTAAACAACTGATGTCTTCCGGTAAGCGATCAAATTTCGAAGCGTTCGTTTTAACCGGCACTGAGGAACACATAGATACAACCTGGTCCGTCTATTGGTCGACAACGGCCGAGTCGCTGTTCTGCTTCGTTCACAACATGACTGAGCTGAAAAATATGGAGGCTCTGCTAGCCGCACAGGAAGAGCAGGTTCGCAACGCTACCGAAAACATTCCGGTTGGATTGATCGCGATAAATCGAGATGGTTTCATTCAATCGGTCAATGCCACAGCTGAAAGGATGACTGGGCGAAATCGTCAGGACTTGACCCTCAGACCGGTGCTATCGGTGCTGGAAGCCGAAGACGGTGTTGGCGAAGATCTTCTACAAGCTCTTGAATCAAAGCCGACCAAACTGACAACTCGCTGCTCGTTGAAACTACCTGACGGTCACAATCTACCTGTTGAAATAACCTCCGCGAACCTGGAAGAACAGGAGAGCAGCGATCGCCTACTTGTTCTGGACGATGTAAGCGAACGAGTGAAGCTGGAAACGATGAAAGCGGATTTCGTCAACATCCTCGGTCGCAACTTGCGCGAACCGCTCAACGACACTCGGATGAGAGTCTCTGCTCTCCTGCAGAGAAACAACCTCGAATCGAAAAAGCTGGATAGACTCGCTCGGGTTTGCACTAATATCGAACGCTTGTTGAGACTGATCGATGAACTACTAAGCATCCAGAAGCTGGGTGCAGGTCGACTGGTAGGTTCGTTAAAACCGGTGCTAGTTCACGACGTGATGAGAGGCGCCGTCGAAGCTATCAGTGACCACGCCGAACAACAGGGAATCTCCCTGGAGCACGAAGAATCGACAAGCACCATATTTGGTGACCAGGAACGGCTCGTGCAGGTGATTGTAAACTTGACCGGCAACGCAATCAAATTTTCTCCCCGATACTCAACTGTTTCGCTCAAGGTCAAAGAGTATGCGGAGCATGTCGAATTCAGCATCATTGATAAAGGAAGAGGCATTCCGGAGAGTATGCGCGCCTCGATCTTTGAACAATACATTCAGACGTCAGCCGCCGATGGGCGGCGTGGCAAAGGCACCGGCTTAGGTTTATCAATTTGCAAATCGATTGTTGAAGCGCATGGAGGCTCAATCGGAGTGGAGAGCGAAGAGGGCTCCGGCAGCCGCTTCTGGTTTACAGTTCCCCTGCATAAACCGTCGAATGAGAATCCCAAATGAGCATCGCGGAGCGAAAACCCACTTCGAATCTCAGCAGAAGAATGCTGATTCTCTGCGGCACAATCGCACTGCTGCAAACGGCTTTCGCAGGCTATCTCGGCTTGATGATCAACGACACATTCTCGCAGATGGAAAAGGTCAAGCGCGCTAAAAACATCGTCGGAAGACTCAGTCGATTGTCGAATCTTACCCAGAGCATGACACTTGAAGTTCTGGAAAATGTGACGACCCACTCGCATCAACGAAGTCCGCAGAAATACACACAGGGTTTTACGGATATCGCGGCCGGCTATCCGAGGGAATTCACGCAGTTGAAACGTGACTTTCGAGACTACCCCGAAGTTAAAAAAGACTTTGAAGATCTCCTCGACAACTATCAAGAGGGAGTTGACCTCATGCAAAAGCTGAGGAACAAACTCACCGAGTCTCGTGAACATTATTTCCTGCTGTATAAACTTCAAGAAGCGTCGAATTCAACTACAGAACGACTTGAAAAACTTCTAGTCAAATTCTCACGGACTGAACAGGCCGCCAGTGATGAACTCAAGACCCAATCAGTTGGAATGATTGTGTTCACCCTGGCGATTGGCGTATCGATCAATCTAGGAATTGCACTCTTGCTTTTCCGATACGTATTCGTGCAAGTGACTAAGCGTCTCAAAATCGTCGCCGACAATACCGTCAATCTTGCAATGGGAAAACCGCTTGCTGCGCCAATCACCGGCGATGACGAAATTGCCCAGCTCGACAACGCCATTCGCGATCTCGGACACATTCTGGACGACTATAAAAGTAAGGAACGAACGATTCTGGAAAACGCAGCCGAGTTCATCTGTTCTTTGAACGACAAAGGTGTCTTTATAGAGGTGAATCAGACAAGCAGTGGACTCTGGGGATACAGTCCTGATGACCTGATTGGAAGACGTCTTAGCTCACTCACTCAAACGGAAAGTACTGAGCGAACGCTGGAAGCAATCGACCTGCTTTTCTATCAGGGGCAATCGGTTTCCTTTGAAAACACAATTCGCAAAAAAGATGGCGAGCATCTGGACTTGTTATGGTCAGCCCAGCCGGGAGAAGATCACAGCTCGGCAGTCTTGATCGCGCACGACATTACTGAAAGAAATCGGGTTCGGCGGTTGATGCGCGAAAGCGAAGAGAGATTCAGAAAAATAATTGATAGCTTGCCGCTTTCAGTGCTATCGCTAAACAACGCATTTCAGATCACCTCCGCAAATCCGACTACAACAAAAATGTTTCAGTATCATGCCAATGAATTGCTCGGTCGAGAGTTTAGCATCCTGTTTACCGGCAGCTCCACAGGAGGCGCAGATGACGCTGCCATCGTCAAAGCGGCGGCAACACATCCACTTGAGCTGCAGTCATATCGAAAAGACAAGTCACCGCTGGCGGTGTCTTTTATGGCAAACCGATACTCCAATCATGACAAAGAATATTTTCTTGCCGTTCTCCAAGACATCACGACGAGGCGCGAGATTGAAAACGTAAAACGTGACTTCATCTCCATGATCAGCCACGATTTGCGTTCTCCACTAACATCACTTCATGGCACTCTCGGCATGATGGCAGCGCAGATGGAGGACCGGAAAGAAAAGTCTAAAACTGCCGAGGAGCAGGTTGAATTCGAAACGCTTGTCCAAGCTGAAAACAAAGTAGGCAAGCTCGTTTGCCTTATCAACGACTTCCTTGACCTGGAAAAAATTGAGTCGGGCGCATTCGCATTCGAAACGCAAGAAACGACCGCGTTGAAACTGGTCTCACTAGCGAATGATAGTTTGAACGAGATGTGCCCCGATAAAAACCGCACCATCACTTGCGATACACCGGGTGCGCATATGCCATTTCGAGCCGATGTCGAGAGACTGGTTCTTGCCATAGTCAGCTTCGCGCTGGCAATACTCCGCTTCAGCGATCATTCGAGTGATGTTTTGGTCAATGTGGAACGCACTCCCGGACGTGTTTCCCTTTTCATTACCACACCCGGATGCATCATCCCCGAGCAGACAAGAGAGACATGCTTGAAGAGATACGCAATCGTCGACCTTGCTCAGCACGACACATGGACGGTCAGTGGGTTGAGTCTTGCACTGGCAAGAGCAACAGTTGAAGGTCATCGTGGGACTCTCCGGATTGAATCAAGAGACGGCAGAGACGGTTTTGCAATCACGTTACCCGCGTAAGTCGAGAACGTTCCTACAAGAAAGCGCGCCCATGCGAGCGCGCTTTCTTCAACTTTCGCTGTTTAGATCGATCATCTACTTAGTAGCTTGAGCTTTCTTATCTGCGCCTTCCGTTTTCTTATCGCTGCCCTCTGCTTTCTTTTCCGCCGGACGGGAGAGTTCGATGTTCAGCGTGATCTTGACTTCGTCTGAAACAGCAGCGCCGCCATTATCCATCAAGCCACCATAGCTGATTCCAAAATCCTTGCGGTTGATAACAGTCTTGGCTTCCGCGCCAAGCTTCATGTTGCCATGCTTATCGTTTATCTCAGGAGTCGGTCCTTCCACATCAAGCGTAACCGGCTTCGTGACACCATGCATGGTGAGATCGCCTGTCAGTTTAAATTGACCTTTGCCCGCTGGCTTAGCAGACTTCGAAACGAACTTGATGGTCGGATACTTTTCGGTATCGAAAAAATCCTTGTTGCGCAAGTGCTTATCGCGGTCTTCATTACCGGTGTCTATCGAGTTCGCGTCGATAGTCGCATCGACTTTGATAGACTTCACATCCTTTCCGTCGTACTGAGCGGTTCCCGTGACTTTGGCGAATTCACCGCTCACGTTGGAAATCATCATGTGGCGAACTGAGAATTCAGCTTTTGAATGATAAGGGTCAAGCGTGTAATCAGCCGCTTGAACTACAGTCGGCGAACCGACCATGACGCCGAAAGCTACCGTACCTATAAATGCGTTACGAACTGAACCTAACATCGTGACCTCCTTAAAACGCTCCTGCTGAGCAGCAGACAATTCAACCACACCTGCCGCCTCCACATACGTAGCCAGAAGACAAAAGTTACGCGAAATATGTTTCCCGCATTTGAAAGGACTAGTTAAACCATCACCCGATTTCGCTAAGACTGCCTTACTTTCCGTTGGTTATTGAGAGCGGTTTCCAGCGATCATCGAAAACATTAACGGGGTGGGTTGACAATTAGTAGACGACCGGTCTATTCTAGTGATGTCAACGCCACCACTCAAGAGGTAACTCCAATGTTTAATGACGAACAACTCCCTCTACAGATCATCGAATGCGACGGCGACGATTCGGGCAAAACTGAATGCCCTGCTATTCTTGGACAAATCTGGAAGCGCCAGCTGCGCAGCAGGCAAATCGCGTCCGAAACCGCCTACGCAAAGAAGCACAGCCTGGAAATGAAATTTGGTCCCAAATTTTTTGTCTCTAAATTAGTCGACCGGTCTAATTACAAGGATCAAGTCGCCTGAGTCAACAAAACCACCACTACTGGAGAAACTGCCATGTTATTCGAAAATTTCTGGGAAATACTACTGAGCGGCATCGTCCTCTGGCTTTTCGCAGATGAGTTCCTCGCTAAAACAATGCGAAGACGTGCTGCACACGCCACAGTCAAACAAATGGTCAGCGACGATATACGACCGGTCTAGTTGGGAATATGTTAATATAGAAAGTGAGTCTTAACTATGAGCCAAGTTCAGCAACCAATGACACCAAGAGCATCTACGAAACAGGACACCAAAACCGCCCTCCTCGAAACCGGCATGGATGTGATGATCGAGAAAGGTTACACGAACACCGGAATTCAGGAAGTTCTTTCCCGGATCGGCGTGCCAAAAGGCTCGTTCTATCACTATTTCGATAGCAAAGAAGATTTTGCCTTGCAGATCATCGCTCATTTTGATCAGGCGAACACGGCTAATCTACTTCGTACACTGCGCAATCCCGAAGTGTCACCGCTCGAGCGACTGCGCCAACACTGCGAGCAATCGAAAGAGAAGTTCTATTCCAATGAGTGTAGACGCGGGTGCCTGGTTGGAAACCTCTCTCAGGAGATGGCGGATCAGAGCGAATCTTTGCGCCAGGCACTCGGTCAAGTAATGTCCAAGTGGAGAGATCTGTTCGCAAGCTGTATTGAAGAGGGTCAAAACCGCGGAGAAATCAACAAGTCATTTTCGCCTCATTCGATGGCGGAACTGTTTCTTTCCGGCTGGGAAGGGGCGATGATGCGCGCTAAGACTACCAAGTGCTGCGGACCGCTCGATATGTTTATTGAAGTGATGTTCAACAACGTTCTGAAAGCCTGATTTGAATTCGTTTTCCAAACGAGTCTTTCAATCTATCGCTACAACGCTAGTTGTTTTTTCGTCTGCGTGTAAGCCGGCAGCAGCGGCGACTTCAGACGATATGTTGTTTCAGGATCTAACAGATTTCGGCTACGGTATTTATTTGCAAGAAACCGGATTTTTCAAGCAAGCCGATGCGCGAATGTCTGAGCTCTTAAAGAGACTGGATAAAGAGCCGGTTCAAAGCTGTTCGAAAGTTATACCCTTGCTGCGCGCTGATACTAAATGTAGTGACTTGCAGAAACGGCTCTATGCAGAGGCTCTGGAAATTAGAGCGCTCAGCCGTTTTCACTTAAAACAGCAAACAGCGGCCCTGGCCGACCTGAAGCGCGCGCTGGCGCTGTGCCCGGAGCACGCGCACCTGCACAATACGCTCGGCCGTTTGTACTTGCTGATGAAACGGCCCAAAGAAGGGTTGGATGAAATTGACCGCGCTTTGAGTTTAAACGCCAACGTCCCCGACGCCTACCTCGCCAAAGCGGCATACTACCAGGATCACGGAAAAGGAATAGAATCGCAACAGTTTCTAACCAAAGGGAAAACGCTTCTAGCAGCCCGTCAGAAATTACTGGATTCGCTGAGCGAGAAGATCGAAAAACTTCAGGAGAACAAACGGACAGACGAAGCTCTAGCCGCAGATGTCGAACTACTTACAGCATTTCCACGCGATGTTCTTGCACTTAAAAGCTACGCAGAAAACCTCAGCGCCATTGGCAAACACCAGGACGCGCTGAATTACGCAAACGTGGCCGTCTTGCTAGACCCGACTTTCGCCGGTGGGTATCGCGTAAGGTCAAAGATCTATGCATTGTTGAAAAAAACAGATTTAGAACTCGCCGATGCTACGCGAGCGTTCCTCATGGAGCCGCGATCCGCAGAAGCACTCAATGCGCGAGCCATAGCCAACCTCGACATAGACCGCCCCTTTGAAGCAATACGCGACTTCGATCTTCTGATACAGCTCAATCCCGACTACGTTGACGCGTATATAAATCGCTCGGCAGCCTTGTCCCGCGTTGGACGCTTCGACGACTCAATCAAAGACGCACGAAAAGCATACGCGCTTGCGCCATCCAGTCCATATGGCTATCAAGCTCTGGGGGCGGCGCTTCGTCGAGCGCGCCGGTTTCCTGAGGCAAAAAAAGCGCTCGAGGAATCTTTCAGATACAAAGCTTCAGCCAGTCCGGATTCACTCGCAATAGCCGAATTCAATCTGGGAGCCACTCTTAACGAACTCGGCGACCAGACCGCGAACAGCCATCTGGATGAAGCGATTAGACTCGCTCCAGAACTTGCTTTTATCTTTTTGAAGAACGGCACTTATGATGCAAGAAAAACCGCTCCGGATCGAGGTGTTCGGGTGTTGACCAGACAGCTGAGAACAAGGTCGCCGTCACCTAAATTGACGATAGTTTCCGCAACACGATCTCTATCGACCCGCGACGATGCAGACTCCAGAAAAACGCTGCGAGTAACAAAACTCTCTTCACCGGCGGCGCGCGCGTCCAAGCCCTTGTCGCCTCGGCGAAAAACGAACATTGCAAAAGCTGTCGCAACCCCAGACGGAAAGTATCAGCGCTTGAGCGCCCAGGAACTCCTGGATTGCATCATGGTTGCCACACGCCAAATCGAAAAGGAGCCGGACAAATCCAAACCGTACTTTATAAGAGGAATCGCCTATTTCTGCTTAGGCAAATTCGAGGACGCCGCTAAAGACCTGGAGCGCTACAAGCAGATTGCTCCCGATGGCGGAGCAACAGGTTCCGCCCTGGCTCAAATATCAAAGTATCGCTCGGAGAACGCCTCTCGCCCGCACCAACCGCCTCTCAAACCGTCTGACCTGCGTGACCTCATAAGGCGAACAGAAGCGCAGTTGGTTTCGTCCTCAAATCAAGTCTCAAAACCGGGGGAAAAGCCCTAAAACTCAACAATATCCATAGTTTTCACAAAAACCAAATGGATCTTTTTTGTGAATACGTATTTTCCCTGCTGACAAGCGGCCAGGCAGTTTGCATAATACTCAGTACGCTCTGCACTTAAGCAATTTATCGCTGCTCACATCCACTCAATATCACGCGACCGATCCGCTCTCGGCGTGCTGATTCTATTTTAGGAGATAGAGACACCATGTCTGGATATGAAGACTTTGACGTCCGGGTTAAACCCGACGCCGGCAAACCTGATGCCCAAAATTCCGATCCGCGCACACTAGCTAGACTTCAAGACGACGCCAGAGTTGACCAGGCAGGCAAGTTGCTTAACTGGGGCACAAACAATCTCAACCGCTTCGATGTTTCAGGAGACGACCGCGTCAATCTCGGAGAGATCGACCTCGGACTGCGCACAAGCGGATCAAAACAGGACCGTGAGATGCTCACGCTCATGGAAGAACAGTTCCCTCACCTCAAGGGAAGAAAGGACGCGATCTCTGTCAAAGACCTGCAAAGAAACTTCGAGAGCGAAGTAAAGCAAGCTCAGGAAAACGAGATGGCGCGCCGGCAGCAAGAGATGCTCGAACAACAACAAGCCCACGCTCGTGGCATGATGAAACCACTGTTTGCCACCCCGGACGGCAACCCCAACGGTTCGCTATTCCGCGTACTGGATACGATGAGAGACCGCAAGCCGGATGGAGAAATCAGCAAGCGTGACCTCGAAAAGTATATGGATGAATACGACCGCCGCGCACGCTACGGCGATGTCAATTCGGGACAGTTCAACGAAAAATCGCGTCAAGTCGTTCAGAACTTACTGGATAACTGGAACAGTCCTGAAGTTAAGAACCTCCGTGGACACTGGACTACGTCCGACGATCGTGAAGTCACCAACAGCACACTGAGCATGGAGAGTCTCGCTCAAGCCGGCGGTGTCGGACAAGAACAACTGTTCGGTCGCTTTGTAGACGCAAAACTGGCACCACGCAAAGAAGCTCCGACAGTACGTTCCGAGATGGTTCTCGAAGTTACACCTCCGAAACACTTCAGTAAAGCGGTATCCGATCCTCGCCTCGAAGACAAAATGGCTCGCGACGCTGAAGCTGAAAGAATCGCATCGGCAGCCGACTTGAGCGGTTGGGGGCGCAACAACCTCAAACGCTATGACATCACCGGCGATGATGCGGTCAATCGCGGTGAAACCGACCTCGGTATCCGCACAACCAGAAACAAAGACAGTTTCCATAAACTGCACCAGATTCAAGATGAATTCGATACTCTGTCAGGAAACGGAAAAGTCGTAAATCAAAAAGATCTGGACAGAAATGTTCGCAACGCGCAATCGACATTCGAGACCAACGAAGCCGGACGGCAGGCTCGCTACACCCAGGACCTCGCCACCGCTCACTCGAGAGACATCATGGCGCCGATGTTCGAAACCGGAAGCGGCCATCCCAACGACTCACTTTTCAATGTACTCGATGGTATCAAGGGTGATATCGACGGTGAAGTCAGCAAGAAGGATCTGAAACGCTACGTTGAAGAATACGACTGGCGTTCGCGCAACGGAGACGTCGGCAGCGGTCAATTCACACCGCAAAACAGAGCTTATATTCAAGACCTGATCAACAACTGGGACAGCCAGGATGTCAGACGCCTGAGAGGAACCTACACCGTACAAGACAACTACGGTCCTCGCGGCACAATTCGCAACACACGAGAAGTAGCAAACAGCACCATATCAATGGAAAGCTTGCGCCAAGCAGCTAAAGCCAATGAGCTGTATACGATGTACGTGAAACCGGAACAACAAAAATAGGGTTTTAGTGGGCCACAAGGAAGAGCATTCGGTTTGCGGAAGCCGAATGCAGGATTGGGCAAAACAACGATGGGCGCTCGGTTTGCGGAAGCCGGGCGCTTTTCGTTTGCAATGAGAAGGACTTTCTTCGGGCCTGCTACTCAGGCGTTTGTTCAGCTCGCTTTTCTTTGGTTTGAGAACGGTGGGTAATGATCGGCACCGTGCATTCCTTCAGCCAGGCAGCTTCTATAGGATGATAGAAAACATTGACGGCACCGGATGTGATGGCAAGGTTTTCATCTAAACCGCCATGCAGTTTATCCACTAAAAATACAAACGGAATCTCCGCCAACTCCGGATCAGCCTTGAGCTCACTTAGAAACGTGATTCCATCTCCGTCAGTGAGTGTGCCATCGCAAATGATCAAATCGGGGTAATTCTTCTGCGCGAGAAACAAAGCAAGTGACGTTCCCGGCGCAGGAATTACTTGATAGTCCATTCCCTGGTAAGCAGCCTTCGCCAGGTCAACGTTTGCCTGACTTTTACCTGCTACAAGAATATTGATCGCCTCTAAATTTGTTGGAAACATGATGCCCTGCTTGCTAGTTTGGCAGCGACCAAACTCGGATGGTTTTATCATTGCTTCCCGTCAAGACTTGCCTGGAATCAGGAGCAAAGTCCTCGGCCCACAGTCCCCACTCAAAACCTTCAACGGTGGTTTGCAATGCACCGGATGAAACATCCCAGATTCGCACAGTTTTGTCCAGACTTCCGGTCATGGCCTGGTTACCACTATTCATAAAACGCACTCGCTGAACCCAATTTTTATGACCTTCCATGACCTGCAGTTCGCTGCCGTTGTTCATATCCCACAAGCGAACCTTGAGATCGCGGCCACCGCTGATTATTCGATTACCATCCGGCGAGATATCTAGACTGAGGACATAGTCAGTGTGCCCCTTCAGCGTATTCAAAGGCTTCAACGAGTTCGCATCCCAAATGATTAATGTATGGTCGTCGCTCGCGGAGACCAGCTTATCACCGGATGGTGAGAACATAACGCTTCTCACCGGTCGGGTGTGCCCTTCCAGAGTTCCTACCCTGGAGCCGGTTTCCGCATCCCAAATAATAATCGCGCCATCAAAGGAACCGGAGGCAACGCGCCTCATGTCCTGCGAGAAGGCAGCGCATAGAACAGTATTCTTGTGCCCCTCCATTAGCTTCTCTTGCTGACCGCTACCGGCAGCGAATATGCGAACAGTCTGGTCATCGCCTCCGGTAACTATTCTCAGACCATCCCTGGAAAACGAAACCGAATTTACGTTTCCCTTGTGACCGGCGCACTGCGAAATTTCCTTACCGGAAGAAATGTCCCAGTACCGCGCGATCTGGTCGCCGCCACTCGACGCTGCATAATTGGAATTCGGAGCAAAACAGATTGAAATTGAAAAATCAAAAGGTCCCGTCAACTGTTTCACTTCTGTTGCAGAAATTGTAGTTCCCGATGCTGCCACCGGCGGTAGTGTCGAAGCTATCCGGTCAGATCGTGAGCCTGACGTTGAATTCGAGGCGCCAGCACCATCTGACTGTCGCAAGCCCTCACGTTCACTCGACAGTTGTTGAATCAACTTATCGACATCCCCGTCTTCAGTTTTTACCTCCTGCATGCTGCTGTCAGGTGATTTCGACTTTGTAGACGTTTCAGTCGCGGACGCAGGCAACGAGGCATCAGACACAGACTCGGGAGTTTCCGAAACGGGTTCGGTAGAAATTTCTGAAGATGGGGGGTAAACTGCAACAGGTGAGCCGGTGCTCTCGGACGAAGATGGGGCAACTGCAACCGGCACAGGACCACCGAGAGCTTGCAATTCCTTGCGCACAGCTTCAGCCTTCTCAGCCTGATTTAGTTTTTCAAAAACCTGCACAAGGAGAGTTAAACTGGTGCGCAATCTCTCGTTCGAATTCATATCGCGAGCCGCACTGACAGCCAATGCGAGTATCTCCTCTGCTTCCGAGAACTTTTGCTGTTTTACAAAAGATTCTCCGGCGTCGTTATAAGTTTGCCAGGCCAGTTCATCGGCAAGAGCCGCAGAGAATCCGCCTTGTGTAAAGAAAAACAGTGACGCGATCAGAAGTCGGTTCTTCAATCCGAAGCGAGTAAAACGAGGGTTACGCATAGAACTCAATTATTACCTCCCCATGTATGGCGACTTCGTTGATACGGAGACACAGGTCCGTAAGGATCTGATCCCCAGTTCTTCTTGCGAGGGGAAACCACCTCGCCTCGGTTTTTAGCATTCGGATCAAATACTGGAGGAATCACTGTCGGAGTGGAGGAATTCGCAACAGGTGGCTTCGCGGTCGCCGGCCACGAGGGTGTCGGACTGCTTCTCAGCTTCGCCCGCGCTTCTTCCTCGGGAGTTACAACTGTCAATGAGCTGCTCACTTGTTGAACAGCCGGCGAACGCAACCAGGCCGGAGTGCCTTCTGCGGCGAGAATGTACAACATTTTTCCCACAACGTACATGCGAATGTTGACGCCCCAGTCGCTCTTATCTTTAATCTTGGTGATGTTTATGAATCGACCCGGATAACCCTGAAGGCTTACCGGACCCTCTTTTGACTCTACCGTTCTATACGACGCTTTTAAACCGTTTGCAGTTGCATCGAGCGCCGATGGAATAGCAGCCGCTTGAGGAACGCCAGGCAATATGATGTAACCGACACAGTATGCGCCTTGATTATCCTGATAGATGTACTCCACTTGCCGCATTCCGGTTTTCGTCGTGTAGCGGGTGTCGGGTTTTCCCGGGAGCAACACGCTGAACTTGCCTTCCGGATACGTATAACGCGATAAGCGCGCACCACCGAAAGACGGCATCGGCAGTTCTTTCTGCGATGACACTGAAGGCGATGTTCCGGAAGGTGACCTGACGGTGTCACTACTTCCCTGGGTTACAGAAAAACCCTTCTCAGTCAGCCGACTTATCAAACCGCCGTCACCAAGCAGATTTCGCGCGTCCGCGGCGACGAAAATCGGAGACCCATTTTTCAGTGACGTTTGAATTTCTTCAGTGAGCCGACTGACACGAGCAGATTTCAATTCATCGAATACTGCCTTTAGTGGCGCATCTCCAACGAGCTCTCGATTTTCCGCTTGCTCTAATTTCTCAACATCACCTGAACGCCAGGCGGACTCAATCTCCTGCTGTGCCGTATCAAATTTCATCAATTCCTTGATGGATAGGGTGAGTAGCTTATCTTGCGTCTCAGCAGGTAAACTTTCGAACAGTTTTACTTTCTCGTCCGCCGACTCCATTTCATGAACGAGCTTCGAATCCTTTTTTGCTCTCTCAGCTATAAACCGCTGCCAATCTACACGCTCGAAGCCGTTGAGTCGAAACGCCGAATTCTCGAATGCTACTGTTGCTAGCCATGGCTTCCAAAACTCATACATCTCCATGGTTTCACCGGACCATTCCAGATACTGTTTCATAGCCCTGGTCGATTCAGGCGAGAGGTGCTTGGACAGCTTGTCTCCGTTTTCATATCGAATTCTCTTATCGGAATAAGGCAAGCTTGTCGTCAAGTTTATCGAATCTACGATTACCGACTTCGCGTTCTTATACGCATCCTTGATTTCGGGCGCCATCGTAAGCGCTTTGCCGCTTGTCTGGCGGAACGGTATCGTGCCGACAATGTATGCAACATCATCACCGCGTTGCGCCTTCCAGAAGATCTGTCTAGATTTGGGGACTTGGTTCGACGCAGGCTCCTCGACAGCCGGTGCTGGTTGATCCGCCGCAGGAGGGGCTACACTCGCGCTCACGGGAGAGGTCGGAGGCGGTTTGGAAACTTCCATCGCGACATCATCGTACTCATTCATCAAGTCCTTGAATCGATCTTGAAACTCCTGCGGCGTATCCGATGGATAGAGCAGCTTGGTGTAAAGGTGCGCATTGAGCGTCTTTGAATACGGAGCCATCAAAATGACGGAATAGAAATTGTATTCGTTGTACTGTTGCGGCAGACGAGTCCTTCCGGAATATTTCCCAGGTCGCAACTCGATGTCACATGCCAGACCTCCGAAGTCCGGCGCCATCTCAGTCTTATTGCCGACCGTAATGAACGGTCGAACTTTGTACTCGATACGAAGTTTATTTCCTGTTTTAACTACCTTGGTTTTTGGATAGCACTCACGAATAAGAGCTGAAAGCCTGGTATGAACGTCGTCCAATAACGCTGCTTCCGATGAGAACTCGGTCGCTGCTTGCACGGCGGACTGAGAATCCAGACATGGGCAACCGGATGCGCTCACAATCATGAGCGACAGACAAATTACCGATACAGCCCTGCGCAAAAGCATCAATCTCTTCCAGTAGTGTTCAAGTATTTTATCAATTGGAGAGAAGCTCCAGTGAATCGAAAAACTTCGAGACATTATCAGAGGCAAGGAACGGCTTACCGCCTACAGCGCATAACAAAAAGAACCTTCTTCCGGCAAGATAAACGCGAATTTTTGCCTTTACATCTTTCGCCTGGACCTTTGAAAATGCAGCTCCTAAACCAAATCCCTGGCCTGGCATGCCACTCTTTTTCTCACTGGCAGATCCCGCCGGAGAACCGTGCCCCGAGCTAGTCTTCGCGGACCCGCCAGGCTTCTGGGACAACGCGGGACCAGAGCACTCAATCTCCCGTCCAGGATAGCCCTGGAGCGCGAAAGACTTGCGCGTACCCGGATCTGGCTTAAAAATTGTAACCAGCTTATCCAGCATCAGTGGTGGTGGCACCGGCCAATCGCGGGGCTCGGTCGGCGAAGTAAAAACGCAAACCAGATACGCACCGTTGGGCGGCTCGTAAGCTTCGTATCGAACTGTATCTTTCTCGGACAAACGACGCGGCTCTACCGGGAACCAAATCTTGAAACGTTCCTGATAAAGCTTGTTATCGAGCTTCGTAACCGCGGGCTTCGTGCTACTCATTGCGTCAGAGGAGACACGTTCAACTTTGAATCCGTCTTTCTCAAACAGCGACACCAATCCGGCCGGGCCCACGAGATGCGCCGCTCCGACAGCTACAAAATGAGGACCAGGCTTGGTCTTCGTCAGTAGCTTTATCTTGTTCATCATTCCAATGTTGCGATCGTCCAGCAACGCTTTTTCGTATTCGCGTAGTTCTGGATAATCTTTTGTCCGCGCCTTGGCGAGAGCCTCCATCTTCTCGGTGTCACCTGCTTTCCAGGCATCGAGATAGCCTTTGAGTTGTGATTCGACTTCACTCATGTGCAATATCGACGTCCGAAGCAATCTATCCTGCGCGGCTTCCGACAGATCTGCATCGATATGCAGTTGCTGCTCGACGGTCTCCAGATCAGAAATCGCCTTACCGGCTTCGCGTGCACGAGCGAGGAAGTAAAGGTCCAGACCAAGGGAAGAACGAAACTTTGTCGACTCCGTTACCCACCTTTTCGACTGCGATGCCATGCTCGCCGCATAAAAGGGCTTGTATTTTTCATACATTTCCCAGGTGCCGCCCGACCAGTTGAGAAACTGCTCGAAAACTTTCTTGGTTTCCGGTGTTAGATGCTTCGACAGATGATCCGGCGGCGTGTATTGACCAAGCTCGTGAATCGTTTTCGCGACTCTGGACGGATCGACCTTATCGATCGCTATCTCCACCATCAGATGCTTTGACTCGTCGAGAGCCTGATCGATTGCGCTCGGCAAGGGATAAAACTGAGACATGGCACCGTGAATGGTACCAAGAAGATAAATAGTGTCACCACCCTTGGTTGCTTTCCAGAGGAATGTTGGTTTCGCAGCAGGTGCAGTTTGATCGCCGGCTTCGGATGATGTCGTGTCATTCGTGGAGGAGCCCTTAACATCAGTCTCGCCTGCGGAAGCCGCAGGTTCATCTCCAGTTCCAATCGGGTCGTCGGCGGCAAGCGCAGGCAGCACATTCAGCTGCAGCGACAATAGCACCGCGGACAGTATCAGACCAAACTTGCTAAAACTTATTGCAGCCAACTCAGACTTTTCCTATTCGCTCGCGACTTCCAGGGAATCCATGAACTGCTTAATAGCATCAGATTCGATCCATGGTTTTGTCCCGTAAACCATCAAAATGTACAACCGGCGCCCCACGATAAAGCCCCGCACCTGACAGCCGTCCTGCGGGGCATCACCGTTATTGGTTATGTCCCATTGCGTGCCCTCGATACCTTTCACTTTGACGGTAGATTCTCTGTCGACCTGTTTCTTATTAGGAGTAAGCTTCTCTACAAGCTCTTTTAAAACTGCAGGAGTAAAAGGCGAATTCTCAGAGGAGGTCGCGCAAATCGCAGTGATCAGCCCATGGGGATAGTCCGCACACGTGTAGGTCCGAACACCGGCTTTCTCCACAGTGGTAAAGTCGCCCGGCATCAGAACAGAGAAGTTATCCTTTGGGAAGGACACTTTCCGCAATTTCTTGCCGACAGCATTGCTGACAGTGCCTGTGGAGGAAGCATCGCTCGAAATTGCTCCGGAGCTGCTATCGGTTTCTTTCGCGAAACAATCATTTGTCCCGGTTAAAACCAATAGAAGCAACGCCGCGAAAAGCCTGGAATTCACAGTACTGCCTTTATTGAGGTCGAAGAATAGTAGATTTTAGCACTCATGAACACTCGCCTCCGAAGTTAGAGAACTATTGTCAGGCGTTTTCCAAGAGTATATCGTTCGTGAATTGCTGGATCCCCTTCAAGCCGCGAGGTTGTTTTTAATGTCCATGGAAAAACGTATGCTCGGAAATACCGGCATGGAAGTCAGCGTGCTGGGCTTCGGCGGCGCTGAAATCGGTTTTGAAGATGCATCGGCGGACAAGGTCGAGCGCCTGCTCATGGCAGCACTCGACCAGGGGTTAAACATTATCGACACCGCCGAATGTTACCTGGGGAGCGAAGAACTGATAGGAAAAACCGTTTCGCACCGCCGGGATGACTTTTATCTGTTTACCAAGGCGGGACACGGGAAAGACCCTTCGATACCGGCCTGGACTTACGAGGAAGTTACCGCGTCCATCGAACAAAGCTTGAAGCGCTTGAAAGTCGAATGCCTTGATCTCGTTCAGCTGCATAGCTGCGGGGAAGACATTCTGAGAAAAGGCGATGTGATTCGCGCATTGCAAGATGCAAAGGCAAAAGGCAAAACACGCTTCGTCGGCTACAGCGGCGATTCGACTGCTGCTGTTTATGCCATAGAGAGCGGCGAATTCGACACCTTACAAACATCAGTGAATATCGCAGACCAGGAGGCGCTCGAGCTGACACTGCCCAAAGCAATGGCGCGCGGTATGGGCGTGATCGCTAAACGACCGATTGCCAATGTCGCCTGGCGCTACAAAGCCAAACCTGACAACAGCTATCACCAGGAATACTGGGAGCGGCTTCAGGAGCTGAAATACGATTTTGTAAACGGAGACACCGAGCATGCAGTCGAGGTTGCGCTGAAATTCACACTCGCCGCTCCTGGTGTCCATACGGCAATCGTAGGTACAGCCAAGCCCGGCAGATGGAAAACCAACGCAAATCTGCTCGCGTCCGGCGAAATCAGTAAGAGCAAATTCGCGAAGATTCGCGATCGCTGGGACAAAACAGCTAAAGAGAATTGGGTCGGACAGAATTAGCTGGACCGACCGGAAGGGCTGTGTCAGATCTTAATCTTATCTTGATGCACAGCCGTTTCGTTTTGACACCACCCGTACACGGATTGTCGTCTAATGAGAGGACAAGGCGTAGAGGGAGGTGTGCCATGGATGTTTACTTGATTCTGTTACTGTACCTTCCCTTCGCGTACCTGATGGGCAGGCTCATAGATGGACTGATAGAACACTGGATGGAACATGATTTGCATCCGTCCACGATTAAGAACCACCCAAGTAGACACGAGAGAGCGAAGATTCGCTAGACACCGCGCTATTGCAACTTGCCACCAGGGGCAGTGCTGCTGACGTGCTTGCGCTTTCCTTCGTCGTATGCCACGCATTGCTTCTCCCCGATGATAGCCATGTCGAGTTCGAGCAACATACGTTTCATTTTCATGATTTCGCCGGTCAGCTTCTGAAGCATTACAGTGCGCACTTCTAAAGTTTCAATCGTGAGGCCCTTTTTGTGAGGAGCGCTCGCCGTAATAATATCGAGCTGGCGTTTTGAATTTCTGTCGTTAAATGTGTGAATGTTAGCGTCCGCCACCCAGCCGTCGATCAATTGTTCTCGGCGCGTCTTCTTGCCTGGTTCGTTCGCCGGCACCTCGTTGAGAAATTCCCAAATTGATTTTGGATAGTCGATATCGATGTTAGTCGGATAGTCGAAGAGCTTGGCGAGCATATTAGGCTCGGCCTCGGACATTTTCTTCTTCCCGTTAACCTGTTTGAGAGTGTACATCGAGGCGATGGAAGGCACAATTCCTGCCAGAATACCGGTGATGCCCGATGAAATTGCGTACTGTGAGTGCTTGTAAGTAGGAATCGCCAGGCCCTCGCAAACCGCCCATAGCGCACCATTGCTCATAAAGCTCAAGGCGTTTGTTCTCGCAAGCGCGCGGTCTCGATCATCATAGTACGAATCTAAAATTTCGGTATAAACCATCTGCTCTGCTTGAATTTCCGCAATCGTGAAATCGGCATCAAGATTGGTTTTTTGTACTATTAACATCGCCTTTTGAGTCGCCTCGGTCAGATCTTGCCGGACATTTAGACGGTCCAGACTTCCATCATTCGGCATGCCTGCAACTCGCTGCCGGAGAACCTCGATATCCTTGAGTATTGGCAATAGTCCCAGTGAAGCCGCCAGCTGAATCGAATTGACCGATAGCCCTGATTCGCTCAAATCGACACCAGTTCGCAACATCTGCTTAGGTTCGGAAACGGTGTTGGAGCTGCTCTCACGCTGCACAAGCTTTTGAACTATATTCTGGGCAACTGCTTCGGACCCGCCGCACGCAGTCAGACAAATCAGTGCGGTACCCACAGCAATGAGCGCCTTTCTGGCGGTATTTAAAGATTCCGTTTTCATCAATCCGAAGAGCGACTTTATCTAAAATTCAAAAGAAAACACCTGAGCGCCTGGATCTTAACACCTATCGCACGACGATAACATTTGTTGAAAGACAGCACTCTCGCACCTCGCCTCGAAACACCGCGAAGCGAGAGTTGATTGCTAAACACTGGCGCAAACTGAGAATCTGCTTATCCAGCCCATCCCGTCCAACCATCAGCGAACGTCCGTGATTTAGAGATACTCCCGGAGCCTCGGTGTGACACCTGTATAAACCAAAACTACTATCACCAGCGCGAACAGCTGCGACAAAGCCGCCAAACCGACGAGGTCGCTATTGGCATCGACAATCAACTGCTCGAAATGCTCCTGATTGATTTTCAATCCGCGGTTGAGGCTGTCATCCAGCCTGGTGAAAGCAAATTTCAAACGCGTGGGCTCATAACCTAAACAGACCTGCCTTGCATCGTCTTCTTTGCCTTCCATAGCAAGTTTGCGCATGCGCTGGTCGGTTAGCAAAAAATCATTCATCGCAAGAAGACTTTCCAGCGCAGACTTCGCCTCGCCATCGTATTCAAGATTGGCGAATTCCACAGCCAATGCCCCGCTGAGCCCGGGGATATTAATCCTCTGAGTGTCATCTGAGAGCTCTTTCTGGGCAACAGCGATGGCTGACGCAAAGTTGTGTCCGGGAGTAAATTTAGCAATTGTATCGACTTCACTTTGAAATTCTTTCTCGTAATCAGCGGCGTTTTCGCGATCGTACATAAATCTGCTTTGTGCAGCATTCGCTGAATAAATTCCGCTTCGCGCGGTCATAATTGCCAGAATCGAATCGTACGAATCTTCCTTGGCATTTTTGAGGCTCTCTGCGCTCTGCCTGACCTCTGAGTACAAGTGCTGAACAAATGCCACCGTCAAGAAAATGGCGATGAGTAGAGGCAGATTTACGCGCCGGCGAAATTTACCGCTCATGTAAATGTGCGCAGTCGTAAGACCACATATCAAAAATATTCCGAGCAACAAAACGAGCCCACAGATCAACGCCGATCGAGCTTTCTCATTGGCGTATGTTTCTTCTAAAGCATCGACGTTCGCTTGCAACAGTGCTCTGGCATTGGGCACAAGGTCTTTGCTCACGGTATCGTATGCGGTTCTATAGACCTCGCGAGCATCTTCGCTCGATCCGGAGGAGTCCAGGTCTCTCGCCTTCTGGGCGTGCATCAAAAACCGGCCCAATCCGAGCTGCATAGCCTCGATCGGCTTCTGCTCAGAATCACCGTAAGTGATATTTTTCGCTGCTAGAATTAGATTTCGACTGGCGATTATTCTGCCGCGATCGAAATCTGCGGCCATCAATCCCTCAATCTCATCATCGTCCGACATCAATTCATCCGTCAAGCCGCGATCCATAAGCATAATGCCGGACTGAATCTGGTGAGCCGCCACTACCGATGGCGCCGCAAAGCGACCAACCGTATCCAGCGCATGTCTGTGATCCGCAACCGTATTGTTAGCGAGCACAGCAAAAAGAATCGCCAGACCGCAATTCCCGATTAGAAACAGACGGAGGCGCGCTGGTGTGACGTCCCTGAAGACTGAAAGCACCATTGATGTAACTGGTTCTCGCTTAGTGTCGCTGACCACGGTTCTTCACCCCTGTTAAAACCAAGTTTTCCGGCGCACGCTGTTTGCTTCGTCAATCAAGGCGATGCGCTTTTCTTCACTCTCCGCGTAATGGGCACATTGCCTCAAAGCAGCCTCGGCTGCATCTCGAACTTCGGCCTCGCGCAATGGAATAGTCAAAATTCTGAAATTCTCATCTGGCTGTATTTGCCGCGTTTCAAGCTGCTTGAGCGCATTCAAAAGTACATCCGCGTGCAAGCGCCAGGCTTCGAAGTTATAAGGGGTAACACGCCGCAACTCTCGCGACGCCTGCACCAACTGTGCGCGCGTGAGAAACCCTTCATGGGGCCTCAACATGTTTTGAACAGAAGTGATCACGTCCTTTCGCGCTTCGTCCTCATAGGCCGGCTCCGGTGCAGGCTGGTCATCTTCACATGGTGAGGCGTCAGGACAGTCTCGATGCGGTCTCGGCATCGTATATGGTGGCGCTGTCTGCGAAAGGTTATGCTCACGCTGAACCACTTCCACGATTGTCCCTTCTTCGACCGCCACTGTAACTTCCGGCGCCGGTGGCGGATGTGGAGGCAATTCGATTTTGGGTTTCTCCAGACGGTCAGCCGCCGTCTCTTCCTGAGCCATTGCTTGAGGTTCGGCAGAGTCGGGTTCCACAATTACAGCTTCTATTGGTTTCGACGATGAAGTCTTTTCGACAACATCGCTCTTGGTTTTGGCCTTCTTCTTTTTCGCGTTACTGGACGGCGGCTTTTGTTTTCCGTCTGGATCCTGGTTTTCTTTCTCAATTTCGGCCACTGTTCAACCTCGCTAACCGACGTGGATAATCGGTCGTCGTTCTTCATACGGCTCTGCCACTCGCAAGATTTCGCGAGTCAGCGTAGCTGTTTCCCCCTCACCGAGAAAAATGTATTTGATGGCGTAAGCCACAGGGTGACCCTCCGTCCAGGTAAAATAGGCGTTCGGAATTTTCTGAGTTAAATCCCTGATCTCGAGTAGAATTGCCGCAATTGCGTTAGGAACAGCCGGATTCGAGCATCTAAGGATACGATAACCGTTCTCGACGTGCCCGGTCACCTCCAGCAAGTCCTCGGAAAACTCGGACGCATCGGAAAGTTTTACTTCCAGCAAAATAAAATTGCCTTCGTTAGGCTGAATGCTGTGGACGAATCTCGAACGTGCTTCATCCTCACGGAAATCTTTCATTCCGGCTTTGTGAGCCAGAATTCGAATCTCGCCCATGTATGTAGTGAGCGCTTCGTGGAAGAAAGCTTGAGCAGTGTCATCAAAAGTCACACGCTCCACGCGCAACTCGGTCGCCCGCATCGCTCTCGACAAGACACTCGCCACGAGAACGCTGGCAATGAAAAACAAAGCTATCTGAACTCCTTCCGGTCGCTCGGACATATTTGCGAAGCAGGTGTAGACGAATATAAAGCAAATTACTGAAAAGTAAATCCGGACAGAGCGGCGCGCTGTGGGCCAGATCGAAATAGTCGCCGCAATTGCTGCCGATGTGATCAGTACTAAAACGCCTGTCGCGTAAGCTCCGGCTTGCTCATCAACTCCTGCTTTAAACATGCAGGTGACACCGAACGCGACCGATACGAAGAACACCACCAGCGGTCTAATCGCAGCAGCCCAGCTCGGCGCCATGCCGTATCGCGGCAAGTATTTCGGAACTAAACTCAATAGACCGGCGATAGCGGATGCGCCAGCAAACCATAGAATACTGATCGTACTGACATCATATACGGTGCCAAATTGCGGACCGAGATATTCATGGGCAAGATAAGCTAAAGCACGACCGTTAGCTTCGCCGCCCTCTTGAAACTCATTGGCCGGTATCAGCATCGTCGTCACGATACTGCTCGGAATCAGGAAGAAACTCATAATCGCACCGGCAGCTACGAGCAGTTTTTTTCCATTGCGAATACGACCTGTGGGCTCTTCCTCGGTATCTGTGGAATCGCCCTTGACGAGAGGCAAAACTGCTACACCAGTTTCAAACCCGGATAATCCTAAAGCGAGTTTGGGAAACATCAATAGTGAAATTCCAAAAATAACCGCCGGCGAACTGTACTGTTTAAACATCGATGCGTACCACTCGCCCATCAGATGACTCTGCACGAAAGCGAGTTCATACGCCGATCGTCCTAAAACGATTGCGTTTAAACCGAGATAGGCGACCACTATTATGAGAGAGACGCCAATCGCTTCGTGAAAGCCTTTCAAGAACAGGGCGCCAAGCGCGGCGATTAAAACAATCGTGACCTCGACGCGATGATGCCGCCAGGTCTCGGGAATGATCGGGTTTTCGACGATATGAGCGGTCGCATCCGCCGCAGAAAGCGTGATAGTGATGATGAACGCCGTCGCCGCGAATCCTAGAAGCGCAAGCACCATCGTCTTACCGATCCAGCCAGGCAGCATCTTCTCGAGCATCGCCACGCTTCCCTGTCCGTGCGGACTCTCCCGCGCGACGATGCAATACGTAGGCAAAGCGCCGAAGAGTGTGACGAGAACGAGGATAATCGTGGCAAAGGGCGACAAAACACCGGCAGCAAGAAAGGCGATACCAGGCTGGTATCCCAGAGTCGAGAAATAGTCGACCCCGGTCAAACACATGACCCGCCACCACTCGTCCTGGTGCTGCACCTGGGCGCTTCCTGGCTTGGCACCAGCAAGAAACCACTCTTTGAATCCGAACGCTTTTTCTGTTTCCGACATAACTAATAATATTAGTGACACGCGCATTATGCCCAGAATTTCGTCGGTACCATTTTTTCAGGCGGGCGACTGATAAGACTCATGGGACGGGACAATACCCTCGCAAATGCTCACTGTGAACGGCAAACCGTCGCTGTTCAAGATCAACGTCCACAACCGGCACCATATACGATACCAACCGAGCCTCCACGAGAAAAACCGGTACAGGTGCTCGCTAAAACAAATTCTTGATGACTTCTTTATACGGTCAGCCCAGTTTCTTGACCCTTTTACAACCTCTCGACTGATAGCATTTGCGTCTCTGGTCAAAGAGAGATTCCAATGAAAAGTCAAGTCGCCCTTTTTTCCATCCTATTGAGCCTGTCCTTGCACGCGGCTCACGCCGAAACCAACCAGCCTGCAATCGCTCAGGTGCCCAAAGGAGAGGCTGGAGCCAACACATCGCAATTCCCCACCCAGATTTTGAAGACTGGTATAAATTTGACGGCGCCCGGGATCAGTCCCAACAGTATGCAGCTCGCTGACACAATCCTGTTGACTCCGCTTCTTGAACAAAGTCAAAACTTGCGGTCGCGAATTTCGACGATGGGAGAACAAAACAGCCTGGAGCTACTATCTGCAAGGCAAGAACTATATGAATTAAACGAAAAGATCGCAATGATAATCCAGCGCACCAACCTGGAAATCGACTTCACGATTGCTGAGATAAACGCGGAGCAGGAAGTTTATCAAGAAATTCTCAACACGTTTACGAGTGACAGAGACAAAGCCGTGGCAAGAACGAATGCGGCCGGATTTATAGCCAATGGTGCACTCTGGGCGGTATGCGAGGCGCTGGCAATTCCCGCCTACAAGCACGCTAGGTTTGCCATCCCTTCCGGCATCATAGGAATTCCGGCAGGTGTAGTACCCTCCATTGCCTCGATGTACACGTTCAAGCAGATGAACGGAAAAAAGATGACCTCGGAAGTAGAGCCCAATATGCTGGCTAAACTCTTCGACTATCCAACAAATCCGGAAATCGAATATCCCCGGACAGTTTGGGAATTCCTCCATCAGGTGCCGGCAACTGAGACAAATGGCAAAAAGCGAATCGACCAGATAGTCGACCGCTGGATCACAGACGCAAATATGCCCGCGTTTACCGACCGACAGTCGAAGAAGCAACTTGATGTACTGACGGCCAGTTTCGCCCAACGCAAAGGACTGTCGATCGGCACGCTCACAGCACGCACCGTCATGCTTCAACAGCTCGAAGCCGAGATCGGCAAAATGAAGCGACTCTTACTGGAACTGGCAATGGCCGCGCAAAGCGAGAAGCAACTAATCTCCAGCGGGGAAAACTCCAGCGAGCAGCCGAAGTTGCGGTGATAAGTCGTTAGACATGGAAGGCAAAATCGAGATGGAAACAAAGTTTATTTTTACCGGACTGCTCGCCGCTGCGCTCGTGTGTTTCGGTTCGCCGGCACGGGCGGCAGATTCAAGCACTGTCGGCGCGAATTATCTGATGACACATACGTGGCTTGATCCGCAAAAGCAGAATTTTAATCAGAAGAAAGCAATCGCCCAGTCGGCACCGACTAGCACCACCGGCAGTACCAAAGAGTCGACCGCTAATACCAAACTGTTGCCGAGTCAAATCTTACGAACCGGCGTTGTCATCACCTCCACCGGTCTATCGGCCAACACGATGCAGCTCGCCGACAATATAGGGTTGACTCCGTTGATGGAGCAAATTCAGTTGATTAGCGATAAGGCAGCGTCAAACTCCGGTATTGTTTCAATCGAATCGCTCACCAACAAACAAGATTTGCTCGAAACAAGACAGAGAGCTCGAATGCTTATTCAAAAGACCGGTCTCGAAATTGATGCGACTATAGCTGAAATTAGCGCCGAAAGAGAACTCTACAATGAGATTCTCACAAAGTTCAAAGAGGATCGAGACAAAGCGATTGCTAAAACCAACGCATTCGCGTTCATCAGCAACGGTGCACTATGGGCGGTGACAGAAGCATTCGTGATTCCGACGTATAAACATGCAATTTACAACGTCCCTGCGGGCATTGTAGGAATTCCAGCCGGAATGGTTCCCTCAGCCGCTTCGATGTACACTTTCAAACTCATCAACGGCAAGAAAAAAGATTCTGAAGTCGAACCAAACATGCTTGCAAAAATTTTCAAATACCAGACTAACAGCGAGATCGAATATCCAAAGTCGGTTTGGGACTATCTTAACAGCGTCCCGGCCGACATTCCAAACTCGAAGAAGCGGCTCGACCAGCTAATCGATCGATGGATTGCCGATTCAAATATTCCAGGATTCACAGATAGAAACTCAAAGAAACAACTCGACGTGATAACCGCCAGCGTATCTCAACGCAAGGGACTTACCATCTCATCCTTAACCGTGAGAACGGTTATGCTCGATCAGCTTCTAGCCGAAGTCGTCAAAATGAAGCGCATGCTTTTGGAACTTGAGATGGTGACGAACGGCGATAAACGTTTCATCGCAAACTCGGCGATTCCCAAACAGTTATAGAGTCCGCAAAGCGAAACCAGATAATCGAACTCATTCTACCTTCAGCCTGTATCCGACTCCAGGTTCGGTAATTAAATACTTTGGTCTAGCCGGATCTTCTTCAACTTTTCGCCGCAACTGCGCCATAAAGACTCGCACGTAATGGCTTTCTTCGCCATATCCTTCGCCCCAGATCTGGCGGAGAAGCTGATTGTGTGTAACCACTTTTCCTGCATGTTGAATCATGGCAACAAGCAATCGGTACTCGATAGGAGTAAGGTGAACCTCGACATCGCCTACGAAAACCTGCCGCTTGACCAGATCGACTCGAATGTTTCCGACTGAGAATATGGCGCCATCCGGCTCCGGAGCGATCATGGCGGCATGGCGCAAGGCGACACGAACACGCGCTAGAAGTTCAGGAACGCTAAATGGTTTGGTCAAATAGTCATCCGCACCGGCGTCCAGAACGTTGACTTTGTCCTTGTCGCTGCCACGCGCCGACAGCACTATAATCGGCACCGTCGACCATTCCCGTATGCGCCTGGTCACTTCAAGCCCATCCATGTCCGGCAATCCGAGGTCGAGAATAATCAAGTCGGGACTCTCCAATGCCGCCTTGTTAATCCCATCGTTACCCGTCAGAGATTCTTTGAAAACGAAACCGTGCTCTGTCAAAGACACCTTCAAAAAGCGCCTAATAGGCGCCTCATCTTCTATTACGAGTACGACTGCGGCATTACTGGCGGGCTGAGTCATAGCGATGTTTCCGTAAACTTGAGAGGATCCAGCATCGGTAAATCGACCGATTCAACCGGCAAACTGACGCGAAAAATCGAGCCGCCGCCTGGGTTGTCTTCAACCCATATTTCGCCACCATGGGCTTGCACTATGCCATTGCATATCGCCAGACCGAGGCCGGCGCCGAAAGACTCTCCGGGATTATCTCTATAGAATTTCTCGAATATCAACTTTCTGCGCTCAATCGGAATACCCGGACCACGGTCGGAAACAGATACTAGCAAATTCTCGCCGACCCGTTTTGCGCTGATTGCTAGTGGTGAATCGACCGGTGAGTATTTTATAGCGTTATCGAGCAAGTTGACGAGCATCTGCTGTACGAGCGTCGCGTCGACAGGGACGACCATTGCCGGGTCGGCAATCTCAATTGCAAGTTTGCGAGACTCCAACTTGTCGTCCATACAACTTACGGCTGCGCCGACTATCTCATCGACCGGACACCATTCGCGCTTGACGGTGAGCGTTCCAGCCTGCAATTTTGTCATTTCCAGCAGATTGATTACCAATCTGTTGAGTCGGACGGATTCATGAAAAATCTCGGCAGCGCGCTCCTTGCAAGCTTCCATGCTGAGAGTTTCAGGCGCTTCCATTATACTGCTTGCCGCACCGGTTATGGTGGCAAGCGGAGTGCGAAGATCATGCGAAACCGAGCTTAGAAGAGAACTTCTCAACTGCTCTGTTTTCATTTGAACCTGGGCGCGCTTGTTCTCTTCCGATAGATAAGCTCTCTCGCAAGCCTGCGCAAGCTGATTGACGAATGTCTGCAAAAGCTGAATCTGTTCCGGTCTAGAAAAGCTATCAAGCGCATCAGGCTTGATACCTACTACTCCAATGGTCCTTTCTGTTGCGGCAAGGGGCAAATAGAGCGCGTCGGCGCCCGGCAAAGTATTCGTGCCCACGCCCGCCATTTGCCTGTTATGAAAAACCCATTGCGCAAAAGCCAGGTCGGAAATCTCCAGAGCACGATCGTCTGCCTTAGAATCAGGAATCGCTAGCTGTCCTTGCTCATCGGGCGTCAGAATCGAAACCTTTGCGCTGAAAACGTCTGCCAGGTGGTCAGCACCGATTTGCAGAAGTTTGGCTGGATCATCCGTAGATGCGAGTTCCTTGCTCAAAGAGTAAAGCGCAGCTGTTCGACGCTCCTTCAAGGAAGAAAACTCTGCCTGCTGCTTGACTCGCGTAGCCAGAGTGCTTATTGAGAGCGCAACCATCAACATGACGAAAAAGGTAAGTACATATTGACTGTCACTGACAGCAAATGTGAGAAAGGGTGGAACGAAACAATAGTCGAAAACTGCAACACTTAAAATCGATGCGAGAATACTCGGACCACGCCCTAATCTCAGTGCAACGAAAAATACTCCCAACAGGTAGATCATGACCAAATTGGTGGGCTCGAGATAGTGCGACAGCAGGTATGCCAACCCGCTACAAATAGCTACGATAAAAGTCGCCGTCCAGTAGTGAGAACTTTTTGTGGTGCGCTTCCAGGCAAACGCCACTGCCTGCGATGGCATGCCTTCTTCGCCTGTGATTACATAAACATCAATGGCGCCACTCTTTCGAATTGTGTCGTCTACAACGGAGCCGAAAAGAAGCTCCTTCCAGCGGGGCAGAGCCGGTTTGCCAATAATGATTTTGGAAACATTATTCTTACGCGCGCAGCCAATCAACTCATCAGCGATGTTGTCGCCGGTCAGCTCGATTATCTCCGCACCCAGTTGTTCTGCCAGTCTCAGCGTTTGAATGACTCTAGACTTATCGGCATCAGACTGGTGAGCTTGCCTTGGAGTCTGAACATATGCAACCAACCACTCCGCGCGCAACGCCGTCGCCATGCGCTTCGCGCCCCGAACCAGCTTGACGGAAAGCGGACTTGGACTCACACATACGAGTATGCGCTCGGCTGCCGGCCAGACAGAGCCGATTCTATGCGCCTCTCGATAACGCTCCATTTGAGCATCCACTCGCTGAGCAACGAACAGAAGCGCAATCTCGCGCAGGGCAATCAGATTGCCTTTGCGGAAAAAATGCTCAAGGGCAGTGGACGCTTGCTCGTGAATGTAAACTTTGCCTTCGCGCAGCCGCTGTACAAGTTCATCCACCGGCAGATCAACGAGTTCGATTTCGAACGCTTCCTCGATGAAAGAATCCGGCACACGTTCTCTGACTTCGATATTGGTAATTTGAGCGACACGGTCGTTGAGAGTCTCGACATGCTGGGTGTTTAAGGTCGTGAATACATCAATTCCGTTGGCGAGCAACTCCTGTATATCTTGCCAGCGCTTCTCGTGTCGGCAACCGGGCGCATTCGTGTGCGCAGCCTCGTCTACTAGAACGACTTGCGGTTTTCGCGTCAAAATAGCATCGATATCTAGCTCTGCAAGGACCGCGCCTTTGTATTCAACCAGACGCGGAGGAATAATCTCAAGATCGTCTAGAAGCGCTCTGGTTGCCTCTCGGCCATGAGTTTCCACTATGCCGACAACAACATCGACGTTTTCATTCAACAGCTTGCGCGCGTCCTCAAGCATCCCATATGTCTTGCCGACACCCGGAGCATAGCCAAAAAAAATCTTCAGCCTTCCTTGCGTCTGACGAGCCTGCTCCTCCCTGTAAAGAGCGAGAAAAGCGTCCGGATCTCGTCGACTGTCTGACATCATCGGTTTGGCATCAGGGTCGAATCAGGCGGATGGTTGAGACGGTCCAGTGCGAGATTGAGCTGCAGCACATTGACCCTGGATTCACCGAAAATAGCAAATTGCTTGCCCTCCGTGTTCTGTTTAATCAGCTCATCCACCTCATGCTTTGTCAGTCCACGCGCTGCTGCAACTCGCTCGCTCTGAAAGAAAGCTGAAGCCGGACTGATGTGCGGATCCAAACCACTTCCTGAGCAGGTTACCAGATCGACCGGCACACGGGAAGCCTGGTTGACTCCGCCTTTCAAGGCGTCAATGCGCGTCTGCGCGTTCTTGAGAAGAGAATTGTTCAAAGGCCCGAAGTTAGAACCAGAAGAGGCGGCGGCATTATAAGGCGGAGTCGTCGCAGACAAACGCCCCCAGAAGTACTGATCGGAGGTAAACTCCTGACCGAGCAAGGAAGAACCAATCGTTCCGCCACTCGTTTCATCTTTGATTAAACTGCCATTTGCCGCTTGCGGCCATGCGAGTTGCGCTACCATCGTGACAGCTCCGGGATAAATTACTCCGGTGAGTATTGTCAGAACAAAATACAGAAGAAGGGATTGGATTACTAGGTCTCTCATATGTTCGACTCACAAGCTCATTGTACCGTCACGACTCAAGGCAAAACTAAACCAGGTGCAAAACTTCAAGACACAAGTCGACTATCTTGATGCCGATAAATGGCACCACTAAGCCACCAATTCCGTAAACAACCAGGTTATCGCGAAGCAAGACCGCAGCACCCACGGGCTTGTAGGGAACGCCTCGCAAAGCAAGTGGCAGTAACATCAAAATAATTATGGCGTTGAAGATTACCGCCGACAAAATTGCACTGCGAGGGCTGGCTAAATGCATCACATTGAGGCTGTTTAGAACAGGAAAGGTACTCGCGAAGGCCGCCGGAATAATTGCAAAATATTTGGCTACATCATTGGCGATACTGAAAGTCGTTAGCGCTCCTCGCGTCATCAGCAGCTGTTTTCCAATCTCAACAATTTCGATTAGCTTGGTAGGGTTGGAATCAAGATCGACCATATTTCCAGCTTCTTTCGCCGCCTGCGTGCCGGTATTCATCGCCACCGCGACATCTGCCTGAGCAAGAGCCGGGGCATCGTTGGTTCCGTCTCCGGTCATGGCGACCAATCTGCCATTCGCCTGCGTTTCTCGAATCAACTGCAGCTTGTCCTCCGGCGTCGCCTGAGCCAGGAAATCATCAACTCCCGCCTCCGCGGCGATGGCCGCCGCAGTCAGAGGATTATCACCGGTTATCATCACGGTCTTGATTCCCATAGAGCGCAGTTCGGCAAATCGCTCCTTGATACCGCCTTTTACAATATCCTTCAATTTAACGACACCCAGAACGCGATCATTTTGCGCCACCACCAGCGGTGTTGCACCATGCCTGGCAATCTCATCCGCCTGGTCTCGTACAGATTGCGGAAGCTTTGCGCCCAGTCCTTCGATGTACTTGTTGATCGCGTCCAGCGAACCTTTGCGAATTTCTTTGCCGTCGAAGTCCACCCCACTCATGCGCGTTTGAGCGCTAAACGGCACGAAGGTGGCGTGCAGCGGAAGCATATTGCGCTCCCGCATTTGAAATTTCTCCTTCGCCAGAACGACGATGCTCCGTCCTTCCGGCGTCTCATCCGCCAACGAGGACAACTGCGCCGCATCTGCCAGGTCACGCTCAGACACCCCAGCAGCGGCTACAAACTCAGTAGCCTGCCGGTTACCCAGCGTGATTGTCCCGGTCTTGTCCAGAAGCAAGACGTCAACATCTCCTGCCGCCTCGACAGCACGACCGGACATGGCAATAACGTTGGCTTTAATCAGCCGGTCCATACCGGCAATTCCGATAGCAGAAAGCAAACCACCGATAGTGGTCGGAATGAGGCAAACTAGGAGCGCGATTAATACAGTGATACTGATAACGGTGCCTTTACCTGCTGCAGCAACACTGTACGCGGAATATGGATAAAGGGTCACTGTCACGAGGAGAAACACCAGGGTCAGCGCGGCAAGCAAAATGTTGAGGGCAATTTCATTAGGCGTCTTCTGACGTTTTGCACCTTCAACCATTTGAATCATGCGGTCCAGGAAGGTTTCACCGGGATCTGCCGAGATTCGAACAACGAGCCAATCGGAAAGCACCTTGGTACCGCCCGTGACGGCACTTCTGTCGCCGCCGCTTTCGCGGATCACAGGAGCGCTCTCTCCGGTAATCGCGCTTTCGTCCACAGACGCGACGCCTTCGACCACCTCACCATCGCATGGCACAATGTCGCCGGCCTCAACCAGAACAACGTCTCCTTTTCGCAAGCTACCGCCCGGAGTGAGTTCGAAGTTAGCACCGTACTTCGCCTCGGACATCTTCTTTGCAGTAACTTCTTGCCGCGCGTGCTTCAGCGACTGAGCCTGAGCTTTACCGCGCCCCTCAGCCATAGCCTCGGAGAAGTTGGCGAAGATGACAGTGAACCATAGCCAGATCGAAATCGACAATATGAAGCCGCTGGGCTCATCGGATTGTCCTCCCAGGCTCAAAACGTAGAGCAATAGTGTAAATACACTGCCCAGCTCGACTACGAACATGACGGGATTGCGAATCTGAATTCTCGGATCGAGTTTTCGAACTGAGTCAAACAGAGCTTGCCTGACTAATGGGGGGTCGAAGAGAGGGCGCGCCTTGACACTCATTTTGCTGATACTCCTTGGGACAGGTCGGACACCATCATCAAATGCTCCACGATCGGGCCCAGAGCCAGCGAAGGAACAAATGTAAGGGCTCCAAAAATCAGAACGACGCCGGTGAGGAGCGAGACAAACAGAGCATTGTGGGTCGGCATAGTGCCTAAACTTTCCGGCGACCTCTTCTTTCGGGCGAGCGAACCGGCAATCGCGATCACAGGCACCACTAGCCAATATCGAGCGATGAACATGGCGATACCAAGGGCGTAGTTGTAGAAAGGAGTGTTGGCGTTTAATCCTGCAAATGCGCTCCCATTGTTATTTCCCGCTGAGGAGAATGCATACAGAATCTCGCTGAAACCGTGCGGTCCTGAGTTTAAAACACTGCTTCTGCCGACCTCAAGCGAAACCGCTATGGCAGTTCCAATGAGAACTACCGCCGGTGGAAACAAAATCACAAGCGAACTCATTTTTACTTCGAACGCCTCGATCTTCTTGCCTAGATATTCCGGCGTTCTGCCCACCATCAAACCGGCTATGAACACCGTAATGATTGCAAACACAAGCATGCCGTATAAGCCGGAACCGACGCCGCCATAAATGACCTCGCCCAGTTGCATGAGAAGCATGGGAACAAGACCACCGATAGGATTGTATGAATCATGCATTGAATTGACGGAACCGTTTGAAGCCGCTGTAGTAGCCGTCGCCCACAAAGCGGAGTTGGCAATTCCAAACCGAGTCTCTTTGCCTTCCATGTTGCCGCCCGGCTGCATGGTAGACGAAGTCGCATCAACTCCCAGAGCAGAGAGTGCCGGACTCAGAGAACTTTCGGAAGTAAAACAGATGGCAAGACTTGCAAGAAATATCACCGACATCGCGGCTAGTACCGCCCACCCCTGCCGTGAATCGTTAACCATCTTTCCGAACGTATGGCAGAGTGCGGCAGAGATAAGCAAAATGCTTATGCACTCCACGAAGTTAGTAAGCGGATTAGGATTCTCGAGAGGATGGCTCGAATTGACATTGAAGAAGCCACCGCCATTGGTGCCCAGTTGTTTGATCGCAATCTGCGATGCAGCCGGACCTAGCGCTATAAGATGGGGCTCGCTGGAAGGCTTCGTGGATTTGACTTCCTCAACCGTACGATAAGAGGCATAAGGCTGAAATGTTTGTACGACGCCTTGAGACGAGAGCAAAATACTTACCAACAAAGACAACGGCAGGAGAACGTACAGAGTAGCCCTGACCATATCGCTCCAGAAGTTGCCGATCCCCAGACTTTCCTGCCGGACCAGACCTCGCACGAGGGCGATTAAACAAGCAATTCCTGTAGCAGCAGAAACGAAGTTCTGAACGTTTAAACCAATCATCTGGGTAAAGTAAGACATCGTCACTTCACCGCCGTAACCCTGCCAGTTTGTGTTACTGACAAAACTAATGGCAGTGTTCAAGGAACTATCTGGCGAGACGGCTCCTAGATTTTGCGGATTCAAAGGCAAAACGTTCTGCATTCTCTGAATCAAGTAGACCGCGAATAGTCCAAGACCATTGAATGTGAGCATTGAAGCAGCATAGAGCTTCCAGCCCATGTCTTGAGTGTGATTGATTCGGCAAATCTTGTAGATCAGCCCCTCCACCGGCACAAGCAGCGGAGACAACCAGGTTGGCTCGTCGGAAAATACTCGCGCCATATAGCGCCCGAGCGGCAGTGCCAGAAGGTTTAGCACTACAAGGTACAAAAGCAACTGAAAGATACCGTCTCCAGTCATGCGAAAATCTCTGGTTTCAAAAGGGCAACCAATAAATAAATCATCAGGACCGCCGCCGTAACAGCAGCCAGGCTCATCACCAGCGACATGGTTTGCGACCTCAGCTAGGAAGTGAACAACTTCTCACAGAGGCGCAGAAGAACGAACGCTGAAGCGACTAGAAGAGTTAAAACAAGTAGCGCAGCCAAGTCGTGCATGAGGACCTCCGATTAGCTATTGAATCGCCTCAGCTGTATAGGCATCGTAAAGAAAGCTGTAATCGGTATAAAGATTTTGCAAAAACCGCTTCACGCTTTACTTTTGACACCGGTCTCCATTCGATCTTCAAGCCGAAACTCGGACGAACATTGAGATAGCGCCGCCGTGGATATATAATGTGCCGCATGGAATGCATAAACATCGCAGCATATAAATTCGTTGGCATCCCCCGCCCGGCAGACTGGATCGAGCCGGTTAACGCTCGTTGCAACGAATTGAAACTGAAGGGAACGATCATATTCGCCGAAGAAGGGATAAATCTTTTTCTGGCGGGTTCCCGAGAACAAATTGATGAGTTTTTGAACTATTTGCGAGATGACGCGCTGTTTGATGGTCGCTTCGCAGACATAGTTATAAAGGAAAGCATCTGCGATGGCCAGCCGTTCAAACGCATGGTTGTTCGCGTTGCCAAAGAAATTATCACTATGCGTCATCCGCTTATTAAACCAGAGGAAAAACGCGCGCCGTTCGTCGAACCGAAAACGTTAAAGAAGTGGCTCGATCAAGGTCACGATGACGACGGTCGCGAAATCATCATGCTCGATACGCGCAACGACTTCGAAGTCGATATCGGAACATTCGCAGGTGCAGTTGAATTCAGAATTCAGAAATTCAGCGAATTCCCCGATAAGGTTAGCACCGCATTCGGTGACAAGCAGGACAAGACGTTTGTTTCCTTTTGCACTGGTGGCATTCGCTGCGAGAAGGCGGCAATCTACATGCAGGACCTGGGATTGAAGAACGTCTACCAGCTTGACGGCGGCATTCTGCGGTACTTCGAAGAAGTGGGCGGCGCGCATTACAACGGCGAATGTTTCGTCTTCGATGATCGAATTGCCGTTGATTCGAAACTACAAGAAAGCACGAAAACGTACGGGCTGGACCGAGTCAAATTCCGACGCGCCGCAGGCAGTGAAGCCGCAGCCAGCCAAACTTCAAAATAAGTTTTCTGCTCACCAACACGCAGTTGAATATGTCAAAACCGCCTGCGAGCACAAAAGACCTTCGAGCAATGGCGATTGGCAATTCGCTATTCAAGCCCGTTTCACTACAGTCGGCCATTGATACCATGGGCTTCGTGCAAGCCGATCCCATTAGGTCTCCCGCTCGTGCCCAGGATTTGATTCTGCGTCATCGTGTCAAAAACTACCGTGCAGGCGACCTTGAAAAGCGCTACTCCAAGCTTGATATCGAAGAAGATTTACTCTATGCCTATGGTTTTTTATCAAGGCAGAACTGGACACTGCTTCATCCACGTCACGAAGCAAGAATGTCGAAACAGGAGCAAGTAGTTTTAAACCTGGCTCTTGAAGCCGGTGAACTGCATCCCAGGGATCTGAAACCACATCTCGGTGAAGCACGCGAGATAAATGCATGGGGTGGATATTCAAAAGTTTCCACTCGCATACTGGAAGAATTGCATTACCGAGGTCTGCTCAGAATCACACGCCGCGAAGAGGGCATTAAAGTTTACGGACCGGCAAGCAAGATCGAACAGTCGCTGACCCCTGAGGTGAGACTCCAAAGACTTGTGCTGCTTATTACAAAGATTCTGAGTCCCTTGCCGGAATCGAGCCTGCGGGCAGCGATAACTCACTTGCGATTTTCCGCTCCGACTCTAACTGGACGGCAAACAATCGTAAAGGAACTGATCGCAAACGGTGCGCTAGTTCAAGCCCAAATAGACGGCATCAGCTATGTCTGGCCGTCGGATGTGATGGGTGCCGGCACCGCACCACAGACGGTGCGAATATTGGCTCCGTTCGATCCGCTTGTGTGGGATCGCAAACGTTTCGAACATCTGTGGAATTGGTCGTACCGCTTTGAAGCCTACACCCCGCCGCCGAAGCGAAAGATGGGCTATTATGCGATGCCACTGCTCTGGCAAGACGACATAATCGGCTGGGCAAATGTCTCAACCCAATCAGGAACATTCGAAATTGAAACAGGTTTCGTCCGCTCGAAACCCAAAGACAGAGCCTTCAAAACCGCATTCAACGAAGAAGTCGACCACCTGCGCCACTTCCTCCGCCCCTAACCCCCCAGAAAAAACCCCCTACCATATAAAAAACCTCTACTATATGCCTTCATAACGCAGCAAACGCAAAACCCTGGTGCATAGGGCGAATACGGTGTTTGAAGCTCTGCACAGGTGTCTCGTGTCTATGAGGCATTGCCACTTTTTGAGAATTCCGTCATTCTCTCGTAGACACGATTGAGTTCCTCAAGCACAAAATGAAGAACTCAATCACTTCCGTTAATACCCTGAGCAAGCGCGCCTTTAACTAGAAAGCTGACTGGATAAAGTCTGTCCCTGATATTCGGAGTCCGAAACTTTTCGAGTCTGCTGCAATAAAGAAGCTATTTTGTCTTTATCTCCCTGAGTGACTGGAACATAGATCGCCATGCTCAGGTCAGGACGCCCATCTACGATGAACGATGAAACGTCTAATTGAAGCTTTCCAACCACCGGATGAAACAATGTCTTCATCGCCTCGCCATGCGTTCGAACATTGTGCTCGTTCCAGATGCGCTTAAAATCAGGGCTCAGGCTGCTGAGCTCCGAGACTAGCTCCGTCACATCGTAACCTGCGCGCGTGACATCGGCGCGAAATGTCTCGACGACATACCGGGCAACGCTCTCCCAGTCAGCTTGCGCAGCACGAACATCAGGACTGAGAAACATGAGTCGCAAAGTATTTCGCTGTTCAGGTGGAAGCGCCTCGTATTTGAAAAACACAGCTGATGCGGCTTTATTCCATGCCACGATATCCCAGGTACAAGTTTTGATCATCGCAGGAGTTCCCTCCATCGAATCAAGTAGTCTCTGTAATCTAGGCGTAATGCCGGTTTCGACCTGGGTCTTCAACGCCGGAGGATGACCGAGAGCTAAGAGGAACAAGTGCTCGCGCTCCGCTTCCGTCATCATCAAAGCCAGAGCGATTCGCTCCAGAACATCAGTTGATGGTGAACCACCGCGCCCCTGCTCAAGCCACGTATACCAGGTCGCACTTATGCTAGCCCGCTGCGCGACCTCTTCGCGCCTCAGCCCGGCAGTCCGCCGCCGCTTCGTCGAAAACCCAAGCGCAGCCGGCTCCAACTTCGTCCGCCTATCCCGAAGATAAGCACCTAACTCGTTCTCACCCATCTCACAACCCGCCCACTGGGAACCACCAATACCCTGGTACTCGTTATACCAGTATAAATCCACTACTTTACCTGGATAATACCACGCGCGAGAATAACAGAGTAAAACAGCTGCGGCTCTTAAATCGACGCCCCTTGGGCGTTTGCAGCCGCGCGGTGGAAAGGAGAATTTAAAATGCGGGTATTCATTACAGGTGCGAGCGGTTTCATTGGTTTAGCTCTTACGAAAGAGTTAGTCGAAAACGGACACACGGTGTTGGGTCTGGCACGATCAGACACATCGGCAAAATTAATCGAAAACGCCGGCGGCGAAGTTTTGCGCGGCTCGTTGACACAGCTCGACAGTTTAACCAAAGGCGCGGCCGAATGCGACGCCGTTATACACCTGGCTTTCATCCATGACTTTTCAGATTTCGCAAACGGTTGCAAAACCGACGCCATTGCAATCGAAACCCTTGGCGCTGCGCTCGAAGGCACCCAAAAGCCAATCATCGTAACATCCGGAATCGGCCTCTTCGGAAAAAATCGCGAAGTGACGGAACACGACATGCCACCACCGGTTTCACCAACCTACCCACGAGCATCGGAACACACAGCCCAGGCGCTTTTTGAACGAGGCATAAATGCATCGGTCGTCCGCCTCCCTCAGGTTCACGACCGTTCCAAACAAGGTCTAGTCACCTTCCTCATCGCAATCGCTCAGCAGAAGGGCAGCGCAGCGTACATTGGCGACGGAAGCAATCGCTACCCCGCTGTCCACGTCGACGACTGCGCGCGCCTCTATCGCCTGGCGCTCGAAAAACACCGCGCCGGCGCACGCTATCACGCCATCGCGGAAAGTGGCGTTCCGCTGAAGGATATTACCCAGACCTTCGCGAAACGGCTTGGCATTCCAGCCGTTTCGATTTCAGAAGAAGAGGCGGCGAAATACTTCGGACTGATGGCGATGTTCGCCGGAATGGATAGCACCGCATCTAGTGACATAACCCGCGAAGAACTCGACTGGCAGCCAACCGGTAGAGACCTACTTTCGGACCTGCGCGAACTACAGATACCTGAATTCATCAGCAATAAATAACTGAATCGGTACTTCAGCTTCGACGTAAAAGCTCGCAGTCACCCGTCGCAAACACTACGGCGCGGACACCACTTCAGGTGCCCGCGCTACTCGTTAACAAACCAACCGCCTTTTCGACAAATCCTCTTGCCAAACGCCTGCAAATCCAAATGTTCTGAGGCAAAGCGCTTTGAACAAGATTGTGCGTTATTGTTTCACAAGATCGTCGGCACATCTCAGTCCACAGGAATGTTGATAGCAACTGGATCACCGATTATTTTTCCTCATCGTTCGAATTAGAACTACAGAGCTTTCCAGGCGGCGCCCTCAAGATTTCATCCGACGAAATCTATCTCGACACCGACCTGCCAAACTGAGCTTGCTACCACCGGCCATCGAGAGAAACAGCTCCAAGACACAGAAAAGCCAGGCATCACGCCTGGCTTTCCATTTACCTATCCAGTCTGCCTTATCGATTTACTTCGACATAGCAGTTACTTGCGGCTTCGCGTAGAACTTGAAGGGCTGACCGTTTGCACTCAACTGCATCAAGATAGCTGCAGTCTTCAGCACGTTCTTCATGTCCTTGCGAGTCTCTTCGCTCTCCGATTGCATCATCTCTTTAAACGCAGGGAGTGCGCCAAGCAGAGAAATCACATCGAATTCAGCACGATAGAGTTTCGCATCCTTCAACATTGAAGTTTGCAAACCGCGGTAGCGGATGAACTCCGCCGGGTTGACTTCCTCGAATGCTCCGGAGTTAGAACCGTAGATCATCGCTGAAGTACCAGGAGCAACAGAAACGGTATGTCCGCTTCTGTGGACCTTGACGGCATGCTTGTGGTGATCGTGCAAGTTGTAGATTGCGACTCCGTTCTCATTGACGATAAGGAGCGACAGCGATTTCGCTGCGACGCTTACCGAACCATGAGGCGTATCGACAATCATGTCCTTCACTGGCGAAACGAGCAGCGGTCCGCGGTTCAAACTGCGACGTTCCACGTTCGACACTTCACCGAGCAAGAGGTTGGCGTTGGAGCGCTTGACGCTGTCCACCGTCAGACCTTGTTCTTGCGCACCTGCAATTCCCATTCCGAATGACGTTCCGAGCATGTCGCGAGACGTTGCAGAACTGGTAGTCGTGAATTGGATTGCTCCACTGTTCAAACCAGCCAGTGGAGCAGCGTTGTTGCTGATCGTGCTGAATGAGTTGAGAACATTGGTTGCAGTGGTTGCCTCTGCGTTGTTCGATGGCATCGAAGTACCAGTCGTGACTGGATTCGAAACCGCTGACGTCAACTCGAAGCCGCCGAGACCAGCACCACGAGCGCTGCTGCCAGTCGCTGCAGGAGCAGCTGAAGCACCGGATTGCGAGCCGGAGGCGGTCGTTCTGCCGTTAGCAGCAGCGATGTTAGCCAGGATCTGGGCTACCGAGCTACCACCTGCCGACGGCGGGTCAGCAGTGATGATGGCATCAGCACCAACTGTGATGGCAGTCGCGCCGAGCGAGCCGGTGTTGAATACGAGGTTACGTCCTAGCGCTTCGAAGGTTGCAGAAACATCGGAGGTTATCGAACCTAACGGGTTAGATACGGCAGCACCGAAGGTGACTTGCCCGCCCGCTGTCTCTCTGATGGTTACGCCTGCCGGAGCAACTCCGTCAACCGGTACGAAAGCCGGCGGTGCGGCACCGATAACGATCGTGACGTTACCCTGGTTCAACGCAGTCACTGCACCAGAACCGAGAATCTTCGTGCTTGCTGCAATGTCGATATTAGCTGAGCCCAAAGTGCTCAAGTTCTGAATGAGAATGTTGCCGAAGCTTGAGCCGACGGTTCCACTTACATTCAAAGATTCAGCATTCGAGATGAAGTTCAGATCACCGTTGGTGGTCTGGAACGATGCGAGACCGACAGTGGCCGTGTTACCGACTCCACCGGCGTACTCGAAATTCAAAGTGCCGGCAGAGCCACTGACTGCGCCTACATCTCCGCCTGTCACGAGGATGTTTGCGGTTCCACCGACCGTCGTGTTGATCGTGTTTACCGTATTGCCGATTTCAACGTTCGCGTCGAGACCGGCGCTGACGTTGACCGCACCTGCACCTGAGGCGATGAGGATCGCTTCGGTAGCAGTACCGACTGCTCCGCTAGCATTCAACGCGACCGGTCCGATGGTCGAAGCACCACCAAGGCTCACCAGAGTTCCTTGCTCGATGTTGCCGCCTTCAGCAGACGTCGCAAGCGTAACTTTTGAAGTCTTGCCAGCTTCGGCGCTGAATGATGTGGTGCTTGCAATGGCAGACAGATTGATTACGTCGCTCGCGGAAGAAGCCGTAACTCCAATTGCTTGCAGTTCGACATTCGCATTGATAGCGTTGGCGAGGTTGGTAGCCATCACATCACGAGAATCGCCATCAACATAGGTGTAGCTCACGGTTACGAAACCATCCGCAAGTCTCGCGTCGGTAACGGTGATACTGTCTGTGACACCAATCTTAGCGGGGCCGCCGATGGTGGCAGTCTGAATCAGACCGACGTTACTTATGTTGATTGCTCCGATATCGAGCGTCAAACCGTTATCAGCGATACCGTTAGCACCAGCTGCGGCACCACCGAGAACGAATGCTTGCGAGCTCTTAGAGCCTAGCGTCAAACCAGTCGTGAACGTCGATAGGTTGATCGCAAGAATCGGGTCTCCGTTTTCCAGGTGGAAATCAGGATCTGGATTGTATGAAACGCTGTAAGTGGTTCCAGACGTAGTCGATCTCAGAGTCAGTTGAGCGTTCTCATCAACAATCGCCGACACTCCAAGATTCTGGAGTTCCAGGTTGCTGTTAATCAACTCTGCAAAGGCATCAGCGATTGACTGAACCGTATCAGTAGACTGGTTCGTATACATGATGTTGAGGAAGCCACCAGGCAGAGCCGGGTTCGTGATCGTAATGACCTGGAAGTTGTCTTGAGCGATTGTTCCGATCACTTGAGCGTTCGATAACTGTCCGCCACCAAGACCGATGTTCGCAATCAACGAAGCATTCTCAACGTGCAGAATCCCGTTGGCTTGAACATTTACATCCGGTCCTTGCCCTCCGAAGTTGCTTCCGAAATCAACAGCAGCAAAGTCGAGATTGACGTTGCCGTTGTTCTTCACGTGGACGATTCCGCCGGCCGAGCCGACCCCATCGTTTGAAACATCAAGGCTCAAATCACCGGTACCGATGTTCAGGTCGTTCGTACCTGTGAGCGTGATATCAATCAAACCGCCCGCTCCACCTGCGCCACCAGCTGCTGCCGTCAATGTATATCCAGCACTGCCACCGGACTGGGTCAAGCCAGCGGCGGTAATGTAGATTGAGCCTCCGTTGTCGTTGAGCGGATTAGCGAGTGCCGTTACGCCGCCACCGGAGAGGAAGTTGACGTTGCCCGACGTATTCAACGTCAGGATGTAGGCAAATACGGTGCCTGCACTGGTGTCAATTCCAGCGTTGGTTCCCGTACTGTTGATTTCGACTTCTCTGGCTGTAAACACAGAAGCAATGTCTGCGAATCCATTGTCGGTTGCACCACCGAACTGGAACGGCTGGTCACCACCCGTGCTTTCCAGTGTCACCTTATCGAGGAAGTATCCGTTCAGTGCACTACCGTTGGAGATCAACAGGTTGGCTGATGAACTGAGGTCAAGCAGTCCGCCAACATTAGTGCCGTAAGTGAAAGCATTTCCATCCACCAACAGGTCGTTGTTTGTCTTGCTTACAGAAACCGAACCACCCTTCTGACCCACTCCTACACCGGAGTTGCTCACGTCGAAACTGAATCCATCGGCACCGAGCTCCAGTACGCGGGTGCTTGAATCAGTGATATCGATAGTGCCGCCGACAGAACCTGCGATAGCAGGATTTGCTTGCGCTTGCAGAAGAACCCCGCCCTGATTGCTGAAGCGCAAATCAGATGAGGTAATTGTGATTGAGCCGCCGTTGCCACTTATATTACCTGTGCCAATGGCCGCGCCATCCGAAACTACGCTAATCGTTTGATTATCGAAGTTGATGGTGGTGGCTAGCAACTCAAGATTGTTCGTGATGAGCGCGTAGTCGGTTGTGTCGATCACTCCGTTACCACCTCTAGGCGAGATGATGATATGACCGGCGGCTAGTGCTCCATCAGAGAGACCATTACCTGTATTTGCATTGACTCCGTTTAACGAGAACGTAGAACTGCTGCCGCTGTTAAACGTGACCGTTCCGAAGCCCAGCCCAGCTAACCCAGCTGCTGAGGGGTTATTGAACACCAGGTTTCCACCTTTATATGTATCGGTAGCTTGACCTGAGGTCAGCGACAAAACGGAGCCTTTGGCTGCTACTGGATCCAGTCCGAAATTGAGACCAGCACCGTTGACGCGGAGAATATTGCCTGCTGTCACGTTAATCGTGCCGCCGATTCCGGCAGCCCCGTCGGCAACATCCAAGTAGAATGCACCGCCGGTGGATGGCGCATCGATGGTGATGTTACCAGCATTAGAGGTATCGGTCGTCGTGATATTTATCACTGCAGCAGTGATACCATTCTCGGCTCCGACCGTCACGCCAGTCTGATTGCTGACTGTGATCTTAGGTGCCGTCATATTAATGACACCACCACCGTCAGGATTGGCAAATGCATAGAAGTTGAAGCCATTCGTGAAGAACGAACCCGCTCCAGTATTTTGCCTCAAGTCCAGTTCGGTATTTGAGGTCAAGTTAAGTTCGGTACCGGCAAGGATGGCTCCGTTGGTGACGACAGCGCCAGTGTTTTCGAAGACAATATTGCCACCAAACACGACGAAATTGTCATCCTGTACACCGTTCTTTCCGGCCCCTTGAGCCAGAAGCGCGGTCGTGCTGTTACTTTGAAGTGCGAACAAAGTACCGAAGAAGCCCGATACTTCGGAGGCTGAAACTGTCGAACCCGTCGACGTCAGTTCGAAGGCACCGGAATAACCAAAGTCAATCGCTCCGGTGAGTACGTCCGTAGCCTGAATAGCTCCAGCCTGGCTCAGGCGGAAAGTGCCTGCACCCTCTGGAGCGAAGTAGCCAATTTCAGAAGCAACGTCAGCTCGAATGGCTCCGTTCCCGAGACCAATCTTCTTCGTCTTGGTCGAGGTCAAGGTGATTTCTACAGTCCCTCCGTTTGGAGTTCCGGGCGCGTCCGACGAAGCATCGAAGAAGATGCCCTTGGAACTATATTTGATATCTGCAGCTGTGATGATGAATGAACCACCACCAGCGAGACTTCCAGGACCATCCGGATCGATACCTATCGAGAGATAGGTTTGGACCTGATTCGACCCGGAATTCAACGTGAGCGTTCCCGTTGCATTCAATTGAAGAATTGCAGCTGACAACAAACCGTTCGTGTTGAAGTTGCTGTATTCGGCTTTCGATGAAGCACCGGCATTGAGTGTGACGGTCAGTGTCTCAGCCGGATCAAGCGGGATGATGTCACCACCGTTTTGAACGATCAAGCCAGGGCTGTTCAAGATCACGTCGTTAGTGGCAGACAGCCGATACGACGGATTAATTGAGATTTTGCCAGGCGCGTTGATAGTGAGGGTATCCGTTGATGAAATACCTTCACCAGCGGCGATACCAGTCTGACCGGCTACCGTCGCATCTCCGATTTCAAATCCTTTCTTGTTCGCCGTCGTGATGGTGACGTTATCACCACCAACAACATTGCCGCTGATCAGCAGGTTCTTAGTTCCTTCCAGAACCAGACCAACAGCGCCGTCCGATCCAGGATCGCCTTGCAGAATCAGATTCGCCATATTGACGTTCAAATTGGTCGGCGTAATGAATGATGCCGTGTTTGTCTTGTCGAAACCATATATCTCGACATTTATATTGCCGGGAGCTGTTCCGAAAGTGATCCCTTGCTTGCCGGTGATTTCGATGCTGACTGGAGCTTTTCCAGTCGATTCAGCATCGCCGGTCGCGATAAAGTCGTAGGCCGGCGCTGCGCCCACGCCGTTGTAATCGATGCTCTTCGCAACAATATTGATTGTTCCGTAGTTACCTTCGCCATCGCTTTGCACGGTGATGTTCGAAATCGTGCTTTCAAACGCCCCGGTCGTTTCGACGTTGAATGCTCCCAGTCCAGGATTGTTTTCGATAGCGGAGAACGGATTGGAGTTAGTCACACCGTCATTGCCACCAATTACGATATCGCCGGCTGCGGTTAGCGAAACCGTGCTCTGGAAGTCTGTGAAGAAACCGCCATCAACGCCAGTGATGGTGAGTCCCTTTGTAGAGTTGATGGAAAGAACGCCCGGGCTTTCCTTCCATGCTCCGATTGCTCCGATTTGACCCTGGTTGTCGATATTTGTCGTATTCAACGTCAAGGTCGGAATGTCGGTAGGCAGCGTCTGCAGTGTCGCCTGCAATTGTGCACCTGACGCGTTTTGAATGAAGGTCGAATTTACGGTGACATTGAGTCCATCAATATATCCATTGTTGACAAAACCGCCGGCCTTCTTGCTTGTAGCCGTGTAGGTCAAATTGCCTACGCTCGACCCATCATTCTGGAAAGTAGAACCAGTTATCGAGCCGTCAGCCGATACGTTGCCAGTGGCACCGATTACAAATGCACCACCTGCGGTGACGTTAAGCGTTGTTGTTGCCCGCGTCGGATCAATGACCCCAGGTTGCCTTCCTAGTTGTCCGTCAACTTGAATTGCACCCTTGGTCGTGACATTGTCGAGCTTGTCGAGCATCGCACCAGTCGTGCTAATCAATAATGAATCAGCAGTGAGGTTCAACGTTCCAACCGAGATGGTTCCATCAAGAGTGAACGCATCCGATGTTTTGATTGTGACAACTTCGTTGTCATCGCTCAGGATCGAACCACCTGCAGCTACATTGACTGTACCTGCGGTGATGTTCATATTTTCCGATTCTGATTCAGCATTCAAGCTGCCAATCACATTAAGAGCACCGCCGGTAGTGACATTCAAATCACCACTTGCGAAAACCGCGCCATTGATGTTGACCGTTCCAGCAGTTGCTGACTTAATGCTGAATGGTGCTGACAATAGAGCACCAGTGACCGGATCAAATGCAACTCCACCTTTCGGGTATCCAGGAGTTCCAGAACCGATCAAGATCGAGCCGGCATCGATGTTGCCCGCATCGACCGCGGTTCCTTCCTTGGTGCTACCGATGATAGTGACCGAGCCGTCGCCTGTCGCGCCTAACGCAGTGACGGTGACGCCGGTCGGGAGAATGACACTACCCGAACCGACAGTCTTAGCGGCAAATGCCACCATCTGAATGTCGCCGGCCGTTCCGGTCGCCGAGCTGGTGGTGATCGAAGCTATCGCTCCAGTGCCACCGTTGCCACCGGTAAGGTCGATTAGACCACCGGTCTTGCTCTTCTTGGAGACAACAATATTTCCGGTCTTCTTATCTGTTTTGAATGTTGCACCTGCGATCAGGCTCAAGTCTCCACCATCGCCCACAGCGCTGGAGGTGTTCAATCCGACGTTGCCGGCATCACTGACGATGTTGCCGCCGGCGATCAATGTGAGAGGAGCACCGTTGGTCGCAGCGATGGCACCGGTGATGTGAATGTCTCCGGTGTTCGTGATTATGGGGTCACCATAAGCGGTGATGTCACCCAGATTTAGAGCGGATGAATCGGCATAAAGATGAACCACACACCCTTCAGCGTTGATGGTCCCTGTCGCTTCACCGAAGGAAGCATTGACTTTGCCATCGACACCTGAGTTGAAGTTGACGTTTTGCGAAAGGAGGTTGCCACCAGCTACGGTGATATCGGAATTGGTGGTATCGAAGTTAATGTCACCGCTCGCCTGCAGTGTCCCTGCGCCGGCTACTGTCAGTCCGGCAGCATTGTTGACATTGACGTTACCGGCGTTCGCCGCGATCAAACCATCATTTATCAGGTTGGCGGTATTCAAATTTACATTGAGACCAGCCGTCATTGTCGGAGTAGCGCTTCCATCTCTGACGTTGCTTATCACTGGAGCCGTGATGGTCAGATTTCCAGCACTGGAAATCGATCCGTTGTTTGTCAAAGATGTAGCGGCGTTGAGCGCCACATCAGCGGCGAAGAGATCTGAACCGCTATAAGATTCAATTGCACCACCACGACCATTGATAATGGTGTCAGCCGAGATGGTGTTGGTTGCGCCGCTTAATTCGTTAGCTGCAGAGATCGTTCCGAAGTTTCTCAGCGTACCCGACAGGTCAATTCCACTGTTGTTATCTACTACTTGGACGCCTCGCGCGACAGTCATCGATGAAATATTTCCACCGACTGATTGCTCCAGACCGGTGAGAACGCCGGTGTTCAGAGAAATCGTACCGCCGTCTGCTGCACCGTTACGTCCGATGACGATGCTCTGCGAACCGCCGTTCAAGACCTGCTGAGCCGCAACCAATTCAGCTGCGGTCAGTTTTGAATTGAGGTCCACGACCTTATCGCGACCACCAACGTTGATAGTCAAATTATTGAAGTTACCCAGGCTGCCAGCTGAGAATACTGCTCGTCCAGAGTTGAGGTTGAAGTTAGCGCCACCACGTTGCGCCAGATTCTCCAGTCTGACTTCGCGTCGCTCCGCGCGCTCTAAAAGTCTTTGTTCGCGCAACGCTTGTCGATCGGCATCAGGGTGAGCCATTGCCGGTGCAGCCAATGGAATGCTGCATGCCAGACCCAGCGAAATGCTCAGTGCGGTGCGGTTCTGCAAATTTACGATTTTGTCTAATTTGTCGGACATTCTTTCCACCATCGATAAGAAATGCGAAATTGATTTTTGAGGACTCCGGTAATCACCAGGCCAGGCAACAGTTCTCCAGGGTTACCGGGCGACGCGACATATCAGAAGCCCCGGCGACTGTTTGACAACAATACATGGGGTTTCATATATGCGACTCAAATAGTACAGCCTTTCAACGCTAGAACCTAGACAGTACGGCGAAAGTAACCCGGGTGATTCCTTGAACTCCCGTCCTGCACTTGTCAAACGGCGGTTAATTGCGGTTAATGAAAGTTACAATTTATAGCTTTCCCTCTTTAGCGCTTGGCAAGCGAACTGCCGGACTACTACTCGGTTTCGTGGTATCAGCAAGAAAAACGAACGAAAAACATATAAGGGTAAAAGGCACAGGAGCAATCACGAAATCATCACGAAACCACTCTCGCCTTTTCTACTCAGATCGATCAACGCCAGTCCTCGTCTAGTTTCTGGAAGAAAGCTTTATAGGTTTATTGCGAAAAGTTGCTACACCTTCGCGTAACTTTTCTATCGCAAGTTCCATGGAGCGACTTCAAAACGCAAAGAGCCAACATAAGAAATGTTGGCTCAGGCACTAAATCTCGACGATCAACGCGATCAGAGAAACATCAATTCAATCTCGACAGCACCAATCGAAAATAGAGATCCAAGTCAATGCGAGAGATTCCATCGCGCTGCTCGCTTACGCCTTCCTGCGCAGATGCTGCGATTTCCGCTTGATTGGTCAACAGAAAGAGAATGTACGATTTTTCGCGCATCGGAGTTTCCGGATTGTCCATTGCCGCATACAACTCGTCGGTCTCGATAAAGCCGTTGTGATTGAGGTCGAGCCGGTCAAAAGCCTCATAAGCGTAAGCCTTGATCGCTTCCATATTCTGCTTCACAGGAGAAGCCTTCTTTTCGGCAGCAGGAGCGCCGGAAAACCAGACGTTCTGAAACTCGTCAGTTGTATCAAGCTCTCTTGTACGTTTCTTCCCAACAAACATAATCGCTCCCTCTAATTGAGAATGTGCTTTTAATATTCCCATTCTCAACACTTTTAAGGCGGGTTCCGCAGAAGTCAAGACAGCGATTATCCGCCCCTTGTCCATTTGCTTAACAGAAACAATCTCAAAATGAGAAAACTTTGGGAGCGCACTTCGCAAAATGCCAGCAGGACAGAATTGCCAAAACGGTCAAAGAAGTCGCGCTGGTGAACCTTTGAGTGTTTTTGTGAGTCAGTCGCAGAGATGCGAACGGTTCTCATCAAAAATGAGAACGACCGCCCGATGCACTTTTGAGTGTATTTTCCGCAACCGCAACTTGGTTAACTCTCGGAGTTCAGTAACGTAAACTAGTCGTCATACCGACCGAATTCGAATTCACTTTTCTCGTACAGGAGCTGTAGATGATGGAAATTGCAGAAATTCTGCACAACATCGCAGACCATACCGAGACCTTCTATAGATTTCTAAGCGAACCTGGAGTCGCTGATGACATAAGAGGAAGGCTCATTGACCACATTATTCTTGAGGAGAAAGAGAACACTGTCGCTCTTCAAGAACTCCACAACGTCAATCCCACGGCGTTGACTCAGAAGATGCTCGACCACAGCTTCGTTCTTCAGCGAGTAATGAACGACGCTTCGATGCCTCTCGATCTGAAGCAAGAACTGCTTCATCATTTTATGGAAGAACATGCTGAATGGCAGACTATGGTACTAGGCACGCCGACCGGGCATGCTCAAGAACCTGGTACCGCAGGCAGTGCTGCATCCGCAGCAACGTTCTTGCAAGAAGGAACCGACGGCACCAGTTACGGTGCTAGAGGCGGTATCCGGGAACACGCCGCGCATGGCGCGCATGGCAGTCAGAGCTCCCACACCGGTGGTGCTCACGGCGGTCACAGCGGTTCGCGCGAAAGTCATCAAACAAAACCAAATCAGCCAGCTGAAACAAACCAATGGACAGTTGGACCACTGTGGAACCAAGGAGGTTAAACCGTGTGGAAGAGTCATCAAAGACTATCTGAGCTGCCGCTTTCTCCTGAGCAAGCGAATGCCATGCTGCAAGCAGCAGTTATGGAAGTCCGTAGAACAGTGGTAGCGCGCAAACTAATGGCATTGTTCGGTCCACTTGGAGCCGGCACAGAGACTGTGTCTCTGGAAACCATCAAAAAGGATTCACCGGCTGAGATCGATCTCGAAGGCAAGCCAGATCCGAGCCCGATTGGCGCGCACGAAAAGGAAACCTACGTTCGTGTTCCTCTGATCTACAAGGATTTCATCCTCCACTGGCGCGACGTCAAATACAGCCAGGACACAAGATCGCCGCTGGATAACGCCAACGCTGTTCGCGCAGCGCACCAGGTCGGTGATGCCGAAGACGCACTGTTGTTCAACGGCAATGCAGAGCTGGGAATTCACGGATTGTTGAACTGCCCAGGCTCGCAAAACGTTCAAGGCGGAGACTGGAGCAAGGCCGGCGACCCCGTCCGCGATGTCTACGCCGCGCTCAAAAAGCTTCTCGATGCGGAGCACCACTTCCCCTACGTGCTGCTCACGTCGGTCGATATGTACGAGCAGTTGCTGAAGCCCGTGAAAGAATCACCGGTTTTAGAACTTGAGCAACTATCGAAACTATGCTCAGATGGCGTACTCTGGAGCCCACAAGTTCCACCTAAAACAGCCGCACTGCTCTCAACCGGTTCGCAAAACTTCGATATCGCGGTAGCCGAAGACCTTTCAATTGCGTATCTCGGACCGAGCGATATGAACTATAGATTCCGAGTGTACGAGTCTCTCGTTCTGCGAGTGAAGCGTCCCACCGCGATCTGCGTAATCCACTCCAAGTAGATTCCGTGATTTGACGCACGCCGTCAAAGTGCTTGTGAAGGAGCAGGTTAATAAACCTGCTCCTTTTTCAGGTTGAGCTTTAAACAGACTGCAGGGCGCCGGCGGCGCGGTTGGCAGTTTACTTATGACAGACAGCAATCAGCCGATTTGGAATATGCGATTGCACGAATTCAACGCGAGAAAAAGCAGCGGTATTTCGAACGAGGATTCTCTCGATTGCGCTTTGCGAAAACACAAAAGTCTGCCCCGCTTCATCTTCCAGACTCACTCCGATAACCGGTAGATGATTAAGTAGCTTGTTCCAAAATCCAAAGCTGATCGTCGACAAAAACTTATGGTCAGTCAGCGTTGGAAATTCCAGGTACAAACGCTTAGCGGTGATCCGGCTGAGCAATTCTAAAGCCCGCATCGGTTCTCGCAGGTGGTGAATGACATTTAGAAAAAAGACTACGTCAAACTTCTCGCTTGAATCAAGATCATACAAATTCGTCTGCTCAAACCGCACGTTTGAACCAGTTATTCGCTTGGTCAACAATGCTTGCCTGTATCGAGTATCTTTTAGTTCGATACCGACAACTTTTGAGGCGCCTGCCTTCTCGGCTTCAAAACAGAAATAGCCACCAGCGCAGCCAACATCAAGTACGCTCGCATCAGTAAAATCGGATTTGAAGATCTCTTGCGAGGTTGACGTTCGATCTCCTTGAACAAAATTGCTTGCATTTACCTCGACCAGGTCCGAAATACGCTGATACTCGAATGGTTCGTTGGTCCAGATGTGTTTGATGTCATCCTCGGTCAATCGAAACTGACCATCCGTGACTGACTGTTTTGCCTCTTCAATGGTTTCGAGTAAAACGAACTTTCCGTCCCGCGAATCTACGAAGACAGGCTCAATATGCTTTTCTTCCAATAGCCGTAGCCAATTTGAAAGCGTTTCGCTCATATCCTGAAGCTTCGCCACCCAAGACCAGGTTCGATTATCGTACGGTTTACTGCTATCCTCGAAACGTGGCTCGACAACGGCGCGTTCAGTGATTCGTTTGACCAGTTCCGCTTGCGGAGTCAGCAAAATCAACGCGATTACCTTTCCTTGAGCAACCTTGCAGAACTGCTTGAACACCGGCTCCGAAGCGTATTCTTGGCAAGTCACAGGCGCAGCCGCGTTCGAATAGAGATACTCAGGTCGCGATTGCATTCGGCCGTAGATAGGACGATGCATATTGATGTGGAACAGCGACTTGCTCGGAAGGTCCTGCATTCCCTCATTAATCCAGTTGGCCGGAATTACTGGCTGATAGGCGGAAAACTGCTCGGGATGCGACTCTCGAAGTGCGTACAGGAACGTCGACTTTCCGGCACTGGAAGCACCACTCAAAATAACGTGATCGGCGTTCTCTATGCGTCGAATAATTCGCGGGTCTATGTCCAAACCGGGTGAGTCGACAACCTGTGCTGCAAGAGTATTCATCAGTGCCTCCTGAAAATCCACGCCAACGCAACACCCCCGAGCAGAAACACCTTCGCTGGAAGCCAGTCACTTGGCGAGTTTATTTAATTCGCAGAAAGTTGACCAACTTAGTCAACTTTCTGCAAGTATATTGACAGCAGCTGTTTTTTCATACAATCCTTGACAGCCCTACAGTTCACGAAAAACGCACCAGAGCAAGTGGACCCACAATAGTTACGCACCCGTAACTTTGCTCGCCTGTGGGTAACCTACTTTTCATCTTCTCTAGCTGTTGTTACCCTGGGAATAGCATCAGTCGCACAGCCTGGGCACATCACAAAGGACAACACAAAGCGACTACGATGCCAGGTACGCCAATGGTGGCGTGATCATTTACACAATCAAAACTGATTCGTTGAATAGGACCGACCAGAGCGGCTTCGCCGTCGCCTGTTCAATTCCGATTCCGAGATTGTTAACGGTGAGGAAATCGCAATGAAAGAAATTCTAGATCTCAAACACAAAGCGAAATTTTACGAGGAAGTCGGAGATTACGAACGAGCAGAAAAATTGCTCAGTCGCGCAATCGCACTCAAGGAGCGTAGCGTGGGCGCCGAGCATCCTGCGATGGCAGCAGACTTGCACGCGCTGGCAATGCTGAACCTCGCCATGGAAAATCATGATCGCGCCGAGGAACTGCTCGTAAAAGCCCTGGGCATCAGACGTCCGGAGTTCGGTGCAAACCATCCTGATGTGCTGGAGACTATAAATGCGATCGCACTTGTGCAAATGGAGCATGAGTTCGTCGCTCAGCACTGGGCTTAGAGAGCCGTTCTGGAGAGAAGAACCCAAAGTTAAAAACTCACCTGACATTGCTCACAAATTGGAACCACAGGACAAACCTTCCGTCTCGTAACAAGCAAATTACAGATGGCAACTGAGTCTCGCCAGCGAGATTCGAGGAGCAGATATGCAACGTCCTGACACCAGCTTTATGCACACACCCGACTCAGCTCTGGAAGAGCAAGTTCGCAACAGAGAAGTCGAGTTTCAAAAAAACAAACGCACAAGCATGGAAGCGCCAATGATCGGCATCCTTGCGATAACCGCCGTTTTCGTCTTTCTTGTGGTTCTATTCAACATATTTAGTTCAACCACGCAACCACCCTCGCACACGGCCACACCTGCAACCGAGGTGAACGTTCTGCCTACGCCTGAACCATTCCCAACACCGCTGCCTATGCCGAATGCAGGACCGACTCCCACACCGGTCCCGCAACACTAAGATTGCTCAATAAAGATAAGCATCGTCGATTGGAAACAGAGGTGGAGCATACTGATCATAAAAACCAAGGCTGACATTACGCACTCTGAGACAATCTCGAAGTGCGTTTTTCTTGTGAAGAAACAAGCGATCTGCCGCGAACGGTGAGATCATTATCGAGGCTTTGATATCATGCGCGTTCTTAAAAGTCTCGGGCACTCGATCGGTGAAAGAGAATTTTTGCCACCCCTTCGAACCCAATGTCAACGACGTAGGCGCCCAGGGCGAGGAGTGTTTCAGCTCGGCGCCGCGCTCATCCAGCGCAGTCAACGACACAGTGATGGCACCGATGTTTTTCTGTTTAACTCTCTGAAGCTCGCAATCCAGGGAGTAAAAGGCGCTTGAAGTTAGCGAAGGGGGAAGCGCTATTGGAGCCGCAGTCAGGGACATCGTGGAAGGGTCGCCGCCGGAAATAACCAACTCTTCATTTTTGACGAACAAATTTTCCGACTGAGCCGACCACTTATTCAGGTCGAACTCCGGTGTCGTATTCGGTGGCATGTACAATCGAACTCGATAGCTTCCAAACTGCCGTCCTGCTCGCTCAGACAAGTCAGCAGTCATCACACCGCGCCTGGTGTGCAACTCGCAGTTGCGCACAAAGCCCCGAACCTTCAAGTCCTCATATGGTCGCGGATCTCTTCTATCAATCGTCACGAATCCTTTGACCCACGAAAACTTGTTAATCGATGGCATGCAGATGCTGCGGACACCCTGGGGCGCTCCTGCATGTTCCCTCACTGATTCCAATTCCTCTTCGGTCGTCGGATAGGCTCCAAAAATTTTCACGGGAGAGAAAGCAATCCCATCCTGGACTTTCGCAAGTATAGAAATCTTATTCGGCGAACTTGGCGATAAGTATGTGATTGGGACAGGAAACGCCCACCAGCTTCGATAAGAACGTGGGTCGACCATCATCGCCTGCCCTTGCAAAGCGAATATCTCAGACGCATCAGAACGGTTTCTCATCAACTGTAGCACCGGCAGCGGTGCACCCACGATCTTTTCATTTACAGTAACCGTTACTTGCGGAGCCGATATCACCGATTGCATGTCGACAAGCAAATAAGCGATTGGCGGAGGGTTCTTTAGATCACTCGGCAAGATGATGTCGGCGCTCACTCCCTCGCCCGAACGTTTCAACTCCGCAGACCACTCCGCTCGCGCCGGATCATAGACCAGATTAGCTATTGAAACTGTGGACAGAGTTATCGCGGAAGTCCATACCAGCCCTCTCTGAAATCTCGTCGGAGCGTCAATAAGCTGCACAAGTAGAAAGGCTAGCACCATCCATAGTGCTATCCAGATCGCCCCGTCAAGCAGTGCGATAGCAGTCCACATGTCGGTAGGCAGGACCGCAAACAGCTGCGGAATGAAGCTGAAGTGCCTGTCGAGAGCAGTGAAAAATACAATGCTGAAAATCAATAGCACATAGAAGCGCCTGTCTTTTAGCGGGTTTGTCAAACCAGCAAGACCATTCGCGGCAAGCAGGCACGCAAACGGCATCGCACTGATTGCATAACGAGCCACCGGTTCAAATCCTGCGTACAACGAATGAAACGCAGCGAACGCAGCAAAAACAATCGAGTTCCGTCGAACCGCCTCAGATGCCTTGAGCGACACGATGAAGCCCAAGACGGCAAACGCAAGAATCATGTTGTGAAAAACATTCTGAGCCTGCCAGGCAATTCCAAAAAATCGATGCTGGAAGTCGTTCCAAACACCGCCCCAGAGTCTGGATACCTTGCGAAGCTGTAGCGCGGAAAACTGCAGCGGATCCTCGCTAAAGTTCTGCCCAAGCGATTTTAACGCTACACTCGCCTCGTTAGGAATACCGTCTTGCGCCGGCCAGGTACGCCAACCGTCGGTGTATAGCTGATTTCCGACGAACAGATTGTAACCGGGAGCACGATTTACCCAGGGAGTAAACTTTCCTGTCACCTCATGAGTAAACCAGAGCCAGGGCGCCATCACGATCACCGCACCTGCAATTATCGCAGCAGTGTTTAAACCCAGAAGTTTGGGTTTAGAGAGAGTTTCCTTCTTCGCGAAAAGCACCAGCAAACCGATAACAGGAAGTGGAGCAAAAAGTGATTTGGCTAGCAAAATCAAAACCGAAACAGCACCAAGGATAGTGGCGTACACAATTCCCAAAACCGGCTTTGCCCGCTCGAGACAGCCGGTCAAGCCAAGAGCTAGCGCAGACCAGAGCAAAAACAAGAAGTAGGTAAACAGCTCGCCGTAACACAAACGTGTGTTGAGAACCGATGCAGGATAGATGCTGAGCAGCAAAGCTGCAATCAGGCCGGCTTTCCGACCGAAAGCCATGCGACCGCAGAGAAACACGAGCACGCAAGAGAACGCGTCGATAATCGAATTCGCTACTGAAAATATTCTAGAGTTATTGGCATAATCAGTTGTTGTGACGATGCCCGACAGAATATGCACCAGTGCAAGAAAGCTCGTGTAGACCGGACCGTCCAGCAAAAGGCGATCCCCTAGCGCGCCTGAGCCGAAGGTTGCTACACCGCCTGCGACTTCAGAGGTGTGCACGGTCAGTTTGACAAGAAAGTCGGAGAAGCTAGCGCAGCCCACAAGAGCCTTAGCCAGTTCCTGTCCGGTCTTCAGGAAGAAATAGCCGTCACCAAAACTACATAAACGCTGATCCGATTTGTTCAGGTCGAAGAAAAGCCTTATGGCGAGCGAAAACAAGAAGACAAAAAGCGGCAACAATTTTTCAAATCGCTGCAGAAATTTTGTGTCGAGTTGAGGTGCCTTCACAGTTGGTTCTTCAAGGCACGCAGACACCCGTGGTCTTCGCGCACAAACAATTTACTACGCCTCGCGAACTGATGCCTGAGATGCAATTTGTTTAAATCCACTTTATTTTGCGACAGTTGGAGAGACGCCTAGATTAGGTCCATCTAGCATTTCATGATCTCGTCTCAAGTATCATTCCTTGGCAGCCGCGAAACAGCCGCTGCGGGACACTGCCGCGCAATTGCAGAACTCCCGGCCGCCCTCAATTCGGTGACGTAAATGGCATCCGCTATAAATGAATCCGGCAAGTCCGAACCGAACGACGCTCACGTTCGTGATTCTCAGCGCGAAAGGAAGCGTTTAAACAGTATTCGTAATCTACTTCGCAATCGCCTTTTCATTGTGGTTTCTGTTTTTCTGCTGGCGTTTTCGATCAGATATTCGTATAACGCCGGACTGGAACACCGTGTCTGGTTTCTCGAAGATTCGCAAAATTACCTCCGCTCAGGCGCGTCCATAAATAGAATGGTGCGACAGAGCCATTCGCCCCAAGAGTTGCTGAAGAACATCGCTGATGACGCAAAATCCTACAGCGGAATGTACGTTGCATTCAACTCGGACAAGCTAGTAGACCGCCTCGTCACCGATGGTCCGATCTTTCCACTCTATCTCTCGGCCGTGTTACCTCTCACAGGATATGAAGAGCAAAAATCGTTCCAATGGGAACGCATAATCTTCAAGGTCAGCATCGCGAACTCAGCAGTTGACGCGTCCACGTGTATTCTTCTGTGTTTGGCTGGATTTCTTCTATTCGGCACATTGCCAGGTGCAATCGCCGGTTTGCTCTACGCGATTTATCCAGCAGCAATAGTAAACACACACTGGTGTATGTGCGAAAACTTCGTCACGTTCATGCTCACTGCGTCCGTCTACAGCCTCGCCCGCCTGCTTATGCTCCCCGCCACCGCGATTGCCAACCGCATTGTAAGCGGTATCGCTACTGGTGCAATCCTTGGCTTAACCGTACTTGCCCGATCAGCATTTCCATTTGTCCTACCTTTCCTCGCAGTCGCATCATTCGTCGGTATGCGCCGCTCGAAGGCTGATGCGGAACCTGGATCCAGAAAAGCTGCAATCGTTTCAGTTTTGTCAATCGCAATTGCGTTTGCCCTGATCGCGTCACCCTGGTTGCTTTATACAAAAACCGCGCTCGGTCAGGCTCGTTTGACCACAAATAGATTGCCGGCTTTCAACCTGCTATCGGGAAATCTGACCACCACTGACGGATGGACCCCGTATCCCAGTACAATTCCATTTCCGGAAGACATGCGCGTCGCTGCGGGCATGGTCATTGAAAACGCAAAAGCGCATCCTGTAGATTGGTTGCTTTTACAGACAAAAAAACTCAGCCGCCTCTGGTCAGCACCCTGGAACGATTGCAAATATCCGACTCTCGGCCTACCTCCAGCTGCGCAAAACGTGCTCCATCAACTAATGATTTTTCTCGGAGCAAGCTGGGCATTTATAGCCTGCGCACGCGGACGGCGCGCACTGAGTAAAGGAGAATGGCTCGGCACCTCGCTCATCATCGCTACAGTCAGCGCTCACTTCGTTTACATGGCATTCATTGCACTGTCCCGTTACGCCATGAGCGCCATGCCGCTGATTATTCTGGCCGCTGGAGCGTCGCTCTCCTTCTGGCTTGGACAGGAACGGCACAAGCGGAACCGCTTCTTCCTCATCGTCGCAACATTCTGCGTGCTTTGCCCGATTATCAACGAGTTGCGCGTGTGGTCAGCGGTTCCAACGAGTTTGATCTCTCAGGGTTGGTGGTTGACGATTGCACCATGGCTGGTAGCAATGGCTGCGATCTGCGCATATGGAGCAGTCTGGCTGGCATTGATGAAACACACGAGCGCAACGGTTTCAACCCTAGCCGCATTGAAAGATGAAACAGAAGGCGCGAGTGTTGCAGCAGCACCGAATCAAAAGCCGGCTCCGGCGCTAGTGATCGCAAGCATAGTAAGTTTCGCAGCCGTCGCTTGCAGTCTTGCAGGAAGCATCGTTACGTCGCACCTCTGGAGCGAGTGGACTACAAATATTTCAGGCAAACAGGCAGCATGCCAGACAATCAAATTACCTGAGGCGACCGGTATTCTGGGTCCAACCGCATACGTCGCGATGGACATCCACACACCAGATTCACTTCCACAATTGAATATCGAAGTTAACGGTACGAGAATTGGAACACAAGCGCTGCCGATACCCATGCTGCAAAAGGACAGCGAGTCAATCGTTCAGTCAATCGCAGTCCAGGCTAAAGTGATGGATCAAGATTACCGAGCCATACGCCACTGGTACATCGCGCCGTTTCCTTCCAAGCTTTTAAAACCTGGACAGGAAAACACAATCCGCATAAGCAGCGCGCACGACACGAGCGTCATCACCATCTATGGTGACTATGCCATGCCGTCATCGGGAGAGATGGACGGTGAAACCATTCTCCCCTCGATCAACTCGACCTGCTGGAACTACGCGGTCGAAGGCGCTGATTACCGGGTTCCCATCGAACAACGACCATTGGAAACGATCTCAATCAAGGGTTTCACCAGCAAGAGTTTTGTTGAAAACGGTAACGCTCCATGGGGCAAAATGCGAATTCGATTGCTCGTGCAACCGCTAAACGCTAACAAAGCAGCCAAACTCGCCGCCGACGAAGCAGCATCGGCAAAGGACGCGGCAGTTTCAAAGGAATCGGCCACGCCTCCCAAAACCACTACTAATTCAACTGACAAGACGGACTCGACACTGGTCATCTTCGAGCAAAAAGCAGGCGAAGAGCGCACCGTCCACGGTGGCGACCCCAGCACTTTCTACTTTACACCACAGGACGTACCGGTGAGCGAAGACCAGCTCGCAAGGCATCCTATCAGGTTTACGTGCGAATTAAAAACTGAAAAACGTCCTGTAATCGCCTATCCAAATCTGGTGTTCAAAACGGGTAACGGCGATGTCTGGAATCCAACCTGGCAGCCCTATTCCGTGCCAGTCGATGCCAGCGGCTGGAAGAAAATCACGATCGTCGACTCGTTTCCGAAGAAGCTTCTGGAACACGGCGGCGTAACCACAAGACCTGTTCTCACGCCTTTCAGCGACGATCTGTTGTTCAATAATCAAAGGAAAGCAAGCAAGCAAACCGTCAAGGTCCGCAATGCAAAGCTAGAGTTCATGGATACTGAAATCCCAGAGCGCAAGGACTTCTTCACATGGACGGTCTATTAACATCGAACTGCAATGTGCAGCGGCGGTGCCTTTAAACCGAAGGCGCCATCGCTTGCAGAATCCGATGCGCACGGGCCATTAGAGGTTCTGCAACTTCCACATGTCCACGCTGGTATAGAACAGATCCGAGTTCAAGAAGGTTGGTCCCGACTTCCAGATGTTGCGGACCGTATGTCTTCACCGCTATGTAGACGGCTTTCTCTAGGCAGCGCTGTGCGGCTTCAACTTTCTGACGCTGCAAATTCTCCTGCGCAAGATTACGATATCTGGCCAGCCTGGTGCTGGTATCCGACATCGGATTCTTCTTCCGCAATTTGCGCTCTTTTCGCTCGCCCGTTGCTGCTTTAGTTGTTGCTGCTTTCGTCACTTTCTCTTTCTTCTTCGTACCAGTCATTCAGCCTTACCTTTCTTCCACTTAGTAGCTTCGATGGTCAACTCCGCAATCAAAACATACGTCTATTTAAACGCGAAGTCAAAATCTCCGCTCCAACTTATCGGTTGAAGCGCCCCCGATATTCAGGCTCGAAGGAAGTTTCAAGAACTGAGAACATCGAATTCTGCCGGTTTCCAAACACTTCTTACCCGGCAGATAATCATTTCATCGTTCGCGATCAACAAATTCTGATTAATTCGCCATATTCCATGTAGCACAAGCACTTACACGAAAGGCTTAATTCATGGGATTCTCCGGTGCCATATATACAACGGAGATATTTTTATTCGCGCAATTTTCAAACCCAGGTCCATTGCATTCGCGATGGAACGTAAGTGTGGTTATCGTGGAAAGCCTTTTCCACTGAGGCTTTATTGTCATTACAGTACTTCAAGAGTTCGACTGTTTTTTCACGCGATAAGTATCCAAGACGCAACGAGGTCTGCAACCGAAGAGCCGAGTACAACGTGCTTTCGTCGATGACTCCTGCCTTTAGCAGGGTGCTTCCGACTCGAATGGGACTGTCGGGATTTTTAGTCACCACAGACTCGAGTTTCTCCTTGTCGCATATACCGGCTTCCGTGAGCAAGTCCCCAAGCCGAGTATTGTCATCGTTATTCTTGCCATGGAAATCGGCCATAGCCGCGTAAACGTTCTTATCCTCTTTCACGACGGCGTGCAGCGCCTTCGCTGCTTGATACGGCTGCAAAGTGTCATTGGAAATAGCAGACTGGAGCTGAATCGCCGCTTCCAATTGTTCGGTGCTTAGCAGACCGCGTTCGAGCAAAATCTGACCGAACTGTTTCTTCTTAAACAACTCAACTTCCAGACATTCAGCCAAAATTTCTCTTGTGATTATGCCGGCCATCAAACACAACTCGCCAACCCGAGTCGTTTTTGCATCAGGATGTTTAAACAACCCCAGTTCGAACAACGCCTGCTCGAAGGAAATCTTTTGCGCGTTGGAATGCACAAGACCCTTTACAGCATCAGCTTCCGGCAGTTCCTGCTCGCGCTTCATTAGCACCGCATGCAGTGCGGCAAGCAATCCTTCAGTGGAAATCAAGTCTTCGAGAACGAGCAGTTGGCCAAGCATCAACGAGGATTCCACCGACCGGACAAACAGCCTTCCCAGTTCCTGCTGAGTAAGCATTTCCGCCTTCATCAACAGATTCGTGAGATCGTTAGAGGCGGAAACAACAACCTGAGTTCTCTGGTGCATATCCTTGACGGATTTGATTGCGGCTGCCAGTGGAAGATTTTTCTGAAGCGCCACTCGCAATGACCTTATTGCGATGTCAGGCGTGATTTGCTGCTTGTTGACCAGCTCCAGCGCATCCTGCGCCGTCTTCAAATTATTAGCGTTTATCAGCCCCGAATTCATGATTGCCTGGGTTACCGGGATTTTTAAATCCTTGGCAATCATTTTGTAGTCCTCGAGATCATCTCTTGTAATCAGACCGCTGCCGAGCAGAATCTGAGTGAGGACCGGAAATTCGTCATTGGCCACGCGGAAGTCTCCCGATTGAAGCCGCACACCATGTCAACAGTTGAGTACTAAATTATCGAACTATTCTAGAGCGTCGAACGCTTGATGGCGATAGGTTTCACCAAAAAGCTGCAACTTGATTTTCAAACAGTCCCGAGCGAATTACGAGTGGATAGCGAATCACTGCCAAGTCATCATCGCACACTCCAATCCTGCGCATTAAAGACAAAATTGGTTTGGTATATGAATCTCAGAAACAGCGGTTTCTAAATACTGCCCTGAAATTAAGCCGGAATATCATCGCCGATTACAATACGGTACTCTTTTTTACGAAACCGTTGCAGCTGTTTCGATTCCAGCCTTGAGCCCGAGAGGAAAGCTGGACTTTTGCTAGCCCTTGAGCTCTTTGTTGAAGATCTCAAGGCTTCTGGACCACGCCAGATCAGCAGCTTCCTTGTTGTATGCAGAGCGAGCGTCGCAATTGAAGCCGTGATCGACGCCCTCATAAAGATAGATGTGAATATTCTGCTTGTGTTTGAGACCTTCTTTGATGGTCTCATATGTTTCGAGCGGTACAAAATGGTCCAGGGCGGCAAAGTGAATTATGGTTTCACAGCGCAAGCGCTCTGCTTCTTCGAGGTGCTTATCGAGGAAAACAGGGTAGTAGGAGACCGCCGCGTTCATGTTGTACTGAGAAGCCAGCCTGAAGGCGAGCTTTCCGCCGAGACAAAAGCCAATCGTGCCTACTCGACCGGTGCACTTTTTGTGGTCGCGAAGCGCCGAGGCTGCCTCTTTAAGGTCAGCCAATCCCTGCTTCTCGTCAAATTGTTGGAAGTACTCGAGCGCCTTATCGAAGTCTGCGCCTTCGTATCCGAGTTCGAGATTGCGTTTCATGCGCCAGAACAAATCGGGCACCATCACGATAAAACCTTCGGCAGCAAGCCGGTCGGCAACATCGCGCATGTGCTGGTTGACGCCAAAGATTTCCTGAATCAGGAGCAGCCCGGGACCATCTCCCTGGGGCGGCAATGACACGTAGGCATCGAAGAATCCGTCGTCGACTGAAATACTGACTTTCTCAGATACCATGAGCCTGTGTTTCCTCCTTCAAGAATGCCAATCCAGCAGCTCGAGCTGAATGCATTGCCCCTTCGCAATGCGTTCGGAGTCTGCCGGGAATTGAATCAAACAATTAGCCTTAGCCAGTCCGCTCAGCATGTGCGAGTCTTGCCCGCGCGTCGGCGACACATGAAGTGCACCCGCAGGCGAGCACCCTAGTATACCGCGAACAAAATCCATTCTTCCGGGTTTCTTCTTCAAATCGGACTCGAGAACACCCGCCCACGGCTTTTTAGCCGACTCGGCGGCACCTTGCATCTTTCGCAACGCCGGCTTCACGAACAAATTAAAGGTCACAAGGGCGCTCACGGGGTTGCCAGGCAGTCCAAAAATGAGCTTGCGCTGTGGACGCGCCTCGCCATCAATTTGCTGGTCTATAAACCCAAAATAAACAGGCTTTCCGGGCTTAATCGCAATTCGCCAGAAAACCGTTTGCGCCCTCAAATCTTCCTCTAGTGCCACTTTGACGTAATCATGCTCGCCCACAGACACTCCACCTGCGGAGATAATCACATCGGCTTGATCGATCGCTTGCTGAAACGCGCTAGTTGTCGCCTCCCGGCTATCAAGCGCATGAATCGTCACGCACCGCGGCAAGCCCATGGCTTTGACGGCGGCTGCCAGAGCGAAAGAATTCGACTCGAAGATTTGACCGTCCTTCAAAGACCCACCCGGTTTAACAAGCTCATCACCGGTCACGACAACTGCAACGCGCGGTTGTTTTGTGACTGAAAATCGCTCGTGACCAAACGATGCAATCAATCCGACCACCGGCGGCGTAACTTGTACTCCGGCAGGAAGGACTTCCTGACCCTGTTTCACTTCATCGCCTTTACGCCTGATATTCTCGGAGGCAGTAGCCTGCGTCTTAACCGCGACAGCACCGTTTTCCTCGTCGCAAAATTCGCGCATTATTACCGCCTCTACAGACGGTGGCACGGGAGCGCCTGTCAAAATTTTGACTGTTTGACCTCGCGCCAACACAGGCACACTCGCGGACTCGCCGGCATGTATGGTGTCGGTCAAAACCAGATGAGCCGCGGAAGACTCAGAAGCCCTGCTCACATCGCTAAGCAGTACTCCAAAACCGTCCACCGCAGAATTGTCGAATCGCGGCAGATCAAAAGCAGCTTCTACAGGTGCGGACAGGAAGCGGTCGCACAAGTCCTCCAGAGCCACGTCTTCAGAGGGAAGCTGCCTGACTGTGGATAAAACCTTTTCGAGCGCCTCGGCGTAAGTCAACATCTACTTGGTGCTCGTTTCATTTGCGCCGGCTGCACTTGCCACATGCTTCTTCTCATCGTGACACTTGCCCTCCATCATAGGTATGGCATGCAGCACATAAGGGAGGAGAACGTCGAGAGCGTCGTTGACACCGCCACGCGAACCAGGCAGGCAAACGATGATCGATTTCTTGCGAACACCGGCACTCGAACGAGACAGCATCGCATACGGATTATGAGTTTGCCCGTAGCTGCGAATTGCCTCGGCCACACCCGGCATCTCGCGCTCGAACAAACCGTTGATCGAGTCTGGCGTAACATCGCGTGGACCGACGCCGGTACCACCAGTGGTGACAACCAGATCTACCTCCAACTCGTCCGTACAGCGGATGATCGATGGCACGATCTCGGTTTCGTCGTCTGAAACGCAACTGAATTCGACTACATCAATTCCCTGATCTTTGAGGCGCTGCAAAATAATCTTCCCGGATTCGTCGACAGACTTACCCGCGGACACGCGATCGGACATAACGAAAACAGCTGCGCGAGCCACTCTATCGAGCTTCGGTTTAAAATCGGACTTACCGCCCGTCTTCTTTAGTAAAACAACGGACCCAATCTCACACTTCTCGTCGAACATTTTGATCATGTCGTAAATGGTGAGAGCAGCTACCGATGCGGCAGTGAGCGCCTCCATTTCGACACCCGTTTTCTCCGCCGCTTTTACAGTCGTCTCAATCGTTATCTGGTCTTCTTCGAGCTTAAACTCGACTCCGACAAATTCTAAAGCGATCTGATGACAGTACGGAATAATTTGACTGGTGTTCTTCGCCGCTTGAATAGCAGCTACTTTAGCAACTGGCAGCGGATCGCCTTTTGGCACCTCACCGTTCCTGATACGATCGATGGTCGAGGGGTCGACTTTCAATACCGCCTGTGCAAGCGCGGTGCGAAAGCTGACTACTTTGCGTGAGATGTCGCGCATTTATCCTCCAATCTCGATCATACTGCGATTGTGCTCAGCCGCGATTTCTTCCGCGGGCGGATGGGCCTCCGGCTTTTGCCCAAGCGAATACATTATCATTTCTTCGATATCCGCATCGGTTGCTCCGCCGCGAATTCTATCCCGCAGGCTTACCTCGGCCGGGTAGAAAAGGCAAGACTTGATCGAGCCGTCCGCTGTCAGCCGGATGCGATTGCAAGTTGAGCAAAAGCTCTCCGACATAGAAGTGATAAAGCTCACCGTTCCACTATGACCGACTATGGAGAAGTCCTTGGCGACAGCCGATAGCTCAGTCTCGATTGGAACGAGTTGAAACTTCTCCCCGATCATTTTCAACATTTCCGCGTATGTAAGAACGCGCTCGACGTTCCAATCGTTATCGCGAAACGGCATGAACTCGATGAATCGCACGTTCATACGTGTGTCTTTGACATAGTCGACGAAGTCGATAATCTCATCTTCGTTGACACCTGCTATCGCAACAACATTCAATTTTATCTGGGAGAAACCGACCCGCTGCGCTTCTTCGATGCCGCGCATGACTCGGTGCAAATCATCCCTGCCCGTCAGCGTTTGAAAACGCTCCTGTTTGAAGCTGTCGATGCTTATGTTCAATTGAGTGATGCCCGCGTCCTTCAGCCGTTGCGCATTCTCTGCCAGCAACGTGGCGTTGGTCGTCATTGCTATCGTGTTCAAACCTTCCAATTTGGACAACATCTCGACGAGCAAATGCAAGTCTCGCCTCATCAGCGGCTCTCCGCCGGTCAATCGAATTTTATCGATCCCCTTGCGAACGAAGATATCAGCGACACGAACGATCTCTTCGAAGTCGAGAAGCTCCTCACGCCGCTTCCAGACAATACCTTCAAGAGGCATGCAGTAAAAGCAGCGAAGATTGCACTTATCAGTAACCGATATTCGCAGGTATGTATGTTTCCTGCCAAAACTGTCAACGAGTGTATTCATGCGCGTTTCAGACACGAGTGCTTTCACTTGCGTGTGCAACCTCGTTTGAATGTCGATCTGAACCGGCGACCTGTTTATGAACATGTGATGAGCAGGACTGGCAGTTTACCCAGATAGAGCCGCCGTCGACGTATGTTTCCTTCTTCCAGATAGGCAGGCGCAGTTTGATCTCATCAATGATGTAGCGACAAGCTTTAAACGCGTCCTCGCGGTGCGCCGCTGACACGGCGACGAAAACGGCCACGTCGCCGATCTTCAGATCGCCCGTCCTGTGGGCAGCAGCAGCGCGAATAATGTTGAACTTCTCCAGCGCCTCAGCGATGACAACGTTTCCTTCCTTCTCCGCCAACTCGGCATACGCCTCGTAAGAGAGCTTGCTCACCGCCTTACCATCGTTATGGTTTCGCACACGTCCATCAAAAGTGCAAATTGCCCCGGCGCGCTCGTCCTCGACGGCGGCTCTGAGCGGCGATTCAGCGATTTCGGTTTCCATCAAATAGAACATTGGCTATCCACCTGCGACCGGCGGCACGAAGACAATCACGTCTCTGTCGTTGACCCTGTTGTCCCACTCGGCGAAGTCGTCATTAACGGCAACCGACATGCGTTCGACCGGAAGTGACAAGTCGTGCCGGCTTCGAATTTCGTTGTAAAGATCCGCAAGCGTCGCCGCTTCGGTCGAAATATTTTCCGACGCCAACCCCCGCTCATCTCTGAGGAGCGCGAAATATTTGATGTAGACGGTCTTGCTGCCTTCCAGGGACATCACTTCAACCCCATTGCAACCACAGATTTTGGCACATATCTGACATTCTTACCATGCAATTAAGCTGATAAGTCGATCTATGCAAAGATTGTGTCAACCGATCGGTCGCAAAACTTGCTAATATCCGATTGTCTGCATTCTCATGGCGCATTGCCAAGCAGTGCTCCAAGCGCGAGTTAAGAAACAGGTACGAAGAATTTGGCGGCTGAGCCAGAAGATCTGAAACTTGGAACTCTCTTGACCTATTTCGGTGTAGTCTCCGACCAGGACATCAAGAGGGGCCTTGTACTGTCGAAGCACACCGGACTGCCCCTCGGCAAATGTCTGGTCATGCTCGACTTCTGCACAAATGAAGTTGTTCGCGCCTCTATCGAAGCCCAGTCGATGATCAAAGACGGCTTACTGGACGCGGAAGCCGCCCGGGAAGCGATGGGTGTCGTCCATCGCAAACGCTGGACTCTTTCCGACGCGCTCATAGTGCTGGGTGTCGATGCCTATGCGACACGCGGTACTCGCCTCGGCGAGCTGTTACTGTCCGCTGAGCACGTTAATCCATTGCAGGTCGACCTCGCCCTGAAAGCCAGTGACGGAAGCGGTCTACCGCTCGGCAGAGTGCTGGTTTTACTGAGTAAACTGTCGGAGCCGTCGCTCGACCTGGCCCTCAATCTTCAGCGCGATGTGAGATTCGGACGCATCGATCGTTCACTAGCCATCGAACAACTTCGCAAAGAGAAACTCTACATCCCCGTTGAAGGACGCGATGGCGACAAAGACGACAAGCGGGTTCGCATTGGCGAACTCCTGATCGCATCGCATTTGCTCAGCGCAGCCGATGTGCAGTCCGCTGTCGAGATGGCAAAAGCCAACGACAAAATGATGGGTGAAGTCTTAATCGAGATGGGCTGGGTTTCGCAAGAATTGCTCACCGCAGCGCTTAGATTGCAAGAGATGGTCTGGAGCGGCGGCGTCAGCGTCTACCGCGCATCGAGCGCTCTGAAGCATATCGACAAATCAGGACTGACAGCCGAAGAGGGTCTTGAGAAGGCTGGACTGAAACCGTCCGAGTTTCAAAAACAAGTTTCCTTCTGCGACTTCCTGCGGCTGAGCGGATATCTCAACAAGGACTCGATGAAAAACATAGTCCAGATGGTCATGGGCAATCCCGAGCTGATAGCCGCGGTGATGAAACATGCCCGCAAGGAAGGAAATGTCTCGAAGGACTACTTGCGCGAGGCGATAAAACTGAGCTTTAAAAATACCGAGCTGCTGGGTTTCTTGTTGCGCCAGTCCAGACCCGATGACCGAGCACTCATCGACTCCGCCATGATCATGCACGAGCTTCTCAAGTCTGGTAAGCTCACGCTTGATCAAGCCGTGGTCAACTTTACCATTCGCCAGAATGGGCTGGAGTTTGAGCAGTAGATTTCGTTCGGACAACTGGTGCGCATTCCAAATCATCCGTTTCGAACCTCAGCAAACGTGCTGCTAAGCGCCTCGGTGCTTCTGCTCGGCGTCGTCGCGCGGCCATATTCGGTGGTCGCATTTGACGCCCAGTATCAAAACAAGCAGCGCTTGATTTCAGACGAAAACTCCAATCGTTCGAGTCCCTCTTTCAAGGAGAACAACATGTCGAAAACCACCGCGCCATACGGCTCCTGGAAATCTCCAATCAATGCGGAGCAAATCGCGTCCAACTCGCTCCGCCTGGGCGAAGTCGCATTCGACGGCGACGATCTCTATTACCTGGAGGGGCGTCCCTCGGAAGCCGGACGAACAGCGCTGGTAGTGCGACACAGAGACGGTAGACTCGAAGATGCGCTGCCGAAGACGTTTAACGTGAGAACTCTGGTGCACGAGTACGGCGGTGGTTCATTCACATTGCACGAGGGAAACATCTTCTTCGTCAACTTCAAAGACCAACTGATCTACTTTCAAAAGCCTGGTTCAGAGCCCGTTGCAATTACCAGGGAAAACAAACTTAGATATGCCGATATGGTGATTGATGAAAAACGCAACCGCCTGATTTGCGTCTGTGAAGATCACTCGAAAGGTGGCAAGGAGCCGGAAAACAAGCTAGTTTCCATCGACATAACCGCAGTTGGAACTAACGAGTTCAAACATGGCGAGCCGACAACAATAGCATCCGGATATGACTTCTATTCATACCCTAGACTGAGTCCTGATGCCCAGTACCTCAGTTATATCGCCTGGCGTCATCCTAACATGCCCTGGGATGGAACCGACTTACACCTTATTCAATTTGATGGTTCCGGCGCCATCAAAGAAGACAAGGTCGTTGCTGGAAACAAGGAAGAGTCAGTATTTCAGCCGGTCTGGTCGCCAGAAGGCAAACTATTCTTCGTCAACGATAGTACTGGCTGGTGGAATCTCGAAGTTATCGAAAATCCGGCCGATGCGCTCGCTGACAGCTCAACACCCAAGCCGGTCATCCGCATGAACGCTGAGTTCGGCATGCCCCTTTGGGTCTTCAGAATGACCACGTTCGCATTTATAAGCGGCGGTCGCATAATCTGCCAGTATTGCGAAAACGGAGTCTGGAAGCTTGGCTTGATCACCAAAGACTCGACGGACAGATATTCTTTAAAACAAATTCAATGCCCCTACACGGACTTCTGGTACATCTCGAGCAACGGTACGGATGTCGGCATGCAGGCTGGAAGCCCGACTTCGCAAACCGCCATCGTTCACTTCGACCTGAAAGAAGACAAATGGACAGTTATTAAAGAAAGCAGTTCCATCGTCCCGGACAAGGGCTATGTCTCGGTTCCCCAAGTCATCGAATTCCCAACAGCCAACGGCAAAACGGCATTTGCCTTTTTCTACCCTCCCGCCAACAAAGACTATGAAGCTCCAGCCGGAGAACTGCCACCACTGGTGGTGGAAAGCCACGGTGGACCGACAGGCAGTACGTCGTCGGTATTGAGCCTGGGAACTCAATACTGGACGAGCCGTGGAGTTGCAGTGGTAGACGTCAACTACGGCGGAAGCACCGGCTTCGGTCGAGAGTATCGCAATCGATTGAAGTTAAACTGGGGCGTCGTCGACATGCAGGATTGCGAGAACGCGGCAAAGTATTTAGTAGAAAAGGGTCTAGTCGACGGCAACCGCCTTGCCATCACAGGTGGTAGCGCAGGAGGCTACACAACGCTCTGCGCTCTCACCTTTACAGATCGCTTCAAGGCCGGCGCCAGCCACTACGGAATCGGTGATGTAGAGGCGCTTTGCGCTGACACACACAAATTCGAATCGCGCTACGGCGACTATCTCTTCGGACCCTATCCTGAGAAGAAACAGGACTATTACGCTCGTTCGCCAATCAACTTCACCGACAAACTCAATTGCCCGGTCATCTTCTTCCAGGGCTTGGAAGATAAAGTGGTGCCGCCTTCACAAGCAGAAGCCATGGTGGAAGCCATCAAGAAGAAAGGACTGCCCGTTGCCTACATCGCCTACGAAGGCGAGCAACACGGCTTCCGAAAAGCGGAAAATATCAAGCGAACAATCGAAGCAGAGTTCTATTTCTTCGCCAAGATTTTCGGATACAAACCGGCAGATGAAACGGAGCCGGTGCAAATAGAAAACCTGGCGCGTCAGGTTGAACCTGATGCATCAGTTCGATAAAATCTCTAATTCGGTTCTCAAAGAGGTGCGCTCAATGGTTTTGACATACTCGACAATGCTATCCCTGGGCACAAAAGCCCCGGAATTTTCCTTGAAAGATGTCGTCACAGGTAAGGAATTTACTGACAAGAGTTTCTCCGATAAGAAGCTCATGCTGGTCATTTTCATGTGCAAACATTGCCCATACATCGTACACATCGAAAGCGAACTGGCGAAATTCTCACACGACTATGAAGCCAAAGACATCGGCATCATCGGCATTTCAAGCAACGATGCCGAAGCCTATCCGGAAGACTCACCGGAAAAATTGAAAGAGTACGCTGAAAAAATGAACTTCAAGTTCCCTCTGTGCTTCGATGCAACTCAAGATGTGGCCAAACGCTACACGGCAGCATGCACGCCAGATTTCTTCCTGTTCGACAAAGACCGCAAATTGATTTACCGCGGCCAATTTGATGACAGTCGCAGAGGCAACACTGAGCCAATCAACGGTAAGGATTTGCGCGCTGCCGTTGATGCCGCGCTCGCCGACAAGCCCGTTTCCGAAGAACAGAAACCAAGCACCGGTTGCAACATCAAATGGAAAGCCGGTAACGAACCCTCGTACTTCGGCGTTCAATAGCCTTTAGTTAAAAACGTCCCTCGCGCAAATGCCTGAAAAACCGCCCGACGGGGCGAGGCACTTTTAGAAACCGTTTCTGCTTTTCTGCGGGTCGGCTCTCTCGCCGAGCGCGTGAAGTTCGAGCGGGAGCAGTTTTCGGAGCACTTTTCGGCGCAGCCTTGATCTTACGAGCCGGAGCCCTCGCGGGCACGCTCGAAGCGGCTGCCTGAGGAGCCACGGCGGGCAATTTCGCCACACCCTGACCGGAATTCGTTCTCCCTGCAGGTCCAGACGACGTCTTTCCAATCTGCTCTTCTGACAAACCGCTAGCGGCGTTCAATTTTGCCTCCGCAGCGGGCTTGGCGACCGACACAGTCTCAGCGGCAGCGGGTCGACCAGAGCGTCTCAGTTCAGACGGAGATGCCGCCGAAGATTGCGCTCGAGTTCCATCACTAACCACTGAGTCGGAACCCTGATGCAAAATCGCGTAGAGACCTGCTATCGACACTACTGCAAAACCCAGAAAAGCCGCAATCAACTTTGGACTCTTGGGTTTCAACATCGCCTGGATACGCGTCGGTCCAGTTGTCCCAGCCAGCTTCACCACATCGACAACCGTGACTTCCTCAACCAGCTTCACCGGAGCGGTCCGAGCCATCATCTCTTCCGTGGTTTGCTGGTCCTCCGGAGACGAAGTCGCGACAAGCGGTTCCGCCACAACCGGCTCAGACACAGCGGATGTAGAAATCGTAATGGAAGAGGGCATGTCCAGAGTCGTAGAACTCATAGCCCGCAAACGATCGCGCACTTCAGCCATGCTCTCCGGTCTGTCCGTTTTCAACGTGGCAAGACACGACAGCGTCAGCGCTTCCAATTCTCTAAACTCGGCAAACTGTTCAGGAAATGGCGGCGGCGGCTCTGTCGTCTTTCTGCAAATGGTTTCATATATGGTGGCACCTTTGCTGGGAACCGTTCCCGTCAATATCTCGTACATGATTACACCAAGCGAATAAATATCGCTCGTGATGTCTAATTTCTGACCGACACACTGCTCGGGGCTCATATAGAGCGGGCTGCCCACCACCGTCCCCGGACGCGTCAATGACTGCGACAAGTTGACAGCTTCATCAACAGATTTGGCGATACCGAAGTCGAGAATCTTCACGAAATCCTCGGTATGCTCATTGTCGAGCATGATGTTATCCGGCTTCAAATCGCGATGAATAATGTTATGACGATGCGCATAATCCATGGCGTCGGCGGCCTGCGCCATTATGCGCACGACGCGTTGAGGCTCGATCGAACGCTGGTGATGAATAAGTTTGCCGAGGCTCTGACCGGCAATCAGTTCCATAACGAGATACGGCTGATACTCTTCTGAAAAACCGAAATCGAAAATAGTGGCGATGTTGGGATGGCGTAAATTACCCATCGCTTTCGCCTCACGCTCAATACGCTTGACATTCACCTCGTCGTTAACAAGGGTAAACGGCAAGAGCTTTATCGCGACACATCGGTCCATGCGAGCCTGCTCCGCTCGATAAACCAGCCCCATTCCGCCGGCGCCGAGCCGTTCAACAAGTTTGTACTTGTCGATGACCTTCCCCACGTAGGGGTCCGGTCTGGCTGCGACTACAGTCTCTTCGTGTGGAATCATTGCGAAGGCTCGAAGCTAGTAAGGGTATCCGGGTTTCTGACTGGCTGGATGACGGTTGACTTGACTGGACGGCTTCAACGGCGCAGGGAGCTGATAGTGAGTTTATGCCCGGCCGTCACCCATATATAGCAGACTCAGACCGCCTCAAAGCCCCGTCAATGCACTTTCACGGAAATCGACGTCCAAACCGTGCAAGTGTTCCGAAACCAAACCAGCATTTGGGTCAGGACCGCGAAAAAGCTTCGGCATCGCAAATCAAGTATGATAGATCGAAACCGATTCCACGATTGCCACCATTTGCGGTATCACCAATGCAATTCGCCAAACTCAAACCAACGGCGACAATCGATTATGAACTGCCCAGAATGTCACTATCCATCGGAGACATCCTCGGTCGATCTGCGCGCATCTGGAGATCCAACTGGAAATTATTTGCCGGACTGTATCTGTTTCCCGAATTTTTGTATGTTTTCTGCTGGGAAGTTTTAGTAGAAGCAGTTGAGAACTTATGGGCGCCGACCGGCTCCTTCGCAGTACGCGCGTCGATCATGATTGCCGGCATGCTTGCAATAACCGGCTCCGTCTTCCTGATTCGAGCAGCGTGTTACGCGCATTGGCTGAATATGTCCGGCCGAGAGCCGACCTTGCAATCGGCGCTCAAAGCGGCGTATCGGTTTAAACTCATCGTGCTTTTCTGGCCGACCATAATGATCGATCTCCTGGAAATCGCGTGCGCTACAGCTCTGGTACTCATGAGCCAGGATGTAATGGCTCAACAGGTCCGAAAAACGGAGGAGTTGCTCGGCGTCACCGGTTTATATCTAGGTTTCTTGATCGCCTGGTACATGCCGTTTCGCATGATCAAGATCGCGAACCTGGTGGCGGCTTATCACTTTCTGATTTCCGAATCGACCTACCGAAAAGGTCTCGCGGACATGATTGTGATTTTTATTAGAAAACCGATGCAGATAATGTTCTCGGTCTTTCTCCTTTCTCTGCTTCTCGGGCTCATTGAGATGCCTGTTTATCTGTTCACTTTAGTTGAAACAATTGTCACTGCCACTACAAAACTCTCACACGAACAATTGAAGTGGATTGAGACCCTTCCCCGCGCCCTTGCCGAAAGCAGCATCGGCATGATTGGCTCGGCGATAACGGGTAATGCCGTTCTACTCCTCGATAATGAATGGCGCATTCGAGTCGAAGCAAAAGATGTCGTCGAAAAACTCAACAAACTAGAGCGCGTCGTCTAGCCCCCGACATCTTCCAGCTTCTCATCAGGCTTCTCGGGCTCATTGACCAGTTTATAAAGCCGCTCGCACTCGATCACCATAGCAAGATATTCGGCAACGACCAGAACGCTGTCGAGAAACCGCTTGTTCCAACGCGCCAATCCAAGCGGCTCCTGCATGAGGAGCAATCCCGGCTTCACGACATGACGCTTCTCGTATTGATGTCTCAGCGGGAAAACATAACTCGCCGGTTCGCAGAGTTCATCAGGAATTCCATCAGTTTCATTCTTGTCAAGCGAAACGTAATCCGGTGCGAGTTCCAGACAATGTCGCAAAAACGCCTGACCGCTCTCAGATTCAAAATACTTCTGCAACGGAGGCACTGTGCCGTCCGTGTACTCATAGACTTCAATACAGTCATCTGAACAAACGCAAACAACAAACCGACCGGCAAGAAATGTTTTGCCACACTTGATCACAGTGCGAGCAATATCACCGGCGTAAGACCAGGACAGGTGGCGGATGGTCTTAATCACCTCAGCAACCGCTTCCAAGTTCATAAGCGGATCGAATGGCGAAAAATCCATCGGAGTCGAAATGTTATCGGCGGTGTCGTCTTTTACCACGCTCTCTGCAATCAGGCTTGATGAGCCAGTTCAGGACGCTTCAAAAGCATCGGAGCAAGCCTCTCATCAATCAGCTTCTCTGCCTTTTTCAAGTCTACATCCTCAGCCTTATCAATTCCGCTCACCAACTCAGCAAGAATTTCATCACAGATAATTCCGGCGTCCTTAGCCAGTTTATACGGAACGTTAGAGAACGTCACCAGCGAATAGCGAGAAACATATCGTCCGGGGAATCGTTTCTCAAGAATTTTCTCAACGGCCTTCGCCAGCAAGAACTTCGGATCTCCCACTTTGTCGCGCATCTCGATAAAGTTTTCCACAGCCATGTCCGCAATCGCATCGCAATTTTCTTTACGGCGATTGGCGAAGTCTTCAAACAGTTTCTGCCAATTCGATTCACCTTCCAATTGCAAGCGAGCGGTTTTTCGAGGCTCTTCATCGGTCCGCAACCGGCGCTCAACATACAGAGAACCGCCGTTCGCCAGATGATCGGCAATGCATTCCTCAAAAACGGTGAGGTCTTCGAAACCGCAATTCATGCCCTGCCCGAAGAAGGGCACGACACCATGGGCGGCATCACCCATGAGGACGCATTGACCACCGACATTCCACGGAAAAGTTTTGATCGTCTCCATGTGCCCGGTCGGATTGTTCATAAATGTTTCGACCAGATCCGGCATCAGCTCTGTCGCATCGTGAAAGTGCTCAGTGAAGAACTCGCGAACGGATTCCTCAGTCGTGAGTTTCTCGAAACTCAATTCCCCTTTGTATGGCAAGAACAAGGTGACCGTAAAACTGCCGTCAAAGTTCGGCAAGGCTATCAGCATGTATGTGCCACGGGGCCAGATATGAAGAGCATTCTTCTCAATTTTGAAACTGCCGTCCGCATTGGGCGCGATGTACAGTTCCTTATAGCCGTAATCGAGAGGTTCGACAGTACTTTCGTAGCCATCAAGCTTGAGCATCTCGCGACGCACAGCCGAAGCAGCTCCATCCGTGCCGATAATCACAGACGCACGCACTTCGATTTTCTCACCCTGCTCGTTCGTGAACGTCATGGTATTCGAATCGAAATCTGCGTCGTCGGCTTTCCAGTTGAAGTGGAATTTGACTGTGCCGGTCTCCTCGGCAATATCCATAAGCATTTTGTTCAACCCACCGCGCGATACTGAATTGCCAAATTCAGTATCATCCTTGCCGTAGGGCTGATACGTGAGAGCTCCATCACGAGCGTGCATCATGCGTCCCATCATAGGAACGACTTCCGCCAAGACATCATCGGCGATACCAATTCGCTTCAAAGCTTCGATACCGCGGCACGAGAGGTTCAGGTTTATCGAGCGCCCGGCGCTGATTTCAACTGTCCGCATGTCCGGTCTGCGCTCGTACACTTCGACGTTGAACCCGCGCTTCGCCATGTAGATCGCTGCCAGCGAGCCAACCAGCCCGGCGCCGACTATCAGAACATCTACGTTTCTCGTTTCAACGGCGTCGCTCATATTTTATTCCTCTGGTCTGCTGTTGGTTTCTAAACTGCGCTCTATTAGCCGTTCTCGCCTGTTTATTATTTGGAGGCGAAACGGCGAATGATTGATGCGAAGCGATAAACATCTAAAAATGTGTTGTACATCGGCACCGGAGTCGCACGAATAATGTCGGGTTCGCGGAAATCGCAAATAACCCCCTCGTCTTTGAACGCCTTCAGCATCTCCTTTGGGTTAGAGGAGAATCTGATGGATAGTTGTGATCCGCGCTGAGCCGGATCAGCAGGTGTAATGATCGATAGATAACCGGCAGGTGTATCCTTGAGGAGAAACTCCAGATAACCCGTCAACAAGTCGCCTTTGGCGCGCAACTGTTTCATGCCAGCCTTATCAAATAATTCGAGAGAGGCTCGCAGAGCAGCCAACTGGAATATAGGCGGATTACTCAATTGCCAGCCTTCGGCACCTGGAAGCGGCTCAAACTCTGGTCCCATGCGGAATCGCGTTTCCTTATTATGTCCCCACCAACCGGCAAAACGGGGAAGATCAAAGTTGTCTCTGTGGCGCTCATGAACGAAACATCCGGCCAGACTGCCCGGACCCGAATTCAGATATTTGTAACTGCACCACACCGCAAAATCCACATTCCAGTCATGCAGCTGAAGGTGCAGATTACCAGCACCATGCGCCAGGTTTAAACCAATGTAGCAACCTTTCTCATGAGCCTTTTCGGCAATTGGTACAACTTCGAACGCCTGCCCGGTCAAGTAATTCACGTTGCCGAGAAGAACCAGTGCAATAGTGTCACCTTCACGCTCGATCACATCGAGAATATCTTCCGTTCGCAGAAGGTCCTCGCCATCACGCGGTTTCAACTCAATCACTGCATCCTTAGAATTAAAACCGTGAAAATCTGCTTGCGAAGCAACCGCATATTGATCCGATGGAAACGCGCCCTGCTCGACAAGAATCTTGAATCGCTTCTTGTCCGGCCGGTAAAACGAAACCATCATCAAGTGCAGATTCGTAGTGAGTGTATTCATCACGACGACTTCCACCGGCTTAGCGCCCACGATTCGCGCGCTCATCTCGGTCAAAAATTCGTGGTAAGGCAACCAGGGATGTCGCCCATGGAAATGACCTTCAACACCGAAGCTCGCCCAGTCTTCCAGTTCCTCACTGATGTACTTATGAACGTTGCGCGGCTGCAAACCAAGCGAATTGCCCGCAAGATAAACACACTTTTCGCCCTCCGGCTGCGCAATCGCGGGCTTCGTTTTCCCAGCCATCGATTCGCGCGTCGGTATGAAAAACTCTTCTCTCAACGATGATAACTCGTCCTTCGAGTCCAATTCGCGCGCAAAAGCTTCGCTGTTTTCAAACATAACGGCGCTGGTTATCACTACTTTTTCTCCGGCTTTTGCATACGCTGACCGCAATTTTTGCAAGTGCAATTTTCTTCGTTGCTGTAGAAACGTTCAAAAATAGGCTGGAACTGAGTGACGATATTGGTCAATTCGAAATACTCTTCGTAGAGCTTTGTCCCACACTTATCGCAGTACCACTCGAAACCGTCTTTCTCGTCAGGCAGCCTCTTCCGCTCGATCACGAGACCGACGGTGTTTGCCGGACGTTGCGGTGAGTGCGGCACGCCACCCGGCAGAAGGAATATGTCACCCTGGCGAATGTTGATGTCGACCGGCTTTCCCTCATCAATAACTTTGAGAACAATGTCGCCCTCAACTTGATAGAAAAACTCTTCACCCTGATTGACGTGATAATCGGTGCGAGAGTTGGGTCCGCCCACGACCATCACGATAAATTCGCGCTCTTCCCAGATCAGCTTGTTGCCCACCGGCGGCTTCAATAGGTGCCGATTTTCATCAATCCACTGCTTGAAGTTTAGTGTCGATAGTCTGCCCATTCCAGCCTCCAGTTCGCCGTGCCGAACAACGCCGCCGTTTTGATCTCGACTATTCTATTACCTCGAACGGCAATACGTTCGACCCTTTGTATAACCCTAAGAATTGCGCTCGTGATAGACTACGCCTACATGCTAAAAACACTGTCTACGCTGGTTGTGCTTTTCGCCCTCGCGACGCTTACGGCGTTTGCTCAAACGCCTGACGGCTGGAAAGAATTTGTTTCTCCCGCGCAAGATTTTAGAGTCCTCATGCCTGCCAAGCTGCATGAAAAGTACGAAAACTTCATGGGGCAAACAACCAAAATATACCAACAGATAGACGACGAAAAGGTCGCATATGCTCTTGCAGACGGGATTTACGTCGACAAGGACAAGAAGCCCGCCTCTCACGACAACATCACCCAACAGATAATTTCCGCAGCCGAAGCGAAGTTCACCAGTAAAGAAGATAAGCAGGTATCAAAAGACATCACTCCTGTAAAAGGCAAAGGCTGGCACGGCAAGCGCGTTGTGTTTAAAACATCTGATCGCGTCGTTCTGACATTGCTCGTGGCAATCGCCGATACGGACGATGTCGTCTACAACCTTTACGCAAACGCGGGTGAGGATAAACCGAATGTCGCAGAGTTCTTCAAATCATTTGAAGTGGAACCAAAACGCGCGACAGCGTCACATCTGGATCAGACCCGATCGCCGGCCGTCCACGGCTTCGTCAATATCGTCTGGACGATTTCTCTGGCAGCGCTTGGTTTAGCCGCTGTCGCCATCGTTGTTTCAATAATCCGAAATCACGGCAAGCCTGATTAGGCTATTCGTCACCAAACAGATCTTGCTTCCACCAACCTTCTTCCGGCGTGTCCTTCGGCTTGATCTCTACCGCGCGCCAACGTCCACTGATCATGCCGGTGACGCAGTTATCCAACATATCAGCCTGTTCTTCGCGGTGCGTTGAGCGCAAAAGCGCGGCGTAACTTTTCAAAATCCGCACAGTATCAGGATGGTCGCCGCCCAGTTGCAGCTGTTTGATCTTCATTGCTCGTTCGTAAAACGGCTCTGCTTGTGCGTATTTCTTTTGCACATGATACACAGTGGCGAGATTGTGCATAGCGGTTGCAGCTTCGATGCTGTTCGGACCCAACAGTTTTTCCTGAATCTTGACCGCCTCGTGCGAATACTCCTCAGCTTCGGCGAACTGGTGAATAACGTAAAACAGCCTGGCCAGGTTACTCGCTCCACCGGCGACCGCGCCATGCTCATCGCCGAGTACTCGCTTCTTGATACCGTATGCGGTGCAAAGACAATCCTCGGCACGCTCGTAATTTTTCAAGCGAAGATAGACCTCGCCAAGCGTTTCCAACACATAGCAATACGAAGGGTTGTCGGGATTGTCGCCTTTTGCAAGCGGCATCGCCTCTCTCCAGGCACCTTCGGCTTGCACCAGGTTTCCTTCAGCAAGCCCAGCTTCAGCGTGGCGTTTCAGGTCCTCCCACGTTCTGCCGTAGTGACCGGAAATCGGCAACGCCAGTCTCGCACTTTTTGCCAGGTATTTGTCTGTCGCGGCATTGGAATACCAGGTCGACGGGGCGGCCGGCGCCGCGGCAGCAGCACCGGTCGAAACAGTCGAACCTTCGGCGGAGCCTGGCGCTCCCAGACCGCCAGGTGGCGGCTGAATACCCTGTGCATACGGGCTGTCTGCGCTGGCGCGCCTGATCTGTTTTATCAAAGATGAGTGCGCAGGCTTGACCGGACCTTCTACAACCGGTTGCGGATAGACCCCTGAGTCCGCATTCGACCGAGCTTGCACCGGAGGGTGAGCACCGGAGACCGCGCCCTGCACCGGAGGATACGCGCCGGAAGCGACTCCGGAGACCTGCGGGTTAGCGCCCGACACAGCACCGGGCGGAGGGACAGGCGGATACGAGCCGGAGACTGCCGCCCCCGGCCGGTAGGGTGGATAGCTGCCGGACACCGCCCCCAGCGATTGCGCAAAGCCGAGAGCCTGCCCGCCCACGTCTCGCCCGGAGTTAGTCTGGCTCCAGTTTGCCGCCGTTACGACCTTCTCAGTGGCGCGCAACTGACTTGCCTCTTCTTCCCGTCCCAGTTTGACCAGCAAATCCGCGAACGAACTCAAGACCTTCACGACATCCGGGTGCTTGGCGCCAAGCGTGCCCGTCTTGATTGCCAGGGCGCGCTTGTAATGCTTCTCAGCCTCATCGAAATAGCTGAGCATGTGGTAAATCATCGCCACGTTGTAAGCCATAGAACCTACGTCATTGTGGCTCGTCCCCAGAGCGGCCTCGTAAATTTGCAGCCCGCGAGCGCCGTAGTGAAGCGCCTCTTCGAGCCGCCCTTGAAACCAGAGACATTCGGTCAACTTCTCTAAGCTATAAGCGAGCCGGGCATCGCGAGTGCCAAACGACTCAGCCTCTTCGACCGCCAGCATCCAGGTCGCTTCGGCGTAATCGTACTTGGCGGCGCGCTGAGCTCGCTCCGCCGTCTGAATGTGCTCATTCCACTCACTGACCTTTTCCGGGTCCATAGTCGTCTCGTCCGCCATTCGACTAATTTCGTGCTGCCGACCGCGTAATTTAACATTATCGTGAAGGTTTTGCCTTTACCAATATACAAACAATGCTCAAATGCGCCAACTCCGGACCTTTAGAGTCCCATGAACAGCTGCCGATAATGAATATCGGTCGCTACACGCGCAGGGCGGCGGGTATAGTTCAATTAGCTAACTGGTATAGAAGAATGGTTGCTAAGACCGTCTACGAAACACACTGGAAACCGTCAATAGGCTCGCTCCTGGTCCTCGCAGCGGCCGTGCCGGTAATCATGTATGCGCCATACAAACTCCAGCTGCCCATTTTTATCAACCCGGTCCTCGCAATCGCGCTCCAATTAGTCTTCCTGGCGGGCGCAGTCATGTTTTTCTACATGGGTACCGGCCGGCAGCGCCAACTTCAGATAATCGGCGTTCAGATCTGCTGTTATTCGGCTTTCGGCGTCCTCAGCAATATTTTCCACCAGGCGACATATCTGGTTTCATCAAAAATATTGGCGTCGGATTTCCTCGTCGTTGGCTTGATTAACGTTTTCGCGATCGCCTTGACGCTATCCTTTTATCGTATCAAACGGTCGAAAATCGAGGTTTCCGAAGAATCGCTCGCGGATTCCGGACCGAAGCTCAGTACCTTGCGATCCATCACTCCGCTCGTAATCGCGACGCCGGTCGTCATCTTTGCCGTCCTGATGATCAACTCACGTTACTTGCCTAATGGAGCGACATTTCCACTGTGGATTCCATTTTTCATTGCCGCGCAAATTGTTTTAAACATAGGTGGCGGTTTTTACATGTTCAAAACCAGGCCCCGAGCGGAAAAGTGGAAATTGGCTTTTTCGGTCATGGCGCTAGCCGGTCTTTATGGCACCATCGGTAATATCAGTAATCATATTTCAATGTGGCGTCCGGGCTCGCGTCTGATGATGAGCAGCAATGAGTTTGTCCTCTGGAATGCCGGCGCAATCGTCACCGTTCTGGTTTTCGTCAAGTGGATGGACTACATCGCCCGCGAGCAAGAGAAGCACAACCTCAGACTGCCCAAGTCGATAACAGAACCCGCAATCGAGACCGCGACTCCTGCGGCGACCAGCATAGCGACACCCGACTCACTGTCCTCGAGACCTGAAGGCAACAACGTTTCAGCCACCGCTGCGACGGCGAGCGCCACAGCAGAATCTTTAACGAACGCTGAAACGGAAGCCAGCTCCACCTCAGGTACGAGAAGTGAAGCCGGTTCCGCGAAACAAACTGTGGAGAAAAGTGATTCCGATGGCGCGACCGTTAAGTCGCAAGAGGAGAAAGAGAAAGTTTCAAACAAAGAGCAGGTTTAAACCGCCAAGCTCTACTATTAGTGCTTCTTCTTTGTTGTTTTAGTCGTCTTCTTAGTTTCGACTTTGGTCTCTTCTGCAGGCTCCTCGGCGCTCGCATCTTCGGTCTTCTCTACCGATTCTTCGGTGGTCTCCGTGGTGGTCTCTGCGTCGGTTTCGGCACTGGTGTCCGTTGCCGCAGGCGTTTCAGTTGCAGGAGTCTCAGGAGCCCCACCGCCGCATGCAGAAAGCAGGAAGGCGCATAGTGCCATGGTCGTAGCGATCTGTTTTTTAGTAATCATGTTCAGGTCCTTTCCAAATATTTCGAAGTAAACGATACCAGCACTCGAATATGCTCGGTGCGCCAGATACCCTTTCGGATTTTCCGGCGCACCTTGCTGGTGTTTTCGATAAAAACCTTAGCTTTAGGGAGACTCTCGGCTTTGCCTAGCAACTGACAGTTCGGCGAGAAGGAGACGAACAGAACACCTCGAGTTCTCCCTGACTTATTATCTTCAATTAGACCTTACAAAATGCTTTCGTAAGACTAGTTGCCATTCGGCGAAAATTCCACAGTAATCGAAGTCCCCGAAACACCCAACCCATCAGCGATCGAGATGCGGGCATTATGCGCATTAGCAACTTCTTTTACTATTGACAAACCCAAACCGCTGCCCTCACCCTTTGTGCCCACTACTCGGTAGAAGCGCTCGAAGACCTTATCGCGCTCTTCTTCCGGTATACCGTTGCCTGAATCGAGAACAGACAGAACGACGCCCGAATCCGCGCGCACTTTCACCTGAACGGAGCCTCCAGCGGGAGTATATGCGATCGCGTTCTCCACAAGATTGGTGACTAAATGACGCAAACCTGTTGGCTCACCATATATGATGGCAGGCTCCGAACACGATTCGTACACCAGTTCAAGGTCTTTCCGCACGGCCTGCTCGATGAGCTCCGCCGTCACATCGGAAACCACGAAGTTCATGTCGATTTGAGAATGAACGGGCGATTTTGCCTGCTCATTTCCATCAGCGCGCGCGAGCGCCAGCAACTGAGTAACCATGCGGGTAGCCCGGTCCAAACCCTGATCGACTTCGTGGATAATATGCTTCATGTCTTTTGGATCGGACATTTCCGTCCCGATACTCGAATAGGTTTTCAACCCGGCAAGCGGCGTCCGCAGCTGGTGTGCAGCGTTTGCAATAAACCGTTGATGTGCCTTAATCTCCTCACGCAAACGACTCAAAAGTTTGTTTATCGCATTTACGAGAGGCAAGACTTCTTCTGGAACACCATCGTCTGATAGTGAACTCAAGTCTGACGTAGTGCGGCTTCCGAGCTGCCGCTGAAGCAGTCGCAACGGCGTCAGAATTTTGGCGACACCGTACCAGACAGCGCAAAGCCCCATCGCGATGACGAAAAACTGCGGACCGGCAATGCTCAGAAGCATGTTATCCATGAAGCGTTTTCGCACATTGGTGGTTTCCGCGACTTGCACAATTACACTGACGCCGTCAACGTCGGTTTCTATTTCAGCGATAACGATATCCAGCCCACCAATCGAAGACGTCCGTAGAGAGGGCGTCTCCAACTCGTGATGTTCTAGCGGATCGGGCAGAACTGCGTCGCCTGAAATTCTTACGCCTTTGTCCGACAGAACTCGATAGTAAATTTTGTCAGACTCAGCACGCTTGAGAATGGCTTGCGCGGCAGGCGGAAGGTCGATTGATATGGCACCGTCCGGTTGCCGCTTGAGACGTGCGACCACGGAGTCGGCAGAGTTGATCAAGTCCCGGTTAAAAGACTCCTGCGCAAACGACGAGACCAGGTAATAACTGACAATCGCACTGCAGATCCACAGACCGAACAAAAACGGCATGAACAGCGTCAATAGCTGTTTCCGAATCGAAGCTCTCATGCGCTCTGCTCTAATTTATATCCAAAGCCTCTAACGGTGCTTATGAGAACACCTGTCGGTTCGAGCTTCTTGCGCAGTCTATGTACGAGAATTTCAACGGCGTTCTCGCTTGACTCTTCCACCCAGTCCGACAACTGTTCCATCAATTGACGCTTGCTGACGACCTGACCGCCTTTGGCCATGAGCATCTTCAAAATCACCGTCTCCTTAGGAGTCAAATCAAGTTGCTTGTCCTTTAGCAAAATACGACCACTGTTTGTGTTTAAAACCAACTCGCCCATTTCGATATCGAGCTTGTTGCTCCAGTGACTCTTCCGCAACGCAGCGCGCATGCGAGCTTCGAGTTCGCGAATATCAAAAGGTTTAACCAGATAATCATTGGCGCCAATGTCCAGACCGTGAATTCGGTCGTCGACTCCATCACGCGCGGTCATAATAATCACGGGCATATTCTGCCCCTTGGAGCGCAGGTCGGCCAGTACCTTAGTGCCGTCCATGCCCGGCAAGCCCAGATCCAGCAAGACCAGATCGTAAGGCACGGTCATTAGCGCCGCTTGCGCGTCCACACCGTTCTGCACGCTGTCGACCGCATACCCTTTATGCTTCAAAGCGAGCAGCAGCGCTGACAGCAAGTACTCGTCATCTTCTACAAGCAAAACACGCATAGTCCGAACTCACGCAATCCCTGACTTAAGGTTATATGTTTTATTCTTTCCAATCACTTTCGATTTTATAAAAATGCTACCATCTTCGACACTAGCGAGGATCACAGTTCTGTCCGATTCACAAGAAGACTTCACGAACGCCGTTGCGCTTTACGAAAGCGCGATGAGAACGCGGGATGCACTCGAGTTTGAACGCGCTATCGGTTTATTCGAGCAAGCGAATAAACTCTTCGAGACGCTCGATACAGGGATTCCGCTGCTCATCGCATTTACGTACGATATGGCGCTTGCCTACGATCTCGCGGGGAACACAAAACGCGCGATTGTTCTATTCAAGAAAACCGCGGCAATGTATCATCACTTCTGCACCGATTACCCTGAGGATCCGGCGGTAGAAGGTTTTGCCGGACTCCTCTGGGGAGTCAACGACTATCTTTCACTGTGGGAAACCGCAAACGTCAACGACGAACATTACCTGGACTTCATCACAAAACGCAGATGGAGTGACGCAAAGATGCCGCTTAAGATCACCGTCGACAATAGTGATGACACCGGGTTTGATACCACACTGAGCGAGATTATTCTGGATGGTTTTCACGCCTGGACTGCGGGCGAAAACTGCCTGCAGTGGGTCAAGGGAACATCCGCCGACGAAGCAGATATTTTTGTGACGCGTGTGTCGGACGGCTTAGGCAGTGCCGGCGGTCACACGGCATTCGAAGACGCCGTCGACGATACGGGAGAGCCCCAGCTCCAAACGGCAACCATCCGAATTTCGATGCATAGCCCCGACTCCACTCAATACGAGGAAGCGCAGTTAAGAGCGCTGCGAGCACTTGCCATTCACGAAGCCGGTCACGCCTTCGGTCTCGACGGACACTCGCCTCACGCGACAGATCTCATGTATTGGAAATCGCCGCTTCTCAATTTATCGAAGCGAGATCTGAATACGTTTAGGCTCCTGTATTCGGTTTAAAAGGGCCACAGAATTGCATCCTATAGTCCGGTGATAGCTCCAGCATTCTTGCCAAACGACAATGAGCCGGCCTTGAGCCCGTTATTAATCCGGATATCTGAATTTCCGATGCTCAAATATGCTCCCTTTTTGGCCTTGAATCCGCTTCCGGTGATAGTGTCATCTCCGACACCACTTTCGGCTACAGTCAAATTTTTGATGCTGCTTGCGGGAATTACAGTACTGGATGTTGGACCGAGGCTGATAGTGACAGGCGCCGCGTCAGTAACGCCTGACTTTCCAAAGATTCTGGCGTCCGGATTCAAAATCAACTTAGCCTTCTCGCCGTCATGTGCCACCGTCACTTGAGCAGTAGCCTCGACTATACCGATTGAGAGAGTGCCGCCGTTGCCGAAGATGTTGGCGTCTCCATTGAGCACGTACGCCTCTGTCACATTCAAACTGCCGTTGGCCTCAACACCCAGGTGCGTCGCCGCATTGGCGCGCAGAGAAGTCTTTGTCTTGTCGCCGTTTTTCTCGTAAAAGACTGCACCAGTTCTAGATCGCAAGTCGACCGTCTCCACGTCCGTCGTCACAAAGGGATTGAGCAATGTTCCGATCGCCCCCTCTGCATCAACTGAAACTCTCTCGATGTTGGTGAAAGCGCCAAACAAAGTGTCGGTGGAGTGCGTCCGAAGGCTGAATTCATGGATAATCTGAGTAAATGAGGAGAAACTCAATGAATTCAACTTAAGCACGTCGAAGCTGTAAATTGGAGAGTACCCGAGATTGAGAGCGTCTACCGGACGCGTAGATGCTCGAAGCGAGTAGGATTCTCCCGCGCTGCCTCCAGCCATCAACGGATTAGAACCAGCTGTCACCTCTATGTAAGTCTGGACCGACTGTGTTGTGATTGAATCCAGTGAGGCACCGAATTGCACAAATTCGGTACGTGTTCCGATGTTTCCGCCAGCCGTCAGCGAGGCGGTAGAAACCTCTATCGGAGTAGCTCCCGGAGCAAAGGTGATGTTGGAGTCAGCGAAAAACTCGAGCGTGGAATCGGCGACTAAAGCTCCCGTGACATTAATATTCGTAGCAATGACATCGATTGATTCGCCGATGAAATTGCCGACATTCGCGACCGCGTTCTTGGTGAATTTATCGCCATTAATCAGCCAGGCGCCAGCCGGATCGAGCGATCCATCTGCGAAGTAGCGGATATCCAGCTTCTTGTCGCTTGATACAGGTTGCGCGGTGATTATGGTTAAACCACCACCAACGCCACCATTTGTATCCACCACGCCGGTTCCCATGTTGATGGCTCGTTCTCCACCCGCTACCACTGTGACGAAACCGCCCGAACCGCCCTGCCGCCCGCCAGCAAGGATTTGAACAATATCCACGGAGTCGTCACCGAGGTCGACGCTACCGCTGTTGTCATTTTTGCCGGCAAACGCGTAAAACCAAATATTGCCCGCATTCTCAGCGCCACCGCCGGCGACACTACGACTGGTCACGACATTTGCGCCGTCAAAGACAATACTTCCGCCAGTCTTTGACGCCTTCCCCGACAAAATCACCTCACCGCTGGTATCGGTAAGAGGCGGCAGTGTCGGCGAGTTGGAGCCTGTGACCGGCTCGATGTCAGCTCCGGCTATGAACGTGATGTTAAATCCGCGTGTGTCATTGCGAGCGGCAATATTCACGCCATTTGCAACCGTTATATTTCCAGCCGCAATGATGACGAGAGCCTCATCGGCTGCCATGTTAGCGGTTATGTTGATATCACCCAGCGAATTGTAATAGGTAGGGTCGCCCGTCAGACAGATATTCCCCAGGTTTAAAACATCAGTGCTGGCAAAAACGTGCGCAGCTTTGCCCGTCTCATTCAACACACCAGTGAGCTTTCCGACATTCACTTCAGCAAGTCCGTTTCCGGCGTGCAAATTGAGCTCTCTACTCAATAAATCGCCACCGAATACGGTGCTGTCTGCGCTACCGGCGTAATCAGCCGCGCGAACATTAATGGCGCCATTGGCAGCACTGATAGTCCCGCGGGAATTCACAACCGTCATTTGAATCGTCGGGTCGGCGTCCAGATTCACGTCTCCGGAAACGGACTGCAATAAACCTCGATTTACGATGGACGAACTTTCCAGATTCAAATGAGAGACACTCGAGACGGTGCCACTATTACGGATTTCGCCTCCCGCTGTTAAAGACAGCCCTTGCAGAGAGACGATGGCGCCATCGTTCGTCAAATTGCCAGCGGCATCGAGCGTCAAGTTTGTAGTAGAACTGATGGTCGCACCGCGATAGTTGTTGATATCGTCAGCGCGGATAGCGCCATCATTGCGCGAGTTAGATGAAAACGTTTCCACACTTCCAAAATTATTCAGGTTACCGGCAAGCTTGAAATCCGAGCCCTTGCCAAAGTCACCATAGGCGGTGACCCCGGAAGCAACCGTAAGCGCTGACGCCCTCATCACAGCATTGCCGTCAGTGAGCGCGGCGAGATCGACGCTACCGCCAATCGCCGCACCATTCTTGCCCAGATCGAGCGACTGATTTCCGCCGCTTAAAACTTGCTTCACCGCGACATATTCGGCAGCCGTTACCTGATTTCCGGCAGCGACTGTTTTGGTTTCATTTCCAATTTTGATTGTAATCGAGTCGACGTCCTGGTTGAAAAGATTACGTCCAAGAACGATATTTCGCTCCGATGAGGTCAGATCAAGGTTAACGCCGTTTTCTAAACGGACGACACTGTTGTTGAGAGACTGCAGCGACTGATGCCGAACGCGAGGTGTTTCAAGAAAACGATCCCTCTTTCGACTTTGAACGATCGAAACCGTTGCTGCGACGTCAGGAGCGCTCGAATTGAAACTGGGCACAACAATCGCCGCATGCTGAAGACCGGAGTTTCGAGGACCATCATTCTGACGGAACTCCCGAAACATCTGCCGAGCGACCTGCTTGTCCAGTTCCGGATTGAGGTCGCGGAATTCGCGAAAGTTCAACCTATCGTCAGAGCCCGCCCAAGCAGGACAACAGGTCGAAACGAACGGCAATGCTAACGTCGCAAGGCCGAGCGCGAAAGCCCGGCGGGTTTGAATCTTCATCTGTACGCTCCCATCTCGATGGGAGGATCATACAGCCAGGGGCCGAATCGAACATTTGGAGATGTTTAACAGACTTCTGCGGCGCTTGTTTGAGACATCAACTTATGAGGGCTTTAAACCATCAGCGCGCTTCAAATTTGTAGCCTTGACCGGTTACAGTAACAATTGACTCTTCATGACCATCTACCGACAGCTTCTTGCGCAACACCATGACACGCTGCCGGACCGCTTTCTCCGCGAACTCGGCATCCGACTGAAAAATCTTGTCGACAATCGAACTAATCGAAAAGACCTTGCCCGGGTTCTGCATAAATAGCTTGAGAAGGGCAAACTCGCCGGCAGTCAACGTGAGCGGCGCACCGGATATGGTGACTTGGCAGGTGGCAAGATCCAATTGAAGACTGCCGGACTTCACCACCTTCTCATCTTCCACAGGCGGTCTTCGCAGAAGCGCAGTAACACGAGCAATGAGTTCGTCAACGGCAAATGGTTTGCAGATATAATCATCGGCGCCAACATCAAGCGCCTGGACCTTCTTCACGACATCGGTTTGACCGGTAAGAAAAAGGATCGGAATCTTTCCGCCTTTGCCTCTGTACTGCTCAGTCACTGTATAACCAGGCATTCCGGGCAATCCCCAATCGATGATCGCCATGTCATAGTGATAATGAAGTAACTGATCGAGCGCATCGGGTCCGGTTGAGACCAGGTCGACGACGTGGTTATGCTCGGACAACACATCCTCGACAACAGAGGCGATCATCTCATCATCTTCGACTAGTAAAATGCGTCCCATGCGTGCTTTCCTTGCAGAAGGAAACCACGTAAAGAATACCACGCAAGGACGCGCGCAAAACTTCTGTCACACACATCGCTCAGGCGGGGGACGTCGGGATTGTGAAACAGAAACAGCTTCCCTTTCCCTCTTCACTCTCGACCCAAATCTTTCCGCCATGCTTTTCAACAAAGGCTTTGCAGATCGCCAGCCCCAATCCAAAACCTTGAGTCTTAATCGACTTATGCTGCTCCAATTGCTGGTAGCGCTCAAATATCAGATACTGGGACTCTTTCGGGACACCTGGACCGGAATCCACTACCCGAAACTTGGCGTTTAAACCCTCAATGCCGGCAAGAACTTTCACTGTAGAATTTTCCGGTGAATACTTAACAGCGTTCGAGATCAGGTTGATGAGCACCTGCGCTACGCGATCTTCGTCTGCAACAATGACATCGTTCGTAAAATCGCTTTCAATGGAAACGGACGCCTTCTGTTTTGCACCATTGGCGGTGACTAGCGCCTTGTTGATTATGGCGCCTACTGTGGTTTCCGCAGGAATGATTTCAATTGTCCCGCTATCCACTTTTTCAGAGTCAAGCAAATTCTTGACTAGCGAGATCAAATAGTCGATTGATGTAACCGCAGTGTTCACGTTCTTCTCGCCGCGAGCGTTCATCTCACCATACGAGCCACGCAGCACCATATCCAATACCAGACGAATCGCCGTAAGGGGCTGCCGAATATCATGACTGACCATTGCAACAAGGTCGCGCCGCAACTGTTCTAATCGATGCCGCTCAGTGACATCCTGCACGTTCACGAAATAACGCTCCTCGCCATGCATCATCAACTTGTTGACACAGATTTCGCACTGAAACAGCTCGCCGTTTTTGCGCTTCCCAATCACGCGAGTCGGCTCCGTCGACAGTTCGAAGGACTCGAAGTCCGGAAATATCGTCGACACTGGAGCCTTCGCCAACTCTGCCGGCTCGAAGTGAAACGCCGCGACCGCGCGCGAATTCAACGCTTCGATCCGCTGATCCGTATTGACGATAATCAGACCAAGCGGAAAGCTCGTGATGATTTTTTGAATCCGAGCCGACAGCGCCGAATGGTTTTTCTTGAACAATTCCAACTCATACCGCGTATCGTCCAAGCTCTTCTTCAGCTCGGCGTACGTCAACGGCTCCTGGTCCAGCTTCTCGTCTTTCGGCAAGCGGATTTCCTTTACTCTGCCCGATGTTCTTACTGACCAATTGCATTGCTGCGGTGAATTTCAACCACCCTATCATACCGCTCCTGACTAGACCGAGCGGAATTTGCGAAGCGAGACAGCCCAACCCGGACGCACTAGCCTTCAGCACTGAAGCTAAACAGGAACTACAAACAAGTTTGGGCTAGACCGAAAGAATGTTGTTCAGTCGCCATTGCCGTGTACGGAACTTCGCAGTACAATTCTACAAGAGGTGTTGAACATGGCAATAAAAGACAAAAAGGAAGAGCGTATCGATGCCAGGTTGACGGCTGAAGCAAAACAGCAGATCGACCAGGCGGCCGCTCTGCAAGGCCGCTCAACCTCGGATTTTATGGTTCAGGCGGCGCTTAAGGAAGCCTCTGAAGTAATCGAAAAGCAACGCATTGTTCGTCTTACAGTGGAAGAAAGCGTTGCTCTGGCCGAACTCATGAACAGCCGGCCTGAGGTTAACGAGACGTCAGTTGCTGCAATGCGTCGACACAAAAAGATCGTAGGCAGCTAGGGTGCAAAATGCTGCCGATTTGTCTTTGGCGATTGTGCCGTGGACCAAAGACCATGACGCCTCGCAATTCACATCGAATTTGGCGAGCATCAAAAGATATATTCAAGAACAAGCTCACAGAGACGTATCGAGCCGTACATCGTCAGTTTTTGTGCTGACAGAACCAGGGACAATGGTGATCAGGGGCCATTATTCGCTATCCAGCCTTAGCATCGTCTTTAAAGAGCTACCCGAGAAGATTCAAAGAAAATTGCCACGTTATACAGAGACCAGCGCCATCTTGCTAGGTCGGCTAGGCGTCGATATGAATTTCAGTCAAACGCTCTTCGACACTACCGGCTCCAAACCTCGGCTCGGGGAGCTGCTTTTGACTGACGCGCAATTACGCAGCCTTAAGGCGTCTAAAAACGTTGGCAGCGCGCTATTTGTTATTGACGCTGAAAAGCCCAGCAAAGAAGAGCAAAACCAGGGAGCCAGAGATCCGATACGGTTCTACGAAAAATACGGATTTGTCGCATTAACAGCCAATCCGCGCAGAGTTGTAAAAACGATGCGGGCAATTGAAGCAGAGTTCAAAAGCATCTAAGATGCGAACTTTGGTTGTCGGTTTTCTCTGACGATCGAAATTAAAATAAACCATCAAATCGGTTCAAAAATCAAAGGACACGAAGACATGCCCAAACAAAGCCCAGCCAAGCATCGCATTTACACAATGCCTTTTGCCAGCGTTTATCCTTTATACGTCGCGAAGGCTGAGAAGAAAGGTCGCTCGAAAACCGAAGTGGACGAAATTATTTGCTGGTTGACCGGCTATAGCCAGCAAGAACTTCAATCCATTGTGCAAAGTCAGATCGACTTCGAAACATTTTTTGCCCAAACTCCGGGCGCAAATCCTTCGCGACATCTGATTAAAGGCGTTGTCTGCGGCGTCCGCGTCGAAGATATTGAAGATCCGATCATGCGGGAGATTCGCTACCTCGACAAGTTGATCGATGAGTTAGCGAAAGGCAAAGCGATGAATAAAATCTTGAGGGGCTGAAATCGGTGCCTCAAGCCAAGCTCGATTCTAAGTTCCTGGACCGCGTGATACAAAGTAAGGTTTCATGACAAATAGTCGCCATCGAACACACCTGAGTCGACAGACGGGAATATTCGTAACACGGATAAATTCATCATGACCGTCAGCAGGAATATATGAGCAATAGTGGACAAAACCTCACCATGGATCGCTTCAGAATATTGTCCGAAGTAGGTGTCGGAGGCATGGGAAAAGTTTTTCAGGCAGTGGAACACAATTCGAACAAAGTGTTGGCGCTCAAGGTCATGCACAACCATCTCAAGAACGATCCGACCAATCGGATGCGTTTTGAGCGCGAGGCGAAAGTGGCGATCGACCTGCATCACAAAAATATCGTCGAAGTGACAGCGTTTGGATTTACGGACAACAACGAGCCTTTCATCGTCATGGAATTTCTCGAAGGAGTCTCGCTACAGGATGTGCTGAAACAAAAACTACGATTGAATCTGCCGGAATTTTTTGAAGCCTTCGACGGAGTTTGCGATGGATTGAGTCACGCGCATGAATCGAATGTCGTGCACCGCGACATCAAACCAAGCAACATAATGTTGGTAGCCGGCGACTTTAAACAATCAAAAATCGTGGACTTCGGTATCGCCAAAGTCTGCAAACAAACAGGCGAGGTCTGCCCAGAAACCGCATCCGCAATCAAGTCCATGGTACAACCGAGCCATGCGCTCACCGGCGACCAGAGCTCGACTTCGATAGAAGAGACAATAAAGGTTCTCATGTCTCAAGAAGGCTCGTCGGTCTTGCAAGACCTTACACAACCTGGCGAGATTTTCGGAAGTCCCCTTTATTTGAGCCCGGAGCAATGCATCGGAGAAGAAGCAGATTGCCGATCGGAAGTGTACACTCTGGGCTGCGTAATGTTCGAGTCGCTCACCGGAAGCCCATGTCTAAAGGGTTCCAATGCGATGGAAACACTGTTATTGAGAGTGCAAAACGATGCACCATCGATCAACGAGATCTACGAGGGTCTTGAATTTCCAATAGAACTTGAGAGAGTCGTAGCGAAAGCGCTGCGCCGAAATCCCGATGAGCGCTACCAATCCGTTCAAGAATTAGGCACCGCACTCCGAGAAGCTCGGGAACTTTTATATGACCGCAGTATTTAGTTGAAAACGATCAAAGTCTTGTGCTCGATGCTAAACCTGGCGCACTCGTACAACATAAGCCATACATGTTTCTCAGTTACAAATTCGCCCTCATCAGAGCAAATCTCGTCATTAAGCCGAGCGCCTTCCTCGGGACTCAAATCGCCGTTAATCAGCGAAATCCCAAGTTTCGGAGCGACCAATTCAAGCTCGGATTTTAGCCTGTATGAAGACCCAATCATTCCAGCAGGCTCCTCTAAAAGGTCCTCAGTGATCAAGACCTCGTCGAATTCAAGCGGAACGTAATACCCCTCGCAATCTGAATGGCACAGCAAATGGCTGCCCACGACCAATTCCTCGTCGTCCAGTACAGGGTCCTCGCTCGCATCCTCTCCGGATGGAACTCGCGTTGGAACCCAAGCAGGATCTTTGACGACGTGCGCGTAAAATCTTCTTAGATAATGAACAGCAGAATACGGGCAACCATCGATTTCTAGTTGAGTTTCCATCTCTGGAACCGTTTCCGATTCCTCGTGGGCAGGCAAATTGTGAGCTTTGAGGATTTCATTTATGACCCGAATGTCGTTTCGAATCCATTCAGCAGCCTCATCATCGCCAGCCTCGAGATAATCAGCCAGCATTCCGGTACTCACTGTCAAACCCATATCAAAAACCTTCCGCGACTTCCACCGACTGAAATTATAGACCATTGCCGGCTTCACCCTGCCAGAGTCGAAAATGGGAGATCAAACAGGGAACGTCTCGGTATGGATTTCGCCTTTCCGTCCAAAATATTGAACGCGACATCCATCTAATTGCACAAAGTATCCGACACAACCCGCTTTCATCGTGTCTCGAACAAAATCTAAGTAAGAGTGCTCGCCTCGTTGACTTCGACCGACCGCCGCAGCAACCCCATCTGCCGAGAATTCCTGCGCAGACTCGTGGGTCGGATGAGGGGACTTGACCACGTGAGACTGCCCATTCTTCAAGTAGTAAGTATTCTCCTCTCTTGAGAAATCGGCGTGATAGCGCTCGACACCAACACTTCGCAACAGCCCGAGCACCTCAGGAAAAGACATCGTTCCGGAGAGCGAACCCTGAACACAAGTTTCCATTTTCGCCGCCGCATCTTCGCTGATCATATTCATCTAGCACACTCCTTCAACGCAATTAAACCGATTTGTAGTCACTTGACTGGCGTGCTCTTCAGACCATTCGCCTTTACGATGTCCTTGAGAATCCTTACCAGGTCAGCCTTCTGCTTCGTCGACAGATGACCAAAGAAGTCTTCATCGTTTTTGTCGGCAAGCTTAGCGAGCTTTGGAACCAACCGCCGACCAGCAGGTGTCAGATCAACCGTTTGATATCGACCATCCAGATTCGACGCGATAGCTTTTCCCACCTGCTTTTCCACAAGGCGTTTCGAGACAAGTCTATCTATTAATTTAGATACAGCCCCACGACTTAACCCCAGCCGCTCAGCCAATTGACTCGGATTGACCGACGACTGCGCGAACATCTCCCTCAGCACGACCCACTCAGCCACTGTTACTCCTTCAGTTTCAACCTTTGCAGCAAATGAGTGAGAGACGTGATTTGAAACGAACCGAAGCCAGTAACCGACATGGTCTTCCAGATTGCTCACACTTCCGGTCATCTTCCTCTCCGATATAGTTTCCTAGGAAACCATATCAAATTTTCCCAAAAACCTCAACACTGAGATACTTCATTTTGATTCACCCGCGCCAAGGAAGCAGTCCGAGCATGTCTTTCTCTAAAACTCTTCGGTAGCGATTATGGTATGGTTACCATAATGAAGTCTACCTTCTTGCAAGATGAGAAAAGCGCTCGGGAAGGGAATCAATGAAGAACAAGAAAAACATTTTGATAGGCATTCAATCGGGACAGGAAGCCGCCGAAGATGCAATCCGAGCATGGAAGCGCGCCGAAGAGGGTCTACCTCCTGAGGAACCAGTTAACCAATTGCATTTTGCCGACATGGCGACTCTATTGAAATATCTGTCACCTCGACGCATTGAATTAATGCAGCGACTCCGCGCTATTGGCCCAGTGAACATTCGACAGCTGGCTCTATCACTAGGACGTGATTACAAGAACGTCCATACAGATGTTTCTGAATTGACCCACATCGGTCTCGTTGAAGAGACCGATGACCGGCGGTTTACGGTGCCCTGGGATGAAATTTTGGCTCGCCTCCCGCTACTCGCAAAAGCAACCTGAACCAACCAAAGTTTAGTATTACGCAGAGTCGCGGATTTGGAGCAGTTGAGAAACGATACTTATGGCGATCTCTTGCGGATGGTTGTTTCCGACCGAAAGACCCATCGGACAGTAAAACAAATCGTTGTATTTTGACGGTAAGCCCGCTTCCGCGATGTCTTGGTACAGGCGAACGGCTTTAGCTTTGCTCCCGATCACACCGAGGTATGGAAAAGGTTTCTGCTCCCAGTTTTTCAAGATTTCCAAAAGAATAGGCTTATCCGTTGTGTGCCCCATAGTCATGAGCAGGACGAACGATTTTGCCGGCAACTGTGACACCATATCCGGTAGCTCGTCGCAACGCACCTTCTTTAGCTTAGAAGAAGACGGCAGCTTATCGAGCCATTCCTGGCGCTGGTCAAAACAAGTTACGCGACAATCTAGTTTCAAAAGCAAATCGATTAAAGCATTTGCACAATGACCCGCTCCGAACACAACTATGTTCCATGCGTGAGTGTTGAACACCTCGAAATACAGTTTGGTGGAACCGCCACACGTCATCCCGACGTCCTTTTCCAGGCTCCAATTTACAAACTTGGTGCGTGCGTCCGCCACCTTGATTTCGTCGGATGAGAGAAACGCTTGCGCTTCCTCAATCGCACGTTTTTCAATCTTGCCACCACCTACAGTGCCGTAATATAAACCTTCCTCAGTCACCAGCATTTTGCTGCCGGCGTTTTGCGGGACACTTCCAATCGTGTCCACAATCGTGACCGACACGAACGGAACATTGCCGTGAAGCAACTCTTGCAGTTTTTCATAGAACTCGAGAACCACGAGATACCTTTCGCAATTTGAGAGCGTCCCTACTTTTGCGCGACCTTCGCTTTTGGCGAGCCAGCTTTATTCGATGCGACCGAAAAGCCGCGCGCGATGGATTCGCTCACCGGACGAAGCGAGCCGTGTTTAATTGTTGGAACAAGCATGCCTGCGTCATTCGAATAAGACGTTCCATTCATGCTGTCGCCGGTCCAGCCGATCGGTGCAGCCTGTTTACCATCGTTGTTTGCGGCACTATCGGCGGTTTCGTAGTACATCAACCTGCCGAGGATTTCCTCATTGGTAGCAGGCGCGGTTAGGCACGGAATCTCATCGCCGGAGAGATACGAGAGCGCATTCTTCACAGCGGCGTAAACAGAAATGCCCAGAAGGAGCGGAGGTTCACCGACAGCTTTGGTGCCGCGAACGTTAGGCGTGTTGTGATTTTCGACGGTCTCGATGTTGAACCGCAGTGGCAAATCTTGAATGTTCGGAATTTTGTAAGTCGTTGGCGAGTAGTTGAGAAGATTTCCTTTGTCCGTATACTTCAGTTCTTCATTCGTCATCCAGCCCATGCCCTGGAAAAACGCGCCCGCAATTTGACCTCGGTTGATTCCCGGGTTGATGGATTTACCGATATCCATGACGATGTCGACGCCTTCAACCTTCATGTTGCCTGTGAATCGGTCAATCGTCACTTCAGAAACCGCAGCGCCCATCGTGAAATACAAAAACGGCGCGCCCTTACCGGCAACCCAATCGAATTCAATTCCTTTTGTAGCATAGTGCCCGCGCTCACCCAGACTGACTCTCGCGCGGTAAGCCATACCCACGATATCTTTGAACGGGAGCTTAATTTCCGGCCGGCGCTCGTCCCACACATAACCGTCGTCAAATTTGATACTGTCCGGATAGGCTCCAATACCGGCTTCACGCGATGCAAAATAACGCGCAGCTACCTCTGCAAGGCGCGATTTGATTTTCGAGCACGCATCGACTGCAGCACTTCCATTTAAATCAGTCGCTGAAGACGCCGCTGTAGCCGAGGTGTTGTTGTTCTTCTCAGTCGATGTGGGCATAGCGATAACGGTCGCCGGATCGATTCCGAGCTCGTCGGCAACAAGCATTTTGATGTTGGTGTTCACGCCCTGGCCCATTTCGGTCGCTCCGGTGGAAACCTGCACAGTACCGTCCAGGTAGACGTTGACCAGCGCGTTCGCCTGGTTCAACATCGTATTGGTAAACGAAATTCCGAACTTGACTGAAGTAACCGCGATACCCTTGAGGTGAGTCTTCGAAGTCGCGTTGAAATCGCGAACCGCTTTCACTCTAGAACGATAGTCTGCAGATTTTTCAATGCGCTCGAAAATCCGATGAAGCGTGTTGTTCTGCACCACTTGCCCATACGGAGTGGTGTTGCGCTCGTCAATGCCGTAAAGATTCACACGCCGCACATCGAACGCATCTTTACCGAGATACGCGGCGATTTCCTCGAGAATGTTCTCGATAGTAATCACACCCTGCGGTCCGCCAAATCCTCGAAACGCTGTGTTGGGCGGCAAATTCGTGCGACAAATCCGACCGGTCAGGTGAGCGTTCTCGATGAAATACGCATTATCGGAGTGCGTGATTGCACGACCAAGCACTGCAATCGAGAGGTCATTGTACGCACCACCATCAGCGAAATAGCGCACCTGTAGCCCGGTTATCACACCATCATCATTGAAGGAAACTTTGTAGTCGTTTTGAAATGGATGACGCTTACCGGTGTATTTCATATCATCGTCTTTGATATAAACCAATCGCGCCGGTCGTTTCGTCTTGTGCGCGACAAGCGCAGCCATCGCCGCAGGATGAGTCGCCTGACTCTCCTTACCTCCAAAACCACCACCCATGCGCTTCGTTATACAGACAACCTGATTTTGCATCAGCCCCAAAACATGCGCGGTCGTATGTTGAATTTCACTCGGAGCCTGAGTGGAAGAATGCAACGTCATCTGGTCGTACTCGCCAGGAACGGCTAAACAAGCCTGAGATTCGAGATAGAAGTGATCCGCGCCACCGACAACGATAGTGCCTTCGATCATGTGTTTCGAATTCTTGAACGCAGTCTCAACATCTCCACGAGCAACCGTGTATTCCCTGTCTAGATATTCGTTGCGCTCTTTGGCCTCGTTGATTGTGAGCGTTGCAACAAGCTCTTCCATCTCGATCTTGACCGCTTTCTTGGCTCGAGCGAGAGCGCTTCTTGTCTCCGCAGCAATTACCACAACCGGCTGACCGAGAAACATCGCCTCATCGTCGACGAGCAACGGCTCGTCCTGAATAATCGGACCAAGGCGATTGTGCGCGAGGTCCTCATGCGTGTAACATGCCACCACTCCCGGTATCTTCAATGCTTCGGAACAGTCGATCGATTTAAGCTTGCCGTGCGCGAATGGACTACCGACGTAATCTACAATCAGCTCGTTACGCAGAGCTGGCATATCGTCGATATAAATCGACTCGCCTGCAACGTGACCTTCCGCGGAATCGTGCGGTATGTTTCTTCCGACTACTGACATACAAGCTCCCTCTCTGCGGTTTCGTGATAGAACTTGGAAAAAATATTTTCGGCAAGCGCAAGCCGATAGTCACGGCTTCCTCTTACGTCTGAGATCGGTGCAACTTCGGAGCGTGCTATCCTACCCGCCTCCCGGCAAGTTTCCAGTGAAAATTCCTTGCCGATCAGAAACTGCTCGACCTTCGGCAAACGCATAACGACGGCAGCGACGCCACCATATGTGACGGCAGCGGTCTCAATCTTGCCTCTGGTTACTTTTAAACGAATCGCGGCTGTGAATGCGGAAATATCGAGATGTTGCCTCCGAGAGACTTTGTACAGGCGAACGATTTCGTCACTCATTGGAAGGGGAAGGTGGATCTTCGTGATCAATTCGTCCGACTGCAATGCCAGCTTTTTATAGCCGAGATAGAAATCTGTCATCTTGATTTTACGAACGCCATTGACGCCTGTGGCCTCGATTTCAGCGTCCATCGTAAACAACATCGGCGGCGTGTCTGCAATAGGAGAAGCATTTGCGATGTTGCCGGCTAGCGTACCGGCATATCGAATTTGAGGAGAACCGAACACCCACATCACGTACTTCATATCGCCGCTAAGGTCCGAAACAAAGTCCTCGAGCGCCTTCAGCGTAACCCGTCCGCCAATTTCGAGAACCGTGCGTTCACCATCCTTACGCGTGACGATGTCAGACAAACCGGTCAAATTGCTGGTCGCCATAACAAAGTCCGGAACTAAGCCGCGCTTGTTCATATTGACCGCGACATCCGTGCCTCCCGTCACAATGACGGTTTCCGGGTTCCGGGCTTTGAATTCGCACGCCGCTTTCACATCAGCCGGCACAAACAATTGCTTTCCATCCCAGGTGATGCTCACCGATTCTTTCAAGTGCGATTTGAACGCCTTGACGAACTCACCGGCAGGATAACGCTTCGCAATCGGCTCCCACTGCGACAAGTCGACTTCAAGCCCGGCTTTCACAATCGCCTCATATCCGGTGCACCGGCATAGATTGCCTGTCAGTCCGTCTTTGATCTGGCAAGCAGTTTTCGGTTTCCCATCGTCGAACATCGAACACATCGCAACAACAAATCCCGGTGTGCAATAACCGCATTGAGCGCCATGACACTCCACCATCGCCTCTTGAACGGGATTGAGCTGCGCGTTGTGTTTAAGCCCTTCGACAGTGATCAGGTGCGAACAATCAAGTTGAAAAACATACTGAATGCAACTGTTTATCGGCTTGTAATCAAGGTCTTCGCCATGCAATCGTCCCAGCATGACCGTGCAAGCGCCACAGTCGCCTTCAGCGCAAACCACCTTGGTGCCGCACAAACCCAAATCGTAGCGCAAATAATCCGTCACAGGCGCGAAAACCTTCTCGCCGGAAACCCGGTGCTCTCGACCGTTTATGTACAAAAGAATGTAATCTCTCATGCCCGAAACCGTTGAATGCTATTGAAAAATGCCAAAGACGCCAGGCGATTCGCCTATATTTGTAAGACATATGATACATAACCGACACCTTTAATCCAACCTCTGATGGTCTAAAATAGATGCCTCACGCGCGATAACACGGTCTGCAGGCGAATATGCGAAAACTCAATTGGTTGGTTCTCGGTCTCAGCGTCGGTCTCCTTCATCAGTCATTCCACCCGCCCGCGGCGACGGCGGATACCGACTTGTTCTCCGGACCACAAGCCGACGCAACCACTGTCGACAAAAGCGCCGGCGTCGAACACAACGACTACCGCAATCAAGCGCCGGACTATCCGCAATCGACTGACAATTCGCAGACGCAAAACAGTTCGCAAGATCAGAACGCGGATCAGGGACAGGATTACTCGCAGGATGATGTCGACCCCGACCAGGCGCAGGCGGACCGCGGCGACTATCCGCATATTACGGAACTGGAAAACGCAATTCTGCATAAGACCTATCTCAACGACACAATCGAAGCGCGCTTGAGCCGGCTTGAAACAGCGGCGTTCGGAGCCGCTTCCAAGAATCCTGACTTAAGCGCTCGAACAGATGCGCTTGACAGTTACGCAGAAAAGAAGTTGCACATCAAACCGGCGCAAAAGCTGGAAGAACAGCAGGAACAAACATACAAAGCGATGGGGATGAGCGGCGAGAACGTCGACGACGGAAGTGGCGGGGGTGGTAGCGGCGGAGGTGGCACCAGTGGCGGTACCAACAACCTGCGCAAGTACGGAACAATGGTGGGCACAGGATTGTTGAATCTTGCCGGCTTTGGTGTTCCTGGATTTGGTGGTGTCAGAGTTCGCAATCGGGCGGACCTTCCGCCGGACGATCCGGCAAATCAACAATCGCAACAACCCGCGCCGCCTCCGGAAGATCCGGCCATTTACCAGAAAGACCCGCCGCCGGACAGCGCGAAGTTCCTGACCAAAGTAGCCTGGTGCGAGGTGCAGGTGTTTGGAACTACGACACCGGCAATGCACTTGACGAAACGGCTCGAACAATTGAACGAAGCGCTGAAATTCGCACCGGGCAAAACAGGCATCACTCTCATGGACGACGGTCCGGCAATGATTAAAGCGGCGATCGCGGTTCAGAAGCGAAACGCGCCTGCGTCCTCGCCGAAAACCACAAATAGTGCGCCGTCAATCGGCGCTCCACCGGCGGATGGCGCACCACCTGTAGCACCACCAATCAAACCTGCGCACCAGTAAATTGATGACTTGTAAAACGAGGTCGCTTTCGCGAACCTCGTTACCCTTACCTGTCAAACCTTTGCGTGCGAAACTAGAGACTGAGCACTTTCATTATCGTATCGGCATAGATAAACGGCTCATCTTCAAGCTCGATATTCTTCATTCCCCACTTCTCACGTTCGGCTCGAATGATTTCCAATTGCTGGTGAATCCGGCTAACTATCCGCATATCGACGAGCTCTTGCGGCAAGCGCGAATCACAAAGAACACTGGCGTATCTCTTCAAAAGGAAATAGTAGGAGACGATATGCGGACTCGATTTTGCCGTTAGACGATCTGCCCTCAGTGCCAGGGCGTATAGCTTGAGGGCTCGCTGATAGCACTCTGAAGCACCGCCGAAATCTTCTTTCTGTTCGAAAAAGGTTCCGCGATATCCGTTTAGCCAAGAGTCTTGCAGCAGCAATTCCGCGTTATTCCAGAACCCAGGCGTGCTTTCAAGATCGCGCATGACCTGATCGATCTGTGCAACTCTTCGCTCTTGCATCGTGGTATCAACAAGACTGGGTGTTGAAACCAGTGTTGTGCGCGCGGTCCTCGCGGGTCGTCTATTCATTCCCATGTCAAACAACTTCACCTGCACGCTAGCGTCATCAGTCGACAGGCTGACGGCATGGGCAGTGCTGGGCGGTGGAGCGAAGCTCAGTTCGTTGGACTTGGCGCAAAGATCTGACTCGCGACGAGGCAGTTTTTCCGCAAAGGGGTGCGCAGGGACGGGCGCAAATGCAGGCGTCATGCCGACCTTAGACGCAGCTTCGTCCTCCGCTGCCAGCCGGGAAATCACATCCATCATCAAAGAATAATTGGATAATCCACTCATATCGCGCCGACCTCCGGACTTTTATAGCAACGTTCGATGTTTCTTGAATCATCGATTGCACGATTGTATGCGACCGCTTGACATCCAGTCGTTTAATTAAGCATTCCTCAAAGATCGATCCGAATCCAGCTCATTCATACCGAACAAAAACTGGGGTTAAGGACAGTGCAGAAGACTCGAAACCATAAGAGGTCCTGATTCGAGGGCTTCCCCACGCACCTCGACGCTCAATCCCGTCGAACTGCGTGGGAAGAACGCCAGGGGGTTTCCTCCACCGGTTCGGAAAAGAATGTCATCTGAATCGCTTTGGGTTCGTCTTTTTCCGTAATTTCTTTCTCGGTCTCTATCGAGCCATTCGCCCTGATATGCAGAACCTCGATACCGCTCTCTTCCAGGACACGCCCGATCAACAACCGCCGGTGGCAATGCGTTGGATTCTCCTCACCGCACATCAATGCCACTGTATATAGTGAAGCGCCCTTTTTCAATCTTTCGATTGTTTCAATAAACGGTTTCGACTCCGCGATTTTCCAATAAAGCACGTATCCGTCTTCATCGTAAAACGCTGAATTCTTGGGCATCCCACCCAACTCATTGCCAAAGAAAAGGTACTTCAGACCGGCGGTTTTAATCGAACGTTCCAGAAATTCGCGATTAAAATGCACCGAGTATTTCGTATACGGAGCTGAACGCACATCAACCAGCACATCGATTCCATGCTCGGCTAGAAGGTCTAAAAACCTTTCAGTACTGTGATTTGAGTGCCCGACAGTATAAATTTTGCCGGCAGCAACTTTTACAGGCTCCATATCCTCACGCTACGCGTACCGTCCCATCTCTTAATTCTAACAAGCGCGCTATCTGGTTTGCATCGCCGTTACGCTTGGGTTGAAGTGTTGAACGAAATCCCCTCTGTCCGGATTTAGCATCATCAAAACAGCAGTCGTTTTGATAATCTTCTTCGCAAGTTTGAGACCGTTTGCGTCAGTAGAATTCATCAGTTCACTCAGCGGTTTTACGGCATAGCATGCTGATGGAAGCGAAAACTCCGAAGCGAAAACATTCCATCCATTTTGTAGCTTTGTTTGCTCGAGTCCACGGTGCTGAACAAGTTCGAGGGCGTTTACGCTTGCGAAATTGTGCGTGACGCGACTGTCGATGGTCAGATGCCTTCCTGGCGATAGACTGATGCGCTTACCTGCTGTGTGAACAACCACGCTGTTTCGTCCATGGTCATGCAAATCGTAAACCGCAACACCATGTCTCGTCTTCGCCATAATCACAACCGAGCCGGCGGAAACGGTAAGGGCACCGTATCCGGTTTCAATTGAAACGTCTGAGGTGGGTGCGAACAGGATGTTTTCACTCAACTCGGAGCCGGTCAAATCACTTGAGTTGGCGACAACTCTAGCGTTCACAGTTAGAGGAGACCCCATCCCAGCGGTTCCATCTTGAACTGCTATTCCACCGTTGAGTATAGCGCCGTTCGTTTGGCCAGCAGCGCTAGTTTCCATAAAACCGCCGATGGTGCCGATGATCGCGGTGAGCATGTTGACGTTATTTGTTTCAATTTGAGGGTGACCGAGAGCGACCTCCGGTGTAGAAGCCACCGGCAAACTCAAAGTTGAAGCAACGTTGTCTTGAGGCAACAAGTTCAAGGTGGCAGTTATGGGCGCTGTCATGATTTTTGACGGCGGGTCCGCCTCGATGGTTGTTGCATCGCCAATCGTAATTTGTCCGCCGGTTGTGGTTAGATTGCTGAAAACAACGTTCTTGTTAGTCGCGAGAACATCAACAGTTCCACCACTGATGATGTTGCTCGTGTCGAGACCGAAGTACGCGTTACCTTTGCCCGTCGGAGTCACCGTGAAACCCGCTAATGTATTCGGCCCGACGCCCTTTTTCGGAGGTGCACCGATTGCGATTACAACCTGTCCGCCCTTACCTTGAGTCTCGATCACAGAACCACCAGCGATGTCGATGGAACCATTAGTGGTGCTCAAAGCTGCAAGCGTTAGCGAACCGTTATTCGCCGTAATTGTCTGAGTTTCGATTTCAATCGCATTGTTGTTTGTCGTGAGACTAATGTCGCCGGCATCAGTATCAATGTCCTGCGTTACGCGCAAACCGTTCGCGGTGTTTAGCGTGAAATCTCCGGCAGCGTGAGCGTTTTGTAGCGTGACGTTGCCGCTGTGAACGTCCATAACATTTATCGAGGCTCCTGAACTATTCAATGTAAGCTCTGACGAGTCCACCATGAGGGGTTTCTTTCCGATATTTCCGTTCTCGGAAACGAGTTCGAGCCGAGCCACGGTCACCGTGACGCCTTTGCCTGCGGTGATTGTGCCTTTGCCATTGACGTCGATGATCGCATAGTTGGTATTGAGCGCATCGCTTCGGTCAAAGGCAATACTACCGCCGTTGTTGGTGATGCTGACGAAAGCGCTATTTGCTATGTAGTTAGCCGAGATCGTTCCTTGAATCCCGTTCTTGGGCAATTTGGATGTTCCAATTTCGAACGCTTTTTTGCTGTTTGAAGTCAAATTGAGGAAACCAGCGTCGCCATTATTTACGCCGCTTGTACTGATATCGCCGAGGATTCTCAAAGATCCATCCTTCGGCGCCACCGTGAAGCCGGCTTGTAGATTGATATTGGAGCCGTCCCAGTTACCGACACTCGAGCGCGGAGCGATGGTCATAGCCGAAGTGTCTACGTACAAACTTCCGCCGGTCACAACCTGAACGTCGCCGCCATCTCCACCGTTTATTCCGCTCTCAGCGCTGATTGCAAGGAAGTTTCCGGACTTCGGCTGTTTCGATGGCGCGCCGATGTATAGCGGCGTTAGATCGTTGAGGACGTTATAGGTTATGGACCCACCATTTCCGGTACCAACGCCATTAGCGGACAGTTGGAGCGGCGACGAGAAGCTGTTCGGGGATGTTATCGTCCGACCACCCAGATAAATCGAGCCACCGTCTCCCTGAGCTCCGTGCGCATCTGCAGCAGCGAGGAAGTTAGTATCGGTAATAATCAGATTTCCAGGCGCACTGAATGGGCTGGCTTCTAGCTGAATATTTGAACCATTCCCGTTACTACCCAGGAGAACTATTCCGTTACTGCCAACCGTTATATCCGATTCCGAGGTGACAAAGAGACTGCCACCCGCTCCTGGGGCGCTTGCGGCAAATTGAACATCGCCCGAGTCACTGATAACAAATGCCGATTTGTTGTAGTAGTTGATAGTGCCACCATCACCGGTGCCAGTTCCATTTGCCTGAACTTTGAAGGTTGGTCCATTTACGATGACGGAACTGTCAACGAACACGCCAACAGAGCCACCATTTCCGGACGCGTCAGTAAGAGCGGCAAGGGTATCGGTATTTGTGAATGTAATAGTGCCTGAACTCAACGAAATCGCATGCGCACTTAAAGTGCCGGAAACCGTAGTTGCATGAGCGGCTGTGTTTAAACTGATGCTCGCCTGGTCGGCTGAAATGCTCGCAACGCTAATGTCACCACGATTGGCGAAGCTTGGCACGAAGGAGCCGTCGACGATGGCACCTGCATTGAATTCTACCGGAGTCGAATTGGCAGGTACTGGTGTCGAGGAGTCGATCAATACGGCACCGTCTCCGGTAGCGCCTCTCGAGTCGATACTACCAGTAGTGACCCCCTGTCCAATGATTGTAACTGCGCTGCCGCTTCCAGCATTGGATGTTGCTGTAATGTCCTTGAGATCAATCGAGCCTCGTGCGACGACAAGGACGCTCCCCGCATCGCCGCTTGCGCCGGTAGCGCTGGTGTTGATGTTGCCGCCGCCTGTGATCGTAATGTTGCCAACACCGCTTCCTGATGGCGTATCGACAAAGAAGTCACCTTGCGAGAACTGCTGCCCTCCAGCCAATGCCGGAGTAATTGTGAAGCCGGCGATTATTGCAACGTCTCCGCCGTTACCGGAATTACTGGATGTGTTTATCGAAAAATTGCCCAGATTGACATTGCCGCTAGCGGCTATAACCAAATCGCGTCCGGTGAAAACAGCATCGCTAAGAAGTGTCACATCGCCGCTCGTGTTAATGATGGAAATTCCGGAGAAGATAAAGGCGTTGGCGACGATCGTTCCATTGCCGGTTTGATTGTAGAAAAGCGTGTCGAGAGAGATGTTGTTTGTTCCGGTAAACAGCGAGTTATTGGCAGATGTGGTCGTGCCACCGGTATTGCTCAGCAGAACGTCTCCGGTAAAGGTTATCTTGTTTTGCAGATTCAGATTGGCACCAGTGCCGGTGATAAATTGAATCGCCGCCGGAGAGCTTGGGTTACCTGGAGAGCCGGCAGATGGTACGGTGCCGGTCATTGTTCCAGGCGAACCAGCGCCGCCGTCGATTGTCAAATCACCAACACTTTGAACGAGGATTGAATCAGCCGAAATGCTTCCGGTGTTCGTCAACTTTGAAGTAAACATCGAAACTGTGCCAGTGATGTTTATTGAGTTGTCATTCGTAATTCCAGCGGGACTGTTGGTGGTCAACGAAACGTTCATGGTCCCGCTGATTCCGGGCGAGGCGATGCTTAACGCATTGTTGCCATTGCTGAAAACTAACTCACCAGTACCCGAGGCGCCGAGTCTGAGGACGTTGCTACTGCCGATTGTGGCAGTACCGCCAGTGGTACCGTTCAAGGCGACAGTCAGAACGTCGGACGTAACTCCTGAGAATATTTCGATATCGCCATCGTTGGCCGTGAGATGCACCGTTCCCCTTGTACCCGTGCTGTTGGAAGAGATTGTATTAATCGTCATTCCCGAGGCGCCGGAGGTTATGTCGACTGTGCCACCAGTACCGCTACCATCTCCATCCGCTACGATATTGTTCACCGATACTTGATCGCCGGAAGTGAGGAAAATATCTCCGCCACCGGCATTGGTGCCTGTAGGCTTCGAGCTGAGAGTCCCTGCAACATTAATCAAGTTACCAGCCGTTACGGTTATTGAGCCTGCGATGGCACCGCCAACGGTCAGAGAGTGGTTGTTGAGTTGAAGGTCAACGATATCGCTTGAGAGGGCGGAGAATACTCCACCCACCGAAACATTGCCGGTGCTGGTCGCTACCTGGATGAAACCATTTGTGTGTCCTGACGCATCTAGAATCAGGTTTCCGCCTGTCACCGTGATAGTAGAACCGGATAAGCTGATCGAGCCGTCGCTGAAGCCCGCAGAACCAGCTTGCGCATTGAAATTGATGCCGCCAAGATTTGTGATTGCTCCGGTCCCAGCATTGACTATGACACTTCCACTATTGCCATTGCCGTGAAAGTTTACAGCACTCGAGTTTAAGCTAATCCCACCAGATCCGGTGTTTTGCAGAGAGACAAACCCACCGGAGCCACTCGTCCCTAGCCCCTGTGCGGTAACTGAACTCGGAAAGGTCAACGCAGTACTTCTGTTTGCAGAGATGAATATGTTTCCTGCGGTTCCACCAACGCCTGTGCTACCGCTATTTGCGGAAATGTTACCCAATCCGAAAGAAGCTCCGCTTCCCGCGGAAATGTTAACGGAGCCCCCATTACCGGTACCACTTCCATTGGCAGAAATGTTGGAAACGGAAAAGTCGCTGGCGACACCAGAAACTAGATTGATGTTTCCAGCATTGGCCTGACCCCCACCAATATTTGAATTCAGATTTTGCGTCTGCAAATCGCCGTTGGTCTTAACGACGATATTCGCGTTGGTCGAAATATCCAGCGCCTGGATAGCACCACCTGTGAGGGCACTCTCGTCGGCGAACGTGCCGCTATACAAACCCGTCGTCTTCGAAATTGGTCCAGCGGACTGCGGTGTCGCCGAAAGCAGGGTTACCGCTCCCGCTCCTGCAACTGAACTCGATGTAGTCAAAGCTGCATTGAACGCCACTGAGTTACCGGAATTGGCGCCGCCAATTATGGTGACACTACCGCCAGTTCCTCCTCCCGCTGTCGACACCGCCGCGCCCGAATATGCAACGTGACCACCGCCACCGTTTTCAAATGCAAGCAACGTCAAGCTGCCGCCGGAGCTCGTGGTGCTTCTCGAATCAATTGATGTGACGTTGTTCAAATCGAGCTCACTAGCAAAACTCGAAGCGCCAGTGATTGTTACTCCGGTCGCGGTCTCCGTGAAAGTCGCGCCTGCGGCCATAACGATATTTCCCGCGGGACCGGACACGAGGTTGCTGGTATCGATTGTTATAGAGCCCGTTGAAATTCCTTTCGAAGAGACTACGATGAGCGATTGAATGGCGTCTAAATTGCCGGTCAACGAAATCGGTCCCAGTGCTGTTAACGAAGTCGAGGAAGCAGTGATTTGGGAGACACTAAGACTGTTACCCGCAGATATTCTCGCTTCCCTCGCGTCGATTTGTCCTAAAATGGTATTACCACCGGTAAGAGTGGACGAGCCCGTGATGCTGTTTCCGCTAGTGATGCTGCCATTGGTGCCAAATGTGATCGGTAGCCCATCGCTAGAGGTCGGTTGAGCGTTCACGATAGAGACAACGCCGGTATTGGCGTTGATGCCTGAGCCGTCATGAGCGTTTATTGCACCAAGTTGAATCCCGGTGCCAGTCTGCGAACCGGCTACCACTGTGATATTGCCATTGTTGCCACTGCCGGCGCCGGACGAATTGACACTTGAGTTAGTGGGCAGTGACACCTGACCACCGGTGCCGCCGCCATTGAATGCAGCAATCACAACGTTGCCGCCTGCAGAGCCAGCGTTGGTCGCAATCGCGGAAATGGATACTCCTCCGGTGGCGCCGGTTAGATCAATGCTTCCACCGTCCACATCGCCACCGGATATGGTGACAGGCGACGTAGCGTTACCGGTGGGAGAGCCGAACGGTTGCCCCGGCAGCGGATTGGGAGTCGGTCCCGCTCCGGCGGTGATATTGGCGCCAGCGACAATGTAGATATTGTGAGCTAAGCCGAGGAGATCGGTCGTACTGATATTCAGCGTTGTTTGGTTGGTGGTGATATCGCCCCCGGCAATGATCGCCAGGTCCTCACCAACGGATATGTCTCCGCCCAGGACGATGTCCCCAGTGTTGTAATAAGTCGGGTCACCTGTTAGACATTGCGTTCCGATTACGAGTGTATCGGTATCAGTGCTGACATGAGCGGCGAGACCGGTGGAATTCACTTTACCTGTAACTTCGCCAACCTTCAAGTTTGCGGTCGCTTGCCCCGCGTTGATGTTCAAATCACGCGAATAGAAGTTGCCACCGAAGACGTTGCTGTCCGAATTTCCAGTGTAGTCAGCGCCACGAATGTTGATTGCGCCGTTGAGCGCACTTACGGTTCCGCCGGAACTGTTTATGCTCAGAATCGTGTTGTCCGGGGTCGAGAAGGTGATATCACCTGCAGTGGCGCTCAGAAGTCCCGTGTTATTGATCAATCTGCCTGCTGAGATTTCCAAACTTCCGGCGCTTGTGATTGAACCATCATTGTTTAGATCGCGATCAGCTCGGACTGCCAGGTTGAGAGTCGGATTTGTGGCACTGGATTGCGACGAGATTGACGCGCCCAGCCCGTTGTCGACATCTCGGGCGGAGATAATCGCGGTGTTGGTTTTCTCGTCTGAGGAGGTTGCCACAATCGAGCCGAAGTTCACAACATCTTTGGTGACGCGCAAACCATCGGCGGATCTTGCGAAATCCCCGGTCACTGTCACGTTAGCAGGGACCACCAGTCCCGAAGCGCGAATTGTTGAACCGCCGTCGCTCACCGAATTGAGGTTGAGGCTACCACCATCGGCAGCACCATTAGTACCAAGCAAAAGTGTTTGGGTACCGGTAGATAGTTTTTGAGTCAAAGCCGCATATTCAGCTGCGGTTACCTTGCTGCCGGCTGCAATGGTTTTATCCGCGCCACCGACAGTGATAGTTATGGTGCCATCAAACAATCCTTCGCCGACGGTTATGTTTTCATTGGTGGACGAAAGGTCGAGTGAAAGACCTCGCGTCAATTGCCGGCTTTTGCCTGCGTCGTTGATGAAAGTACTTCCAGTACCGAGCGGTCGCTGCGTATGAAATGTCGACACCTGACCCGGAAACAAAACTGCAGTGTTTCTCGTGACAGGATTCGAATGGCGTTGTAATCGCAGATTGTCGGCATGCTCAAGGCGTGTCGTTCTGCCCTGATGTCGCTCATGAAGCACACCGCTAACATTGGGAAGTGCGAGGTGATGTGAAACATTTGCGCGCTCAGAGCGACTCTCGATGCGCTGCTGGATGCGCTGTTGATGGGCTTCCACGCGCATCATACGCAAGGTTTCTCTAGCCTGTAAATTGTCAATGCGAATCGCGGACCGGTCGTTGTCAGCGTGCGCGCTACCCGCTGTGAGCGGCAATGAGGCGGCGACTAGCGATGACGCAAGGCTGGTCAAAAGATACAGTCTGGAGTTTTGAGAAGTCATTGAATTTTTCACCCATCAGGAGCTGTGCTGCAGTCGAGTACGCTCAAAATTGGACGTTCGAAACGGCAGCAATTTGAAAGCATCCAGACAGACTAGCAGGAAATTCGTGTTAAAACATTTAGCGAGCAACTCTTGACAGCCACCCGTTCTCAAATTCCAAATCGTTCCTAGAGCCCTGCTCAACGCAGCTCGGACTCCAGCTTAGTTGCAGGCGAGCTTATCGCGCCTACTTCAGCACAACCAGCCGACCCGCATTGGTCTGAACGGGGTAAGATTCCGCCACCGGACCGTCGAATGCCGCTTCCACTCTTTGACCAACTTTCAGATCTTCGAACTTGATCGCGACCTCGCGTCCGTCTTTTCGCTCCAGCAGTTTCGTACTCTTGGTGATGCGAACGCTAGCCTTGTCAAAGCCTGTGTCCTTCTCGATTTTGCCTTCTATCAAAACCGTCCCGAACACACCCTGGTTGTTGGGGTTCGTTTTCTGAACACTCGAAATGTTTCCTCTAATATCCACCTTGGCTCCTTCCGCAAAAGCCGGTCCGCAAACGGAACCCGCTAGTATCAAACCTAAACAAAACTGAGTCGCGAATTTCATATTCAATGATTCCTCATAACTTGTCTTCAGCCGCGATAGCCCTCTGTGTTTCGCAGTGTAGATACAGCAATACAGTTGCAGATTTTACTCTGAACTGATACTAATGATGTACGGCAACTCGGAGCGCCAGTCATGAAGGTCGGTATTTTTTCGACGTCACTTATTATGGTTTCCCTTGTGTTGGCATGCGCAACCGGCGCCTCTACCGTGAATGAAGTTGATGTGCAGTTGTCAGAGATGGAACTCGGAGCTCAGCGTTATACCGAGAACGAGGCTATCGAACTGCTTCTTTCCGCAAGGCGAAGAGATCCGTTGTAAAGGGACAATTTCAACAAGACCGGATCGCCGTACATCTTAGGCGTGGCATACATCGCGACTAACCAATTACTCTAGCAAGCCGGCTCCGACTCGGTTTTCTGTAGTTCGCGGACAACGTTTTCTACAGCGCGGATAGTACGTTTGACGTCTTCATCATTTGTGCGCCAATTCACGACGCTTACTCTCATCGCTTTCAAACCGTTCCAGGTTGTACCCGAGAAGAATGCTTCGCCACTAGCATTTACTTCGGCGATAACTGCATCTGTTCTTCTATCATGATCCGCTTCAGTAGCGCCTGGGCGAAGGTCGAGAAAGCGAAGCAGACCTTGATTGAGTTGAGGTTCCCACATCATTTTTGCGCCTGGAATTTTGTCGATCTCGGTGACTATCGTGTGACAGTATCGCGAAGTGCGATCGACCAAATCCGCAACTCCATCCTTACCCAACTCTCGGAGAGCGGCATAAACAGGAATTCCACGAGCCCGCCGCGACCACTCAGGATTCCAATCAATCTGATCGCGCGCCTGATTTTCCGGAGCAATGTACGAGGCACTAATTGTCATCGCTTCGCGATGAGCATCCCGATCTTTTACAATCGCGATACCGCAATCGAACGGCACGTTGAGCCATTTATGACCGTCGGTTGCCCAGCTATCAGCGAGTTCCAAACCTGCGGTTAAATGAAATTTTTGTTTGCTTGCTCGTGCAAACAATCCAAACGCGCCGTCAATATGAACCCACGCACCGGTTTCTTTCGCTATCGGAATGAGTTCCTCAAACGGATCAAACGCTGCGATGTTTAGATCTGCTGCATTAAGAACCAGGATCGTGGGCGCACTTGACGCACTCAGAGTACGTTTTAGATTTTCAGGTCGAATTCGTCCTTCGCTATCCGTCTCAATAGAGACGAGAGATCTATTTCCCAGGCCCAAGTATCTAACAGCACGGTCAATTGATGCGTGCCGATGTTCGGACGTTAGCACGCGGATTATGGGCGCACCGAACAGTCCGTCTTCATTGATGTTCCAACCGACCTTCTTCAGCTGCGCAGCTCGTGCCGCAGCGAGGCAAGTAAAGTGCGCTAGTTGGCAGCCGGTCGTAAAGGCGAATGATGACTGTCGCGGCAAATGCAAGAGTTCTTTGATCCACTCACCTGCGATTTCTTCGACCACGCTTGCGGCCGGACCACAGGCGTAAAGAGCAGCGTTCTGATCCCAGGTTGAAGTAAGCCAATCTGCTGCTAAAGCAGAAGGCAAGGACCCGCCGATAACCCATGCGAAAAACCTACCGCCGGCACTTCCTAGAAGACCGCCCTTTGTTGCTTCGACTAAATCGCTGACGACTTCTTCAGGCGACGAGCCCTCGTCACTCAGGTTGGAGATCAACTTGGCACGCAAAGTTTCAACATCGTCGCTGGCACCGACAGGTCTTTCGTTGATTTCTTCAAGCCAGCTTTTGGCTGCGATAACGGCGAGATCCAGCGTCGACGAACTTGGCATTTTTTCACCTCGAGAATTCGGAAGTTCAGTCAGTAAATTGAATCACGTTCGAAATTTTAGGGCTCGCTATTTTCGGACCTGGAATCCTGGAACGGGCGATTCATTGAAAGGCTTGTGCAGCGCAGGTTTTCATCGGGATATCTGGAACTGCTATAATCATCGTCCTTAGCGCAAAATTTATAGATGCGACACGATCAATTGTTCAAAGTTGAGTTAGAGCGGCAATGAGTCCATCCATTCATAAGGAAGAAAACAAAAGCAACCAGCCGCCTAGTTGGCGCTCCATGAATGCCGACACCTCTCCTTCAGTCGAGAAAATTCAATTCAAATTCTTCCGAGAAGCACCCGCCTGGCGCAAGTTGGAGATAGCAGGAGAAATGCGGGAGGCAATGCTACTTTTTGTCCGAAGCGATCTGGAGAGTCGCTATCCCCAGGCGTCCGCTGATGAAATACGGAGACTGATGGCCGACCGAATCGTTGGACCGGAGTTAGCCCAGAAAGCCTACGGACCATGTACGTTTCAGATAATAAACGATGACTAAACATCATTCTCGAGAACGGCCTTCCTTTAACTCAGCCACCGGACTCTAACGGCACACTTGTACAGAGAGGACTCCTCGACTCTTCAACCAGTTCACTCAGGTTGGATTGGGCAAACGCTTGTTCTACCTGCGCAGTAGCTAAAGAGAGCCGTTTATGTAATGGGCAGAGATTCAGTCCGTGAGACATAATGTCGAGAGGGCAGCTTGTGATTTTCTCGATTGGATCCACAGCGTTTACGACGTCCAGTATCGAGATATCGACGGGAGCTTTCGCCAAAACAAACCCGCCGCCGATGCCGCGCTGAGAATTTACGAGCTTGGATTTTACGAGCTGCTGCATGAGTTTACTCAAGTAACCCGGCGGCACCTTGGTCACGGCAGCTATCTCGTGGCCAACCGCGGGCGATTTTTGCATCGCCAAAAAGACCATTGCACGCAAGGCATATTCCGCAGTTTGTGAGATCATACCGCCTCTTCCCAACAAATATATCCTTTTGTACATAATACCACACAATGGGGCTTTCGAGCCTTGACAGACCTTCCGCCAGTGCTATTATGGACATAAAGGTCTTTTTGCCGACAATTCAAAGGAGGACGAAAACATGAAAGTCATTTGCACGTTATGCAACGACAGTCTCAATTCGTTTTTCAAAGGCAATAAGCGCTAGAGCGCAAAGCGCGCTGGCGGTTTTTAAAAGGATGGAAGCACATGATTATTACAGAAGAGACCACGGTGAAAAGCATTCTGGACGCATATCCAGATGCAGTGCGGGTTTTCGAGAATCACGGAGTCAATGTTCCTTGCGAATGCGACGAAAGCATTCTGGACACCGAGTTAGGCATCTGCGACAGCATGTGCCACATAGATGATTTAGAAGCGTTGATGCGCGACTTACAGCTGTTTACGGAAAACAAAGGAGTTTGATTATGTCGTTAGATGTTGCACTTTTGAGAGAAACCTTCAATCGCGCCAAAGAGGAAAATGGTGGCACGAAGGCACTAGGGATGAGCTTCTATAAAAGGTTGTTCGAAAAATATCCTTCGGTCAGACCGCTGTTTAACACGCCTCCTGAGGAGCAGCATAAAAAACTGATGGCTTCGCTTGGCGCTATCGTAGCCGGAGTCGAGCAACCGGAGCGACTTTTACCGTACCTTCACGCCATGGGAATCAGACACCTGAAATACAAAACAGAGAACGCGCATTACGACGCCGTCGGCGAGAACCTAATGGCTGTTCTGGCTGAACACTTGAGTAAGGAGGGTGAGTGGACTCAATCGATGGCTGATACGTGGCAGGCTGCAATCGGAGTAGTGGCAAAAACGATGATAGAAGCCGCAGACAATCCGGAAGCTTTTAGAGAAGAGCTGAGCAAGCACGGCTACGAATCGGACGGCTTCAAAAGAAACGATCCGGCTCCCTGGATTGACAGAGCAACGGTGAGCATCTAACCGGCGAAACAGAAGGAGGTGCCAGCCGGCTACTCCTTCTGGCTTCGAGGATCATGCGCGTAGTCCCATACGAATTCCAGCTCCCACGTAGCGCAGATGCAACCCGCAAGCAGGAAACTGAACGAAGATTTTGAATTTTGTGCTTCAATGGAATTTCAGTCTCACTCGCGTCGTCTTCTTTCACGATTAATCAATGAACCTGCTTCGTGTCATCATCTTCCTGCTAATGCTCAGCTCACTGAGTTACACTCAGATGTGCTGGGCTCAGGGTTTCACTCGCTACAAGAATGGTGTTGCGGACGGAGGGCAGCCAATTCAAGTAACTCCGGAGTCCGGTGCAGCACCGCTCAGGGTGACAATTACCGGACCTGATGTTTTGCTGACAAAAGTCAGGAATTGGAACGGACGCGCCTCAATAGGAGGCACCGGCTTTAGTATCAATTGGGGCGATGGACAAAAACAACTGAGGGAGAGTTACGACTCGACTAATCAAAATCGAGAGTCTTTGTTCACGCACACATACACAGTTCCAGGAACCTATACGGTCAGCGCATCGACGTACACGCCGGGCCCAACTGACGCGCCCATCTACAATTGGAAGAGCTGGACCAATGTCACCGTCGGCGGTGCTGCAACACAAAGCTGCACGCTGCAAATTCAAGAGCCTCGAGGTGGGGAAACGTTTAATTACCAAGATTTCCCAGTCGTTCGATGGAGCATGACTACGGATCGGCGCGTTGATCTGCACCTTCAGTTGGTTTGCGGAGACAAAGTGGTTGCAGAGGATGTAGTGAAAAACATCGCACACAACAATTCAAACAGCGAAAGACGGTTTAGCACCCCATCGTTTGATGGATACGAAAGAGCTTTGCGGGAGGGCAACACGAAGTTCCGAATGGTTTTGCAAATGCTCGACGCGCAAGGCAAAACAATTTTGGCGCGCTCCACTCGCGAATTTACTATGACGAAGCGATATGTTTCGTCCCACGGCGGATTGAAGCAAGAACCACAAAGCAACGACCGTTTAGCAGTCGCGCTCAAGTACACGGTCAATCACCCTTCATGCTTTTCTTACAGTTTGGACTGGGGAGACGGAACGAAAGATGCCGCTGAAAAATACGATGGAAAGGCGCTTCTCAAAATGACAGAGAAAACTTTTGCACATCGATATCAGAAACCTGGCGTCTACACTGTAGTTTTGCATTCCAATAATCTGGATCCGCACGCCAAGCTGAAAGACGTCACGCCCGTTGAATCGATAGTCGTGGATTTGACGAAGTGAGCGACCCCAACCCAACCCAACCAAGAAGTTCGCCTTCGACCAACTTTTGACCGAGATAGCGAGTTCGAACACGCCCCCTCGGTCTGTCACGAAGCGGTAACGCAGTGATGATACGTTACTGATACCGCTGGTTCACCTTACTAATTATGTCTGACAGAAATGACTCGGGAATCGAGCCGGAACGGCTCAGCGCTGCTAACGATTCCGCTCATCCTCAGATCGACAGAATCGATCTGTTCAAGTCGGATTCAAGCCGTTCTGCTCTATCTCCGGCGACAAAGGCTGGAAGCGAACCAGGCGTTCTCGACTTCAGCCAAAACGATCCACTCTCCGGGTCTGGGTCAAACGGATTTGAGCAAAAGGAACTAAAACCAGAATCCACAACGACAGCCGGCCGCCCAGGTCAACCCGATATCGAGCAGGCGCTCAATCGCGATGATTCGGGCGACGGCACGTTTGATGCTACTCGAAAAACAAAACCGAAAGCAAAAGGCGAAGTTCGTCACGGTGGAGTCGAGGGCGAGCGAAAGCCTCCACAAGAGCGAAAAGCGGAGGTGCCGCCGCAACCTGCCGACGCAGCCAAGACCGAGCCGTTCCAAATTCAGGGCGACCCGACAAAATTCGATCAAAGCCGACCGACAGTAGCATTCGTCGACTATTTCAAGAACACAAGTTCGCCCAGCCTGCAGTTCGATAAGCGGACAAACAGCCTCGTGATCGGTCAAAAAATCGAATTGCCGGTCAATCGCGTTAGCGGCGTCACCGAGAAAGGCGTTCGCACAGATACCGAAACGGGCTTCACACATGGCGAATTCAGCGCCAGGATGGCAGAGAAAAACGGTTTCAATACACTGCGAGTAGAACCAAACAGCTCAGCGTACGGTTTTGCACAAACTCTCAATGGCATGGCCGACATGATTGATGCCGGCAAACTCCAGCTCGGCAAGGGCGATGTAATCAATGCGAGCGTCGGCAATCCGGACCTGACCTTCGACCAGCTCAATTATCTCTTAGGCTCTAACGCGGAAAATAAGATAACACCGGAAAACATCAAAAATCCGGACATGCAAAAAGATGTCCTGAAAAGACTCGGAGGAGTAGCCTCTGATAACGGTAAAAGCGAAGTGATTAGAAACTGGGCACAGAATGCTCTAGAAACGAACAAATCAATAGAGAGACTTAAAGGCATGGGCGTGGAGGTTTGGCATGCCGCCGCAAATGACGGTGCAAATACAGTTGGCGTTGAGTTCCTTCTGGCAAACCATGAACTATCATCGGTCGATCCGAAAACCGGCAAGCCTGATAAATTCACGACGTCACACGCCGGCATTACACCAGGCAACGGCGTACTTCCGATCCGCTTCCAGCCGGGCGCTGAGCAAGGCGGTAGACGCGAGGGACGTTACACTGTAGACGGCACTGGTATTACATTCAGTGGCTCAGAATTTGGCAATCTCAACACACAACAGACCGTAAGCATCAGCGGAGAAGCAGTGCCGCGCGAAGACGAAGCACTGCAGCGTGTCTTTCAGGAAAAACTGGGGCGTAACGCGCCGCCACGAATTACCGACGATGGATATCTCGTTGCCGTAGCAAGCGGTAATTCTTTCGTCAACGTCGAGCATCTCGTCGCTCAACGCGAGCGGCTGACCGCCATGAAGCGCGCGAACATTGCAAATCTGCCGTAGAGATTGTCATACCAGCAGTAGTGGCACATCTTATCAACCAGGAACAGAAAATGCCGTCACCAGTCCGTATCGTCAGGGCTGAGCTTCATCCAGTCGTCTTTGTGCCGCTCGGCGTATCGTTTTTTCCGCGCCTTTTCCTTATCAGCTTTCGCTTTGTCAGCTAAGGCTTTCTCAAGGTTCGCCTTCTCGGTTTTTGCTTTGTCGGCTTTTAGTTGCTCAGCCTTTGCCTGACTGACCTTTGCTTTGTCGGTTTTTACTTCAGCTTTTGCCTGATTGCCTTGTGCTTTGTCAGCATGTGCCTTGTCTGCTTTCGCTTTTGTATCATTTAAGCGACCAGTACCAGCGTTTCCGTTCTCGCTCTTAGCCTTCGCTTTTGCGTCATCTTCAGCCTTCTGCAACCAGTTCTTTTGTTCAACTGCCGCCGCCGGCTTTTTGATTGGAACGGATTTGAGCGGCGTCGTTTCCCAGCCGTCGTCATCGGCAGCTTTTGATGTCTTTCGCAAATCGCCATGCTCCGATGATGCTGGCGACGAGACCGCTTTAGATGGTGGAATGACTTTCTTCGAGTCCGATTTCTGAGGCGTATCCACTTTCGGAACAACCGCAGCGGGCTTCGGATCTGGTTTCGGAACCACATCGCCTTTTTTAGTTACGATGATTGCAGCTTTAGGCTCGGTCTTTGGTTGAAGGCGCTGCTCAACTTTCGTGGCCTCGTTCTTCATCCCGGCATTCGACTTCTCAACTTTGGCTCGCTCGGTTGCAGACTGTCTATTCTCAGCTTTCTCCGGTCCGACAAGTGCGGATTTGGAATCCGAATCCGGTGTATCCTCGTCCTCGCGCGTCTCTGAATGGACAGAAACATCGACGTTCTCAAACTCCAAGTCTTCAGGCGTCTCGCCGTTCTTCAGCGCTGTTATACGATTGAGGTATTTCAATCCCGCCTTATGGCGCCCCCGTCGAGTCTGCAACAAAGCCATGTTGGTAAGCGCCAATTCGCAGTTCGGATTTATTAGCAACGCTTTCTTCAGCAGTTTTTCCGCTTCGTCGGATTTAGCAGATTGGCGTGCATCAGTGCTTTCACTCTTGTCTTCAGTCCCCGCTTTGCTCACTGTCATGCTCAATCCAAGCGCACCTTCCTCGCCTTTCTGGCTCGACATATTCGCCAAGTTTATGTAAGGAAACTCGAAATCAGGATAACGCCGAATACAAGCTTGCCAGAGCGCGGCCGCCTCTTTCGGCTGAGCCTGAGCTATCTCCACTGCTCTGGCATTATCATCGAGAGCTTCCGCTGAAGGCATATTTCGCGGCGTCTCTAATAAGAGTCTTACGGCTGCGCGCTGTTCACCACCCTTGATAGCGAGTTCAAACGCATCCTTAGCTTTGTCGAAAACTTGTTTTCTTGAAAGTTCATCACCCAGACGCAAGTATTCAAAAGGAAGCAACCCTTCCTGCGGCACCATATTCGGTGCCGGACTGGTGAAGTTGACAAACACTCCAATCGCAATCGCAATACCAAATATGGCACCGCTAACGGCTTGAGGCAACACTCTGACTTCCGGCGCGATTGAACGGACATACGGTAACACCGATACAATTGTGCTGATTGCGCCTTGCGAACTTTCTTCCTTGACGGTGGGACCATACTTCGCGGCCACTTTGATCAGAAACACTACGCTAAATGCTAGAAACAAAACCCACATCGTGAACGGCGCCACGCGCAATCCGAAACTCCAAACTTCGAAGCCCAGCAACCCCGCCATGATAAGAGATAGCGCAGGAAATCGCCCTTTACCCGTCGGCACCGACAATTCCTTTTTCTTCTTGCCGGACTTTTTGCTTTTCTTGTCCTTTTTCTCAAGCGCATTTACGAACAATGTATCGCGAATCTGCGTGACGCGCTGTTCATTCACACTAGCCTCTCCGACTTTTCCAACCTCACGCAGGAGCACGGAGTATTCTTTGATGATTCGCAGCAAAGCGACACTATCGCGCGGTTTTTGCAAGCTGCAATATTCAATAGCCTGTTCGTACGATTGCAAGGCGTACTCCAGACGATCGTTGGCAAAGTGGTAAATCGCCCAACATTGGTAAAGATGGGGGCGCTCCGACAAGCCGAGAGGAGCCATAGCTCTTGTTTCCGCATCATTGAGAGCGCGCTTGCACATCGTGCTTCGACCGATGCCGAGATTCGCGATCGCTAGATTTGAAAGAATAAATGCCCACTGCCCGTCGCGGGCGATATTGGTTTTGGTCGCCAGCTCATGCGCCTTGGTCAAGTAAACAAGCGCGTCTTGATACTCTCCAAGAACATTGCAATAGTAGCCTGCATTCGACAAAGCAACGAGACAAACATCAGCCGGCGGTTTTTTATGATCGCACAAAAGCTTGACCGCGCGCCGCGATAGGGCGAGCGCATCCTGGATCTTATCCTTCTGATCGCAGAGTTGCGCGGCATAGTTGAGAGTATTCGCAAGCAGAAATGCAGAGCCATCAGTCTGGAAGTTATTATCGTGATCCTCAGCAGCAGTGAGGACTTCCCGCACCAATGCTTCGGCTTCGGCCATACGCGCTACGTGCGCGCGAAGATTCGCGAGGAAAGCGTGCATCAGAATATAATCACGCAGCTTCTTCTTCGCATCGATGGTGCGAACAGCGGAAGCAATAATTTTTTCCGCCTTCGTGTAATCACCGGTGTCGATGTACAACCAGGCTAGAGTCCTGATGGTGTGTGGGTTTCCAAACGAAAACACCGTGAGTATTCGCCGCGCAAGAACAGGATTTGATTTTGCAATGTAGAGACAAAGATCGTTCATGCCAAACGCTATGCAGATTGGCATCGCAATTATCGAAAATCTGGTAACGCTATAAACTTGCTTCCAACCAAACACACTCGCCGCCAGACAGAGAGCCAGCGCAGCGCCGACAATCGCCAGCGCAATATAGAGCAGTCGACGCTTCTTGCCAATCTCAGCAGCGAGTTCGTCACAATTGATTTGAGCAACTTGCGCGGCAACGTCTGGACCGGTTCGACGCAGCCGCCTGACCTCGCGAGCAGAACCGGTCATGGGCATTTCGCGCCGAGGCGGCTCTTGTTCTATGTCGTCGCGACGCCCCGACCCGGACGAGGAACTTTGATTCTCAGACGGATTGCGCCCGAGCGCTTTGTCGCGGGCAGCACGCCGAGCCGCCCGGGACGCATCAATGTCCGCCGGGTCACGCTCCTCGCCACCTTTGTCTCGCTTCTTAAACGCCATGGTAATTCCGCTCTACACACACAGTATATAGGGACTGATCACAAACAGTTTGATCTTATGTTCTTAAATTCAGTGACAGATCGAGAAACTGAGTCGGCGACCGAGAGCTCGTTAGATTTTCAGTTCCGCTGGTCTTGAGCGCAAAGCCTTCGCCTTTTCGGCATCCTTCTTAGCAGCCCCCGCGTTTCTCAGAAGGCTGTGAACCCGACTGCGAGCCTCGTAATAACTAGCTGCCTCAGGGGACAAATCGATCGCCTCATTGTAGTCAGCAACAGCCTTGCTATATTCATTCAACTTGACAAAGCAATCACCGCGCAGTTTCAAAGCTTCGTCATCAAGCGCATTTGCAGCAAGAATTGCATCATAATCTGCGATTGCATCGCGAAACCGTTTCAGCTTAATCGCCACTGCCGCTCGGGAATAACGAGTTCTAAACTTCTTGCTGGCAAGAGCTAAAGATTGAGTGTAATCGTCAAATGCCTTCTGATATTCTCCCATAAGCTCATAGTTACCGGCTCTCGCCTGCCAGCCTTCGGCCGACTTGGGGCTCAACGCAATGACGCGGTCAAGATCCTTTGCGGCTTTCGCATACTGCTTCGTCGCACTGTAAGCCATGCTTCGATATCGCAAAGGCGCCGAATCCTTCGGGTCCAGCTCGTTGGCTTTTGTAAAACACGCGATAGCTTGTGGAAGGTTTTTCTGCATCACATACCAGCAGCCCCTGTAATAGTGAGCCTGAGCAGATTTTGGATTTAGCTTTAAAGCCATATCTAAATCAGCTTGAGAACGTTTTGAATCGTCCGCGTTATCCTTTGCAAACTCAGTCAGAAAGAAGTAGCCGCTTGCTCTGAGCAAGTATAGATGCGGGTCTTTGGAATCCAGCTTGATGGCCTTAGTGGCGTCATCAATCACCATCTGTGGTTGCTTCTTTTTGAAATATATGTCCGCTCTGCACTTATAACCTTCGACTCGATCCGGTCTCATTTTTATCGCTGCAGTAGCGTGCTCCAGAGCGCCATCTTTGTCACCGAGTGTTGTTAGAACGGTCGCGAGAGCAACGCGAGCGTCATAGTCTTTGGGATCGGCAGCTACTGCGCGGCGCAACTCATCAGCGCTCGCCTTGTATCGCTTGGCAGAGCACAGCTGGTTGGCATGTTTAACGAGTGCAGCCGAGGTGGCGTTGGCGTGACAGGGCAAGTTCGCAGCAGAAAACAGCAACACCGAATGCGATACCACTCCTATTAACAAGCTGCTACGAATTAACTGCATGTCTTTCCTGCCGAAGTTTGACTGCTGACCTGTTGAAGTGTCGGCCGGTGACTTCCTTGAATCTTTCTACCCAGTCTGTTTCATCTGTAGGACGATCAATTTATCCGAGACCACTGAAACTTGATGGGAGAGAACGTCTGCAATCGCTGTAGCAGTTTGATTGGCGGCGTTTCGGGCATATTGATATCGGTCACGCGCACGTCACATTGGCGGCGTATAAAAGAGAAACTTACTAAAACCACTCGCTTTCTCGCTGAAGTTATAGAACCCATGGGACTAGAATCACACGACGCTCACGCCGTAACTGGCAAAAACACGGATGTTCAAAGCGCGCTCCTGGAGGGGACCTGGAACAAACCGCAACCCAGCTCGACGACGACCGACACTAGTAGCGCGTCGGTCACGGACGTCAGTAGCGCGCCTCCTGACTCGAAAATTGCAGATTCGTTGTCGACACCAACATTCGTCAACGGTGACGGCAGCAGTTTATCCGGCAAAGATCTGGTACAGGCTGCATCAATGCGAACAAGCCCGTCGGACAATGCGCCTATCGAAGTTGCGTCGATGTCACTCGGCAATCTCAGTCTCCAGGGCGATGGACAGCCGGAACTCATTCAGGTCGCAGACCGCCGCACGTCAAACAGAAGCGGGGGAACAGCGGACGCGTTGATGAGCGCGGCACGCGACAGTGTCGGCGAATCCAAGCTCGGCAATCGGGTGCCGAAAGGCGCGAGTGAATTTGCCGGTATGGTCATCGAACAGAACGTTCAGTGCGCTTCTACATCGAGCGACTGGCTGATGCAATCCGGCTTCATGCGCGAACGCGACTACAAAATCAGTGTCACCGGTCTCAGCCAATGGCTCGGAGAGCACGGCTTCAGGCGAGTTCCGTTAAGCGGAGATTTCGACATCAGCAAATTTCCTGATGGGCCGATCGGTTTCATCGCCGGGACAAAAAACGTTTCCGATGGCTCAAATCACATTGGTTTCATCGAAAAACGCAACGGCGAAGTTCGCGTAATTCACAACAACTGGCGCACCGGCGCGGTTGTAGACCAGAACATAAACGAGAAGTTCTACGACGAAAACGGAAAGCCGCAGTACAAGAACATGTCGCTGTACATTCTCCCGCGTCGTTAGGCGCCCGTTTCCGCGGCTCTGGATCTGGATCTGGATCTGATTTTGGCTCCTGGGTCTGCTATGGCTCCTGTTTCGCTCTGAGCTGAGGTGTGGCTCTGCGCCACTGCTCAGGTTCCTACTCAGGGCTAGTAGTCAAGGGGTTCGAGCCGACCGGTCCTGGGCATAGTGTCATAGAGCAGGCATTTTGAGGTTGAATCCATGACCGAGAGAAACAGTAACAGCGACAAAGCAGCTGAAATTCCTGTTATTGAAAAAACGCCTGAAAGCGGGCAACGACTTTCAGTTGACAATCAGGAAGCAACTAAAGCTGGATCTGCCGATTTAAGCTCCAGGCTGGGCTCGATAAACGAACAGATGTTGGGCAATGGCATGATGCCCTCGATGGATCAGGCAGGCGTTCCGGCGACCGTCGCCAAGGCAGCGCAACTGTTTGATGGTCAAAATCTTGGTGTTCGCTCGGATAATGGCTTATCTTCTGCCACTGCGGTCAGTTCGCTGCTGAAAGCAAGTGGTGCCGAAATTGCCCCCACGATGAACGTGGAGAATCTGGCGAACCAACTCGAGAAGGCAGGCTGGGAAAAAGTCGACATCACATCCGCCGAGCAGGCCAAACCCGGCGATATCATTTTCACAAACACCGACCGCCGGCCGGGACGAAACGTTGGAATCGTCGGAGAGGACGGAAAAATCTACTCTCACAACTTCCGAACCAAAAACTTCGAAGGACGCGAACAGTGGTCCAGTAAGTTCGTATCCGTGATGCGGCCGCCCAGCGACAAATAGTCCTCGCTAGCGAAGCTCTCGATAGCCTCGCTAAGTCAGTTACTTACTTGAAGCACACCCCATCGGGTTCTTTCTTGGCGGTATGCAATCGCCATGCCGCCAGGTCGAGAAGGGCGTCAAGTGAAGCCGCATCATCCGGGAAGGATGAAACACCTGCACGCAGCCTCACGGGCTGATCGTAGGACGGGATTTTGATCAAACTAAAATCGAGAATCGCATTTTTGATCAACGATTTCGCAGCTTCAGTAGTGGCTTTGAGCACAACAACGAATTCATCCTCGTCCCATCGACAAATCATCGCGGGTGTTCCATCGACGCGCTGCATCAAGAAATTGCTTACGGCAGTCAGCACCCTGTCGCCGACAACGTGACCGGCGCTGTCGTTTACATCCTTCAGCTGTTTTATGTCAATCAACGCAAGAGTAAGTGTTAATGGGCTTCCCTTGGATTCTGCCATCAACGGAACATATTTCTCGTACAGTTGATTGGACAACGGCAGTCCGGTGAGATAGTCATTTTCAGTGCCTTTCTGCGCTTTTTCGCGAACATCGCGAGCGATGCCTTTGACGATCGCACCAGTTTTCTCGACGTCGGTCAGGTCTATCGACGCCGCTGCCTGACAGCGATCAAGCGTTTCGGTTTCAATCTCTCGACCTGATGAACTGAACAGAATTACCGCCATCGAATTCCATCTCTTCGAGCGATGAAGCTTCTCGCAGATTTCGACAGGCGTTGGCGATTTGAGTTCAGCATCGATCAGAAACACTTCGGGCTCGAAATCGTAGAGAAATTCAAGATATCTGTGCGGGTGCAAGGAACAGCGGGCGTTGATGCTCGCATCTTTGAGCGCACCGGAAAGCTTTGCCGTGACCGGCGCTACCGATGAAACCACCAGCGCGTTGTAATGCTCGAAAATCATCAAACGATTCGAGATCTTCGCCATCGCCTCGAAGTCTTCCGGCTGCTCGAAGCATACGAAGCACCTGGGCTGCGCCTTCTCGATAATCGACTCGGAACTTTTGTCGCTCAAGAGAAACGCGACCGGAACGTTTTTCTTGTCCGGAAGCTGATGCAGCTTGCTCGCCAGATTGAGGGCGCGCTCCTCGCCGCCCGCCTCCACCCCGATGATGATCGCCTCGAATTTCTTTCCGGCAGCCATCATCAGCGAGCTGTCCGGATCGTCGCAGATAAACATCTCGCAGAGCAATTCGTTTTGCCAGCCCACAATCGAGTTGCGCAACTCTTCGGAGCAATCGGCGATGAGCACCCGCGGCCGTTTGTAGATCGGCTGCGTGGTCCTTTCGGCAAATTCACTGTGCGTCATCAAGGTTTCCAATCAAGTTTCGAGGTCCCAACACCTTATTCCACCTTCCCCACCAAAACCCCCTAAGAGAACCACTACTATATTCCTTCGTACTGCCATCGAAACCAAGACCCTGTCACAGAGAGACTTTCCAGCGATTCATCATCCCGTCCAGACCTAGGACGCTCCGTTTGTCTTGTACGTTAGATGTTGACTGGTACGTTGCTGTTGACCAGGAGCGTGCAGTCGGCAAGGCTATCCGAGGACGCGAGGATAGAGGAGCGGAAGAAACCAGTATTTTGTCTCCGGCTAGAAAGTCAGAGGCGTAGATTTCGGACTTCCGCTCCTGTCTTGTCCTCTAAGGCTGAACACTATCTACAGCAAATCCTGACCGATTTAGCACGTGTAAACAAGGCTCGCCCTGACAAGATTCTATCCGCGTCCAAGCGAACCAGCAACAGGAGGTAGGAGCAATGATCTTTGTTGGAATCGACGTATCGAAGGAGACGTTAGACTGCCATCGCCAGGACAGGAAGAATTCGAAGCTGCACGTCAGCAATAACCCAGCTGGGTTCAAGAGAATAGTCAAATGGATTCAAGCATCCGGTAAGGATGTTCACTTTTGCATGGAAGCTACGGGGAAGCTCTGGGAGCCCCTTGCGGAGTTTCTACACAAACTTGGCTATCGAGTCAGCGTGGTAAATCCAGCGCTGATACACGCCTTCGGCAAGAGCCAATTTAGACGTTCAAAAACCGACGCAATCGATGCGGAAATCATCGCCGACTTTTGTTTTAAAATGGAGCCCCTTCCTTGGTCTCCGATGGATCCTGACATTCGCTCCCTGAGAGACATTTGTAGAGAGCTCGCTGCGCTAAAGAAAACCAAAACCCAAGTCACAAATCGAATGAAATCGGGACGCCTGGACCAGCGCGCTTTAGACTCTCAGATGCGTATGTTGAAGTTCATTACCAACGAAATTCAAACACTGGAAAAGCTGGCGAAGACGCTGGTCTCCGAGAATCCTGCTTTGAAAAGCAACGCTAAATTACTCCAGACGATTAAGGGCGTCGGCTGGAGAACAGCATTCACGTTTCTCTCAGAACTGTCGATGATGGACTCGTTTACGAGCTTGCGCCAGATCGAAGCATTCTGTGGTCTGAATCCCATGATCCGTGAGTCCGGTTCTTCAGTCCGAGGACGTTCCAGAATTTCGAAGATGGGAAATCCAGTGATCCGCAGCATGTTGTACATGGCCGCCCTTACCGCCACTCGGTTTAATCCGCCAGTGGCTGAATTCGCTAAACGACTGGCAGCAAAGGGAAAAAACAGAAAAGTAATTGTTTGTGCCGCCTCACGCAAACTTCTCCGTATGATGGTCGCTGTATATCGCTCGAAACAACCATTCGATTCCAGGTTTAACAGCACTCTGGCTTGACACCTAACACACTATCTACGCCACGATGCCGGATTTTCGAAAAAGCGTCTACGAGCCGTAGCCAAAACAGACCTCAAGCCAAGCGTCGATCCGGGAATGCCTTGCCGGACAAGCGCCGCCACCACTCCATGCCTACTATATTTTTCCGTAGTCTTCTTGGGAGCACAGCCCGCTCCCAGACAGACTTTCGAGCAATTCACCATCTCGCCAGGGCTGAGAGAAACCCCGCTTGTCTACGCCACGATGCCGGATTTTCGAAAAAGCGTCTACGAGCCGTAGCCAAAACAGACCTTAAGCCAAGCGTCGATCCGGAATGCCTTGCCGAACGCCGCTCGCCGTCACATAGACTTTTTATACTATCTAGTAGCTAGTCGGTTTAGTAGTCAATCTGCTCTCGCGAACCGCGCTATTACGCGCGCGCGGGCGAGTAGGGGAAATACGAAGAGATCTAATCTCAGAAGATATAGTCCATCGACTCATTTCTTGCTTAGCCAAAGCTATAAGAGTACGGTCGAGATACATTTCTCTAGCCACCTAAAACAAGGCATTATTCCAGCTAACACCTGCTCTCCTCATCACTTCAGTAAACTTCTCCTTCCTTCACGGACAGGGACGGTATCACGGGTGGTGACAGACTTGTGCGAGCTGAACGCGTTGCAAACCAGTTTTAATCAACGAGTTCTGGAATAACTAGCGCGAGCTTACGCGTTACTTGGAGCATTGCGGTCAGCAGACGACGGTCTGTTGAGCGCAATTTTTCAACTGCCGTTGTTGGAAGACCAGTGAAGTGTCGCTCTGGCGTAAAGCCAGAAACCGTTCTCGCTAGCACGCGAAGACGGTTTTCCGGTTTCGTTGCAAGTTGCGCGTGCGCAGCCAACAGCGGAATGCGGTTTTACTCACCGTGACTAAAAAAAAATGAGGCGCGTTGGTCGAGGTCGCGAGACTTCGATGGGCTGCGCTTCGAGGAGGGTATTACCATGACACTCAAACTCAAAATCTCGCAGCTGCTCACGCTGCTGCAGAATCGCGAGACCGCGAAAGAGGACTGGCTCGCCTTGCAGCGAGACGGTTCTGACGGTCAGCGCGAAGCACGCGCGAAACATCTCGCGCTGGACGACCAGGTCGAGGACGCGTATCACGAGCTCATCGAAACGCTCAACACGAGCCGCTCGAACGGGCTTATCGAATTCGACCTCATGACCCTGAACTCGGACGAAACCGACGGTCTCCGCCGTGTGTTGTCCGAGCGCTTCCTGCTCCACCTGCTGGAGCCTGAGAAGCCCGAAGAACTGCCCGAGATGGTCGACGCCTGGAGACAGGCGGCTTTCACGCTCGAGGCAGCACGCGCGATCGACTCGCTTCGCCAGGCTGTGGCAGCTGACGAGCTGCCGGCGGCAATCGAGGCGTATGTCGGGCGCGCACGCACCAACCAGCCGCAAGCCTGGGACCGTGCAGTGGCGACTTATCTGGCGCTGCGTTCGCATCTGGGTGGGGACGAAGTCGTTGATGCCGTGAGGCTCGACGGCGACGCCACTTTCCTGAATGCGCGCCGCTGGTTGGCTCGCTACGACAGCCTGACTGAACTGCTCCAGACCATGGTGGAGCAGCTCAACGACAGCGACGCGCTCCGCTTCCAACTCGAAGAGCTCGAGACGGACGCTCGTCGCGCGCTGGTCAGCGCCATGGATGGAGGACTCTGCCGTCAGCGTCAAATCGCCCCGCAACCGCAAGTTCAGCGGCAGTGGGAAGTGGCGACGATGACGAGGGCGGAGGAAGCCTCCAGTAGTTTTTCCTAACTCCAAAAAAAGAAAGGAGCATCTATGAAAGACAGCAAAGAACCGATCGTGCTGACCGGCAGAACGCTCGTGACTGGTGCCCTGGCGGAAATCTTTCCGTCACGGGAGCTGGTTCAGCGCAATGCCAAGGTCGGCGACATGAAGCTCTGGTGCCACCTCAAGCCTGGCGCTCGAGTGTGGTCCGGGCAGTTCCGCTCCGCCATCTTCGACGGCAAGAAGTGGCGGACGTTTCGCCTCAACGTTGTGGCGGACAGCGATGTTCGCTACGACTCGTTCGACGAGCGCCCCATCAAGGCGCGCCGTTGCTTCGACGCCATCGCCCAACTGAAGAACCAGACCGCCAGGGTCCGCGCAGACGGCACCTGGGGCTGCAACTTCACGATGAAGGCGCCGGCGCTGGCAGCGAAACCCGAGACGACGAAGGCTGCTGCGCCTGTCGTCAAGCCGGTCGAGACGAAGACGGACGTCGCTCCAGTGGCGAAACCGACCGCGTCCACGGCACCGGAGAGCACCGAAGCCCCGGCGACGGTGACAGTGACCGTGACGGTGACCACCTCCGCCCCGGCAGTCGCGGCGAAGACGGCGCAGGTTCCGCCCACCGGAACCTTCGCAAAGCCGCGCACTCGGCGCCGCAAGCAGAAGGTCCACCCGGACCAGCTCACGCTGTTCTGAAAACAGCATGAGCCGTTGAGACAAGAGAGGGGGCGGCTTCGGTCGCCTCCTCTCTGCTCAGCGCCTGCGCAGCTTATACGGCATTCAAACAGGAAAGGTAATGCCATGTTTGTAGCAACCATCGGCGAACCCACAGGTGTCAAACACCTGCGCGTCCTCGTCAACCCCGTCACCATCGAACGCAGCGCTCGCCGTTGCGGTCCCGATGAGCTCATCGTCTACATCAACACGCGCTTCGACCCGGTCGTGCACACGGCTCTCGCCAAGCACGCCGCCTCCGGCAAGTCGACCGACCCGCTCGCCTGGGTCGACGACATGGCCGCCGAACTCGCCCGTCGCACCTGCAGCGGCACGATCTCGAAGGGCACCAACCAGTACATCAACTTCTACCCGACGCCCGGCGTGCTGGCGGCTGCCACCGAGCGGCTGGCGGCGCAGGGCATCCGGATGGAGATCAACCCGTACGCCAACGACGACGGGCAGATCAACGTCTGGCTCGAGTATACGAGACAGCCGGCATTCCACGGCTAAGCAACTGCTTCAACGCGAGAACAAGGAAAACGTTCATGAACGAGCTCAACATCGCCATTCTCCTGTTTGCGTGCGCTGGTTTCGTCGCCGGCATCCTGATCAGCAAATCCGTCGCATCGCGCGGGCCGATTCCTCCCCTCGTGACTTGGCTCTCCATCGCGTACATCAACCTCGGACTTATCTTCTACGCACAGGAGTCCGAGGTCCTCATCGACGCGCTCTCCGCTATCGGGTTGAATCCCTACATCGCAGGCTACACTGCCATGACGCTTCTGGCTATGGCCAGCGGCAGTGCCCTCGGTCTCACAACCGCAAGCTTCTGGTCGAACAGGATCTTCCTGAAGCCCGACCACGAATGAAACGCAATACCAGGAAGCCTTTCCGGCTTCCTGCCCCTCACACCCCGCCTACTATATGCCGACATATACTCACAAAGCCGTCCGCGCACGCCTAGATGGGCTTTCGACGTTTTAACCTCCTCGGTTGCCTCGAAAAGACGGGCTTTGGCTACGGGAGAGCGACGGATTTCGCGAATTCCGGCATTCGGTCGTAGACAATCGAATGCCGCGAAGGAGGGCGAGGAGTGTGAGTCTCGGCGTATGCCCTGTTTCGAGTCACGTCTTGTGCGGAGCTCTATAGTAGCAGCCCTGTTTCGAGTCACGTCTTGTGCGGAGCTCTATAGTAGTAGTTTTGAAAGTTTCGCGACATAGTAATATAATCTGCACGTTGCGCTCACCACCTCAATCTCGCCTGGGCACCCTGTGTCCGAGTCACGGCGATTGGGGCAGTTTTAATTGGAGTTATCTATGAATAAAGATACGTCGCTTTCGCTTGGAGTGAAACTGTTCTCTTCGGCTGTGCTAATCCAGCAATTTGCCGCGCCGGCACTAGCACACGACAATCAGTTCGATCGCCAAGGTCGCGTGCCGCATGTAGGTTTCCACAATTTGAAACTGCAGAACGCGCAGGCTCGTCTGAATTTGAGAAACGAAAGCCGCAACCAGCCGGTCATAAACACATACAGTGCCCCTTCGGTAACACCGATCGATCTAGATCTCAGTTCAAGCCTCGCTTCCATTGTGATCCAGCAAGATATGTTCAGGCGCGGTCCGTCCGTCACCATTCAGGTGGGAGACTCAATAAAGACCATCCAACAGGGTGACAGCGTTTCCGCTGCAGAGTTTGTTTCATTCCAACAGGCACAAACGGGCAGAGGACAGACGCTCACAGTTGACCAAAGCGGTAAGGCTACAGGTGGCACATTCTCGCTTTCAAACCTAACAAGCGGCCGACAGGCAAATTCAATCCACAACGTGGTCATCCCGGAAGCTGTTCAATCAGTTGATAGAGTCAACAGCCGCTCGCAAATAGACATTTCTGGCAACCTCATCAACTACGGAACTGTGAGCCAAACCGTTCGCGGCAACAGCGGACAGGCAGTCATATCCGCCCAGAGCATCGACAACCAGGCAACCGGAACGATAACAACTATCGACCGCTCCAGAGCATCGACAGTTGACCTCACCATGTCCACTTTGGCTGATTTCGACAACGCGGGCACGATTAGCAGCTCCGGCAGTCTTGCCATCAAATCCGGTGGCAATCTAAGCAATCACGGCGGAAACATCTCGGCTGTGCACGACATATCACTTGAATCTAAAAACATATCCAACAGCGGAACAATCTCATCGCAGTCCGGAAACATCGTTCTAGACTCATTTAACTCACAGCCCCTTCATGTCGAAAACAACGGAGGCGTGCTCTCCGCATCCAACGGAGACATAGCCCTCAGATCCGCAGCCTACACCGGTTCAGCCAATACCACCATCAGTGGTGGCGATCTCCTTTCGCGCAGATTGTTGATCAATGCCGGAAATGGCTTGGCCGATGTCAATGTAGAAAAACTTACCGGCGAAGTTGTTTCATCGGGCACCGCTGTTCATGTCAATGCCAATACGGATAATCTCATCATAGGCCAGCAATGCTTGACCGGTGATCCCACCTACTTCAACGCTGCAGGCAACATCACTTTGACCGGTGACATCTCGGTCGGAGAAGCACTCGCCATCGTAGCAAGTGGAAGCATCGTCGCGACCTCAGGAGTCAGCCTGATTCAAGCCCAGGATGGCGCAGGCAAGGGTTACGATATCACTATCGTCGCCGGCGCCAACGTCACAGGCAACCTGGCCGAACAGACGACCTCACTCCCTCCCGGTACACCAACGACCGGCAGCATCTCCTTCACAGGCGCTAGCGCCACCGGCGGCAGCATCGATTTCAACAGTGCTGGTGCAACATTAGCAATCAACAGCAACTCCACAGCAGGGAACAATGCCGGAGGAAACATAATCCTGGCGGCATACGGCATCAACGCAAGCACAGGCAACATACTCCTTCCAAGTGGAAGCAATATCGACGCCAGCGGCAATGGCACTGGCGTAAATGGTTTAGTTTCAATCGCCGCCGGCGCAACTTCAGGGATTGGAATCAACATCGGTAGTATCAGTCACAGTGGCGGAACCGGCGCCGGCAACGTCTTCATCTCCAACGGAAATCCCGAATTTCTGGGAAACTCGTCCACCGTAATGACCATCAACTCGGCTGGCGCGATTACGACCGGCAACTTCCTGGTCGGAAGCTTTGTGAACCCTGGCAATGCGGACATCGTGATCAACGGCGATGTCATGTCATCGGGCAGAATCTCAGTTGCTACGGATTCGACAATAGACGCTCTCGGCGTTCTGCAGTCAACCGCCACATCTCTCGGTATTGGTCTTGCCGCAGGCGACACAATTTCCCTTTACGGTGATGTTCTAGCGCCAGGCGGCATCGGCATGTTCTCCGGCCATGACATTGTATCCGCGGCTCCCGGATTGGCGATTAAAACTTCAGCAACAACTCTGCAGAGCGGTGCATTGACCATTTTTGCCGGAGCCGAATTCACCACAAACGGCGACAGCGTAAGCATAACCGGCGCATCCGCGACCGGAGGGAAAATCGATTTTGAAACAAATCCGATAACGGAACTTCGCAGCGCACCAGTTACAACTGGTTCCACATTCGGTATCACGCTCGCAGCGTTCGCAGGCAGTGACAACTCCGGCGACATCAGGGTTCCTACCAATGTGCCGATCCTTTCAGGAACAAACGGCAGCGGCCTCGATGGAACAGTCAAAATTGTGGCCGGCAAAACCTCAGGAACCGCCATATCGGTAGGAGATATCGACTCTACCGGTTCGAATCCCAGCCCATTGCCTGCACTCGGTCCCGGTGGAGTGCAGCTGCAGACAGCACAACCATATGTAGCGCCATCAGGCAACATAAACATCAGTCTACAGGTAGCCCAGATTTTCTCTGGCGATCCGTTTAACACTACCTCGACGTTGAATACCGCCGATATATCAGCAAACGACCTCAAAGCCGTCGGAGCCGGCATTTATGTCCTCGCGGGCAACAACGTCCACCTCAACAATCTAACGGCCTCCTCTCCATCCGGCAGCGGCGGAACAGCTTATATAACTGCGCTCGGCAGCACCACGCTCAACATCGGCAGCGCCGGCACAAACTCCGTCAACTCGATCTCGGCAAACGGAACAACGAACGGTGGAACAATCTACCTCATCTCAAATCAAGACATCAACATCAACTCGCTAAGCAACATCCTTTACGCGCCCGGCAACGGCAGAGGCGGAACTCTCTTCTTTGACGCCGGTAATGGAGACATCCACTTGCCCACCAATTTGTTGAGCGTGCAAGGGACTTCCGGTTTCAACGGCGGTGCCCTGACCCTCAAAGCAAGCGACATTTCCATCACGGGGTTGGCTCCTCTAGCGCTCTATGCTGACGGCATCGACGGAGGCGCCGGCGGTTCGATCACACTCGAACTTCGTGGCGGACAAACAAACGTTTCGCTAGGAAGTGATTATCTGCTTTCCGCCACCGGATCGTTTGGAGCCAACGGCGGAAACATCAACTTCAAAGCAGCAGCAAACCAGATTGTCACCATCAGCAACGGCGCCGTTCACGCCGGCACTACCGCCCTCGGAACAGGCGGAGTTATATCAATCGAAGCCGGACAACTGGTCGCGGACGCGACACAGAATGTCAATTTAAGTGTGAGACAGGGGGACGGAGCCGGCTCCCTATCGCTGCATCAGCTGGGCACGGCGCCGTTGACGATCGGAACAGCTAACGGACAGTTCTCAATCAGCGCCGGAAGCCAAATCCTCTCACAAAGCAACGTCAGTATCATAACCGGCGGCAACCTGTCCGTCGCTACAAACGCACTGAATATCAGCCCGTTCGCGGCTGACGCCGGCGGCACTAATGTCACGCTGGTTGCCGGCGAGAGCGGACCAGGAGCCCTTCTAATCACAGGCGATCTCGACGTGAGCGGTGGCAGCAATAGCGGAGCAAGTGGCAATGTGGTTCTTCAATCCAACAGTTCCACTGCCTTTGAGTTCGGCGCGAAGAAGGGCACAAACGCAATTCTTGGTACCGTGATAGCCAATGGCAGCTCAGCCGGCGACCTGACTGTCACCAATAATGGTGGCGGTGTGACACTCTCAAGAGATCTTCTCGGTTTCGATAGTATCGCATTCAGTGCGAACAATGGAAGTATAACTCTCGGCAACGTACTGGGCAACGCGACTACCAGCCAGATCACTTTGACCGTTACAGGCACCGGTGATATTACAAGCAAGAAATCGATTACAGCGAATACCCTCAATCTCTCGACGCAAACCGGAGTGATTGGCGGCAAGAAGGCACTCGGCGTCAGCGCTCAAACCATCACCGCCAATGGTGGCGACAGCGTAAACCTCTCCAATACTGCGGCCGCGGTCACTCTGGGCGCTTCCGGCTCTACCGCCGGAGAGTTTATTTTCGAATCGACCGGCGCAATTCAGATCAACAACGCTATCAGCGGTTTCAATGTCATACTCACAAGCACCGGGGTCGACAGTATCATCAACCTCGGTGCAGCCGGAAGTGTCACTACCAGTAATGACGGCAAAATTGAAATAAGCACAGGCAAAGGAGCTGGCTCTTCCATACAGAACGATCCGGCCTCGAGCGGGCTATCTGCAGGCACGATTGTTTTGTTTGCAGACGCCGGAACTATCGGAAGTCTCGCCACCCCCATCAAGACCGCTGCAATCAACCTCTCGCTGAACGCCGCAGGCGACGTGAGCGCGAATAATTCGGCAGCTGGTCCTCTCAATTTTGTGGAGAGCACCTCTAAAGGCAACGTATCTTTGACTTCAGACGATCTTGTGACCGTCAACGCAAAACTGAGTTCGGCTCTGACCATCGCCATAAAGAGTGGTGCAATTGTCTTAAACACCAGCATAGGCTCAACAAAATCAACCAATTCAATCGCTCTGCAGGCGGTAGCAGGAGATATCACTCAAGCATCTACAAAGGTGAAAATCCTGACCACTGAAAGTCCGGCAAGTTCCGTCAACTTTGATAGTAGTCTAGGAGGCGCGTTGGGTAGCAGCGCCGTGCCCCTGGCAGTTCAAACGACTAACCTAATAGCGAATGCTTTTGCTGGCTCATCCGGCGCCATCAACATCGCAAGCCTGGCAAAGAAAACAACGCTGGAATTGGGAACTGTAGCAGGCGGAGGAGACGTCAACATCTCGGCATCAGCCGGAATCAACATCGCCGGAGTGACGGGCAAGTCAGTGACTATCATCACTGGCGGTGGCGCCATGAATCTAAACTCATTTGCCAGCATAACTTCCACCGATGGCGAAATCACGCTCAACAACCTGGGCAAGGGGAAAGGCTCCTCTATCACTCTGGGCTTTCTGTCTTCTGTCGCAAGCTTTTCAACTTCTATCGGCGGAGGTACTGTGCAATTCGTAATCGGAACCTTGCCACCACCATTGGTGACAGGAACAACTCCTTCAGGCGTAACGATTAACGGTTCCGGAGGAACGGTCTTCTTCAATAACGGCATAACTACTAACGGTTCGAGCACAATAAACCTAATCAATGGCAATGTCATCTTCAGTGCTGGCAAAGCAGGTCCAGGCGCGATCATAGTAAACGACGCTGTCTCAATTACGGCCGACCCACCCGCTCCGGCACCGACGCTGTCCGCCACAAATACCGTGGCGCGCCGAGGTGCTAATTACGGGCAGGTGCTTGCAAGCCAAGCCAGTGCGGGTGTTTCATCGAATGACTCTCTCTCGGTTCTGCCTGAGATTCAACCTGCAATTTCAGTCGGTTTAACAAACACATTTGATTCTCAAATTCAAAACGCCGAGATGCTCCTTGAGATTGCAGGCGGACAGACAGGCGCACACGCGTTTTCCTTGGGCGAAATAGGTTTGATAAACACAATCTCCGGTTCGTCGTCGCCCATTCTCACCGCCACCGAATTTGGTACCAAATTCAAGAAAGGCTGGAAGAGCGAAACGGAACTCGAAAGTGGTGCTATCCCGGGAATCCTCGAAACCGGCTTCACATCCGCGTCTAGCTTCAACCTACAGAGGGGAAGCATTCTTGCCGCTCCGGAAAAGGACAGATGTATTGAAACGCAATTCGGATCGGTAAAGGTCGGTGCAGGCTCTATCGCTCTTGTGCTCGCCTTCTCCGACGGCATTGCAGTCTACAATCTGCACGATCAGAACAGCAATTCCGTGAGCGTCACCGCTGGCGGCAAGCGCATCAAAGTATTGCCGGGCGAAAGCGCTGTGATCGCAAAGGATTCGATTGGCAGCCTGGCAGAGATTAACCCGGCTGATGCGATCAGTCACCGGTACGTTTCGTCGCAGTCGCTCGAGAACGGTTTAAAAGCCTTCAGTAGCCAATATTCGATTCCCTCAGCGATGTCTGCAATACTTCCGCTGCGCGAGCTCATGCAATCGAATCAGCCACACGCCAGACGAACAGCAAAGCAACTGCTGAAAACAACAGCTGTGCTGATGCACCTGCAGTCCGGCGGCAGCCAGTTCTGCCGTCACCCGAAACCACAGGTGACCTGCATGGCAGAGCTTTAAACCGGCTCCGGGTAATGCACTCCAGCAATTTCGCAAAACGGTTTAACGGGCGGAATAAACTTGGAGGCGCGAACGCGGTCCGTCAATTTTGTCTACGACAGAATGACGCTTTTCTCCGAATTCGGCATTCTGTCGTAGACATGGAAGTCGGCGTTATGAGTAGCGCCGCTGTAGACCCAGTGCCATAGCGGCTTTTCGGGTGCGACTTACACGGTATTCGATAGTAGACAAGGGTTCAGATATAATTGCGAGATGCAGAAACGGACGAGTCTGGCGCGCATACTTTTGATTGGGGGACTGTTTGTCGTTCCCCTCGCGGCGGGCGTTGGCTGGAGTATTTACGACGGCCAAAACTCGCAAGCGGACTACTACCGGCGCAATCAAAAGTTCGACCAGGCCATCACGGCATACAAAGAAGCGCTTACACAGCCGATTCACAAAGACGACGCACTGTGCCTAAAGAACCTGGCGTATTGCCTGAGGCGAACCGGAAAACTCGATGAAGCCCTGGACAGCATCAACCGTGCGATTGCTATTAGCGATAAAACTCCGGGCTTTTTTAACTTCGCCTGCTGCGGCGATGCATGCCTTGCGCACCAGGTTTATGCGGAGCGAGGCTGGATCTACTACAAGAAAGGCGACTACGCTCGCGCGAGAGACGACTTCAACAAAGCCCTCGATAAAGAAAAATTCGTCACCGGCTATGCCGGTCTGGCAGCCGTTTCGGAAGCTCGCAAAGACTATGCGGATGCCGAGAAAAACTACACCCAGGCAATTTCAAGCTCCTCGAGTTCAAACAGCAAAGAGTTGGCCTATCACGAAAGAGCAATCTACTGGCGCGACCGCGGCAACGCGGAAAACGAGAAAGCCGATTTGCTAACCGCGGTCAAACAGTCTAGCTGCCCTCAAGCCTACTTCGAACTCGGAAACCTGCACCAGAAGCGTAAGGAATGGAGAGAGGCAGAGCAAAACTATACACAAGCCATCTCGAACAACGGCAACCGCGAAGACTTCTACCACAGTCGCGCTCAGGTAAACGCGGAGCTAGGCAACTACCAACAAGCGATAGAGGACATCGATCAGGCGCTCCGCATTGATCCGACCTGTTCGATCGCAGTTTCAGACAAACACAAATTCGAAAAGCAACTCGCGCAGAGTAAGTCTCAGAGCCACTGAGGACCCTGCGTTCCCCCAGGACAGCAGAGACCAGAACAGTAACGTTCCCACGGCCGGTCAAGCAGATAGTCTCGAAGAGACACAGAGCTTACTGGCCGAAATGCAACCACTTATCTTGCCAGAAAACCGCACAAGACCGGCCCACGATTCTAGACTTCTCAAGAAAGCCCCAAACATGACTATCGGCGCTGTGGTTGCGATTGTCGCCCATCATGAACAGTTGCCCTTCAGGCACCACAATTGGTGCATTGCTGTCAGCATAAGGTTGAATTAACTGCTGCGTCGACGCCATGCCGCCGATGTCACTCATCAATTTCAAGTCATACTGCGGAAGTTCTTTGACGTAAGGCTCGTCGAGTTTTTTTCCATTGATAAAAACACCCTGACCGCTCTTCACTTCGATGGTATCACCGGGAATACCAACCACTCGTTTCACAAATACAGGCGGTCCCTCCGGAAGGAACGGCAAACCGCCCACCGACTGAAGCATTGGGTTGTCCGGCACGCCCGTTTCAATCGTTGGCGGGAAGAACACAATAATATCTCCACGCTCTACCTGCCTGCCGAAGAAGCGGCTCGTGAGTTTTTCCACTAAAATTCTGTCGTTTATATTCAGCGTCGGCTCCATCGAACTCGAAGGTATGTAGCGCGCTTCCGCGATAAACGCCTTCACAACCAGAAAGATCGCAAACGCCATAACCAGCGTTTGAACAACCTCTCCCAACATCGAGGTTTCCTTCTTCGGTTCCTCGTCTTCCTTCTTGGGTCCTAGCCGTTTGATTCCGCGCTGCCCGTCATCATGACCATCTCCACTGACAATCTGATCCTCGCCATCCGCGCCGATGATCTCCGCCGTCGAGTCGTCAGCCCCTCTATGCGCGGGGGAGTCGCCTTCGCCGATCTCGCCGTCAGCCGATTTGGTTTTATCGTCCATGAAATTCGTGCCCGAAGTAGTAAAAACAGATTTGCGACTTGCCGAGACATTTGCCAACTGCAATACACAAAATTTACCATAACGATTCTACTCAAACCTGGTAAATTGAGAAACCGTTTCACAAGAGGAGATTGAGATGAAACCCAAGTCGGTTGTCGCCATCGCAAGCTGCCTGGCAATCAGCTTCTTCGCAATGCCGGCGGCGAGTCCCGCGGAAGGCAAGCCCGCGCAATCCGCCACCAAAAGCGCGTCTTCCAAATACCGACTTCCAACAGACGTCCTCCCTGAACTCTACGACCTCGAATTCACGCCAAATTTGCGCGATTTCACGTTCCTTGGAACAGCCGCCATTGATGTTTCAATTAAAGAAAAAACCGACACCATCGTCCTCAACGCGATCGACCTCAAGATTACTGACGCGAAACTTACACGAATAAAAACCGTTGGCGAATCGCCGCGCCTTCCCGCCAAAGTCGAAGCGGAGAACGGCACTGTAACCGTGGATGCGGAACACGAACAGGTTCGCGTAGCCTTTAAAACCCCACTTGAGAAAAACAGCTTATACCGGCTCCACCTCGAATTCACAGGCGAGCTAAACGACAAGCTACGAGGGTTTTACCGCTCTCATTATCTTGACGACAAGGGCGAAAAGAAGTGGTTGGCAACTACGCAGATGGAACCAACGGACGCGAGACGCATGTTTCCATGCTTCGACGAGCCTGAGATGAAGGCAAAATTCAAGATAACAGCACACGTAAATGAGGGTTCCATCGCACTTTCGAACGGGAAGGCATCGAAGCCGGTAAAAGGTTATGCCGACGCTCTGGCAGCTCCCGGCGAGCTTCGCGAAACAATAACGTTCGAGCCATCGCCGAAGATGTCATCATATCTGGTGGCACTGATCATAGGCAATTTCAAGCCGGGCGAAACAAAAGAGGTCGACGGAATTCCTGTGACCGTCTGGGCGCTGGCTGGCAAAGAGCATCTCGGTAAATACGCGCTCGATGCGGCCTGCGACATTTTGAAATACCAGCACGAGTATTTCGGCATTCCATATCCACACAACAAATTGGATTTGATAGCAATCCCCGACTTCAGATCAGGGGCAATGGAAAACCTTGGCGCCATCACATTTCGTGAAGCAAACCTGCTCGTCGATGAGAAGACCGGCAGCAATTCAGCGAAGAGAACCGTATTCGCGATCGTCGCCCACGAAATCGCGCACCAGTGGTTCGGAGACCTCGTCACGATGCGCTGGTGGAACGACATCTGGCTAAATGAAGCCTTCGCATCATGGATGGGGACAAAGACGGTCGACGCCATTCACCCGGAATGGCAGGAACTTACAAAAGCAATTCTGACGCGCAATGGCAGCATGCTAGTTGACGAACTTCAAGCAACGCGTGCGATTCATTCTGATGTTTCCGACCCAAAACAAGCAGCGGAAATGTTCGACTCCATCACGTACGACAAAGGCGAATCCATTCTGTGGATGCTGGAAAGCTACGTCGGAGAGAAAAAGTTTCAACAAGGAATTCACGATTACCTGAGCGCGCATGTGTTTGGCAATGCCACCAGCGAAGACCTCTGGGAATCGATCGGAAAAGCCAGTTCTTTGCCGGTTTCCGGACTCATGAAGTCATGGGTTTTCCAACCAGGCTTCCCGATATTAAACACCACTGGCGGTGGCAGCCCTCTAAATCTAACACAGAAAAGATTCTTTGGAATGCCTGGCGTTGAAGCCGACAATTCGCTATGGCAAGTCCCACTGGTAGTTCGGGAATTGAAACCGTTTAAAGAAAACGGTAAGACTCTTACCAAACTAATGGTCGGCAAAATCGAACCCATAACGCTCCCGAAAGATTGGTCCAGGGCACTTGTAAACGCTGGCGGGCGCGGCTTCTATAGAACCCAATATCCGACCGAAACCCAACAAGAAATTCTCAAGCACTTCGACTATTTGTCACCTGAGGAACGTCTCGCATTCCTCAGCGATATGAGCGCACTGACCTGGAAAGGCAACCTTCCAGTCCAAGACAAACTCTCGGTTCTCTTCAAATTAACAGACGAAAAGAATCCGATAGTCCAGGAGAAAATAATGGACTTCTGCTGGCATCCTTATGTCTACCTGGATTCCGCACACCACAACGATTATGAAAAACTGATGAGCTCGGTCGTCGGACCCGTAAAAGACAAACTCGGGTGGAAAGAAACTCCCGGTGAAGAAGACAGCATCAAGGATTTGCGACGCTCAGTTATAAATCTGCTCGGCACTTTCGGACAGGACGCAGAAAGCATAGCCGAAGCGCGCGAACTCTACAAACAATATATGGTAGACAGGCAGTCAGTTTCACCGGATGTAGCATCGGCTGTCTTGACGGTCACCACCTACAACGGTGGAGAGAAGGAATACGAAGAGATCATTGCGGCGCTCAAAACCGAAAAGATACCGGAGCTTGAGAAGCGCTTTCTATCTTCATTAACACACTTTGCTCAACCGGAACTCGTAGACCGGACACTAAATATGGTGCTAAGCGACGCCATCCGAAGTCAAGATGGATTTCGCGTTCTTGCAGGAATGCTGGATGGTCACAGAACAAAACATAGAACCTGGACATTCGTAAAAGAGCACTGGACTGAAATTACAAAGAAGTTTCCGCCTAGAAGCATGGCAAACCTGGCATACGCCTGCGCAGCTTTCGACAAGCCTGAAGAGGAAGAAGACCTCAAGTCGTTTTTTGCGGCGCACGAACTTCCCTATGCAAAAGCCGCAGTTGCTAGAATGCTTGAAGAGGTTCACCGTCGCGTCATCTACCGACAGAAAAATGAGCAAGCTATCCAAACATGGGTAACAGAGCAAGCTGCAAAAGCAACCAATACAACCAACTAGCGCGAAAACGCTCGTGCACACTGCTGCTTGCTTTTGTGATTACAACTGCGATCTCGCAACCGGCAACAGGTTGGACGACTCATGACCGGTTCCAGGCGCTGGCGGCGGAAGGCAAAAAACACCTCCCACAAGAGCCGGACGCCGCGATAAAGAGCTTTCGAGCGGCGATCGGATTAACAAAAATGGCTCGTCTACCTCGCTCCACGACTATAGAGGTCACTCTTGGACTTGCGCGAGCCTACGATGCGACTGGAGACACGCCCAGAGCGCTCCATTTTTATCGAGAAGCTCTCCTTCTTACTCAACATCAAGCCGACGGAAAGTCAGCCCCCGAGTGCAGAAAAGCGATCATGCACTTAGGTGCAGAAACTAACGCACTCCACGCATCAACTCAAATATTGAATGACTGCTTGCAAAACTTGATCGATACACAGCCGCAATACATGTCGTTTTCATCGTCATTGACACATGCTGCCGCCACCGACACTCTCACCTTGTTCAAAGAATACAATCTCCACTCTGCCCTGATTCAACTGGGGAAAAAAATGCGAGAAGGCGTTGCCCAAGAGCCTCTTGCGCGAAGCGAAGAACCAGTTTATCTCAACATCTTAGCGAATACCTTTTACGATCAGGGAGATTATGAGTCTGCACTCCGTTACTACAATCTGCTTCTCATGCGGGTTGGATGGAACGCAGCCGCATCACAACCAATCCCGGCATCGAACGAAATCAAGTCACGAATCAAAGAGATTTTAGTCAAACAAAAACAATTCGAGCAGGCGGACCTGTACGACAATCCTGATGAAAAGGTCGCCTTCGCATTCAGTAAAGATTTTGAGAACCTGGAATTCTGCCGCAAACAATCATTCGCAAAATTAGCGCCTCTGTTTGAGGAAACCGATTCAGCGGACCGGTGTCCGTTCACTTCACTGATGAAAAGCCAATCTTCGCGGCTTCCGAAACTCGACTATTCATCGAAGTTAAAGGTGCGAAACACTATAAAACGGTTTGGAATCTGATCAAAAATGATGGATCTGTTATTTCGAGAGGTAATGCGTTCGGCTCATTGCGCCCAGGTGTCGAGTGGCGCTCAAAAGGCGCAATCGTCGGCGATCCGGATGAATTGAATAGCTGCACATACATCGCTCCCGACTCATCACCACCGGGCGAATTCTCCGTGCGAATTCAAATTCTCAACAAAAGCAACGATCGAGTCGTTGCCGAGCGGACAATTCCAATTTCCGTACAAGAGCCGGTTATAAAACTGGTCAAGCCTGAAGGACAGGTCGATTTTGGGAAACCGATGCAAGTGATCGCTGCAGTGAAAAACCTGGCTCCTGGTCTAGATCTCAGATGGCAGGGATCGCAACTCGAGTTTAATGAGAAATCGAGAGATTACCGTCAGGACGGCACGGCATCGTTTTCTTGTGAAGTTACGCCTCGCCAGGCGGGAATGCTAAGCCTGTCAGCGGAAATCTTTCAACCTGAACTCAAGCGCGTCATCAAGACAAGCACCGAGAAGTTAGAAGTACGCGACGCAGCAGCAAGCGACGGAGAGAATGTACGCGACGAAGCGAACTACCGCGATGGTGCAAGTAAACTCGACGATGCAACGGCTCGCTAAGGTACGAGCAGCGCAAGGATAACAAAGAAGGCCGTAACGCGATTAGAACTTGGTAGCGCCCCGGTGCTCCTGAATTATTCGCTGAATCTCGTCGTAGTTCGCTTCGTTAAACTCCTGACGTCCATATTTGCCATGGAAGGTTTCCAGCATTCCATCCAGCGGAACGGCTGTCGGAATGAACATAATCCACTTTGACCCTTTCTTGGGCATCAGCGCGACCTCATCAAACTTCCAGTCTGCGGGCTTTTCTTCGCCGACAATCTTATCGTGGAACTCATACTTGATCGGAAGTGCTTTGTTGAATGGAGCGCCCTTGAGATACTCAGTGATTTTGTAATGAGCCTTCGGTGGGGTGTAGTAGGTAATCGGCTTATTCTTGTCGTATCCGATGAACTCAGCGACTACGATATTCTCCGACTGAGCAAATGCCGTTTCGTATGTAAGCGCTTTGCGCGTTTTCTCGAGGTGAACCTCGTCGGCATCGAGCTCAACGCGTTTAACCGGCTCTAACTTCTTGGGCTCGACATAAATCTCTTCGTACAAACTTTTTTCGACTAACTCATCAACCTTCTTCTCGGCGAGGTTGTCCGGCGAGTCGCTTTTTACGAGCTTTTCCGCAGCCTTAACTTCAGGCGCCTCACGGTTGGCTTTTTTCAACGCATCCACAAACTCTTTTGCATAAGTTGCCTTCAGTTCGGGCTTCTTATCGAAAAGCTCCTCCAGAGCCATTACGGCTTGTCCAGGTTGATCGCCTTTATCACTAGCGACGTACAATCCAAGATAAAAATCTTCGTTGTTTCGGTCCAAGCCGATCAAAGCACGGAAGTGTGAAATCGCGCTCTGGTACTTCTTATCCTTCAGGGCTTGAGCGGCTAGATTCGCGCGCACCGCGATCGTTTCCGAGCCCCATTGCTCAGTTTTTTCAGCTTTGGTGGCGGCGGCATCGCCAGGCTGCGCGCAAAAGGCCATACTGGCGACAAGAGATAAAGTCCAGCAAAGAAAGCGAGTTCTCTTCATGTTTCCCCCGATACGAATTGATACCAATGCCATTACTGCTTATCGTACTAAAGTAGCAAACGGCTCGCCTCTAAGTAAAGCCTGCACACTTGACTTGACTTATGACCGAAACACTTCCATTCATGTTCCCGCAGCCTGAGCAGGAAGTGATCACTGAAGCTAATCCTGCATTTATAGGAAGCATACTTTCGTGTCGGTTTCTTTGATCCAATATCGGATTGCCGTAGCGCGGATTGAGCGACCCAATCTGCCGCGATAAATCAGCCCTGGGATTAGACGCCCTCCGGCTGCGTGATTAAATGGTGCGGCAGCATATGTTTAAACCCTGACCATCAGATCAGGACTGCTTTAACAGAAAATGGTGCAAAAAGGTAAGAAAGTGAAGAAGGCAAAAGGCATCCCGAGCGGCTCAATGAAGAACCGCTCGGGATGCGCTGTTTTCCAGTCACCTCAAACGCGTAGAAACGTCTCCGCGCAGCGAAGTGACACCACAAGCGCCACTACCACTGAAGCCAATGGAATTGACCATGACAGTCGGTGTACCCGTACCAACCCGTTCCTGCGTCGTAGTAGGCGTTGTAATACCAGGTGACTGTCTTGGTCACCGGCACTTCAATGCCGAGAAACGGGTCTAGCTCCATCTCGGTGTACTGCTCTTCGACGACGACCGTGATGGTGTCGTTGAAGCCGATTGGAGGCGAATAAGAGTAACCACTACCCGGTCGAAACCAGCAGTTGTTACCGAAGTAAAACCAGCTGGTCGGACAGTAGTTGCCGTACGAAAAGTACGGGTTTGCGGAATAACACGTTCCGCCAAACCAGAACCCGGTGTTAAACAAACTGTTTCTCACCGGCGAATTGTACCGACCGGTGTATCGACCGTAGACAGGCGCACAGAAATTGTTCTGCACGACGGGCGGGCGATAGTTTCGGTAATGCACCGGCTGCCGATCAGGCACGCAGCGAACCGGATACGGACGCACATTTTGCGGAATCTGATTCGGGCGCCCCACGTGGACTGGAGGCAAATTGTGCGGAAGGCGATTCGGCAGATTCGGCTGCACGTGCGGAACATGCGGCTGCTGGCGCGGGATGTTCGGCTGCACGCGCGGAACATTCGGCTGCTGGCGCGGGATGTTCGGCTGCACGTGCGGAACCTGCGGCTGCGGGCGCGGAATGTTCGGCTGCACGTGCGGAACATGCGGCTGCGTGCGCGGGATGTTCGGCTGCACGCGGGGAACATGCGGTTGCGTGCGCGGAATATTCGGCTGCACGCGGGGAACATGCGGTTGCGTGCGCGGAATATTCGGCTGCACGCGCGGAACATGCGGCTGCGTCCGCGGGATGTTCGGCTGCACGCGCGGAACATGCGGCTGCACACGCGGGATGTTCGGCTGCACGCGCGGAACATGCGGCTGCGTCCGCGGGATGTTCGGCTGCACGCGCGGAACATGCGGCTGCGTCCGCGGGATGTTCGGCTGCACGCGCGGAACATGCGGCTGCACACGAGGTCCGTTCCCACCTCCATGGTGAACCTGGCCGCCTCCATGCTGGCCGCCCGGTCCCTTCGCCTCGGCATTTGAGACGCCGAAGCAAACTGCAAGAATCAAGAGAATTTGCGCTCTCTTCATGGCTTTCCCTTTCGAAAAGGAGTTAATACGCTGACGCGTAATGCTGCAAGCGGCACTTCGCAACGGGCTACACCGCCCGCGCAAGCACCGCCAAATCATCATCGCCTCGACGGTTTTTCACGAAGCAATCACCACACCCACTTCGACACGGCACCGCCTTCAGTGGCACTCGCGAATACGTCTTCTCGAACGACACTAGCGGAACACCTGGGCGCCGAGCGCCGAAAAGCACATCATCTCGGTCTTCAGCTATTGGCTGGCGACAGGCGTTGCTGTTTTCACCGCAAAAATTGCAGCAAAAAACTATCTGAGCGTTTGGTTGAAGCGCTGGTGGTGTTTCGTCCCTAGAAATAAAAGAGATGATGTGTGCCCAAAGTTACCACTCGGTAGCCTGCTTTAGATAGACCTGAATGACTGGCGTCATGATTTCAGTCCAAAAGATCTCTCACCAAACGAGCGCTTTCGATATTTATAAGATCAAAACACCCGCGTAATCGGACTGAGAACCATGCCCAGCCGACGCTCCCAGGGAATTAATCTCGCGGTAGTTGAAACCTTCGGAATACCTTGAAAATCCGGGTAGAGTATCTGTGAGTTTTCGGATGGATATTATATGAAAAAACGCCGTGAGTTCCTCCTAGCCGCATCTTTGTCCCTAGCCCTTTTCACTTTCAATCAAGCCGCATTCGCGGATTCGCAAACAGAACCTACCGCGCCAATATCGGCACCGTTAGGGATTTCGCAAGATGAGCAGGCGTTCCTTCAATCTACCGACGCGAAGTGGAGCAAGATGATCGGCGACGGGACAACAATGTTGACCGACGGCAAAGAGACGCCAGCCATCAGCATGTTCAAGCGGGCGCTGACTCAGATTTCGCGTGTGGATGCCGATCAAAACGCAAAAGATCGCATGACGGCAATTGCAAACAAAAAGCTCGGGCAATGCTACTGCCAGAAAGGCGATTACGAAAAGGCTGATGCCCAGCTGCAGGAGGCGAAGGCGGCTTACGCGCGCCTCGCGATAAATGATGACGAACTTGCACACGCGTTCGACGAACTGGGAAAACATTACAAAACAATTGATCCGCTGTCCTTCGGAGAATCAGTCACCAAGCAGATGAAGCAGGCATGCGTCAATAAAATTGCTGTTTTCATGCTCCCGGATAAGGACGTCGTTGAGGTGAGTTTGGAACAAAAGTACGTCAAAGACGTTGGTTCAAAAGACGTGCCCAAGATAAGTTTCAACAAAAAGGTCAGCTTCGAATTTTTAAACCGTCCCAACGGCGACTATCAGGTTTCAAAAATCACCGGTCTGCAAGTTCTCGCAAAGACTCTCTGGGTCAATCTTCTCGAGTCGCTCGTGAAGGTAGGAGAAAAGCCGGTAGCCGAGGTCACAGCAGGCAAAATGGGGATGACAAAGACCGTGACGGTCGATCTTCCAAAAGACATGTTCGACTCGACCAAAGCGATTCTCGACAATTTGATAGCGTCCATCAAGGGTCAGCCGGCGTACGCCGCCACGCCCACAGCTCCAAGCTCGGCGCCGACAGAAGGACAGCGGGCAGACGATGCGAATATGAACGGCTACGCGGCCGGCTCGACGGTTTCGCAACCCAATGGTGCAGCTTCGGTCATTCAAAGCGTTCCAGGGGCGGTGCCTGGTGTAGAAGCGCCGGAGCAAATCAACGTTGATTCGATTCCCTACGATCAGTCAGATGCGCAAAACACAGGCACGGAACCGCAGCCAAACCAGGATTGAACAATGGACGGGTCCCTTCGCGCTTCAACAACAGCCTCCGCGACACTACTAGCGGTGGCGTTTATCGCATGCAGTTCAGCGGCGGCCTGTGCACGAAATGTAATTGAGAACCCTGATGGACGGGTCTTCATGGAAGAGACCACCGCTGAGAAGAACCCAGAAGTGACATGGCAGGTCTTGAGAAAGACACTCGAATGCATAAAGAGAAACAGGCTGGACGAGGTCGATCAATGGTTGATGTATGCAATGCGAAACGCTTCCAGTGACCCACTTCTAGCGAGCGCGGAAAGTTTAGAGTTTCTTTCGAACGGTCTCGCGAAACGAGCGACAAAAGGCTCGGCAACGCCTCCGCGCGACGATGTTGTTTTGCTGCAAGCCTTACTGAAGATCCGCTTCAGTCGCAAGGAAAGCGCATTGGAATCCCTTCGCTCCATAGAGAAAACCTATCCGGCTCATCACGCGATTATCCAAATCAAACAGCGAATTTACAGCCTCGACAAACTCGTACACCCTCCGCCGACATTGCCTCCTAGAGAGGATATGACCGCCGAAGAAATTCAACAAGCACTAGAAAGAATCGCCAGAGAGAAAGTCATTCGATCAGCGAATCAGAAAACGCTCGAACAAGCACTGTCCGAAGCTAAAGATGAAGTGTTCGAAAAGGAGGCTAGATGGGGTACAGCCAAGTTTCCACTGAAAGTCTTTATACCAACCGAGAGCAGTTGCTTGAAGATTCCCGGATATGCTAAAGGCGACAGAAGCGCCCTGGTAGCGTCGTTTCAAATGTGGCAGAGCACAATGGGTAATCGTATAAAATTCGCCTTTGTGCCAACTGCAAGTGAAGCGTCTATTGACTGCGAATGGGTGGACCATCCGGACAAACTAGGCGCCAAAAGCAAAGACGCAATTGGGACGTGTCAGAGCACATGGGATGGGTCTCTCTCCAGGAAACATGCCAAAATTCGCATACTTACTTACCGAAGTTCGAGCCAACCTGCCTTTCGACAACAATACCTGAAGAACGTGGCGCTTCACGAAATCGGGCACGCCCTGGGCGCCGATCACCTACCTGACCCAAACACCATCATGTACTTCCAGCTTCAAGTACCTCTGCTAGAGAAACTCACCGCGCCGGATATAAATGCGATGAACGCAATCATCGACGATACGAAGAAGAGAGAATTACACGCGACCAAAGTGGCGGCGGCTCAGAAAAGCGTTGCCAGTTCAGACGCTCGGATAAAGAAGGACGAGGTCGATATCCGAACTCGCGGAATTGACTTTGACAGAGATTTGTCAACCGCCCGAGATCTTGAGAGAATGAACGTTTGGGAGCAATCTAATTCAATCTTCGAGAAGGCACTTAAATTTAGACCGGAAGATGAACAAATTCGTCAGAGCTCATGCAGAACGGCTCTGAAAGGTGGGCGCGCAGCGTTGAAGAAGAACGAGATCGCGAAAGCCATTACATTATTGGAACTCGCAAAACTGCGAATGAACAGCCAAACGCCCGTTGCGAATCGACAGCTAATTCTTGATCTCCTTCAGGCTTCTTACGAATTGAACAATCAGCAGACCGAAGCGGAAAAAGTTAGAACTCTTTTGTTTTCCGGAAGTTATTAGGGATTGACGCAACTACTTGGCGACCGTCCAATACTGTCTTAACAGTCACGCTCAGTCGCCGGTGCGGTCTACGGTTTAGTCGGCTAAAATTAAAATGCTCGGCGGAACCAATTCGGGCAAATGGAGTTCATATGTTGGCAATCAAACGGTCCAGAGCCTGGAGAAATTCGATTCTCGCGTCTTTCGTCGCAATGGTGGCAGCATCATACTCGGCGCAGGCAGCAAACGAAATCACGCCCTCGCAGGGCGGTCCTGGCGAAGTGATTCAGGGCAACGACGGCAACATGTTTATGGAAGAAGTCGTCGACCTGGACAAATGGAACGAGGAAGAGGCGCGGCGGAAGAAGCCGAGCAATCTGGAACGCCCGCGTCTGACCGAGAAGCAGCTGATCGATAACGGTTTTCAAATGACGCCTAGCGGCAATCTGGTGCCGCTCATTAATCGCGGCGCTCCGCCTATTCAGCAACAAGGCACCACTTTCACTCAAACGTATGAGCCGATGTACGGCGGCGTGGTGATTCAACAGCCCTCAGGTCCCTCGTTTAACCCGTATCTGCCGTCAGTTTATACCGAACCGCAATTCATGAATCCGTTCATGATGGGAGGCTTTGGTCCCTGGGGTTATGGCGGATTCGGCGGAATGGGCTATGGCGGTTTTGGTTTCGGCGGGGGTGGATTTGGTTTTGGTCGGGGCGGTTTCGGGCTAAACTTCGGTGGCTTCGGAATGGGCTACAGGAACCCATTTTACGGATATGGTGGTTACGGTGGCTATGGTGGTTATGGTGGCTTCGGCGGTGGCATGTATGGTACGGGCTACTCGCAACCAACAATTATTTCCGCCCCGTCATACAGCTATACATGGCAAAGCAAGCCAGGTGAGGCGATAACTGCGCCGGGAACGATCACGTCGAACGGAAGTGTTTTGCAACGACCGTTCTGGAACGGATTTGCCGGTCGCAATATGCTGGGAGACTTCCAGGCTGGCGGTTCAGTGAGTTTGCCGATGATCAATCAATGGGACTCATCGACAACCTTCACGCCGATTCCCCCATCCGGACCTTTCAATCCTAGAGACTAAACATTAACCACTTTCGAGCTAACCGCTCATTGACCCGGGCGTGGAGCTATCCGGCGCGAAGTCGGGCGAAAAGTCCGCGCCACCACCACCGGTGATAAATGTTTTGTAGTCATCAAAATCCTTGCACGACAATTTCTGATCCCAAAGAGATGGATCGCTCTGTTCAAGACACTTCCAGCGCTTGTAGAAGTACTGCTCCAAACCATCTGCATAATACATGCGACTGTCGTTGTCGCGACGCCATTTGAACACCTTGCTCTTGTCCGGTCTATCTCCGAGTATTGGATAAGCGAATAGATTGTCGCTAGCATCGGTTCCGAAAAACAAAAGACTTACGAACGGCTGGAAGCGCTGCTCGTAGTCGGTGTTGAACCACATATCCTCTGTGCATTCGAGCATCTCCTCTACAGAGAAGATCAAGCACTCATTATTTGGATCGGCTACTCCGTTAGTCTCACGGAGGAGCTGTTGAAGCGGCAGCGGAATCGAAACATTCAGCTCGTCTTCGCACTTCTCGAGAAGTTCCTGGGAAGCCGGTTTACGCAACGTACATTGCGGCCAAGAACTTTCAAAAAATCTAGTCCACAAAACCGCAACTCCCACAAACGCTTTATTGACGTAATTGAGTTTAGCAATTCGGGCGCAATCTGTTTAGATCCTTAATTAGACCTGGAACTGCTTCAAAGAGACGGCTAACTATCCGCCATCGAGCCGGCAGACTCGGTTTCAGTCCCTTGCCTCGGCTTGAGCCACATTGCGATTGCCGAATCGAAATCCGCCCGCGAGAACGGCTTAGTCATAAACGCATTCATGCCTGACTCCATCGCATTCTTCTCATCCTCGGGCATGGCGCTCGCCGTCACCGCGATGATGGGAACGGTGCAGCCCGTCTCGCGAATGGCACGAGCAGCAGAGAAACCGTCAAGATTCGGAATGCGCAAATCGAGGAAGATCAAGTCATATTCGTTAGTATGAACGAGCGTCAAAGCCTGAGCCCCACTCGTTGCCAGGTCGCACTCGAAACCCTTGGATTCGAGGAAGTAGGTCATCACCTTCTGGTTAATCGGACTGTCTTCGACCACCAAAATTTTGGGCATAAACCTCACCCAATGATCAGAACCAAACGAATATACCACCATCCCGAACCTCCCCATATCGTCTACTATATTCTTGCATAGCCCTACTTCTGCGTTAACCCGCTTGGGCAGTACGTTTCAGGCATTCGCATAGCAACCTCGAGGCGCGCAAAAGCCATTTTGCCTACGCCTCGTTGCCGGATTTTCGAAAAAGCGTCATTCACGCGTAGCCAAAAACAACCCGGACTTAAGTCCCAACCCAGCAACCCCTGAACGGCACTCACTTTTGAGCCAGAGCAGACTCGGTACTATATAGTAGGAAGACTTGTCTACGCCTCGTTGCCGGATTTTCGAAAAAGCGTCATTCACGCGTAGCCAAAAACACCCCGGCTCTTGACCGCAGGACGGGAATGCCTCGCTGGGACTCGGCTTGGAGATGGAGTCCTTCCGATATTATATAGTAGCAAGTCGGTGGGGGTGGAAGGCTCGGGGAGCCGAGCCTTCCGGTTTCGGGCGTTTAGCCCTGGCGATTCGGCAGCGAACGCAGTCCGGCGGGCAGAAGCCGCAGGATGGCAGCGTCGATGGCAGCCTTGTTCTTGTGGTACTGGATACCGAGGAAGATGACGCCGACGCCGATGCCCGAAAGCACGACGGCGAAAGCCATCATCGAGTCCTGGAAGATGTCCCACGAAAGGTACATCAGGTAGCCGGTCGCACCGAGACCGCCGGCAGCGAGGAAGATGCGGCGCTGGAGGACGACGGAGGCGAGCAACAGCACGATGTTGGCGGCGAAGTAGCCGAGCATGCCGAGCTGTCCGCCCTTATCGAAGAAGGTCAGCGCGAGCCAGAAGCTGGAGACGCCGAAGAGGTAGCCCCAGAACGCGAAGTCCTTCTCCGTGCGCCGGTCGATGACGACCGAGCCGAGAGTCATGAGCACGCCGAACACCATCGAGACGATGAGCTGTTCGTTGCCCCAGAACCAGGACTGCCCGTGCGAAACCATGCTCGTGATCGTCACGCTCATGAGCCACAACGCGGTGAACAGCGGCATGGTCAGGAACGGGAAGCGCACGAAAGTGAGCGCCACCACGGACGCCACCACCGTCACCACCTCGAGGATGAGCTCCTGAGAGGTGCTGGGCGGTGCGGCGCCGTTCATGTTCATGACCGCGAACACGAAGACCGGCGTGATGGCCACGGCAAGCGTGAACATCAGCCCGCCGGGCACCTCGAGACCCTTGCGGAAGAAGAGATGCGAGCCGAGCGCGACGAAGGCGGCGCCGTAGACGAGCGACGTGCCGACCAGCGCAGGAGCCTGGTACTGAGCGGTGACGAGCCCCATGAACAGCGCCATGGCGATGAGCACGATGGTGGCGCCGCCGTAGTAGGCGAGGTTGATGAGGTTCAGACCACCGGTGTTGGTTGCGGCCGAGCGCTCTACGAGTGCTTGCCACAGCTTGCCGACCTGGTCGGTGCCGACGAGCCCCTGACTGGAAGCCCAGTCGAGGTCAGCGCGAGAGATGGTAACGGATTTGCGTTGCGGAGCCGCCTTGCGAACTTCGACGCTGGAAAGCGAGTTGCGGTCGTTTTGGGACATGGATTCTCCAATAGTCCTGCCTGTGTTGATCGGTGCGGCTCGAGAACTTCGAGCAGCGCGTGGAAAACAGTTGTCGCTCATCGGCGAATCACATCTACCGATGGACGAGCTAGCGGCACTGGGCGAGTTGGTTCTCGCCTCGTCTCAACTACATCTTCCGACACAAAATTGCTGCACGACGCGGTATCACATTCGGTACCGTTTCGACCAGGTCCCAAGCGGAACAATTGTCGAGGCAGCTAATCGGGTCTGTTTTAGTTTTCGGTGACAGGAAATGATGTTTGCTGAGAAAAGTATTTTGATTAGCAAGATACTGACAACGAGCTTTATAAACTACAAGTTCACCGTTTCTTTAAGCTCAAAACAGCCACTATTTGCTGTTTTGACCTCGCGAAGCTCGTGCGAGCTACGACCAGCTAAGTCCACGTGATATAACTGTCACAATCCGTATTGTCATCAACAAAAAAAGCACACCAACGTGATCGCCCCAGACCTCATAGACTTGTTCAACGACGCCGCCGGTAAAGCGCGCGAAGGCTCACACGAAGAGGCGCTTGCTGTTTGGGACAAAATACTCGTCCAGGGCAATAAAATTTCAGCACCGCCTGCGGTGGCGCACGACTTTCTCGGTCAGTCCAATATGCGCAAAGCCTGGAGTTTAATGGACCTCGGCAGACACGAGGAGGCGCTAGCCATACTCGATTCCGACTACATGAAGAGCTGCACCGGACAGTTCGAGCTTAAGGTCCTTTTCGATTATTTTTTCAGCCTAGCCAACACTTTTGGCGAACTCGGCAACCTTGACGCTATGGACGACAAGTTCTCGCAGGCTCTCAACATCGCCGCCGACGAAGGCGATGGCTACTCGGCGCAACTGTGCTGGCTCAACCTGATGCACTACGCGGAGTTAAAACCTGATTGGGAATACCTCGAACGCGAGAGCAAAAACTGCATCCAGTTTTCCGACAACAGCGAATTGCCGCGACTGGCCCTGGCTGCCGGAATCAAACGCGCCACCGCGCTCTACAAGCTCAATCAAAAGGACAAAGCCGTCAAACAAGCCGAGCGCGTTTTAGGTTTTGCAAAAGATATTCAAGAACAGGAAGCTGTGCGGACAGCCGAAGAGTTACTTCGCCAGCTGAAACAGTCTTAAATCCCAAACGCCACCTCAATCGATGTTCCGAGCCTTCTAAAACCCCGGCAACTTAAATCCGCCATTTTTTAATCGTATTGGCAAAAATTTCATGAAACCAAATCGAGGATGCCCCGTCTCGTAACCGACGTATCCTAAAGGAGACAACCTAATGGCAAATAAACGATCGGTACACGGACACTTTTACAAATGCCTTGGCAAAGCCATAGCCGAGCGCCGGAAACGACTACATTTGTCTCAGCAAGAACTGGCCGAGGGCTCCGGAGTCAATCGCGCCTTCCTGAGTAATGTAGAACAAGGCAAGCGGAATCCCAGTATCGGTGCAGTCGCGAGTATCGCTCAAGGCTTGCGAATGCGAGTATCCAGGCTGCTCGTGAAATGCGAGGAATGCGTTAGAGACGAGAGTGAGCGCGCATCGTAATCTTCGCTGTGTCGGAGCGAGATTACTGTTTGCGCCCGGAAACGATTTGTAGTTTTGGTAATGCCGGCTTGATGGTCGGCATTGCTGACTCTGTTGATTTGACTTACCGTCGCGTGCGCCTCCGCGTCAACTTGTCACAACTCTGCCATTATCTTCAGGTACAAACGAAACTGTTCTACTTAATACGGAAACCGCAAATGCTTAGGATATTGGCCGAAATCACAATGCACAAACCGTGCACAAGAAACTCATGTTGAAGTTCTGATCGTCCGAAAACCCAACCCTGTCAAGGTTTTTAGCGAAGGGTGATTGAAGGGTAAGGCTTAAACCGCTTGACATCACCCCCAATAATCGCTATAAATAGGCATCTTCTATCCTCTTACTTACTAATTTGAGTCGTTTCGCGCATGCATCCCGAATTCGACCCCGTCAAAGCGGGGGAAATTCTGAACACGCCTCCGAGGTTCGAGTCCTCGTCGGCTGTCGACGGGCGCATCGGCAATCAGCTTTCTCAAACCACTGATATACATAGCGCTCGCGACTTTTTTCAGACGTCCGGCGGGCAGGCAAAACTTCCCGACGTCAGCATAGACAGCGGCTTCGGCTCGGAAACCTCCCTCGGAAACAATTCCGGTTTCAACGGAAGTGATTTCTCGAGTTGGAATGCAACAGGAGTTGAATCGGCGATTACCCAACCTGGCTCGCTGAACCAGGGATTAACACCGGGTCTGGAACAGGGGCTCACCCCCGGTCAAGGTCTCACACCCGGTCTGGAACAGGGATTCATGCCAGGGCTTGAGCAGGGCGCCCTCGCCGGCGCAATGCCTCCGGGCGGCGAACCGATTTCGCCGCTCGTTCAAATGATCTTGAAGATGCCCGGATTGACCGGAATCGTAGGTGATTTCTTCTCCGCGCTCATGGCCTTCTTCTTCCCTGCCGATGGCGGTTTAATGGCACTGCTCGATCCGACCTTATGGGCGGCAGCCGCGCAAAATGCGTTCACAACACTGGCGACGGTCGTAATGCACGACTTCCCGATGACGCTCACGACCATGGGCGCTAACAACCCGTTCCAGACTTTACTTCAACAGAGTTTGATGGACGGCGGCAAAGCCGCGAGCGCTGTCGGAAGCCCTGTCACACTGAGCCTGGAGCACCAGCCCTTCACCGCGCAAACGTTCGACATCGGTGGCAACGTCGGTCCCGGCGGCTCCATGTATGAAATGACTTCCATGGACGGAAACCAGCTCGTACACGGCAATGCAATGAATGTCGACTGGAATTCAAATAGATTCCTGGCGATGGAAAACCAACAAGGGTCATTCGGTCCGACGATTGGCGGTTCGCAAGTTCCAACAGCGCAAATGCAGTCTGCTGGCGGTCAAGTCGCTCCGCAACAGTGGCAGCAGCAATTTACTCAGATGCGTCCAGCTCAGACCGGCGGCGAGAGCAGCATGCAATCCATGCAGCAAAACGCTGACAGCATGCAGGGTTCAGGCATTGAAACCGATGGGCGCGGCTCGCTCCTCGGCAACGACAGCACCACCGGAAGTGGCACCGAGATTGCCACCACCGGCGATGCACAGCCGCATCATCTCGTGCAACAAGGCGACAACTTGTGGAACATCGCCAGAGATCACCTCGGTTCCGGTCAGCGCTGGACCGAAATTTACGACTTGAATAAAGACGCAATCGGCAGCAACCCCGATTTGATTTTTTCGGGAACGGACTTGAAGCTGCCTGGCGGCGCTGAAAGCATTGCTTCCAACCCATCCGAGTATTTAGTAAAACCTGGTGACAATCTCTGGAATATTGCTAAAGATCACCTTGGCGGCGGCAAAAACTGGCCATCGATTTACGAGCAAAACGCGGGAACAATCGGCGCCAATCCTGATCTGATCCATCCTGGTCAAAACCTTGCAATCCCTGATGGCGGCAGTCATATGCAGGTCGCACAAGCATCGCCCTCCGTTCACACTCCCGCGCCGACACATACACCAACCACGAACACGGTTAGCAACGCGCACCATACCGTTTCACACGCGCCAAAAACCGCACACCATGTGGCTGATGGACACCACGCGCCTGCCGGCGATCATTTAGCTCACGCAAAACCATCGGCACCAGACAGCAACAATCTCTCCCATGCTAAACCATCGGCATTAGACGCCACCACCCATAACACCATCACATCACCCACAGAAGTCGCAAACAACCCAGTCGCCCAGAACTCCGCGGCCAGTGAAGCAGCCGCAGCAGGAGCCAAGACAAGCCAGCTCGGAAAAGCGACCGCGATCACTGACACGGATAACCTATCTCAAGGTTTGACAGCAGTAGCTCGATCTCTGTAACGCTCGTGCCTGAAACAATTCGCAGCGATTATTAACGGATCTGCTTCAGTTCAGCGCGCGTGATTTCCAAGTGACATAATTGAAGCACGATGAAAACGGTAGACCAATTATGGACGCAGTAGAACATCGAAAAGCCCTCATCCATATTCTCCATATGGCTTACTCGGGCGAACTCGCCGCAGCTTACGCCTACGCAGGACACTGGCGCTCAGTGCGCGACCCGCAGCAAAAGAAAGACATTCACAAAATTGAAACTGATGAGTGGACACATCGCGCTCTCGTTGGACAGATGCTCGACAAACTTGGCGGAAAACCACAGTGCTGGCGCGAATTCATGATGTCGTGCATCGGACTGTCAGCCTTCATTGGATGCTTTCTTACGGGCTGGTTTCTACCGATGTACTTCGCCGGACGTTTGGAAAATGCCAATACACAAGAATACTTCGTCGCCGCGCAACACGCAGAGCAACTAGGTTTGCTTGAGATGAAAGAACAGCTACTCGAACTTTCGGAAGTGGAACTTTCTCATGAGGATTACTTCCACCGCATCGTTCAGGGACACATCTTGCTCCCCCTGATGATTCGATATTTCAATTGGGGGCATCCGCAGCCGGAGCCGCTTTTGCAGCCCCCGAATCAACCTTCATCGAGTCTGCCATAGATCTGAAAACTCCGTCGAACTTGCCGGGAAGTGCATCAAATGCGGTGCAACAAAGAAGATAACCGCGACCATCTTTCACGGCTACAAACAAAGTCTGCTTGGCAGACGAAGCCGGTTTACTGTCCGGAACTTTGATTGAGTAAACCAACTTCCATGCCGGCATTTCACCGAGGTGAGTGGTTTCCTCAGAAAGTTTTTCCGGATGAATTTGCCCAGCCTCCTCAGTGATATCACGAGTGGTGGCTTCTTTGTAGTCATCCAGGGATGTGTCATCCGGCAGGTCCTGCACCGTTACACTGGCATTCACCTTGCCGCCCAGTGTTTTTACATGCAGTACTCGCGGCTCAGGCACATCCGAAATAACTTCCCAACCGGCGGGATATTTCACCGAGATACCCTGCCCATGGAACTCCTTAAGCTCGACGGCCGCATCGGAGTCGGTAGGAGCGTGCCGTTTTAGCAGAGAGGGATCAGGCTCCCCTTGCGCTTGCGGCTGCGCAAAAGCGCTGTTCGCGCCTGCTGCACAAAAAGAAATCGTCGTCGCAAATAAGACTGAAAGCGCGAGAGGTGTTTGAATTCTCATAGATTACCCACAATCGATCGGAAGCCGGAGAGTGATCAACAGATGCATTCTACAACACGACTGCTTTCAACGCGCCCGGACATTTGAGAGCGCATGCGTGCAGTCTACTCTTCAGGCTCAGGATTCTTTGCCAGAATCTTCTTCGCTTGCAAGTAATGCTTCTCGGCTTCGGCAGTTCGACCCATCTTCTTAAGCAGCTTCGCGTATTCTCGCAACAGATTACCGACGTCGCGATGGTCTTCACCGAGCGACGCTTTCTTAAGCAGCAGGGCGTGTTCGAGGAACGGAATGCTCGGTTCGAACTTCCCTTGCTGGAAGAACAAACCTGCCAAAATCCGCAGTCCCTCAGCCAGACGCAACGGGTCGACCGGTTGGGTTGTTTCCAAAATCGTCACGGCGCGGCGAACAAAAGGCTCCGCCTGCCTGAAATTGCCCTGCACCCAGAGCACTTCCGCTAGCTTATTCAAGTCATCGACCAGCTCGATGTGCTGGCTACCCAGCTCCGCCTGGCGGATCGCAAGAATCTTCTCGTAAATCTTCTGGGCTTCGGAGAAATCCCCCTGCTCGAAATAGCTCTCTGCCAGCCGGTACATTGCGGCACCCACCGCGGCTTTTTTATCGGTCTCAGGCTCCGGAACAGCTTCCATCTCAGTCTTCGACAGCAGCTGCGCTTCGTCGATCTTCATGCGCTGAGGCGCAATCGTCATCTCCTGCTCACGCAGCGCGTTGCGATCCGGTCGCACACGCCCAAGCGGTCCGAGGGGTCTGGCGTCAGCCGGGTCGAGCTTCTTCAACTCTTTCGGAGGAGGCAAGGCGCCGGCGCCGTTTCCACCACCATTGGATGAAGCAGCGGAGTCGCCGTTCTCGGAAGAGCTCGATCCGTTGGAAGCCGGCTCGGCATCTTCCTCATCGCCATCAGCCAGTCGGTCGAGAATGTTTGCCAACTTGCCGCCTGGCGGCTCGGCAACATTGCTCATCGGATCATCCAGGATTTGTTCGGTAAAACTGATTACGGCTATATCGCTGGTCGCAACTCCCATGCTGGACAGGGAAGGACCTTCCCCGGAATCATCGGGAAGCGCCCATGAATTGTCATCTTGTTCTTCGGCAACCGGCTCAGGCTCTTGTTGCTCTTCCTCGTCCACGCTCGGCGCAGCCGGAGCGTATTCTTCCGGTTCATCAGCCACCGCAGGCTCTTCGGCGTCGGTGCTTTCCGAATCTCCGCCACCCAATCCGAAGTGATCGAGAAGATTGAAACCAGGAACGGCATCCCCAGCCAGAACCGGCATCTCATCTGCAGTTCGGTCGGGATCGAATTCTTGTTCGTGGGCGAGCTGGGCATGCTCGCTATGCGCCAATCCATGATCCGACCAGCCGAGGTCACTCAAAGCCTCGTCGAATCCGGTACTCTTGCTGAAACAATAGTCCAGAGCAACAAGCGCATCGTCCTGAGTCAGGCGTCCAGACTCGAGAAGCTCGTGACACCGCAATACGGAGTCATGTGTACTGGTTTCGATAAAACCAGTCAGACACAGGATCTTCGCAAGAGCTTCCGGAGTTTGCCGGCAAATGTCGAACGCCTCATGAATTTGCTCCTGCGATACAACGCGAGCCAGCGTAAGCAGTTTTTCAAATGATAGCTTCGGCTGACTATCGGCAGCCATGCGAAGAACCGGTTGGAGACTCGTAATCAGGTCGTTAACATTGCCGTTGCCATGATAAACCTTTTCAAGCACATCACCGGCACGAGCCTCGTCAATCTGCCCATCTTCCACATAACGTTGCAGCTCCAGCGCAGCCTCGACCATCTGAACGGACACATAGCCCTGCTCGACCATAACCTGACCGATCATAATGTTATAGGTTAAACCGAACTCGACCGCGTTCATAACATCGGTTTCGCTCATGATTCCAGCAGACAGCATCAGCTGCCCGAGCCGCGGGCGCTTGCTGGGACTCGGCAAAAGCAGACTTTGAGTCAAGGGAGTTCCGGGCGACATTCCGGCGGCGACGCGCATCGCTTCAACCGCTTCTTCTCGAGTACAAACCTCATCGCGCGCCTTCACCAGCAAATCGAGCGCCCGCGACAGCAGATGCTCGGTGATAACGCCGTTCAAAATCAATATCCGACCAGTCGGAATATTGGTTGCGTTGCTCCGCTGATAAGCAGCATCCAGCTGCATTTGCGTCGCGACGTCCGCTTCGTGCAACAGATGACCAAGCGTCCAGACCGCCGAATCCGCTTTCTCCTGGTCGATCGCTTGCTGATTATTTACTACGTCGGCGAATGTAAGACCTTGTTTGTAAGCCATTCTCAGGCATTTGACAGCCATTTCGCCGTCAATCAGATTATCCCGCAACATCGTCTGGGCATCCATCGCCGCTTGCAAATCGCGCGGAGTGATGTAGCCGGACATCATTAGCATCTGCCCGAGATGCAGGCGCTTCATGCCCGACTGCCTGACACAATCGTCGAGCTGCTTCTGACTGATAATTTGCGCCTTCACAAGAAGCTCGCCAATCATCACATCTTGAGGCTTATTTGTGGACTGTTTTGGTTTGAAGAAGCTCACCGGAATTGGACCAACCTCTTTTTTGTGCGAATAATCTGATTGCTTTCACTTACTTACGTTCCCCGCCTGGACACAAGCTAAAACAGCCAGTGTTGCCGTTTCCTGCCACATTTCGTCGCCAAGATGACAAGCGCAAACGTATCACTGCTAACTATCTACCCGCAGATATATACAGTAATAACATCGCGGAAGGCGAATGTTGTGTAACTTGACAGAAATTTTTCAATCGAATATTTGCAGTTTTATCAGCTGCACTTTCATGGACTAAACCTATCTCGCCGCCTGCACATCTTCGAAACGGCTGATTCTGACTACATCTGAGCTGCCCCGCGTCAGGAGCTGTGGATTGCCGTCCCCATCGAAAACTTTGACGGAACTGTCGGTCTTCACCACACCCTCGCCCAGCAAATTGTATGTGTTGAATTCTTCGTCCTGATAGCTTTGAACGATGCGCTGCGTCTTCTTGCTAACGATCAAGTGAAACGCGCGCACTTCAACAACGGCGGTTTTCGCGTTGAGGACGTCGAGATTGTATTTCGTGACTGTGTGCCGGTCGACAAACTCGCCGCGATCGATTTCTCCGGTCGCATGATCGGAAGAAAAGACTTGCCATATCTGTCCAGTTTTATCGCGATAAGTGCCGAAAACATCTTGCGACTTCGCTGTTGTCATTCCTGCCGGCTTCAACGCTTTATTAGATGGCAACTCGGTTCTCTGCGTTTCGACCGAATGACTGCGCTCCCATTTACCGGCCAACCAGTCTGGAATTTTAAATTGAACATTGACGCGAGGCTCACGCTGACCGGTTGGAGAGGGCAATCCATACGCACCAAAGAAAGCACCAGCTCGATATTTTGCGGGCAAGGGTGGAAGCGTGTCACTGTGTTGAATCACTCCCTGCAGGTGAGGACTTTGCGATACAGCAGCCTGTGATGCCGGTTTCGCCGGCTGCGCAGATGTTGCGCCTTCGAGAGAAGGAGAAACGAATGCTGATGTTTTGCGAGCAGCACCACTTTCATTTTTAGAAGAAACCGCTTTCGCTGCCGACTGAGATGCAGGCGTCATCGGCTTCCCGAACGGGTTGACTGCCGTACTGTTTTGCTGTGCCGAAGCAGCACATGGTATCAGCGAAACAGTTATAGCGAGAACTGAAACGCGCATCCAGTTGGACTTGAGGCTCAACGAGATCGCGCGAGATATTGATTCCATGCGACTCTGCACGCCTAACTTCCTGCGGTAGCCAGATCGGTTTTATTCTTGCCGCGCTCGGCGTGAGTGCGATTGCGTCGTTCGGTTTCCAAAAAGATCATGAGCACCGAAACATCAGCCGGACGAACACCGCCTATACGAGCGGCTTGTCCGAGCGTCTCCGGACGTATGCGATTCAACTTCTCGCGTGTCTCTTTAGACAGATGCACCAACGTTGTGTAATCGAGGTCGGCAGGCAGTTTTACACTGTCATATTTTTCAGCCTGCTCGACTTGATGACGTTGACGTTCGATATAACCGGCATATTTGATGTCGGTTTCAACCGGCATGGCGTGCGGGAATTCGCAGCCTTCCTCAGACGGACTGAGGCTCTCGATCAAAGAGTAGGAACGCGCGGACGACGCAAAAGTTCTTCCAACGTCAGCGACTGTTTCATCTCCTCGCCTATTTCGGATAACGCGGCAATCCAGTTTTCATCAGGCTTAACACGGGTCGAGGACAAACGCTCTTTCTCCGCGCGAATCGCATCTTGTTTTTCGCAGAAAAGTCTCCATCGATATTCGTCGACCAGACCGATCTCTCGACCGATCGGAGTCAGCCTGGAATCAGCGTTGTCCTGGCGCAACAACAGTCTGTATTCAGAGCGCGACGTCATCATTCGATAGGGTTCGCCAATCTCCTTCGTAACCAGATCGTCCACGAGAGTGCCGGTGTAACTGGAGGAACGCGCGAGGATCATCGGCTCTTTGTCGAGACAATAGCGGGCGGCGTTGATACCAGCTACGATACCTTGCGCTGCGGCTTCTTCGTAACCGGACGTTCCCAAAATCTGCCCGGCAGCAAAGAAACCATCAAGGTCTTTAGCCATCAGCGCGTGGGTAAACTGCACTGCCGGCAAGTAATCATACTCAACCGCGTATGCGGCGCGAACCATTGAAGCGTTCTCCAGACCAGGCAACGAATTGACGATCTGTTGTTGAACCGCGACCGGCAAACTTGTCGAGCAGCCTTGCAAGTAAATCTCGTAAGTCGAGCGACCTTCCGGCTCCAGGAAGAACGAATGGCTGTCCTTATCAGCGAAACGAACAATCTTATCTTCGATGGAAGGACAATAGCGCGGTCCGATTCCATGAATCATTCCCGAGTACATCGGCGACTCATGCAGGTTTGCGCGGATGATTTCGTGCGTCTTCTCGGTGGTTCTGGTCTGGTGGCACGGTACCTGTTCCAAAACCGGACGCTTGTCGAGGAATGAGAAGAAATCAGGGTTTTCATCGCCTGGAACAACAGGCAAATTGGTGTAATCAATTGTGCGCCCATCGATGCGTGGCGGCGTTCCGGTCTTCAAACGACCGGTCGTGAAGCCCATCGAACGAAGGTTTTCAGACAGCCCGACAGCGGGAAACTCACCGGCGCGGCCGGCGGGTTGGGTTTGTTTCCCAATCCAAATCGTTCCTTCGAGGAATGTTCCGGCGCATAGTACAACTGCTTTGGCTTTGATGCGCTCGCCGAAAGCCAGTTCCACACCACAGATACGGCGCCCTTCTACGATAAAGCGGTTAACCATGCCCTGTTTGAGCGTCAGGTTCGGCAAGGTTTCCAAATAATTTTTGATCCAGTTGCTATACTCGCGCTTGTCGGACTGGGCGCGCAGGGCTTGCACAGCAGGTCCGCGACTGGAGTTGAGCGTTCGCAACTGCAAGTATGTAGCATCAGCGGCGATACCAATTACGCCACCAAGGGCATCGACCTCTTTAGCTAGATGTGATTTGCCGGGTCCGCCAACAGCCGGATTGCAAGGCATCGCGCCCACCGTGTCGAGGTTGACCGCGAGCAACAGAGTCTTGAGACCCATCTTCGAAGATGCGTTCGCCGCCTCGGCTCCGGCGTGCCCGCCGCCAACAACAATTACATCAAAATCCATGTCGACACCCATAAAGGCTGATCAGTTCATCAGGATGAGTGATCATATCAAATAGATCTTAGAGCCGCTTGTAAACCTTTACGATCTTAAAATTACTCCGCGCTCATAAGCTCCGGCGCACAAACGTTTTCGTCCGCACAAAAACCTGCTACAACTAGATGCATGGCGATTCCGACACAACCAAAATCTCGTTTCAGTTTGAAACCGTCAGGCGTCCTCGCGCTATCCGCGGCGTTGCTTTTGTTTACACCGCCAGCCTTCGCGAACGCCGCCGCGCCGTCTGCCGGCGACAAAACTGCAAGGAAGGAAGTTCTGGACGCCGGCAATTACGTCGGTCAGGTCAAAGCCGGATATCTTGCCGCAAAGGAAGTTCCGGAAGTTTGCGAGAAACTTTTTTGTTATTGCGGTTGCGACATGACGGACTGCCACGGCAGTTTGCTCGACTGCTTTACGAGCGACCACGGCGTGGATTGTCACATTTGCCAGGAAGAGGCGATTCTCGCGCTCAAGTTTCATCGCAAGGGCAAGAGCATCTCCGACATTCAAAAGTTCATTGATAAACGCTACGCGAAGGAGTATCCGTTTGAAACGGAAAGTCCGACCTTGCAAAAATACAAGCGCGAGCGACTCTGGGATAACGGCAAGAAGTCAGCTTCTAAAACGACAGGCGAGCAAAATTCAGAAGCCGGTGCCGAGCCGAAGCTTAAGCAAGGAAGAACGAAAGGCGAGTCGTGCTGCGGTTCTGACGTGAACAAGAAGTGATGTAGAAGTTAGGTCGTCTAATAGTAGCTGTTCCCCGCATACTTCCCAAACAGCAGGTGGCGAAATATTGGCTAATGCATCCTACTTTCCAACTCTTTCTGATCGCGTGTTCAAGTCCAGGAATTCCTCTATCACTTCCTTTAGCACCGTATTTGCTACCACTTCTGATTTGCAGAAATAGTATTTATGCCATACGGAGGTGAATCCACGCTCCGTATCAACATCGCAAAGGCTAACTTCTCGGATTAAGTCCGCAGAAATGAAAGTCATTTTTTTCGCGGAACCAGACAGTGCGTATACCTTAATTAAAAAAAACGGGTACTTTTTCGAGCTCGCCTCAAAGCGATCAACAATCTTCAATCCGCTTGATTCCAATCGTTTACGTGCATTAGCTTTTATTAGTACTTCTTCGTCGCGGGTAAAGGCATTGGGTACAAAATCAATGTCGAAACCTATCGTGTCCAGCTTCCTGAACCATCTCGCATTGTAATCCGGAAACTTACCTTCATTTACCAAAAAAGATAAGTCAGGAAAAATCGACTCTGTCGGTTCTTCGAATGCCGAGCTTGGAAGGAAAAACAGAATATGAAACATGGACAAACAAAAAAATGAAAATGCAGACAAATAAAGTCTTCTAAACATTGACCGTCTCCAGCAGTGGCCTCGGCGGTGAGGCTTGATTATCTCATTTCAATGGGTTGTAACAAAATGCGCCAGGCGGTCTGTCACGTTGCCGCCGAAGGACACCGCCAGTAGTACCACCACTTATACCTTAGCCAACCCGTGTGAGGTTGTCTACGGACCGGGTCCACTTCACAGCTTCCGAAGAGCGCTTGGTCTTACTAGCCTGGTCGGACATATTGTAATAATGGTATCCCTTGCAACGGATTGAGGTTTGTATGCAAATAATTTGGCTCGATTTATATCTTGAGTTGCCAGTAGATGTGGCTTTTCTTAAAGTCGTGGCTTGCAATCACAACCTAACTTTAGTTGAAGAAATGACCGAGCTACATTTTATCGACTCGGAAGGTCGCTCGCTATTTTATTTCGATTGGCCTTCTCTTAATGTTGAACCGGAGGATGTTCCAATCGCCGATGCTGAAAATTTCAATACTTTAGTAACGCTCACATCATCAGATCGGTACCTGGATAAGGCAATACAGTTTGGGTGCGATTTAGCATCTCAGCTGCAGGGTCTACTATATGCGCCCCTGACAAATGAGCTTTTATTTCCAAGAAACAAGGTCTTCTCTTTCCGGAAGGACATCAAACAAGAAATTTGCTTGCTCACTCTCAAATGGTTTGCGATAGGTAGTATGAACACAAGCCAAGTCAGAAAGGTGATATCGATTCTGCAGGATGAAGCGTCATTCTGCCTTCCTCGGCGATTCGGTGGGGCTCCGCCTTTTCAAGGTAACTATGAAAGAGATGGGCTAGAGGGCTTCATCAAAACTTGCACCAGACAACAAGAGCTGAGTGATGGGTTTCTTATGTGGACTGCCGACCAACCATGCATTGAAGGAAAACTGAGCCTTCCTACCGCGAACAGCTTATCTCGGCTTCTTTCCAACGAGAGACCGCTATCAACATTCACTCTAGAATTAAATTGCTTAGAAGCTATCAAGAACGACCAACTGGATACTCTAACTGGTTTAATTCCGAAAATTGCCGACGCCTTAAGTGCTATCTATGCGGGTGGCCTCGTAAATTCGCCCGTACTGTACTCTCAGAATGAAGTCATAGGAACGAAGTGGGGATTTGGTAATGAAAGCTATTGGGCCGGAATTCCCGATGTGAGGACATGGATTAGTTGGTTTGGCCCGGACCTCCGCGAGCGCGTTGCACCGTACATCGAACACATTGACCTTCAGTCTGTTTTACAACTTGGACCTAGGCCAAAAACGCCCGACGAATTAGTCACTGTTTTTCCACAAATACCCGACCATCTATACAACCTAGACGGTAATTTCAGCCGCTTTTTTCGACAGCAGAAATGAGGAGGTGTCCGCACAGTCGTCCTGTTTTGTATTACAATAAAGGACAGACGGAGGATCATTTACCTGACACAACCTACGAAGATTCCCAACTAGCAAAACACGAAGTCACCCGGTCGGAAATTCAACAGGTTTTTGCCTCAGAACTCACCTATGCCGAGGACTTGGACCCTAGCGTCCGAGGCAATACCAGAGCCATGATCATCGGATGGACCTATGAAGGACGTATCTTAGAAATTGGCATTGAGTACTTTGAAGATGAAGATAGAGAGCACATCTTTCATGCCATGGATGCAGGCAAGAAATACAAAAACGACTTCGAAGACAGGTTATGAACAATGAAATTGCATAATAACAAACTTAGCGCCCAAGACCGGTTAGACAACCTAAGAGCAAAGGCTAAAAAAGAAGTCAGTGTTGCAGGCACTGTTCAGTTCAGGGTTGACGAAGAAACGATGCTACTTCTAATGAAGGCTGCCGATCAAAAGAAGATGCCTCTCGGCACGCTCGTACGCATGTGGACAGTTGAGCGGCTCGCCGCCGAAGGCTATAAAAAATAATCGTCAATTCTGACTTTCAATGATGTCAGAATGGCTATGTTCCGGTTCATCGCGACTCAGCTAGCCATAAGTTTTTGAAACACAGGCTGCCAGCTCATGTCGAAAACGACACATCACTGACACCGTATTTAGTATCAGCGGTCGATTAAGGTCTGGTTGTTTTGAAACAGAAACTTCAAAACAACACGCGGGAAACCCGCTTGACAAGAGGCTTCCACAAGCGAAACCGAAACCATCCGTGGTCAATCCCTCCATATCGCGAGCCGCGCAAACTATGTTCCAAAATGTCAAGACGCGCTAATTAGTAACTTTGGTCATTACTTATAGACTCTCTAATTATTTCTTCTTGAGCCAAGAATAGCGAGTTAAGTAGACTTCCAAAGTTCTTATTTCAGTTTCTTTTGGTTTCACTGCAGGCCTTCTAAAGCGTTCCCCCCACGCTACTTTTCTCTCTGTTAGCCCACTCATTCGTGGGTGAAGTCATACAGGATCGCTAAAACCCAGTCGTCACGCTGCTCTCCAAAGTCGGCGCGGTGGCTGTTTTCTTGCACCTGAAACAACAACTCTCACATAAAGGGACTTTCGGATGGCACACAATCACTCCGCCATCAAGCGTCGAATCTCCATGACCTGGATTCAGACGGCGCTCGGTGTTCTGTTCCTGGCTGCCCTCTCGGTCGGCGGTCTGTGGTACCTCGGGTTCCACTGGTCGTTCGGCATGATCATCCTGGGCCTCTGGGTTCTCTTTCCGCTGCTCGGCTGGTATCACTCAGGCACTCTCGTGAAGAAGCTGATGCGATGCCAGGCGCCGAATCTCAACGACCCGGACCACGCGCGTCTGGTGCGCCTCGTCGACAAGCTCTACCCCGTGACCGGGCTTCCCGTGAAGCCGCCGGTTTATGTTTCGCCGCTGCCCGTGCCGAACGCCTTCGCCACCGGCCGCAACCCGCGGAACGCCTTCATCGCCGCAACCGAAGGACTGTTCGAAGTCGGTCTCAACGATGACGAGCTTGAAGCCATTCTGGCTCACGAACTCGCGCACGTGAAGGCTCACGACGTCGCGATCACTTCGTTCACCGCGGTGCTCGGCTCGGCGTTCAGCCTGATCGTTGCGCAGGGTCTGCCCTGGCTGTTTCACGGCGTGTTCAGTTCCCGCAAGTCGGCGACGCTGCTCGACAAGCTGGAGAACAAGGTCAACAAGCAGAAGAAGGGCTTCTTCGCGACGACTGGCGGCATCGCCGGCTTCATCGTCATGGCGATTCTCTTCTACATCGTCAGCATCTTCGCGAAGTTCGTCACGCTGTTCGTGAGCCGCTGCCGCGAAAGCCATGCCGACGCGCTCGCCGCGCTGTGGACCAACAATCCCTGCGCGCTGTCGACCTCGCTCCAGAAGATCGTCCTCTGGATGACCTTCCACAGCGGACCCGACATGAAGACGCGTTTCCTCATCTCCGGTCTGAGCCCGCTGCTTCTCGTGTCGGATTTCGACAACGAGTTCACCGGCGACCCGAAGAAGAACAAGGGCGGTGTCTTCGCCTCCATCCGCCGTTGGTGGAAGGGTCTGGGCGAAAACCACCCGCCGATCCCCGAGCGCCTCAAGATGCTCGACGAGATGTCCGGCGGCAGCTGTCCCCGCATCATGTAGCCTTCCGGCACCCAGGCCTGTTGCAAAACAAGCCTGGGTGCCTCTTTTTCACCAGGACATGCCTACTATATGATCTAGCTCCGTTGATCTGCCCAGACTCCCCATACTGTCGGCATCTGCAGGATCAACACTTAAGAGAGTCCTTGAAAAAAAGCGTTTTGGCTACGCCACGATGACGGAATTCGCGGAATCTGGCATCGCAGGATAGACATCTTCCTCACGCTCTGGCACCCCATGCGAATCATCAGTTCCGATGAACGGCCGGTCCGCTCGGGAAAGTTGTCTACGCCAGAATGCCGAAAATTGCGAATTCCGTCATCTTGGCGTAGCCAAACAACCACTTTTCAAGTCATCCCTAAAGGGACCGACTCCCTGGATCCTTACTCTGTAAAACTTTCGCCCATCAGCCCTAACGAGGGCATATAGTAGTAACAGTTACGGACACACGGACACTCTAGTAGCGGCCCTGGTTCGACTTCTCTCGCAGTTTTGCGGCTTCGTCGGGGCGACCCAGCTCTTCTAAAACCTTAGCGTGCTGCATGTACACACGCGCCAGACTTCGAGGCGCGATAGGGACTTCCGACTTTTCCGCCAACTTTTCGGCTTCAATCAAAATTTTGCTAGCAGCATCGTACTCACCGCGCTTTTCATAGATGCGCGCAATCTCTAATTGCACTGGAATCACGACCCCGCCTCGATTTCCGTATGTACGCAAAACAGTTTCAATTTGAGATTTCAAAGCCGCCACCGCTTTTTCGTCACCACCCCTGGTGCCATAACTGGCGTACACCTTAGCAAGCGCGGCGTAATCCTCGGCTGCAGAAGCATGTTTCGGATCCCTTCTATCCGACAGATCCAACTCCAACGCGTGCTTGTAGAAGCCCTCGGCTGCCTGAGCTCTACCTTCCAGAAGCGCGATGGTTCCTAGCGTTCGCAAAGGAGCGCTGATGTAATTTACAATTTCCGGATAAATGCGTTTCCGAATAGCGATCGCGCGCTTCAGAAGCGGAGCCAGTCCCTCAGTGCGTTTCTGCAAAACACCAACATGCGCAATCTGGACTAAACAGTCACCAATTCGAGCATAGTTTTTCATCTCCGCTTTTTGCTGCAACGCGAGCGACTCGCTGAGCGTACTTGCAGCATTGCTGTAGTCGCCAAGGAAAGTGTAGATGTCCGCCACCCGGTTCAGATTGCTCGGATCCGAAGCCTCAGAAACTTTCGGTCCCTTGTAGACTTTCAAGGCTGCAAGCGCTTTCTGCTGAGCCTTGCCGCGCTGCCCGAGATCATCGTAGAGAAAAGCCTCGGCAATCAAGGCGTTGCCATAGCGAGAACTTGTCGGTCCGGACGCGCTCAATACAGCGTCGGTCGACTCTTTCAGATAGAGCATTGCCTTCGGATAGTCGTTCAGCCGGCGCGCCATCAAAGAAGCCGCGCGATAATGTTCTGCCAACTGCGCCCGATCGTAGTCAGGCATTTTTTTCGCATTCGCAATATCACGTTCCAGAGCCACCAGCGTTGGACGCGCCTCCGCAGCAACATCCACGGAAGAACGATAAGAACTTTCCTCTGTCTTCAAATATCGAACCACTGCATCCCACGATCTATGAATCTCAGGAAACCTCTTCCCCACAGCATCCAGGCTGTTCAACAACGACAAGGCTCCATCGATATCACCGAGCCAATACAACTCCTGGGCGCACTCGATCGAGCCACCAACCACGCGCTTCACCTCAGCCAAATCAGCCTTGGTTCCTGGATTCTTACCTCCGGCTAAACGTTCCGCATCTCGCTTGAGTTCAGCACTTTCTTTCTGCTGCAGTTTCAGCGCGACCGACGTTATGCGTTTCAGCGCTTTCTCCCAGGTTGGCTCCGGAGGCTTGTTTTGAGCCGTCGAGAGATCGATCAACTCTTCCAGAGCGTTTTGAACTTGCGGTCCATCAGGATCAATTTGTCGCCCCAACTCTAGAGCATGACGAAACGTTTTTTCACTCAGCGCGTACTGTCCGGTGTTAAACTGCGTCTGTCCTTTCATATCAAGATGCTTCCAGAGCGCGATCATCTCCTCACGAGTTTGCGGACGATTCTCTTCCGACTTCGCCTTCGCTGCTCGTTCCTCGCGTTCTCGATCTGCTTTCTTGGCATTGCTCATCACAATAAATCCGCCAACGATAAGAAGTAAAACAGCCGCGCCGGCCGTGACCTTCATCACTTTGGCAGTTGAACGAGGTGCGCGTTCTACCTGGTCTTTCGACGAAGACGAAATCGGAGACATTGCAGATGTTTTTCTAACTGCGGATGAATCGACTCCCACTATCTTCTCGATTTGGGATCGAAACTGCTCTATTGTTTGAATTCGATTCTCCGGCTCCTTGGCTAATCCATGAGCTATTACATCGTCGAGCCTTTTTGCGAGTTCAGAATCGGAAACTCTCGACGCCACCGATGGCGGTGCCTCGCTTGCATGTTGCATCAGCGTAGTCAATGTAGATTGTGCTTGAAACGGCGGTCGTCCGGCAAGAAGAAAAAACAGCAGCGCGCTGAGCGAGTAAATGTCGCTCCGCTCATCAAGCTCTTTGCCCATCTGCTGCTCAGGGCTCATGTAATTGGGCGTGCCGAAAATCTCTCCTACCTTTGTCAGAGACTGCTCTTCCTCATCTCGATGATGTTTTCCGGCAAAACCAAAATCAACTAGTTTCACAACATCCTTCTCGTTAAGCATGACGTTGTCGGGCTTGATGTCACGATGCAGAATGTCGTTCTGATGCAAGTGTTCTATCGCATCCAAGATTTGAATAAACAGACTGCAGGCGCGACGCGGCTCCAGCGGACCGCCCTCGTCCACGATCTGCGAAAGGGTTTTGCCCTCGACAAACTCAAGGATCAAATACGGTTGTTCAGTCGAGTGCACACCGAACTCATAGAACTTCACTATGTTCGGATGGTCGAGAAGCGCAACAATAGTGGCTTCCCGCTGGAAACGCATAATCGTATTCGCCTTGGCGAGATTGTGCTTATGCAGAAGCTTGATGGCCACTATCTTATTGATCAAGAGATGCCTGGCTCGATACACTCGCGAAACATTGCCGGATCCAGCCTCGCCGATAATTTCGTAGTGTTTTGCAATCAACTCACCGGCAAGCTCATGCGTACCGGTGTTCAGGACATCGTCATTATCAGACGATTGGAGCGTTCCCTCCGGTTGTTCGTCACTCACGTAAGAGATGCCTCGACAATGGAGATAGAAGCCCGGCATAGTCGAAAACGACACCCCGAGCATCTTCCAGCGATTACTGTGCTATTGACCGAAAAGAGCAACCTATCCTCGCTCTAGACTTACTTGTTATGCCCATTTTCTGAGCCAACACCCTTTTCAAGCAGAGGGTTTATTCAACAGAATTAAGTATGACAACATGCTGCCAAGAACACTTTGAAACTTTCAAAAAACACAAAAAATTTGATCCTACCGGCTTCTCAGGAAAGGTGAACCAATGCTAAACTTAACCAACTCAAAAAATTTCCGGGAAGGTGCACTTGACATGAACACTGTCGCAAATGCATGCCAGGAGTCCCTATCATTCACCATCGTTTGCGATGAGCGCTGCACTGTCGTGCGAAATTTCGGCGCGCTCATAAAATGGTGGGACAAGCAGCAATCCTTCGTCTTTGTCGATCGCGACTCGACGAGCCCGCGTGCCACTGACCTGATTCAGCGTCTGGATAGCTCGAAGTGGAGCCTGCTCTTAATCGACGAGAACGGCTTGGAATGGGAAGGTCCGGAAGCCGTGCCGATAATTCTCAAAAATTTGCCGTTCGGAAAGATCGCCGCAGTTTTCTACATTCTGCCTGGGACAATGTGGCTCACTCAACAGCTCTACCTGTTTGTGTCGCGCAGCAAAGGGCATTTACATCCGTCAGAACAACGGGCGTGAAGGCACCGGAGCAGGTTTAACAGCAACAGATAACGCTCCTGCCGCTAACCATGCGGCTAGACGCATCCTGCCAGCCAATTAAACAAAAGCACCATATATGATATCATCCGGAATTCCGCAATCCTTGCAGACTTCCGCAACACACCAGCTCTCTTCGGCACTGGGCATAAAGTGTTCTTCGCCGTCGCCGGTCACGTGCGGATTGGAAGCCGCACCCGGAAACGCCTTGAAGGTAGCGTTTTGCGGCATTTCAAAACCACGCACGACCGCGGACGCAGTTCCACAAGCCAGCACCAGACCCGGTCGTCGATCCATTGAGGACAGAAGATTCATCATGCCTTTCTCAAGTTCCTCTGGCGTCGTGGTCAGACGCATGTACGCGAAAGGCTCGTCCGTGAAAATCAGAATGTTCGGACACAACGCTGCGGACTCGAACAAAACATCATCAATACAAGGCGGCACCATGCTCGCCACAACGAACTGAGTCGACTCATCGAGCGCGATTAGCTCAGAGAGCGGATTGCCGGGAGAAGTGCTGAAGTCGATGAGCTTTGTCGGAAAGCGTGAAGACAAGATTTTGGCGGTGTAGCCCGCTAAACCAAATGCCCGCTCACGCTCGGCGCTGACGACAAGAATCATTTTGAGCGCCAACCGGCGCCGCCAGTTTCTGCTCAAATCGCGAAGCGCAATCAACGTCTCCGGCACTGCGATGAGCGGGAAAGGCGCTTCGGCAGGCAATGGGTAATTCTGACGCTCCTCGACAATGCACCCAATGGCGCCACCGGAGTAAGCATCGCCCAGGAAATCGTGACCGTCGTAGACCTGCCCCTGGAGGGCCAGAAACCAGGCGCCCTCTAAATCTTGACGAGTGTCCGTCACGATTCGTCCGGACTCGCTCGGTACCAGACCCTGCGCCAGCCGCCCGCCGGCAATCTCTATAATATCGTCGGCCGAAAGAATTGATGGCATCGTTCACCAAGCCGCTACGAAAACGTCGTTCGGACCTATCGTAGCATCAACAGCTGCGCCACTCAAAATCTTTCAAATTTAAATTTGCGCTTGAATTCAGGCAGTCAGGTCAACAGTCGCGGTGGCAGCAACCGGCTGTGGCGCCGGATTCGACACCGAAGCGTCGACGGACACAGACGCCACTGGTTCTTCGCCAGGCAAGCCCGTGGAAACGGCATCAGCGGCATCCGCCGCAACTTGATTTGACTCGAACTCCAAAATCATCGCCCGCTCATCCTCAGGCGTCGCCTTGGCGACCGTGCCGAGAACGTAATCAGCGAACGGGAAAACAACGTTGAAGTTTTTATCCGGATATCTGTGGTGCAGCCAGTGATAGCGAGCGAGAAAGCGGTAAACAGGCCACTTGCTGAACTTGCGCTGTTCGGGCTTGTGCATCTCAAGGTGGATTTTGTTCCAGATCCAATGGTGGGCGGTTATAACAGCGGTAAATGCTGCCGCCGCTTTCCACGAGAAGCAGGCGAGGATCAACGCTGCGGGCAGTCCTTTGATTGGCGCTTTGTGAACAGTCAGGCGTATCTCTTTGTCTTCGCCTGGCGGCACCGGCTCGTCATGAAATATCTTCGAGTAGTGCTTATGGTGCACGATAGCGTGCGATTCGAAAACGCGCTTGTACTTTGGCGAACGTTCACTTAGAAAGTTTCTGCGGTGCATCAAGCGGGCGTGAACCTGGTGTTCGATAAACGACATCAAACCACAGGAGAAAACTATCCATCCTAAAAATTTCAAATCGGGCTCCTTCTGTCACCATTGGCAAGGTATACCTCATTCCGTTCTCAAGCATTAAACGAGACTCATTCAGGAGTACTTTAAAACAAATCTATACCTGTCAGAAAGCGGCTTGTAAGCGTTGTCAGAGGGAGGGGTCAGTAATACTGTATGTAGTACCATTTTGAAACAGCGACGCCCTATGGTCGAGAATTAATGAAAGATAAGCGGGCTCGGTTCAAGAACCGACTCGATCATGGGCAAATCGAAGACATCTGAAAGCAGAGACCAGAACAGTTCAGAATCAAATGAAGATACTGATATTGCAATAACGCCCCCCATTGGCATAGCGCTGTTTGCAATCTAAATTGCGCAAAATTTCCGGATTAGATTTGCATTTTCTCCGCAAAACGCTGGATTTGATCGCATAACAACACTCACCATGAGCATGACATCTGTATCGAAACCATTGAGCTCGAGTATTTAACAGCAACCTAGCCAGCGCCTCCACTACTGAAACCGCCAAACGACGCAAAGGCGCCCGGGTCCGAGCCGCTGTCGATTCGATACGCACTGTTCCTCTTCGAGGATTTACCATCAATTAACTCCCGGAGGGTTCATCATGAAACCCCCTGTGTCTTGCACGTGTGTTTGCGACCCCAACTGTCCCAACAAACACAAAATCATTCCGCCGGACAGCCGCGAAGTCTCGTACTTCGAGAAAATCATTCGCTACATCCCCGGACCTCTTGTGACAGCGTACATGTTCCTGGACGGCGTCATCAAAACCCAGACCCTCGACTACCAAGTCCCGCTTTACTGGGTCGTGTTCGTAGCGATCTTGATATTGACGCCTCTCTACGTCTGCCTGAAACCGACCTACATCTTCTTTCTGAACGAGCCACCCTCGCGCAAATTTCACGCGATTGCGGCGTCGGTTTCCTTCACCGTCTGGGTCTTCGCGCTCGGCGGACCGTTCGAGGTCACCTGGCCGGAGATTTACCAACCGTTCTTCGGCACGATTTTGCTCGTGCTGACCACACTCACCATTCCGGTACTGGAAAAGCTCGCGGTGCGCGTTCGCTTCTTTCAGTAACCAAACGATTCCACACAAGGAGAAATGAATGTCTTTCAAAACTCATTTGCCCTTCTTCTGATTGGGCGCATCTCTGAAAGCCGGTTCCAGTGGACCGGCGGGCTGCGCCGCTCTCAGAAGGAGAGTCCGCCATGTCTCGCTCGTTTAAAAAGTCGCCGGTCGTTTCCCCTAGCTCCTCCAAGAAGTTCAATTCCCAGGCGAATCGCCGCATGCGCACTCGCGTGCACGTCATGCTCGCCAAACTCGTGCTCGCGCCGAACGACAGCATTGTCCTTCCGGTGAAGCGCGAGCTTTCAAACATCTACGATTCGCCCAAGGACGGCCGCTGCAATATGTTCGGCACCGACATGACCGGCGACGATGCCGCATGTGTCATCAAGCTCATGCGCAAATAATCTGTCGGGAGCATAAACGCTCCCAGCGAAAGCCACGGTCGACGGGACTTCTCGACCGTGGCGCTAACAAAATCGTCTACTATATTCCTTCGTGCTCACCTCGAGTCCAAAACCTTGCCATAGAGAGCCTTTCCAGAGATTCAATTCATCCTCCCACCCAAATCCCTACTATATTTCTTCGTATTCCCTTCAAGACCACAACCCAGCCATAGAGGGTCTTTCCAGCGATTCACCCTCCCAGCTAGACCCAGAACACCCCCGCTTGTCTACGCCACGATGCCGGATTTTCAAAAAAGCGTCTACGAGCCGTAGCCAAAACCGACAAAACACTCGACGACATAGAAATGCCGTTTCACGAACTCGAAACGCACGCGAGGCATCCGGGCGACAGCCACCCTGCAAATTGTATCCAGCTGCTTGACTGCCCCTTTGGTTTAGCAGAGTTAAACCGCTTGGCTTTAATTGACATTCGCTCTGCCGGATTGGGAAAATGGGTCAATGCCATCGAACATCAGCAACCCTTCTCAAGAAACAAACAGAGCCGCTTTGCTCGCCACCACGCGCAGCGACGGCGCTCGGAAATTCAACCAACGACGACATTTGATAGACACCGGTGACCTAACCAGGGACGAGGTGTCAAGCATAATGGCGACGGCGGAAACGGCGAAGCACATCATTGCCCGCGATAAATCTCCGCTCAATCTGTTAAATGACAAAGTGGTCGCCAACGTTTTCTACGAGAACTCCACGCGCACTCGGAGCAGCTTCACTCTAGCGGCTCAGACTCTAGGCGCCCAGGTCATAAATCTGGACATAAACACATCCTCGGTCACCAAGGGTGAAACCATATTCGATACCGCCTCGACCCTGATCGCAATGGGAGCCGACGCCCTTATTCAACGACACGCCAGTTCAGGTGCCGCTTCCCAGCTCTCCAACGCAGTACCCTCCTATGTCTCGGTTGTAAACGCAGGCGACGGCTGGAACGCTCACCCTACGCAAGCACTACTTGATCTATTCACGATGCAAGAGATATGCGGCAACGTCGAAGGGCGCAAACTCGCGATCATCGGCGATGTTAAACATAGTCGCGTAGCGCGCTCCAACATACGCCTTCTGACCAATCTCGGTGTTGACGTTCATGTCTGCGCGCCACCACCCTTGATGCCGGAAGGACTATCAGAGATGGGCGTCACGACTCATTATGAACTCGCACCAGCCCTTGAGCGCGCCGATTTCGTCATGGCATTGCGCATGCAATTGGAGCGCCAGCAAGACGGACTGATAACCAGCCTCGATGACTATCGCAAAATTTGGCGTCTGGACCATGCCAGAATGAAGAAGGCAAAGTCTACGGTTCGACTATTCCACCCCGGACCAATCAATCGCGGAGTCGAGTTGACGTCGGAGCTTGCCGACGATCCAAACATTTCAGCCATCCATCTGCAAGTAACCAACGGCATTCCCGTACGAATGGCAGTCTTACTTCTTCTATTAAATTCAGAGGATTCACATCGATGACCACAGAAAAGATCCTCTTGCGGCGCGGCTTGATCGTCCCGCCCCATCAGCCGGGAAAGGGCAGCAAGAAAGAGTTTCACAGAGCCGATGTGCGCATCGCCGATGGTGTCATCAAGGAAATCAGCGAAGAACTCGCAGAAGCAAGCGATGAAACCGTCATCGAAGCCAATGACTTGTGGATTACACCAGGGCTGATCGACATTCACACCCATCTGCGCGATCTGAATCAGGCAGGCAAGGAGACGATTGAGAGCGGCACCAGAGCGGCCGCTGCAGGCGGTTTCACTACCGTGGTTTCAATGGCGAACACGGATCCGCCCACCGACACGCCGCGCATATTTTCAATCATCAAAGACAAGATCGAAGAAACCGCCTGCATTCGCGTGCTACCTCTCGCAGCCGTCACGCTCGGACTGAAAGGCGAACAGCTCACGGAAATGGCTCAGCTAGCGGAGCTGGGAGCAATCGCATTTTCCGACGACGGCATGCCGTTGCACAATCTTGCCGTGATGGCGCGCGGACTGCAATTTGCAAAACTGCTCAACAAGACCATCATAAGCCATCCTGAAGACCATGCGCTTTCAAAAAAAGGTTGCATGCACGACTCGCAGTACGCCACCAAACTTGGACTCGAAGGCATCCCTTCCGTGTCGGAATCGGCTTGCGTAGCCCGTGAAATCGAAGTAGTGCGGGCGGTCGGCGGACGCTTGCACTTCGCGCATGTTTCTACATGCGAAGCAATTCAACTGATTAAACGCGCGAAAGAAGACGGGCTCTCAGTCACGGCAGAAGTCTCGCCGCATCATATTACGCTCGCAGACGAAGACATCCGCGACTTCGACACCAGATTCAAAATGAATCCGCCGCTGCGCAGCAAGCGCGATCAAAACCAACTCGTAGAAGCGCTTAAAGAGGGCATCTTCGACGCCATCGCCACGGACCATGCGCCTCATACGAAGCAAGAAAAAGCACAGGCTTTTGCCAGCGCACCGTTTGGCATCATCGGGTTAGAAACCGCTTTCAGCGTCGTTTATCAGCGACTGGTCAAGGAAGATCATTTGACGATCAATGAGCTGATTTATTTACTGACGAGCGGTCCGGCATCTGTCATCGGTCTTCCCGATCCCGCCCTGGTTGCAGGTTCTCGCGCAGACATCGCCGTCATTGATCCGAAACGCGATTGGACTTACCAGACGACAAAAGGTTTCTCCAAGAGTTCGAACTCCCCCTACGACGGCGTCATGCTTTCAGCCAAAGTGGTCGCCACCATCGCCAACGGAAAGATCGTCTATCAAGATCGGTTATGATTTAAGCAATGGCGCGCATCTCGATCAAATCTTTGTGGCAATCTACAAGCCGCTGCCGGCTGGTTCTTCTGTTTGCAGCGATCGCGCTTGCGGTTTTTTTCACGCATGTGCAAAACTACATGCCAATCAGCCGCTTTCAGCACTACGGGCTGTCTCTCCTGATCTTTGGCTGCGGCTGGCTGCTTGAAACGCTCTTGTCGTATAAAAAACTGAACAAATGGGCGCGCATGAGTTATGTTTCGACCTGCCTCTATTTTCTGACAATCGGCGGCGTTTATTTCGGCAACGCCTGGCTCGGGCACAGGATCTCAATCGCCACCGAGGACAACATGCGCACCGAGCGCATATTGATGATCACCTATTTCATCTTTAGTATGTATCTTGCAGGAGTCTGGACAAAGTGGGTCGTCGAGGAAACGAAGAACCGGCCGAACTCCGTGCAATCATCGAAAACTGGCTCTTGAGGAGATGAATCTTTGAAGCGGATTATTCTCATGATTGGTGTTCCTGGCTCAGGTAAAACCACGCTCGCGCAAAAAATCGCCGAGAAGGGCTGGAAATACATCAACGCGGACAGCATCCGCCTGGAACTTTATGGCAACGCTGCCGAGCAGGGCGATAAAGAAGAAGTGTTCGCACTCTTCTTTACGAGACTCGAAGAGCTCATGCTGGAGGGCGTCGACGTCATTATCGACAACACCAATCTCAATCCCAAACAACGCAAACCGATTCTCGAGCGCTGCGAAAAATTCGGATACGCGGATATCCAACTCTGGCTCCTGGACATACCTCTGGAGATTTGCCTGGAGCGAAACCGATCGCGCGACCGCATAGTTCCTGAAGACATCGTTTCAAACATGTTTATGGAACTGAACAAATCAGGACGCCCGAAACGCACTGAGGGCAAGGTTGTTATCATTCGCCCGAGCAAAGACGGAAAAGATTATCTGTTCTTTCCGCAAGCATAATAGGGACTCTTGAGAAATCTGATCTCGATTGCCTATCGACTTCGTTTTCGGGCGGCACTCTTGGCGGCAGCTTGGGCTCTGGATGATCCGGTTTTAGTGGACCGACCGCCGAGGCTTCGAGATTTTACCTTCGCACTGCTGGAGCTGGTTTTTACCGTCGACTTGGCACGAGTCTTATTGTTTGGCTTCGATTTACTTTCTGCATGTCCCGCTGGTGAACCGTGTTCGGCTGTCGATTTTTTGCTGACACTCCTGGGCTCGGTTTTGCTTGGTGTTGTATTTTTCCGGCTGAATTCCTTTCTCTTGGCCGACTCGCCTCGCAAAAGATGACGATCGTTCCATGCAAAAATGTTGTAGAGATGAAGGTTGGCTGAGGTCAAGAAACCGAAACTCTCGTAGAGTTTTCGCGCCCTTTTATTGCCAGGGCGCACCTGAAGGCTCCAGCCCACCGCTTTTTTGTAAGTCTTGGAAATCCACTCGAAGAAGGCACTGCCGACGCCCTGCCCACGTGCATCCTCTGTGACCAGAATCTCGTCGATATCGATGATGTCTCCACCAAATTCACTGCTGAAGAAGAAAATCAAAATGGCGTAACCGACCAGTTCATCCCCTTTCTCGAAAACGATAAGGCGACCTTTTTCCGGCTTAGCAGACAGTGAGCGATAAGTGAACGCAATCTCCGGCACATCGGCGCGCGGTCCCGCGTCCGTGTAATACAGTTCCTCAACCAGTTTTTGAAGAACTTTCAGGTCAGATCTAATACAATCGCGAAAAACAGTTTTGCGTTTCATGGGGCTCCGATTGGCGCGGTCACAGTGTTTGCCGCATTCACCTATCATAAATCGTTTTGCTACCGGGACTCGTAAAGGCTACTTTTTGTTTCCCATTTTTCAAAATTTTTTGAGAGACTTTTATTCGCAAGTTGTCGTGAAACTTGTAGCGAGTTGAATACATCCAGCCTTTGAATTGTCAGGCCCAACCTAAAGGGGCTCCTGAAGTCCTGGATGCGGACGAAAAAATGGCGGCCGAGCTGCCCATTTTACTATATTCTCTAGTTTGCACTACCCGTAATACCAAAGAAAAAAAACGTAGTGGCTACCGGCGATGGGGAGAAAACTCCGCCACCGCCAGCGCCACCACGCCACAAAACCTGAGAGCAGGACTTGCCGGTCCAGGCACGGGCTCCTAGCGATAGGAACGCGCGATCATACGACGCTTGACCGTCACAATAACCTGCATTCCCAGACAGATAAACGCGGGCACGATCAGCACCCAGTACCATGCCAGACCGAGAACACTTGCCGGCAACAGCGAAAGGAACGCCGCCAGCCCGAGACCGATCGCAACTTGAGCTATCGTCTCAGCCTTCCGGCGCTGCAGCAGCGGATTGATTCCCGCGAGCCTGGTGAGCACATTCGCCAGCACTGACATGATGACGAGGACGACTTCCGACGCAACGGCCAGACCGACGGCAGCGAGAATGCCACCATCAGCGATGACACCGCCGTCGCCTAGCACTGCGCTGAGGGCAGGCAGCACCAGATACACGAGCGTCAGAAATACGAGGTGAACAAGGATAATCACTTTTCTTCTCCTTCTTTCTTGTTCGACTTCACGAAACCCAGGATGGTGGGAGGGTAAGTCCCGGCCCAGTCCTTGTGCACGTGGTCGATGCAGGATTCGACGACCGGGTCCGGCACCTGAAGAGTCATCAGGACACGCGCGAACATCTCGACGCTGCCTGCAAGTTCTTCAGGGACGACCTCGTGCGCACCAGCTTTCACAAGCGGGTCGACTTCATCGAGCATGCGGGCACGAGCGATCACCTGCACGTTGGGGTTGAGCCCCCGTGCCAGTGCCGCCGTCCGCGCAGCCGAGCGAGCGTCGATTGTGGTAATTGCAATCAGTTTCGCCGTGCCGATGCCGGCATGTTCGAGAACCGATTGACTGGCAGCGTCCCCGTAGAAGATTGGCTCTTTGGCCGCCTGACCGATGCGAACCAGGTCAGGATCTTGTTCCACGACGATGTGCGGTGTGTTGACGTCCGTAAGGACGCGAGCCAGCGTGCGACCGCTGATGCCGTAGCCGACGATGATCACGTGCCCTTCGAGGACCTGTCCGGTATCGGCGGGCGCCGCGCGTCGACCACCCACCCAACGGTCGGGCAGGATGCGCTCGAGAAGTTTCGCGACCTTTTCGCCAATAGCCCAGACCCCCGGCGTGACCGCCATCGAGAGAATGGCGACCGCAAGGAATACCTGATTGGCACTGGCGTCCCAAACTTTCTCAGCCAAACCTTGTTTGGCAAGAACGAACGAGAACTCCGAAACCTGAGCCAGCGTAAAGCCAGTCATCACGGCAACTCTTAACGAATAGCCGAAACCGAAGGCGATACCGGCCGTGATGGCAGCCTTGATCAGGACGAGCAGAACCAGACACCAGGCGATCAGCCAGGGCTCTGCCAGTAGCGTGCGCGCATCGAACATCATTCCGATCGACACGAACACCAGGAAGTTGAACACCTCACGAAACGGCAGGATGTCACTGAAGGCCTGATGGCTGTACTTCGATTCGGAGATGACCAGACCGGCGAGGAAGGCGCCCAGAGCCAGCGACAGACCGACCTGAGAGGTGGCGTAGCCGGTACCCAGGCACAGCAGCATGACGCTCAGCACAAACGCTTCGCGCTTGCGCGTGTTGGCGACGTGGTCGAGAAGCCAGGGCACCATGTAGCGCGCCAGAACAACGGCAACGATGACGAAGGCGACAGACTTGCCGGTGATGAGCAGGATCTCGGTCATGTCCAGCTCGGTGCCGCCGAGGAAGGGAACAGCAAGCACCATCGGCACGATGCAGAGGTCCTGGAAGACCATGATGCCGACGGATGCTGTACCATGTCCGCCCGTCATCTGGTTGCGATGCTGAAGCAGTCGCACGACCAGAACGGTGCTGCTCAGCGAGACCAGCATGCCGAGGAAGATTGCCACGTTGAGCGCCAACCCGAAGAGTCCTCCGATTACGGCGGTCGCCGCGATCGTTCCAAGAACCTGAAGGCTTCCGCCGATGAGCAGGAAGTATCGCATCTTCTTCAGTTTCTCAAAGGAGAACTCGATGCCTATCGTAAAGAGGAGCAGAACCACTCCGAGTTCCGCCAGAGCCTCGACCTCGTGGATGTTTTCCACGAGCTTAAATCCGTAGGGTCCGCACAGCAGACCCGTGAGGAGAAATCCCAGCACCGGAGGCAGGTTCACGCGGTGAAAGATCACCACGGTGAATATGCCCAGCGCGAACAGGACCAGCATGTCCTGCAGGAAGTTCATATCGTGCATAGACGATCCCTTTGCGTTGATTGCTAAAGATTCGCCTGTTTTGAGGAGGCGCGGTTTATAAAACGAATTCGAGAGAGTGCCGGGAAGCAGCGAACACAGCACGAAAAGCCAACCTTCACGGTCGGCTCTCAAAGTTTAGAGGAGGCGTTGCTACATGCCCGCTACTAAAACCGTGACGTTATCCGGAGCTCCCGACATCAAAACACGATCGACAAGTTCGGCACACATGCGTTTGATACTCATCCGACTGCATAAGACCGACTGTATGAACGAGTCTTCGACGATATCGGTCAAGCCGTCAGAGGCGAGGAGGTAAACATCACCTTCCTGCCATTTATACGCATGATGTTCGACGTTGACAGCGATGTCGCCGACGAACCGAGTGACGATGTGCGACCGAGGGTGGCCTTTGCGCTCAGCCTCAGTGCATTCTCCTGCATCGATCATGTCCTGAACAGCCGAGTGGTCTTTCGTCAGCTGAACAAGCTTTCCTTGCCTGGCGCGGTAAATTCGGGAGTCCCCAACGTGAGAGCAATGCACGAAGTCGTCTCCGACAACGAGCGCGACGCCTGTCGTGCCCATTCCCCAGAGGTCGAGCTCGGTCCTGCCCCATTTGTATATTTCCGAATTCGCCATCGTAATGACGCGTTGCGCCCAGGTTTTGATTGAACGTCGACTGCTCAGAAGCGGACTTTTGCGTTTGAATTCGGTTTCGAACCAGTCGATGAAAAGCTGACTGGCGACCGAACCCCCATTATGTCCACCCATGCCGTCGGCGACAACTAGAATCCGTTTGTCGCGGCTTATGTACAGCCGGTCTTGATTCTCAGACCGCAACAAACCAACGTCGCTCAAGCCTGCGACGGTTAGTTTGACGTTCGATTTCTTCGCCGTTTGCGTTTTTGCCATTTCGAGATGGAGACCTTGACTTGCAGGGGCTTGAAGCAAGGCAAGGATAGCACACGGCGAATAATTAGCGCGCCAGGAAGCGGCGGCGACCGGTCGTTTTATGAGACTGACCGATCGCCGCCCACTCACTCTAGCTGCGTCGCGGCAGCTTCAGCTTCACCGTGACCATGTCCGGGTTGGCGTTGAGTGCCGCACCGATATCGGCGCCGGACTTCACCGGACAGCCGTCTGCATCGACCGAGGGCGGCGTCGCACCGGCAGGCACGTTTAAGCCGCTGTTGGCGCGCATCAACTGAGCTTCCGCCCGACGCTGCTCCGCTTCCTCGCGAGTTTTCTTGAGGATTTCGCCGCGGTTTTGCACCGCAATCGGATGAGGCGGGCAGGCCTTGAGCCGGCGGAGCACTTGTTCGCACAGCTGCTTGGCGGCAAGCTGATACTTCGCGAACGGTTCCTTCAGGTAACCCCAGCGCTTGTCGTGCGGGTCCAGGTAGGGAAGCGAAATCACGCGGACGTGAAAACGCGTCTCATAGTCGCAAGCTTCACGGTAATACCAGGTCACGCAGGTGACCTCGAGAATCGTGTTGCAGAAGCGGTCGAAGCGCCAGTTCGGGTTGTGCTTCGGACCGTACTGGATGAAGAGTTTCTCCCACCAGGTCGGGTCCGGATGTTTCACCTGCCAGTACTGTTTCCAGATCCTGGTGTAACCGGTCGCGTTCGGGTAGTAACCGGCCGGCACCTTCTTGCGACTGAAGGGCGGCTTCCAGATGTTCCAGTCGGCCAGCTCGGGCAGCTGATCGTCGGACGCGAAGAAGTTCGGCGTTACCGTGTCGATGCGGACACAGTTGCACGCCTCAGCGATGCGCTTGAACTCGTCCTTGAGGTGGATGAGCCCGTGGTTGGTAACGTGAACACCGTACATGCGCCGGCGCGGGTCAGCCGCCATCGCCTTGACGATTTCGATTTGCTCCGGCGTGAGCTGGTGCGTGGTGTGAACCGGAGAGGTTGAGCCGTCCGGGTCATACACGTCATCCTCGAAGGTGCCACGAACAGCGTCCACCAGCCGGTAGCCGCCACCCTCGCAGGTCTGCCCTCCGTCGAAGACCACGCAGTGGTCGTAGGAGAGCATGAGTTGATCGTTTGCAGCGTCGATGTCGAAGAGACGTCGGCTGCCACCGAACTGGTCCATCTCGAGGTTCGAGAGGTGATCGTCCAGACCGGTGTTGAAAGGTCCGCCGCTATCGCGGCTGTGGTTGGCGAAATCGTGGTCGCCGCCGAGGTCGTTGGCACCGGAGCCACCACCCTGCGGACCAGAGCTGCTGGGACCAGCAACACTGATCGACTGAGCGGTAATGCTACCGCCCTTGCCACCATGATGGCCACCGTGGTGACCGCCATGATGCCCGCCGTGATGGTCGTGATGACCGCCGTGATGGCCACCGTGGTGACCTCCGTGATGGCCGCCGTGGTGTCCACCTCCGTGGTGTCCACCTCCGTGACCATGGTCGCCCCCGCCGTGACCGCCGCCAAAACCGCCGCCGTGACCACCACCGTGGTCGCCGCCGTGATCAGGTCCGTCCATTGTTATTCCTCCAAATCGTTATCCCCGCACTCACGCGCAGAGAGAATCCGGACGTTAAACAGAGCTTTTGGGAGCTCGAGAAAGAAAGGCTTCGTTTGTGTTTCATGGGTATAACCAGCTGCTCGACGCGTGTAAAACCGCGCCGAGCAGTCCTGTTACGGTTGTAGTCGCGGGCTACTTCGCAGCCAGCGACTCAGCGAGCGCGACGGCGGTGCGAACACCCCAGCCGGTTGCGCCCTTGGGATCGACGCCGAGCGAACGCTCGCGCCAGGCCACACCGGCGATGTCGATGTGCACCCAATCGATTTCTTCGCCGGCGAATTCGCGGATAAACCACGCCGCCGTAGTCGCACCGGCACCGGAGCCGCCCGAGTTCTTCAGGTCGGCGATGTCGGAGTCGTTCTGCCGGCGCAGTTCAGCCCACATCGGCACATTGACCATGAGCTCGCCGACCGACGCTCCGGCTTCCACCACCTTGGCGGTGAATTCCGGATGGTTGCCGAACGCAGCAGCACCGACGTCGCCGGCGATCATCTTCACCGCGCCGGTCAGGGTCGCGAAGTCGACGATGCGCGTCGCGCCGGAGCGCTTGGCGTACTCGATCGCATCAGCGAGCGTCAGCCGCCCTTCCGCGTCGGTGTTGTCGATCTCGACCGTGATACCATTCATGGTGTTGATGACGTCGCCGGGCTTGTAAGCCTTGCCGTCGGGCATGTTCTCGGTAGCCGCCATGATCACCTTCACGGAGATCGGCAGCTTGAGCGCCGCAATTGCCTTCAGCGCGCCGAGCACCGTAGCGCCGCCGGCCATGTCGCGCTTCATGTGGCGCATGCCGTCAGCCGGCTTGAGATTGACGCCGCCGGTGTCGAAGGTGACCGACTTGCCGACCAGGCAGAGCGTCTCCTTCGTCGGGCCGGTCTCCGGCGTGTAGTCGAGCTCGATGAGCACGGGCAGTTCGCTGGAGCCGCGGGCGACAGCCAGGAGCGCATGGGCGCCCATCTGCTGCAAGCGCTTGCCCCAGAAGTACTTGCCCGTGATGAGCCCCTTGCTCTGAGCGACGACATCCTTGGCCGCTTCCATGAGCTTGAACGGCGTCAGGTGGTTGGCCGGAAGCGTGACCAGGTCGCGGGCGCAGGTGACACCCGAGCCGAGCGAACGACCGTCGAGCAGCCCCTTCTTGACCGTCTCGGCCAGGCTCTGCGGAGCGGTCACACGCATCGACTTGATGTTGTGGTCGCCCCTGGGGTTCGAGTGCTTCGTCTTGAAGCTCTTCGCGTTGTGGTCCAGCGTGACGACGCTGGAGCCGAGCAGGCGGCCGACAGCGTAGGCGTCCAGAGACTGCGCCAGGATGGGCTGCAGGTCCACGGACAGCTCCGCGACCTTCGTTTCCTTCGCCTTCTTGAGCGCCTTGACCATCGCACCTTCGAGCACGGCGAGCGTCAGCTTCGCGGTATCGCCCAGCCCAACGAGCAGCACATTGCCGCCGTGGTTGACGTTGAAGTGCGGGAACAGCTCACCAGCCTTGCCGGAGAACTGCTGTTCGGCGGCGGCGGTGACGATGGCAGAACCGGCGTTGAGAGCGGCGAAGGTCTCACCGGCGGTGGCGACCGCTTTCAGGTCGCTCTCGAAACAGGGGACGATGAGCAGTTGGCCGGTTGCGGATTTCGCAGCGCAGCTTTTCGTATCGAGTTGGAATTTCATTGCTACCCTCTTTTCGTAGAGTTAGGCGCAGCCTGCCTTGGCAGAGCTGCGCGTTATTACATGAGTCGCACGAAGAAAACGAATCACTTCGCCGGAGGCGTCTTGTCGTCGGCAGGCGGGGCTACACTGCCACCGTCGTCCTTGCCCTCGGCTTCGCCACCGGTAGTGGTGCCGGGTGCCGACGTGGAGGGCGCCGTTGAACCGGGCGACTGACCGGTGACCGACGAAGCGGCAGCGGCAGCACCATCAGCGGTGCCCTTGCCCGACTTGCCATCCTCTGCAGTCGTGCAGCTCAAGCCGCCGGACGGTGTGACCGTGCCGACGCCGGGCTTCGTGACCTTGACCGGTCGCGACCAGACCTCTCGGTTCGGAACCGTGAACGTGCCGTTCTCGGTTTCAAGAACGGTCAGCACATAGCCGATGTCCGTGACCTTGCCCTTCACAGCAACGCCGATGAGCTCAATCTCGTCACCCACACAGAACTTGGGGCGGAAATTGAGCAATGCGCCGGCGATGAAGTCGTTGGCGATGCCCTGCAGTGCAAGTGCAATGGCCGCACCAAACAGACCGAAACCAACGACCAGCTTGGACAGGAAGTCCGGAGCGATGAAGCTCACGCCGACAATGATGGCAATGAGCCAGTAAATCAGGAGCACCGCGCGCGATACGATGCGCCGACCGCGTTCGTCTGCATTGCTCAGATTGAGCGCCTTCTCCATGCCGGCTTTCAGCGGGTCATAGAGCAGGTTGGCAAGGCAGATGAAGATGAGGCCGACGAAGATGTTGGCGGTGTAGGGAACGATGCCGCTCACGTACGTCTTGAAGACGTCGATGATCTGCGTCTGCACAGCAGCGCTGAGCACATCGGTACCGGCGAAAACTGTCGCCAGAAGCGCGATGATGACGAGCGGCACCGCCTTCTTCCATTGGATATGCTTGAACATGTGTCCTTCCTTTGCCTGAGTTCAGGAGTTGCGAACGAGCGGAGAACTGCGACAGCGGATGGAAACCGAAGTATCCACCTGCGCTCGACTCACGGACGTTCGGGAAAAATCCTCCTCGGTTTTCTCTTCGACTTTGAACAGCCAGACTGCGTTTAACGGCAGTCAGCAAGAGACTTGCACAACCAGAGAGCACCAGAGGTACACCGGGTCGGCTGATGTCGTGAGCGCTCATGCCAAACCACCGGCACACCGACTGCGATCAGCTAAAACACACGTCGCGTGTAGTTAAAAGCTAATACTTGTCGGGTGAAACTTTGCCTGTGTTTAGTGCCAAGAGCCTCAAAGAAAATCGAATCAGATACAAGCACAAGCTATTAAGTGCGCGCAGGTGGTTTCAACGTTCGTAAACGCTCATGAGCTTATAATTCGCTCCTCTTTGATACTCTTACTAGATTGTTATGTTGAAAACCTGCGCTAGTTATCGCTACGATTCCGCTTGGCAAGCTCATCTAGCGCACGTCTTCCAGCTCGCGCGATACGAAATTCACGCAAAATCAAGGTTTCAAGCCATTGTCATGAGATCGATCTCATCACGCTTGTACACAAATGCCATTGAATGGCTACGCGACACTCGACCGCTGCTACGATAAGCATTGTCGACGGTGCATGCCCCGTTCCGCTCCAGCCCAGCCGTCACTCTCAACAATCGCGCAGCACTCGCCGCGATTCATGGAAACCAGTGGAGACAAGCATTGCAAGCTCCTCAAGAAGATCCCTCGCTCCACCTTCTCACGCCCGCACCGGACGAGAAGCTCCAGTCATGGCTATCCGAGTTCTATGGTAAAACAGTCGAGATTGTCAGCCGTGAGCTTTTGCGCCATCGGGATTTAAGCTATGTTGAGCGAATCGTCCTCAAAGACTGCCTGCCGGATTCGCTGATTTATAAACAGGTTTTGCCGCCCTGGGACGTGGAACAGGACTTGCACGAACGCATTCTGATTCCATCAATCGCCAGTTCCGCGCAGCTCTATATGACCGCGCACAGCGGGCAGCTCACGACGATGTTCCTCGAAGACCTCGGCGGCGTCAGTTTGAAAGATCAGGCAGTGGAAACCAAAACCGCCCGCCACCTCGGCGAAGATATCGCGCGCATGCACCGCGCTTATTCGTACCGCACAGACGAACTGATTCAGATGAATGTTTTGCGAACGCTCAATCCCATAGATTTTGAAACATTTGCAAATCAAGTCACCAAGCCACTTCTGGAATGGGGTGATTTGAAAGATGACGACGTGATTACTATTGCACAAGCAGCCAAAGAGATAGCGCACGCGCTTGCCGGCGAGCCCACCACGCTGGTTCACGGTGATCTGTATGCCGAGAATATTATTAAACGAAACGAGCGCACCTTTATCATCGACTGGTCATGGTTCACTCAAATCGGCGTGCCCACGATGGATCTGGCGTCTCTTATCTCGGACCATCCTAAAAACGGCGAGCTGAGAAAACACGTGGACGAAATTTTGGAAGCATACTGTTTCGAGTCAGGGCGAAAAACGGAAGACGTTCAAAAGGCGCTCCCCTACGCCGCAGCGCTTGAGCGACTGTGTTTCCTCCACTGGCTCCAGGTTCGCAAATCAATGGGGATTTTGGGCACAACGGTCGGACCTGTTGAACAACTGATGCGCACTGTCGCCGACGACATCATCGCGAAACGCGAGGCTTGGAGCTAGTTTCAAAACATACAGCAAAGCAGACCGTTGAAACAGTTCATTCACTGAAGCGGTATCAGTAAACAGGGTCGCTGAAAATTTGAAGCGCAAACGCGGTGGCTTAGAACTTCCAGTATGGAGCCATCGTCAATCGCTCGGCACCAGTGGCGGTGACAACCAGATCGTCCTCGATGCGCACACCACCGACGCCGTCGATGTAGATGCCGGGCTCATCCGTGAACACCGCGCCTTCGTTAAGAGGAGCTTTTTCATAGTCGAACGGATCGTGTGCTTCAAGACCTAAGCTGTGACCGAGACCATGCGTGAAGTATTGCCCATAGCCGCGCTCCGCAATGTAATCTCGCGCCACTTTATCGTAATCTCGATACATGATTCCAGGACGCAGGGCTTTGCGCGCCGCCTGATTAGCCGCAAGAACGATGTTGTAAATCTCCTTCATCTTGGCTGTAGGAGCCTTTCCTGGAACAAAGACCGTTCTTGTGATATCCGAACAATAGCCACCATCGAAGACACCACCAAAATCCATGACCACAGGCTCACCCGCCTTCAGCTTTTTGTTTCCAGTCGCGTGATGCGGAATTGCAGAATTTGGTCCGGCAGCCACGATCGAGCTGAAACTATTGTCGACCGCACCATGCTTCCGAAGTCGCATATCTATTTCGAAGGCCACATCGTTCTCGGTCATGCCGGGCTTCATCAGTGCCACCACTTCCTGATAAACCTTGCTCGTCGCCTTGCAGGCAGCACGCAACTCTTCGATTTCATGCGGCTCTTTATACTGCCTTAGCGCTTCGACCAGACCGGTTGTCGGAACAAGCGTAGCCCTCAAATCCTTCTGCCAGTCTTCCCAAATCTGGTGAGGCAAGCGGTGCGATTCAAAACCGACTTTACTCTTCGCAGTCAGTCCAGCTTGCTGCAAAGCCTGATTGATAGCGCCGGAAACTTTCTTGCCTCGCTCCACCTTGACCAGCTCGAAGTCTTTCGCTTCGGTTTTACAGCGCGCCCAGTAACGCGCATCGGCGACGATCAAAGCCTTGTCCGCCGTGACAAGGAGAACGGCAGTCGAACCGCCGAACCCGCTCAAATAGAGAACGTTTTGATTATTCGGCTGAGTCGATTGCCCGGACTCATTAACTCGAAGCAAAAGCCCTTTAACTTTCGCTTTCGCCAGCGAGCCCTGCAACTTCTTAAGCCGTTTATTCATCACGCTTCCGCCTGTCCTGGTAACCAGAAATACTCTATCAGAACGGGCGGCTCGATTTATGAAGACGCAGTTGTCAACGGAATTCCTGTGCTTGATTAATCGTTGAAACCTCAGTGAACAGTCAACTGCTCACGAATGGCGTCGAAAACCACTTCAACTGTTTCAAACATTGAATCGTCAAGCCAAACTTCCAGACCATAGCGATAAGACGAGTCGTAAAACCTCGAGACACGCTGGTAGCTTCCACTCGCAGCGACCGCAAATCCGCGGTTTTTGTCCTGGTCGAACAGCACAATCCGATCGAAATCATCGACTCGAACGTCAACGGAACGAAGACCGTTTTGCTGGAAGGTGTTTGCCACGTCGGAAACCACCGCGCGCAAATCCTTCGAAGGCAGATCGCAGAGCAAGTCAATCAACTCCTCCGTCCGCCGGCTCAGAATCGCCTGATACAAACGTTCGGTCGCCGCTTCCAACTTGATAGAACGCTCGCTCTCCTTCTGATTCGCCTCCCGAAGAAGGTCTTCGAATGAGCCTCTCGGTACTTCCGCAAGCAGCTCGCGCATCATCGCCTCGGTCCACATCCCAGTGCCCGATTCTCCGGAACCGAGCTTACCGTCGGACGCGAAATCGCTTGCGCTCAAATCAACTTTCAAATTGTCCATAATAGCTCCTAAACTCGCGCAGCTAAACACGAGTACGGATTTGCAGCACGCCTTCGGCTCAGAGGTCTGAGTGCAGCTTGCGTTTAGTAAGTAGTAAGTGGTCTAACAGGGCGCTTTTACCGTTTATACACAACCCCAATCAAAAAGTCAGTGGGGAAACTACGTAGTCCCCAAAAACCTCGCTACTATATGCCTCCATATCTTCACCCATCCCGCTACTATATGCCTTCATATCTCCAAAAGTCAGAGAATCGTTGTGGTGTCAGCACCTGGAGCCCTCCCGAACTAGACAGAACGCCGAAATTTCCCGTCTTGGCTATCTGGCTATGACGGAATTCGAAAATTCCGGCATCGTGGCGTAGACAGGAATCTCGCTACTATATGCCTTCATATCTTCAGAAGTCCGAGAATCGTTGTGGTGTCAGTACCCGGCCCCCTCCGCGACTAAACAGGACACCGGAATTTCCTGTCTTGGCTATGTGGCTATGACGGAATTCGAAAATTCCGGCATCGTGGCGTAGGCACCGGAGCATTCCATTCTGACAAAACACTCGAAAACTACTACTCTGTCTCGATCATTACTACTATCTTCTATAGTGCTAGTCTTTTCTATTCTGACAAAACACTCGAAACTCCCGCCCTGTCTGAATCATGCATACTATCTTATATAGTGCTGTATTTCGAAAGGAGAACACGCTGAGAGCCGGGGGCTATCAGCGTGTTCGGTTTGCGGTCGAAGGCTCGCCTCCGCACTTCGCGCCAGTCGTCATCGGCGTTTTCACCGGACTGGCGCGAAGTCGAATAGGTCCGTTTTGCAATAGCAACCTCCGCTGCAGTTGTTACTGTTTCACGGGCACGAGCGCACGCGTGATCGGCTTGGCCTCCAGCTCCGGATAGAGCTCCTTGGCCAGCTTGATCTGGTCGTCGGAGGCGACCACCATCAGAGTCACCGAATACGGCGCCTCTTCCATGATCGCATAGCCCTTCACCCGGATCTCGAAGACGCTCTTCACGTCATGGATCAGAGCGGGAGCCTCCTCTTCGAACTCGTCCTTGCTGGCGAAGGTCAGAACCAGGTTCCATTCCTTGTCAGCCTCGCGACGAGCCTGCATGCGGGCTCTTGCCACACGGCGCTGGAGCGACAGTCCGCGAAGCGAACCAGCCGTGTCGCCACCGTACAGCTTGAGACCTTCCAGGTTGCCGTCGACGTCGCCGTGCCCACGCGCGATGGCGAAGGTGAGCTTGTCCGACTTCCCGTCCCAGCTGACGCGCACGAGATCACCGCCCAGGATGCGCTCCTCGTTGTCCGGGTCGAGCATACGACCCAGCGAGTTCATCACGTGCGCTTCGATGACGCGCTTCAGTTCCGCGACTTCACCACCCGTTTTGGCGAGCAGGAATTCGCGGGCCGAAGCCTGCACATCGAGCGTGAAGTCCTGACCGCGGGGCATCTGGTCAACGATGCGCTGCTCGATCTTGTCGACTTCGACATCGACGATCTTCGCAACATCTTCGTTGGAGAGCTCACGGAAGACCACCACGCCGTCGAGACGGTTGCGGAACTCGGGCTTGTACGCACGCTTCATCTCCTGGGAGACGATGTTGACGATTTCCTTGTGGGTCAGCGTCTTCTGCGTGCTGGTGAAACCGATGCCACCCTTCTCTTCGCGCTCGACACGTTCCATGCCGATGTTGGAGGTGAGGATGAACACGGTGTTGCTGAAGTCGCATTCCTCGCCGTTACCCAGGGTCTTGGCGCCCTTGTCGAAGATCTCCATCCAGAACTTGAAGAAGTCGTAGCCCGACTTCTCGAACTCTTCGATGACGACCACGTCGATGAACTCTTTCGAGCCCAGGCGCACACGGGTGCGGTTCCACTGCGACACCTTGCTGTAGCCGTCAGTCTTCGCGAGTTCCTCGCTGGACATCTTGCTCACGTCGACCGGAGCGCGGTAGCCGACATACTTCGGCGTCGCACCGGTGAGATCAGACATCTGACTGTCGTCGAGGTAATCCTCGGCGGTGATGCGAGTCAGAGCCTTCTTGTTGCCGTGGAACAGCTCCGCCAGGACCTGTGCCAGGAGCGACTTACCGCGGCGGGACTTGCCGACGCAGTAGTAAACGCCCAGCGGGTATTCCTTGTTGCGAAGCGGGTTGCGATACTTGGCTCGCACGTCGAGTGCGATCTGCCGGGCTTCGGGCTGTCCGATGAGACGGCTGTCGAAGCGTTCGGCGTACTGCTCTTCTGCCGGAGTCATTGTGTCGAGGTTGACGACGACGAACGGAAGTTCGCGCTCCGGTGCTGCGTTGTTAGTTCTCGTATTCATAACTATTTCCTTTTTGGCGGACCGTGCAAAAGCCCCGGTCCAAGTCTTTGTGGGGCAATTAGGGCGCGAACAGCTCGACCGCACACGCGATCGTCGTCTCGCCCCAGACACACCCGGGTTAATGAAAACGGGTAACAGTCAGCGTAGAACGCGACACCGTATCGCTACGGCGTCGAATTCGGCGCAATGACATACCCTGGTTACAAGCGCGGTTGCCCACGCCTATCCACTCCGCACGAGGACTTTCCTCAGTTTGGTTGCAGGTCGTGAACAAACCTGTGTTGTGAAACAGTTTCAGCACAACAAAAAACGAGCTCCTTTCGGAACTCGCTTCAGACTGCGCTTAGCTGTTTTCGGTTTCGCCAAACAAGAGCTTTTGGCTCCTGTCCGACTTCGTTTCGTTTAGTTCTTGCTCGACGGCTTCCGAGAGCGCTTGAGCATCTCCATGTAGGAGATGGCGCACTCGCGATGTGAGTCGAGCAGTTCCGTGACGAAACTTTCGACGAAGGCTCTGGCTTCGGCGACGTCTTCCTGACGCTCGACAATCAACTCGACTTCGAGGTAATTGCCGGAGTAATCACCAAGTCCGGAAGCAACGTCCAGCGCCACTGTGACTGCTCGCTTGTCGCGGCGGCCGACGAATGTGGTGCGGTCTTTGCTGAAGGACATGAGCGGTTCCGTCGCAAGACGGCGCCCGAGGGACATGAGGGTGTCCTTGGTGACAGAGTCGATCGGGTCGCTTTCGCGTTCTTTGCGTTCGCGCTCGCCGTCGACGTCCACCCACTCCTTGAGTGTGATGACAGTCACGGTGAGCCCGTCCACGGTTTCTTCACGAAGACGAACCATGTCGCCGTCCTTTTCGGCCGGCAAGAAAGTGTCAACGATGGTCGCCTTCGATTTCTTCGAGAAGCCGAGGTCTCTGAGACGTCCGGACAACTTGTGGAATTCTTCTGGCGAAACGGGGTACTTTCTTTCGACCTCGAAGTGAGGCTTCGCTTGTTCCTGTCCATACGCTGCTGCAAGTCCTTTGAACTTGCGATTCAGCCAGGGCAGAAACAGCCATTGCAGCATTTTGATAATCACGCCCATAGGCTATCTCCCTTTCGCTGGCACGGAGTGAGTCACTAGTCGCCGTGTAGCGTCTAGATCTTATTCCGTTGTGAGGCAGCGTGGTTAGAGTTTTGCTCGGTTTTTTACTTGAGTGCAAAGCGAGTGCAGATATATATCCACCATACACAAAGCGGAGTCAGGCACAAACAGACCCGAGACTCCTACTGGCAGCCTGACGGCGGCTGATTCAGCAACCTTGCGCTAAGTGTGAAATATCCAAAGCCGCCCACGGGGCGCGGTTTCCAAGCGTTCAGTTCACTTGAACGCCCTGCCGTAAACAGCCCGAATTCACTGCCTTTCGCCGCCGATTTTACCTTCAGCACCCTTGAATACTAAAGAAAACATAAATAGTTCACCTCGCACGAAGCGTTTAAACCCCTGGCCGACCTTTGCTAGTGTTTATCGCCTTTTATTCAAATAGAAACTCAAGCAGAAGCACCTCAGCTAATTCATTCAGCAAATTTACTTGAAAGCCCTGCGTTATGGTCCCAACCGTAACCCAGTTTCGACTCGTGCCGCGCCCCAAACCGCTGACGTAGAACCGGAATCCGCCACCGGCGAGCATCCAATTCACGCCGGCGCCTGCATCCGTATCAACACGGCGAGCGCTCAACAACAGCCGAGTCATTCGCGCTGCCGTCAGGCACGCGCACAACCATGCCCCACCCCGGGCGGGAGTTAACTCATGGGTATCTTCAACCGAAACGCCAAGCCACGAAAATCATGGCTGGCGCGCTACCGCGAATATGCGGCGAATTGTACGACCAGTGGCTTTATTCCGACCGAACATCGCGGTTTCCAGAGATTCGTGAAAGGTTTGTCGCGCTTGTGGACCTGGATTCAGGTCGGCAAAGTGACAATCGTCGGTCGCGAGAATCTCAAAGCCGCCGGACGAATCATCTACTGCCCGAATCACAGCGCCATGCTGGATGCGATTGTTCTATACCCGTTTATGCCTCTTGGAACCCGCTTCATGAGCGCCGTCGAAGAGATGCGCGGCATGGGCGGCTTGAAGGCTATCCTGATGGGAGCTGCCGGCTCCTATCCTGTGGACCGCTCCCGCGGACGCTCAGTGATTCCGGCATCCATCAACCTGGTCGTGAAAGGAGCGCCGGTAACGCTCTTCCCCGAGGGCAAGATCAGCCCGACCGGCCAGTATCTCGAGTTCAAGAAGGGCGCCGCCTGGATTGCGATTGGCGCCTGCGATGCGCTTGAGCACAAGGAAACCGTCGGTATCGTCCCGATTCAAATCTGCTACGGGACACGCGATCCAGAGTCTGCGACCGACTTCCTGAAGATGAAGCTTACCTGGCGTCATGGCGTGACCATCACGTTCGGCAAGCCCATTTTTGTGCACGAACTCGAACCTGTCACGCCGGAAGCTCTGATCGAACGCTTGAAGGACGGCATCACCGGTCCTGCCTGCGACACGACTTCCCTGGCCGACCAGGACGACACGAAGTAACTGCTTTTCCACGTGAGGGGCGAGCCGCCGAAATCCCGGTCAGTAGCCGGAACCTGCTAAGAGCCGGAACCCGGTCAAAACCGTAACTTGCTCACGAGCCGAAACCGGCTCAGCAGCGGAACACGGTCGGCTCGCCTTTCTCACAATAACTGAACTCGCAAAGAGAGTATCCGCAGTGAACACTCGCAGATCTGACCTGTTTGTTTTGCCAGGCTTGGTCCTTGCGAACCTCGCCGTACTCTTCCTCTCGATCTTCCAGGAAATCGCCACTCGGATTCCCTGGATGACAATCGAATGGGGACTGATTCCGCGTCGCCTGACCGAGGCGATTATGTCGGGCAGCCTGCCGGACATCGGTTACAACCTGCTTACCATGCTGACCTCTACCTTCCTGCATGCGGGCTTCGACCACTACTTCAACAACATGGCGCTCCTCCTCGTCATGGGCATACTGGTCGAACGCGAGCTAGGCTCAGCGCGCTTTCTCGCCATTTACCTGGTAAGCGGCTTTGCGAGCTCGTTCGGTCATTACCTGTTTCACGCTTTCGATTACACACCGCTGGTTGGCGCTTCCGGTGCTATCTCCGGCGTAATGGGGGCGTTCCTGGTCGTGACGTTCTGCCTCGGACAGCGCCTCACCATGCCACGCATGCTCGGCTCCCTGTTCGTCCTTTACTGGGTGACGGACCAGCTGATCAGCATCTACCTGGACAGCGGAACGCGAAACGGCATCGCCTATTTCGCCCACCTCGGCGGATTCATCGGCGGACTGCTCTTCACCGTGCTCCTCGCCAAGTTCTTGCGCAAACGCCTTGAAGACAAACAGCCGCGCACGCCGCCCCGCAGCACGCCGGATGACTAGCAGGTCCGACGAGTAGCTAGCTTGCCAGTCCTCCTGAAGTCCATCCGCCAATGAATCCTCGGAACAATCCACCCATTAACGAGAGAGCGACGGAATTCGCTAAAACCGTCGCTCCAGGATTGACAGGACTCGGGCAATAAGCGAGAGCCTTCCTCGTAACGAAGCTGCACACCTCTATATCAGGGCGGTGCAGTCTTCGTTCCTGTCGCGCCTCTCTGATGCCATATAGTAAAACATTAAAGGATGGAAGATGAGGCTACAAATCACGAATCCTGGGAATAGTACAAACGGAGGTGCTTCAGATGTCCAACTTTCCTTCCGCACGCACAGCTGCATATTTTTTGTCCATCGCGCTGATAATAACCAACCAACTTCCTGCATTTAGTCAGGACCTGCCACCCACGCCGACTGCAACGGAAGATGCACCGGCACCGGACACTGAAGCACCCAAGGCGGCAGCCACCGCGTCAGCCGATACGCCGGAACTCGCACCAGGACCGCTCCTCGATCAACGCAAGAAGCTTTACGAAACGATCATGACCGCCAAGGGTTACGGCTTCGGAATCACGGCATACATGTCGGCTTTCAACTCTCTTGAAGATAGCGTGAAGGCAGGAGCGAGCGAAAAAGACGTCCAGAACAGGCTTAACTCGATTGTTTCCGGTCTCACAGAGCAATTGAAGCGCAGCCAGCAGCTGAAGATTCAAAAGCCAGCTCCCCCAATCGCCGAGTCTTCGCCGCCACCAAGCTCGATGCAGATTCCATCGGGATTTAAAAACGCTCTTCAGGGCGGCAACGCTGACAATCTGATCGAAAAGGTGAAAGAGAAGTGGTTCGGTGGTGAAATACCGGACTCCATCAAGAAGAAAATTCCAGCAAACTTTGACCCCAGCATGCTCAACAGCGACCAGGCGAAGGAGCTGATGAAACGTTACCAGGGTGGACGTTGACGTAATACTGCGGACGTTGACTCACCACTGCGAACGTTTAGCAAATCTTTCGCCCATTACAGTAGCAAAACCATGTGCGCCGTTCCGCTCACCCGAACATCGTGAAAGTCACAACACCAGCAAAAAGAAGTTTGGTACTACCCACGGTGCTAATGGCGGTCGCATTCACCATTGCACCAGTTCGCTCGCAGCAGTATGTCTTCGTTCCAGGAAGCCGCCAGGCTGTTAGAGCCGATTCCCCCCAGGCACAGCAAGCTACGCAGCAGCGGGGCTATTACAGGACCTCCGGCGGCATGGGAGGACGCAGCGGAACGCAAGCATATCAGCAGCCCCCCGCGTATAGTCGCCAGCAGAGCGCATCTTCATCTCAGCCATATCCTTCCAGACAAGCCCCTGCCAATTGGAGACAGGCTCCAGCCGCCACTTATAGCACGTCCACGTCATCGCGCCAAAACAGTGCCGGTTCCACTCAAGACACACGCCAGAAGACTGGATCATCAAAGGACTACTGCGACTTCGTAAAGGTTGACGGAGGTTCGCGACCCTTCTGGGTACACCTTCCCAGCAACCACAACAAATCGCGTGCAACACCAGTAGTTCTTGTTTTTCCCGGTTTGAACATGTCCGGCGAGTCAATGATTGGCGTAACTGGCCTAAGCGGAACAGCCAACCGAAATGACTTCATCGCGGTCTACTGCCAAGCCCTTGGCGGAGAGTGGGAAGACGGCATGAAAAACCAGCGGCACAACGACGTCGGGTACGTCGACGCTGTTTTGCAAAAACTTGGCCAGACAACCAACATCGACACTCATCGAGTGTACGCGGTTGGCTTGAGCAACGGCGGATACTTCGTTCAGCTACTAGCCGCCAGCCGTCCTGAAAAGATCGCAGCGGTGGCTGTCGTTGCGTCGACAGGCATGGAGGGCGCCGTCACGCGGAGTAGCGGAGACAAACCAATCCCCATTGTCTTTTTCATCGGCTCGCAAGACCCGCTTATAAACTGGGGAGACGGCAAATCAAAGCAACTTGGCAAATACGCCTCGAAGCTGGGCATCTCCGAAATCGACCCTTCGTTTTTGAGCCTAGTGCAGTACGGCGGGTGGTTTAGTGTTCCTGACGTGATTCGGTTTTGGACCACACACAACCACTGCCAGGGGTCTCCCAGCTCGAATTATCTTCCAGACCTCGATCCGCGCGACGGCATGCGCGTCAAGAAAGATGTCTGGGGAACACGGGGCCGCGAAGTCATCCTGTACACGATCGAGGGCGGCGGACACACCTGGCCGGGCTGCATATTACTAGCCGGGAAGCGTCAGAGCACCTGTTGCCAGGACATAAACACGGGCGAGGAGATCTGGCAGTTTTTCCGAGGACAATCACGTTAGTTGCAGTTCGAAAAGCCAGAAAGGCGAGTGAGATGCCATCCCTGCCACGACTGAACCAAAACACCTCGCTCCGAAAATCCTAGCGCAGCTCATCAAGTCACTAACGGATCGGCCAAATTGCCGCAGGTTCAGTCTCTTGCCGTTTGAAAGATCTATGAGCTTCTGATGCTATGCGAACTATGCAATGTTCAAAGAGTTCTAGAACAGCTTTAAGTAAGAGGTCTATGAGAAGTCTGAAACGTTGACGCCTTCTACGTTTCATGATTTCACTCAAGGAAGACAAACACTCGAAGCGCTTGGAAATACTATTCGTTCTTGCAAGTGCTTTGTGTACGGTGATGTTGCAATCCCTCATAAAGAAATTTGGATCAAAAGCCAAAAGCCATCCCGAATCACCAACATGCGCTCAAATAGCCTTGTCGATGGACATTCGGACGGTCACGGGGTTTGTTCTTTACGCTGTCGCTGAACTGCTGGGTACTCTCCGAGGCTCACACCAGGCGACTATTGATCAACCTGCAACTAGAGGAGGTCATCATGACCAAAACTCTCCAAGTTGCCGACAACCGTCAGGACCAATGCCTGCATAACGGCTCCCCGATGGTTTTCGGTGCCGGTGGCTGGAACATCTTCCACCACTTCGGCGTTATCGAGGCGTTCATGGAAGAGGGCATCGAAGTCGGTGATGTTCTCGGCGTCTCGGCCGGCAGCATGACCGCTGCCTTCTTCACCAACGGCTACAAGCCCAAGGACATGATTCCGGTGTTCCTCGCCATGCGCGGGATGCGGGATGACCTTGCGGCTGTTCTCGAGGGCACTCGCCTCGCTGACCCCATCGCCATGTCGGTCGGCGGCACGTTCTCGCTCAAGCCGTTCATCACCAAGCTCATCGCCCAGTACGGTCTCAAGCCGAACAAGCGCCTGAAGATTCTCGCGTGCGACTACTTCACGCGTGACCCGGTGCTGTTCGAGGGCGAGGACTACGACCTGGCGACGGCGCTGACGGCTTCGGGCTCGCCACCGGGCGTGTTCCAGCCGGAGTGGTTCATGGACAACGGGCGTCCGCGCCTGCTCGTCGATGGCGCCTACTACCACTACAACCCGACCGAGTTCTTCGACCGGCCGGCGTTCGTCAGCAAGTTCCGCCCGGCGTCGGCGATGCCCAAGGAGTGGAAGTACCCGATCGACCTGTACTTCCACTGCCGCGAACTCTTCTTCCCTGTCGCCGGCAACTCGCGTTACGTCGACACCAAGCGTCACCTCGTCATCGAGACGGGTCTGCCGGAAGTGGCTGGTCTCAACTTCGGAATCTCCGAAGCAACCTGCATGCGGATGGTGGAAAACGGCTACAATACCGCGAAGCAAGTCATCGCTCACGCGAAGGCCGAAGGACGCCTGTGTAGCGCCTGAACTGGCGCGGAGGAAGAGGAGAACGGATGTCTCAACTGGAAGCGAGTGCAACAAAAGAACAGCACTCAAAAATTCTCGATAACAAAGTGGCAGTCGTGACCGGCTCGACAAGCGGTATCGGTTTAGGTATCGCAAGACGTCTAGCTGCAAACGGCTGCCACATTGTGCTGAACGGTTTGGCGGACACAGCTGAGGTGGAGCGGGTAAAGACCGAACTCGCCGAAAGCTCGCAACGCACAATCGTTTACCACGGTGCCGACATGACCAAGCCGCAAGAAATCGCGGAACTGGTCGAATTCGCCGTGAACGAGCTGGGCAGCGTCGACATCCTCGTCAACAACGCCGGTATCCAGCACACAGCCTCTGTCGAGGACTTTCCAGTCGAAAAGTGGGACGCCGTTCTGGCGATAAATCTGAGCTCTGCGTTTCACACCATGCGCGCAGCACTGCCGCATATGAAACGCAACGGCTTCGGGCGCATCGTCAACATCGCATCCGTACACGGTCTCGTGGCGTCAGCCCAGAAAGCCGCGTACGTCGCTGCCAAGCATGGGCTCATCGGGCTCACGAAAGTCGCAGCGCTCGAAAATGCGGAGACCGGAATTACGGTCAACGCAGTCTGCCCCGGCTGGGTGCGAACCCCGCTCGTGGAGAAGCAGATAACCGACCTGGCTCAGCGGAAAGGCGTCTCGCAAGAGATTGCCGCCGAAGAGTTGTTGTCGGCGAAGCAGCCCAGCAAGCGGTTCGTCGAAGTCGACGAATTGGGAGACACAGTCGTCTTCCTCGCCAGCAAAGCCGCTTCGAACATCACCGGCTCCTCGATAACAGTCGATGGCGGCTGGACGGCGCAGTAGCTGTCTTCAACGCAGCGCGCGCATAACTTGTTTTCTTAACCGGCTCGGAGACTTTCTTTCCGAGCTTCAACCCAAACATCCCAAGGGTTTAGCCGCTGCAGCGCCCAACAAGAGGCGCGTCGCAGCCGCATGACCTGCCGGACGAAAGTAGAAAGCTATGGAAAACGCAATCCAAACTGACCCTCTGAAGGGTGTTTTCGTGTTCGCCACCGGCATCAACCAGACGTCGGCGGTGGATTTCATGATCATGATCATCAACTGGTGCCGGGACAACCCGAACCGGAAGGTCAAGATCGTCCTCAACAGTCAGGGTGGCAACATCCTGGACGCGTTGTACATGTATGACCAGATCAACATGCTGCGCGCTGCCGGTCACCATGTGACCGTCGTCGTCCACGGTCGCTCCGCGTCCTGCGCCGGCTGGCTGCTGCAGGCGGGCGACGTGCGCGTCATGGGCGCCCACGCTTGGCTGCTGATTCACGAAGTCAGCTCCGAGATGAAGGGCACCCTGTCCCAGATGCGCGCGGAACTCCGCCGCTGCGAGCAGCTCCAAGCCCAGACCAGCGCCATCCTGTGCAGCCGCACGGGCAACGTCGCCAACGGTCTGACGCTGGAGAAGATCAACACCAACGTCGCCGGCGGCGTCGACTGGTGGCTCACCGCCGAGCAGGCTCTCGCCGAGGGCTTGATCGACGAAATCGAGCCCATCGCGCCGTTCGCAACGCAGCCTGCTCCCGCGTCCGTCGCTCCGGCGGCCTAAGCGGGAGAAGTGCGTTGATGCGAACAAAAGAAAAACTCCGACGACGACAACGGTTCAAAGCCAGGTGTCTGTTCAAACCAGACACCTGCGCTCGACCGGGCGGGAGGGCAAGATTTTAGGCGCGCAAGCCTGATGTTCTTGTCCCTTTCGCTTCCGCGGCCTGCCTACTAAATTCTTTAGTACCATCCATTTACCGCAAACAACGGCTGGCACGCTATTTTGAGGATGCCACTGCTTCTAACCTGGTTCAAAAGCGGCGTCAATGACTCGCCGATAGGCTATCCGAACGGTCGCTGCAATTTTGATTGCAGGTTCAGCGGCAAAAGCTGCAAACCAATTTGCAGGTTCTTCATTTGCGCCTCAAATCAGCCTGATTCGAGTGACCCGGCGGCTTGCTGCAATTTTGATTGCAGGTTTAGCGGCAAAAGCTGCAAACCAATTTGCAGGTTCTTCATCTGCGCCTCAAATCAGCCTGATTCGAGTGACCCGGCGGCTTGCTGCAATTTTGATTGCAGGTTTAGCGGCAAAAGCTGCAAACCAATTTGCAGGTTCTTCATTTGCGCCTCAAATCAGCCTGATTCGAGTGACCCGGCGGCTTGCTGCAATTTTGATTGCAGGTTTAGCGGCAAAAGCTGCAAACCAATTTGCAGGGACACACACTTATCCTTGTTTCTAAGTATCGAAAACCACTGTACCGCCCAAATTTATTAATGGGCATTTTCGGTAGATTCCTGCAAGCCCATCAAAAAAACGACTGCGCGAGCCTCTAACCTCGCGTCCCATCATCATCTCCGGCAATACTTCTTGATTCCGCGACCGCAAAATTTTTCGTACCCTACCTCATACTTCCGAGCAATGAGGCGCAGTCCTCGTTTCTGGCGTCTATTATCCATAACCGAGGTATTGCTTCTATGCGCACAGCCGAACTTCTAAACTCGGCAGAATTCTGGTCCGCGTTCAAAGCAGACCTACCTGGCGTTAGATCTCGATTGATTATCCACAGCCCATTTCTGCATCCGAGGCGGCTCGCCGATGGTTCTCGACTATTCAGTTCTCTCAAAGACAGAGGGGTGGCATCGTGCCTAACGACACAATCCGTTGGCGCAATGGAAGAAGCGCTCCCAGACGATTTGAAGTCCGACTACGCACAAAACCGCACAACGTCCCTGGACATTCTGAGGTCATGGAGGTTTCACCTCAATGCACGTAAGTTTCACCACAAGTTCGTGCTCATCGACAAACGCGTCATGTACTTCGGGAGCATGAACGTTTTTAGCCATTTCAACACTTCTGAGTGCATGCGACGAACCGAAGACCCTGCTGAAATCGAGGAAGCTTGTGAAAAATTCGATCTAGATTACTGTGAGGAATGTATGAAACAAAACAACGAACTCTGGGGCAACAGCAGCGTCAATGCTCCCATGACACAATTTGGCGTGCTGCTTAGGAAGCAGCGCGTTCGCCTCAATCTCTCGCAAGTCGACCTAGAACGGCTTTCCGGAGTGCCGCATCAAACCATTGGAGCTATGGAGAGAGGAAAAAACTGTCACATGGACGCATTCTTGAGTGTCTTCAAAGCTCTCGATCTAAAGCTTGCAGTAGTTCCTGAGGACACGGCTGCAGCAGTTCTAAACATCACGCGAAGCTACTGGGATGAGGTTCCGACACTGAACCCTCTTCCGCAAAAGAGGACGCCGAGCCGTTCAAAGAAATCTGGGCGGGAAACTTCTAGCATAATCATCGCGCCGATCTCAAATCCAACGATAGTCAAATAACGCGAATCTCGAACCTTTAGCGCTACTACATCGACTCGTTGCCTTGCGCACAAGAGAAAGAAGCACCGGGTAAGCAAATCGAGCCCTCAAGCCCGACTCCCTTACCCGGTGTTTCTTAGTTAACGCGCCTACTCAGCCAGCCTTCACGGTCAGCCGAACGCGTCCGATACGGAAGTCAGCCATCCCGTAATAAACATCGAATTCGCTGTCACTCAGCGGGTCGATGCCGGTCGGGAAGACGACGTTGTTGACGACACCGGTCAGCTCTTCCGGAGTTTCCGGGAAGAACAGAGGCTCCGGCGATTCGTAGATGATGCGGTCAGGGCGCTCGATGTCGTGAATCACGAGACCGGCGCTGTAACGCATCGACCACTTGCCGTCGCCCTTGGGCACAGCGTCGACGCCGTGCATGACGGACAGCCAACCCAGCGAAGTCCGCACAGGCGGAGTGCCGGCGCCGTTCTTCAGCGAGCCCCACTTGCGGTTCGGCGGCAGCAACAGACGCGACGACTTGACCCTGGTCAGGTTTTTGATGTCGCCCTTCACCGCATCGAACGGGATATACGCGATGCGCATGCACTGACGCTTGCTGAACGGCAGGCTCAGAGCCGCAGTCACGCTGTCACTGACGTCAGGCAGGAACACCATCGGACGGTGATACATCGCGATGCAGAGCTCGCCGGACGGCGAAAGAACAGGTTCCGGGAAGAACGCCGCGTCTTTATCGTCGAGCGCGCAATTGCGCAGGCGCGGGAAGTGCATCGGGCCGAGCCGCTCCCAGTTGAAACCATCTTTGGAAATGGCAGCCGCGACGCGCGGTCCGTCATTTCCAAAGGCGGTGTAAGCCATGAGATACAGGTCGAGCGCAGGCACGAAAGTGACGCGACAATCTTCGACACCCTGACCGCCTGGCTTCGAGCGCAGCTCGTAGTCAGCTTCCGGCACAAGCGCGTAACCGCGACGATTGACCGACAGCTTGCCGTTTTCCTCGGAGGCGGTGATGAGACCGACGCGCGAGATGTTACCCTTCTCGACGCTGCGAGAGTAAATGATGAGTTCGCCGTCGCGACTGCGACAGCAAGCGGGATTCAGAATCCCTTCCGCTTCCTCGATGCTGCCATCGGGCTCGAGCACCACGCCGAGACGGGCGATGGTGGCGGAAACAGCGATGTTGTTCTTCTTAGTCATAACAAATCTCCGAACTACCACAGCGGCACCATGCCGCTGTCCGTGAAACAATAGCGAACCCGCAATCCAACTCTTGCCGCGACCGGCACCGCCAGTAATACCAAAATTCGGTATCGCAAAACGGGTTGTTTCTCCTCGCGTCTCAGCGAAAAATCTAATCCGAATTGTGCAGCGCAGCGATATTCGTTTAAAGAAAACCTGGGTTCATTAGGCAACGAATAATAGAGTTGATTCGAACCTACCAGCGCCGACCGCAAAACACCACCCTTTCCAGGGCTGGAAAAGCTCATTCCACCCGCCCTTGAACGTTAGCCCCATGAAACGAACGGCGTCAGAGCTCATGTCGTGGGCTCTGGTGCTTTGGATAATATGGCGAAACTCAAATTCTTGACAATTAGCGGGAGCTCGGCCAGCCGACCATTATCGACAAATCTGGTCGACTTAATGCCTTTCGATATCGCACTTCTCTTCCGCTATCGAGCGCCTGCAAATTGGTTTGCAGCTTTTGCCGCTAATCCTGCAATCAAATTTGCAGCGACCGGCTTGGATACTTGAATCGGGCTAGTTTGGGTTCTAAATCAGGCGCTTGCAAATTGGTTTGCAGCTTTTGCCGCTAATCCCGCAATCTAATTTGCAGCGACCCGCTTGGACACTTGAATCCCGCTTGGGTCCTCCAATCACACCCCGATCAACAGAGGTCGGAGCGCTCCGCTACTTTCGATAGTTGAACCTCGCCCAAGCCCAATAAAGAAAAGGCGGTGAAGACGCCGTTTGCACGCGCATCCTCACCGCGAATCATCAATCAACCGACGCTTGGTCAGCTGATTTTATCCAACGTCTCGATGCCTTCACCGTAGAGAGCGTCGACAAGCGCGCGCATCTCTTGCATGAAGGCTTCGGCATTCTTGAGCGCGGCGACATCGAGGACGACGGGGACGCGATAAGTGCCGATGAGATTCTTGTCTTTGCTGCCCGTGGACGTCTTGAGCGCGCCGTCTGCCTTCAGCAACATCGTGGCAAACGCCTCGAATGCAACTTCGGGCACAACCAGCTCACGGCGAATGGTCGCCTTGTGCTCGTTGACCAGCTGGATTTCGACTTCGTCAGTCAGCAAGGAAAGTTCGGCGGCAAACAAGGCAAGCTGCGAAGCAACCAGCTGCATGCCGATGAACGCTAACTTACTGCGAGGACCCGCCGCACGAAAACGCTTGCTCGGATTCTCTAGCACGCCATTGACGCGCTCCAGGCTCGCCTGAAACGCCTTGCTGGCATGCACATTCTTGGCGGACATTGTCCTAATTCCTACTTTTCACTTTCTCGGAGCGAAGCTCTGCGCCTGAAACCAATCACGACTTTGTCGCAACCAGCTCCAGGCGCTCGAGCACTCACTCAGTCAGCAGCAAATCAGCTGCCGCACGAACCGCAGGGGCATTTGCCGTCGGCCTGCTTGCGCTTGCCGCCGCAGCCGCAGCCCTTCTTCTTGTCCGGCTCGGCACCGCCATTCTTGGCGGCGTCCTTCTTCTTCATCTCCTCGATCGCACGAGCGTCCTGCTCACGAGCCCAACGCTCCTCTTCGGCGCGACCACGGCCTTCGAGCGGATTCTTCGACATGGTGTGTCTCCTAGTTTCACAGGTTTACGGGGTCAACCACTCGTCCAGACTCGTCATCACGGAGACATCGCGGAAAACGACGAGCTACGAGCGAACGCAGAACGTTCCCCAGCTCATCAAATCCTAGCGTCGATGCCACCACCAATAGTGCAGACCGATTCCCTCAAGAGCACGAAAGCTCGGGCGGAGGTTTTCTAAAGTCTGACTGTTTGGTAGGTTTCCGAGAATTTAAATCAAGAGAACGATTTGGCTGATGAATATTACTAGCAGAGTTTCTTATGGGTTTAGGGACAGAACGGAGACAAAGTTTTGCAAAGCACAGCCCGCAAAATTCCGTTACAGCACCACAACCCCCCACCAGCTGTGCACTTCAAATACGTTTCAACTCGTTAGACAACACTCGCGCAGTTAGTTCAGTACCAGATTCACCAGACAAAACTTTTTGAGTTGAAATTAGAGCGGAGTTTGCGAATCAAACCGCAAATCGAAAAATGCGGTTCTCATCGGTTTCCAGAAGTGAAAACTGTTTACACTAGCCTGTTTCAGCAGATAAATCCAAAAGTTATGGGCAGGACTAGCGCGAGCCTTATTACCCGACAAGATCCTAAGTTTTAGATCATATTGACAACCACTCTTAAGCCAACACGTTTGCCAAAAACCCGGTAGTCAAGACCAGTAAGGCGTTATGAGTTTTGAGAGCTCGCAACCGCTCGCAAAATCTTATTAACCACTTCATTGCAGATCTCACCTCTTTGCAACTACTTTCATTTTGTCTCTTCCGTCTCTCCTTTCCGCGTACGTTCTCCGAAACCAAGAATAGTTCCAACCTCCAGCCCTCCGCGACACCAGTACGCAAGTATGGCGGTGCAGCTCGGCTGAAGCTTTTGAACAAGGCTAGAGGTTTCGAACATGGTGATTGGTCTAAAGCACGCTATACGGCGCGCATTTGGGCTGAGCACCAGCCTGGAGAGCATTGCAAAAGGACAACGAAGCTTCCGGCTGTTCAGACGGCCGAGTTTTATTCTCGCAGCCCGAATGCTCCGCGTCAGGTCCAAACTCCGCGCAGCAAGCGGTTTCGACACGCTCAGCCGAACGGTTCTACACCTCCGGCCGCGCGTCGGTTTTCGACACGCTCATCGCACAAGGCCCACAACCTTGCACGTCCCGAGGTCACCAGACCTCGTCGCATCACGAGGTTCTCAAATCTCGTTCTCATCGCACGAGGTCGCAAGACCTCCACATCGTTAACCGGGTAGCGCAACGCACCCAAAACCGAGGCTTAGCAATGATTACTCAGAATGTCTGTGACTCGTTTTCTCGCCTGACCGCCGAAATGGACAAGGTCGTCATCGGATACGCCGGCGTCAAGCGGCTTTCGATCGCTTCCATGCTCGCCGATCAGCACGTCCTCCTCGAAGGTCTCCCCGGCACGGCCAAGTCGCTGTTCGTCGAGGTGTTCCAGCGGTCCGTCAAGAACTCGAAGAGTGTTCGCGTTCAGATGACCGCCGACGTCAAGCCGATGGATCTCGTCGGCGTCAAGGTCTGGAACCCGGGAATGGCCGCCTTCGTCACCGAAGAAGGTCCGCTCAGCGGCAAGAACTTCGTCCTGATCGACGAGATCAACCGCGCCCCCGGCAAGACCCTCTCGTCCGTGCTCTCCTCGATGCAGGAGCGGCGCATCTACATCTCCGGCCAGGAGATCGTCCTGCCCGATCCGTACTTCGTCATGGCGACGCAGAACCCGGTCGAGCAGGAAGGCGTCTATCCGCTTCCGGAAGCCGCCGTCGACCGTTTCGCCATGAAACTGGTCGTACCCTATGCGACGGCCGAGGACGAAGAACTCATCCTCTCCAACGAGGCGCTGGACAGCCGCGATCCGCAGGACGTGGTGAAGCAGGTGATTTCGATCGAGGAAGTCATCGAGCTGCGCCAGCTCATCAAGAAGGGCGTCTACGTCTCGCCCGCCGCCATGCAGTACATCGTCGCCCTGGTGCGCGCGACCCGTCCGGGTCTCGAAGAGCACGCGGCTATCGTGAAGGCGGACTCCAAGTTCAACAACCTGATCGAAGTCGGCAGCTCCGTGCGCGGCCAGCTCTCCATCCGCGGTCTGGCTCGCGTTCTCGCCGCCATCAAGGGCCGCGCGTTCGTCACGCCGGAGGACATCCAGGAGGTCGTGCTGCCGACCCTGCGCCACCGTGTCGCCCTCACCTTCGAAGCCACCGCCAACGGTACCAAGTCGGACTCGGTGATCGAGAAGATCGTCGAGAACGTCAAGTTCTCGAAGGACACCGACCAGTACGCTCCCAAGGCTGCCTGAGAGCGCCTTCGGGTGTTTTCTTATTAGCTAAACGGAGATGTGCTCATGCAAACCGACCCTCAAACAATGGGGATCGTTCGCGAGATCGCGCGCCGAGTAGCTGCAGTGGAGATTCCCGTCGGCAGAATGAAGTCGCATCAGCGGCTTCCTGGCGACAGGCGTTCTATCCACCGCGGTGAAGGCGACGACTTCGACGGTCACGAACTCTACGTGCCCGGCGACGATCCGCGCACGATCGATTGGAATGCGACCGCTCTGACGGGCGGTCAGCAGATACTGGTGGCGCTGTTCAAAGAAGAATCGCATGTGAAGAGCACGATTCTCTGCGACGTTTCGCCCACCATGAACTTCGGAAGCAGCCGCGTGACCAAACGCGTTCTGGCAGCTGAACTGGCGGCGTGCGGCGTTCGCTCGCTCGCCACGACGCACGATCCGATCGCACTGGTGACGTACTCGCAATGGGGTGTGGAGCGGCGCGTCAAGAGCAGCTCACCCGCCTCGATGATGCTGCCCGTCATCCTGCACACGCTCAAGTCGCAACACACGGTCCGCCCGGACAATCACAGCGGTCTGGCGAAGGGGCTCGCGCTCCTGCCGCGCAGCCCGTCCATCGTCTTCATCGTGAGCGATTTCATCAACACGACCGAAGCCGACTGGGAGGCGCTCAAGCGCGCTGGGCGCAGACACCGGGTGATCGCGATGTTCGTGCAGGACAAGCTCGAACGCGAGCTGCCCAAGGTCGGCTGGCTGCCCGTTCTCTACACGGTGCAGGATGCCGGCGGCGTCGTTCGCGACCTCTGGGTCACGAAGAAAACCGCTGCGCGCCACAAGGCCGCCGCGGAGGCACGCCAGATCCAGGTGATGGAGCGGCTGAAAGACTGCCGCGCCACTGCCATCAACGTGAGCACCGAGGAGGGCGACACCGCCTCAACCCGCGTACTCACACAACTTCAGGCTCCCACCCGATGAGGAGGCATATCATGACGCTGAAATGGTGCGCCTTCACGGGCGCTCTGATGCTAGCATTTGTTTTCGCCACCCTCATCCACAAGGGTGTGACAGCTGACCCTCGGGGCGTGGAAACGCGCTGGTGGGACGGCACAGTAGCGTCCAAAGAGGTGCGCTACCCCAACGGCAAGCTCGCCTCGCGAGTCGAATTCGGCGACGACGGCACCACCGTCATCTCCCTCAACGAGTGGAACGAGCGCGGTGCGCTGATTCATTCGAAGCAGCGCAGCATCGAAGACGGAACCGTCGAGGAGAAGCAGTTCACCTATGACGGCAAAATCCTCGTGCTTCACAAGCTCTGGAACGGTGATGAACTCACGTTCCGGGCGGAGCGGACCTTCTGGCCGAACAACGGCAAAATCAGCACCGAAACCATCAACACCGAAGATGGACTGGTGCCGGCGGAAGTGCGCCAGTACGACCGCGAGGGTAATCTCCAGATGGAGCGCAAGATCCTCGACAATGCCGACGCGGTCACAAGCATGTACAGCAACGGTAAGGTCACCAGCCGCAGCATATTCAAGGCGAACGGCGACAGCTGGGAAGAGATGCTCTGGGACGACGGCTCGCTCAAGTATCGTTCCAAGACCACCCGCCTCGACGGCGAACAGGAGAGCGAGGGCTTCACGCCTTCCGGCAAGCTCCTGTTCAAGCTCACCGGCAACTTGCAGGCAAAGGTGCGTGAAGTCTACGAACCCGATTCCGGCAAGCTCCGCCTGCGCCAGTACTACAAGGGCTGGGGCATGGTGAAGGTGGAAGAGTACTCGCTCGACACCGGTCGGATCACTCGCATCTATCTCATCGATGACGACCGCGGCATCGTCAGCGCAGTTCAACAGTTCCGCGCGGACGGCACCCTCGCAACCGTGAAACAGCTCGATGTGGGCGACAAGGTCGTGAAAACCACGACTTACGACGCCGCGGGCACAACCATCGTCTCGGAGCAGACCGGCGGCACGCCAGAAACCATCGACCAGGACGTGTTCCTGGACGAGGTCGGTCTTCTCAACAGAGTCGAGAAGGGAAGGAAACAATGACATTCGCGCAACCTCTCTGGTTCGCGGCTATCCTGCTTGTGCCCTTCCTCTTCGTCCTGAAGAAGCGAGGGTATCTCGGATACTCGGACCATCGTTTGCTGACCGCGACGAACTCGCGGTTTCTGCGCATGCTGGCACGGACGCCGACTGCGTTCGCGGCCATCGCCCTGACACTGCTCGTGGTGGCACTGGCTCGCCCGCAAGTTCCCGGCGATCCGGTCCACAAGACCATCCCCGGCCGCGACATCATCCTCGCGGTCGACATCTCGTACTCGATGAGCTTCCCCTGGAAGGGCAAGCTGGCACCGCAAGAGACGCCGCCCGAACTCGCGTTCAAGTCGGACTTCAATGACCGGCGCCGCGAATGGAAGGGTTTGCAGTTCAAGCCGCCGACCGACGGCCGCCTGCAGCGCATCCATGCAACGCAAGTCGCGCTCCTCAACTTCATCGAGAACCGCTGGAAGAAGCAGACCGGCGACCGCATCGGACTCATCCTGTTCGACGTCAACCCGCGCTACGGCTGGCCGATCACCGACGACCTCCGGATGCTGTACCGCAAGGCGCAGTTCATCCAGAACAACCTCGGCACCGGCACCAACTTCGGCAAAGTGCCGCCCGGTCCAATCGACCTGGCCGCCGAGCACTTCAAGGAGTCCGGTCAAGCGAAGTCGCGCGTTCTGATTCTGGTCACCGACGGCGAAGATGACATCGATTCGCAGACGGAGCGCCGCCTCATCCAGGTCCTCCAGGAGAACAACATCAAGTTGTACCTGGTCGGCATCGGCGAGACGCTTGCGCAGAAGGAAGTCGGCATCGTCAAACTCGCCAACCGCGTCGGCGGCAGCGTCTTCCGCGTGGAGAACACCGAGGCGCTCAACGACTGTTTCGCCACAATCGACAGGCTGGAAAAGTCTGCCGTAACTATCTCCGAACAGGAAACACGCAACGATGTGTTCTTCATCTTCGCGTGGGCTGCCCTGGGTTTCCTCGGGCTGTTCCTGCTCTCGGAGGTGTTTGTACTCACGAGGTAACAACATGCTCAACAAAGCAAAACCGCTGGGGAGGCTCGTTCTATCCCTGGCAATCGCTTTAGCATTCGGTTACGGCTTCTACGGGTTCTTCACCTACGCGCTCCCCCTCTCGCAGGACAACTTCCGAGAGGCGCGCACCAGCCTGGTCGCCGACCAAACCGAAATCCTCCTCAACGGCGCCGCCAAAGCGTACGACGAGGGCAAGCTCGACGAAGCCGCTCGGGTGCTGGAACTCCAGCTCGAGAAGCTGATCGACAAAAGCGGCCGATACAACCGTCTCGACCGCTGGAAGCTCGAACGCACCTACTTCCTGCTCGGCAAGATCTACCACAAGCAGGAGAAATTCGACAAGGCTATCCAGAACTACGAAGACACGCTGCGGATGAACCCCGATCACCTTCCCGCCAAGTACAACCTGGAGATGATCCAGGCGCAGGGCGGCAAAGGTGGTGGACAGCCCGATAAGGGCAAAATCCAGCACAAGATTTAGGAGCGCCATATGTTTTTCCTGAACCAAGAATTGCTGTTTCAAGCACCGGTCGCCGCCATTCTGGCGGGTGTTCTGGTGTTCGCAAACTGGCGGCGGCGCAAAGCGATGCAGGCACAGTTCGGCGACCGGGATTTGATTTCCCAGACGTCGAAACCGCTCTCGTCTGCTCGCTACCTGGCGCGCGCCGCTTTCGCCGCCCTCGCCACGGGTCTGCTCTTCGTTGCGCTGGCCCGTCCGGTCATCCCCAACGGGACCAAGACCATCGCAGAAGGCACCGTCGACGTGATCACGGTCGCCGACGTGAGTCGCAGCATGGCGGCGCTCGATTACGACGGCAAGGTGCCACCGTCGGCAGTGGCGAAGCGCCTGATCGAGCCTACCCGTGAGTTCGACAACTTCGGGCGCCCGATCGCGCGCAAGGAGGAAAAAGAGGACAAGGACGCGGGAACGCGTCTGGAGATGGTCCGCCACATCCTCCTCGACAAGCTCATCGCGCAGCTCGACGGAAACTATCTCGGACTGGTGAGCTACGCAGGCGAAGCCTTTCCGCAAGCCTTCCTGACCAAGGACGCCTCCGCCCTCAGGTGGGTCGTCGACCGCGGTCTGACGATTTCCAGCGCCCCGGGCGAAGGTTCGGGTATGGGCAAAGCACTCGAGCTGGCGCTCGCCATGTTCGATGCCGACTCACCGGCAACGCACGAACGGGTTCTCATCCTGTTCTCCGACGGAGGCAATGACGACAAGCAAGAAAAGCTCGTCGACTTCGCCCAGAAAGCCAAGGAGCGCGGAGTGAAGGTAATCGTGGTCGCGATGGGCAACGTCATGCCCTCGAAGATCCCGGTCAGCAAGCTCGCCGCCGACGACGCCACTGCCATCGCCCTCAAGGACAACGGCAAGCGCTGGCTCGAAACCGACGGGCAGATCGAGAAGTCAGGCATGAACGCCGCCCTGCTCCAGAACCTGGCGAACATCTCGGGCGGTGAGTTCATTCACCTCCAGAACGACACCGACGTCGACCTGCTCAAGTACGTCGGCAAAAAGTCGACTGCCACCGTGGGCGGCACCGTCGAACTCTTCCCATGGGCGCTGATCGCAGCGTTCATCTCTCTTGCGCTGTCCATCGCCGTCACCAACCAGTGGCAGCTCGGCAGCTTCGGACGGAGGAACAAGACATGAAGAAACGTCTGATTTCCCTGGCGGCGGTTTTCGCAATCGTCGTCGCGGTCGGCGTCGCGTTCTGGTTCTTCACCAGACCGAGCTGGCCGGACTTTCCCGCGGCAGCATCGAACGAACCGCAGGTCGTCGTCAGGGTCGAGCGCGACTATGCTCACCACCTCGGCGACTTGATCGAGGTCGAGCTGTTCGTGCGCAGTGCTCCTGGAACGGTGGTCGACCCAAAGACTCTGTCCATCGGCGGTGATTTCGAACTGGCAGACAAGCCGGCGGTTTCGCAGAAGGACCTGAAGGATGGTTCGACTGTTTATCGCTTCGCTCTCGCCATGCAGAGCTTCCGCGTCAAGCCTGAACAGGTGATGGAGGGCTCGGTCAGCTATCGAGTCGACAACAAGCGGCAAGATCTGACGATCAAACCGCTCTCGCTCTACACCTCCAACACCTGGGATGGTCGCAAGGAGCTGATGGAAGGCGCGGACCCGCGCGTGCCGGTTCTCTGGTACACCCTTCGTCACGCCATCCCGCTCGCGCTCTCGAGCATCATCTTCCTGGCACTGACAGTGGTGGCATTCCGTCACTGGCTCAAGACCCGCGTCAAAGGTCCGGTCGTCGATCGTGACTACGAGCGCGCAGTCGCAATCACCGGTCTCATCCGGAATGGCAACTGCTCGAAAGCGGAACACCTCGAGCTCGACGGAATCGTGCGCGCACGATTCAGCATCGGCCCCATTCCGGCCGGGCAGCTGAAGAACGACAAGCTCTACGACATACTCGTGACCCGCTTCCTGGCAGGCAACGAGCCCGCGATCTACTCCGACCAACCTCTGTCGGACGATGAACGCGCCGCACTCTGGAAACAGGCGGAATCCGTGCTGTCCAAGTGGAAACGCGCCAAGTAAGAGCGCGCAACAAGAGGAGACGCAGACCCCACCCGGGTTTGCGCCTCCTCCCTTTTCAAAACCTCGCTACTATATGATCTAGCTTCGACGAGCGTCCCAAAACCCTCATGGAGAGGACAATACCTGAATTCACCCTACCAAACGTACAGACCTTTGGCTATCTGGCTATGACGCAATTGCAAAAATTCGGCGCTCTCCCGTAGACAACACAGACTCGCCAACGAACGCAATCGCCCAAGAATGGCTCGCCAACGCCATCTCGCCCCAAATTTGCCTACTATCTTCTCTAGTGCTATTTCTGGAGTCAAAACCCGTATGGAAAGGACAATACCTGAATTCACCCCACCTAGAGCCCAGACCTTTGGCTATCTGGCTATGACGCAATTGCAAAAAATCGGCGCTCTCCAGTAGACAAGACAGACTCAGCCAACGAACACAATCGCCCAAGAATGCCTCGCCAACGCCATCTCGCCCCAAATTTGCCTACTATCTTCTCTAGTGCTATTTCTGGGGTCAAAACCCTCATGGAGAGGACAATACCTGAATTCAGGTTACCTAGCGCCCAGACCTTTGGCTATCTGGCTATGACGCAATTGCAAAAAATCGGCGCTCTCCCATAGACAAGACAGACTCAGCCAACGAACGCAATCGCCCAAGAATGCCTCGCCGACTCCATCTCGCCCCAAATCTTTTTACTACCTTCTTTAGTGGTAGTTCTTGGAGGGCGAAAGTCGCTTGGGGAGGCGGATTTCGAAACAGGTTCCCTTGCCGACTTCGGTGGACACCACGATTTCGCCGTCGTGCAAATCGACAAGCTTTTTGCTTATCGCTAGCCCCAAGCCGCTTCCCTTCTTCATAAGCGACTTCTCACCAGTTTGCGTATACTGCTCGAACAGCATGGGAAGAAACTCGATAGGAATTCCCGGACCATTATCCTTTACTGAAACTATAGACTCCTCGGGGGTTTCACTGAAACGCAGCTCGATGGTATCACCTGGTTTTGAAACCTTCAGCGCGTTTGAAAAAATGTTAGAAACAACCTGAACGATCCGTGCCGAGTCGCAGTAGATGAGCGTATCCACATCATCGCGTTTCAACTCAATCTTCTGAGCTTTGATGAGCGGCTCCAGCAAACCAATCGACTCTTCAATCAGGTCGTTGAAGGAAACCAGCTCCATATCGAGACTCAATTGCCCGGCGTTCAATTTCTCAATATCGAGCAAGTCATTAATCAGCGCCGTCAACTTCTTGTCGCTCGACAAAATTCGATGAATCAATCGTTCGCCATCCTCAGACAACGAGCCCATCTTTGGCTCTTCCAGCAACATTTCCAGCGCCAACTGATTGGCAGCAATCGGACTGCGCAAATCATGAGTCACCATCGCCAGAAAACCCTGTTTCATGCGCTCGAGCTCTTTGCGCGACCCGATATCATGCCCTACGCAGTAAAACGACCGATCCCGCTCAGACCAGTGCGCGGAAATCTCCACTTCGGCAACCTGCCCATCGGCGCCTTTCAACAATTCTTCAAACGTAAAATTCTCCAGCTCGACGCACTTCTCAAGCGATTTAACGATAGTGCCACTCCATTCGACGACCGAAACCTGCAACAAGTCCTCGGGCGCAATCCCCAGCATAGAGCGGCTTGCGTCGTTGATAAACGTCACGCGGAAGGTACCATCCAGAACAAAAATCAGATCGGTCGTGTTGCGAAACACTGCTTTCTCGCGCTCCGTGAGCGCATTGATCGACGCAACCATTGAGTGAAACGTTTCATCCAACTGCGCAAACTCATCGGAGCCGGGAACCTGCGGAAGCAGCTCCTCACCTCGCGCAAACCGATTGGAGTTCGCCATCATTATGTTGAGTTGAATCAATTGATCAAAACTGAATATCACCACCAGCAATACCACCAGACTGACACCGGAGGCAAATTCAAAGATAACTGTATTCCGCAATTTATCGCGCTTTTCATCGAGTTCCTTCCGCGTTTTAACACTCATGCGCTCCTGCTCCGCAAGCATCTTTTCAGTAATACGCGTCAGCTCATGCCCTAAATAGGAAGCTCGTTGAACAGCCATTATCTTTGTAAACGACTCGTATGGAACATTGGCTAGCTCATTTACTTTTCCCAACTCTTTTTTCAAATCGTCGATGAACGTCTTCAAATTTGTTTGCTTCGTGGCTCTCTGGCGTGCCAATTGACCCTCAAGTTCGCTAAGCTCCACAATTCTTTTTTGAAACCGTTGCTCATAATTCTTGCCCGCACTGGCAGGATCTGTTTCATAATAAACAATTTCGCGAAGCGCATCATAAGCGGCTTTCATTGCCCGGTGAATAAGCACGACACCATCTGTGATGTCACGATCTTTTCGATAAGCTTCATCCACCTCCCGCTGCATAGAAAGGATTTGAAACCCGGACAATGTTACAAATGCGACCAGTACGACGCCGATGGTCGCAGCTTTATAGAAAGCCTTGAGATTGCGAATCGGATTTAAGGACTTTAGACGCATCTTTAGTTCGCAGCCCGAAACCTGGCGCTGTAGTAAGTTCCAATACGCTACCACACCACTCTAACGATGTGAAGGAATGGAGACCGCAAAATGCAGTCCCCATAATCCTTACCGCTGCTGGTGCAAACCGGAACCTAAAGCAGATTGCGCTTCATCGGGTTGTTTTCATAGACAGCGACGCTATCCTCCACAACTCCATCCTTGCGAACCACTACATTGCCGTATTTTTTCTCGCCCCACGTCGGTTTGGGATTAAAATCCTGTTCAACGCCCACTCGAACATCGGAGCCACGCTTCTCTAGTTCAGCATTGATATCCTTCACCAGCTTCGCAACGGCCTCCGGCCCTTTTCTGTAGGCTTCTTCGAACATTTTCGCTACTTCTTTTTTCTGCGTATCACTTCCAAGATCGCTATCATCAGAGATAATGTCGGCGGCACGTTTTGCGTTTTGTTTCCCTGCAAGAAAACCGCCCACGTCGCCTTCCAGAAGCCCCTTCATGTTCTCGAATTCAACGTGAGGCAGAAGTTTATTCCCTTCTAAAAGCGACTTGAGATCCTTGCTGTTTGCCTGGTCGTCACGCAAAGCCTCTGGCTTAGCCAACTTACGAAACTCCTCCGAGATCCACTCACGCGCACCAGTCATCCACTCTCCATCGCCAATAGCGGAAAGTAGATTCAACTGCGGATTCTCAGCGGACGAAACCGTATCGGTTTTACCGGTTTGATTCTCAAAAGCGTGAAAATTAGACATGATAGTATCCTCCTGTCCAACAGCGTTGGACAAAAATGAGTGGAGCGGTAGAAACATTCAGCAGTTGCAATTAGTAAATGACGCGCGGAACTGGCTTAAGCAAACGTTCTTCAAACGCATCGGCAACTCGCAATTCATCGAACAGCAACAGTATGCGATCGCTTCCTGACATTTGGCTGACCTAAAGGCAATGTTTCCGAAACGCCCTTTTTAACCGCTCTGGATGCGGCTTTTGTCGATCTTGTAACCCATGCCTTTTACATTGACAATGATAGATTCACCAGTAGAATCATCAAGTTTATTTCTCAATCGTTTTACGGCCTGCCAAACAGCAGCATCCGTCGCGTCCGATTCAGAACCCCAAACCCGGTCCAGCAGCGCGTTCACTTCAAAGAACTGATCGGCATGCCGCAAAAGGAACTCGAGCAACGCAAATTCTTTAGGCAAGAGTTTAATCGGTACACCGTCGCGCGTAACAAGTTTCCGACCTACATCTATTTCAATACTGCCGACCCGAATCGTTGCCGGCATGAGATTCACCGGACGCCGAAGCAGCGCTTGAATACGCGCACAGACTTCGTCGACATTGAATGGCTTCGTGACGTAATCATCCGCACCGGAATCAAGCCCCTCGATTTTCTGATTGACCTCATTCATCGAAGTCAGCATCATCACCGGCGATAAGCCACCATGACTCCTGTATTGCTTCACGATCTCGGGCCCTGCCAGGCCCGGCAACACCCAATCAACCAACGCAAGGTCATAATGGTAAAAACGCAAGCGGCTTAAACCTTCAACGCCGTCCTCAACCCACTCGACTTCGTTTCCGCGCTTCTGCAACTGCAGCTTCAGCGACTCGCCAATCGTCAGATCGTCTTCTATCAGCAAAATTTTTGCCATCTTCCGCGCCCAAGCTTCCAACCGAATTGATTATACAGAGTATCTGACCACGCCGACAGCGTCACGTTGCTGGAACAGTTTGAAAAAACGTTCTTCCGGCATGCGCAAAATCAATGCCAATTTCCGGTCTTTCAAAAACCCGCTCCTGGGAAGAGTACGAAGCTTGCAGCCATATCGGTAACGATGCAGTCACGTTTAACCCTAATGATCAAGATCATCAATTAAGTCGAGAACCAAATGGGTTCAAAATCCAGCGAAATTATTTCGAAGGCTGATGGACAGCTGCCGCAAGTTGTCTCACCCGCTGCCATCCTTGATGGTGGCGGTCTGCTCGCAGGTGGCGCGCACAGTTTCCATGGTGCCGGACTGCTCGCGGTCGGCGCGCCCGGTTTCAAACCGACAGAAACCAGTGCATCCGCGGTCGCGAAAACAGACGACGGAACGGTCTCCACTGACAGCAGCAAAACGACACACGACGTTCTCATGGAGACAGTCACTGATCTGCAGCGACAGCAAGACATTGTCAAACAAAACATCAAATCGGAGTTAGACTCTCAAGGCTGGATCGGCAACACCGTCGACTACATAAAATCATTCGTCCAACCGGAAGAAACCAGAGGTAGTCTCGCATCGAAGGCGGAGACTGAAAACGCGCGTCTAACGGTGCTCAGGCAGTCAGCAGAGCTTGGGGACGTTGCACAGTTTCAAAAAACATACTTCGAGCTCACCGGTGCCCGTTATGAGCCCCAGGAGTCGCATGCCCTGCGCTCGGTCACAGATCTGGCGAACTACAAAGCTTCTCAGCACAATTGGATAGATAGCACCGCCAATGGTATCGCAATGGTGGGCGGTCTAATGCTGGCAAAGAAAATTCCTGGAGCCACCGCACGTTCCGCTCTAGAATTAGCCGGACTCAGCGCGGTTTCCACTGGCGCGGTCAAAACAACACTAAAGCTTACCGACTATCAGTACTCCGATCCGGTTTACGATTTTGGAACAGGCGCGGCTTTGGGAGCGCTGGCTCTGGGCTCGGAACTGGCTGGTACGGCGGCTTCCGTTCGACTGGCCAATGTTTACGGTTTAAGTTTGAAAACAGCATCAGGCTCTTTGAGTACAGCAATCGCCACGGAAGGACAAGGTCTTGGAATCAAGTACCTGAGCGCATTCGCAAGGTTCGGCGTACCATACAGCACCTACAGCGCCGCGAGTCCCTGGATTCACGAAACGATAAATTCGTCCTATTATCAGCGGCCGTTTGACCTGGGCAACACCGCTCTCAACTCGAGCGTGGGATTAGCGAGCGGTTTGGCCGGAGGAACTCTCTTAGGTTTCGGCATGTCGAAACTTCCACCGGCACTCTACGGTTTCTTCAATTAGATCGAGATCGACCGAAGACAACTCGCGGTGCGGATAGAGAATTGCTCTCAACTAAATAGTGGGGCGCACCTTTTTCTTCACCACCACATCGATGTGACATTTTGGAAGACCCTTCCGAAGCCGCGTCAAGGCAGCATCGGAGAAGCCGAAACAATCCTCGAACTCGATGGATTTCAATTTCTTAAACCCGCTCATGAGTTCGAACGCATCATCAGAGATTCGGTCATTATGGAAATACAAGCGCTGCAGCCTCAGCCCTTGAAGAGGCGCCAATATCTGTGAATCAAGTCGCGACTCGAAAAGGGCAAGCTCCGTGAGTTTCTTCACCCCCTTAAGCGCCGTCAGCATCTCGTCCTCGATTGGCACTTCCTTAATCACCACACGCTCCAGACCAGGCATGGCGGACAACTTTGCGATACCGCCTGCGGTGACTCTTTTAGCATTGCGTAAATAAACTTCAGCGACTGAATTCAGTTTCGCTACTTCCGCCATCGCATCATCGTCGATCAAAGGGCCGCCAATGCCCAGGCTTTGCAAACGGTTGAGACGGTTCAACTCAGACAATTTCTTGCCCGAAACTTCAGAATTTGCCAGCCGCAAGACCTCCAGTTTTTTAAAACGCGTTAGCAGCGACATATCCATATCCGACACCTGGGTGGCCTCGAGATCCAGCTCAACAAGCGGCAACTCAAGCAAGAACACCAGACCTCGTCCGTCCACGCTGTCACCCATGAGCGACAGCCGCTCGATATCTTTTCGCTTGGACAATACCACCAAGCTATCGTTTGTGACAGCTCCTTTCGAGTAGGTCCACATTTTCCCGTTCCGATCACGAGACTCGAATCGTGGCTTGATCGATTCGGTCGCGGCATCGACCATTACATCACCGAACAGCTGATGGTCCTTCACATCGACGGCCTTCTCCTCCGTCAGTTTCTCCGTTCCTTCAAAAACCGCAAATCCGAGCTTTACCACTAATACCACAGCTGATACCAGAAGGACCGTTGCTAAAGCGTAACCTCCTTTTCTCGCTGCGCTCGTCACCGGTTTCGCGCTATCATCGAACTCCGGATCCTCACGGCGCAAAGCAGCAAGCGCCGCGCCGAGTTCTTCCATCGATTGATAACGCTCGGATTTTTCCTTTTGCAAACAGCGTTTGACTATCTCTTCCAACTCGTCACTAAACTCACCATCAGCGTTTCGCGATGAGAGCGTAGGCGGTGGTTCATCCGCGTGCCTGCGAACAAGCTCGACGGACTCCTCACCAATGAAAGGCGTGTCTCCTGTCAGGGCTTCGAACATCGTGCAACCAAGCTCGTAAATCTCAGACCGCTCGTCGTAAATTTCACCTCGGAGCACGTCAGGCGGCATATATCTCGGGGTCCCAACCAGCGTTCCGCCCTTCTCCGTCTGACCCTTCGAGACAGCAACACCGAAGTCAATTATGCTGGCAGACAGGCGACCCTGGTCGTTTCGATAGACGAGCAGGTTGGAACTCTTGATGTCCCGATGAAAAATTCCCACGGCGTGCGCATGCGCCAGCCCCATACAGACTTGATGAAACAGTTCGACTGCATCAGCTGTAGCCAGCGTGCCGTGCTCCGCGATCAGCTGCAAAAGACTAACACCATTCACATAATCCATTGACATATAGGGCACACCGCCTGCGGTGGCACCGAAGTCTCTCACTCTCACGATCGCCGGGTGTGTAAGCTTGCTGTGTGCGCGAGCCTCATTTTGAAAGGCCAAAAGTTCCTCGGCGCTTAATTGATGCAGCGTTTTTACCGCCACCACTTTATCAAGCACTCTGTCACGGCAATAATAGATAGTCCCAGAGCCGCCTTTGCCTACTTCCATCAACGGAGTGTAACGGTCGAGGGGAAACCTTGCACTGTCGACTTCCAACGCCGGTTGGTCGGGTCGAATCGAACGAGCCTCAAAGCCGGCTTTGGCAGCGCCTTGACGGAAGGGTTTCACCCCGGGAGCATTCGGAGTGTTGAAACTTTCAGTTTTTCTATCAACCGGCTGCGGCCGGGCGCACGCACACAGATCTTGCCTGAACACCCACTGGGTCAGCGATCCCACACGCCCCTCGTTGACTCGCTTACCGCAGCTGGCGCATATCTTGAAACTGGCGACGCTCTCGTTTTCTGACACAGAGGGCGAGTTCACGCAGCTACAAACGGCAATCCACTGGGTGATACTGCCGGACGAAGAGGCACCAGTGGTGCCACCACATCGAAAGCATCGCTCTTCGGAAGCATCCGCCATCAGGTACGATATTTCTCGTCGAGCAGCGGGATGGAGAAGCAAAAGGTACTGCCTTTGCCCTCCTCGCTCTGCACCCACAAACGCCCGTTGTGTTTTTCAACGAGAGCTTTGCAGATTGCAAGCCCGAGCCCGAAACCGCGTTTCTTGGTTTCCTTTGGTTGATTCAGTTGCCGGTACCGTTCGAAAATAGCTGATTGCAAGTGTTTCGGAATGCCCGGTCCGCGGTCGCGCACACGAAACACAACTCCCGCGCCTTCAAGACCCGCAGAGATTGTCACTACAGAACCAGCGGGGGAAAACTTGAGCGCGTTTCCAGCCAGATTGACAATCACCTGCACGATACGATCCTCGTCGGCCCAGAAGACATCGTTGGTGACGTCCTTCTCCACCGTTACATCCGCAGCCTTAGCCGCTCCCTGAATCGCGTACATCGCCCGATCCACAACCGTTCCCGATGTAGTTTCCTGATACTCCGGCTCGAAATCGCCGTTTTCGATCTTTTCGGCATCAAGCAAATCGACGACCAGCGAAATAAGGAGGTCGGCGCTTGATTGAGCGCGCTCGACCGCTCGATGCCCCTGGCTCGAGATCTCGCCATATGCCCCCTCGTCTACCATAGTTAGAAATCCGCGCAACGACGTCAGCGGAGTGCGCAAGTCATGACTTACCATTGCCACGAAATCTTGCCGCAATTTCTCCAGGCGAGCGCGTTCCGTAATATCTTGCACATGCACGAAGTTTAGTTGCGAATCGTACTCATTGACGAAAATTTCCGCGGGAAATGTTTCACCATTTTTCCGTTTTCCAAGCACCTGCACGGGTTTTGGATTAACCTCCAGACGGGTCACATCCGGGAAAAGCACCGAAATTTTTTGACTGACCAGCTCCTCGGATTGATATCCAAAGAATTCCTCCACCAGCTTATTGAGCGCCTCGATGCGCTGCTGGTCATTGACGACCAGAAGGCCCAGCGGAATGCTGTATAAGATTTCACGAGTCTTGTTCTGCTGAAAAGTAAGAGTACTTTTAAGCGTCTTGATGACAGACTCCTGCCGTGTCGCGAGCGCCAGCAATTCCTCGTAAGTTTGAGGATAGGCAGGTTTTTCAATGTTACTCATTCAAGCCACGAATCTGGGTCTTACAGTAATGTACCCGCATTACAACTGTTTGGAGACTCGATAAAAATTAACGCTGGATGAACGCTCACTCAAGGATTTCGATGATTACTTATCAAACCCAGGTGGCGGCGGTTCTTTCAACTCCGACACTTTCGAATCCGCGGTCTTAGCAGCTTTCGCCGACGCCCTGGCCGCCTTGATCTCATCCGTATTTTTCTCTCAAAGAAACCACAACAGTCATCGCAGTCTAAAAACAAAAGCCCTCAGGAACAATTCGTATTTACACGCGACAAAAATTTCACATCCCGAAACCCTCTTGGTTCCAGCTTTCAGCGCATCGCATTCCAATAAATTCGGCTCCGCCGTCCGAAATATCACAACGCGTTTGCTAGGATGGAAAGACTGTGGCAGGAGCAATTCAGATTGGCCGGCAAGTTGTCGCGACGTCAACTGCTTTTTCTAATGGGGGCGGCCTCCATGGGCGGTCTCACTTATTTGCTCGCCGACGATATAGAAGAAGCAGTTTCGGAGAAGAAAACCGAGGCGATAGAAAACGGTTTAGTCCCATTGATCTATAGCCCGCACTATAACTTCACTGCTTTTGGAATTGAAAAACTGCATCCCTTTGACTCGACCAAGTACGCAAAGATACATAAGGAACTGACGAAATCCGGACTGCGATCGGACAGCGACTTTTTGAGACCAAACAGCATCACCAGAGAACAGCTCAGGCTGGTGCATTCGGAACGTTATCTCAAGTCGCTCACTGATAGTTTCGAACTCGCGAAAATCTTTGAAGTTGCGCCGACGATGTTCGTGCCTGCAATTTTGCTGGACTGGAGAATTTTAAAACCGATGCGCATTGCAGCAGGCGGCACACTTCTCACTATGCGGAAGGCGTTGAAACACGGACTTGCGATTAATGTTGGCGGTGGCTATCACCATGCTTGTGAAAACAACGGCGGTGGCTTTTGCGCATATTCGGATATTCCAATCGCCGCAAAAGTCTTGCAGAACGAGGGTTTAGCAAAGACCGTCATGATTGTCGATACTGATGCGCATCAAGGTAATGGTTTCGCGACCGAAGCTAAGAAGATCGGATCTGGTCTATTCATGCTTGATTTTTATGACGAAACTATCTATCCCCACCCGAAAGTCGAAGAGGACTGGTCGGTACCATTCCCGCGAAACACGAGCGGAAAGGTCTATCTATCTACGTTGGAAGAAACACTTCCAGTTGCGATAGACAAGGTGAAACCGGATTTGATTGTATGCAACGCCGGCTCCGACGTGCTGGAGTCAGACCCGCTGTCCACTTTCAAGCTTGCATCTACAGATATGAACAAACGCGATTTATTCGTCGTCGAATGTGCACGCGGGAAAAACGTTCCCGTCGCGATGGTTCTCGCAGGCGGCTACGGCAGAGAGTCCGGCATGGCGCACGCGCATTCTATAAAAGCAATTTTGAACAAATTCGACGACAAGACATAATCGGTAACGATGTCACCGCATACGGAGTCATGCTCTTGTGTAAGATCACAAGCGAGAGTTCGCGAACGTTGAAAGCGGTTTAAACCAACTGAGTTTGCATTAATTCGCAGATTCCCGATTGCGGAAAGCCAAGCCCGTTCCATAGGATGGCGTCATCATTGCAATCAACCTTTTTTCAAAGAGCGACGAACAAAACAGCAGCGAGCACCTCTTCTCACCACCTGCGATACCAACTACTTAGCCACGCGCTAACAGTCCCTGCTGTTTCGTTCCGATTAGCTGAAAAACAACCGCTGGAAGCACTTCTGCGTCGAGCAGCAGCGCGACTGGCGTTTTCGATATTGAAATCGTCCGCTGTTCCAACTTCGCTGCTCGCAGATTGCGAGCGGTCAACACCTCTTTTCGGGAGACGCTTATGAAGACGATCAACACGAACGTGGTCAAGGGCGCCCGGCTGACCGGCAGCATCCGCGAGGTCCGCGACTACGGCGTCATCGCCGATTTCGAGGGCGGCGGCAACGGGCTCTTGCACGTCAGCCGCCTCTTCGGCGGCTCCCGCCGCTCCCGCGACCGCCGCCTGCAGAGCCTCGTGGCGGGCGCCAAGGTGGAGGTCGACGTCGTCGACGTTCAGGGCGCCAAGGTGACGCTGTCCGAGCTGTACCGCGACGACGACGTCATCGCCGGTCTGCAGCCCGGCACGACGGTCAAGGCGACCGTGGCGCGCCTGCTGGAAGTCGGTCTGGTCGTCACCATCGCGGACGGTCAGGCCGCGGGCTACGACGCCTTCCTGCACGGCAGCGAGCTGGTCGGCGCCACGCGCAAGGTGCGCGACCAGCGCCTGGCGACGGTCAAGGAGGGTGCCGTGCTGACGCTCGAGGTGCTGAGCGTCGGGCGCGACGACCGCGGCGACCTGAGCATCAAGCTGAGCGAGCGCCTGGTGCCCCTCCGCCAGAAGCTCGCCAGCTCGTTCGCGGTCGGCACGAAGCACACCGGCACGGTGCTGGCGCGCCGCGGGGACGGCTGGGTGGTCAACTTCGGCGACTTCACCGGCTTCCTCCCGGACCGCGAACTCGGCAAGACCAACGCCGGGTCCATCTCGGAGGGCAAGGGGCTGAAGACGAAGGTGCTTGAAATCGACGAGAACCTGCGCGTCACCCTGACCCGCAAGGACGTCTGACAATCGGCCTGCCACTGTTGGTAGTGGCAGGCAAACCACCGTTCATGCAAGACAGGTCAAATAGCGATGATGGGCCACGAGCTTTGCTCGGGCGACTCCGCGCCGCGTCTTGCATGAACGGTTTCACACGGTCGTGTTGTAACGGTAGCCTGCTGGTCTCCAAAACCATGCAGTGGGGGTTCGAATCCCTCCGACCGTGCTCTTCTCTCCAGCACATTCAGAAAGGATAAGCATGAACGTTTTTGTAATCTCGAGGTGTGAACGCGGCATCGACGAAGGTTTCAGCGTCGTCGCCGTGCGGTCGTCGATGGCTCTCGCGGAGCAGTACATCCGCGAGCAGGGCAAGCTGCGCGATTGGCGAGAGTACGACGAGAACAGCGCATCCGCCGTCGTCTGGGTCGGCAGCCGACGCCGCGGCGGTGAGTACTGTTACTCGGTTCGAGCTTTCCAACTGACTTAGCAGTCGGCCCCGTTCTCCGTTTCACAGTTTCGACTTCAGTAGTTGAAACGACTTCGATTCCTCCAGGAGCTCACTTATGGATCAAGAGTACGTTGCGACCACCCTCCAGCTCGGCTGGGCGATTGAGGACAAGCGCAGCGCCGATGAGGCGCTGGCCAGAGCGCGCCTGGACCTGACGTTAGCAAGGAAGGAACACCTGGCTGTCGTCGGCGAGCTGAACGAGCTCTACCGTGAGCGCATGGAGGTGCTGGCGAGCATCCGCAAGGACCTCGAGCGTCCGTGCTGCTGCGAGGTCAGCCTGAGCTTCCGCGAAAGCTACGCCGCGTGGTTGGAAGAGGAAAGCGAACGCCACAACCAGCGCCATTACTACCGCGCCATCGACGCGGAGTATTGGGCGGAGAAACAGCTGGAGCGCGCTCGTGACGAAGCTCGCGCTGCCGGTCGCAACCTTTATGAGTTGCGTAAGGCATACGCCGACGGGCTGGTGATCGACGCGGACGCGCTGCCGCCAATCGGCTTCGGCTACGAACTCGACTACGACTACTCGTGCGGTTGCGCGTACTGCTGCGGACTCTACTCCGACGACGAGCCGGAGGCTGGATTCGTGGAGTTCGAGGAGGAAGAAGACCTGGCGCTGGAGGCGCTTCGCACCAAGCTGCGCAACAAGAAAGCGCTGGCGTACAACCCGCTTCGCCGAAAGCGCCGAGCCGCAAGCTGAGCAGCTGCGGGGCAAGGGTGAAACCGACAGCGCCAGCAGTTTAAAACCGATTGAGCACAGGCGAGAGAGAGACACCACGGACGGTGCCTCTCTTTTTTTTGGAGGAAATTACTACTATATGCCATACTACGACCAGAGTGTCAAAACTCTTGTGGTTCGGGCTTCGCCAGACCGCAGAACAATCCCACACCCGGCCTTGTCTATCTGACGATGCCGAATTTACAGGAATTCGTCATCCTCAGATAGCCAACCGAGGAGCTCGGGAGTATTTTTTACCTACCAGACGTCCCGCATTCGCGCAGACTGATAGTCGGTCCGCTACCCGGACACTGGAACCGGTAGCCCGCGATGGTCTTGACGGATTACCCCGTTAACGCCCATTTGGCCTTTTCGAACTCCAAACCACAAGCTGGCGTAGATAAGTTCGCGCCACTACAATTGAGGGAGTGGAGGGTCTTTATATGAGCGAAGTGAAGAAGATCGAATTCTTGACCGCCGAGGGATATCTGGCGAGTGAACGGAAATCGACCGTCCGACGAGAATTCGTAGACGGCTTGGTTTTCACCATGAGTGGAGCCAATCAGAAACATAACGTCATAGCCGGAAATCTGTATCGCGCCCTGAGCGATCACTTAGATGAAACGCCCTGCCTGGCGTTCATAGAGTCATTTAAAGTACGCATAGAAAGCGCAAACTGCTTCTATTATCCAGACGTCGTCATCGCTTGCAGCGGTCTCAACGACGATATCGAGTTTACCGAAGAGCCCGTATTCATAGCGGAGGTTCTCTCTCCATCAACAGCCGTACAAGATAGAAGAGAAAAACTCATCAACTATTTGAACATCGACTCATTGCGGACTTATTTGATTTTACACCAGAAGCGAAAACGTGTAGAGGCTTATCAACGCTCGGAAACGGGAGGATGGGAGCTCCGCGAATACATCTCCGGAGAAACCATCCATCTGAAATTCAAGAAGGGAGATGAGCTATCCGTCGACATAGATCGAGTCTATAGAAACACAACGGTCCCTCGCGGAATTCGCGGTGTCAGTGAAGAAATTGCCGAAGAATACACAACCTCAGACGAAGAGGAGATGCTCCTCGACTATTAGCATGGGCTGAAGAAAACGCTCGCACCAGTTTTTATCGGACCTTGCTGGCCGACGCCGGTAGCCGCATAATGGCAGAGGCAAAGCAGTCGGCTCGAATCAATTAAACTAAGTGAGCGAGACCAGTCAAGTAGAAATCGAATCGGCGGAAGCGGCTATTCATCCCGCTTTCGTTATCGGCATTGCGCTTGTGGCGTTAGGCTCCGTGTATCTCGGAATATTAGCCTTCTGGCTTCATCACCCGCTTCTCCAGTTTCCCGACCAATCCATGTACCTTGCCACCGCAGGTCTCTTGCTTGACGGGAAGAAATTGTACGTCGACATGGTCGATTTTAACCCGCCATTGATTACGTACTTGAACGTGCCAGCTATTCTGATCTCTCGCGCATTCCATCTCCCCAGCCCGCTCGCTTTCGAACTGTTTCTACTGGCGCTGATTATGGTATCGCTAGTGGTGTCTGGCTATCTACTGTTTAAAGACAGAAAAGGCGTCGACTCTTACTGCTACATACCATTTTTGCTTGGATATCTCTTCATAAGTAAACTCGAGGTCCTTGATTTCGGTCAACGCGAACATCTGCTTCTTATCACATATTTGCCGTTTTTCGTCGTTCGTTACTTACGCTGGCGAGGCGTCGCCATTCATCGCGGAATTGCAATTTTTGCGGGGCTCTACGCGGCAGCGACCTTATCGCTAAAGCCTCATTTCCTCCTCATGGCCGCGGCGCCCGAATTGGTTTACGTCCTGCAAAGGCGACGATGGAAGGAATTGGTGGCTCCGGAAACAATTTCTTGCGCGTTGCTGGGCATCACATACGGTGCGCACCTCATCCTCATGCATCCTGAAGTGAAGGACCGTTTCTTCTCATTCGTAGTTCCGCTGGTGAAAACCGGCTACGACTATTACACGGTTTCGTTTCTCAAAACCATATCTGACTTCAACAGAACGCTTACGTACTACTTCACCATCACTTTACTGATCGCGCTTCCATTGAATCGATACTGCTCGTTAATCGCCCCCACTGCCGCATTCACAGTAGCAGCCTTTGGAATTTACATCGCGGCATCACAAGATTGGTCACACCACTGGGTGCCGGTTCAGTACGGTGTTATAACTCTGAACTGGCTGATACTGGCAGTCGTAGTGCGTTTCATATCCGGTTGCGCCCCCCAATCGAAACAGCTCAATCTTTATATGAGTGGAGCAATGTGTGCCATGGCACTCGGCTACATGACATTGCTAGACCTGCCTAAGGAGACGAATGAAACGAACCACTTCGACATGAGTAGAATCGGTTATAAAGGTCAATGTCCCGCTGATGATGTTGATCCGTGGGCCGAGAAGGTGCTCAAATACTCGAACAAAGGCGACTACATTCTCTGCATCTCCGACGCAATTTCGCCAGGCTACCCGGTCACTCTCCAGACAGAGAGACGACCCGCTTCCCGCTATCTTCACGGCATGCCGCTCATGATGGCTAAGTATCTGGCGTGGGAAAAGACACGAGTAAAAGACAAGAAAAAATTCGAAGGTTTCTATAACGAAATTATCGAGCAGTATCGCCTTGACATTGAAAAGAACAAACCGCCATTGATTATCGTCAGGGAGTCAGGAATCATAGAACCGCTTGAGAAGGGCGGTTTCTTCGATGTGCATTTGAACAAATATAAACTGGTGGAAACATTCGAGGAGCATCGATTCTATCAACGACAATAAGATATGGACGAAAGCAGAGCGCGGAAGAGCGCTCCTTGTATGCGGTTTAGCAAGTCTAAGCCTGCTGTCGCTTGTATGTTTGCTTGCCCGCGTCGATGGAATCCCACCTGAAGTCTGCGCGCGACTGGAAGCGGCAAAGCTGATGCTGGCAGGACGTACCGCTTATGTGGACGTCTTTACACCGGACGCTCCGATGATGCTGATCGTCAGTCTTGCTCCAGCAAAACTTGCGCAAGCGTTCAATTTAGCCGGCTACGATCTAGCTCGCTGCGCCCTCGTTTTTGAATGGTCACTAGCGACTGCGATGCTTGCACTCTCCACGTCTCTGATTTTGAGTCGTTCTTTTCTGCGAGATTCGCTCTCATTCCAGATGCTCTTACTAACACTAGGCTTTTTAAACGTCGCCGCCACATACCAGTTTGCAGAGCCGGAACATTACCTCATGCTCGGCTTTATCCCCTTCGCCATCGCGCGCTGGCTCGAGTACTCAGGGCGATCATTGCGCCCACGGGAATACATAATTTGCGGTATTGCAGGCGGTATCGCTGCGACACTAGATCCACTTTTTGCAGCAGCACTAATCGTATGGGAAGTCGCGTTGCTACTACAATTCATGAGACTTTCCGTTAAGATCGTCGGAGTCCTTCCGCTGACAGTAATCACATACATCGCGGTCCAAATAGGATTAAACTCCCTCGCACCGCAAATGATGCATGGTTATATTTCCAATGTTCTTCCGATTATCAATTGGGACCGCATCAGCTTTGACATCCGCATGTATGGCTACTTATCGACGCCGGACGCCAGACCCTCGCTTTACCTACTGGTTCTTTCGACCGTTCTGGCACTTGCTCTAAGATGCCGGAACTCCCTGATGACACCACTAACGGTGCTCGGCTGGGCCGCCTTCGCCTTCTTCGTCACCGAGTGCAAAGGCTACCTGCACAACGCGCTTCCAATATTCTGGACAAGCTCGCTGACCATACCACTTGTTTCAATCGCTCTGATTTCCGACCTCCATCGAGCATGTCGGCGAGCTAAAAAACGATATCGGCGTTCGCAACTTTTGGAAATCGCCTGTAGATTGAAACCGGCAATGCTAGCCGCATTTGTACTAGCAACCTGCACTCTATCGACACTGCTGGTTCAAGAGAAACAAATGATGGTGGCGAAAAACGCATCCCGAGACCTGCGCGGTTTCGAACTGACCGACATACCGGACATTGCAGAATTAATCGCAGAGAAGACCCAAAAGGGTGATTCGGTAATGGTCTTCGACAACGGACCGGCACCGGCATTCCCGGCTATAACATTACAAGAGCGCAAACCGGGCTCGCGAATACTTTGGGGATTCCACATCCCGGTTTTGGACCGCTCGCAGTGGGTGCCTGGCGTAAATAGCAAAGAACGCGAGCGCCTGGAGAAATTCTACGATAATGTACTTCGCGAAGATTTGAAAGAGAACCCACCTCAACTCATCACAATTCAAGACGGAGCAACATACGACCAACTCACGCGAATGGACACAGTGAAGCTCATCGAGGATCATTACGCATTCATCGGCGAATCAAATTACTTTAGCGCCAACGACCCACCCAAGGAATTTGCCAACTACAGCTACGTTTCCAAAGTCTTCTTGTTCGCCCTCTAAAACCGGATCTTACTAGAATAGTCAGCATCCGCCGTTTGACGGAGACTCTATCAACTGGGGCAGCCATTCAGTACTTTCAGTTCTTCGCACCAAATGTGGGATCGGGAAGCACCTCGCTGTCTATCCAGCAATGCCGGAATTCGCGAGATCCGGCGCTCTACCGTAGACAAAACGTCAATTTGCAAGGAATCCGGCCCAAACAAGATACTCAAAATGCCTTCACTGACAACGTTTAGAGCATCTTACACTTCCGATATTTTATAGTAGACAAACGGCGGAATGCCAATGGGTCAGACGGTGTCTGACCCACGGCACAATTACTTGGACGTGGGCGGCGTGCCAATCTTCTTCAAATCGAGCACGCGGTGGGTTTCCGCGTAAGCGTAGTCCACCATGCCGAGCGCCTGTTCGTGACAGATGCCGAACGTCAGAGTTCCAACGTCGGGCTTTCCGCTGTTGACGACAACGTGTCCGGAATTTTCGTCCGGGAAGTTGCGTTTGATAAACCGACCCGCTGCGACCTCGATGGACTGGAAAACATATTCCGCCCAGGTGCTGCATTCGTCGTAAGTCTCTTGGGGCATCTGCGAAGCGACGCCGAGGCGGCTGATGATAGCCGGTCCCTTGCAGAACTCGTGTGGCGCAGGATGGTAGACGCCACCATCCACGAGGACGGTTTCGTCAACTTTGCCACGCACGCGATCGACGATCGTGCGCCCAGTTTTCCCCTTCTTCCAGTCGCCGGTCCAGACAGGACGCATGACGACAGGTATGGAGCACGACGCGGCAACAGCGGTTGCGATGTCGTATTTGAGCCCCTGGAACACGACGGGTTTCATCTGCAGAGCGTCGAAGGCGACGATGCGAAGATTGCGACGAGGTTTGACCTCGTAGCGCGTCAACACGTCCTGGAAAAACGGCAGCAAGTCGATACCACTGACCAACGACAGCATCGTCGTCATGCTCGATGGCTTCTTGCCTTTGCCGATCACCTTCTTGTTGAAGATGGTGAATTCCTTGAGGAGGATTTCGAGCGCTTCGTCGGGAGAGTAGCCGTTGCGATACATCGCAGCGACCGCAGAGCCAATCGAAACACCAGTAACCATCCCAATCTTGATGGAGCGTTCATGAAGGGCTTTCAAAACACCGATGTGTCCGTAGCCTTTGATTCCACCTCCACCAAGAACGACCTCGTATTTCACCGAGGTCTGCTTTTCTTTAGCAGTCATAGGTTGAGTCCTCTGGAGGGGCTCGCAGCGGGTAATCCCGCTGCATCCCTCGTAAGCACAACCGCATCAATTTTTCGAGAGCACCACAAGCAGTGGCGCGTTTACTTGCCGGAGTCGGAGTCCTGGTCGGGACCAGGCTTACCCGCGTCTTCCGAGCCGGCCGGCCGCTTGCCGACACCGGGGATGGTGCCGCCGCGCAGGACGATCTTCTCGACAACGGGCAGGGCGAGAGCCGTCAGGATGAGCAGGACGGACCCGTAGACCGGACGGTAGAGTTCCGGCCAGGTGATCGCGAAAGGACCGCCGAGCGCGAAAACCCACACGGTGAAGGCGACCGTGCTCACAAAGGCGCAGAAACGCGTCTTGGCGTGCAGCAGCGACGGCGGGACGTTGGGGCGATAGACCGTGTACAACGGAGTCAGAACGAGCAGACCGCCGAACGCAGCCCAGTAAAGCCAGAGCGGATTGCTGCCCTGATCGCGAATGATACCATCGATCGCCTGATACGCCGCGATGATGTCGAGCGGGATGTACCGGATCAGCTTCTCGAAATACGAGTCCTCGCGCGCCGGTTCTTCGATCTTCGGCGGCGGGGCAGGATTGTTTTCAGTACTCATGAGAATCTCCCATTTTGGGTTGCACGAGTTTCATTGAGAAAAATGAGATGACCTGCAATCGGCAGGTCGAGATTCGAGTCGCTGAGGTGATTGCACAACGAGTCGCTGTTGGAAACGACTCCTTGAAGCCTCACTTCAACAGACGAGCCCGAACCTGGTAATGAACGAGCTGGCTGACAGTGACCACCAGAATCAGGTGGAGAAACCAGTGCCCGCCAACCGGCTGACCCAGAAAGAGCAGCCAGGTGATGCCGTAGCCGACCAGACCGGTCAGCAACTGCATGATGGGACGGTCATTGCGGAGGATGCCGCGGGCATCGCAGATGCCGCAGCCCACGCCCCACAGAAGACCGACCACGAGGAAAAACAGATAGCTCATGTGCGAGTTTCCTTGTTGATAGAGCCTCGGAACTAGCGCCTGGCGCCAGTCCCGGGCCTCGTTCAGCAATAATGGTTTTCGCCTGCCAGTCTCACTAACAGGTCGAAACCGCTGCGCAAAACTGTTACAGCCGGTTTTGCAACCAGCTTTACTCCGGCAAGTCGCCCTTGAGCTTCGCCGCGATTTCCTCGCGATCGCGCTTCAGATACGACTCGTAGTTGGGCTTGTACTCGCGCCATTCGGGCGCGAAGGACAGAGCCATGTCGATGTGCTGCAGGGCGCTTTTCCAATCGCCGCGCTTCTTGCAGACCTCGCTCAGACCCCAGCAAGCTTCGGACATCAGCAGCGGAGCCCCGACAGCGAGCTGGAACGCTTCGCGGAAGCCCGCTTCGGCTTCGATGAGCTTGCCGCGCATCAAAAGCGAATTGGACTCGGCGATGCGTGCATCGGCGCGCTCTTGGTTGCGACGAGAACCGCGCGGCGAGCCGCCGGAAGCAGAACCGGAGCCATAGTTGGCCTGGCTGTGCATGAAGGTGTAGAGCACGAACACGAGCAAGCCCATGCCGATGAGGACGTATATTCCGTTCATAACGGACCTTTCGAGAAGGAGCAGGTAGTCAGCGCTGCCCTGACGCTGTTTTGAACCGCGAGTTGCCAGACCACGAGAGACGGGCGCTTCTAATACGAAACGCCCGTCCTCGTCAGCCAATCCTCGCCACCAACAGTTCGCTGATACCGGTCGAAACCGATACTGACAAATCGAAACAAACGCAGCCGCGATGAAGCGCTTACAGGTCTGCCAGCAGATGCGCGAGCGTGCGCACGCCGACGCCGGTGCCACCAGCCGCTTCGATACCGTAGGCGGTGGCAGCGGTGCGGAACGCGGTGCCGGCGATGTCGGCATGGATCCAGGAAACACCGTCCTTGACGAACTCGCGGAGGAACCAGGCGGCGATGATGTGCCCCGGTCCGGAACCGTCGTTGGTCAGGTCGGCGAACTGCCCCTTGTTCTCGTCACGGTAGGCCTCGTCCAGAGGCAGCTCGTGAACAGGCTCGCCGGCGACCTCCGCAGCGCGCTTATAGAGGCGCGTGAAGCGGTCGTCGTTGCCGAAGATGCCGGTCGTGTAGATGCCGACCGCGGTTTCGATATCGCCGGTGAGTGTGGCGAGGTCGATGATCCGCTTGGCGCCGCACTTCTCCTGCATGTAGTGCAGAGCGTCAGCCAGCGTCAGGCGACCTTCAGCATCGGTGTGACCGACTTCGATGGTGAGACCGGACATCGACTTGATGATGTCACCCGGCTGCATCGCCTTGTTGCTGACCGCATTGTCGGTTGCAGCGATGACGGCGCGGATCGAGTAACGCGGCTTGATCACCGGCATGAGCGACATCGCCGCGATCACTGCAGCGGCGCCACCCATGTCCATCTTCATGTCACGCATGCTGGTGTAGTCCTTCATGTTGAGACCACCAGTGTCGTACGTGACGCCCTTGCCGACCAGCCCGACCACCTCCTCGGTGGCGCCGGAAGCCGGGTCATAAGAGAGCTCGATGAAGGTCGGGGGCTCGGCCGAACCGCGATTGACCGCGAGCAGACCGCCCATCTTCATCTTCACGATGTCCGCCTTCTTGAACACCCTGCAGGTGACGACGCCGTTGGTTTCGGCCGCCATCTTCGAAGCCTGCTTGGCGAGCCAGGTCGGCGTCTTGGTGTCGCCGGGCTCGTTGACGAGGTCGCGCGCCAGTCGAGTGGCTGCCCCCATGGCGCCACCAAGGGCGGCACCACGCTTGGCGGCACTCAGAGTGCTGCGCGTGGAAAGCAGAGTCAGCGACTTGAAGTGCGTCGCCGGAGCCTCGTCGCGCCACTCGCGAGTCCTGCGGTGGTTGGGCTCGTAGTCAGCCAGGGTCGCGTACTCGGCGACCACCTTGGCGAACTCCTCGACGGTGAAACCGCGAAGGTCCACATCGATGAGCGGGAAAATCAGGTGCTCGGTGCGAGCCGTGTCACGAGCCTCGACAAACGCGTCGGCGAGCGCCTTGCGCAGTCCGCCGAGCGTGAGCTTGGAGCGCTGCCCGAGCCCGACCAGGATGACCTTGTCGAGACCGGGAACGGTCAGGTCGGTATCGATCACCTTGGTCTGCTTGTACTTCGGATCGAAACCATCGTTGTCGATCCTGCGAGAGAGAAGCCCCGAGGTCGTGGCCTCGACAGCTTCGAGGTGAGCGCCCTTGAGACCCTCACCGGAAAAGAGAACCAGGACGAGTGTGGCGCGCTCTTCCTCGAACTCGGGAAGAACCGAAGCCAACTTGCCTGACGAGACATTGATTTCGAGATTCATGGTTTTGCTCTCCGTAACAGCTGTTCAGCTGCGTTAGGGTGTGAGAATGGGAGCAGCGCATGACACCGTATCCGGTGGCGCTTGTGACGCCACCGGATTTCTTTTGGAACCGAGCGAAGTAGCGCGCAGGCTCGAAGCTCAGCGCGACATTACCGTTCGCTCGATTCAGAAGATGTCGGGAACCGACTGCTCCATGAGGTTTTCGAAGCCGTCGTCGGAGTTGCCGACGTAGGCCGGAATCGCGGGCTGACCCTGCGGGGCATCAGCCTGCAGAAGGATGTCCACCTTGGCGGCGGTGCCGAGCTTCTCGGACAGAAACGCAACCGCGGCGTCGACCAGCTCGCTGGCAGACGACAGCGCAACGCTCTTGTGGAAGGACGGCGGTGCGCCGCACATCAGATCGAGGTCGTTGGTGGCAGCGAAGAGCTTGGGCTCCTCGTGCTGGGCAGTTTCGATCTTGTCGACCGAAATCCACCAGAAATTGCGAAGCGACGGACCGTTCGGGTCCGTGTAGCGAATGCGGGCACTGCGTGCGCGACCGCTCACAACAACGTCGACGAGCGCGGAGATGGACGCGGTGAAAAGGCTGACAGCCTTCTCGTTTTGATCGCTCATAAAACTTAGCTCCTTAGCAGTTTCGCGGGACAGACAGACACTGGAAAACCCGGTCCCGACTTAGTTGGGTTTCCCTCTGCTCGTTAACTCGATCCGAATTGACCGAAGTGACTTAATCCGCACACGAATAGACCGAGTGCAGATTGCGCGCGACTTTCATCTCAAGCTCTCTCCGAACTCAAAACTAAAGCACACGAACATCACACACGCGGACGACTTCGGGCGCGCGAGTAAACGAGCAGGACGGGCGTAGAGGTGTAGACAGAGATTTTGGAAAAGCGGTAGTGGTTTTCCGAAACACTGGTTATGAAACAGGCCCTAACCGTAGCTTTAAGACTTGGCAGGAGCAATAAAACTAAGTAACTAGCGAATTGATACTGCGGGAAGTTAGATGTTGAGATTAATCGAGACTCAAGTGTCCAAAACCTAGACTGTACTGAGCTTTGCAGAACGCACCTTGTCAAAACTGGTCGCGATATTGAAGGTGACCGACGGCTACGCTGTGAGAAAAGTAATGCAGGAACCAAATTTGCTAAGAATGGCGGTGTTTGCGCAACCACTTGACAAACATGGCATTTCTAGCCCTTTAGCACTATTGCTTTGTGAAAAACCATTCAGCTACGTTGCCTTAATACCCAATTTTCTTTTCAGAAAGGAAACACCTGTAGCTCTCGAAAGCAGCATCCCCACCGGCAGTTAACAGTTTTTCCTCGCGCACGAAGCGAAGTGGTTCCGTTCGCGACAACGACGCGTCCACTCACTCGCAGCTTCAAGTCCAAGCAAAGACCCGCTTGCGGAGACGTTCTCGCAAGCAAATCCAAGCCGGTTCTTTTCTGAACCGACAGTACTTTCACACAAGGAACACTGCATGGGTTTTTCAAACATCCGCAATTGGCTGGGCGGCGTGGTTCACGACGCCACTCAGAAAATCGACATCGAGGAAGCCCACGGCGCAGCCGGCGACAAGCTCATGCGCCAGATGGGACTCTTCTCGGTGATCCTGTTTACCATCACGTCGGCGGTTGGTTCCGGAATTCTCACCACCCCCGGTATCATCGCCCGCGACTATGCCGGACCCAATGCCTGGCTCAGCTTCGTTCAAGCCGGCATGATTTGCCTGTGTCCGGCTCTGTGCCTCGCATTCATGGCAAGCAGAACGGCGAAGAGCGGAAGCACCGGCAGCTACGCGTGCCTCGTACTCGGACAACTGCCCGGACTCCTGATGTTCGTCGACGTTATGATGGAATGCATCGGTGGAACCGCTGCCGTGGCGGTCTCCCAGGCGGACCACATCAAGCTGATCATCCGGCTCGTCGGCGAGGAATGGTTCGGACAGAGCTGGAAGCTCAACGAATTCCTCACCACGACACCAGAGGTGGTGAACTGGAAAGCACTGAGTTGCGCGCTGGCATCCGGCATCGCAGCCTGGTTCTTCTGGTCGTACGGTTCGAGACGACTGAAGGAAGTCCACCACTTACCGGCCCGCAACTTACCGGCCCGCAACTTTCAGGCTCGCCTCCTGCCGATGCTCTCCCTATCTCTCGTGCTCTTCACGAGCGTGGCTTGCTTCCTGTTCGCGCTCAAGTTCGCCGCCGATCTGCCATCCATCAACCTGCTCTCAATGGGCGTAGTGCTGCTCATCACCGGCGTTCTGCTTCGTGGCGTGAAGGAAACAGCGATTCTGACGAACATCTTCACCATCACGAAGCTGTGCGTTCTGGCAGTAATCATCGTCTTCTTCGCTCGCCACTTCGACTGGGCGAACCTGGCGATTCCCGTTCCGGACAAACTGCCGGGTTCGCTTGCCGGCGCGTCCGTGGCGTTCTTCGCCTTCGTCGGACTCGACCTGGCAACCACAACTGCAGGCGAAGTGAAGAACGCGAAACGCAACGTTCCGCTCGGCATGCTGATCGGGCTGGTCTGCGTCACGGCACTGTATTTCATCGCAGCCTTCGCGTACGCGGGAGCTGTGCCGTTCACCAAGATCGCAGCGCACGGTCACGGGGGCGAGGCGGCACCCATGGTTCAAGGACTGGAGCTGTTGGGCTACAAATCGGCGGCTATCTGGGTTGCGCTGGGGTCGACAGTGGCGCTCGTTTCCGTGGTGCTGGCCAGCGCCTACGCGACCACCCGACTGCTGTTCAATATGGCCCAACACGGGCTCATGCCGAGCGCGTTCGAGCAAGTGTCGAGCAAACGCCAGGTGCCAGTTCTCGCGACGTTAGTCGTGGGCGGTTTCATCTCGCTGCTCACCGGCTTGATGGCGGTGGGTGAGTTGATGCACCTGACGAACATCGGCACCATGACCGCGTTTATCACCATCTCCCTGACGGTGCTCGTTTTGACCGTGAAGGAAACCGACTGGAAGACGCGCCGAAACGCACTAAAGGGCTCGTTCTGGGTGGTCGTAGCGACGCTCGGCATCCTCGGACCGGCGCGCCTGATGATGGAGCTCCCCTGGGAGTCATTCGCACGGCTCGTCGCCGTCTGGTCCGCCGTCGTCGTTCTCTTCGTTACCTACTCGCGGCACCACAGCCTCGCTCGCCGCAAGCTGCACAAGGAGGAACAACCCACGCAGGAACAGCCCAAGCAGTGAACTAGCCCAAGCAGAGCTCCGACCCGAGCAACCACTGCGAGCCGTCACCGGTCCAAAACTTCGCCCTGTCAATCCCAGAGCGACGGATTTAGCAAATTCCGTCGCTGTCTCATTGACAGACCGGTCTAGCTTGAACGAGGCGGTGTCAGTACGGGCTGAACAAGAACGCCGGGAACCATAGGGTTTCCGGTGTTCTTGCCTCATTGCACTTTTACTATATCCGATGGTTGAACGACTCACACCTCCACACCCCAGCTCACACCTCAGCTCACGCCGTCGCACCCCGACGCCACACCCGTAACTCCAAAACAGCAGCTCGTAAGCACACAGCCAGCGCCGCCAAACTCGCCTTCCGCTAGACTAGCGCGACCACTTGTCATCCAGGTAAGCCGTCCCCGGGCCGGTCAAATCCTAAGCCGGGCAAGCTCTGACAAAGCTCGCAGTTCGCCCTCGCAGTTTGTCTCGAAACAAGATCTTTCCACCGGGGAGACCTTAGCTGAATAAAAACCAAGAAATATCCAAAGAACATTTCTTGATTCAAAGTGGATTTCTTTCCTAGTTTTACGCGTCTGCTGTTTTCTTCGCACAAGGTGTTTCGTTCGCGAAAAATTTGTCTCTGTCACAACGAAATATCAGTGCGTCATTCCATTCAGTGGAAAGTTAACTCCTCGCTTAATCCGCTCGCGCTCAACGGCTTCAAACCCGAAGGTTCGCCGCGGCTCTTAATCATCTCCATCGCGAAGCGATTGGGGACCAGTCGAGCAATCGCATTCGACTGGAGAATAAACTTTGGAGACAACGAAGATGAATCTATCATCCGTTCGGCAATGGTTGGCGGGTGTCAAACACGACGCCAAGCTCACCATAAACATCGAAGAGGCGCACGGGCAGGACAAACTCAACCGTCAGCTCGGTCTCATTTCGGTGGTTCTCTTCACGATCACGCAGGCAGTCGGCGCCGGTATCCTCACCACCCCTGGTATCATTGCGCGCGACTACGCCGGTCCTTTCGGTTGGGTCTCCTTCCTCTGGGCGGGGCTCATCTGTGCGCCGGCGGCTCTCTGTCTCGCAAAGATGGCGAGCATCACGTCGCGCAGCGGCTCGACCGGCAGCTATGCATGTCTTGTTCTCGGGCAGTTCGTCGGATTCCTCATGTTCTTCGACGTCATGCTCGAGTGCCTCGGCGGCACAGCTGCTGTAGCTGTGTCCCAGGCGGACCACATCAAGATGATCCTGCGCATCGCGTTCGGTCTTCATCTGCCCGATGTGATTACGAAAACGCCCGAAGTAGTTCAGTGGGGTCAACTGGGTCTTGCCATCATCGGTGGTATCACCAGTACTCTTCTCATCCGCTTCGGTCTGAGAAACCGCACGTCTTTCGAACCGCAGAAGAAGCGGTTTGCCTTCGCTAGCCTAACCGCGGGCGGTGCGGCCGGCGTTTTCGGTTTGATTTCCGTAATCGGTTTTGCGGCCGCACTGCCGTCCATCAACCTTCTGTCCATGGGCGTTGTCGGTCTCATCACCGTCATCCTCATGCGCGGCATTAAGGAAACGGCTTTCCTCACGAACGTTTTCACAATCACGAAGTTGATCGTGATCACGTTCATCGTCTTCCTGCTCGCCCAGCACTACGATCCCGCGAACCTTGCGTTACCCGTTCCCGCGCATCTTCCCGGCTCACTCGCCGGAGCTTCGATCGCATTCTTCGCATTTGTCGGTCTCGATCTCGCGACCATGACCGCGGGCGAAACCAAGAACGCGCGCCGCAATGTGCCCGTCGGCATGCTCATCGGACTCGTCGCGGTGACCGTCATGTACATCGTGGCGGCATACTTTCTCAGCGCTGCCGTGCCGTACACGCAAATCGGTGTAGGAGGGCATGAAGAGGCGGCTCCCATGGCTCAGGCGCTCGAAATCCTGGGCTACAAATCGGCGGTCGTCTGGGTCGCGCTCGGCTCAACCGTTGCGCTCATCTCGGTGCTGCTCGCCAGCGCCTATTCCACTACTCGCCTGGTGTACAACATGGCGCAGCACAAGCTCCTTCCCGAGGCATTCGAGAAGGTCAGCGAAAAGCGCCAGGTCCCCGTGCTCGCGACGCTCATGGTCGGCGGCGGCGTTGCCCTGCTGACCGGACTGCTCGCGGTCGGCGAACTCATGCACCTGACGAACATCGGAACGATGACCGCGTTCATCACCATCTCACTCACGGTCCTGGTCAAAACCGTGCGCGAAACCAACTGGAAAAACCGCGTCGAATTTCGAAGCGGCATCTTCTGGATCGTCGTCGCTGCGCTCGGCGTCCTGGGTTCCGGACGGCTCATGATTGAGCTGCCCTGGGAAGCCTTCGCGCGTCTGGCAGTCGTCTGGAGCGCGGTAACGCTGCTCTTCGTGTTCTACTCGCGCCACCGCTCTCTGGCGCGTTTCCAGAACGCGAACAAGAAAGACGAGACCAAGTAAGAATCGCAATTCTGCGATTCGCGGTGCCTCCACCGGCGGTTCTCGCGGTTGAACGCTTGCTGTTCTTCCCGCGCAAAACCGCTTGATGGCGGCACTGTCCCTGCTTATTGCGGAAGTCGGTTGCTGACCGATTTCCGGCAATCAAAATCAAAGAGGTAAAGAACGAATGAGCAATTCTCGCAAGAAGACTCCTATCTGCGGCTACACCACTGCCGTGTCCGAGAAGCAGGACAAGCGGCTCGCCAACCGTTGCTATCGTCGCACGGTTCGTCAGCAGCTCGGCTTGGTGATGCAGGGTGAGGACGATACTTCCGTAATCACCACTATCCGCGCGGTCAGCAACCGGTGGTCGTTCGACAAGGACGGCAAGCAGTTTCTCCACGACCCGGACGTGCGGGATATGCGCAAGTAGGAGTCCTGAGTAGGGACTAGATGGGTGGTGTGACCGGCTCTCCAGCTGGCTCGCTCCACCCATCACTTTCCCAAATTTTTCCTACTATATTCCAGCGTATCCGCGAAATCGAGCAAATCAAGCATCGACAACCCTTTACAGGACCACACCCGAGCTTAGTGCGCTTCAAAACTTGGATTTCCGAAATCAGAGATCAACAAATCAACAAATCAACGAAATCCAAAATCAACAAAATTCCTCTCACGGCATAGATTGGCTTGGATATCGATACCGCCAAGAGAATGCCCATACGGGTCATTCCTCATGCGGCATAGCTGACGAAGTGTTTGATACCGTGACCTGCATGTAGATTTGAAATCAAAAACTCATCATGCTCAACTCTGCAGCTTTGCACTTTCTCCGAGCGACATAAGCCAAAACTGATTCAAATTCCGCCAGCGGAATGAAAATGCGGGGATTCCGATAACGGTATGAACAGAAGAAATTTTTGATACCGCGACCCGCAATTCTCACGAATTCGAACTAGACCACGACCTAGCTGAGATACTCGTTTTCGATCTCTTCCTGTCGCTCTCGAGCTCAATCTTGACCGCAATTGCGGACGTTCGGTGTCTCACGTCTTGACTTGCACCTTGCCATTGGTCTTGCCACTAACCGTCACTTTTTTAGGTTTGGTCAAGGTTCGCGACTTTTCGATAATCTGCGAGTCGGTGGACATCGAGTGAATGTATTCCTCGAGCATCTGGGTTACGGCAGGTATCAAAATGTCAGGAACTAAGACCGGTCGGACACCGAGCGCCAGCGAATATTCGCAAAGCGTGCGGACAGAAACACTCTCATGCCTTCCGCTTTCAACACGCGAAACCCAGCCTTGGCTAGTTTTTATAGACTTTGCGAAGGTGCCTTGCGATACGCCCGCCAACTTGCGATGCACACTCAAACCACCAAGAAGTGCTTCAGCAGTGCCGCCGGCAGAACTAGCCTTCCGATTATCATCACATTGATTACAACCATTCATATCATGCAAATTCATGGCTTCCCTCACTACTTGTCGACTTGCAAACCGATTCGCTCGCTCTCTCGTATTCCTGTGACTAAGATAGTTGAGCGAGCCGTCCCAGAGAATCCGCCCATCAATGATGGCCAATTTTTCGTGAATCAGCTTTTTCGGAGTTACGTGAACTCCAAGCTCTCGCAACTTCGCAATGATAGCCTCGAAACCCTGATCACTCTGGAAATCTCGCCCGTCCCACACCTCCGGCTCCCGAAGAAAAACGCAGATCATTACACCGCGTTTCCTGAGTCGCTCGAAGCGCTGCCAGAAGAACTGCATCCGACCCAATGCGATAAATGGCACATGTATGACTATGTGAAATTTCGCCGAGTCCATGTCCGCGAGGAACGGGTCCCACATTGTTGCCTCCGTGTGGGAGGTACGTCCATCAGTCGGTGGTTTTATTTGGGAAGCAAACATACGGTCCTCACTTCACTTCGATGCTCCAATCTCCGGAAAAAACAGCGCCTCAAAGCGCTTCGGTCACATGCCTCCCATCCACTATCCCAGGATATGGTCAGACCGAAAACTTTTCACTGCGGAATTCAACGGATAAAGTGTCAACCCCTCTAAGCGCTCGACGTTCTCAAATCCATTCGTGAAAACACCCTGTCATCCATTCGCCTCGGGACGAACAAAACCTGTTACTTCACGCCGAAAATACCTTTGTCTCCATGCGGCTCGGGACATGAAATCTCTCGGTTCCCCATACCGCATCGAGAATGGCTAAAATCCACATTCCCGACGCGGCATCAAAGAGTCGCAGCTCCTATGCCGCCAACCGAATGAGCCGCATACAGCCAGCCTAATGAGCCGCAAAGCCTGCTCTTCACGCCGAAAAAAATGCCTTTCGGATCCATGCGGCTCGGGACATGAAATCTCTCGGTTCCAGATACGGCATCGAGAATGACTATTATCCACATTCCTGACGCGGTATCAAAGAATCGCCGCTGCAATGCCGCAGTAGGAATAACCGCCGAAAACCTATACCCGAGAGACTCAGAGCCCCCAAAAGCCCGCGTTGTTGCGGCATCTGCAAAGTTCACTTTTCCTGTCTTCGATAGTAGGTTCCTTCTGAAGACTCGGCAGCGATGACACCATTTCTGGTGCCATCGCGCCGAGCTTTGCGAAGAGCTAGTCGAGCCCTGTGGAGGTCTCCGAGAGGAGCAACTCCACTTTGCCGAGGCTAGTTCGCCGAACGCTACTTCGCGGCGGTCAGTTCCTCCGCCGTGGTGTACGCGGGCTCGATGTCGACCGGCACGTGAGCCAGCCGATCGAGAGCACGCTTGGTCGCGGGACGCATGACGGCGTAGCGCTTCAGCAGCGCCTTCGCGCCCTTGTAGTCGCCACGCGCTTCGATGCGCAGAATGACGGCAGCGAATTCCTTGAGCGCCGCCTTGACCCGCTTGACGTTGACCTTGAAGGTCTGCGTCTTGGTGTCGAAGGTGACAGCACGAGCGTCACGCAGCCAGTTGAACTGCATGACATTGCTCGCGCCATGCGCCTCGCCGATGCCGAAGCGAATCGAACGGAAAATGCCGGCGACGAACGTGTGATACATCTCGTCCGCCAGATTCGGCTCCACGACGCCTTCGTCGATGAGCATCTGCAGCGCGAGCAGCCCGCACACGTCCGCCTTCGCTTCCTCGATCGCGGAATACGTCTCCTTGAGTTCGAGACGCACAGCCGTTTTCCGCCCCTTCACGGTGATACCGTGCGGGCCGAGGCCGTGACACAGCTCGTGCATGAGGATGAAGGTGAAGAACGCATCGAACGACAGATTCGCCTGATGGCTCGGATGCAGAAGCTCCTTGCCGATCGGCGTCAGCACCTGGGCGAACTTCGCCTCCTGAACATTGCGCAGCATCGTCTGCTTCGTACCATGCACGGCGACGATAGCGTCGTCGTTGGGCAGGTTGAACGCAGCCGTCTGCACGCCGTGATTGGCGTTGCCGGCACCGAGAAGCAGATTGACCACGCGAATCGGCGCAGCGGAAGCCACATTCGGATTCCGGTAGCGCTTGTGCATGGGCAGCCGGTCTTCGATAAACTGCATGTAGCGGCTGAACTTGGCGAGCAGGTCGGTCTTCTCGTCATCGCGCAGCGCGACGTACGCCTCGAACGCCGCCTTGGCACCACGAAACTCGTCGAGATAGGTCTCGTACGGTCCAATGCAGACCTCGATCGGCGAATCGAGCTGCAGCCAGGCGATGTCGCTGGCAGCGTAGTCGTTGGAGAGGAAAGCGTCGGCGCGCAGGCGCAGGAAATTCGCCAGACTCTCGGAATCGGTCAGGTCGGCAGCCTCGCGAAGAAGCTGTGCCGCCGGTTCCAGAAACTCGCGATACTCCTCCGAGAACGGAACGGTCTTCAGACTGCCCTTCTCGTCGCGCCGAATGACGTGGAAAAAGCCGGTTGCCCTGGTGCGCTCGGCATCGTCCAGGGTCTTCAGCCAGGCTTCGAACTCCGCTGCGGTGATGTCTTCCGGGTAGAAGTTGGCGTGCGGCGGCCGCGCCGGAACATCTTCAACGAAAGGTGTGTAGTGGTCGAGAGCCGACCAGGGACCGCCATTCAGGCGGAAAAACTGCAGACGCGACTGACCCAGCTCGCTGGCGTCAGCTTCGAGCGATGAGCGCATGGCGCGAGAACCGCTCCAATACTGCTCGTCGCAGACAGCGTCCATGAGCCGCGCCGCCTCGATGAGTTTGGCGACGGCAAGACGATTGCCCTCCGAAAGCCGCGACAGGTCAGCGCCAATCACGGTCGAAGCGAATCGGCTTCTCATGTGTCCGAGGGACTCGAGTGAAAGCCTCATGTTATCTCCTTTGCTCAAACATTGGTGAGAGCCGCAGCTAATGCTGCGTGTGAACGAACTTCTTCATCCGGCATTGCTACCAGCTTAGCGACTATTTGCGATGACTAGACTAAAGTTGCGGCGAGCGAGTCAGGCAAAGCTGGGGACAGGGGATGACTACTCGACCCTAAGCCTTCTGAAGCGAAACTCAAATAGCTTGTGTGCAGTTTGAGATCAAAACCTTATCCGCGCCTCATGTGCACGAAACAGCAATAAGAACGCGCAACATGACCTATTGGCTGGAGGTATAAACTTCTAAACCTAAATCTCGCATGGCTCTACCAATCAAATAAGCCTTAGTTCTTAAACAGGAGTTTATTCGTCATCGCGCTAGCGAAGTTCCGATAGCGGACCTCAACCGGCAAGCGAACTTGCTCAGCTCGCACAACAATTTATTCTCCCTTTAGCTTTTTCCACGCCGCTAAACACACTCTAGGCCTGGCTCTCCAGTAACAAGCTAACGCACCACCGATTTCACAAGAGCATGCATGCAACGAGATGAACTAAAAACAAACCCGGAGCAGTTGTCACGCCTCTAGGTTTCACCCGGCTGACAGCGGTAGCTTGGTCTGACTACACCTCTTTCACTCCAAACTCAAGGCCAACACCAAAAACCACGCTGCATCTGCCTTGCGAAGCAACGAAGCCGAAACGAACGACAAACCTCGTTCTCGGATCTGCGCGCACGATTGCACGAATGGCCAAACCAAACCTGATTCTACAGGATGAAGCCTATGTCCATGAAAACTAAACTCGCAATTCTCGGCGGTGGACCTGCCGGCTTAACCGCAGCTATTTATGCGGCTCGCGGTCAGCTCAATCCAGTGGTCATCGAAGGAATTCCTTCCGGCGGCCAACTTATGTCGACTTCGGAAGTCGAGAACTTTCCCGGTTTCTCTGAGGGCGTTCAAGGACCAGTGCTGATGGACGAAATGCGCAAGCAAGCGCTTCGCTTCGGCACCACGTTTGTCTCGGAGAATGCCGTTTCCGTCCGTCTCAATCAGCGTCCGATCGCTATCGTCACAGAGGAACAGGAAATCCTCTGCGATGCACTAATCATCACAACCGGCGCCGCCGCCCGCAAGATCGGAATCCCAGCCGAGCGCACATTGATGGGCCGGGGCGTATCCGTCTGCGCGACCTGTGACGGGTTCTTCTTTCGAGGAAAGGACGTTGCAGTCGTCGGCGGTGGCGATGCGGCTTTCGAAGAGGCTATCTTTCTGACCCGCTTCGCCAACTCAGTGACTCTCATTCATCGTCGCGACAGTTTTCGCGCGTCGTCCATCATGGTTAGCCGGGCTCAGGAGAATCCCAAAATCAAGTTCGTCCTCGACTCGGTCGTCGAAGACATCCTTGATGGTGGCACCGGCAGTGTCACTGCGGTCCGCGTCAAAAACCTGAAGACGCTGACAACCACTGATTTGGAGATTGCCGGACTGTTCGTAGCCATCGGCCACGAACCGAACACGTCGCTGTTCCAGGGGCAACTTGAACTGACCTCACGAGGTTATATCAAGACCCTCGAAACCAAAACGAACATCCCGGGCGTTTTCGCGGCTGGCGATGTTCAAGACGATCGCTACCGGCAAGCGATTACCGCAGCCGGCGCTGGATGCATGGCGGCGTTGAACGCGCAATGGTTCCTGGACGACTTGCAACAAGAAGCCCCCAGCACCAACACCACCAGCGATACCATCTGCGAAACCGAAGCGACACAGTCGCCGGCATGATTCAGGCATAAGCATTACGTTCCAGAACTGCCTGATTCAAACAAACATCAGAACGCGCACAGCGTTCGGATATGCATAAACATCACGACACGCGGCTGTCGTGTTGTGCCACCAGATCTCGCGGCGGACGCTCGTTGCGTCCGTCGCTTAGCGAATCGCATAGACGCGATTGCTCAGTTCTTGCGCTCGTAATCACGGGCGCAGCTTTTGGAGCTTCTCATGAAGCGCAACATCATCACCGGCTTCCTCATCGCCATGACCGTTTCCTGCCTGTCCTACGCGATCGTCAACAATCCCAACTCTGTCGCCGTCGCAGTACCGCCACAGTCCGGAATGTTTAACGTCACAGTCGACGTCGACCACCCACCGGTGACAGTGAATCTGGCAACCGGCGGCACCCTCACCTTTGTGAAACAAGGCGGGGGCAGCACTCAGGGAATTCAAATTACTCACTTCGCGACTGACGGCCGCGGCGAGCTGTTTATAAAAATGCCCGGCGGTCCCATCGGAACCGTTGCCACTTTCCGCGCTCGCCGCGCCGGTCAGGGAGTCATTCAAGTGCGCTTGCCCGCAAACAAAAACGGTCGCAGTTTTTACACGCTAAACGTTCTCGTGCATTGAGTTAAGACGTGGAACCGGTCGCGTCTGCGGATAGCGAGACACGAGCCTGAATTACGAAGAGTGACTTCGTAGACCAGCAAAGCGGACCCGAAAGACCTCTCAGAACCGAGGGCTTCGGGTCCGCTTCCTCCAAACCCGCCTACTATATTTTTTCGTATACGCTAAACAGCCGAGACGTCCCAATAGTCTGGATTTATACGATTGTGGTTTCGGAAGCAGAGGCTCGTTGTCTATGACCCGATGACGGAATTAGCGAAAATCGTCTACGTACCGTAGACAACGAGCCGTTTTTGACGCCTATCCCGAGCAGGTCCGTTTAGCTAATCGCCCAAGCTGTGTGACTTTCCGAGCACGGGAAAGCTAGTAATCCATATAGTAGAGATGCTCTCATAGTCAAGGGTCAAATAGTTTCAATGCTGCTTTGACGGCTCGCGGCGACGTTGATACGATCTGATATTAAGAGCGGGAATCAGGGTAATAACCTATTACCATCCGAACCCTGACCTGCTCGAACCCGAGTCCGGCAGCGGACTCGCTTCCGGTCGCCTCCCGACCACCTTACCTGGATTCCGCCGTCTCGACTTCATCGCCTCGCACCCGAGGACAGGCTCCTCATGTCAATTGCGTCAAACAAAAAATCTGCGGAATGGTCTAAGCACGTAGCCAGCGCCGACAAGGCGACCCTGGAAGGCAAGTACGAATTCGCTGAAGCCACCTGGATGCTGGCGCTCGAAGAGGCTGAAGACTTCGGCGAGAACGACAGACGTTTAGCTTTTACTTTGGAAAAACTGTCCGAGTGCCTGTGGTTCCTCAACAGACTCGATGAGGCTTTGTTCTATGGAGCGCGGTCGCTGCGCATATACGAGAGCGTGCTCGGTCCCGACCATCACGACGTCGGCGCCATAGCGGGAAACGTCGCCCGCATCTACCATCTTCAGGGCAATTATCCGGATGCCGAACAGCTCTATCGCCGCGCACTTAGCATAAAAACCAGCACACTGGGACAGCAAAACCCTGACGTACAGCAGCTCTTGAGCAGCTTCGCAGACCTTCTTCAAACCATGGACAGACCGCAGGAAGCTGTGCAACTTCGCACCAGCGCGTCGATGCCGACTAAGAAGCAATGGAAAAAAACCGGAACATTCGCCGCGTATCAAAAGCCTGAGAAATCCGTAGCAGAGAGCAAGCTCGACAGTCCATCAACGCCTCGACCACCCCAGTCGACAGACGAATTCTCACTTGGCGCAAACGCAACGTTCGCTCAGTACAGAGCCGAAGCCGAAAGAGCGTTGCAAAAAGGCGATACGATGGAGGCGCTCCGAATTTGGATTATGGCACTTCCAGTGGCGCGAGGCACTGACGAAAACAACCCCGACCATTGCTACGCTCTCGAATCAATCGCCGAGATGTCACTGCGCGCAGAGAAGTACAAAGACGCCGAGCGTTGTTTCCAAAAATCTTTCGACATCAAACAGCGTGTGCTCGGCAAGAATCACTCAGCCGTCGGGCACGCCGCAAGCAATCTAGCCAAGCTTTATTACGCAATGTGCGACTATCCGAAAGCTGAGAAACTGGCTCGCACTGCGGTAGAAACCTTCGAGAGCGTCGAGGGGAAAGAAGGCAAGGATCTGTCGTGCGCACTTCACAATCTGGCGACGCTTTTTCACGTTCAACGAAAATACGACCACGCCGAAACTTACTATCAGCGCGGCATGACAATGAAGCAGCGCCTGTTCGGTCCGAATCATCCGGAGACACTATCGATTCTGAAGAGTTACGCCAACCTGCTGAAAAGCACTCACAGAGAGGAACAAGCACGTCACCTTGACGAGTGCGCTGACGGTTTGATTACGGGAACCTGGAAGGTTATCGAAATCAATCAAAGCGAAAGCCTGACCAGCGGCTGGGGTCAGGTCTCCCTGGACGATTAGCTTTTATTTGGAAACCGCTTTCGCCTCTCGTTTCACATCAAGCTCAGTGGAAACAGGCTTCGCATCGTGTTTCACATCAAGCCCAGTGGAAACCGGCTTCGCATCGCGTTCCACATCCTGATCCTTGGAAACAGGCTTCGCGTCCGGCTTCTTCCCCTTGGTCCACTCGTCCACGGTCGCTGGAATTTTATTCACCACTTGTTGCGAATACACAAAATTTTCCTTCGCCGCCGCGCCCCAGTCGCCCTTCTTCGATAGAGCATGCAGCAGATATCCACGAATGTCCTGGTCGTCTGCGCTCAGTTTTAACGCCTCACGATACTCCTTTTCACACTCGTCGACTCGCCCGGTCTCAAGCAACATATCAGCGAGTGCGACATTTTCCTGCTCCGGTTTATCTCCGAAAACCAGCTTGCCTGGACGCATTACGATCACTCGCAGGTAGGCGGGCAGCTGCGGATTGAATTTCATGCTGTTAAACAGTTTCGCCTCGGCAAGCGCCTCATCACGTTTTCCATCAACGTACAGCTTCGCTCCGATAATGGCATGCGCATGCGCCGCCTCGTGAGAGGCATAAAGATTCAACTCCGAAGCGGGCTGAGACAACAGTTTCAATCCCGCTTGCGCCGCAACAGCGGCACGCGTCAACTGATCATTCACGTTCAGAGCCTTTGCCTGCAGAAAGTGCGACGCCCAGCAATTCGGCATAGCCTTAACGAACTCAGCCGCCACAGGCAGTGCTCGCTCGGGTGTTTTCGTTTTAAACATAAAGTGCTTGGCCAGGTTTTCATAAGCGCCTGGTTGAAACCGATCGCGCGCAATCACATTATCGAACGTCTTCTCGCATTTCTCTGCGGCTCCCCTCGCATCGTAAATCTCGGCTATTAACGCCTGCGACTCTACCGATGCACGAACGCGTTTTTGATAATGCCGCATGCACTCTTCCGCTTCGTCATAGCGCTTATTCACCCAGAGATGTCTCGCCATCTTCATGTACGCGGTCGCTGAAACGCGCTTGCCCAGCAGAGCTTGCTGCAGCAGGTCGAAACCTTCCGCCTCTCGATCGTGACCGAAATCAAACTCAGCCAGTTTCGTTCGCCAAATCGGGTCACCCGGGTAGAGCTTCCCAGCCTTACGAAGGTGTTCTTCCTGAGCCGATTCGTTCTGTTCAATCAGCGCCGCGTTCGCTAGAAAAATTTCGCGCATGTATAAATTGCTGGTTCTTGCAGCAGCCTCTTTGAACTTCAGCGCCGCCGGTTTACCGTATCCATCAACGACGAGCGTACGCGCATACAGGGACTGCGAATTAACATCTCGTTTTTCAACATCAAGTTTTTCTACTTCTTTCACATGCGCGAGAGCTTTATCGTACTCGCCAATCCGCTTATAATGCCGCGCCAGCGTAATATGGACAATTACGTTTTTCTCTGAGTCCGGAAGTTCTTCGAGCTCAGCTATCAACTTCTTTTCCGCCTCGAAGTCAGGCACATCTCGCAATCCGTTTGCCAAGCCACATTTGGCGACATAGTCATCCGGACAGAGCTTATTCGCGAGCGAAAACATCTGAATGCCGGCATCCAGATTTTCGTCTATGTAGTAAGCATATCCAGCCAGAACCAGAAGCCGAGCCATTGCCAACCGACTCGCTTCTGTTTTAAAACCTCTTTTGCCTTGTTGATTGATGATGGGCACAAGATTTGTCAAAGCATCATCGGAGCGAAACTCGACCAGAGCATCGTAGATTTTGCGCAGACGAGGATTTTGAGGTGCATCGCTGTTCTTCTCGCCAGACCGTTCAGAACCATCGCCATCACCGGCGGTGCTCGAACCAGCTGTCGGTTTCAAAGGCGTCGAAGCACGCGCGAGCGGAAGGAGGTTCGATGCCACCACACTGGATAGCAACACGGCGATGATCGCACCATTCAATCGTTTCATTACTATCACTCGCGGCTGTTTCTCACAGACTTAAAGAATTCGGCTAGCATGCGTTGGCACTCATCTTCGTTTATACCCCCGATTATTTCAGGCAAGGGGTAGCTGCGACCGGAAACAAAAAGATTGAACGCCGATCCGCAGGCGCCAGAGCGAGGATCGTAGGCACCGAAGACGAGCGTGGAAATTCTGGACTGAATAATCGCTTCGGCGCACATCGCACAGGGTTCGAGCGTGACGATAAGCGTGCAATCAGTCAGTCGCCAGGATTGAAGCTGTTTAGCCGCAGACCGTATGGCAATCAATTCAGCATGAGCGGTCGGGTCCTGTTTTTCTTCGCGCTCATTGTGACCGCTGGCGAGAATCTCATCGTCTTTGAGAATCAAGCAGCCGACTGGAACGTCTCGCACTGAGCCGCTAGCCACTCTCGCCGCTTCAGCCAGCGCCTGCTTCATCCAGTATTGGAAATCGAAGGTTTTGCCACTCACGATTATTAAATCCAATTAATTTCCAAAATCGTGTCCAGAAATTTTTGTTCTCGCATAGATTCACTTACCAACGAACGAGCGAAGTTCCAAGACGCAGGGGTGTTGTTGAGGAATTGTTCTAGGGACCCTGAGGAATTATGAGGGTGATTCCGAAGAGAGTTTACTAAGTCGCTCAAGTTGCTATCTAACTCGGTCAGGGGTGGTCGAGTTGTTTCTCTAAAAAAAGGCGACGGCAAGAACGAGGTAATCCCCAGGCGGGGCAATCAAAAAAACTGTCAGCATACAGAAAGCGGCTAGCAATCATTAACAGGAGAGATCGAAAGGTCTCTCCATTTTTTTGCAGTCGTTTCAACTAAACATATTTCTTGGTGACGCCCAGCTCAAGCGCAAATCGATAGCCGATCAGCTTATACGCCAACTTCGCGACCAGGAAGTCCGGCGCATGAAGACCGGCTATTGGCGACAGTTCCACAATGTCGGCACCCACGACATTTTTGCGAACGCAAACATGCTTGATGAGCTCCATGAGCTGATACCAATTCATTCCACCCGGTTCCGGCGTTCCGGTCGAGGGCATTATGCTCGAATCTAAACCGTCCACGTCGATCGTGAGATAGACGTTGTCCGATAATGTATTGACGATTTCGTTGAAATTCCATTTGTCCTGCATGCGCGCCCAGAAGATATTGACCTTCGGCGTTTCGGTCTCCATCCAGCGCGCTTCCTGCCAGCTGACATTCCGGATGCCGACTTGGGTGATGAGCGGATTCGGCAAACTTTCGTAGAGACGGTAACTGATCGAAGCGTGCGAATACGGGTCGCCTTCGTAAGCCGGGCGCAAATCACAATGGGCGTCGACCTGAAGAATCGACAAATCTTTGTAGCGTTCGGCACATGCGCGAACCGCGCCAAGCGTCAAGGAATGTTCGCCGCCAATCACTAGCGGAAATTTATCGTTATCGACGAGCGGCTTCACTGTTTCGTACAAGGTCTGAAACGGTTTCGATTCGCCACTTTGAACTCTCGCCATATCAACCGGCTCAGCTGTGTGAACGCCAATCTTGAACGGTTCAATCCAGAGTTCATCGTCGAAAAGCTCGACTTCCTGACTGGCTTCGAGAACCGCCCGCGGTCCCAGAGCAGTGCCCTGTTTGTAACTGGTCGTGTGCTCATAGGGAACCGGAATTACATGAACGCGAGCACTGGCAGCCGATGAATACTTCGGCGACAATCCCAGAAATACCGGCAATTTCTCATCCGTTTTGGCGGCAACTTTAGCAACCGGGGCTTTGGTAGCAGCTTTCACCGGAGCCGATTTGGCGGGAGCTACTTTCGGCGCTGCCTTAGGAGCGGCTTTAGGAGCTACTTTCGTGCTCCGGTTCACAACCTTCTTGACCTTCGTCGGCGTCGCTTTTTTCGCTTTCGAAGCAGTTACCTTGCTGGTTGTCTTCGTTTTCGCAGCCGGTTTTGCCTTCGTGGCAGCCTTCCCACCTTTGCTCTTGGCGCTGGAAGCAGCGCGCGAAATGGGTTGTCGACCGGCAGTCGAAGTTGGTTTTGGACCTTTAGAACTTTTTGTCATGGTATTGCAAAGAGAGCCTGGGTGAGAGAGAAGAACTATATTACCAACTACTCATCGAAAGAAGTGTCCTTCGACAGAGATTATTGCTACCAATGTTCTGCCCGGAAGACTAAACAGACAAGCGCTTTGCCAAGCTCGAATATTGGGAGCGAAATTGATACTGCAAGACCCTCGATAGCCGCGCTAATTGAGGCGCCAAGAATTAAACAACGCTAATTACCTCCTGTAAAGAGCTTAGATTTACAAGAAGTAACTAGTCATGACTTTTCGATTACTGGTACACAGAAGGTGTTTCTGACTCTCATATCAAAAACAAGGTAATCCCGGAAAACCCAAAGCGCGCGCACTACAGCACCATCGAGAAGCTAGCCTTCCAAGGTCTGTGGTAATACGCGAGGCACAATGGGCTCCCGTGTGTATCGCCGAACTCTGGACGTCCCCGAATTTCTGACCACACTTGGTCTCGGCGGCGTAGTTGTTCTGCGAATTCGTTGCGACTGTCACAGCAAGCGGGTTACCGAGAGTTGCGTTCAGGATGACGTGCCTAAACGGCGTTGTCTCTGGGACACGAAACTTCCCTATACAACAATTCAGTGAGCCAAAGGGCTCAGAAGGTGTCTTATGGAGCTTATCAAAGCAAAACTCCTTGTTGCGCAGTGCTTTTCGGATCCGGAAATCTCCGCTCTCTATGCGGCCGGCGACAAGCTCAGCCAACACCAGACCAAGCACGACATCGATCACGCCGAACAGGTCCGCGACCTGGCCGTGAAGATCTCGTCCGGTCTGAACGGGCGCAAGCCCGGTTTTCTCGACGAGTGGACGACCGACGTTGTCGTGCCGCTCGCCGCATATCTTCACGACATCGGTCGCGCGATCGACGTCGACGAGCACGCCAAAGCAGGCGCGAAGTGGACCAAGGGCTACCTCGGTCGGCTGCGTCTGCCTGGCGAAACCGAAACGCTGCCCGTCCCGGTCATCAACCGGATCGCGCGCATCGTCGCCTGCCACCGCTCGCAGATCGTGCTGAAAATGCCGTTCGATGACCCGGCTTGGGCGATCGTCGTGCTGGCGGACAAGTGCGTCGGTGATGAAGAGCGTGTGCGCCCCGTGCGCGCTGCTGTGCTCTCGGTGCTGCGTCTCTTCCGCGCCACCTGGATCCCGCTGCGCAAGGGCAGCGAGCACGACCGCGCCAACTTCGCCATCAAGAAGGCGGACGTCGTTTTCCGCGACAAACCGGCGCCGGCCAACAACCTCAAGCTCGGCGACATCTGCCTCGACCTGACGATCGACACACGCGTCTGCGGTGGCTCGCTCATCATGGGTCTTTACAGCGACCGTTTCCAGGCTTGCGTGAAGGCTGCCGATTACCTCGGCTACGACTTCCGACTCGTCTTCAACGGCGAGACGTTCGTCTACCAGAACGCGGAATGGCGCAGTGCGAGCTGAGAAGCTCGCCTGCGTCACGCACTAAACGGGAGGCACTATGCCGTCACAAAAAATCCTCTTCGTCGAGGATGACCTGGTATTGGGCGAGCTTTTCATGACCGTCTTCGAGAAAACGAATCACGGCGTTTCGTGGTTCGTGCGAGCGCGGTTGTCGCCCGATGGCAGCGGTTTGACTCTCATGTCGGAAGATGGCGCCGAGACGGTGTTGCGGGACGGAGACTACGAGCTCGCGCTCGTCGACTTTCGTCTCAAAGGCAGCCCCATCGACGGGCCGGAAGTGACCTCGTATCTGGTGGCAGCCGGCATCCCAGTAATCGGGATAAGCGGGCTGCCTTCGCTCAACAAGTTGATGGTCGAAGCCGGGGCACGGGGAGCAGTCGCGAAAGACGAGCTGTTTTCCCTGCTGCTGCGCGGTAAGGTCGAAATCACGCGAGACTTCGCCGGTACCGGTTGATGCATCTGATGCACTCGACCAGTCCTGGCGCAGTCTCGCCCGTGCGCGCCTCTGAGAAGCGTTAAGGCCAGGCGACCGCGGTTTCACCTGTGAAGCTTGCCTGGTCGTGCCGCTTCTCAGGGGTGCGCACAAAAGTTCGAAAGGATTTGCTGATGTTCAACCGAGCCTGCTGGCTCCTGGGGAAGACGCTCGATGTTCTGCATCTGCCCCTGGCAGCAGCAGTTCTTTTGTTCGGGCGCCTCTGGATGTCGGAGCTTGCGTATTACGCCACCCTCGGCGTGATCGTAGCTCTGCAGCTTTATCTGCAGAGTTGTCCTCTCAATCCGATCGTGAAGTGGCTGATTCATCGTCACGACCCGGAATACCAGCACAAGTCGATTGTTGAGCGCCTTTATGCCAGGTTCGGCAAGAAGGCAGCGCTCATCATTCTGACCTCGCTGGTTCTGGGCTCGATGGCGATAGCCAGAGCGTTCGGAACGATTTAGGACGTCGCCGCCACCACTCTCGGTGGCAGAGCTAGCCATCGCGTTAGCTCACCGAAGCCGGCCGGATGCCGACACCTGCGTAGAGAAGGAACACGAGCATGGACCTCGTCACCATTCTGCTCATCATCATCATCTGCATCCTCACCAACCGCTGATGCAGGAACGGGTAGCGGGAGGCTCTTCGGAGCCCCCCGTTACTTCTCCCGACTCTTCCTACTATACGGCAGCATATATCCTCTTCGCCAGAATCAAAGCCCAGATGAGCCTTTACGGGGTTTCCTCTCAAAAGCCCAGGCCTTTAAATCCCGATTTGGCGGCGTAGGCATGACGCTTTTTCAAAATTCCGGCAGCGTAGCGTAGACAAAACTCTCTACTATATGCTTTCATATCCGCACGCGTCCACAAATCGTTGTGCTATCAGCTTTTGCAGCACTCTCGGCCAAGGTAACGCTCCGAAATTCCCGATTTGGCTACGTGGCTATGAGATAGTGTGTTCGCTGTCAACAATGAACGCTTAGATGATTGGGATTAAATGGTGTCTTTGTCCTGTAGATCGCCATCATGATGCGAAGTAGCTTGCGCATGGCGGCGCACAAGATGACTTTCCTTGGTTTGCACTTCTCTGCCAACTTTGTCGCGAATTTTTGAATGGCAGGGTTTGATCGAACTGCGCTCAGAGACGCCATGTAGAAAACTTTCCGGAGGCGCTTGCAGCCTTTCTTAGACATCTTCGGACGCCCTCGAACAGAAGTTCCAGACTCGCGCAATTCCGGAGTCAAGCCGCAGTAGCTCTCGACTTCTCTCAACGACTCGAAGGAATCCAAGCCGGAAATTTCCGTGAGAAACGTGAGTGCCGAGATCAAACCGACTCCAGGGATGGTTTGCAGTAAGGCGAGATCGTTCTGAAATTGCGGTTCGGACTTGATCAAGAGGTCTCGAGCCTGTTCCAGCAGCAAAATCTCATTGTTGATGAATTCGATTTGCCGCTGAAGCGAGATACTCACAGGTTCGTCGAGCCGACCGGACTCGGTACGATTCACGGTTCTGGTTCGGTCGGTCTTGAGCGCATCAATGTGACGCTCAATGTTGCGAATCTTCCGGACCACGTCCGGGAGGGGCGTCCAGGTCTTCGGTTGAATCAGTTTGCAAAACTGTGCGATTACCTCGGCATCAATTGCGTCCGTCTTTGAACGCTTCAACAGGCTTTTGCCAAAGTTTTTGATCTGAACAGGATTGACGACGCTGACGGCAAAACCTTTGTCGCAGAAGTATTCTGCGAGTGGCTCCCAGAGCTTTCCAGTGGCCTCCATGCAAATTTGTACTTCGCTTTCGGTGTGCTGATTCAGCCACTTCTCAATTCGCCGAAATCCGCTGTCAGAGTTGTCAGCGTGCAACTTCCGCCCTCGTTCCGAGAGCAGATAGCAATCCACAGTCTCTTTAGAGATGTCTATCCCAAGTGATATCACGATGCGCCTCCATTTAGACTTGCCAACCTACACAGGACGCGGATAGAATCTTGTCAGGGCGAGCCTTGTACGCATGCTAAATCGTTCTAGGATTTGCATCTGATAGTGTTCAGCCTCAGAGGACAAGACAGAAACGGAAGTCCAAACCTCATAGCCTGACTTCGCGGTCATACGCTTTTTCCTGGTTTCTTCCGTTTCTCTATCCTCGCGTCCTCGGATAGCCTTGCCGACAGCAGGACCTGGTGTCAATTGATTGGGTCTGCTGTCAATCTCTAACGTACAACGCTTTCCCGAAATTCCGGCTACGTAGCGTAGCCAAATCTTCCTACTATATACTTTCATATCTCCGTACGCCCACAACTCGTTGTGCCATCGGCTTTTGCAGCACTCTCGACCAAGGTGACGCTCCGAATTTCCCGACTTGGCTACGTGGCTATGACGCTTTCCCGAAATTCCGGCTACGTATCGTAGACAAACACCTCTCGCGATCAGCCCCCAGGGGGCGAAAGCATCTCCCCCATGACGTTTCGGGAACTCACTCCACACGATTCCTTATAGTAGTTTGCCGTTTCTGGCAGCCTTAATGCTTTAGCTCATATAGCGGTTTTTCGGCCGGTGCGTCCATCAGACGTTTCGACTCTTTCAAATCTGCAGCAGCAAGATCGACCTTTCCCAGTTTCTCGTAACAGCGGGCGCGAGCCTCGTAGGAGTGTTGCGAAAAGTCCGGCGCCATCTCGATTGCCTTCGAATAATCGGCGACCGCCTCTGCATACTTGTGCAACCGTTCATAAGCCTCACCGCGCAAGCGATGCAATTCCTCGTCGAATTTGTCCATGGAGATGGCGATGGAAAGGACATCCGCGGCTTTCTGAAATTTCCCATCTTGTGAATAGATCGAGGCTTCACGCTTCAAAGCCATCAACTTGTAAGGCATCTGATTCCCTTCTCGACCATGAACGATTGCTCCTTCATAGTCCTTCAACGCATCATCAAATTGCTTGAGGTTCTCAAATAACTGCCCGCGCTGGAAGTACATTTCCGCGTCTTCCGGCTTCAGTTTAAGAGCCATCGAGTAAGCGCCGATTGCTTCTTGTTTCCTGTTGTTAGCAGTAAGAATGGCAGCCTTTGTTCTGTACGCAGCTTGATCTTCCGGACGAAGCCTTATCGCCTCTTCGATCGCCTCGATCGCGCGTGGAACGTCTTTCTGGGCATCATAAGCCCGAGCAAGGCTATGCCATGCACCAGCCGTGCTCGGCCCTCCCAAACCGAGTTCAACAGAACGCTTCAAGTCATCAATCGAGGACTTCTCACCATCCGCCAAACCACCATACCGCGCTCGCCCTCGGACATAATACGCTGCAGCGGATTTTGGATTAAGCCGAATCGCTTCCGAAGCCAGCATCATCGAACTGCCGTCATCCCTTTGATGGATCGCAACCTCCGCGGCTCTGACATAATCAGCATCGGTCAATGGCGTGCCCTCGTTGAAACGAGAAGCCGGAATATACTTGCGCGTCGCCTCACCCAGAGTCATGTTCGGAGGAGCCAGCATATCCTCATGTTCCGGTTTACTTCTCTTTCTTTTCTTCTTTTTTATCGCTTTGGTTTCCGAAGTCGCCTCCTGTGAAACACACGAAACAAGGCACGGAGAAAGGATCGCCAGGCCCAGACTTACCGACAGCAAAGCGGTGCTCGACGCGAAATGCGTCTTAACTTTTTCTTTCAAACGCGAGAAGTTACGCAAGAGAAACCTGCGGAGACAATCTCTGTAAAACAGCCTTGCGCACTTTCTCCGCTCGCTGCCGCGCTTTTTCCATCACGTCGCTCGCCTCTTTCTCAGTTGCCTTGACGAATTCACTCTGCCCCTTATCGGCTTTATCAAAGCCATCCAGGTTAATGAGAACGTTGTAGTATGCCCCTTCCGTCGCCGCGAGCGCCATCAATCCAGCCACGCCCGCATCGCTCAAGGAATTGGGATTTCCTTTCTCGACCGCTGCCTCAATCAGGTCAAAAGTGCTGGCTGAGACCTTCATCACGCGCAGAGGAACGAGCGTGGCATGTTTATTCGCATCGAGAATTGCTTGATCCCGGCGAGCGATTTCCTCGGAATTGCCTTTGGGCATGCGCCTGGCATCGATGATGCTATTGAACGCATTTTTATCATCATCAACCGCGCGAACCAACTCCGCCTTCAGCTTCTGCGCATGTTCCGCCAAATCATTCATCACCGGCTTTTGCGCTTCGAAACCTTTTTTGTCGAACGTCAAACAAGCGACCATTGAAGTCAATGCCGCAGCAGTTGCACCAGCCAGGGCAGCAACGCTTCCGCCCCCTGGCGCAGCCGATTCGGACGCCAACTCGTCGATGAAGGCCGAGACCGTCATGTCACGAAGATTCACCGCCTGCGGTGCCACAGTATATTCGATAATTTTCTTTTTGGGCTCAAAAGGAGCCAACTCAGCCAGTCCCAGCGACTGAACCGCTATTTCTAAAAGTTCCTCTTCTGAAACACCGGTGCAGCGATTCTGTTTTTTCAAATAATGGCGACCAGCTTCCAGCATCGGACCGAGCGGCACAAGCCCTACGATTTCGCTGCCGGTGACCCGAATCCCGAGCCCGTCCGCCACACGCACAACCTCATCAAAAGCATGATGTAATGATGTCACCGACGGATCGATCAAATTGATTGAAACTTGCGCTCGCCGGTACTCATCGACAGTCCAACCAACAGCACGGCACGATTTCAATGTACCTGCCACCATTACCGCTTTGCCTTCCGCATCACGTTCGATCGCGCCTTCGGCGTTTCTCTTAGAACGACCCGCCTCTCGAATGGTCAACGCGATTTCGTTTGCCAACTTCTTCGATTTCGTATTCAGGTTGACGTTGTAGGCGATTAAAAACTGCCGCGCACCAATTACGGTGGCGCCGGCGCCAGCGTTAAAACTAGCAGGACCGAAATCCGGTTTGAACCCGGCATCGTTCATCTTCTCTGGCAGCGCCTCGTACTCGCCCTTACGAATGTCCGCGAGACTCTTGCGCTCTTCTTTTCGGGCGGCTTCACCGTACAAATAGACCGGAATACCCAACTCTTTTCCGACGCGCTCACCAAGCTTTTCTGCAAGTTTCACACAATCAGCCATCGTCACACCCGCAACCGGAACGAAAGGACAAACATCCGTGGCGCCCATGCGAGGATGTTCTCCGGTGTGTTTGCGCATGTCGATTAAACTGGCAGCGCAGGCAATGCCCTGAAAAGCAGCTTCTACGACTGCTTCCGGCCCACCTACCAGAGTCATGACCGTTCTGTTCGTGCTCACACCCGGGTCGACGTCCAGAAGACTGACTCCTGAAACCTTCCGCATTGCATCTGCTATTGCGTTGATAATTCTTTCGTCGCGGCCTTCGCTGAAATTCGGCACGCACTCGACAAGCTGCATGGCATCCTCTCCAATATATAAAGTCGACTGAGGACATATTGTACAGCTTCAAAAATAGCCGTCCCAGCCCAAACCATCTTGACTTTTTATAGAAGGTTACTAACATCTATAGTTCATGGGGTGGCGCACAGATTCGGCAATACGACTTGGATATGAAAGTTCAAATTTGCTCTCGCGCGGCGAGAGGACCGGCATGTTCATGGGTACAAAAGAATTCGGAAGGTGTGAAACCGCGATGTTCAGCTGTGTGTAGCGGAGGAATCTTATGCGAGTGAGTCAGCAGGTCGGCCGTCTTTTGGCTTCTTTACTAGTCTGCGCGTCGCTTTCAGTTCCCATAGCCGAAGCAAGACATCGAGTCAGTCACGTGATACAGCATCACACTGCATCAGCCAAACATCACGGAAAAACGAAAAGCTCTCATGTTAAGAAGGGGCGAACAGCGGCGCGTTCATCAAAAGGAAGCCGCAAGGCAAAAGTCGCGCACGTAGCCAGACCCCGTCAGGAGATCGGGGCACTGGTACATTCTGAAAGCGGTGAAACCGTTCTCGATCAACTCTCTACAACGGAGTTCAATCCGGCATCAGCCGTCAAAATCATTACAACCTACAGCGCCTTATCGACATTCGGTCCTGACTACAGATTCAAAACAGCTGTCCTCACCGACGGCATTCTGGATCCGGAAAGCGGCGTGCTTCAAGGAGACCTGTACGTAACCGGCAACGATCCCGAATTTGACCACAAAGACGCAGAAGCACTTTCTCGCACCCTCGTCGAGGCTGGCATCAAAGAAGTTGACGGAAAAATTCTAGTCGACCCAACATTCTCGTATCGCTCCAGCCCTAATCCTCTTTCGTCCGCAAAGGCATTAGTGAAGATCTGGCGCAGCGCAAGACCTGATAGCAGAGTCACATCACGGATGGGAGCTGCCGTTTCCCCACCGCCGACAACCGGAGAAAACGTCGGTTCCATAGAATCGGAAACGCTGCGCGAGACACTGAAGCGCATGATGAGCTACTCTCAGAATGGTGTGGCAGAACAAATTGGCCGCACCGTCGGTGGTGTACGCAAAGTCGAATCAATTGTTACCGAAGAAGCAGGACTTCCGACCGGGTCTCTGAAACTAGCATCGGCTAGCGGTCTTGGCCAAAGCCGTGTCAAACCGAAAGACATGATGCGCATTCTCAAATCATTGCGGACAAAACTACAGGCAAGCAAACTCGACTATCAGGACATTTTCCCGGTTGCCGGAATCGATCCCGGAACCCTGGATAAACGCTTTACCGACGCACAGGAGCGCGGGAGTGTGGTCGCGAAGACCGGCACGCTGCCGGGCACCGATGGTGGTACCAGCGCTCTTGTCGGAATGTTCCGCGCGCAGGAGCAAGACTTTTACTTCGTGATCTTCTGCTGGAAGGGCAGCGTGAGCGGTTTCCGCCAACAGCAAGACAACATGATTAGAGCCCTGCAAGCGAAGCGCGGTGGACCAAAACCGTTCCAGTACAGCCGCCATACCGAAAGCGACTCGTAACTCGTAACAATGATTGGCTCGTTCAACGAGCTGACTTTCCGCGCACAATGACCGCCGGCTTCTTAGTCGCTGCGGACCGGGTGTCTACTTCATTTGCAGTTTTCCCGCCAGCAGGGTTTCCAAATGAATACAAGGTTTTTATCCAGCTGAGATCTCTTGCGCTCAGCCTGGTGTGCGTATTTCCTTCGTTGTTCTCCCACGGAAACATCACATCGGCTGGACTCGAGCTATGGGGCAAACCCAGTGCATGCCCGAATTCGTGAAGCGCCACCGATTCCAGCGCCAGGTCCCGGAACGGCTGGTTTGTGTTTTTGTCTATGGTCAACAGTGAAATTTCAGCCGCTGAAATTTGACCCGGTTTTAAATTTCTCAAATTAGTCAAACCGACAGATTGGCTTCCACTGCCACCCTCCTTGAGCGACTTCGTGTCATCCGTCCAATGAATGAGTATTTGAGCCGCTTCCGGCTTATCAACGAAGACGAACTTGATTAGCCCGCCCGACTGTTCCTGCCAGGTTTGCGCGGCCCGACCCACAAGGGCACGATAATTCTGGTGGTAACCTCGGACCGGCGTTACGGGATCGAGCAAGCAAACTTTCACAGGCATCGCCGGCCACCGACCCAACCACTGAGGCGGCTTGCTTTCATGTTTCAATTTTTCTACAGCCTGGACAGCTTCCGCGCGATGGGGTCCACTCGTAAACCGGGTCTGGTAGAGCGTGTAAACCTTTTGCGCTTCCGCCAGATTGCCATTTTTTTGCAACGAGTCAGCAAAATAAAACAAGTATTTCTCGACGGTCGGATTGAGCACAACTAGCTGCCTGTAAGCATCGGCAGTACGTCGCGTATCCTTGAGCTTGCTATAACAGAACGCCATCAGTTCCAACATCTGTGATTTATCCTTTGCACTGGAAGCGCTGGAGAAGCCTCTTTCCAGAAGGTTGGTCGCATTTCTGTAATCACCAGTCTCCTTGTAACAGTGAGCGAGCATCGACTTCACACCGGCGTCATCAGGCGCGAGTTCAGCGGCACGCCGGAGCGGATCCACGGCGTCGCGATATTTGTTTTGCTTGTAGAGCACCCATCCGAGATTGAACTGCGCGGGTTTGTTGGACGAATCAAGCGAAACAGCTTGCCGCAAGAGCGTCTCCGCGCCGGCAAAATCCTGACTCTTCAAGAGATTGCCAGCCTGATATGAAAGCCTCGCAGACTCGGAGCGATTGTCCTGATAGTCAGCATAGCCCGCACCGGCACAAGCTGTGGCAAGTCCAATCGCTATCGCAAATGAACAGTATTTCGGTTTATGTTTCAAAAAAAGAATCCTTGAGCGACATAGGGCGTTTTATACCCGAATTTACGTCAAAAGCATTCGAAGATTTCTCGATTCAGCCGGGTGATTTCCGCACATCGTCCGTCGTCAGCTTGCGGCAATTACATCAATATCAAGAGTGCCAGCCTGAATAGCCGGATTCAGCCCGACGTGCGTCGCTTGTCGTAACGTTGGTTGTTTGGAAGCAAAGCACAAAAGTAGTCTAAAACATACGCGTTTTTTCCTCATCACTGAGTCTCACCCAACCACAGTCAAGCGTTTCCGCTACAGCAACAAATCCAGTTCGATTCTTCATGGAATCGTCCTGGTAATTCTGTCTGTGTAGAGACCTGAGAGGAAAACCGTTAACGCTTCCCTGGAGCCGCATCGCTTATAGCTAGAGCGTTGCCTCCTTCGCATCCGCATTCCACGCACCGACAGGGAGCCACAGCTGAGCTTCTTGTCTCACTCCGAATGAAAGGTCGAAACCTTGAGCACCTCAACCGACAACGGTCTCGTTTTCCCAGCCCGTGACGCGGTCCTTCCCGACCGCCCCTGCCCGGTACTGCCGGAGCACTGGACCTCGCCGCTCGCGGCGTTCGTCACACGCGCACGTCAGAACCCTCATAAGCTGCTCGTCAAGGACAGCTCCGGAGAGAGCGCCACGAACGGCGAGGCACTTCTCGCGGCTTCGGCGCTCGCCTGCACCATCCTCGAAGACCTCGACGGGAGCGACTTCGTCGGCATTCTCCTGCCGCCATCGAAGCACAGCCTGATTCTCAACATCGCCATCACGCTGCTCGGCAAGATTCCGATCAACCTGAACTACAGCTCGGGCGACGGTCCGATTAACAGCGCCATCGAGCAGACCGGGCTGACAACGGTCTACACGTCGAAGCGCGTGATCGACAAGGGCGGCTTCAAGATCGCAGCGAAGGTCGTCCACCTCGAGGACGTCGCACAGCAGGTGCCTGACGCCGCCAAAATGGTCGCCTGGGTGCTGAACAAAGTGACGCCGACGAGCTTCTGGAAGTTCGTCTTCCCGGGCATGGGCAAGGGGCTGGACGACACGGCCAGCATCATGTTCACGAGCGGTTCGACCGGTGAGCCCAAGGGCGTGCAGCTCACCAACTCCAACTTGCTCTACAACATCGCTCAACTCGCCGAACACGCCAAGGTCGGCGAGGAGAAAGTGCTGGGCTGCCTGCCCTACTTCCACTCGTACGGCTTCGGCGTGACGCTCTGGGCCGGGCTCGTGCTGGGGTGGGAACTCTACCCGCACCACAACCCGCTCGACGCCCGCGGCATCTGCGAGTTCATCGCGGAAAACGGCATCACGGCGATGGCGACGACGCCGACCTTCATGCGCAACTACCTGAAACGCGGCAAGAAGGAACAGTTCGAGTCCGTCAAGCTGCTTATGATGGGCTCCGAGAAGCTCAAGCCCGAACTGGCCCGCGACATCCGCGTGCAACTCGGCAAGGAACCGCTCGAAGGCTACGGCTGCACCGAAACGTCGCCGCTCCTGTCGAGCTGCAACAGTTTCGACGTCCAGAGCCCAACCGGTGCAATCGTCCGCGGAACCCGCGAGGGCTCGGTCGGTCAGATGGTGCCAGGCTCGGCCATCGCCGTCGTCGACCCGGCGACTAACGCCATTCTGCCGCGAGGGCGGAAGAATGAAGGACGCATCTTCGTCAACGGTCCGCAGATCATGAAGGGTTACTACGGCAAGCCCCGCGAGACCGCGAACTGCCTTCAGAACGGCTGGTACTTCACCGGCGACATCGGTGCGGTCGACGAGGACGGTTTCGTCTACCTCACCGACCGTGAGAGCCGTTTCGCCAAGGTCGGTCCCGAGATGGTGCCGATCATCCGCGTGGAGGCGGAGTTGCGCACGCTCGCCGGCGTGGATGAACTCTCGATCGCCGTCTGCGCCATCCCGGACGTCGCGAAGGGTGAGAAGCTCGTCGTGCTCTACACCGACGAGAAAGTCAATCCGACTGAGCTCACCAGAGCGCTGACCGCAAGCGGGATGCACGCGTTGTGGATCCCGAAGGCAAGCGACTTCTACAAGGTGACTGGTCCGTTCGCGCAGACCGCGTCCGGCAAGCTCGACCTCAAGGCGATCAAGAAAATCGCCGTGGAGCTCGATGCCGCGAAGAGCGGAGCGGACAAAAGCGCCGGCGGTGAAACCCAGCCTGCGTAGGGCGACTCCGCGCAAATCTAATTCACCTTCACCTCAAGAAATAGAGTAGGAGAACAGAACCTATCATGGAACTCAACACGATTCGGCTGTTTGAAGGAGCCAACGGACAGTCGGCTCTTCTTTTCGATGGCGCCCTGGCGCTGTGGATCGTCGGCGGTCTCCTGGCACTAGCTGCCCTCGGCGGGCTCGCCTACCGGGTCCGCTTCTGGTGGCGCGAGGGCAAGAAGCTGGTGGAACAGCCAGGCTACGTCACCCCGCGCGCGCCGATCTTTGCGCGCATCGCCCGACTGATCGCCTTCAACTTCATGGCGTGGCGCTATATCGGTCCGATCAAGCGCATCGGTTCTCACCACATGAGAGACAAGCGGCGCCTGATCATCCTCATCAACCACCAGACGGAGCGGGACGTGCTTATCATCCCGACCAGCTTGCGACTGCGGGTGGTGCGGGCTCTGATGGCAGTCACGCAAATCTTCGGCATCCGCGTGCCGGCGGCCGCCTGGCTGGGCGTAATCGCAGTACACCACGACAAGAATCCGAGTGCGGCCCTGCGCGGCATGATTCGCATCATGCAACAAGACGAAGACAGTGACGCCATCGTCTTTCCGCAAGGACAACTCATCCGCGACAACGTTTTGAAACGCGAACAATTCTTCGACGGCGCGCTCATGATCGGCAAGAAAACCGCCGAGAAGAGCAGCCGTCCAGTGGCCTTCCTGCCGGCAGCCATCGCCTACGACCGCGATCCGACGCACGCCACCTGGCTGCAGCGGCTGCTCGAAGGCTTGGGCTGGAAGAAGTTCCGCGACTTCTACGGCGAAACGATGTACGGCGCCGCCATCGCATTCGGCAAGCCCATCCCCGTCGAGGATTTGCCGAACGACTACAAGGCAGCCATGACGGTCGTCTTCGACCGCATCGTCGAACTGTCGCAACAGGCTGACGAGTCGCTCAAGCGACCGGTCAAAGCGACGGTCTGACGCCCCGAGAACCGCATGGTCTGCCCACCGGCACCATGCGGTTCTCCTCTTCCACCCTGCCTACTATATTCCTTCGTATTACTCTTTTCCCACCTGAAGCCCCAGAAACAGGTCCCAGCTAGCCTTGTCGGGACCGCTTTCGGTAGCGAACAGCACGAGCAGCGACATTTGTCTTTCTCTCGTAGACGGATTTTCGGAAAAGCGTCTACGAGCCGTAGACAAAAATGCTCGAATTGATGACTGAGCAATAAGCAGTCGGTGGAATGGCTTGCGCCACCAGCGTTGCGGAGCATGGGGCGGTAGCTCATCCTGCGGTGTTTTATAGTAGAAACTGTTGCGGAGCATGGGGCGGTGGCTCATTCTGCGGTGTTTTATACAAGCAGACTGTCACGGAGCATGGCTTCATATAGTCGGAGCTGTCACGGACGGGTCACGTTGGGTTTGTATCGTTCAGGAACGCAGCACCGCTCAGGAACGTTTCTATGCCATTCGAACAACTAGACGCAAAAGCTGATACGAAGCAGACCCAGCCCGGTTTAAACATAACCGACATTCAAGACTTCACGCCTCCTTCGAAAAGCGCAAACCCAGCCACCCAAGAGAGCTCAGCGACACCGGCAAGCGATCAACCGTTTGACGTCGCACAAGCAAAACAAACTTCAACAAAAACCGTTTACCTCGATGTCGGTCACTGCACCAGCGCAGAGAAAGACCCCTTTACCGGCAAAGTCGACCAGGGTTTCGTCACCAAAGACTACACCGAATGTCAGCTCAACACCGCCGTCGGCAAAATGGTCGCGCGTAACTTGATTGATGCAGGCTTTCAGGTGATTCCGACATGGAATCCGTTTAGCGAGCAAAAGCCGCCGCCGGTTCCGAAGCAAGAAGACCTGGCTCGCCGAAATGCAGTGGTAAACAATGACATATCAAAGTACTGCGACGACTCGATCTACCTGAGCATTCATCACGACATGGATAACACCAAGAAGGGCGGACAGTGCGTCTACATTGCCGACAACAAATGGGATCAGGCAATGCCTCTGGCTAAGTCGATTCAAGGCTCCGCCTGGCAGGTTCGCGAACGCGCAAATGTTTCCCAGTGCATAAACAGCGACACAACGACGCAAAACGGACAATTGAAGGGACTTCGAGGAGTTAACGCAGTCGGAGTTCTGGTCGAAGCGGCAAATGCCATGAACCCCCAAGACCGAGCACTGATGAGTTCACCCGCACATCTGGCTCGAGAAGCGCGAACGATTTCGCAAGGTGTAGTCAACTACTTCAAATTGCAGCCCGGAAGAGACCGCCCGCATCCCGCATGCCGACGCAGTCTCGGGTAGAGCTGGCATCGGAACACTGAGGTTTTCCAGAATCAATCCGCCTAATTGGCCATAAGGGAAACCCCATCGACAACCATCTATTCAAAGCGCAGGCGTCCCAGTGTATCCGTCACTAAGCCTACCGACCCGAATTCTAGAGGAAATGGCACTTACGGGTGACGTATTCGACCTGGAGCGCGTGGTAGCAATAGGGTTATTAACGAGCGGTATCTATGCACGAAACTTCAGTCAACGTTCTAATCGTTGAAGACTATTACGCAGACTCCTTTTACTTGAGCGAATTGCTCGAATCTCGCGAAAGCGATGTATCGTATTCGTTCAAAATTGCTCTCAGCCTGGCTGACTGCAAAATAGCCTTAGAAAACAAAAAGGCCGACGTTATATGCCTGGATCTGGGACTACCAGATTCCGACGGTTTAGAGACCCTGCTTGCCGTCCAAAGCCTTGCCGGACGAATACCGATTCTCGTTGTCACCGGATTTGAAGAAATCAGCACGATCAACCGCGTACGCGAGCTTGGTTTCAACGTTCTTCAAAAGGGTGAGTTCGACGTCGAGGTTTTACACGGGTCACTGCACCAGGCTTTGAACTCGCAGTCCGGGCACGCACATCAGCACCATTAGTAGTACCATTATCCAGCAAGACGCAGCTTGATTTAAACAGGTCAGGAAATGCCAGATGTTTTAAATTCGAATTTCATGCCGCACGGCTATTGCCTCCAGTGGAACGTTCCACTGCTAACAACTTTCGTCGTTGGCAACTTACTTATCGCACTCTCCTACTTTTCCATTCCCATCTCGTTGTTCTGGTTTCAAAGCAAACGTGAAGATCTGGCATTTAAGTGGCTGTTCCTCCTTTTTGCCACATTCATCACCGCATGCGGTTTCACACATGTAATCAAAATCTGGACGTTCTGGCACCAGGATTACTGGCTGGAAGCCGGATTAGACCTATTTACCGGTCTGACTAGTTTCGCAACCGCTATTGCCGTGTGGCGAGTTTTGCCACTCGCGCTGAAGATTCCCTCGCCGACGCAGCTTATGAAAGACCGCGCCCTCATGGCAGACTTGCAAAAACAGGCGACCAGGTCAGAATCGCAGGTGGAGCAGCTAAGTCTAGCCATCTCATCGATACAGGATTATGCAATATTTTTGCTCGACGAAACCGGTACGGTCATCAGCTGGAACGATGGCGCCGCTGCCATTAAAGGCTATGAACAGTCCGAAATAATTGGAAAACACTTTTCCGTTTTTTACACGCAAGAAGATATCAACGATGACAAGCCCCGAAGGGAGCTGGAACAAGCAATTCGGGAAGGGAAAATAACTGATACTGGATTGCGCGTTAGAAAAGACGGCTCAACATTTCTCGCGAACATTGTGATCACACCTGTCTTCAAAGACGGAGCACTACGCGGTTTCAGCAAAGTCACCAAAGACATCACCGACCTTAAACGCATTGAAAACGAAATCGAAGGCTTGAAAGATTTCTACGAAACGGTTTTAAACAACATGAACGATGGAGTCATCGTGGGCGACAGCAGTGGGAAAATTCTCTACTACAATACCGTCGCGGCAAAGAACAATCCCAAAATCCTGGAAGGACCCATCCCGGCAGAGACCTACAGCGAGGTTCTCGGACTTTACATGCCCGACATGGCAACACCATATCCACGGAATGATTTACCTTTGTACAGAGCAGCAGCAGGCGAGTCGATTCAGGCAAAGGAAATTTACCTGAAGAGACCGGAACTTAAGGACTGCCGATGGTTGGAGGTGAGCGGTGCTCCGATCACTGTTCCCACCAGGACGGAGCTAAATTGCGGGGTAATCGTAATTCGAGACATCACCACCCGAAAGGATTATGAGCACAAACTTGAAACCATCTCCGCAAAGCTAAACGCCTCGAATAAGGAACTCGAGGCGTTTGCGGCCGCAGTCGCCCACGACCTTCAAGAGCCACTCCGAACCATGACCGGCTTCCTTGGACTACTCGAAAAGAAAGAGAAATCGCTAGACCAGCAGAGCAGCCGATACATCAACATCGTCGTCGAGACAGCCACACGAATGAAAACGTTGATTAGAGACTTGCTCTCGTACACCAAACTCGATAATCAACCAAAACCAATTGAGCCCGTCTCTACGAACAAAGCACTCGATATTGCACTCCTGCATTTGCGGCAGAGCATCGAAGAATCAGGCGCCGCCATCGAGAGAGAAGAGCTCCCCCCCCTGCTTATGGACAATTCTCAGCTCTCCCTGCTCTTCCAAAACCTTGTTGGCAACGCGATCAAGTATAGAGGTCAAGATGCCCCTAGAGTCAGCGTCACCTCACAGATCAAAGAGCACGAATGCATCATCAGCGTCCAAGACAATGGTATCGGATTCGATACCAAACACGCAGACAGAATATTCTCGGTTTTCAAACGCTTGCATGTTGGCGATGAGTATCCAGGAACGGGAATTGGTTTAGCCGTCTGCAGAAGAATTGTTCAAAGGCACGGAGGGCGAATATGGGCCGAATCCAAACTGGGCGAGGGTTCGACCTTCCACTTCTCTATTCCGACTAGTAACGGCGGATCGAGCATTTCTGTTAAGGATCACCCAAATGGGTGATTGGCGATTTGAAATCGCCCACAGAGATAGTCTTTCGAGTCCTTTTGGAGACGTACATCATGTAGCATTCAAAGACGATGCCTGGCCCGAAATTTGTTACTATACTGGGTCTCAAGTGATAAGCAAGCTCCAACTCCAGAGTTTGAAAGAATCGCCTGTTAATGTCTCTTCGGAAGCATTTAGTTAAGCATCGTCATCAGGTTCGCCGGTCGAACGCCTAACTGGAATCCCAGATTGTTGGATCACTCAAGGGATTGGTTCACCCTGCGGCCTTGTCATGAACATTCGCCTGGTACCCTGCGGCGAAATTTTTCACCGTCCACATCCTGAATGTAACCAGGTGTAATTTCGTAGACTCGTCCCAAAAACGCTTTCCAAAGGACGGAAAAGGGTGATTAATAAGACAATTCAGGTTCTGCTCGTGGAGGACAACCTCCTGGAAGCTGAGTTCGTTCACGAACTCATGGCAGACCAGAACGTCGACTTTTTGAGCGCCCGATCGTTGGAGCAAGCAGAGCTAGAACTTGCCAAGGCACAACCCGACGTAATCCTGCTTGACATGACGCTTCCGGATTCAGATGGCTTGGAAACCGTAGACCGAATGCTGCAACTCAGCACAGCTCCGGTCATTATCCTCACAGGACATGATGACATGGATGTGGCCCTGCAATCAGTGAACTTCGGAGCAGCAGACCACATCACGAAAGGCACATTCAACAGCGATTCTTTGATTCGGACAATGCTTTACGCTATCGAGCGGAAAAACGTCCTGAAGCGCTTGAATTTGCAGTCAAAGTCGGCAGAAGCTTTAATGTCTTGTGAGTCAGTGGCAGAGGCTCTCGAAATCATTATCAAAAGCGTTTGCCAGGAATTAGGCTGGGATTTTGGTTGCTTCTTCTACTTTGATGAAGGCGGCGATGCAGTAGTCACAACAAGATGGCCGGCCAGTGTGGCCCAATCGTTCATTGACTCAGGCGAGTTTGAAGCTCACTCCTTAAGTTCCAAGAAAAACGGAGATGGCAAAAAAAATCGCTCTGCAATTCGGACGACGAAGTTTATTAACCTGGAAGCAATCGGGGACTCACCTGACGACACTCCTCAAACTAAAGCCTTTAGCAAACCAGACAGCTCGGGGCTATTAGCGAGTCGGCGCTGGTACCCACAGCCCGCCATCGAAAATAAAAGTACCGAAATCGTCACAGATCTGGCTTCAGTCTGTTCGGCCTCTACACAATCAAATAGCACCCAGGAAAAATTCGACCGATCTCACTGTCAAGCCGCCGTAAAAGCAGGAATGAAAACTGGGATGTTTGTCCCAATTGTCACCCATGGCACCTTATTTGGTGTCATGGAGTTTTTCTCAACTAAACAGCACGAAACCGACGATCAGCTCATTCGCCACCTCAATGTCATAGGATCACAAATTGCACATGCCATTCTGCGTGAGCGCGCAGAACAGGCTCTTTTAGCCAGTGAAAAAAGCGAGAGACAGGTGGCGAATCACGTCATTCAACACGCCTCTGCCGGCATAGTTCGACTGGATTCCAAGCTCTCAGTCATTAATGCGAATAATGCGTTCTTGCGCTTCATCAAAACAGATCCCGAACCGCAGGGCAAATGCCTATTCGAAATTCTTCCCTTCTTGCCCGCCGATGAGATTCGCAGTTTGATTGAAACGCGGCAAACCTACACAGTCAAGCGACTCCGATTGGCAGGTACGACAGTAGGCGAGGATCAATACCTGTCATTTTCAATTTGGCCTATTACAGGCGAGGGGAATGAACTCGTGGGAGCGGCCGCCATGGTCGTCGACGACACCCAGCAGGTTTCACTGGAACAACAAAAAGAAGACCTCGTAGCAGCCGTGGCCCACGATATCAAGAACCCCCTCATCGGAGCCGAACGTGTATTGGGAGGACTGTCCGAAGATCTGGAAGATATGCCAGAGTCCGCGCGCCGCTCAGTCTCATCGTTACTATCGAGCACCAGAAATTTAATAAGGCTCGTTCAAAACCTGGTCGATATGTACCGCTACGATTCAGTGGCGCAAAGCATTCAACCCGAGCCAGTTAAAGCCGTACGTCTCTTACGCCAGTGCATCGAACAGTTGCGACCATTCGCCGCCAGCAACGAGATCAACCTCTGCGATGAAATTTCGCCATCTACCCCTGACTTGTTTGCGGACGAGGTTGCTCTAAGCCGCGTCATTCTCAATCTGATGTATAACGCGATAAAGTTCACCACTCCAGGCGGGACTGTCGTTCTAAGCTCGCATTCCGAGGGTGAGCATGTGCTCTTCCGAGTAACCGACAACGGCGTCGGCATGCACCCGAATGAACAGTCAACTCTGTTTCATCGCTACTTTCAAGGAAGGGTCGGCAAGCGCCTCCAAAGTGGAACCGGGCTCGGATTATATATTTCGAAATTGATTATCGATGCTCATAGAGGCGAAATTGATTTCCAAAGCGAACTCGGCAAAGGGACCATCGTGACAGTGAGGCTACCAGCATTTTCCGCAATTACCTCAGAGCGAGCGACCATCTCATGACCGAATCCAAGTCATCGATAGAAACTATCACGCTACTCGTCGCGGACGATCACGAAATTCTTAGACTGGGACTAAAAACCTTGCTGCGTGCGTTTCCTAAATTTTCAATAATTGCGGAAGCTTCCAACGGTCAGTCCGCTATCGAAAAGTGTCGTGAAGCCGCACCGGACGTGGTGCTTATGGACATTCGCATGCCGGTGATGGATGGCATCGAGGCGACTAGAAGAATAAAAACGGAAATGCCAAGCATTCACGTCCTCATCCTAACTTCCAATGATGTCGAGGAACATATGTTCGCTGCACTCGCCGCCGGAGCTGATGGATACTGCGTTAAAGAGGCGCCTGTCGAACGTCTTTGCCTGGCGATCGAAACCGTCAAGAGCGGCGGTTGTTGGCTTGATCCTCAAATTGCCAGGACAGTTGTGAAAACGTCCGTGGAACAAGCGGCAGGGAAATCAGCCGAACAAAAACTAGCAAAGCAAGATATTCACACGCCTCTAACAGATCGCGAACTCGAAGTTCTCCAGATGGTCATCGACGGTCATTCGAATTACGCGATTGCGGAAATGCTGAATCTAAGTATCGACACCGTCAAAAGTCACATGACTCACATACTCAACAAACTGGCAGTGACGGACCGCACACAAGCGGCAGTAAAAGCTCTCCGGCAGGGCTTCTTGAAATAGCTCCTTCAAGCAAGAAAACGAGATTCACAACTCCGACACTATATAGTACCTTTTGGTTAAAGAAAACGTTCTACCAATTCAAAGACAGGGGTCAGGCGCCTCAACAAAAAACTCCTGAAAACAAATATTCGCGGGTGGGAATATCGCCAAGTCGGCAACTTTAGGTGAGACTGACATTGAGAAAATGCCAACAAACAAGGACCGCCGGTTCGCGGCGATCCTTGTTGTTGACGGAACAGTGAAAAGCGCCGGTAGGCTCAGGTCTGGCTGGCGCCTTCGCTCTTCAGGTGCTGCGCGCTGGTCGGACCGAAAACGTGCAGAACGTTCGTGGGCACGTGAACGAGGTACGAACCCAGGTAAGTGTTGCCGTCGGCGAGCACCGTTTCACCGTCGAACGGCGCATTGGTGTTGACGACAGCGAATTCGACGGACGTCCTCGGACCGACGGCGTCTTCGAGCACGTAGAGGTTCGGCTTCGCGAAGCGAGCCTCGACGCGGAGTACTTGCCAGCTGCCGGTGAAGTCATAGCAGACCACTTCCGGACCACAGGGCAGAGGGTACTCGCGAATAATCTTGGATTGTGCAAGCGTGGTCATTGGCGACCTCCTAGGTTTTCGGCGGTTGAGAGTATTCAGACGCCATGGCTTGCGGCACATGGACTCTGGCTAAAGCGGGACACAACGGGAGTGCGCTCGGCGTCGACTCGGGCAGATCGAACGATGGCGCACAGCCTAGCGGTGTTAAGAAACGAGTGCGCTCGGCGTCCGCGTGAACAGCTGGAACGGGAGTGCTCGGCGTTGCGGTGCAAGTCGGGAGAGCAAGCTCTTCAGGTGAATTCGGTTGTTGGGGCTTCCTATTGGTACGTTTGCGGGATTGCCGATGAAAAGTGAGTTGGGAAGAAACGCAGTTACTATCTCCAATCGTCTATATAGGAACCAAGCGGAGACGCCCATTTGTTAAGGCAAAGCAGCGACTAGCGCGAAGTTAGCGCGCATTAATACTTTTATTGAGTAAACCGCAAACGACTCACCCTATCGACCTTTTCAGCCATGCGTTAACTAATCACACGCAAAAAAAACATTATCCGACCCTGGTTCTAACAAAGACTTGACGTTACGCAACTGGCGCGAACAGACCGTTTCACTGATATTGGGTCCGGAAAAGTATGCACGATAAAATACACAATCGTGAAAATTCAAACAGAATCGATGCCGCGGGCGCTTTCCAATGAACGATCCGGGGGGTTCGCGCTAGCTTTTCGTGTTAGCGCTAACGCAGCATTTTTCGCGTAATCAATTCGAACATATCGCTCAATATGTCCATCTGGCGTACATCTGCATGTTCATTGATTTTGTGTATCGAAGCGTTAATTACACCAAGTTCAATAACTTCCGCGCCGGTTGGCGCCACGAGACGCCCGTCCGATGTACCTCCAGCTGTGGACAATGTTGTTTCAATTCCAACAGTTTCTCTGATGCTGCTAACAACGGCATCCAGAAGTTTCCCTCCATCTGTCAGGAACGGATGGCCGGATAATCTGAATTTTGCATCGTATTCTAAATCGTATTTATCAAGAATAGCTTCTGTCGCCGCTTGCAGACCCTCCGCTGTTTGCTCGGTTGAAAAACGGAAGTTCGAGACTACGTCCAATTCGCCCGGAATGACGTTGTCAGCGCCGGTTCCAGCGTGGATATTCGAAATCTGAAATGACGTCGGAGGGAAGTATTTATTCCCGTTGTCCCACTCTTTGGAAGCGAGTTCGTTCAAAGCAGCCAGGGCTTTATGGACAGGATTGAGCGCCTTCTCCGGATAGGCTACGTGACCCTGCTGCCCTTTGATCTTTAACAAACAGTGGAGCGAGCCGCGCCGGCCGCTTTTAATAGTATCGCCAATGGTGTCAGATGAGCTGGGCTCTCCGACGAGACAGTAATCGATTTTGATCCCTTTTGAAGTAAGGTGCTCGACGACCTTGATCGTCCCGTCACTGGCATCGGCTTCCTCGTCGCTTGTGAGCAGTAACGCAAGCGTCCCCTTATGCGAACCCTCTGCGCGCAGAAAACGTTCAACAGCGGTCACGAAAGCAGCCACTCCGCACTTCATATCGGCGACTCCCCTGCCATACAAAATGCCGTCGCGGATTTCCGGCTCAAACGGAGGCGATGTCCATTGTTCCAAAGGCCCAGTCGGCACAACATCCGTGTGCCCCACAAAGGCGAAAATCGGCGCGCCTTCTCCATGAGTCGCCCACAGATTAGACGTCTTACCGTAATTCAACCGCTCGATCTTGAAGCCAAGCTTCTCGAGCCTGGCGATGATAATGTCCTGACAGCCCGCGTCATCGGGACTTATCGACGGTCGTTTCACGAGCTCAATCGTCAGGTCCAGAGTTTCAGACATACTTTTCCTTTTGAAAACAGATGCGCTTCCAGTTGATCAGGTGCTGGTTCCAAGCTCAGGCATTCGCATGAAAACAGCTGCACTTCCAGCTACCCAGTAATAGTTTCAACTAAGGCGTTCGCAGCAGTTCGTTTAAACTAACCTTGCTGCGCGTCTTCGCGTCGACCTGTTTCACAATAACCGCGCAATAGAGGCTGCACGAACCATCGGAACTCGGCAAACTGCCCGATACCACGACGGAACCTGCTGGAATTCGTCCATAAGTGACTTCGCCGGTTTCGCGATTGAAGATCCGCGTGCTCTGCCCCAGGAAGACGCCCATTGAAATCACGGAGCCTTCTTCGACGACTACGCCTTCGACGACTTCCGAACGGGCGCCAATGAAGCAGTTGTCCTCGATGATCGTCGGACTGGCTTGCAATGGTTCCAGCACCCCGCCGATACCGGCACCACCAGACAAGTGCACGTTCTTCCCTATCTGCGCGCAACTGCCGACGGTCGCCCAGGTGTCAACCATGGTGCCGCTATCGACATACGCGCCGATGTTGATGAACGACGGCATCACCACAACGTCCGATGCGATAAAGGAACCACGACGCACCGCTGCCGGTGGCACAATTCGAAAGCCGCCCGCCTTAAAATCGCGTTCCGTGTATCCAGCAAACTTGCTTGGCACCTTGTCCCAGTAGGAAGTATAGCCGCCCGGCATGATCGTATTATCTTCCAGGCGGAACGACAATAAAACCGCCTTCTTCAACCACTCATTCACCCGCCACTGACCATCGATTTTTTCGGCGACTCTTGCCTTGCCGCCATCAAGCAGGTCCAGAGCCTCGGCAACAGCCTCTTGCACTTTACGGTCAGCAGTTCCCGGCTTGATATCAGCACGGTTCTCAAAAGCTTCCTCGATGATTGATTGTATGTCGGACATGGTTTCTCCTCAGTCTTGTTCGCTTAAACCGGCTCAAGGCCTTTCGTTTCAAACCTGCATTCGTTCTTCCATTTCAACTAAAGAATCTACAAACGCTTCATCAAACTCGCCATACGCTTGGCGCCCTCGACACACTCGTCAAACGGTGCAACAAGCGCCATTCGCACCCTTTGAGCACCGGGGTCAACACCCTCATTAACACGAGAGATATACGAGCCCGGCAGTACAACAAGGTTTTCTTCAGCGTATAAACGCCTGGCGAAAAGTTTATCGTCAATCGGCACATGCGGCCAGAGGTAAAACCCGGCCTGCGGCTTTTGAACATCCATGACCGGTTGCAAGATATCGAGAACGGCGTCAAATTTCGCTCGGTATAACTTCCGATTTTCTTTGACGTGCTCTTCATCTTGCCAGGCCACGGTGCTCGCAACCTGGGTCGGCGGCGGCAACGCGCAACCGTGATAAGTGCGGTAGAGGCGATATTTGTCGAGGATCTTCGCGTCGCCGGCAACAAAACCTGAACGCAAACCAGGCAAATTCGAGCGTTTCGACAGACTGTGAAACACTACACATCCCTTGAAGTCACTGAGCCCATAGTCGTTGGCGGCTTCCAACAAGCCCACGGGTGGTTTAGTCTCATCGAAATAAATCTCGGAATAACACTCATCAGAAGCAATGACGAAATCATGCTTCTCAGCTATTGCCAGGAGCTCATGCCACTTTTCCATGCTCAGACAAGCGCCGGTCGGATTAGACGGTGAGCACACATAGAGCAGCTGGCAGCGCATCCAGACAGACGGGTCGACAGCCTTAAAATTGGGCTGGAAGCCGTTTTCAGCAGTAAGGTTTAAGAAGAACGGATCGCAGTCGGCGAGAAACGCAGCACCTTCGTAGATTTGATAGAACGGATTGGGCATAAGAATCAGCGCATCAGCTGCGGCGTTCACTACGCTCTGAGCAAATGAAAACAGCGCTTCGCGCGTGCCGGAGACCGGCAAAACGTTTTTCTCCGGGTCCAGAGAACCAGCCGGCAGAGCGAATCTGGTCGTCAACCAGTTTGCGATCGCCGTCCGCAATTCAGGAGAACCAATGGTCACCGGATACTTGCTCAAACCGTCGAGACTGTTTCTCAAAGCCTCTTTCACGAACTCGGGCGAGGCATGAGCGGGCTCACCAATGGACCACTTGATAGGCGACTTAGTTTCATCAGGACGGGTATCAGCCAGCAGTTCAGCAAGCTTTTCGAACGGATAAGGCTGGCACCTATCAAGGTTTCTATTCACAAAATTCCTTTCGTCTCTACTTCTTAGCGTCGAAGTGATGAATCAAGCGCTTGGCTGTTTCAGCCAAAATCGCCGTTCCAACATATAGTCCGGATTCATCTATATCGAACGTCGGACTATGGTGGCTGCGCCTATCGCCTGCTATCTCGGCACCGAGAAACATGAATGCGCTTGGAACCTTCTCGCCGAAAAACGCGAAGTCTTCGCTCCAGGTTTTAGGTCTTATGTCGACGACATTGTCAGCGCCGATCAGGTCGATCGCTGCGGCTCGCATCACATCAACGATTTCAGAGTCATTAACGGTTGCCGGATAACCCTGCTCGTATTTCAAAACATAGTCGCCGCCCAGTGCGCAGGCCACCCGGCAGGCGCGCTCGAGTTCCACCTTCAAATGCGCCCGCACATCCTCGTTGAAACTCCTGATCGTCCCTTCAATGCGAACGTCTTCGGAGATAACGTTACCTCTAGTGCTGGAACTGTGAAATGCGCCGACTGTAATCACAGCAGGATCCAACGCGGAAACGCGTCGCGACACGACCTGCTGAATTGCTTGCACCACCTGCGATGCTATTACAATTGGATCGACACATGTTTCCGGATACGCACCGTGTCCGCCCTTGCCCTTGATCACCAGCGAGAATCCATCGACGGCGGCCATTACCGGACCGTGCAAAATTCCGACCTTTCCTGCTGGAAGACTGGCATCGATATGCTGCCCGATACAGGCGGTGACGCCCTCGAGCGCGCCGTCTTCCATCATGCGCACAGCGCCGGAGACGCCTTCCTCATCGCCATACTCTTCTGCAGGCTGCATTAGCATGCGAATCGAGCCGTTGAGTTTTTCCGCGCTCAAGATCTTCGCAGCGGCCAACGCGCAACTGACGTGTGCATCATGCCCGCAGGCATGCATCACGCCGACGTTCTTCGAGCGGTAACCAACAGCATTTGTCTCCTCGATCGGCAACCCATCCATGTCTGCACGGATGGCAATCATGGTTCCATTGCCGAAATCTGCCGTCACACCCGTTTTACCAACCCGCTCGCGAACCTTGTAGCCCATGTCCTGAAGCCTGGCGGCGGCGAGTTTAGCGGTTTCGGTTTCCAAAAAACTGAGCTCTGGATGCTCGTGAATATGGCGCCGAATTTCGACGATTTCCTTTTGCAGCTTTCGTGCGCTATCGAGCATTGTCGCTTGAGTAGTCATGGCGCTCTACGCAAAGAATTGCGGTCTGCCGCCAGAACCAGGCTTCCAGCTCGCGAACGCTTCTTCGACGATGGTCGACGAAATTTTGAGAATCATGGCGCTCAAAGCCTTGATTTGCTCTTCGGTGAATTCAGCTTCGTTTTCTTCGATTGCTTTTCTGATCGCTCTTTCTGCGTCGGATTTCAACATTGCCAGTTCCTCGTGGTGCAGGAGTGATGCGTTACGGCAGGCGCCGCAATAAGCCTTTCATCCTTGAGGGAACGAGGCTCATATTTGCACAGCACAAGAGTTTATCGCAATCGGTGCCTGCTCGTAATGAATAGACGTACTTTTTAGGTATTGGAAACACTCGTCGCGCTTGACAATATCAAGCTCGGCGGTTTCCGAAAGACCGGGAATAATAGCCTCGTCAGTGGAAAACGCTATCCGAAAATGACCGAAGAAAACAGCGCAGAACCAGCCAACGACAAAGCTCGCAGACCCGGCGACGAAAAGAGAAAACGCATCAAGCACGACCTGCGCCCCTCTTACGCTGAAGGTCTTCAGGCGATAAACAGCTCCGACTTGCCAGCGGAGCTGCGTGACGCGCTTCAGCTGGACCACTCCAACGAGTACATGGAAAGGAAGTTTCGCGAGTGGCAGCAGGAGGCGCAGGAGCATTCGGCAGCGTTCTCGGAGTCGGAAGTAAACGAAGATGGCGCGTGCGGCTCGACTCCTCGACCGGCCACCAGGCGCGCGGACAAGGAGAACTTTCCGTACAGAGGCATTGAATTTTCCCATCTGTCAAAGTGTGCGCAGGCCAGTTCAAAGGTCTGGAAGAACGCGTACCTGTCTTATCCGAGAATGCGCGAAGGTCTGTCTCTCAAGGACGCCTCCGTGCTCATGAAGGCGCTGGTTCTGAACGAAATTCATAATTATTCGCCAAAACTCATAAAGCGCGACGCGGAGGCGAGGGAAAAAGAGATCGGCGCGCAAAGTCTAGAACCGTTGGGATACGCTCAAATGACACCAAAGTCCGTTCACGACCTTGAACAGGGTCTGATCGGCGGCAAGAGGGCGCGAGAGGAACTCACCCAGCTGTCTTATTACTTTTCGACCCGCGGGCACACAGGCGAGGGGCATGAAGCGAGAGCTTTGCTCGATCCAACATGCATACCCATGATAGTAGCGGCTAAACTGGAAACGCTGTTGGAGACTTACGAAAAGAGCCTCGACAAGTTTTCCAATAAACCGATGCGCATCGATATGGAAACGCTCGCATATGGGTTTAAGCCTGATGTCTTCTGGAATCCCAAAGACATAGGCGACCCGAATTTCCACGCCGTCACCTCCGCAGAGCAAGCACTTACGGAGCGAATCAAAGGCTTCGAGCTGCTTTTCCCGTGCTCGCAGAAGTTAGCGCTAACAAAGTCCAGCTACCTCGCTAGCGTCGCTAAGTGGGTAATAAGGCTTAACGAGCCAATCGCATAAGACGAAGAATCCTTCTCCTGTTTTGCATAAAAGCTAATAAGTGACTCACGTTTTCAACAACATGACTTAAGTCACTTCTTCTCGAACAGCCGTTCGAGCTAGATAGTTAATGAGCGGCAGGAGCGAAGAAATGACCGAGACTTCGTACATCGACATGAGCGGTTCAAGTAAACCGCTGTTCAAGCGAAACTTCGACTCCAGGAAAGTCTTCACGGCCATGATGGTATCGCTGGTAGTAGCAGCCGGCTATATCGGCTGGTTCTGGTACAACTTGATGTACGCGAGTCCGGTAGAGGTTTATCACAGGACCTGGCAGACCGCGCGCGACAATTTTTTTGATAAGGAACAGTTGCGAGAATGGACGCGGTTTGAACATTGTTTTGACAACAAGATCAAAACGGACGCCGATGCCGTTCTTTACGCCAACAAAATGCTGAAGACGCTGGGAGACCCGTACACAGCGCTCCACAGCAAGGACGAGCTGGACAGGATTGCTCGTCTACAGAACGAGAAATTCGTTGGCTTAGGAGTATTTCTGGAGCAGGTTAAATCGGCATTCAACGGCAAACGGTTTCTTGCAGTGAAGGGGCTGATGCCGGACGGACCCGCTCTGAAAGCAGGGCTGAGGCAGGGCGACAAAATTCTGAGCATCGACGGTCATAAGGGCTCCGACCTGACGGTTGAGAAACTTCGCGAAATCGTCGGAAAGAGAGAAAACCAGCCGACATCGGTGGTGGTTGAACGTGGCGACTCAAAACTTTCGCTTGTGCTTAAACCGCTGACAGTTATCCGCAAAGACGTAGAGCTGAAGCCATCCGACAGACGCGTTGCTCATATCGTCATTCGCAACTTCATGAAGAAAAACACCGCAGACCGAGCAATGGCTTTGCTCAAGAGAACCGCTCACCGCCAGGCTATCGTCATCGACTTGAGAAACAATCCAGGCGGCAGCGTCGACGAATGTTTAAAACTGGCGACGGCGTTTATCGACGAAGGTCCGCTTGTGACGCTCAAAGTCAGAGAAGTTGGCGGCGGTCATACGATGAACTCGTACATTGCTCGCGCAGACTGCATTGAGTTAAAGAAAACGAATGCCGAAGGCGCCGTTGTGGAACGCAAGGAGCTGCCACGCTTGCGACCGATCGCAGGCAAACGTCCTCTGGCTATTTTGATAAACGAAGATAGCGCCAGCGCATCCGAGATGCTCGCAGCGGCGCTCACCGACAACAACCGCGGAGTGACAATCGGTTCTCGCTCGTTCGGGAAAGGAGTTGCTCAAGCCGGGATTCCGATAGCGAATGGAACGGTGCTCACGGTGACGTGCGTTCACTACCTCACGCCAGGCGGGCGCTTTCTTGGCAGAGGGAAAAACGGGTACGAAGGCACGCACGCGAGTGGCGAGGGAATCGAACCAGACATCGCGGTTACTGAATCTCCGGATGACACGGCTGTGTATCGCGACAAGCCGCTGGCAGCGGCATTGCGGCTGTTTGGTTTCCAGAGCTAGAGAGTTCGGTAAACAAACATAGATAACTGTTGTCGTTGTGGTTTACTCAGATTGTGCAACGAGCGTCTGTTCGCATGAAATAAACAGTGCAAGTCGATAAAGGGCTTCTGTGCGAACCGAATGCCTGGCCTGGCGCTCGAACTAATGCCTCGAGGAGGAATCATGGCGGAGTACACAGTAAACGAAGCGAAAGACCGGAACTACAACGTTTTGAGCACTAAAGGCGGCGTGCCCGTCAAACTGTGGACTCGCGGAGTCGCGTTGGAAGATCCGGCTGCGCAACAGCTGGCAAACATAGCCGTCATGCCGTTCGTGTACAAGTGGATAGCGGCGATGCCGGATGTACACTGGGGCATGGGCGCCACCGTCGGCAGTGTCATAGCGACAAAGAAAGCAATCATTCCGGCGGCTGTGGGCGTCGACATCGGTTGCGGCATGGTCGCGGTTAGAACCAGTCTTAAGGCTGATCAACTGCCGGATGACCTGGGCAAACTGCGAGCAAAAATCGAAGCGGCCGTTCCGCACGGTCGAACAAACAATGGCGGACCTGGCGATCGCGGCGCCTGGCGGGACGCACCGAGACCGGTCGAAGCCGAATGGGCAAAACTGAAAGCAGGTTACGACCGAATTTTGGCACGCCATCCCAAGCTGGACCGCGGCAACCACGTCAATCATTTGTCGACACTCGGAACAGGCAACCACTTCATCGAAGTCTGCCTGGACAGTGAAAATCGCGTTTGGTTCATGCTGCATTCCGGCTCACGAGGCGTGGGAAACCGCATCGGCACTTACTTCATCGAGATGGCGAAGAAGGATATGCAAAAGTGGTTTATCAACCTGAAGGACCAAAACCTTGCCTATCTGCCGGAAGGCACCGAGCACTTCGATGAATACGTGGAAGCCGTCCACTGGGCTCAAGATTTTGCGATGACCAATCGCAAATTAATGCTGGACGCCGTGATCGAAGCGGCAAGACGATGCGGCTTGCCGGAATTCGAAGTCGGTCTGGAGGTTATAAACTGCCACCACAACTACGTCTCCATTGAGCAGCATTACGGCGAGAATGTTTTTGTCACTCGAAAAGGCGCCGTGCGTGCAAGAGAGGGTGACATGGGCATCATCCCCGGTTCGATGGGCGCGAGATCGTACATCGTGCGAGGCAAGGGAAACCACGAGAGCTTCCATAGCTGCTCGCACGGCGCAGGTCGGGCGATGTCGCGAGAAGAAGCGAAACGTCGGTTCACTATCGACGACCACGTAAAGGCGACAAAGGGCATCGAATGCCGCAAAGACAAAGACGTCATCGATGAAACTCCGTCCGCGTACAAACCGATCGACAAAGTGATGGAAGCGCAGAAAGACCTCGTAGACGTTGTTTATGAGCTGCGTCAAATCGTTTGCGTGAAGGGCTAGCTCAGCTTCACAAGCGAAGAAATCGCTCACAATCCGCGCGAATGCATCGGTGGTGAACCAAACACTGCCGGTGCTTTCGGCCATCTGTCGGCCGTTCAAACCGGGCTCCTGAGATAACTTGGCTTAGATTACTTGTACTTAGTGAGCTTAATGACTATAGGAATCGAGATCTGGTGTTTGTTACCGTCACAACGTTTCTCACCCTTCCCTACAGACCTCAAACCGCTTCAACCCGTCTTATCTCACTCCCCCACGAATCGTCCGCGCACTCCCCGTGCTGCGAACCGAAACCACATCTCAGGAGACTGATATGAGCAATTCTATCAAGGACAGCCTGTCCACGATGATTTCTTCTACTTCTTCCGCCGCGTCGTCCGGCGATCTCGGAAATGCTTGCAACTGGGCCGAGCAGGCTGTACAGGCGGCTTCGAAGACCACGGACAGCGAATTGCGCGCCAAGGTCACCGAAGCCGTGACCGGCGTTTTGATCAAGGCTACCGTGGAAACCCGTCGCGCCGTCATGCGTGGCAATGGTCTGTTCGGCAAGCTCGACACCAACGTCCAGGTGATCGCACGCAGCTCGGCGCTTCTCGTCCAGTTGGCTCGGGATGCGAACGATGCAGATGCGATCGCCAAGGCGCTGGTCATCGGCGGTTTCGCCAGGGAGCTCACCGCCGCTGTCGCTCCGCACACGACCACCGTCTACCAGCACACCGATGGTCCGACGCTCGACGCCTTCCTGACTGGTCTTTCCGAGATCCTGAAGGCGTCCGCGACGGTCACCGAGAAACCGCTCTCCGACGGTCTCACCCAGGACCAGCGCAACAAAATCGCTGCCACCGCACTCTCCAACGGTCGGCACGCACTCTCGGCGATCTTCTCCAAGAAGTTCTCCGACTGGGACCGGGCCAGCGTTCTGAACAAGCACGCCGGTCTTTTGGTCGCCGAGTCGCATCCGCACCTGAAAGCCGACTTCGCCGCCGCCGAGGCTGCCCTCGCCGCGACCGACTACAAGCCGGCCGAAGCGAAGCTGAAGGCTCTCGAAATCGCCCTGGGCGGTAGCGGCGAGTAACACCCGTTTTTCGTGAACTGGAAGGTCCCCCTCCTTCCAGTTCACTTCTGAAAGTTTTGCTACTAAATTCGACAGTACCAACAGCTCTCGGCAAAACCTTTCATAGCAGTGCTTTCCAGGATTTACGTCCTCTTGGACAGCCGGCAAAGTCCGGTCTGGCTATCCTGGAACACCGAGGAAACCGCCTACTAGACTATTTGGTATTAGCACTCTGCCGCAATCGCTCATCCAGTGGTGCATCTCAGGATTCACAACCTCTTGGACAGCCGACAACCATCCAGTTTGGCTATCCTGGAATGACGGATTTCAGCAAATCCGTCTATGCTACGCCGCCAAACCGATGGTTCGCAGCGTCAATCCGGAGAAGCCAAATCCCTAAAGCCCACTCCAGGAGTCATTTCGGGATTTCGAAGACTACCAACATTTATAGTAGCAAAAGTATGGCTATCCTGGAATGACGGATTTCAGCAAATCCGTCTATGCTACGCCGCCAAACCGGTGGTTCGCAGCGTCAATCCGGAGAAGCCAAATCCCTAAAGCCCACTCCAGGAGTCATTTCGGGATTTAGAGGCCTACCAAAATTTATAGTAGTAAAAATCGGGAAAGACAGAGGCAGCCTTGTGGGCTGCCTCTGGAGAAACTGTCTACCGGACTACATCAGCAGCTTGCGCGCCGATGCGGATTAGTCGCCTTAAGCGTCGGCGATTTCATCCTCCGTCCAGAGCGACTGGCTCACGGGGCGACCGGTCTTCACGTCTTTCAACGCGAGGTGGTAGACCGGACCGCTCGACCACGGGCTGCACTGGACGTACTCCTCGTACACGCGACCGTCCGGCATGGTGTACCGGTGCAGGTCGGCGACGTAGGGCTTCCAGACGCCCGCGATCGTTCCGATGACCTTGATGCGCGCCGCCGGAACTTTCGCCCATCGCGAGAAGCGCTTGCGCTTCCCGTCCTGGAAGATCATCTCGCCGACGATACGCACCTTGTCACGCTTGAGAACGGTTTTGCGGGCCCAGTCGTTGAGTCCGCGGAATTGGTCGAAACGCGCCATGGTTGGCTCCTTCAGTTTGGTTGGGGTTGAAGAGACTTCCAGCAAGCGAAGCGCTGCAGGAAGAGGAAAACGAAAGCAGCAAGAGCGCTCGCACGAACACCCATCCGAATGTCGGAAGAGGAGTACGGCGAAGCGTTCAAGGGTGAGTCCCAGCCTTCCCGGTCGGCGAGGGAATCGTTCTATGTGACCGCATAAAGAGGCGAAACAGACATTTCGACTCCGTCCGCAATTGGCTGCTTGCGCCAGATCGAGGACTGTAAGGTCATCTAAATTGAGCTGCAGATGTTTCTCGCTCGTTCAACGAACAAAGCCACTCTGATAGAGAGTCAGAAGCATTTCGCGTACGACAGTTTCTCTGCAAGACCACCTGCTCCCCAGTAGGTGCTTGCCCATCTCCCAGAGGAGAAGTGTGTGATTTGCCGCAGTGAGTCATCGTCGAAGACGACAAATCACTGGCAGACGGCTTTCCTCATGCATCGCGTGCTTTATCTAAGATTCTCAGATGATAGTCGGAATGGACGATCCGGGTATGTTTTCCAACAGAGCAGGCGATGTGAAAAGGCTCTTCAGAGTAGCAATATCCCTGGTTGCCAAGCAATACGGTTGTAGCTGAAACGGTAATTGTCAGATTAGCGATGCTGCGCAAGCTAGCGATATGAGCACAAATATCAGCTCGTCTGTTCGCTGAGAAACTTGATATAGCGCCGATCTTCATCCGATAGCTCCGCTGTTTCAAGCAGATCGGGGCGGCGCTCGAACGTGCGCCTAAGCGCCTCCTGGCGTCGCCAGGCTGCAATAGCCTTGTGATTCCCGCCGCGCACGACCTCGGGAACCTGCATGCCGCGAAACTCCACTGGTTTGGTGTAACTCGGTCCCTCAAGCAGACCGTCGCTAAAGGACTCCGTTTGCACAGAAAGATGTTTCCCGACCACGCCAGGAACAAGCCGCCCCACGGCATCTATGATTACCAGTGAAGCGAGCTCGCCACCGGTTAAAACATAGTCGCCGATAGAAAATTCATGCGTCGCCAGCGTGCGAATGCGCTCGTCGAAACCCTCATAGTGCCCGCACAGAATGGTGATTTCCAGAGAATCGCTCAGCTTGCTAGCGCTAGAGTGCGCGAACCTCTCACCTTGCGGAGACATCAACAATACCGGCGAATCAGTGCTTCTCGGAATGCTTTCGAAGGCAGCAAAAAACGGCTCCGGTTTCAAAACCATTCCGACCCCGCCACCATATGGAGTGTCATCGACCTTTCGGTAGTTATCCGTCGTAAAGTCGCGAGGATTGTAAGTCCGCACACACAACTTGCCGGCTTTGATTCCCCGGCCGATGATGCTGGTTTCGACATAGTTCGAGATCAGCTCAGGGAAAAGCGTAATGACGTTAAAAGTAAGCATGACAGGACATCATACCGGTATCTATGCAGAATCGGCATCTAACAACCGTCCGGAAGACTTAATATGAAATACTTTCGAAGAATGATTAAACTGATTTAAACTAGGGAATTTTTGAACTATGGGCATTTTGTTTACTACGCTCTCGTAGCTGTTTCAGGAGATCCAGCTTTGGATTCCAGCTGGGAAAAACTAAAATTCGAAGCCGACCAGGCCGTCAGTCTCGGCAACTTTGCAAAAGCATCCGGTCTGTGGCAGCAGGCTTTGGAGCAACTGGACTACGTGGAAGACCGAGACCCCCGCGTCGCCATGACGTTGGACCAGCTCGCCGAGTCGCTTTGCCAGCTGGGAAAACGCGCTCAAGCTATTCCAATTCGCCAGCACCTGGTGATGATTCGCGAAAACGTCAACGGCAAAGATCACATCGAAGTTGCCAATTCTCTCAACAGCTTAGCCGAGCTCTATTACTCGATGGGTAAATTCCCTGAAGCGCAGCCGCTTTCAGAGCGCATCATGGACATTTACGAAAAAATCTTCGGCAGCGAACACCTTGGATTGGCGATGATTGCGACCTTTCTCGCATACATCTATCACGGTCAGGGCAATTACGAGAAGGCTGAAACATTCTACGACCGCGCGATTTCAATTAAACAGAAGGTTCTTGGCTACAACCACAACGAAACCGGCTTGCTAATGGAAAACTATTCCGCATTGCTTTACGCGACAAACCGCGCAGAAGAAGCCGAGCAGGTCTACGCCAACGTTGGCACAGCCTCGGGACTCTGGCGCCTGGTCGCGGCGCAAGCCACAGAGCAAGCCTCACGCGGCAAGTCCGGCTTGAAAGAGTCGGGTCTGTGGCAAAGCAAAGGCAAGAAACAGCCTTAGAGAACTGGCGGCCGCAGAGCACACACGCAGATTTAAAAGTTGAAGCAACGCATAAGCCGGGTTCTGTATTACGACCGTCATCTCTCTTGGAGCCCAGTTTCCTGAACCCTCTAGCAGCATCGGCAACTCAAGGCGACGGGCCGCCGTTCTCTCGAGCTATACCTTAGCCTTGCACCTTCAGCGGGGTTTACCTAGCCAAAGCCTCTCGACTTTGCTGGTGACGCTCTTACCGCACCGTTGCACCCTTACCAGGCAAGCCTGGCGGTCTTCATTTCTGTGGCACTATCCTCACGCTCACGCGCACTGGGCGTTACCCAGCAACCAGCCCTGTGGTGCCCGGACTTTCCTCATCCTCTCGGACGCGACGATCCGCATTGCTTCAACCGAAATTATAAATGGTTTCGGCTTACAGGTCTTTGCGGCAACTCTTATATCGTGTCACCTGACAGGGGACATCATCCTCGACCCGAAAGCCAATGAAATCGTTGGTTATGCAACCGTGAAACGGCATTTTTAAACTCGCAACCTGGGCTAATAAACCGCGACCCCTTACCGATACTACCTTCGCAAGAAGTCCCTGCGACCCGACGAATAGTTCCCCTATTAACGGAACGAAAATAAGGACAGAATTTCACCACGGTGAGTGCCAGCCCTCAGATTCAATTGTTAAGCAGCTTCTCCAATAATTGTTGCGCTGAAGATTAGAGACTAGCGAAACTGGCGCTCCGTCTAATCTTTCATCGATTGCAACTGTTTTTGATTAAAAACCGAAAACGCCACCCCCGTGGCAATTTCATTACCTATCGCAGCTAACGATATTGACGGAATGCCGAGTTTCTCGAATACCGAGGTCCGTCGCGCTAACCTCCGATGGGGTTCGAAAGTCGCATTTTGCTTCAAATTTCGTTGCTTTCGATATGGCGCGCAATGTAGGGTCGGCTTACACCTTTACAACTTCACCGCACTGGTTCGAAACACACAACTGTAGTTAGTTCAAACGAAAGTTTTAGCCTCCTCAAGTAGTCATCCCGACGACTTGGGGAGGTTTCGCTTCGTGCCGAGCGGCGTGTTGGAACGGGTTGCAACGGTTCTTTTTTAAACAACACAAACCAAAAATTCCGAAAAGGAGCAAACTTTGCAGTTATGAAACAGACAAATCAATTCCGCGACTTCGCCTTCGACGGCGACAACTCTCAATCGTCCACCGGCTTCAGCATGGCTGAACTGATGGCACAGTACGAAATGCCCGCCGCTCTGGCCCGCAAAGCGATCATCAAAGGTGAAGTGGTCGCCTCCGTGAAAGGAGGTTATCTCGTCAGCACCGGAGCAAAGAGCGACAGTTTTGTGCGCGACGCCGCCCCGGGGGAACTCGTGGTCGGTCAGACGTACAACTTCTATGTCCTTGACGACACCGAAGCCGACGAAGAAAACCAGCTGTCCTATCGCCAGGCCGCTAAGTGGGAAAAGTTCTCCAAACTTCAGGAGGACGGAACCATCGTGACGGCTCAGGTGCATCGCGATCCCAAGCGCGCCGTGGTTCGTTCGCGAGCCAAGGACTCGGTTGGCGGTCTGATCGCTTACTTCGAAGAAACCCGCTGCTTTATCCCTCGCAGCGAAACCCAGCAGCACGGTCGTCTCGATGACCTGGCCGGCAAGGAAATCTCCGTGGTGATTCTCAGCGCCGACTCCAACAAAGGTCGCGGCGGTGAAGTCATCCTCAGCCAGACTCGCGCCCTCGCGAAGCAGCGCGATGAACGCCTGGCGGAAGTGAAGAAGGACGATGTCCTTCCCGGCACCGTGGTCAAAGTCATTGACGCTGGTGTGCTTGTGGACGTTGGCGGTGGTCTCACCGGTCTCGTCTATCGCACCGAAGTCAGCGGCGACCGCAACGCTGAACCGTCCAAGCTCTTCCGCTCCGGTGACGAAGTGAACGTGAAAGTCGTGTCGATTAACTTGGCGAAGAGCCAGGTGTCGCTCAGCATTCGCGCCGCTCGTCAGGATGAGTTCCTGCGCACGTTGAAGGAGGGTGATGTCATCACGGGTGTGGTGGCTCGCTTCGAAAACTACGGCGCCTTCGTGAGCATCGGCAACTGCATCGACGGCTTGCTGCACATCGCGGACTACGGCTCCGAAAACGGACGCCGCGAGACTCTGACCTCCGGTCAGAACATCGAAGTCCAGGTGAACAGCATCGACCGCGAACGCGGCCGCGTGTCGCTCACCCGCAAAGGGCTGAAGTAAGCGCCCCTCGTTAGCCCCGGCCTCGGACGATAAGTCCCAGGCTAGCTAACGAAACCACATCGCACCTCGAAAGTGAGCCCAGGGTCCCATCCCCTGGCTCCCTCCTGGTGCCTTGTGCCTAAAAACCTTTCTACTATACCAGATAGTTTACACAAAATCCAGCGACCGCCGAACTCCGCTGGCTTTTCACCACTTCAACATCCACCCCTGCCTCCGTTTGTCTATGCCAGGATGACGGATTTCCGAAAATCCGGCATTCCCACGAAGACAACACGCTCCTTTGGACAGAGGTCGCCCTCTGGCAAATCCCGAAGGAAACATTTCTACTATATCAGACAGTGTCAACAAAATCCCGCGAACCATGAGCCTACCTGACTTCTCGCCCCTTAAACATCCACCCCTGCCTCCGTTTGTCTATGCCACAATGACGGATTTCCGAGAATCCGGCATTCCCACGAAGACAACACACTCCTTTTGACACAAGTCGCCCTTTGGCAAATCCCGGAATACCCTACCTTGTCTGCACTTGGGGATTTTACCGACCCCATCTTCTATAGTAGTAATTTTGGCAAAGTCCGCCCTCTGGCGAATTCCGGAATACCATGCCTTATCTGCTCATAGGGATTTCACAGACCACCATCTTCTATAGTAGTAAATATGGAGAAACTGGATGTGCTAATCGCACATCCAGCTCACTCACTCGCTGTAAAAACCTTTATCTAATGCCCTTTACGAGCCCGTTCGTTGCTCAACGCCTGCATCTGCGCGTCAATATAAACACCGCGCATCGACTTGTAGCCTTCAGCCGGATTGTCTTCCAGAGCCGCTTTCAAGTCATGGTTTTGAGCACCCTTCACTTTATCAATCAACGCTTTGCCGAGATCTTCTGCGGTCGGATTCTTTGGCAAGTCCACACCCGAGAGCCGGAGCCCCTTTTCGATGTATTGATCGTACGATTTTTCCATGTAATCCTTGACCGCTTTGTCATCGTTTGTGTCAACACCTTGCCTGGCAAGCGTGTCGCCGAGGCGTCCGACTTCCGAAGCACCCATGAGCTGATCCGGATCGAGCATAGGACGCTCGGAGCTGTTTTTTGAACCGAGACCGGCGCCCATGTTCTCGTTCTGAATCTCAGGAGTTCCAAAAGTCCTATCGATAGTGCTTTGAGCCCTATCCGTGGCCCCCGCAGTGGCCGTTTTGACTTCATTCAACGAAGGAGAGGATGCCTCGAACGGTTGACTCGGAGCGGCTGCGGCTTGCGTTGGCTCTAACTGCTCCATCCGTGCTGTCATCTGAGTGACCTCCTGAATCATCGAGTGCCCGTACCTGACGTCGGCGTACACCGCACTGGAAGCCATATTCGGCAAGTCCGCTCGGGTGACATTCGATTGGTGTGTGCTGCGTGTGAATATCTAACCAAACCGATATCAGCGGTTTGTGACAAACTCAATCCGTCTAAAAATCCGTTTGTTCAAGTTTCGACTGGCACCAATCAGGTCAATCGATCAATCAATAAGTTGCACCTGCCAAGCGGTTTCGTTCGCATATACATTGTTAGCCAACTGGCTTCTTGCGCACGCCGCGCTAGCTTGACCCTAAATTCCAACTGGCAACCTCGAATTGCAGAGCAGGCAAGAGCCGCGCCGGTCGCCACTTTTCAAGGGTCAGTAAACGTTTATCCAAGTCTTCATCTTGTGTTCATGATTAAAGCTCAAATCACACCTGTTTATAAGCTAGAAACATTCTGCATACATCGTTTATTCCAGACCTTGGCTCTTTAACTCACCAGAGTTGTTTCCCATCGAGAACCTTTCCCTAGATGCGCTTCGATAGCGCGCGGAGAAGATTCGGCGGAACAACTGTGGCTGTTTTTCTTTAAACAGCATCCTCACTGGAGTTGGTGACACATATGACGAAACGACAAACTACTCTGGCGGAAGTCACGCCTCTCTACGATTCTCTGCCCGAAAAATATCGCGTCGCACGCGGACGCGCCGAGCGCCCCCTGACGCTCGCCGAGAAGATTCTCTCCGCGCACCTCGACCGATGGAACGAGGGCGAAACCTTCCCGACACGCGGCAGTTCCTACGTTTTCCTTCGACCTGACCGAGTCGCCATGCAGGACGCGACGGCGCAGATGGCGCTGTTGCAGTTTATGCAAGCGAATCTCGACAAGGTTTTCGTTCCCTCCACCGTCCACTGCGATCACCTGATCCAGGCGCGCGTCGGAGCGAAACTGGATCTACTCAACGCGCTCGATACCAACTCGGAAGTCTATGACTTCCTGCGCACGGCCAGCACCAAATACGGTGTCGGTTTCTGGAAGCCCGGTTCGGGCATCATCCATCAGGTGGTGCTGGAGAACTACGCCTTCCCGGGCAGCCTGCTCATCGGCACCGACTCGCACACGCCCAACGCCGGCGGTCTCGGCATGCTCGCCATCGGCGTGGGCGGCGCAGACGCGACCTTCACCATGGCGGGCGAACCCTGGGGACTGCGCTGGCCGAAGCTGATTGGTGTGAAACTGACCGGCAAGCTCAACGGCTGGGCCGCGCCCAAGGACATCATTCTCAAGCTCGCCGGCATCCTCACGGTCGATGGCGGCACCGGTTCCATCGTCGAATACTTCGGCGAAGGAACGCGCTCCATCAGCGCGACCGGCAAGGCGACCATCACGAATATGGGCGCGGAACTCGGCGCGACGACCTCCGTTTTCCCACTCGACGACCACATCCTCGAATATCTGGCACTCACCGGACGCGAGCAGATCGGCGCCCTCGCCAAGGCGAACGAGCGCTTCCTCACTGCCGATCCGGAGGTCGAAGCCGACCCGCACAAGTTCTTCGACCGGGTCATCGAAATCGATCTTTCCACGCTGGAACCGCATATCGTCGGTCCGCACACGCCGGACCTGGCGCGACCGATCTCGCAGTTCAAAGCTGAAGTCGCTGCGAAGGGCTACCCGAGCGCTCTGCGCTACGCTCTGATTGGCAGCTGCACCAACTCCAGCTACCAGGACATGACTCGCGCGGCGGATGTGGCGCGGCAGGCGGCCGAGAAGGGCATCAAGACTGCGGTCGGTTTCATGGTAACGCCTGGCTCAATCCAGGTGCATGAAACCATCACCCGCGACGGTCAGCTCAAGGACCTGGAAAGTGTCGGCGCCAATGTTCTGGCCAACGCCTGCGGTCCGTGCATCGGGCAGTGGAAGCGCGATGACATCAAGGAAGGCGACGCCAACTCGATCATCACGTCCTTCAACCGCAACTTCCCGCGCCGCAACGACGGCAACCCGGAAACGCTCGCGTTCATCGCAAGCCCGGAAATCGTCACCGCCTTCGCGCTCAAGGGCAGCCTGGATTTCAACCCCCTCACGGACACCCTGGAGGCGCCTGACGGCACGAAATTCATGCTCGAGCCACCGGGACAGGGCGGGCTTCCGGCCAAGGGCTTCAGCGAGGTCGACTTCGGTTATCTCGATGCTGAAACCGAACGCGCCAATCGCGCCACCACCGGCGAGACCATAGAGGTCGCCATCAAGCCGGACTCGCAGCGCCTCGAGGTTCTCCTCCCCTTCGCCAAGTGGGACGGCAAGGACTTCTCGGGGATGCCGGTGCTGCTCAAAGCAGCCGGCAAATGCACGACCGACCACATCTCGCCTGCCGGCCCGTGGCTGAAATACCGGGGACACCTCGACCGCATCAGCGAGAACATGTTCCTTGGCGCGAACAACGCTTTCTCTGCCAAGCCCGGCGAAGGTCTCAATGTCCTGACCGGCGAGACCATGCGCCTCGCTACGCTGGCGCGCGCCTACAAGGCGAGCAACGTCAGCTGGGTGGCAATCGGAGATCTGAACTACGGCGAAGGCTCCAGTCGCGAACACGCGGCGATGTCGCCCCGCCATCTCGGCTGCCGCGCGGTCATCGCCCGCAGTTTCGCTCGCATTCACGAGACGAACCTGAAACAGCAGGGCGTTCTCGCGCTCACGTTCAAGAACTCGTCCGACTACGACCTGATTCGCGACAGGGATCGCGTGTCGATCGAAGGACTCTCGGAACTCGCTCCCGGCAAGCTGGTCGACGTTTCCGTCACTCACGAAGACGGCACGGTCGATCGCCTGGAAGCGAAACACACGATGACCGAAGAGCAAATCGGCTGGTTCAAAGCCGGTTCCGCTCTCAATCTCGTGCACGAACGTCGGAAAGCCGAGCAGGCAGCGAAGTCGGTTTCGACCGCGAATGAAACAGCGAAAGCCTGCGCGAGTGAGACCGCGCCTGCCGACGCGAACGGAACGGCGCCTGCCGCACAGACCACCACCGGCGGTGAAACCACAAGCGACGCCAAACCCGCCGCCACCACCAGCGGTGACAGCGCAAACGGTTCCTCCCCGACAAAAGCTCCTGCAGCCTCGCGCCCGAAACGGCGCTCAACCACGAAGAGATCCTCCATGAAGAAGGTATCCATCATCGGCGGCGGCGGCAACGTCGGCGCCACGGTCGGTCAAATGCTCGCGCTGCACAACGCCGCGGACATCGTCCTCCTCGACATCAACGAGGGCGTCGCCAAGGGCAAGGCACTCGACCTCTCCCAGGCAGTCGCGCTCAACGGCGGCTCGGTGCGCATCACCGGCACCTCCGATTACGCCGACACCAAGAACTCCGATGTGGTCGTCATCTGCGCCGGCAGCCCCCGCAAGCCGGGCATGACGCGCGACGACCTGCTCAAGATCAACGCCTCGATTGTCGGAACCGCTGCACGCGAGAGCCATAAGATGTCGCCGCGCGCGACTTTCGTGGTCGTCTCCAACCCGCTCGACGTCATGGCGTACCTCGTCTGGAAGGTGACCGGCGTCGCCGCCCGCAAGGTGATCGGCATGGCCGGCGTGCTCGACAGTGCGCGCTTCCAGTCGTTCATCGCAGAAGAACTCGATGTGGCGAGCGATGACGTTCGCGCCATGGTGCTCGGCGGACACGGCGACCTGATGGTGCCGATGCCTCGCTTCAGCACGGTCAACGGCGTGCCTGTCACCGAGCTGATTTCCGCCAAGCGCATCGCCGAGATGAGCGATCGCACGCGCAACGGCGGCGCGGAAATCGTTCAGCACCTGAAGACCGGCAGCGCTTGGTACGCTCCGGGTGCGGCTACCGCGCAGATGGTCGAGACCATTCTCACGGGCGGTCGCAAGCTCGTGCCGTGCTCAGTGCACAGCCTCGGCAAGCACGGTCTGCCGCCGGTCTTCATCGGGCTTCCCATCATCCTCGGCAAGAAGGGTGTCGAACGCATCGTCAACCTCAAGCTCAACGACGACGAGCTCAAGGCGCTCCACGCCTCGGCGGAGAATATCCACTCCAATGTCGAGCTGCTCGCCAGCTTGATGGCGGACCAGCCGAAGCCCTGAACGCCGACGACGCGAACGCCGACGCCCCAAAGACCGACGCCCTGAACGCCGCCCCGAAGGCTTAGCGTCAACCACTTACTATTATTGCAATCGACTACTCATACCGACGGCGGTATAGACGAAGCTGTTTTTGCATACCGCGAAGAGAATGCCATTATCGGTTTCCCTCGCGCGGTATAGGAAACGGTCCGACGCTATACCGCCGCTGGAAAAGCGGACTTCAACTTAGAGCCCGCGTTCCGGCGCTCACGTTTCAGCGCTTACGTTACGGCGCTTAAGTTACGGCGCTTACGTTTCAGCGCTCGCGTTTAGGCATGCGCTTCGGCGTCTGCTTTACAGGCGCCTTCTTACTGCGTCCATCCCAGTACACTGCCCATAAGGAAACCACCATGAACACTCCCGCACCATCGTTTGCCGCCGGTCTCGAAGGCGTTATCGCTTGTGCGACTCGGCTGAGCGACGTCGACGGCACCAACGGCAAGCTCACCTTCGCTGGCTACAACGCCGTCGACCTCGCCGAGAAGAAGACCATCGAAGAAGTCTGGTTCCTGCTGCACTACAACCGCCTGCCGACCGACGCGGAACTCGACGCGTTCAAGGCCAAAGTCGAGAAGCTCGGCCGCCCGAACGCGCAGGAAATCCGCATCATGAAAGGACTGCGCGCCGGCGAGCCGCTCTCGGCTTTCCGCAGCATTCTCTCCGCGATCGCCTCGCAGCGCGGCTACAAACCGTGGCTCAACCGTGACGTAGCCGAAGTCGAGGAGGAGCTGCTTGCGCTCTCCGCGCTCGCTCCCGCCATCGTCGAGGTGATCCACACCGGCAAGGCGCCGCTCAAGAAGCGCAACAACCTCGGTTACGCCGAGCGCTACCTCTGGGGCATCCTCGGTCACAAGCCCAAGAAGGAAGCGCGTCAGGCGGTCGAGACCTATCTGATCCTCACCATGGACCACGGTCTCAACGCTTCGACCTTCGCCGGCCGCGTCTGCGCCTCGACCGGTGCCGACGTCGGCGCGGCCATCACCGCGGCGATCGGCACGCTGTCCGGTCCGCTGCACGGCGGCGCTCCGGGTCCGGTTCTCGACATGCTCGACTCGATCGGCTCGGTCGATAAGGCCAAGGACTGGGTCAAGGATCAGCTCACCGCCAAGCGCCGCATCATGGGCTTCGGACATCGCGTCTACCGCACGGATGATCCGCGCGCGCTCACGCTGAAGCGCGTCGCCGAGAAGCAGAAGGGCCCGCGCATCGAGCTGGCTCGCGCCGTCGAGCACGAAGTGCTGTCGGCTCTCGACGCCCACCAGAAGGCGAAGGCCGCCGTCGGAACGCCGGTCCGCGCCCTGCGCGTCAACGTGGAGTTCTGGACCGCCGTCGCTCTCGAGCACGCCGGCATCCCGCGTGAACTCTACAGCTCGACCTTCTGCACGAGCCGCATCATCGGCTGGAGCGAGCACATCCGCGAACAGCTGAAGGACAACAAACTGTTCCGCCCGCTGTCCCACTACAGCGGCGCCGCTGCTCAGCCCCTCGTTTAATCCCGTCAGAAACACCGGAGCCCAAGCCGCTCCGGTGTTTCCCCTTCAACTCCACCTACTATATGCCGACGTGACCCCAATAAACCCAAACCGTCGGCGTTGCGGCAGTTTTCGTTGATTCGCCCCGCCGGCGAATAGCTCAAAAGCGGGGTTTGGCTACGCCAGAGCGACGAAATCTCGAAAATCTGTCTACGCCACGCAGACACAAGCCGAGGCAACACGAAACAAAGCTAGCTCTTAAAATCAAAGAAATCGGTTTCCTTTCGACGATTCTGCAGAGACTTCGACTTATCCAGAACCGAGTCACCAACAGGTTGACGACCGGCGGATGTTTTCTCCGCTGTAGATTTCGGCACGAAAAAATCGAACGCATCATTCGGAATTTGTTTCGGTTCCGACTGCACAATCGGTTTATCCATCGAAGGCGGCTCTGCAGCAGGTGTTTCAATCGAAGGCTGCTCCGAATTCGCTGCCGGTGTTTTAATCGACGGCGACTCCGATTTCGCAACAGGCCCCTGACCAGCCGCCGGTTCCGGAAGCGCTCCGGCAGGGTCAAATTTCGCCATCATCGATTCCATACCAGCATCGCGGTAACCTTTGTAGATATCCATGGCATCGGTCGCGACGTAGTAAGGACGCTCATACTTATCAATTTTTCTGGATATTCCAAAACCCATAAGACCACCCGACGTAATTCCCTTTTCACCCTTAAGGAAATACCCGGCGATGCCACCACCCACGGCGAACATCAGATCTCTCCATTTCAGCCCACTATGGTCGTCCTCAATCCGCTCTGCAATAACTGACTGCTGCTTCCAACTCTCAACATCGCTCACCCGCAGCGCTTCAACACCTGCTTTAGTAATACCATCCGACTGCTGGTTGAGCAGGCCGGCATTACGCATCACATCGCGCGCTTCTAAAATGCCCTGCAAATTTTTCACCGCCCGCAGTGCGTCTTTAGCGCCCTGACTATACTCCGCCTCTTTTGGAAGCTGACTGAGCGCACTCTTTATCTCCTTACGGCTGATCTCGCCATTGTTATTCGAGTCAAGCCTTTCAAAGTTCCGAAGGACGACTTCACGGGTTTCATCCGTGTGCAAAAGCGCATCAGTTCTAGCTTGTTGAAGTAGCTGCATGGAATTAATGTCTTCCCGGGAAACGCCTTGCTCTTTAGATGGACCAGCCATCTGCGAAGCCAGCTCGTAATGTTCCGCAGCAGCAGCCAAAAATTCGCGCTCCGAATTGGTCAAGGCGTAATTCCCGCTCGCCGCCTGCATTTCCGCTTGCGACAGAACACCATTGCGATCACCATCAACTGTTTTAAACCAATCGTACTGACTGCCACGCTCATCAAACATGCGTTGAAACAGATCGCGCTGCTCGCCCGGCTCTCCTGACTTTTGAGAAGGTGACTCTCTGGTGAAATCAAATACGGCTTTGCTCATGGAGTTACTCGAAAAATATAAACACTGCACAACACCCGAAAACCATGATTTATGTTGAGTGATTGTTTTGTCACTGAACTCGGCTTTGATTCGTGTCTATGCAGCATTGCCGATTTTTCGACATTCCGTCATAGCAGGATAGACAAGTTCACCAATTCAGGAACAGCCAGACTTCGAAACGAGCCTGGTCAGCCGGTTTCGACCATTCGTCCATACGCCATCTTATAGTAGAAAAGTTTGGAGCTCGGCTTTGATTCGTGTCTATGCAGCATTGCCGATTTTTCGACATTCCGTCATAGCAGGATAGACAAGTTCTCCAATTCAGGAGCAGCCGGACTTCGAAACGAGCCTGGGCAGCCGGTTTCGTTCATTTACACATACCCTGTCTTATAGTAGACAAGTTTGGGGGAAACCTAGGTCGTGTCCTCGTCGTTGGCAAGGAATTTCATTTCGGCAATTTTGAATTTGCGCCAGCGCTGATTGGGAAACATCTGAAACGCTCGCAGAATCTTGGTCCCATCGGAATCGAGCGTTATCTCGACCGGTGCGACTTTGCAGTATCGTTCCTTGTAATAAAACGTGGCGATCTGCTCTTCGACAATCATCTCCCGCAGCGTGTGCAGTTTCAAATCCTCATCATTCGGTGTAGCAACCCGAGCATCAGCGTATATTTGCGATAACTGAAGATTGAACTGATCCGCCAGATCAGGTCTCGTCATGCGGATGTAGCCGATCAAACCTCTAATCTGCTGCCAGAACAATTCGGGAGTGGTATCACGTTTATCACAGTGACTGATCAAACCAAACTTCGTCGCGAAGTACAGCTGCTGCCGGACGCGACGGACAAGCTTCTTGGGCGGATTCAGTTTCTGATTCACGACCAAACCGGTTACCTTCTGCCTCGAGTTCGGTCGTGCCATCTTCAACTTATTTGGATTAGCGCGAAAACCGCATCGCTCAATGGCTCGATAGAAATCAGCCAGGTAAAACGCCAACTCCGGGCCACCAGATATGGTGATATCGTCCACGTAGCGAGTGTAGTGGTGCGCGTAGTTTTCAAAGGACTTTTCGCAAACCGCAATCAACTCTTTGTCGAGGTCCAGCGCACACAAATTCGCAAGAGTAGGACTCGTGGGAGCCCCCTGTGGAAGCACGCCGCCAAAGGTGCAGAGTTTAGAAAGAATCGCAGCGGTTTCAAAGTCGCATTTGAACGCAGTCTCAAAAATCTTTTGAACAGTTTCCGCCTTGATCGATCCAAAAAAATCAGACAGATCGATGTTTATAACAAACGGCTTCTTCACGTGCCCTTCAGCGTTTGAAACCGCCGAACGCCCCTTCACGCAACCATGCACATGTTTCGGCATCGCATACCTGCAAAGTAACCCATGCAGCAGCGTCCGCTGAACGTTTTTCAAAACATCTTTCGGGACCGCGATGCGACGCTTGCCACCGCCTCGCTTGGGAAGCTCGAACGTTTCGTACAGCTCATCGCCACGAGCCGCAAGTTCAAACAAGAACTGGGGCGAAAGCCCCAGCTCGGAACAGATGTCGTTTAGCTGCAATTGAGTTTGCGATTCGGGCATCTGCCTGGATTACGCGGGAGTAGGAAGAGAAATCTAGGGATTTCGACTAGCGACTCGCTAGTCATTAACCGTAATCGGATTCGTTATACCCCGGACACTCGAAAACAACACACCGGTTATTTATCGGGCGACAGGACGAAGAAACCAAGCTCCTCACGGGTTTTAAAACCAATTGATTCGTAGCTTTTTATACCGGCATCGTTCTCCCTTTTAACATGGAGAAACGGCACATTGCCCCGCTCCTGAATCAAACGCGCCACTTCGAAAACCAGTGCTCGAGCGTATCCCCGTCCCTGATAATCCGGATGAGTGCAAACGGCACTGATCTCGTCGAATCCGCGAACTTTCATGCGTTCACCCGCCATCGCGACCAGCTTGCCACCGTCCTTGATACCAATGAATGTGCCGAACTCATTCGTTCGAGTTGAGAACGGACCAGGTTGGGTTAGCTTCGCCAATGCACGCATTGCCGGGACATCCGATGGGGTGAGCGTTTCAAACTCAACGGGACGGCAAGGTTTCAACTCCTCGCAAACCATTTGCAGAATGGGAAACTGCGCGCGACAAGTCCAACCCTCGACATTGGCAAGGTCAGCTAAAGAGCGCAGCCCGACGAATTCTCCAGCCGCTGTAATCTGTTTCAGTTCATCAAACGCTTCGGGCGTCTCAATCGCAACACCGGCTAAAATCGTAAATTCCGGTCTGTACTTGCGCGCAAGTTTTCCACCGACAGCGAGCTCTGACTGCCTCGTATTCAGAGCATTCCAAACAGCATTATCGAGGACGTGGGACATTTTAATTCGAATCGGACTTTCAAACTGATGACAGAGTTTAACGCATTTGCTTCACATTGCAGTCGAGCCGGCGATAGCTTCACGAATTAAAATCGCTCTAATTGGGGAATCGCTGAATGCTAGAAACTGTTGCCTACTCAGGCGCAACGCAACTGTTTCGTTCTTGGAACAAAACCAGATTACATAAGTAATTAGGTTATGAGCCTTGAAGTTGGTAATAACTGGTTGTTCACCTTCTCCTTCCAGTCGCCGGTCCAAAAACAAAATTCGACTTCACCATCTCCAAGAATTTTTGGTCACGTGTTGTCGGCCGGTTTCAAACCGCAAACGCTCGCGCAGCTCAGAAACCTGATTGCGTCAGCCGTCTGCGTCGACTTGAAGCGAGAAAAATCGAAACGCACACAAAGGGAATCAAGATGCGTTTGACCATCTGCCTCGGAATCATCGTCGGAGCGCTGCTGTCGGCCGCCTTCGCCACCGTCACCAATTTCGTCGCCGGCGCACAGCTCATCGGCTACAGCTTCCTCTCCGCCATCGTCATCGGCGCGATCTTCGGCGCCGTGGGCTCGTTCGTCGTCGGCGTCGCCTCGGCTCTCACCGGCAAGACCAGCGTGCTGTTCTACCTCATCGCGGGCGCAATCTTCGGCGCGGTGATGTACCTGGTCAATGTCTACGCTGGCTGGAATGCCGGCTTCTCACTCTTCGGCCTGGGACTGATCAGCGCGTTCGGTTTGATGTCCGGCATCGGCATCAGCGTCGCGCAACGCGTCCTCAAGCCGTTCGAGAATCTGCAACGCCTGACCTGATGTAGGCGCCAATTTACTTTTCCGGCAAACGAGTCCAGAGGGGAGCTGCATGGCTTCCCTCTGGATGCGCCTTTTTAAAACCCTGGAACCCTCCTACTATATAGCCTCATATCTTCGACAACCCACGAAACGAGGGCTGCAACAGCCTTTCCCCAGTTCAACAACAGGAACAACGAGCTGCCAAGACCTCGTTTGGCAACGACCGATAGACAGTTTTCCGCAAATCCGTCGTTCCCAGATAGACAGAGGAGGCAAACAATCCGCGCCAATCGCCGGAAACGAAAACTGACGCCTAAAACTTTTACCGTCTTCTATAGTAGACAACCTGAGGACCAGGAGGCAGGAAGAGCGCCGTTCGGGCGATCGTTCCTGCCTCAGTTCAAAGCACTATGGCTGAATCGTCAACCGACTTACAGCAGGGTGCCTTCGATACCGCCCTTGCGGGGCTCGAACTTGTCGATCATGGCGCGAGCCTCGTCCGCCAGAGCCTTGCCGTCGTCATACCAGCGCATGACGTCGCCGGCGGTTGTGATGCGCTGCGTGTTGCGCCAGGCCGGATTCGAACCCATGTGCGAGCCGGCCGCGACCAGCTTCTCGAGGATGGGAGCCAGTTCGGCGTCGGTGGCGGTGCCGAGCTTGCGAATCGCCAGCGTGTGCGTCTCGTTGAGCGCCTTCACGAAGGCGTTGTACTTGTCGGAGATGACGCCGCTGTCGACCTTGCCTTGCTTGTTCTGCGCGAGCAGCTGATGCACGAACAGCCCGAGACCGGCGGCGCCGAGCACGAGTCCGAGCGGCAGGGCGTTGTGCATGATCAGGACGGCGCCGCCGAACAGACAGCCGAGCATGAGGAGCAGTTTGAGCAGTTGGGTCATTATTGATCGATCCTTGCTGTTTTGGTTCCGCGAACCTGGTTGAGACGGCAAATCCACTCTCTTGCGAACTGCGTACACTCTCGAATGCGCGAACCTCCCCAAGCGTCGATCAACGCAGGAGAAAGCCGAAGGGAGTGTTTAAGCGTTCGAAAGTCTGTTTTTGTTCGGAATGAGAGAGGAAATGCTTCCCAGAGCCTCGCAAATAGGAGTAACCGAAAACAAACGATGTGCGCGCATGTTTACTTTGCGCACGAAACTTAAACCGTCTATCCGAACCAAACAGTTATTAACGGCACTGGCTTCGAAAACACCTGCTAACCTGCCGGTTTGAGTGGTCGCGCGAGCTCACACTCGCGGTTGAGTAGTTGCGCAAGCTCACGCTTGAGAACTGTTTAACAGAGTGATTTTCTGCCCGTTGACTCAGTTAGCACTAGGTTGTCATATGAATCCATATCATCAGAGCCGCGACCGCCACCCCAAGCCAGCCAAGCCATTACTGGAGCGCCCGCTACCCCTTGATAACCACGCGGAGATTCTTAACCTCAGCCGAGATAACTGATTTATATCTTTCCTGGAAGTTGAGAATCGGTAATAACTCTAGACTGAGTTCTAGAAGTTGCGTCAAGGTATAAGCACACAGTTTCCTCCTTCTCAGCTCGACAAAATCTCACCCACTCGCACCGCAGCACTGTTACCGACAACTTCGCCTCTCGATTCACCCACTCGGTGAGTTCGAGCGACGACCGCGGAGCGCGAAACGAGTTTATCGAGTCTGTTTCAAGAACAGGAAACTTTCCGCTTTACTGGGTGCTCCGGCGTCCAGTCGTCGCTGTCGTGCCGGATATCTATTTTCGGCATTCCCGCCTTTCCTCAGGCGAAACCAATCCGCTTCGCGAAACACCATCGTAACGCGAAGCAAACACTGACAACGAAAGCGAGCCAACATACCATGTGCATCTCCATCGCACCGGTCACCTTCGGCAACACCGTCACCGGTCTGTACGAAGCCGACGATAACACCCACGTCATCTTCTACCAGAACACCGTCAGCGGTGCCTCCAACCTGCGTCGCGGACGCTCCGGGGGCGCTCCGATGATGTCCATGACCGCTCCGACCACGCGCGGTCGCCGCAGCGCTCCGAAGACCCCGAGCAACTGGAACACCGGTCGCACGCCCGGCTCGGATGCCGCCAAGGGCAACGCGCTGGTCATCCCGATCATGACGGACAACTTCGATTCGATTCGCCTGCTGCGCGAAACCGCCAACACGCCCAACCTGCTCAAGGACATCCGTCGCGCCGTCCAGCCGCCCGCCTCGCGCGGCGGTCTGCGACGCGGTGGAGCAAAGGGCATCAGCTTCGGCGCCGATTCCGTCGTGATCGAGTCGTTCGACATCTACACGCTGGTCCTCGCCAGCCGCGCCTCGCTCATCCCGGACGCGGTCAAGGCGATCGAGTCGCGCAAGCGTCCTCCGCTCGCGAAGGAAACCTTCGCCGCGCTCGAGAAGTGGTACGACTGCCCCTTCGCCGTCGCCTGCTTCAACAACGAGGACGCCGGCGAAGCCAAGCCGATCGCCTACGCCTACGAGCCGAAGTACCCGGATCAGTTCCTGATCTACACACTGGATGGTCACGACGGTACGGTGCCTGACCTTGACGCGACGGTCGAGCTCGACCACGCCGTTTTCGTCGGCTCCTACCGCGCCTCCACCGGTCAGCCGGTCCGCTACGGCGACTACATCCCGGCTACGCTCAAGAACTTCCTGCCCGCCAAGGTCGTCGGCACCGCCTTCCAGAAGGGCACCCGCCTGATCAACGGCGACATCCTGGTCGCCGTCGACGACGTCGTCGAGGGCAAGTTCGAGGCTTTCCGCGTGCTGCCTCCGAACGCTCCGGACCGGGCGCCTGTCTCGTTGGCGGACGCGCTCAAGGGCTGATTCGCTTCGAGCCTCAACGGGCTCAGGCAGGCAGCCAGGCAATCACGCACACGTGCGCAGGTGGTGTAAAAACTGCCCGCGCACGTGTCTGCGCACGCATCTTCTGATTCCGAAACCCATAATTTCAGAGGAGGTTCCTGCTATGGAAACACCACAACAGCTCAAGGCCTTCGTCGGTCTGGGCAACCCGGGTCCCGAATTCGAATGGACCCGACACAATGCCGGTTTCGACGTCATGGACGCGCTCGCCGCCAGGCTGAACTGCCAGTTCAGCTTCGACGCCGAGGTCAACGCCCTTGTCGCAAGACCGGATGCGCACACGCTCATCGTCAAGCCGCAGACCGGCATGAACGACAGCGGTGCCACCGTCAAGGCGCTCGTCGACAAGCTCGGCGTCAACCCGAGCAACATCGCGATCGTTTACGATGATGTCTCGCTGCCGCTCGGCAAGCTGCGCTTCGCAGCGAAGGGCGGTGCGGGCGGTCATCACGGCATCGAATCGACCATCGCGGAACTCGGTGGCGTCATGACGTTCACCAGGGTCCGCGTGGCTGTGGGTCCGGATCCCGGTGGTGCGGAACGGTTCAAGTTCGTTCTGTCGCCCATCGCGACTGACCTGCGCGACCTGTACCGGCGCGCTGTCGAAACGACGGCGGAAGCCTGCCAGCTCTGGCTCTCCGCCTCCGTCGACGCATGCATGTGCAAGTACAACGGTCTGGACCTGACGCGCGCAAGCGCTCTGTAGGCTCAATCATCAACCGCTAAGGCGCGCTCGTCGCACGAGTGCTCGGCAGCAAGACGCGCGCAGTTCTCTTCTGAACTGCGCGTGTTCCTGCTGCTGTTTACGCCTAACAGAAGGAGCTTCTATGTTCACACTCATTCTGATCGGGGCGCTCATCACTGCGTTGATGGGCGTCGCGCTCAAGTTTTTCTTTGACAAGAAGTCCGCCAGCGCCGAGAACAAAATCACCAACACCGAGTTCGGTGTGGCGATGGCGGTCATGCTGGTCCTTGTCATTCCGTTCACCGCGTGGATCGGCATCAAGGTGGCGATTCACAACCAGGTGACCTTCAACGAGAACTGGAACGGCTGGGAAGTTCAGGCTCAGGTGCTGCGCAAGTCGACGTCGGAAGACGGCTTCATGCGGCACTACTGGATCGAAACCCGTGAGGAAACCTACTGGGACGACGAGGAATACACTGACTCGAAGGGCCAGAAGCAGACTCGTCGGGTCCAGAAGAAGAAGAACGTCGACCACAAGATTCCGTACACCACCGAGGAGTGGGACTTCGTCGTCCACACCACCATCGGCGATGTCACGATCGCGACGGGCTATCTTCCCGAAAACCCCAACAAGTACCGATTCCGCTGGCTGGTCAGCGTGCCTGAGTGGAAGTACGAGTCGACCACGGGCTACCACCCGTATTACCTCACCGTGAAGGACCGCCTGGATCACAACAATCCCGGTCCGGTCACCTTGCGGATGACTTACGACAACTACATCCTCGCGTCGCAGTCGACGATTCTTCAACGCTTCAACGACTCGATCGACAAATACAAGACCGCCGGACTTCTCCCGAAGATCAACAGCCAGGTCACCGGCTACTACGACGCTGACCGCGTCTACTTCGTCGGCGGCGTGAGCGGCACGGGCGACTGGCGCAACGCCGGCCGCCGCTTCAACTCGGCCCTCGGTCAGACGCTGCAAGGCGACCTGCACCTCGTCATTGTGCCTGCCGACAAGGTTCTCGATCGCGACAACTACATCGGCGCGCTGGCAGCCTACTGGCAGTCGGCGGAGTTCGGCAAGGACGCGCTGTCGAAGAACGGCATTCTCGTCGTTCTCGGCGCCAGGGACGGCAAAGTCGCATGGGCAGCAGCCACAACCGGTATGCCCATGGGTAACGAGCACCTGATGCTCGAAATCCGCAACTCGCTGCAAGGCACGCCGGTCGACGCGGAAGCCCTTCTGGGCAACGCGTACGCCACGCTGCAAGGCGATGGCGTCCAGGTGCACAACACCCAGGGCGCCCTCGAGAAGATCATCTGGGGCAAAAACAAGTTCCAGCGGGTCCACATGACCGACAAGTCGGGCAACGGAGTCGGCTACGAGTACCTGCTCAAGGAACTCCAGCCCACCACCGGTCAGCAGGTCGGCATCCTCTTCGTCGTGTTCTTCCTCTCGGGCATCGCCTGGGGGCTCTGCATCTACCTCGGTCCGGACACGTACCGTCAGATCAGAGAGCGCTTCGGTCGCCGCTAAACGCGAAACGTTGAAAGCCGGTCGGCAAGCGCCGCCGGCTGCGTTTCGTTCTGTTCAATCCTCAACCATCTCAACTCAGAGTTAGAAACAGGAGAATCAATCATGAGCAAGGGTCTTCTCATCGGCATCGGCGTGATCGTCGCTGCCGTCATCGGCATCTTCAGCCTCTACGGCTACGTCAACTCCACGCGCAACGAAGGCATTCGCATGGAGACCTCGCTGTCGGCTCAGTATCTGGACAACCAGAACGAGCTGTCGGCCTTCAAGTCCAGCTTCTACGAACAGATCGGCGTCGCCAATCTGAAGTCGGACAAGCTCGACCAGATCCTCGAAGACGCCGTCAAGGGTCGCTACGAGGGCAAGATGGAACCCGGCACCGGCGGCGCCATGTTCTCGGCGATCACCGAAGCCTACCCGGACCTCAAGGGTCAGCTCGACCTCTACGACCGCATCGTCGACTTCGTTCGCGCCGGTCGTGAAGCGTACAAGCAGAAGCAGTCCAAGCTGATCGACATGCTGCGCGCCTACGACCTCTGGCGCCAGGAAGGGCTGATCAAGTCCTTCTTCCTCGGCAAGTTCTTCCCGTCGCAGGCGCTCAAGGCCCGCATCGGCTCGAACGTCCAGTCCGGCCAGCAGGCTCTCGACCAGATGTACATCATCGTGCTGACCTCGGACACCAAGAAGGCGTACGAGACCGGCACCGACGAGCCCATGAAGGTCCCCGGCGGCAAGTAAGCGTCGCCGGCGCCACCACGCGAACGGCGGCAACGCCTTCTAGTGGTGGCGTATCCGATACCAGCGCCCGCGGTTTTGCACCGCGGGTGCTGCGTATCTCACAGCTGAAGTCAGTTTCGCTGTTCGTTTCCAGGGCGGTTTGAAACCGCTCGTGTCTCTCAACTTTCCAAACTCGGTTCGCCACGCGAACCAACAGGAGAAAATACACATGAGCAAAGGTCTTCTCATCGGCATCGGCGTGATCGTCGCTGCCGTCATCGGCATCTTCAGCCTCTACGGCTACGTCAACTCCACGCGCAACGAAGGCATTCGCATGGAGACCTCGCTGTCGGCTCAGTATCTGGACAACCAGAACGAGCTGTCGGCCTTCAAGTCCAGCTTCTACGAGCAGATCGGCGTCGCCAATCTGAAGTCGGACAAGCTCGACCAGATCCTCGAAGACGCCGTCAAGGGCCGCTACGAGGGCAAGATGGAACCCGGCACCGGCGGCGCTATGTTCTCGGCGATCACCGAAGCCTACCCGGACCTCAAGGGTCAGCTCGACCTCTACGACCGCATCGTCGACTTCGTTCGCGCCGGCCGTGAAGCGTACAAGCAGAAGCAGTCCAAGCTGATCGACATGCTGCGCGCCTACGACCTCTGGCGCCAGGAAGGGCTGATCAAGTCCTTCTTCCTCGGCAAGTTCTTCCCGTCCGACGCCCTCAAGGCGCGCATCGGCTCCAACGTCAAGTCCGGCCAGCAGGCTCTCGACCAGATGTACATCATCGTGCTGACCTCGGATACCAAGAAGGCGTACGAGACCGGCACCGACGAACCCATGCAGATCCCCGGCGGCAAGTAAGCGTCGCCAGCGGTTTCGACCGCACCACAGGTGATGGCGGAGTCGTGAGCGGTCTCGCATCGCGATTTCGTCAGCACCTGCTCGACACCACAGCCTCACGGGGCGTCTTCGACGAAAGTCGGGGCGCTCCGTGAGTTCGTCTCAACCAAGACCCAAGTAGCATAAACACAGCTCGCCAGAAGTAGGCGGCTGGAAAGAAATTCAATCATGAACGCGTTCCTCATCGTTGGTTTGGTGATTTCAATCATCGGAATGTTGACGACGAAGCCCGTTTCCAATTGGCTGGCTCCGAAGAAAGAGGGCTTCTCCGCAATCCCGCGGACGCTCCTCTCGGTGTTCTGGCTGGTCGGAGGCGGCGCCGTCTGTCTTATTTCCGCGCTCATCTTCGGGCTCCTTCTCGCTTTGATTCACTGAGCGAGTTGCTCGCTTGACTCGGAGGGTTCTCGACTGCAAAGGTCTTGAGCCCTTCCGATTTCTTTCCGGCTTAGACCGGATGGTGCTCATGCCGAAATGGGGCTTGCAGACGCGGACTGTTCCGCGAGCCTCTGGCACCGCGCGTGGTGACTGTTTCACCCGCGCGTCGATCGAGAAAAGAAACGGCGCTTCCTGCAAAGCGCCCCTAAAACACGGAAACAAAGCTATGTTTTTCAGCTCTGAATTCTGGCCGTTCGCCTTGCTGTGGGCGCTGATCGCCGCAGTGATCTCCGGCCTGATTGCCCAAACGGGCAAACCTCAGGAGAACAGCCGCTATCGCGACTCCAATCGCAAGCGCAGTCTGTTCGAGAAGTTCCTGGACATCCCGGAATACGGCGCCAAGAAAGCTCGCTTTCTGGCCGCCTCGATCCTGACCTTCCCGATTGCGCTGTTCGGGGTACGTTTCCTGATGTACTACGTCCAGCCTTCCTTCCAGGGCAGCTTCTTCGGCTACTGGCCGGTACTTGCCTTCGCGCTCACGCCGGCCCTCGTGCTATCGCTGCTGTACGCTTATGCCAGCCGGCTCTCGCTGTTCACCGCCATTGGTTTCGCCCTGGCGATGATCTTCGTGCCGATCGCTCAATACGGTTTCAACGCGTGGGGTCCGGAAAATGCTGCTCGCCATGCGAGTCTTCCGAACATCCGCATCGCCGGTCCGGAGGAGAAGATCCCGCCGACCGACCCGGATCGCATGGTGCTTGTCCACAAGCCGATCGCCGTGTTCAAGGGTCAGACCGCCCTCTCGACCGAATCCGGCATCGCCAGCCGCTACGGCATCGACCCCGAGACCTACACGTTGCAATACGTGAATGGTCACCGCTACTGGATCGCGCCCCTGCGTCCGGTCAACTCGGGCGACACATTCTGGACGCCTCTCTTCGGCGGACGGGCGACCTCGCCGGGCTACGTCGTCGTTGACGCCGAAAACCCGGGCAAGGATGCCTGGCTGAAGACCGGCTTCCAGATCAGCCTGTTCACGACCGAGCAATGGTCGATGAACCTGCTGCGTTTCGCGTACACAAACGGCTACAGCCACGGTCTGCTCGAAGAGCCCCTCTTCGAGGTCGACGACGACTGGAAGCCGCACTACACGATCAGCTACGTCCACCGGGCCTTCGGTGGCATGTCCGGACGCACGCTCGAGAAGGTGATCGCTGTCGACGTCTCGACGGCGACGCCTGTGATTAGCGAGTTCGAAGTGGCCGACAAGCCCAATTGGGTCGACCGCATCGTCTCCGACGACCTCGTCAAGGAATGGGCGAACGACTGGGGCATGTACGGCGGCGAGTACGCCCGCGCCAACCACTGGAACGTCGTGTTCGGCATCAACCGGACGGGCACCATGCAGGTCGCCGACCTTCAACTCGCCTACACCAAGGACGAGCACAACGTCTGGGTCGTGCCCATGACCTCGACCAACTCGGGCGACCACACAGTCATCGGCGTGCTGGTCTTCGAGACCGGCAAGAACCAGGGCACATTCTACCCCGGTATCAAGGGCTTCAACGAGCCCGCCTCGGTCGACGAGACGATGATCAACGCTCGCGACAACATCAAGCACTATCCGGTCGAATCCGTGCAGCTGTACAACATCTACGGCGAGCTGACCTGGGTCGCGATCTACGCATCGCCCCAGAGCATCGGCAAGTCGTTCGGTGGCATCGGCATGCTGCACGCGCACTCGCAGGACGCTGCCGATGTGATCTACGCGACCGATAAGGCGACTGCGCTGCGGCTCTACGCGACTCAGCTCGCGCGCCGCGGTCAGGGTGGCGAATCGATTTCGCAGACCGCGAAGCAGAGCATGGAAATCACGGGCAAGATCATCCGCATCGCGCAGCTGCCGTCCTCGCAGCTCGGCGGCGCCCCGACGTACATGTTCATCATCGAAGGTCAGAAGCACACGTTCCTCGTGACTCGTGACGCTTACTTGCGCATCCCGCTCGTCAAGGAAGGCGACGAAGTCTCGTTCACCTACCTCGACACCGGCGGCGAGGAAACCGCCGTCAATACCTTCCGTTGCCCGGAACTGGACAAGCGCGCCGGTGAACAGCCGACCGCACCGGTTATCGAGCAGAAGTAACCGCCGACGTTGCGGGCGTTGAGGTGCAAAAACCAAAACGCCCGCACCACCTCCGGTGGCACAGGCCAGAAAGGAGGTCTTTTTGTGGACTACAAAGAATTGCAGAGAAGCGCGCAATCGCTCCACTTCCAGATCGGCAGAAAAACGTCCGTCGATTTCGCGTTAAGCTTTTCGGAGCAGGCGGCTCGTCCGTTCGTACTCCGATTGACTGGCGGCTGTGCAGACATGACAGCCGCCGACGCCATCGGCATGCGCAATCTCGCCGACGCGCTGCGCGGTTTTAAGGGCGGCAACGAGCTGCCCCGCTTTGAAGGTTTTGCGCTGTTCGGCGGAACTCAGATGGTTTCCATTCACGACCCCAAACAAGTCGTGCCCGGTATCACTGAGATATTCCCTTCGATAGCGCAACATTTGCCCGGGCTGGTTATGCTCGGCATCGTACCCGGCTTTCGCCAGTTGCTCGTCAGCAATGAAAGCGGACTGGTCGGCAAAAATATCCTCGACATCCAGCCCAAGAAGGGCGTGATCACTACCGTCCATCCGGACCTTCGTTCTGTGCTTCTGGTCGAACCGGAGCCGAACAACGAAGAGATCTGGGACGACGAGTGGAAGGAATGCGCCCGCTACATTCGCACACTGCACGAGCGCAACTGGAAGAGCCTTCTCGTCGTCTACAACGGCGGGTCGGTTTCCGAACGCGAGCTCAAGTTCTGGGCGAACGCCGGACGTCAGGACCCGGGGCGGTGGAACGTTCTACTCATCAAGGAATCCGGTCGCATCGCGGACAAATACGCGGAAGACCAGGCATTCCTGAAGGAGCACCCCGGTGTGTTCGTCGCCGAGAACGACGTCGAACACATCAACGAAACGCTCTACAAGCTCGATGCGCTTGTACCGGTCACTGCCAGCGGCGGTGACAGCGGCAAGATAATTCCGCTTCGACGAGTCGCCTGAGTCGGTCCTAGGGCTCAGCCTGACTGACTCAAGAGGCTCATCTTCGTGGTGTTCGCTCACGCGAGACCACCCGAAACAGTACGTCCCGAACAGAGTCTAAGGACGCGCTGAAGACCAACGACTCAAAAACTCACTGGAGAATTCCATATGGAAAACCAAACCGGCTGCGCTTTCGACGTGGTCTCGGACGGTCAGGCGTTCAACGCCAACTTCATCAACGCACCGTTCCTGCCGGGCAACGAGCGCAAGGTCATCCGTTACGCGGGCGGCTGCGCTGGTCTGTCCGACGAACTGAAAGCCGCAATGCCCGGCTACATCCTGACGTCCCACAAGGGCATCGGCAAGATCGTCGCCTTCTCCGGCGGCACCATCGCGACCGAGGACCGCTTCGACGAAACCGCCAAGCGCACCGTCCGCGAAACCACCGGCTTCGCCATCACCTACATTCCGAGCCTGCTCAAGGGCGCTTACGGGGTGTACGCCATGTCGACCACGCCACGCACCACCCAGATGACGCTCGATCGCGACTTCGGCGGCCTGCTCGTGACCGACCACGATCGGCTCGACTTCCGCCAGGACCGCGCCGTGGTCATCCAGAAAGACGCCGTCGACATCCCGACCGACGAAGTCGACTGGGCGAAGGACGTCCTCCCGTACCTGGGGCTCATGCAGAAGTGGCAGGAGCAGGACGTCAACTGCGCCGTGTTCGGCTTCAACGGCGGCGGCGCCACCTGGAAGGAACTGGTCTGGGCGGCCGAACGCAAGATTCCGCTCATCCTCGTGCGCGGCAGCGGTCGCAAGACCGACGAATTCATCACGCAGTTCGAGGCCGGCACGCTCAAGGTCAAGGACCTGTCCAACGGCGACGAAGTCGCTGTCGACCCGGCTCTCGTGAGCATCGCCTCGATCGACGACGCGCAGACCCTGCGCGCCGCGCTGGTCGCCCGCGGTTTCATCGCCGCGTAAAACGTAGAGCGCTGACCACCTGAATTAAGCGGCTGCCCGGCTTGGGCAGTCGCTCTTTTAAAGACCATCGCTACTATATACTTCCGTATCACATGGATAACAAAACCCCGTTCCCCACCCACTCTTGAGCAATCACCCCAAGCTACAAGCGCTCTGAAAAAGCTTTTGTCTACGATACGTTGCCGCTTTTAGCAAAATCCGTCATTCCAGCATAGACAAAACAGCGGACCAACAGGAAGGAGTGCCGACGATCCGGCCCTGGTCGAACGTGCCGGATTTCGCACATCCTGTCTAATATAGTAGCAAATCTTTCGGGTCAATTAATGCAGTTCAAGAAACTGATATTGCTCTCGGGCAAAATAGAAAACTATAAAAGTGTCTAGCCGGGCACCGCATGTGACACTATCGATATTGTCGCCAGACACCAAAACAGAACGCACCTGATTATTAATAAACTATGGCTAAAAGCCATTGTCAGGGGACTTAATTTTAGTCACGATTAAACCAATTCGAACCGTTTAAACCTCAAACCAGGAGAACTGCAAACAAGCAAAGTTAGCAGTAGTTCAATGCAATACCGTCAAGCTTCCTTCAGCATGTTGCTGAACGGAAAGACAGGCTCTTCAGCCACGTTTTCTTTTCAAGGCATAGACTCGTTCAGCGAGTCGCTTCACAAGGAACCGTACGATGACTACGATTCTTCAGACTAACGGTCGCACCAGGGTCAAGGCTCTGAGCGACGCGCTCAACGCCTCGGTCCTCGGCTACCGCGACCAGATTGAAACCATCATCTGCACTCTGCTCGCCGGCGGACACGTCTCGGCGCTCGGCGAACCCGGCACGGCCAAGACGCTCACCATGCGCGCGGTGGCGTGGTGCATCGGTGATGCGACCTACCATCGGGAGCAGCTCGTTCCCGACACGATGCCCGCGGATCTGCTCGGCACCAACGTGTACATCAAGGAGAAGAGCAAGTTCCGTTTTCGCTACGGGCCGCTCAATCCGACCGTCAACCTTTTCCACGCAGACGAAATCAACCGCACCACGCCGAAAACGCAATCGGCGCTGCTGCAGGCGATGGAGGAAGGGCAGATCAGCACTCCGCGCGGCGTGAAGTCGCTGCACGAAGTTTTCATGCTCCTCGCCACGCGCAACCCCATCGACCTCGAAGGCACCTATCCGCTGCCGGCGGCGCAGCTCGACCGGTTCGCCGTCGAACTGTACTATGACCGGCTGCCCAAGGAGCTGGAGCTCGACGTCCTGGCCAAGACGGCGTTCAACCGGCACGGGCTCGACCCCGCGCTCAAGGGCGTCACTTCGGTAACCGACATCCCCTCCATCCGCAAGGAGCTGGAGGGCGTGCACTGCAGCCGCTCCATCGTCGCGTATGTCGAGGAGCTCATCCACGCGACGCGACCGGAGGTGGCTGAGCTGCTGCACGCGGACCTGAAGGGGACCTTTAAGGCCGGTGTGTCGGTGCGCGCCGGTCAATGGCTTCTGCGCCTCAGCCGCGCCCGCGCCTATATGAACGCGCGGACGTACATCACGCCGGACGACATCAAGTTCTTCGTCCCGGCGGTGCTGCGCCACCGGCTCTACCTCACCGAGGAGCGGCTGCTCCACGGCGTCAAGCCGGACCAGGTGATTCAGACGCTCCTCGGAGCCGTCAAAGTCGTCAACCAGGACTGAGTCAGGACGGGTAACTCCCGAGCCTGACTTGAGCGCAGGAAGGCGCGGTCATCGTGATCGCGCCTCCTCTATTTCTTGTCAGGCTTTCAGGGAGTAAACCATGAACATCACCTCGGTGAGCGAACAGCTGCGAAGGCTCAACGTGCTGACAGTCGAGTGCTTTATCCAGATCGGCTGGCTCTCCACGCAGCACCACGAAGGTGTGCGCCTCAGCCCGTATCGCGGAAACGGTCGCGACTACTGCGACTTCCGCGATTACCAGGAAGGCGACAAGGTCAGCCGCATCAACTGGAAGATGCTGGCGCGGCGGCCGGAACGGCCGGTCATTACCCTGTTGGAGGAGGAACGCAACGCGTGCGTTTGCGTTCTCGTTGACGTGTCGCGCAGCATGGATATGTGCTCGGTCGGACTCTCCAAGCGGGAACTCGCGGCCGTAATCACCAAGTCCGTGCTGCGCTCGGCGACACGCACCAACGACACCGCCGTCTTCGCGACCTACGACGAGCGAGGTGTCAAGCGCTACTTCGGCAAGCGCGGCGCACATCAGCTCACAACAATGGCACCAACTGCGGTGCTGGACACTCAGGAGTCTGCGTATCTCGACAAGGGAACAAGCGGCTTAGCATGCGCGCTTCGGCGCTTACCGCCCAATCGCTCTCTTGTCTTCGTAGTCACCGACCTGCACCACTTCACAGCCGAAGACCGTGAGATGCTCAGACTGATGGGGTCTCGCCACGAGATCGTGTTTCTCTCCGTGTCGGACTTGCGCGAACGCGAGCTGCCCACCGAACGGCTGATTCCGTTCCTGCCCATCCCCGGTTTCTACCCCGTGGTCGATGACAATGGCTCGACCAGCGTGATCTGCACGACCAGGCGTGCTCGCGCCGCACACAGCAAACGTTTCATCGACCAGGAAACCGAGCGTTTCCGCCAACTGGCAGAACTCAACTGCAAGTTCGCGGCGATGCGCACGGAAGACTCGCACGAAACGCGGCGGAGCCAGCTCACCCGAATTCTCTCTGGTGGGCGCCGCTGCCTGGACCTCAAACAGGAAGGAGCACAGCAATGAGTTTCGTTAACCTCACCTGGATGTTGGCGGTACTGGCGGTGGTGCCCGTGCTCTACCTGGCAAGAAACGCGGCTCGCATCCGTGTCTCGGCAGGCGGCGTCCACAAGACTACGGCATCCGGAGTCGCTCTCGCCGCGCTACCGCGTGCGCTCATGACGCTCGCCGTGGCACTGGCAGCGGTGGCACTCTGCGAACCCGTGATTCGCGTCAACGAGAAGACGACGACGGTCGTGCAAGGACGCGACATCATCTTGGCGCTGGACTGGTCCGCTTCGATGGCGGAGCCTTACAAAGGCGAACGCAAGGTGCGCGCGCTCGACGCCTGGTACGATCCCAACGCCGGCAAGAAGATCGAACCGAGCTCAACGGACGAAACGGGTGAGCCGAAACCGTTTCGCCGGATCGACGCCGCCCAGGACGCGATCGTCACCTTCGCAGAAACGCGACAGGCAGCCAACACCGGCGACCACATCGGGCTCATCCTGTTCGACCACAAGCCCGAGCTGCGTTGGCCGCTGGATCGCGATCTGAAGCAAATCACACGCCACAGCAGCTTCTTACCAAAGGGTAAGGGCGCGCAGCAACTTGGCGTGGGCACCAATTTCGGTACCACGATACCGGGTCCGTTCGACAAAGCGAGAGAGCACTTCGATCTTAAGGGCAAGTCTTCTACTCGAGTGCTCATCCTGATCACCGACGGTGAGAATGAGATGGACGCCGATGTGATGAAGCGCTTGAACAAGGTCATCGATGATGCTCGCATGAAGGTCTACGTCATTGGCGTCGGCGAGAAAATCGGCAAGGGCGAACTGAGCCTGGAGCGCCTCTGCCGCGATGCCGGCGGCGAGGTGTTTCGCGCGGAAAGTCAGGCGGACCTCGAGAAGTGCTTCGCGCGTGTCAACGCGCTCGAGTCTTCGCCGATTCCCGTGATGGGCGACAAGTCAGTTGAGCCGGTGTTTTACTACTTCCTGATCGCCGCAATGGTGATCTTCGTGCTCAGTCAGTTTTCCGAGGCTGTGATTCTGGGTCGCTAACCGGGATCGGCAGCCAAAGCGTGTCGGCGGAGACAGAACACGTCACCGCGGCGCTGCCGATTCCTTCCACCCAGAACACCAGAAAGGGGTGCAACATGCGCCAGTTTTTCTCCAAGATGGCGCGACAAATGGTCGTCGCCATCAGCTTCATGGTCATGAGCGTGGTTCACGTGTTCGGCGATTCTTCTCGCTGGGCGCTCAAGAACTGGCGACCAGTCGGGCTGCTCATCGGAAGCGCTTTGCTTCTCACCACCGGATTCGTCCGGCTAAATCAGTATTCCGTGCCGATGCTGCGGGGGGACTATGAAATGGCGGCCAAAGGACTGACCGACTACAACTTCGCCGACAAGGAGGAAGGACCGCTTCCTGAGCTGTTCGCCGAAGAAAGCTGGCTTAGCAAAACAGTCGTAGCTACGCTGCGCGCGAGCTGGCAGGCTACGGACACGGTTGTAGGAGACCGCCGCGGAGCCCGATACAATCACGGCTTCGAACTGTATCAGAACAACCAGTACGAGGCCGCAACGACGGCATTGACGAAGGCCTACGCTTCACTCACTGATAGCGATGGCAACGTCGAGCCGCGTCACAAACAGTTGGCCGCGGACATTCAATTCCTGATTGGAAACGCCTACGCCAATAGTCATAAAAACGAGGAGGCGATCTCGGCTTACAAACTCAGTCTCAAGCACGACCCGGACAACATCATCACAATCTACAACCTGGAGAGGTTGCTGAGCAGTGGTGGTGGCAAGGGCGGCAACGACGGAGACAAACCCAAGCCAGCCAATCCCTCCAACACCAAACTGTAAGGAGCACGCCATGAGCTTTCTCAATGAGCAAGCGTGGCTCTGGTTGCCGCTTGCGCTGATGGGCGTCGCGATCGCCTGGCTTGCGTTTCGCAAGCAGCAGTCGATGATCGGCGCCTGGGGAGCGGCAGACAACGCCGACCGTTACAGCAAGAAGATTAGCGGACGTGCCTACGTCACCAAGGGAGTGCTCGCGAGTCTGGCTCTCGCAGCCGGTTTCCTCGCGCTCGCTCGTCCGGCAGTAGAGAGCAAGCACGTTGAGTTTCCTGCCGGTTCAGTCGATGTCGTGACTCTGTTCGACGTGAGCCGCAGCATGGCGGCGCGCGATTGCAGCGGAACGACCCGGCTCAACATGGCGCGAACAATTCTGCGGGACGAGATCATCCCGTCCCTGGACCGCAACCAGCTCGGCGTAGTCTCCTACGCCGGGCAAGCAACGCCGGTCGTTTACCTTACAGGCGAACTCGATACTGTTACGTGGCTCGCCAGCCACGAACTCAAGATTTCGAGCGCGCCGGGACAGGGTAGCGACATGGGCGGCGCCTTCGAACTGGCGTTCAAATACTTCGACCACGACAGCGATCCGACGCGGCGCAAGATGATTGTCTTGCTGTCCGATGGTGGCACTGACGACGATTCCAACCTCGAGGAAATCGCCAAAGGTTGCCGTGAGCGCAACATCACGCTCATCGTGGTCGGGCTTGGAACGCCGCACGCAGCGCTAATCCCCGTGGAGGAGCTGGGCGAGGAAGACCGCAGGCTGGCCATGGACCAGTTCTACAAAATCGAGGGAAAGCACGCTCTCACCTCGCTCGACGTCGCCACACTCAGCCAGTTGACCAAAGCGGTCGGCGAAAATGCCACCTTCCTGCAAGTCAGCAAGCCCGGGCAGTTCCGCTTCAAGCCCCTCGCTTCGCGGATGAGCCCGAAGGAAAAGGTCGGCGTGAAGGAATTGTACTTCTACCCGTGCCTGGTGTTCCTCATCCTGATCAGCCTCACTCCACTGGCAACAGCGGCGCGGCGTTCGGGGAAGAAACCGCAAACGCCATCCTGAAACGTTCTGTCAATCCAAGAGCGACAGTTTTAGCGAATTCCGTCGCTCCCTCATTGACAGACCTACGAGACCTACGCCAACGCCTGCGCCTCACGATGAGGCGCCCCAACTTCACAGAGTCAATTCGTTGACCCCTTACGAAAGGAAGAACGGTATGAAGAAGAAACCGATTATCGCCGCAATTGCCATCGTCGCCCTCGCAGTGGCGGTGACGACGGTCGTGCAAGTGCGACGCGAACGGCAGTGGCCGGACTTTCTGACTGCAAAGCAGGATGCTCCGCGCTACAACACCGAAGTCAAAGACCGCGACTTCGGCTTTCGCACCGGCAACCACGTGCCGGTCACGTTGTACTTCCAACTCCTTCCCGGGATGGAGTTGCTGACAGAACAGATGGTCGTCAACGGTGATTTCGAGGTGGTTTCGCGCAAAGAATACAGGGAGGCGAGGGGCGAGGACACACTCGTCCGCGTCGACCTTGTACTCCAGGCATTCGTGCTGAAACCGAAGCTCGAAGTCAAACCGACCATCACTTACAAAAGCACCGCCGATGGTGACCCGAAGAAACTCGATCTTCTCACGGTCGAGGTCTACACTTCGCAAACCTACGACGGTCGAAAGAGTGAGCACCCAAAGGAAGCCGACCTTACCCTGATCAACGACGGTCATCTCTGGCTGACTGCGGCGTACATCCTTGCCGGCGGCTGCGGAGTTGTGGTCGCCGTGCACATGCTAGTCGGCAAGCGCCTGCCGCGCTTGAAGCGCCGACCGAAGGTCAATCCGGGCCCGTTCCCGGCGGGCTGGACCGCAGTGCAAGAAGCATGGAGCGTGATCATCGAAGGAGACCGCAACAAACTCGCGTTCACGAACGTTGCCGGGCTTGTCCGCACCTTCTTCGGCGTCGATCCGCTCACGGTTTCGGAGCTATCCGGCAGCGCGCTCCCCGAGAAAGAGCCGTTGATCGCGTTCCTCGCGATTTGCGAAAAGGCGCTCTGGACCGACACGCAGATCGATGAAGTCGAGCTGGCGAAGGCACATGAGTTGATGACGGTCATGGAACGAATGCTGCTCGCCCGGCAAGCGACTTCCAGAGCGACGATCAGTCCGGTCGTCGCATAGCGAAACCGCGTTTCGAAGCAGTGTAATCGAACGGAAGCGCCTCGCTGTGAGGCGCTTCCGCTTCTCAAACAACAACAGTTCATTCAAGGAACAAATACATGAGTAAACCGCAGAATTCAAAGCCCGAGCAGCCGAAACTGCCACCCACCCTCGATTTTGGTGGCGCGCTCGGAGGTTCGTACGGGTTCGTGCCGCCCCATCTTCAAGAGGAAGCCGAACGGCGCCGCCAACGCGCACGGGAAGCGCAACCCAACTTACCGGCGCCTTCCAATCCGTTCGGTCACAAACCGCCGGACTGTCCGTCACTGTTCTAGTCGGAAACCTCAACATCCTGAAGCCATAGCGTTGCGCCATCGCCGAGGAGGAGCGCAGGCAGCCCACTTGCTTGCGCTCCTCCTTTTTGGGAAACCATAAAAGCTCAACCCCGCCCCCACTTTTTAAAACCTCCACCTCTACGATATCCCACAGTAAGCGCGAGAGGTAGGGAAGTGGCAGCAGTTCACGCACTCCCAAGACGCGCATGGGGGAGCCGAACCCGACAGCAGGCAGAAGCAGAGACAGAGGCGGAGGGCGGAACGTAGAGAGTAGAGAGCAGAAAACAGAGAACGGAGGTGCAGCGAGCAGCGAACAGAGAAACAGCGAGCAGAGCGAAGAGTGCAGCGAGCAGCGAGCAGAGAAACAGCGAGCAGAGCGAAGAGTGCAGCGAGCAGCGAGCAGAGAAACAGCGAGCAGAGCGAAGAGCGCGGAGAGCAGAGAGCAGATGCACAGAGAGCGTTCAGGCGAGACGACAAAGCCGGTTGAGAAACAATCCAATCTTGGTACTCGCGCAAAACCAAAAGAAAACCCGCTTGCTAGGCGGGTTTTCTGCTTACCACTCATCTACTTCGGTGAATGCTTCTAAGCGTTGCCTCAATGCAGAGCGAACGCCGCAACTCGATTAGTCAAACTCTCCATGACCTCTGAAGAGACAGTCGGAGTGCCGGAGACACCAGCGTAACGCTTCGTTGTCTCCAGCGTTCTATGACCTCCGATCGCCGCCACGAGCATAAGATCGTTGCCATTGCGGACCAAGTTTGTCAGACACGTATCTCTCAAAACCTGCGCAGACAGATTGAGATGAGCACGATGACCGATCTTGCGGACGATACAGTCTACACCTACAGTCGAGATTCTGCGGCCCATCGGATTTAGAAAAACAGCCTTTTCCTCGCAATCACCAAATCTGCGACTCCGCTCTGTGAGCCAATCGTAAAGGGCTTTTCTGGTCGGTGCATTCAATGGAATTACTCGACTTCCTTTCACCATTACGCGGCCGGTGTCGGCAGCAAGCAGGACATCGTCCATGTTGAGCCCGACACACTCACCGATTTTCATGCCTGTATAGAGAAGCAAAAAGGAAATCGCGCGATCTTTCGCACTGCGATGTCGATAGGTCGCTTCGACAAACCGTCTTTCCTCATCTTCAGAAAGCGGTCGCGGAGCCGATTTCGGCCAAGACTCACGAGCCACCCTCGGCATGTCCGCACCGAGAAAATCAACAAATTTTTCCAGGGCAGTGATGACATTGTTAACCGTATTTTGACTCGCAGTCTCAACTGTTTTCAAATGATTGACGTAGCCGTTGACCTGCTCATGCCAGGTTCCGCCATCTTGCTGAATCGAATTGTTGCCCTGTTCATTCATATAGGAAAGAAATTTTCTTACTCGAGAAACATATGCGCGTTGAGTGTGCGCAGCCATAGACTGGCTGTCCAAGCTCGTTTTGAAACCTTCAAGCGCCGCCGCTTCTTCAGTTCGAATTGGGTTAGCAGAGTAAATCACTTAGGTACCTCACGGGGGGAGTGGCATGGGGTTGATGGGTTCAGAATAAGATCGATTGTCAAGATGCACAATTGGCACCTGCAACATTTAATTCCACACGAACTTCAGGGTACCAATTCATAAAATTGGTATCCTCTACCCCCCGATACGCAAGAATGCAGACTAATTAACCTTTTCAATCATTAGACCGAGTTTATTGGTACCCCTGCTTGGGCACCATTAACAAAGTAATGTTGCAGAACCGGCAACCCTCAATCTCAATATCTAAAGCTCTGTGGGCATTACAAGACAATATCCCAATTCCGAATCGTTCAATGCCCTGTTTACGCCCACCAGCGCCGCGAAACGGACCGGACAAAACAAATTGATGTTATGGAAGCAGACGTATTCAACTTATCAATAGACCCTGACGCGCCAGAGCAACTTCAAACTCAGATCTACGCACAGCTCCGGGCCCTCATTCTCACTGGCGAGCTCCTACCCGGAGTGCGATTACCTCCCTCGAGAAAACTCGCTGAGCTTCTAGGGGTATCGCGAAAAACCGTCGTCAACGCTTACGACCAACTTCTAGCGGAAGGCTATTTGTCTAGTCAAACTGGCTCTGGAACGTTCGTTACGGACAGGGATCGAGCAAGCCTTGCCTCCACACATATCGAGCAATCAAGTAAACGTATTGACGACAGGCGAGCACGCGACACACGGAAACCAGCAGCCGATGCGTCTGATGAGCGCGAGATTTTGTCTACTTTTGGTCGACGCCTATCTTTGACGGAAACACAATCACCTCGCCTGGAGCATGTTCGATTTCCCTTTTTCAATTGGCAACCGGCTTTCGATGAGCTTCCGCTGACTGACTGGTCGCGAATTGTGTCAAAGACTTTTCGGAAACCGGACTCGCGCCTACTGGACTACGCTTCAGACCCCCTTGGTCATATGCCTTTGAGAGCCGCTATTGCAGAGCGACTTCTTCGCACCCGAGGGCTCACGTGCCAGCCCGAACAAGTGGTAATCAATTGCGGACTTGCTCAATCACTAGACCTGATGGCGAAGCTTCATGCTGAAGCCGGGATGGAGCTCCTGGTCGAGAACCCCTCGTACAGACCAATACGAGATGTGTTTAGAACCTATGGCGCGCAGATCCGCAGCATCGACGTCGATCAGGGAGGAATGAAAACGGAGCGTTTGGCAAAACTGTCTCGCCACAATGTCAAAGCCGTGTACGTTACACCATCTCATCAATTCCCAACCGGAGCCGTTCTTTCGCTTGCACGCCGACTGGAACTGATAAAATGGGCCACCGAATGCGGTGCCCTAATAATCGAAGATGACTTTGATAGCGAATTCAGATACAAGGGCAATCCGATCCCAGCGATGAAAACGCTCGACAAGGAAGAACAAGTTCTCTACCTGAGCTCTTTCACAAAAATCTTGTATCCATCTCTGGCGATCGCGTTCATGGTTTTGCCGCCAAAACTGATATCGGTTTATACAAAAGCGCGTTGGTTAGCGGCAGACAACATCGCTATCCAGGTTCAAGACGCCCTGGCAGAGTTTATCTCCACGGGATTGCTGGAACGCCATGTGCGGCGAATGCGCACCACTTACGCACATCGACGCAAGGCATTACTCGAAGCCATTCAGGATCACCTGAGCGAATGCGCCACCACATATGGTGACCACGCAGGACTATCCACGCTAATCCGAATCAAATGCGATCTCGAGGACGACGAAATATTGGAACGGGCGCTGGCGCGTGGTATTGCCTTGACCAGCACGCGCTCTTCGTATACTCGAAACGCTGCGCGCGGTGAATTCATTCTTGGATACGGGAACATGAGCGAAAGCCAAATCAGGCAAGGCATAATCGAACTCAGAATGATCGTGCGGGGTAAATGAATGCGGAGAGTCGCGTCATACAAAGCGTTTGGAGCGTCCGCATAGGTCGAGTCACACAATGCGTTTGGAGTATCCGCGTAGGTCGAGTCACACAATGCGTTTGAAGTATCCGCGTAGGTCGAGTCACACAATGCGTTTGAAGTATCCGCGTAGGTCGAGTCACACAATGCGTTTCGAGTATCCGCGTAGGTCGAGCAGGCGTTCAAGCATTGATATTACTTCGATATGCTTTAGCCAGCACCGCGTGAGTTGCGCTAGCCCGGACTGGATGGCGTTTTCCTAAGTTCGCTCTAAGTGAAATATAAAGACTTTCAATGGTAGTTGATGTGCTTCAGCGGCGACTCTTGTGACACATGACATTCCGGAACCGCAAACCGGCGCGAAGTTCGCGCGAGCATATTGTCAAGAAACAAACATTTGTTTCAAACCGAATATAGGGCTCTTTGGTAAGAGCCAATATGAGCCTTTAGGCTTAGCGTGCTTTATATCAACGTTTCCGCGAAGAAAACACACCGACTCCCGACACACCAAACTCTGCAAGCATTTCCTGCCACTCTTTCGAGAGGGGGAGTGTGTCGTCGTTTTCGTGGAAACCTCACTCTGAAGACCGGAAGGTAAACTATGGACCGAAATATCCTCGATGCCGACACCGTGAAGAACCCGACGGTTCATTGCGGTATTGGTTTGACCGGGCACGATGCCGGCACTTGCAAGAGCTGCCGCCGCCCGTCCGCAACCCTGATCAATGGTCACTGCGTCGAATGCATGAAGCCGTGCGACCTCCACGACGGCGGCTCCTGCGCGCTCGACCTGGGCGACGACGATACGGACTGACAAGCGAATGTCGGCGAATCGCTGGACTCGCTGACTCGCGAACTTGAATCTAACCGACGCCAGGCTCCAATTCACCGAGAGACTGATGCGGAGCCGAACGCCAACGACCCAGACTAAACGAAGGAATCAACCATGCGTGTTGAACTCTTTGACCCACTCCAGATCGACGCCAAGATTCGAGTGACGTACAACGGGAAGGAGCTGCATACCCAGGACTTCGCCGCCGGCACCATCCCGAAGATCGACATCCAGACCCCCAGGGAGAGCGGTCGCGCCGTTGCGACTCTGATTGTCGAAGACGTCGAAACCCCCATCGGCCAGGCGGTCTACACGTTCAAAGACGTGGCGGGCGCCAAGCTGATGCTCGAAGATGCCGACGCTCTCTACAAGAAGGGCGACTTCCGCGGCGCCTACTCCAGGGGACGCGACGCTGTCATCCTGCTCGAGAACATCGCGCCGGACAGCAACGAGATGGCGGAGGGTTACCTCTTCCTCGTCTTCTGCTGCTTCAGCATGAAGTCTCGCCCGGCCAACCGCGCCGCCACCCGACAGGAAGCGCTGGACTGGTACCAGAAAGCGCTTGCTGTTTGGGAACGAAACGGCAACTTCGACGCTCTCTGCGGCAATCTCACGAATGTCGCGGCGATGTATTTCCGCTTCGGCGACCTGAAAGCGGCTGTCGACCACTCCGAGCGTGGCCTCAAGCTCGCGAAGAGCAAGAAGGTGCAACCGAACGCCGAATCGCTGCATGCCTGGACGCACGCCGCGAGCTACAACTACAGCGCCGGCAACCTCGACCGCGCTGAACGCATCATCAAGGACGGGCTGAAGCGCTTCCCCGACGACCCGAATCGCGCCTACCTGCTCTCAACGCAGGCTGACGTGTTCGAGGCACGCGCCGGGCTCCTCCGCGAACAAGCTCAAGCCATGCTGCCGCCGGAGGCGAGCTAGCTGGGCTGACTATGGTGCGGTCGCGTGGGCCGGTGGCTTGGTCACTGGAATGACCTAGCCTGATGGACGGTTGCGTCCGAGCCTCTAGAAAAGCCATGTTAGTCGGATACTAGAGACAAAAAATAATTGTGGTTACATAGAAGGGGAGCCATTTCTTTAGATGGCTCCCCTTCGTTTTCCAGCCTTCATAACATTTTCCTGCCCAACTATTTCTTACTCCATGTGTTTTTCGTCAACCAATTATTGCGACATGACGTAGTACTATCAACCTTCGCACCATTGAGAGAAAGCGCGACCGGGGACGCCGGGGCTACCGGTTGCTGCCGGTACTGCCGGGCCGCCGGTACTGCCGGGCCACCGGGGCTACCGGTTGCTGCCGAGCTGCCAGGGCTGGCGGGTACTGCCGGGTCCTGTCCGGGTGGGCTGCGTGTCGAGTCGACTCACGTTAGGCACCCGAAAGTACTAACCGGCATGAAATTTAGACGAATATGCCAACTGCAACATAAACCGGCATTGACAGAACTACAGCGAACTTTCTGATCTTCCTGTTCGCCACTAGAAGTACATTAGATAACCAGCTCAGACAGGCACTCTGCCGTCATAATTTTACCAGTGCAACCACGGAACGCCGATAAGCACGGCGCTCTGTGGATTCAGATTGCATCCGTTTCGTGTCTTTGACTTGAGTGAGACAAAATGACCATCAAAAACATCCATAACAGCTATCGGTATGTGAAGCCTGCTTACGTAGACATCTATGACAATGAGTCAGTTTGGTCGAAGATTGTCGCCGACATTAGAACGGCTCGGTACAGAATTGTGCTGCAGGCAACAACTAACGAAAGCGCACTTATAGCTAAACAGCTTCAACTCTTGAGCGAATGCCGAGAGCGTGGAGTCGAAATTTGCTTTCTCCTGCAACCTCCCGACAGTTTCCGAGGTATCAAAATTCCTCCGTTCAGCAACTTTCACACCTTTGTCTTTTCCCTAAAAGAGCATGGAGCGCACGTTTCTTTCAGAAGGGAAATTCGTTCGCTACTGTTACTGGTCGACGATCGTTGCTTGTGGGTGAGTGACGAGAAAGACAATTTTGCTTCAGTGAAGTCCACGGAGCCTAGCGTTTCACGTTTTTCCAATATTGAAACAATCAATGATGCGGTCAAAAGGCACAATCTCAACGGATGCTCCGACTGCATCAGCATGCGCGAAAAATGTTATGCGATGGGAGACCCAGACTTGCTTTTGCAGGCGCTAAAGGCTCACCGCTCTCATATGGGAATGACTCAAGCGGAGGTTGCCAATTCAAGCGGTTTTACACAGAGCTGGATATCCAAAGTGGAAAGCGGAAAACGTCGCGGTGTTTCCGTGGAAGCGCTTTCCATCCTCACCTCAGCATGTAATACCACCTTAGTCCTGGTACCTAATTTTATGATGCCCCTCATTTTGAAACACTTGTCGGAATATCTGGATAATCACAACCACTACTCAAACATCTGAGTCGGCTCGCACCGGACCGAGAGCTACACAAGAAAATACATCGCGAGTTCGACAGACACCGACAACTCGGACACGTCGGCAGTCGACACAGACACGCACAGCTCGATTCGACAAACGACGGCAGCCGACACAGACATACACAGCTCGATTCGACAAACTTCGGCAGTCGACACAGACATGCACAGCTCGATTCGACAAACGACGGCAGCCGACACAGACATCATACACAACTCGGACACGTCGGCAGTCGAAAAAACCTATAGTTCTGCAAGGAATAATCGACAAAAAAACATGCCCATTGGTAATTTGCACTACCTAACGGGAAAAGGAGCGACACCCGCCCTGGCGAAGCTCGCTCGCAACGAAAACTACTCAAACGGCACCGGTGAGTCGCGCGCCAGTGCGTGCCTACCGTCACGATCCCCCTGCATGCGCCGCCCCGTCACGTAAGCCACACGCCCGCCACCTACTATTCATTATAATTGCAGCATTCTAAAAAACACAAAACCGAAATGACGAAATGTCAAACCGTCCGGGTAGTGGAATGCCCATGATGGGCAGTTCACCACACACCCGGACGGCTTGAACATTCAGACAGATTGACGCGTAGCCTGCGCTAAACCGCGGCTACTTAGCGGCGCCATCAGCCGGCAGGTCGCCTGGCAGATTGGCATGCACGAGCGCGAGCATCTTGTAGATCTCGGTTTCCTCGAGACCGAGTTCGTTGAGCGACTCGAGCGCGATGTCGACATAGCCGACAGCGGCGCCGATGTCGCCAGCCTTCATCGCGGCGAGAGCCAGGTTGCCGAGAATGGCAGCCTTGCCGAGTTCGACCTTGATGAGGGCATCGGTGAGCTGACCACTCGCCTTTGCGACATCGCCGCGCTCGAGGAGCGGCAGCGCGCGATTGACGAGCAGCGGCACGCCGGAAAGCTGATGGATGAGCCCATCGAAGCCACCCATTCCGACGGTCAGCGATTTGCGCGGCGCACCATCCGGTTTCGTCGCCGAGTTGTCCTTCCCGGTGGATGCACCACCGGCGGTAGCACCGTTACGAATGGCGGTCTGCAGATGCGGCGGCACGATACCACCGTTGCGACCTGCCTGTCTGCGTTGTTTCCTGTTCATCGAATTTCTCCTGAGAATCAATGGCGCTCGCCGAACATGCGCGCGCCATTTGAAACACGCTCCCACAAAGGGAAGCGTGCTCCTGGTTTAAAAGATGACACCCGAGAGGTCGGAGCCGCCTACACCTTCTCCGCGACGATGACCGCCGTGGTATCCGGGTAGGGAAGCTGTTCTCCGGGCTTGCCGTTATCGTCCGCATGCAACCACACGTGGTTGCAGTAGCGGTTGTCGTTGATCCACGGATTGAGGTAACTCCGGCACTCACGGACTCGATAGCCGAGTTTCGCGAATTCCACTTTCCACTCGTCGAGCGTCCAGACACCGAATTCCTCGTTGACCTCCATCGCCCAGTTGGCGAGGTAGTCTTTCTTGGAGAGGAACTCATTGGCGCCATGGATGTCGAGGTAAAACCACTTCACGCCATCGATTTCGTGCTCGACGAACTCGACGCCGGGCTTCGGCGATTTGTTCTTGAACTCGCGAGCGAAGCGGCGGAAGCGTTCTTCGGTTTCTCCATCGCATCGCATCCAGACGTTGCCGGTCAGGCTGGGCTTGATGCCGTCGCGAATGACCACACGACCACCCAGCTCGAGCTCCGTCCGGGCGTTGGTGAGCGCGATGCGCACCTGCTCACGGTCGTAACCGGTGTACGAGTAGATCTCGTGCACCACCGAGCTGAGAATGATCGTCGCCACGGAACCAGGCGCGAAGCGCTGATGGATGATATTACCGCGGACGACCGAGACGTTTTGATTGGCATAGTATTGCCCATCCGACGTGCGCAAAAGCTCGCTGGACAGGTCCATGCCGACGATCTCGGACTCCGGGAAGAGGTTGCCGAGGTGGACGAGAAGCGTGCCCGTACCACAGCCCTTGTCGACGATCTTGCCCGGTTTCACATGCGGGCAGATATCCTCGATCTTGACGCTGAGACTGGCATCCATGCCGGCGCTGTAGACCTTGAAGTCGCGGCCGTGCGACAGCTCGCCGTCGTCGTTGAGCAGCACGTCTTCGAACAGCTCGTTGATGAGCTGCTCCAGTCCCTCGCGCTCGAAGACCGAAACCGTCGCGTCACTCGCGATTGCTCGCCAGTCGCCGCCGGTCCGGATCGTGTTGTGAATGTCCGTCGGAATCTTGCCGGCGGTACTCGGGACGAGGCTGTTGTAGCCATGTTTGGCGAACAGCTTCAGAACATCCTCGTTGGACGAAACCAGAACAGCGCTCGCCGGATCGATATCCGTGGCGCCATCGCTCTCGTCCTTCACGACATTCTTGAGGTGCTCGACCCAGAGCTCGGAGTCCGCGATGTCGGCGACACCGTGGATTTCGTAGGAGCGACCGAGCCTGACGGCCAGCCCTTCGACGATCTCCCGCCGCTCGGCGAGAGTGAGCGGATGGCGCTTGGTGCGCGATTGTTCGCAGGCAGTGATGGCGAAGACGAGCTTGCCAGGACCGGCGCCAGCGAGAGCGGCTTCGAGCGCGCTCTCCTGATCGCGAGTCACACCATGCCAGCGACCAACCAAAAGCAGGACGGTTTCCTTCTCGACACATTTGCCGTCTCCGGCACTGCGAGCGGTTTCCGTCAGGGTGTTGGTTTCATGCGACATAGAACTGGGGTCCTTTCAGGAAGAACTGGAAGTATACATCCGTCGCGAAACGCAGAGGTCAAGCCCCTGGCGCGACGAATTTGAATTCGGCTTTCTCCCTGATGGCAAGCAGGAGCCGCGCGATGTTGCGCGAGTCGTCCTTGCCCGAGTGGAGAACACCCTCGAACTCCAACCCAAACAGGTTGAGCTTCTCGGGCAAACTGACATTGCGCAGGTCGCCGGTGAGAACAGACAGGACGGTCGACACATTCAGATACCCGCCGCCGAACGGGCAGGGCAGGTTCATGAGCGCGCACTGCGCACGCACGGTGTCGAGCTCGTCATTCGAGTCGGTTACCAGCAGACGATTCTGCGCGCCGTGCTTGGACTCGAAGCGACGCAGCGCCTCGGCGAACGGCGTTCCCTGTTTGCGAAGCTTCGCCTCCGTCCAGCCGGTCAGCTCCGTGCAGTAGGGGCTGATGCGCGACATGGTCGGGATGATGGGGAAGCTCAGCGACTGGACGATCGCGAGTTTCTTCAAGTCGACCGTGGTCAGGCCGAACTCGATGATCTCTTTGCGCTCGCCAAGCGGGAAGTCGTCGTTCGGATAGCAGGACAGCTCGAGGTCAAGCACGTTGACGATGTGGGATTTCATAGCTAACCTCCTTTCAGACGGCGGCAGCCGTCGAGGATGGCGCTGCCCTGTTATTGTCGCAGAGTGAGTCTACAACGGGAACAGCAGCAGCCAGGCGAATGCGAAAATCGGCACGGACCAGAGCCCGAAGACCGAGACGGACAGCAACAGGCAAACAGTCACACCGGCAGCGATACCGACACCGACCGAGATGCCGAGCTTGGTCATATCGCCTCCATCCCAGCGCACCATCTGATCGGGGCGCCGGAAGCTGAAGCGCAGCAGGCTCCAGCAGGCGAATGTCGCAAAAGCAAAGGCGAAGGTCGGCATCATGACGCTGCTGAATGTGCCAGCGTACCATGAAGCTAAACCGACGGCGATGACGGTGTTGATGGCGGCGAGACCCGTGTGCTCCTCCTGGAAGAAGCGGTCGCGCCGCTCCAGGTACTTGAAATAGGCATCGTTGGACTCGAAGTCCATGGACGAGCAGGCCGGATGGAGTTTTTCCAACAGCATGCTGCCGACGATCGTCAGCAGCACGACGGAGACGAGAGCGATGAGGTATTCCATTGCTGAAACCCTTTGCAAAGTTCGATGTTCGTGTTCGACGTTGCGCCACCACTAGCGGTGACGGGCGTCACAATGCTAGCGAGACCGGACGCCGGTCGTGCGGAGACGACCGGCGCCGGACCGCCACACAACGCGCTGAGGAAGCTAGCCCGGTACGACCGAACTACTCTTGACCTGAGCGCTTTTCGGCCTTGATGCGCGAACGGATGTTCAGCATCTCGACGCCGAATGAGAATGCCATCGCGAAGTAGATGTACCCCTTGGCGATGTGTTGACCGATGCCTTCACCGACGAGGACGACACCGATGAGCAGAAGGAAGGACAGCGCCAACATCTTCATGCTCGGGTGTTTCGTGATGAAGTTACTCACCGGCGTAGCTGCAGCCATCATGATGCCGACCGACACGACGATGGCGAGCACCATCACCGTCAGGTTGTTGACCATGCCGACCGCAGTAATCACGGAATCGAGCGAGAACACGATGTCGAGCATCATGATCTGAACGATCGTCGCAGCGAAACCGGTTTTACCACCGGCTTTCGGCTCATGCTCGCCCCCCTCGGTCCGCTCGTGGATCTCTTTGACGCTCTTGTAGATGAGGAAGAGACCGCCAAAGATGAGAATCAGGTCGCGACCGGACACGGGCTGTTCCCAGACGGGCACCGTGAAGAACGGCTCTGTGAGCGACATGATCCACGAGAGCGAGAATAGCAAGCCGATACGCGTCAACATCGCACCCAGCAATCCGAGTCGTCGGGCGCTGGCCTGCTGGCTCGCGGGAAGCTTGCCGGCAAGGATGCTGACGAAGATGATGTTGTCGATTCCGAGAACAATCTCCATGACCGTGAGCATAGCAAGCGCCGCCCACAGAGAGGGATTGGTCAGAAGTTCCATTGGTTTATGGCTCCGTGTTTCTATAGGCAAGCCGATTGAACGACCGCCCTGGTTGTTCAAACTCAGCGGTTTCGATGCTGAGCACCACAACAAACCAGCCCGAAAAGACTGCGCGGACTGGGTGAATCCCTCAAACTTCCGGGGACAAAAACCGCCACCAGCAAGCCGAGACAAGCCGCTAACGCGACGGTCTCAGACAACTTGAACCAGGACCTGCTCGACCACACGGCGGCGCCGAAGTGAAGAAGAAGATCGATGTTTAAGTTGCTTAGCTTGGCAGAGGTATCTGAAGCGAGGAAGTATGTAGGTACCTATAGGTTTAGTCGCAAGCGCGCGAGAGCGACAAGGATCAGTAATTAGTTACGAAGCGAGGTACGCGGTACTAAAGCTAACTAATTTTTCGTTCAAAACCTGACTATTGGCTTATTTCGTTCGTTAAAAGCTCTTGAGTTATAGATCTTCATTAGTAAAAACACAGGTTGTCATTAGATAGCGGAGCTAGCAACCTCCATGGCGCTTGCCTTCAATTTCAGGTAAACTGAACCTCCTGTCACGAGGCGTCAAGCCGCGTGCGATCACGTTTTCATAGGAATTCAAACGATGTCCAACCCAGCTTCTGGCGATTCGAGCAATGCAAAACTGGAACGAATGCGCTCACAACCTCCGCGAGGCATGCGAGACCTCCTTCCAGACGAAGTTGCACTGCGGGACTGGGCGACAAATGTAATTATCGAGACCTATAAGACTTTTGGTTTTACCCGGATTGAAACACCTGCAGTCGAATCGATCGAGCTGTTAAAACGCGGCGAGGGCGGCGAAAACCTCTCGCTGATCTACGAGATTTTGAAACGCGGCGAGAAACTTGAGAAAGCCCTGACTGACACTAGCAGTGGTGGCGTAGATAAAGACGCGTTAAGCGATCTTGGTTTGCGTTTTGACCTGACCGTACCGCTCGCAAGGTTTTACGGCAACAACAACGCCAATATTCCGAATCCATTCAAGTCTATCCAGGTCGGTTCAGTCTGGCGCGCAGAGAGCCCTCAAGCAGGTCGTTTTCGACAGTTCACGCAATGCGACATCGACATCATCGGCGTAAAAAGCAATTTTGCTGAACTGGATCTGCTCCAGGCAACGGCGTCTGCACTGTCGAAACTCGGATTCGACAAATTCATAATACGAATCAACGACAGAAGAATTCTCTCGGAACTTGCTCTACACTGCCAGTTCGACCCGACGCGCCTTGACAGCGTATTCATCGCAGTCGACAAACTCGACAAGATCGGTCTCGACGGAATCGCCCAGGAACTACGAAACGGCGGACACGATCCCTCAGCAGTCGACAAGCTTGTTGAACTGTTCAAACCTATTCAACCGCTTATCAACGACACCACCCTCAGTGGCAGCAATCAATTCAACCGCATAACTGAAACGCTTCCCAAGTTCGCGTCAAATGAGGCTGTTGAAGAACTCAAACAACTTATCGAAGCAATCGATTCGGGCGTAGACGGGAAATTCACAATTGCATTCGACCCAACGTTGGTTCGCGGAATGGGCTACTATACAGGCCCCATCTTCGAAGTCGGCGTTCCCGGCTTGCCGTACTCAGTCGCAGGTGGCGGTCGCTACGACAAAATGATTGAGAAATTCGTCGGCAGAGAAGTGCCTGCATGCGGCTTCTCAATTGGTTTCGAACGCATCATAGGCGTCATGCAAGAGCGCGGTTTCAAACCGCCGGCAGCGTCGCAAAAGATCGCATTCATCTACGATCCAGGCAGAGACACACTCAAGGATGTTTTCAAAGGACAAAACAGCCTCCGAAAAGACGGCGTTACCGTTTCGCTCGTTCCAAAAAAGAAAGAGCTCAAGAAGCAAATCGACCAGCTCTGCGAGCAGGGTTTCACATCCTTCGTCGTTTTCAAAGGCGACCCGGACAACCTCGAAATCAAAACGCTTTAAACGACTACTGCCACCAGGGATGGTGCTGGGTTTGAAGGTAAACAATCACCGCTCCCATTGCGCCGAAACATGCGCCGACACCAGCTCCGACGAACCAGTTTTTGCCGTCGCCAAGCGTTCTCACAAGCAATCCACCCGCCAGACTAAGAATGAAAGCGCTCGAACTGATCACGAAAATCAGCAGTAGCTGCCCGTGGAAATCGAACGCGCGCGCCACCATTAGCGATGTCGCCAGCGATCCGCCGACGAACATCAAGAGTGACGCCGTCATCATGATTGCGCTGGGACCAAGCGCCTTGCTGTTTTTAGGCACATACACTTCTCGCCCGGTGACCGGATGAGTGTATGTTTCGGTCGGTGCTGTCGATGCCGAATTGTCGTCGAGCAGCTTCAAAAGCGCCTCTTCATCCATCGGTACTTCCGGCTGATCGATGCGATACACGGTTTTACCTTCGCCGACCAAACTACCCGCTCCAGCCGCACGACTGGCGGAAACATTTGACAGACTCGTTTCGTTCGCAACCACGGCGTCGCCGACTGACTCCCTGGAAACGGCGGTCACGTTCTCGATGACGTTGTCGTTCTTGACGGCGCTCGCGTTCTCGACGGCATTCGCGTTCTCGACGGCTGCTTCGTTATCGCTAGGTTTTTCGATATGACTGTTTTCGCTAGACATAAGCGTAATTATCCAACAGAAACAGACCGAACACCATATGAGGTACGCTAGCTCGCGGAGCATCGCCAACCAGAATTAAGTTAAAAGCGCCTGGGAGTCTCCAGCGGTTCAGCCCACAACACTTGATTACCACCTCCAGGTCTCGATAGGGTTAGGTGTCACAAATCTATTCCCGTCTAAGAGCACTGAGTCCCCGAAGGTTCTTTCTCCGCCTATTTCTCGCAATCAAAACTGCTTCCACCTCGTGGACGGTTTAGATGCGGCGAAAGAGGAGGGATTTTCTTCGTGCGATCAAATGTTCGTCGGGTTTCGATTGCCCCATTGCCGGAAACGTGCACTGTCCGCCTCTCCACCCGGATGATCGCAGGCAGCAGGCGTGCGGGTTCGTGAATGCACACAAAGAAAACCGAAGGAGCTCCTATGAAGACTCTCGTTCTTTTCCGACTTCCGGACAACAGCTTCGCGAGCTGCAGCCTCGATCGGCTCGCGGCGTTTCCGGCGACCGGCCACACGTATCTGTTCAACAAACAACAGTTCGAGGTGGTGGACGCGGTCGAACCGCTCACCGCAGGCGGCGGCCACAGCCAGATCATGGACCTGATCGCGCTGGAGTTCAACGACCCCGCCGACGCCGCCAAGGCGCTCGCCGGAATGGTGAACCTCGACCTGCCCTCGACTCCGTCGCTGGAACCGAAGATCGTCCTCGCGGCCGAACCCGACAAGGTCGTCCTCGTGCGGCTCAAGAAGCCGAACAAGGGCACCATCAAGGGCAAGCAGCGCGTCAGCGACTTCACCATCGACATCCAGGGGCTGCTCAGCGGCAAAGCGCCGGTCATCGACACCGACGCGCCCGGCTCCAAGCCGCGCCGCAAGCGCTCCTGACGGTTTAACGCGAGAGGAAAATCCAATCGCGTAGAACCGCAACGGTGTCCGGTTCAGGTGCAATGCTCCCAGAGTGTCGCGCCTGGACCGGGCTGGTCATCAGCATCTTCAACCACCGGAGGCTACTGCAAACAACGATAACAACATGACCGTTCGTTCTCGCCAGAAATACTTCCACGGAGACAATAAGCGCATGCGCGAAGACTTCCACTGCCTCATCAAGGAACCCGCCCTCGTCGGTGCCGGGCGTGCCCGCATCAAGAAGGTGCGCGTCACCGCCGACAGCGAGGACCTCGCCACCCGCGAGCCGATGACGCCGCGCGTCCGGGGCTGGAACCTGAAGGAGCGCCACGACCGCTGGGGTCTGCTCGACCGCTGGCTCCGCAGCCGCGTCGGTCAGCTCTGGAACGACGTCTACTCCGAGATCTGCGCCGTCAACGACAACCGCGTGAAGACGCAGTGGGACGTGCGCGACCAGCTCCCCTGGAAGATCCACCAGGACGTCATCCTCATCGACGGCGTCGCGCACGACTCCAAGGGCGACAAGCTCTTCTGGCGCGACTTCTGGGTCCACCCGGAGACCGGCGTCCTGATGGAGGTGCCGCGCAGCAAGCGTTACCGCTGGAAGGGCTGGCGCAAGACCTACAACCAGGTCCCGCTCAGCGACACCCAGCGCTACGTCCAGGTCGAGGGCATCTGGTACCTCGTCACCTTCGCGCCGTTCAAGCGCGAGGAGTACGAGGCCGCCGTCGCCCTCGGTCGCGCCGAGCGCCGCCCCGTCCTCTACGACAAGGTCTTCCGCAAGGGGCTCTCCTGGAGCTTCGACCGCGCCCGCGACGAGCTCTCCCGCGAGTGGGGCAGCTGCGTCTACGTCGCCGCGAAGCGCCAGATCGGCAGCCGCGAGGTGAAGAAGGTCGCCGCCCAGTGGGACGCCCTCGAGGCGGCTCGCGAGGCGGCCTGACAATCGTGAGGTGAAGGAAACCACCTTCGCCGGCCGTGAAGTAATGCAGTAAGAGCAAGGAGGAAACCGGCGTAACAACCGGTTTCCTCCTGCTCGTTTTTTCGAGGTCTATCAGTCCGCTAGCGCGAAACCCATCAGCGCCGCGGCTCTCGTGCAAAGTTAGTTCGGAACTTCTCCGAATATTCAACTCAATTATGGCTGTGGTCACAAGGTGTGAACCGGATGATAGCCCGGCCAGGTTCGATTCCTGGGCAGCCGCCATTTTGCATGCAGAATGCTACCTGACGTAGTATCTCGTCTCACAGACAGAGACGTAAAGCGTAGAGCGAGTAGCGAAATGACCGGCGCTCGCCTCAAAACTCGACTCTTGCAAATTGGTTTGCAGCATTTGGCTCAAAACTTGCAATCTTGTTTGCAGCGACCTGTTTGGGACTCATTACCGGCGGCAATTACCTCAAAACTCAAGGGTCTGCAAACTGGTTTGCAGCATTTGGCTCAAAACTTGCTATCTTGTTTGCAGCGACCTGTTTGGGACTCATTACCGGCGGCAATTACCTCAAAACTCGAGGGTCTGCAAACTGGTTTGCAGCATTTGGCTCAAATCTTGCAATCTTGTTTGCAGCGACCTGTTTGGGACTCATTACCGGCGGCAATTACCTCAAAACTCAAGGGTCTGCAAACTGGTTTGCAGCATTTGGCTCAAATCTTGCAATCTTGTTTGCAGCGACCTGTTTGGGACTCATTACCGGCGGCAATTACCTCAAAACTCGAGGGTCTGCAAACTGGTTTGCAGCATTTGGCTCAAATCTTGCAATCTTGTTTGCAGCGTATGACTCCGACGATCGCTAAGGGCGAACTAAAACAAATAATGCCGAGCGTCCTGACCGGCCCCGACGTTATTTGACTTAGTGATTTAGCACACACCCACTATAAACGATAGTTTGCTTGGGAGGACATTGAAAATTCCTGTGGCGATATTGAATTGCGTGTCCAGTCATGCCGTGTGCGGAAAGTGCCAAAGTAGATTCCACTGACGGCATCAATTTTGACCGGTTTCAATGCCGGGAGGTGAATAGTCCGTCGGCTTTGTTACGAATGGCAGAACTCGAAGTGTTCATGAACGAAATCGGTCATGAACTCGAACCGGTAATGAGCTCGAACCGGTCGGAACGCTAACCGGTCGTGAACGCTAACCGGCTCAAGAAAAAGTGACCAGGAAGAAACTCAGCTAACGCCGAGAATCTCCCTGATCAAGTTCTGTCCCGGAGTTAAACGTGTAGGCGGTCATGGGGCTTTAGAAAAAGACTCCATCATGAACCCCTCTCGGACTCCGTAATGGAACGCCTCTCAGACTCAGTCCTGAGCCGCCATCACTTCGGCCTTAATCGACTTCCACTCGGCTTCGAGCAGAGTCTCTTTCTCCACGAGGATAGCCGCCATTTTCTTGATCTTCTCGGCATCAGCACGGATCACGTCGAGCGCGACCTTGCGGCAGTCGTCAATCAACTTGCGGCACTCGCCATCCACAACATTCGCCAGTTCCGAACCGGCGGGAGGGAATTGCCCTTCCGCGGCGGCCGCGAGGGTGGCAACTGGTCCGAGTTCCGTCATGCCGAAATTGACGACGTATTGACGCGCCAACTTCGCAATTCGATCGAAGTCGTCCGACGCGCCACTATCGGCGATACCAAGAAGTTCGACCTGCGCAATCCGCCCCGCGACAAGAACGGCGATGCGAGCCCGAATTTGCTTGTCGGTCATGTTGCCGCCGTCGGTTTCCGGCAGCGCCGAAGTATGACCGAGCGAACCGCCGCGTGGGAGCACCGTGATTCGGTTGACTGGGAACCCGCCCTCGACCGCCTCGGAAACCCAGCCGTGGCCGAGTTCATGCACTGCGGTGTTGTAGAGCTGCTCGGGCGTCAACGCCTTCTTTTTGGTGTCGAGCGCGATGCCGACCTGAACTCGCAGAAGACCTTCATCAAAGTCCGGCACGACTAGCGGAGATACATCGATGACGACTTCTTCCTTTCCATCGGCATTGACGATGGTTTTCTTCGGCTTCGCACCAGCCAACGCAATTGCACGGCGAGCAGCAAGAGTCGCCGCTTCGTTGCACACCGCCTCGATTTCCGCGCCACTGAAGCCGGGCGTCAGCCTGGCGAGTTGCTCGAATTTCACGGACGCATCAAGCGGTTTATTGCGCGTATGAACAGCAAAGAGAGCCAATCGGCCGGTCACATCCGGAAGGTCGACGTTGACGCGGCGATCAAAGCGACCGGGTCGAATCAATGCCGGATCCAGGATGTCGAGCCGGTTGGTAGCCGCGATGACCACAACGCCCTTCATCTCAGCAAAGCCGTCCATCTCGACAAGAAACTGATTGAGCGTGTTCTCGCGCTCATCGTTGCTGTTGGGCGCGTTCGACCTCCTGCGACCGACTGCGTCGATCTCGTCGACAAAGATAATGCAAGGTGAGTTCTTGCGCGCCTGCTCGAACAAATCGCGAACACGCGCAGCGCCAACACCAACGAACATCTCGACGAAATTCGGACCGGAGATGGCAAGGAAGGCAGCGTTCGATTCGCCCGCGACCGCCTTGGCGATCAAGGTTTTGCCCGTACCCGGAGGTCCGACCAGCAAAACGCCCTTAGGAATCTTGGCGCCATGCCGCTCGAACACATCAGAGGCAGAAAGGTACTGCACAATTTCCTGCAACTCAGCCTTTGCCTCGTCGCAGCCGGCAACGTCGGCGAATCGAACTTTGCTGGAACCGGCAGGGACAAGAACCGCACCAGATTTGCTCATTGGAGATGCGCCACCTGCCGCTGGAGTCTTCTGAGACGGAACCTGGTAGGAAACAGCGCCAGGCGTCTCGCCACGCTTTGCGGCGCGGCGGTTGTAGATGGCCAGCCCAACAAAGAGCGCCGTCATACCCATGACCATCGGACCAATGATCATGACAGGAAGAAGCCAAGAATAATCATTCATGTGAGCCTCGCTCGGAAGTGCGCGCCTGGGGCGAAAGCACTTCTCTCTTCAGCCTGAGCGGCAGCAGCGCACTCGGACCAGGGTTGTCGTTGTTCTCAGCTCGCCGGAGGGGCTTTAGAGCTTAGCGAGAACGGTTTTTCATCGAATGAATTTTGAAATTTAAACTGCGCTCGCCGGAAGCGCTCGATAGGTCCGACTAGAGAAACGGCGACATGCCTGCCGCCGTTCCTCAGTCCTGGTCGTTACCGATCGGCGAGCATCACGAACAGCCGCAGTCCTTGGCTTTGCGCGTGTCCGTGTGCACCTTGAGACGGGCATGGTACTGCTGGCGAGCCTGCGCGGAAACCTGAGAAGCCGCCTTGAGCGCCTCGATCGCGTCGAGATACTGCTGATACCAGTCGGCTTCCTTGACCGTGTCAGCGTCGAACTGGTCCAGGCTGGCCTTGGTCAGATCTTCCGCCTGGAAGTTGCTCAGCTCGCGAGTCTCGTGGGCTCCACGCCAGTGATTGGCGAGGTGGTACACCTGCGCGGCAGCCTTGACCTCCGCCGAAATGGCGTCAGCGAGGATGGAACGGGTTTCGCAGATCGGGCACGCGAACTTGGGCTTGGTGGACGTTGTCATAGGATTCTCCTTGGAGATTTGAGTTCGATTTCTCTTCAACTCGGACTTTTCCACTCGGTACACCGAGAGGGAAAGGCTAACGCAAAAGGTCTATAGAAGCGTGTAGAAGAGGTTGTCCGAGATAAAGAGCGCGATAAAGAACACCTATTGCCTAACACGTCAGAGGGAGCTTTTACTCGGCTTGACAATCCCAAAATAGCCGCATGAGAGCACCCTAACCGGATTCAAGCTAGCGAACTCGTGTGACCCCATACCCGGGATGAGCATATTGAATCTGCGCACACAGCAGCCGCGTAAATGACCGAAACGTGACCACCATTGAGGAATCTTGCGTATTTTCCTCATTGTGAACCGCAGCAACATAACTTAGTTTATCGAAACAGCCATTTGATCCCTTGGCACTCAAACCATCTCCGCTCTCCGCAAGCCGCTCTCCCATGAATAACGCAAAGCTCGATCATTCCGATGATCAAATCAGCCGCATATCTAACGCCGGTGAATCATTCAGCGGCGCAAACCTGGTCGACATCAGCCTTTCCGACACACGACCAAAACCGATCGACGACAACTCGTCGAAGCGTTTCACGCCTAAACAATCATCTTCTCCCGGCGCGAATAAAGACGCAGCATCAGGTGCACAAGGCGAAGAAAAACCGTGCCCCGCTTCACCGGACTATCAAAGCTACATCGACCGTATTGCACAGCAAATGTACGATCCGTCCACACTGGGCGATTTGAACAGTCTGAAAAATAAGTATAACTGCCAGATCGCGCAAGGTGGATCGCCTTTCGACTACGCGAAAAAGGTTTTCGACGAAGACAGCGACCCATATACAGCCATTCTTACACCGGACCAGTTTCAAAAAATGATCGAGTTGCAGAAAGGTCATGACGTTGGAACAGGAGTGATCATTCGCATGCCCACTCCGGCAGAGGAGGCCGGCAGCCAACCTCCGAAGCTCGTCGTTCAGGAATTCGAAGCAACTCCCGGGCGAACAGAACAACTGAAGCCGGGTGACGAAATTTTAGCCGTCGACCATCAGAGCATGGCAGGCAAGTCATGGCGCGATGCGTTGAAGTTTTTCGACGGTAAGGAAAACACCGAAGTCGACGTACAGATTCGCCGCGACGGAAAGGAACAAACCGTGCGGTTGAAGCGCACCAATGAAGATGCGCCTGCCGCAACTTCGCAGATGGTAGACAACGACAGCTTCGCCCACATCCGTTTGCGAACATTCATGCAAGATGACACATCTGCAGAACTTGAACGCGAGGTTAAAGCGCATCCCAACGCCAAAGGCTACATCCTGGATTTGAGGCACAATTCCGGAGGTCTGCTCGACCAAGCCTTCACCTCTGCATCTGTTTTCATAAAGGAAGGTGACGTTCTTACAATCAGACAGAGAGAGCGTTCCGACCCTGCCAATCCACAGTTCAAAAGTTTGACCTATCGCGTCACACCAACAGACATTCAAAAAATTCAAGATGGAACGAGCACCAGCTACATGGCTCGGCACCAGGATCAGGTGCAAAAGCCGGTGGTAGTTCTTACCGATCAGGGCACGGCTTCGGCCGCGGAAATTTTAGTGGGCGCTCTCAAAGACACTGATGGCGCGTACGTTATCGGTACGCCGACCTACGGAAAGGGCATCGGTCAAACAATTATGTCGGACTGGTCATCAGGCGGCGCAATCAAAATGACGACTTTCCATTACTTCACGCCAAAAGGCAACTGGCCTGGTGACGCACACCACAATCGCATCGGGCTCAAACCGGATCTGCTGGTTCCCAACCCCGCCCCTCAATACTACGGGACCGCTCAAGACGGACAGCTAAACGCTGCTATCCAATTCCTCAGGAACAAAACCGCCATCGACAATCCAAAGCCCTTCCGCCAATGAGATCCAAAAGGGCCCTGTCAATGAGAGCATGACGGATCCAGCCAAAATCGTCGCTCCCTGGTTGACAGGACAGCATCCGCGACATCGCAACATCCGGCGGCATCGCATCATTACGCGGATTTTGACGCATTGCAGCACTACCTCACGCCACTACACTAGACAGTAGCAAAAAACGGGAAGGACGAAAGCGCGCAGACCACCGTGTCGATACACGATGGTCTGCGGCTTCGCGAGGTCAGGACGCAACCTGGTCGCGCCAATGCCTCTTCTCGATTGTTCGGAAATTGGGATGAGAAGCCAGCGACTCGAGATAAGTCGCCAGAAGCAGAAGTTCCTGATCATCCTGCTGCCCGGTGAACTCTCGGACAGTGACGATGTTTCCGAAGTTGCGCTCGCCGTTTCTCGCCGTGTCATCGACGATCAACATGCGCTCCTTGGAGAACCCCTGCTTCCGAACCTTCTTCAGGTCCTTGATGTGGTACTCCTCGTGATCCCAATTGTCCCAGCGCCGCGTGCAGCGCGGAAAGCTCCACACGAACAGCGGCTTGGGATGCGGTTCCATGAGGACACGAACCGTCGGCTCGACGTAATCAGTACCACCCTTCGACCACACAGCCAGGTTGTACACCGCCCACATGCGCGTGAGAAACGCGTCAACATGCGGGCGCTTGTGGACGTAGTAACCAGCCGCTCGGAAGTCGGCATCGACTCCGTCCAGCGGCTTCTCCGTAGAGTAGACCAGGCACTCGTCCAAATCAAGGACGAGAAGAGGCCGATCCACTAGCAGATTCTGCGAAGAATCGCTCATCTTGTCCTCCTTTCTGGACATGCGAAACCGCCCTGCTGGAGCCGTTAAACAGCATCGCAACAGGGCGGTTCATAGTTATTCGGAAATTGAATTCAGCTCATCAGCGCAAGAATGCGCTGGAACTTACTTTGCGTCCTTGGCGCCAGCGTCTGCCTTGGCAGCGGGCTTGGAACCATCAGACGTTTTAGCAGCACCACCATCGGCGGTGGCGCTAGCGCTCTTCCCTGCGGCAGGCGCGCTCGGGCTCGCTTCCGGCGCAACTTGCGTGGTCGAAGCATCAGACGTTTTAGCAGCACCACCATCGGCGGTCGGTTCCACCGCCTCCGAGCCGGCAGTGACGGTGTGCGCAGGCGAATTTTTGTCACCAACGCCCACGCTCTGCGCAGGTGTGTCCTTGCCGGTCGAGTCAGTCGGAGCCGAAGCCGCAACTGCAGCGACCGGCGCCTGGACCTTAACCGGTTCGGGCATGTTCGCGATGACGGCATCGGCGAATGCGCTCGTCGAAAGAAGAGTCGCGCCTTCCATCAGAGTGTGCAGGTCGACGGTGACGTTCTTCGACGCGATCGTCTTTTCGAGGCCGGTGACGATACGCTGGGCAGCTTCCTTCCAGCCCATGAACTCGAGCATCATCACGCCCGAAAGCAAGAGCGAGCTCGGGTTCGCGAGATTCTTGCCGGCACCCTTGGGCCAGGTGCCGTGGGTCGCTTCGAAGATGGCGCAGTCGGTGCCGATATTGGCACCGGGGGCGATACCGAGACCACCAACCTGCGCGGCACAGGCATCGGACAGGTAGTCGCCGTTAAGGTTGCATGTGGCGATCACCGAGAACTCGCTCGGCTTCGTCAGCACCTCGAAGAACATGGCGTCGGCGATGCGGTCGTTGAGCAGAATTTTGCCGTCCGGCAGCTTGCCGTTGTGCTTCGACCAGAGCTCGTCTTCCGTGACGATCTTGTCGGCGAATTCCTCGCGAGCCAGCTCATAACCCCAGTCGCGGAAGGCGCCCTCCGTGAACTTCTGGATGTTGCCCTTGTGGACAAGGGTGACGGTCTTTCGGCCGGACTCGAGCGCATACTCGATAGCAGCCTTGACCAGGCGCCGCGACTTGCGACGCGAAATGATTTTGATGCCGATGCCGGTCGTCGCCTCGATCGTATCGACGCCGAACTTGCCCAAAAGGTCGACGATCTGCGTGGCTTCGGTGGAGTCAGCTTTGTACTCGATGCCGGCGTATACGTCCTCGGTGTTCTCACGGAAGATAACGACGTCGAGCTTCTCTGGATGCACCACCACCGATGGCACACACGAGAAGTATCGCACCGGACGAACGCAGCGGTAGAGGTCGAACTTCTGACGCATGGTCACGTTCAAACTGCGCATGCCGCCGCCGGTCGGAGTGCCGAGAGGCCCCTTGATTGCGACGCCGAATTCGGTGATAGCATCGAGCGTATCCTGCGGCAGAGGCACGCCGGAAGCGGCTTTTGCCTTGTCGCCGGCGAGCACTTCGAGCCATGCAATCGCGCGAGTATCGCCGTAAGCACCACGTACCGCAGCGTCGATGATCTTCCGGGAGGCCGGCCAGATGTCGGTTCCGATGCCGTCGCCCTCGATGAACGGAATGATGGGACGGTCAGGCGTGACCGGCTTCCCGTTCTGGAAAGTAATTTTCTCGCCAGCCGGGACCGCAATCCCGTTGTACGTCTTAGCTTTGTCTGTCATAGCGATGGATCCTTTCGTGTCAAAGACTACCTGGACAAACCGCCCGTCACGAGCAGGTGGTCCGTCCTAATTCGCAGTTAGCGAAGCGCGGGGCTAAAGTATAGGCTAATTAACCGGGCGGTACTTCGCGAAATCTGCTGAGAAGAGGGACAAAAAACAAGCTTTTACGATTTAGCATATTGAGATTTTTTGATTCAAGAACCGAAACAGTTTCTTGTTAAGACGGCTACATGAATATAACCAGCCACAGGATCAAGGTTTTCGCGCCCGTCTACTGATAACCCCATTGTCAAGATAGCCCACCCGCGCAAGGTTTGCGAGATGTTAGGTACTTCAGGTGAAATCACACGCTATTTCATCACAAACCGAAACATTCAACGATCACCGATCACCGTTCTCTTACAAAACGATCGCTATAATATTGAACACCTTCAAATTGGCTCACCATGCAAATCACCATCAACGACATAAATACGAAAGTTGAAAGCGGAGAAAGAATCACTCGCGACGACGCCGCCTGGCTCTGGCAAAACGCTTCCGACGACGATTTGATTAGACTGGCAAACATTGTGCGCGATCGCTTTCACGAGCCGAAAACCGCTACATATCTGTTGATGCGCATTATCAACTACACGAACATTTGCGTCGCACTTTGTGACTACTGTTCGTTTTACCGCTTGCCCAATGCCGAAGACGGTTACGTCCGCTCAAAAGAATGGGTCTTCGAAAAGATCGACGAGCTCGTAAAAGAAGGCGGAGACCTGTTTGGTTTCAATGGCGGTTTCAATCCAAAACTAAAAATCGACTATTACATCGACCTGTTCAGTTCAATCCGTCAACGATATGGCGACTCAATCGAGTTTTACGCAATGACAGTAGTAGAGCTACTTTACGTTGCAAGACTTTGCAAAATGCCCGTCGAGGAAACGCTCAAAGTTTTAAAGGACGCCGGCGTTCGCTGGATCACCGGGGGCGGTGCCGAAATTCTCTCGGATCCATTCCGAAAGCGTCACAGCCCGCATAAATACACGGTTAAAGAATACTTCGATACCCAGCGCGCCATTATCAACGCAGGTCTAAACACAACCGCAACTATGGTAATCGGCTTTGACGAGCCGCTTGAAGAACGCCTCGATCACCTGGATGCCGTTCGCAACTTCCAGGATGAAACCAACGGCGGTCTATTCAGCTTCCTCTGCTGGACTTACAAACCATACAACAACGAATTCGGCGGAGTCGAAATTCCACGCGAAGAATACCTCCGCCACATCGCCCTTTGCCGCATCTTCCTCGACAATGTGAAACATATTCGCGCATCTGTTTTAACCCAAAACGCAAACGGCATCAAAGCTTTGAACTGGGGAGCAAACGATTTCGATATCCCGTGGGAAGATGAAGTCACTCAGATGGCTGGCGCAGTGATTGAACAGGATATCGAAAAGGTTCTCGCCTATGCGGCAGACGAAGGGTTTAAAACCACCTATCGCCGAGTCGCTCAGGGAGCGGCGCCCGGAGCTTCAGCTTTACTTACACACTAATCGGAACAATGTTCCAGGGTCACTTGAACTCTTAGAGCGGCCGATATAAAAGTTTCTTGGAACCAAATTCAGGTTGCCCCGTCTCGTCTTGCGTAACTCTTCCACGAGCGTGAGATGAAAAAGGCTACCCGTTTTCCTCTATTTGTGAAACTGTCCCTGGCTGCCTCAATGCTGCTCACATGCGCTTCTTCGGCAGACGCAGGCGATGGCGGCCCGCCGTTGAAAATAAAAACGGATGCGAAGTCCGTCGCGCACAACAAAAACGAGGTCCCCCTAGCGCCGGAAAGGCCCATCAAGACAGCGTCCAAGATGCCTCCTGTCGCACCCGATGTTATGACACCAGCGGAAACGCAATCGCACATCGCGGAACTTCGAAGAAAGAATCTCCGCGTTCCACTCGATGGCGCAGACATCGAGAAGGTAAAAGGAAATTTCTATCTCGGTCGCGTCGGACATATGCACGAAGCTATCGATTTAGTTGCGCCACGAAACACGCCTATTCATGCGGTAGAAGACGGGACGATCGCGCGCCTGTTCGAGAGCAAGAACGGCGGTTTGACGATTTACCAGAAGGATAAAAGTGGCAAATACGTATACTATTACGCGCACCTCGAACGCTATGAAGACGACATCAAGCAAGGCGATGAAATCAAGGCGGGACAGGTTATTGGCTATGTCGGCACAAGCGGCAACGCGCCTCCGAACACACCTCATTTGCATTTTGCTATAAGTACCTTGGGTCCACAAGACAGCGTGTTCCGTGGCACGGCTCTCGACCCATACGAGGTCTTTAAAACGAGGTGAGCAATGCAGAGTTTCTATCGCGCCACGACGGCCAGTTTTCTTACCCTGAGTGTTACTATCGCAGCAGCCTTGGTGGCGCCATTCGAAGCGAACCAAGCGCAAGCGCAGAACCCGAAACTTGCCGCCGCAAATCAATCGACGAAACCCAAACCAACGGCACCACAGGCGGTGAGCCCTCCACCTTTCATAAACGGTCATTATGTTTTAAAGCCTAAAATGAAAATGAACGGCTATCACTCAAACGAGCCGGTCGTCGTGGTCGTCGATAAACACAGTCACTACACCCACGTTCTGCAACTTCAGGACGACGAGATCGTCAGAGTTTATACAATATCGAACGCGATTGGCAAGGACGCTACTCCGACACCACCAGGTAGATACGTGGTTACGAACAAAGAATTGGATCCCGAATGGATACCACCAAAATCAATCGACCCTGATCAAACACCGGTACCACCCTTCAAAGAGGATAAGAGAAACGGACTGGGCGTAGCAAAGATCAACCTCGATAAGTTCGCCATTGTCCTGCACGGAACAAACGCACCAAACAAAATTCGCAAAGACGTCAGTCATGGCTGCGTGCGACATTCCAACAAGGACATCCTGAAACTCTACTCGTTCGTAAAACCAGGAACAGTCGTTTATATCGTCAATAAGTGGAACGGCAAAGTTCTCAATCAAGAAGATTTTGGAATTAAGCGCGAACAGTCGAATGACCAAAAGGCGGGTTAACGAACCGCCCGTGCAACGTGCCCCGAGACACTTTCAAGACAACGCCGAGATTGAATATTCATCCCACTTTACTCCATCACGGATGGTTTTCAATCGGCGCAACTACAGTTCCGGGAACAGCCGGTGCCACCACTTTCGGTGCGCGCCCAAGCATCTTGTTAATCTGTGCAATCCCCGCCTGCAGTTGTAGGTCTTGCTCGGATCCCCGCTCTACGCCCGGCTGACTGGGCACGAGTTGATCAGGCATTATGCCTATACGATTGCTAGCAGCGTCACCTGGCCAGTGCCCACTCGGGTTGAAGTAATGAAAGTTGGTCACCCGCAGAGTACTACCACCAGCCATTCCGTAAAAATTCATCTGCCCGATTCCCTTGCCATATGTGCGAGTTCCAACAACATACGCATCGCCGTGATCTTTCAACGCGCCGGTGAACACCTCTGACGAGGAGGCGGACTCAGCATCGACGAGAATCACAGTCGGTTTATCAACCAGATCAGGAAAGCGGTTTTTGACCTCGGTGTTCTTCTCTTGCGTGCCCTCGTTGGTCATGACCTTATTTAAACCGGTCGAGGTCAAATCGTAGCTGGTGTGCTGATAGTTGAAACGCGGCTCAACCGGCGCAACAGGTTTTTCAGGCTCGAGCACCGGCGGTACGGCTGTTGTTGCGCCAGGCACCGAGATTGCATCAACAGGCGCAACGTTTTGCGGCAATGTAATCGTCACGTTTCCCGTCGCGGCAATTTGTGCAGGAGGAATGCGCTCCCGAACAGTCACAACCGTTCCATCCTTTACGAACAAAGACGCAGCTTTGATTGCTTCATCAAAGAAACCACCGGGATTGTGCCTGAGATCGATGATAAATCCATCAGCATTGACGTTCTTCTCAACCGCTTTCTTAAGTTGATCCGCCGTTGTGGCCTGCCCGAAAGTCTTGAGGTTTATATATGCGATGTTGTCGTCAAGCCGCTTTTCAGTGACTGCAGGAATTGGAATGTCGCCCGGAGTCACCGGCACATCGAATTCCTTTCCATCGCGCGCGATAGTGAAGACCTTGGCGCCATCTGCCTTAACGAGAGCGTAAGCTTCACCAAACGTCTTACCTTTCAGTGAGGTCTGATTCACTCCGACGATGAAATCACCCGGTTTGATGCCCTGCTTCTCCACCGGACTTCCGGCAAACACGCCGGTCACTTTCAGCGGGCTTGGGAACGCACCCGCGCCAGCCTTCTCTACGTCTTGTTTTGAAGCGAAGTTGAAACCAAACCCTTTCCAAACGCCACGCGACTCATCGCCTCGACTTTCTGATTGTTTCTTATCAAACACGGAATTGTATGGATCTTTCGTGATAGCAAGCGCTTCTCCAGCATACTTAACTGCGTCGTCCACAGTTTTGATCTGGCAATTGTATTTCGACTTGAGCGCATCGTAATCCCCAAGCCGATCCGGCTCATACATATAATCGTACGCCTTGTTCAAAAGCTCTAGATACGCATTGGATGCCGCACAGTCAGCCGGATTTTGAGGCACCGCCCCCTGCACTTCCGCCGGCGGTGTCGGAGGTTTATCAATGGGTGCGGGCGCTCCTTTTCCTTTCGGTCCGGGCAACAACTTCTCCTTCGGGATATCTGGAGCGGGCAAATGCTGAGGCGAGCGTTTTTCTGACGGCGTCTTATGCGAGGGTTTCGCCTTCTGCTGAGCCGCTTCGAGGAACAAGGCGCGATCGGTCTCATCCATGAAATCCGGAACGATATGAATATGGTCTTGCGCGTTCTCGGGCGAAAACGGCCGACTATTTGAACCGCCAGTTGCGGCTGAATTTATTTCTTTCATTTTTCACTGCGAACACAACCTGAGTCTTCATTCTACGTTTGGATATTGAATTTCCAAACCGTACTTTCACCATGACTTATGGTGATCAGCCCATCTCGCCCATTCTCGAAACCTTCAACACTAAAGGCTTTCGGCTTCCGAACCATGCTGAATCTCGATCGCGCGCGCCTCTTCAATTTCGCGCATGAGATCTAAACCGATTGCGTACGTCTGCCCCTGTTCATAGCTTTCTATAACCGGCAAGAAATCAACTTCCGCCATTGCCTTCAGAAGCGGTCCCTGGAATTCCGGCTTGACGCTATCGGAAAATGTTTTTAAAACAAACTTGAGGTCGTCAACCGTTTCAAACGCGTCTAAAGGCAGATCAATTGGGGCTCTACCGAAGCCGGTTTGATACGTGAATCGCAACACCATCGCGTTCTTTTTCTTATCACTGACCAGATCGGCCTTGAAGATTTCCTGCCACAAAGCCAGATTCGGATAGTTGTAAAAAAACCAACCACGCACGTAGAGTTTAAAACCGGAATCGGTAATTCCAATATGCGTCGGTCCAAGAAGTGTATGGTGCCAGTTCTTCCCCCACCCCAGGCGCATATTGAGCGTGACAAACATAGGGTAAAGAAGAAAAGCAAATCCTAAAAAAACAATAGGAAAGAAACCCAGGATACCGAAGAAGATTCCGAGCGAACCGTTCAAATGCATCAACCAGCGACCGAGCGCCATGCACAGCGCCGAAGACACGGTTCCCGCAAGCGCTGTACCTATGACCAAAATCCAGGGGAAGTCCATGTTCCACAAAGTCACCGAACGCGGTTTCAAATACGTCGCTTCCCACCAGGTTCCAATCATCGTCTTAGGAACTTTTCGAATCCGGTACGGAATCAATATCTCGGCGGGACAGCGATAGCGTTGATATACCTCAGCGATTTCCAAAGGTCGATCGATATCAGGTTTAGCGATGTTATCCATCACCGCCTCCTAGCAGCTTTCCAAGCTCGTCTCGTACATCTGCAATTGTTTGAAACCGATCGCTCTCTTCCAGTTCAGTACATTTGGATACGATTCTGTCGAGCCGCAAATCGACTGTTTCAGCCAACCTCGACGGACGCGCCACGGCAATAGGCTCTGGCTCTCGCGCGGTCAGAAGATAAAAGAGAGTCGCACCCAGTGAGTAAATATCGCTGCGCGGCGAAGGTGTTCCTCGATACTGTTCAGGAGCCATGTACCGCTGCTTTCCCATAACCGTGCGGGTACGCATCGAATTTTCTTCAACGGAGATATTGAAGTCGATAAGAATGATTCGATCATCATCCGTAAGCAAAAGGTTCTCCGGAGAGAAATCGAGGTGCATGATTCCCGGTTTCATCGAATGCAGGTAGTGGAGAATGTCACACATTTGTGTTGCAAGAGCAATGACGGTCTGCGAGCCGAGCGGTCCCATACGCTCAACACGCCTTCTCAGAGACTCTCCATTAACATGATGGAGAACGAGATAGGCGCGGTGATCTTCAACAAATGCATCGATAAGCTTGATTACGCCATCATGATCTACCAGACCGAGCAGCCGAATTTCTTTTTCGAACTGCTCGCAAGCCGCTTTATGCTCGGATGTGTGATCGAAGTCCGGAAGAACGTACTCTTTGAGAACAATGTTATGAACACCGTCCAATTCCCGCATTTCGGCGCTGTATACCGTTCCCTGACCGCCGCCACCAATGCAATCGGTGATGACGAAACGGCTGTCTTGCAAATGCGTTCCCGCTGTCAAAGGCGCGGTATTGACGCGCGGACGTGAGTCCTGAAGCGCCTGACACCAGAGCTTGGTAAACGGAACATCATCTCGCCGGCCGACACGAAGCAGGTTGCTGATTACCGGTTTCACATCGATGTGTCTTACGTAGTGAAGAACGAAGTCGCGCAGCATCTGCCGTTCCTCTATCGTCTGAATGTAATCCAACTGCAACGCGATGTGTCGATTCTCATGGTCGTGCATTTGCAGAACCGGACCGCTGCTGCTCGTCAAATCCTCAACCAGCTCGACCTTAGTCAGCTCATCCCAGCGTATGGATTTAAGAACTGTGCCACCGTGAATGATGCGATGATGAATGTTAATGCGCTCTGGAGTTAACCCGATCTCGGTTGGCTGAAGGAACTTTTCATGGTGCCGCTTGCGATACTTTAATCTACGCCGCATCACGTAGAAGATGACAGAACTCTCGAAAAGAAGAATGAAACTATGAACAAGTGACTGTCCATGCACCTGATCGAGGTTGAAGTGCAACGTGATCCAAACATTCAAAGCCCAAATCGCTACGCCGAAGCTTGCAAAAACGCTCGTAAAGGTGGCCCCTTGAATCAAGGCATACTGGCGCAGAGAGGCGCAGTCCGGAATCAAGAGATAAAACTGATCAAGAACGCGATCTCGCGCATTCGGAGCGATTCTGCCGTAGCGGATGAGCAATTCGCGCTGACTGATTGGACGACGCTCCACTCTAATTCTCCTGTGCGCGCCCCGGCTTTCGCAGAAACTCAAGACACTCTCGACTGCTCGCGAAACGTTCATCACGGTCCAGATTAGTCAGCCGCTTTACCAGATCTTCGCACCAATCTGAGATGTTGGCACCATGAGCCCGCGGAGAAGATCGTCGAATCGGTTCCGGATCCCGCCCGGTCAGGCAAAAATAAGCGCATGCACCCAGCGAATAAAGGTCGCTTCGCGGTTCGGCCGCAGCGCGAATCTGCTCTGGAGCCATGTACGCATGCTTACCGACCAGCGTTCCCGTCGCATTACCGACAAACTCATTGGCTGCGCCAAAATCGATCAAAACCAAACGACCATCCTTGCCGACCAGAATGTTATCCGGCGAGAGGTCACGGTGCACCATGGGCGGTGCCAGCTCGTGCAGATAAGTCAAAATCTCTGCGAGCTCAGCGAGCCAAGCGATGACGACAGCCTCAGAAGCCGCACTGCAAGCGCGAATATGGGCGCGAAGATTATCGCCCTCTATATACTGCATACGCAGATAGCTACGGCCGTTTTCAACAAAATGATCGTAAACGTTGGCTATTCTCGGATGGTTCAGCTTTGTCAGCAATCTCGCTTCGCGTTCGAATTGTTCTTGCGCTTTATCCTTCAATTCGGGATCCAGATTGAAAGGAACAACGGATTCCTTAACTACAAACCGCTCTCCATCGTCCCCTTTAACAACGTAAACAGCCGAAAATCCGCCGGCGGCAATCTGTTTTTCCACTCTGAACTGTTCTTGCAACAATGTGTCAGGTGTAAGCGGGGTAAACGATGTCAGTCCGAACGACAGGGCCGCACCACTTTCCCAGAGTTGAGTGTAAGAAACGCCCTCCAATCGTTTATGTTCAAAATCAAAAAATCTTTCGAGGTCGCGCAGCAAAACCAGTCCCTTGATGTGAGGAGCGTATGCTTCAATCGTTTCCCGCAAATCATCGAGATCTTCACGTTGAAGCGCGGACAGCAAAATATCGTGGTTCTCACCGGATGCCTCGTGAAGTCGAATGGCAAATCTACTGCCTGATGTATTTTTCTTCAAATCCACGATCGATAATTCTTCGATTCTCGACCATAGAACTTTGGAGTTAAATAGCAATGGATTGCGGCTTGGAATAATGAACGAAAGCCGATCCATGTACATGCGATCGTCCTGAATCAGCAGCGCGGCGATAAACAACAACATCGACCCAACCAAAAGATACGGCACAGCGACGAGAGTTACGCCATGTTGAAACAATAACGAACCCACGAACGAATAAGCTGCCGCAACGCCAACAGCGACAGCGAGTCTGGCTTGCGGCGGAGCCGGGAGTTTGCTTCGAAGTCCATGCCCCCAGCCCTCCCGATAAGTGATGAAGACCGGACGGCTGAGGTTTTCAGCGTCATGAACGCCGCGGTCGGAGAGCTTCTCCATAAGAAGCTTCTGTAATTCAGACTTAGTCGGCTCGTTTCCCATCTAAAGATAAACAAAAACAGATCTGGTTTAACCTTATGAAACCCGAACCGCTGGGATTTTAAACAGGACGCCTCCACGAGGTCTTAAACCTAGTCGTCTTTAGGCACGAAAGAATGCTCCGGCTTTGGTCCGAACATTTCGCGGAACTTCAAGAAGTTCATGACCGGCGTGCGTTGCTCGACGTGGCGGCTGCCGAAGAAAAAGTGGTGGCGCACCATACTTAGTGGCATACCAGCGTCGTATGCGAGCGCCGGAACTTCCTGTTCCATGATCTTCGGCCGCTCGGCGTGCTTCGCGGTGAGGGAGCCCAGAAGCGAGAGCCGATGCCCTCTGAGATTCTCGTTGCTGGCTGCGATATTGCGCGCGAATTCGGCAAACGCCGGCGAGGAAATTCCGCCACCTTGTGTTATGTGCTGGTTGGCATGAACGATGGTTTCTTCAAAACCGAATATAGCCGTTTCCGCCAGGACTCTCTGCCCGCCGGGGCTCTCGCGCAAGGACTGTATCTCTTTTGTTTGCTCAGCGCTAAGCGGCTTCCCTTTGATATCGTGCGTCGGAAATTCCATTTTGTATGACTGACGATAACCTGAAGATTGAGTGGGAACGATGTCCACCAACCGCACATCCGCACCGCTTTTCAGTTCTACGATCGTTTTTGGAATTACGACCTCAAGTCGAGAATCGCCTGGAACGCCATCGGCGACGACCTGACTCCATTTGAATTCAGCATATTTGCTGAGCTCATTCATCTTAATTTCGACGATTTCCGGCTTCGCGAGATCCGCCGCGTTGATTCTGACCTCATGCACTCTGCTCGCCGGGTTCAAATTGATGCGCTCCATGACAGGCGCTTCAACAGCCACATTCAGCGCACCCGCGTAGTCGCCCTTCATAAATTTGTCGACGAAACTCTGTGCTTGAAGACGGACTTCCGTGCCTTGTTCGTTGGGATGCCACTGCCAGGTCTTGCCGGGTTGAATTTCCCAATCGACCACATCTGTTTTCTTAACGTCGATTGTTGGCTTGCCTTGACCGTCTGTCTCTACCCGCGAAGAGAATTTGTTTGCGGTCAATGGTCCTTCCGGATAGACATCGAACGCGGGAAGATGTCTGCCGTCCGGCTCCATATGCGGCTTTTGAAGAGACGCCGATCCCTCTTGCCTCAACTTAGCCGACTGATTAGTACCTGCTTTCGCGAGATCTTTGCTCAGAGAACCGGTCGAGCGCTCGAATGAAACTCCCGTCGATTCAGACATGCTGCCGAACGGGCGCGATGCGGGTTTTAACAAACTTGGCGTCGTCGATTCTGTAACCGCACCGAGGGCGGTAATCGGTTTTTCAACCATACCAGTGGAGAAACCGTGAATATCAGATTTAGCGGTCGCTGCGCGTAATTCCGAATTTGTGAAAAGCGCACGCGTCGAGGTCTTGAGATTGCTGACGCCGTCGGACATCAAACTGCGAAGATTCTGTGCGGCTTCCGAGCGACCGATTTTGACACTGCCAGCACCGGCAATACCACCGGCAGACATGAGCACGGTATCGAAAGCGAAATCGCCCGCATGCTGTTTGACTAGCGCGCGGTTGTTATCGAGTTGGGTTGGAGAATTCCAGGTGTTCGAGACTGCTGTGGTCAAACCGTTGATACGCTCCGGACTGGAGAGATCTTTGACCATTCCCACACCAAAAGCCAGACCGATCGCCTGGGCTCCAAGCTTGACCATGCCACCTTTGCCTTGAGCCGCGGCTAAACCAGCACCAAGACCGAAGGAAACGAGAAGTTCAGGACTTTTCTCGACGAGGCTTTTCGAATTTAAATGAGAAGTGAATCCATCACTCAGTCCGCCGCCGATGACGTAAGCCTCACGCGAGACCCGGTCCCAGACCGTATCTTCTTTAGGCGCTGCTGGCGTCGCGACTTTCAAGTCGGTCATCGCGGCAATTTTGTTGCGGACGGCATCTTCCATAGTGGTTAAAAGAAACTTGCGATTACGCTAGGTAAGTGGAGATTTGGTTTCCAGATGCTGCAGCGAATTCAGCGGCATCTCAGCGGTGTCCCCACTATATTCTTCGGATATTGCGCCCACAATGGGGAAATTCCCCCCGCCCCAAACTTCCTACTATATGCCGACGCCTCCTTCCTACTATATGCCGACGTGCTCAATCAAAACGCGAGAGCACGACGAGACGGAGCTTTCTAGACTTTCGCCCGAATTAGAGCCCTCGAAAAGAGTGTCCTTGTCTATCACAGAGCGCCGGAATTTCGAAAATCCGTCTACGCCACGCCGCCAAAACTACTACTATATGCCGACGTGCTCAGTCAAAACGCGAGAGCAGTACGAGGCGGACCTTTAGAGACTTTCGTCCGAATTGGCACCCCCAAGAAAAGTGGCTTTGTCTATCACAGAGCGCCGGAATTTCGAAATTCCGTCTACACCACGCCGCCAACGAGCTAAATTTGAGGCACACTGAATTGATACAAAGACCCCAATGCCCCGCCTGCACAATGCTCGCAGGTTTTAGCGGATACGTCCGCATATAGTAGTCAAAATCAAGCGCCGCCAACGAGCTAAATTTGAGGCACACTGAACTGACCCCAAGACCCCAATACCCCGCCTGCACAATGCCCGCAGTTTTCAGCGGATACGCCCGCATATAGTAGTCAAAATCAAGAAAAGAAGCTGGCTGTCACGCGGGGTGAGCAGCCAGCTTCGGACAGGTTAATCGTCGATCAGTAGCGGGTTCAGAATGAGCGGGTAGCCGTTCGAATCGTGCCTCGGGTTCGCGAGTATGCGTCCCGATTCCCACAGTTCAAGGACGAAGCCGGGCGGCATCCCTTTCAGCTCCCAGATGAGACTGATAGGAGCGACAAAGCCAAAGCCGAATCGATTGTCGTACAGTGACTGCTTGGCACGAGCGTGCGCCCGGGCGACAGCCAGCGCGTCGACAGGAAACGTTGCAGTTTCAAGTCGCGACAGAAGATACCAGAGCCAGTAACGGTTCCGGCACTTCGCCTGAAGCAGCTCAATGGCCGAGTCTTGAAAAACAGCCGCGCGCACATCCGCCGCAGCGTGATTGCAATCGACCTTCACAAGATCAGCCGCTGGAGCAAGTTGCGCGAGTTCGTCGAGAACGGTTTCAACCGGCTCGATGAAACGCTTCGCCGAATCAAGCTCCGCGAGCCGCTTCTGAGCGACGCTCTTTATTGTGTGCACAACCTTGCGCTCATCTATGAAGCGCTGCGGCTGAGCGAATGTCCAAACCATAACCTCCTCCGGTCTATTAGTTATCGAACCCCAAGTCCGATCTTGAGGAAAGACCATCGTCGGGATTCGAGCTTGCGACTCGAACCCCGACTTGGTTTCAGCGTCGAGCCTAGCTCAGCTCGAACACCTCACGAGCCTTGGGAATGGTGACGTCCCAGTGCAGGCGCGACACGATCTGATCGCGCATGCCGGCGAGAGCATCATCATCACCGTGGACGACAAAGGTGTTCTTCGGCTTCTGCTTGAACTTGCCGAGCCACCTGCAGATGTCGACACCGTCCGCGTGACCGGAATAGTCCGACATGAATTCCACCGTGGCGCGAACCTTGATGGACTTGCCGGCGACATTCGCAGTCTTCGGCGCAGCGTTGGCGTTAGCCAGGTGAGCGGTCGTGTTGCGCTCGGTGAACGGATTGCCGTCTGCGAAACGCACGAGCGCATTGCCGAGCGTTCCCGTGCCCTGATAGCCGACAAACACGACAGTGTTTTCCGGACCAGAGAGACGCTTGGACAGATGGCTGACGATACGACCGCCATTGGCCATGCCGCTCGAACCGACCACGATAATCGGCTCGGACTGCGGCTCCTGCAGGCGCGCAGAGTCGGTCCACTCGCGGCAGAGCTCGAAGCGCGGGGTAGCGAACGGGTCGCCGCCGGCGTTGATCACTGCCTGAGTTTCAGCGTTGAGCAGGTTGGCGTGCTTGCGGTGCACGTCGGTCGCCTTGATGCTCATCCGCCCATCAAGATAAGTCTTGAGGTTCGGAATCATCTTCTTGTCCATGAGCTGACGCAGGTCGTCGAGAACGATCTGCGCACGCCCGACGGCAAAGGCGGGAATCAGGATGACGCCGGCGCCGTCCCTCTTGCCCTGCTTGGCGCGCTCGTAGCCCTTGTTGATGATCTCGGCGAGGCGAGCGTGGCGGTCGCGCACCTTGTGCACGCGATTACCGTACGTCGACTCCGTGATCACGTAATCGGCGCCCTTGATCTGCGCCAAGGTCTGCAGCACGGGCGGGTTGTCGCGTCCGATGTTGCCTGTGAAACAGAGCGAACGCTTGTTGGCGCCGCTACCCAGGTCCATGGTGACAACGGCGGAGCCGAGGATGTGACCGGCATCCGTGAAGGTGACGAAGATGTCTTCGGCGAGCTTCGTGCGGACGTTGTAGTCGATCGTCTTGACGCACTTCAGACTAGCGCGGGCTTCCTCTTCGGTATAGAGGGGCTGGCGGAGCCGAGGGGCGTCAGCGACAGCGGAGGCATTCGCGTTCACGGCGACGGCCTTCACACCACGCTTGCCCTTCTGCTTGCCACCATCGGCGCCACCGTGAACCTTACCGCCCTTGCCGGCAGCAGTGTTCTGTGAAGCAGACTGGTTGCCGGCTTCGGCGCGACGGGTGAGCCGGTTGTTAAACCGTTTGACCGCCTCCTCCTGCAAGAAGCCGGAGTCGGGCAGCAAGATTTCCATCAGGTCGAAAGTCGCCGGCGTGCAGTACGCAGGACCGGTGAAGCCTTCCTTGATGAGTTTCGGGAGGTAGCCAGAGTGGTCGAGGTGCGCGTGACTGATGACCACAAAGTCGATGTCCTTGCCGGTCATGCCCTTGGGCAAGCGGTTTTGGAAATCGAGACTCTGCTGGTCCACGTGCAAACCGACATCGAGCAAGAAACGCTTCGCTCCTTCCCGGGAGAACATCTCCACGAGCATGAGGGACCCGGTGACACCACCGGCGGAACCAAGGAAATGCAGCCTGTACACCGGCTTACCCGTGCGTGCAAGCTCTTTCTGCATGCGTTTATTCATTTACGTTTCTCCGTCGTTTCGTTTGAAACGAGACAGCTAGCGCGCCTGGTCACGACTTTCGTGAAAGCGGCCAGACGCGATTGACTTACGCCTTGGAAGCAGGCGTAAAAGAAAAGCTGATAGGCAAGAGCAGTTGGACGGAGTTAGGGGTTGGAGATACTGGATAAAGTTTGGAAGTTAACGACTCCAAAACCTAACAGTCGAGCTAGCGATATCTCAATTCCTGAGAACCTCTAGTCAAGTTAATACGAGCACATCGGATGTTCGGCAATAGCGAAGCTTACAAACCGCTTGACTTCAACACCCAAAAGCCCCACAGGGGTGGCTTGTCAACATAACACAACTGTGCAATATCTCAAGTCAACTTGACATCCACGCACAGTTCAAGCCTCTCGGTCTAAACCCCTCGCTTGAAAGGGGCTCTAAATCAGACGTTCCGCGCTCTCTACCAGAGATGCTCTGAATATATCCTCGAAAGAATCTGATTGTTTTCTTCACCCGCTACTCCGTAGTGTTAAATGTCCAATTCTCTTTTCTCCAAAGACTTAAATTCCGAAACCCGTCAGAAGTCTCCTCCACTCCTCTCTCTCCACCCTCTGGTTCAAACCGGAATGAGTTTTATCGCTCACAGGTAGACAGAGCTGGGTTTGGTCGGACATCCAAACTTCGGTTGCCCTGAAACGCAACCAAGCAGCGGACGAACTGACTGACTGCTGCTTTCTTTCACACACAGCATCCCTGTGTGCCACCAAAACCGCACTCAGAAAGAGTCGCGGACAAAATTGGAGTAGAAACAAATGTTTCCCCTCAAAGACAACCTGCGTTGCCTCACCTTCCCCCTGGTGACGGTGCTTCTCATCGCGGCGAACTGCGCGGCTTTCATCTGGGAGACCATCCAGCTGAGCGGCGGTGCCGGCGATTCCATGCTGAAGTGGATGCTCGTTCCGTCCACGATCCTCAACGCCTTCGGCTCCGGCGATCCCTACCAGATCAAGTGGGCTGTGGTCGCGATCTTCAGCCACATGTTCCTGCACGGCGGCCTCATGCACCTTGCCGGCAACATGATCTTCCTGTTCACGTTCGGTAAGGCTGTCGAGGCGCGCCTCGGTCGCCTGAAGTTCCTCGGCTTCTACCTGCTCGGCGGACTCGCTGCCGCAGCTGCGCAGATCGCCTCGGACCCGACCACTTCCGTCCCGATGCTTGGCGCCTCCGGTGCCATCGCGGGCGTCCTCGGCGGCTATCTGCTGATGTGGCCGAAGGCGGACATCACGGGCTTCGTGCTCCCGATGTTCGTCGTGCGCATCCGGGCCTACTGGTTCCTGCTCGCCTGGTTCATCATGCAGTTCCTGCCCATCATCCAGTCCGGCGGTGACCTCACCGGCGCGGGCGTGGCTTACTGGGCGCACATCGGTGGCTTCATCGGTGGTGTCGTGCTCGGCGGTATCGCGCGGCTGATTCAGCCGGTTTCCGACGTGTGCTACATCCCGACGGACTGCCCGCCGTGCGACAACGAACAGTCCGACGAGGACAACTAAGGCTGTTCGTCCGCAATGTGAGCGGCATTCGACAACCAAACCGCTTGTGGCAGAGGAAGGGCGCGCGTAACAAACGTGCCCTTCCTCCTGTCATTTCCAGACCCTGCCTACTATTTCATTCAGTATTAACAAAATCCGGCATCGACCGCCCAACAAGCCCTCTCAGCTCACACCTCCTCCAAACCAAAGGACTTGTCTACCAGCGAATGACGAAATCCACGAAATCCGGCATTCACTGATAGACAACATCAGAATCGCTATCAAGCGCCCTTCTTCTTCAGCTCGGACACATCCACATAGTCGATAATTCCGGCAGCGTCGGAGTTCATGCCGCCCTCACTGGTGAGCGTCTTACCGGTCCACTTTGGCGACACTTCCATGCTCGCCTTGATATGAAGCGCTTTGTCACTCGGGAAAATGCTCTTCGCCGAATACTCCTTCTTGCCGTCGATGTATTCGGTCACATCTCCGCGCCCCGTCTCAGGATTCTTGGTTATCGCGACTGTGTACGTGTGGAACTGACCGTCCTCGAAATCCACATCCTTCGGGTGAAAACCGCCCGGGTGCTTGACCTTGGTCTCACCATTCGCGTCTTTGTACGGCCAGTGAATGGCAATGTCGGCGCCACCACCCTCGGCGGCATCGTATTCGACGGTCGAACCGGGCTTCTCGCCCTGCTTGGCAGTCCAATCTCTGGTCATGATCCACAGCGCATTGAACTTAGCGCCAGGAGCCGTCGGATGCTTCGCTCTCACTTCAATCACGACGCCGTCCGGATGGTCATCCAACTTGAAGTTCATTCCGTCTGACGTATGATAGCTGCCCTTCGTGTACGGCACGTACTCCTTCGCTACCGGATCCCAGGTCTGTTCTTTCTTTGCAAACAGCTGCAAATGTCCGTTTCCATCCATAACAGTATTATTCTCACTGATGATCCCCTTCTCCCGAATACTGTCTCCTCGCTGCCGCGTCTTTCCATCGGCACCGATGTGCTCTGTATCGAATACCTCGCGATTCGGCTCCTCTCCTAACTTTCCGTTGAAGTCGTCTCTGAAGAGAGTACGCCCTCTTTCGATTCCGGTGTCGGCATAGCGCTTGTTAGGGCTATTCGCATCCTTGCCGCTGTCCTTAATGCCGCTAGAGTCTTTCGAATCATTGTCCGGCTCTGGAGATTTCGGTTTGTCACTTCCGGGTTTAGCCGTTCCTCCATCACCCGCTCCGCCACCAGATGTGGTGCCTGATTTCCTGTCATTGTATTCTGTTTCAAAGTCTCTACGTCGTTGTTCAATGTCATCTTTGGACGTCTCCCGAGGCTCGTTATCTTTGCTTGCTGAATTTGTTTGATCATTGGAACCATCTTTACCGGGCTGAACGGCACTTCCGTCCGAATTACGGTGGCGGCTCGTGTTATCACAATGATGCTCTCTTGCCGGAGCGTTATACTGCCATCCGTCACGGTTGTCGCTACCTGCGCCTGCAGAGTCGCCCCAGGTGTTTCCGCCCGTCCATCGGTCGGAATTGTTGCCCCTTGCGCTTCCGCGACTACTTCTGCCGGAATTTGAACCTTCGCCTGCGCCACCACCTGCAGCACCATTGTTCAGCGCCGCAAACTGTTGCGCGATCATTGCAAACATCTGCTCAAGCGATCTGAGCAACGGCTCAATCGCCTTCAAAACCTGGCGAAGATCAGCGTCACCGATCGAACCAACTGCATCCGCCGCCATACCTCGAGTCGAATCACCGGTCATGGCGGACCTATTAAGACCCGCATCGCCAACAGTTCTCAGCCCTGAATCAGGTTTGGGAAACCGACCGGCGCTATCATTGCCTCCCAAGTTAGTCCGCCCTGAAAACGGCTCGTAGTCAGACCAGACATTCTGATCGCCAAGTGACCACGGAGCCTCAGTCGGAGCCCAAACATCACCTTCGTTGTAGTCAGACCAGCGGGTGTCGTCACCCACTGACCAGCTATTTCCCTGAGGCGACCAAATATCATTTTCGCTGTAGTTCGATCGCAGGTTATCACCAGTAGAAACGCTTCTGCCGAAGCCGCTTCGCAAGCCACCTGCGGTCGACATCCCATCGAACAGCTGCAGCCCCGGCAGATCCGGAATACCACTGCCAGCGGTATCATTTATAAGGCTATTTAAATTCGGCAAACCAAGATCCACTCCGGGCATCATCGCACGGTCACCCAGTCCAGCCAGATCCGGAAAGGGAAGCCCCATAGAATCGTTTTTCATACCGGGTACAGGCGGCTGCGGCAGTTCCATATTCACGCCGGGAACGGGCAGCCGCGGCAGTTCAGGCACAGGCAGCTTCGGCAGTTCGGGGACTGGCAGCCTCGGCTGCCCCGGAATAGGCAACTGCGGCAGTTCCGTGTCTAAACCCGGCAACGGCAGCTTACCGCTACCTGGAATTCCGCTGTCAGAGCCAGTTTTCTCAGATACCGATGAACCAAACAGCCCCGGAAACTCTGAGCCAAAACCTGGCAAAGGCGGCACCGAAAGCTCGCCTATCAGCGGTAGCTTCATGCCACCCGACTGCTTTGCTGTGGAGTCGGCTTTCATCTCGCCGATCCAGTCGATCGGGCTTTGCAGAAAACCGTGCGAATTGTTCGATGAGCGGTCGCTAGACTCGAATGGATTAAGGATGTTCATAGTAATTAGTGCCTTTGGAGCGGGAGGGCAGCGCATTAAGTGTTCCTGCAGATTAGTTTCGATTTGTGCATGTTTGGTGAATTCAAGCGAAGCCCCACGAAGGCTAGCGCGAGCACTTGGCAATACGAAACAGTTTCGCCCTCTCAAACATCCTAAACAGCGGCTGTTGAACCACGCACGTGTTCAAGCAACCTTCGCGCCACCCCTTGACGTCCACAAGTCGACGGCAACACTTCCGGACTATGGCGCAGCCGCGCCACTCTTTGATGTCAACATGAGAATCAATTTCAGGCTCCGCCCGTTACAAGGACTTTGAGAATCCAGCAAATACCGCAGCCAGACACCTAGACTTCCTGCATCACTCGCTTGTCATCAACGCCCTGAAACTCAACAACACCTAACCCTTTTCCCCACAAGCGACGCCTGCTTTAGAGCCTCACTGAGACTCCAGGCGAACAGGGCCACACACACCTTAGTCCGAGGAAAAAAACATGGACAACCTGTCGAACCTAGCCTACACCGCCATTCCCGCACTGGGTCTGCTAACGCTGGGTGCGATCTGGCTGGCGAAGTCTGTTTTCAAAGACGTCAGCCTCAACGATGAACGCAGCACCGACAACCTCACTGCAATTGCCGAAGAGCGAGCCGAAGGTCTCGAGCTTCAGCGAGCGATCGCAGAGGACCTGGAGGTCGATCCGGCCACCCTCAACGCTCTCACCGACTCTGTCGAGAGAGCCCACTCAGACGTCCGGACCGCCAGAGATGCTGCTGAACGCGCTCGGCAAATCGCTGAGCGTACCGAAGAAGAAGGTCGCAGCACCATCCAGTCGCCCGGAACAGTTCCGTGGTTCAGGCCGGTTCCGGCGGTGCACAGCCTCGCCTCAGACCGCATCAACGAATCACCTTCGCGCTTTGCACCATAGCTTCACAGGTCAAGCCGGCTTCCCTCGACCGGCTTGAACCGTATCGCTGCTCGCTTGCCACTGGCACACGAGCGTCATAAACTGTAAGAGAGATTTGAAAAATTATGCCTACCGTAGTCACAGTCCTCATCGTCCTGTTTGCAGTCTTCGTCATCACCCCGTACCTTGCCTGGCGCCTGTGGCTCAAGCCCAAGCTCCGTCGCGGCGTCGCCTGGGTCAAGGTCAAGGGTCTCGAACAGGGTCTCACGGAGCTGCGCGCCAAGCAGGCGAAGCAAGATCCGGAAAACCCGGATACTGAACTTGCCGCGCTTATCGCTCGCGTCGAAGCCGCTCACACCGCAGCGAAGGCTGCGCTCGACAAGGGCGACATCGACGGTGTCAGCAAAGCCGCCGACGACGTCCTCAAGGAACTGATCGAACTCGCCGAGAAGAAGGCGAAAGAGGAAGCCGCGCGCCGGGAAGCGGAACAGCACAAGACGCCGGAACCCGACGTCAAGGCGCTGCCGCCTGCGACCGACCTTCCACCCGCCAGCGACGCGGACAACGGTTAATCGGCCACGCGCCGGCGTTGTTCAACCCGCACCACTAGTCGTCTAACAGCGACAAAACGTTGATACGAGAGGGAGTGGTGGACCGAATCAAAGCGGTCTCCACTCCCATCTCGTCCGCAATGTCCTTTCGTCGCCCATTGGCCGCAGCCGTTTTCCAGTGGTTATATCCGAGCTGTTTTTCTCAACAGTAATCATTTCGATGACGTTACGACACTGCGTAGTACCCCGTTCAACAAAAGAAATGTCTCCATAGTTTCTACGGAAAACGTCTCCGAAAGCAGTGACTCGCATACAGAACACAACACCGTAAATCGCTCTACACGGATGAGAAGCGAACCGTAGCTAGCACGAGGCAGGTGGACGCAATTCCACCCGCCTCATGCGCGCCACGGCGACCGGTTCCAAGACCGAATTTACAGTCGGTGAAACCGCTTACGCCTCACTTCAAGGATGGTTAGGCCCGAACGGATACTCCTCTCCGTAAGGATACCCTTCACCATACGGGTTGTACGGCTCCTCTTCGGGCATCACGGAAAGCATCTTCGGATGCGACCTCGGAGATAGCTTCAAATACTCCTCCGGCAGCGCCTCCCGGACATCGTCTTCCGGTTTGAATTCCTTACTCTCTTTGATCTTGTCCGAATCCTCCTTCACCTCCTCGCGCTCCAGAGTGCCATCCGGGCGAAAGTAGCGATACTTGCCAGAGGAATAATTCGCCCCATCCCGCTCCCATGTCCGCTTCACCGTCTTGCCGTCATCATGGAGATTGATCTCGCGAGAAACCGTTCCATCCGGTTTCAACTCCTCAATCTCCGTGATCTTCAGGTTGGACATATCCGTCCAGTCATTGCCGGAGCGGTTTCCACGCCATTCCTGACGGTAGCGCGGCTTACCGTCATCACCATAAGTGGTGACAGTCACGCCGTTGTAGCTCGAGTAGCTCCGCTTTTCGGCAAGCGTACCGTCCGGGCGACGATACTCGACCTCTACCGAGTATGAGGTGTAACGCACCTTCTGTTCGACCATCAAACCGCTCGAATCAAACACGACTTTCTCTACAGGCGACCAGCGATTGCCACCGCTAGTGGTGACGGACAGACGAGTACCGTTGTCCCGATACTCGGTGACTTCAGTATCGTTGTATCCGACCTTGCGAGTCTGCGTCTCGACCCTACCGTTCTGACGGAAGGTCTCCTCGAGACTTACCTCGCCTCTTCCGGTCACGATCTTGCGCACCCTGGTCGTCTTGCCGTCGGCATAGAATGTTTCGGTTTCAAAACCGCCATCGGCGCGGCTGTGCTTAGTCATCTCCGTCGTGCCGTCCGGACGCATGCTTCGCTCGAATAGAACGGTCTTTCCATTCTTGTCGAAAAGCACAGTGCGCTTCGGCTTGCGCACCTTCGCCTTTTCGGCGAGTGGGTAGAAACCGTTGATCTCGCGCAGGGTTCCGTCATCCCTGTATTGCTCATACTCGGTGACACCGTCGCCGTATTGGTTCTCCGCGCCGATCAACTTGCTCTGATCTTCACTGTAGATAAGAAAACGAACGCGACCGCCGCCGCCGTCCCTGTCATTGGCAAGCTCCACCTTCGTCTTGTGGTAGACGGGGTAATCAGCCTGCGAAATGTCCCTGGACTTCTCGCCGCACCCGGCGAGCACCAGCAGCGATACCATCAAAACCAGACTAGTGGGTCTCATTGGAGACTTCCTCTCGTTAAAAGGGCATGTTTTCAATGCTTTTGAGTGAATGAGAATGCGAAAACGAATCGGTTTGCCAGCCGACAGCCTTCCCTTTGAACACAGGGTGTTCATCTTGGTTTTATCCAAAGAGCTAGGAAGGTGAGTTCTGGCTACGGCGTCGACTCGCTTGGAACCTGGTTTTCGTGTTCGCAAAATCAATTCAACTTACGGGAATGAGAGTTATACCTTCAACAAAACTCAAAAGCTAAAGATGATATATTGGCAATAAAAACTGGCGGCGCTGAGCGGCTAGACAAAAGCAACGCCGCTCCTGGCCAGCGATACAAGGCACCGCTTCGTAGATTCATTTTCAATCTAACCGCCTAGCACAAGTGCTTCTTTCGATATTTTTCAATTTCAATAGAACAGCAGTCTGTTTCAAAATCAAACAAAATCGAGCGATTCGAAACCTGGTCGTTGAAACAACAGCGGTCGATTCATCTATTGTTGTCATGCTTTCCCACATCTCTTCTCTGGAAACCGAACCACCTCAAACCACTCAGCAGCAGTAAATCTCAGTCGCGCGCATGGGCTCTCCAGAGTTCAGGCACTTACATGTTGCGAATGGCGCAGTGGTTTCGCAGGAGAATGTAGTACGAGCGGCACCACCATCGAAGAGACGTGGAAGTCGCCGTTGTCCACAAGAACCCGAAATTTCAGCGGGGCTGGCACAGCCCTGCCTCAACAGGAGAACGAATGCAAAATCCGACCAAAGACCTCAAGCCCGCTAACAAGCTTCTCGCTCACCGCGACGGCACCGGCAACTCGTCCGCGGAAAACGTCTCCGCCGCAGGCAAACCCGTTCCCGTGCTCGACGCTTTCACGGAAGTCGCTCCGCTGGGTGCATTCACTGACACCGCGCCGCTCACCGCTTTCACTGATACCACTCCACCCGACGCGTTCACTGACGAAGCTCCGCTCGAGGAGCCGTGCGAGTTCTTCACCGACTGGCAGCTACCGAACCCGATTCGCAAACCCGCCGCCGCTTCACCGAAACAGTGAAGCGCGCCACGCTCGAACGCGTCCGCGAGTCCACCGATTACTGCCACCGTATCCGGTGACTAGTGGAACGTTCCGCAGTCGCGAGATTGTCTTGACCTGAGGTCAGAAAGCACGACACATCAGTCGTGCTTTCGCCTTTGAGCATCTCTCCGCTATCTTATAGTAGATGCGTTTCATGAGCGAAAGAGAAGAAGAAGGAGAAACTAGACGAAGAAGCTGAAAGGAGAAAACCGCCGGGAAAAGCTACAGCCCTTCCCGACGGTCGCTCTCGAAACACGATCGACTTCTCTTCCTACTCCCGCACTAGCCGAGCGATCGCGTTCGTTTACAGCGAACTGTTATTGCGCAGGTTCTCGAGAAGAGTCTCCTTTTGAACGTTGCGGCTACACCACTGCCGCGTGCGAGAACGAAACCTTAGTTCGTGCGAATGCGCAGCGTGTAGTTGAGAGTGGCATCCTGACCGGGCTCGACGTGGACCGTTCCGGTCGCGGTGGTCGCATTCCGCCGCGTCAAGGGCGCGAGGTTGTTCTGCTCGGCAGGCACGGTCACCTCGACGAGAACGTCGACAGCCTTCTTATCCTTGAAGTTGTGCACCTTGACCTCGAATTCCTGATCCTGATACTCCGGCACCTGCTGATTGGGGCGGATGCGGAGGTTGGGGTTCGCAGCCACCGCGTTAGCCCTCGTCAGAACACGCTCGAACTTCACATCGCTGCTTGTGCCGATGCTGATATCGAACTGTTCGTCCTTGGCCACTTCGCGAATAGTCGCATTCGCCGTGAGCTGGAGCTTGCCCTCGGAGTTACGCTGCAGAACCTTCACGGAGCCGCCGGGCAGCGGAGTGCCAAGGTTATGCTCGGAGCAGTTCTTGAGCTTCAAGCGCGCGCTAACAGGGCTGAATCCATTGCTGGGTACGCCGTAATACTGCGGAGCAGGCACATAGTACTCGTGCTCGACCGTGACGTTGGCACCGCTGAAGAGCGGCAGCTGACGGCTCTGCCCATCACCGATCGTGACCTTCCCAGGGATGCGGAAGACCTTGCGCTCTCCGACAGACTCGACTGACGCGATATCAGCAAACTTGGGCGCGGCGGCGTATTCGGCGGCAGCGGCCCGCAGGCGCACACCACCAGGCGCCGGTCGCACGGAGCCTGACAACAACCAGAGATTGGCGTTCTCGAACGAAGTGCCGGAGGCATTGACCACGTTCACGGTTGTACGGAAGCTCTCGAGCGCCTGCTTCTCCTCGTTGTAGACAAGCGTGTGCTTGGCGTTCCAACCAAGTCCGTCCGTCTCATACAAATAGTTGAGCGTGTAGGTGCCGGCGCTGGTGACCTCCGCTTCAATGACCAGAGAGGCACTGTTGGAGAGCCCTTCGGCGAGCTTGCCGACCTGAATGTCTCCGGTCGAAGCGATATGCGTGGTATCACCTGCGGTGATAATCACCTGACCACCGCGCACACTCGCGAGCGTGCCGGTCACCTGACGCGCGGAAGCGCCGGTCCCGACCGTGGCGGTCACCTGCCTGCCGACCGAGAGTTCGAGGACTCGTTCGGCAGTGAGGTTCGCCGGTTGATAGGTGGCAGACTTGAACCTGAACTCGCCCGGACCAGCAGTGCTGATAATGCTCAGGCTGTCCTGCCGGTACTGGGCTGCGATGCCGTTGAGCTGAATGCGATTCTTGCCGGCAGAGAGCCGGACCTGGCGCTGCTCTTCGACCTGTCCGAAGCCCTCGCCGTAGACGGTTACATCGACCGAGCTGGCGGCCTGGGTGACGGCGAATTGTTCATCCGCCAGCGCCGGAGCAGACGTGGTCGTGACGCCGACGAGCGCGGCGAAGGCAGCGATGGAAAGTCCGAGGCCCTTCAGTCCGAAGTATTTCATTCGTGTGTGTTCCTGTCGTTCCTTAGTTTGGTCCGGAGCAGATGATGCCCGGGAGTGCGTTTTGGAGGCAAGCACTCCTGCCCGTTCTTAAACACCCGCAACCAACCGACCGACCCACCGACGCCATTTGACGCCGTTTAATCGTGGATGTGTTTAGCCCTGAATCTATTGTTGGCTGGTTGGCTGAACTCGGAGGTGGTTGCGATAAGAACGCCTGAGCTTAAACAGCGCGCTGCCGCCGAACCTAGCCTGGCTGGAAGCCCGGAAACAAAGCGTAGTTATTTTCCGTTTAAACTGGCGTAAGCTTAGCGCGAGGTCGACATGCTATAAAGCAGCACTGGATGCGACTAAAACGGACGCCCCTTTTGGATTCCCGAACCCACTAAATCTGGACGCGATTAGCACTTTTGATATGGCAGACACAGCACAAGGTTACTTTCTTGAACATCTAAGTTGGAAAGACGCGGAAACAGTCCTGACGGAAAGGTCAGTGATCGTAATTCCCATCGGCGCTCAGGCGAAGCAGCACGGGCACCACTTGCCGCTAAACAACGACTTTTTGATAGCGGACTATTTAAGAAACGCAATCGTGAAACGGCTGCCAGTAGTCGTTGCGCCGACGATCAACTACAGTTACTATCCGGCGATGGCCGAATATCCAGGAACGGTTTCACTTTCTTGCGAAACGGCAAGCCGCATGTTTACTGAGATTGTGCGATCATTCGCGAGGTTCGGACCACGTTACTTCTATTTTTTGAATACCGGCATATCTACTATCGAACCGCTGCAACTGGCAGCTGATGCGCTTCATTCGGATAATGTAAATGTCGCATACACCGATCTGCGGATCGCATTGAAAACAATTCGCAGCGATCTGGAAGAACAGACAGGCGGCACTCATGCCGATGAAATTGAGACGTCCATGATGCTGTTCATCGCGCCGGAAGTTGTACGGATGGCGAAAGCTTCCCGCGATTTCACCGGGGACGGACCCGGTCCGCTCTCGCGTGAATCCCGTCCGGATGCAGTTCATTCACCGACAGGAGCATGGGGAGACCCCACTCTGGCGACTCGCGAGAAAGGCGAGGCGATCGTTAGAGCACTTGTCGATGGTATCGCCGACGATATCAACGGTTTATTCAATCAGATTGCGAGTATATCCAATCGGATTTGATATGTTTCTCACTTAATCATATCTTGGCGCATTGAGCGGATCTCAGTAGGACTGCTCTCAGGATCACATATAAAGAGTAATGATACGATTGCTTTCTTCATAGAATCAATTTATGGTGCGCCGCGCGCAACCTCTGAATTGACCGGACATCACTCGTTAAGCGGGACATAATGCCATGCCGAAAGTAGCCGTATTGCCAGATCATATCGCCAGTCAAATCGCAGCGGGAGAAGTTGTAGAGCGTCCTTCGTCAGTAATTAAGGAGCTCGTCGAGAACTCGATCGACGCAGGCGCCACACACATCTCAGTTTCTGTCAGTCACGACATGCGCGATATCCGTGTCGCCGACAACGGCTTCGGCATGGATCCGGAAGACGCCGTCCTGGCTTTTCAGCGACACGCCACATCAAAGCTACGCTCAGCAGACGACCTTACAACGCTCGCAACCCTGGGGTTTCGCGGTGAAGCGCTCCCAAGCATCGCGTCGATTTCAAAATTCACCTGCTATACACGCACGAAGGAAGCGGCTACGGGTACACGGGTCGAAGTCAAAGAAGGTGAGGTCATAGCGACGGAAACCGGCTGTGCACAGGGCACGGTAATGGAGATCAAAGAACTTTTCTATAACGTGCCTGCTCGGTTGAAGTTCTTGAAGAAGGCCGCAACCGAATTCGGTCACTCGCAGGAGATCGTTCAAAGCCTGGCTGTAGCGCACCCGCACATTGTTTTTGAGATGCGCCGCGGCGATACGGTTGCCTTTAAGACTAGTGGCACGGGCGATACCGCCACGGCTGCCAGAGAGGCGAAACTGTTTTCCGGACAAGAAGGCGTTTGCAGCGTAACAGGCTCGGATGAACGATTCGGTTTAACAATCACTGGAATTGTTGCAAGACCAAATCATTTTCGCGGCGACAAAAAAGGAATTCTGAGCGTCGTAAATCAGCGCCCTGTGCGCTGCCCACTTACCTATAAAGCTCTCGAATACGCGTATTCAGATTTAATTCCGAGAGGCAGAAATCCGTTCGCGGTGATCAACATCGAGATAAATCCGGAGCACATCGACGTCAACATCCATCCGACAAAAAAAGAGATCAAATATACCGACAGCAACGCGATCTATATGGCGTTGCATCGAGCCATCGGAGATGCGCTCCGGCAGCCCAGAAGAGAGATGATGGAGTCGTTGCTCCACAGACCCGATCAGCAAGACGAATCGCAACGGGAAGAACCGGCGACCAGTTCAACGTTCTTCGCCGAAGACTCGAGCCGCTCGATGCGTCCTGCATTTGAGTTGAAACAGTCCCCCGCCGCTACCGCGCGCAACTTCACGGTCGAAGAACATGGTGCCATCCAGATTCCACCCGGCAGCAGCAGGCAGATGGCTGAGGCCGTCATTCAATCTCTGAAGATGTACAGCAGGGGGGATGATTCAGATATCGCTCCTCTCGAACCTTACGGTCACCGTGATCAAACAAATTTCGCACCCGTTCAAAACGGCGATTCATCTTCCCTGCTGAACGAGCATGCGGAGCCATACAACACAAACTATTCACCCAAATCGGTTCAGCAACTCCACTTCCGAGAAGAGCTGGATTATGTGCCAAATCAGCAGCAAACGGAAGACGACACAATCGCGATGCCGTTCGACACTGACGTTTCCCTGCCCGCCGGTTGGCGTTTGGCCGGATATTTGCACAACACTTATTTCTTGTTCGAAACGCCCGAAGGGATGGAAATTATCGAACAACACATCGCTCACGAGCGCATGCTGTACGAGCGAATTTTGGCTGGACAAGCCATTCCAGGACGGATAACTGAACACGTCCAACGCCTCTGCATATCTGCACCTCTTAACCTGACTACGCAGCAAGTAGATGTTTTGAAAGCGGGACAAACTGCAATCGAAAAGTTGGGTTTTGAATTCGATTTCGCTGAAGACGGCTCTGTATCCTGCTTGCAAGTACCTCTGGAGATGGCGCACCAGAATTACCCAACTATCATTCAAAAGATGATCGAGGACTTGACCGACGTCGAAGCGGCAAATATAGAGCTGGAGGCCACCAAGTCAATCGCCTGTCAGTCAGCGATTAAGAACGGGATGACGTTATCGAACAACGATATTATCAAACTCGTTTCCGCATGGTTGAAGACGCCGAGAAACGATACTTGCCCGCACGGACGGCCGGTTCGATTGAAGTTTCCGATGGACAGATTGTTTGAGATGTTCCACCCGGCCTGAGCAGGTGCTGCAAATATCATAATCACGGAAACAGTTTCCCTCTGCGAAACCGTTCCCTTTTGAATTCCAGAAACTGATTCTCCATCGCCGCGCGACGGTTTATAAGTTAACGGAGCGGCTGCTGCTTGGTATAAACAGCAGCGACCTGCGGCGGGATTACGACACCACGCGACTTGAGAGCGTGCGCGTAGAACTTGACCAGTTGTGTGTTGAAACGCAGCAGCGCCTGTCGTGCAGCCCGACTCGTAGCCTCATCGCTTCTGCTTGCCGCTTCCAGCAACGGTTCAATCACTCGCTTATCCGCGGTTTGAGAACGAACAATCATCTCAACTCCTTGCGCGACACCTCTTGGATTGTCACTTTTCAGCAACTCAATCGCACGGCTTTGATTAGATTCAAATACCATCGTACGAAGAAGCCCCTCCGCGATCTCCTGAGATTCGCCGTCCCAGCGCCTCCTGGCTAATCTGCGAAGCTGAGGCTCGAAGTCGATGGCGGTTTCCGGCTTGACATAACGCAGCGCCTTTCTTGCCAATCCCGGCACTTCCAGCGCCTTGGCGACGACACTTTTCGTAAACTCAGGACTATCGGCACCGAGAACCATGGCTTCGTCGAAGGCCATCGATCTTACGTTTTCATCACGAGAGTGTGCCATCAAATCCAGCAACTGCGGCAATTTCTCACGATTTCCTGACGCATTAGCAACTTGCGAGAAGTCCTTGCCGACTGTTTCGCGGACGCGCCCGAGCCGCTGGAGAGCAAGATCCCGAGTAGGCGAACTAGACAGACCTTCATTCGCGAGAAACTTCAACTGGTCGCCGGCGGTTCCCTCATTAAGCCTCAACATCGCATCGAAAGCCACATCGGCAACCGTTCGATCCTTGCCGCTGAAGTCAAAGCTAGCGGCGCGCTGGACACCAGGGGTGGTGCTCTTGATGGCAGCACCGACGTAACCTTTCCCGGCAAGTCCCAGCCCCTCAGGAACAGTTCCGAGCATCTCTCTATCAGATGCGATTCTGCGAAGTATCGGTACATGCCGTTCGCGATCACCCAGGTAACCTAGCAGTTCCGCCGAAGCCGCCTGCTCCGTAGGGTCTCCCGTCTTCAAGCGCTTCTCCAGCAGCTTAATGGCTTCCGGATAGACTTCCTTTTCGACGAAGCGAATACGATTCCAAATCTTATCGGCATTCACACTTTGATCGCGTCCTTGTGCCTGAAGCATAACTTTCATGAGTGACTTCGAAAGTACTACTGTGCGCACCGGCGCCTGTTCGCCGAGGATACGAAGATTGGTCGACGACTGATGGAGCATCTCTTCGCCCATGTGCACCGCACCATCTTCATCAAGATTTTTCTTTGCGTACTCGCGTGCGTAATATTTTGTCGTTGCTTGATCCTTACCGCCCTTCAGCGGCGTTGAAAGGTTCTCCCCTGAAATCGTATTGACGGGGAGCTTTGAATCGGCACCACCGGTAGTGACTGTCTCGGGTCGATAATTCGGGTTTGGAATGTCTTTATCAACATGCGCTGCAAGTCCGTAAATGGCGGATTCCTCAGGCGTATTATTCGCGGCAACGTGACCGAATTCGTGATTCATGAAGGTGCGCAAAGTGCCGATAGAATGCCGGGTGCCTTCCGGCATGTAGAAGGTTATTCGTCCGTCCCTGCTTGCAGACGCCGCGGAGGCAAAGGTCGGATCGTTGAACTGTTGCGCAGTCCAGGGATCTTCTGGATTTTTTCTGTGCAAAATGTCGACGCGCGAAATCTTCGAGCGGTTTGGCGACTCATCCATAAGAGCAACAAAATCTTCAGCTACCGGTCCATTTTTGCCGCCGTTTTGAACCAGATGCATGCGCGCTTTAACCGCCGTCAAAGAGGCTTTCGCGTCCTCAGGCGACATATAACGTGCCAGCAAGCCCTCGTGATCTTTCGTCTGTGACCATTCCAAACTGATCATTCGTCGGTCGCCGGCAGAGAGCTTGTCGTATGGCACTTCGCGTTTCGCCATGTATTCGAGAGCGATTCGATCGTTTCTCGTCTGATCCATTTTCAACGCCAGACTCTCTTCAATAGCCAGTCTCGCGCTGTGACCTTCCACCTCATACACACGCATTTTCACTTCGACCGGATCTGTATGTTTCAAAAACTCGCCAAACGAGTCGAAGACAACTTTGGTCGAACCGGGCTTCAGCACGCGAAGCGCCTCTGTTTGAACCTGGGGATTCTTCAACCTGCCCGTGATATCAGCAATCCGATAATCACGTGGCACGAAGTCCATTTTGTCCAGAGATGTGCGTCCTTGACGCTCCTGGACAGCGGCTCGCTCTTCCAAAATAATCTCTTCTTGAGTCTGCCGCCGAATTGGTCGGGCCGGCTCCAGCTGTTCATTTACAGTTGAAACAGTTTTCTCTTGAAGCGAAACCGTGTTCGCCCTCTTCACGCCTTCGACGATCTGGCGATACTGCGAAGTCAGTTTTCCATTATCCGAGGCGCCGAGCACGCCACCAGTCAACATTCCGACCTTGCCGGCGAAATGCATTTCGTCGAGTGTTTCGGAAAACGACTTGCCGTGGCTCACGGCATCGATGCCACCCATGAGAGCGCCGCTGGTGTAACCGCTGCCGGCGCCAGCGAGCGTGGTTGCTACCCGTTGAGAAATTTGACGCTCTGCCAGCAAACTCATCGAGCCGTGCATGACTCGCATGCCGACCATACCGGCAGGAACGTTCAACAAAGCGCCGGCTGTCGTGCCGGTCACCATTTTGGTGGCAAGAGAACCAGGCGCGAATTTGCCGCTTTCATCCACCCAATTGCTTGGATTGAAGCCCGTTTTCACAGCGCCGAAACCGCCACCAACCGTCAAATGAGTGGCAATTTCGCGCGCCAGCGGGTTCGCCACATTTCGCGCCAAAGCCGCTTGCACGCTGCTTCCCGGAAGCATCATCTTGCCGACTTTGTTAAGGGCGGCGCCTTCCGCCATGTTCAGGGTGAACGAGCCGGCGTTATCAGCTACGCTGGCGTGCGGATTTACGAGCAACGTGGCACGAGTCACGCCGGCGGTCAGTGAATTGAACTTGGGGATAATTGCGACGGTGTCAGCCACGATCAAGTTCGCGGTGTCATTCTCTTTCGCACGCTGAAGCGCTTCCATCTGGGTCGGCGCTTCACTGACCAGGTCGCGCGCCACGCCAATGGTCGCACCGCCGAGGGTCTGCTCCAAACGGTCGCTGAAAACGTCCGTTAGCGAGTTGAGTGTCGACTTGTGATAGTCGCTGAGTTCTGGGCGGTGTTCCGCTCCTGAATCTGATCCCACAGTAGCAGCCTGTATAAGTGCAGAGAAACGTTATCCTCCGACAATAACAAAACTCCACCCTGATGGGGAGATCTCCCATGGTGAGTCTACGTAGAGAAAACCGAAAATCTAATCTTAAACCGCCTCGAACCGCCTCGAACCGTCTACTATATCCGTTAGTCTCTGTTGAGGACGAAGACTCCCTACCGGACTGGTTCTTCATAGCTTAAAATGAGAAACATGGTCTTCCCAGGCTCATTTGTCTATCCCACAGCGCCGAAATTTCGCAAATCCGTCATTCCTGGATAGACACGCGCACTGGTTGGATAGCCGCGAGAACTGGTGGATAGATACCGAAGGACCACGTTTCGCCAGTGGCTGGAGTTCGAACTGCGACGGTCTCGGAGCCGACCTTGTTCTATTGCCAAGGGTTGGTGTCGGGTTTTAGGTCCACTAAACTATTCGGAAGCCCCTCCGGATTTAACGACTCCACGCGCATGTTCACAAACTTTCAAAGGCCTATACTCATAGCCGCCATTGCAATCGGTTTCTGCTCGCAGCCGGCTCAAGCGGTTTCACTAAGCGAGATTGAACAAGAGGTCAAAAACAAAAAATTTGCTCTCGCCTTGAATCATCTGGAATTGCTCGCCCCCGCCCAACTGCAGGAGCCCAAGGTCGCTTTCCTTTACGCACGATGCCTGGTCGAAGCCGGCCGTTTTGATGACGCAACGGAACAGTTGCATCGCTGCACGAAGGCTAAAGATGCGACGCTCGCGGCAGAAGCCAATCGCATGTTACGCGCGATGCCGTTGATGAAGAAAAGCATCGGCAATTCAACCAAAGCAAAACCTCTCGGATACACGGGTTTAGGTTTGAGCGAGACCGGAACCATCAAGGATGTTTTGGTCGGCTCATCGGCGGATCGTGCGGGAGTCAAGCCTGGAGACGTCGTCGTAGAAGTCGACGGCGCACCAGCACCCAGCGACTATCACGCGTTGCTCAGTAAAATTCGCGGTCCTAAAAACACAGTAGTCACTCTGGGAGTGCTTCGTGCCAACAAGAAAATGACCTTCAAAGTAACGAGGGCAAGCACAATCGGAGATCTTGGTACACCGAATGTGCAAATGAATAATTGGAACGCAGGCAAGAACAACCTCAAAAAGGCACCTTAGCATGCACCACAGGCGCTACCAGTTAAGACCATTAGCATCGGCGCTAATAGCTGCCGCACTTCTTATCATTGGTTCAGCGGCGGACTGCAAAAGCAAGTTCCGACTGGATCGGCACGATAAAGACCCTGCGACAAGAACGATACTCTATGCCACCACTCGTTGGAATGAAGGGCGAAGCACAGATCCAATATTCGGACCAAAACGACACCTGGACGTTGGAGCAGGCTCCGTCATGTACGGCAGCGCACGCGTTACACGTCCAGCCAAACTGATCGCACAGGAAAAAGCACCTGATTGGTTTAGCTATTTAAACTCGTTCAAGGAAAACGACGGCAAATGGAAAACCACTAACCTTGGCGATCTCCGCCCAATGGACGACGAAGAAATGTTTTCGCAAGTCAAAGACTGGACAGGGACGATCTGCGTTTTCATACATGGCTACGACGAATCTTTCGAAAGCTCAATCCGAGATACAGCCGCGGTTTCCTATGAATTCGATCGACGCGGCGCCTGGGAAAATCCGACCATGCCAATTCTGTTTTCCTGGCCGTCTGCGAACAAACTGTCCGCTTATGCCGAGGACGAAGCCAGCGCCGATTGGAGCGCTCAATGTTTCATAGATTTTATAAACCGTTTGAGCCGAGAAAAAAATGAATCGGCTCGCATTTACGTCGTCGCACATAGCCTGGGGACTCGACTGGCTTTTGCCTTGCTCAATGACGACGCGCTTGTTGCAAATTCCCCGATCGACAAACTCATCCTCTCAGCCTCCGACTACGACTACTTCCAGGCTATACAGCGTCTCAAGAAACTGGAAGCGCTTGTGAAAGAGAAGATCTTTGTGTTCTCCTCCGACCGCGACGGACCGCTGATTACGTCTCACTATTTGCACGGCTCACCGAGGCTCGGTCGTCCCTTCGACGCTCCGAAGGCCGCGACGAAAATCGAAGACTACATGGCGAAAGGTGCCTGGGAGCAGCTTTTCAATCAGTTCGCCGACATCGCACTGGAGGGCGGACTGAACAATCCACCCGAAGCCGCATCCTGGATCGCGAAACAGCCGAACATAGTCGGAGAACTCGGCAAGAAGTCGACATGGATTGACGTATCTGAGTTGGTGTCGAAAGATGCTGGTCACAGATTAGCCTGGCCGCTCGTCGCCAATCTTCTGGCTGACGACGCTTCCCTCGCGCCCCTATCCACAACGGTAGTGTACAAACGCCCGTTTCAAGCGGTTCTCCAGCAGAACTTCGGCACACCACCTGTGCTTTACCGCTTTCACAGAATCACCGGCGGTGCATTCGGCACCCGACCAGCCACGCCGTGAATGAACACAGGTTGGACGTCCGTTTCAGTCTACATTCCCAGTCGAGTAAGTCGAGTGATAGCTTTGTCGAGCACTTCGAGCTCCGAATGCATCCGTGATACCTCAGCCAGGCTAGCCACTCCTCGCGCAAGTTCAATTTCATTCTCTAACTGTTCTTTTCGTTTGGACAGATTAGCAACGGTCAGACTACTGCGATCTGACATCAGCTTTACCCTCATCTGAGAGCGTTTTCGATTCATCACCGCAGATTTATCGGCTTCAATTCTCTTTGCCGTTTTCTTTTCCTTCTCACGCGCGCGACTGTTTTTCTCAATCAAATGTTGATTGGGAAACAGCTCCGGAGCCAATCCTGGCAAGGCATACATGTCACGAGTCGAAGAGGCAAGTTTCTTTTCCTCGGAAATAATTGAATTCATTTTCGAGACATCACTGTTGTACCCCTTCGGGGGAGCGAAGTTCAGACTACCGGTGGCGAGCTTGCCGGGCTCCAGCCTCGGAGCCAACGTAGCGGCATCGTGACGGGTAGCTGATTGCGCTTGCTCGGGAGTCATTGCTAAACGTTCGGCGCTCGAGACTTGTTTCGCTCCACTGTTTGCGACCTCTGCAGCACCGCCCAGCTGCGAGCGAAGCCTGCCGGACTCGCCGCGATGCTGCTCGGATTGAACGTGATCAGTCATTGAAGATGCCGCACCCATACCAATCAACGCGAATGGCGAGCCGAGAAACAAAGCTGGAATTACAGTCGCATTTCTCTGCGAGGCCTGCTCCGTCGCAAGTTTTGCATCATAGTCGATGGTGCGACCGCCACCATCAGTGGTCAACAACTTTCCAGTCGCGGCATCCAAACTGACCTTATTGCCACCAGTATCCAGCATGCTGTTAACAAACGCTGCCGAGAAACCTCCGCGATGCCGGCTAGCATCAAGCATGCCGCCCATAACGAGGAAGTCCATAGCGCTTCGCCCTGACTGGGATTCGGGGCGGTCGGTTAAGTGCGTGAAGCTCAGACCGGCAGCCTCGCAATTCGCGACTTTGGCAGCCAAAGATCCGGATAGAAGTCCAGAAGCTTCTACGGCAAGCGACTGCCCAGCCGCCTTGTCGGCTCGAATGTCACGCATTTGCGACTGTTCGACCTGTCCATCATATGGTCGATCCACTGCGAGGACCTCCATCAATTACCGGGCAACACCGAGGATTGTGACTGATTCATCATTATGTTTCACGAGCGAAAAGGTCGATGGTGTTTTCACCATCGATGCCCAGAAGTCTTTAGGCGTCGGCGTTTCAGGGTTTCAATAAATTGAAAAACTCAAAATATCACTAGTGTGCAAATCCACAGTTCGTCGCAGAGCACGTTTGAAACAACCTGCTAAAAATGAGAAGTGCCGGCTTGTGACCGGCACTTCTCGGGATTCCAGTGTTTCCAAACTTGCGTTTTAGTGAACAGTTTGCGGAGTTCCGGCAATCTCACTCGACATAGCCATCGGTTGGTCGAGAGCAAAGCGAAGGCGAGTTCCACTGGGGATTTTCACGTCCTTACCCTTGCGCCAGAGGTTGCTTCCCAAACCGACTGCGCCACCAGTGGCGACACCAGCAATCGCACCGGCGCCGACAGCACCGCCGACAATCGGAGCGAAGCAGATGCCCAGCAAAGTTCCACCAGCGGTCCAGGCAGCCGTCCTCACGACGCCGCTCTTAACGCTTGAACTGGTTGTGCGACCTTTGAGTTCGCCTTGCTTCTCATGAACAGACTTCTCTGTTTGATCGGCGGTCACCACCGCGGAGAGCGGGTAACGCACACCGTCAGGTGTCACAGCACCGGTGAGCCGCAAGCTGATAACGCCATTTTTTCCTGCAAGCGCACCTTTGTCCACACCAACAACTTGACCTTCGAGTTTAGTATTGGCAGGGAGAACCAGGTCATTACCCAGATACATGGGCGAATAAAGATTAGCATTGAAAATATCGCCGGCTTTCGATACGGCGCTGTCGATCGGACTCGTCAATGTCGCATCGACAATGGTGCCCGTTGGAACGTAAGAAACACGACCCTGTAGGGGTTGCCCGTTGTACGTCTGAGCCATTGTCGGACCAAGTGGACCCAACAATAGAACACCTGCCAGGGCAAGTATTAGTGGTGTTCTTTTCATGCAAAGCTCCTTCTAGATGCGGCGATTTTTGTACTCGGGAAGAATAGCATAGGTTTGAATTCGCGCGTAATTTTTTCGCAGATCGCCGCATAAGCCGTGACACCGCCCGCGCCACTAAGATGGCGTATATGGTGCCTTTGCAGCTTCGCAGGAACCAAAAATTTGCACCGGTTCGAGAAATTCGAATATATTTTATCAGGCTACTTGACATGAAGCCGATCACTGGACTGTCTCTCTGCTTTCATTTGTTTAGCCGTATTCTTTCAAAGACATTGTGACTCTGGTCCGCCACCACATGCACCACCACGGGCAGCGCGCTGAAGTTCCGACTTCGGTATGATCCTGGCCAGCCACACTACTATAAAGATCCGCACCCGACACGCCTCGAAACAGGCATCCGCCCTGCACTTACGCTCCACAAACGCTCTCGCTCACCGCGTTTGTCTACGGCTCGTTGACGGATCTCGCGAATTCCGTCGCTCTCTCGTAGCCATCAAGCAGTTTTAACAGCAACTTTCTACTGCCAAACCTCGGAACCCCCCATCGCGAGAACGTTGGAGAGAGTCAGATAATACTTGGGCGTATAGTAGATAGGATCTGGAAGTATAGTAGACAACGGGTTCGCTAGCGGCGGCTCGCTATGTTTGATAACTAAAGCCAAAAACAGGGCGCCGGTGGCGAAGATTTCCTCTTGGGAAGCCCGAAACCGATGTACAGATCAGGCCGCGCGCATTGATCTAATATCATGCTTTAGATACGATTCTGCTGCTTTACTTTCTTCCTTCTCCAACGTCTGAACCCAACCGCCTAACCCGATAGCAACTGTTTCACGACCTATACACCCGCAAAACTAGCGGTGTCGGTCAGATCTGGGAATCGGTCGGGTTCAGCCTGAAAGGCACAAAACCATGACGCTTGCACTTCTCACCGCAGTGTTCGCAATCGCGTCCTTGCCGCTTCTTCTGGCGCGCATGCACAGGTCGACGCGAACAGTCGTCTACACCGGTCCTGCTGTGCCCATCACCATGGGACTGGAGGACCTCGGGCAACGCACCAACACCCGATACTGCTGGTTCAAAGTCGCAGATGAGATGCACCTGGCTGAACTCACTCCGGCAGTGTACGACAAGATACGCTTTCAGACCGAGCCCGCCAACGTGACGATCGTGAGGTACCTGGGCAAGCCTCAGGTGGAGAGCGTCCAATTCCAGGGAGACCAGGTACGCGACAAGGTTGCCACCCCTGGCGGCGCCGGTATGTATCTGGGCGTGACGTATTTCATGGCCGCGTTTGGAGCGATCGTCGCCGCTGTTCAGCTTCCCGAAGTCGCTGCGCTCGCCTTCTATGCGTCCGCTCTCTTCTTCGCGCTGTCCGGCTTCAGCTTGACGCTGCTGCAGCCTCGCAAGGACAAAATCAGCGACATGTCGGTTCGCATTGCCGGCATCAAGCTCGGATCGGGACTGGCACCACTGCTGGTGATGTTCGCGGTCGCTTCAGCGCTGACTCTCGCTTGTTTCACGTGGGTCGGCCTTTTCACTTTGTTTCCAGGTATCCATGCCGCTTTCGCAGTCGGGAGCATCGCAGCTCTCCTGTTGAAGAGCCGGCAAGCGACGTAGCAATCCAGCGTGCCTGGATCGTCGCAAGTTAACCATCCAGGTGCGCCTGGAGGAGCGCGCGGCTTGCGAAGCCGACGCTCTTTGAACATAGGGTAGGATCATGAAACCCAATCTCGGGCTGTCAATTCTGATTGGCGGCATCTTCTCGACTTTCATCACCTCGATCTACATTCTGATGAGCGTTGTTCCGACCTTGATCGGGACGCAGCCTGCCGCCGGCAATCCGCTCGGCGACGCCATTGCGGTGTGGTTTGTTCTGACCTTCGTCTTCAGCTTCCTGATGCACGAATGGCAGCGAACGCTCGAGGAGTTCAACAAGCGCGGCCGCGAAGAAGCCGAAGCTCGCGAGAAACGCGAACGCGAAGAGCAGGAAGCGCGCAAACGCGACCGCGACGCTCAGTAACACGCCACTGGCTCTGAACTGAACGTTGATTACTTCAAGGATGCGGAACTTCCCCCCGGATGTTCCGCATCCTTTTCCACAAAAACCTGTCCTACTATATTCGACAGGATTTACCAAACTTCTGCAGTACCCGCCTGCGCGTGACTTCCGGGATTTAATTTCAGAATGAGGAGCATCGTGTCTATCCAGGAGTGACGGTTTTCCGAGATTCCGTCGTTCCTGGATAGGCAGTCGAGATAGTCGCTCGCAAAGGTTTTGCCCTAAACCATTCCAGGTCGGGACATTCGAACGAAGAGAGAGACCTACTTCATATAGTAGCCAAGGTTGAGGAAAACCAGGGCATGGCAGGGTAGGCGCCATGCCCTGGTTGGACTCAGTTCTCGAAGGTCTTCTCGACCGGACCGTCACAACGACGGCAACGGAGAGGGACGTTCGGCATCACGTACGGATGTTCGCATTGCCTGCAAACGTAGAAGACCTGAGCAGCGTCACGGCGCTCAGCCTGCTTCTTCTTGACCCGCACGAGAATCGCGGTGGCTACAACCAGCGCGAGAAGGGTCAATGCGATGGACATTGAATCACTCCAGATGTTTACGGCAGCATTAAACTCTCAGCTGCAAGGCTCGGCTTGCCAAGCCCGTCTGAAGCAATGGGAAGTGGCTCCTTATCAGTAACCACCCGGGTAATACGAGAATTCGGATGGCACCGAAGGTGGTGCCTCATACGAGCCCGCGGCGAAGAAGTCGACAGGAATGATTACACGCCCGCCCTCTTCACCAGTGAATTTGCGCTCGACGCGTCCGCCGGAGTAGCTGGCCACAGATTCGGATTCGACAGTACCGTCGGCTCGAAGCTTGCGCGTGATGCGCTCCTCGACGCCCTTGTCGTTCTTGCGAACGAAACGAATCTCGACCGGAATCTGATCTTTGCCCAGCGAAATATCGACATTGTCGATACCGTCAAGCCTGGCAACGCTTACCGACTGGAGCTGAAAGTTATCGATAGCGAGACGGTTTTGCGCCTTCTTCGCGTCGACGTATCTCCAGATCTGCGTGAACGCCGGCTTCCCGTTTACCGCGGGATAGCTGACCTTCATGCTGTTCGTATCCCACACGCGCGTGTGATTGAGCGTTCCATCGGCGTTGTTGTACACCGCCGTCACCACCGAAACGCCCATGAAGTTTCGCGAGATGAGCTCTTTCATGAACTTGATGCGAACCGTCACACCGTCATCGTAATAGAACTCACCACGCTCGGTGTTACCCTCGACGATGTGGAAAGCAGATTTCTTGCCGTCGGGGAAATAACTGACCCAGTCCTTGTACAAGCCGTTGTACTTGCTTTTCAGAACGCTTTTGAGGATTCCGGTCTGGTAGTACATCGACTGGATTTCGAGCACGCCGGTGTTGGAGAACAAGGTGCTCTCCGACATGGTGACGCCGTCGCCGAAGAAAGCGGTAACCTGATAGCCACCGGCGGGAAGCCGCTGCCCGAGGCGCTTCAGCGTTCCGTCCTCGTACCAGTGCCGTTCCGCCATGATTGTTTTTCCATCGGCAGCGCGTTCGACTCGGCTTTTCATGCCCTTCTCGGAAAACGCAGACGCTTTCCAGTCGAATCCATCACCCGGCGGATAGAAGCGGAACACAATGGCGCTGCGGTCGGGATTGAACACAGTCACGCCGACGTCGCCGTTGGTGAAGAAGACAACAAGCCGCTCTCGAGTGAAACCGTCGGGCGCAAACTGCACGCGACGCTGAATCTCCTCACGACTGGCTGGTGGAAGAATCGTCTCGCCAGAGGCCTTCTCAAGATAAGAAGGCACCCTCACGGGCTCGGGACGAGGCGACCAAAACGTGGTCAGCCCAACGACTGCTGCAATGATGACTGCAACAGCTCCAAGGGCCAAGTAGGTTTTATTCATGCCAAACTCCGTTCAGCAAATGCGACACCCACCAACCGTCTCGGTCGGTTTATCAGCATTGATTGTGATTCTCGGTTTATCGGACCAGGAGCAAAAGGGTGTCGGGGTTGGGTTGAGTAACGACTATTTTTAGAAGAGATCAGATCCTGGACTCAAGAAACTTTTGTTACAGCTCACTACCTACTCCTCGCAATGAATCTATACCTTATGGCGGCGCTGCGCGAACAACGCCACCCTCTTAACACCTTGGCAATCACCCATGACAGGAGTTTCTTTTTCTATGAAATTTGGGATAGTGGCTATATGCACTGGGGTATAAACTCAGTACCGAAGTACACACTCGTTTGCAGGGGAAACGATGACTAAAGTTTCGTGGCAGGTTGCCTCCGTCACTGATCCTGGAATCAAGAGAACCGAAAATCAGGACAATATGTTTGTGAGTTCCGACAATCGACTCCTCGTAGTCGCTGACGGGATGGGCGGCATGAAAGGCGGAAGTAAAGCCAGCAAGCTTGCGATTCTCGCAGTTGAAAAGTTATGGAACGAGCGTCAACCGAATTCGGTCGACGCCAATACCATTCAAGCATGGCTCGTGGAGGCGGTTTCGAACGCCAACCAGGATGTGTTTGATGCAGCAGCAGCCGACCCTGCAGTGAAGGACATGGGTACAACAATTGTCGCGGCAATCCATTGTCCCGATGGAAGTCTGCAAATCGCGCACGTCGGAGACTCGCGTGCTTACCTGATTCGCGAGGGCAAAACCGTCGTGCTTACTCAGGATCATTCGGTGGTCATGGAGATGGTGTTGCAAGGACGAATGAGCGAAGAACAGCTTCGCAACAGCCCGTTCCGCCACTATCTCACTCGATGCGTCGGTCACAAAGCTAAAGTCGAGATTGATAGAACTCCAGCAGAGATGAAGCCCGGAGATTGGCTCATTCTGTCGAGTGACGGTCTATCCACAGTTGTTCTGGACGAAAACATCGGCGAAATCGTAGCCACCTGTGAAACACCAAAGGACGCCTGCGAAAAGCTTCTCAAGGCAACACTCGATGGCGGCGCCCCGGACAACGTCACCATGATTGTAGTGCGCTATGCCGCCGCTGAGGGTGGAACTAATTCGGGCGGTCAAGGTTCCGACAAAGAAGTCGCCGAATCAGCGAAGTAAGCGGCAGTCCCGGGATTTTGAACCTGCCGGCCAATCCTACTATAAAACTCCACACCTTCGAGATGCCCAAAGCCACATGGCTCGGGGATTTGCACTTCGACCGCGAAACGGTCCTCATATTTGTCTTGTACGTTAGATGTTGACTGGTACGTTGCTGTTGACCAGGAGCGTGCAGTCGGCAAGGCTATCCGAGGACGCGAGGATAGAGGAGCGGAAGAAACCAGTATTTTGTCTCCGGCTAGAAAGTCAGAGGCGTAGATTTCGGACTTCCGCTCCTGTCTTGTCCTCTAAGGCTGAACACTATCTACAGCAAATCCTGACCGATTTAGCACGTGTAAACAAGGCTCGCCCTGACAAGATTCTATCCGCGTCCAAGCGAACCAGCAACAGGAGGTAGGAGCAATGATCTTTGTTGGAATCGACGTATCGAAGGAGACGTTAGACTGCCATCGCCAGGACAGGAAGAATTCGAAGCTGCACGTCAGCAATAACCCAGCTGGGTTCAAGAGAATAGTCAAATGGATTCAAGCATCCGGTAAGGATGTTCACTTTTGCATGGAAGCTACGGGGAAGCTCTGGGAGCCCCTTGCGGAGTTTCTACACAAACTTGGCTATCGAGTCAGCGTGGTAAATCCAGCGCTGATACACGCCTTCGGCAAGAGCCAATTTAGACGTTCAAAAACCGACGCAATCGATGCGGAAATCATCGCCGACTTTTGTTTTAAAATGGAGCCCCTTCCTTGGTCTCCGATGGATCCTGACATTCGCTCCCTGAGAGACATTTGTAGAGAGCTCGCTGCGCTAAAGAAAACCAAAACCCAAGTCACAAATCGAATGAAATCGGGACGCCTGGACCAGCGCGCTTTAGACTCTCAGATGCGTATGTTGAAGTTCATTACCAACGAAATTCAAACACTGGAAAAGCTGGCGAAGACGCTGGTCTCCGAGAATCCTGCTTTGAAAAGCAACGCTAAATTACTCCAGACGATTAAGGGCGTCGGCTGGAGAACAGCATTCACGTTTCTCTCAGAACTGTCGATGATGGACTCGTTTACGAGCTTGCGCCAGATCGAAGCATTCTGTGGTCTGAATCCCATGATCCGTGAGTCCGGTTCTTCAGTCCGAGGACGTTCCAGAATTTCGAAGATGGGAAATCCAGTGATCCGCAGCATGTTGTACATGGCCGCCCTTACCGCCACTCGGTTTAATCCGCCAGTGGCTGAATTCGCTAAACGACTGGCAGCAAAGGGAAAAAACAGAAAAGTAATTGTTTGTGCCGCCTCACGCAAACTTCTCCGTATGATGGTCGCTGTATATCGCTCGAAACAACCATTCGATTCCAGGTTTAACAGCACTCTGGCTTGACACCTAACACACTATCTACGCCACTATGACGGAATTCGCGAAATCCGTCGCTCTCTCGTTGCCAAAAGACACTGCAAATCTGCCGCCTGTCTCACCCGCATCGGCATGACGCAGTAACAGCATGCCTTTCGAGACACCGCCTCCAACAATGTTCAACGCCGGCATATAGTAGTGGATCGAAAAAAAGGGCGGCGGAAGTTCAGGGGTGAGCCTGAAAATCCGCCGCCACGAAACGCTATTTCGAACTCGCCGCGGCAACAGCAGCTGCTGATGCTTTGGCGCGGTCGGACAAAGGCTTGTACATCCAGAGGTTCTCGGGACCGATGTTGTCCTGAGGCCACTTGGCGCCGCCGAAGTAAAACTTCTCGGGAATGAATTCCTTCGGCAGGCTCTGCATCGCGACAAGCCAGGACTCTTGCGGACGAGTCAACGTCTCGCCGGCTGCCTTGACGCTTGCAATACCGGCACCCAGAGCCTTGAGGGCTGCAGCCTGTTCCGGGTCGGAATACCAGTACTTGCAGCTCTCCGCCCACTTAGCCACATGATAGTGGCTGGGTGCGTTTTCCATGTAGTCGTAACCACGCTCGAAAGCCATGGCTTCGACGATGTTGGGCACCAGGCGAGCGATGTCCGGAACGGGGTTGCCGTTCTGACCGGGCGAACGCTTCGACTTCCACGCCTTCTTGAACAGGCGCAGCCAGGTTTTCGGCTTGCCGACGAACAGGTACGGATTGCGAACAAACTCATCGAGCTGCTCGTCACCAGTGGCGTCGACAATGCGACTGCCGGGCATGAAGCCGTAGGTGGACAGCTCGACTGCTGTCGCGTTCTCGACCAGCCCCGCAATCTGCAGGGTGTGGTTGAGCGTGGGATCTTCGTAACCGATGAAGTCCACCAGCGAGCAGTCGTTGGCGCGAGCCGTTCCGTCGAAGCGGCGGTCACGCAGAGCGACCTTGAAGATCAGGTCGAACGGACCCTTCTCGACATTGCCGACGTATCCGAGGACCTTGAACTTCGCGCCGTCGCGCTTGATGACGAGCGAGCCGTAAGTGGTCTTGTAGTGCGAGTGGATGTAGGGGAAACGAATGTACTTGAAACCCTCCTTGCCGCCGTAGAGACGGTGGTCGTTGAAGTTGGTCACTTCATCGCCATTGAAGGTTCCATCGACGGTTTCACGGAGTTCAACCTTGCTGGAAACAATGTCACCGAGCAAAGCTTTGACCTGGGGCGTGACCAACCGCGTCCAGATTTCTTCGTCCGTGACAAGAGCAATAGGAGTAACCCCGAGCATTTCAGTGATGTTCGGGCTAGAGAATTTGTGGTTAGCCATATTAGGGGTCTCCCGTGTTATAAGCTATCCGCATGGTTCGGGGAAACCATTGCACTTGAAGTAAGAGGACGCTGATAAAAATCAACGGGAGTGCGGCGACTGCCACACTCCCGTGCGCTCACTCTTTGGGAGCAACAACAGCGAAACCGGAGGCAGACGAGCTACCTCCAGCGACAGAAACAGCAGGCTCGGCCACGTGGAGCGGCGCGGGCTTGAAACCCTTCGCGCGCTCGGATAGCGGCTTATAGAGCCAGAGCACCTTGGGTCCGATGTTGTCCTGCGGCCACTGGGGACCGGAGAGCCGCAGCGCAACCGGTATACGGCTGGACGGCTGCAAGCTCTGAACAACGCAGACCCACGACTGCTGCGAGCGAGTCAGCGGCATACCGGATGCGCGAATGCGCTCCAGTCCCTCGCTGAACGCATTGAACGTAGCCTCCTGAACCGGGTCGCGGAAGAGGTAGTCTCCGCCGAGTCCCCAGCGAGCAACGTGATAGTGGCTCGGAGCCATCTCCAGGAAGTCGTAGCCCAGGTCCTCAGCGATTCGCTGGAAACCGCGCAGGACGAAGGGAGCGACGTCCGGAATCGGAGCAGCCTGCTGACCAGGAGCACGCTTCGACGCCCAAGCCATATTGAAGAACTTGATGAATTCCTCGGGCTTGTTGCAGAAGGTGTAGGGCTGCGTCACGAAGCGCTCGTACTCGGCATCGCTGATCACGTCCGTGATGCGAGAGCCGGGCAGGAAAGCGTAAATCGACAACTCGAGAGAGCTGAAGTCCGGACTGAGCGGACGGTGCAGAATCGGGTCGTCGTAAGGATAATCGAGCAGAGCTGAATCATTGGCACGCACAGTGCCGTCAAAGCGACGGTCGCGAAGACCCGCTTTGAGAATCATCTCGCCCTTGCCTTTCTCAACGTCACCAAACCAGCAGAACACCTCGAACTTGACGCCATCTCGCTTGACGATGAACGCACCATTCTCGGTTTTGCAGAAGTTGGTCACATAGGGAAAACGCACGAAACCTCGCTGCCCACCGAACATGCGGTGGTCGTTGAGGTTGGCAGCGTGGTCGCCAGGGAAAAGACCTTCGAGCGACTCAATCACTCGAGGAGGTCGAATCTCGACGATGCCTCCCAAAAGCCCCTTCGTCATCGGTGACACGAGGTGCTGCCAGATGTCCTCATCAGACACCTGACAAACTTTCGTGTACCCGAGTAACTCAGGATAGTTTGCCACGGTAAATTTGAGCATCTATTTAGCCCTTCTCGTTCGCGGCTTTGCAGCCGAGTATATGTTCACGACCAGGCGAGGAACGCACTTGTCTTGTACGCACCAGCCGTGTCCCTTGCGAAGAGTCGGAAATCGTTAACGCGACCTCCGGAGTAGAATCCGCTTCGAGCAGAATTCCACGTGAAAGAAAAAGACAGCTTCCCTACCAGTCACTCAGTGACAGTTAAAACGAGTGGTTAGGAGGCTTTGTGCTTGTCTTTGGTGAGATAAGCCGAAAATGTTGGCAGGAAAAAGTAATGAGTATTTAAAAGTATTGATATAGCAAAGGTCGGTTCAAGTTCTTGAAAACCATCTTCTTGAGCGAATTATGGACGAGCTCAAATCATTTTCAAGCCGCTTATGGGGCACCAAATGTGCCACCACTTGCTACTGACAACAAAAGTGTGACGCAAAGCGCGCAATATATTAAGCAAAACGAAAGGCGTTGAAACCGAAATCAAATCAAGCCTCACAAGCTTGTCAACAGACAAACCCACATGCCAACAGGATCAATTGCGACAACCTGCGCAAGCACCTGACATCACGGCAATCAGTCATCCGGAATACCCTCCGCAATCGTTTCCTCGCACGAAATCGTTCTCGTTTACAGAAAAACCATTCTCGCCTGCCTCAGCCGCGAGAATCTGAAAGATGTAAATCGATCAACCGTTCAACCAGACAACGCTCAAGCGTTAACGATCTCGATGATTTCTTCAGTATCAAAACCGATCAAGCCTAGCGACGAAAGTTTTCTTCCGCGCTTGTTGAGGTCCTCTCCAACTACAACTGATGCCATTTCCACGATGCTTGAGATAACGCCTACTGGGGAATGGCTAAGAACTCCCATGTCCGCCAAAAGAGTAAGCGATTCGCATACATCTTCGATTAACATCTCGATATAGGTCTCTCTGGTCGCCTCTGTTCCACCGAACAGACCTACTCCCAGTGCCGACAAGGTGCCCTCTAGAGTCGCCGACTTGGAGCGGTTCATGCCCGGCTCAAACGAGGCAAAGTCCTGCAGATTACGCGTGAATCCAGGAACGACACATTGAAAAGATTTTGCCAGACCTTGCACTTCGCGATCTAACGCTTGCAAAATTTTGACGACTGATGCATTGACCGCCAGCTCCATGTCATCAGCGATCAGAGCCGACAACAGAATTGCCGGTCTCACTACGCGCTCGGCGTCGGTAAGACCCCGTTCCAGAACGCTCGAGAACGGAACAATCTCCTTCACCACGGCGCTAGCCACAGGTAAACCGCGCCGAGTTTCATTGCGCTCCAAACCGCAGACGCCCACTTTATGCCGCAAACCGGAGATCAGAAGAACACCTGATTCAACTCGAGCCGAATCGAAAAGTCTTCCTGTTTCAATAATATTGACCTGGTGTTTGACCTTATGCTTGCCCAGTAGCGCTCGGAACTCAAGACCCGCTCCGAGAGAGGCATTTATCAAAACGATAGTTTGATGATCGCGGAACGATGCTGCGAGTTTTTCGACGATGGCACCGTATCTGGTGGTAGGCGCATCGATGACGATTCCGTCAGCGTTACGCAAATCATCCACTCTGTCTACGTTTTTAACATCAATCCTGGTAGCACCACGCTGGGAGCAAACGGCAGCGCCTCGTTCTCTAACTTCATACTCACGAACTTGCAATTGTTCAAGATTCGGATACGGGCTAATAATGCCGTCTGCGAATATCAAAACTTTGTGCGCACCCACTAAATTTGCAAGAGCCAGTCTCTCTGCTGCGCCATCGCCGATGATGCACACCTCTGCGACCTGAGTGCCCGAAGCTTGCAACTGGCCCAGCCCGCCGGCTACCGAGTTCGGTGTAACTTGTCCCGAGAAAAACACGAAACGCCTCCCGTAAATGCGCAATCGCCGACCGCGGAGTGATTAATGTAAACCCATCAAACTCCGGTTTTTTACTAAGGTGGCCGACCGCACATGAACAGAATAGACAGGTTAATATCGGAAGACAAGACCTCTCCCGAAGGTTTAACCTTTCCTGTAACCAGCAACTGAAAAATGGCACCAATACTATATAAGATGCTGTTACATGTCGCGTGATACCAGTAGTACTTTTGTATAATCGCGCAAAGATAAAATCTTCGGGGCGGCGTCTCAAGCGGGTTCTCACCATATATGGCAAAAATATATTACGATCGCGATACAACAATCGGCGAACTTCAAGATTCAGTAATTGGAATAATCGGGTACGGAAATCAGGGCAGAGCACAAGCCTTAAACCTGCGTGATAGCGGGCTTTCGGTCCGCGTCGCCGCCAGACCCGGAAGCCCGTCAGAAGCGGCAGCCCTGAAAGACAAATTCGCACCGCAAACAATAGAAGAGATTGCAGCAAATTGTGATGTTCTTGCAATCCTGCTCCCAGACGAGGTTATCGAGAATGTTTACCGACACTCTATCGAACCATACTTGACATCTCACAGAACGTTTGTTTTTGCACACGGTTTTGCAATACACAACAAGATCGTCCATCTACCAAGCGATTCGGACATTATTCTGGTTGCGCCGACTGGACCTGGAAGAAAATTGCGAAGTTTGTATGAAGAAAACAGCGGTTTACCCGCGTTAATTGCAGTCGCGCAAAACGGCAGCGGGCGCGCTTTTGAGAAGTGTCTCGCCTTTGCTCGCGGCATCGGCTGCACAAGAGCAGGAGCAATCGAAACAACATTCGAAGAAGAAACTGTTACAGATTTGTTTTGTGAACAATCCGTATTGTGTGGTGGCGTTCCTGCCTTAATAAAAGCCAGTTTCGACACCCTGGTCGAGTCCGGATACCAACCGGAACTTGCCTACATTTCTTGCCTCAAAGAAGTCAAATTAATCGCGGACCTTTTGTTCGAACGCGGCATTGACGGAATGCGCGAGGCCATCTCAACTACCGCGAAGTACGGCTCTGCCTTGACCGGCGACGAAATCGTCGATAATCGAACACGAAATAAATTGAAACGAATTCTACAAAGAATTGAAAGCGGTGATTTTGCTCGCGGTTTTTTAACACCCGAATTGCGTAAGCAAGCTATAGATGAGCTGCTGGTTACTGAAAAACGATCCAGGCTCGCGAAGACCGGATCGCTGCTTGAAAAAACCCTGAAGTTCTAGATCGCGTTTACGAAACGATCATATTATCGATCAAGCGAACTTTATCTAGCTTCGCCGCGACCAGGATGACCACCGGCTTCTCGCTATCATTTGCCGGCTCCAGCGTGTCGGCTCGACAAAGTTCCAAATACTGAACTTCGAAACCATTGTCGATCAATTTTTGTTTGCCCTTCGCGATTGCCTCTTGAACAGACGCTTTTCGCTGTACGGCCGATTTGACCTCGCTCAAAACTTCGTGAATGATCGGTGCCTTTTTTCTGCCGCTCTCAGACAAATAAACATTGCGAGAGCTCATCGCCAGCCCGTCGGACTCACGCACAATTGGAACACCCTGTACATTCAAGTTCATGTTCAAGTCCTTGACCATGTGCTTGATCACCAGCAACTGCTGATAGTCCTTTTCTCCAAAGTAGGCGATATCGGGTTGGACAATGTTGAACAGCTTTGCGACCACTGTGGCCACGCCCTCAAAGTGACCAGGACGAAACTCTCCGCAGAGACGCTCGATCAGCCATTGCGGAGGCACCACATGTGTGCCGGGACGATGACCGTTTCCATAAACATCTTCGGCTGTCGGATTAAAAACGCAATCGACTTTCGCACCGCGAAGCAATGATAGATCCCGTTCCAGATCACGAGGATAACGCTCGAAGTCCTCATTTGGCCCAAATTGGAGCGGATTGACGAAGATTGAAACCACTACCAGATCGCAAGACTCTCTTGCTCGCTCAACAAGTGAGAGGTGCCCCTCGTGCAGATAGCCCATAGTCGGAACCAACCCGAGCCTGAGACGACCGGAGTCATCGCCGGATTTGAGCATCCTCGCTCTCCACTGGCGCAGCGACTCAATAGACTGTACAAGTTCAAGCACTGACGGACCTGACTCCACACGAGCGTAAGACATCTGAAAGCTCTCACTCAAAGACGGCGCCACGCAAATGTGTGCCGAGTTGCGCTATTTTACCCGATGCTTCGCCGGAGTTTGCCATAATGAGTATTTGTTTCTCCTCCGGAATCTAAGTATGGAAAGCAGAGCGCATTGTCAAGCTGCACAAAAAAGAGCGCTCTTCTGCGCCTTGTCGTTCTGGCTGGCAATATCACCACTTGTGGTTTCGCCGGTCACCGCAGCTGATACTCCTGCGACACCACCATCACTCCAGACAGCCAACACAACCCTCCTCAGCTCGGAAGACTCATCTGCATCAGCGTCAAAGGCGCTCGCACTGGCAGAAAAGATCATTGAGAAGTTGGGAGGTCTGGAGAAAATCAAGAAGTTCAACTCGACTCCTTATAGAGCAAAAGGCAATGTCGAGCAAATCTCTTCTCTGTCCGGATCTTCCAATACTTTGCCTTGCGAGATCGTTTCTCAGGGTCGCAAACAATGGATATCCGTCACCTTCATGGGTCAGCCGGTAGTCACCGGATACGATGGCAAAGAATGTTGGACGATGCAGGGCAACAACGCCATGCCAACGGATTTAATAACCGCAAAGCGCGTAAAAGAAGATTTGGATCATGGACTCCTGCTGATCGAGAGGCTCCTGGACAAAGGTCGAAAACTGAGTCTTGCCGAGCCGAGAGTGATCAACGACGTCAAATGCGAAGCACTATCCGTGGTGGCAGATGACGACAAACCTACCATTTTCTACGTGGACCCTGGAACAAATCTTGTTGTCCGCTCCGAGTACCAGGGTGCCGACATCGAACAGGGCGTCGATTGCCTGAAGGCTTATGAATACTTGGATTACAGGGCGGTCGACGACACCCTTCAACCGTTTAAAGCAATAGAATATTCAGACAAGAAGAAGGTCAGCGTTTTAGAAATTACAAAGCTGGAGACCAATATCAAAGTCACTGATAACTTCTTCAAAATGCCGACGGAATCAAAGATCGCGAGACTGCGCAGCGGTCCGGTTCGAGTTCCGTTCCATTACACTTCCAATGAAATTCTCGTCATGGCCAGTGTCAACGGTTTACCAAACCGCCCATTTATCCTGGACACAGGCGCGACTCAATCAATCGTCGACACCGCTACATTCCGAGACATGATTGCCAAGCCCAGCGAGGAAGTGGCAATCACAACCGGCTCTGGCGCAATGAAAATGGGTTTTGCAAATCTAAAAACATTTCAGATCGGAGACATCGTCCTCGACAACGTGCCTGTAGCAATTGCCGACCTGTCCAAGTTTTCGCAATTCCTCGCCACCAGACCGCATGGTCTTATCGGCGCCAACATTTTGAAACGGTTTCTTATCACCATCGATTACGACAAACAGGAACTGCTACTTCAAGACCCTGACCGCGTCAAGATTCCAGAGGGAGCGGTTGCCGTGGAGACCAAACCGTCGCTGGGCGTATCCGGTCTTGCAGTTGAAGGAGTGATCGACAACAACTTGAAGTTGTCCTTTCTCGTTGACAGCGGTGCGGCCTTCAATCACGTGTCTGAGTCTCTAATCAAAGCGGTTGCGGCCGAACCTCTTCTGCCGGTAGGGATTATCAAAGGTCTCGACGGAACGCCGGTTAAAACCGGCGCGATACGCTTCAAATCGCTCGACATCGGCAAGCTGTCCATCAAAGATCCAATCTTTTCGGTAGCACCTTCAAACGAAAACGAAGAGACGCCGCGCGGTATCATATCCGGTGGCGCGCTTGCAATCATCGGCAATCCCCTTCTCAGTCAGTACCGTGTCACGATCGACTATCGCAATCAGAAAATTTATTTCGAGGATACAACCCCAAAAGCTGAGACAGAGCTTGATGCCCGGCTAAATAGAATCCTTGCAGATTACTACAACCACGGCAACGCCAGGTCAGCGACGAATCAACTGGCGCATCTGGCAACCGATGCCGTGTCCCAGGGCTGCACGGCTACCGCTTCCCTGGCAATGGCAAACGAGGCTCTCTATTTGTCAAAAACCGGTATCGCCGCTCAGAAAAACGAGATGCCAAAAGCAAACAAGATAATCACCGACAAATTCATGACCGCCTTTGATTACGCCAAACGCAGCGACAGGAAACCTGTGATGGCAAAAGTCTTGTCTCTCTGGGCGCAATACTATTTGCAAACCGGCAATGCCAATCACAGTAAAGCACGCCCGCTTATCAACAAGGCGCTGGCGACCTGCCAGACCGAGCCCTCTGTTTATGCAGCAGCCGGGCTACTGCTCGCCGGTTCGGAAGATGCGCCGGGCGAAAGAACGTCAACAGACTCACCAATGGAAAGTTCCTCGCAAAGCACCACCAAGGCAGATTCGCCGGCAGATATGATGCTGAACCAATCACTGATGCTCGATCCGTCAAACTGGCTGGCGCTGTGGACCAAGTACAAACTGGCAGCGAAATCCGGCAATGCGGCCGAAAAGCTCGTGATCGGAAAACATCTGAGACGGTACTATCCTGAGTCCGAGCAGGTTAAGCGACTGGAGAACTAGCAGCTGTTTCGTCCCGAAAAAAAACTCCCCTGCGTACAGAGGAGTTTAAAAGCTATTCGCCTTTCGTGAACTAAACGCCAGCTTCTGCAGGCTGCGGTTGCGGCTGCATGACGAGCACTTGGAACGGAAGCGAACCCAACGCTTCTCCACCGACGTAGAGAATGATTTCGTAGGTGCCTTCTTGTTCGAAAGCCAGGCCACTGAAAGCGCTGATGATCTTGTGGGTCATGAACTGACTCGGTAGAGGCTCTACCTTGGCGGGAGGAGACATTGCGATAACTCTGCCACCGCCGTCAGCGATTTTGAACTGATATTCGAATCCTTCCGAAGAACCGGAGATCTGAGCGAATGCATAGACCAACGGAACAACCGCTGGGAAAGATTGTGCTGTGATGCCGTTATAGATGTTGACACAGGAAACTGCATCTCTACGCAATACATCTTGGAGAACTCTCTCGCACAAGATGATGCCAATTAACCGTGGTTTCTCAGCCATTGTAAACTCCGCTGGGGTGTAAGTTTTGCCAGAACGAGAGATTATACTAGTAATGAGAGGAACTTTCGCCCTGAAATTGAGGGCCAGCCGCGCAAGCTACTGAAAGGACTCTTTCGACAACCCCGAGGAACTGCGTAGATGCTTGATCCAGAAGAAATGACCTTCATGCAATGGTTCGGAATCTGCTTCGCAATAGTTCTTATAGTCTTTTTCGCGTGCCGTTGGCTTGACTTCGCCTCGTACGATTGCATCCACTAACCCATAACCGTATGCAAGGGTTGCAGAGAAGGTCTCGGCAGCTTGCGGTTACTGCTGAGCTCTTACGATTTCTGCTGAGCTCTTGCCGTCACTGTTGAGCACTTGCGGTTACTGTTCATCAATTTTTGTCTACGCTGGCATGACGCATTTGGCAAAAAGCGTCGCTCTGGCGTAGCCAAGTAACCATCTTTCGAGTGGAGAACAACGCTTAAAATGCCACGAAGCCCGAATGCACCGAACTTTGAGAGCGCCCGAAGAAACGGGATCATATAGTAGATGGGGTTTTGACACAGAGAGCGCCGGAAGAAACGGAATCATACAGTAGAGAAGGTTTGACACCGCCGGCGCCACCACTTTTTGCGCTCCGTCGGAACTTTTCCAGCACGCTGCGCGAGTTGCGCGAACTGCTTAAAATAATTAGATCACGATCTATAGCGAAGCTAGCACAGGATCTTTAAAGCTCATGAACTTATAGCTACCGCGTGACGTTCAACTCTCATCGCGACTGTAAACCCTCAAGCGGCTTCGCGTAAGAGATCTCTGCGCGAGCCAGCGGCCGTACCTGGGAGAGCTCACAGCGGTTCAGCGTCGAGCGCGCAAGCGGTTTTAAGCATTGTAGCGATATTGCCACAGGCGGCTGAACTCGTTGACTTCGAGTCCTCTTGGCCACTAGGGTGTCAGGCACAATCTTCTTTCTCTTGAAACAAAGGTCTTCGTCCTACAAACCACCAACAGTACCCGGACCTAACCGCTCTTTCCCTGAGACTCTGTCTCGCGGAGAGTTTCAAGTGTCTCTCGCACTCGCAGAACATCAAGTTCTCGCGGGCTGCTTCTCTGTTACTCAACATCTAATCAGGTAAAAGGAGAACTAGCTATGAGCAAGCCCTTCTGCGGTAGCGGAAGCTTGCCGTCGGCTGGCGATGTCGTGCGTCCGTATCTCGTGGGTATCACGGGTTCGCGCGCTACCGGCAAGTCCGTCGTCGGTGAAATTCTGCAAGAGCGCCATGGCGAGATCGTGATCGACACCGATCTGATCACGCATGAGCTGCTCAGCGGCCCCTGCGAGGCGTACCACGAAGTGCTCGCGCACTTCGGCACCGACCTCGTGGACGCCGAAAACGGCCCGATCAACCGCGACCGCCTCCGCGCTCGCGCGTTCGATTCCGACGAGGCCAAAGCCTGCCTCGAGGCCATCATGTTTCCGCGCATCAACGAGCGCCTCGAAGCCTACGTTGCCCAGTACAGCGGCGAAGGCAAGAAAATCGTTTTCATGCTCGTCCCACTTCTCCACGAAGCCGGGATGAAGGCGTACTTCGACGAAGTCTGGTGCGTCGTCGCCAACGAGAACATCCGCATGGAGCGACTCAAGGCGCGCGACAACGTGGACGAGACCGAAGCGGCTCGCCTCATCTCACTGCAAATGTCGCAGACGGAGAAGGCGAAGCTGTCCGACGTCCTCATCGACAACTCCTTCGACATCGAGACGACCGCTGCCAAGGTCGCGGAACTTCACGGTCCCGTCATCGAACGAGCCGAGAAGCACGCTGCCAGCGCTCCGGCACCCACCGAAGCCGAAGCGAGCAGCGAAGCCGATGGTGCCACCGTTCCGCCTGCTGGCGAGCCCGTGGAACCGCCCAGCGGTGACACGACCGGCGAACCGGCTGAGGGCGACGGCGATGGCAAGTCGGAAGACGACAAGCCCGCAGAGCCCGGCAAAGACGACGCCAATGCCCGGTACCGCGAGTACCTCCGGCATGCGGCGGGCGTCGGCACCGAAGAGGCTCTTGCGCAGCTCGGTGATGTGGCTGGCACCCAACACCAGGAGGCGAGTGCGCATCTGTCGCTGACGGTGGACCGTTCCTCGGACACCGGCGGCGAAAAGCTCGCTCGCCAATTCGACGTGGAGGTCAAGATGAGCGCTCGCAACAAGCCGGGAAAACCGGATGAGCCCAACCCGCCATCTCCGCCGCCTCCGCCGGCGGATGGGGACACCAGCAAGAAACAGCGGGACAACAACCGCTGGATGCTGTTCGGCTTCCTCGGGTTCCTCGCCTTCCTGTTCGCCTGCATCATGCTGTGGATGTGGCACGACCACAATCACAACACGAACAACGGCGGCGGGTCGGTGACGGTGATCAACAACATCCCGCCTTGCGCGGGCTGCCAACCGGTCGAGCCGCCGACCAAGCCCGTCGACCCGCCGCCTCCGGTGGTGGTCGATCCGGGTCCGTTCAATCCGCCTGCCGAACCGCCAGCCGTCGAGCCGGGCGTGAAGCAGGAATTCACCGAGGTCCCGGGGTTCGCGTTCCGCTTCGTCCACAACGCCGTGCGCGTTCAAGTGGCGCGGTGGGAAGTGACCTATGGGAGCGGCTTCCAGTGGGCCAAGGTGTCCGGCTACGACGCGGATCGTCGCCTGGTCGTGTACCAGGAGTATGATTCGAGTCAGTACATGACCTTCCAGCTGGTCATGAGCTACTACCGCGACGGCGCCGTGCAGATTGACCGTTTTGAAGGCAGAGGCAACATCTTCACGGGTCGCTCCATCTACCGCGTCAGCTCGACCGGCAGCGTGGTGCGTGCCGAACACTACACGGGACTGAAGCGTCTGCTGTACGTCGTCGTCATCGTGCGAAACGATGTCGGCACGCCAGTCGCGCTTTCCGTGGAGGAGTTCGACGCCGCGGGGAACTCTGTCGCCAAGACCAAGGTCGACGGCACGGCTGCTGTTTCGGATTTCATGCGACTCCGGTTCTACGCCTTCGACTGGTTCGGCCAGCCGTAAGGTCCGCCGGCGATGAGGGTTCTCGGTTTCCAACCGAGAGCCCTCTATCGCTGTGTAACTCAAGACCAAAAGGGAAACCCATGTCACGTTCGAAACTCCCGCCTGGTGTCAACGCCAGGCTCAACGAGCGCGGTATCGTTCAGGTCGCTCACGCGAACAAGAACCCGACTGCGCCTTACTCCAAGCCGGGCGACGTGCCGGACTACTTGTCGTTGCTCGACCACGGTCGCGCGCTCGACAAGAAAACCTACGAGAAGGCCCTGGCCAAGGAAGAAGAACGGCTCAACGACCTGGTTCGCCAGCTCCAGGAGCCCAAACTTTCTCTCGTCGTCACATTCCAGGGTCGCGACGCCGCCGGCAAGTCTGGCGCCACGAAGCGCATCATCACCGGCGTCGACTTCGACATGAAGACGCTCGCCGTCGTTCCCGTCGGTCCGCCCAATGACGAGGAGCGCAGCCAGCCGTACTTGCTCCGCTTCTTCGAGCGTGACCGCATGCCCGGATTCGGACAGGTCCGCATCTTCGACCGCGGCTGGAACGAAGAACTCCTCGTCGTCCCGGTCATGGGGCTCGCTTCCAAGGAGCACGTCCAGGCGGCTTACGGTCACATCAACACGATGGAATGGCTGATCTCGCAAAGCGGGACCATTCCGGTGAAGATCTGGCTGGAAATCACGCCGGAAGTGCAGGAAGAGCGCTTCAAGGAACGGCGCGAGAGCAAGGGCTGGAAGTACACCGAAGCCGACGAAACCGCTCGCAAGCACTGGGACGAGTACACCAAGTACGCCAACAAGATGTTCCACCTGACCGGCACCAAGACGGCGCCGTGGCACGTCATTCCCAGCAACTGCAAGCGCTTCAGCCGCGTGACGGTGCTGCGCATCATCAACGACGCAATCGAGCAGCGGCTCCGTTTGGCGAAGAAAACCGCCTGATACTGCCGCTAGGCGGAAGCCACAATTCCGGACTCACCCCCCGGGATTGTGCGCTTTCGTGTTTTTCTACTATATGCCGTCATGCTCAGTCAAAACCGCGCAACGCTGTGGAGATAGGGCGTTTCAGTCCTTAACGTCCCGTTGTAGTCGAGACAAAAGTCTCTTTGTCTATCCTGGAATGCCGGATTTAGCCAAATGCGTCATACCAGGATAGCCAAAACGAGTTGTCTTTGTGAAACTGCTAGTGAAGCAAAGCCGAAATGCCTTGCCGCGTCTCATTTGACGGCATTCAATAAAGACTATCTAGTCTAGTAGTAGTTTTTTTTTGCTGTCTGGTCTAGTAGTGGTTTTTTTGCTCAAGGGAACCATCGGCGAAGTTGCCCGTCCCGCAAACATGCTTACCGGGGGTGACTTTATGCAGACTTTCAAGAGAATCATCGTAGCCACTTACGCGGCGTCGTTTACGGCGTTGACTTTGCCATGCCTGGCGATGGCCGCCGAGCCGCACGAGGGTAGCGTTTCGACCACTGCCCCCGCAGTCGAACTGGACGACAAAAAGGTGACTGAAACAGAAGCAAAGCTCGACCAAATTCAGGTGAAAGACGCCAACAAGTTCGCGAAGGAACAAGCTGAGGCTCTAAACACGGTTCCAGGAGTGGAAGTTTCCACCGCCGATCTCAAGGAGAAGCCCGCCAAGAAGAAAGGTTTTTCACTGAATCCAATCCGCTGGATTTTTTCACCTGTGATTAAACTGCAAGAGCAAACTGTGCGCTTGCAGCAACAGATGATGAAACTTACAGGGCCGATTGCAGCGCTGCAACCGGCGATGTTGAATCTCCAGAATCGCGTCGACAAAATGGGCGGGCAACTCAAGGGCGTTCAACACGACATGCGTGATGTTCGAGGCGAGATGGGCGGAATTTCGAATCGCCTTGACGAAACCGTCGGTCACATGAAGGGCGTCGAAGAACGACTCGGTGAAACAGTAGGGCACATGAAAGGTGTGGAGAATCGCATTGCAACTGTTTCAGATCAAATGAACTCGGTACAGTCGTCAATCAAAGGGACCTACACGGAGCTGAAGCGAATGCGACCCGACATATCACGGGTGCGCTCAGATATTGACCGAATTCGAGAGCCGATCATGGAATTGAAAGAGCCGTTGATCTCAATGGCAGAACCGATTCACGACCTAGACGCGCAAGTGACTGGTGTTCATGACGACATAAGCAGCATACGCAAGCCGCTATCGAACATGGAAAAACCAATCACCAATTTGGAAAAGCAGCTCTCCGGGCTGTCAGGAGACATCGCCGCTCTTCGAGACCTATTGAGCATGGTCCTGACTTCGATCTTCGTGGCAGCTGGTCTGGTCGCGATTGGAACACCGGTCGCAGCGATTCTCATTTGGAGACACAAAAACAAATTCCTGCCTCCGCCGAAACCTGGTGAAAGCTCTGAAGACGAGCTCACTACTGGTGGTCAGCGGAAGGCAATGTCCGGAAGAAGATAAGAGATCTGTTGGCAATCGCGACACTATTGCAACTTGCGCTAATTGTTTCTGCTCAAGGTTAAACCGTCGCAAACCTCGATCCAAACTAGATCCGGAACTCATGACTGCTTTTTAGAACTGTTCTATTAACAGAAATCAAAGAGCTTTCACGGATGTTACTTAGCTAGGATTGAATTCCAATCCATGCCCCACCGCAATTGACCCGGAGAAAACTTAATAGCTCCAAACATCAAGCGCCTCCGCAAGAAGCTTGATTCAGTCCGCTCACTGGAGTGGTCTGATCGGGCACGGTTGTAGAGGGAGCATGTTCTTCCAGCGCAGTTCGAAACAACTAACATGGGAATCAAACCATGGCGCAGGTCACCGTAAAACAGGTTACCGGTCAGAAGTTTCAAGTCGAGTGCAATTCCGGGACTCACACGTTCATCAGCGATCAGCCCGTCTCCGCAGGCGGTGCCGATGGTGGACCGAATCCCAAGGATCTGTTTCTCGCCGGACTTGGAGCCTGCACCGTTCAAACCATTCTGATTGTCGCTCCGCGTCGCAACTGGGACATCCAGGAGCTTATCGTCAAGGTTGGCGTCACCTATCCGAACGGCACCGCAGCTGACCCTGTGGTAACCGAGGATATCGAGGTGAAGGGCAACCTGTCGCAAGCGGACCTCGATGCCATCAAGCGCACAGCGGAGAAGTGCCCCGTCTACAAGCTGATGTTCGGCTCGAAGACGTTGGCAGCCACCGTGACGAAGAAGTAAGCAGGACGCCGAAACTCGTCATCAGGAGAACCGCCGGTGAGTCTAACGGACCCAGACTCATCAATCAGGCGAAGCGTGATGTCACCGGATGTGGTATCACACTGCGCCCTCCTTTCGTCTGGAGGTCTTTGTGCGATGTTCGCGCAATCACAGTGGCACTGACGTTTGTGTCACATTCGCAACGTTAACCCGCGCCCATCAAAGCGAAGTCTTCTCGTACCTGCAATGAACTGACGAGCGTCCTTTCCGGCATCGTCAGTTCGCGTTTTGCTGTCGGCAGAGCCGACCCACTGCAGGAACGAAGCCTTCGCTGCTGCGCGGTTCGGAAAGGTATCAACCATGGGCTCGCCCAACAATGAGAAAGGCCGCGGCATCGGCCTGATGCTTGTTTACTTTGGACTTGTGTATTTCATGCAGGGGCTCGGACAGGCAAGCGGTCTGGTTAGCCAGCCGATGCAGTTCTTCTTCAAAGAAGCGCTTGGTCTCGACCCCGCACAGGTCACTGAATATCTGTCGATTCTTACCTTCCCCTGGATCATCAAACCGCTCTACGGCTTGCTCAGCGACTACGTCCCGCTGCTGGGCTACCGCCGCAAGACCTGGCTGATGGCTATGAATGGTCTCGCCGCCCTCGGCTTCCTCTGGCTCTCCGGGCTGACGGCACCTGCCATGATCGTTACCGCGATGATGCTCACGGCGTTCGGCACAGCCGCGTCGGACGTCATCGTCGACGCGCTCATGGTCGAAAAGGGCAAGGCTCTCAACGCCACCGGACGCTTCCAGAGCGTACAGTGGTTCTGGTTCTACGTGGCCGCCATCGCAACATCGCTGATGGGCGGCTACCTCTGCAGCACCTTCACGCCGACAAAGGCGCTTTCAATCTCGGCGATGATTACCTTCCTGGCGCCGCTGTCAGTCATGGTGGCCAGCTGGTTCATTATCAAAGAAGAAAAGGCGACTGCGAATTTCGCGGGTCTGAAACAGACTTTCGTGAAGCCGCTGTCGCGCGTCAAGCCACTGTATCTGGTGCTTGGCGCGGCAGGCATGATTGCCGGTTTCGTCTACCTCGGACAAACCGCGATCTGGGCGCTGCCGTTCCTCGTTGCGTTGTTTGCGCTTCGCACGAAGACGTTGTGGCTGGTCGCCGCGTTCATCGCGCTGTTCCAGTTCAGCCCGAGCTTCGGAACCCCGTTCTATTACCACATGGTCGACACGCTGAAGTTCTCGCAGGACTTCATCGGTCAACTCGGTGCGGTTAGCGCGGTCGGGTCCGTCATCGGCTCGCTCGTGTATGGCAAGTACTTCGCAAAGAAGACCTTCAAGTTCCAGCTCATCTTCTGTGTCGTCACCGGCGTGATCGGTACGCTCGCGTACCTGTCGCTGATTGCGCCCACGCCTCACGCCCAGGCGATTGCTATCGCGCTCAACCTGGTCTTCGGCGTGACAGGTATGATTGCTGTTCTGACGGTGCTTACGGTCGCCGCTCGGGCCTGCCCGGAGGAGTCGGAAGGCTTCACGTTCGCAGCGCTCATGTCGGTGTACAACGCGTCCACTCAGGTTAGCGCAATCGTCGGCGCGAAGCTGTACGTGAGTGTTTTCGCCAACACGCTGACACCGCTGATTTTTGTGTCGGCCGCTTTCACCGCCGCATGCATCTTCCTCTTGCCGCTCCTGCGCGGCGTGAGCGATGAATCGGAGGCGAACGACAAGGACAAGTGATCACTGAAACGGTCGCAAGGCAAGAGTGTCAAGCGGCTCGTTGAGGGGTTCGGAATGCGCGGTTGGTGATAAACCTTCTGCGCATTCCAACTTACACTCTCATTCACGACATCAGATAGTATACCCTGGTGCATTCGGACCAAAACGAGACAGTCCCGACACAACCGATACCTCTGAAGTCCGCGGACAAACGCCACCTTGCAATATCAATTCATAAGCGCACGCAAGGCAAAGTTTTCATACCAGAAGTTCCGCACGTCCCTGTAGTTCTACATTACAAGCCATTCTACGCAGTTTTGAGTGAAACTGATTGCGCTTCTTACTTGTTCAACATTCGTTGATCGACTTCAGTTAAATCGATAACTTTAGGCACATTCTCGTCAATCAACGCCTGGACCAAACCGCTAGAACCATCAACTGAACTTCACCAACAAGATAAACTGTCGACCGAGCGTCGGCAGTATCAAGCGGCTCTGGTCGTTGTTCCGAGAATGCGCGGAAACAAAACGACGGTATCAAGTGCGGTGACACCTGATACAACTACCCCAACCCAAGGACTTCTATGAGTATGTCGCGATGGCTCGCCTGCGCCCTGTTCGCCTTCGCCGTGATCGGCGCTTACCATGCCGCCAAACCGAAACACAAGACGGCAACCATGCCGACGCCCGCTCCAACGGACTCGCATGGCGACAGCCTGAACACCGATTCGCCGCTCAAGCGCGGAATCATGGTGCAACCGGAACCGCTCAAGATTTCCAGCTTGCCCGCCGGTTAACCACTGCAGCGCCGGACGGTTTTGCTTCTTAAGGCGTGACTGTTTAATCCACCCCACAAGCCCACTTTGACCACAGAGCGGTGCCGGCGCGCGTCGGCACCGCTTCTGTCTCAACAGGAGGAGACCATGCTCAAAGCGCTGAGCGCACTGACTCACTGGTTCGCGTTTTATTTCCTGCCCGCCTACGTCGTGATGTTACTTCTAATCGGTTTCTTCATAACGCTGACAATCGGCTGGACTGCGGTTCGTGAACTCTATCCGGTTTTGTTGATATTGAACGTGCCCATGGCCGGCTTAATCGCCGCGTCTCAGGCCATTCCAATTACGAAACAGCAGTAGCCCGTCTGAGGAGAGACGGAATCACCCCGCCCCGGCTGGGTGATTTCGTTTTCAACCAAAACCAGTGACATCATATAGTATCTTCAATCCAAACGAAAAGCCGCCAATCAAGCGGCTTGGAAATCTAAACTTGAAAGATCGCCTATTGGGCGAAGTGGTGCGCGCTGGCAGCCAAAACCCAGACCAGGAAAACGAGTCCGAGGAGGAACCATACTTTGTCGGCGCTACTGATGGGCGTCATTCGAACCAAACTCCACTTCAAAATCAATGTCGTGTATCTCAACAATATATCGGAAAAGCAGTCGAATTTAAATTAACTGTTTCAAGTGAAAACAAATATCGCCTTTCCACCTGACAATGGCGCACCACCAGCGATACCACAGACCGGTGAGCGCAATTGGTTTCGCTCCAGAAGTTTACCAAAGCCAGGGATACTCTTTGCCTTTTCTAGCGACAAAGCGCTCCATCTCAACATCGGTAACGCTGCCAAGGATCTTATCTTCGAACGTTTCAAAGGCCGCCCAGGTAGCGTCTTCGAAGAGGCCGTTGACAAATCCGTGCGCGCTACTTGGCTTCGCCACAAGCCAACCGGAATTAACCAGAGCGAGTATGTCGCGGTCGGTTCTCAACAGTTGGATGTTCCACATGTCGTTAAACAATGCGTACGCAATGAGAAGTTGTGAGCCGCGCGGAAGCTTGTGAAAGTTTTCTGCTGTGACTGGTACTGCGGTTTCTGTCGCCATTTACTAGACCTCAATTGATTTCAGAATCATATCAACCCCAGAGCGGCGACGGCGCTTGACTTCGCCAATTCAAACGCGAAACCTTTTCAAACGACACGCAACCCCTGTCATAATGTGCTTGAGAGAGTTGAAGGGGCGTAAACGTGTCTGAGATTTGGGACGCATTAAGATCCAAGGCGGAAGAAGCACAGCAACAAAAACGGCTGCAAGACGCCGAGCTTGCCTGGAAGGAGGCACTCAAAGAAGCTGAGCGTTTTGACCGCACGGACCGGCGTACGGCGCTCACTCTCGAGGGACTTTCCGAAGTTTACTGGCACCTGGGTCGCTTCGCAGACGCGACGAACTGTTGCCGGCAGCTTCATGCGATTTATTCCGAAATTTTCGGCGAAGACCAGTACGACGTCGGAGTGATAGCGACCAACCTGGCTATGCTTTTGCATGTTCAAGAAAAATATCCGGAAGCCGAAGAGTTCTACCAGCAGGCTTTAGACATAAAAACGCGCCGGCTCGGCAAGGATCATCCGGATATAGCGAAACTGCTAGGCAACTATTCAAATTTGCTTCGGGCTTGCGGGCGCGTGGAAGACGCTGAAAAACTAAAATCCGGCGAAGTTTTGATAACCGCAAAGAACTGGGCCAAGACGAAAGCCGAGGAGCCTGCGCCTCCGCCGCCACCACCACCTCCTCCTCCCCCTCCTCCACCGCCACCGCCTCCTGGACGGCGCGGGGAACAGCGCGGAACGAGCGAGAACGTTTCGCCGCCAATTCCACTGCCACCACCAGTGAAACCAGTTCGTGAGCCGCTTGGGCTGGCCGTTGCCCGCTGGGAAAACCTACGAAGAATGGCAGAGATAGCGGACAATGAACGTCGTCTCTCCGATGCCGAAGCGATCTGGGCAGCGACCGTTCGCTATTTCGAACCGTTTGCCAACGAAGATCCCAGGCGACTGGCATACGCATTGGACAGCTTCGCAGATTCGCTTTGCGCGCAAGAGCGTCACGACGCAGCGGAGCAATTTTACAGGCGAGCTATCGACATCAAAGTCAAACACCTGGGCGCCCAACACATCGTAGTTGCTCGTTCGCTGAACAATCTGGCTCGGCTCTACTACCAGCTCAACCGTTTCAATGAAGCAGAACCGCTCACAAAAAAATGCGTGGAAATTTACGCCAAAATCTTTGGGACCGAGCATCCGGATTATGCGACTGCTCTGCACAACCTTGGAACTCTATATCATATCCAGGTTCGATTCAAAGATGCAGAACCGCTTTACAGACAAGCGCTCAGCATCAGACAAAAGACGCTCGGACCCGATCATCCGGAAACAAAAGGTTTAGGACGCAGTCTGGCAAACTTGCTCAGAAGCACAGGCAGAGCGCAAGAAGCCGACCGCATTCACGGACCAGGAGTTCCAGTCATTACCGGAACCTGGCGTGCGTTGAATATTCCGGAAGATCAACAACTCTATCAACCGTAGGCCACTATCGAGGACGAAAATGAATCTGGAACCTGATTTCGATAAGCTCGAATCGTCCGATCTGGACGATGAGACTTTCACGAACATCTACGCAAACCTGATTCAGTCATCAGTCGCGGGCGCACTGGCGAACGTGGTTAGCGCGCTCCGCATCGAGGCTCAAATCCCATCGCAGTCCGGCGAAACGCTTACAGCGCAGTTAAACCTGGAAAATGTTTGGAAAGCTTGCAAAGATCAGCCTGGCAAGCGACTCGCGTTCATCGAACCGCAAATTACAACAATGCGCGATTCAACCAAACTAACTTCCCTGTCCTCGCAAGACGTAGAAAACAACTTGATCCCGTTGATTCGAAGAACTGAAGAAGTTGACCAGATAGAGGAGAAGATCGGGCAAAAACTTGTTCGAGAATCGCTTGGTGCGGACCTTTCAATGGTTTATGGTATAAACTCGCGAGCCGCCGTCGGCTATTTGTCTCCGGAAGGTCGCTCAAGCGTTCCCCTCGATGACAGCGACTTGCGCGAGAAAGCCGTTCAAAACTTGAAAGACCTTTTGGGTGGCGAAATATCTCTAAAGGGCGGACCGACTCTCTGGGTTCTGGCTTCAGGACGCGATTTCGAATCGGGACTACTGCTGAACCGAAAGTTCATGAGAAACATGACCGACATGGTCAAGGGCAGCCCGATAATCTCGGTGCCCGCAAGGGACATCCTGGTAATTTGCGGCGAAGATTCGCAAGAAGACCTCGTTAAGATGAGAACGTTCGTGCAAGAGATGTTCAAATCCTCGCCGCATCCAATCTCCCCGAAACAATATTTTTATTCGGAAACGGAACTGATCGAAATCGGCTAACCCGCCCCCGATCCTCGCTAATCGACTCGACAGGACAAGCGATTTTACTACTATACAGGATAAGATAAGAAAATTCTCGAAAGTGCCTACCAGAGACGCTGTCTGAAGTTTTCCGTTCAGAGCCAGGCCCTTTTGTCTATCGCTCGATGCCGGATTTACTGAAAATCGTCATCGAGCGATAGACAACGAGAGGAGATTTGCCGTTCCAGGGCCTGCGATCCTGACGTTGTCGGCCATCGCAGGCTTTGCCTGTCCTGTCTTATATAGTAGCGAATTTCAGAAAACTGAAGAAGTTGGCTTTGGGCCAACTTCTCCAGCGTTTCCAACTTAGTTCTGCAGCAGAATCCAGTCGGCGGCTTCCTTGAGCGACGGGAAGACCGGTGTTCCGTCGGGAACCCGATCCTTGTCCTTCGCCTTGTCGCCGTCGGGTCCGCTGAGAACCAGGATACCGGTCGCACCAGCTGCGATACCAGTCGCCACATCCGTGTCGCGGTCGCCGACCATGAAGGAACGCTTCAGGTCGATGTTCAGTTCTCCGGCGGCATCGGTGAGCATACCGGGAGCCGGTTTGCGGCACGGACAGTCCACCGATTTGGAGTGCGGACAGACCTTGATGGCATCCGGCTTGGCTTCCTCGCCGAGAAGCTCGAGCATGCGCGCGTGAATCTCGCCGAGCGCCTTGCGCGAAAGTGGGTGGGCCTTCCAGCGAATCGACCCGTCAAGGTTTTCTCCAAGACCGCCCTGGTTGGTCGCGACCACTACTTTGAAGCCGGCTTGCTTCAGTTTCGCAATCGCGTCCTTTGAGCCTGGGATGAGTTGGAAGTCAGACGCTTGCGTGACGTTGATGCCGACGTTAATGACGCCATCGCGATCGAGGAAAACACAACGCTGCGTGGTATCGCCAGCGGTGCCGGCGACTGCCGGCGCCGCGGCAACGGTTTCAGCCTCGGGATTGAAATTGGCACCGAATCTGTCGGTCGCTTCGATCAAAGCCGAGGCATTGCCGGGCTCTTTGGCGGAGTGACCGGCGTCGTTGACGACCACCAGCTGGGCTTCGGGGAACGCGCGGTGCAACGCCCATGCCGACTCGATCGGACAGACGACGTCATAGCGTCCCTGGACGATCACGGTCGGAATGTGCCTGATCTTGTGCACGTCTTCGAGCAGCTGACCTTCGCGCATGAAGCCCTTGTTGACGAAGTAGTGGCATTCGATGCGGGCGAACGCGACGGCGAAATCGTCGGCGGCGTAGCGTGAGAGGAACTTCGGATCGGTGTAGAGCTTGCTGGTGCTGCCTTCCCAGATGCTCCATGCCTTCGCAGCAGCGAGACGCACAGCCGGGTCGTCGGACGTCAGGCGCTTGTGATAAGCCGAGACGAGGTCGCCGTGCTCCGACGCCGGGATAGCCTTCAGATAATGCTCCCAGGCGTCCGGGTATATGGCGCTGGCGCCGCGCTGGTAGAACCAGTCGATCTCCTGCTTGCGGACCAGGAAGATGCCCCGCAGAACGAGCTCGGTGACGAACTCCGGATGCGTTTCCGCATACGCGAGCGCCAGTGTGCTGCCCCACGAGCCGCCGAAGACCTGCCAGCGAGCGATACCGAGATGCTTGCGCAGCTTCTCCATATCCTCGACCAGGTCCCAGGTCGTGTTGTCGACGAGTGACGCATAAGGCAGGCTCTTGCCGCAGCCGCGCTGGTCGAATAGCACGATGCGGTAAATGTCGGGGTTGAAGAAGCCCCGTTGACTCGGGTCAGTGCCACCACCGGGACCACCATGGACGAAGACCACCGGCTTTCCGTTGGGATTGCCGCTTTCCTCGAAATAAATCTCGTGGAGCTCGGAGACGCGCAGCATGCCGGAGTTGAACGGCTGACGCGGGGCGTAGAGTTCGCGGAGCGGATTGGCCGTTCCGTGGTTCGATTCTGTGCTCATGCGATTTCTCTTTCTGTTTATTCTTCGAGGAGAATCACGAAACCTTGAGGTAACGCGACCAGCTCTCGAACGCCGGGTTTTGCGACCGGTGTTTCATGATCAGGAATGACATCCGGTCGCGAGGACGCGCCGGCGTGGAAAGCAACTTCATGCCAGATTCGCTCAGGCTGCGGTCTCCCTTGCGTGCATTGCACTTCTGGCAGGCGGTAACGAGATTCTCCCAGGTTGAACCACCGCCACGCGAGCGAGGAACAACGTGGTCGAGCGTCATCTCGCCGCGTTTGGTGGCGCAATACTGACAGGTGTGTTTGTCGCGCGCGAGGATGTTGCCGCGACTGGCCGAGAGAGGTGCGTAAGGCACAAAAACCTGCGAATGCAGGCGGATGACGACCGGTAAGGGGAAATCATCTGCCAGCAAGCGCCTGTCGCTGTGCTCTACAACCTGGGCTCTGCCTTTGCAAATCAGCGAGACAGCTCTTCGCCAGTCGCATACGTGCAACGGCTCGGAAGAACTGTTCAAAACTAGTACCGATGACATAGTACTCGTCCTTTCACCTGCGCCTCGCAGCGACAGGGCGATGAGAGACGCACCAGTGGCTCCTGGTGGTAGAGAGTTAAACGAGAGCGAGCTCTGACTGTGGCTGTTGATCTAGATCTACGAAACGGAAGAAGAAGTATGTCTGTATGAGGCTACAAAGAGCTCTTATCTTGGTTCTCTCTTTACTTCTCCGAAACTGTCGTTCTTTAAAAGAAATAAGACGCCTCATCAGCTGGCTTGACGGCTAATCCCGACTGTCTGGGGTCACTGAGAAAACAGCAGAGCCTCGCACAGCTCTGACATAGTCCGAACGAGCCTCAACACTTGACTAGCCAAGCCTCGACAACCGTTTCAAAAATAACTTCGCAACTCAGCTGCCTGGCGTCTGGCTACGAGAGAGCGCCGGAATTTTCGAATTCCGTCATAGCCAGATAGCCAAACTCGCTTTTTCACGCCCGAACTAAGGGACGCCTTCCTCCAAAAGCATCACTACGACTCCCTTCCCGCCCTTGAATTTCTACCAATCCATCTAGTAGGCATACAGCTGAGACCGAAGCTTGCGATGAGACGACGACAACAAACCTCTGCAATGCAGAATAGTCGTCGCAATCGCTCATCGCAAGCTTGTTTTCAGCGGAACGTCATTTGAAAGCAGACGCCCACACCCCGCGTTTTGCAACGCCGCGAGTAGATGTAATCGACACGAACGTGATTCTCACCAAGTTGGAACTCAGCGCGACCGAAACCCGGAGAGATCATGTCGGCGATGCGGTCAGCAGTTCGCTGCCGCTGCGTTGAGATTTGACGCCGAGCATCATTGGAAAGCCGATCGGAATCGTACGGATTGAAGTCGCCGGGATCCGAATAGGAATAGCTGTCCTTTCGGTCGAAACGAAGCGGCTTCTGACTCAGGTTCGGACTTCCACTGACGCTCTGCGACGGACCATAAACCGGCTTCGGCTTGATGCCGAACGGGTCGTCCTTGACAGAACGGTCGTAATCACGAAGCGCTCGACGAACGAGTTCTTCCGGCGACGAATCCTGCTGGTTCGTGGATTGAAGCACTAACGAGTCCGGCGAAACCGCTTCGGAAAGAGACGCGGGGTCCGACTTCAGCTCGAAGGAGACGGGTGCGGTGAGCGGTTTTGCCTCGGGAGACGCGACTGGAACTTCAGCGGCGAGAGCAGCACCGCCAGCGGTGGCGGCGAAGAGCAGGGCAGAGAATGAAAATAAAATGCGTTTGTACATCACACTCTCCTATGGTCAGGACCGTCGAGTACAACTCGTCTGAAAAGGTGAATCTTTTCTTCCACGAGCGAATGCCGTCAACGATCGAGAGCGATGGTTAGTCGTTTGGGTTTAAAAAATTGCAGCAAGAGGTTTGACAACAAAGTCTACAAAGGCGCTGCTGTTTAAAACCACAGCTTTGTCTTTGATGAGAAACCTTTTGCAGCGATCGCAAGAAACAAGGAGTGCGCAACTAAATTGGTATGCGCAGAATTGGTTTGATTGGTATGCTTTTGAGGACAAAAAGTCCTCGTGTTCTGATTTAGAATTTGTCCATGGAATTCCCGCTCACACTCGATAAAGACAATCAAGAACCCCTTTTCATACAGCTTTCCAAAGCTTTGAAGGAGCGGATTATTGCCGGCACCCTGCCAGCCGGTGCGCCACTACCTGCCACGCGCGAGCTGGCCAATTCGCTCGGCATCGCCCGTGGTACCGTCGTGAAAGCGTACGAAGACCTGATCGCCCAGGGCTACTTAGAATCGATAACTGGCAGCAGTACTTTCGTGAGTAAGCGCGGTCAATTCGAAAGAAATTTCCAGAAGGACATCGTGCAGAAGCGCAGCGCAGCGCAATCGGCACCACCGAGAATTTCCAGCGACGCGGCAAAACTCATGCAAATGTCGCTTTCGACCGGTCTGGCCGGCAATCTCAAGGACTTGAATTACGGCGCTCCCCCGTCCGATGAACTCCCGATGAATCAGTGGAAGGAGATTCTGACGAAACAGTATCGTCAGCTCCTTCCCCATCACTTCGACGCCGCGCCCGAGACCCTCGGTCAATACAAACTACGAGTCGAGATCGCGTCATATCTGGCTCGTACTAAGGGTTTGAACTGTCAGCCGGAACAGGTGATCGTATTTCAGGGATCGCAGCAAGCGCTCACATACATCGCGAAAGTGCTGATTGACCCGGGAGATAGAGTGATCGTCGAGAATCCCGGCTACGGCGGAGCGCGGGACTCACTGTCCGATCGAGGCGCCACACTTGTCCCCATCGATATCGACATCGACGGAATACAGGTGGATCAGTTTGAGTCGCAAGCGGCTAAATTAGCCTATGTCACGCCGTCCTATCACGATCCCACAGGGACAATTCTATCGCCGGAGCGAAGGAAAAAACTGCTGGATTGGGCGAAGCGCAACGACAGCTACATCATTGAAGACGCCTGGGATAGCGACTTTTCGTACCTCAATCCACCACTACCGGCGCTGCAGGGAATGGATGATAACGAGCGCGTCATCTACGTGTATAGCTTTTGGAAACTTCTTTACCCTTTGACGACAGCGGGTTGCGCCGTCGTGCCACCGTCCCTGGTGCCCGTATTCGAACGCGTAAAATTCCTGTCAGAACGGCAGTTTCCCATCCTCGAACACTACGCACTAGCTGAGTTCCTGCGCACAGGCGCACTTGCTCTGCACGTGAAGAAAACCAAACCGCATTACGAGAAACGCCGGAAAGCTCTTACTGGAGCGCTGTTCACTTTGTTCAAAACAGAAATCGAGGTCCCACGCCAGAGCGCCGGTCTGCATTTGTGTATCCGAATCTCTCAACGACTTATGGACCGTGGATTCGTATCAGCCGCAGCTGATGCGGGTTTACCCCTTACCAGCACGGCGCCGTACTATGTGTCCGGAGCACAACTGAATCAGTTTCTAATTCCATTCGCGGGACTGGCTGCCGAAGAGCTTGAGCGACGCGTATCCCTGCTGTCTCCCCTTACCCAGTAAACCCCCGCTACCATCTTGCACAGTGAGACTAAGTCCAAACCCCACTACTATCCAGTGAGGCTAAGCCCAAACCTCGCTACTATCTCGCACAGTGAGGACGAATCCTCTAGAACATGCCCTACAGACCATCTAGAGACACACGTCTTTCCGATAGCTCTGGGCTGTCTATCTGGCTATGACGGAATCACGAGAAATCGTCGCTCTCTCGTTGCCAAAAACATCGCTCTAAACATCACGTCCCACGAAACAACTGGCGCTATCAGGTTTTTTAAACGAAACCATCACGATACGATCTAGTAGCAAAAGATCCAAGAAAACGGACGGCGAGATTATCTCTCGCCATCCGCTCCACTACTGATGTTTGGGCTGCTCGATTACTTCGCCGGCGCGGCGGTCTCGTCGAGAACCTTCTCCAGTTCGCCCATTGCTGTCTTCAGCTCGTCGAACAGCGGCTTGAGCGCGCGCTTCTTGTTGGCCTTGACGGTGTCCACCTCGTCGAAGTGCGGCTTGAGCATGAGCTTCCCTTCGGCAGAGATCTTGCTGGCTTCGTCCGCGAACGGCTTCGATGCCTGCTCGATCTTGGCATAGAGGTCGGCGATCTGAGGACCAAACTTCTTTTCGACGGCTTCGAGCTGCGCGGCAACCGGCTTGGCCTCTTCCGCGAACGGCTTCATGACCTCGACGGTACGAGCGCGACCAGCCGCAATCGTGTCGCCGAATGACTTGTCGAGCGCACTCATCCTGTCGGTCACCGCCTTGAAGGCGGCATCTTTGCCGTCGACGCCCTTCTCCTTGAGCTGCTCAAGTTCGGCTTCCGCATCGGCAAAGGACTTGCGCAGGTCGCCGATCGTCTTCGTGTGCGCCACGATCTCCGAATCCGCCTCCACGGCAGCGCGGGCTCGACCCTCGATTTCGCGAAGCTTGGCGACGAGCGGATCGCGTTCGTCGTTCGCCTTCTTCGAGAGAGCGGTGAGTTGTGCTTCGAACGGTGCCGTCGCCTTCGCGGCCTTGAGGCGCTCCGCATCGATGCGATCAGCGTAGGGCTTCCACAGCTCTTTGTACTCGGCGTTCAGCTTCGCGAGGTCTTCGTTGAACGGCTGCGAAGTCGTCTTGATGTTCTCGCGCACCGCTGAGACCTTGTTGGAAGCAGCAGTCTGACGCATCGCGACAGTCACACGTTCCGCGATGAACTTGTCGAGGTCGGCGGGGGCGAACTTCTCCAGCTGGAACGTCGGGCCGACGCCGGGGACGCTGACGATGGCGAGCGGGAGGATTCCGACGTGGACGACATCCGGAGAATCGAAGTCGCTAGCCTTTCCCTGGAGGAACTTCATCTGCGGGTACTTCGCTGCGAGCTTCGCAATCTCGGTGCAGACGTTGCAGTCCGCGCCGGTCAGGATGATGAAAACCGGCTTATCGCCGGCGAGCTCTGCATCGACCGTCTGCGGCGTCACGACCGGCAGGGCCGCTGCTTGCGTTTGAACCTGAGCCTGAGCGAACGCCGCCTGAGAGGTGGCGAACGACAAAGCCGCCGCCAGCGCAGCAGCGAGAACCACGATCTTCTTGGTCATTTGAACTCCTGATTTGGTTGTGTTCAATGCGTGAGTGGATTCAACGACGACCGCGGAAAGGCGGCCGTTCTCGTTCTCCAGCCAGACGAACCATGACGCGACTCCATGAAGAGACACGAAAAGCTTCGAATGAGAGGGAGTTTCAGGAACGCGTGACGATGAACTCCTGAGGCAGAGACGAGAATGTTGACATCTCTGTTTATCAGTTGGCCTCGCTAGTAATCACCAATACATTTCGAAATGAAACACTTAAAACCCCGTAACATCGCCGTCCGCACGGCGTTTCCAGTTCCTTAGCGCAAGCCGTAACGGTGCAGTCACGCAGAATTTATGATGCGAAGCTCACGCACGGCGCCCTCAGCCACCCACCGTCTAATCCAGCTCTCCGTAAAGTCCGTCTCAGTAAAACCCTGCACAGAGAGACTTCGGGGGTTTCAGACTCCAGGGTCAACCAAACTGTCTACGTGGCATTGACGGAATTTGGATAAATCGTCGCTCTCTCGTTGCCAAAAACACCAAACCACAAACGCACAAATCTGGAAACTGCTACGGAGAGGCTGTCTTGAAAGCTTTGCATCACGATACGATCTAGTAGCAATTCTCACAACATCTTGAAAGCTTTGTATCACGATACGATCTAGTAGGGAAGGTTTAGACAAACTGGAGGAAGGTGACTTGTGGTCACCTTCCGTCCAGCCGGAGATTGTTTATCCAACTACTCTGTCAATCTCAAACAGTGAAGCTTACTTGCGGAACGGTTCGCCGGTGGCGCCCTTCTCCTTGAGGAGGTCGCAGGGCTTGTAGTTGTCGCCGTGGACCTTCGACAGATAGAGCAGCTTCTGGTAAGCCAGAGAGGTGCCCATCGCGTCGGCGTAGGCGAGCGGACCACCGATGAACGGAGGGAAGCCGGTTCCGTAGATCATGGCGAAGTCGAGCTGCGCCGGATCCTCGATCACGTTCTCCTGCACCGCCAGCGCCGCTTCAGCGACCATGGCAAGGAAGAGCCGATCCTGGATCTCGCCCTCGGTCTTGCGATTCACCGGCGCCTTGATGGCATCGGTGATCTCCGGGTTGAGCAGGTAGCGCTTCTTCTTCTTCGAGAAGCGGCCGCCTTCCATGACGAAGCGACGGTCGTTCTTCTCGTCGTAGAGGTAGATGCCCTTGCCACCCTTGCGGCCGAGCAGCTTCTTCTCCTTCACGACCGACAGAATCGGCGGGGGCGACAGCCGATCACCGAAGGCGCCGTGAAGCGTCTCGATGACGTGGCCGGCGATGTCCAGACCGACTTCGTCGAGCAGGGTGAAGGGACCCATGAGCATGCCGAAATTGAGCGCCGCCTTCTCGATGTCCGGAATCGGAACACCGGCTTCGGCCAGCACCATAGCTTCGCGCATGTACGGGGTGAGGATGCGGTTGACCACGAAGCCGGGGGCGTCGTTGGTCAGGACCGGGAACTTGCCGAGCTTGGCGACGAAAGCCTTGGCCGCAGCCAGCGTTTCCTCGCTGGTGGTCGAGCCGCGCACGACCTCGACGAGCTGCATCTTGTGCACCGGGTTGAAGAAGTGGATGCCCACCGTCATCTCCGGATGGCGCGAGGCGGGAGCGACCAGCTCTTCGCCCTTGCGCAGCTCTTCGGTCATGCCGCCGACAGACAGCGACGACGTGTTGGTGGCGAAGATGAACGGCTTGCTGATGGCCTTCTCGCACTCGGCGCGCACCATCTTCTTCACGTTCATCTTCTCGACGACCGCCTCGATGACGAGGTCGCAGTCGGCGAGGTCGGCGTAGTCGAGCGTCGGTTTGACCGCGGACATGATCACGTCCATCTCGGTCTGGCTGAGCTTCTTGCGGTCGACGAGCGCCTTGAAGAGACCGCGAATGGTCTCCATGCCCTTGTCGAGCGCAGCCTGGTCGATGTCCTTGAGGACGACCGTGTAGCCCTTGTAAGCCGCCGCCTGCGCGATGCCGGCACCCATGACGCCTGCGCCGAGAACGCCGACCGACTTCACGTCGATGTTCGGAGCGACGCCTTCCATCTTCTTCGACACGGACTGCCCGAAGAAAATGCTGACCAGGTTCTTCGACACCTGGCTGGTGGCGAGCTTGGCGAACGCCTGCGACTCGGCTTCGAAAGCCTTCTCACGGTCACCGGAAAGCGCGACCATGACGACCTTGAGCGCCTCGACCGGAGCCGGGTACTTGCCCTTGGTGGCGGCGTAAACAGCCTGCGACGCCATCTTGCGGAAGAGCGAACGGCCGAGGCTGTTTCCTTCCAGACCGACAGCCGTGAGCTTGCGGACGATGCCTTCCTTGAAGCGCGGCTGATAGCGCTTGGGCTTGGAACCCAGGAGAATCTCGGCGGCGCGCTCGACGAGCTCGTGCTTGGCGACGATCTCATCGACGAGTCCCAGGCGCCAGGCTTTGTAGCCCGACTCGGCCTTGCCCGTCGAAATCATCTTGAACGCAGCCTGCGCTCCGATGAGCCGCGGCAGCCGCACGGTACCGCCCCAGCCCGGGATGAAACCGAGCAGCACCTCGGGGACACCGATCTCGGTCTTCGGATCGGAGGTGGCGATGCGGTACTTGCAGCCCAGGGTGAGCTCAGTGAAGCCGCCCAGGCACGTGCCGTTGATCGCCGCAATGGAGTTGAGCTTCTCGAGACGCGCGAACAGCCGTTTGCCGTCCTTCGCCGCCTCGTAGATCTTGATGGCAGGCTGGCTCTGGAGCGCCTGAATCTCCTCGACGTTGGCGCCGGCGCCGAAGTTGCCTTCTTTGCCGGAGACGATGATGACGCCCTTCGAGCCGTCGCGCTCGATGGTGTCCAAAGCTTCGTTGAGCTCGGTCATGACCGAACCCGACAGCAGGTTCATTTTGCTGTCGGGAAGGTCGATGGTGATGACGGCGATGCCGCTACCGAGCTTACTGAGAGTGATGGCCTTTGACATGGTTATTGTGTCCTCTGGTTTCTGGTTAAACCGTTAGAAAACTCCGTTAGGGCAGCTCGATAAGGGTAGCGATGCCCATGCCACCGCCGATGCACAGCGAAGCGATACCACGCTTCAGACCGCGCTTCTTGAGCTCATAGGCGAGCGTGAGGGGCAGGCGAGCGCCGGACATGCCGATCGGGTGACCGAGCGCGATGGCGCCGCCGTTGACGTTGACCTTGTTGCGGTCCAGTCCGAGCAGCTTCTCGCACGCCAGATACTGGGCGGCGAAAGCCTCATTGAGCTCGATGAGGTCAATGTCGGCGAGCGTCAGGCCGTTGTCGTCGAGCAGCTTGGTGATGGCAGCGACGGGACCTAGTCCCATCTGATCCGGGTCCACACCAACCACGGCGTGATCGACCAGGACGGCGAGCGGCGACAAGCCGAGCTCGTTGACTGCCTTTTCGGAAGCCAGCACGACCATGCACGCACCGTCATTGATACCAGAGCTGTTGCCCGCGGTAACCTGACGAGTGCCGAGCACCGGACCGAGCTTGGCGAGCGCTTCCTTGCTCGTCTTGCGCGCGTGTTCATCACGCGAGAAGAAACCGCGGGAGCCGACCGCAATCGGATCGATCTCGAGGTCGAAACGTCCGCTCGTGATTGCCTCGTTGGCGAGCAGCTGCGAGCGCAGCGCGTACTCGTCGGCGGCTTCGCGAGAGATGCCGTAGGTCTCGGCCAGACGCTGAGCGGTCTTGGCCATGGCGACGGTCTTGGTGTCGTTGATCAGCTTCAGCGGGGCAAGCCCGTTGTCAGCCAGAACGAACGGCGTCGGACGCGGCCCGAGGCGCGCGATCTTGACGTACTTGGCGATCCAGCCGTTCCAGCGCAGGTCGCCGGGAATCAGATACGGGATCGTCGACATGGACTCGGCACCGCCAGCGAGCATCAGGTCGGCCTTGCCAAGCATGATCTTCTCGCTTGCCATGTTGATGGCTTCCATGCCGGAGCCGCACTGGCGCTGTACGGTCACGCCAGGAACGGTAGCGGGGAGATTGGCATCCAGCGACGCGACACGCGCCGTATTGGGCGTGTACGAGGTCTGGTAACCATGACCGAGAATGACGCCGCCGAGTCGACCGGCGTCGATACCAGCACGCCGAATGGCGTGGGTCATGCTGTGGCTTGCCAGCTTGTCCACAGGAACGGAACGCAAGCTCTTGCCGAACGACCCGATCGGGGTCCGGCTGCCGCTCACGAGAAACACTTTGTTCTTCTTGTCACTCATTGTGATCGTCCTATGCTGAAGTGCTAGAAAACAGCGTCCGGACATCCACCGACACCGTGTCGGAAACTGGATGTCTGAACGTTGATTGGAATCAAATGACGCACTCCTGAAGGGGATTATGAAGTCCCTACGAGGGCTCCTTAAGTCTTTACTTAAAGCTTAACAGCTACGCACCGGTCACGACCGAGAGACTGATATCAGTCTCTTAGCCGCGACCGGATGCCCAGCTTCAACATCACAGCAAGCCGTTCTTCGACAGCATGCTCTCGACCAGCTTGGTCAGATCACCGACCTTGCCGGTCTCGGTCTGCCGCAGAGCAGCCTCGTACTCCGTGACCAGCGCTTGAGCGCCGACCAGGCGATCTCCGGTCAGGATGCCCGACAGAGCGAGTTCCGGAACGGACGCCACGAAGCCGGCCATCACCGCTTCCCACTTCTGGTCACGGGTCAGGTTGAACTGCAGAGACCGCACGGAGGTGATCTTCGGCTCGATCCACGTCAGTCCATGGGACTTGTTGTAGATCGGGTCTTCGACGGCGGGGACGCAGTCGTCACCGCAGACCATCTTCCAGAGCTTGGTGACGCGCTGCGCCTGCTTGCTGTTCTCGTCGCCCACGTCGCACGCGATGATATCGCGCGGCTGAGCGCCGTAGAGTCGCATGGGGACGCCGGCGGGAACGCGGCTCTCAGGACCAAGCGCGCCGTCGAACAGAACCTTGTTCTTGTATTCGACAGCCGAGATGATGCCGGGAACAGCGCAGCTGCCACGGACCGCAGTACCGAGAGGACCCGGGTCGCACGAGATGAACCGCAGGTGACCATCGGGGCGGATCTCGAAAACGCCATTTTCCGAGAACACGATTTGCGCATCCTCAGCAATCGCCATCGTCCAGTAGCCCTTGGGCCACAGCTCCCCATCCTTGAGGAAACCTTCGACGAAGTCGCCGAGTTTCTCAGAGGTGAGGACACCATTGACCGGCCGAACCTTCTCGTTGCGGCGCTGCATGAAGTACGCGACCAGGATGCGGAAGAAACTGGCGCGGCGAGTGAGCAGGCTGGAAAAATCCATATCCAGAGCCGTGCTCAGGCAAGTCTTCGCATCCATGCCGGAGGAGTACAGAACGGTCGGAATGGACCCGCCGCTGATACCACCGATGGACTTGAACTTGCTGATGCCGGCCTGATTGCAGGCGAGAAGTACTCCCGCACTGCCGAGAATTGCTCGCGAACCACCGCTACTGCATACGAGATGGAACTCGCGCTCAGGCGTGGTCGGAGCAGCAGAAACATTCTTGTTAGACATGATACACGCTCCTTTTGCAGCCCGATATGGAAGCCGGCAATGGCTCCATTAGCGGCTCTTGTGCTACTCCGGCCACTGAACGTTCAGTAGTGGAGATACGGGATGGCTGAGCTATTGGGGAATGTTGGAGAAAAAAGTTTTCGCAGAACTTCCGAAGACGGTGTTATTGAAATAAGCCTCTCTGATGCTAAAAATCTGAGCAGTCATATATCAAGTACTTACAGAATCTTGAGCTTTAGCGAGTAAATCGTCAAAAAGCTCTATCGTCTGTACGCATTTTGTAAAGCTGTGCTAAGCGAGAGTGGCTTTCAACGCACCCCTTGGCAGCTACCACCCGACAAACACCTGTGAGTAGTTTGACAAGCTGCCAAGAGAAGTTTTACCTCCACTACCGATCACAAAGTGTCGAAATATCCCAATCAACCACCTCTTGACAAACAAACTTCGAATAATCATTCTGTCTATTTGTGAAACGCCAACAGCGCGCGTGATACTGGCAGCGACACCATCTCTGAAACACAGTCGAGAGAACGTTTTTGGTGAACCTGTAAAAAGAGTAACACCATAGGTGACACCACTTCATGACAACGGTAATTACGGTTCGCGCAAGGTCGTCATCTTGAGAACCTTGACTGCCGCAACTTTTACCACACGGCGCCAATGACAACCACCACAAGTTACTTACGCCAGTTCTCCCACGAGTTGATAGCTAGCGATCAAGTGATCTACTTGAGATCTATCATTGTTCAAAGTCTCCCTTCACCAAGCTCTTATTAGCTCTTGAGATTGGAAGGCTCAATAAGCTAGCTTCGTTTTGTTGTTTTATAAACCGTCACTACTTCTTTCAGCCGAAATCTATCGGATCACTTTTAATCGAGGCTATTGCTTGAGCGCGGAGCGACTGAATTCGTCGTCCACCTTCTTCCAGCTTCGCAAGAAAGTCAAGTAGCACTGCTGCTGGTGGCACATATCGCCCTCTGTCGGACCCGACTGAGAGCCGTTCGTGCCGGCCTGACTGCAGCCGCTACAGAAAAGGCACAGGCTTATATGAGTAATAAAACTCTTGTGCGACAGTTCTGGTCGCATGTTTTCAACACGCCCGACAAGGCCGCGATCCTGGCCAAGAACGAGTCGAAGATCGGTAGCGACTTGTATCTCATGTCGGCGGGTTATCCGGGAGGCGGTCCTATCTGGATCCCCGAGGCTTCCAGTCACCGCAAGGTGACGTGGCGGGAATGTGGTCTGATCGTTGCTGAACTCATGGTCTACCTGAAGGACCGCGGGTTCTCCAAGGGCTCTCGCGCCGCGCTTCTCGCCTGGAACTGCCCGGAATGGGTGTGGATGGATCTCGCCATTCAATCTCTCGGCGGCACTTCGGTTCCGATTTACCCGAACTCGGCAACCGATCAGGTCAGCTACATCGTTCGCGACTCCGGCGCCATGACCATCTTCGTCGACGGTCCCGATCAGCTCGCCAAGTGCGGCGGCGTCAAAGGTCTTGTTGCACACGCCTTCTCGGATGCGACGGCGAATGCTCTCGACCACACCGGCGCGACGCAGCGTGAAGCCAGCCTTCGCGCGCAGGATATGCTGTCCGCCATCGGCCGACAGTTCCATGGCACCCCGGCGTCCAGCACGTTCCTCGGCATCGACGGCGATGACATCGCCACCATCATCTACACGTCCGGCTCGACCGGCGTGCCGAAGGGCGTCGTGCTCACGCACCACAACATCGCCTCCGCTTGCGAAGCGCTTCTCCGGCACGGCTTCACCTTCAACAAGGACGACATCTACCTGTCGTACCTGCCGCTCGCCCACGTCTACGAGCGCGTCAACGGCACTTCGCTGTGCCTCTGGTGTGGTGTCACCTCTGCCTTCTGCAAGGTCGAGGAGATGGCCGATGTCGTGAAGCAGATTCGTCCGACGGTCCTGCTCGGCGTTCCTGCCGTGTGGCGCAAGATCAAGGACAAGGCTGAGGCGCAGATCCACTCGGCGACCGGTCTGAAGAAAATGCTGATCGACTGGGCGTTCAAACAGAATCAGCCCGGTATCAAGCGCAAGATCGCTGACGCACTCGTGTTCAGCAAAATCCGCGCGGCACTCGGCGGCCGGGTTCGAGTCATGCTCTCGGGCGGCGCGCCCATCGCTGCGGATGTGGTCAACTTCTTCGACCTGACCGGCTTCACCCTGCGTCAGGGCTACGGGCTGACCGAAACCTGCGGTGGTATCGCAGTCAATACCATCGACAACAACCGTCCGGGTTCCGTTGGACGAGTCGTGGACTGCATCGACGTGAAGATCGTACCGGAGCCCGGTGACACATCCGGCGCCGGCGTGATCTGGCTGAAGGGCGACTGCGTGACGCCTGGCTACTGGCAGCTGCCGGACGCCAATGCGGCATCGTTCAGCGACGGCTGGTTCAACACCGGCGACCTCGGCCGCTTCGACGCCGACAAGTATCTGTACATCACGGGTCGCAAGAAGCGCCTGTTGAAGACGGACGGCGGCAAGTACGTCGCTCCGGAGAAGCTCGAGAACGCCTTCGACGGCATCGATGAGCTCGTCCAGTACGTCGTCCCGGTCGGTGATGGCAAGCCGTTCATCGGCGCGCTCATCTTCGTGAACCAGGACAAGGCTCGCAAACTGATGTCCGACAAATCCGTGGCTCTACCCGGCGACGGACTGCCCGCGTTCTTCGCAACGCACCCGGCGATCGTCGCTCGCGTCGCGGAGATCGTGGAGAAGGCCAACAAAAGCCTGGAGCGCTGGGAAACGATCAAGCAGTTCTCGATCGTACCGGTGGCTGCATCCGTCGACAACGGTCTCCTCACCAACAAGCTGTCGATCAGGACCGAGGAGGTTCTGAAGCGCTACAAGGCGATGGAAGAGGAACTGTACACGCGTCGCAAACCGGACTGAGCTGGTTCAAGTTTTTAGTCATCCCAATAGCTGAACGGATGACGTCGTCTAGGAGCCGTTAGCCACTGCCCAGCGCCAAGCTATGCCTGGCGTAAAAGGTCAGCGTTAACGACTCCAAAAGCGAAGCGCAAGCGAGTCTCTCACGAGGCGTTGGAACGACGAGGTTACGCTCCTTTCGGGGTGCGTGACTTTGTCGTTTTCAATTTCCCAGGTACCTACTATCTTTTCTGGTACTATTCCATAGTTGACACCACAATGATACCAACGAGAAACAATTACGATATCAACACAAGGCAAATACATCTGGATTAACTCGACGCCGATAAACGTCTCAAATTCAAACAGGTAGTTTAAATGAATGAAGAGGACAAACTGCAGATTGATTACTTATGGGAGAGTGGTCGAGTGACCGATCTTCATACCGAAGTCCAATTCTACGTCATCGAGCTTCGTGAGGCGTTTTTCAGGCTTCGTGTTCTTGCTAAAAGTCGTTTGACTGGCGCCTTCAAGCTTGTAGTCCGGGGTGGTTGGGGAGTTTGAGCGCATTCTCTGAAGCGCCTGGAGCCTGTTTGATGTTATTCGAGCCGACTCGATTCGGTCATCGCAAACATCTTCGGCGCTCTCTTTTGAGAAAAGGTTTTTGATCTTACTCACACAGTTGTTAAACAAATCGCTCATCACAGTCCCCTTGGTCGTCCTCTACATATAGTTTGCCCTAATCGCCGGCAAGAATCATCACGCATCTAAATGATTTTGATGTCCCCTGAATGGGGGATGTTCCTCCAACAAAAATAACCGACGAATTTTCAGATTTAAACCAAGAAAGCGTTACCGCTGGAACAACCGCAGCACATCAGCGTTTCCGAAGGTGCGATAGCGTTCCAACTTCGAGATTGGCACTTCGTTCACAGAAAAAAAAGAGCGACCGAAGTCGCTCTTTTTATTCTTTCGATTTTACTGCGAACTAGTTGTTGACCCTCGAGTCATTAACCTTGCCGCATTCGCGGCATACAGCCTCTAGTTATTCGAACTTTCTTCACTCTTCTCGGCGTCGCCGTCAGAGGATTTTTTGCTCGACTTCGCAGTCTTCTCACTCTTTACCTTGTCCGCTTTGTCGCCGCCGTTCTCTTTGTTCTCAGCGGGTTTCTCAATGGTCTTACCCGTCTTTTCGAAGACAACGGTATCACCCTCTAGTTTCGTGATGATGATGTCGCCTTCCTTGAATTTGCCCATCAAGACTTGCTCAGCCATATTGTCTTCTAGCATTCTTTGAATAGCTCGACGCAACGGTCTGGCACCATAAGTCGGGTTGTAACCTTCCTTGGCGATCAGGTCTTTGCACTCGTCTGTAACAACGAGCTCCATACCCTGACTCTTGATGCGGCTTTGCAGATCGGCCGACATGAGGTCGACGATGCGGCGAATTTCTTCGCGGGTGAGCTGTTGGAACACAATGATCTCGTCGATACGGTTCAAGAACTCTGGTCTGAAGGTCTTCTTCATCGAGTCCATGACTTTATCTTTGATGATCTTGTAGCGATTCTCATGCTCCTCAGCTGCGCTTTGAACCTGGAAGCCCAGGGTCATCGCGGTCTTGTCGATGAATTGAGCACCGACGTTGGAGGTCATGATAATGATTGTGTTCTTGAAGTCGACCGTGCGTCCTTTGCTGTCCGACAAACGTCCGTCATCGAGAATCTGAAGAAGCACGTTGAATACGTCAGGGTGTGCTTTTTCAATTTCATCGAAAAGAATTACGGAATAAGGTTTGCGACGAACTGATTCCGTCAACTGACCGCCTTCCTGATATCCGACATAGCCGGGCGGAGAGCCAATCAACTTGGAGGTTGTATGGTGCTCCATAAACTCAGACATATCTATCCGAATCAAGTTGTCTTCTGAACCGAAGAAGTAGCCGGCAAGCGCCTTTGCAAGTTCGGTTTTACCAACCCCGGTGGGACCGGAGAAGATGAAGCTTCCGATTGGACGCGCCGGGTTTTTCAAACCGACACGAGCTCTTCTGATTGCTTTGCAAACAGCATCGACGGCTTCGTTTTGACCGATGACACGCTGGTGCAGAACATCGGACATGTGGAGCAATTTCTCGGATTCTGCTTCGGTCAGCTTGAGTAGCGGGATACCGGTCCAGGCGTTAACTACGTGAGCAACTTCCTCAGCGTTAACGTAAGGCTTCTCGGTCTCTTGCTTAGCTTTCCAGGCCGTTTGGATTTCGCGAATTTTTTCCGAGAGTTTGGTCTCTTGTTCACGAAGAGAAGCTGCTTTCTCGAATTCCTGGTTGCGAATTGCCATCTCTTTATCGCGGCGAACTTTGCGCAATTCCTTCTCAACTTCCTTACCTTCCGGCGGAAGGGAGCTGGCTCTCAAACGTACACGCGAAGACGCTTCGTCAACCAAGTCGATTGCTTTGTCCGGAAGGAAGCGATCTGTTATATAACGATCCGACAGTTTTGCAGCGGATTCGATCGCGTCATCACCGATTTGCAATCTGTGGTGCTCTTCATACTTGGGACGCAAACCGCGAAGGATTTCAATCGTTTCGTCCACACTGGGCGGATCGATGATTACCGGTTGAAAACGACGTTCCAGGGCGGCATCACGCTCAATATGTTTGCGGTATTCATCCATGGTGGTGGCGCCGATGCACTGCAACTCTCCACGAGCCAGGGCTGGCTTCAAAATGTTCGCGGCATCGATGGCACCTTCTGCGGCGCCGGCGCCGATCAACGTATGCAATTCGTCGATTACCAGCATAACGTTGCCGGCTGCGCGAATCTCATCCATGATCTTCTTCAAGCGCTCTTCGAATTCGCCGCGATACTTCGTACCGGCGACGAGGAGACCAATGTCGAGCATGACGATTTTGCGTTCAGACAAGATGTCCGGAACATCGCCATTCGCAATGCGAATCGACAAACCTTCGGCGATTGCTGTTTTACCAACGCCGGGTTCTCCAATCAATACAGGGTTATTTTTCGTACGGCGACCCAAGATTTGAATCACACGTTCGATTTCTTTTTCACGACCGACTACAGGATCCAGACGGTTTTCCTGAGCGGCTTGTGTGAGGTTTAAACCAAACTCGTCCAGCGTGGGTGTTTTACTACGACCCGTGCTTGTCGAGGTAGACGCGCCTGATGTCGAAGCGCCGCTCTCACCGAGCAGACGAATGACGTGGCTGCGCACCTTAGTCAGGTCGACACCGAGGTTTTCGAGCACTCTGGCTGCCACACCCTCACCTTCGCGAATCAGCCCCAACAGGAGGTGCTCCGTTCCGATGTAGTTGTGTCCTAACTGCCTGGCTTCATCCCAGGACAGCTCGAGGACTCGTTTCGCTCTAGGCGTGAATGGAATCTCCACAGCCACGAAACCGGATCCGCGTCCGATGATTTTCTCGACCTCTACTCGGGCATCTTTCAAGTTGACTCCCATCGACTTGAGTGTTTTGGCGGCAATACCAGTACCTTCGCCAATCAACCCGAGAAGAATCTGCTCAGTGCCCACAAAATTGTGACCAAGTCGTCGCGCCTCTTCCTGCGCAAGCATGATTACTTTGATCGCTTTTTCGGTGAACCGTTCAAACATGGCTGTTTATCTTCTCCCAGAACCAATGTGATTACATTCTAACATCAGAGTATGCGGTTAAACGCAACCCGATGACTATTTCGAAAGCCTCATAGGTAAAGACTTTCTGAAGATCAGTCGACTTTGACTCCTCTTCACATCGTCGCTATTTGTCGCTCATTACTAATAAGGGAAACAAGAATAGGACGAAAGCATAGCGTGATCTACTCCTTTAGGTGACAGTTCCAACAAAGTTAATCAGCAGGGAAGAAACATTAGATTTGCCAGTTGCCAACAGCAGTTGACGAAAAAAATGCTACATGCGAACCATGGAAGTTTTCAAAAAAAGTTGGAAGCTCCCCAGGAAAGTGAAAAGAGGAAACTTCAATGAACCTCAGAAGACACACTGAAGAGCTCGACATGAGCCAGGCATTAACCCAGGATGTCGCCGACCAGGCCATGCAAGACTTCGACTCGAATCTCAGAGCAATCTGGTCCAGTCATCTTGCCAACAACGATGAAGCCCTTAGAAAAGAGGCAGCTTCACGTCAACCTCTGGCGCAGCAATTCTACGACAAGTTGATCGCTTAGCCAGCAACGAACGGGCAGACTTACGCCTGCCCGCTCAAGTTTCAAATCGAAGTCTCGCTTACGCGTGCACTTCCTTACCAGTTGCCAATTCGGCGAATGTGCATTCTTTGCTGGAGCATTGAACCTGGTCGCCGCGCTTCAACGTCTTGTAGAGCAAGATGCTGTTGCACTGCGGACAAGTATTTTTGCCGTAGGGACCACCGGAGATAACCGGTGAGTACCAGTATGCCGACGTGCACTGATTTTGCGAGTAGTTACTGCAACCGTAGAAGATTTTGCCGCGGCGCGATTTCTTTTCGACAATCGCTCCACCACAACCTTCTCGAGGGCAATCAACGCCCGTTGTTTTCAGGATTGGTTGCTTCTCGCCGCATTCTTCCTTGCTACAAGCAAGGTAGTCGCCATAACGACCATATCTAATGATCATGTCAGAGCCGCATGCTTTGCACTTTTCTTCCGACGGTCTGTCTTCCGGAACCGGTGTTCCTTCTTTGGTCAAAGCGATTTTGGTTTTGCATTCGGGGTAACCAATGCAACCAAGGAATTGACCGAATCGCGAAGAACGAATCGCCATCTGCTGCCCACAGGCCGGACAGTTATGCTCAGAGAGAATAATCACTTTGTTCATATTCTCTTCGGCCTTTTTCAAAGTCTCACCAAATGGTTGGTAGAAGTCTTTGAGCATGCCGTGCCAGTCGACTTTGTCTTCTTCGATCTGGTCGAGCTTCGCTTCCATGTTGGCGGTGAAACGAACATCGACAATGTTGCCGAAGTGCTCAACCAACAAGAGATTGACAGCCTGACCGAGTTTCGTCGGGACAAGAGCTTTGTTGATACGCTCCACATACTTACGATCGATGATCGTCGTAACCGTGGCTGCATACGTAGAAGGACGGCCGATGCCGAGTTCTTCCAGTGTCTTAACCAGCGTTGCTTCGCTGTAGCGCGGAGGTGGCTGGGTGAAATGCTGGTTCGGATTAACGTCTTTCAGCTTCAGCTCTTCGTTTTTCTTAAGCGCAGGCAAGTTGTCGGTATGCTCTTCCTGAGCATCTTCACCCTCACCTGGTTCTTCGTCTCCGGTTTCCGCTGCGCCTTTCGGCAAGCGATCATAAACTACGGTGAAACCATCGAACTTCTTCTCAGTCGCCGAAGCACGGAAAATCGCTTCGCCTGCATCAATTTCGACGGTAGTCGTCTGCAGTTTAACCGGCGACATCTGGCTAGCCATGAAACGTTGCCAGATCAACTTATAGAGTTTGTACTGATCCGAGGTCAGATACTTCTTCACTTCGTCCGGCATCTTATCAGGATACGATGGGCGGATGGCTTCGTGAGCATCCTGAACGTTTTTCGCTTTACGCGTATAGACCCAGGGTTTAGCAGGAATGTAGTCTTTGCCGTACTTCTCTTCGATGAACGCGCGCGCATCATCTTGCGCTTGCTGCGACACACGAGTCGAGTCAGTACGCATGTAGGTAATCAAACCGGTCGGTCCGTCCGGACCCAGTTCTATACCTTCATAAAGCGCCTGCGCCAATTGCATGGTCTTCTTCACCGGATAACCGAGCGCATTCGACGCCTCTCTTTGCAAAGTCGAGGTGATGAACGGCGGCTGCGGCTTTCGCTGGCTCGACTTTTCGGTCACCGAGCTAACCTTGAAGTCCTGGTTTTCGACTGCTTTGACGATTGCCTTCGCTTCTTTCTCACTGTCGATCGTCATAGTCTGCGCCGTCGCTTTGTCGGACGCAGCAATTATGCGCTTCTCTTTCCACTTGTATAGGGGCGCAGTGAACGCCTGCTTAGCTTTCGCCTTCGAGAGACTGGCCTTGATCGACCAGTATTCTTTGGGCTCGAAACTTGTCACATCCTGCTCGCGCTCGCAAATAAGCCTGACGGCAACTGACTGCACCCGTCCGGCAGAACGACCGTTGACCTTTCTCCAGAGCAAAGGACTGATCTTGTAGCCTACAAGTCTGTCGAGCACACGTCGAGCTTGCTGAGCATCTACAAGACGTTTGTCGATCTGTCTTGGCGATTTGATTGCCGCAAGGACGGCTTCTTTTGTGATTTCGTTGAACTCAATTCTGTGCAGCTTCGACTTCGGCAAGTCGAGCAGCTCAGAAAGATGCCACGCAATCGCCTCACCTTCACGGTCAGGGTCAGGCGCGAGGTAGACTTTCACCGCATCCTGCGCCGCTTCTCTCAATTCTTTAACTATAGGTTCCTTCTCGCGCAGAATTTCATACTGCGGCTCGAAGTTCTTTCGGACATTCACGCCTAACCGATTCTTCGGGAGGTCGCGAACATGTCCGATGCTCGCCTTAACCTGAAAATCGCGTCCGAGGATCTTACTTATGGTCTTGGCTTTCGCCGGAGACTCTACTATTACTAGGGATTTGTTGCTGTCTTCCACGTGCATCTACCTGATATTTTGTCAAGGTGTGTCAGTGGGGGTTGAGTATATCACGGCACACCAGATTGAAAAGATGAACTCCTCCGGTTAATGTTCCGAACCGATCGGAGTAAACCCAACGTACAGCTATGGTTTTACCAGAGAAGAAATCTTTTTGCGGGACTTCGTTACATATATAGAATGATCTATTTCATTTATTGTGGTTGCCTGAAATCACCAACCCGACTCTTCAGTCGATCGATCAAAGCGGCTGAAACCGCACCAGTGGCAGACATCACGACATTTCGGCAGTCTTCTAATCCATCCGGAGAAGCGCTCGCAGTCAGGGTTACGTTCAACCTGTCCACGGATTCGAGATAGTTTGCCCCCTCAACGCGGAAGTATTCCGGCCACTCAATCATCATTAGTGCTCGACCAGACTCGCTGATCTCATCGAACTCACTGGCCACCAGATCGAGCGAAAGGTCTTGCTCCTGTCGCTCAGCCATTTCCATCACTCTATAGAAGTCGAAGTGAAAAAGGGGAAGACGACCGGAATGATATTCGTTCATCATTGTGAACGTAGGACTGCTTATGACTTCACTGATACCAAGCGCCTTTCCGAGAGCTTGCACCAGGGTCGTCTTTCCAGCACCAAGATTTCCTGTCAGCGCGATCACGGCGCCACTCTCCAACGATTCCGCCAGAATCCGCCCGAGCTCCCGCGTAGCGCCTACGTCGGCGAGTGTGAACTCCACCACGCTGTTGTCGCCAGTTTGCTTCTCGAGGGACATGCCCTATTCTCTATTAATAGTAAGGTCTCAGCCAAGGACCGGTTAAGCGAGTTTTGACCCGGAAAATCCCAGGTGGGGAACCTCCTGACACATTCCCGTTTCCTACTCCTCATCGCCTACTCATTAGCTTTCGCTCTATCAGCAGTCGCACAAAAGTGCCGCGAAGAGGGTCATAAGTATACGTCTGTGTTTCGAGCCGGAACCCCATATACTCGATACAATCGGACAAAACTTTAATGCTCTGTCCTCAACCGAGACTAGTTCGATCATAAAAAACCGCGATGCGACTGTCAAATGATTTTCTGCCTTTTGCAGCAGTGTAAATTTTTTCGCTAAACGCAATTTTTTTGGCACCATCTGCGGTGCATGTGCTAAACACGAAAACCGGTCTCTGTCAAGAGCGAGAAATGGCTATTTACTCTCAGACTTACCCGCGCCACGATCTTGCAAACGCGGCTCCTTGAGTTCGGGACTCGGTTCTTGGTCGACGAAACCACGATCGATCATCCGCACAACACTGGAATGCGCGTCGGGAATTGGATGCTTCGGTTTAAAAGTTGAGTAGTTGCGAACGTACAGTCCAGTGCCTACCGGGTTCAGCAGCACCCCTGACCGCGAGGTCGAAGTCGATGACTTCATCTGTGACTCTAAACTGTCACTGACGTAATCGATATCTTCTTCTCGCGCAGAATACCATTTCTGATATTGACTGGACTTGTCGTTGGAAACCGACAGCTCCAGTTGTGCTCTTGCCTCTGCCTCTCTGCGGATTTGATCGGCTCGCTCTTTCAAATGATCTTGCAAAACCGGGTTCAATTGCCAGGCGGGAGCTCCTCTGCCGCGAGGATTTCCCTGCGTATCGTAGAGAACTGGTCCTTCGTACAACTCCTTGATTTGCTCTTCTGCGTCGGCTCTAATTTTGTTGGCCTTAGCAGCACCAGTCGAAATTACATTAGTGGCCAGATGATCCGCGTACTGTTTCTTCCTCGCTTTTTCATCGGCAGCCTGGCGCCGTATCATTGCGCTGGCGTTATTGACGTGATGATCTTTAGCTGAAATTTCTCGAGAGCCCGATTCATCCTCGCCTACCGAGTTGGTATCTTCATCGGCAATTGGTGCCTTCGGCGCAACTTTGCTTTTCCACGGTTTGTTTTGTGGCGAACCTTCTTTGTATGACGGAAGCATCTTTGGCTTTTGCAGCGGCCTTTCAACGACAGGAACGGCTACGTTGTAGGTCAAAAGAGCTTGCCGGCAAAATCCCGATACCGTGCTGAAAGGATTCAACTCGTAAGAACGCCTGTAGCACTCGATGGCCTTTTCATGTAGCTTCAGATGAACGTAGACGTTCGCTAAATAGTAGTAATAAAGGCTATTAGTAGGTTCGGCCTTTACTGCCAATTTCAAATGGTGTTCGGAAAGTTTGTACTGCTTCGATTTCTGAAAAGCCAATCCACTTGCGGCATAGCTTGCGCCAGACGCACCAGGCGAAAACGTCTTACGCTCTTGAATTTGCCCTGACGGAGCGGTCGCAGGGTAGAGTAGCACATCCGGATGCGACGACAGAGCAAATGCTGAATTCGCTCCAAGCGAAATGCAAACTGGAAGTATCACATAACGCATGGGCAACTCGCCTCGACATCCAACTCCGCCTTCCGGCTCCTACTTATATTCTATGCTCGGCAAGCCCGGGACACAACCGGCAGTTCGCCACAAACCGGTTCAGGAAGAATTACTGCTTCGGTGTAGAAACATCGTCTTCCATGCCACGATCAACAAACCTCACTACGCTGAAGTGCGGGTCAACCAGTTTTTTCTTGTTCGAAGATGCCTTGTAATTCCGCACGTAGAGCGAAGTTCCATTGGGTACGAGATCCACCCCGTAAGGCGATGATTTCTTTGTCAGCTGATCCTTCAGATTGTTGGCGGCCTCGTCGATCTCTTTCTGTTTATTGTCCGCCCACTCCTGATGGGCAACGTACCGTTCCTTCGCCATCTCCTGCTCAGCCTTAGCACGCGCTTCGGCTTGTCTGCGTAAATAATCGCGCGCGGATTGTTCGTTCTTCCCTGAATGAAAAATAGCTATTTCCTGTTCCGCTACCGCCTTTATGTCATTGGCTTTCCAATCTCCACCCTTCAAGGTCATGCGTCCTAGGTTGGAGGCATAATTCTGTTTGCGATTCTTCTCGAATGTGGCACCTTCGTCGATTTTTGAAAGCGCACCGTTGACTTCTTCGCTGCCAGGTCGAGCAGTCACTGCCGGCAAAGCCGCAGGTTGAGCCGGTTGCAACGGAACCGAGGACGTTGACGATCCAGGCGAGCCATATGCACTCACGCGACCCGATACCGTAACACCACCTGGCTGATTGCCCTCTGAATATTCTCTTATCGAATTTCCCTGCGACCGGACAGCGCGAGCCCCTGTATAAGCCGGTCTCGAAACCATTGGCGGTGACGCGACCGGATATGGAATGTCCGGAATAGGCGGTATAGTCGGTGGCGGAGACAACGGATCGCCAGGTGATACAGATGAAATCGAAGGCATGGAAACGCGAGGTTGAGACTTCAACCTCGGTCTTCCGTAAGCCTTGAGCGCCTGCGTACTGTAGGCGGTTAACGAAGTTCCCGGATCTAATTCGAGAGTCCGCAAATATAACCGGCGCGCCTCGTCATGTTTTCCGGTTCTTACTAACAAATTAGCGAGAAGATAGTGCGCGAAAGGATCTTCGGGGTCCTTTCTGATCGCTCGTCGAAACGCCACCTCAGCAGCCATAGTATGACCCGCAAGAAGCTCCGTTCGACCCTCCTCGACATAGCGCTGGGCTGTTTCTTTCGCGACAGATTCTTGACCATGCGCCGATAGTGGCACAGATACAGCAATTGCAATCAAAACTGCGGTCTTATGTAGTCTCATGTGAACACCCGTTCGTGCAAGGAAGTTCCCGGATGTACCCTGTTTTTTCAAGCGCCTTCCGTTGATATTGTTGGAGACGCTGGTCATACTCACGTACTGAAGTTCAGAAACTGACGACCTCCCGAGTGTATTGTTCCCCGTTTGACCTATATTTAATTTAGACAACACTGAACGCTGCGGTCGTATAAGAGCTAGACTAATACTCGGAAGTGACAAGGGTGTGATCGCCACTGATGTTTTGGACCAACTCAACGAAATTAGTTCTCCCATTTGCGGCCATCATAATCGCACTTGCGGCAGCAGCACCCGCTACTGCCTCGAACGAGACACGTTATGCGGCAGCAGATGAGACCGCGACCTCACCACCGACCGCACCGCCTGCGGTACCACGCCGGAAATTTTTTCCCTATATACCGAAGAGTCCGTTCTCGCCTTTGCGCTCATCGTCAAATACATCTTCCGAAGAACGTCCACCCGCTAACCGACTGATGACAGCGCCGTCAATCACGACAACCGAACCGGTCAAACAGCCCACCACTTCGAACCAAGACATACAAGAGCCGGTCAACAACCCAGCGAACACACCGACGCTAGAAAGAATAATTCAAACAGACAGCAGCTCGAATACTACTGCTGCACCCTTGAATTCAATACTTCCTTTATCGACTTCGCCTTCTACTCCTGCTGCCTCCGATCAACAAACCTATTCCGTACGACTCCCGCTGTCAACGCCCGGTTCCATACTTCCTAAGATTTACTCACCGGCACCATCGGCACCACCACCCAGCACTTTTCTTCCGAGTACAAAACAGGCTCAGGCTTCTGAATACAAACCTCCGGTTGCCTGGAGAGCTACAGCTGAAGCCATTCGAAACCAACCAGCCGGAGGTGGCTTAATCATTGCTACGTTAAGTGCAGACTTCAGAACAGTTTATAACTCCATTTTGCAGGAAGCACAGGTCTCAGGATGGAACGTCATCTCAGACTCAGTTCCGGCAGGACACATTCTCCTCAAAATTCCCAAGCAAGGGGACCCGGACGATGCGGCGGCATTCTTAATTTTGGTGGCAAGCCCGCTGGATGCTGGGTCCACGGAGATTCGCATAAAGACTCAGGCCAAGCGTCCCGCGGTTTATGCTCCATCGGTAAATGACTTCGTGCAACGTTTGCAACTCAAGGCAACAGGCAACAGACTTCTGTGAGCAAATCACCTTACGTCATTGGTATCACAGGAACGATAGGTTCTGGCAAATCCGCCGTCGGACACGTTCTTGAACGTATGGGAATTCCAGTGATTGATTCTGACGCAGTAGTTCATGAACTGTTCGAAGACAGCGTCGATCTGAGATCGGCTATTCGCAACCGTTTTGGTGATTCTGTGATAGTTTCACACAATGGAATAGAGAAGGTGGACAGACCGGCACTGGGTCAGATTGTTTTTAAAGATGCCGGCGCCCGCAAGGCTTTAGAAGCAATCGTGCATCCTGCGACAATCGCTGAGTGCCGCCGACAAATTGCAAAAGCGAGCGAACAGAGCGATGTCGTAGCAGTTCTGGTACCCCTTTTGTTCGAAGCTAATCTCGAAAAACAGTACGACGAAATCTGGGCCATCTACGCCGATGCAGAGATATTGAAGAAGAGAATTCAGCAACGAGATCAATTATCAATGCAAGATGTCGACCGCCGACTCGCAGCCCAGCTTCCCCAGGAACAGAAAGTCTCTCGTGCAGACTACAGTATCGATAATTCCGGAACTCTTGAGGAAACCGCAAGACAGGTCGAAGAACTGTTAGCACAGCCGAGAGTCCGGCTCAGTTCGCAAGCTCAAACAAGTGAGTGACCGCATTCTCCGCAGAATCTGGCATTTGGCTCTAAAGGCTCAGCGCAACTGGGACAGGAGATTCCGACCGGCGCAGGAGCCGGTATGGCAACTGGAGCCGCCACTTGTGGCTGAACACTGAGGTGCAGGCCGCACTCGCCGCAGAATCGCGCATTCGGCTCCAGTGGATTCGAGCATTGAGGACAAAAAGGCAAGCTCGACTGGTTTGGCACAACCGGCGTTATTTGTGGCGCAGCCTCAAGGAGCGGTTGAGCAGGCGCGGGCGTATAAGGTGGTGATTTAAACTCCGGCGCTGGTGGCGCTACCGCCGGCGGTGGCCCTTCCTGATGCCCATACGGACCCGGTTGCTGGGCGCGAGAACTGGAGAATGAGTCGAGTGGATGCTGAGAACCTGACTGCTGAGCAGGTGTTTGCGGTAACGATCGTCCGTATGGATCCGGAGTCTGACCATACGGATTGGGTGCGTTCGAGTATGGATTCGACTGCTCGAAGCCAGTTGACGAAGCGGCAGCCGGCGGCAATCCTGCCGGCATTGCAGGCTGTGGAGACGTTGGCATTAAATGCACTGGCGTTTCCGGAGGTTCTGAAACTGGTTCCGGAGAAGGTTGGAGAGGAGGACTTGAGGCCACTGGCTCCACAGAAGGCTCACGCGGCGGAGGTGCTGGAGTCGGTTCCGGAGACACTTCGTGAGATGGAGCGGCTAAAACTGGTTCAGCTAATACTTCGCCAGGAGCCGCAACCGGTTCTTGTGACACCGCTGCTGGTGCGACTTCTAAAATTGGCTCTGCCGACGGCACAGCATCAGTTTCGCCGCCTTTCTTCTTCCGTCCCTTAGAGAGCTTCTCTCGGGCCTTTTTGCGAAGTGCGTCTTGCTGTTTACTTCGCTCGGCAGGACTCAGTTCGTCCAAACTTTCTTTGATTGAACGGACCTCTTCTTCTTGCTTGGATCGATCTGGTTCTACCTCTTGCTTTAGTTCAGAATCACTTCCCGGCGGCTGAATTTGCGAGATCGGCACACCTGCAAAATTGAACTGTTCGTCCACGAGTTTAGTCAAGTCAGAAGTGGAATTTGTCGGAGTTGCGCTAGACGGATTCTGAATCGAAGCCTGCTGCTCACTTCTCATCGCTGCCTCTTGAGACATTCTGAGTTCCAGATCGATCATAGCTCGCTGAGCGGCTTTCTCCTGAACGCGAGCGAGCGCCTCTTGTTGCGCCCGAGCCGCAGCTTCTTGTTGAGCTCTTTGTGCATCGAGATCAGACGCTTGCGGAACTGGCTGATTCTGGGCTCGCAGAGCAGCTTCCTGCTGTTGTGCTCTGTATTCCGCTTCCTGCTGCGCCGCTAACGATGCCTCAATCCTGGCGTTGAACTCGGCTTGGCGCTGAGCTTTCAGCGCAGCCTCTTGCTGAGCGTAATACTCTGCTTGCTGCTGTGGCGTCATTGCAGATTGTTGAACCGCTCCAAATTCGGCTTGCTGCTGTTGCTGCTGTTGCTGCTGTTGCTGCTGCGCCTGCAAAGCGGCATGCTGCTGGGCGCGCAGGGCCGCATCCTGCTGTGCATTAAACTGTGCTTGCTGCTGCGCATTCAGGGCAGCCTCCCTCTGGGCTTGCAATGCGGCTTCCTGCGCCTGAGCCTGACGAGCAGCCTCTTCGCGCACCAGCCGCTCTGCCTCCTGCTGCGCTCTCAATGCAGCTTCGCGTTGCGCCTGCTCTTCCGCCAGGCGCTGAGCGTGAAGCTCGGCTTCACGAAGCGCCTCTGCCTGTGCCTCCGCTTCTTGTTGGGCAAGCAGAGCAGCTTCCTCTTGCGCTTTCCGCTCCGCTTCCTGCTGTATCAAAAGGAGCATGGCATCATGCTGAGCCCTGGCAGCGGCCTCCTCCTGTGCTCGCTGTGCCGCCTCCTGACGAGCTCGTTGCTCTGCCTCCTGCTGAGCGAGGATGGCCGCTTCGCGCTGAGCCTGGAGTTCCGCTTCCTGCTGTTTGCGAATCTCGACCTCATGGTCGGCCTTCATCCGCGCCTCATGCTGCTCTTTTCGAGCAGCCTCCTCCATTGCTCGTTTGAGCGACTCCTCCTGCTGAGCGCGTATCAGCGCTTCCTGCTGTTCGCGCATTTGCTGCTCATGACGCATCCTGAGGTATGCGTCCTGCTCTGCCCTTTTCTGAGCCTCGAGTTCCGCCTGGGCGGCCGCTTGCTGTTGAGCTACGATGTGGGCTTCGTACTGAGCTTTCAATCGGGTTTCATTTTCCGCCCGCTGTCGAGCTTCATCAGTAACTCTGGAATGGTCCGCATCGAAACCGACAAATGGGTTGGCCTGTTGACCAGGAGTAGTCTGACCGGCGGGACTCTGAGGCATCTGATTTTGTCCAGGTGCCGACGGGTTCTGAATCGTACTGTCTCCTGCAGCACCCCTTGCCAGATTCGCGCTGTGTCCGGCGGGTCGTATAATCGGCTGAGCACTGCCGCCGGGTGGAGCAGCACTTCCGGGTGCAGTGATCCGCCCGCCCAAAAGATCTGCGACATCACTACCGGGCCGGTTTCCGGCTCGCTGTTGGCGCACGCCGCCCTGACCAGACGGGGGAGCACTACCGGCAGTACCACCGGGTTGCTGACCCGGCTGTTGCTGTCCTGGACTTGCAGCGGGAGCACCTTCACGATTTCTTTCTCGGTTTGCTCCCGGTCGAACTCTTTCCGGTCTGCCAGTCATAATCGGCGTCAGCATACCTGACCCTGGCGCAGCCGGCTCAGCCTGAGCATTCGGCTTCGCGGGAAGTTCATGTTGAATTAGACTAACAGCCTTACGATAAACGTTTATAGGCAACAGACGCGCCTCCACCAGGAAGGGTGAGGGCGGTACCGGCTTCTCCTCGTACGTCGCGGGATAAGAGATATAAAGCAACTCCTTCGCGCGAGTCATCGCTACATAACAGAGCCGCCGCTCCTCTTCGACATTCACCGCCTGATCCGAAGGACACAATCCCTCCGCCATACCTGTTAGAAACGCAATCGGATACTCACATCCTTTTGAATCTTCGAAACTCTTGACCTGGATACACGACTCATCAATGGAAGGGTCCTTGTTCTCCAGGAACTCCTGTTTCGCTTTCACAAACTCTCTGACGGTGCCATAAGCCTTAGCTTCTTCTTCAAGTTGCTCAACTTTGCGCATCGGCTCATACACCACTCCTGGTGGCACTGTCACCGCAGCATAAATTTCGTTCAGCTTCTGGGTACGTTTAAGCAGACCTATCGTCTGCGCCGGCGGAAGCCCTTCTTGATTCATCGTTCGCACAATACGAACTAGCTGCGCAAGGTCTTCGCATGAACTATCTGCAGTGGCGTCATGGTAGATCTCTATGGCTTTGAGAAACGACAGATTGTTTGCTTCGGCAAATGAAGCGATCGTATTGGACAGCCGGGAAAGTTTTTGATCCATTTCGCGCGACTTGAGCTGGCAAAAGCGTTCAAAAGAGGCTCTGGCTTTCGGTCCATCCGGATCCATAACAAGCCGTAAAAACGCCATCACGTCACCGACTTCGTCAGGTACGGACTCACTGCCGGCGGTTGCAGAAACACATTTGATGTTCTTTTTAAACAGCGCCGCTTCCAGAAGCGAGGCATAGCGCTGATTTCGCCAGAGTACGACTATATCGTTGAGAGACTTTCCGCTTTCGATGAGAATTGCCACTTCGTTAGCAACCCAGTCGGCTTCGGCCTCCTCGCTTTTGCATTGCTGCGGTCCGATCACCGCACTGGTCGCAGCCGTACCGTAGCCCGGAAACATATCTTTGACGATTCCGTGAAAACCCAATGCCGCTGCCAAACTTCGCGAGTGATCGACAATCGCCGGGTGACTGCGCCAGTTCTTATCGAGAATATAACAACGCGCATTCGGCATTCTAATCGAAGTGTCCGCGAGATAGCGCGGCATGGCGCCCTTGTTCTCGGTCACACACTCGTCCTCATCGCCGACCAGGAACAAGTTTTCCTGGGGAAAGGCAAGCAGTCTTGCCATTAAATCGGCAGCTGCGGTGCACTCTTGGTATTCGTCGACGATCACAAACTCATACTTGTGTTGATACTTCGCACGCACCTCAGGATCGTCGGCAAGCAGCTGGGCACATAGAGAAATTGTGTCATCCGGATCGACTTTGTTGCTTTTCTTGAGAGCCTCCTCGTATGCAGAAAATAGCTTTGCGACAAGGTCTTCCGCGTCGGTAGTGGCTCTTTCCTTAATGCGCTCAGGGGTAATTAAATTAGCCTTGTAGAGCGAGATGAGCTGTCCAATGGTGGCTTCATCGACCTCAGCATCCATCATCTCCAACTGCAGTGGGTCGATATCCTTAAGCTCTTTCTTCAAAACGCGCTGAAGAACTCGGTGCGGAGTAGCTTCAAGTTTTAACGGCGGTTTGCGTTTCACAGCCGCGGCGTTCTCCTTGAGGATTCTCAGTCCGAGGTCTTTCCAGTCGGAAAAACCAATGCGCTGGACCGTTTGACCGTCCGAAAGAACCTCCACTTTCCTCTTGAGCTGAGCAACTGTCTCCTCCGAATGCGAAAACACCAGAATCCGCTCCGGGCATACGCCTTGTGCAAGCAGGTAAGCAACACGGTGAGCAACGGTACTGGTCTTTCCGGTTCCAGCCCCGCCGGTTACAGCGACCGGTCCCGCACCATGGGTGATGGCAAGCTTTTGGGAGTCGTCGTCAACCGGCAACTCGTGAATTTTCGGTTGTTCGCGCCCGGACATCAGTCTGCCCACAGCGGACTTCTTTCGACCAGCCGTCCACACCTGCTCTACCGCATCAACGCAAGACGTCAAATCTCCAAGAATTTCGGCCGTTGTAAACCGAAGAATTTTCCAGCCGTCACTCAAAAGTACGAGGTTTTTCTTCGCATCGCCGCTGCCGGACACACTAGGGTCTAATGACGCAAGAACGTCAATCTCAATGGCAAGCCGATTATCACGATCGGCAATGGACATATCCAGCATGTAATCGCCGAGGACTTGTTGAGCAGTCACTGGTAAGCCCCGCTCATTCATGGCATTGAAAAGGTTGTATTCAGCCTTGAGCATAGGCGGATGCCCATCGGTTTTTACCTGACGGAATTGGTAGAGATCGATCATCGTCGCCTCGACCAGCCACATCAGTTTTTCCCATGACAGTTTGCGTCCGGCGTATTCGAAATCTTCGCATTCCGAGCCGTATGCGACGAACTCATCCAGCCCCAGAGAGGTTGTAATGACGGTGGCCTTGTTGAACAGAGCTCGCGGATAAATTATGTAGTGGTAGAGATACCAGAGCTGCGACGGCGTCACAGGCGCCTCGAGGTCCTTGATGATTGCGACTTCCGCGCGCAGCATGTCCAGTTCGAAGTTAGTGACATGGGGTTGATTGAATGGCGTGCCAGACGTTGCCATCGCCCATAGTGCCTCTGCTTGAGCGACGATTTGATCACCAACAGTGAGAAACGGCTCGATGCCGCGGGCTCGAAGATTTATGACGGAAGACTCGATGTAAGCGTCATACTCTGCGCTGAAGTCGCTTACGAAAAGTCCACGAACTGATCCGGTGTACAAAGCGAAGTTGTCGACGAACCAGTGCATGGCATCTCGACAATCTGTCGGTTGTGGGGGCATCCTACGCGAACGAATGTCTGGGCGACGAGTCTTTGACACTGAACAGATCTTTCTCTAGAGGCTTAGTTATATGGATCACATATACAAGAGAGTGTAATACATTCTCTTGAAAACCCAAAATGTGCCTAGTTCAACCTGCCCAACAATCTTGGGTAATACACAAACGAGATGCAGATAATAATCAAAGATGTTTTTCGACAAATCTAGTTTCAATCGGCAACAAAGTTGTAAACCGCGCTAATTAGTATCTATTCGGCGCTTTCGCGACCCTGGCTTGAAAGATTCCGATTCTTGACATATTTCAGTTCGACCGGGGAATAGTACAATCACTTTGGGCTCTTTGTTGGGAGTCACTGGTCCGGATAGTCCGAACCACTTTTACCAGTAAAGCGAGCAAAAACCTCAGTTGAAGGAGAGGCATATTTCATGAGAGCACTCGTATTGACAGCACTTCTGTCTATGATCGCAGCACCGGCAGCACTTGCCCAAGCTTGCGGCGATGAAGGGCGTTATTTCCACCTTAAGCCACCGGAATACTCATATCCGAGCCATAGAAAACGGGTAATCCACCGCAAAGCTAAAGCTCTGCGTTGGTACAGAGAGCACAACGGCAACGTTCTCGTTTGCCCTGAGTCCTACATCGAAGGAATCACGGTTACGACCAGCAAGTAATTGCTGAGCGCTTAGCGTTGTAATCTGGACCGGTAACGACATCTCGATGCGCGATGCAAGTCGCCTTTGATTTGTTGCAGGAATTTCTTGTGCGTTATCGGACACATCAGTGAAACCGCAGCAAAACAAACCAACCGTATGTGCTGGATTTGCTCGCTGAACACGGTCGCTGCGCTAAACCGATAATTACACCGTATAGCTTTCAGAGCGCCTCCTAACCGAGGCGCTTTCGCTTTGGATTATTTTGAAACCCGCTTCCAGTTACCGGCATCGAACAGCGGATTGTCCCAGGGCATGCCGTTGTCGTTAGAAACGCCTTCGCCAATTCCCTTTATGTAGGTTTTGTGAGCGATCGTCAGGCTCGGCTGGATAAGATAGACGAAAGGCAATTGTTCGGACAGCAACAGCTGAACGCTGTCGTACAATTCCTTTCGTCGCGGTTCCGTCTGAGCAGTGTATGCCTCTTCAACCAGGTTGTCGAGTTGATCGTTTTTATAACGCGCATAATTCAGAGGGCCTTTCTTTCCCCAAACCAGCCTGCAATCAGGATCCGGTCCCTGTGTGCGGCTGAACAACACGGCGTCGTACTCGCCGGTAGTCAGGTATTTATCCTTCATCGTCGAATACTCAACTAATTCCACTCGCACGCCAATCTTGGCCGACTGTAGATCTCCGGCTACTACCTGGGCAACATCCATAAAATCCTTTATGGTGACAATCTTGAAAGCGAGACGTTCCGAATTTTTTGATGAATGTGAAACCGGCTCATTCCGGGCCTCTCCGCTCGCCTTCTCATACCAGCCGTCGCTTCGCAATTCAAATCCACTGGACTCCAAAAACCTCACGGCTTGTTTTGGATCATGCGGCCAGCGGCGCGACAAGCGATTGTATACGGGTCCGTACTCCGGAAAATCACAACTCGGTACAACTGCGAAACCGGCGTAGAGGTTGTTGACGATTGCGTATTTGTCGATGAGCATCGAGATCGCCTGACGAAAACTGGGTTTCGAATATGGCTCTTTCTCTGTGTTGAAGGCGAGAAACAAAGTCCGATTGCCTGGAAATTTCTGAAATTCGACATCACTATGCTCGCTCAGGACGCCAAGTTCAATGCGACCATCCACCCTGGCTACATCTACATCCCCACGAAATAGCGCTGCAGATAGCAAGTTGCCATCTGGTATCACTCGCCAGACCAGATAATTACTCTTGGGTTTCTCTCCCCAGTAGTTCGGATTGGCTTTGAAAACCAGCTCGAGACCTGGGTCCCAACGTTCGAGTTTAAACTGACCACAGCCAACCGGTTGACGCGACAAGACATTGGAAGTCTTCATGGATTCGGAAAAACTGTTTGCAGGAACAACTCGCAAGTCCGCCATCCGTAACATTAGCGACAAGTTCTTCGCTGATAAATGTAGCACCACCTGTAGTGGCTTAGGAGAATCGAAAGATTGAATGCATTCGTAGTTGTTTCTAAAAGGGGAGCCCGGCCCGACTGTCGCTTTGATGGAAGCAAGCACGTCTTCGGAGGTTAGAGGCGAACCATCGCTGAACTTCAAATTCTTGCGGAGAAAAAAAGTATAGGTTTTTCCATCTTCTGAGATGGTGAAACGTTCCGCCAGCCCAGGCTTGATTTCGCCCTTTTCGTTGTAACGAACGAGGCCGCCGTGAATCATGGTTTGAGCGAAATAAGAGGCGGAATCGACGCCGCGAAAAGGATTCAGCGTACGCGGCTCCCAGGGCATTCCAACGACAATGCGTCCGGACAAATCTGCTTTCGCACTTTCGCTTAGAGGCGAAGCGCACGACGTGGCCAACACCGCCGAGGCTAAGGCTGCGGTCAAGAAACTGAGAATCCGACCGGGCGGTCTTTTCAATCGACCGAGCGGCAGTTGCATAACCAGCGCATCCTTCAATTCGACCAGTAACAGCCTAAGGACCCATCTGCGACAAGCAGTACATGCTAACCAGCATAACCAGCATTGCGCTCGTCACACCAAGCCAGAAGCCGGCGACGAGAATCTGCCAAACGATCAAAGCCTGACGAGCTGTCAGGCTTATGATAATACCCATGCGGTTGATGATGTAAAACAAAACCGCACCAACGGTGAACGCAAGCGGCAAGAACTTGACTCCAGGCGGAACATCAAGCGAGACCGCTACAACAAGACTCAAAATACAGAGGACGACGAGCGCGATTGTGACATAGTCGGAAAAACGTTGCTTGACGTTCTCCGCTACTGAAGCCTCGTTGATGTGTTTCAACGCCAGAACAAAGTTTTTAAGCCCCTGACGACGCGGGGTCTGGACGCTGTCTTTACTGGCAGCGGGCGAATGGTCTCCCTTTGGAACTTCAGCTGGCTCAGCCACAATCTAACCTCCGACTGACCTACTTATATTACCAAGACCACGGTTAGAACCGGTAAAAAATAGGGCGCACTGAAATCGTACCCATAATGCGGGTAAATCTCCCGCCTGTCACACTTTATCCGACCAATGTTTTCGAAATGAAACCGGCAGATAATCTGACCGAGATGGTTTCACGACACACCGGGACATGATTGAACTCAACTTCTCAAAACAATCTTCGTCATGAAGACAAGCGTCCGAGCAATGCTCACTCGGAAACTGGTTTGCCCTCGGCATCATAGACTTCCGTCAGGACATGACCTTCTCTACTTCTCATCACAGAAACCAGCGGAACGACGGTCTCAGTCTTGGTCTTATGAACTACTTCCAATATGCCTTCAGGACTGATTGCCGCCTCGAAGCCCATTTTGTTTCTGCTCATCACCCAGTTCAACTCGGTCACTACATCTTTGCCTTCCACACCAAGCTGCTTCATGTTGAGTGCGGCCTCAGTCAGCATGTACTGCGCATTCTGGATCGTTTTTGCACCGGCTAGATTTTGCGCAAATGTGTTGGCGATTTCGTTAACCCTGACAGCATCAGGTTTAGCAACGCCTGCTTCTACAGCACCACCCTCGTTGTAATCCACCGCCAATCGCGAATCGGTCTTCACGATGGTCTTCGGACGGTAGAGAACAATCTGATTTTCGCCTTTCATCTGAGCGAACGTAGTGGTGTTCAGACCCTGCTCTCTCAGAACCGAATTTACATGCTCGACCAGGAGCGGAAGACGGACGTCGCCAGACTCCTTCATCAGGTTTGTGAAATTCTCGACGATCTTTGCGTCGTACGGATATTCACCTACCTGGTCAGCAAATTTAGTGGACAACTGACGCAAACTCGCCAACTCACCCATTGTCACCGGCTTCGAATCGAACGTTCCATCTTGCACTTTGATAAACCGATTCAAAATGTTGGTTTCAAAGTAAAAATCGATCGGTGCAGCCTGATTACTCATGCTGGTCTGCTCCGCAAATTGCCTCGCCCAGTTATGCAAATCGGGATTCTTGTTGAGCCAGTCGAACACGTTATTTCGGTAAAGAGCATAGCTTTCTACGTCCGTAGGGTTCGACTTCTGCACGATGTCCAGAAAATCGTACCAGCGGTTTATCTGCTCCTCGGTCGGCTTGGTACCTCGGTCCGGCAGGATATTCATCTCGCCAGGCGTGATGCGGTGGTGCATTCCTTCGACAGGAAGATATGCTTCTCTGACAATGGTCATCATCCGCTGATCGCGAGTCTGCTCGGCGACATCCAGCATCGAATCGCGCAACTGCTGCCCTTCCGGAGAGCGCGCAAAATTGAAGAAATCCGCAACCTCTCTGGCCGATGCAGTCGCTTCAGACGCACCCATAGCCATCTCCGCTCCTTTTTGAAGGAATGGTTGAAGCTCCGGAGTTACGCTCGTCTTGACCTGACGGTCCCCGCTCGCGAGCGCTCGGCCACGCATGAGGCCTTCGTTTACCATGGCATCCGTTGCTGACCCACTTCGAGAACGGCTGAATAAACCATCTCCTATCGAGGCGGCACGAGAAGATTCTGTTTTAGCCCCATCAAGCTTCAACTCGCCAAGCTTGGCAGAGCGAGCCCGTTCACCCAGCATCGCCTGCAGGTTATCCACGCCGGCTCTTTGCTTTTGAGTTTCAAGCGCTCTCTCGGAGCTGGTTCTCTCTTGTCCGGGCAGTCTGTGTAAAGCGCTCAGGGTGCCGCCCACCATAGACATTGTGTACATGCCCTTCAGTCGATCTTCATTTGATGCCAGATGTCCGGTCTTTAACAGGGACGTCATGTCCGCGTTCAATGACCCGGCCGGCAAACCGGAAGCAGCACCAATTCCAGTTTCATAAGCGAGCTTTCTAACTCCTACCAGCTCTTTTGCCAGCGAGCCACTGACGTGACGCAGACCGACACTGCCGGCGGTGAGCGCGCCAAACGTTACTGCTCCGGTGGCTCCGTGCTTGAGACGAGCTTCCCAGAAATTGCTTTCTGATGGCGCGACCGGTCGGGCAATGAAATCATAAGCAAAGCCGGTTATCGCTCCATCCGCGACGGCTGCGCCATTTACCAGGCTCAACAGCTTGCCGGAAGTGGCTGCAGTGGCTTCGGTTCGAGCCACCAGCGACAAACCAGACTTGGCTAGAGCGCCTTTGGTAGCCAGAAACGGCGCGGTCATACCCAGGGCACCGCCGATCTGCTGAGCATGCCATCGTGCTGTACCAAACTCCTCGTGAGCGGGGGCACTCATGAATTCAACTTTCTCGGCGAGCCCCGATGTGAGGTGGACCTTGTCCGAGAGCTGAGCAAGCCCGATAGCCGGTTCCTGAACGCCAGAATAAGCAGCGGAATACAGACCTTCTCCGACCAGGTCCGTAACGTTTGGATTAGCTCGCTCAGCCTGTGAGATCTGGTGCTTGAGCGCTGCTTGGTTTAACAATTGGTTTTGTGTCTCGAGGCTGAGCTTGCTGCCATCAAAGCCACCGGCTTTGTTGTCCGCGCCTGACTTGTCGGTGACGCTATTTGCCTCGGAAGAAAACGGTCCAGCCATATTTTTGCTTGAGTGAAATAGAAACGGGGTATCGTTAAGGCAACCATAACCCCTGACATCCATTACACACAATGGGGAGTTTCCCATGAGCTGAACTGGAACGGTTTTAAAATTGAAGGTTCCGATCGAGAAACTACTCTTTTACAGCTTCGGCCTTTTCTTCTTCGCTGTCGTCGAATTCGTCTTCTTCGTCGCTATCGAAATCACCGTCGAAATCATCTTCACTGTCATCGGCGGCGACGCGCTTGGCTTTCTTGTTATCTTGACCATCTTCGTCCAAACCGCGATAGCTGATAACAATGTGACGCTCTTCGCCCTCACCTTCACTGTCAGAGGATAATTCGGGGAAGTTGTCTTGCAAGTAATTGTGAACCAGACGGCGATCGTAGGGATTCATCGGCTCAAGCGCAAAGCGCTCCTCATCACCGTTCAAAACAGCTACGGCGCCCTTCTTCGCTTGTTCTTCCATTGTTCGCCGGCGACGGGCACGATAGTCGAGAACGTCGATCACAAACGGATTGTGAGTAATCATGTTGCTGCGGCACATTTGTCGAACGACGAACTGGAGTGATTCAAGAGTCTTGCCGTTTCTACCGATCAGCATTCTGGCATCATCCGCCTTGCATTCGATCCGGTAGCTGGTTGTCGTGTCGTCGAGATCCTCAGGAATAACCGTGGCTTCGATGTCTAGAATTGCCAGGATCTTTTCCAAGTAGCTCTGGGCGTTTTCATCAAATGTGTCTGCGAATTGATTCATGACTCACTTCTTCTTCTTTTTCTTTGATTTGCCTCTGCCGAACGCGTCCGGAGAGACACTGCCTTCCACATCCTTGGGCTTATCGGCTACATTCACGTCCGCCGCCGAATCGCCGTCCGGGCCATCAGTCTTCGGGCCCTTCTTCTTTTTGCTGCCGCCCGAGCCGCCACCAGAAGGTGGTAGTGGGTCATCAAGACCAAGTTCGTCGATTCCAACCAATGGCTGAGCGGGCTTCTTCATGAGCAACCAGGTCTGGAATGATTGCACCATGTTAGATAAGACTATGTAGATTAGCACACCAACCGGCAACGGGATAAAGAAAAACGTCGCCGTCGTGACAAGGGGCAAGATCTTCATTGTGTCTTGCTGCACTCTTGTCTGCTCATCCATCTCTTCATCTTTCGGACGACTTGTAGACATTGTGTATTTCTGCGAAATCCACATGCTGATGCCGAATGCGATGATCAATCCGAGTGCGTCGAAGTTTTGCGGTTGCAGCAATGCCATACCGGATGCGACTTTACCCAATCCGGTGACGAAACCGAACGAATCATTTTTCGCGATACCTGGAACCATCGCCTGGACCTGATAATCGCCCTCTTTCAGGAAACTAGCGTGACCTTCCTGGTCGATAGTGGCAGCGTCCTCCTTGGCGGGCTGGTTATCCTTGACTACGCGCCACTCGACTTTGAAGTCGGCAGGCAGCGAGCCATCGACCGCGCGAGTGGCAAAATCAATCTTACCGCCGGGGCTGATTTCGGTTTCACCGGGAAAAACGGTAACTTTACTGAGAGCGCCGTCTTTGGAAACGTAGGGAATGTTGTCTCCGGAGGTTTCCTTCTTCGTGGAATTGACGTCTTTTGCCGATACAACCTTGACGTGAACTTGAACCGGCTTGTCGCCGAAAGGCGGACCGCTGAACGTCGCGAAAAGAGCGAAGAAAATCGGCAGTTGCAAAAGCATTGGCAAGCAGCCGCCCATGGGGTTGACCTTGTTCTTGGCGTAGAACTCCATGAGCTTCTTCTGCATAAGCTCAGGTTCGCCCTTGTACTTGTTCTGCAACTTCTTCAGGGTCGGAGACAGCATCGACATGCGTTGCATCGACTCGGTCTGTTTAGCGACCAGCGGCCACAGAATCAAACGCACGAACAGGGTGAGCAGAACAAGCGACCAACCGTAGCTGCCGCTCCATTTTTGGAACGCTTGCAGCAAAGGAAGCATGAAAGAATATGTCAGATCCACCGGTTACCCTCTTGTTTTGCTTGCGGCTCTCTCATCGGAACCGGCTCGTACAGCGACTTCGTCAACACCACCAGGATGGAACGGATTGCATTTGCAAATTCTGATTGCCCCAGCAATCACACCCTGCATCAGCCCGTTGGCATCTATGCTTCTTGCCATATATTCTGAACAGGATGGATAAAACCTGCATGATGGCGCTCTCAAAATCCTGGTTTTCTGATACAGGCGAATCAAGCCGATCGCCAGAAAACCAGGCAGTCGCTTAAAACTTGAAGATCTCATTTGTTACGTATAATTCCAATTGAGCTAAATATGGACGGTTCGGTGATTCCGGTTGTAAGTTGAAAAAGTTTGGTTCGACCGGTTTAAAACATTATCGCCGTCTATTGGCAACAGTGCTCACTTATTAACGAGTTGATCATCATTTGGCGGGTCGCCTGTCCTTGCGGGTTTTGCCGGAGGCGCGAACAAGAACGTCAGTAACTGATGCTTTGATCTCGTTGAAATCAGCTTCGATGGCTCGCTCGTGAGCCACGAAGACGATCGCGTACCAGTCTTGAAGAGCGATATCCTCACGCTCGCCGTCAAAAACAGCCGATCGTAGAAGCCTGTAGACTTCGCGAATCTGACGCTTGGCGCGGTTTCGCTTGCAAGCACTCTTCGATACTTTCTTGGCTACGACAAAACCAGCGAGCGGGCGCCAAGTACTCTTACCCCTTTCGCTGGTCTTCTTTTCTTTCGGTAATACATACAAAGACAAAACCGACGTGCTTACAACCATTCTCCGGTTATATGCACGTTGGAATACGCCTGCCCGACGAAGTCTCTCAACCGACGGTAACACCGTCAGTCAGCCTAAACGGCTAAACGATAACGCCCTTTCTGGCGACGTTTTTTGAGTACTTTTCTTCCGGACTTGGAAGACATGCGGCTGAGAAAACCGCTGTCTTTCTTCGCTTTCAGTTTTGATCCACGCAATGTACGTTTCATGAGCCAAAGTCTCCTGGCACAGCGCCAATGTTAAAAATGTTGGCATGTCTTCTGATGAAACGTCATGCTATCATTTTTCGCAATAAAGTTGGCGTCGGTCACAAGCCCGACCGATGAAAAATTTACAGTCCTTAGGCTGAATTAGAGCCGGCACGAATTCTTTTGTGTCGGTATTGTTTTCTAGCTCGGCATGAGGATCGTCGTCTCTTGAAGCTTGCGAATTTTCTTGCGGGCACGCTTCCGGTTGATCGACTCTTTGAGAAATTTTTCAGGGTACATTTGATTTCCGTATCATCGGCAATCAAGTGATCATCGGCAATCAGCCGTCCTGTAATTTTTCTCGAAGTATCGACGGGTCACCGAAGCGCCAGCAGTTTTTATTGATTCGTTTTGAAACGGATCGCGTTAAAAGCAGCACAGAAACCAGGTCTTTCAAGAAGATGCACACAAGTGACGATGTCCGATATTTAAAACCAGTTCCGCAAATATGGGCTGACGCCCTCAAACAATTATCGTCAACTGCTTCTCCGGGAGTGTTCGCGGTTCTACAGACAGCGGTGGACTTGACTAAGTTCACTAACGGCTTGGCTGTCGTAGCAGTCGTGAACTCGTTCTATCAGACTTTGCTTCTTCGTCATAAACAGCAGATCCAGGAAGCTCTTGAGAAAGTTACCGGAGTTCCGGTCAAGGTCGACTTCGTAGTGGACTCTTCCGTCGCGCCGGCCGTTTACACAGGAACGTTTGCGGATCTGTCCAATGAAACATCGGCGCCAAGCGCTCTCCCGCAGGCTGGTGCATCACCCTATTCGACCGGACCGAAGATTTCAACATCGCATAATTCTACTTTCGCGCAATCACCGACGGCGTTCTCTCCCACTTTAAACACCCCTTCTCAAGCCTATTCTCAGCAGGAGTTGTTTAAACCGACTGCTGTGCCAGCGACACCATATACAGTGCCGCAGGCACAAGCAAGTGGAAACGTTTCAATACCGCAAAACAACCACGGTCAAAACGGTTTCGGCTCTATGCCTGGGTTTCAGCAACAGGATTTGCAGGCGGCAAGAACCGGCGCGTCTCCGCAGATGGGTAGATTGCCCGCGAATCCTGTTCCACGACCATCACGACCGATCGATCTCACGCGCTCAGGTTTAAATCCCAAGTACACGTTTTCAACCTTTGTAGTCGGTTCAAACAACAGTTTCTGCCACTCAGCCGCTCTCGCGGTAGCGCAAAATCCAGGCAACAACTACAACCCCCTGTTCATTTACGGCGGCGTCGGACTCGGCAAAACACACTTGATGCAAGCGATCGGTCACGCGATTCTGGAGAACAATCCAAACGCTCAAATTCGATATTTGACTTGTGAGCGATTCACCAACGATCTGATCAACTCTATTAAGGACAAGTCGACGGGCGAGTTCCGCAAGCGATACAGATACAACGATGTCCTGCTAATCGACGACATTCAGTTTATCGAAGGCAAGGAATCGACCCAGGAAGAGTTCTTCCACACCTTCAATGCTCTGCGAGATGCGGGCAAGCAGATAATCCTGACCTCAGACCGTCCTCCCAGGGCGTTCTCACGCCTGGAGGAGCGCTTACGCAGCCGATTCGAATGGGGGCTGATATCCGACATTCAAGCGCCGGATTACGAAACTCGTCTGGCGATCCTTCGCAAGAAGTGCGACCTCGACGGAATCGTCATTGATGATTCGGCGCTAAACCACATCGCTAGTTTATTCACTACCAATATTAGAGAACTTGAAGGTGCGCTTATACGGGTCAACGCATATGCAAACCTGACCGGACAAAAAGTCGATCAACATTCTCTCCACACCTTGCTGACTCCACACGGAACGCCTGTTTCCAAGCCATCCTTAACGGTCGAGACGATTATCAAGGCGGTTGCCGAGCATTACAAACTCGACCCGGTTGATCTAAAAGGCAAGAGTAGAGCCGGAGACCTGACGACTCCTCGCCACATCGCCATGCACCTGGCGCATGACTTGATGAGTTTGAGCTTTCCAAGAATCGGACAGGCATTCGGAAATCGCAAACACACATCCGCTATATATGCAGACAATAAGGTAAAGGAGCTACTCGTCGGAGATCCGGCAGTGGCGGCAGTTGTTTCTCAAATCAAGCGCCAGTTGGGCAATTAGCCCCTGTGCGCAACTTGTAGAAAACCTGTTGCAGGTTTGTAGGCCGAAAGTCAGTAATTTCAATTTCGAGTTAGTTTTGTCATCCCCTGTATTTTCCGCCTACAAGTTTCCTACATGGCAGATCCGGTACCAGCAGGCGTTTCAAGCGTTACTTACAGAAAATCGGCTCCCCTATTACTCCTTATTCAATCAATTTTGTTAATTCAGAGTACATAGTTTTATTGGTCCGCACTAAAGATCGAGAGCCTTCAGGGCTGTACCATATAGGCTGTTCCAAAAAGTTGAAGTGGCGAGGTAGGCAATATGCACTTTTCAGTCCAGAAGGACACTCTAGTTCGTGCATTGAGAGACGTGACAAGCGCTCTGGCAACAAGAGTTGTTCAGCCAATCTTGAGCAATGTGCTTATCGAATCGAACGGTGAAACTCAAATCAAGTTTCAAGCCACTGATTTGGATCTATGTATCGAGACCAAGGTTTCTGCCATCGTTCACACAGCCGGTGCAATCACGTTGCCCGGTAAGAAACTGCTTGAGATCGTTTCCAAGCTTCCGAATGAATTGGTTTCGTTTCAAGTGAACGTTGAAAACAGTGATGTCGCGGTCACCTGCAAACGCTCCAAATTCAACATCACCGGTTTGCCGGCAGCCGAGTTTCCCAAAGTGACGGATGCCCGCCCGGAAAGCTCCGTTCTCATGCCCGCGATGGTTCTCAAAAAATCAATCGCTCAAACCGCTTTCGCCGCTGCCGGATATGATGCGAGCAGCATTCTCGGTGGTGTGTACATTCTCCTCGCTGATGGCAATTTCGAGTGCACCGCGACCGATGGCAGCCGTTTGGCTCACAGAAGAGAAGAACTCACCGCTCTCGTTGCGCAAGCAGGGAAGACCGAGGGCGATAAGGAAACGGAAGGCAAGGCTGCAACAGCGACTCTTGAAAAAGGTGGAATGCTCCGCGCCATCATTCCGGCTAAAGCTTGCAACGAAATCGTCAAGTTGATGGATGGTTCCGACGCCAGCGCGAAGAACGATAAATCGGCTTCCGATGAGCCGAAGAGCGCAGACAAATTTACTCCTGGTGAAGTGAGAATTGGTTTGGCAGATGGTCAAATCGTGTTCGAAACCGAAAGTCATTTCCTCTCGACACGCCTGATTTCAGGGGAATATCCGCGGTATCAGGAACTGTTTCCTACAGAATTCAAACATTGTGCACACTTCAATCGTGAAGAGCTGGTCCGCGCAATCGAGCGTGTATCGGTCATGTCCGACGATCGCACTCACCTTGTGAAAATGCATTTCGAGGACGAGAACCTTCAAATCACCGCCAACACTCCTGACGTAGGACGCGCTCAGGAAGAGGTTTCCGTGAAGTTCGAAGGTCAGCCTCTTGATGTCGCTGTCAACGTGCGCTACATTCTCGATGTGCTTCAGAGATTGAGCGTCAATGAGATTCGCCTGGAGATGACCGGTTCATTGAAGCCGCTCATTCTTAAGGGCGTTGGTGACGAGCAATACAAATATCTGCTGATGCCGGTTCAAGCGAAGTAGGTTGGAAGAAACGAACTTGACTCGATCGCCACGAGCGATGCAGCAAGTGCAGGCTAAGACTGACTTCAATGGCTGTTTCTCAATCGCCTGACCTGAGCAATGTGTTCCAGGGGGTCCGCGCAGTGACTTGCCGGACTCCAATTTCGGACAAAACTTCCATTAGTGACGAAAAGCACTTTAGTGGTGCAGAACCAAAGTCTACGTAAAAAATGGTCTCCTCATCTGCGCACTCCGGATTGGACACGAAATGCAGAACGCCCGATAGTCCATCTTCGTTGCTTGCAAATTTGTCATCCAGATCCATCCAATACGTGCACCACTCCATAAATTTCGAATTGCTGCTATCGAATTTATTGCAGGCAAACTCCACGAACTGCCAGGAAATAGACTTGAGAGTTAACCGCAGACCTTCAGCCGTTTTGTACTCTCTTGGCGCAATCGGAATGCTTGCGCCCTCAATTAAAGTAGTTTGCAGGCTACCGTTTTCGTTGACTAAATAGTCAACACGTTTCACTCTGAAAGGAAGTGGGGCGTCACCAGGTGCCTCAAACATGACTTCCGGAGCGGATTTTTCTTGACCTTTCATCGCCTCCAGAAGGCTGTCGTAGGTGAACATAAATCGTTCTCTCGCCGAATTTAGAGCTTCCATGTAAGGAACTACAGGTAGTGCCATTTTGGGTTGCGCCTCAACGCGAGGGAAGTCTTTTTGCAGCTTCATACCTTGAAGCTGCCCCTTATTCAAGTCGCTCACAAGCACTCGCGGTGGGTACGGCAAGGTGATCGTGAATTTATTTCCTAGGTGGGTTTCTACGTCTTCCCAGCGAGCCAATCCGAGGGATTCACCTCGTTCTGTGTTTTTATCTACTTCAATGAAGTTTATCCATTCGGTTTTCGGTAGAAGAGACTTACAGCTCCAAACGCACATAGTAAAGACTTCCGGTGACTCCTCCGAACCAAGCGCCGTGAACTTTGCGAGGAAAACGTCTTCCGCTAGCTTTTCTTCTAGAGTCATTTGACTATGATCGTAAATTCCGCTCAGTCCTCTGATTCGAGCCAGGCGAAGTTCGTGGTAGCAGGGATGATATTCGTTAGGATAAAAGACCTCCCATCTGTTTTCCTGTAGAACTAATGGCACCATATATAGTGGCCGCGCTGAGTTTTCCAGGTCTTTGCACATGTCCAGTACAACTTCGATTCCGAGCGCATCATCGGAGCCGGTTATGAACACGTAGTCACGATTTGGAAGAAATGCCAGATGATGGCCCTTGACTTTGCACTCTTCTCGAATTTTGTCGGTCAAGAGAATTCTGGATGTGTCGTATGTGTCTTGCCATCCGGAGACGAAGACACCATCTGATACTTCGACGAAAGCTTTGGAGCTGATCTTGCTCAAGTTTTCTACCGCTATCTTCATGAGATCTTCAATCGGCGTGTTCCACTCGTTTGCTACGGAAGGGTGGACGAATGAGATGCTATCTTCAGAATCTACAGCAAGCATCGATACGTAGTGTTCACCTACGATTTCGCCAGCTAGATTTGCGTGTATTTGCTTGAGCTCTTCAACGGTTGTTGCTGCAGAAGCGGCGATTTCTTGGTTCTCCGCCAACATTCTGTCGCGAACAACTGGAAGCAGAAGTTCTCGAACTTCTTCAAAAGCAAACACTCTAGTAGCAGAGAGCATGCCGCTCAAAAATCGCTGAAGCACTTCTTGTTTTGCTTCATCGGATTTACAAGCTTTGAATTCGTCAAATGCGTTGCCGAGATAGATGCAGCCGTCGTTGATGTTTATTTGGAATTTCTCAGCGTTGTAATCAACCTGTGCAATACCAAGTTCTGTCTTAAAGAAGTTCATGACTGAGATCATGAACTCTCTGCGCTCAGAGCCGTATAAGTCATCCGACATGGTGAGTTCCCTGGGTGAAATTGCCGCATGAAAGCATATCCCAATTTAGGTTTCTGGTGTGCTAATTTCTTCCAGTGCGCTGTTGTCAGGCTAGGTCAGCTTCTTGGTCTCAATTACCAAATTGAGCTGAAAATTGCTTATAGGCGCTTCGTTGTTGTACGATCTTTCATTCTCCCACTCAATCGGCTACGGAGCTGAGAATTCCACATGACTATCTGCCAGGATGAGCCTAAGACAACTGTCTTCACTCACGAAGTTTTCAATCAACCGACACCGCTGATTGACTTCAATTTGTTTCTGTCAGACATCGTTCTTGTTGATGGATTGAAACGGCACCGCGGATCCTGGGCTTATGAGCGGATCTCCGATTATGGACAACGCATGGGAAGCGCGGAGGTTCTCGAGTGGGCCGATCAGGCAAATCGCTACACGCCTGTGTTGAAAACCTTCGATCGGTTTGGTAATCGCATCGACGAGGTCGATTTCCATCCGGCGTTTCATAAGATGATGGGATTGTCCGCTGAATATGGCTTGCACAATCTGCCTTGGGCGCAGCAGCAAGAAGGTAGCCATGTCGCTCGCGCTGCTCTCATGTACCTGGCATATCAAACGGAAGCCGGGCATTGCTGCCCTATGTCAATGACTTACTCGGTGGTCCCGGCGCTGCGTTTGCAACCCGAACTCGCAAAGATCTGGGAGCCCAGGCTGGTTTTAAACGGATACGATGGTAAGTTGAAACCGGCTGGTGAGAAATCCGGCGTGATTTTCGGGATGGGCATGACTGAGAAGCAAGGCGGTTCTGACGTTAGAGCGAATACGACTAGAGCAGTGCCGATAAGTCAGCGTGGACCTGCGCAACCTTATCGAATCACCGGTCATAAGTGGTTCTGCTCGGCTCCGATGTCGGACGCGTTTTTAATTCTCGCGCAAGCGCAAGATGGCTTGTCCTGTTTCCTCGTGCCGCGCTTTCTTGAAGATGGAACGAAAAACAATTTCTTCATTCAGCGTTTGAAAGACAAACTAGGTAACAAGTCGAACGCTTCATCGGAAGTGGAATTCCGCGACACCATCGGTTATCTGGTTGGTAACGAGGGGCGTGGCGTGCCGACGATTATCGAGATGGTAAACCACACACGTCTGGATTGTGCGGTTGGAAGCGCGAGCGTGATGAGGCAGGCGACACTACAGGCGGTGCACCATTGCAGTCAGCGTTCTGCTTTTGGAAAGAAACTGATTGAACAGGAATTGATGCAAAACGTGCTTGCCGACCTGGCTGTAGAGTCGGAAGCGGCGGCGCTGCTGGTTCTTCGTTTAGCCGAGTCTTACGATACGGCTTCTTCAAATGAAGAGCAGGCGTTTAGAAGAATTGTAAGCGCTGTATCGAAATTCTGGATTTGCAAACGGGCTCCGCAACACGCTTACGAAGCCATGGAATGCATGGGTGGTGCGGGTTATGTGGAAGAGTCGGTCATGCCACGATTGTTCCGCGAGAGTCCTTTGAACTCGATCTGGGAAGGTTCCGGCAATGTGATCGGTTTAGACGTGTTACGTGCCGTAGCCAAAGAAGAGGGCGTCGTAGAGTCGATTCAGGCGGAGTTGAACAAGGCAGGCGGCTCTGATATTCGTTTCGACAAATATGCAGACGAAGTCATCAATGAACTTCAAGCGGTGAAACGCGCAATCTTGAATAAAGACCTGGGTGTCGAACGGACTACGCGCCGTCTGGTGGAACGCATGGCGCTCGCGCTTCAAGGTTCGCTTGTCGTGCGATTCTCTCCTGATAGCGTTGTGGATGCGTTTGTTTCTTCGCGTCTCGATCACGACCATGGCATGAACTATGGAACGCTTCATCCGGGCGTCAATATGTCCGAAATCGTGGAGCGCGCTTGTCCGCTTAATTAATTTGCTCCTGAGAGACAGTTGATCCTTCGCCTTGTTGTCGTAACGTTTCGGAAATCGATGAGAAAGCCCGATCGATTGCGGATCCCGATATCTAGCCAGGAATTTGCGGTTTAGAAGCAGTGCCATCTCCGGCGGTACCACAATCTGTGCAACCGAAACGTTCAATGCGAGGCTCGGAAGCCTGAAAGGGCGATACCGTTTCCGAAAAGAGTTTTCCATCAATTTCCACGCGCCACAGCCAAAATAAGGTTGAGTCGCCGGAAAACTGTCGGCCTGTACGTTAGCGTCGACGGTTTAAGTACCTCCTGCCTGTAAGACTCAATCATTAGGAAGCTCGACGATTTTGGTTACGACGCCATCAGCGACAATGCGACTGCATTCGCGGAGCACGAATTCGACTCCCTCATTGATCCTCTCGCGATGCAAGGTTACTCGAAGATCATCGTTGATGATAACCATTCGAGCGTTTACTTCCTTGTTTGTAAAAACCTCTGCTCCTTCTGACAGGGGTTCACCAGAAGAATCCAGGAAGACTGGCCAGATCATAAATATATCATCGAGCTTATCCTTGTAAGAAAAATCGCAGCGATACCCCTGAGTTAACCTACACGTTTGTCGACCACCTTCCGTGGCAGAGCGAAAGCGCAGACGAGCCTCAAAGTCGTTTCTGACGGTAGAAAAATCAGCTATCATTCATCAACCATCCTAAAAATGAGGGGGAGAATTCTTTGCATCAAGGGCCTCTTGCAGAACGACTGTTTGGGCCTGGAATTTGCCGAGCTCAAGTTTGACGTCATTCAGCCGCTCGCGATGGGTAAAATCGAAGTCGTCCTCTATCTGTTGAAGCGTTTGGAGTTCCGCTTCAAGTTTCCAGGTTTGTTTTTGTGCGAATACCAATTTCTCTAAGATGTGGTCTCTGCTCTGTAAGAGTATGAATTTACTGAGCTCGGACATTCGGAGCACCTGACGAAAGTTCAGTGTATGCTGGAGAAACCAGAGTTCCTCAGTTGAAATCTCGATCCAGTCGGTTAATCGCGCCAATACACTTCGCTCTGGCAGTCGTGTCAGTGGGGTCGAATCCTTCCCGTTTTGAACGAGGTCGTGGGAGCGCGAGTGGTCCAGCATCCTTTGGAGAAGCGAATCGGGGAGGGCTGATAGAGTCATGATCTTGGGAAGGTTCATGCTGTTATGGTTATGAGTTTCTTTCTACCTTAAGACCGAAGAGAGAGTGCCGAAGTGCGTCAGGGTTTTTCCTGTTTTGCGAGCGTAAAAGTTGAACTAAATTAGTTCGGAGCAGCATTTCGCGGCTCTTTTACTAGACTACCACCACCAACCTTTTGCTGCTGCGAACTAGTTTCGCGGAGGTTTGTTGCATGCACCGAAATCGCCTCTTATCGTTTCCTAAGCGCGTCAATTCCAGCTGGCTGGTAATCGGAATGGCGAGCATTAGCCTGTGTGCTTGTGCTGGCTATTTCTATGGTGCTGCAGAGAAGTCGGCTGAATACGAAATCGATCGCAGTACTTGCTGCGATGCGGGACGGCATTGTCCGTGTACTCAGAAGGCGCTGAGCTGTCACGGCGGATGTGGAAACGGTGCCGGTGGTATAGTCGGCGCATTTAACGGCAGGGCGTATGGATGTTGTTTGCCTGACCCATAAAGGGCAAAAGTTTATTCTGGTTCAAGCAGGCACGATCTTATGTATTAAGCCGCTCATTTTTCTGAGTGGAGTGGTACTCTTTTCCGGAGCGTGTGTGCTGTACTGCGATGCTCGACAGTCTCTTGTTGGATGGGATTGACATGAACAAATCAGTTTCTTTTTTCTTGGCGGCAATCGTTTTTCTTCTGTATTGCGGTGAGTGTCGAGCGGATAGTGCTCAAAAGGCGAGCGGGTCGCATGGCGGCGCTAAAGGGAACTTGGCGGAGTTCGCTAAGGCAAGTATCGAACAAATGTCTTTTCTCACTGGAAAGTGGCGCGCTACCGATGGTGATGAAACGACCGAAGAAATCTGGGGCAGCGTTGAGGGCGACAGTATTGTCGGGCATTGCCATTCGGTACAAAGTTCAAAATCTACGCTCTATGAATTGATTGCGATTTTAAAGGGTGGAAACGGGCTGGTGATGCGGATCAAGCATTTTAAGAACGGCTTTGTTCCATGGGATGAGCAGGCTGAACCAGGTGATCTTAGTTTGATCAAGGTCGCGAAGAATGAGGCGACTTTTCAAAATCGAAGCAAAGACACTGTCACCATTCACTACAAGAGAACGGACGACAAGCTAACAGCTGACGTGACGGTGCTTAGAGACGGGAAGGCGAAGGTTTTTTCCTCTGCATATCAACTCGTCAAATAGGAAGACATCGCGACTTCATCATCGCTGCTGTAGTGCAAGTGTATGAACGAATGAAGAGCTTATTTCTTCTTTTCGATCGTTTTGGCCGGTTTGCTTTCTGGTTTGAAAACGAGCATTCCGAGAGGCGGTAACGTCAACGACAGACCGTGCGGTTTGCCGTGGACGTTTCCGTCATATGCATCTTTGCCGCCGTAGTTGCCGACGCCGCTGCCACCATAGACGGTGCTATCGCTGTTTAGAACTTCCTTCCAATAGCCGCCAAAGGGAACGCCAACTTGGTAGTCGTGGCGCACCACGGGTGTGAAGTTGCAGACAACCATGAGAACGTCTTCCGGATCTTTCGCTATTCGCAAGAAACAGATTATGCTTTGTTCGACGTCGCTGCAATCAATCCACTCGAAGCCGTGTCCGACGCAATCTTGTTCGTGCATAGCGGGTTCGTCGGAATAGAGGTGGTTTAGATCGCGCATCCAGTTTTGAACGCCCTTGTTCAAATGGTTGTTCAAAAGATGCCAATCGAGGCTGACTGCGCTGTTCCATTCATTCCATTGTCCGAACTCGCCGCCCATGAACAGCAATTTTTTAGCGGGTGTGGTGTACATGAAACCAAACAGCAGGCGCAAATTCGCGAACTGCTGCCATTCGTCGCCCGGCATTTTGTTTAGAAGTGAGCGTTTTCCGTACACAACTTCATCGTGAGAAAGAGGCAGAATGAAGTTCTCCGAGAATGCATATAAACCGCGGAAAGTCAGTTTGTCGTGGTGATATTTGCGGTGAATCGGTTCATGCGCCATGTACTCGAGCACGTCGTGCATCCATCCCATATCCCATTTTTGATGAAAACCGAGACCGCCAATGTATGTCGGTTTCGACACTAATGGCCAGGCTGTTGATTCTTCTGCGATCGTCATCACGTCCGGGTAATTGGAATAGATGCGCTCGTTCAGTTTGCGCAAGAAATTCAACGCTTCGATATTTTCGCGACCACCGTATGGGTTCGCGATCCACTCGCCGTCCTTGCGGCCGTAGTCCAGGTAGATCATCGAGGCGACGGCGTCGACGCGCAGACCATCGATGTGGTATTTGTCCAGCCAGAAGAATGCGTTGGAGGTCAAGTATTCATCAACTTCGTAGCGACCGTAGTTGAAAATGTAGGTGCCCCATTCTTTGTGTTCGCCCTGGCGCGGGTCGGCGTGTTCGTACAAATGCGTGCCGTCGAACATGCCCAATCCATGCCCGTCTTTGGGAAAGTGAGCGGGCACCCAGTCAACGAGAACCCCAATGTCGTTCTGGTGTAATTGATCGATCAGGTACATCAAGTCGTCCGGTGTGCCGAAACGGCTGGTTGGTGAGAAATAGCCGATCGGCTGATAGCCCCATGAAATATCGAGTGGATGCTCGCCGATGGGCAGGAATTCGACGTGTGTGAAACCCATTTCTTTGACGTAAGCAGTGAGTTTGTCAGCGAGCTCTCTGTAAGTGAGCCAGCGATTTTCTTCCTCGGGAACTCGCATCCAGGAGCCCAGATGGACTTCGTATACGGAAATCGGCGCATCGAGCGCGTTTCGGTTTTTCCGCTTCTCCATCCAAGCCTTATCTTGCCACTTGTATTGGTCTAGATTCCAAACGAGTGAGGCGGTTTTTGGTCGAACCTCAGCGTAGAAGCCAAACGGGTCGGACCGCTCTGAGGGCGGTTGTCCGTTGTTTGGGGTTACATGATATTTGTAAGCGAAACCGCTTTTGACGCCTGGAATGAATGTCGTCCAGAGTCCGGATTGACCGACCTGGGTCATCGGATTGGCGCCTGCGCGCCACTCATTGAAGTCTCCGACAACGGAGATTCGCTCTGCGCTTGGCGCCCAGACGGCGAAGTGCGTGCCGACCTGACCGTCCTGCTCGATGACATGAGCGCCCATCTTGTCGTAGAGGCGGTAATGCGAGCCCTCGGAGAAGAGATGCACGTCAAATTCAGTGAGGAAGTCCGTTTTGATCATGGTTATATCTTTATGGCTGGGGATCGGTATTGTATCTCAATAGACTTGTCGGGCAGCCTTGCTTCGCCACTATGTCACGATCCCTGAACATGTCTACTAGATAGTATCGGGATACTGAATTACTCAAAAGGGTTTCAGGAGCGAGCTTTTAGTCTGTTCTGGAAGTGGAGAGGACGCATCGTGTCTACGACACGTAGACGAAATTCGAAGAAACCGTCGCTTTGTCGTAGCCAAACCCTTGTTTTTGCTGACCACCTACGAAGCGAAAACAGTTGAAACCCCGCTGACTTCGTCCTTTCGGTGAAGGGTGAATCACGCCTGCGTATAGTAGATGTTGAAGGAAAAGTAGCAAGGGTGAGAATGGCTTCCCACCCCGCTACCGTCTTTGGTTGATGTTTGAGAGTAGTGATTGCCAGGCGTCATCGTTTGACGACAAGCTACCAAAGACTCAGGCTCGAAGGCAGGCTCGGACTGTTACTCGAGAGGCATGTCTTCGATTGTCGGCACGAGTGAATACTTCGCGAGCAGCTTGTGCAGCTCGGTGGATGTATTCATTGCCGAAAAGACGTCGCGCAGGATTCTTCCTAGCTCGCGGCGAGGGGCAGTCGCAATGCGGGGTTCGACGTCGGAGACGATTGTGCGGGAGCGCGACAGGAGTTTGTCGGCTTCGGCTTGATCGTCGGCGGGCAGAGACTTCGCAAGCGGCGCCAATCTTTCGAGCTCGCCTTTCAGAATGCCGAGGTTGACTTCGATGGTGTGTCGAAGCACGGCCTCGTCCTTCTTGTTCAGTCGTCGGTTTTCGACGATTGCGAGGGCGGCGAGCACGAGGACAATAGCAAGTGTCCAGAACATGATTTGGCTCCTTGATTCAGTCTCGTGGTTTTTGGGCCACGGGGCGGCGGACGGATAGGTCTGCCGACTTTGGAATGCGAACCGGTGCTTTGAGGCGGGCAGGCGAAAACCAGCAAGTAACGGGACGGAGCGACGTTCTTGGCTGTTTCGCAGGTTCGTTTTCGTTGCACATGCGGTTTGACTCGGCTCACAATCTTGTTGAGGTGCACGAGTTTGGAAACAGGCTGGAATAGGTGGTCTAAGACAATCCTGTGAAAGCAAGCATGGGACAAACGATTTCTCGATAATGCGCCTTTGGGACCATCGTAATCAAGACCGCGTAAAAATATGAGTCTTGAGTCTAAGAGGCTGGAAAGGCAAGCGGGACGCCACGATCGGTTTACTTGCCAAGGTGTCGCGCTATGTGGCGGATGTTAGGATGGGATTGATGCATCTCTTGGAATCTTACTCCTGGATTTCTTTGTTGGTGTTTCGAATACGAACTGGCGACGATTGTTGCTGTAAAATATCCGAGCCTTCGGGCGGAATCGGATTGTTCATCCGGTGTGTGCGGTTTTGGCAAACAAAGAAATGCGGCTATAAATGAGTGAGGTCACAAGTCAGTCCGGCGAATACAAAGGTGTTTCACCTGCTGGCTCACGTCCAGGCGATGGTGACGCCGCCCCTTTTTTCGTGGATGAAACCGAGGAGCAGCGCAATGCTCGTTGGCAGAAGTACGTTCTTGAGACTGAACAGTGTATTAAGGACGATAAGCTGGACGAGGCTGAACATGCGGGTCTTCGTGCTTTAGAGATTGCTGAATCGTATGACCGAGACGACCAACGTGTTGGCATTACGCTGGAGCTTCTTTCGCAAATTTACTATCGTAGCCGCAGATATCATTATGGAGCGCCTGTAATGATGAGGCTTTTGCAACTCTATCGCCGTCGTCTTGGGCAGGACCATTTGGATACGGGAACGATTACGCACAACGCCGCGTTGCTCTATCATGCCTGGCGGAAGGTGGATGAGGCGGGCGTTTTCTACCAGCAAGCGATGTATATCAAATCCGCGAAATTGGGTTTGGAGCATCCGGAAGTCGAGCAAATTCGCGATGACTACGCCACTTATCTGAAAGACTCTGCTGAGAAAAATTCTTTTCGAGTCACGTACAAACCGCTGCCGGATGAGAGGTTGTCCGATGCGCTTGGTGAGCATCCGAAGGATGATCGCTTCACGCTGTCGGGGCAGTTTGATTCGCTGCCGAAGGAATTTTTGTAAGTCGGTGTGGGCGAACCAGATTCTCTCTTCAAGAAAGCAGTTCACTGGTGTCCTAGTGCCGTTTTCTTGGTTTCGCTAGCTGGTTGTCGGGCGGAAAAATAATTCGCCAATTTACAACCGGTGCACCGCTTATTGCCCCTCAGTCTCTTTATCCAATGCCTTTGAGTCTGTCTATCGGAGAGCGACGGAATTTCGCAATTGCGTCATTGGTGGATAGACAAATCAGATTTTTGGCGCAGAGTACTTGGGTCTGGAGGGGCTTAAACCATCACTGGGCGGGGCTTTTGGATGATATGCTTAGACTGTATTCTATAGTAGACTAATTCGGGAAAAGGAGAGGGGCTAGGTCCGTTTGGACTTTGCCCCTCTCGCAGTCAGTCGCGAGCGTTAGCCGGCGACGGTGATGCCGACTTCACCCCAGGCTTCCTTCAGGTTGTTCTTCTGGCGGGGAGCGATCGTGGCGCAGTGCACCATGGTCTTGTCCGCGAAGTCCTGGAAGGAAGCGTTGGCGCCGACACGGTCTTCGCCGCAGTTGGTGGCGTACCAGATCGCGAGCGGGCGCTCGAAAGCGTAGCCGCCGACGGCCTTGGCGAACAGTGCGAAGGCGCGGTTCGGGATGCCCGAGTTGATGTGCACGCCGCCGTTGTCGGCCCAGCCCTCGAACTTGTCCTTCATGTGCGCCGGCTGACGGTCCTTGCCGAGCTTCGGATCGTCGTAGGCGGTGCCCGGCTCGATCATGCTGCGCAGCGCCTTGCCCTTCACCTGGTCGGTGAAGAGGCCCGGGCCGACCAGCCAGTGGTGCGCGGCCGAGGTGACGTTGTCGCAGAACTGGTCGACCAGAACGCCGATGACGTCCGAGAAGTGCTCGTTGAGCGCACCGCTCTCGTCCTGGTATTCCAGGCCGGAGGTGTGGTGCGTCACGCCGTGCGCCATCTCGTGACCGATGACCGAGCGGATGATGAACTTGGCGAAGATGACGCCGTCACCGTTGCCGTAGACCATCTGGCGCTGGTTGAAGAACGCGTTGTTGTAGCCCTTGCCGTAGTTGCAGCTGCCGATCAGGTCGAGACCCTTGCCGTCGAGCGAGTTGCGCTTGAGGACCTCGAGCAGGAAGCGGCGAACGTCACCGTGGAACTGGTAGGCGTCGTTGACGAGCGGGAAAGCGGCGTATTCGCCGTCGCCCTCGTGACGAGCCTTGTCGCCCGGGAGACGCTCCAGGCCCTTGCAGTCGAAGATGCGGCGGTCGCCCTGGCCGGGAGCCAGAACAGCCAGGCGCAGAGCCGGATGCAGGGGAGTGCGACCAGCGATGGAGAGGCGCTGGGTGATGCCGATCGAGTCGATCAGCGAGGTGTTGTTGGGGTTCAGGATGGCGGCCTGCTGGAGCAGGTAAGCCGGAACGAAACCGTCGAGAGTGCGAGTCATAGCCATGGTAATCACCTTTGTGTTTGTGTGGCGCGATTGCGTCCACGGGTTAAAAAACGCACGCGAATCTCCCGGAAGCTGAAGCAACCGGTTTCACGCGCATGGGTAAGAACCGCCAATCGAAACGACTTCGAGAGGCGACGTGCGACAGGACCCATCCCACCGAACGAACATCGTTCACGCAGAAACAGCCAGGCAACTCACGGACGTACATGCTGGTTTACGCAGATGCGCAATTCGAGTAGCTCGAAACCAGGCTTACAGTTGCGGGTGTGGGTTGGTTTGGAAATTCCTGAGTGAAATTGAAACGCGATGATACTTTTCAACCTAGGGGTCTTATGTATCAAAAATCAAATGCGTTTAATAAAATAACCACGCGCCCGAAACACCTACTCATTGAGCGTTTAGGAAAGCTTTCGAGGTTAAGCCTTTGAATATTTAGTTCCTGAACAAGCAAAGGACAGATTAATTCCGCGCGGAAATGCTTTGCGAGGTTAGCGCAGGTTAATCTAGCAAGTGTCATAGCCTTGAGGAGACGTCCGCTAGCGAGGCTAGTTGCTTCCGAGTTAATCGCGCGTAATATTCCTAGCGCTAATTCGCGCAGAGCGCCTGAAACAGAAACAAAGACCTTGTTTCCGGGCATGACGGCCGGCGTGAACGGTTTTGAACCAAATGGCTTTTCAAGTGGGAATCGGAGGTCTCTGTTGCTCTAAAGTCGCACAGTTCTTACGCTCTTATATCTTTGTGTCTCAAGACTTCTAAACCCCGCCTATCTCGTTTTTGCAAATCTTTGATTGCCTTCGGGTAATCTGAGAGATGACCGTCCTCGACGCGTTCAAGACACAGATTAAGAGCGGAAAGGAAACAAACGAATGTCCTACCTGGTAATAAGCACCAGCCTCAACCCCGATAGCAAAAGCTATCTGCTTGCTCGTGAGACCGAAGCGCAACTGGTGGCTGCCGGTCAGGTAGTGGAGTTTCTCGACCTGCGAAAGGTCAAACTTCCCCTGTGCGACGGTGCGGCTGCTTACAGTCGGTCTAGCGTCAAAAAGGTCACGGATAAAGTCAGGGAAGCTTCGTGCATCCTTCTTGCCGTGCCGATTTATAACTACGACGTCGGCGCTGCGGCGAAAAACCTTGTCGAACTGACCGGCGAAGGCTGGACGGAAAAGACGGTTGGTTTTCTCTGCGCTGCCGGCGGTCGGTCTAGTTACATGTCTGTGATGGGGCTCGCAAACAGTCTGATGTTGGACTTTCGTTGCCTCGTCATTCCACGTTTCGTTTATGCGGACAGGACCGCTTTTCAGAGCGGTGCCATCGCGGACGATACCATTCGTCAGCGAATCGGTGAATTTGTTGCCAAGGCTGTGTCTCTCAACGGAGTCAATCTGACGGTTCCGCAAGCCTGAGCAACCTTCAACAACTAAGGAAACCCAATGGGTCACGCATTCAAGAGCCGACACTTCCTCCTGATGAACGGCTACTTCATCGCGGCTGCCGCAATCACGCTGCTGCTCGGCGTCGGCGTGTCAGCCGGCAGTCTGCTGACCGGTATCATGGCTGCCGCCATCATCGGCGTCACGGGCATGTTCTTCGGTCTCGGCGTCACGATCGCTCTGCGCGCGGTTCTCGGACTCATGCAGACCGGACGCGTCGTTCAGTATCTGTGCTTCATCCTGGGCTCGTGGCTGGGCGTCGGACTGGCGTCGCTGCTGATTGGCTCGCTCTCTGTCACGAGCGGGTTCGGTGCTGCTCTGGTGACGTTCTCGCTCGCCTTTGGCGGCGCCACGCTGGTCGGTGAAGTGCCCTGGAAGGGCCGCACCTGGCTGCCTGTGCGGATGCCGAAGCGCTAACTCCAGCTTCTTGAGGCTGGATGTGTCCTGGCTCGGGCACACCGGGGATAGGCGGCTGAGGTCGCCTATCCCCCTCTTCTTCAAGAGCCACTGCGTGCTGGTACCCGCGTGTGCGGGTGCTGGAATCTGAAACAAGCAGAAGGAATTTAAGAATGCTCGTTGAGCTATTCGAGCCCCGTGACAAACCGGGCAACGTGCGCGTCACGTACAATGACGTGCAGCTGGTCAGTTACGGATTTTTGGCGGGGAGCCCTCCTCGCTTCAGTTTCGGCACGCCGAACAAAACCGGCGTCGCCAAGGTTTTCCTCGAGGTCGACGGCGTGGAGACGCTAGTCGGTGAGGGGACCTACACCTGGGAAGACGGCGTCCTCGTCTCCTCGAAGGAGAAGCTCTATCCGCAAGAGACCGTGATCTCGGTCAAGAAGCGGATCAAACAGCTTCAGTCTGAACACCGTGCCGCGATGCGGATCGTCCGCTCGCTCGCCGAAACGCTCAAGAAGCAGCTGAACAAAGCTGTGCATCCGGTCATCTCCAGTGGTGCGGTTTCGACGATACTGGAGACCGTCGAAACGGCATCATCGGCGGTGACAACCATGTGCGCCCGCCTCGGCAACGATCCCGACAAGGCTCAGGACGCGCAACTCATCGCGTTCCTCGGCTCGCCGGAAGGTGAAGACCTGGCGCGCACGCGCGAAAACATGCGCAAGAAACTGGGTCAAGCGATCGAGTCGTGGGACGATGGTCACGCCGTTGTTCGTGCCCAGGTCGAGGCGTACCAGCCGTCGGTGCTCACGATTCGCGACCGGACGATGCTGTTCGAGTTCACGGCGCTGTTGCGTCAGGCTGAGGCGCTCGACCACACGCTGGACGCGCTCCTTGCCTCCAATTCGATCCAGTGCTGGTTCGATGTCGACGGCAGCTATCATTTTGCCGGGCAGGAGGAGTAACAGCCATGAACACGAGACAACATCAGCAGCGCATGCGTTCGCTCTACACCATGCAAGCTGCACTGTTCGACCGCACGTTCGAGAACATCCTCGCGGAGTTCAAGAGCGTGCTCTGTGCGGTCGACTTCCTGCGCCAGGCCGAAACGCTCTTCACTGCGACGAAACAGCAGCGAGCGGCCTTCCTCGAGATGCTCGCGCTTGCCGAGTCGTTGCCGAAGAGTGCCACCGCGGACGATGCCAATCGCAGCCAGGCGTTTATCGACGTGATGCACGAGGGTAACGTCGGCGTCGCGCTGTCCAACTGGTTCGACGCTCGCCGCAAGGCGGAGCAGGCGATCTGGGACATGGAGATCAATCATGTTCTCGGCGCCGACGTCGCGCTGCGGGAAAAGGCGAAAGCCAACCCGGACGACAAGGAATTGCGCGAGTTCTCGGATTCGATGAGCTGGCGTTTCGGCGCCTGCCAGGAACAGATCCATGCGCTCTGCAGGCAGGCGGAAGCGATGGCCGAACTGGAACAAGCGATGCTTCGCAGCCACGGTTTGAAGATCTGGCAGGGGCGCAAGCAGCACCTCCGCTGGGAAGGTGACCAAGCGAACCGCTGGCAGGTCGTCCGCTAAACCGCTTCACTTTAGGACGAGGAGTCGCTACCCATGCGCCCCCTCGTCTTTTCTCAGCCCTTGCTACTATATGGGGTACTAGATGCACTTTGGTGAAAAGATTCGATAGTTGGGCGTTTCGCGGATCTGCGTTTTTTGACGGTTGGTTTTTGTCTTGTACGTTAGATGTTGACTGGTACGTTGCTGTTGACCAGGAGCGTGCAGTCGGCAAGGCTATCCGAGGACGCGAGGATAGAGGAGCGGAAGAAACCAGTATTTTGTCTCCGGCTAGAAAGTCAGAGGCGTAGATTTCGGACTTCCGCTCCTGTCTTGTCCTCTAAGGCTGAACACTATCTACAGCAAATCCTGACCGATTTAGCACGTGTAAACAAGGCTCGCCCTGACAAGATTCTATCCGCGTCCAAGCGAACCAGCAACAGGAGGTAGGAGCAATGATCTTTGTTGGAATCGACGTATCGAAGGAGACGTTAGACTGCCATCGCCAGGACAGGAAGAATTCGAAGCTGCACGTCAGCAATAACCCAGCTGGGTTCAAGAGAATAGTCAAATGGATTCAAGCATCCGGTAAGGATGTTCACTTTTGCATGGAAGCTACGGGGAAGCTCTGGGAGCCCCTTGCGGAGTTTCTACACAAACTTGGCTATCGAGTCAGCGTGGTAAATCCAGCGCTGATACACGCCTTCGGCAAGAGCCAATTTAGACGTTCAAAAACCGACGCAATCGATGCGGAAATCATCGCCGACTTTTGTTTTAAAATGGAGCCCCTTCCTTGGTCTCCGATGGATCCTGACATTCGCTCCCTGAGAGACATTTGTAGAGAGCTCGCTGCGCTAAAGAAAACCAAAACCCAAGTCACAAATCGAATGAAATCGGGACGCCTGGACCAGCGCGCTTTAGACTCTCAGATGCGTATGTTGAAGTTCATTACCAACGAAATTCAAACACTGGAAAAGCTGGCGAAGACGCTGGTCTCCGAGAATCCTGCTTTGAAAAGCAACGCTAAATTACTCCAGACGATTAAGGGCGTCGGCTGGAGAACAGCATTCACGTTTCTCTCAGAACTGTCGATGATGGACTCGTTTACGAGCTTGCGCCAGATCGAAGCATTCTGTGGTCTGAATCCCATGATCCGTGAGTCCGGTTCTTCAGTCCGAGGACGTTCCAGAATTTCGAAGATGGGAAATCCAGTGATCCGCAGCATGTTGTACATGGCCGCCCTTACCGCCACTCGGTTTAATCCGCCAGTGGCTGAATTCGCTAAACGACTGGCAGCAAAGGGAAAAAACAGAAAAGTAATTGTTTGTGCCGCCTCACGCAAACTTCTCCGTATGATGGTCGCTGTATATCGCTCGAAACAACCATTCGATTCCAGGTTTAACAGCACTCTGGCTTGACACCTAACACACTATCTACGGTGCGATGCCGGATTTTCGAAAATCCGTCGCTCTCCCGTAGCCAAACGAGATTTGACTGAGTGAGGAAGTAGTCGAAACGTCCACAGGTTCTACTATTACGTTGGGAATGTATTTGATAGAATATAGTAGAAAAAATACGAAGGATGTAGTAGAAAGAATAGAATTCCTCTCAAATAGCTTTGAGTGAGGCGCCGAACTTTTGAATGATTGATTCGATGTGTTTCTCGTCCAGATGAGAAAACGGAATGACAAACTCGTTCTGTCCGCCGCCGGCGAAATAGTACGGACCGGCGGGAATGAGCTTGAAACCGGCTTGTTCAGCCATCGTGACTAGCAACGAATCATCCGCACCGGCTTGAAATTTCACAAATAAGTCCATGCCGGCACTTTCACTGGCAATCGAGAGGCTGCCGACATGCTTCCTTAGCGCCTCCACCAGAAGTTTGCGTCTTGTAGCATAGACTTTTCGGTTTGCGGCGATCTGACGTTCCAGATGTCCCTCGTTGATGAAATCTGTGAGGACGAACTGGTCGATTAATGGCATATCTCTCTCTACCAGCGATTTAGCTGCTTGAAACACATCGATTAAACAATTGGGAATCGTCAGAAATCCTATTTTGGAAACAGGTGAGAGGATCTTCCAGAGGCATGACAGATGAATCACGGAATCAGTGTCGTCCAGCCCCTGCAGTGAGGGAATGGGACGTCCATCATATCGAAACTCTGAGTCGTAATCGTCTTCGACAATAAACGCGGAGTTCTGTTTCGCCCATTCAATCAGTTTGCGTCGGCGTGACAGGGGCATCACAGCTCCGGTCGGCTCGTGGTGCGATGGCGTCACATAGACAAGTTTTACGCGTTCTTGCATCATCTCCAGGCAGTCGACCTTAAGACCCTGGTGATCGACGGGGATTGGCACAACGCGAGCTCCGTTTGCAATCAGCCGTTGTCGGACGGCTGGATAGCCCGGGTTCTCGACAGCAACGGCATCGCCCTCTTGAAGAAGAATGCGTGCGATTAGATCGAGCCGTAACTCCCGAGCACTGAATACGATTATCTGTTCAGCCCTGCATTGGAGCGCACGCTTGCGCATCAAGTAGGCCGCGTAGGCTTCGCGCAATGGTGGCAACCCAAAAGGATCAGTTCCGCATTCTGCCTGATTGAGGTTATGTCGGCAGTGCCTTTCCAAAAGTTCGCGCCATTTTCGAATCGGTGCGGCATCGGACGGCGGTCCCCCGGGATTCAAGGCTCGGGCCGCTTTTGGCGAGCCGACCTCTTTGACGTTGAGAATTCTTGAGGCATAGCGTGAAAGGCCGACTTTGTTTATGACGGGTTCTTGATTCGGCACCACAGGTGGTGCAATCTCTTGGGCTGATAGCTCGCCCGGAAGCCTTTTGCACACGACAGTTCCAAAACCAATAGAAGTGGCAATATAGCCCTGACTGGCAAGCTCCTCGAAACAGCGGACTACAGTAGAGCGAGAAACGTCGAGTCCGGCAGAAAATTCACGCACGGACGGTAATTTGGAGCCAGGCTCAATGGCCCCGTCTATGATTGCCCGTCGTATCTGATCGGTCAATTGTCGCTGTCGTGTCGCTCCGCCGGTTCTATCCAGTAGGACGACAGAATGACCAATCCTCATCATGCTGGGCGCATCGGATTTTTTCGTCATTGCTGCAGCCTCTTGAGCTGCAATGCCCAGTTCGCGACGAGCTCTTCGGTAGAAGTCTCATCAACACCTGAAAACGGGATGATGTATTCGCCCTGACAGCGCTTTTCTTCGGCATAATAGGCGGATGTTCCAGTAAGAGTGATTCCGCATTCGCGCGCCGAATTCTCAATGTCGGTCTCTGATATCTCCTCGAAAAATCTTACGACAAGATGCATTCCAGCAGTTTCCTTTGGAACAGTGAGAAAGGATTGCATGTTCTTTGTAAGCCCGTAGATCATTATTTGCCGTTTTCGGGCAAGGCGTTGCTGAGTTCTTCGAATATGTCGCTCGAGTAAACCTTCGTTGATGAAATCGGTCATTACCAGCTGATCTAACAGAGGCAAGTGTCTCTCCATGTGTAACTTGGTTTGCACCGCAGCTGGTATCAATGTTCGCGGTAAGACGACAATACCGAATCGATTTACCTGAAACAAAACCTTCCACAATGAAGCAAGATAGATCACGTTGTCATTTCGGTCCATCCCCATTAGAGAGGGCAGCGATTTTTTGCCGTGACTATACTCGCAATCGTAGTCGTCTTCGATTATATAAGCGCCTGTGGTTCGAGCCCATTCGAGAAGTTTGAAACGTTTTTCCATCGACATTGTCACGCCGGTTGGATCTTGATGAGAGGGTGTCACGTAAACGAATTTGATGGGCAGATGTTTTTGTGCGAGCCAATCAACGTTGATACCATCAGCTTCGATCGGCACGCTTAAAACGCGGACTCCATGCGACAAGAAAAGGTGACGTGCTTCTGGGTATCCGGGATCTTCGAAAGCGATCAGATCTCCTGCATCAAGAAGCATCCGTGCTATCAACTCGAGCCGTGCCTGTTTTGTCGAAAAGAGAGCGATTTGATCTGCTGCGGACCGGATCGCTCTGGAGCGATGAAGATAGGCAGCCAGAGCCTGTCTTAGCGGTTCGTACCCAAACGGCTCCAGCTCGTCGGAAATACACGTCAACTCGCTGGACTCAGACAAAAACGATCGTCGACAGTAACGAAATAAGAGCTGGCGCCATTCATGAAGTGGACTCAGGTCAGCTGTTGGACCGCCGAAGTTTGTTGCCGGAATGTGCACGATTGACTCGTGCTTTCTTAGTGCTAATACTCGGTGAGCGTAATCGGATAGGATCAGTTGTTTTTGCAGGGAGAACTGATCTGCTACAACCTTTTCAACAGTGGGCGCGTAGCGAACGAATAGACCTTTTCCCGGTACTGATTTGATGAATCCCTGCGTTTCGAGATCGTCAAAAGCTTTGAGCACAGTGGCTCTCGAAACTTTCATCGTCGCCGACAGTTCGCGTGTCGATGGTAAAACGTCTCCGTGTCGCAACCGCCCGTCCAAAATCGCCTTCCTCAAGGCATCCGAAAGCCTCCTGTAGAGCGGAACGTAAGGTTGATACTCGAGGTTGATTGCAAGGCTCATTTTGCCGACCAGGCAGACGCTTTATTTTAATGCATGTCGGTGTTATGTGTCGGCAATAGGCCAGTTTGGCGGAAACCGACGAGACACTTCTCGCTCGCATAGATAAAATTGGCTAGTCGAGCGCGTCTAGTAGCTGTGCCAGCAATGTTGATGCGTCAAAAAACATTACTGATGAAGCCTCCGAGTGTCATAGTGGCCCGTGACTTTCGCAAACGGACGGCCCATCTCAGCCAGTTTTGACTCATGTGAAACATGGCGAACTATGCCACGGCGCCACGAATAATGGCGTTTTTGAGCTATCCGCCAAAAATTCCAGACGGCGGCAAAGCTGAATTCATTGTTGCGGTCAGATCGGCCGGTTGATAGGGTGCAGACATTCGTCGTCGATACCCCTCCGGAAGTGAATGAGCCGCCAGCATTTATAAGTGTGTCAAATCGAGAGGTTCGCAGCAGAAGATTTGATCTGCAAATCAAGCACGACCCTCAAACTTTCGCTCCATGGGATCGCTCGACGAAAAATCGACCTCTGCGTGAGGTCATTCTGAACGGTTTGGAAGATGAATTCGTTTGTGGTGCCGCGGCTCGCTCCATAGACGATTTCTGCTGCTCACCGTCATTCACCGCGCAGGGAAAGACCTGCGCACAAACACAAGAGGGTAACAATGAACTCTTTCAAAGAACCCCCGAAATGGTTGCTCTGGGCTGGCTTCGGCATGCTGTTCGTCGCAGTTTGGCTCGGTACTTCATCAATGGAACGTCCTTATATTCCTGCCGCCGACTACGCATATGCCAAGCGCATCGACTTCAGCGTAGCGCTTGAGCGCGTCAAGAACGAGCCAGCATCTATCGAAAAGCTGGTGTTCGTGAAAGGGCTGAGGCAGTTTCCCGACAAGGTGATCGTCGATGGTGTCGGCGATTCGAGCAATGTTGTTGCCGACATACCCGGTGAGTTCGACTACAACATTATTACAGGCGAAGCTGAGAAAGCCGGTGTGAAGAAACAGTCGTTGCCGATGGCCGGCAAGGACGTGCAACAGGAGTACACTCAGGGACCGTCCGAAGGCGGCAATGCGTCAGGCGTCGAGCGTCTCCTCGGCACGTTTCTGACCTTCATTATGTTTGCTCTGCCGATCGCAGGTCTTTTCTGGATGTTCCGCTCGATGCGCAATATGCAGCAAGGCGGTGGCGCGGGCGAATTCGCCAAGTCAAAACACAGGAAGTTCGAGCCGGAGAACGGTCCGAAGGTGACGTTTGCTGATGTCGAAGGCGTGGACGAGGCTAAAGAACAGCTGCAAATGGTCGTGGAATTTCTGAAAGATCCTGCCGAATTGCGTGAGCTGGGCGGCAAACTCTCGAAAGGTATTCTTCTGGTCGGCAAGCCCGGTACCGGCAAGACGCTGCTCGCCAAAGCCGTTGCCGGCGAAGCAAACGTGCCGTTTTTCTACGTCAACGCCCCGGAATTCGTCGAAATGTTCGTCGGAGTCGGCGCTGCGCGTGTGCGTGACTTGTTCTCTGAGATTCGCAAGAATCTGCCTTGCATCCTGGCTATCGACGAACTCGACGCCGTCGGTCAGCATCGTGGTACCGGAGTTGGTGGCGGAAATGACGAACGTCAACAGACGCTAATGCAGTTGATGACTGAAATCGACGGCTTCGATACCTCTGATGGTCTCGTTGCCTTCGGCATGACCAACCGACCTGATGTTCTCGACCCGGCTATCAAACGCGGCGGTCGCTTCGGCACGCAAATTATAGTGTCAGAACCTGATCGCCAGGGTCGGCTCGGAATCATTAAAGTTCATGCTCGCAACGTCAAGCTGGACCCTGCCATCGATCTGTGGGAGCTGGCTGGTGCTATGGCCGGCATGGTTGGGTCGGACATCGCTGACGTCATTAAGGTACACGCTCCTCTTGCGGCTATTAAGAGGACTCGTAAGCTCTTCGGTCGCACCAGGAAAGCGGAGTTTGTCGCGCGCGAGGACCTTGATGTCGGTATCTCTCAGATCTTCATGGGAGGTCAGGCGACTGAGGGCAAGTCGAAGCGTCTGAGTGCGAATGTGAAGCGGCTTCTCGCTTATCACGAACTCGGTCATGCGCTCGTCGGTGAATACCTCTATCGCTTGAGCCGCGACTGGAGCGGGCTCTGGCACGATCCGGTTCAAAAGATCACCATCATCGGTGCTGGTGGCGCCGGCGGTTACACGGCCTTTCAGGGCGACGAGGAGCCGTTCTGTCAGACCAGGGAACAGCTGCGCGGTCGCATCACCACGCTGCTGGCGGCTACCCGCGCGGAGCAGATGTTCCTCGGCACGCGTTCGACCGGCGCGCAAAACGACATCGATCGCGCGTACGACATCGCCAAGCACATGGTCACTCGCTTCGGCATGAGCAACCTCGGCACCATCTCCGTTGGTCGAACCAGTGACAATCCGTATTTGGGCATGACTATGGCTCAGAGCGGAGGCTACGGTATCGGACCGGAAAGTTCCAACCAGATCGATCACGAGATCTTCTTGATTCTCGCCGATTGTATGTTGCGCGCGGAGCGTGTTCTCAAGCCGCTGACAGAGCTTATGCATGAGTTGGCTCCGGTGCTCACCGAAGACGAAACCATGCTGCGTGTCAAGTTCGCGCAACTCTGGGATGGGCATTTTGGCGAGGGGCTGCCTGAAGTATCACTGGAGCCCCTGTCTGAGGATGAGCTGCTGAAGGCGCTTCCCCAGCTGGAAATCCGCATTCCTCAGCGTTTGCTTGCAACTTCCGTGTGAACTGGCGCGATGCGGAGTTCTTCGTAAACTGACGAGATGTGAAAGTCAAAGCCATGACACCATATCTGGTGTGATGTGGTTGCTGTGGAATATTACGCGGACTGTGCGCATCAAAACAGCAAGTCGCGGCACGTAAAGGCTGCGGCTTGCTCCTCTGAACATTCAAAACGTAAGTGAGGTACTAATAATGAAAGTACTCTACATTCTTGTCCTGGCTTCCGCGCTGCTCAACCTGGGGCTTGACACATATAGCACAGGTGCATTGAGTGCGCTGCTTGCGATACTGCCGGTGGTAGCATGGTTTTATTTCTTCTGTGCGAGGAAGAAAGATGCTTCATCCTCTTTAGTCACTGACAGCGCCATCTGCATGGCGATCGCCTATGCTGTTTCTCCACTATTCGTGGGAATCGGCGACTTTCTGGGCAAACCAATTGCCTGGTTGGTGAGCGGTGACCAGCTCGGATGGTTCGTCCTGCGCGCGGGCGTGATTGAGGAACTGGCGAAATTTTTCGCTGTCTTCTTACTCATCGAGTTTGTCAAGCCGGATGGTATCCGCCATCCTGGAGATGGAATGGTTTTGGGTGCTGCAGCCGGATTGGGCTTTGCTCTGCACGAAAACTTCTTCCACAACATCTATCTGCTTCAGCAGAGTGCCGGAACGGCTTCTCAGTTCTTCCTCCTTGGAGCTCTAGTGCGCGTTCCGCTGCATTGTCTGTACTCGTCGATATGGGGAGCGGCATTTGCTGTTTCTCGTTTCATGCATGGCAAGGCGCGTTTTGGATACCCGACTCTCGCGCTCGCTTTCACGGCTTTCTTGCATGGATTGTGGGACACCACGGCGCAGTATTCCGGAAGCGCTGGCCTGCTTCTGACGGTGTTCTTTGCCGGCATGTGGTTGTTGCACTTCAGGTTGAAAAAGGAGGTTTCCGGAGTAGAGATTGAGGTGGTCACCGGTAAACAAGACTGACAGAAATTGCCTTCCGAGCACACGCGCGCGCTTCTCGGTCATCGTGGGATTCTCGATTGACGAGGTCTGAGCTGTTGTCTATGAGAGAATGACGCTTTTGGCAAATTCTGTCATTCTCTCGTAGCCAAACCCGTATATTGTGCGGGTTGGCGAAACGGCTGGTGTCGAAGACTGTTACAGGGGCGCTGTTTTGGGGCTTGATGTATACGAAAGAATATAGTAGGTATATTGGGAAAAGGGGAAGCGAGGCGGCTCGGCGGGTTTAAACCGCTTTGCTGGCCTCGCTTCTGTTTCATCGACGGACGACCGAGACCGGTAGCGTCGTTTCCACTGCCTTGCCGCCATCGAGGAAAACGCGATGGCAAGCCGATTTTCCGTCGCCGTTCAGAGCCCGAACGTTGTCGCGTCCGGTGATGTGAACGGCTGCGGTTTCGTCGACGCCGATGCCATCGAGGGCGATGCCCGTTTCGATGAGCTTGTGGTAAGCCGGACGGCGTTTCGGATCGGTGTCGTAGTGAGGGTTGAAACTGCCGTGCGCAAGACCGAGTCCCTGGAGTGCCACCACCTTGTCGGTGTAGGAACTTGCAGAGATGCCTTGTTCGAACCAGCAAATCCCACCCGCGCTTGCGCCACCACAGACGACACCATGTTCCCAGGCGGTGGTGAGAGCTTTGTCGAAGCCGTAGGCGCGCCAGACGCCGAGAAGCGCCGTGCTGTTGCCTCCGCCGACAAAGATCGCATCCTGAGAAAGCACGAGTGAAGTCAGGTCGCTCGGAACTGGCTCGAAGAGCTTCAGAACCGAGGGGTAGCAGTTTCGACCGGCGAGCTGGCTGTAGAACCAGACGCGCCCATAGTCGTGATCGCCTGATGCTGTGCCGACGAACATAATGCGCGGTTTGCGCTTGCCGGTCAGCCGCAACATCAGTTTCAAAAACCGTTTACCCGCATCGTTGTCGTAGCCGAAGGCTCCGCCCATGGCAACGATGTTGCGAGCAGTTTCGGGAACTATTGATCGCATTGGATGTGCTCATGCGTTCGTGTGAAGAGGCAGTCTGCAGGCGAGAAGGAGCATGCTCCCTCTCGCCGCAAACCGTATGCGTCAACCGCGCAGGTATTCCTTCGTGTCAAAGTCGAGGCCGGCGAGGACGCTCGCAAGGTCCGCCTTGCGGAACTTGCCCTCGATGTAGCCGGTCAATTCGCTGTGCCACTTCCAGCAGCCGATCAGATGGCTCATGGCGATGGTCGATTCGAGCGAATTGGTTTCCGTGATTGTGTCCGCCGCGCGATGGATGGCGGCTTTGAGATTCTCGCGAATCTTCACCATCCGCGGGTAAGCGTTGACCCAGTTGGAAGCGGCGACGAAGACCGCTCCCTCGGCGTCACGGCGGCTGGCGCGAATGCTCTCGATCTTGGCTTCGTCGCCTTCGGCAACGGCCTGCTCCATGCGCTGCGTGAACTGCGGCACGTTGAAGCGTGCTTTGGCGAAGCTGTAGAAGTTCCAGTGATCTTCGAACTCCTGGCGCACGGCGATTGCGGGCTGGAGAGCGTCTTGCACAGCCTGCTGCTCGGCCGTCGGGTCGGTGATCAGCAATTCGTAGGAGCTGAAGGACGTCGCCGCCATCATGCCGGACTCGGCTTTCTTGTGCGCGAAGATGGTGCGAACAGCTTCCAGCAGGCGCTCGCGCGAGATGTCGCTGACGTTGTCCAGCTCGCTGAGAACTGCGTCAGGGTTGATGCCGTCGGTTTCGTACGCGATGCCCATGACCGCGATCAGAGCGTTGCGATTGCTCGGGTCCTTGGCCTCGGGTTCGAGACGTGCGACCAGAGCACGGATGTCGGCGCCGACCTTGACGAGCGTCTTGCGAGCCTGATGCACGCTGAAGACGGCGTTGGCGAAGGCGTTGCGATAGGCGAACTGATGAACTTGCATCTCGGTGCGCTTTTCGCTCGTCATCTTCTCCGCGATACGGCGTGCGTACTGGCGTTCGTTGGTGCCGGCTTTGTACTTGTGCATCGCCGCCTGGCTGGAGGAGTCGGTGTCCTTGGCCAGCTTGGTGATCTCGACGAGCGCCTTGAGCTCTGCCTTCACAGTTTCATCGAAGTTCGAGGCTTCGATGGTTGCGATGGTGTTTTTCATTAGGTGTATCCAATCTGCCTGAGTTTGGGTTGCAGAACACGCGCTTGTACTCAGGCGCTTCGCGTGTTCCATCCGGGCAATCCGTTCATGATCCGTTCTGCTGGATTATGGGTTAGGAATGCCCTTCGCTCGCTGCTGACGGTCTTCTCCGGAGCACAGACTGCTGCGGAAATTCGGGGTTGATGCGGAAGACTGTGGGTGTGAGAAACCGGTGAAGTTGATGTCAGAAGCTGAGTTCACTTTAGTTTGTTCAGGCTGCAAGATCACAAGTTAAGACCAGTTCAGTATTGTCAAGATAAGAGAAACTGCAGTGTAGTCCAGAGTTGCTCGCGGGACTGCGGCCTTGGAATATCGGGCTTTCCTTCGAGATAACCGGACTTTGCTTTTTAGCGCCTTTTAAGGTCAATCGGGTTGGCGAGAGCTGCGCAAGGCGGGACGCGCAAGTGTGAAACCCCGCATGATGGGACGCGCAGTTTGAAACTCTCGCCCAACACATGACGGGACGCGCAAGTTTGAAACTCTCGCCCCACGCATGACGGGTTTGCCGGAAACTCGTTAATTCCGTTCCGCTGTCAGGGGAACCGTTTTGCTGCGATTTCAGCCTTCAAGAAGTGAACGAATCGGTTCAAACCATTGCAGGCGTTGCTGTTTGAGGAATTCCCTTGTGGAGGGAAACAATCTAACGAGTTGGAATGGCTGATGTTAGGCCGCCGAGACGCCAAGGTGTGCTGGGTTTGTCTATCAGGCATTGCCGCTTTTTGTGAAAACTGTCAACGCCTCATAGACAACCACGCGACCTTGATGGAAGACATCGGCGCAAAGCCTCTTCCATGTAGTCTTTTGGGATGTTGAAGTAACGAAAGAATATAGTAGGAAAGAAGGGAGGAGTGGGGAGGCATCGGCTTAAAGCCGCTTCCACGTAGCCTTTTGGGATATCGGAGTAACGAAAGAATATAGTAGAAGTGGCTTGTAAAAGCGAGGACCTGGGGAGGTCCTCGGGAGGCGGAGACGTTCACGAAGATTTGGAGAAGCGCTGGCGGGACGCTTTTCGGTCATCGTCGTTTCAGTCTCTGGGTGGGACGTAGGTCACCATCTGCGGTGGCGTTTCGACTGAATGCCAGACCGCCCATTCCGAGTTGATGGTCGGGAGTATGTTCTGCTCCGCGGTGAACTTCTCCTCGGAAATCGTGGTGCTCGTGTTTTTGTTTTGCTTCGCGACTGCGAGCGTTCCATCCTTGCGGTATTCGCGCCGGATGTGGGGACCGCTCCAGCCCTGGTCGGAACTGAAGGTCGCGTCTGCTTCAACCTTGCCGGCTTCAGGACCGCTGGTGTAGTACATGACGAAGTTCGTCAGTTTGCCGTTGCGGTCGAAGACCTCGACGGAGCGAAGCTCGAGCTTGTTGGTTTGGTAGCCCCACCAGTAGGTTTGTTCGTAGCGCTTGCTCCCGGCGCGGTCGAAGATGTTGACCGTGATTCCGGACTTTTGCACTTCGCCCCACCAACTGTAGGTTTCAGCCACGGAGCCGTCCATGCGCATCACTGTTGCCTTCGTGCCTTCGGAGTCTTGCTCGACCAGGCGAAGAGGCGTTTTGCCGTCGTCGTGATACCAGGTTTCGGTGTAAGTGCGCGCGACGTAGTCGTGCTTCTTATGAGCCTGCAGTGTTTCGCCGGCACCGTATATGGTGTCTTCCAGCGATTTGCCGCGGGTGATCAGGAAGACGCGAGCTTTCTTGCCGTCGTCGTAGAAAGCCTTTTCGCTCATGAGCTTCCAGACTCGCCACTCGTACTCCATCACCTGATCCTTGGCGAGGACGCCGTTGGGATGGTAGAACATCCTATGCGTCGTTCCATCGTCGGCAAGCACGAAGTCCTTCCAGACCGAGCCGTCCGCGAAGTATGTGATGTCCTTGACGTATGTGAAACCGTCGGCAGCCATCGTCGAGTCGCGAATCACCGCGCGATTTCCGGACTGATCGGCGGCGGCGTAGAGCGTCGCGCTCGCGAGCGTGCCGTCGGGACGGTAGCGGTAGTGGGTGGTAGTGCCGTCGGCGTGGTCCTCGACACCGAACTTGGGAGTGCGCTGGTCGGACCACATCTCGACTGAGCGAATGCTTCCCGATTTCTGCGGAAGCTGGAGTTCGTTGCCGAAGCGCTCGGGAAACAAGTCGCTTGTCAGGTCCGGCTTCGGGGTGAACGCGATGACGGCGGCCGCGGCGATTGCCAGGACCACAACGCCGATGAATGCCACGAGGGCGAGTTTGTTTTTCGTGAACATGTCAATCCTCCTCACCGACTGATACCATCGGTGGTTCTAGTTGAGCTGTTGAAACAGCGATGAAGAAAAGAACCCGAGCCGTCCGCCAAAACGGCTCGGTAGCCGGTTTCACTCTTGCGCGAAAGAGAATTACTCTTCGCGGTCGATGATGTAGTTGTCGTGCGCCGTCATGGGGACGTGCACGCGCGGAGCCGCGCTGCCGGCGGGGCCGACGGGACGGAGACCGGGACTGACGAACTCGGAGACGGGGGTGACAGCATGCCGCTTCCCGTGCGCGTCGACCGTGTGCTGCGGTTCGAACACGGACATCGGCACGGGGAGCATGCGACCGCCGCTGTGCACGACGATGCCCAGGCGCTCGCGACGGTCGCGCAGCTCGCGGCGCGTGAGGAGCGGAGCGGGCATGGTGGCGCTGTTGTTCGAGACGACAGAGAGAGTAGCCATGGTAATCACCTTCGAGATAGCTGGTGTTGTTGGTGAATGGTCCGCGTTTTCAGCGCGGCATTACTCGACGTCGCAGGGTGCCTGGACGTACTCGTCGCTGGCGGTTTTAGCGCGCCGCTCGGCAGCCAGACGGTACTGTTCGGCGACCGAGAGTTCCTCGCGCGCGGGCGCCCGACCACCATCGTGGCAGACGAGACCGAGCGAGGCGCGGCGTTCCCTGCGTTCGCGACCAGTGCGGAACGGCTGGCTGGCGCCGGGATTGTGTGATGCGAGTGTGAGCATGTACTTTCTCCTCGATGTTCTGAGTTAAAACAGAGCTCCGGCCGAAGCAGCAGGTGATGCTGCCTCAGCCTGGAGGCGCGTGCCTTGTTAGACGAAGTACGGCACGACGTTGACAGGCAGGTCCTTGACGAACGACGCCAGGAACTGCACGGTCTGGTACTGAGCGGAACCGATGACCTTGCGGATGACCGGGTCGCGCTTGGGATTGCCGAGCACAAGCGAGGTCGGCGTGCGAAACCACTTGCCGGACATGACCTGCCCGAACAGGTAGCGAGTGTACATCGACGCGGTGGTGAAGCTCAGGATCTGGTCGGCGGCTCGAACGAGCATCAGCAGACGAATCCAGAGCAACGCCGAGACGACGTTGACGATGGCGACGACGGCCAGCAGCAGGTACATGAAAGAAACGCTGTTCATGATGAACTCCTTTCTGTTTGCCGCGTCGCCAACTGGCTAGGCGGCCTTGAGCTTCGAGACGACGGCGCCGGCGATGCGGCGTCCCAGGTCGAAGCGGTTGTACGGCGAGACGGTGTCGTTGCGGTACCGATGCGACAGCACCGGTTCGACGAACGCGAGAACATCCGAGCGACTGACGACCGTGCGACCCTGCGAAGCAGCGACCACACGGGACAGTTCCGCCAGGTGAACCCAGGTTCGCGGTGCAGGACCGTCGGCGACGTATTCGTTGAGCTCGTCGGGAATTTCGTCCGACGGACTCGGTGTTGCCGCCTTGTTGATGCGGAGGATGAACTGCACCGCCTCGTCGTCGAGGACGACGTTGTCACGGACATACTTGCGCATGTCCGCAACATCATCGAGCGTCACAGCAGCCGGAGCCCTGGAGACGCGCTCGCCATCGAAGTCGACGGACGAGAAGCAGGCGAACTGGTCGATCAGTCCAGCCGACGCCATCGACTTGCGCGAGTGCGGTGGGCTGATGTGACCGATGAGAACGACGATGCTGTCATTCTTGTTCGCAGGCTTGCCAACGGCTTGACTGGCGAGTCGCAGACAGCCAGCGGGCAGACAGTAGCAGTTGTCCAGGTTGCCCATGTAGAGAACGTTCGAGTTCAGCGTCTGAAAGCCGAAACCGAGCGATTCGCAGCTGCCGCTTATCACGCTGGCGACGGCGCGTGCGAGCTTCTCCTGGGACGTCTTCGAATCGATGAGCAGCGGCATGCCGCTCACGATCGACAGCGCGGCGAGCCACGCAGTCTGTTTGTCGCCTATAGCCTCTTCCAGATTCGCTTGAATCTGTCCGAAGCGTTGGGCGAACGGTGTTTTGTCGTTCATGAATTCTCCTTGTTTGTGAGCCTTCAGGCATCACGGTTAAACAGACGTTCTGAAACGCCCGTCGAGTCGAAAACACGAGGGCATGCGGCTCCGGGGAGTCGCGGTGGTCACACAGGTGTTCAGCCGTTCGGAGAAACCGAATCGGAGAAGAAAGCTAGGGGCTGAACACTTTTGGGTTTTGAGAGATTTCCTGTATGACTGGAAGGTAGAAGATAAGTCGACCTTAGTTTCAGTTAAGGAGCCTCACAATAGCTCATGAGTGTTGATATTGGGGATATCACGATTAAATTGTCTATTTAAAGCTTGGCCCAGTTAGCGGAGATTTGATCGCGAGGCTCATTTTCAGAACAGTCTAGGGAGACGCGCAAGCACATAATCAGCTGGCTTCGGAGTTTTGCTTTGGGCAAACCTTCTCGCCTTCTCGTGAAGCCCCGTAGCTTTGGAACTTTGGCAGAGAGTTCGATCCGAAGAGCATCTCAGCCGCTCGCTAATCATTGCGCGTTCAAACCCCTGGAGAAGACAGGTTAAAATGGGTGGCTCAGAGCCAGGCGGTGGTAAATGAAACTCGGCGCGCGTTCTCGATTTCTTGGTGCAATGGCTGCGCTTCTGGTTGGAAACAGCCTGGCGCCGCTTGATGCGCGTGCGGAGGGTACCCCGGCAGTTTCTGGTAAAACGCCGGCGAGCGAAACTATGGTCACTGTTTGGTCCGACGGAGAGATGCTAAGCAAGGCCGAGGTCACCTACAGCAGTCTCGGATTTCGCATCAAGTCTCAGATTGGCAGTTCATTCTGGCTAGTGAGTAATCCGACGAAAGCCACACTCATGAATCCTGAGAACAAAGTTTTTCTGGTGATGCCGGTCGAAGATTACATCGAGGAGTTGCGCGAAGGAATGCAGCCCATGCCGCTCGCTAAAGTTTCGGCTGGAGCCGATGTTAGTCTTCCCAACAATCGCAAAGGAAAGAAGTTCGACTGTTTCACAGGCGAAAAGGATGCTGGGGGAAAAGACGTCAAGGGTGGTGAGTTCACCTGCATCACCGCGAAACTCCCCGTTGCGGTGCACCAGATGTGGTGCCGTTTTATGACCGTTGATTACTCACCTAAGCGTGGTTTGCCGATTGGCGCTAAGCAAATTCACCGAAGGAAAAGAATGCGAAATCGAGCTTCAGAAGGGCGTGTGCGCCCTATGAAGGTCATCATCGAACCGCGCCAGATCAAAGATGTTCCACTCGATGCAAAACTGTTCGATATTCCCAAAGGCTATCATCGTTCCAAAGACAGAGCCAGTTTATACTTCTCGGTGGATGGTAACATCAAGAAAGACGATATCGAAGATCTCTTTATGCAGCCGATCAAGTAGGTCAGTCTAGCCTCTCAGGTATGGTCGTCGTTGAGCGGCTCAGGCAGGCGCATCAAGTTTATTTGCTTGACTGATTTGAACATCCCCATTCGCCCACTTTCGCGTACCAAAAGCACTAAGACAGCCGATTAGTAATAGGGCTAAACCGCTGGCCAGTGCCGGAAGCAGAGGCGGCTCATACTCAACTCGCAACTCGGCACCTGTGTTTGGCAGTTTGATCGAGACTCGCTCGTAGGCGTCTGCGATGATTGGAATCGGTTTTCCGTCCAGACGCGCAACGAGCCAGGGACGGGCGATGAATGCAGCGATAACAGTTTCTCCGCTTTGTAGAGTGTTGACGTCGACTGTCAGTCCGCGAGTCGAAATTTTGGTTGGCAGACCCGCTCCCGGTTTCTCTTTGGAGAACACAATCGGCGTCGCATCAGGATTTTCGTACAAAGTTACATGCTCGAGTTCAGCGACTTTGACGCACTTCGAAAGTAGAGTGTTTGCGATGCGAGTCTGGAAAAAGTCAGCTTGTTCGTATCGCCACAACCATGGTGAGTTGCCGTAAGACGGTCTAACCATGCCGTCGTGCACAACGATCCAGCGGACGCCATAGTTGCTCGCGACGTCGGGAGCGTCCTGGTACAGGCGTTTTAAAACGCCCAGGGTCAAAGCGTTCGTGGACACGAGTAGATCCATTCCGCTCAACGATATGACGTTGTAGTATGTCGGAAAGTTTTGCGCCAGCGAATTTGTGAAGCCCCTTTCTCTCGACCGTTCCGGAGAAATTGCGAAAATTCTTCCAGCTTCGTTGATATCGTTTTTAATTACACAGCTCTCCCGGAGCCTTGTGGGCAGCGCGGGATAAGCCGGCGCATCGGCAAAGTCGTAAAAGCTGTGCTGGCAGTTGTTTAAATGAACGAAGAGCGCGAGGATAGCCGACAGGAAAACGAATCGCTCTGTGCGTTTGCGGACTCGTGTAAGTAAAAACAAGCGCTCCAGCAGAACGGCAGAAACGATGACACCGAATATGGTGACAAACGCGAGTAGCTTTCCGGATTGAGTAAATTTGTTGAGTACGGGGAGCCAGGAAACAGCGTCCCAGAGAACGCCCTGGCTGCCCCACGCGAGCAGCAAGGCTATTAGAAACGCGATCAGCCAGATGTTTCGTTTAAACACCTGCTGCAAAAGCGCTTTATCGGTTTTGAAGAAACTGATGCGCGCAATTAGCAAGAACAGTGCCGTCAGAACTGGGGCTCCGAAGATAATTCCGAAGTGGCACATCTCAGCTGGAAACGTTCGACCGGGCGCAAATGTTTCCTCTCGCGCAAAAATCTCTCCCAGTGGAAGCAGCATGTGGAGGAGCGAGACACCGGAGATATCGCCGGGATCGTGATGTCGCCAGACGCTTTCGGTTTCAACAAACTGGAAGTAGAGAAGTGGAAACGCGATTCCAAGTCCTGCGATCACGGCAGGCAGAGCGGCTATTAATCGTTTCACTCCAATGAGTTTTAAACCGCAGCCTGCGATTAACGTTATCGCACAAAGCATTATGGTGTAAAACCACATCTGGGCATTGCCGGAATGGAAGAACATGCCAACGGCCAGAGCGGTGATAATAAGCCAGGATAGACCGCAGGGCTTACGCAATAACCGGTTTGTGATAAGCACCATAAGTGGTGCCCAGGCTGCCACGGGAAGCATGTAGTACCAGGAACGTCCGGCGATAAGAAAAAAGCCGGAAAGCGCATAGCTAAACGCTCCGCACGCACTCAAGGAACCGCGTACTCGTGAGTCGATGAGGAGTAGATACATCACGGCATATGCAGAAACTAAATGTAGGATCGCAAATGCGTCGAGAGTGGCTTCAGGCGCCTTTATTAGGCAGGCAAGAAAATAAGCGATGTAAGTGCCTGGATATGTAAGTGCATATGTGCCGATGCTGGCGGTTGGAGCACCGAGGAGCTGCAGCGGATTGTACAACGGTAAGTCGCCGCTGAATGCGCTTTTGCAGCCCTGGAGAATCACTGGGAGAAACTGGATGTAGTTATCATCTTGCAGGAAGAATAGTGGCTGTTTGATTTCTAGAGTGGCGATCGCGACTGCGGTAATTGAAAAGCCAAGGATAAACCAGCCCGTTCGGTGGCTTGGTGGGCGGCTTGCCTCACTAAGCAGTGTTCCGGCAGCGAGTCGTCGGAGCTTGTCTTGGCGGAGAAGCAGGGCGGCTGCGGCGAGAAGCAGTGCAAGGGAAAACCACAGCCATAGCTGGTTTGCAACCACTGCGCTGGTCGGATAGATAGTCTCGGTCTGACAGAGTTGTGTTAGTCTGCCGGTGTGAGTTTCTAAAACATGGTCGGTTGGCTTCGTTAGATCGAGGCGCATAGCTGGTTTTCCCCGCTCAGTCACCTTAATCGAATTCAGTTTGGACCTTACAGAATCCGGAAGCGTGAGTCGCAATTTCCCATTAGGTGGAACCAGACCCGCGAAGGAATTCGACTCTGGGAGACGATGCACAAGTACTGCAGACGCTGGTTGTTCTGAGCCGGTCCAATCGAGCGTGACCTGCTCCAACTCGTTGGGCTTGAGTCCGTCAAGGTCTATTGTCACAACATGGTCTGTGAACGCCGCTGGATTTTTCGAACAAGCCGACGTGTGAAAATACAAAGAGGCGCCAATCAAGCCGACCAGACACGCGATCGCCAGGCAAAGTTGCCCGACGGACGGCGAAGCCAATAGGCAAAAGTTTTTTCTCTCGTTCAATCAATTGCCTTTCAGGACGCCGGATCGCCTTGTTGATGTCTTTGAAACGTCTACTTCGAACCACCTGTGCTTCTGGGAGCTTGGCTTGCCGTCATCACCGCTGATGGTGGCAAGTAGGACTCTCCCGCTGATTCGGTTTTAACCAATTTCCAAACTAAATATTTGTCGATGCGAACTATGTTCACGAGAAACCGGGCGCCGTAAGTGCTTTTAACCGTGCCTCTGAAAATGCCATTCTCGATCGTTCCCTCAATTGTAGGAGTGGTGTCGTCAATGGTGCCATCAATGCGAGTCCCATTTTTCGCTACCACACAGTGTGAACCAAACACCTTTCCGTTTTTCTCGTAAAACTGAGCCACTATGTTATGTTCAGACCAGAAGCCGTTCAAGTCTGTTGTCGTCAAAGGAGCTTCTGAAGCCAGTTTTGCCTCCCATGGATCAAGATGAAAAGTCATCTCCAGCTTCGCGGCTTCGCGCTCTCGCCCGGTTCGCCACAGGAAGTCGGCATAGTCACGGTAGAACCAGTCGGAGGCGTTGGTTTTGCCCATTGAGACGTTTGCGTTAACCAGGGCAAAGCCCTTTTCGTAAAGCTTTCTCGCTTTGTCGAAAGCACCCTCCTGGACGTAAATGTGAGCGAGGTGGAAGGTCGCTTGCGCTTCCAACTCATTAGCGTCCGTGCCATCGTCCTTCAAAGTTTTTCGAACGCGCTGCAGACCTTCGAGTGACCGCTGAAGAATTGCTTCAGGCAACCGGTACAGTGGGTTCGGCTTACCGTCGGCGAGCAGATTGCCACTAGCTTCGACCTGCGCGATGTCCGTGGCAGCGAGCTCCGTTTGCGCTTTCAGATACTCCACGCTGTTTGGTCCGAACACCCTCGCCGTTTCCAAACCCGCCCGTTCGAGTCGCTTTCTCGATGCGCTCAAGTTGCCTTCTTTTCGCTCCACCACACCAAGTTTGATTGTATCCAGAGCTTGTTGTCTGGCTTCGGTCTTGTCCGAATGGTTCGCGCTCAGATAGGTTCGCACGATCGAGTCTTTGCCTGCCACAGCAAAAACGGTTCCAGCAAAGAGCGTCAAGAATGCAATGCTGACCAAACCGATCTTTTGCTTCGACGGTTTCGGAGCGGCTTGAATCGAGGGAGTTCCAGTACCAGTCTGGGGGGGTTGAGTCAAACGTTGTCGGGCAATTTTTGGCAGGTGAAGAAACCGCTGTATGCTCATCAGCGCAGCTTCCATTTCCTCTGCGCTGTGAAAGCGATCTTCGCGATCCTTGCTCATCGCTTTTTTGATAAACGCGTCGAGCTGCTCGGTGAGCTGCGCATCGCCGGTTGCTTCGTACAATGTCGGGGTTGGTTGCGAACATTGCATCATCAATGTTTCAATCGCACTTTTTCCTTGAAACGGTGGTTTGCCGCTCAGCGACTCGAACATTACGCAGCCGAGCGAGTAGAGATCCGTCCGCGCATCGATGTCCGCGCCACGGCACTGCTCCGGGCTCATGTAGAGCGGGCTTCCGAGCAACTCGCCTGTTTGAGTCAGGTGATCGATGGAAGATTCGCTTTCAGGAAGAACTTTCGCGATGCCGAAGTCCACTAGCTTTATGCTGTCCGGTTTAATCTCTTTGTCTGTGATCAGAATGTTGCTTGGCTTGATGTCGCGGTGCACAATTCCCTTCTGGTGGCAGAACTTGAGACCGGCGAGCACTTGAGAAAAGATTTTGAAGAAGGAGTCTATTGATAGCTCCTGTTCCCGTTTCAGTTTCCTGGTCAGGGTTTCGCCCATCACATAATCCATGGCGAGGAAGAACTGTCCCTCTTCCGTATAGCCGAAGTCGGTCACCGAAACCAGGTTGGGGTGCCGCAGGGCGTGTGCCGCCTGAGCCGAGAGTCGGAAACGATCAGATATGCCCTGGTGGCTCAAAAGGTGCTTGTGGAGAACTTTCACCGCGACATAGCGCTTCAAATCGAAATGCTGTGCCTTGTAAACGATGCCCATGCCGCCCCGCCCACAGAGCGCGTGGATCTCGTATTTAGCCGCAAGAACGGTCCCGACCAGCGGATCGTTTTTCTCTTCTTCAGTGAGTTGACTGGCTGAGTTTAAACTGGACAGCAAAGGCGTACGCTTGTCGCGGTCTTCGGCGCAAACGAGCTCAACCTGTTCACTAATGTGAACCGTCTTGCGTTTCCGAGGCTCTCGTTGTCCACTCATGCTTCGAGTATATACCAAATCTGTCTACTATAGAACTTAGGAATACGTTTTGCGCGAAATGGTTTCAGGCGAGGTGATTTGGGTATCAGACGTAAACCGCTTGGTGATTTTGTCTACGCCACAATGACGCATTTCGGCAAAACCGTCATCGTACGATAGCCAAAGCAACCGATTTCAGGGCGGACTATAAATAAGAAATCCTGAAAACATTGCTGTGACTGGTATTCGGGAGGCTGTGTACTACCTCGGTATATAGTAGGCTGGCTTTTGAGAAGCCCGGCGCGATACACGTTTTCACGAGACGCGCCGGGCAGTTTCTATTTCACGTTTCGCCGCGTCGGCAGCGAAACTCTAGTTGATCTTGGAACGCTTGCCGGACAGGAGCGAAACTCCGGTCAGTCCGCCCAGGATGCCGTCGGCGCAGAGAACGCCGAAGCCTGCCATGAGAGCGCTGTTCCAGCCGGTAAAGCTGACCACGGAAGGGGCAGCTTTTGCGAGGAGGAACAGGAACGCCGCCGGCCAGGCCATGACGACGGCAAGCGAGGCCAGCATCAGGATCAGGGTGGCGACGCCGCGCAGCCAGTTGTAGGGTATGGCTGCAACCAGGCGTTTGCACCCAGCATCGCAGAGACCGATGAGGAGTTTGCCGCCCACGACGAAGCCGAGCACGCAGGCAACTGAGAGCAGCGCCTGCACGGGAAGTCCGGCCGCCGTGATGGCGTTGGTGCCGGTAAACAGACAGACGAACGCGGCGAAGTGTACGGCCAGGGTCTGGTACAGAAGTCCCAGCGTGCCGGAAGCCGACCACTTGTCGCCGTCGACGAGACCGTAATGGGTCGCGACGCGATTGCCTGTGAAGGCGTTTTTGAGGTTCATCTAATTGGTCCTTGGTTTGCGATTCTTGTTTTAGACCAGGCGAGAGTCGCTTAAGGTCTTACTTTCGGCCTCTCCGGTTTTTCACGAACCGGACAATCTGAGGCAGAAGCGCGAGCAAGATGAGGCTGCCCAGGGCCGCGAAGACCTTGACGTACAGCCATCCGGAGCCACCGTCTGCGGCGTTTGCACCGGCGTAGCCGATGTAGACGAACGCGAACAGTGCCGGCATCACGAAGAAGAAACTTGTGACAAGATAAGTCCAGAAGCCGATTCGCGTGAGCCCGAACACGAGGTTGAGCAGCGAGAACGGAAACAGCGGGATCAGCCGGGTGAACGCTATGTAGCGCCAACCGTGCGTTTCCACATTCTGTTGAAACTTCTCGACATTACCTTCGATTGACCCGCCGACCATCGAGAGCAGTCTGTTCAACAGCTTTCGACCGAGCAGGCGGGAGAACCAGAAAGGCGGGATCATCGCGAGCAGAGCGCCGATCATCGTGTACAGATAGCCTGTCCACAGACCGAAGATGGCACCACTGGCGATGGCGAGCGCCGAGGCGGGAATTCCGGGACTGAAGATAAACAGCCCGATAAAAACCACTGGTGCCCACGGACCGGAGTCCTTGACGAAGTTGAGCAAGTCCTCCGGTTTGATCATGCCCTTAAGAAAGTAGCCGGCGACGAGATACGCGGTGATTGCCAGCGCGAGCCCGACTCCGACTTTGAGAAGGAGTTTCAGGTCGAAGTTCATACATTTACCTTCCATCTCAGGCGAGAGAGCGTGAGCCCTCGAACCGAAGAATTACAGCAGCGTTAGGTTGAAACCGGTCACGCTGTGCGGCGCGAGGGGCGGGAGGCAAGTGGTATCACCTGCACTCCCGTCCCTGGCCTTTGTTGTTGTGAATTGCGCACGATTGCGCGTTGACCTTGAGCGGTCGTTACCGTTTAATCGGCACCGCCCGCGGTGCGATCTGTTCCGTCCACCATCAGCTCTTAGTGCTTCACTTCGAGCTGGATGAGTTTGGGACCGAAGCGGTCGTTGTGCTCCGGATCGTCCGTGGGAATGGCGCCGAGCACCGGGTTGCGCTTGCCGTCGGAGCCGTCTGGATAGGGGTGAATCTGATCCATGTAGACTTCGCGCATCGGACCGGTCACCACTTTGAGGTGGTGCCTGGTGAGCTCCCAGGGATTCGACACGCCGGCGGCTTTGAGGATGACGAGCAGTCCGCGCTGCAGCACCATGTTGTAGTTGGCCACCTTCACGTATTTGTCCGCCGGGTCGAGACCTCGCCGCAGACGCGGGTCCTGGGTCGCGACACCGACCGGGCAGTGGTTGGTGTGGCAGCGCTTCGCCATGATGCAACCTTCGGCGATCATGTTGGCACGCCCGATTTCGACGGCGTCAGCTCCGAGCGCGATCGCGATCGCCACGTCGGAAGCCTTCGCCATCTGACCGGCAGCGATCAGCACGACCTCGTCGCGAACACCGTGCTCGCGCAAAATGTTGTCGACGTCAGGAATGGCATGCAGAATCGGCAGACCGACATGGTCGGCAAGATCCACAGGTGCCGCGCCGGTTCCGCCTTCACCGCCGTCGATGACGATGAAGTCCGGACCGTCCTTGTGCTCCTTGTAGAGCTTGGCCATCTTGTGCACTTCCGCTTCCTGACCGGCGACGATCTTGATACCCCAGGGCTTGCCCGTCAAATCCTGCAACATGCGGATCATGATGAACAGCGTCTCGGCATCGTTGAACTCGTCCCAGGCATTGGGGCTGTAGCAGTCCTTGCCCATCGGAACGCCGCGCCATTGCGCAATCGTCGGCGTGATCTTCTCTTTCGGCAGCTTGCCGCCCTGACCGGGTTTGGCACCCTGAGCCAGTTTCAACATGCCGCCCACGATCTGCGGATTCTCCATCACGCGCTTGACCTTGTCGAGATCCAGCGCCACGAGCTCGTCTTTCTCGGCGAGTTCGCGCAGAAGTTCCATATCCAGACCGTTCAAGTAATACGCCTTCGCCAGCCGGCGCAGGTCGTCTTCCAGCATCTTGTTGGGCGCAAAGTCGATGCCGATGCCGCGGAAGGCGTCCTTCAGCGCTTTGCGGAAACCGAACTTAGCCGGACCGATTTCGAGAATCAGCCGGCCGCCGCCAACAACCTGTCCCTGCGGCATATCCGGTTTTGCCAGAAACTTCAGACTGGCGGAATGCAGGAATGACCGCCAGTGGTAGGCAGCCATCTGCTTGAACGGCACTCGACGGACGACGCCGTCGAGGTGGAAAGGCGTGAGTCCGCCTTCGCCAGTGCCCATGTGGATGTTGGCGAGCTTGGCACCCGAGGAGAGCGCCATCACAGCCTCTTCCGACAGGGCGCCCCAGCTCATGTGGGCGATGTTGATCGGCCACGGGCACTCGTAGGGGACGCGGCGCCGTTTGCCGATCACGAGCGGCGCGAGGCGATTGCCGCGGTTGCGACGTTCGCTCACCGGGAAGTTGGTGGGCATGATGTGAATCTCGCCCACGGCGCGGTAGTCGCGGCTCGAGCCGAAACCGAGGTTGTTGTTGATGCCCTTGGCGCTGCGGTAGATAAACCGCCGTGTCTCACGGTTGTAGGGCTTCTCCTCGATATCGGACATGAACCAATACTGGCGGAGCTCATCACCGATGAGTTCGAAACCGTAGCGGCACCATCCCAGAATCGGGAAGTTGCGGCGCACGGAGTGCTTGCGTTGCAGGAAGTAGTCTTCGATGCCGACCATCGCGAAGAAGGTCAGCGCCGCTGCCACGAGCCCAGTCATAGAACCGTCGAGGTGCCACCCCAGCCACCATGCCGTGCCGGAGCCCAGGAGGAGCATCGGCAATGCCACAGACTTCTTGAGAGAAAACTCCCAGATAGCCAGCTGCACGGGGAATACGAGAAGTGCGGTTAGCACGGCAAAGGCGAAGCCGCCGAAATACCAGCCGAGAACCGCGAAGAAAGCCGTCCCCGCCAGGAGCGTGTGACGGTGCTTTCTCAAATCATGTGCGCCGATTACGGCGAGAATTCCGCCCAGAGTGAAGGCGAGGGCGGCGGCGTGGCCTCCGATGTGCCAGCCGAAGAGGCCGGCGAGTAAGCCAGTCGCCAGGGTCAGGACTGTCCAGAACCAAAACATGGCTAATGTCCTTTTCATGAGTGGGAGCGGCTAGCGGCTGCTCTGCAGCGTCACTTCGCTCCGGAAAATGAGTTGCGCGGCTGCACCGGATGTGGTGTCAGCTATTTGCACGCAGCTCGGACGCGGTGACAGGAGCATGCGCTCGCGCCGCGGCGGCACTCGTTTTCAACGAGTTTTTCCGCCGCGACACGAGGCATGACCTGGAAAACTACTTGCCGGCGTTCTTGATGAACGCGTTGACTTCGGCCGGGTCGAACACGCCGACGCGGCTGGCCAGCGGGCTGACGTCGTCCCTGACGAACACCATCGTGGTCGGGATGCGCGTGATGCCGAGGCGGCGCGCAGTGGACTTGTTGTCCAGGACGTTGATGGTGACGAAACGGGCGTTGCCCTCGTGCGCGTCGGCCGCTTCCTGGAAGTTGGGCTTCTGGGTGTGGCAGGCCGGGCAGTTGGGCGAGTGGAACATGACGACGACGGGGTCGGCGGAGCTGGTGACGAGGTCGCGCAATTCGAGCGCGGAGATCTCCTTCACCGGGCGATCGCACTTGCCCTTGGGCGCCGTTTTCTTGCCGAGATCCCGGCGCAAAGCAACGAAGATGATCCCGCCTGCGAGCAGAGCGAGACCGGCCATGACGTATGGGAACATGGTGATATTCCTTGTGTTGGTGGGAACGGCTTGCGGTGCCGTTCTCCGGTTATCGAAACAGTGAGAGCCGGTTGGAAACCAGACCAACTCTCAACAGAAAAAAACCGAGCGAGTCGCTCGGCGGTTTCAATCCGAAAGCAAAACCGTACCAGGTCTCCGGTTCACACCCGAAGACGATTCTCAGATTTAACAGTTTCGAATCGAAACCAAACCGACTTCAGTCAAGTCGAAATCGGTTTAGTTTTAAACTCGGTTCTCAAGGTTGAGTTCTCAAGTTTAAAACTGAACCGACCTCCGTTTTGCAAAATCCGGACGGTGTGGGCATTTCGAGCGCAATTGTTAACAAGCATTGCAGAGCACGTTCAAGCTCCGCCGAACTGTTGTGCTATACTGCAGTTCTCGAGCACATGCATGGGGTCGTAGCTCAGTTGGTTAGAGCGCCTGCCTGTCACGTAGGAGGTCGCGAGTTCGAGTCTCGTCGGTCCCGTTTTTCCCCATTATGTTCTGAGAGCCGCTGACAAAGCGGCTTTTTCTTTGTGGCGCATTCGCACGTTGATGCGCTGCTGCTCCAGCATCTGACGGACTGCGGTCTCGCCGGCGTTGATGCGATTATTCGCGAAGAACTTACGCACATCGCTCTCCAGTTGCCGAGTGTCGAGTACGCTGAGAGCATTGACCAGCTTGTGCATTGCCAGGTCCGGGTAGCGAGCTTTCATTTCTTCGAAATTGGCTTTGAAAAACTCCCAGGCTTCCGAGGCTGCGGCTGGATTGCGGATGAGCGCGGCGAACAAGAATGGTGCATCCTGTGAGCGCACTTTCGGAGACAGGCATAGCGACGCAGTCTCTGCGAGCAAGTCCTTTCTGCGAAAACGCGCCAGGGCGTACAGGTAGCGGATCGTGTCCTGAGGAGTCCTGGCGGTCTCCGACAGGTGCAGGAAGTCTGCGAAAAGTTTCTCGTCACCGTCCTGGGCGACGATGTGTATCACGGTTGGCACCATCTCGGCATCGAGCGAGTCATTGTCTAAGCGCCACTTCTCGTAGGACTCCCGCCCGCGAGTTTTGACAGCCTCGTCTTCTCCGACTACTCCGGCCAGTCTCAGAACGATGGCGCGCAGCTTTCGCGTGGCGACACTCTCGCCGGATTTCGGTTCCCAGCCGAGTGCCGATATATTCGGCGCGCAAAGTTTTCCTATAAGACTTGCCATGAGTGGCTTGTCTTCTGGCTCGAGCAGTTCGTTTAGATGTTCGAGCGCGTTGTAGAGAACTTGCCAGACTGACGAGTCTGCTTCGTTCTCATACAACCGAACCAGTTTCAAGAATTGTGAAACGGGTTGCTGTCCCGTTTTCAACATAGACCAGGCGTCGTTTATCAAGTTGAACCGTTCAACTACCGACAACTTTCCAACGTCGTCGGTTATCGATTCGATCATTCGACCGTCGTAAACCACCCGGTAGAAGCCGCTGCCCATCGCGTTTACAATGAAGCTGCGCGTATCTTCTCCGAGGAAGACGGTCTCCTCTCGGTTGTTCATCAGAAACTTCTTGGTCTCAATCGAACCGTTTTCTTTCGTGACGCGTATAGAGACTGGAACTGGCCAGTTGAACCCGGATGCGTCTTGTTCCTCCAATCGAAACATTTGCTGTCGCAAAACAATGCAGCCTGGCTGTTCATCAGGTGAAACAGTGAGGACCGGATGTCCGGAACTGAATACCCAGGTGTCCATGACGTGACGCACTGGTATCTGCAAACCGGCTTCACGACAGGCCTCCTCTAGTGAATCCCAGAGGTGATGAGTTTCGGTGTTGCCAAAACTGTGCTGTTTCAAGTAGCGTGCACAACCCATGCGGAACGGCTCCACTCCTATGAATTCATGCAATTGATACAACACCGAGCAACCTTTCTGATACGAAATCACATCGAACATTTCGGTTGCTTCGTCGGGGTGATTGACAGGGTTTTCTATGGCGTGCGTGGTTTTCAACGCGTCTGTTTCCATCGCATCGGCGCGCGAAAGCGCAAAGTCGTTCCACACTTTCCATTGCGGACGGTAGGCATCGACGCACGCGTTTGCCATGAAAGTGGCGAACGATTCCTTGAGCCAGAGCCCGTTCCACCATTTCATCGTGACCAGGTCGCCGAACCACATATGGGCAAGTTCGTGCATGATGATCTCGGCAACGCGCACGAGACCGGCATGGGAAGACTGTTCTTCGTCGACCAGTAAAGCGGTTTCCCGGAATGTGATTAAACCGAGATTTTCCATCGCACCGATTGGGAAGTCGGGGATGGCGATGTGGTCTATCTTTTCAGCAGGATATGGTATCTCAAAATAGCGCTCGTAGAAGTTGACCGCGAATGCAGCACAGTCGGCGGCGAAAGCCGTGAGGTGCTCCTTGCCTGGTACACAGAAGATGCGAATCTCGGTTCCGTTTACCCGTTGAGGGGGAGAACCGACGAATTCGCCGACTGCGAAGGCGACGAGGTATGTCGAAAGCAGCATGGTTTCAGCAAATTCGACAATCTTCGTACCGTTCTGGAGTTTCGTCTCACGCAAAGCCTTCCCATTCGACAATGCTGTAAACTGTTCATCGACCTCGAGGAAAACCTTGAAGGTTGCCTTGAACTCCGGCTCGTCGAAGCAGGGGAAAGCGCGACGAGCATGGGTCGGTTCGAAGTGCGTGGATGCGATAACATGCTTCTTGCCGTCATCGTCGATCCAGATACTGCGGTAGAAACCCCTGAGCTTATCAGAGAGTTCGCCTTTGAACGTTATTTTGAGATGCCAGATTCCGCGTCCGAGCGCTCCGTCGAATATGATGGCGGCAAGCTCGGTTTCTGAGTCGACTTCGACTTTGCCGTATAGACGTGTTCCGTCAATCGACTCGGCTAAGACTTCATTGAACGTGATGTCGACGGCGTTTAAAACGACTCGGTCGGTTTCTTCCCTGACAAAAATCTCGATTGTTTCGCGGCCGGCGAATTCGAATGTTTCCAAGTTCGGGGCGAGATGGATTTCGTATCTCTTCGGAACTGCGCAGTCCGGAAGTCGGAAAGACTTCTGTCTGGTCGTGGCTGGTTTTTGTGCTTCTTGCAGTTGGGCAGGCATTAAACCCTCGGTACGGATTGGGGTCCAAACCTCTTATGCCAAGGTCGCAACAGACCTAACCTAAGTTTTTCGACCGGAAAAGAAGGAGGGCGATCCGAGTGGACCGCCCTCCCAAAAGCGTGCAATTTCAGGCTCTTCGGCTGAGGTGAGGAGAGCCGGTCCGGGGACCGTGCTCGCCCCACCTACCGAATTACTTGGACTTCTTCGAGCCCGCGGTTGCTTCCTGCTTGGCACCGTCAGTGGTGACAGGCACCAGGTGCATCTCGAGAGGCGCGGCCTGCTCCTTGCGAAGTTGCAGGTTGATTTCGAGCTGCTCGAGCATCTGAGCGACAGCCATGTCACCCGATTTCACCTTCTTCGTCGAGAAGAAAGTACGGACTTCGTCGGCGAGCGCCTCTTTGTCGAGGTACTCGGCGGCACCGCACATGCGCACGACTCCGTTTTCCGGATAGGCGGCGACCATGTCGTCGAACTTCTCGGTCAGGAACTTCCAGGCCGCCGGACCGGCATCTTCGTTGGCGAGCAGGCTCGCGAACAGATACGGGGCGTCCTGAGTCTTGACCTCGTCGGAGAGGCACTTGGCGATCGTGCGCTCCAGGAGCTTGGCGTCACGGAAACGCGCGAGCGCATTGATGAAGCGCAGCGTGTCCTGTGGCGTGGTGGCTTCCTTGGAGAGCTGGTCGAATTCGTTGTAGCGCTTTTCGTCGCCGGTGTAAGCCAGGATGCTCACGAGTGCCGGGACGACGTTGGCTTCGACGGATGCCTTGTCCTTCTTCCACTTGTCGAAGTATTCGGCCGCTTTCTTCTGCACAGCGGCATCATCGCCGATGGTGCCCAGCGTGCTGATCAGAGTGCCGCGCAGCTCGCGCGTCTGGATCGAATCGCTTGGACGCTGATCCCAGCCCAGCTTCTCGACGGCAGGTCCGATCAGTTCGCGAACGACCTTTTGCAGAGCCGTTCTGTGCGAGCCGGAGACGAGCCGGTTGAGCGCCGACATGGAACCACAGATGGTGGACCAGACGTTCGGGTCTTCTTCACCGCTGAACAGTTTGACCACTTCCAGGTAGTCGGTGACAGGCGTGATGCGCGCGCGCACCGTAGCCCAGCTGTCGTTGACGAGATTGAAGCGCTCCACGACCGAGAGGCAACTTTGTACGTCGCCGATCAGGCGCTCGTTGAGCCCGTGCGAGTAGACCACACGGTAGAAACCGGATCCGCCGGCATTGACCACGACATGGTCGTAGTTCTCGCCGACATAAACCGATTCCTCTTCGCCCTTGAGCACGAGTTTCTTTTCCTCGGAAGAACCGTCCTTCTTCGCGATTCGCATGGTGACGGGAATCGGCCAGAGCGTGGCTTTGGCTTCTTCATCGCGGGGGAGGAAGGTGAACTGCTTCTGGTGCAGGACGACGGTGCCTTCGGCGCTGCCTTCCTTCACTTCAATCACCGGATGGCCGAGGGTGAACACCCAGGCATCCATGATGTCGCGGACCGGCAGGTTGAGACCGAGCTCTTTGCACGAGGATTCCAGCGCGTCCCAGAGGTCATGCGTCTCGGTGTTGCCGAACGAATGCTTCTTGAGGTAAGCGCGGATGCCGTGCTGGAACGCGTCCTTGCCGATGAACTGGTGGATTTGATAGAGAACTGAGCAGCCCTTCTCGTAAGAGATCAGGTCGAACAGTTCGTCAATCTCGTCCGGATGGTGGACGGGGCACTCGATCGGGTGGGTGGACTTGAGCGCATCGAGACGGGCAGCGGCGGCGCGACCGAGAGCGAATTCCTCCCAGACGTTCCAATCCGGCTTCCAGTGATGCAGGCAGAGGTTTTCCATGAACGTGGCGAACGATTCGTTCAACCACAGTCCGTTCCACCAACCCATCGTGACCAGGTCGCCGAACCACATGTGGGCGAGCTCGTGGAGAACGACTTCGGCGACGCGCTTGAGCGCGGAGTGCGGAGCGGTTTTCTCGTCGACGAGCAACGCGGTTTCGCGGTAGGTGATGGCGCCCAGGTTTTCCATCGCGCCCGACGCGAAGTCGGGAATGGCGATGTGGTCGACCTTGTCGCCGCCCGGATAGGCGATGTTGAAGTACTTCTCGTACCAGTCGAGCCCGAAGGACGCGGCTTTCAGAGCGAAGTCCATCAGGTGTTCCTTGCCGGGAACGCACCAGATGCGGACTTCCTTGCCGTTGACGTTGACCGGCTTGGAGCTTCTGAACTCGCCGACGATGAATGCCACGAGGTACGTGGACATCTTCATCGTTTCCGCGAATTCGACGCGCTTCTTGCTGACCGGCTTGGCGTCCGAAGCGCGCACGCTGACATACTGGATGCCGGCGTCGAGCACTTCTTCCTTGAGCACGCGACCGTTGGAGATTGCGGTCAGGTTTTCATCGACCTCGAGCGCGCACTTGAAAGTGGCTTTGAACTCGGGTTCGTCGAAGCAAGGGAAGGCCTGCCGCGCGTCGGTAGCTTCGAACTGGGTGCAAGCGATTGCATGCTTGCCGCCCTGGTCGTCGGTCCAGAAGCTGCGGTAGAAACCCTTGAGCTTGTCGTTGAGCACACCGGAGAAGGTGCAATGGAGTTTCCATGCGCCTTTCCCAAGTACGCCCGCGAACGTGATGGTTGCGATCTCGGTCTTCTCGTCAATCTCGACTTTGCCGTTCAGGCGCGTGCCGTCAGCCTTGACGACGAACGCGCTGGGGATCTCCAGCTTCTTGGCGTTGACCTTGATTTCACTCGTCGCTTCGAGAATCTCGATATCGACGACTTCGTCGCCCGTGAAGGTGAATTCCTTCAGGTCGGGGCGCAGGGTCATGTCATAACGGCTGGGGATGACGTGGCGGGGCAGTCTGAAATCGGCCTGAGAAATTGCGATTGAATCGTCAGGCTTAGTCATTTGCTTACTTACTCCGAATATTTTTTCTTGTCTGCAGTAATCCATTCTTCCGGCTGGGGTGCGCTTCGAGGTTGAGCCCGCAGCGAGCAGCCGTACTGAACTGATCCTGATCGAGACTTATTGTCTCTCTCTCGTCGCAAGAAAGTAAGCTACTGTTAACCTTCACTCTCGTCTTGACAGTTATTAGGAGCCGCTCATGTTGAAGTGCGTCTGCCTGTAAAACCAGTCGACAACAGTTCTTCCTCTCATCTGACCGGAAAACACTTTTGTCGAAACGCGCATCATGACTGACTAGTCACGAAACACGTTAAGGTTCACGCCGATTAAAATCAGCTCTAGAACAGGTTTTCGCGCACATCGAGGAACTGTTTCTTAGTGGCCTGTCACGTAAAGATGCAAAGGTTATAGCGAGTAAACAGTACTTTCTACTCCTCTTGAGATTCAAATCAGACATAGCTAATTCTGGCTCCGCGCGCGCGTAAACCGTGTTCTTGGCAGCCTGAATGTCAAGCACTGTATATGGTGGCGCAGGGTTGGCTTTTGGCTGGACTGATCATGGCTCGCGCTATTGGCGTTAGCTCTGCTAGCTGTTAGCCGGCTCCTCTCATAAACTGTCTTTCACGAGGCGCGGCAATGCCAAGTATGTATATAGTGCTTATACACATCTAATGCCTGAGAGTTGCTTAGTTTCGGTCTTTACAGCTAGGGTCTTTCTGCATCCTTAACCTTTATTGTTTAGTCGAAGAAAACCTCCTACTTCGCGATTACTTAACTAACTCGCCCTTCTCCCGGCTCTGTCTTTGAGTTCGGTGAAAGAGCAGGTTTTGTGTTTCGCGAGGTTTTCTTGACTGACGTTTTGGTTCGGGAGACTTTTCTTAGTCAGGCTCCGGGTCAATGCATGACCGGGGTTTTCGCCTGCGAAATTCAACCTCTGACAGAAGCACCGTCGTGCTTCTCCTAACCTGAAAGGTAATTCAAATGAGTCACCACATCGAAGGGTACATCTACGCGGACCTGCTCCTCGAGCTCGCTCGCCGTAACCCGAACAACCTCAACTACGCTCTCACCCTGGTCGAGACCCAGAAGCTGTTCCAGAAGGGGCAGTCGCTCGTCGCTCGCCGCCCGGGTCTCTTCGCCGGCGCCGGCAATGGCGACCGCAAGATCTACGACGCCCAGGGCCGTCAGTCGCTGCCGGGCACCAAGGCCCGCTTCGAAGGCGACAAGGCCACCGGCGACGCGGTCGTCGACAACGCCTACGAATTCCACGGCGGCGTCAAGGACTTCCTGGCGCAGGTCGTGAAGCGCAACTCCATCGACGACGCCGGCATGGCGCTGGTCGGCACCGTGCACTACGGTCGCAAGTACAACAACGCGTTCTGGAACGGTTCGCAGATGACGTACGGCGACGGTGACGGCGACCTGTTCCAGACGTTCGTCATCGAGGACGTCGTCGGCCACGAGATGGCGCACGGCGTCACCGAGCACACCTCGTCCCTCGTCTACCAGGGCCAGTCCGGCGCGCTCAACGAGCACTTCTCCGACGTCGTCGGCGTGCTCTGCCGTCAGTACCGCGCGAAGCTCTCCGCTGCCGACGACAGCTGGCTGGTCGGTCCGGGCCTGTGGACCAAGAAGGTCAACGGCCGCGCGCTGCGCGACATGCTCAACCCGGGCACCGCGTACGACGACCCGAAGACCGGCAAGGACCCGCAGCCGGCCCACATGAAGGACCTCTACACCGGCTGGTCCGACAACGGCGGCGTGCACATCAACTCGGGCATCCCGAACAAGGCGTTCGCGACCTTCGCGCGCGCCGTCGGCGGCAACGCCTGGGAGCGTCCGTTCGAGATCTGGTACGCCACCAACTGCGGTGCCAACCGCGTCACCTCGAAGGCCGACTTCAAGGCGTTCGTCGCCAAGTCGCTGGAGAACTGCCGCGCGCTGCACCCGACCCTGGAAGCCGACCTCAAGGCTGCCTGGGCCGCCGTCGGTCTGTAATCTCGGCTCACCGCTGAGTGTTTACTCGGAGCGGAGCGGGCACTCGCCCGCTCCGCATCCGTCTGAATTCGGTTTTTGTCGTGGCTCGCGTTGAGCCCTTCTTGCTGCAATTCACTTCCCCTTCGGTCCGCGAGGACTGGAGTTCAAGGACAATAATCATGAGTCTGAAAAACGATAAAAATCCGCGGGGCAACGCCGCGGAAGGTTCGATCAGCGGAAACTCCGGCAAGGGACGCCGTGGTGACCCCGTCTTCCGTTTCATCATGAACACGATGAAGAAGATGAAGGTTCTTCCGCAAATCTCCGAGACCGAGCGCCAGGCGCTCGAGGCCGGGGATGTCTGGCTCGATGGCGATATCTTCGCCGGTAAGCCCAACTTTCGCTCGATGCTCGACAAGCCCTACGGTGGGCTGACGGCCGAAGAGCAGGCTTTCATCGACGGACCGCTCGTCGAGCTGTGTCGCATGTTCGACCATCACCAGGTCGGCAAGACGCGCCGTGTCCCCGAGCACGTCTTCGACTTCATCAAGGCGCAGGGCTTCATGGGGCTGATCATCCCCAAGGAGTTCGGTGGCAAGGGCTTCTCCCGCCTGGCCGTCTCGACCATCCTGCACACCCTGACGCCGTACTCGTTCACCGTCGGCGTGCGGGTCATGATCCCGAACTCGCTGGGCGCCGGTGAGCTCCTCATCCACTACGGCACCGACGAGCAGAAGCAGGCTTACCTGCCGAAGCTGGCGTCGGGCGAATACGTCCCGTGTTTCGGTCTGACCGAAAAGACTGCCGGCTCCGATGCCGCCAGCATGAAGTCCGAAGGCGTCGTCTTCCGCGACACCGACGGTCAGGTCAAGATCAAGATGAACTTCGAGAAGCGCTACATCACGCTGGCGCCGATCGCCAACCTCTGCACCGTCGCCATCCAGCTGTCGGATCCCGACAACCTGCTGGGCAAGTCGACCGCGGAGAACAAGGGCGATATCGGCATCACCTGCGTGCTGATCCACAAGGGCACCCCCGGGTTCGTCAACGGTCCGCACCACATCCCGATCGGCGAGCCGTTCGAGAACGGCACGCTCAAGGGTGACGACGTGGTCGTTCCGCTCGACAACATCATCGGCGGTCCGGCGTACGCTGGCGGCGGCTGGAAGATGCTCATGGAGCAGCTCGCCGGCGGTCGCTGCGTCTCGCTTCCCGCTGGTGCGGTCGGCAACCTGAAGATCTCGGCCGCTGCGGCCGGCGCCTATTCGATGGTGCGTTCGCAGTTCAACCGCCAGATCGGTCAGATGGAAGGCATCGAGGAAAAGGTCGCTTCGATCGCGGCCATGACCTACATGCTGGACGCGGCGCGCATCTTCGTGTGCTCGGCCGTCGACTCGGGCGTGCAGCCGCCGGTGACCTCCGCGGTCCTGAAGGCGTACACGACCGAGATCGCGCGCAAGAACGGCATCGACGCCATGGACATCATGGCCGGTTCCGCCGTCATGCAGGGCCCGCGCAACGTCCTGGCCAAGGGCTACACCGGTGCTCCGGTCGGCATCACCGTCGAGGGTGCCAACATCCTCACGCGTACCCTGATGATCTTCGGTCAGGGCGCCACCCGCTGCCATCCCTACGCGCTCAAGGTGGTGCATGCGGTCGACGACAGCGACGTTCCGGCCTTCCGCTGGAACCTGCTGGGCTGGATGACGCACTTCGGTCTGGGCCTCGTGCGCACCGGCGTGCGGAGCCTGACGCGCGGCTGGACCACCAGCGTTCCCCGGGTCGCTCCGGAGACGCGGTCCTACTACCGGCGCCTGGGCTGGGCGGCTGCCCACTTCGGCACGCTCACCGACCTGGCGATGTTCACGGTCGGCGGCAAGCTCAAGGCGCGCCAGATGCTCACCGGTCGGTACGCCGACGCGGTGGCCTGGATGCTGCTCGGCTTCTCGGCGCTGCGGCGCTTCGAGGCTGAAGGTCGTTGCAAGGAAGACCTGCCGCTCGTGCGCTACGCGCTGACGCAGGCGCTGAGCGAAGTGCAGACGGCGTTCGAGGGCATCTATGCCAACTTCGACGTGCCCGTCCTCGGCTTCCTGATGCGCACAGTCGGTGCGGCTACCCTGCGGCTCAACCCGCTCGGTCGCGCTCCGTCCGACGCTCTCGCCCGCAAGGCGGCGGCTACCGTCCAGACCTACGGCGAGCAGTTCAACCGTCTCACCGACGGTGTGTTCGTGCCTGCCGGCGACGAGCTCGGGCTCGGTCAGCTGATCGAGGCTTTCCGCCTCACCAGCGAAACCCAGCCGCTGGTCGACAAGGTCATCGCTGCCCAGAAGGCGCGCACGCTGCCGCGCGGCGCGATCAACGCCGAGGTCGCCGCTCAGGCGGTCGAGATCGGTGTGCTCACGAAGGCGGAAGCCGACCGGCTCGCGGTCGCGAATGCCGCCAAGATCAAGGCTATCGAGGTCGACGTGTACACCCACGACGAATATTACCTCGACTGAGTCTGATACCGGAAGTGGTGCCTGAGGGTTTCGGCTCTTGGGCACCACTAATGGTGCTGTGATGTTTTGAACGGGGCTGGGGCTGCAAAGGTCGGTCGATTCGGTTTGAAAACCGAGTCGCCTGGCCGATGCAGCTCCAGCTTCCGTTTTTTTCTCGGGGTCCTGGAAAGCGCTGAGAATTCGGCAGCGTTTGCCAGGGCTCCGTGATTTGTTTGCGGAGCCTAACTTCGCGACTGCGAAGTGGTCGAACGACCGTGCTTACGGCCACGTTCGAATTTCCGATTTGAGGAGGCTTCCGGCTGGAAGCGTTTCAACCCTTACTTCAGTGAGGTCTATATGAAGAGATTCGACCCGATTGGACAAGGTCTGGTGGCTCCGGCTGCCAGTCTCTCCCCGGTTCCAGTCCACGGTGTGGCCTGGAAACAGAAGTGGCGCAACTGGTGGGCCGGCACCAACATCGCCTCGCCGACGACCGAGATGTTCGCGCCGGCGAAGAACAGCATCGCTTCCGTCTTGCGCTTTGTCGGCGCCGGCGACGTCGATGCTCTCAACGATTATTACGAGCAAGAAACCGACTACGCGCGCTACTGGACGCGTAAGGTTCTCTCGCTCTCCGACGACGTTCCGGTCATCCTTGATGCCTCCGGTCGCTCGTCGGTCACGCTCGCTACTCGCATGTTGTTCCACGTCGGACGTCATCCCGACTTCCGTGGGATCGCAGGCGGGCTGCCGAACTATCTTCGCAAGGTATTCCTCGTGCGTGTCACCGAAGATGGTGGCGACGCCGTGGAAGCGAAGAACGCTTCATTCGCTCCTGTGACGAAGGTGTTCTTCGAGAGCGGCTCCACGCTCGCCTATCCGGTTGGTAAGGAAGTCGAGGAAAAGTCGATCAATCTCTCCAGTCTCGACAACGACCAGCTCGTTGGCGCGCTGGAAGAAGCCGTCGTCAAGTCCTCCTCCGGAGCCGGCACTTGCGGATGCATCGTGTTGCCGACCGTGAGCGAAACCGGTCGGTTGCTGCCCGTGAAAGAGGTGGCCGCTCTGGTTCGCGACCTGCGCAAGCGGGGCCACAACCTCTTCTTCGTAGTCGATGATGAGCAGGGCATGGCTCGTCGCGATGCCGAAGCCACCGCTGACCCGTTGTCGTACTGCGACGCGTATCTGTTCAGTGCCTCCAAGGCGCTGGGCGGTCTGCTGACGGCATCGGCCTTTGCGATGAGTGAAGAGCTCGTCCAGATCTTCATCGAGAAGACGCAGGAAGCGGATTTCCCTCGGGAGGCGGCACTCGCTCACTTCCAGTTCGAGCCGCGCTTCGAAGAGCGTCTGCCCGAGTGGATTTTGAAACGCGGTGCTGTTTCGCTTCCCGAAATTGCGGCTATGAATGCGGCGTTCATGTACTTCTATCAGCGCGGCAAGGGCGATTCGTTCGCAGAGCGGCGTCGCAACCAGCTCGCCCTGGTGGAAGCGGAACGCACCAAGATCGTGAAGGCGCTTTCGAGCATTGCCGGAGTGCGGGTGCTCGAATCGACTTTGTCTCGTCCTCTTGTGTCCTCGATCGTTTGCTTCGCAATCGAGCAGGACGGAGTGACGGCTGCCGCGGTCAAACATGCTTTGCAGGAAGGCGACACGGTTGTGACGCCCACTGCCGTCGGTCCGTACTTGCGGCTCGACATTCCCGAGTACCGCTCTGTTCCGCCGGTCAACGTGCTCGCCGCCAAGCTCGCGCGCGTGCTCGGCAGCCTGGGGCAGCAGTAGGTATTTCATCCAGATCAGTCATCAGGTGCTCGCGAGACCGGCTTTGTCAGCCGGTCTCCGCTTGCGGGCGCCGTCAAACCTAAATGAAGGAGCGATAAGTATGACAATCGTTCTCGACATCACCAAACGCGACAAGCACGAGCACAAGCCCGGTGGTTGCCGCCCCAACATGGTGATTTGCCCCGGCTACGGGGATGAGAATTTCAACTTCCCCACGGTCGAGGAGGCGGTCAACCGTTCCCTCGCCCGCCTGGGCGAGAAGATTGCCGCTGACAAAGGCGGCAAAGGCAAAGGTGCCAAGCCCACCACGGACGCCTCGCTGAAGGTGACCGATGTGGGTTTTATCCCGGGTCTGCCGAATAAAGGAAGCATTTCGTCGCAGTCGGCAGGCCTGATCCCGCAACTTCCCCGCGCCCGTGTCTCCGGCGTGGATGCGACCCTGTTCTCCGCCGCCGAAGGTCTTCGGCTCATGATGGATGCCGGCAAGTACGACGCCATCGTCGCGGAGCGCTTCGACGACCATGCCGACAAAGTGGCGTGGGCCAAGTCGGAAATTGTGCCGCTCAAGCCGCGGTACCTGCCGGCGATCGAGAGCCTGGAGCAGCAGCTTACGAAGCTGCGCACGCTCTATCTCGAGACCTTGCCGCGTGTGTTCTCGGTGCTCGTCGCCCAGAACCCCAACGTTCCCGAGGGTCAGCTGCTCCAGCATGCCATCCAGTCGCTGGACGAGCAGCTCGCGCAGATCCTTGGCGTGCTGCGCATCTGGACGGACGCCTTCGGGCAGCTGCGCTCCGGCAACTACAAACAGCTGGAAGCGGTCGTCTTCGCTGTCGAGCAGGCCTTCCGCCTGTTCGAAGGGCTGGACTTCGGCATCAAGCTCGATGCCGAGGTCAAGGAGCGGCTCAAGACGTCCAAGTTCCATGTCGGCAACGTTTTCGTCGCCCGCTTCAGCGAGCACGGTCCGGCTACCCTGCCTGGCACGCGTGGTCCGGTCGGCGCACATGCCATCGAAGTCCCGCATGACGAGCGCTCGATTATCACCCTGATGCTCGTGCTCTACATGCACGAGTTCCGTCACGACATCTTCGCGGATGTCGAGGGACTCGGCGACGAGCTCACCATGGTGGTCGCCAAGGCGATTGCCGAGGCGTGCGAAAAGCAGGAGATCAAGTTCTCGCAGGACACCGTGCGCATCGATCGCACGGAGGTTCCGACCTCCAACATCATGGTGAAACTGTTCGCAGACACCATCGGTGAGGTCGACGCCGACATCTCGGGCGGCATCCTGCTGTCCGGTCCGGCGTACCTGTACAACATGATCTCGACGTTCTCGGCGTTCAACTCGAAGGGTGACGGTGTGTTCAAGACGCCGCGCCTTCTGCGCGCCGGCTCGTACTTCAGCATCAACAAGCTGGAGAACGACCAGAAGACGATCCAGTTCTGGCCGCATCCGCCGGATTACATCCGCGCGTACATCGTGGCGGCGGCGCTCGACGAAATCGGCTTCCCGGCCGAAGCGACCCAGTGCCGGCTGCTCGCCGACCAGGCGGTGGGCGAAGTTCCCAAGTTCATCACCTGGCGCAGCGACAACCCCAAGTCGAAGGTCGCGATCCGCATCCCGGTCGAGGACCTGAAGGCGGTGGCTCCTGTGGTGGCAAAGGCTCTCATCCGTTCGCCGCTCGCGGCGCTCGGTGGGCTCGCCACGGTCGACATCATCAACTGGACCGAACGCCGTCAGCTGAAGGTCGACCGCCTGGTCGACAATCTGATGAACGGCTCGGCCGCGCTGCCCGACGACCTCGGCGACATCCATGCCACGTATGTGGCTGCGGCTGCGTCGCTGGCGTACTGGGGGCTGGTGAAGTCGGGTGTGCCCGCCATGAAGGCGGCTCGCTTCGTGGAGGCGAATTCGCTGGCCATGCTGGACGCCGTCCGGCTGCGCTTCGAGAACATCGACAGCGTGGACCCGGAAGCCCAGGTCGAGCTGACCGACGGCTCCGAGGCGGCTTCCGAGCCGTCCACGGGTTCCGCGGATGACGGGCAGGGTTCTGCGGCTCCGGCTGCAGGTGACACCCTGCCACCGCCCTGCCAGCCGGGTCAGAAGGACACCGGTTGTCGAGGCGGCACGGTCGGTTGAGATAAGCCGCACACGACCGGTCAGGTTCGCTTGACCGGTCGGACGCGGTTTGGACTGTAGTTTCAGGCGCGGCGTCACTCCCGTTTTGGATTGGAGTGGCGCCGCTGCCTTTTTCCGCTAACGGGCGAAGTCAATTGCGACCTCATCCGTCATTCAGACAGGCTTGCCTGGTGGAAACATCAGGCATTCTCTTTCAAGTGAAGAAAGCTGTTTCACGACGTGTACTTCCAAGGTGCACGCCCTGAGCCAGTTTTTTTTACTAAACCACCTTGACTTCGATGCAAGGAATGCATCGCGAGGAAAAGTCTTATGTCACGAAAAACTTTCACCAAGACAGGTTTTGTAGCGCTCGCTCTCCTGCTCGTCACCGCTTGCGGTGGCTCGAAGGATAATCTGGAAAGCCGCGCCGACTTTGCGCAGAAGCTCGACAGCGAGCTGTATCTGCGCGCCGACGGTCAGAAGGAAAACCGCCGCGAGGTCGAATATTGGAAGGGCACACAGCTTCTCAAGCGTGTCACCATCTTCTATTCCGCCGGTGGTAAACAGATTTCGCTCTATCGCGAAGACGGAACCATCAAGGTTTTGACCGAGTGGTATCCGGATCCGAGCTTGACTGTGGCTCCGCCGCACGAGGTGTTGCCGACTGTTCCTGCGCCGACCGCGGTGACCAGCGCCGACCCGAACGCATCGCCGGCTCCGCCGTCTTCTTCTGGCTCGAACGCAATATCCAATGTGCCTGCCGCGGGAGCCGCGCCTGCTGTTTCAAGCTCAGGAACGGCTGCTCCGGCAAATGGTTCCGATACCACTGGTGGTGTCGCACCGCTGCCGTCTGCGCAGACGCCGGAGGAGGCCCTCTCGACCGGTTACACTGCAAAGATCTACGACCCGCCCACGAAGTTCGGCAAGGTCAAGCGTTCCATCGAATACGCCGCCGACGGCAAAACCATTGTCAGGTCGAGCTTCTTCCGAGAAGACGGCACGATGGCAGCATTCGGCAGGCAGCGTTCGAAGAGCGAGTTCGAGCTGTTGGAGTATTTGAAGGACGGGCGTTCGCTCGCTCGCGTCCAGCAATTCAACAATGATGGCGACGTCGTCTACATGCGTGTCGTCAGCGGTGTTCCGTCCGACAGCCTCACGCGCAAGTCCGAAAACGGGGACGAGGTCACTGTCACTTTCGGCTCCGACGGCATCCGCTCCAGGCGCACTTTCAAGCACCAGACCGGCTACGAGGACATCGAGTTCTACAAGGCTGATGGTCGCTCGCTCAAGTACATCGTCTACCGGTCGTATCGAATCGAGGTTCTATACTTCAAGGACAATGGCTCGATCGACCACTATCGCGTCTTCCAGCCTTACGACAACAGCATGGAAGTGACCGTCTATCGCGACGGTGCCGGCGTCAAGAAACCCGAAGCCGTCGACGGTAAAACCCCTCAGGTAGCCTATCGGCAGACCTGGAAGGTGGTTGGTAAGGACGCGAACGGCAAGGACAAGTACTTGCTCACGCAGCTCGAGGAAGTCGACGCCGCGGGTTATGTTTCCCGTCGTCTCCGCTTCAACGACAAGACCGGTAAGCTCGAACGAGTCGATTATCTCGACGACGTCGGGCGGTTCTTGAAGGTTGTGAACGTTCGCGAGGACGGCACGACCGACAACTATGACACCTACGTTTACCCGCCCAACGCCATGAGCGAGACGACGAACACGAAGGTGACCGGTGTCGAGCGGGAGACCGTTCCGACTAACCTGACCAGGCCGCTCGGTTTTGATGATGTGCGAAACGTCGTCGGGCCGCCGGTGCAGCCTTCGTACAACTGGTACGGGGGCTACGACTTTTAACGGGACTCTGTCCCAGTGGCGTTGAGTTGGTCCGGTATGTAAACGGCCGGACTGACTGAACGCCAGCTCGGCGAGCGGCTTTTCGCAAGGTCGCTCGTCGAGGATTTTCCGTTTGCGAATTACGCAAGGATTCAACTATGAAAAGGAAACTCGGATTTGTTTTGCTGGCGGTGGTCGCAATCGCGCTTGTTCTCTTCGCCTTGAGCGGTGGGAACAACAGCGGCGATATTGCCAGGGACTTCCCCGCTCCATCGGGGAACCGGGTCGAACTTCCGCCGCAAGCGGGTGAAGAGATTCGGTATGTTTATTTCGCGGACGATAAGGTCACGAGGAAGATGATGCAGATCGAGTATCGGTCGGGCGTCACGTCGTTCACGACCTATCGTCCGGATGGTGCGAAGATCGAAACACGCGCCTTCTATCCGCTTGGCGCTGGGGAGTCGAAGCGTCAGCTTCGCAGCCTGGTGACTTACGCGGACAACGGCACGTCCTACAAGAGCCATCAGGTCTTTCGCGAGGATGGTTCGCTGGAGCGCAACGGCGGTCGGCTTTCCAACGGAGGCTACCAGACCCTGTACTTCAACGCGAAGGATGGCAGCATTCAGCGCACGCTCGTCTTCGACGACAACAGCAAGCTGGAGCGTGAGGATAGCTTCAACGATGACGGCAAGCTGATCGAGAAGACTGAAAAGGTTTCCGAATATGCGCTGAAAACCACTCGCTATGCGGCGGATGGCACGGTGCTGTCCGAGATCGTCGATGAGACCGATGGTTCGCGTTCCGGCAAGTTCTTCTACGAGGATGGCGTCACGTCCCGCATGGAGTTCAAGGTGAATTCCTACTCCATCGAGGTGAATTACTTCGAGAAGGACGGTACCGCAAAGTACGACGTCGAATATGGCACCGATGGCATGACCGTCATCCAGTTCGGCGCCGACAAGAAGCCTGCCTTCAAGCAGTACTTCGCGATAACCGGCGGTAAGACTCTTTGCGACGCGACTTTCCGTCTCGTCAAAATCGAGGAGTTCAAAGGCGCCTCCGGCTCGTACATCTATGAAGTGAAGCGATTGATTGGTATCGCTCCTGATGGCAAGACGCCGAATCGGGTGATCTCATTCGTCAACAACGCCTGGTCGTACGAGCGCGATGACGCTGAACTTCACCCGGACGGAAGCGTCATGTCTATCAAGCACTACAACTCGAGCAATCAGGTTGATTCGACGAAGACCTTCGCGCCTGGCGCGGAGCGAATCGCGATGCCGCCTGCCATGTTCGTGAAGCCGACGTTCGAGTGCCTCGACCCGCCTGAGTCCAAGATCAAGGCTCAGCCGGAAGTCGAGGAAGGTGACGTCGACTAGCTTTTCATCAGAGGGGCAGGAATCCTAACCGATTCCTGCTCCCCTTTTTTTATGTGCGCTACTATATGATATGATAAGTTTCTTCGCTCGAAACCACGTCCGGGTGGTCGTTAGGAGCCTTTGAGCACATTTGACTTTGTCGGTTGTCTACGGTACATTGCCGGAATCTGCAAAATTCGGCACGATTCTTCCTACTATGCGATATGATAAATATCTTCGCTCGAAACCACGTCCAGGCAGTCGTTAGGAGCTTTTGTGCACTTTTGTCCGTGTCGGTTGTCTACGGTGCATTGCCGGAATCTGCAAAATTCGGCATTGCAGGATAGCCAAACAATTGTTTCTATCCCATAGTGTTACCCTGAATGTTTCTACCTAATTTGGTGTCGAAACTCGTTGACGGATTAGCGGTTCGCGTGGTCGCCCTTCGGGTAAGTTATGACCAGTGGAGACCGCCCCAAACTTCCGAGGTTGAGTTATGCAGATTCTGGGCGCAATCATATTCGTGGCCGGTGCCGTTATTTGGTGCGGCAACGTTTTTGGGTTTATGCCGACCGTTCCACTTCTCGGTTGGATCGTGATGGCGATTGGCGGCGCGGTGTTTAAGAAGGGTCGCGCCTGAGGTTGCTTCGGACGTATCTATATAAACGAAGGCGCTTCGTCGAACACGCGTCAAGAGTTTTTTGAGTTGCAGTTTCAATATCAAAACATCCAGGCGCGCTATCTGCTTGTCGCATTTTGCGTCGGACTTCGCAATTCGGTCTGGCACCATATGCGATATCATGGCTCGAACCGTTCCGTCAGGAGCGTCCGATGTTTTCCGTTCATTTAGTCCGCCGTGTGGTGTTGCCAGTCAAAGATAGCTTCGTGTCTATCTGGCTATGACGCATTTCCAAAATTCCGTCTACGGTAGAGCGACAAAACGGGTTTTTGGGAGTACTTGCAGCGGAGGGAGATCCTCGAAGCCTCCGCCGGTGATGGATTTGCGGGCAGGAATCGATACTGGCTAGTATAGTAGGAAGCTGGAGGAAAGAGGAAAAAAGGGGGGTTGGCTTGCCAGGCCAACTCCCCTTCCTTGTTACAGTTCGAAGCAGTTTCGCGGTTGCGGAATCACGACATTCCAGTCGGGCAGTGCCTCGCCGATGTGTCCTTTGAACGCGGTCAGCGCTTCGGAGTCACCGTGCACGAGGAAAACCTTCTTGGGTTTGCGGCGGAATTTCTTCAGCCAGTCGATGATTTCAGCGTAGTCCGCGTGTCCGGAATAATCGGACATGTACTCGATCTTGGCGCGCACCTTCACGACCTTGTCGTGAATCGTGACCTCGCTCGGCTTCTCGTTGACGAGGGTGTAACCGAGCGCACCAGTTCCCTGGTAGCCGACGAAGACGATGGTGTTCTCGGCGCGATCGAGACGTTTCTCGATGTGACCGAGGATGCGACCACCCGCAGCCATGCCGCTCGAGCCGATCAGGATGATCGGTTCGCTTGCCGGCTTGTCCAGAGCGCGCGACTGGGCCCAGCCTTTGCACTCCACGTACTGCGGCGTCCTGAATGGATCGATGCCGCGCGCGACGAGCTTCTTCGCTTCGTCGTTGTAGAGATTGGTGTGCTTCCGGTGCACCTTGGTCGCCTCGACTGCCATCGGGCTGTCGAGGAAGACCGGGATGTTCGGAATCATGCCTTTCTCCATCGCGCGCGCCAGGTCATAGACTACGGTTTGCACGCGACCGACCGCGAACGCCGGCAGCACGATTACGCCGCAACCTTCTTTCGGGTCGCGTCGCTTGGCGCGCTTGTAGGCGTCGTTGACGATGCCGGCCAGGACAGCCAAGCGGTCACGCTGAGCGTGCAGCTTGTTGCCGTAGGTAGACTCGGTGATGATGTAGTCCGCCTCCAGAACCGGCGTCAGGTCCTTGAGGAACGGCATGCCGTTGCGTCCGACGTTGCCGGTGAAGCAAACCGTCTTCTTCGATTTGCCGCTGCCGAGAACCAGCGTGACGACTGCCGCTCCGAGGATGTGCGACGCCTCGGTGAATTTGCACGAGACGCCTTCGGCCAGTTTGTAGAGGCGATCGTACTGAAGCGTCTTGATGGAGTCCAGGCTGCGACGAGCTTGAGCAGCGGTGTACAGGGGGTAGACGCGGACGTTGGTGGCGCCACCGGACGTGGTGCTTCTGGCGCTGCGTCTATTCCCGGCACCGCCTTTGGTGGCGCGTGCATTGCCTGATTCGGTTTTGAAACCGTTTCGCTCATTCTCGCGTTCCGCCGCACGCTCTTGCAGATTTCCGGAGTCCGGCAGCAGGAAGCGCAGAAGATCCTTCGTCGCCGCATGCGTGTACACGGGGCCTGTGAAGCCGTCTTTGATGAGCTTCGGCAGGTATCCCGAGTGATCGATGTGGGCGTGCGAGATGATTGCGAAGTTGATGTCCTTCGCTTTCAAACCTTTCGGCAACCGATGGCAGCGGTTGATGTTGTCGTCATCCTGGTGCAAGCCCACTTCGAGCAAGAACCTGATGACAGCTTGCTCTGAGGAGACCTCGAACAAGATAAGCGAGCCGGTGACATCGCCGGCGGACCCAAGTAAGTGAACTTTTACTCGCGACTTCGGGGTCGTCAGTCGCCTTTTATTTTCTCCAGACATAGAGAACCTTTCCTCGCTGGCTGCCTCAAAACTAAGTCCTGGTGCCAGCTTTTCTATCGAGAGGAAAGCAAGAGAGCGCTGATCTTTGCGAACGCGGATCAACGAGAACGTTTCGATTCTGTACGTCACATCGCAAAGAGTTTTCCAACTCCGTACGACTATCTTGCTGTGAAGAGGCTTGGAAAGCGGCATTCGGAGCGAGTGCCGTCCGGTGCGTTTCAAGACGTTCGAGAGTGCAACCGACATCGGCTGATTTGCTTGCGAACGCTGAATAAAACACACGCACGAGTATTCACCGATGAGGCGGTGCGATCTCGCTTCAAGTGCTCTTCGGGGATGAACGGGGTGGAGAGCGGTTTGAGTCGATTCACGAAAACCTTCGCGATGTCTTCTCGAATTTCGCTATCTAATTACTTATCCCGTCCGATGACCTTTGAGTTGTGTTACAAAAACGTATATAGAGAAGCTATCAAAACAGAGCGTCTCCTTACAACCAGTGCTTTGGTTTTATGGGTGAGGTTTTATGTCTGCTTGACAATAAATCTCTTCTCGTTGTCTTCTTAAATAAACTGCTGTTAATTGCAGTGCGTGTGTAAAGTGGCTCAGCAAGCTGCGCTTACATGCTTCTGATTAGCAGGTGTTTAACTGCGCCGTAATGTACTTCCCAAACATCAGGTCCGTAGCCGCCGGAGAAGACCATGGCAAGCGGGATTTGGCGGTCAGCCATTGTATTAATGACAAATTTATCGCGCTCCAGTAAAGTTTCCAGCGATAGTTTTATGAACCGAGTTCCAGGCAGGACGTCCTTTTCGTAAGGATCCGAACCAGCTACAAAGATAACGAGGTCTGGCGAGAAATCGTTCAACGATTGAAGAACGGCTTCCTTCGTGCGTTTCAAATACTCGTGCGTTTCGTGCTCGGCAATTTCCACATCTAAGGACGATACCTGTTTTTCGTCTGGCCATCCCTCTTTTGAGTGGACAGAGAGGGTGAAAACTGTCGGATCATTTTGAAAAATTACAGCGGTTCCGTCGCCTTGATGAAAGTCAAGATCGATGACGAGAACGCGCTCCACAAGAAGTTTGCGTTGCAGGTCTCTAATAGCAATTGCTATGTCGTGAAGTACGCAAAAGCCGCTGCCGTGATCCGGATAAGCGTGATGGTAGCCGCCTCCTAGATTGGCTGCCATACCGGTTTCCAATGCGAGTTCGCAGGCCAGCCGTGTCCCGCCGCACTTGAGGCGAATATCGTCGAGGAGCTCCGGGAGCGGTTTCTTGGCAGTGTCTGCCTTGTATTCTTCATTCTTAAATTCGAATATATTCAGCCAAGTTTGGGTTTCAGCAAGCTGATCCAGGTATTCCTTCGTGTGGACAAGAAGAATGTGATCGTCGGAAATCGGCTCGGGTCGCAACACCGGTATCTTCTGATCGAAATCATTTGCCAGCTGTTTCAAAACCAATTCGCCGCGATCCAGCGCAAACGGTTTATCTACACCAAATAAGGCTAAGTCGGTGTTGTACTCCGGTGCATGGACGAGTCTGATTCTTCCCAGTGGCTGTGCGATTGAGCTCGACATAGGTCTCCTGATAAATGACTTCCTCTCAGCCGATCTGCTTGCCGAGAAGAGTAGTCAGATTAGCATTAACACAGAAAAAGTTAGTACTAACTGCGTGAGGTTGTTACGTCTCGGCGTTTTCTTATAAAGCACTTATGATCAGATTCTACGTAGCTGTTGATATAGCCGCTAGAGAGCTATTAGATTTACCTGGCCTATTTTTTTCCAAACACTGGACTGAATCTCTACTCAGAGAACTGATTACTTTTACGAATACCTCAATCTCTTATGCTTCCAGCGAGCAGTGACGGCGATCGAGCGTTCTTCATGTTGACGGGAGTGGATGTCCGGTTGATGTAAAACCGCCTGCCACGCCCGAGTAACACCTTGGAGACTACATGAGCACGGGCTCTATTTTCATGTGGCTTGGCATTGTGGCGCTGTTCATCATCGCCAACGGTCTGTTCGTGGCTGCCGAGTTCGCTGTTATTCGGCTTCGCAAGAGTCGCGTTCAAGAAATGGTCAAGTCCGGTGCCTACGGTGCGCCCATGTTGGCTGCGCTGCAGAAGGACATCGAAAACAGTATCGCCGGCGCCCAGCTGGGCATCACGCTCGCCAGCCTCGTCGTAGGCGCGATGGGTGAGAAGGCTGTCTCGGCGGCGCTGGAGATGGCACTGAATGCGATACCAGGTTTCGAGCACGCGCATGTGCCGCATCTGGTCGGTTTGGTGGTCACGTTCGCCTTGCTGAGCGGTGCGCATATCATCATCGGAGAGCAGGTCCCGAAGTTCATCGGGATTCGTTTTCCGGAGAAGACGTTGCTGCGGCTCGGATTGCCGTTCCGCTTGTTCTGCAAACTGACCAGCCCTTTCCTCTCGGTCATGAACTTCTTGTCGAATCTTGCGATTCGCATCATGGGATTCGAGAACGAGAAGGAAGAACAGCGTCATCCTTCCGCGCGTGAATTCCAAATCATGGTGGAGGAAAGCGCTAAGGCAGGGACTCTCGGCAAGCAGGAATCGGACCTACTGGTCAGCGCGCTCGAACTTCGTGCGCTTACCGTGCGCGACGTGATGCGTCCGAAGACACAGGTCCAATACCTCCGAAACGACTTCACGCTCGCTCAGGTGATGCGTGTTGTCGTGGAGACGAAGCACGGCAAGTTGCCGGTCTTCGATTCGCTCGATAACAAAGTCGTCGGTATCCTGGGCACGAAGGACCTCTTCGATGTCTGGTTCAGCCGGTACGCTGCCTCCGGAGGTGGTGCCAAAGCGGTCCCGACCGCGCTGCAGGAGTCGTTCAATCTGTCTCATCTGCTTCGTCAGGCCCACTTCGTGCCAGACACGATGAAGACCAGTACTCTTCTGGAAGACATGCGCGCCAAGCGGCTTTCGATGGTGATGGTTGCCGACGAGTTCGGCAATACTATCGGCATAGTCTGCCTCGAAGACCTGCTGGAACAGCTGGTCGGCGACATCTGGGACGAGTACGACAAGCCGCAGCGCGACATTGTCAAAACCGGGGAGAACACCTGGAAAGTCGCCGGTGGTGTGACGCTGTTCGAGTTCAGCAAGGTTTCGACCAGAGTGCTCGAATTCGACGGCTACAACATCACGCTCGCCGGCACGTTCGTCGAGAAGTTCGGGCGCACGCCCAAAATCGGCGACTCAATCTCGCTGTCCGGCTATACCTTGACGGTTCTCGACAAGGAAGGCCAGACGATTACTTCGCTCGAAGTCAAAGTGCAGGCATCCATCTCGTAGCTTGGAGTTGTCACCGCTGGTGGTGGCTCCCCGAATCGGCGCCTCACTCTCACTAACCGCATGCATGAGACGGCAACGACTCATGTCGTGCCGCTTTGCTGACGAGGAGAAATACGCTATGGGCAAAAGCATCGCCCTCTACATCTTGCTTCTCGTGGGCAACGCTGCTTTCCTGTTCTGGGTCTGGAGAAAGACTCGGAAATCCGGAACCGGTTCCAAGACTGGTTCCGACGGAGGCGGCAGCACCCGCGATCCTTCCACAGATAATTCTCGCAGGTCGGATGGCTCCGGCCATGAAACCTGCGGCTGTCCTGATTTTTCGACGTGGCGTGAGCCGTCCGGCACCGCTACGCACTTCCCCGATGGTCGTCCGCGCCCGAGGCGTTCCGGTGACGGTGTCTCGCGTTCCGCCAAGTCGAGCACTGCCGGTGGTGATGTCGTGTATCACGATTCGCCCGACAAGCCGGAGAAAAACGAGGCCGATACCGAACCGCCGGTTCCTGCCCCGGTCTGGACGCGACCGGAGGGTCCCTTCATGGTCCCGCCGATGGTGCAGATCGGCAAGGATGAGACGCGGCTCGACTGCGTCGAGATCCTGTTTTTCCCGCACCCCGACCAGCATGGCTTCACTGTCGGCGCCTTCTCCGACCGGCAACTCGCCGTCTCGGAGCCGGTTGCGTCGGCGGTCTGTCTGGAGGGTGTTCCACCGCATCGCCGGCTCGCCTACACCGTGAGTGGCCTCAAGCCTGGCGAGAAGTTCAAGTACTGGGTGACACAGGGCGGCAAGGTCCTTTTCGAAGCCGAGGCGCGAGCTCGCCTGCCGAAGGACACGCCTCATCGAATTGTGATTGTCGGTGACACCGGTAACGGTTCGGTCGAATCGACTCGAATTGCGCACCGGATTTACACCGACTTCAAGCCGGACCTGCTCTGCATTACCGGTGACGTCGTCTACATGCACGGTCGCGCTTCGGAGTATTTGAGGCGCTTTCTGCCTGTCTACAACTCACGTGTGGTTGAACCGGGAGTCGGCGCGCCGCTCCTCTCGGAGGTCCTCACGTTCACCTCCTTGGGCAATCATTGCGTCGGCAAGACGGAGTGGTTCCTGACGCCGCTCATCGACGTCTACCCCGACCTGCACGCGCACTTCATGTACTGGTCGCTGCCGCTCAATGGTCCGCTCGTCGACCCGCGCGCTTCGAAGAACATTCCCGAGCTTCGCGGTACCGAGGACCGCATCAAGCGGTTTCTCGCAGTGGCAGGTGAGCGGTTTCCGCGCATGGGCAACTACTCGTTCCCGAACGGCGACGTTTTCTGGCTGGTGCTGGATGCGAACGCTTACATGGACTGGACGCTCAAGGCGCTTCGCGACTGGGTTGAGCAGGAGCTTGCCGGTGCGCAGTCGTACAAGTGGAAGTTCGTCAACTTCCATCAACCCGGTTTTTCGTCTAACCCGAAACACGGTCAGGAGAAGCGTATGCGACTCCTCGCCGAGATGTTTCAGCAGTACGGTGTGGACGTTGTTTTCAACGGTCACTGCCACTACTACGAGCGCAGCTTCCCGCTGAAGTTCAAGGTGGACGTGCAGCCTGACGGTTCGGTGATCGACAAGGACGGTTATGTTGGCGGCGAATTCGCTCTCGACAAAACCTACGATGGCGAAACCGTCACCAAGCCCAATGGCGTCATCTACGTCACCACGGGCGCTGGCGGCGCCAAGCTCGATCCTTCCGGCATCCACTGGCGGACGGAAGAGTGGAAACCGTTTACCCACAAACTCATCGGCGATCGGCATTCCTTCACGGTTTGCGACATCGATGGGGGTACAGCAACGCTCAGGCAAATCGACATGAGCGGTAAAGAGATCGACAAGTTCGTCATCACGAAGTGAGGCGGGCTGCCGGTCTCTCTAACTTTCCTGTAAACAGGAGTAGGAGGTCTTGTGAGAGACAAAACTGCCGTAATCATCATCGATACAGGCTTCTCACGGTCTTCCCTGCAGGCGGCGGGGAAGATCATCGCTGCGTTGGACGTGGACACGTGCCACGTCGCGACCGGGACTGACGATTCGCCATATCTGACCATGGAGCGCAATGCCAATGAACTTGGCATTGTTGCTCGCGATGACCTCAATCATGGCTCGCTGGTTTTGCAAAGTCTGCTCGGCGTGAACCCGGACCTTCCGGTTGTTCTAGTGCGTGCATACAATGATCAAGTCCGGCTCGTCAGAACGGAGTTCGCGCATGGCGCGCAGGTTAAGCCCGGTTGGACCGAGGCGTACCGCACGGCGGTGGCAATCTGTCGTGAACGAGGATTGGCTTCGGTAGCCAATCTTTCGTTTGGCGGCTACACTCACGCCATGGACGGAACCGGTTGGGAGTCGCACAGTCTTGCGCAGGAAACCGGCGCAGGCAAGCCTGGTCACATCGTTCTGGCTGGTGCCTCCGCCGGTAGTGGCGCCGCGATTCACGCATCCTGGTCCACGCATCCGGGTGAGACGACCGAGCTGCGCGCGGTTCAAGGCGGTACCACGACGTACAACCTGTGGTGCGCCGCTGATGCCGCCGCTCAGGAATCGAGCGACTGGGCGATGGAGGTTTTCCTCAACGGACACCTCATCAGTCGGGAGATGAGCGATCACCTGGCGCCCAATCTGTGGAACAACCGGAAACAGGTCAGCATCAATGTTCCCGGAGCTGGTCAAGTTCTCTTCCGAGTCAGCCGTTTCTTCAAAGACGGGAGCGATTTCGGTGGAGTTCACTCGAATTATCGCTTCGACGGCTGGGTGGTGCAAAGTGAGGCTGATGCTGTTTTTCTCGACCACAAAGACATGATGTCGATCGCCGAGCCGGCGATCTTCCCGCATGTCATCGCGGTCGGGTTGAAATCGGGCGAGTATGCAGAGAATCAAAACGATCCCGGTGCCAAGCCGGAGGTTTTGATCGATGGCGCTGGTCCTATTAGTTTTCGCTTGCCCGAGGTGGCAGCGCAAGTCGCGCAAATGCTCAACGAAGACCCGTCACTGGATGTGGTGGCGGTTCGCGAAAAGCTGGGTTACAAGGGCGCGGCGTAATCTGTTTCATTACTGCAAATTCGCAAGCACAGACAACGTAATTGACTGGAGTTCTCATGAACGAAATCACCCAAATCAACGGTCGCATCAAGCTGGCCGTTCAAGTGACCGAACGCGCCGCTGTCGTCATCGCCAACGCGCAGTCGGACAAGTGGCCGTACTCCTCGCTCAACCACTCGACGCGCATCTTCTGCGCCATTCTCGCCGCGCAGGCTCGCGAGCTTGCCGAACGCGCCACCAAGCAGGTCGGTGTGGAGCTGAAGGACGCGGGGTCCGAAGGGCTGCAGGCGACGGTCGAGGAGTTCCTCGCTCGCTCCGCCGGGCTCGTGTTCACCAACTTCGAAGCGATGGCGACGGCCCGCATCGCCAGCCAGAACGCCCTCACCACGATGGCACTGGATCTGGTGGCACGCGCCGAACGCGTTCTCGAAGGTGACGAAGACCTGAACGGTCGCGAGATCGTTCACGGCGAGCTTTACTACAAGTAAGCTCGCGCTTATTCGGGTGCGCAAGTACCCGTCGATTTGACTGCCTGTGTCCGCCGGCGGCGTCGTGCTGCCGGCGGGCGAGGCTCTTTTGTGGCGTGTGCTGCAACCGAGCCGACTGTTTATTGCAGATGACTGACTCGAGGTTCAAGTATGTCTCTGAAAGACAAAGTGATCGTTATCACGGGAGCGTCCCGCGGAATCGGTCACGCCATCGCTGTTCGCGCCGCTCAAGACGGTGCCAAAGTCGCCATACTCGCCAAGACTGCCGATGCCAATCCGAAGCTGCCCGGTACGATTCACACCGCGGCAGATGATGTGAAAAAGGCTGGTGGCCAAGCTCTGGCGATTCAGTGCGACATCCGTTTCGAAGACCAGGTCGCAGCTGCGATCACGAAAGTTGTCACCGACTTTGGTGGCATCGATGTTCTCGTCAACAACGCCTCGGCGATCAGCTTGACGGGCACGCTCGCAACCGACCTGAAGCGTTATCGGCTGATGCATGAAATCAACGTCGGCGGGACATTCCTTATGTCTCGCCTGGCGTTGCCGCATTTGCTGAAGGCGACTAATCCGCACATCCTCAACATGTCGCCGCCGCTCAACATGGACAAGAAGTGGTTCAAGAACCACGTCGCGTACACCATGGCGAAGTACGGCATGAGCATGTGCACGCTGGGCATGGCCGAAGAGTTTGCCGACAAGGGTGTTGGAGTCAACTCTCTTTGGCCCGAAACAGCCATCGCGACCGCTGCGGTTCGCAATTTGCTGGGCGGTGACGACACCGTGAAGGGATGCCGCTTGCCGGCAATCGTTGCCGACGCGGCCTACTGGATCCTGACCCAGCCGGCGAAGGACACGAACGGCAATTTCTTCATCGACTCGGAAGTTCTGAAGAAGTCCGGCGTCACCGATTTCGCGAAGTAGGCGGTCGACCCGACTCAACCGCTGCACCGTGATTATTTCCTCGACTAAACCGAGGACCGAGGCGGGATATGGACTTCTAACCGAGCCCATCTTCCCGCCTTTTCCTTTTTTTTAAAAACCTTTTCCCGAATGACATGATGTAGTAGGTGTGACTGGAAGTCTCTGCCAGTGCGCGTTTCGGAAGTGTTGAATTGGTCGAAAGCGGTTTAGTCCATGCTTGTCGCTGTGGGTATGACGCATTTGTCGAATTCCGGCAATGGCTCGTAGACAAAAGTCTTCGATGCGGTGGGGTAGGTGGGGAGAGTCTTGCTGGCAGACCGTTTCGAAACCATAAGGGCGCGACAAGAGATAGTAGAGGATCTTTTTGCCTTGTCGCTGTGGGTATGACGCATTTGCCGAAATCCGGCAACGGCTCGTAGACAAAAGTTTCGAAGCAATGGGGCAAGGTGACGAGAGTCTTGCTGGCAGACCGTTTCGAAACCACAAGGGCGCGACAAGAGATAGTAGAGGTCTTCGAGGTAGTCGAAAGCGGTTTAGTCCATGCTTGTCGCTGTGGGTATGACGCATTTTTGAAATTCCGGCAATGGCTCGTAGACAAAAGTCTTCGATGCGGTGGGGTAGGTGGGGAGAGTCTTGCTGGCAGACCGTTTCGAAACCACAAGGGTGTGACAAGAGATAGTAGAGGGTCTTTTGGTGTATGATAGCGGGATGAAAGTTGAGAATATAGTTTTGCGGCGCGAATCGGAGACGCCGATGCATCGGCAGTTGTACGATGCGCTTACAAAAATGATTATCAACGGATCGCTAAAGGCTGGCGATAAATTGCCGCCCGCAAGAGACTTCGCTAGTCTGCTCGGTGTTTCGCGACCGACGATTGAGACCTGTCTGTTTCAGCTGGCCCAGGAGGGTTATGTCGAGACGCGTCGAAGTTCGGGTACGTACATATCGCCGCAGCTGGGCGATGCTCCGCTGGCAAGTTTGAAGATTTCGCCGGCTAAAACGCGCAAGGGCGCAAACTACTCGCTGTCTGAATACGGACGGTTTGTTTCTCAAATGCCTGCATTGGAGACCTCAACTAAGGAGCCGGAGATTTCGTTCTATTGCTGGAGACCGGCGCTGGATCAGTTTCCACTTACCGAATGGGCACGAGCGATCGGGCGGCATGCTAGAGGCGCGAGTGTCACCATGCTTGATACCAATTCCGATTCGCAGGGATCGCTTGAATTGAGACAGGCCCTCGCTGGACTGGTTAAGCGATTTCGAGGCGTTGATTGTGATCCGTCGCAAATTATTCCCGTGTTCGGTTTGAACCAGGGGCTCGATCTCGTCGCGCGAATGCATCTTGGTGAGGGAAGCAATGTCGTCGTCGAAGATCCTGGTTTTCCACCAACCATAATGAGGGCCCTTGGCGCCAGGATTACGCCAGTTGCTGTCGATGAGTTCGGTTTGAGAACGGACTTGCTGCCGTCGTCAAACGACGGAGTCGATATGGCTTATGTCACGCCCACGCGGCAGTTTCCAACCGGCGGTGCGCTCCCACTTTCCAGGCGATTGGAGTTATTGGAGTGGGCGAAAACCAACAACACTCTGATTCTCGAAGACGATTACGACAGCGAATATCATGGAACAAGCCGCCCGATTCCAGCACTGATGACGCTCGACAAGGACCAGCGCGTTGTGTATCTAGGCACTTTAAACCAACTCATGTTTCCATCACTTGCGCTGGGCTATTTGATTGTGCCACCGCAATTGGTGTCTGCCTACAAACAGGCGCGTGCATTGATGAGCGAACAATTGTCGCCGCCTGTGCAAGCAGCTGTGGTTGATTTTATAAACGAAGGTCACCTGGAGCGCCACGTGAAGCGCCTCCGCAATCTCTACAAAAGCCGTCGAACTGTTTTGGTGGAAGAGCTTAAAAGGCACTTTGGCAATAAGGTCACTATCGGTCCGAATAAGAATGGTGTTTTCGTTCTCGTTGAGTTCCGCGTGAATCTGAGCGAGTCAGAGATCCTGAATCGCGCTTCTCGTGCGGGGATTGGATTGACCAGCAGCCGAGGTTTCTACCTGACGAAAAATCGAAAAACAGAGTTCATCATGGGAATCGGCAGTCTGAATGAGGATGAGATTCGCAAAGGCATTCGAAAGTTGGCCAAGGTCCTTGCCCAAAACTAGATTTTTAGAAGGCTCAGATTCCCTAGAATTCGACGAAGAACAGCGTTTGTCTCCTTCGGATTCTCATAGTCCGGATTCAGTCGCCGTCCGCTTTCGCGCGTGACCAGTTTCCATCTAAGCGATTCCGTTCGAGGCAGGCACGCGGTAAAAGGCATGTCGCCCCTGTTTCCGTTGACTATCTCTTCGGTGCTTATAAGCAATGGCTCGTTCAAAGAAATTTCCGATACGTTTCTTTCACGTGCGTCTATCGTCCGTTCGATTAACGCCTGGGCTAAACCGTTCAAAAGATAAACAGTTGAGTCTGCCAGATCCGGTTCAACGCAGTTAATCTCGAATTCCGGCAAGCTAAACCGCACCAGACCATGACCGGTCATCCACACTCTATCTCCGTAGCGCGTCGCAGTCACACTTAGAAAAGGTCGCAACGACGGAGTTTCGGATTCAGTAAAAGTTCGGGCAGAAGAGCCGTCGCGTTGAAGCATACGGTCCACCTCGGAACGTGTATAGGTGCGTCCGGAGCTAGCGTCCAGGCAGATGGCGTCATGGTGCAGAATGATTTCACCCGCGAGAAACTGAAGGAATTGGTAGGCGGAAAGAGGGCGATCGTAGCGTTCCGTGCACTTAACTGCTAGCAGCCATCGAAGTTCCCTCAGCATCTCTATTTGATGTGCCTCTATGGGAAGATAATCGAAGAACGGCTCCAGAGGCGGGATAATCCAATCGGCGGGAATTTGAGCCAGCCAATTCTCGTCGAAAACCGTTGCAGGCAGGTCGGCAAACTTAGACTTCGCGATAATTTTGAGCAACCGCTCCTTCTCCTCGGGTACGTCGATATCGCAAGACGACGGACTTCCTATGAATAGCGGAAGCAGCGAGGTGGTTGGTAGCTTTATAGCGTTGGCATTGCCTGTTTGATTGTCGGCAGCAACTGGCAGTGCCGCGGTGGCATTTCTTGGAGTGACGGGTTTCTTCTCTCGGTCTTTTTTGAAGCCAAAAAACTGCAACATCAGGGTTTAACCTGCTGGGAAAAAGGGGTTTCTAAACACAGCGATGCATGCGCTAGCTGCGCAATGCGGTGCCAATCTCTGCGGATTCCAACTAAGCGTTTTTGGCGGTTACCTGATCCGAGTGTAGTTTCGCTACTAAACTGCTGTCAATGTTGGAAGAATACGTTCTAGTTCGTGGTCTCGTTTCTCTGATTGATTGGTAAGGGTGTTTTGGGGGAATGGCATTGGATTGTAGTTGCCAACCTTGAGATAGCCGCGCGAGGTTGGTTATATAGAAATGGTGTGAAATTAATCTACTAGTGCTAGCCAATTGTCGAGTTGAGTTTACGGCTGGATCCCCGCAAGGCGTTGGTGTGTAACGTATTCCAGGGTTTTACCGCGAAGCCCGTTCCAACCAGTCTGATTTTGAGAAAAAGCCAAATCTGTTTAGTGTTTAATTCTTGTCTTTTTGAAGAGCTTTGAGATCCTAAATCGCCAACCTCAGTATTCATGCGCTAATGTCAGTTCACTTCACTGTTTCAATTACAGCTGTATCGGACCGCGCTCGAGTTTTAGTTGCAACGGTTACCAAACTCATTTCGAAAACAGCCTTTCCCGGCTGTTCTCGAAAGCGTTCCACCGTTCAGTTGAATGGCTGGAATGTGACCGCGAGTTGTAGCGAACGGCTGCAGCTGTTTGGTGAAAACGAAATCGATTGGAGCGATTGAGTTTAACCACAACTTGCGGGTTTGGAACTGAACAGCAAAGCTGGAGAATGAAATGAATAAACTGTCGACTGCTGTTGCGCTCGGAGCCCTGTTCGTCACTGGTCTCTCCGCTGTCGCGTCCGCGATGATTCGCCCGATCCCGGTGCATTTCGTTAGCGTTGCAGAACTCCCTGCTGAGATGACTCTCGGCGCTAGCGAAATGCTCTGTCTGACGCGGCCCGATAACGTCGGTCCCTTTGTCGGTTTGAGCGTTGATCCTATCGACCCTGGACCACTGCTTTGGACGAGCGAAAAGGACGAGCGCGGTTCGATCAAGACCGTCGCTTGTTTTTACACGGTGAAATACGGTGAGGCTGACATTCATGTTCTCGCCAACAAGAAAGTCAACGGCGTTAACGAGCAAATCGACGCCACACTGCACATCAAAGTCACCCAGTGATGTGCCGCAACTAGAAGCCTAGATCCGCCAGGCAGGCGGGTTGTATCTGATGGAGCTTATCCATGCGCAAGCACGTGATAACACTATTAGCACTATTGATTGTTTCAGCCGGCTCGATTGGTTTTCTTTTCGCAAAGGAAGATTCGATTGAGCGTGACTGGAAAACTTCGAATCCGCCGGTGACGAATCGCGAGCCATGCTCAGGCATCGACGGGAATCCCTATCCTGGTCGTTTGTCGAGAACGGCTCTGCTGCCGGAACAGAGCACGAATATTCGTGCAGGTTATGATTGCTGGGTCGACGATGTTAGAGTCGCCCGCCACCTCGAGTTTCGTGACGGCCAAAAGGAGGAAATTAAGTTCCGCCCTGATGGAACCGTTTCAGAGCGCACCAGAACCTTTGCCACCATCAATGGTGACATCGGTATGGTGCAGTCGCATGCCACCTATGCCAAGGACGGCATCACATTCGTGACGCATGATGTTTACCGAGGCGACGGAACGCTCGAACGCTCCGGTCGCGGCGAACGCGACGGTCGTTACACTCAAACTTATTACTTCGAAGATGGGCAAACTATCGAACGTTTGCGCAACTTTGGACGTCTCAAAGAGTTTGTTTCCGAAAAAATCTACCGGCGGGATGGAACTCAGCTTGCCGGCATTAGCGTGACGATGGACGAGCTCGAACTCGGAATCACGCTCTATGCGCCGGATGGCAAGAAACAGGCGACGATGTTTCGCACCAAAATCGGCGAGAGAGGATACGTCTTCGCCGACGATGGAATGACAACTGTTCTCGAATACGCATTCGATCCGTACAGCCGCGTTGCCGGCTATTCGGATGCGAATGGACGTCTGCTGCAGAAAGTCGATATGCACTTCAATCGGCTCGTCATCGCATTTCTGGCGAAAGACGAGAAGCGAACCTATACGCAATTTCGTCGCGACAACGACGGGGTTTTGCGCAAGGTGGAAGAGCGCGCTTTTGGTAGCGGCACAGGCGGAGAGTTGATTCGTGTCATCCAGATGAATAAGGACGGCTCTCGTCCTGAATCTATCCTGTATCCGGGAGAAGAAAGCATAAACAAGATTCTGGACGACGGCGGTGCTGTTGTCCGAATCGACTACGCGAAAGGCGGACGGATAGTGCGTTCTGAGACACCATCGCAGCCGCAGCTGGAGATAATCCCTGCGGAGGCTCTGGAAAAACCGCTTCCGACGGCTGAACAGCCGAAATTCCGTCTCTACGGCCCGCCGCTGGTATACGACTACCCGTAGCGGAAATTGGTTTTCACCCAACCAGGCGAGTCGGTGGTATCCCTTATGGATACTGCCGATTCGTCGGTTGCCTTGTTTTACTAGATGCATGAGTAAACCCTTGACGAACGTATCCGAGTTTCGAAGATCTACGCGATTCAGGGTGTTTAAAACAGCTTCCCGGCTAGCTTTTGGCGTAGTAGAATCGAATTCGTTGCTGGAGAAAGGGCGATGTCACTTGAGAAAAAGGCGTCATACATACTTATCGATGATTATTTGAAACTGGAAGCGTCATCTCCATCGCGGCATGAGTACGTGGATGGGCAGATGTTTGCGATGGCAGGAGCAACCCGCCGACATAACATCATCGTAGGAAACTTTTTTGCACTTCTGCACGAGTCGCTTCGGAACAGACCCTGTAGACCGTATGTGGAAGCGGTGAAGGTGTTCATCAAGCAAGTAAAGGCGTTTTACTACCCGGACGTCATGGTCGCTTGCGAAGACCTTGGCGCCGAAGGCGATGTAATTGAGGCTCCGGTTCTTATCGCCGAAGTTTTATCGCCATCGACGGCCGCCATCGATAGACGTGAGAAGCTGACGAATTACCGCTATCTCGAGAGCCTGAAAGAGTATCTTATTGTTCACCAGCGAGAGATGATTGTAGAGGTTCACAGGAAGAATGAGAGTGGGTGCTGGTCAACAGCTTTGTTTCGATCCGGGGAATCTTTTGAGCTTCAGTCGTTGTCTCGAGGGACCGTGACTGTCCCAGTTTCCTCCCTCTACGTTGATGCCGGAGTGACGGATTCCAAAGTGCACGAGTCATCGGCTGGCTATGCGTTTTCGGATCCGGATGTCTATCTATTCACCGAGCAAGAACTCGTCGATTTGGATTATTGAGACAATCTGAAACGGTTTCCAAAGAAATTCCATGTGGCCGACTGGCGACGGCAAACATCTGTATAAGGCTGTCAGAGCGGTGTAGGCAGCCTTGCCGGTAAAAATTCACCATCGAGAACTTTCGGGCTATTTGTGATCGGAAAGATGATCGAAGTTTGGCTGGGTACAATGTTTTAAGAGTAAATTTCGGCAGAGACACATAACAATTATCAGCAACTAAATGCTTGAACAGTCCACGGATTCGCAACGATTTAAAATTCTTCCCAAAGAGCCGGCTCCGGAAGACCTTGAAGGGATTATGGACGACGCGTCCCGCGAGCCGGGCGTAAAGTTCTATCTTGGGTGGACCCTGCCTGACGACCGGAATTTTGCGCTCTCGATTGAACGCGGTGGTTCTATCGACGAGGGATGCGAGTGGAGGATGTTTTCCGGTGACGGCAAAGAAGCTGTAGAACTCTGGTATTTGGCTACAGATGATCCTGTAATTATTCGAGAATTGATTCGCGAAGCGTCGGCGAAAAATCATGGTGGAGCGTCGAGCAGCATGCCAGCGTTCGGCGGAAATAGACCGAGCACGCCGCCACCACCCGTGCCGTTTTCAGGCTCCTCATCCAAGATGGCACCAAAGCCCAAGCCGGTTCCACACTCGGGTCAAGCGGGTATCAGTTCTTCAACATTGACCCCAGCAACTCCTTCGTATAATTCGGCGCCTTCTCCACCCGCTGGTGCAGCAATACCAGTCAAACAATCGGCCGGTGCTCTGAGCAAGAAGAGCTACACCAAAGTGAAGAGTCAGGAACCCGCTTCTCATCAGACTTTTACGAACCTGCCCATCGATGATACGCTTGCTCTCCTTCCCAAAGAGGAGATGCTCAAAGGGAATCTGAAGCTGGTTCATATCACGAATCTTTTGCAGTCAATCGGCATGGGCGCCATGTCAGGCAGGTTGAAAATTCAGCGCCATGCCAGCGTCTACGCGGACATCTTTTTCTTAAACGGCACGCCTGTTCACGCCGAGGGAACGAAGGGCGTCGGCGATGATTGCTTCCTCCAGGTTGTTTGCTGGAGCGAGGGCGATTTTATGTTTGAGCCCAAGCTCAAGACCGACGAGAAAACCATTAATAGAAGTCTTGAGTCACTGATACTCGAAGGCTGTTTGTTGCTCGATCACACCAATTCGCTCATGAAGCAGGGCGTTCGCATGTCGTCGGTTTTCGAGCAGACGAATGAAGATTTGACCGAGGCAGAATTTGAAGCGATCATGGCTAAGGGCGATCCGCTCGACATGGCTAAACTCAAGGATTTCTATGTTGAAGTCGACGGTCGCGAGGTGCTTGAAGATATCGTCAACGAGCTGGATTTGCCGCGTAGCCAGTGGGTGCCGATTGTTTCAAACCTGTTGCGGTTGAAGGTAATTGAACTGTGCGAGCCGGCGGAACACATCAATGCGTTCTTGCAGCCCAAGGACATCAACTCCGGGCTCATCGAGTCTGTGCGGCAGGGAATGATTGCGGAAAAGACGGGAATCTTCTCTTACGCCGCTTTTCTGTTTCTCCTTGGTGTTCAGATAAAGTGTTCGACGATGCCGCTGTCGGTTTTGCTGATCGAAATGAAGGCCGGACCTTCCAGGGCTAAACCGCAATTGACCGTAGAACAGGTGCAGGAGCTCGCGTATAAGGTCGACAAGCTGACGAGTTCGCGCAACATATTTGCCCATTATGAGGAAACCGATTTCGCTGTCATTTTGCTTGGAGTCCGCGCCGAAAAGGCGGCACGAATCGCAGAGCGGCTCGTGAAACAGCTGTCCGAGTCCGGACTTGAGTCCGCCGGTGGCTCGCCTGTCTTTGCCGCCATTGGGGTTGCCAGTCACCCTGATGATGCCCCGGATCTGGGCAGCCTGCTCGGTGAAGCGGAGCGCGCCAAGTCGCAAGCGTCGACGAGCGGTTCCGGCGTCACGCTCGCCAACGATTAGTCAAGGGCGTAGGATCTTCTGACCGAACCGTCAGGAGGTTAACTATGCCGATTATCACTGGATTGTCAGGAAACGAACTTTATTGTCTTCGGGAAAAGGGCTTCGAGCCTGGGAATCTTGTTGTCGGGAACAGCGTTTTTGCGCTTGGTGTCGTCGGCAGTGTGGCGTCGAGTCTGAAGACGATCGGTGGCGGCGAGGTGCACGAGATGACGCACATCATTCGCGAGGGCCGGCAACTGTCTTATATGCGGATGGTGGAAGAGGCTCGCCGGCACGGCGGAGAGGGTGTCACTGGCGTAACCAGCCAACTGATTTTTCATGACACGAATATCGAATATCTTTCTATCGGCTCGACCATCCATCATAAAGGATACAAACCGCACGCGGACGACCACGTCTTCTCCACGTCGGCGAATGGCCAGGAATTGTATTGCCAGCTGGATTGTGGGTTCAATCCGGTTCAGTTTGTGTTCGGAAACGTCGCCTACTCAATTGGTGTCGGCGGTGGTGTCATGGGCGCGCTGCGCAGTTTGAAAAGTGGTGAAGTAATCGAGTACTCGAATATGCTAAACAAGACACGCCACCTTGCTCTTGAGAGAATTACCGCTGAAGCTCGTGAAGCTGGAGCGAATGCGGTGCTTGGTATTCAAACTACGATTTCATCTTTAATAGGCATTCAAGAAATGCTGATGATTGGAACCGCTTCGCACCATCCCGGTCTGCCCGCCGAGTATACGGAGGCGCCTATTACAAGCGACCTTACGAACGAAGAGATGTGGAACGTGATTCACGCCGGCTATGTTCCTGTGAAGCTGGTTTTGGGCGTATCGGTTTTTTCTGTTGGTTTCGCCGGTGGTGTCAAAGCGATGCTGAAGAGCTTTGTTCGAGGCGAGGTGAAAGAACTTACGTACCTGATCTATCAGGCTAGAATCAAGGCCCTGTCAATGATTGAGGAAGACGCGGCTGGTTGTGGTGCTGAGGACGTTGTTGGTGTGAAAACTTACGTTTACGATCTAGGCGGCGGCGTTATCGAATTGCTCGCTATTGGCACTGCCATCAAAAAGATGCCGAGCATCAAACAAGAGTCCCCAAGCCTGATTCCGCAAGCTATTATCAAAGACGTGGAGACGTTTTCGAACCTTGCGCCTTACTTTGCGGCCAGCCAGATGTAGATGTGGTCTTTGACTGATATTGCGGTCAGTCGTTCGAGTAGAAACTGTTCAACCGTGGCAACCGAAACGCGCAAGTTTAAATTCCTCTGATATTGCCGGCGGGTGTTGCAAAGCGAGCTTTGGAAAGTCAGTGTTGGTGCTTGTTTCCGAAGCGCCTGCTGTTTGACCCTTGAAGGTTAAAAGACTCGTCCCTTGACAGCACTTTTAGATAACTTAAAGTGGTTCACAGGATCCTCGTGCTGGATATCTCAAGATAGTCGTCCTTGCATCTCCGAATATCACTTGCGACGGAGAACGCGAGCGGTTAGCAGTCGGAACATCGATTGCGCGGCGCGAGTCCACTGGGAAAGCGGCTCCACAACTAGCTTATGGTGGGAAACAAAGATGACCGAAACTCGATACACCGTGACGAACACTTTTAGTTCTACGATCGCAAGCGAGATGGAGGATTTCTCTCCGGGAGAAATCGGCATCACGATGACGACGACGATCCCGGTCGGAGCTGTTGCTGATGCGGAAGTTGAAGCAGGCATCATTAGCCGTCTGAGCGAATTGCAAAACGACAAGTCCAGCAAGGAGTCGGTAATCGAGGTTTACAACAAACTTGTTCGCCATTATTTGCGAAACGATAATGTTGTGAAAGCGGCTGAAACACTGGAAAAGGCTCTTGTGTTTGCCCAGAAATCTTACGGTGAAAAGCATCCAGCAGTTGCGCCTGTTCTCATCGAACTGGCTTTTGTGAATTACAAACTGGATCAGTTTACAGAGGCAAAAGCGCATCTGGAGCCAGCTTTGGCTATTCAAGAAAAAGCGTACGGCAAAATTAGCGAACAAGCCGCTTTCGTGGTGCATAAACTTGGACGAGTTCACGAGATGCTTGGCGATTACGAGACGGCAGAGGCGATGTACTTGCGCTCTGTAACCACGTATCAGAACACCTATTCGGAAGACGATTCGCAAATCATAATCGCGCGTAATGACCTGGCGCGAATGAGAAGACTTCGGAAGTAACCGCGCAGGCGGTTCTTCGACATTGCTGCTCACTGCTGAGGCCCTCTTCATCTCATCCCTGTGAAGAGGGCCTTAGCGTATCCCCGGGAAGGGGATTATTGGCTGCGCTAGGCGAGGTTGGTGGATTTTGGGGCGATTGCCGTGGTTTTGTGCCGATATTGAGGTTCTCAAGTTCAATTCTGCCGGCTCATATTTGTAGGCTAATGTGACTTTCAAACTTCTCGTTCTGGAAACACATTCGACTTACCGCACGTTCTCCTGCTGACTCTGATAACTCTCTCTCGTGACTTTGTGCGAGCGAGTGTTGTTCGTCGGTGGTGTTGCTTGCGTGCTGAGTTCGCGAGTGTCGATTCGGAGCGGAGCTTCTCTCGGTTTCACAATAAACGCATGGAGATTTGCTATGCATCATGACCACCACATGATGACTCAATCGATGAGTTTCGACTGGGTCTCTGTCGCTTTGTCGCTGTTGTTCTTCGGCGGCACTCTCTTCTATCTGTTTCGTCTCGTGAGCCCCGGCTATCTGCGGACGGCCAACGGCTACTACGACGGCGAAAACGAATTCTGGCACGGTGCCTGTCTGCTCGGCATGTCCGCGTGCCTCACGCCTGCGTGGCTGCCGGTGCCGGTGTTCGTGTGGACCTCGCTGTTCACAATCGGCACGCTCTGGTATCTGGTGCGCGCTTTCACCTATGGTCGCAAGCTCGCGTACAACAAGCAGTGGTACGACTTCGCGCACGCCGCCATGCTGTTCGGCATGTACTGGATGTTCGCGCAGCCGATCCAGCACTGGCTGGTGACGCTCGCCTTCGCCGCCTACTGGACCTGGTTCGGTTCGTACTACGTCTACCGGCTCAGTCTCGACTTCAAGAAGCCCTCGTGGCTTTCTTTTGGACAGGACGGCGCGCACTTCATGATGTCGCTGGTCATGCTGATCATGACAGTGTGGCCTGCGGCGTTCGCCGGACACAGTCATCATCACATGGCGATGACGTCCAGTGAGGTTCAGTCGGTGAGCACGGACACGCGGCATCAGGTGGCGAGCACTGCCGATGGTGTCACCGTCGTCGATGACTCGGACTTCCCGCTCACCGTCGGCAGCCAGTGTGGAACCGTCGTTGTGCTGGTTTCCGGTGGATGCGTCAACTGTGCCACGGAAATTCCGGTTTACGAAAAGCTGGCGGGGACGTTTTCGAACAAGGCACGCTTCGTTCGCCTCCAGAAGGACAAGGCGCCCAACGCCTGCGCCTGGCTGGGCTCGAAGGAGTGTCCCGCCATCGCGGTCGTGAAGGACGGAAAGGTCATCGACAAACTTGACGGCTTCGCCGACGAGGCTGCGATGCAGAACTTCCTCCAGAAGAATCTCGGCGGCAACTAGAACCTGCTTGCTCAGAGGGTTGGCACCGTCCAACCCTCTGTCTCCCCAAGTTTGTTACTATAAAATATCGTGATACCTCTATGCTCAAGACAGGCTCACCGCAGGGGTTTAAGGTATCTGGCGCTCGGCTCGATCTGGATTTGGCTACGCTGTATCCTTGCTATTATAAGGTGTCGTGAGATCCTTATGCTCAAGGCAGGCTTCCTGCAGGGGTTTTGGGTATCTGGTACTCTGACCTGATCTGGATTTGGCTACGTACGATTGCCACTTTTCGCCAGATCCGTCATTCCAGCGTAGCCAAATCGCTGATTTTGGAACGAGGCTACGGGGTGTGCAGGTCCAAAAGTCATATGTAGCCTAGATCTGCTGGGATTTGCGAATACGATGGGATATAGTAGTAGTTACGAAGCGCTGATTTTGGAACGAGGCGACCGGGTGAGTAGGTCCAAAAGCCATGTTTCGTCAGCGTTTGCCGGGATTTGCGAATACGCTTGAATATAGTAGACATGTCCTTGCTATTTTAGACATGTCCTTGCGGGTTTGCGCAGAATGCTGTGCGGTTTGTTCCATATCCGGAGAGGCGGTGAAATCGTACTATCGCATCACAGCCCAAGCTTCGAACACCCCACGGAGATGAGCAAAGATGATTGCAAAAGTTGAGTTCGATTCATTTACTAGAATTTCCGACTACGTGAAACAACACCCCCTTCATGTTCGATTGGAATACGAGCGGCGAAAAGCCGAGCCCGCTAGCAGTTCAGCCGGAATCTGGACGAGGCAGGAATCCGTTAAATCCTCCTCGTACAAGATGGCAGAGCTCCCTGTTGCCAGTTAGATTGCCAGTTTAAAAAGAAGAAGAGAGCGAAGCGTCGTTTCAATTCAACCTGGGTGACCAAGGTTGAGTGCTGGAGCGGCGCTTCGTTTTTCTCCGGTTTGGAACCTTAGAGCGCATGAGGTGACAAGTGATGCGCAAAAGTTTAAAATGGGCGACTTGCAGCGCCATGAAGCGGCACTGCATCGTGCCGTTCCGCGGGTGAAAACACATGACCAGTTTGACCAGACAGATTTCCAGTGCTGCGATCCTTGAACGAGCCAAAGCCATTCAAGACGACCTTCTCAGCTACAGGCGCCACATTCACGCCAATCCCGAGCTGAGTTTCGAGGAAAACAAAACCGCCGAATTTGTCGTCGAGACTTTGAAAAAGTTTGGTTTGAAACCGAAATCAGGCGTCGGTGGCACCGGAGTTATTGTGGACATCGGCGAAGGCTCGGGCGACATGGTCGTCATTCGCGCGGACATGGATGCTCTGCCAATCGAAGAGACAAACGAGAAATCGTATTGTTCGAAGAACAAAGGTGTAATGCATGCTTGCGGACATGATGTTCATACCGCATGCGGGCTCGGTGCAGCTCAGATGCTTGCCATGGACCCGCCGAAAAACGGGCGAATCCGGATCGCATTTCAGCCGGCAGAGGAGTCGACCAACAAGGACGGTCTCAGCGGTGCTAGTTTGATGATCAACGACGGCGCCTTCGAAGGCGCCAAGCGAGTTGTGGCGCTTCACGTTTTTCCTGAATTGGAAACCGGCAAGATCGCATTGAAGTCTGGTCCGTTGCTGGCCGCTTGTGACAGTTTCAATATAAAGTTGCAGGGGCGCGGCTGCCATGCCGCCTGGCCTGAGCTTGGAGTCGACGCGATTGTCGTTGCCAGCCAAGTTGTGCAGGCGATTCAGACAATCGTGTCCCGCAGAATTTCGGCCCTGGACCCGGCAGTGGTCACCATTGGTGGTATCAGAAGCAATACGTTTAAAAACAACATCGTCGCCGATTCGGTGGAACTCACTGGAACGGTGCGTTACTTTCACGCGGATACGCACAAAGTTGTCCGCGCTGAACTCGAGAACGCGTGTCGTATCGCGGAGGTGATGGGCGGCTCGTATGAGTTGCACTACATTACCGAGAATCCGGCGGTCGTAAATCATCCGGAAGCCGTCGAGATAGTCGAGAAAGTCGCGACTGAAATGATCGGCCGTGAGGCGATAATCGAGGCTACGATGAAAATGGGTGCCGAGGACTTCAGCTTCCTTTCGGACAAATATCCGTCGTGCTTTATTTGCCTGGGTGTGCAAATCCCCGGCTCTGAGCGCTTCTTGCACACCGCAACATTTGATGTGAACGAAGACGCGCTCCCAATCGGTGCGGCGATGCTCGCCGCTTCTGCGCTGGCAATGCTTCAATAAGTGGACTGTTCTGGCGAAATTTTGACTCACAGGCGTTTAGAGCCTGAACATTTGCGAGTGATGTTTGTGTTGTGCGAACTGCGCGAACGCTCGATTCCGCTTGGGTTGGCGCAGGTTGCGTGAGTGCTGCTTCTGCGCCTTGAAAAGTCGTGAATGGCTGAGTCTCGCAAGTGTTTGGATTGCCGTACGAAACGTAATCAAGTGTAAATCCAGTTGTTAAGCGTGCTTTATATAGATCTCAAGTGTTATTTAGGAGATATCGATTTCATTCCTCGTTGCCTGGTATCAACTGACCTAAATTCTCTGTTCTGCAACTAAATCGCGCGTTTTTCTTTTGCGAATTGCGAAACAGTTGGGTCCGTTGGTCAGGTTTCGATGATGCGCTCTGTCTCCGGAAAAGTTCGGCACCGAATGTGGTGGCGAACGGTTTGAGGCATCGGTTCCGAAATCTTCAACTCCGTATCGACTCATTCAGGTCGGTGCGCTGCTGCGAAAGGAATTGTGGCTATGAATGACCCGTTTTCGTCGTACCTCGACGGCTATCTCCGGAGCGCATACGCCGCCCCGCTTCTTGCCCGCGAAGAGGAGCAGGAGTTGGTCACGCGTATGCAGTCTGGCGGTGCCGCCGGCGCTCGTGCACGCGACAAGCTCGTCACCGCTCACCTGAAGATGGTGGTGCCGGTTGCGCGCAAGTTTCTGGGCTACGGCGTGCCGCTCGACGACCTGATTCAGGAGGGCAATCTCGGACTGCTTCGCGCCGCGGAGAAGTTCGACCTGTCCGCCGGCACTCGCTTCTCGACCTACGCCTGGTTCTGGGTCCGCGCTGCGATCAAGGACTATGCGTGCGACAACAGCTCGACCGTTCGCATTCCTGCGACGAAGCGCAAGCTGCTGGCGGGTCTGAAGAAGGCGCTCCGGGTGCTTGCCGACAGCCAGGAAGCGCCGACGGAGGAACGTCTGGCCGCGCTCATGAAGGTGAGCGTCAAGGACATCCGGGAGCTTTCCGAGTATGCGCTCATTGAGGTGTCGCTCAACACTCGCGTCGGCGAGAGTGGTGAGACGGAACTTGGGGATCTCATGGAAGACGGCTCGTTCGAGCGTTTCCATGAGCGTCTCGAGTCCGACGACACCGCCAAGGCGATTCGGGCGTCTCTCGATGTGCTGAACGAGCGCGAGCGCATCATCGTCTCCGGCCGCTTCGGTCTCGACGGTGACCCGCAGACGCTCGAAGACCTGGCTCAGCAGTTCAAGCTCACGCGCGAACGCATCCGCCAGATCGAGGCGAAGGCGCTGCAGAAGCTCGGCCGCGTCGCCGGTGTTCAGGCGGTTCGCTGATGATTTCTCTGACCTGGCGGGAGACTCTCCCGCCAGGTTCGTTCTTTCTCGATCTGCTACTAGGAAAGACAGTACAAGCTTCGTCCCTGAAGCTTAGCAATGATGGGTGTCTTGGGGTTAAACCTCGTAATTTTCCTGCCGCTGATTTTGCTACTAGAAAAGACAGTACAAGCTTCGTCCCTGAAGCTTAGCAATGATGGGTGTCTTGGGTTAAACCTCGTAATTTTCCTGTCGCTGATTTTGCTACTAGAAAAGACAGTATAAGCCTTATCCTTGAAACGTAGCAATGATGGGACCTTTGGGGCTATACCTCGTAATTTTCCTGCCGCTTGGCTATGGTGCATAGACGGATTCTCCAAATTTCGGCAATGCAGCGTAGCCAAAAGCCCGCGTTTTGTGAAGACTAACGTAGGCATTATCGCTCTTAGTCAACACCGCATCAGGGTTTGCTCGATTTTGCTAATACGCCGGGATATAGTAGGCGATCCGGGGAAAGAGGCGCGTGGCTGGATGAGGGGTCGGTGCCCCGTCATCCGCCACGCGGCCTGGATATTCTGCATGAAGATGGACTGTTGGTGCCAGACTACCTATCTCGGCAGTACCGGCTCAGCTTAGAAGATGCAGGCGCAGCTGTCGGTGTCGCACGCGTTCTGCAGCATGGGGTTGGCAGTCATGCTGCGACCGCAACGGTTGCAGCGCGACTGCGCCTTGGCGCAGGTCGTGCAGAGAGTGTGAGCGGTCGTCGGCGTCTTGGCAGAGCAGCTGGAGCAATTGCCCGCACGGGCGCTGGCCGGAAGGGGCATCTTCTGGCAAAAGTTACAGGTCATCTTCGTACCTCTTAGATTTCTGAGTTCACTGCGAGTAAGTCTTCCGCAGCCTAAATTGCTGCGGTCTCCGCAAGAAGCTTGTGGTCCGTTAACCCAGCTTCTTCAGCTGAGCTCGCTGCTCCCGTTCGACGCGGGCGCGCAGTGCTTCTTCCTTCACAGAGGGATCATTGTCCGAGATGCCCTTTTCGACGAGACCGTTGGCGTCGTCGATATCGAGCTCGGCGGCGGCGCCGATGATACAGCGGCGAACGGAGTCGCTCGCTTCCTTGCTGTACTGACGCTGAAGGACTTCAGCGATCAGCTTTTCCTGCGATGCATTCGAAGTGGGCTTCTCGCGGGCGGTCCGCGCGAGAGTGCCGAGCGACGAAGCTGCTTGCGCTCTGACGACCGGGTCCGGATCATTCGTAAGTGAGTCGCCGAGCGACCGAATTACGCTTTCCGGATTGGCGGACGCCTGGGTCGAGAGCCAGCGCGCGGCGCTGATCCTCTGGCTGGACGAGTCCGCCGAAGAGAGGCGACCGATGGTGTCGGAAATCATCGAACCGTTGGTGGACATGACAGGGGTGCCCACGGTGCTCTTGTCAGAGAACAGCAGTGGTCCCAAAATCAGAGCCAGGGCGAGACTGGAGCCCAGGGCGAAGAGCAGGTTGATACCCGCTTGGTTAGGATTCTTTTTCTTGCGTGTGTTCGCCATAGATATGTCCTTGCCGGTGGTGACAACAGGGGGAGAACCAGCTATCAAGGTACTCTCGGCGCAAGCGTTACTCGTCTTCCGTGCACAATGCCGGGAAGGTTGGGAGTGGAAACGCTTACGTGATACGAATGTCCGAGAGGTATTGGTCCTTGAATAGCAATTGAATGAAAGAAGCAGCGTCAACCTATTCAGTCGCCCCATGCCGTTTCAAACCAATCCGCCTTTATGTAACTGAAACCGCTCTCAATTTCGGCGCCCACACGGCGTTTTCAAGCCGAAATTGAACCGCCTAGACAATTTCTTCAGAATTTGGGTTAGAACTCGGAATTCTGACCGTTTCGAGGCTTGCGGCGATTGACAACGACAAATTTTCAGAGCTCGCGCTAGATCTGATTAAGAAATCGTTTTTGCTGACAGGCGCATGCTCTTCGGATATCTTTTCGATACAATCCCGGGGTTGGCAGGCAGGATTTGAGGACGTTGAAATAGTGATAAGAGACAGCTACGGTTACGGTCAAACGCGCGCGCTCTATTTGAAACGAAAAGCGAACTTGGACGCCTTCGTCAATCAAGCCGCTGACGCGAACAAGGAGTGGGAAGATCGGCGCGGACTTCTCAGAGCCCGGCACTGACAGCTAATTGAAGCCTCCGCAGGTGCCAGGAACTTCGACATCTACAGAGTCGCACCCTGATGTTCGAATGAACTGAAGATATTGTTTCCGGAGGCCTTAAGTCTTGACGAAAATTAGGCAACCATTGGCTTTTCAGCGCGTCGCATAATAAAAATTATGTTTCACACTTTGAGGTAAAACTCTCGAAAGTGCTACCAAGCGACCCTTTCGAGAGTTTCGCCTCAAGGTGTTTTCGGCGACAGCTCGCTGATTTATATTTTGGGGTAGGCCAAATCCCAGTGATTTTGGCGCTTTCAAAGGTTTCTGTCGGTGAGCTATTTACAGTGGTTTCCATTGGAGTAAAAATCTACTTTGGAATTCCTCTAGACCCATGGGAAGCCAGCGCAGCAGTATTGGGACTTCCAGCCGCTTGGCTTTTCATCCGTCAATTACAGGCATAGACGTAGAAGACAATTTCCGGGACTTACTGTCAGATCTAGTATAAATGGCGCCAAAATATAGTGGCGAATGATCGATAATCTGCCGAATCTACAGCACACGCAGTATGATGACAGAATGCCAAAGAACTTATCACTTTTAATCATATGTGTGATTGTCTTGTCGACCCATTCAACGGCAACTGATGCGCAATCAGAAGCTGCCAAAATTTCTCCGAAAAACGAAGCTTTTATAAATCATAAGCCTCGGGGAGAAAGCGCTCAGCATGCTGCTCTCAGGAGGGATGTATATATGCTGCTGGCTTTGGAAAAATTGCCAGAGTCAGGCGGTGAGTTAGGGATTAAATTTGAGAGAGACCAAAATGGTCTTATCAAAAACCCCAAAATTGACCGTTGGTCTGGTGATCTACAGACCGAAGTTGCCTGCCTGGAGGCTCTGTATCAAGCAGGCATGCGTAAACCACTATCCTCCAACGACGTTTTTCTTCACCTTTTTGAAGGAAACAGATTCATATCTTCAGATAACTCGTTGTTAGAATTCCGTCGAATTAATCCGGAGCTAAGGGGAGATGCGCTTGTACACTTGGTTCCACTTTCATTCGCGGGAATTTTCAAAACGAAAGAGCTGCGATCTGTAAGTAATCTTGCATCTCTCGGGACTGAAAAAGAAGTTGTGTTGATGAAGCTAGGAAAGATATATGAGGACTGGGCTCCATTTCTGAGTGCTCCTAACTCTTTTTCACATGACCAAATAGTGAATCAAGCCAAGATTATCAAGACAAAGTACAGACTCCGGGAGGGCGAAATCCCTCCCGGAGGCAATACAGCCAATTAGGGGAAAGAATATCCCGCTGGCAAAGCGTTTATGCAGAATGCACTGTAGACTGAAGGTTCGGTCGAATTAGCGATCAAGCTGGACAGATACGTTCCTGTGCACGAGAACGTTGACTGGAGGAACTTATCCAGAGCGGCAGTTTCACGGGTGAAAGGTCCATCTCCAGTGTTATATGGCGTTAGCGGTGTCGCCCACCGAATGGCAACCTTTTCTGAAAAGAATTCGGCAATTTCTCCCGATTTCAGAGTGATAAAACTTGAGGTAGAACTGGAACTCTGAGTGAAGTATGTCAGTTTGACCGTGTCAGCTATCACGCTAAACGAGCTTACTGACGTAGCGACAGCATGGATGTTTTGGACTTGCAAGTCCACATGATTATTAATCTCGGCAATTAGTGCGTCTCTAACATCCGTTTCATCGTCACCGGGTGCGGCCGTATACGAGACCTGCACTGATCCCCCAGGCAGATCAGCATTGGTGAACGTAATTTGGTACGAATCAGTTGGGGACACTAGACCTTCAACATAAGCAGTCGCATCTTTTCTGCTGAATTTACCTGGAAAAACATCTTGGAGAATTTCGGCGTTTGTGAGGCCAAGGAATACTGGTTGTACAGTTGCTCCTGTTCCATTAGTGCCCGAGCAGATGAAACCGTTAACCAGAGGGTCTCTGACCATGTAGAAGACACCACTCAAACCACAGGGAGGGCGAGGTGTGGGAGTTGTGACTCCATTCCATGTGTAGTTGAGCAAAAACAGATCATGTGCATACAAATCGACGAATCGTTTCGACAAGGTGAGCTCTTCTGCGCTGGGCGTCGGGACTGTTCTCCAGATATAATCCAGGTGATGGCCAGCTTCATGAGCGGTCGTAACTCGCAGCATTGAGTCAGAAAGTACTTCGGACGGGTTTGCACCGTGCGAGACCTCTGTGACAATCGCGGACCTGGGGTTTGTTCCGGTCGAGAGTGTAGAACCGGACTGCCCATCATCAAACGCTCCCAGAAACAAAGGATCTTGGTTTGCGTTTGCGGGCGTATCATACAGATAAAACTTCGCCCCTCTAGTCTGCAAGATGGATTTTATGTGAGCTGGCAAATCGTGAAGCTGAGCTTCAACGACATCACGTTTCGCCGTATTGCTCTGACAGTTGTAGAAATAACTGCTCGTCGCATTGATAGCGGGCCATTGCGTAGGTCGAGTTGACACAACGTATGGGTTACAGACTGGTGGGGTCGCATTGGCCGGCGCAGCGAAAAGGAAACCAACCGCGAGCGCCGCGACGGCTCCGAGCATGGTTATTGCTCGTTTCATATGTGTTCTCTCTTTCAATTGTTGATGGATGTCATCACGCGACAATCACGGAAGTGTAAACAGCAAGCCACTCTGCGCAGCACGTTTGGCTACGTCGGGAATTCTTCTTGGTTTGCCGCTGGCTGCTGAGTCGTTTTCTTCCTGATGAGTGTCTGCGAGATGATGACTCCACGTTCCTATCACCTAGTCACAACCATTACCCACCTTGCGGTTACGAATTTTGAAGTAAATGAGTGTCGGTTCGGACAGGCGGAAAGCCGTGCCAGGGCTATTGATTGCGATGCTTCATAAAGCATTCGTAACTTGGCTAACCATGCGGATTACAATCAGAAATCACCCGGACAGGCGATGACGCGGGTAGCGCTAGACTGTCGCGCTAGCTTTAACAATCCCTTTATTTATCGGCATTTCGGGATCGGGCGGTTTGTGTTTTTGAGGTGGCTGGTAATGAATATTCTGTTTCATCCGTTGTAGTGTAATTTCCGAAAGCTTTACGAAGCGAACGTTTCGGGAGGTGAGTGGTAAAACATTTCGCGACTACTTATTCTGCGAAAAATGAATCACAAAGCTGTGTGCGCCTTGTATATCTGTTTTGAGAGAGTGCCGTGAAACTATGCAACCAGCGGATCTGCTGACCGAGGCGCTTGCGGCTTCGTGTCTTGTTTTCTAGGATGAGCCTTGAAGAAGTCCCAGATTTTGTCGGTCGCATTGAAACGCGCTTCGGCGCTGTTTGGATTCGTCTTGATTGCTCTCGCGCTTCCCGGCCACTCGTGTTTGCCGCCTTCAACAACGTACGAAACCACTTCGGCGCCGGTTTTCTGATTTACCGCGCGAGCCGAGAAGACATCCTGGTCTTTGTAGAAGTCCGGTTTCTCTTCAACGCCGATGAATTCTTTCCAGTGTTTGAATGAATCTTTGAAGGATTGGAAATCTGGAACTCCTAGATCGACTAGCCGAGAACCAAACCACGAGCCGTCTTTCGGGACGACGTGATCGCGGCTTCCGTGAATCGCCATTACCGAAACGTCATTGCTGGGTTTTGTTTCCTTCCCATCAGATCCGCCTGCGACAACAGCTACGGCAGAAAATGTGTCCGACATTTCGCTAGCTAATTTGTAGGTCAACATTCCACCGTTTGAAAAGCCGGCTGCGAAAACCCGCTTATCATCGACTGCCATGTTGTCTTTGATCGCGTTTACCATGTTACGCACGAAGCCGACGTCGTTTGAATCAGTGCCGGGGATTTGTACTCCGTTATCCACGTCCCAGGCGCGGAGAGAACTCACGCCGAGCCACTTGGTGGCATTCGGGTAGGCTACGATGAAACCTTCTTTGTCGGCCTTTTCTGACATCGCGGAAAGTTTTGCAATCGAATCAGCGTCTTGAGAGAGTCCGTGCAGCACCACCACTAGTGGCATGGGCGTTTTGCCGTCGTAGCCGGGCGGCACGTGAAGCGTGTATTCGCGCTCTCTGCCGTCAGAGGTTATTTCGAATTTCTTGTCGAATCCTTTTTCGACCTTTAACGGCGCGGTTGTTCTATCGCCAACATTGTCGGCGTGAACAAATCCGCCGTCACGTGCGCCGCTGTTCGAAACCTTTGAAAAACCATCAAGCTGGCTGTGGCGTGCGGTCGGCGAATTGGCTGAACTGTTTGTCTCCGGCGACTTGAAGAACGAGAGTTCGGGAAGGTCTAAGTTCTTATCGTTATATACAGTCTTTTTGACCTGATCCTTGATGATGTCCAAACCGGCTTGCGCGTTATCAACAAAGAAGTCGCGCAGAGTGTGTTTGATGTTTTGCGTGTCTAAAGTCGGATGCGGAATTCCGTTTTCAATTCCTGCCCAGGATAAGGAAGAGTAATTCATCGGTTGCCTTTAGTAACGTTTGGGTGTTGGCTGTGTATATCCACACCTCTTGGAAATTGGACATACCTGGTTGCGAAAATCTGTCGCTCTGAGCTGTAAGAATTGTTGAGAATGATTTGCATATAATTTGAAACCGACGCACATCGATCCATAATCGAAAAGTAGTTCCCGATTTAGAGGTCCTGTCATGCAAGGCGCATTGGCGAAGAGTACCGCTTCACTGGACGAGTATCTGACGTTCGTGTCGCGTCTGGCGTCGGTTGATGGATTCGTCCTCGACGCTATTGAGCGCGAAGTTATGTGTCCGGACATCGAGTGGCACGAACCTTACGCCGAATATGCGTCTCCAGGTCTGCAGGTGGCGGTGCTGATGAGCCCGGACGGCGAGGAGAATAACTTCTCCTGGAAGGATTGCAGAGAGCCGAAACAGACAGCACTGCTCAAACGCCTACCGGTTCTCAAACAGCTTCTCGAGGGATTTGGCTTCAATATAATGGCTTCGCGCCTGTTGAAGTTGCAGCCTGGGTGCTATTTGCACGAGCACCGTGATTATGTTTATCTCGAACAGGTTCCGCGGTTTCGTCTTCACGTGCCGATTGTCACCAATCCGAACGCGCATATCGTCATGCCGGGTGCCGCTATTCACTTGAACCGCGGTTATCTCTGGAAGTTGAATCCGAATTCCGCGATTCACAGCGCTTGTAACTTCGGTCCCGAACCTCGAATTCATCTGATGTTGGACTGTTATCTGAATGAAAACCTTCAAGATCTGATAGATGAAGAAAGTCTTCCACCTAATAGCGTCAAAAAGCTTCCGGTGCTGACTCAATCGATTCGCGCCCGAATTCTCGATGAGGGGCGTCAGCTCCTGAGGGGGCGTCGTCAGGAACAGGCGGAAGATCTGGTTCTTCGACAGTTCTGCTATTACGACCTCGGCGATGACACCACGTACCAGCTGCTGTACGAGCTTTATGGCGACGTCAGTTTCTACGAAGAGCGCCTTGAATACTGGCGGACGAGAGCTCAGGATGTTTATCCCGTTATCGCGCACTAGTAAAAACGCAACAGATCGGGATTTGTTGAGATAACATATATAGAACGACGTGGTGATTTGTCTGCCGCGACGCTTTCGCTGTTCTCAACAAATGGTTAAAAGCAGAACCCGACCCAAAGAGCTATTGCTCGACATCTTCGCTTCTCTGCCACAGGGGCAGCATATTAGCGCGCAAGAACTGCGTGACCGGATAATTGGTCAGGGCGGCGAGGTCAGTTTATCAACCATTTATCGAGCTCTCGAGCGGCTTTCCGAGCAGGGCGAAATTCGCAGCATTATGAGCGCGCGAGGCCAGCTCTGGGAAGCCGTGAGTGGCGAAGAGCACCACGACCATTTGATTTGTACTAAATGCGGCTTGACCATTGAGTTTCACGATGATCTGCTCAGCGGTTTCGGTCAAACAGTTGCAGAGCGAAAAGGCTACATCTATCAAGAGAGCCGCTTCGACATCTTCGGTTTTTGCAAGGATTGTAAGGCGAACCTTGACTCGAACACGGTTTCGCAAGTTCTGCAGTCGCTGGATAACGTCTCAACCTTGTTGGATGAAGGGAAACGGGTGGTCGACGCCGGCGTTCGTTCGCTCATGAGCGACAAAGACCGCAGTGTGGCCGCCAGCATCGAGCGCGCCCGGAAACTCCTTCAACAGTCAGTCGACGAATGTGAACGCGCCCTCGACGCCCTCGAAGAAGAAATCTAAACTCCCGCAAACCGTCCTACTATATATAAGCGTATGTAGTGAGGCGCTAAACCTTTGTGCCGTAAGGGATTGTAGGAGCACCTGCTCGGGCGAACGTCTGTTTGGCTATCCTGCAATGACGGAATTCGCGAAATCCGTCGCTCTCTCGTAGCCAAATGGCTGTGTGGAAATTCTGTAGATTGTGCAAAGCCATGGCTGTAAATGGTTTCGCGCCTTTTGCTTATCCTGTCTTCTATAGTAGAGAATCTTGTCTATCCTGCAATGACGGAATTCGCGAAATCCGTCGCTCTCTCGTAGCCAAATGGCTGTGTGGAAATTCTGTAGATTGTGCAAAGCCATGGCTGGTAATGGTTTTGCGTCTTCGCTCGTCCTGTCTTTTATAGTAGGGATGATGGAGAAACCTGGCTTGCGCAAGTCGGTTTCATTTAGTAGGATAGATTTGTTGAGAATCACTTGCAAAAAGGAATTGGTGGCGCCGCCTGTGGGCGTAGCTGCTGCATTGTTATGGTTCCAGATAGAGCATTTGTCGCCGATCGATTTTTCCGCTGGCTTGATGGCTTTCCCGAGCCGACCATCAATCGCTTGAAAACAATCAACAACTCGGCGCAGGACGCCAGGCACGTGATTATCTCGCTCGGTTTCGGCGTGTACGACTGCCGCATTCGCGCCGTCAATAACCTGATAATCAAGCTCCTGGTGGCTCGAATGCAGGCGGAGCGCTGCCACAACGAACACACGGTTGAGCGGATCAAGGCCATCCTCACCGGTCTGCACATCGCCATTGACTGGGTCACCGGGAAACTTGAGCGGGGAGATTATTCGCACCTTGAACAGGACAGCTGTAACAAGGTTGTGAAACAATTAACCTCCGCTTGATATCCCAAAGAAGCCTGTGTGTGTGGGCTTCAAGAGCTTCCGGCAATGATGTGACAATGTTTATGAAATAGACTGTTTCCTTCTTGCGAATAGTAATCATTTCCGTGTTACCTTTCCGGTTGGATATACATCCGATACCTCCAGAGGTGAGACAGTCTGTCGAAAGCCGACCGCGCATCAAGCCTCCAAGTCACGCAAAAGGGACGAACCGAACATGGTAGCGACGTTGAAAACAGAAACCGAAAACGCAAACCAGGAAGCCACCGCGGCGAACGCGCCACCGATCGCCAGCTATGCAGCCCTCACATTGACCCCGAAAATTCATCCGGTCATCAAAGACTTCCTCGCCGATCAAACGAAGCTCCAGGAGCTTGTGAAGGCTCTTGGAAGTCCGCTTAACGTCATGTTCCCCGAGCTGGTTCACGACAACGTCGAATCGTTCAATGCCCTTTTCAAAAAGCACGGTTTGCGCGGCAAGGTTTTCTTCGCTCATAAAACCAATTCGTCCGACAGCCTGGTTCGCCAGCTCGCGCATGAGAACGCCTGCCTCGACGTTTCCTCTCTCAACGAATTGCGCCACGGCTTATCCTCCGGTTTCACCGGCGATCGCATCGAAGCTACCGGTCCAAAGAATCGCGAATTTCTCGCACTGGCGCTTCAGCAAGGAATCACGATCAGCATTGACAGCATTTGGGAACTGAATCAGGTTCTCGAACTCAGACAGTTTCTCAAACTACAAAAACCAACGAAAGTACTCATTCGCCTGTCCGGTTTCCACGCCGATCACTCGCGGTTTTTAAACAAAGGCAGCCGGTTCGGCATCACCATCAACGAGCTGGAAGAAGCATTCGATATTATCGAAGAAAACGAAGACGCGCTCGACTTCATGGGCTTCTCCTTCCACCTCGATACAGTCAGCATTACGGAACGTGCAGTCGCGATTGAGAACTGCATCGAGCTCTACGAAGATGCTCTCGGACGCGGATTCGAGCCTCGCGTGCTCTGCATTGGCGGCGGCTTCAAAGTCAACTATCTCGAAAGCGAACAAGAGTGGAATGAGTATACGAGCGCTTTGAAAGAAGCCGTCCTCGGCACCGGTCCTTCGATGACCTGGCAAGGTAACGCCTTTGGCATGTACGCCGAAAAGGGCAAGCTGCGCGGCAACTTCAACAGCTACAACTATTACGACGACAAATCCGGACCGGACTTCCTCGACGAAATTCTCTCGCACCAATTCCCCAACCTCTCGGATAAAACAGCTGGAGCGCTTCTCCGCGACAACATGATCGAACTCTGGATTGAGCCGGGCCGTTCGCTCGTCACTCAAACCGGAATCACCGTCGCTTCGGTCAACAATCTGAGACCGTCAAGCACAGGCGATCAGCTCGTAAACTTGAACATGAAGCGTCAGGACGTGACTTTCCTCGATCAGGAAATTTTCGTCGATCCAATCGTTCTCAATCAGACGCCTTGCGAAAAGCCCGGTAAACACGGCGTTTTCTTCGCGGGTAACCTTTGCCTGGAGAGCGACTTGGTTTATCGCCATAAAACATTCTTGACCCAATTGCCTGAACCGGGCGACCTGGTCGTGTTCCCAAACACATCCGGTTACTTCATGGACTTCAGTGCCACCAATTCAATGATGGAACCCATCGCGCGTAAAGTCGCGGTACGTCAGCGAAACGGTAAATTCGAATGGATGCTCGACGAGCAGTATTCGATCATCTAGCCCCCCGAAAAGTTTTCCCACTCACCGTAAACCCCACACCAAGAACGACCCCGGAGATACCAAAATGTTAGTCAAACATGTTACCGAGCTAATTGGCGAAACACCGCTTTTCGAAATCAGCCCTGAAATCCACGGACTGAAGAACATCGATTTGTATGCCAAACTCGAGTTGCTGAACCCATTCGGCTCTGTCAAAGACAAGAGCGGCTGGAATGTTTTGAAAGACGATATTGAACAAATCGCGCGCGAAGGCAAGACTGTAATTGAATCCTCGAGCGGCAACATGGCGAAGGCTATGCAATTGATTTGCTCGATCAATAACGTCGAATTCAAGATCGTTACGAACAGAATCAAGGTCAGAGAAGTAAAACAGATTCTGCAATTGCTCGGCGCGCAACTCGATGAACTGCCGGGTTTGAGCGAATGTCCGGACCCGACTGACCCCAACGATCCGATTACATTTATCGAACAACAAATGGCAAAAGAGCCGGGCAAATATTTCCACACCTCACAGTATACGAACGAGAAAAACATCACCGCTCACTACGGTACGACTGGGACGGAAATCTATAACGATGCAGGTTCCATCGACTACTTCATCGGCGGTCTGGGAACGACTGGTTCTACCCGCGGTGCCGGTACCTTCTTGAAAGAGAAGAATCCGAACATGAAGAACGTCGGTGTTATCGCAGCAAAAGGACACCTCCTCCCCGGTATTCGTAACCAGGACGAGATGTATGAAGTCGGTTTGTTCCGCAAAGATTTCTACGACGAGATCGTAGTAGTTGACACTGACGAATCACTAGACGCCATGCTCACGATGATTCGCAAATGCGGCATCCTTGCTGGTCCCACAGGTGGTGGGAGCTTGGCGGCAGCGCTCAAGTATCTCAAGAAGATCGATGGGACATTGACCGAGCGCAAGAAAGCCGCGTTCATCGTATGCGACCGTGTCGAATGGTACCTCTCGTACTTGCAGAAAGCGCGTCCGTCCTTGTTTGCGCTGGCTGAGAAAGAAGATTCGATCAGAAAGGTTTCGGCGGAAAAGCAAGAAGCTGCTCCGCAAGTAACTCCGCAAGAAGCGCAAAAGTGGATCGACTCGAAAGAGCCGCTCATCATTGTTGATATGCGTGGAGCCCTTGCGTTCAAAGCCTCGAGAATCCCTGGTTCCATCAACATCCCCACGGATGCACTCGATGAGATCACCGACGCCGGAGTTCCGTTCTCAAACGGTCAGAAGGTTCTCTTCGTCTGCCCTCAAGGCGATCAGTCCAAGCGCTTTGCCGCTTTCTATGCCGACAAAGGCGTCGAATGTGCGAGCTTGAGTGGTGGCTTCGTCGGCTGGCGTGATGCGTCGATGCCGACCGAGAAATCGATCAAAAAGAAAAACCGCGAACTGGCCGGCGCTGTCAGCTAAGTTCTAAACAGACGTTGCGGGCGGCAGCGCGCTGCTCGCAACGTTTTTCAGGAAACTGAGTTACTCAACTGAGTGAACCCGGAGTGTAGGAGACTTATCGTATGGCATCAACTCTAGCGACAGCAGGCACCGCCTGCGAAATCAAACCGATCGCCGAGGATACCGTCGATGTCTCCGCCGTCCGTGCTCAGTTCCCGATCCTGAAGGAACGCCCGGGAGTGTGTTTTTTCGATAACGCCTCAACGACACAAAAACCGTCCGAGGTAATTCGAGTAATCAACGAATATTATTCGAAATCATGCAGCAATGCCGGTCGCGCATCTTACAGGCTCTCCTCCCAGACTCTTCAAGCTATTCAAAACAGCCGCGCCACTGTCGCGCGGTTGATCAACGCGCGTCCCGAGGACGTCGTTTTCACAAGCGGTGCGACCGACAGTTTAAACACCGTCGCTCTATCCTGGGGGCTTGCGAATTTAAACGACGGCGATGAAATCATGCTTTGCATGCAGGACCACAAGTCTGCGGTGCTGCCCTGGTTTAACGTAAAGCGCATACTGGCTGGGTTTGGTAAGAACATCAAAATCGTTCCCTTCGAGATTCACGACGTCGGGGATTATGATTTGAGAACCATCCGTGAAGGCGTGAGTTCGAAAACCAGATTGATAGCCATGTCTCATATTCACCATGTTTACGGCATGGACATGGAAGTATCCGACATTCGCGAAATCGTCGGACCTGATGTGCTCATCTCGCTCGATGCAAGCCAAAGTGTGAGTCATATTCCAGTAGATGTGAAGGAACTGGACGTCGATTTTGTTTCCTTCTCTGGTCACAAAATGTTTGCTGGAAACGGTGTGGGCGTTCTCTGGGTAAGCGAGAAGTATCAGCCTGAGCTCACCCCCGTTCGCGTAGGTGGCATGGGCGCGACGCTCTCCGCTGAAAGTGAAACCGAATTCAGTGCGCCGACGCTTCAAGATCTCCTCGAGTCCGGCACCCCGAACATCCCATCGATACTATCTCTCGTTCCAGCCGTTGAGTTTGTTTCAAACATTGGGGTCGAAAACATCGCAGCGCGTCTTTCAAATTTGACGCGTTATCTCTACGAAAAGGTTAAAGAAATCCCGGGTGTTGATTTTGGTCCCGGTCCCGGACGCTGCGGCTGTCCTGGCGGATATGGCATTCTTGCTTTTCGCATCCAGGAAGTGTCGGTTTCCGATCTCGGCTTCATGCTCGACAGTGAGAACATTCTTGTTCGCACGGGCGACCACTGCGTCAGCAAGGCAAGCGAAGAAGACCAGTATGTAAGAGTTTCCTTGCAGGTGTATAACACCAAAGAGGAAATTGACGCATTTATCGAAGTGCTCGAAGACAGTGTCTGTTAGTGGGGACTGAAAGGTCCGTTAGGAAGTAAAAAATGAAAGTCGGTATCGTCGGTGGTGGTCACAATGGTCTGGTATTATCCGGATATCTTGCCAGGGACGGATTCGATGTCACGGTCTTCGAAGCGCGTGAGCGCGTCGGCGGGCTGTGCATAACCGAGGAAATTTTTCCCGGGCATCAGATTTCGACTGTCGCCAGTTACTACGGTATGTTTCGTCGACAGATAATCGAGGACCTCAAGCTTGATGCTCACGGTCTTAAACCGTACCTGACCGATCCGGCTGAGATTGTTTTGCTTCCAAACAATGGTTATGTGTTTACTCCGCGCGATGGATCCGAATCGAAGATCGCTGCCGGTGAGCTTACCGAAGATGACCGCAAGGGATGGATACAGTTTTGGACCGACATGGGAAAAGGTGCTGCGCTGATCGGTCCTTACTATTACAAGCCGAAAACCACCCGTCAGCAATTAGTTGAACTATTGCGTGAAAACGACCTCAAGGTACTCGCCGACAATCTTTTCGACGGCAGTTTGTTCGACGTCTTCGATCACTACTGCAAAAATCCCGATCTCAAGGCAGCTGCCGCAACCTGCACACCAGGTTTTGCATCTAACAAAGGCAGCGTCTTTGGTTGCATGCATCACGGCACCGCGGAGACCTGTGGCATCGAAGGCGCCTGGGGACAGGTTCGCGGCGGTATGGGCAAGGTCAGCGAATCGATCGCGAGCAGTGCTCAGGCGAGCGGCGTCAATATTAAAACGGGCGTAAGAGTTTCCTCAATCAACGTTGTCGATGGGCGCGCCAGGGGCGTTTTGCTCGAAGATGGATCGGTCGAGGAATTTGATGTTGTGGTTTCCAACGTCGACCCTTATTCAACGTTGAAGAACCTGGTTCCTGGTGTACAGCTATCCGACGAGCTGAACAGGCAAATCAATTCACCGATGACGCAGGTGTCGGCATGCAAAGTTCATTTTCTCCTGAAGGGCTTGCCGACTTTCCCGACACTGGATTCATTGAATCATAATTACGCGGGCATCATTGTCGTCGCCCCTCCGGTGGATGGTGTGATATCAGACTTCAAGCGGGTCTCGAATGGTCAGATGCCCGAACATCTCATGATGACGATGGCGTTCCCAACCGTCACAGATGATACGGTCGCCCCTGCAGGACAGCATCACATGAACATCGACATCCATACGATGCCGGTGACGAACAACGGCGAGGCGTGGAACGAATCATCGAAGGAGCTTATTCGTGTTGCGGTTATTGCGGCGCTAAAACCGTTTGCGCCTAACATCGAAGAGATGATAGCGGACACTTTCATAGTGACGCCTGAAGATTTGAAAACGCGATATGGCGCGTCGACTGCGATGTGTTGGCATTTGCCGTTGACCGGCGAATATGTTTTTGAAAAACGGAATTTGGCTGGCTGTGAGCCGTATGCAAGCCCTGTCGAAAACCTGTTTTTATGTGGCGCTGGCACTTTTGGCGGTGGCAACGTCACAGGAATAGCTGGATATAACTGCGCCAAAGTTGTTAAAGAAAAGATTGGAGTGAGAGCATGACCGCGACTAAAACTATTTCCAAACTTACAAAAGCCGATGCTGCACAGCGTTGTAAGGTTTATGAACTGACCGGGGAGCTGGTTGATGAAGCGAAGGCGCGCAAAGTCGCCGCGATGTTCGAAGCGGCGCTAGGGAAAAACGGAATTGCTGCGGAAGGTCACGAGCCATATCCTGATCCGTCGCTTTATAGTGCTGCAGGCGTTTTGGAGACAGTCGAGAGTCCTTATCGCCGTTTGTTTATCGCTGAGCTTGATGGCGAAATTGTTGGAGGCATAATCGCGGATTCGCTGCACGAGCTAGCTTGCGAGTTTAACTGCATGGCGGTTGATCGCGCATACCGCGGTTTGGGAATTGGAAGCATTCTCGTTGAAGGCGCCAAGCGAGTGATCAACGATTGCTTTTTCTTTTCGAACATTACGGAGATGGTGACTCACAATCTCGCGTCTCAAACAGCTCACATCAAGCATGGATACAACCGTTTCCTCGGATTCGGTTACAGTCATTATCCGAATGTGTTTTTTGTAGATCGACCGGAGTCGGTTGTTTGGGCCGGCCAGTTACATGGTCGTTTCGCCAAAGAGTTGCCGAATCTCAGAGGGCGAATTGGTAACCTGGACAAATTGTCGGACTCGCAGTTGACCGAAACCTTGATTCGGGAGTCGCGACAGGTTGTCGGTAAGGCGAGCGAGTCGGAACAACAATTGGCGACCGCGCTGGTCAAGCCGCGATTTGTTTATGTACCGGATGAGTATGAGTCGTTGGGCAGAGAAATTCTTGCCCAGTACGCCGAGCATCTCGATTATCGGGTGAATGAGAAGAGTGAAAACGCGGACCGCAGCGATCACTTCGAGGTGGACTTCAAGCCTGATTACGCCCACACTTACATCGACTTCGGCTCCGGGTTCGATATTCATGCGAATGCGAAAACCGTGAAAGAGAAAATCAACGAAGTGAAAAATGCGCCCGGCAAGCGCTTTATCCGTGCGACGATCAAAGCCAATCATCCATCGGCGATTGAAATCGCGAACTTCTTGCGCAAGGAAGGCTTTGTTTTCCACAGTATTCTGCCGTTGTATCAGTATGAACACGAAGGCGACGGCGCAACACATCGCTTTCACGATTTGCTGGTTTTGCAATGGGTCTGTCCTGAAGCGGCGGCGAAGAATCCGCTCCCAGGCGAGACGAACAGCGTCATAAAGGTCTATGGATATCCGGCAAATTTGACCGGGAAGATCGTTTCTCTAATTCGCTCAGAGCTAAACAGCTCTTGCTAGTCGGCGCGTAAGCGCTGGCGCCAAAAGGCTTTCAACGTACGTTCAATTCACGACCTTCCGCTCCGGCGGGAGGTCGTTTTCTTTTTGCCGCTCGTTTCAGTTCAGTAATCGTTTCACCTAATTGGCTGGTGCGGTGACTGGACTTTCGTCGCATTTGAAGCAGATTCCGAAGATTTGGAAATTGTGATACAGGGGTGTGAACTTTTCTTGCAGCGTGATCGCTTTTTCGTCAAAAGGACACTGATCGAGCGGTTTGGTTTCATTGCACTTGACGCATACAAGGTGGTGGCTGTGCGTCTTTGCGCTGTCGTTGAAGCCATATCTCGCGGTTGTATCATTAAGTCTTTCTCGCCTTAATTCGCCACTTTCTACGAGCGAGTTGAGTGCGCGATAAACGCTCGTGAGACCAATGTGCCTGGAGTTTCCCAGAGCATTGATACGGTCGAAAAGCTCCATAGGAGTAGCGTTTTGGAGCTCTTTCAGTGCCGTCAAAACAGCTCTTTGTGCTCGGGTTTTTCGTGCGGTTTCCATGAAAAATCTCGACCGAGTAGTTTTACATTTGGTATCACAAACGAGCATTATAACAAACCTAAAAACTAGTTCTCTGTACAATTTCCAAGGTTTCACCCAAAATGAAATTGATGTTTTTCTCGGTCTGGGAACTTCACCTGGTTCACTTCTCGGTGGGTCTAACAAATGGTCACATCAACGGCATCACTTCTCGGAACATACGGCTTTCAGGCTGTTGGTCGCGGTACGACCAATGTGTTTCGCGATCCGGATTTGTCAGCTTACAGCAAGCAAAAATCGTTGCCGTTAGTCGGTGAAACTCACGACGATCTGAGTAGCCTTGACGGTTACAATTGGCTTGATGCGTCGGTCGGCGCGTCTGATGTGCCGCGCTATCTTGTTCGCATCTGGGACCACTTCTACTCGCGCCGCGTCTCGGCAGCTCTCGAGTGTGATGGTGGTTTGCCCCGCATCCTGTCGCTTTTCCCGGGGAATACGGTCCTTTCGCGCGCTACTGATGAAAAATTTCGTTATCGCGGTTCGCTTGCTTTCGAACAGTTTCTGCAACTGTTTGACTACTCGAAAGGCTCGCCTTCGGATGGTCTTGGAAGCATTGGATTGATGAAGACCGCCGTCGATGAGACGCCCTTTTGGCCCTGGGCGAACATTGAGAAACCGAAGCTACAGTTCATCACCGCGGATTACGATCACGGAGCCGTCGATTGTAGAACCGATAGAGAGCTTAGTGTCGCGAAACAGGAATATTTGAAACAGCTCTATTCTCTCGCTTTCAACGCAATCAATGCCAAAGATTCTGCGCCCGCGTGTTTGAAACTGATTCACGCAGTCTGGACCGATACTCCTGCGCCTGTTTATTCGAAGTTTGCGATCGCTGTTGTCAGCCGGCTGATCGAGCAGGCTAGACCGAGATTGAATGAGCGAAATTTGCTGCCGTTTTTGTTTGAGCTGGAATCATTTGCCGGATATGAGACTTATGTTTCGCGCATCATGCCCGTGGCTTCCGGTTGGTATTCGAACACCTGGCTAGATGTCGGTTTTATGCCGCTCAGTCAAATTCGCGCAACGGAACTGTGCGTTCCCGAGCGCTTGATTCAAGAGTTGTTGAACCTTCCGGCGCGTGGCTTTGCTCCGGTCGTCGTCAATGAATTTGACAGCGTTGCGGATGGAAATCACCGAGTGACGTCCAGTTGGATCTGGAACATTTTGAAGCACGCAATTCATACGGAATGGTCGCTCGATAACGACGAATTCCAGCTTGCCGTAAGGGATTATGTTTCCGGTCACCGTGAAGCATTGGGTCAAGTTTCGCTCTATGAGAGTTTGAAACAGCTCGCAGCATTTCTTGCCGATAGCAATATTCGTCATCAGCTTTCGTACACGTTGAAGCCGATGATGAGACGCACTCGTGCGATTCGGAAGCTGCCAGTCGTCATGTTGCCGGAATATGCGATGGGAACGGTTGAAAAAGGATCATACGACCAGAGTGGCGTTTTGATGCGGGTTCCGCCATCGTTGTATTCGGAACTTGCGCTATCCAGCGATCTCGTCTTGCCTGCTCGCGCTTCGTATCACTTCACCGATGCAGTTCCTATGCCCTGGTTCGAAGTGGTAAAACAGGATCGCTTCACAAGGACGGAGAATCATGGAACTCAATCAAGTGGCTCGAGAAGAAACCATTCGGTATCACGAGAGCTACTATTCTTCTCATAAGCTGTTTGAAGAAGGTTGGCTCCAAAAGCCGGATGAAGAGGTTAATCGCTTAGTCTCGTTTCTTTCCGGGCGCTCGAATTCGAAAGTGCTTGATATCGGATGTGGTGTCGGTCGAAATGCGATCCCGATAGCGAGAGAATTGAAGCTGAATGGCGTTCATGTAGATTGTTATGACGTTCTAGAATCAGCTATTGAGCTTCTTCACGGCTATGCGGAACAGTTTGACGTGCAGGGAAGTATCTTCGGTCGATGCATCGACATGGATGCGATTGAGATAGAGCCAGATAGTTATGATGCGATATTATCTGTTTCTGTTCTCGAGCACAGCAGTTCCTTGCAGGGTGTAAACCGGCTCCTGGAACAGATCGTGCGTGGTACTAAAGTCTTTGGCGCTAATCGCTTGACGATTTCAACCGACCGTCATGTCACCGCATGCGATACCGGCGAAGTGATTGACACTAGAGTGGAAACTCCGATGACGAAAGAGCAGGTTACCGAAATGCTCCAAAAGCACTACGAGGGCTGGCTTGTCGACAGGCTTTCACTCGTTCCGTACAAAGAAGATCTTGAGTACGGCGGTCGTTTGGTCACATGGTCTTGCGTCGATGTCAGTTTCTTTGCTCGACGGGTCGTTTGATCTATTTCAGGTCCTGAAAGCAACCGGATGAAGTCGGTGAGTTTGATGAAAACGACAACGATTATCGTTCTGTAAAACGGCACCGTTTGTGGCATGGGTAGCCGGTTTTGAGGGAATGAAAACGGTTTTCGATGTCCAATATAAATTTACGAGCAATTTTATGTTCGTCTGAAGTGGGCATATCGAGCCGGTCTTTGGATGATCTTCATTTTTCCTTAGTCTCGTGGGTGGTGGCGCGCGATTGACGCGTTGCGAATTGGTGCATTATAAAGGGAGTTGTTGCGCGTTTGGCGCGACGCAGGCGGCGAGCCTGAAATCGAAAACGGTTTTGATTATCAAATTAGTATCTCAGAATTCGCAAACGGAGTAAGAAATGAGCAACTGCAAGACACATGGCGATCACGAGCATAAGCATTCGGCAACCTGCGGGCATACTGCTGTTCAGCACGGAGATCACACGGACTATCTCCACGATGGTCATCTCCATCATCAGCACGGCGATCACGTGGACGAGCACCAGCTCGGCTGCGGCGACCACTCCTGCAAAGGCCACGAAGCAGGCCATGTTCACGGTAAGGACTGCGGACACGAAGCCGTTCCGCACGGCGATCACACCTGCTATCTCGTTGATGGTCACCTTCATCATCACCATGATGGTCACTGCGATGACCACGGTAAAGTAAATCTGAGCAAGTAGTCTCAGTGAAGGTCGTGTAGACCTGAGTTTTGAAGTACGAAACGAAAAGCGACCCGCGATCGAAGCAGGTCGCTTTTCGCTTTGTAATGACGTTATTAGCGTGTCATGTCATTGCGACTGGAACCGTTTAAATTTGAATGGTTTGTTAGCATATCTGGTGAAGAACCAGAGTGGATACCCGGGTTTATGAATTCTGTTGAGAACAACGCCGATTACTCGTCTTCGCAGGACGATTCGACCGCTGCAGGCATGACAAACCTGGCCGCCGATGGGGTGGTCGTATCCGAGGATCGGAAGGCGATGCTTACGCCGATTGCCTTCTTCGTCGCCGCATATGTCGTTCAGGGTGCTTCTCAACATTTTGGCATTTTGAGTCAGCCGCTTCAGTACTATCTGATGCAGCATGAGGGGCTTACAGCCGCCAGCGTAGCCGGATGTATGTCACTGCTCATGGTGCCATGGATTATCAAACCGATATATGCAGTTCTCACGGACTTTTTTCCAATTGCAGGTTATCGCAGGCGTTCCTATTTGCTCTTGGCCAGTGCTCTGGCAGGGCTCGCTATGCTCTGCGTTCCGCTCCTCGATCATCTTAACGCGATGATGGCGGCTCTGGTGCTGGGTAGTATCGGCATGGCGTTTGCAAACGTCGTGCTAAACGCTCTCACGGTGGAAGCCTGTCTGCGCGACGGAACTCTCAGGAATCTGTGGAGTACACAATCCCTGTCGTATTACAGTGCGAACATCGCGTGCGTGGCTCTGGGGGGTTATCTCTGCAGTAAGTTCGGTGACCACGATGCTATCAATTATGCCGCTGTATTAGCCGGGTTAATGCCGTTGCTGTTTTTGTATGTGGTGTTATATGTGGTGCGGGAAAGGCGAGCCGATCACGTCGGTTTTCAATTTGCTTCGATCAAAGGCGCGTTCTTGGCTTGTTTGAAGTCCCCCCGTTTCCTCGCTGTCCTTGCCTATATCTGTATTTTCAACCTCAGCCCAATATGCGGAGTGCCGCTATATTTCTACGAATCAAACGTTTTAAAGTTCGATCAGTTGACCGTCGGCCAACTGAATGCATGCACGTCGTTCGGCATGCTTTGCGGAGGTCTGCTATTCAAGATGTTGTTTGAGCGTCATTTCAGCATTAAGAGGCAGTTGGTCACAACTGCTCTTGTGAGTTCTGCCGCCAGTCTCGGCTACCTGTTGTTGAACGGTAACGTGTTTGGAGCGTCGGTTATTCACTTCTGCTGGGGAATCGCATCGACTGTTTCGATATTGGCGCTGTACGGAGCAGCTTCGACGGTTTGCCCGTCCAAGATCGAGGCGACCGCATTTTCTATCCTGATCGCCACCTATAATGGATTCGGACAGCTTGGTCAACTTACGGGCGGATTTCTCTACACCCATGTGTTCGCGAACAGCATTGCGCCGCTGATGTGTCTGTCAGCCAGCGTTTCGCTAGTTTGCGCGATGGCTGTTCCGTTAGTGAATCGGTTCAACGCTGGGGCGATGGAATGAAAACCTTTTTCAAACCCGCGAGCCTGGCGAAGCTGTTTTGTTGAGAATGATTTGCAAAAACTTGCGATAGCGCAACGAGTTTCGCTGCCCCAAAAATGGGCGAAAGCCAGACATGTATGCCGTTTCGGGGTAGACAAGCGATTTTGGCGCCTTGGTTCACATTCATAGTCATTTCTTTGAATAAGTCTATTGCGAATGATTATTGTCTTTGAGTCTAATGTTTCTTTTCCCAAACCTGGCTAAACCACACAGAACTTCTTTTACAGACAAATAACTAATTAAGAAGACAACGCGTTAGCGCTTAGCTGATGGCGGGTTTTGAGAATCGTTCCGCTTCTTTTCCATTCGGAGAATTGCTTTGAACGGTCAGAAGGAGGTCGTACTGGCAGAGCTGTCAGACGACTCGCAGACCGAACGCATCGAGCTGGTTTTGCTCCATGATGCGTCCGGCAGTCGCGTCTGTTTGAAACAACAGAGTTGGGCTTCGGGAATCGGTTGGTTCACGCAGTCCTCGGTGACCATGTCACCCCGACAAGTTAAACAACTGCAGCGCGCTCTTGGACTGGTTCCGAGTGCGTCGCGACAAGGAGTTTCATCCTCTCGTGAATTGGAGCTCGATGCTCCAACAGTCATTCCCTTTCCGGGCTCGCGTTCCGGAATGAACACTAGAACATAATGGAGGACTGCCAATGAGAATCGCATTCCTTGGCAAAGGTGGTTCGGGTAAAACGACGACTGCCGCTGGCTTTGCCCGGTACCTCGCCGATCGATTCCCGTTTGTTCTTGCACTCGATGCCGACGTCAACGCGCATTTCAAAACCGCGTTGGGCTTGTCGGGAGACCCGGTGCATCTCGAAGGTCACTTCGATGAGGTGATCGAATATCTGCGCGGCGAGCGCACCGACCTCGGGGAACGCCCGATGTTGGCTACGACTCCGCCCTCGCTCGATTCGAACTTCATCGCCGTCAGTCCCGCGGACGAGTTGCTCCGGCGCTATGCGCTGGTCGACGGTTCGCTCGCGCTGCTGACCGTCGGTCAGTACAAACAAGCCGACATGGGTGGTTCGTGCTACCACACCAAGCTGTTCGGTCTCGCCGCTATCCTGCATCACATGCTGGACGGCGAAACCGACTTCGTGGTCGCTGATACCACCGCCGGTACCGACAATCTGGCGACTTCGCTGTGGTTCGCTTACGACATGAATGTGTTTGTCGTCGAGCCGACGGCCAAGTCGGTCAGCGTTTACCGTGATTTTATCGGCGTCTCGCCGGAGCTTGCGGAAAAAACCTACGTCGTCGGCAACAAGGTCGAGGGCGAGGAGGACGAGGAATTCATCAGGGAGTCGGTTGCCGAAGGGCGCTATCTCGGGTCGGTTCCACTCTCGCGGCATTTGAAGCGGTTTGAGCAGGGGAGGGAGGGGGCGCTGGAAGAGTTCCGGAAGGAACAGCAAGCGCCATTCCAAGCCGTGCTCGAGGCACTATGCTCGCGCAAGCGCGACTGGCCGGCTTACCTCAACCGTCTGCGCGATGCGCACGGTAAGGTCTGTCGTGACTGGTTCAACGACTTCCATGGTATCGCACTCGATGCGGACCTGGACCCGGAGTTCAGCTACGAAGCTGCTGTTGCGGCTCGTCAAGCTCCGGTGCTTTCCCCCACGGCTGCCGGGTCTTCCCCAGCTGCCGCCACCACCGGCACGGATGCCGGTGAGAACGAAACGTCTTGCGCGTCACAAGCGGATGCGCTGGACTCGCTTATTGTGACAACGGGCGAAGCGCCCGCTGTCGAAACGGCTCTAGCAGCCAACATTCCTACATCTTCTCAGCAGCAGGAAGCGGACGCTTCCGAGCCTGCGACTGCCACCGCCAATGATGGCGCGGCAGACAGTATCAAGTCCTGATGGACAAGGAGACATTCAAATGAAGAGAGAATGGCTGAAAGGTTTCTGGTACGTGGTCGGCGAGCCCTCGGAAGTCACCGTGGAGACGCAACCCGTCCGGAAGAAGCTTCTGGGCATGGACATCGCGCTGTTCCTGGACAAGGATGGCAATGTTCGCGCCCTTCACGATATGTGCGCACACATGGGCGCCAAGCTGTCGCTGGGCAAGGTCGTCGACGGCAATCTCGTCTGCCCGTATCACCACTTCGCCTACGGTGGCGACGGTGATTGCGCGGTCGTGCCGGCGTTCACCGACCAGAGCAAGATCTCACCGGCGCTGCTGGTGGACTCGTATCCGGTCGTGGAGAAGTACGGTCTGCTCTGGGTCTACCTGGGTGACGAACCGGAGGACAAGCGTCCGCCGATCGTCGACATCCCGGAGTTCAACGACCCGAACTTCCACCCGCTCTACACCAAGTACGAGTGGGAATGCTCGCTGCGACCGCTGCTCGAGAACCTGATCGACTTCACGCACTTCTCGTACTTGCACGGCAACTCGTTCGGCAACGCCGATCACCCGTTCCGTGACGACTACAAGGTGGAGCGCAGTAAGTACGAGGTCTGGTGCCGCGTCAAGGTCAAGTTCAACGAGAGCATCCCGGTCTTCCCGCCGACGCCCGAGCTCGGCCCGAACCCGGACATCGACTCGTATCTGCGGTTCCACATGCCGACCGTCGTGGTCAACTCGTTCTCGGTCGGTCCCTACAAGGACGTCACGCTCTTCCACTTCACGCCGATCGACGACGACACCGTCGTTTTCGGCATGATGGGCGTGCGCAACTTCGAGAAGACGGAAACCGCCGACGACCGCCTGCGCAACCTCGGCAACACCATCCTCGAGGAGGACCGCGTGGTGCTGGAGTCGTGCACTCCCGAGGTGCTGCCCGGCCAGGCCATGATCGGTGTCGACCGCTACCTGGTCGCCTGTCGCCGCATGTACGACGCCTTCCTGCGTGACGGGCACGACATCGATCGCCACGTCTTCCCGACCGCTCGCGGCAAGGAAGTCTCGGTGATCCCGTCGCCTGTGCGTGGTGCCAACCCGATGTTCGCGCGCCGCTGGGCGATGAAGGAAGTGTCGGTGCACGGCAACCCCGGCGGTCCGGCTCCCGGCTCGCTGCCCGTCACCGGTGGCTGCGCGCTGGCGCAGAAAGCCGGCGGCTGCGGTGGTGCGTGCTCCAAGGCGCGCGCCAAGAAGGAGGCGAAGGCTGCCGGTGGCACCCCCGCCACCACGGGCGGTGTGGACACGATGCTCACGGAGCTCGAGATCAAGGCGGTTCCCGCCGCCGATCCGAAGGCTTCGGAAGGCGTCGTTGCTCCTGGCGCAGCGCCTTCGGCCAGCGATGCTGTTTCCGGTTCCGCACCGGTTGAAAACACTTCCGCCGCACCTGCCGCCGAGAACACTCCGGTCGCCCCAGGCGACGTGGCCGGCAAGAGTTCGGAAGCCGCGAAGTAACAGTCGTCATTGAAGGGAGCGCGGGCATTGCTCGCGCTCTCTTCTCGACGGTTTCATCCCACCGTTGGCGCAAATCATTGCGTCACACTCCTTTCCGGTCAGGTCTTTCGACCTGAGCTATATGTTTTTTTGGAAGAGGATTAAATTGAGCAACGAACCTGAAGGGGATAGCCCGATGGCAAAGAAACCCAAGATTCATGTCTGCGAACGCGGCAAGCACTGTTGCAAGCGTGGCGGCGAGGAGGTCTACAAGGCGATTAAGCGCGAGCTGAAAGCGCAGGACCTCAAAGGCGAGATCAAGCTCGAAGGCGAGAAGTGCATGGGGCTGTGCAGCACCGGACCGAGCGTGATCGTCACTCCCGGCGGCGTTCAGTACGGCGGTGTCACTCCCGAGGACGCTGCGGAACTCGTGCGCAACGTCGCCGAGCGCGGTGAGCCGATCGAGCGCCTGCTCGCCAAGAATCAGAAGAAGAAAAAGAAGAAGGACTAAAACCGCCAACAAAACGAACGGGAAGTGCCACCCTCTTTCCGTTCGTCCTCCGATTTGGTCTACTAAAAACGACAGTATCTCGCTAAAGCCGGAATGCCTTACAGGCGAACTGATACAGCCCTTGCGGTCGACGTCGGTGGATGGTTCGCGTGCACTTTGTCGCTCCTGGATTGCGCCAAACCCACTACTATAGAACCAAGTATCTTGTAGAGTCCCAAAGGCTACACAGGCGAACTGATACAGCCCTTGCGGTCGACGTCGGTGGATGGTTCGCGTGCGATTTGTCGCTCCTGGATTGCCGCTTTTCGCGAAATCCGTCGCTCTGTGATAGCCAAGACGCAAGCGCGGTTTGTAGAGAAGGTCTGTAAATCCAGCGGCAGCTAGTTTTTTGTCCCATCTTTATCCACGATATTCTATCGTAGGGTGTTTTGGTCACTTACTTTGGAGATATCACACTCAGGTTTGATGAGTTTTAGTGTCCGGTCTGATACTTTAGCTATTGGTTCAGTTTGTTTACGCGTCATGATCGAAAAACCGGATAAAGATACCGAACAAATTTCTTTGGGCGAGGAACGTCTTCGCCTGGTAATTGAGGCTGCTCCGAGCGGGATGATCATGGTCGATCGGAACGGCTCAATTGTTCTGGTTAACTCGCAAGTAGAACTATTATTCGGCTACAGTCGCGAGGAACTGCTAGGTCAGTCGATCGAGATTTTGGTTCCAATATCCGCGCGCGCTAATCATCCCGAGTATCGAAAGCAGTTTTTCTCTTCGCCGTCTGTGCGCGCAATGGGCATGGGCAGGGACCTATTTGGGCTGAAGAAAGATGGAACTCAAATTCCGGTTGAGATTGGGCTGAATCCGCTGGAGACGAACGGCGAGAGCTTCGTGCTCGCATCCGTCGTCGATATCACCCAACGCAAATTGGCTGAGGAAGCGCTTCTTCGCGCGAATGAAGATCTGGAGCATAGAGTGGCGGAGAGGACAGCTGAATTGGTTTTGATCAACCAGGAGCTGGTTGCTGCCAGAGACCAAGCGCAAATGGCTTCCAGGCTGAAATCTGAATTCGTAGCCAATATGAGTCACGAAATCCGGACGCCTATGAACGCGATTATCGGGATGTCGAATGCTCTTTTGAAAACTGATCTCGGGCACGAACAGCTCGGATACTCGACTGCCATCAAAGATGCAGGGCATGCGCTGCTTACCGTAATCAACGACATTCTCGATTTCAGCAAAATGGAAGCGGGTAAGCTACATATCGAAAACGTCGACTTCGAGCCGGCTCGTGTGATTGAGAGCGCCATCGAGTTACTTGTCATGCAAGCGCGCTCGAAAATGCTGTCACTCAATGTTTTCGTGGATCCGGCAATACCCGAGTGCCTGAGTGGAGATCCGGAGCGTTTGCGTCAGGTTATTTTAAACTTGACGAGTAACGCAATTAAGTTCTCCGATAAAGGAGAGGTGCTAATTCGCGCCACCCTGGAGTCGTCCAGTAACGGCATTGCAGTTATTCGGGTGGCGGTGACCGACTCTGGAATTGGTTTGTCTAAAGAAGAGCAGGAACAGTTATTTCAACCATTCGTGCAGGCCGACGGGTCAATTAGCCGCAGGTTTGGCGGTACTGGGCTTGGTTTAAGCATATCGAAGAGGCTGGTTGATCTGATGAACGGAACAATCGGCTTGACCAGCGAAAAGGGCAAAGGGTCTACGTTCTGGATAACCGTGCCTTTTCAAATTCGATCGGAAACATCTGTAATCAATCCAAAAGAAGAGTTGAAGAACGTTCGGATCTTGGTCGTGGATCCGAATACAAGCACGTATCAAACGGTCTGCGCGTATGCGTCGGCGTGGGGAATGCGTGCCGATTTCTCCGTAACCGCTTCCGACGCGCTGAGATATTTGCGTCAGGCATACGTCGATGGAGATCCAGTAAAGATCGTCATAACTAGCCTGAATCTACCTGATCGAAGCGGTTTTGATCTCGCGCGCGAGATTCATCAAGACCCGGCCATTTCTTCTACGAATCTGGTCATGCTTACTGCTCTGGACACGATTGGATTGGGGACACAGGCTCTGGAGCTGGGTTTTAAGGCATACCTGACCCAGCCGGTAACTCAGTCGCAGTTGTTGAACAGTACTATGGGCATCGTATGTGGTGGCAGTGCGATTCTCTCTCGATTATCAATCGATGGTCGTTCTCGCACCAGAATTGTAGAGAATGTTCGAATCCTCGTGTGCGATGATCACGCTGTCAATCAACAAGTAGCACAGCTCTACCTGGACGAACTCGGCTTTCAGTCTCATGTGGTCGCCAATGGTGTCGAGGCACTCGAGGCGATAGCTACTGGTAAATTCGATTTGGTTCTGATGGATTGTCAGATGCCAGAACTGGATGGTCTGAGCGCCACCAGGGAGCTGAGAAAGCGCGAAGAGGGCACGGACGAACACCTCAAGGTTGTCGCGATGACTGCGCATGCGATGCAAGGAGACCGGCAAAAGTGTTTGGATGCAGGAATGGACGACTACATCAGCAAGCCGATTGATCCTGACCAGCTACGCAAAGTGCTCGATCAGCACCTGCCTGTTAGCCCTCTGCCATCACAGACGGTGCCGGTTACTGCACGCATGGCAGTTCCGAGTACTCCATCTCCTGTCGACGTAGGCGGCCTGGTGGCCCGTCATAAGGCGCATGCATCAATGTTGTTTCAGGTGTTCTTAATGGACTGTCCTGCACAATTGCGGGCCCTCAGTCAATGTTTCGAAGAACGCAATGCTACCGAAGTGCTTGCGCAGGCGCATGGTTTAAAAGGTGTTTGCGGTAGCATCTCCGCTGTTCAAATGCAAAGACTATGCGGTGAAATCGAAACCAGTGTTAGAAATCTGGATTGGAATAAGGCGGAAGAATTGCTGCAGAACTTGTTGATCGAGTTTGAGAAGGTGCGCAACTTCGCTCCGTCAATCGAGTATAAAAATGACTACCAAACTCGTGTACTCAGGTCTGATGAGGGCATTCAGCCCCTCAAAGTTCTTATCGTCGACGATCAGGACATCGCAAGACTTGGATTAAAAGTGACTATCAGCGAGTTTCCTGATGTGATAATTGTCGGCGAAGCTGAAGATGGCTACAGTGCGATTCGCCAGTTCCCCGATCTGAACCCTGATGTAATCCTGATGGATATTGGTCTTCCGGGAATTGACGGAATTGAGACTACCCGCAGAATCAAGTCGGAACACAAAGACGTTCGTGTGTTGATGTTGACCAGTCGCGACCATGAAACTGAGGTCACTGCTGCATTTTCGGCGGGTGCCGATGGGTACTGTTTGAAAGAAACAGCGGCCGAACAAATTGCTGCGGCAATCCGAGCCGTGCATGAAGGCGTTGTTTGGATGGATCCGTTAATCGCCAAAAGAGCGCTGACGGTCTGTGCAAAAGCGGAGAGCAAAACGTCTAAGAGTTCCATTAAAGGAGCGAAGGTTGCTCTCACCAAACGAGAATTCGAAATTCTCAATCTCGTGGTTCAGGGCCTGAGCAACAAGCAGATTGCCGAGAAGCTTGTCATCACCGTGGATACCGTGAAAAATCACATGCGTTATGTGCTTGCGAAATTGGCTGTTTCCGACAGAACCCAAGCCGCCGTCAAGGCTTTGAAAGAAGGATTACTCTATCAACATGGCGTACTTGCTCACGAAGTGGAGGAGTAACACTAAAGAGTGACGCTCAACTTCGCGATTTATACGGCCCGTTTGGAGTAACTCGAAAGAATGACGCGCAAAGATGCCTCGATGTGGGGAAGCGAGCGCTGTCGCGAATACGGTAATTTAGTAGATGGCGACCCGAGTTTACGCGTTTACAGTCGGGGTTGGGTTAATGGTAGAAATATTTATAGTGGATCCGCACCAGCTCACAAGGGTTGGTCTGGTGACGGTACTGTCACATGAGGAGGATCTGAACATCTGTGGTTTTGCAGATTCTCCTGAATCAGCTCTGGGTGAGATTTTTGATCTCAAGCCAAGTTTGATACTCGTCGATCTTCCACTGCTCGGTGATTCTGGAGTGGAGTTTGCTGAGCTCATCAAAGTTCGCTTGCCTGAAAGCAAACTGGTTGTGTTTTCTGCAAACTCTGATGATTCATCATTGTTGCGAGTGATGGGTGCCGGTGCCCATGCCTATATCTTCAAGGGTTGTTCTGCCGAGATGCTAACCTGTGCAATCCGTGCTGTTCATGCTGGTGCAAGTTGGATGGATCCATTGATAGCGCGGCGGTTGATAGAATTGAATCTAGGTTTTCACTGCGGTACTAAATCTGGTGCGGTTTCCCAACCGAAGAAGGACGTGGAGTTGAAAAACGCTGACAGATCTGATCTGCTTTCGCCTCGCGAGCAGCAGGTTCTCACATTTCTGGTTCTTGGTTGGAGAAACAAACAGATTGCAGCGGAGCTTGGTGTTAGCGGAGACACAATCAAAACGCACGTTCGCCACATCCTCGAGAAGCTAAATGTGGCCACTCGTACCGAAGCCGCTGTTCAAGCCACGCGGCTAGGTTTGTGTGCCGCTCAGCCTGTCAAGATGCGAGCGGTCGTGTGATCGTTCACTAAGGGTGTGAGTTCTCCGTCAAAATATGTTTAGCGTTCCAATCCGAGCCAGGTAAGCGCGTTCTGACGAAGCATCTTTTGCTTCGATTCGTTGGAAACGTTATCCAGCGATTCGATCAGCTTGCCCGGTTCCAACTCTCCTAGAGGAAACGGATAATCGGTTCCAAGCATTATTTTGTCGTCGCCGAAGAGCTTGATTATATGCCGCAGCATGTCAGCGTCGTGTGTGAGTGAATCGACGTAAAACCTGCCGAGGTACTCCATCGGACCCTTTTCGTTGTCTATTGCGCACAGATCCGGGCGTGCTTCAAAACCGTGTTGAAGTCTTCCGATCGTAGCTGGAAATGAGCCTCCGCCATGGGCGAATGCGAATCGCAAATTCGGCAATCGTTCCAAAACTCCTCCAAAGATGAGCGATGCGATTGCGCGAGTCGTTTCCGCAGGCATTCCGACCAGCCAGGGGAGCCAGTATTTTTGCATTTTATCCTCGCCCATCATTTCCCATGGGTGAACAAAAATCGCCGCGTCGAGTTTCGCTGCCGCTTCGAAAACCGCATAGAGAGCCGGTTCATTCAAGTTCCAATCGTTGACATGCGAGCCGATTTGTATGCCACGAAAGTTTAAATCCTTCATGCAGCGCTCGAGTTCTTTTACCGCTGCATCAGGGTCTTGCAGCGGCAATGTTCCCAAGCCGATGAAACGATCGGGGTGTTTAGCGACGCTCTCCGCGAGGTCGTCGTTCAGAAACTTCGCGATATCAAGCCCATCTTGCGGTTTCGTCCAGTAGCTGAACATGACAGGAACGGTGGAGAGAACTTGAATGCCAACGTTTTGCTCGTCGCATTCCTTGGCTCTCTGTGTGGAATCCCAGCAGTTGTGTTCGATTTCGCGAAAAAACTTTCCGTCGTCGCGCATCATTTTTGCTTTGCAAGGCGCGTGATGATCAAGTGTGATGAAGCCGCCGTAGCCGAACTTTTCTTTCCAAGCAGGAAGTTTCTTTGGCAAAATATGCGTGTGGACGTCAATTTTTTGTATGGTCATTCAATTTCGTTCCGGTTTCATCAGGTTTAAACACTAGCTACTTAGAGCAGAGATACGCGCGACCGGAGATGTTCATGAACACGCCGTCTTTGCGGACGTTTCTCTCCATTCGCGCTGACATGGTCTTCAACTGCTCCTGTTGAACGGACTGTTCATGCCAGTTGTGAAGCGCCCACTTCCAATCGGATATCGCGGTTTCGACATCGGGAAATAGGAAACCGAATTCGCAATCTCCCGTTTTATCACTGATGGTCAGGGAATCTTCGATCTTGCCGAAAGTATCCATCAAAGGTTTTTCATATGCTTCAACGGGATCGACTTGCGGCCCTGGATCTAAACCGAGTTCAGCGACTGCGTTTTCATACTCTCCGCCAGGAAGGAGACCGAAAACGACCAGGTGTCCGTTCGGAGCAAGAACGCGCTTCGCCTCTTTGAGCGCGGTCTGTTTATCTTCAATCTGATGAAGCGACCAGGGGAAGAGGACGAGATCGAAGCTTTCGTCTTCGAACTGCAGGTCGGTGGCGCTCATTTTTTCGACGGCGATGTTGATGTTTGCCGCGTCCAGATTGGAACTGATAATTGCCATAAAGGCTTGTTCGATTTCGGATTGTAGAAACTCGATCACTTGAGAGTTTGTGTCGATGCCAACTACGGACTTTGCGACCGGCGCAAATTCGCGCATCACGCGTCCGTCGCCGCAACCAATTTCTAGTATGTTCATCGCTGCGAGCGGCTTGATATCAGTGTTCTCGTTTCGTTTTAGGTCGAGAAACTGTTCGACGATCGTAATCTCGAAATTTGCAGGATGGTGCAGATCGGACCAGCGCCGCCAGCCTTGAATGTAATCGATTGACAGCGTTGCGCTCATAATCACCCTCTGCGAAAAATCAGAATTCTACCAGAGGACTGTTTCGAACCTCGCGACAAGACCTTGTTAAAACAAATGCTCGCGCGAGCGGTGCGAAGCGGAAATGAAAACGACTTTCATTTCCGTTCGCTAATGTAAGACGTCATATTTTGGGCATAATTAGTGTCAGGTCGCTGCCAGTCGGTGTTCGCAAAACCTTGACGATGCGCCTCTTTACAACAAACTTATTTGCTTATCTTACTTTGCGCGCATTACGTTCAAAGCACCAAATACGTTCTTGAGTTCCAAAAGGAATTCTCTCCACCCAATCCAACTAAGTCTAACTTCTTGCGTCCTTCTTCTGGTTTCTCAACCTGCGGAGAAGTTCGTCATGTGGCGCCTGGTAATGCCTCATGGGTTCCGGTCGTTTCTGCTTCACAGTGGGAACCGGCATGGATACGGAGAGTTGGCTGGTTAGAACTTTAACCAGGGGAAAAATCATGACCCTACTTTATGCGCTGCTGGCGGGTGTTCTCGTCAGCGCTGTTTCTTTGGTCGGTTTGCTCACTTTCTTCCAGGGCAAGGACCTTCACAAGCGGGTGTCTCACATCTTGCTTGCGCTGGCTGCTGGTGCGATGCTCGGCAACGCCGTTCTGCACCTTATGCCGCATGCTATCACCCTCGAGCAGGAGTGGATGTCCGGGCGTGGCGTTCAGGTGCATGTTCATGTGCACGGCGACGAAACCGCTTCCGCCAATCCCCATCACGACCACGATGCGGTCAAGGGCGAGCACGAGCATGATCACGATGCGGTCGTGCATGAGCATGACCACGACGCGGTCGAGCATGAGCATGACCACGACGCAGTCGAACATGACCATGATCATGACGCGAATGTTCCGGCGCCGGCTCCCACGCACGAAGAGCACACCGGGCATGGGCACATCGGTCTGGTCACCGCCTCATTGATGCTGCTCGGCTTCCTCGGCTTCTACGCCGTGAATGTTTTGCTGCGGAAACGCACCGAGGCTAACGGTGAGCGAACGGAGGGTTACCTCGTAGCCTTTGGTGATAGCATCGAGAACATTCTCGACGGCATCGTCATCGGAACTGCGTTCCTCATCAGCGTTCCTGCCGGTGTGGCGGCGACCATCACCATCTTCCTTCACGAGATTCCTCTCGAGCTGGGCGATTACGCTGTGATGCGTCACGCCGGTTTCTCGAAGCGCAAGGCGCTGCTGACCAACTTCCTGAGCGGCTTGCTCAGTCTGGTCGGCATTGTGGTTGCGTTCGTGATCGGCTCGATGGTCGGCTCCTTCGTTTTCTTCGCCACGGCTGTTGCCGCCGGTGCACTTCTCTACATCGCCGCTTGCGTGCTGGTGCCTCATGTGCTCCAGGAGTCGCAGGAAGGCAATGGTTTCCAGTACTTCCTCGTGTCGCTCGTCGGCGTGGCGCTTATGGCTGCCATTCTGCTGTTCGAGTAGCACGCGGTTTCGGTTCAACGAAAACTATTCTCGCCGGTTGGTACCGTCCGCGGTGCTGACCGGCCCAACGTGGAGCAACCACATGAAAGAATGGCTCAAAAACTCCTGGTACTGCATCGCTCGCGCCGAAGAGCTGACTGTGGAAACCCAGCCGTTGAAGAAGAAGGCGCTCGGTCAAAACCTGGCGCTCTTCATCGACTCGGCTGGAAAGTACACGGCGGTCAATGACGTCTGCCCCCACATGGGCGCGGCGTTGTCGCTCGGCTGCGTGAAGAACGGCAATCTCGTGTGCCCCTACCACAACTTCGGTTTCGGTTCGGACGGCAAGTGTCACGAGGTGCCTTCGATTCTCGAATCGGGCAAGATTCCGCCGACCTTGATGGTCGACTCCTACCCGATCGTCGAGAAGTACGGTCTGCTCTGGATCTTCCTGGGCGATGCCCCGGAGGACAAGCGACCGCCGATTGTCGACGTTCCCGAATTCGACAAACCCGAATTCCACCGGCTCTATCACGACCTGGTCTGGCGCGGTTCGGTTCGTCCGATGCTGGAAAACCTCGTCGACTTCACCCACTTCTCGTACCTGCACGCCGCCACCTTCGGCAACGGCGCGCATCCCTACCGCGACGACTACAAAGTCACGAAGGGCGAGCACGAGGTGTCGTGCACGGTCTACGTCAAGCTCAACCCGGACAACTGGTTCTTCCCACCGGTCCCCGAACTCGGCGAAAACCCGGACGTGAAGGTGTTCTGCCGTTACCACGTGCCGACGCTGGTGGTCAACGATTTCTCGATCGGCAAATACAAGGACGTGACGCTGTTCACGTTCACGCCGCTCGACGAGAACGAGGTGCTCATCCGCATGTACGGCTGCCGCAACTTCGACAAGAGCGATGTCGCGGACACCAAGCTGAAGAACCTCGGCGAGCGCATTCTCGAAGAAGACCGGCTCGTGATCGAGTCGTGCATTCCCGAGGTGCTGCCTCGCGCGGTCGGCGTTCCCGTCGACAAATACCTCCTGGCGGCGCGCAATCTGTACGACAAGGTCCTCAAGGCTGGAAACAGCGCCGCGGATCACATCTACGAGACCCACCGCGGCGGCAAGATCACCATCCTTCCGTCGCCGGTCCGCACCGCGAACGAGTCGTTCGGTCGCAGCTGGAAACGGCGCGAAACGCAGGAGAAGACCGCTCGCAAGAAGCGGAATAGCGAATAGGTTTTTAAAACGGCTGGAGGGGCTTTAAACAGCCTCTCCGGTCGCAATCTCTAACCGATAGGAGTTCCATTCATGAGCGATTCAAAACGTCGCCTGCTGTTCATCAACGAGCAGGCACTGATTCTCGTCGTCCGCAACCGCGCCGAACTCATCGATGTCGTCGATGGTGAACGCGTGGTCTATCACCGCGGCGCCGACGGCAGGAGTGTCGACACCGGCACACGGGCGCCGCTTCGTCTGCAGCGGTTCGACCGGACCTGGCTCGACAGCATCGACCTCGTCGAGCTGCGCCAGGAAGTCGAAGCCGCCACCATCGGCGTCACTCCGCGCATCGACGCGCTGCTCGCCAGGGACGAGGCGAATCCGCTTCGTCAACTCGTCTATCTGGAGGGCAACCGGAAGGGCGCAATCACGCCGGTTCTGTTTGAAACCGATTGTCCCTGGACCGTTGAAGAACTCAGCAGTCTGAGCGGCAAGGCGGGCGGTGACGGTCGCGCCAGCGTGCAATTCGGCGCCTTCCAGTGGTTGCTTCTTCACGAAGGCTACCGCTGCAAGCAGGTCGAGCGCATGGCGGAAAAGGCTCCGGCGCCCGAGGGCTTCGAGCAGGTCGTCGGCGCCTAGGGCGCTGGGCTTGGTGGTCGCATCTGTCGTTCCAAACATCGCTTGCCCTCTGATACACGACTTCGGTGCAGCGCCGACCGAGTAAGATGTTGTGATACCGTGAGTGGTGTCGTTAAAACAGAAACAGGCTTCCCGAAGTGCTTGCGCTGCGGAAAGTGACAAAAGGAGACCCATTGGAATGATTCTCGAATCGTTTGAGACCGGTCCGGTGGACTGCAACTGTTCGATTATCGGGTGCCCGGAAACGCGCGAGGCGTTGATCGTCGACCCCGGTGGAGACGCGGACAAAATCCTGGCTCGCGTCAAAGCCCTCGGGCTTAACGTGCGCCAGATCCTGATCACGCACGGTCACTTCGACCATGTGCTTGCGGCTCGCGAGGTGCAGAGGGCGACCGGCGCCAAGATCGCCATCCATCGCAAAGACGCCTGGCTGTATCGGCTCACGCCCGTGCAGACTAAGCTCTTCGGTGGTTCGTTCAGCCCGAGACCGCCTCGTCCGAACCGCTGGCTCTGCGAGGGCGATGTTGTCGAAGCCGGCAGCATCGCTGCGCACGTGATGCACACGCCGGGCCATTCGCCCGGCGCCTGCTGCTTCCACGTCGCGAACAACAGCCTGCTTTTCTCCGGCGACACTCTATTCGCCGGTTCGATCGGGCAGTGGCGTTTTCCCGGAGGTTCTATCGAGAAGATCTTCGCGTCGCTCGATCGGCTGATGACGCTCCCCGACGAGACGAAAGTCATCCCGGGACACGGACCGCATACGACCATCGGCAAGGAGCGGCAGAGCAATCCGTACCTCGACGAAGACCGCCGGGAACTTCTGCGTCGCGAAGACGCCGAGCGCCCGGGTCTGTTCAAGTCGATCCTGCTGATGCTCGCGCGGGCTGTCGGTCTGCGCCGCGGCGGCTGAACGAACAGGAGCGGTGGGTCAATCTCCGCCGCTCCTGACTCCTTCGATTTGCTACTATAGAAAAGAGTGGACTAGATTCTCTGAAGATGCCCAGAGGTTGGCGTTTTGCAAGAGTCTGCATGTTTCCGATTTCGGGTTGTGTCTACGAGGGATTGACGGATTTGGTGAATTTCGTCGCTCTGGCGTAGACAAACCCGTTGATAAATTTAGCGACCGCTTTGCGAAGCCAGGATACGTCGGAGTCTGCGCGTTTTGTTAATGCGGAGTTCTATAGTAGGAGCAGTTTTAGCGACTGCTTTGCGAAGCCAGTACAGGTCGAGGTTTGCACGTCCTGTCAGTGCGGAGTTCTATAGTAGGAATGCGGTTTTAACGATTGCTTAGCGAAGCCAGTACAGGTCGGGGTTTGTACATCCTATTAATGCGGAGTTCTATAGTAGGAGGCGAGCGGGGGAAGAGAGGCGGGACGCATATGCGCGTCCCGCCTCCGGTGGGCAACCGCTAGACGGTCAGACCTTCGCGACCGGCTGCGCGGCCAGCTTTCCGGCAACCTCCTCCTTGCTCAAGCCCACTTCGTCGCCGGCGAAGTAGGCGATTTCCAGAGCCAGGTGCACCAGCGCTCGCACCTGCATCTCGATGGTGTGGTACTGGCTGGTTTCGGCTTTGAAGCAGCTCACACCGGCGTGCGTGAAAGCGGTGCCGCTGACCTCGCAGCGGTCGACCTCGGCCGGGTCGACGTGAAGGATCTCGCGCAGGTGCGCGCCGGCACGATCGTTGGCATGTGCGCGGAACGCTTCGGCGTGCTCGAGCAGATAAGTCACATCTTCACGCATCTTGTCGAGAAGGACGCGAACACCTTCGAGCCGGTTCTCGCGCGACTTTATGACGATGGTCTCCGCCCGGGAAGCGAGGCGGCGCGAGAAGTGCTGGATGTTGGCGAGTTCGGGGTCGACGCCGAGATCCAGACCCTCGTGATGCTCGCAGTCGAGCTTCTTGATGGCGTCGACCTGGCTGGCGAGCGCCTTGAGCTGATGCTTCATGGTCGAGAGGCGAATGCCCTGAAGCGTGGTGTTTTTCTTGGACATAGTGGATCTCCTGGTCAGAGGGTTTTGGTGTGAAGCTGCGGATGGGAGCAAGTCGGGCAGAGACGGTCTGTGGTCGACAGACCCTCGAGAAGGCGATTCTTCGCTTGCGGAGTCGAGAGGATCTCCAGCTCGCGAAGGACGCCGAGACCTTTCTCCGCGCTCTGAATCTGGCGCAGACGGCACTGCAGGATCGCCATGGTGCCCATCAATGAATGCTCGAGACCGCCGGGAAAGACCGGCAGAGTGACCTTCTTCGCATCGAGGCGCCGAGCGGTTTCGATCAAAAGGGCGATGGTCGCGCACAGGATCGAGCGACCGCTTCCATTGTCGGTGCCGGCGCCGACGACGAGCACGTTCTTGATTTTGTGCTGCGGCAATTCCAGCAGCAGAGTCTGACCGAGCTCTCCGGTGAAACCGTGACTGCCGATCGCTTCGGTCAGTGCGCCACCGAGGATGGTGTCAATCCTTTTGGGACCGCCGCCGAGATGCTTGTGCGCGTGCAGCTCCAGCAGCAGCAAGTCGGTTTCGACATCGGCGAGAAGGTCGTTGTGAGCCCTGAAAACCGGGTTCACGGAAAACGTAATCGCGAGTCCGTCAAATTGAACGGTGCTCGCTTGGTTTCGGGTTTTTCTCACGAGATTCTCCAGTGATTGTTAGAGTTCCGGCTCGCTGCAGACGCGGCAGAGCTGTTGTTTGGAACGCAAAGCGGCTTCCGCCGCCGCGAATGACTCGGGCGCGACGACGATTCGAATCTTCTTGAGCCGTCCATGTTCGACGGCGGTCGCGAGATGATGGTCGGTCCGGCACTGCAGCACGGATGCGAATCTGGCTGCGGTTGCCGCGCTTGCGACGTCGTCCAGGGGAAGCAGCACCTGTTCCACATTGAGCGCCGCGCTCTCATTGAGGACGGCGCTGACGAAGCCACAGAAAACGAGCTGCTCGTAGTCCGGACGGTTGCCCAATCCGACGATCAAAACCTTGCGCGCGTTGCCGGAACCCAGACCGTGCGCCTCGAGATCGACGACGAGCGTCTCACCCTGCTTGCCGGTGAAATCCGAGGCGTCGATCGTCTGCTGCAGAAAACCTTCCACTTGAGAGTCGACAGCTTGTGCGACTTTTCCGAACTTCTCATTGTGGAAACGCGCCAGGACGATCAGGTCCTTGTAGTTCACCTGGATCGCTCGCTCGTTGCCCTGCGCCGGCCGATACTTCTGACCGGGCTTGCGGCGCTTGATCAGGTCGGTGTAGCTTTTCGGGTCGAGGGCTTCGACAGTGACGCCGACTCCGGATTTGGTGTCGGACTGAGTGGATACCGAATTGGTTTGCATTTTTGCTCTCCTGCGTTAGTTTGTACGAATTGAAGGAAGAAGCGTTCTACATACGCTGTTGAGCGTAATTGTTCGGTTTGAGAAAGGGCGGGGTTTGTGTTGGATGAAGTGTTGCGGTGTCCGTGGAAGAAGGGTTGAAGTTAATGAATGACTTCAGCCTATTCATCGGCGTTGGGCGGTTCAATTGGATGGAAGTTCACCCGAGATGTTTGCCTACCCCAAAAATCAAAAGGATGACCGCCCGCGCCTTTTATCGGGTGATCGAGCGCGGCTGGAAACGTTTACCAATTCGACCTCTATAGCGCCGCCACTTTAACCGTTTTCATCCTTTGGGATGATTTGTAAGCCGCGCTATACCTAGGTGGATTGATTTCTGGGCGACCCTAGATTTCTCTTCCGACTCGCCTGACTCGGGCAATAGGTTCGCGCAATTCTCGCGAGCGCTCATCGCATAAAACCTGCAACAGGTTTTCCGCCGATTTACAAACTTAACGCACTTAAACAACCGCGCCTTATTCGCAAAGCCTCTTGAAGCCTGGCTTGGCATAAGCATCATGAAGTTATGTATTTAGTCGTGGTTTTTATAACAGGTCTTTGAAACCAGTTTTATACCTGATACCAGTAAGGCATAGCTCAGTTCTTCTCTTTCGCAAAAACCTCCGAAAAGCCTCCTTCCAAACAGTCTCGAATACATTTCGCTCCTGGTGACAGGTGTTGTGTGGTTCGCGCTGGAAAGAGGGTTCGGACGGTGACGGCGGACGAGTTGTTGCTGACTAGGTAGCGCCTTGGGCGCTGTAAACCCACCACATGCGCTGACCGCATGAATACGAGCATAGAGGTACTATGCCATGAGTTTGAAACCACGCTTAATTCTTCTCGCTCTCCTTCCCGTCCTCGCGCTGCTTTCCGGCTGCAAGGACGAAACCGATCTGCCCAGCTATCCGTCGAAGACCGAGCAACGGCTTGAGCTTCCGCGCGATGGCCGCGACGATGAGGTTCGCTATGTCGACTATGCCAAAGACGGCGTCACGCCTGTCAAGGCTCGAGTGGAGTACCGCAACGGCATCACTGCTTACGCGACCTACCACGAAAACGGCAAAGTGAAGGAATGGCGGGAGTTCTATCCGGCGTCCGAGGACGGCTATCGCCAGCTTCGACTGCACGCCGAGTTGTCTCCGGACGAGCACTACAAGTCCGACGAGCTCTATCGCGCGGACGGCAGTCTCGCTCGTCTTGGGCGCGAGGTCAATCGCGAATACTATGACGCCAGCTGGTTCTTCGAGGACGGCAAAACGGTTTCGCGCCACAAGCAGATCAAGCTTGACGCTGAAAAGACCGTCTATTTCGACGAACAGTTCCGCCCGACCGGCACGCTTCTGTCGCAGAAACGGCTATATCCGGATGCGAAGTTGGTTCTTACGACCTTCTCGGAAAACGGCTTGCCGTCAACGCGCTGGTCGACCAATAAGAACTATCGCTACGGTTCGACCTTCGAGCGTTTCTATCCAGATGGCGCGCACGTTCGAGTCAAAGCGGAGTACACGCCGATGATCGTCACCGCGCAGTACATGCGCGAGGATGGGTCTGTGGAACAGGTGCGCGTCACAAACCGCTTCTACCGCTCGCTGGAAGTCGCGCTTGCTGACAAGAACGAGCAGATCACGCGCAAGCAGATCTGGCGTACCGGTGACGAAAAGGACGGGATGTTACTGCGTCAAATTGCCGACATGCACAACGGCAAGGCACGCTTCATCACGTTTTACGGCGACGGCAAAACTCCGCAGCAGGTCGAATCCGATGGCGTGGTCCGCAGTTACCGCGCCGACGGCAGCCTTGAGACGGAGTACAACCGCAAGACCGGTGTGACTCGGAAATTCACGCCCGAGGAAAACATCCGGATTTCGCTGCCCGCGAACTATTTTGTCGACCCTGCCCACGAGGAAATTCCAGCCGGGATTCCGACTGACTTGTAGGGTCGTCTCGCTGTGGTATCAGAGGTGGTGCGCGGCGTGGACTAAACGACCATGACTCGCGCCACCTTGGATATCGATTCCACGTTCCCACATTTAGTGAACGGTCAAACCCTACGTAAACGCAACTGGGTTCGATTGCACATCGAGCCTGCCAGATATCTGGAGCCAAAATGTCTGAGCAGAACAATTCGACTGCTGTTTCCGCCGAGTCCGCTGCTGCCGAGCCGCGCAGCGACTGGCTGAAGAAGTACCCGCAGGACCGCATCGGTCTTCGCCCTGAAGACCAGGTCGTCGTGATCAAGGAGATCGCGTCGTGCTTCGCGACGGTGGATGCATTCGATGCTTTCATCGCCGAAAACTTCGACAACGAGTTCGGCGCGGCGCTGCGCCAGCTCATCGACCCGAACAAGACGGTGCTCGAGAATGCCGATGCGGCCTTCCGCATGGCGTGGGACAAGCGTCTGATGACGCCCCTCGTCATGGCCGTTCAGGACGCCAATCAGAGCAACATGATTCTCGGACTGGTCGCGGCGCACTTCCTGCCGTTCTTCCGTCCGCGCGAGCCGTGGGTGTGGCCGTGGGGCGAGGACGGGACGCCGGTCAAGGGCAGCGTCGCCGACCCCGAGGTGAAGGCCGCCAATGCCGCCGCCAAGGGCTCGCCTGTCGCTGCTTCGGTTTCGGCGCCCAAGGAGTTCAAGGTCGTTCGAGCGCTCGTCAAGCTGAACGCCGACCAGCTCCGTGACCTCGGCAAGCTCATCACGGGCGCGTTCAACCAGAGCGACCTCGAGATGGTGTGCCATCTGGTGACGGGAGAACGTCTCGCCGTCATCGTTGAGAACGGTCCGCTTCGCAAGATGGCGATCGACCTCATCACCTACGCCGAGGACGAAGGCCAGCTTCCCGGGCTTCTCAACGAGATGCTGAAGCGTCGCCCGTTCCGGGACGACATCAAGCCCTTCTACGAGAAGCTCGCTTCCGAAGGGGCTCTCGAAGTCGAAGGCTGATTTCCAATAAGTTCGCTCCTGCCCCGCCTTTTGTGGAGTGGGAGCGAACAGCTGCGCCGTTTCGAACGTCGAGCGAGGCACCGGATATGGTGTCTCGCTCGATTCCGCATCGATGATTTTTGTGGTTTAGGTCTTCGATTGACATTACTATAAAGAACAGTAGGAATTGATTGACCGAGAAAATCGCAAGTTGCATTTTGCTTCGAGCTGCCGAGTATCAACAATTCCGCGTGCGGTAATGAAGCGAACTAGTTTTGATACCGCACCCGGTATGACCCACCGCGCCATACGTCGCGCGGTATGGGGAGTGGAACGAACAATACCGCTTCCGGTATTTCCGCGAAGAAACAAAAGGTCGTCGCCGAGCGGAAACAAAGTTCCACCCGGCGACAGTTCCAATCAAGGCGCGCGACTTCGTGTGCGAGTCATTCGCGAATTGAGGTACGAGTTAGCCGCGACTTTGCACGTGAGGCAGTTGCGAATTGAGGTACGAGTCACCTGCAACTTCGTATGTGAGTAACCTGCAACTTCGCATGTGAGTAACCCGCGAATGAAAAGCTCCACAGGCCGCTGCTGTTGCCGCTCATTGCCTGTCCTTCTTCGGAAAGGCGAGAGACAAAACAACCGAGCCGACGAGGATGGTTGCCACCACTGCCAGTGACGCCAGAACCGGAATCTTGAAGACGTCGAGCAGCATCATCTTTGCGCCGACGAACACCAAGATAAGCGACAGACCCAACTTGAGCAGATGGAATTTGTGCACAATTCCGGCAAGCAGGAAGAACAGCGAACGCAAGCCAAGGATGGCGAAGACGTTGCTGCTCAGCACTATGAATGGGTCGGTCGTGACCGCGAAGATTGCCGGTACCGAGTCCACTGCGAAGACCAGATCGGACAGTTCGACCAGCACCAGCACCATGAAGAGCGGCGTGGCGAATGTGGCGAGACGACCATCTGCACCTTTCTGGCGAACGAAAAACTTCTGACCGTGTTGATCTGTCGTAACGGGGATGAAACGACGGAGGAAGCGAATCACCGGGTTGTCCTCGGGATTCTTCTCCTCATGTTTCTGGAATGCCATCTTGGCTCCGGTGAAAAGCAGTAGCGCGCCGAAGACGTAGATGATCCAGTGGAACTTGGCGAGCAGAGCAGCGCCGACAGCGATCAGGATGCCGCGCATGATAATCGCACCGATGACGCCCCAGAACAGCACTCGGTGCTGATACATGAGCGGCACCTGGAAGTACGTGAAGAGCATCACGAAGATGAAGATGTTGTCGACGGACAGCGCCTTCTCGATCACATAGCCGGTCGCGAATTCAACGCCGGCTTGCGGGCCAAGCATGAAGTAGACGCCCGCGTTGAAGGCGATTGCGATGCCGATCCAGACTATGCTCCAGAACAGCGACTCGCGAAAGGTGGGTTCGTGCGCCTTGCGGTTGAAGACGCCCAGGTCGAGCGCGAGCATTATCGAAACAATGGCAGCGAAGCCACCCCACATCAGTGTGGCGTTTTCCAACGATGGTTTCCTTCTTTAAATCGTGGTTGATCGGGAGAAGTCGAAGCGATTTGCTTTCCTTCCCATGCTGATTTTTGGCTTACGTTTGAACACGCGATGCCATATCTTCGCTCTTGCGGTCGAGAGTCCCACTGCGGCAGATTCCGCACAGCATGGCTGCGTGGAGGTTCAGGGATTATGGTACCGCAGGTGGTGTTTCTGGAAGAAAGCTCGAGAGAATAGCGAAGAAGCAATGTGATAATCATCATCTGCCGGTTGCAGATCAACGATCCGTGATGTTTAACAGGTCATTACAATCGCGCTTTAAGGTTTGAAACATGATGTGGTAACGCCTGTCGGCAAGCTGTTTCTCACCTGTCCTGAAAATGGACAGCGGATTGTTTGAAAAACGCTAGCTTCGAGTAATTTGTGGCGCGGCTATCGGACTCCTTCGTCCGTCTTTCGGTAGGAAATTTGCCCTACTCGAGGCTCTCGCATTTTTTTTAAGTTGAAACCGATTCCGGTCGTTGTTTTTGTGAGATAAGCGCTATTTCAAGATAACATTGGCCTGGCTAGTGCAGCTTTTTCTTCAATGCCACTCATATTTTTTAGAGTGCTATAGCAGTAATTCAGATGCTTTGGCTTTCTCTCTGTCTGCTGCTGAATTGCTGTATTCAAGCCGTTATTCGACTTGAAAGTCATTATCACTTCGCGCGCCAAATGTCGGGCGCCTAACACTTATCTGGCCTCTAAAATTTAGTGGTCTCTTCTGTTCTGTTAATTTAAAAGCATAATCTCAAAAGCGTTTAAGACTTGAATCTCATGATTAAAGATCTGAGTATTTGGCGTAACTAATTTCTCCCGACGCAAAGAACGCCCCTCAAGCAGCTCAGCAACGCATTGCTAACTCTCAACGCACGGCACACGCCATGCAGGGGCTCGCGCCGGTTTGTAACACGAGGATTGACCGCAAAGCGGCTTCCCGTGGCGACTGTTTTCATGCGCAGTGATTCTGCGATTGAGACCAGCCGCTCACGACCGCAATGCGGTCGTGTATTCCTGACCTAACTTAAAACAACAATTAAGGGACCAGGTTTATGAAACCGAAACTCGCGTGGAACAACCTGAAGAGGGTTGTTTTGCCTTATTGGCGCCGGCCGTCCATTGGATGGGTCTGGTTGCTTGTTCTTCTCGCGATGCTGCTGTTGATTAGCTACATCAACATCCGCATCAGTTACTCGGAGCGTGCTGTCTTCAATGCGCTCGAAACCAAGGATGCCGACCAGTTCTGGCATAACCTGATGCTGTACGCAGTGGTGCTGGTTTGCAGCGTGCCGGTCGTCGGTTCGTTTGGCTGGGTGAAGTCGCAACTGGAGATGGCGTGGCGCCGCTGGCTCACGACCAATATCCTGGAGCGATATCTGAAAAACCGGAATTTCGTCAAGATCACGACCGACCAGGTCGACAATCCTGACGAACGCATCCAGCAAGACGTCCTGTATTTCTGCACGGAGGCACTGACTGTAGCGATGGCGCTGCTCGACAGTGCGCTCGCCTTCTTTGCCTTCGTGACGATTCTGTATCTGATTTCACCGATACTGCTGCTGGTGGCAATCGCGTACTCGATCGTCGGTACGGTGGCCACTCTGCTGTTTGGTAAACGGCTTGTCGGCATGCACTACGAGCAGCAGAAGCTAGAAGCGGAGTTCCGCTACAACCTTGTCTACTTGCGTGACAACAAAGAGGCGATTGGGCTGTACAACGGTGCCGAACGTGAAGGCAACGGGCTCAAGCACCGTCTGTCCAAGCTTCTGCGCAACCTCAGTTCGATAGTTAGTTGGCAGCGGAACCTCACGCTGTTCAAAGTCTCCTATGACTACAGTCTGCTGATCGTGCCGTCGCTGGTCTCAGCCCCCCTCTACCTGTCGGGGCAGATCGAGCTCGGTATGATGGTGCAGGCTGCCGGCGCTTTCGGGCGCGTCATCGGAGCGCTGTCGGTTGTGATTGCGCAGTTCCAAACGTTCGCTCGCCTCTCGGCTATCATCAGCCGATTGTCCGATTTCATCGGCGTTCTCGAAACCATCGAACAGAAGGGGGACGAGAAGGGACCTGGCGAAATCATCACGCAGGTTGCTCCGGCGCTCACGGCGAAGGGGTTGACACTGAACACGCCGGACGGCGCTCGCACTCTCGTTCGCGACCTCCACTTCGAAACGAAGCCTGGCGGGCGGATGATTGTCGCGGGACCTAGCGGCGTCGGCAAATCCTCGTTGGTCCGCGCCTTCGCAGGCTTGTGGACGGCGGGTACGGGCGAGATTCAGCGCCCTGACCTGAGCGACATGATGGTTCTCCCTCAAGAAACCTACATGCCGCTTGGTACTCTGCGCGACCAGATCACATATCCGAGGTCGGCTCAGGAAGCCGGTATCGACGACGCCCGCATTCTGTCCGTGCTAAACATCGTCAGTCTTGGCGAGCTCGTGAAGAATGTCGGCGGACTCGATTCGATTCGGACTTGGAGCGATGTGATGTCGCCGGGTGAGCGCCAGCGTGTCGCCTTCGCGCGCATGCTGCTCGCCAACCCGAAACTCGTCCTGCTCGACGAAGCAACGAGTTCGCTGGACGACGCGACCGAAGCTAAGATGTATGACCTGGTCGCCGCGACCGGTGCCACAATCGTGTCGGTGGCTCACCATCAGGCACTGATTTCGTACCATGATACGGTGCTCGAGCTCATGCCTGGCGGCGGTTGGCGGCTTGTTTCAGCGACAGAGTACAGCAATGAATAGTTTATTTCGAGTCAATCGGTACCTGAATCTCGCGCTCGCTATTGTGGCGGGCGCGAATCTGTCGGGTGCTCAACTTAGCTATTGCCTTGCTGCTCCAAGCAAGCCAGAACAGGACACCACCCCCATGAAGGAGAAAACACAGAAGAAGGGAACTTCCGGTGACGGAATCCTTTCCCCTCCGATTAACTTGCGCTCCCATGCTCGGTTGCTCAACCGGGTGGGCAAGGCGCAATTCCAATACTTCGTGATCAACCAGGACCCGAAGACGGGACTGGTTCTCGATCGCGATGATCCGTCCGCTCCCGCCAGCATTGCCGCGGTCGGCTTCTCGCTGACTGCTTACGCGAGCGCGGTGAAGCGGGGCTGGGTGACACGCAAGGATGCGAGCGCCTATACGCTGAAGGTTCTTCGTACGTTGTGGTCGGCTCCACAAGGCGACGCAGTTGAGGGGACCAGTGGTTTCCACGGTTACTTCTACCACTTCCTCGAGCCCGATACGGGGCTGCGCGCCACGAAGAAGCGTTACTGGAATTCCGAGCTGAGCAGCATCGACACCGCATTGTTGATGGCGGGCGTGTTGTTCAGTCGCAGTTACTTCAGCGGTTCCAGCGCCGATGAGCAGGAGATCCGCGATCTTGCCGACAAGCTCTACAGGCGCGTCGAGTGGGATTGGCTTTTCCGCGAAGACAAGCTCGTCCAGCATGGCTGGTGGCCGGAAACGGGCAAGATCGAGCACGTCTATCGCGGCATGAGCGAGGCTCCCATTCTCTACCTGCTCGCTCTCGGTTCGCCGACGCACCCCGCGCCCGACGGCGCCTGGGAAGCGTATCTGGCGAACGCGGCGACCGTGAAGGCGTACGATGTCGAGTACATCAAGATGCCTGGCGAGCCGCTGTTCTGCTATCAATACCCGCACTGCTGGATTGACTTCCGTGGTATCAAAGATGGTGTCACCGGCAAGTTCGGTTTCGACCTCTTTGAGAATGCGCGCCGCATGGCTCAGGTTCACTACAAATACGCGCAGGAAAATCCGCACAAGTGGGCCGGCTATGGCGGGTTCGACTGGGGGCTGACCGCGTGCGATGGACCGGGCGACGCGAAGAAGGAAGTCGACGGCATCATGCGCGAGTTCCGGGGCTACTCGGAACGCGGCTGTCCGACTGGCTTTGACGACGGCACCATTGCGCCGACCGCGGCGCTCTCGTCGATCGCTTATGTCCCCGAGATCGTCATCCCCACGATGCGCTACTGGCTCGCTAAGCGACCGGAGCTGTTCAAGGATGCCGGTGGTTTCACCGACTCCTTCAACCCGACCTTCACGCGTCCCGCTGCCGGTGGCGATTTTCGCCAGCCTGCCGCGAGCGGTTGGGTCTGCCAGCATCGCCTCGGTATCGACCAGGGACCGCCGGTCATATTGATTGAGAACTATCGCTCCGACCTCATCTGGTCCGTGATGCGCAAATGCGATTACCTTCGCGCCGGTCTGAAGAAGGCTGGTTTCAAGGGTGGCTGGCTGGACAAAAAGTAGTCGTGAGCAGAGGTACTGCTTGAGACCTGCGCTGGTCTTAAGCTTGTCGCCTTGCCTGCTCGCGAACCCTCAGTTCCACGCAGCTCAGTCCGTCACGATATAGCGCTCGAGCCGCTCAGCGCTTCTGTCGGCGCGCAGGAATTGGTCTCCTGTGCGCCGATAGCTGTCAGAGAAACGCGCAGCCGGTCGATTCTGATCGGCTCCGCTTGCAGTTTTACAAACGTCTGTGTTCAAGGACAGTATGATGAAAAACCGAAACAGTCGGCAGCCGGCGCTGCATCTTCCGCGCGCCAGGGACTACAAGCTGCCACAAGGTTTTGTCTTCGGTGCCTCCACCTCTGCCTATCAGGTCGAGGGCGCGGCATTCGAAGGCGGTCGCGGAGAGTCGATCTGGGAGCCGTTTCTCCGCAATCCGAGAAGGTCGTATGATCTCGGCGACGTGACCTGCGACCACTACAACCGCTATCGCGAGGACGTCGGCTTGATGAAGGCGATGGGCTTGGATGCCTATCGCTTCTCGATCAGCTGGCCGCGTGTCATGCCGAATGGCGAGGGCAAGGTCAACGAAACCGGTCTCGACTTCTACGACCGGCTCGTCGACGAGCTTCTCGAAGCCGGTATCGACCCGTATGTCACCCTCTATCACTGGGACTTGCCTTTGATGCTGCAGAAGCGGTATCACGGGTGGTTCCATCGTGAAACCGCACTTGCCTTCGCCGATTACTCGGCGCTTATGGTCAGGCGGCTTGGCGACCGCGTCAAGAAGTGGGCGACGCTCAACGAGCCGGAAGTGATCATCGCCGGCTACATCAGCGATGGCATGGCGCCCGGGATGAACCTCCCTCGCTCCGGTCACCGTGTCGGTCACCATCTCCTGCTCGGGCACGCGCTCGGGACGCAGGCGATGCGTGCGGCGCGCAGTGACATCGAATGCGGTATCGTGCTCAACCTCGTGCCGATCGATCCTGTCGATCCGCAGAACGAGAAGCAGTGCGCGGCTGCACGCGACCGCTGGACGCTCAGCTATTCGTGGTATCTCGATGCCATGCTGAAGGGCAACTATCCGGACCTCGTGCACGACGCGCTCTCGCGCTCGGACAGCGGCAACCCCGTCCGTCCGCTCGACATGAGCTTGATCGCTCAGAAGCTCGACTTCCTCGGCATCAATTACTACACGCGCTTCCTCGTCAACGAGAAGGGCGATATCGTGGAGACCCCGAACGTGCCCCGTACCCAGATGGGTTGGGAGATGGTTCCGGATTCGTTCACGAAGATGCTCATCGACCTCGAGCGCGAGTACGAGATGCCGCCCGTGTACATCACGGAGAACGGCGCCGCGCTCGACGACACGCTTTCCGGCGGTCGCGTTGCCGACCGTCACCGCATCAAGTATCTGGACGAACACATCGGCGCTGTCGCGCGTGCCATCAAGGGTGGTGCGGACGTGCGCGGTTACTTCGCCTGGAGCTTGATGGACAACCTCGAATGGCCGCTGGGCTTCGCCAAGACCTTCGGACTCATTCACGTGGACCGCAGCACGCTCAACCGTACCGTCAAGGACAGCGGTCTGTGGTACGCGAAAACGATCGCGCGCAATCGCCGGTCGTGAAGACGCGAGTCGTGGTTTGAAAACTTCAACCGCGACACTCGGGTCAATAGCGTCAGTCAAGAAAAGTGATTGGAACCCGGAGACAGGCTGCGCGGCACAGTTGCAGTAGCCTTCTTCGGGGTCAGTCTAACCCGAAACCCTCAAGAGGTATTAGAAAGATGATCCTCGATACCAACATTCTCTTGGTGATCGCGGCTATCCAGGCTGTGATCATTGGTTTTGTGTGCGCTGAGTTCGCTCGGCACACTGGCCCGAAAGGCGTCAAGAACGCCTCCATCGTGGCGCTCGTCATCAGCTTCGTACTGGGCGTCGTTCTGACCCCGTCGAGCCTGATGGTCTTCGGCTCGCTGCTCTTCTCGCTGCCGACCGGCCTGTTCTCGTGGTGGTACGGTCAGAAGATCGTGGCGCCGAGCGTGCGTCGTCAGATCGAAATGGCACCGCAGGTGGTGCTGTATCTGACTCGCAACTACGACCGTCTGGCCGGCAAGGACGGCATCACGTCCGTCTCGCTCTACAAGATGCTCGACGAGCCGGATGCGCTTCCCGCCGACGAGCATGAGCTGGTCACGCACATCGTTCGGCACATGAGCGACATCGGTCACTGCTACGACATCGTCGTTGTCACCGGCGGCTCGCCGATGCACGGCGGGTCGTCCGGTGTTCCTGTCTATGCGATCAATCGCAACGACCTGCGCTCGTACCTGCAACGCCTCAACGGCAAGTACGAAGCCTGGCTGAAGTAAGAACTTCGACGCGTAGCTGTGTGTGCATCATCGCCGCACAGCTACGCGTCTTTTTTTTCAAAATTTACTACTATAAGAGATAATACGCTTCTTCGTGGCTCAGTTCGAGACAGGGCAATGGTTTCGAGCTAAACGAACGTTCTCGTTGGTTTGAGAAAACCGAATTTGTCTACGGTATGATGACGGAATCCACAAGATCCGTCATCGTACCGTAGACAAAACTCGTTGCAGTTTGACGGTGTGCTTTGGAAGCGCCATGCCTGGACTCGTTTGAACGGATGGGCTCGTACGTTCGATAGTAGAGGTTCTGCTCAAAAAAAAGCGCTGGCACCACGGTTAGGTGATGCCAGCGCGTTGAAGTTAGTCGGTCCAGGGGCAGCTCTCGGGATCGCAGGATTCCACGATCTCCGACTGCGTGATTGTGATTTCGCCGCGGTCCGGATCCAGACCGGTAATCGTCAGGCACGGGAAGCCGGCGCAGAACAGGGTCTTGCCCAGGTCGTCCGGTCCGATGTCGAACTGCTGCGTTTCGTACTGACGTCCGTTGATGGTTACGGTGCAATCGAGCGCAAGCGTGGCACTGCCGAACCAGCCGCGCGGCCGCACGTTCTTGACCGTCACCACCGTGTGGTAGTGACTCAAGTAGAGGTGCTGACCGCGCTCGGTCGTGAACTCCAGACCGCTACAGAGCGGTTCACCAGGCTTGGGCAGCTGGAGCTGCAGAATTTTTCGGAAGGTCGGCATAGTCAGTTCCCCTTATCGTTCGTCGCAGTGTGCCCGTCGCCGCCCTCCTGGTTGTCGCCGCTTCCGGCTTCAGCCTTGGGAGCGGAAGCCTTCCAGATCCGACGGAACTCGTCGCCGGTCAGGGTTTCCTCGTCGTAGAGGGCCTTGGCGGCGGCTTCGATCTGAACGCGATGGGCTTCGATCACCTTGTCGCACGCCGCTTCCGCGTCGTCGACGATCTTGCCCCAGGCGACGTTGAACTTGTCGAGCAGAATCTCACCAACCTTGGAGATCGGGAAGCCATGCTGGTCAAGCGGGAGCGACTTCACGCCGAATTCCTTCGACATGCCGTAGGCGCCGACCATCTGACGGGCGAGCTGGCTCGTCCGTTCGAAGTCGTTGCTGGCGCCGGTGGAGATCTTGCCGAGCAGGATCTTTTCGGCAGCGCGACCCGCGAGCATCATCTGCAGGCGGACTTCGAACTGCTTGTCGGTCCAGTCGTAACGCTCACCTTCTTCAGGCGAGCTGTCCATCAGACCCAGAGCCTTGTCCGTCATCACGATCGTGATACGGTTGACCGGGTCGCCGCCGAGAACGGTCGGGATGGTGGCGTGGCCGATCTCGTGAACCGCGGTCGCCCAGCGCTCCTTGTCGGTGCGCACGCGCGAGCGAATCTGAGTGCCGTATGCCATCTTGTCGACGCCGAGGTTCAGGTCGTCCATCGTGATGATGGCCATCTGCTGATATTCTTCCATCTGCTCGTCGGTGATGTCTTCGGTAACGTTACCGAACTGACGTTCGACGGCGATGGTGGCACCATTCTTGATGGCACCTTCGATCTCGGCACCGGAGAAGTCGTGCGAGCGGCGAGCCAGGTCGTCGAGCAGCTTGGCGTGAGCCGCTGCCTTCTCTTCCGGCGTGCCGTCAGGGGTGACGACCTTGAGCTTCTTCAGGTAGACGCCATAGATCTGAGCGCGACCCTTCTTGTCGGGCTTCGGCACCTTGACCTTGATGTCGAAACGGCCCGGACGCAGGATGGCGTCGTCGAGGATGTCCAGGCGGTTGGTCGCAGCCATGGTCAAAACGAGACCGTGGTTGCCGAAACCGTTCATCTGGACGAGCAGCTCGTTGAGCGTCTGCTCGTATTCCTTGTCGCCACCGCTTTCGCCCTGGCCGCGCTTCTTGGCGATCGCATCGATTTCGTCGATGAAGACGATCGAGATGCGACCAGTGCGGCGCGCGGCAGTGCGGGCGCGAGCATAAGCTTCGCGAACGCGCTTGGCGCCGACGCCGACGTACATTTCGACGAACTGCGAGCCGGACATGGCTTCGAAGTGTCCGCCGATCTCGCCTGCGAGCGCACGGGCGAGCAGGGTCTTACCGGTACCCGGAGGACCGTACAGCAGCACACCGGACGGGACCGGAGCGCCGAAGACCTTGTAGAGCCGCGGACGGCGGATCTTCTTCTCGACGACGCGCAGCTCGTCGATTGCTTCCTGGCAGCCTGCGACGTCTTCAAACGTTTTGCGATCTTCGTCGCGCACTTCGACTTCGCCGTTGACAGCGTAGGCACGACCGCCGGCACCAGCCATGCGGTTGGACGTCGAGGGCTTCGGACCGCCTTCAGCCTGCTGCCACTCCTGCCAGCCATGCAGCATCACGACGCCGACGACCAGCGTAAGCAGCGTGAGCCCGAGCATGATGTTGCGGCCCATCGGCGTGATGGTGTCGATGTAGCTCGTGTTCAGAACTGCGGAAACCGTTTTGGTTTCAACCTTCTTCTCGGTGAGCTTGGCGACGAATGCGTCGAAATCCGCCTTGCCCTGCGCGTTCTGCGCGAAGATGACGGTGCGCTCGACCGGGAAGGTCTTGCCTTCGGCGAGGTCGTCCGACTTCATACCGGCAGGCGGAGTCGCAGTGTTGATTATGACGTACGCGGTGTTCAGTTCAGTCACAATGGTGACGCGCTGAAACTCACCGGCGTGGCTGTCGAGGTGTCGAGTCGCCTGCCAGGGCTGCACGCGCGTCACCGACGAGATCTCCGGCGGCAATGCCAGCTGATTGTTGTCGTGATACATGCGCGTGAAGAAGAGCCCGGCGTTCAGCAGCACGAGGCTGGTGAACAGGATGGTGAAGAACTTCGTCTTCTTCATCTTGGTGGCGTGGACGATATCATCGATCACGCGCGGAGTGGTCTCGACGATCACTCGGAAACGGCTCGGCTCCTCCTTGTTCTCGCGTCGAGCGAACATCAGCCAGGCGAACCAGACGATGAAGCCGACGATTGCAACGGGGTACCAGCCTGGAAGCAGGGTGCCATCTTCGAGCGCGGATGGTTTCTCGACGATCTGCACACCCTTGGCCTGAGCCAGTTTGTGCATTTCATCGGTGTCCGCCTGAAGAACAATTCGGTCCTTTTCGAAACCCTTTCCGAGCACCACAACGCTCTTGATGCCGTCGAAGAACACGAGCCCTTCGATGTCCTGAGCGCCGGACCTCAACGACTGTTCGAGGTCGACGGCCGGCATCGTCTTGTTCTGAACGGCGAGAACGCCGTATTCAGCGGGAACGACGCGCTCGGGAGTACGCGTGATGATGTGGTTGCTGGTGAGGAAAGAGAATGCAGCGAGCGCCGCGAAAAAGAAGCCGAAGTTAATGAGAGTCTTGCGGAAGAGCATGCTCTGCCACAGGCTCACGAAAAATTCGAGGAATTTTTTCATGGTCTATGTCCCTATATGGACAGTGTGGTTCTTGCATGAAGGGGAGAGGGTGGAAGTCCTGACCAGAGATCTGAAAATCGACCCTCCGGTGCAAGGTATGCGTAGTGCTTTCTTCAAACTCGCAAGAGTGCCTTGCAGAGCCCATACTCGTTGACTGTGCTTCGACGTCCCCAGCGCGTACAGAGTCAAGTTCACTTTGCGTCAAAACCGTTCGAGCCGCTCGCCGTGCGAATTGCTGCAAATGGTTGCCGCCACTCCAGTCAATGCAGACCGAGTTGGAACTGAATTTCCGTGCGTAGATGAAAGAACGAAGCTGACGAGTGTGCCTGATCACGAATGGGAGGTGAAGGCTTTCTATCTAGCAAAAAGTGTTGAGAGATCTCATCTCTATCCGGCTAAAACTCCATTTCTCTTTTGTAGAAAGACTGTATGCCCGGGAGCTCTTGACCACTGGGCGCGTAGCGTTTGCGCTAACGGAGCGACATCTTGTCAACAAACGAAAACAGTTATTAGTTCTCGAAAGTTTCGAATTGGTTATTGGTGGTGTGCGCTGCTTGGAAACCTCGTGCTGGGGGTTCGGTTGAGTGGTGATTTGTCAAGGGTGGTGCCTGTCCACATCTAGCGCGGTTTGCGAATCAGATTCCGATGTCAGTTTGCGAATCAGGTCCTCTGTCAATCCAGGAGCGACGGTTTCAGCGAATTCCGTCGCTGACTCATTGACAGACCGGGTCTAGCTCTCGCCCTGTCAGTCTAGGAGCGACAGTTTTTGCGAATTCCGTCATCACATCATAGACACGGCTTCCCGCTGCACAGGTTTAACACTGGTGGTTCATCCGCGAATCCCCGTCCAGTCAGCATCGGAGTCAAACGAAGGTTATGGAATCATATAGTAGACAGGCTGTTGAATCGAAGGGTGTTCATCCGTGAACACCCTTCGACACCTCTGGCATAGCCATCCCTGGCGATTGGTCGAGTCAGCGTCGCACCGTAGGCGAGACTGCTCGACCGAGCCAACGAGGATTTGAGTCTAAGCGCGAGGGAAGCCGCTTACGGCTTCTGAATCAGCGGCTGAGCCGACTGCGCCTTGTCGTTCGCGTCGACCTGCTCCTGGATCCACTTGCGCAGATCGTTCAGGGAGACGTTGCCGACCGAAATCGACATCTCCTTGCCGCCGGGAGCGTAGATCTTCACCGTCGGGAAGGCGCGAATGCCGTTCTTCATGACCAGGCTCGGGTTGCGGGTGTGCTCCACCTTCGTGAAGAGCACCTTGCCCTTGAACTCCTGCGCCAGAGCTTCGAGCTTCGGCTTGAGCTGCTGGCAGGGACCGCACCACGCCGCCGTGAAGTCGACGAGCACGGGGATTGTGGAGTTCTGCAGTTCCGTGTCGAAGGTGTTGGTGTCGAGCTCTTTGATCTCGACCTTTTCGACTGCCTGCACCTGACCCTGGATGGTCTGGGCGGTGGAAACTGCGGGCGACAGCGCGATCACGGCAACCACGACGGCTGCCGATGCGCACAGAGTTGCGAGGACTTTCAGGCTTTTCATAGCTGTTGACCATATCGTTATGACACGAGCGCGAGATAAGCGCAGCTGGCGAAGTTACCTTGCCAGGTTTGCTACGCTTACGTTCGCTGCTCTGTCGGTTGTTCTCGTGAGGCTTTTGCCTTCACGATTTCGCACTAAGTTCGTGTGTTGCGTTCACGCCGTAACTACGGGCGTGAAGCATTCTCGAGCGCTTCGAGCACCATCTCCTTTGTGAGGAGCGTGGGCAAAACCGTTGGCGCGGTTGGGCGGTGCGGACTCATCACCACATACAGTGGCACGCCTGCCCGGCCGAACTTGGCGAGCAGTTGCGTGATCTCGGGATCGCTGGTCGTCCAGTCCGCTTTCAGGGTCGCGACGCCCTTGTTCTTGAACGCATCGGTTACGGTGTCGCTGGCGAGCACCGTTGCCTCGTTGAACTTGCAGGTCTGGCACCACTCGGCTGTGAAGTCGAGGAATACGACCTTGCCGTCCTTGAGGTGTTTGTCGACGGCTTCCTTGGAAAACTTTTCCCAGGTCACGCCGTTCGCCACTGTGGGTCCCGAGGCCAGTGCCGACCAGTTTGTTCCCTTTACCGACGGCCAGGTCAGGAAATACATTGTGCTGCCGGCGATCGCGAGCGCCACCACAGCCAGTGTCACCTTCTTGAGCCTGGAAGCGTCGAAGCCGCAGAGCTTGTTGTAGAGCCAGGTGCCGAATGACGCAGCCAGGAGGAAGCCAACGGTGCCGGCGACGCCGTCCGGACCAGTCTGGCGACCGAGAACGTACAGCAGCCAGATCACGCTGCCGAGCAGCACGAAGCCCATCGCTTCCTTGAAGTGCTCCATCCAGACGCCCGGCTTCGGAAGAATCTTCATCCAGGCGGGATTGAGGCAGAGAAGCACGTACGGGAAAGCCAGTCCGGCGCCGACCGCGAAGAAGATCGCGATGATCGAGTACCAGGGAGCGGCAAACGCGAAGCCGATTGCACTTCCGAGGAACGGCGCCGTGCAAGGCGTCGAGAGGATAGTTGCCACGACTCCGGTGAAGAACGCGCCGGCAAGACCCTTGCGATTGGCCAGCTTATCGAGCTGGTTGCCGCTGTTTACCTGCACGAAGAATACGCCGAACAAACCGAGCGACATGACTGTCAGGAGCGTCGCCATGCCGACGAGGAACATCGGTTCCTGGAACTGGAAGCCCCAGCCGACGCTGTAGCCGAGAGCCTTGGCGGCGATGACCGCAATAGCCAGTGACACGCAGGTCGAAACCGTTCCCGCTGCATAGGCGAGCCCGAGGCGAACGATTTTCGCGCGACTCTCGCCTGCTTCTTGAACGAAGCGCATGATCTTGAGCGAGATCACCGGCAAGACGCAGGGCATCGCGTTCAGAATGATACCGCCGATGAAGGCGAACAGCAGTGCGGTCAGAAAGCCGTGCTGTTCGTTGCCCTCGCCGTTCGGTTTCAGATCTTGATCGAGCACCGAGGTGCCGCTGCCGAGCGAGTCGACGTCGCCAGTGAATCCGACTGCTGTGAAGCGGTCTTGATGAGCCGCAGTCGAGCTCGCAGCCACCGGCAGCGTGATACTGCCCGTGGTGTTGCCCGGGATGCAGCTGTCCTTGCAGGCGAGCCAGGAAATCTCCGCGGTGAACTGGACGGTGTCGCCCGGTTTCAGGTCGGCAGGCGGGAGAACCGTGATGGCGATGACGGTTTTGTCCGTGTAGCCATAGGTCTTGAACCCGTTCTCTTCGAACTTCGTCGGCTTCTCCCACTCGATGTTCACCACCTGGTAGCCCGCGGGCACCTTGATGTCGACGCTGGTCGGCATGCCGGTGTCGCCGGGATTCTGGTAGTAGATGTGCCAGCCGGGAGCCAGCGCGAAATCGGCGCCGATGCGAAACGGCTTGCCGGCTTCGATTGCGGTCGTATCAGCGATCAGTTGCACAGAGATGGCTTGCTCAGCCTCGGTCCCTGTCGGAAGTGAAATCACGCCGGAAGGAGCAGTCGACTGGCTCGTGATGGGAGCGATGTCGAACTTCTTAACCGGCAGAGACTGCGCGGAAGCGCCGTGATAGACGCCGCAAAGCAAAAACAGTCCAGCGCTGAGCGCTGTCAGAATTTTGTTCATAGTGCTACCTCTGAGGTTAGCAATGGTCGCGATCTGTTTCCGTTCGAGGAGTCGAACAGCCGAACTGTTGCAGGCGCCGAGTGAGCGTCTACATCAGCGAGGGCGGATACTGGAAGCGGATAACGACGGTTCTTGTTCAGCCGAGTCGACGGCACGAGCCACCATCTGCGGTGGCGTCCCTTTCACTAGTTCTCACCTCACCACCATGTGGCGCGGGCAGATCTCCTGAATATTAGCGTTCAGGCGGGTCTTAAGTTGTGACTCCTCGAAAAAGCTCATGTGAAAGGCACTTCTACTTTGCCAGAAAGAACTCATAGAGATCTAGTTGCCAAGAGCAGTTTAAAATAATTCTCTACTTACCCTTGAATGTTGCGAAGTTTTGAGATTGGGGGTGCTTGACAGGGGTTGGCGGAGCCCGGGTTTGCCCACACCGTAAGCATCTACCGGATCGCGCAACATCTGTTTACCTGCAATATCAGAATAGTTTTGCGGGCCATCTATTTCGCAAGACTGCTAGCGAGGATGATCGAGCGGAAGAGTTCTACTTTTCTGAGTAGCCTGTAACATTCGCCTTGTCTACCCAGCCGATTCGTCCCTTGTACTCACCGGACTTGATTTTGATCCGAATCGCGATATCGCTCTCCTGAAGCACTGTTACTTCTTGATCCGAGGGAACGGTGACGAGTCTCGCCGGCAAGTTGGCGCTGGATTTGTCGACCAATTGATGCACCTTCGGTTCTTCTTTGAATAGTTGCACTTCTCCAGCCTGGCTCCAGAGCCTGGTTTCGCGCAATCCGGATTCGTTCTTCGCCTTGCTTCCCGGGAGAAACAAATGGCGAAAAACCAGAAACGATGCACCTACGCAAAGTACGATGCCGATTATCGCGGCGAGCATGAAGACGACCTTCAACGCAAACGCAAGAACGGCGATAAGCACGCAGAATGCGACCACCAGGATCAAAATTCGCAGAACAATTCCGCCGGGCGACATCGAAGGTTCTCCAGTGAGCACTGATTAAAGATAGCAGACTGGTTCGGCGCTTTCTCAATTCGCGATAACTTTGCAAAACAACTACTATTTGCGCAAAACAGCACGTTTACGCATTAAACGTGTGGATGATAGTTGACCGGGTAATTTTCTTTTCTGAAATCAAAACCGCCTGCTGTAGCAGGAATCGCGACTGTTTATCTAAGACAAGGAGTGGCTGAGAACGCGTTGCCTCAAGCCGATCGCAAGTTCTACGGTGAAACCATCTCGCTTCACCTGATTGCAAGGAGAACTGTTTCGTCCAAATCCACTGTTTAACCCCTTGCTGCGGCAACTTCAAACTCAAATTCGACGACTTCGGTCGCACAACCCATGCGAGGTTTCAATTATGGATTGGTTTCTTGTGAACGTTCTATCGCCGCTTTTGCTGCCCATCTTCGTCATGCTCATTCTCGGTTTGATGTGTGATGCGAAGCCGGACATGTTCGTCAAATTGTATATCGAGCTTGTGCAGAACGCCTGTGTGCTGTTATACAAGACGCTTGTTGCGGTCGTTTCGGCGATAGCGAAGTTTCTCTGGCAGTTTTCGAAGTGCGTATGGCAGTGTATGAGCCTGGCTGCGAAAGGGCAGTCTTGTTGTGTGGAAACGTCCTGCTCGTGCGAACCGGCGCCATCCCCTGAAAAACCTAAACGTCGCACTCCAAAGCCCAAACCGGAAATTTCTTCGGATCACTCCTCACAATCGCGCCAACGCAAAACCGCAACGCGCCCCATCTCCCTGGAAATGAACCAGCTGCGACGAGGAGATCTTCGATTCAAACGCCCGCACCGCAAGGGCAGTTGGGAGTGGTGGCGCTAGCCACCCCCTGGAGAATCTGCCTACTATATGCCTTGGTATGCCTTAAAGTCCCCAAAGTCCCTCGTAGACGGGCTTGCAAGGACTTCCTACAGGTAGGCCCTCATCAAAACCAGGCTTTTGTCGCTCCTGCATAGACGGTTTCAGCGAATTCCGTCTACGCCAGACCGTCAAGCACACTACTATATGTCTTGGTATAACTACAAATCGTCCAAAGGCTCTTGTAGACCGGATCGCAAGGACTTCCTACCGGTAGGCACTCATCAAAACCAAGCTTTTGTCGCTGCTGGATAGACGGTTTTTCGGAATTCCGTCTACGCCAGACCGTCAAGCACACTACTATATGTCTTGGTATAACTACAAATCGTCCAAAGGCTCTTGTAGACCGGATCGCAAGGACTTCCTACCGGTAGGCACTCATCAAAACCAAGCTTTTGTCGCTGCTGGATAGACGGTTTTTCGGAATTCCGTCTACGCCAGACCGCCAAACACGAACAAGCTTTTGGGAAGAGCCCTCGAAACTGGCATCGCTGTTGCATTGAGCATTGGACATGGAGTAGTAGACGGGTTTTTGAGACGGCAAGCGGCAGATGGACTGTGGCACTCGGTTTCCCTAGTGCGACAAAATCACATCCACCGCCTGCCGTTGACCTGACTGGGCGCGTCAAAACAACGAAGAACCGCGACGCGGTTTCATTGGTTTGTAAATGCTCAGTTTTTTGCATCCGCGGTCGACGGCGCCGTATCGGCTGCTGGCGCGTCCGTAGCGACGACTTCCGCCGCTGGAGCGACTGTCGAGCTAACCGACGCATTATCGGCGCTCAGGTCGTCCGCAATCGAGCACGCGGCATCGCCTGCCAGCACAGGGACATTCGTGACACGAATGTCGTCTTCCTTCAGCAGATACGCCTTGACGTAGATTTCCTTGATCACCTCCGCCAGCTTGTCGCATCCAATACTGCCGGCGCTGAACTCGAGCCAGATCAGCTCGCCCTCTTCATCCGGAACAGTGGTGTCATAGCTCGGTATCGTGTACACCGACTTGTAGCGCTTGAAGCCGAGACGCTGGTAGAACTGCAGTCGGCGCCGCCGATGCTTCTTCTCGTCCTCGCTGATGCCCTTTTCTCGCGTCGATTCGATTTCCGCGAACATGCCGAGCAGGTTCGGGTTTTCAGCCTTGATTTGAGCGATCAAAGACTTCATATGTTTCGAACCAATACCGCTCGATCGTTTGCTCGGGTCCGTGGCGAGATAAGCCAGCAGTGCGACGGTTGGAAGAATGTTCGTGACAGAAAAACAGAGAAGCCCGTCGTTGTTCGAGCTTCTGTGAAGAAACATCTGCCCACTCCGGAGACCGTCGTGGAGCTGATTAAGCGGGGTTCGCTGATCGGGACGGAAAGCGACCTCATAGATCTTTTCCCAGTCCGTATCAGTAAAGCTAGATTTTTGGCAGTAGATTGTGTCGTTACCTGCCATAAGGCACCTTCGGGTTTTGCCTGTAGTCTTCACTCGAAACAAATCGAGGGATTGGTAAGCGCTCGGCCAAGAAGACCGCAAGCAGACGCCACCATGAAGCAGCAACGCGCCGTTTTCATGTTGGTCGCCTCATGCGGTCAAGAAACCGTGTGTAAATGCGCTTAGACTACCGGGCTGAGTGTGATGTTCTTGAAGAGACTTGTTTTGGTTTGAAGAAAATATCGAACCTAAAGCTACAGTCTTGCTCTTTGATAAGAAACCTTTACAGCCTGCCGCTGCTCATGGATGTCAGCATCTGGAAGCAATTTATCCTCGTGGGTTCGCTGGTGCATTGCGAATGTTTGAGCCAGGCGGCGGAACAATAAACTTCTGATCAGCTGCCGGCAATGGCTAGCGCAAGCGCGTGAACCGCTTGCGGTGGCAGTGTGTTCGCAGCAAATGGAGAAGCGCGTTTGACAACTGTGTGAATGACATGACTCAGTTGTGCTAGCCGCAAAGCCTCAGCAGCTTCGGACCCGCGGAATCTACATCGGTTCAAGCCTGGCGGCGTCTGTTAGTGCCTGTTTGGGAGCCATAAATATCAAAAGATTTTACTCACTAAGAACTAAAACACTTGAAGCTATACGTCGGGGTTAGACAGAGTTCTGATGCCTTTTTCCATTCCTTGCCTCAAGGACTCTAACTGTTTTCTTCGATTAACCCCACTTCGCCCCGAATTTAACTCGTCGCTCGCGTGACGTCCGGCTTAACCGCATCTGATGCGTGACACTCGGACAGACGCTGCTGTTCATCGCCGTTCAGCTTTCAGCTAACCGGCACACACAGCGCGACGCAGGAACGAACAAGGAAGAGCCACATGGCCAAGAAATCTTCGTCGCCTTTGACAAAGCTGGCGAATCACCGACACAATGGGAAAGGTGAGGGACCCAAGAAGGGCATCGCCTGGACCGCTGAGTCTGAAGGTTCGCAGAGCGTGGTATCACTGGCAGCACCATGGGGAATCGACGTCAGTCATCACAACGGTGACATCGACTGGGCTCGCGTCAAGCAAGCCGGCGTCGAATTCGCTTTCATCAAAGCCACGGAAGGTGCCACTTTCGTCGACAAACGCTTCAAGGAAAATCTCAGCGAAGCGCGCGGCGTCGGCATCAAAACCGGTGCTTACCACTTCTTCCGCCCGCGCATCAATCTGCAGTCGCAGATCGACAATTTCGCGCGCACCCTCGGAAGCGTGCCGACCGGCGACCTGCCGCCCGTCATCGACACCGAGGTTCCGAGCGACTGGTCGCGTCTCAGCGGCAAGCAGAGCGTTGACCTGATCGTCGGCTTCATCGATGGCATCCGCGCCAAGCTCGGTGACAACATCAATCCGATCGTTTACGCGAGCCCGTCGTTCGTCGACGACGTTCTGAAGAACGATCCGCGCCTCAAAGACTACCCGCTCTGGCTGGCGCACTACACCTCCGCCTCGCGTCCGCGCGTCCCCAAGCCGTGGGACTTCTGGACGTTCTGGCAGTTCACGGAGAACGGCTCGGTCGCCGGCATCACCGGGAACGTTGACATCAACCGCTTCAACGGTCAGTCCGACCGTCTCGAAGCACTGCTCGTCAAGTAAACAAACCGAGCCGCGCGAACGCGTTGCGACAAACTCCATTCGACTTGAACTCGGCTTGCCGAGTTCCTCTCGGACAGCGTTTGTTGAACGTGTTCGCGTTGCCGGTTTCTTTCTGTCGCAGTAGTTCCCTTCACCCGCGGTACCGCCGATGGTGCCGCAACATCAAGGGCTTCTAATGAAACTCTTCTCGCGTCTCAACGTCCGTCCCATCGAAGCGCTGATGGTGGGCTGGACGATACTCGCGTTTATCGCCATCCCGCTGTGGAAAAGCACGTGGACGATGCCGACCATGGTCGTGCTCCTCCTCGCCGCGCTGGTGGTCGGCTACGTCCTGGAGCCAAGCTCCGAACGCAGCTAGAAACAAGAGCTGAAGCGGGTCCAACCCCCCGCTTCAGTTTTTTTTTGAAAATGGCTACTATATGTCTTCGTGAAGCCGAGCTTGGCAAATGTCCGGCTGACAGCAGCTGTTGAGCAAATTGAGAATTGCTACTATATACCTCCGTGAAGCCGAATTTGGCAAAAGTCCGGCTGACAGCGGCTTATGGGTAAGTTGAGATTTTTTACTATATGGCGCCGTGAAAACGAACTTGGCAAAAGTCCGGCTGACAGCAGCTTATGGACATTTTGCCTCTTGCCTGTCCCTGCGCTTGGCTATCGCTCGTAGACGAAATTCCGGAATTCCGTCTACGAGTCGTAGACAACGACAAGCGAACTCCGGCGAGATCGGGCATAATGCTTTCAAGTAATGACCGGAGCACAAGTATGCCTTCAGCCCGCAAACTGTTCGTCTTCGATTCCATACATCGTCCGAACTTGAAACCGCCGGAAACCGCGCACGATGCGCTTCCACAGATCCGTTCTATTCCCGGTGCCGATGAAGATGCTGGACTCATAGAGCTTGTGGATGGGTCGTTGCGCAGGATCATACGTTTGACCGGGTTCACCATCCCTCCGGATCAACGGGGTTTCACCGCCGTCGACGACATGTTCGGTGCGATTCTCGATTGCCTGAGCGAGAAGACCTCACTACAGTTACTGGCGATTAATCGACCATTAGATTTAGGTGAGCACTGCGAAAACGTCCTGGACCTCGACGCCCAGGGCAACGCTTATCTCGAGTGGTACGCGGACTATACGCGCAAGTGGTTTAGTCGAGTGTGTGAGCAGCGCCTGGTTCCACGCAAATCGTTCTACCTCATTTTAGGCGCAGAGCTTTCCCAAAAATCCTCTAGGGAAAAACAGATTGCGCTGCTCGACCGGTTTGTCAAGCGCGTTTCGAAAATTCTGAGTAAGGCGAAACAGTCGCCTGAAGTTCTTACGCGCGCGGAAACACGCACGCTGATTCATTCTTGTATGCGTCTCTCGTATCCATCCGGACTTAGAGAGGAGCCGGTTGAGTTGATGCGAGCATCAACTATGCCAGATGTGATGGTCGAAAACGGCAAACAGTTTTTAGTTGTAGATGGTTCGAGAGTCTCTGTGCAAGTGGTATCAAGCCTGCCTGCCAAGCTTCGATACGGTTGGTTGATAGATCTGCTGACCATGGAGTGTGCCACATCGCTTAGCGTGCACTGCCGGATAGGAGACAAGAACGCCGTCCGGCAACGCGCGGCGAAGACGCCTTTGGAAACCCGCCGCAGAGCTAATCGCATGATTTCGACATCGGAAAACAGCCTCTTCGAGATGAGTTTTTACTACTCGATCGCACCGCATGTCGCTGGGGACGACAAGCAGCTCAAGAATTGGCAAACAGCAGCCAAAGACAAGCTTGCGTCCCGCTCTGCTCTGATTACGCCAAAGTGCGATCAGTTTAGCGCGTGGACATCTACGCTTCCGATTGGTATCGATGCTGGTGGCATCGCGCACGTTGTCTCGCACACCGACGCTCGAATAAACTGGCCTTTGTACGGCGCATCTTGCGGGCTCTCTATTGGTTTGCCGATGGGCTTTGCGGCGATGTCCAATGAGCCGGTGTTATACGATCATTCGAAGAAGCCCGGGATCTTAGCCGTCGGCTCTGAGCATTCCGACCTCAGTTTTTTCAACGCGCTCATGGGCGTGCGGCTTCTAACTGCCAACTTCCATGTGGTTTACGTGGAGGACGGTCGCAACAGTTTCGCATCGTTGCAAGAGGTTTTAGGTCGCGAGCTTGTAAATGATTGCCAGCTGGGTCTGCCTCGAAAAGTTGCTTTGAAACCACATGCTGTGGCGACAATTCTTCAACCGCAACAAGACTTGTCAGAGTTCGTTGAATTTCTGCAAGATTGCCGCGAGGTATACAGTGTCGGAAATAAACCGACCGCGCTTTTCCTTCCATCCAGCAGCGAGTGGTGTGGTGGCGCTGGTGGTGCGAGGCAGTTTAAGAAACTATTGGAAGAGGTCCAACGAATGGGTATTTTGCTTTGCTCAAGCGAAGTAACCTCGCGGCTCCAAAGTGCGAACCGGATCATCGAACTGTTGGATGCTGCTTGCGATACTAAAGTCATCTTACCCCAGCGAACCAGGCACAAGCGCCTTGTCCGTGAGTTCTTGCAGCACGACAGAAAATCGTGGGCTTTCGAATGGCTGGGAATGGATGCGTCTAGAGATAACGGAGCTGTAATTCCTTGCTTTATTCAGACGCGCACCGACTACGGTTTGGTTCGAATAATACCGAGTCCCATGGATTTTTGGCTGTGCATGCAAAACGATGATTCTTGTGCCGGCGAGATGCGAATAATGAAGGAGTCGCTGCGGGTGAAGAATCCGAACCTGAGCTCTGCTGATCTGGCTCGGCAGGCTGTCTACTACTTGGGCGTGCAACAGCGCGACTTTACCAGGTCGTAGTGCTGGCACCGCCTGCGGTGTGCATCAGGGTGGCACCTGTGGTGTGCATCGCAGCGCAGGATAAATCGCGGCTTTTATCCTGCTCAATCGTCAGCGCACGTTGTTCTGGTCATTCGCGAACCTCACCGGAAGAAGTTCGCGAGTACTGATTATTTCACCTTTCACAATATCATGTCTCGACACGCAATTCGCCATTTGCTCGAATCGTTGAACCGCGTCCATCGGAATTCGTTTGCGCTCAACCTGCTGTGAGGATACAAACGCAATGTTTATCATCGAGCCTCGTGGGATTGTTTGTCTGGCGTAAAAGAGGGTGCCCAGTTCGTCGTTTTTTCGGACGGGTCTGGTGTCTTGATGTCGGCGTCCAAACTGTTCGAGACGTTTGTCGAGTGACTGCTCTAGCTGTTTTTGACAGAAGTGGGTTATGCAACCGCATACGGTGCACATTGCAATGACTATTGTCGAAAGTTTTGTCAGTTGCATTTACGGCGTCTCACTCGTGCTTCTTTGGATTATACATTGCTTGTTAGTCGGGGTAGTGCCATGGAATCTTTTTGCAAGAAACACGACTCGTCCTGTCAATTCCAGAGCGACGGATTTGGCGAATTCTGTCGCTGTCTAATTGACAGGTCGGAGCCAAGTCAGATGTCGGCTTTGGCTGTCTATCCCACGATGCCGGATTCTTCCATTTCCGTCATCGTGGGATAGACAAGCGAAGGTCGAGAAAAAGAGAAACGCTCGAATCCCTTCCGCTGGGCGCGATTTTGGCGGAAGAAACTATGCCTCTCTATAGTAGCGAGAACCGGGGGCGCGATTCCGTCAGGAGGAGCTATGCCTCTCTATAGTAGCAAGACATAAGAAAAAAGAAGTGCCCGACGCCGGAGCGTGAGCACCTCTTGAAACTTCGACCAGTCTTAGTTCCCGGTTTAGACTGGACCCGAAATTTTGGCGGTGTCGTCAGCGAGGTACTTCGCGCCCCACAGCCAGAGCAGCCCGCCGACAGCCATGACGCCGGACATTCCGAGGAATGCGACGTTCATGTTTTTGTCGGAGGCGTCTGTCACCGCGCCAATCACGAGTGGCGAAATCACATCGCCGAGCAGGTGAATGACGAGGATGTTCAACGCGTAAGCGCTCGCCCGGATGGACGGGTGCGTAACGTTGGCGAGGATTGTGTTGGTTGGACCTGTGTTGAAGAACAGGCAGAAGCAGCTGACGAAGATGCATCCCCACGCGAGTGGGAACGGCAGGTAGAGCGCGCCGATGAAGAACGGCAGCCCGACCAGAATCGCCAGACCCGAGACGGTGAAGTACGAGCCTTTGAAACGCGCCCTCAACTTGTCGGCCATGTACGCACCAGCGATGGTGGCGGACAGTCCGGACAAGACGAGGATGACGCCGAAGATCAGATTGACCCCGGCGAGCGTTCCGACGCCGCGGAATTCATGGATGTATGAGGGCATCCAGAAAGCCATGCCGCCGATAGCGAATGTCATCGTCGCCATGCCCAGGGTGTTGAGCACGTACGACCGATTGTGCGCAAGCGACGCGTAGTCTTTGCGCGTCAGTTTCTTCTTCCCGCTCTCCGCGCCGCCCTTGTCGAACAGCCCGCGCGGCGGTTCCTTCTTCCAGATTGCGAACGCCGCGAGAACGAGCCCGGGCGGAACAACCAGGTAGAACGCCCAGCGCCAGCCGAGCCAAGCCGCGACCGCGCCGCCGAAGATGAAGCCCAGAGCGCTGCCGACCGGGATGGCCAGATAGAACCAGGACAACATCTTTCCGCGTTCTTTGAGCGGAAACATATCGGCGATCATCGTTGGAGCGACCGGACCATAAGCTGCTTCGCCGATGCCGACGAGGCATCGGGTCAACAGCAAGCCACCGAATGTGGTGGCGAGTCCGGATGCGCCCGAAGCGAGACTCCAGACCGCCACGCCGCCGGCGACAATCCACCAGCGTTTCAGCGACAGCAATCCGAAGATCGGAGCGGCGAGCATGTACGTCACCATGAAAGCCATGGCGAGCAACCCGATCATCGCGTTCTCGGGATTGGAACCGAGGATGCCTTCCAGCCCGCCAAGCAGCCACTTGACGAACGGACCGGGATCCTTGTCCGGACCGAAAAACTCGGTGCGGAGCATCGGGACAACTGCCGACAGAATCTGCCTGTCGACGTAGTTGAAAATGTTGATGGAGAGGAGCAGAATCAGCGCCGGCATCGCGCCCGGGAAGCGGGTTTGCGCAGCGCTGACTTTGTCCGGACTATCTTGTTGACTCATCCTTCTGTGCCTCAAATAGCCGAGTTCAGATCAAGCGCCGCGAAGTTACGGCGCTCAGGGCAGGTTTTCACTGCCGACCACAAAGATTGCGCAAGCCGCTTGGCGCGAAACATACCGCGCTGCAGCTTACGCTTCAGATTTCACTCCGAACTTCGGAGCGTCGTCGGACGGACTCGGACGCCTAGACTGGCATGACGCCGAGGACGCGAAGGCTGTAGATGAGCGCGATGACGACCGCCGAGATGATCGCGAGGACCTTCCCGAAGTTGAAGTCACCGATGAAACGACCCATCCCGACGAGACACATCGTCGAGAAGAAGAGGGCGTAAGCACCCCACATGAGGTGGTCTGCCACCTGGGTCGGATGCCCTGCCATGACAAACATGCCGGCGAAGAACCCGCCCGCGATGATGCCCCATGCACCCATGAAGAGTGCACCGATGAAGCGCGCCATTTATGTTTTTCCCTATGTTCGGACTAGCGCTCTGTGAGCCGCAAGTCCAGCTGCGTTTCGTTTAACACCGATTGCTTGAAGCAGCGGCGTGGTGTCACAGATGGTGCGACGGATTTTCATCCGCCGCACCACCACGGAAAACACACCAGCTAATTGCGACTCGCCGCCCGTCTGAGACAAGGCGCCAACGCAATCAGCCGTTTAGCTCAGCGCTTCGAACTGCTTGAGGTAGTCCTCGAACTGATCGAACGCGGCCTGGATCGGGGCAGGGGTCGTGAGGTCCACGCCGGCGCCCTTGAGCAGGTCGATGCTCGACTTGGAGCTGCCGCCCTTGAGGAAGCCCAGGGTGCGCTCCACGGCCGGCTGACCTTCCGTGATGATCTGGCGAGCCAGGGTCATCGCGGCGCTGATGCCGGTCGCGTATTGGTACACGTAGAAGCTGTTGTAGAAGTGCGGGATGCGCGCCCACTCGATGCCGATCTTGTCGTCGACGTCGATGACCGCACCGTAGTACTTCTCGTTGAGCCCCTTGTGGATGCCGCACAGCACGTCCGCGGTGAGCGGCTGGCCGGCTTCGGCGGTCGCGTGCGCGATCGACTCGAATTCGGCGAACATCGTCTGACGCACGAGCGTCGAACGGATGCCCTCGAGCTGCTTGTTCAGGATGTAGCGGCGCATGACCTTGTCGTCGGTCTTGCTCAGGAGGTGATGCGCGAGCAGCGCCTCGTTGAGCGTCGACGCCACTTCCGCGACGAACAGCGTGTAGCCGCTGTAGGTGTACGGCTGGTACTTGCGCGAGTGCCACGAGTGCATCGAGTGGCCGGCTTCGTGCGCCAGCGTGAACATCGAGTCCATCGAGTCCTGCCAGTTCATCAGCATGTAGGGCGCGGTGCCGTACGTGCCGGAGCTGTAGGCGCCCGATCGCTTGCCTTCGTTCTCGACCACGTCGACCCAGCGGGAGGCGAAACCGTTGGCGAGAGCGCCGTGGTATTCGTCGCCGTAGACCTTCACGGACTCGAGGACTTCCTTGACGGCGTCGTCGTAGCCGATCTTGTAGTCGAGCTCGCCCACGAGCGGGACGTACATGTCGTACCAGGCCAGCTTGTCCACGCCCAGCAGCTTCTCGCGAAGCTTCAGGTAGCGGTGCAGCAGCGGCAGGTTGGCATGCACGGTGCTGACCAGCGAGTCGTAGACCGACTCCGGCACGTCGATGCCGTCGAGCGCCATGTTGCGGCAGCTCGGGTAGTTGCGCGCCTTGGCGCGGAAGACGTCGGCCTTCACGTTGGCGGCGTAGTTGGCGGCGATCGTGTTGCGCCAGCCCATCCAGGTGCCGAACATGGCATCGTAGGCGCGCTTGCGGACGTCGCGGTTGGGGTTGTCCAGCCACTTGCTGCCCCAGTTGCCGCCGGTGATGCGGACCTTGGCGCCGGTCTCGTCTTCGACTTCCGGCAGCTTCAGGTCGGCGTTGTTGAACATGCCGAACACCGCACGCGAGCCGCCGATGGCCTTGCCGGCCTCGACGAGCAGCGCTTCGACCTCGGCCGAGCGGTAGTGGGCGCGTTCGCGGTTCATCTCGGCGAAGTCGCGGCGATAGACGGCGAGCTCGGGCACCTTGGCGATAAACTGCTCGAGGCGCTCCGGCTTGATGGAGAGCAGCTCCACGCTCACCCAGGAGAGGGCGGCGCCGAACTTGCTGCCCAGGTCGGAGACGCGGCCGTTCATGGTCTGGTAATGGCCGTTGGCGGTATCGGCGTCACCGTGCAGGTGCGCGTAGACCGACAGCTTGCCCAGGATCTGCGAAGCGGCCTCGTTGAGCTTGTTGAATTCGAGCAGCGTCTTGCCGGAGCGGCGCAGACGGCCCTTGTAGGCGGCGAGGACGGGAATCTGGGACTCGACGAAGGCGAAATCCTTCTCCCAGTCGGCCTCGGTCGCGTAGATCAGAGTCAGGTCCCACGTGCGGGAGACGGGAACCTCGGAACGTTTCGGAAGAGTAGTCATCTGAGTTATCCTTTCGGTCAGACTCATGAGAGTCGTTTTGAATGCGCAACCAGAGCCGGTTAAACCGATCTCGGTTGCTGTGAGATTTGCAGAAAGACGCACAGTGTTGACGGCGTAAACGGAGAGGCTGTCGCGACAGCGACAGCCTCTATGCTCTAAGAGTAACTCGTTTGCCAGCGAGCTGTCTTGGATAGTTTAACGTACGCGAATCGCTTCGCCGCAGAAGCTCAGTGGCTTCCGACTTGGTACGCAACCTTCTCCGGAGCAGGGTCTAGAGCGACGATCATCTTCTTCAGCTGCTCGGTCGCCTCCGCGTCATCGCTAGAAAACTGGTCGATGGCGACCGGTTTCCCGACCACCATGGTCAGTCCGCGGCGGAAGAGGAAGAACAGCATGAACACGAGGAAATACTCGATCGGCGGCGGCAGTTTCGTGATCCAGGTGCCCGGATACTTGCCGTAACGCAGATTGACGGGGACGACGTAGGTCGGCTTCTGGAGTCGTTCGGAAGCCTCTCGCGCGATGCGAATGGCGCCCTTTTTGAACGGACCGAGCTTACCGTCGAGGTACGCCCAACCTTCGGGGAACATGACCAGGCGCTGACCGGAGGTCAACACCTGGACAGCGGCGTCCTTGGCCGGACCACCTTTGCCCCTGGTCAGGTCGGCACAGAAAGCGCCCACCGGACCGACGAGGAGACCGCCCAGCCCGCCTGCGAATGTGAAGACGCCCCGTGCCGCCATGTAGCGAGCCGGACCGTTCATCAGAATCGGGAGAGCAGCGGTGTCAGCCCAGTGCGGATGGTTGGGCGTGACGACGATCGGACCGGGTGCGCTTTCGAGATTCTCGCGCCCGATGACCTTGATTTTGCCGACCTGGATGAAGATCAGAGCTTTCGCCATTCTCCTCAAGCGCCGCACCGCATGTGGTGTGGGCGGAGGGGCGAGGTAGCCGCAGGTCTGCACCTTATCGATGTACTGGCGAACCCGTTGACGAACGGGGCTGAGTCGCCAGACTGAGAAAACGGCGATGGCTGCGAGAAGCAGCCATGCGATCGCCGGAATTTGTTCAAGTGACATGAGACATCCTGACGTCACCTTCAAGGTGACTTCTGTTATGGCAGACGCGAGGGCGGCGAAACCGTTTGAACAGTCTCGTCGCCTGGCTCGCGGCGTCCAGCGTGGTTTCTTTGCAGAGTGTTCAGACTCCGTGCGAAACACTAAGAACCCCGCACCACCGGCGATACTGAGCGTCGGTGGTGCGGTACTCGAAAAACTATCCGGCTGCTTAACTCAGCCAGTTTGGAGCGGTTAGCCCTCGATGCGCGTGTTCGCCCAGACCCGTGCTTCGGTGAGCTGGCCTTCGATGGCGCGGCGCACCACCTCGATTGCCTCGCGCGGGTCAGCCGGCAGCTGCGACATCTTGATCGGCTTGCCGATCGCGACGACGGCGCCGTAGTTGCGGGTGGTTTCGCCGAACATGCGGAACGTGCGGAACGAGCGCCAGCCGATCTTGACGATCAGCCGGTGCATCCAGGTCGCCTGCCGCGGGTCGCGCATGTAGTGAATGGCCATCGGCAGGACCGCAAGGTCATCCGGCGACACGCCATGCTCCTGGATTGCCGCCTGGTTGGCGCGGATTACGCCCGTGCGGAATTCCTCCGGACGGAGCACGTTGTCGCCGACCAGCTTGCCCTGCGCGAACGTCAGGACGCGGCTCTTCTTGTGGCGAGCCAGGGCGAGTGCCATGGAATGCACTGCCTTCTCGCCGCCGCCCTTTTCGGTCGCCTTGCCGGCTTCCGTTTTCACGGCGAAGAAACCGGCGAACGCTGCGAGCGTGCCGCGGAAGCCGCCCGCCATCTGCCCGGCGGTGCCGAGGTGACGGAAGCCATACGGCAGCGATTTGCCGACCACCATGAAGTCCAGCGGAAACTGGTGGTTCGGCAGGATGTGGATGCGACCCTTGAACGCCGTAGCGTTCTCGCGGCCGATGACCTTCACCGGACCGACGAACAGGCGCGTCATGATCTTGGAGATGAGCCGCAGCAGCCACTGACCGAAGAAGGTCGGGTGCGGCGGCAGATAGCCGTCCTTCTGCAGCTTCTGACCTTCGCGGTACCAGAATACCGCGCGCCAGGCTACGAAGATGACGGCGAGAGCGGCGAGACCGTAGACGATTGAGAATTGAGACATGTTCTCTGTAGCTCCTGTTTGGAACTGCGTGTTGAATTTTAGAACCGAGATTCGAGTGCACGCGGGAGGGCTCCTCAGCCATCCGCAGACGCGTGTTGCCACTCTCTTCGACGGCTCCAGTTTGCATTGAATTTTGGGACTAGATCAAAACCATTCGCACCGCACCCGGTACCACCTTCAGTGACAGCTCCGTCGTGGCGGGGCTGGCGTCACCATCGATGTTCGGGATGACCGGCGTTTCGGTCTTGATCTTGAGACTGGCTGTGCGCAACCGCCCGTAGTGCGGCGAGCGCTCCGGCGAGCCCAGTGGCAGCCATCCTGCAAGAGGAAGCAGGTCGAAGAAGTTGCGGGCTGTCACGTAAGTCGTGTCCATCAATCCGTCGGAGGCGTTGCATCCGCGGCTGATGAGCGTCATATTGGGCGGAAGCACGTTCGCGACGGCGACGATTGCCGCGTCCATGGAGCGCTTCCTGCCCTGGTCTTCGGTGACCAGCGAGCAGCGAATCGGTTTGAGCATGAAGCTCGCCTTCGCCACGCCGAACACATAGGCGAGTTTGCCGAAGATGCGTTTGACGTTCTGGCTGACCAGAATGGAGTCGGACAGCGGGCCGATTCCGAAACAGGTCATGAACAGCCGGTCATGCGCGACGCCGTGGATGTCCACGTAATCGAGCTTGATCATGTCCACCGGCTGAGGCGTCCCTTCGAGCACCATCTCGACGAACAGCTCAGGGCTGAGCTTCGAGTTGTAGGTGCGCGCGAAGAGGTTGCCGGTGCCGCCTTGATAGGCTGCCATGGCTGCATCCGTGCCAATCAGGCCTTCTGCCACCTGGCAGATCGTCCCATCACCGCCGAAGGCGATGACCAATTTCGCCCCACTCGAAGCAGCACTGCGAGCGAGCTTTGTTGCCGATCCCGGTTCGGGCGTGGTGCTCAGTTTTTCGACCTTGCAGCCGCGCGCTTCCAGAAGCGAGACCAGCTTGTTGACGGGGCCGGCGCTTGCCGAACCTCCTTTGGGGTTGAAGACGATTGCGATGTCGTGAGACGACATGATATCTCCGTAAAAACGCCGAGGGCGACTTCGAGGATGTCGCCGCCTTCGACTACGGTTATGGGAATGGTGAGACGCCAGCGCTCGTGCAAAACAGCGTGCGCCGGCTGACGAATACCTAGTCGACCGTGCGGTCGAGTACTTCGATCGCGACGATGTCGTCGTTGTGAATCAGCGACGCGATGAGCTTGTCCAGCTCCTGATGCGAGAGCGACGTGTGGATGTGCGCCTCGATCAGTTGTCCCGTCTTGTTGACGCGAGCCGCGTGGGCCTTGGGGCCAAACAGCTTGCGAATCTCGGTGAACTTGCTGATCGGGCAGACCACCCGCAGCAAGTTGCCGCCGTAATCGAAAGAGGGAAACAGCCGATAGCTGATGCCCAGCGAGAGGATTGTGAGCAGCACCGTCGCCGTAGCGACAAGCGACAGCCCCAGACCGCACGCGATGCCGACACCGACCGAGAACAGAATCGTGGCGGAGGTGGTCAAACCCGAGGTGTTGACCCCGCGCTTGAAGATCACACCCGCTCCCACGAATCCCACGCCGGCGAGAACGCCATGCGCGAGACGAGCGGGGTCACCAGACTTCGAGATGTCGAAGAGGTAGACGCCGCAAACGGCAACCAGGCACGCCGTGGCGGACAGCACCATGTGGGTGCGGATGCCGGCTTGCTTGCCCCTGACGCGCCGTTCCCAGCCAAGCAAACCGCCGAGGAAAACGGCGATTACGATCTTGGGCATGTACGTGCTGATCAGGTCGAAATCGATGGTTGAAAAAAGATTCCTCGCCCAGGCGAACAAGTCAGCCGAGAGCGAGTTTGCAAGGACTGCATCCATTGCGGAACTCCAATTTCAGTTAGACGCCGACCGGTTGTTTCCGGACGCGTTGCCTTTCCGTACGTCATCCAACCCCCTTCCGCGATGAAGGTTCAAAACGTTGGCGTAGTCGGTGAGCAGTTGTTGTTGGGAATCGCGTGAAACAGGAAAATAAACTCTTTAGAACTCCATGTTATGACTACGCGGGCATCTACACTCAAGTGACTATTAGATAGAGATCATCATGACAAGGGTTAACTTAAGCATCTCAGGCCTACGCTAGATATATAGAAAGAGGCTAGGTGGTGCTTTACAGCCTCGGGGAACCAGAAGTGTTCTTTTGGTTTTTGATCTCTGAAGTAAATATAGGCTAGCGACGCTTTGCTACCCGGGTCGAAACCCGCCTCGCGGGATAAATGTCAAGAGAGTGGCGCGAAATCCATCGCGCAGCTGTGCCACCACTTCTGGCATCAAGTCTCGAGCCAAAGGGGAGGTGGAGTTGCTTTGCATGCAGCAAAAAATTGAGCGAAAGACTGCCACCGCATCTGGAGTCAGGTGTACGGGATTTAATTGTTTTCGGGGCACCATATGCAGTGGCGTTTGTGTTCACATTTTGTGTTTGAGATCGCTGCTTCTGGTGTCGCCTGTGGTGTCGGCTTGCCTCGAAAGTCTAAATTGTTCGAGGACATAGACGGTGTTGTGTTCTATTCTGTTGTAAGATGGCGCTTCGTCAACTCATCTGCCGCGCCCTGTTCTAGCATCTGCGATTGCTCGCAACGTTTAATTCCAAAAGAAAAGAGGGCTCTGAGTAGAGCCCTCTTAAATTGAGTTGGAATGACTTTTGCCTTACCTAATCCACAAACGGTCATTTGAGAAAAGTCGCAGTCCGAGTAGAACTGCGACTTTCATCGATTATCTTTTCTTGCCGCCTTTTTTGACAGCTTTTTTAGCGGGCTTAGCAGCTTTTTTGGCTGGCTTAGCAGCTTTGGCTTTAGGAGCTGGTTTAGCAGCTTTAGCTTTAGCCAATTTGAGAACGGGCTGTTTAGAACGGCCGTTCACGATGTCCTTGAGTTCTTTTCCAGCGCGGAAAGCGGGAACTCTTGCTGCAGCAATTTTCAAAGGAGCAAGGGTTCTCGGGTTGCGTCCGGTGCGAGCCTTACGCATGCGACGCTCGAATGTGCCGAAGCCAACGAGAGTCACTTTATCGCCTTTAGACAGGGCGCCTGTAATAGAGTGGAGCATAGCCGAAAGAGTACGGGTTACTTCCGACTTCGGACTACCTGTAGCCTTTGCTACTTGCTCGACGAGCTCAGCTCGGTTCATGCGATTTCCTCCTATGGAAATACTCATTCCAACTCACAAGCTGGGATGATATCACCCCACTTTTGAATAAACAATAGATTCTGACTGCAATTCAGAAAAAAACTTTTTTGCTCTGCGTCGGAAACTTTGATGCTAAGGACGTTGTAGGGAAACGCAAAATCCCCGACAAGCTCAATCCACCTATTGTTCCGGGTTTTGCGGCGTCGCCTGCTTGTGCGTAATCGAAGAATGACTCCGTGTCTATTTTTGCGATATATTGCGCGAGTCTAAGGTATATGCAGTGCTGTCTGTGTGGGACGTTTATCGCACAACCGATTGTGGTAGCCGATTTGCAGCGTTCAAAACGTTGATGATTTCTTGGTTCCGACCGGTCGATTTTTGGAACTGGAATAAACGAATCGATGAAATTAGCTTTTCATCAACGCGAATAGAACGACATTAAATGACGGATACATCTATAATCACCTTACTTGCGATTGGTAGCGGTAGTTGCGGGAAAGATAGAGCGAGATCTTGTCATGAAGATGCAAAAGAAAACAACGGTTTCAGCAGCATTCACAGTTGCGATAACGGTCGGTCTGTGGGGCGTTTCAGCAATTGCTCAGACTTCCACTGCGGGTGGGTCAGCTTCAAAAGTTTCTGCCCCTAAGCCCGGGAATGTGAAAGCGAAACCGGCAGCTGCCGCTGTTTCAACAACATCCGGCGCTGCCAAATCGGCGTCTGGATCGGCTGCTGTTTCAACTACCAAATCGCCAACCGGATCCGGCACTGCTTCGACTGGAGCGTCTGGCCATGCGGGTGCGCCGGCAGCAACTTCGTTAACAGGCTCTGCTGTTCAGAATGTTCAGCACTCGGATGAAAATGCTCCAGCAGCTCCTAGTAAGGATAAGCTCTTGCAGGGTTCCGCGAATATGATGTCCAATTACGCCGGCAGTTGGAAGATGTTTTTGCAAAACCCCGGTCATACCAGCCACTTTAATGTCGGACCGGACTTCTATCCGACTGGAAAGTTGCGTTGGACTTTCCCAGCTGAGGGTCCGATCGACTCATCACCAGCCATACATAAAGGAGTAGTCTATGTCGGAAGCGACGACTTCTGTTTATACGCGGTCGACGAGCGCACCGGAAGAATGCTGTGGAAAGCCGAACTGGGCGGCAAGGTGAAGTCGTCCCCTGCCGTCACCGATCAAATGATCGTGGTCGGTTGCGAAGATTTCAAAATATATGGAATAGACGCTAAGACCGGAGCGGTTAAATGGTCGGTCGCGACTGCCGATCGCGTCTCCGCCTCCCCGACAATCATCGACGACATCGCATACATCGGTGGTTGGGACGGTCATGTTTACGCGCTAAATGTTCAAACAGGCGCAAAGGTCTGGACTTTTCCGAAAGACGAAGCGTCGGGTGAAGGTGCCGCGGGAGAAACAGCAACAACTCCTCCCTCTACCAGCACGCCGGCGGCCGCATTGCCTGCGGGAGACAATTTCATCAAAGGCATAGGACGTATGACTGGAAGTCCAGCCATCTCACCCGGAGTGGTCGTGGTGGCTTCGCACCTGGGAACGGTTCACGCTCTGTCGATGAAAAACGGCTCGCAGCTATGGAAGTTCAAAACCAACGGGAAAATTCTCGGGTCTCCGATGATTCTGAACGGACTGGTCTATTTCGGAAGTTGGGATCACAATCTTTATGCAGTTGACCTGGCGACCGGTGGACTCAAATGGAAGTTCCTCGCTCCCGAGTCGTTCTCGATTGCGCCGTCGGGCTTCAAAGACAGAATCTTTGCGGGCAACGACGATAAGATGATGTACTGCCTCAGCGCCGACTCCGGCAAAATGCTCTGGAAGACCCAGATCTACTCGCCGGTTCCACTGCTATCGTCAACACCTGCTGTCGCCGGCTCGATGATCTATTGCGGTAGCCCGGATACAAACGTCTATGCGATCGACTTGCGCAACGGCGCTGTTAAATGGAAGTTCAAAACTCAGCGACCCGTTATCAGCAGTCCGGCAGTTTCTAACAATGGCATATGTGTCGGCAGTCAGGACGGCAATCTGTACTTGATCAATTAGAGTCTGCAACGGCAGCGGAAGCTGTGGTGGCAAACTCGGTCTCGCTACAGGCCTTCAAATTGTTCTGTGCGCCAGATGTCACAATTGACACTGTTTTCGTTCGGGCGATAAAATTGCTCGCCTATTGACTGTGCGTTGGAGCTTCAGAATGAAACTATTAACCAAGAGTTCGGCTACTCTGTTTTCGATTGCAGCCGGGCTTGTCGTGATGAGCTGCGGAACCAGAGCGGAGGCTCGTTCGGAGTTCAGGGAGTTTCGTCAGAACAATCCAGAGATAGCAAGGCATCAAGCACGCTTGCTGTTCAAGAGTCAAGCTCGCGAAGCTAGTGTTTTGCCAATTCCCACGACTCAAACCTTGAATTCACTGCCCCGCGTTGGACTTAACGAACGAAATGCCCGGCACGTTCAACGACTTTCGGATCGGCTTGAGCAGAGACTATCGACCCAAATCGGCCATGTCCTTTTGTCGCAACAAGCAGCAAGCTTGTCAGATTATGTTCTAAACCTCGATCTCTCATCTGCAGACCAGAACGTCACGCTCCCGACAGCTTTATTCCGAAACGGGCGCACTATAACAATAGAGAGTGGCGGGCAGGCAAAGACCTTTTCTGCCGGTGATAGTGTAACCGCCGCTCAATTCATTGCAATTCAACAGGAACGCAGTGGTCGACAATCTATTGAAATCGATGCGTCAGGACGCGCTGTCGGTGGTTCGTTCTCGTTGAAAACCTTGACCAGTGATGGAGGAATCAAAATTGGCGATGTGACGATTCCATCTAACGTAGTTGCGCAGGATAAGATAACCGCGCACACGCAGATTCAAATCACCGGTGATCTAAATAACTACGGTACGATTTCTGAAACGCTGTTGGGGAAACGTTCTCTTTCCCAAATCGGAGCGGACGATATCACGAATCATGCCGGGGCTTCGATACTCGCTGTGGGCAATCGGGAGCGCTCAAGCGGTCTGACGTTGATTGCGCAGGGTGAGCTCTTAAATGAGGGGACGATATCATCTTCGAGTTCTCTCAGGCTTGCTTCTCCCAGAAGCATTTCGAACAGCGGTTCAGGCGGGGTGATTTCGGCAGGAGAGGACTTGCTGCTCGAAGCCAGCGCGGTTCAAAACAACGGTCTGATACGGTCTGACCGCGGTAACGTCATCACCACTTTCAGTCAGGATTCGGTTGGTGATGCTCGGTTTGATAATGCAGGTGGAACTGTACGTGCTTCCAACGGCGATATCATATTAGACGGAACCGGAATAGGTCCGGGCACGGTAAGAGTCGACGGCGGTGACTTCTTTTCGCGCAACGTCTTTCTGAGAGCCGGATCTGGCACTTTAAACATGGATGTGAACAACCTGACCGGCAGCGTCGTTTCAGACGGAGCGGCTGTTCACGTTAAGGCGAGCACTGACACACTCGTACTCGGGAATCAGAACCTTTGCGGGGATCCTACATATTATAACGATTCCGGTGACATCATCATTAGCGGAAATATTTCCGTCGGAGAGGCACTGGCGATTATCGCGAGTGGAAACATCAGTGCAACAAATGCTGTCTCGTCCATCACCACCAGTGGTGCGCAAGGCTATGATATCAATATAGTTGCCGGTGCCAATGTCACCGGACTGAATACAGATACAACTAACTCAATTCCTGGAACTGCCGCAACGGGTGATGTTTCCCTGACCGGTGCGAGCACCACGGGAGGCAATGTAGACTTCAGCGCCGCAGACAGTAATCTGCTAATCAGCAGCAATTCTACGAGTTCCGACAATGCCGGAGGAAACATAACTATTGCGGCTTTCAGTGGGACGGGTGGTGGAAATGTGCTTTTGCCTGCCAGCAGTAATATTGATGCTAGCGGTAGCGGGACAGGCTCTTTTGGCGATGTCACCATTGTCGCCCGAAATTCGATCGTGGTGGGCTCCGTCAGTCACGGCGGAACTGCTGGAGCGAACGACATCGATGTAATCGCATCACAGCCTGTCATTTCAGATGGCGGTTCCCTGGTGTTTGCGACGAACGGATCTATTTCGTCCGGCAATTCTTTAGAAGGGACGACTCTAGGCAACGTGGTCGCGACCGTTCAAACTGGCGACCTGCGCTCGCTGGGTGGCGCAATAAATGTCGTATCTGCAACTGCGGTATTAGGAAATTTAGATGCGACAGGTGGCTCGAGTAATTCGAGCGCCGGTTTAGTGAAGTTGGACCTCAGTGCGTTCTCTGAGTTTTCTGTCGGGACCGCTACTAGCAATAGTGTGCTGTCAATAAATGTTAGTGGAGGCTCTGTAAGTGGAGATGCGGGCGAAATATTTGTCAGTAACGTTGCCTCTGGGGGATCCTTTCTCGTAGGAAGCGTTGCAGTTAGTCCTAACGGTTTAATTTATGATGTTACTGATGGGGATGGCGCAAGGATTTCACTAACAAGCGGCACTGTTCTTACCCTGCCTGGCGGAACTTTTGACGTAAGCGGGGGCGGCAGCAGTGGAAACGGAGGTGAAATTCACCTAGCTGCGAGGCAGCGCCTGGAGTGGTCGAACTCCGATGTCAGCCCACTGATTTTGCGAGCAAACGGGAGCGGTGTAGGAGATGGTGGCGTTGTAGACTACCATACGCTAACAATCTTTCCGGAGGTGACTGATGATGTCACCTTGGGCTTTGGAGCAGGACAAATATCCTTGGAGGCTACCAGTGGAAGTAGTGGTGGCAATGGTGGCACCGCAACTCTCCGAAATATCGGCACTCTTCTTGTCGACGGAAGCGCCGTTAATGTATCGCCTCTCGGGTTGAACGGCAATGGCGGTAGCATCGACTTTCAAGCGGCCGGTCTCGCAACAGAAAACATGAGCCATGTCGTACTTCAGGCTTCTGGCGTAGGAATAGGGAATGGTGGTTCCATAAACTTGCGGTCCCAGGTTTTCCCGCTTACCATCGGAACCGATTCCGGACAATTTGAGCTTTTTGCCGAGGGCGGTAACGTTCAGGGCAATGGAGGAACCATTTATCTATCGAATAGTTTCAACCTGACCGCCTTTACGGACGCCATTCATGCTAATCCGACTGGTGCCAACGGCGACGGAGCGAGCATCTCTATTGTTGCTGGAATGATAAATAGTTTTAGAGTTATTGGCGATCTTGTCGCAGACGGAGTGGGCAGTGGTATTGGTGGCAATGTGCTTCTGTCTAGTGGTGCTGTTGGCTTTATGAACAATAAGGAATTTCAGATCGGTAAGAGTGGTACGCAAAATGGTATTACGGGCAGTATCAGTGTCAAAGGCTCGACCAATGGCTCAGTTTTCATCGAAAGCAATGGGCCAATTTCCCAATACGTTGATTTAGTAGATGTGGATAGCGTCGACTACAGAAGTCGAGGACAGATCAACATCACCAAGAACCTCGGTGATTCGGCAACGAGTCAAATCTCTCTTCGAAGTTTTACAGCTGGCGATATAGTATCGCGCAAACCCATTGAAGCGGACATGATTACGCTTCAGACCGCTGGCGGCAATATCGGGACGAACAAAGCTCTGTCAGTTTCAACAGCGAGCCTGTCCGCAACCGGTGCCTCTGTGAACATTCGAAATTCATCCGGAGATACCGTTTCGCTGGGCGTTTCGGCGAGCCAAAGTGGTGCATTCAAGTTTTCCTCGGACGGCAACATCGCCACCGTGGGGGCAATCACGGGCGCTACATCGGTTGAACTTACTTCGGAAGGAAAGGCATCCAACATTGTTGTTGGCGATGTCATTTCAACGGACTTAAGCAGTGGTGTTGTTTCGCTTAACACCAAAGGAGGCTCGATTTCGAACGCTAGTGCGGGTCTCGACTCAATTCAAGCGTTTCAGGTTGATCTGGACAGCAAAGATGGTGATGTAGGTTCCAGCGCTAACCCGTTACGTTTGACCACCACCAATATCTCGTCGAAGGGCAAAGGCAGCGTGAGTCTGAGGAATTTCAACGGTGTTGAAACTCATCTTCTCAGTGTTAAAAGCAGAGGCGATGTCAGTCTTGCATCGGACGGTTCGATATTTGTAGACGAGAAGTTGAATTCGGCGTCGGCAATCGCGCTCAGTACCATCGCAAACAATGGCGGTATTGAGCTGAATGCATCTATTGGAAGCAACAAGGCGCAATCGATTGTTCTGGATGTCTTTGGTTCAGGCGATATTACCCAGTCTTCGAGCAAAGTCCGCCTCACGGCTAACAGCATTGAGCTTTACAGTGATTCCGGAAACATTGGCAGTGCATCAACTCCATTGAGTCTGAACTCTGGCGCATTAACCGTGAACAACGCAGGCAGCCCTGGGGGCACCGTCAATATTTCCGAATTGAGTAAGACTGTGGAATTGCTTGATTCAACAGCTTCTGGCTCTTTTAGCCTAACCAGCGCCGGAAGTTTATTTATCAACAATCTGTCTGCGGCTCAGATTTCGATCAGGGCAGGTGGCGGGCTGCTTCGGGTTGAATCCGGTGCGACCGTCGAAACAAGTGCTGGCGGTATCTCGCTCAGTAACGCCGGTAAATCTAAAAGCACCAAAATTGAGATCGGAAGTAGCGCGAACATTTTGAGTATGGATGCGCCTGGCGGAGGCGAGATCGACATATTTATTGGCGAATTACCGGCGACATCTTCCGCAGGGTCAACACCCACGAATGTAACGGTCACCACGCCTGGTACAGTCTTCTTTAACAATGGAATTACTGCCCTTGCTCCTAATAATTCTCTGAGTGCGATCAACACTCAGTTAGTGTTCAGTACAGGAAAGCTCGCAGCGTCAGCAATTCAGCTTGACGGTGGCGTGACCATTATTGCCGACCCTCCTGCGACCGTTGCTCCAGCATACTTTTCGCGGGTAAACAGTTCATCGCCAGTTGAGATGATGTGGTCGTCTAGATAGAAGGTTTCCTGATGAACTTGAAACTGGCGGAATGTATCATGATGACTGCTTCTGCTCGTCGTAGCTTTTGATTTCCAGCATGCGCCGTTGCAGTCCCTCGACCTCTGGATACTTTTTCTGATGGGCGAGGATATCGATGAGAGGCTCGATTATGTTGGCGAGATCCTGGTGTTTCCGTCCGAGCTGCTTCTCTTTAATCGCAAGCGCGCGCTTGTAGAATTCCTCGGCTTTCGGCAGTTTCTCTTGCCAGTGGAACGCGGCGCCGAGGCAGTAGCACGTGTAGCCGATTTCAGGGTGCATTGTCCCGAGCGTTTGCTCCAGGCGTTGCAGCGCCGACATGAAATACTCTTCGGCGACGATGTATTCTTTCTTTTCGATCGCCATCTCCCCGAAGCGCTGCAGCAGAGTGCATGTCTTGGGATGCTGCGGCCCGAGCGTATTCTCAAGAAGCTTCAGTGCATGTTTGTACAACTCTTCCGCTTCTGTAAATCGCGAATCTTTTCTGTGGATATCCGCGAGGAAACAGACGTAATCTGAAACCTCCGCATTGTCTGGTCCGTAGATGTTTTTAGCAATGGCGAGCGCGATTTCGTACTGCCCCAGCGCCTCGTGATTTTTGTTTTGAGCTTCAAACAATTCGCCCAGATTGCGATGGGTTTCGGCCATTTGAACCTGAAGTTGACCGTTATTCTTCTCATGGTGAGCGAGGATCTTGAGAAACATCTCTTCGGCTTCCTCGAATTTCTTTTGCTGCGTCAAGATAATTCCGAGGTTGCGATAGTTTTCCGCGCCGACGAATGACGTGAAGAAGTGATGATGTTTTTCTATAAGTTCGATGGCTCTGCGGTATGTAGCCTCCGCCTCATTGATTTTTCGATTCGAGAAATACGCGCTGCCGAGGATCGACAAACACATAGCTGTTTCGATGTGCTCTTCACCTTTGATTTCCGTCGTCATCGCCAGTGCCCTTGTGCAGAGGCGCTCTGCTTCATCGTACTGTCCGAGTTCGACTTTCAAGCGAGCAACATCCGAAATCAAAGTTGCTTTGACATAGTTATCTTGCAGGTTTTCGAGTATGTCATTCGCTCGGTTGAGAAGCACTTCGGCATCGGCGTATCGAGATTGTTCGACGAGAATATCGACTAGAGTTCGCAAGCAATCGATGCGCAACTCCGCTCCGGCGTTGCCCATCATCTCGACAAGGCGATGATATCTCTGGGCGTGTGCCTCCGCTTCTTCAAGGTCGCCATAAGCCGCGTTCGCAATTGCCAGTGATGCAATCGCGCGCTTTAAAAATGGATGCTCTGGTGAAGTTTGCTTTTCGCGCAAGGAAATTTCTTTGTCGAGAAACGCAATCGCATCGCTAAATCGGCTCTGCGAGATGAGAAGAGTTGTATAGCCGAAACAGACATCTTGGAATGAGCGCGAATGAATCTCGTCGCGCACAGTTTCCAGCGCTTCTAAAAAAGTTTCTTCTGATTGATCTACTGCGCCGCCGAGGTGCAGCAGAAGTCCCTTGAACAATAGTGCGGAACAAACAGCATCACCTTTGGTGATACCGTGGTTGGTGCATAGTTCGAGGCAGGAATCAATTACAGGTCCGGATTCTTCGAATTGTTCCTGGGCAAGATAGCTGGCTGCTTTCGTGGTCAGCGCCTGGATCAGTTTTCCATCGGCAATGTGCTCTGTTTTCTCTTCCGCGAGTTCTACCGCCTGATCGATGTAGGGCTCCGCTTCTGCGAAGTCATCGCACATGGAGAGCGCATCAATGTAGGCCAGGTAGGCGTCCAGAAGTAGCCCCTCCTCGTCGGGATAGAGGTCCTCGATTATGTTTATGATCTCTTGAAGCAGAGTGCGACTGTCCTGCTTGCGTTCTTTCAAAATGAGAAGTTCCGCCAGCTCGAGCATCAACGGAATGTATTCGAGGTCGACTACCGAGCGTTCCACAACCTCGTCGTCGCCGTCCTTTCGGACGCCATCAAGAGCGGCTGTGAGAGCCTCTTCTGCTTCCCGCCAATTTCCATCAAGAAAAAGTTGTTTGCCCTTTTTCCAGGTTGATACAGCTACGTCTGGGGCCATGTTCATTTCGATTTTTCTTTCTCGCTCTCGCCTTCGTCCGGTAGATCCTCGTCATCCGTATCGACCGGTTTTTCCTCGGGTTTCTTCATGTTTTTCAAGTTGTATTGCATCTGTTGTTGAGCACGAGCAGAGCGCAACGCCGCCAGATAGCCTGGAACTTGTTTCAAAAAGTCGAGTGGCTCGATGTATTCACCGGTATCGGCTTTGAGGACTGTGTAGTGCAAGTGAACACCGGTGGAACGACCTGTTGATCCGGCGTAACCTATTACCCGACCGCGTTGCACCCACATGCCGGGCAACACGCTGTAGGCGTTCAGGTGACCGTTGATAGTTTTGATGTTTGGATATGGATGGTAAACCTCTACAGCCACACCCAGGTTTCCACGCCATCCAACCCGAGTGACGACGCCATCGAGGAGGTTGTACACCTTGTCGTTCAGTTTCGCCGAGAGATCGACGCCACTATGAAAACTGTGTTTGCCGGTGACGGGATGTCTGCGAAAACCAGCTCCAGATGTGATTCTTCCGACTCCGACGGGAGAATAGACGATATCTTCGCGCAGGGGCGAAATCAGAACCGTCGGCGCATAATAACCTTTGAAGTTGTACGTTAGAGCCGGCTGTATGACCGCGCCGTCGCTGAGCCACATCAAGAAGCCCACGCCCAAAGCGGCACCAAAAAGTTTTCTACTTTTCTCGAACGGGAGCATTAACCTGTGTAGTAGGCAGCCGTCTGACTCTATACTCATACCACTAAGGTCGTTCGTTTCCCTAAACGCCTACAAGAAAAGTAGATTGGGTCTGCTCATCCGGGTTATAAAAAACAGTCGCAAGGTTCGCGGGTGTGTTTCAATGCTCGAACGTTAAAACGGGCGCGGTTAAGCGCCCGTTGGGTGTGTTGCATTGAAAGTTTCACGAGTGTCCCAATTTATCAGAACCTAGTTGCGGTCCAGAAGCGGTCTGCCCTGGTCTTTTCTATGAAGCATGAACCATCTGACGTTGGTTGGATCGGCTCCCATCTGAATATCGTAAGCCGCCATGGTCGCGTTGGTATCAAACTTGCCGAGACCGCCGGTTATCTTGCCCAGCGAATCCATGTAATTCTTTTGAGCTTCAGTGACCTGCTCTTCCAGTGATTTGTTCAACGGAATTTCGGTTTTATACACGCCCAGGTTTTTGCTGAAAGTGATGCTCTCCGGGCGTCCACGTTCATCACGTTTTACTTCTACGTGCGGCTTTCCGTTCATCGGATTAGCGAGATAGGTTCCATCCTCGACCATGCGTTGGAGGACTTTATCGCGAAATTCTTTGTTCGGCTCATTTGCGAGTTTTTCGAGTTCTTTTCTCAGGTCGAGCCTTGCTCGTTCGTCCTTGCCGTCCAATGCGCGTGTGGCCAAGTCCTCGATTCGCTCTGCCGGTCGTTCAGGATGCGCGAGGCGATCTAGTTCACGGGGACTTGGAGTGTTGTCCGCCGGTCTGCTCACGTTTTCTGTGCGGCGACTGTCGTTTTGTCTCTGCTGTTGAACTGGCTTTGCGACATCTTCCGGAGCACATCTGCCATTGTCCGGTGTGAGATGACGACCGCGTTCCGAGTAGGAAAGTGTCAGACCAGGCAGATTTGCATTAGAGTCGCTGCTGACTTCGTTGAGCGCTCTGTAAGCCTGCATTTGCCTGTCTTTTGGCCACTGTTGAAACAAACAATCAGCTGAAAAACCGCTAGCCTGTCTGTCTACCAGTGTGCGTGCATCCGAGTGAGCATCAGAAGTTTGACCCGCCATAGTGGGCCTCCTTGAATGGGTTGAGCAGCGAGCGAGTGAGCGGAAACCTGTGCAGCGCGAAGGACTTTGCGAGTGAGTGCTGAGAGTCTTTGCGAAGGACTTATGTAGTAAGTGAGCGGGAAACCGTGCAGTGCGGAGGACTTGAGCGAGTGAAGTGCGGAGTGGCGCTTTCGATACATCCAGTATAAGTCTTGGTTTGTGACAAAGATGTGGAATTCAAAAATTTAGTGAAAAACGCGTATGTATTGAGGAACAGCCTCATGGATAGCGGCACTTACTTTAGTTCGTTTCTATCCGGATCGACCACTATACCGTCGACGAGCGTCTCTAAATGCTCGTCGACCAGGTCAAATGTCTCTGTGTGATCTTCGAAAAGATCCTTGAGCTCATCAGGGAAGACGCCGCCGATCTCGAAGCGGGCGTCGCATGTCGCGAGCTTCGCCAGAATTTGCTCTTGTGGCGAATTTACGGCAACAGTTTTCAGCAAATCCTGCGCCAGTTTTTCTGCTTCCTTAGCCACGTGAGATTCAGTCGTCATGCCAATCAGCATCGAAAATGTTCCATCATCGATCAGGATCGTTTCGCCCACTGAGTAGGAAACGGCGTCGTCCTTGTAGAGCATTTCATACTTGTCGTCAATGGAAACGCGCAGGTCTGCGTCTTGCGAAAGCGCCTTCACCACTTGTTCTATCGTGGGAAGCTTAGACGATTTGAAATAAATCAACCTGCTGTATTCCATCGATTATGCTCCGGATTCCGGCTGTGGAAGCAATTCATCGAGGATCTTATTGGTCACTTCCGGATTAGCTTTTCCTTTTGAAACCTTCATCAGTTCTCCGAAGAAATACTGGCGTATCTTCGTTTTACCGCTGCGATATTGCTCGACCTGCGGCTGCGAACGGGCTAAAACCTCTTGCACCATTTTGCGAAGTTCGGTCTCGTCACTTAGCTGGGCAAGACCCTTTTCGTCGATCAGTTTATTCACATCGCCTGTGGAAGCGAGCAATTCGACGAGCAATTTTTTCGCGTTGGTTGAACCAAGCTTGCCTGATTCAATGGCTTTGACCAGATCGCATAAATTTTGCGGTGTCATTTTGATGGCACTGAATTCGAGATTATTGTCGTTTACATAAGCAGTCGTTGGTCCAATTAGCAGGTTGGCAGCTGGCTTCGCCGGTGTTCCAAGTTTGATTGCGGCATCGAAGAAATCGCAGAGGTCTTTATTTTCTACCATGACCACGGCATCGTCCACTGACAGACCATGCTCGTTTATGTATCTCTGGCGTTTAGCCTCCGGAAGTTCCGGAAGTGTGGACTGAACATCCGATACCCACTTGCGATCTATGGAAAGCGGCACTAAATCAGGTTCTGGGAAGTATCTGTAATCGTGCGCTTCTTCTTTCGAGCGCATAGGATGTGTCGTGCCGTCAGCTTCGTTCCACAGTCGTGTTTCCTGAACAACTCTGCCGCCGCCTTCGACCACGTTGATTTGTCTCTCGATTTCAGATTGAATCGCGCGTTGAACCGAACGGAAGCTGTTCATGTTCTTAATTTCGGCTTTGGTTCCAAGCTCCTTATCTCCAACCGGCCGGATCGAAACGTTCGCGTCACAACGGAAGCTTCCTTCTTCCAGGTTGCCGTCGCAAACATCGATGGCGCGCAAAATGTTTCGCAGCTCAGTGAGATAAGCCTTCGCTTCTTCGGGTGTCTCGATATCCGGTTCGCTCACGATTTCGAGAAGCGGAACGCCGCCGCGGTTGTAGTCGACAAGGCTGTAATCCGAACCATGTAGACCAGCCGCACCCGCATGGACGAGTTTTCCAGCGTCTTCTTCCAGATGAGCGCGGTTTATGCGGATAGTGCGACCGTTTATAACCAGGTGACCGGTCTTGCAAATCGGTTTGTCAAGCTGCGAAATCTGATAACCCTTGGATAAGTCCGGATAGAAGTAGTTTTTCCGGTCAAACCTCGTCTGTTCCGAAATCTCGCAATTTAGCGCCAGTCCAGCTCGGATGGCGCATTCGACCGCATGTTTGTTTAAAACCGGCAAAACGCCGGGCATGCCCAGGCAAACCTGGCAGACCTGGTCGTTCGGATTGGCGCCGAAATCCGTGGGGCAGCCACAGAAGATTTTGGTTTTCGTGCGGAGCTGGGCGTGTACTTCGAGTCCGATTACGGGTTCGTATTTCATATAAGGGTCCGGTTTTGATTCCAATCTATAGATATCGAACCGAATGGGCGTTTTATTCCGAAACAGCCACCCGGCAAAAAATATATGGTAGATCGAAATCCAAGCTAGTTGGCAATTTCAAGGGTGCCGCTCAGGAAAAATTCAAAAATGTTTTGTTAATCTCATTTTGGTCACGCAGAAGTAACGATCGAAATGTACATTGTGCTCATGGAACACGAGGGAACTGAAACGTGACGGTCGCTGCTAAACAAGTTGCATCACAAAGCCACCTTCGAGTCGTACCCGATTTTGAAGTTAGCCGACCGACCACTGTCCAAGTAACCTCCATTCGGAACCCGGTTGAATCTTATGTGTTTGCCATTGCCGGTAGTGCCGGTCTCGACAGACCCATAATCAAAGATGAAAATCTCATTCACAACCAGCGTCAGGAATTGGCTCTAGCAGCCGAAGTTACGTTGAAGACTGTCGAATGGTTTGTGAGCGATCACCCGGACCCGTTTGCCGCGCCCGCTCAAGAACTCACACAGCTCAGCAATTACTTGAATGCAGGGATGAGTTTGCCCTATGCGACCCGCGTTGACTTTGGACCGTATAACAATTATTCGGCTCCTCAACCGGACGTCATCTTCCCGCCCACACGCGGCGGAAGTTACAAACTCGATAAAGGCGATCTGTTGATTGCCGATACGCAAGGCGGTTACGTGCCAATGAAGACAGTCATTGCATGCCTGCGTAGCAACTAGAAAGGGACCGGCGGCGTCGGTTTCCTACGAAGAAGAAAAATCAGACTAGCTTTTACAGTGCAGCGCGAAGGACCGACCCGAAAGGGTCGGTTGTTCGTTGTAGCGGTTTTTCGCCGGCGATTTTTGGAGCGGATTTTCTGCAGGTCCAGTCGGTCTTCAAGTCACACATCCCTGATTGCGGTCGAATATTCTCGAAGCATGATGTGAGCGGTGAAGCCATGATCGAGTCCGAAGGCGCAAAGCATAATCGAGTAGAACCGTCTGCCCGCGATGGGCGCGACAACCTGGCTGATGCCAGATTGTCGGATAGTTTTGATGTTGCTAAGCAAACGCGGCCGGACGTGCCTCAAAAAAGCGGCGACCTCGGCGGAGCGCAACTGTCATTTGATCAAAACGGTTTTAAACTGACTTACCGCCCCGAATTGCGACATGATAGGCTCTCCACGCTGGAGCAGAGCCGTTTGGCGGATGGATCTGTAAAAACAGAACAGACATTTTCCGGACGGCAAGACGGATTGCACAAGCAAATTTCCACAGTAGACAAAGCCGGTAAAGAGTCGATTGTGAGCCGTTTTTCTGATGGAAGGCGTGTAGAACTCGAGCGTCGTTTTGGTCAAGTTTTAAGTTGTCGCGAGTATGATTGGTCCGGCAAATTAGTCGGCGGTGCCGAAAAGGACGGGCACCGTAGCGGACCTGCGGATGTTCGGAAATCGGACGTTGTTAAACCCGGCCGCAAACCGGACCTTCCTAAACCAGACCTTCCTCCTAAACCAGATGGACGGCGCGTGGAACCGAACACTCCTGAACGTGAACGGACACGCCCAGAAGAAAGACGGTTTGAACCGACACCCGCCAGGCGCGAGCAGGGCAAACCTGAAGAGCGGCGCCACGAGGTTCGACCTGGTAATGAGCGCGACCGCAAAAGACCGGTTGTCGAAGTGCGAGCCGGAGAAAGCATTCAACGTGCAATCGACAGAGCTCCGGAGGGCGCAGTTGTTCATGTTCAGCCTGGAGTCTATCGTGAACGCTTAAACATCACTCGCGACAACATAACGTTGAGAGGTGACGGCAAAGCCATCTTAGACCTTCAAGACAAGTCAGTCAGCGGCGGTGCAATTCACATCTCTAACAGGCGCAACGTTACTATTGACGGTTTCGAAATCAGAAATGTCAGAGGCGGAGACACTCCTACAGGGATTGCTGTAGATGGTCGCAGCAATAATATCTCGATTTTAAACAATGACATTCATCACGTCGAAAGTGGAAAAGATGCACATGGAATAAGCATCTATGGTGCCGGTAAGCAACCGATCACAGACGTTCGCATAGAAGGGAACAACGTTCACCATTTGAAACTTGGAACGAGCGAGGCTGTTGTAGTTAACGGAAACGTTGATGGTTTCAAGATCTTGAACAATAAGGTGCACGACAACGATAACATTGGTATCGACGTGATTGGTGGAGAGCGCATTTCAGGCAAGGATGATCGCGCGCGTCGGGGCGTGATTGCTAATAATCAGGTTTGGAATATTGATCTGAGCGGACGTCGCAGCGCGGCCGGGATTTATGTTGATGGTGGCCGAGATGTTTTGATTGAAAACAACGACGTCCGCAACGCGACTTATGGAATTGAGATCGCGTCTGAGCGCGAAGGCTGGAATACGGAAAAGGTCCATGTGCGCGGCAATCGCATTCAAGGCACTCGACTGGCTGGAATCACACTGGGCGGTGGTGATACTAGTAATGGTGGCGTCACCGGTTCGAGTGTTGAGAACAACGACCTGCGCGGAAACAGAAGACCCATCTGGCGCCAGAACAACGTGGGAAGCGACGTTGTTATCCGAAACAACAGGTATTAGCCCTTCTACTCTCGATCAATTTTCAGATCATCCAACCTATGCTCATCTCCGAAAGCTGCCAATTCCGACCCGATTTTTACCCGGTCTTTTGGTCTCAATGCGGCTTCGAGGATGTCGCGCACTTCGGCTTCGGTGCTACGCCCGTTTTGAGCCGCTCTCGCACATAAAGCCCGGTGAGTCTCTTCCGGAATGTTTCGAACGGTTATTGATGCCATGATTGCACCTCCGCGTCAGTCGAACTTTTCAATGATGTCACAAATTGACTTGAGATCAAGCAAGCATTTGGTGCGTTTTTTCTCGTCAACGCGTTTGTTGGTTGAACGTCGCTAGCGGCCTTTGGCGACCAAGGTTTCAGACTCGACTGGCGGTCTCAGTACGAATCGCTTGCTGCGCGGGCTGAATGATTCATTGATTGGCTTATAGGACCAGGTCGCGGAGTCGGAATTGTTGTTGTAGGCGTAGTTGATATCAGCACCAACGGTGCCGATGTGAGCGTTGCCGCCGCCCTTCTTCCAATGCTGACCTGCTTTGTGCCGGATGATTGTATCTCCGGGTTGGCGCTCGTCGAATGGGTGTTTGGTCCAACCATTTTTTTGCAGTTGGTTAACCAGACCGGAAACCAGCGGACTGTCTGCGTAGTCATAACCGGCTCTCTGTTTGACAATCGATTCCGAGGCGGCGCATCCGTAACGTCCGTTGCCGGTGAGGTCCGCATATTCGGATGCGGCCCAGAGTGGCGTGCCCACTGCTTTGAATGCCGTTTCCACCAACGTCTTTTGCGGTCCGGTCAAGCTTTTCATCAGAGCTGCTTCGTTTTGTAATTCAGGTGGGAGGCTTGGGTCAACAGGTTTATCACCTTGAGTCTCTGCCGGTTTTTCAGCTGATGTGTCAGCTGGTTTGTCTGCCGGCTTTTCAGCTGATGTGTCAGTAGATTTTTCTGCTGGTTTTTCAGCAGTGGTATCAGTAGGTTTTTCCGCTGTTTTCTCAGGCGGTTTTTCTTCGGTCTCCTTTGGGCCTTCGGCAGAGTGGTGTCCCTCTGGTTCACCGGCTTTAGCACCATCGTTATTTTGTTTGTCAGAGCTTCTAGTAAGAATGTTTCCGTCCGTGTCTGCCACCTGCAGTGGTGGCGGCCACGCTCCGTCTGATGGTGGCCGCGCTGCCGTGGAGTTGAAAGCAAGTCGTGTATCCTCACCCTTTGTCATCTGCCCGCTGTAAGCGCTTTCGAAGATGTTGCGCTCTAGGTTTGGATGGAACTGGTCGTTCCCAGTGGGATTGCTTTGAACTTCGGATTTCATCTCTACCATTCTTAAAAACTCCGCTTAACGGGACTGATTATCTAGACTGATTTTTAGTATCGACGTGATCGTCGGTGGCGTCTGCTGCGTCGTTCGGTTGCGTCCTCTTCTTGATTCCGCTCTTCCCTCTCGCGCATTCGGCGTGTCCTTCGTCCTCTATTGCTACCACCATCTTCATCGTTGTCTCGTTGATCTTCTGGTTGATAGCGCGCCTGAAATTCGCGCGGGTCAAATCCGCGATCTCGACCATAGCCGCGAGGCTCGTATCCACGATGTTCCCCACGATCCTCTCTTCGGTCGCCTCTTTCATGTCTGCGGTCTGCTTGTCTAGGAGCGGGATTCACTTCCGGTTCCGGATTTCGAGATGCGAAACTGCGAGGGTCGATTTTGTGCGAACCATTGGACGGTGGTTTTAAGACGAACCTTTCCATGCCTCGGCCGAAGCGGGCGTGAAGGTTGTCTTCGACCCACTTACCGCGAGCCGAATTATTGTGATAGACGCGGCCGTTTTCGCCGACTATGCCGACGTGTGCCGCTCCGCCTCCGGCTCTCCAGCCGCGAGACCGTCCGACCATTACGACATCACCTGGTTGTGCGGAGCTTAGAGGTGCTTTCCGCCAGCCATTCTTCATCAGTTGTGATTCGAGTCCGCCTACTCCGGCATGATTTGCGTATCTATAACCGGAGCGTTGAAGCACTTCCGACACTGATGCCGCGCAGCCCAGTCGACCATTGTTGACGGAGTGTTTGAACGGGGTCAGCGCCCAGAGCGCTTTCCCAATACCATCCACTGCGTTTTTCAGGATTTCGATGGGGTTAAAATCAGAGAGATTGATATCGTTGGAGCGGTCGTACTGAGGCGGATAGCGGCCGTCGTCTCTGCCTTGCCAGTTCTGACGACCTCGGAAATCGCGATAGTCCCGGCTGCTCGGATCGTCCTCACGCTCGCGCTGTTGAGGCTGTTCGTGACCACGCCTGCGACCGCGGCGACGTTCCACCGTTGCGTCAGGTGATGCTGGCTCTCTCTCAACGGGTCTGCCTTGAGGACCTTCAGTTGGAGGCCGGAGAATCCAAACCTGGTCTCCAAATTCTTTTCCGAACACTTGCTGTTTGTCGGAAAGTGTCCACTTGCCAGTCCTGGAGTCGTTGTTGTACACCTTGCCGTCTTCGCCGACGATTCCGATACGACCGTTACCGCCGCCGTTGCGCCAGTTGGTTCCGGTTTTGCCACCGAATATGATGTCACCCGGTTTCGCATCGTTTTGCCCGACGAGTCGCCATCCATTTGCGATCATTGATTTCGTCAATTGCGATACGCTAGCGGACTTGGCATAGTCATATCCTTGGTTCTGGAGAAGAACGGAGACGCTAGCTGCGCCACCAAATTTTCCTTTTACTGTAGCTCTTTCAAATTGAGAACCTTTCCAGACTTTTTCGCCTACTGCGTTTTTCGACGCATCCAGTATATTTTTGTTGTGGACGTCTGCGGCCGATAGTTTTTCATGCGGTGGCGTCTGCTTTTCTACTTTGTCTCTGCCTACGCCATCAACTTCCGTTCTTGTAATCTCTCCGCGTGAGGCATCGGCAATGAGTGGACCAACGGTTCCTTCGACCTCTGATCGTTTTATCGCGCCACGTGAGGTGTCCGCGACTACAGGGCGCGCAGCATCCGCTGAGGTCCCGATTGTGCTTTGCCTATCTGTGTGCGCAGGCGGTATTGTCTGAGCAACGTCAGTCCATCGGCGCTTCGTCACTTCAAGACCCCAAGAATCATAGGGGTTGGTCATGTTCAGGAAATTCGTTCCGGTACTACCGATGGTGCCATCGATTTGAACATTTGTGAAAAGCGGAGGGACTACTAAGTTACTATCTTGGATACTTTGTCTTGTGGGCTGGTCCGTTTTTCTGGACTCTGTGAACTCCTGGCGCTGCTCTAGCGGGGGAGTGAAATCGAACTTGGGCGCCGAAGATTTATCTCCGGCAGGAGAGGGTTGATCTGTTTGGGGAGGCATCCTGCACCTGAGTAAAAAATTGCGCAGATGGGGATTGTCGGCTTCTCAGCCGAGACTGCGATAAAGGGGAAGGGGGATTTACCTAGAGGTTAGGTTTGGTGCGTGACCGCATCGTGACAAGAGTCGCATGGAGCGCGGCTTTACTACGTATTTCTCCCATGCTCGCGAAACGAATTAATCAAATTCATTGCGAAAGGTGAATGTTATTGACGAAGCTCTGGCTGTTCGGAGTCAGCATTCGGAGCGGGTTTTGTCTCGTCCGGTTTGCTTTCTGTTTCAACTGTTGTTTCTGTTTCGACCTTCTTAGTGGTCTTGTCGCCGCCCTTGCCGTCCGGTTTCTTCTCGGTTGTGGTCGTCTTTTTCGTTTCCTTTATTCGACCTGGAGCGCGGAACATCATCTGAAAGAAGGGCGAGCGTTTGTTCAGGATCTGGTGCATCTGAGTGGTGACGGTGTCGACGCCGGTGGCCGCATCCTCTACCTTCTTAATAGTTTTGCGCAGATCAGATTTGAACTCGGGCTCCGACATTATGCCTTCTACTTTAGAAACAGCTTCTTTGGCATCGCCCACGATAGTTTTCAAATCAGCGCGCAATTCGCCGTTGTTCGAAATCTTCGTCAACTCGTTCATCGACCTGGAGATATTGTCTGTGGAAACGCGGACGCGCTCCAGTGCTCCGAGGAGGTCTGTACGCAGGTCCTTATCCTTCAGAGTTCCGTTGAGCTCGTTCATCGTAGCTTGAATGGAGGCAGCGGTCTGCTGAGCCATTTTGATTGTTTCTTTGATGTCGCCGCCAAGCTTCGGATCGTCGAGCAATGAATTAACTTTCGACGAGGTGCGTTGCAAATTCTTGCTCAAATCCTTGTAGCTCGCCATCGTGCCTTCGCTTGTATGGAAGAAGCTGTCGGCGGAACTAGCGACCTTGCCAAACTTGTCGGAAGTCGTCTTGACGCTGGCTGTAACGTCGCTGACCTTATCCATATTCTTGTTCAACTTCAAAGCAGCTTCGTTGATGTTCTTGATCGTCTCGCCTGATGTGCGAAGAGCGTTTTCGAGTCCTTCTTGTGTTTCGTCCGCGCTCAATCTGTTGATCATACTGTTTAGATTGGTTGCAATCTTGTTCATGACCAACTCGACACGAACCGGGTCGTCGCCTACTACGACGGTGTCCGGATCGATTGGCGGGCGCGGTTCTTCTCCCGGCTTTTCTTCAGGCAAACTGATTTCTATGTATTTCGCTCCGACCAACCCCAGGGTTTGAATCGTGAATGTCGAACCTTGAGGAACGGTGGCTTCTTCTGTTTTGATCTTCAAGCGGCACAGTACGCGCCCTTTTCCTTCGAGTTCAATTTTTTCGACGGTGCCGACGCGAACGCCGTTGATGTTCACAGGTGCATTGTTAGCCAGTCCTGCTACGTCATGGAACTGCACGGTAATTTTTTGCGGCGGATGCATAATCGAGAATTGTTTGAGCCAAGCCTGTCCATACATAAAGATGATGAACGCAAAGACGGTGAAGAGTCCTACCCGCACTTCCATGTTCGGCTTGTTGACGGGTTTGTTCACGGATGCAGGTGTTGCTTCCGTTCTTTGCTGTTTTGTCTCTTTTGGGGATGCGGTCAATTTCATGTTCCTTCGGTCACCATACGATTTTACAAGAGAGTCGATAGCATTGGGCCTTCGCGTGTAGCGTGGGCAAACTGTTTCATATAGGGATTGTCCGTTACGACCGCCTCCTCGGGACTGCCTTCCCAGACTGATTTGCCGGCGTGCATCAACAGAATCCGGGATGCCGTGCGCGTCCAGGTCGAGTATTGATGCGTCACGACGATGGATGCCGCGTCCAGCTGACTGCTGAGCTCAATCATGTAGTCTTCAATGACTGTAGACATGACGGGATCGAGCCCGGTTGTCGGCTCATCGTAAAGGATTATTTTTGGGTCATTTACGATTGCTCGGGCGAAACTGGTTCGCTTTTGTTGACCGCCGGACAGTTGTGAAGGGTAGGAGTCGATGTAATCAGCTAAACCGACCAGGCGCAGCTTTTCTTCTATGATTGCGTTTTCTTCTGATTTTTTGAGTTTTCGGCGATTGAGTGCCAGAGCCAAGTTCTCGCGAACGGTGAACGAGTTCAAAAGCGCAGAGCCCTGGAAAACCAGACCAATCTCGTCCGACCAGCGGACAACTTCGCCGCTGTCAGGCGTGAGCAAGTCGCAAATCAGTTTTAGCAAAGTCGATTTGCCGCATCCCGAAGGACCAATCAAACCGAGCATCTCGCCCTTGTAGACCTTGAAGGAGATTCCCTTCAGAATCTGGCGACTGCCGAAGGATTTATGCAGATTGACTATTTCGAGCATTGGCGGCATTGCCATACGCGGTCTATCCTCCGTCCCTAGCGTGGTGCATACGTCAAAGACGTGACGATGTAGTTGAACACGAAAATCAAAGTCATGGTCCAGACGACCGTTCTCGTAGTCGCGATACCGACATCTTCGGCACCACCCCTGGTGTGCAATCCGATCGCGCAAGAGAACATGATGATTATTGTCGCGTTGATTTCTGACTTGATGAAATGCGTGACGAAGTCTCGGTCTAGCAGTGTTTGTTTTACTGAATCGAGGAATGTGGCAGCAGGCAAATTCGCTGCGATGTTTGCAATGTAAATTCCCGCGAGCAAACCGATTGCCATCGCGTAGACTGACAGTACGAGCGTCATTGTCAGTCCTGCGATATAACGCGGAACCACTAAAAATTTGACGGGATCGACGCGCATAACCTTTAGTGCGTCGATTTGTTCCGTGATCACCATCGTTGCGAGTTCGGCTGCCACAGAAGATCCTACGCGACCAGCCACCATAACGCCGGCGGTAATCGGACCAATTTCGCGAACGAGCGCGAGTGACACAACGCCGCCGATAGCAGTATCAGCGCCGAACAGCACAAGCTCTCGCGAAATCTGCAGCGACATCGCGAATCCCGTGAAAAGGGCCGTAATAGCCACGACCACGAATGAACGAACGCCAATCATGTAGCACTGGCGCCAGGTTTCCTTCGCATCGAAGTCTCTGCGAATGATGTACTTCATTGCCGTGATCCACATGGTCACGACCTGACCGAGCAATTCTATGCCGGCGGTCATCTGTTCTTCAAAGAACAGCCATGGATTGAACCAGGTTTTTCGATTGTTTTTTAGCGCTGACGTCATCGCCACATTTTATTGTGTTCTGCCAAACCATCCATGAGTATAAGAAAAGGTTGGCGGTAAAAGCCCAGGCGCGCAACGGTTTCGAAACTGTTTGACCGTTCGAGGCTGTCAAGATCGTTGCCAATTGTTTACTTAGCACGCAAGAGTCACCCCGGCGTCCATCGAATGGGCTTTTCGGTCCGTGGTTGTCGAGTGTCACTAGAAGTCGTTAGGCGAAAACACCTGGCAGACTTTGATTCCGCCGTTTTTCAAGTCGTAGCAGACGCCCATGCCAGCTCCCTGACCTTTCGGATCCAGGATAGCGGCTCTGTGTCCGGGCGACTTCATAAGACCATCATCTACGAGGATTACCATGCCTAAAGGGGTTCCTCTTCCGGCACCGGCCATACCGATGTTTTCTCTGACGCCGACGTTGTAACCGGCGGCCATCGAGCGATCTAGCGGACCCTGGTGTCGCTTATTCACATGGGCGAAGAAGTTATTAGTTGCCATGTCGCGAGCATGACCCTTAGCCAGACCGGCTAGTTTGGAATTCCAGCTGTAAGGCTTGAGATTGTTTTCCCGGCGGTGTTTGTTCGTCAGGTCAAACAACAGACGCTCCATCAGCGCCTCGGGTACGCCTCGACCGTTTATGGTTGCGTATTTTTGATATTCGGGACTCAGCCCGGCGAAAAGACCGGAGACGGATCGAGACAATGGGCGCGCCGGTTTGATTTTAAAAACTCCATTTTCGAAACCGAAACCGCTATTCGATTCCGGTGTTCCCATCATGGGGAATCCGCCCGCCTGGGCGCTTGCCGCCTTGCTGGCGGCTGCGGCCTTCAGCGATTTCAAGTTTTCAACTTGCTTGGACAACGCAACAACCAGGCTATTAACGCGCGGTTTTATCTCCGCTTCCGTTTTCCCTGCCTTCACGTCCGTTTCTATCGATTCCAATGCCGCCTCGTAAGGCTTGACGCCGATACCGGCTTTCTTGGCTTTGTTCAAGAAATTTAGAATCTCATTGCGCCTGTCCAGTAGAGGACCGGGCGCGAGTGCCTGGTTGGCTGACGACGATGTGGTTTCGTGTTTGGCCGGTTCCTGGCTTGAATTGGAACTGCTGGCGCTTCCGTTCGCATCCGTGGAACCGCTTCCGCCCGTATCGTCGTCCAGTGGATTTTGGCTGATCTCGATGCCCTGATTTATCGGCGCACCGGTCTCACCTGCAACAGCCGCGGGTGCGCCGAAAAGCGCCACCAGGAGCACGACTAGAGCGATGTGAGTCTGCTGGAACATAGTTTTCTATACTATCAGAACAGCTATACTGGCGAAGGTGATTACTTACTATCTTTTGGCGTTTCATCCGGGTGATTTTTCTGCCTCGTAACTTTGGGGAAGGGTTTGTACGTGGAAAACAAGCGTTTTAAACTGACGCAGGAACAGTTCGACCTGCTGTGGCTCAGCGCCCTGTCTTTGTTTTTTGAACTTGTCGCGATTCGCTGGCTGGCGTCCGAAATTCGCGCGTTCACGATCTTCAAAAACTTCCCGCTGATCGCGTGTTACGTCGGTCTGGGATACGGCTACATGAAGGACAGTGGAAACGGGTTGTTCAAGCTGTTTCCCTTTTTGCTTCTGGCGCTGGTCGCGATTGTCTCTACGAGCGACCTGACCGGTCTGACTTACATGCTAGTGCCGGGGCTGCGAACCGGGATTCACGCTGGCTGGATGGACATGACCCACCCGCCGAAGGCAGCCATTGAGGATATGAAGCTATACACCACGTTCTCAATCGCGGTGTTCTTCGGAATTTTTGTTCTCGTCGCGGCTATGATGGCAGCGATGGGGCAGAAACTTGGAAAGCTCTTCAATAGCGGTCCTGCGCTCCAGTCGTACTTGGTGAACTTGATCGGTTCCGCGCTCGGTATCCTCGTCTTCTCGGTGCTGTCCTTTTGCGGAACTCCGCCTTTAATGTGGATCACCATCGGTTGCCTCTGTGCGCTCTGGTCTTTCCGTGAGACGAAAATCGGTATGGGCGTACTTGTTGGCGTGATCGCGCTTGTGGCGCTGATGCCGGCGAGAAGTGTTTTTGACCTGGGACCGAACGGCAAGCCGCGAATTGAGTGGTCGCCTTATCACAGAGTCGATGTGGCGCCGCAGTACTACGGCGATCCCAAGGCTCCGGATGCGAAGCGTGTGGGTCTTCGCGTGTCTGTGAACAAAGGATATTTTCAACAGGCTCTAAACCTATCGCCGGAGTTCATCAACTCCTTGCCCGACGCGGAGCGCAAACGCGTCGAGGATTTCCGCTTTGACCAATATGAGCTTCCCTATTTCTTTTTGAAACCGAAACGCGTTTTGATCATGGGAGCCGGCACTGGTAACGATGTTGCGTCTGCCCTTAAAAATGGAGCGGAGTATATCGATGCTGTAGAAATCGATCCGAAGATGATCGAGCTTGGAAAAGAATTGCACCCTGAGCATCCATATGACTCACCAAAAGTGCATGTACACGTCAATGACGCTCGCGCGTTTTTGCGCCAGAATCCCGACAAGAAATACGACCTCGTGCTAACCGGGTTTCTCGATTCGCATACCGTGGCTGGAAATTCACTCTCTGTGCGCCTTGATGATTATGTGTACACTGTTGATGGAATGAAGGACGCAATCGACCACGTCGCACCTGGTGGCGTATACAGTATCACTTATTGCGATGCTGAAAAGATGGTCGGTTGGCTGTCGCAGCGGCTTGTGAAGAATATTCGCATAGCTGCCGGCGATGGTACGCAAACCATGATCGTCAAGAAGGACGACGGTGGAATCTGGCACCTGTTCGCTCCGGCTACTCCCGAGATGCTTGCCAAAGTCCCAGAGCTGGTCAAGGATCACGCTTACACTGACGAAACGAATATGGACCCGGGCGATATTCGTTCTTCTACCGACGACTGGCCGTTCCTCTACTTGTCGACAATGTCGGTCGATCCGCTTTACCTCGCTATCAACGCTTGTATTCTGCTTCTTGCCTGGGCGACTTGCGGAACAAGCATCAGGAAGAACAGTCTGGCACGACGGTGGCATTTGTTCTTCCTTGGAGCCGCATTCTTGTTGCTTGAGCTTTCGATTATCGACCGCCTGGCGCTGGTCTTCGGCACAACCTGGTTCGTCAACTCCGTCTGCATATTCGCAGTGTTGACCGCGATAATTTTGTCGAACCTGCTTGTAATCAAGAAACCGAATCTGATGTCGCTTCCCGTCCTCTACGCTTGCCTACTGGGCTCCTTGGTGGCGGTGTATCTGACTCCGTTGCAGTCGCTCACAGCCCTCGGAATGTGGGTTGGAGGAGGTATCGCCTCGGCACTGTCGGCGGTGCCAATCTTCTTTGCCGGTTTGATTTTCTCGACCTCGTTCAAGAGCGAAGACAAGCCAAGCGCCGGCCTCGCGTTCAATATTCTCGGCGCGGTTGTTGGTGGGCTGCTCGAGTACGTGGCTACGTATACGGGCATCCGCAGCTTGCTTCTGGTTGCAGCGCTTCTGTATGGAATCTCGCTCTTCATCTGGAACATGGGCAACAAGAAGAGCAAGGCCGCTCCATCTCCGGCGGACTAGGCATGGCATCTCGCCGGAGGAAGTATGGTGCTCCGATATTCATCGTCGAAACGTCTTCTTTTGACCGTGGCGTCGCCGATTGAGATCAAAGCCGTGTTCAACGGTCTTGATGTGCCCGACCAGGATGTGCCGCCTCTCTGGGAAAAATTCGATCTGGACGAACGAATTTCAGTCCTCCACACCGGTGTCGGTAAAACCTGGGCGGCTGCTGCAGTTTCCAAAGAATTATTTGGTTCTGAAACATACGGCGCTGTTCTCAGCATAGGAGTCGCGGGAAGCTATGACCCGGCGATCGGACTTCGAGCTACGTTTCTCGGGCTGAATCACTTTCTTCTCGATGAAGGCACCATATTGGATCGCGAGCCCGGTTTCATTTCTATGGAGGATGCCGGATGGGCGAAGACCAGCACAGTGTGGCGGGATAGCGAGCTTCACCAGCACTGTAAAACGATAGTCGATCACGAGGGAGACGTTGCAACCATATCGACAATATCGGGAACCGATGAGCTTCGTGATGCGTATGTTCGAAGGGCAAGTGTCAAAATAGAAACGATGGAGAGCGGTGCCATTGCTCAAGTCTGTGCCATGAGGAACGTTGACTATGCTGACTTGCGAGTGGTTAGCAACTTTTGCGGCGAGCGGAAAGCCGGCAATCACGATTTCCCCGGTGCCATGAAGCAGGTATCGCATCTGGTGCGTTCATTTGTTGCGCTTCTGTTTTGATCATTTCAAAACCCAGATAGACCGGACGGTTCTGAATCGTGGACGATTTGATCAGGCGATCAGAGCCAGACCTTCCATCTCTTTACGTCCTGGTTCGAGTTGGTTATCATTGGGGATAAGTCGCTGAGTTTCTGTCGATTGATTTCATGATCACCGGTATGGAAACGTAAGGTGAGCTGTTCAGCCAAACTTGGTAGCGGCCGGGGAGAATAGAGAAGATGACTCTCGTCGATTTGATTGTTGAAAAACGCGAAGACATCAAAGCCGCCTGCAACAGATATGGCGCAACCGCCGTGCGCATTTTTGGTTCTTGCGTTCGTGACGAGTACGACGAAAAGAGCGACATTGATGTACTTATTAAGGTCCCAGAGTCGCTGAAAGGCTTCGAGTATTTCGGCGCCCTCGGTGATTTGGAAGACGAACTCGGGCAGCTCCTCGGTGTCAAAGTAGACCTTGTTGATGAGGCCAGCTTGACCGGGAAGCGCAAAGAGCGAATCTTAAAAGAGGCTGTGGCGCTTTGAGAGACGACAAAGATAGGCTCGAAAAAATAATCGAGTGCGCGGATAAAATCAAGGAATACACGAGAGATGGTGAGAACGAGTTTTTCGGAAAGCCTCTAATTCAGGATGCTGTCGTTCGAAATTTGCAGGTGATTGGCGACGCAATCAAAGATTTGTCTGAGGACATTCGAGAGAAAAATCCTGATGTAGAGTGGCGCGGTGCGGCGCGCATGCGTGACCGAATCACACATGATTATTTTGATGTCAACTACGATATTGTTTGGGACACTGTCCAGAACCACATTCCGAGTTTTCGCGAAAAGATCAAAGAAATTCATGAGCGATTGATTTACAAGGTGCAGAGGAACCGCGAAGAGCCATCAGAGCTGGAACAGAAACTGAAAGAGAAAGACGCAGAGCAGATTTAAATTCTGAGAACCGTAGCTACTATTTGTGTGATCTCTTCAGTGCTTCGAGTTCTGCCAGTGTTTTTGGCCAGTCTGATTTCATTACGCGCGATAGACTTCTGTCTGCCAGAAGCTTTCCGCCAGTCTGGCATTGAGCGCAATAGTTGGTTTCGTTGTCTGCATATCTGATGCGTTGCACCTTCTCTCCGCATACGGGACACGGTTGTCCATAACGACCATGAACAGCCATCTCCGGCCGGAACGCCGTCACTTTCTCAGGAAAACTTTTCTGTGCTTCGGTGTTAAATCTTTCGATCCAGAGCGTCAGCGTTTCCTTCGTCGCATTGTAAAGTCGCTCCCACTCTTCGTCGGTGAGCTTTCCGGTTTGTACGATTGGCGACAAACGGGCCGCGTGCAAAATCTCGTCTGAGTATGCGTTACCTATTCCGCTGATGATGCGCGGGTCTGTTAATGCCCGTTTGAGCGTGCGATTCTCGTTTGTGAGCGCAAGTCGAAACTGTTCCAGGTCGCTTTCAAAAACCTCGATTCCGCCAGGATCGATTTCATCAAGTGCTTCCTGTCCCTGGAGAACCTGAAGTGATGCGCGTCTTGTGCTGCCGGCTTCGGTCAAAACTAGTGAGCCGTCAGCAAAATCAAACGCCGCGAGATTTTGTCGTCCGCCAAGTTTCGCGCCGGGCGCTCGCCAGTGCAATCGTCCAGCAATCATAAGATGCAGAACCAGCCAAATCTGATTGTCGAAACCCAATGCGATGCGTTTGCCGATTCTTCGCAACTCCCGCACTGGCTGCCCTTCTGCGGCGGATAGTGGCGGCTCGACTGTTCGCAAAAGAAAAGGACTGGCAACGCGCACGCGTTCTAAAGTCTGTCCGAGCACACGCGGTTCCAGCGCGTTCATGTAAGCAAGAATATCCGGCAGTTCGGGCATGGTTTAGACCTGTGATTCACTGTGGATTATATAGCTAGTAATTGAATCCGTTTCCCATACAAGCATTGAAACTGGTTTCAACTTCGACCGTTCTTACGGCGAAAATAATTGCGTGACCCTGATACCGCCGGTGGCGTCATAAGCGATGCCGATTCCGACCTGTGTAACGCCGGTGTTGAGTATTGTCGCTCTGTGAGGCGGCGAGTTCATCAGCGTAACGTCCGCCGAGTCGGTAGTGGTGATGCCGTCTCCGCGATTTGACGAGAACGCGATGTTCTCCATTACTCCGCCTTGCCATCCTGCGTTGCGTGCTCGATCCTGCGGATCGCGTCCGTCAGGATTTACGTGCGAAAAAAAGCCACGTTTCGCCATGTCTTCTGAGTGCGCTCTTGCGATGTCGGCCAGGGCTCCGTTGGCTCCGACCGCGCCAAGCCCGGCAGCCGAGCGGTGTTTGTTTACGAGAGACAACATATGCGATTCCATTTCTGAAACAGAAACCGTGGAGGTTCCAGCTTTGCGGCCCGCACCGGCTGCTGAGCTGCCCGCCGAACCACCTGACGGCGAGCCGGATATCGCTCTGTACGTGGACGAAACTTTTAGAACCTTGAGGTTGTTTACCTGCTGAGCCAGTGCCGAAACCAGGCTACCGACCTGCCTTTTGACCTCGTCTTCGTTCTGTCCGGCTTTTATCCCGTCCTCAATCCGCTGAAGAGCCTCAGTGTAGGGCTTCACTCCGATGCCGGCTTTCTTTGCTTTATCGAGATAGGTGACAATCTGCTTGCGCTTGTCCATGCAGGGTCCAGGCGTCAATGAGAACGCGTCCTCCGCGACAGCCGGGAGAATGCCAAGCAAGAATATTGTCAGGAAGCCGATAGCGGGCTTACGAACCTTCATTGCACTAATCGTAGCAGCTTCTCGGGTGTCATCCTCCGATTTTGATTACTATAAAAGATAGGATTCAGTGGAGTCCCGAAGTGTAGAAACGGTGGGTTGTTACGGGATCTATCGCTGGGTAGGTTGTGTCAAAACGCAGTCGTTGTCCCGACTTACTACTATAAAAGATAAGGATCAGTAGAGTCCCTAAGTGTAGAAACGGTAGGTTGTTACGGGATCTATCGCTGGGTTGGTTGTGTCAGAAGGCAGTCGTTGTCTTCGTGGGAATGCCGGATTTTCGAAATTCCGTCATTCTGGCGTAGCCAAACCGCGGCGGATTTGGCATTCCTGCCCTGGTTGGCAAGAAGTGCGCTTAGATAGTGCGCGAGTGGCGGCGGCGGTTTTCACGCAGGTGAAGTGGTTGTGGTTAGTAGTCTTCCCATCGACATCATCTCTCCGGAATCGTAATTTAATAGGAGATTCCTCAATCCCGACAAATGGCGTTGATGCGATTGAGATGAGATGGCGTTTCTGGGAAGTATGCACTCAATAGACGGTTTCAGCGAGCGACGAATGCGAGATACGAGCGGTGACAGGACCGCCGGTCAACAGCTCGCGCGCGAAGCGGACAAGATTACTCGCGAATTGCAGAACAATGGACCGGCGAGTGCGAAGGACTTTGTAGTTAGGAACGAAGCTCGCAACTTGCGGCAAGTTGAGCTTCAGGGCGGTGAGCCGCGGCATAGCGAACAGCAGCAGCGTTCGGAACAGCGCGCGGCGGAACAGCGAGGCGTGGAGCAGCGTGCTACGGAACAGCGACGAGCGCAACGGTTTGATTCTCTAACGGTAGAACAGCAGCGTGCCGAACAAAGATTGAGCGAACAGCGTTTAAACCAACAGCGCACCGAGGAGCAACGTCGGGCTGAGCAAAGAGAAACGCAAGCGAAACCGGAGTCAGACGGCAAGTTTCGCCCGAGCGCTTTCGATGGACGCAACTGGCAAAAGGATGGGAGCGGAAATTTTGTCACGCGCAATCGTGATGGTCGCTTGCTGACGGCTGATGCCGATGGCAAGCTTGTCGATTACAAAAGTCATATGAGCCAGAAGCACATGGCGAGCCAGGACCAGATGGCGTTTATCTCGGTGCTGTTTTGCAACCCGATGATGTTGCTGGGAATGGGCGGGATCATGACCATCATGGATCAGGCTCACGGTGCCAAAATGGGTAAAGGGCAGGAGTTGCTCAACAAAAAATTTGATGGAACCAAAGCGAACAAGCAAGCGCAGCAAAGCGGCTATTCAAGCGAGATTCAGCGAAAGGCTGCATTGATTGCGCAGTACACGCGACCGATGGAAGGTCGTGATGTGTCGCAAATGGGCGGACTCGCCGGCATCGCTGGTCTCGCCGGTATGTCGGCTGCTGTTGAACGTGAGGATTTGAAGAAGCGGCAAGACAAGAAACGGCTCGACAAGACCAATTTAAACGCCCAGCGCGTTGATACCAAGGTTTCGATGCCGCAGGATCGCTATTCTATGAACGCCAAGAAGCTGGCTAAAACCAAGAAGCTGCTCGAAGACGAGATCGAGAAGGTGCGTGGCAAAGCAAGCCTTGAGGAGATGTCGCGCCTGTACGCGCAGGTCGAGGTGCTTGAGAAAGCGCTGAAGCGGTTGGCGAATTTTTAGGTGTTTGTGGGCGATTTGGACCGCCTCGTTCGGAGATGAACAAAGTGGTGCGGGTTCAATGTGAGCAGCGTAAATATTCAGGCGATCAGATTGGCGTGCAATTTGCGCGTCTCGGGTTTGCCAACTAAGTATTTGCAATGTCTCTTAAATTGCTTAACTGTAGCTGGAGTGAGGTGATCGCGCACCGATGTTTTCATTTTTTGATTTGTTTGGTGGCATTCGCCGTCGCGGTTTCGACTTTGCCGAAAATAGTGATTGGGAGGTTCTTTGTTCAAATATGGGGACCTGTGATTTAGCGTTTCTTCACTTGTACACGGCTTAAGAAAGTCGTTTTCAGCTGTGTATGAATAACCGATCCATCGTCTACCACTATTCTGGTGATTTAGTTTCAGGAAGAGATTCCTCAACGGCACTGACAAGATGGTTGAAAGAACTCTCCCATCTCTCATCGGAACGAACATGTACTTTCAACAGCACCTCTAACTCGGAAAGCAACTTCTTAACTTGCTTGTTCGGTGCTTGATCGGCATCTTCCCATCGAAGAATGAACGTATTTACTTGTCCCTGGATAATCACGGCCCTCCACATATCTGTCCCAGCGGTGTCATCGTAAGATTGCCAACCCTGATCGACAGTCGCGTTTAACAATTGGGCATTCGTTGCATCCTTTGAGCAGGATAAGGTCCACCCATCTTCCTTTTCAATCTCTGAATCTCTGACGTCATAAAGCTGCCAAACCATGTGATTTCATTTCCTCGTTGAAGTTTAACTAGATTGTGTCGCTTCGCGTCACTAGATGCGCTGTTAACTTAGTGCTAACGTGCATGTAAAGGCGAATCATCCGTGTCTCTCTGAAATATTGAGAAAGGGCCAAAAAGCCTTATGAACACAAAGAACAGTGGAGTCATCTTCAAGGTTCTTCGCTAATACACGCAATTTCTTCATGTCGTAAAAAACGTCGTAAATAAAAACTTCCATCACCCCTTCCGATGATGATTCCCGAACGACGCCAAGGAATGAAAACCAGAGCAGTAGCTCGATAACATGTGCGTGTTCCACTGGAGGGACTTTTGCGTTGTTGAGAATCTCCTTTAATTCTCGTACGTTCATCCAACTTTTACAGTCCATGAAGTAATACAAAATATCTTCTGCTAGCGGATAAATATCGCGAATCTCTAGTCCGATTTCATTTCCTATATCTGCGGAATGAGTATTGCAAGCTTTAATGATGTCATCTTGTTGAATAAAGTTATGCCGCAAATTGACCGCATTACTCTTCGCGTAACTAACGAGTGTAAGCAGGTTTCTGGGCCTCATCAAGGACCGTTCTATCAGATACTCTGAGGATTCGTTTCCCTCTACATGAGATGCGCAAATTGATGACCAAACTGACATAAAAGAAGCATCGGCATCAAAAAGCCCCCCATGAACAATACGCCTTCGTAGCAATTCCCTAAGCCGATCAGGATCTGTCCAGTCCAATGAAACTCGTGCTTCCTTTCCTCTGTCAGGTGATTCATTTACCAAAAGTTCGAAGACGTCATTACGAAGAAACACCACGGTATGAACTGTTAAATGTTTGCGAGCGAATGATTGCTCGATTTTTCGAGTCGCCTCCAACAAGGCTCTTAGAATAACAATATCAGTTATGGCTACTCCATGAGTTGGCCAGCCCTTATCTATATTGTCAAATAAGATCCACACCTCATCCCGCTGTCGAAGATAATCACAAAGAGTCTCTCTGAGAACAGCGATGTCTTGCTTGTATATGAGGGACGTAACTTCACCAACAGAAAGATGTGATACGCCTTTGATACCGTATTTGGTTTCAAATTCCACACTTATACGGTCAGTAAGCTCCCGAAGCCTCTCAGAGAAATCGCCTTCACCAGCTCCTCTACCCGCGCCCTCGTAGATCTCATTCAGTTTAAGATATCTGGGCATCAAGTCTTGATCCCGTCGGTACGCGTGCTGGTCCTTCTCAAGTAACTTGTATGCGATTTCCAGCAAAAGTGAATACTCCCAAAAGGCAGTCGCGATATGCTCTTTAACCGCTTCTGCTAGAACCTCTAAAACCGCGGTTTTAAAACGTTTAAGTTGGTGTCCTTCGGGACGAAGATCCAATACGAGACGACTTCTACCCTGTCTTTTCTTATCCCGCACCTGAAGGAAGAGAGCCGTTTTGCCTGCGCCTTTGCGTCCCACCACTAGTCGAACTGTGCCAGCCATAGTCTTGTTGAATTCGTCGGTGGGAACATAGTATTCACCGAGATTCACCATCTCGTTCTCCGCAGCCGGTGCCCCTAAATCCAGCTTTTCTAACGTTCCGAGAGTTTGTGTGGAAACATGGCCTATTTGTGCTTGTAAGGCATCAATGACTTTTGGAGCGAGAGCATTTATTTGAGGATCGATATCATTCGGACCTTTGTACACAGTCACAAAATCCCTGTAGTCCAGCGGTACCGGCTCTTGACCGTCCTGAAATACAACTGTTTCTCTGTCCATACCGAACGCGAGACCGGTTAGGAAGGCACCTCGCAGGTTGTTTCTATCGAAGTCGGTCGCTTGGGACGAGAGAAGATTGATAACCACTGCAACTGATTGTGCAACATTCCGGTATGCTTCCATTGCCGAAAGACGAGCTTGTTCTTTCGGATCGAAACTCCTGAAGCGAATTTTTGTTTTCTTGATCTTCGAAGCAATTCTCAGCGAGGCGTCAGTTTTATACAGCGTGTCAAGAACATAAACAGGTGCTCCATGATCAATTGCATATTCTCTCAACTCAACAATTGGCTTAGAGAGCTTTTCGCTTACGATGCGTGCCAGATCGTTGCTGTTCTGATATGTCTCATATCCAAGAGTATCAAAAAGCCCAAGCTGACTTATTTCCTTTGTTGCGGGGTTAAGGCTCGTGTTCATTATTGGCAAAAGCTTTTTTCGTTTAGCCATTGCATAGCCGGCTTCAAAAGTCACATTGAAGTTAAGTCGAGTAATATCAAGCACGACCAATTCTGCTTCATCAATCTCTTGCATTACTCCAGAGGCTATGAAATGTCCTGCAACATCCATCTCTCGCCAGGTTCGCGCTGAAATTCCACCTCCCTTAAGTATCTGTGCTGCCGCCTCGATCGTTGTACCAATCTGGGCGGGCTGAGATGGATAAGCGAAAAATACTTGACCCGATACTGATGTCATTTACTAGCCCTTGAAACACACAGTTACATAATAAATCAAAGTAGGCCAACCAAGAAGAGATCATGCACGTCTTTAATTCGTATGAGATTTACGGAATTCAATTTCCGTTCGCACTGTTGGAGTCGTCGCATGCGGTGCCGCCTGACGATTACCATCGTGAGTGTGAGACTTCATAATGCAGTCAAAAAGGAAATCGAACAGCTCTGAACCAACATGCCGAATAACATTGAACGCAGAAAACCAAAAGCGGAAGAAGCTGAACCGTGGATCAAAAAAGCCGAAGAATGGGACAAAAAAACTAGACGTCCTGCGCGAGATGATTGAGCCACCGTTTTCAAAGGCTGAGGCCCGAGCAGCACTGAAGGAGTTCAAGAACGAATTACAACAAGAAAGTAAATGGGCGCGCCGCAGAATAGACGAAGCTGGCCCGGTTGAGGAAAACTACTGCCATATGATTCAGCAGGTCGATGCATTTTTCGATTTGAAGGTTAATTCAGATCCATGCAGCGGAAAATGGCGAGAGCAGTTCGCCTATTAATGTCGACTTGGGTCATTGTATCTCTGAGATACGTGAATGGATTCAAGAGTCCGACGGCTAGGGCTGGCGCCTTCTTTCGACTCGCACCCAATGCTACTATCCGGCTAAGGTTCAAATGACACTGAAGACGGTGCTGGATTAGAAAAATCTTTTGCGTTTATTCACGCCTATATTCGCTTACGGCGCACGTGATTCAGGATTTCACAACCGAAATCAACCGGCCTTTGATTTAGCGTCAACGAGATTTATAGTCAAGAAACCGATAAGAAGTAGAAAAAACGAACAACCGATTCACAAAGCCCTTTTACACAATCTCATTGGAGAGTAAATATGACAATGAAAAAGAGAGAAAGAGAAGCTCGTCAACGAGAAATTCTATCCACACGACTAATGAATCAAATGAAGAGCGGCTTTTCACGTGGTGCAAATGAATATTTGTTGTACACGATAATTCCGCGTGAACATGATTGGCAAATTTTGGGAAATTGCTCGCAACATCCGATGTTCATTGCATCGCCGCAAGATGGGCGAGCGTATCCCACGATCGGTTTTAAACGGACGCCTCATACTCCCGAACATGTATGGCCAGAGTGCTTCAACGCTGCTGGTATACCGCTCTGGAAAGGGTAACGAACTCGATTTAGCTATTGAACTCCTCAAATATTTCGACCAGTTTGACTCTGATTTCGATTAACTTCTGTTCGATTTTTCGCAAAATCCACCAGTAGCGGAAGATTCTAGAGTCATTCGGATCGACCTGTCTCAGAAGAGGGTCTAGCTTTTCGAGTGCATCATCCATGGTGCATTGTTTATTTCGAAGCTCAGCAACGATTTCATCCATCCAACTTGCCGAGAATATTTCGGGTTGATGTGCAAATTCCATCTCAGCTGCGCAAAGTTGCACATGGACCTGCTGAGCATGTTTTTGAGTGTCACGGAAGAATCCAAGAATGATGGTCCTCTCGGTCTCTTCAAGTACTCCGTTGTCCGTGCCAGTTGAGATGAACTCGGAGATCGGCGGGCACAGATGCTGAAGCGATCGAGAGAGAGCGCGCAATGACTCCCAATGCTGATTGTTTTGTTCAATCGCCTCCAAGAATGGAGAACGGGCAAGCGCTGCTAAGTCTGCACTTTGCTGTTGGATGTTCAGCGCAGCGGCTCGCAGTGAATCGTACTCCTTCGAGATGCGACTCATTTCTTCAATCATTGGAGTTTGAGCCGAGAGCTTTTGAAATTCTGCCTGCAATTTTAAATTTTGAATTTCCTCTGACCGCAATAAATAGTCGTGGTTCCAGAGACTTGTCATTGCTCCCATTACAGGAAAGCTCGCGAAATTCTCGGCTTCCGCGCTCTTCCTCTGGAAATCAGCGGCGAGTTCGAAAGTCGATGGCATCATCGTGTAGTGGTGCATGTTTGCCATCGCTTCCACTACAGGGGAATGCGATAGTTCGGCTAGCGTGGCATCCCATTTTTGAAGTTCGGCTGCATAGTTCGGCATTTTCAACATCGCTTCCACAACAGGAGAATACGATAGTTGAGCTAGTTTGGCGTCCCATGCTTGGAGTTCGGTCGGATAAATCGGCATTTTTAGCATTGCCTCCATAACAGGGGAATCCGGCAAGGCCATCATGGCCGCATGCTGCTTTTGCATGTTCGCTATCAATTGCGCGTTCGTTGCCATATTAACTCTCTCTCTCCTGCCGCTCTATATGAGCTTTGTACTCTTTGTCCAAATATTCGAGACCCTCAGCAAGTTCTTTTTCGGAATCTTCATCCTCCTTCCGTTGCAGGAACGCGTTCACTTCCGACGAAGCTTTTGTTGCAAATTTATCCTCATCCTCATAGACTTTGCTTCGATGGGCCACCCGCAAAACTAGGACAGATACAGTTTCCTTGGAGATGAAGCAAACAACGCGGATGTCACCTACTCGGTAGCGGTGAAGATTACCAAGCCTGCCAGTTAGAGGCTTACCGGCAGTTGCTGGATCTTCCAAGACAGCTATTCGCTCGTCCATGTACGCGAGCACTTTTTTCGCGACTGGCTTATCGAGCTTTTTAAGCTGTTTTAGAACACTATCGGAATAGTCAATCGTCCAAGCCAAGTTGCTCTCTCACGGATGCACTGGTATGTACTTTTTCTTTTCCTGCTCGGACACGTTCCAAGGTACTGCTTCCAAGGTAGTAGTCTTCCAAGTCGTCAATATGGCTTTCGACCAATTCACGAATGTAGTAGCTCTTGGTGCGACCGGTTTTCTTCGCAAGCTCATCCAAGCGCTTCTCAATTAAATCGTCAAATCGAACAGAGGTTGTCATTTTTGAACACCTTGTATTACATGTAGTTAGTGTAATACAAAAACGCCGATTTGCCAAGTAGGTGATTTGTTTGACGGTTGTCTTTGCTACATGGTGCAGTATGATGTTTCCGGAGAAATTCCGATGAAGACTCACACACTGCCGTCCAAAAGAAAGCCACGAAAGTCAAAGCGCTCTTGAGATAAGGCGCACCGAGAGCCAATCATGGCAGACAAAAAAGAACAGCGCAAACAAGGTACCTACCAGCTGGGTTGGCGAAAACGTTGTTTTCGTTGGCTCGTATGAGGTCTGTAAGCAAGAGTGGCAGCGGCGCCACCAGCAACAGCGGAAACGATTTCACAAACAGAATTTCCAGCGGCAATTGAGATGGCAGGAACGCGGCGCCAAAGACGATGAACGCGGACGCTGCTAGTAGTTTAATGCTTCGGTATTTTAGGATGATTGGTCAGCTTTAAGCATCGCTGCTCGCAGCTTCTGTGAGAGAATTATTGGTTCGAAAAGATTTCAGGAGACAACTAATGCCCAGTAAGAGACACATTGCGCTTTCATTATTGAGACTGGCGAGCGATGGCCACACCGGATCACAGAAGCCGGATTGAAAAAACAAATATCGCTATTGAGAAAACAAATTCGCGCGTACAATCGGCTTGAGCGGGTAGTCTAGCCCTTTCAACAAGGAAGTTCAAATGGCAAAGGAAAAGATATTCGGGATTGCAATCACAGTCCCAGGAAATGGATTCATCGATCAATGGCTTCATGCGAACGCATCCGAAGTAGAGTTGGTCGAAAAAAAAATTGACTACTCCGTCAAGGCAGACATGCTTGTTGAGTACATTAAAGATTTGCAAATCACAGACGAGCCAATAGATGGCATTGTCCTTGATACCAAGGACCTCTCTGATCGGGCATTGAACCGACTACACGAATATCTCGAAAGTCATTCCTTGAAGCTGTATTCTGCACGTGGAGAAACTTCCCGCCCGTCATGGAAGAAAACATAACTTGTTGGCGAAGGAAGAGGACGGTTCATCGAGACAGCTCCAAACTTCCTCGCTGGTAATAAAATCAGCCGAAAGCAGTCATTTTCGGCTGTCATAGGCGCGAACTCCGAATGGAGAGAGAATTACTCTGTTTATCTTGGATAAACATTCCCTACTTCTACGATTATCCACTTCCCATCAGACTGTGCTAGCGCGCAATTCATGTCCCAGCCGACCTCGAGAAGGTCAGTTATCTTCTTTGGCAAGAATATCGGTCCTATTTCCTTGCCGCCGATTGGGCAGAGCCAAATGAAATCACTGCTAACCTTTGTGATGTCCATCGTTCCTTCTTCAAGGGGCTCTGCAATGCCGTCAAATTCCTGTGCGATAGTCCATAACAGTTCAGCCGCTTTTGCAGAACGAGGCAACTGTTTCGCCGCTGTTGCTGCGCAGGTAGCGGCTTGTTGCGCTGCCTCCGAACTTGCATAATTCTTTTCCTCTAGCCAACGCCAGAGTAGCTCAACTTCTTTTGCAATCTTTCCAATGTAAGTCGGGGAATTCATTACTTTTCGAACTAGAAAATAGCCGACAAACTCACCGACATTCTCGACAATCTTGTCTGCTCCAAATATCTGACAAAATTCCTTACGCTCGTTCCCATCTTGTTCGAAGAAATATTCAAAGACTCTTGTTTCGTCGTCGCTCAGCCACTGATGACCTTAGCCGTTCAGACAGATGGTGAAAAGCTCGATTGCATCCTGTCTATGGGAAGTCTTCTCCTTCAAGCCAGCAGTTTCATTCGCGTATTGTTTTGGAAAGCACGACAGTGCTGATTTGGCCGCTGCTCGAACGATTGAAATGAAAATCAGGCTGGCGAAGGGGTTCTGAAAGGGTTTGCGCATCTAGCGACCCCTATTTCCGCCAGGTGCAAAAATGCTCGCTCGTCAGACAGAGCAAGCATTTGAGTGGCATTTAGCTGGATGTCAAGAGATAAGCGTTCGAATACTATTATCCGTAGGAAAGAATCTTTTTCAATCACCCGTTCGTACGATTATTCCAATCTAAGGAAATCTCAAGGCTATCTATTTGCGAACCTGTGCAGACTTTCGTCCGTCACTAAATACGGTGTCATGTATACGAAGACTTCATCTCGTAATGATACGGAAAGCAGCCATTGCTCTGCAAAGCGCGCTACCGCGCCCTCATAGAAGTTATGTGAAGCCGACGGAGGTTCAGCTTCAATCGCTAGCGGAGGTATTTCGAGAAGCCGCTGGTGCTGGGACTTTTGAAAGTTAAAGGAATGATGAAGTGTAAAGGGTCACTGTAGCCTGTCGGCTACAAAGCATTGCATAGTCAACGTTTTCGGATTTCATCGGACTGACTGAAATTCGTTACAGTTGTGTTTGCGGTGTGATCATTGATTCAGTGGCGGCGGACTGACTAGTATCGGCTTATCTCTTAACTTCCACCTTTACTTGAGGTCTGCCACCACTGCAATAAATGTACCGCCAAACAAGAAGTTTTCAAACTCTCTTTTGCGATGCGGATACGGCCACCTTTTAGTAAGACCTCTAATATCCCGACGGCACAAAATCCGGGAGTAAAGTCACTGACTGCGCAACGAGACTCTTCCGTTGTCTACTGTCAACGAAGTTAGGAACTGTCATCTCTCAATCCTAGTGAAAGGCTCGGTCATGTCTGATGAACCTGACGACAAGAATTCCGATACTCCAACGCCACCGGATCCACGTACGAGCTCATATTTTGAGAAGCTCATCAAATACATACCGGGCGAATTGAATGCAGCGTACATTGCTATCGACGGTATTTTGCGAGAGGAAATGGTTTCAGATCCGATTGCTGTGTGGCTTTACTGGGGCGTTTTTGTTTTCCTCCTCGTCCTCACCCCTCTATACATAAAGTATCGCCCGTCAGAGGAAGCTGAGAAGCAATCTGTACGTTTTCACTGTTGTGCGGCAACAGTGGCATTTGCGGTCTGGGTCTTTGCCCTGGGCGGTCCTTTTGCACTGACCTTCCCGGACATCTACCGACCTGTCTATGGCTCTCTTTTGCTGATACTGACCACGCTGACAATTCCAATCATTGAAGCGGCAGCGATGAAACTGAAATTCTTCCAGCCGAAACTAAAGTAAAGGAAATCGTGATGAAGAAAAGTCTATCCCTTTGTATTGCGGCAATCTGTGCAGCTTCGCTTCTGTCTGGATGCGCGTCAATGACATCACCCATGCGCACTCATGCGTTGGAGACAGGTAAATCTTACGCGATTGATTACGACGCAACCAGGCGTGGTGCATATATCCTGCCCGGTGACGGCAGCATGAAGATGTGTGCTGAGCCCGCGCCCGATGTCGCGATGGAGTCCATCACCAATATCATCGCAAACCTGAAGCTCCAGCAGGCGAATGCTGATGCGAACGCACAGGTTGAACTTCAGCAGAAGATCGTCGAGCTCGCAGGGCGAACACAGCTTGTGCTTGTTCTGCGCGAGAGCCTATATCGCCTCTGCGAGCAGGGCATGAATGGCCAGCTGAATAACGAGCAGATTGCGGCACTCTACAAGCAGGCGCTCGACACGGTTCTCCGGCTTGCGGATACGGACCTGGCGAAGGAGCAGCGCGCCATCATCGAGAACTTGAAGGACCCTGCTTTGCGCGATGTTTTCCGCAAAAGCATTTCAAACGGAACCATCAAAAGTCGTTAGCAGCTTGGCGCTGCTTCAGCAATTCGGTCCGCTCTATAAGGATAAAAATCAGAATTACTTTTATATAGGCGAAGTGGTGTTCGCGCTAGTCTAGCTAACCGACTTTGCCTAAGCTGCGACAAAGAATATAGGTATCCTGCGCCGGATGTGTTGGATTTGAAACCGGCGAAATAGCCACCGCCTGCGGTATTAAGACTTCTTGAAAGCCACTACGGGCGGTGGCTTGTTTGCCTTGCAATTTGGAGCATGTTATGGCTATGGTCAGGAAACAAATTGATTCACCGACACCGCAAGAGCCGCATCTCCAAACCTTCTGAATTGTCCTGAACCGTAACTTTATAGAGCAAAATCCGTCCTGTCTTTGACAGGATGGCGCGGTTTCAGTTTTCTATTGAATCCAATTTGAACAAGAAATGGTTTATCTAAAAGAAGGGCGATTGTCCTTCTTTTAGATGAGCCATTTCGTCAGTGAGATGGCTCCAGAGTGGCTGGTGACGCAAGTGTTTCTTGTTGTAAGTCCGACCGGATCGGCAGCAAAGAAAATGAAACATGAGTGCTTACTAGTCATTCAGGTCGCGAAGTAATGCAGTCGAGACTTTACTGCTGAAAACTATCAAGGAGAACAAAATGACAGACGCCGCTACATATGAGTACTGGCCCCAGGGCTGGCTCAAGAAAATTACTTTTGCCAATGGCACGACCGTAGTCTACAACTACGATGCCGCTGGCAACAGGACTTCTGTTGTCACCACCTGCGGTGGTGGTGGCTGCTAACCGCAATCAATCACTGCAGTTTAACCAGCTTCAACAGGATGTTGCAGCTGGTTTCAATACGAACAAAAAGGAAGCAAACATGACCAGCAAACAGAATATTCCGCCGCGAGACCAGGCACCGCGTGGATTTGAAACCAAGCCCGGACAACCGACCTCACCGCGTGTCTGGAACAATGTCGTTGATAATCGTGTGGTTGATGAAAACCGAATTTCCAACAAGAAATCTAAGAGTGGTGCGACTCGCTCTTTTGCAAGTAACACCATCTCTGGTGCACCCTCGATCATCGAACAGGCGCGCGCCCTGAAGCATGATCCGCAGTTGATCTACCAATTTGTCCATGACAATATCGAGTGGGAGCCGGGCTGGGGCGTCCAGAAGGGTGCCCTGGGAACTCTGCTCGATGGCATGGGTAACTCATTCGATCAATGCATGCTTTTAGTCGAGCTGCTACGAGAAGCTGGATTCACTGCATCGTACGTCCGCGGCACAATTGAGTTGCCCGAAGCCGATTTTGCTGCCTGGTTTGGGACTTCTAGTATCTGGGCGTCTTATAACTACTGCGGGAATGAGAATATTCCGGTTGACGCACCGACATGGAACGGCTCTGGCTGGGACATGGTGATGGGTCACATGTGGGTGGAAGTGGAAATCTCCGGCACCACTTACGTGTTCGATCCTAGCCGGAAAACCTACAACAGGACTGCTGCGGTTAGCGGTTTGGATACGATCATTGGATATTCCGGCACGACATTTATGTCGAATGCCGAAAGCGGCGCTACGATTGACGTCGGCGACGAATATGTTCAAAATATGAACACAGGCAATATCCGTACCGATCTGACCGACATGACTGCGAATCTGGTCGATTGGATCAAAACCAACGATCCCGATGCGACTGTCGATGACATTCTCGGCGGTCAGAAGATCATTCCGGCAACGATTCCTCTGTTGCAGACGTCGCTGCCGTATCAGGCACCTGGCGATTCCCCGACGATATGGACCGCGGACATTCCGCTGAATCACAAGACCACGCTTCAGGTTCGCTTTCCTGGAAACGTTCCGAACACCTGGTCCATCGATGAGACGTTCACGTCAGATGAACTCGCCGGTGCCCGGTTGACGCTTTTCTTCAACAGTAGTTTGGAGCCAGTTTTGTCGCTGAACGGGAATGTGATTGCAACCGGCGACGCGCAGGGTGTGGGCACGTGGAATTCCGTGTTATTGACTGTCACGCATAACGCTTATGCTGTCAACTGGTATGACCAGGAGTGGTGGCAGTCGTTCATCTGGGCTGGTCAGTATTATCTTATCGGTAATGCTTGGGGTAACGCAGGCCGCATTCAGCGTGATTTTCACCAAGAGCAGTTCTCTGCTAACACAGCAAGTGGTGGCTCTGCAACCTCGGAACCTATCTTGGGCGAGCAGCTTGCGATCGTATGGTGGGATTGGGTAGCGCAGAATTCCCGGGTCTGCGATTTGATCAACAGAATTACAAACTGCCACACGATGTACAACCACCAGGTTGGCATAATTTCGCAAGATGCTGGTGACTTGGTCGGGTGCGACCTAGGGGGCGTGTCGGGTTCCAGCACGAACTTGGATAATGATGTAACTCAGACGCCGATAAATGACACTGTGCTGGCTATGCATGGTGTGGCTCTCGAAGCTGCGGTGTTGATGCAGAACACAGGTATTAACGACGGCGCTTCCACAACCACTGTTATCAATCAGGCTAACAGCGACGGTGATGTAATTTACAAAGGAACCAACGCAAACTGGAATACTGGCACGGACGTTTCCAGCATCCTGAATGGGAATGGATACAACCAGACCGACCTCGACAATATCTACAACTGGTTCGTGCAGTGGGGTAACACGATTGTTATCTCTGAAGACCCATCCCAGACTATCGATACCTGGCAAGGCTGGGGCTATTGGTCCTATCCGGCAGCAGGAGCCATCGGAATCATTAATGGTGGCTTGAAGGGCGGCAAGAAAAAGGGACCAATTGTCGATAAGGGAAAAGGAAAAGGAAAAGGGAAGGGAGGCGAGCATGGCGATCCTATTGATGTTTTCAACGGTGCATATGTCTATCGTCACAGCGACATAGACATTGGGAGCCAGCGATTCCCGTACAAGTTGGAATTCCGACGGACCTATCGCTCCGACAACCAATTCGTTAGCAGTCCGCTAGGATATGGATGGACCCACAACCATATCGGTACGGCTCGGGTGTCGAGCGACGGGTTGATTGCGATGGGAACAGATTCCGCAGTTCAGGGCGCCAGCTCAATTGTTGAACTCTTCATCTGCGCGGACCTGGTCTCAGATACTGCTCGACCGCTGTCAAAGCTTGTATCTATGACTTTGGCAGACAAGTGGTGGATCGACAACATCTGCTACAACACTGTGGAAATTGTGTTGGGTGAAGAAACGAGAGTATTTGTCAGGCAGCCCGATGGGTCATACACCCCGCCAAACGAGTTTCCTTCAACTCTCACCGAGTCCTCTGGGGACTTCACTCTCAGGACACCCCAAGGGGTCGAATTTAACTTCAGCTCGGGCTTGCTGGAGACGCAAGTCCATCCTTGCGGTGTTACGCTGACGTACACGTATACCGGCGATAAGTTGACAAGCGTAACTAACGGTCTGACCCGTGTTTTGAATCTGTCCTATACGGGCGATTTAATTACATCTGTTTCGGACGGTGAAGGTAGAACAGTTGAATTTGACTACAGTGGTAACAAGCTGATTGTCTTCACCGATACCATGTCAAATGACACCACATTTGAGTATGACGGCAATGCGTTGCTGTCTAAGATCTTCTATCCTGCAAACCCGTCGGATTCGTTTATTGAAAATGTCTACGATTCGATTGGGCGCGTAAAGGAGCAGTACGACGCTTATGACAATCTTTGGACGTATTACTTTGCAGGTAGCCGCGCGGAGGAAGTTGATCCAAATAACAATGGACAAGTCTTCTTCTTCGACAGTTATGGAAAAACGACAAAAATTGTCGACGCTCTTAATAATGAGCACACATTCGAGTTCGATGGGAAACAGCGCCTCGTCCGGGAAACCGCACCTGAAGGTAACTCAACTGAGTATGTTTATGACGAGAACAACAATGTTCTGTCGATTACTCGGAAGGCCAAGGGGGGGAGCGGATTGTCTGACACTGTCAAACAGTTCACCTATGATGTCGTATGGAATAAGGTGGAATCTTCCACCGATCAGCTTAACCAGACTATTACGCGCGAGTATGACCCGGTTACGGGGAACCTTCTCGCGATGGAGTTCCCCATCGTCAACTTCCAGACACCTCGTTCAGAATTTACCTATAACGCTCGTGGTCAGCTTTTGACCTGGACGGATAGAACTGGCATCGTGACAAGTGTTTCTTATGACCCGATTAACGAAGAGCGACTGTCCATCGTTCGAGATTCTGGGTTGGGTCGCTTGAACTTAACCACCCTGTACGGCTACAACGCCTACGGTGACCTAATCTCCGAAACCAATCCACGTGGCGACGAAGTGACATTCGACTTTGACGATCTGCGACGGATGACGAAACGGACAGAAGCTGCTCCTCATTTGTACGAAACAAAGTTTTCGTACGATGAGAACGGTAACCGTGTGAAAATAGAGCGTCAGACGGGAGATCTAGTGACGCCCTGGCAGGTCGTCGATGCTGTCTACTCTATCGATGACCTACTCACTTCGGTGACAGACCCAACCAGCAATCAGACAACGTTCGAATACAACAGCATTCGAAAGCTTTGGAAGACTACTGATGCAGAAAGTCGTCTGACGACGCGAACCTATGATGAACTTCGCCGGTTGAAAAGCGTCGTGGATGCATCGTCGGGCACCGCCGAAGTTCGAACTTTCACGGACAACGGTCGCGTTGAGACTGTTGAGGACGGGAACGGCAACGTCTCAACGTTCCTTTACGATGGCTTTGACCGCGTCAGTAAGTTTGTATATCCGGACACGACATTCGAAGAATGGTCTTGGAACGATGCTGATAGGGTCACTAACAAGCTTACTCGGTCGGGAGATTCCATAGCGTTCCAATATGACGCGCTGAATCGTATGACTGAGCGTGCGCCAGATGGGCAGGCTGTTGTGAGTTTGACATATGACCTCGCAAACCGGCTTAAAAGTGTCAGCACTCCTACCGTGATAGGAGAACCAACGTCCGGAACTTTCGAACTCGGTTACGATACCGCAGGTCGGGTGATTTCGGAAGAATCTCCAGACGGTAAGCTGGTTTCTTACCAGTTGGATGAAAATGGAAACCTCACGAGGCTGACGTGGCCAGACTCTTATTATGTCGAGCGCGCTTATGATGAAATGAACCGGCTTACAGATGTGAAGCTGAACGGATCTGGATCAAGTGCCCTTACGTTTAACTACGATGATCTCTCGCGGCGCACGAAAATCACATATGCGAACGGCGCACAGACCGATTACACGTATGAGCTGGATAATTCACTCGAATCGCTGATGCAGACCTTCAGCAGCTCTGCTGTTGAGTTCACCTACGGATACAATGGAGCCCGGGAGTTGACGAACCAGGATGTTGACGATGCGCAGTTCATGTGGCATCCAGGCAGTGGTGGTACCGTCAGTTACGGATCGGCGAACGACTTGAATCAGTATCCAGGGGTTGGAGCAAACAGCTATACATACAATGGAAATGGCGCTCTTACAGACGATGGAGTCTGGAGTTTTGTCTATGATGCGGAGAACCATCTTGTTTCCGCTGATGATGGGGTCACGTCGATCGCATACTTGTACGATCCATTCCATCGCCAGGGACAGAAAAATGTGGGTGGATCCAAAACTCGATATGTATATTCCGGCGTGCAGAGAATCGCTGACTATGACGGTGCCGACATATTCCAGCGTCGCTTTGTGTACGGAACTGGTATTGATGAACCGTTGATTGAGCTGGATGCGATTGGAACGCCTACCTATCTGCATCATGCTAAAGCTGGTTCAATCATGGCTACATCTGACGTCTCAGGTGCAATTGTTAACCAATACGCTTATTCTCCATGGGGAGAAAGCTTGGGTCTCAGTGGTACTACATTTGGTTACACCGGGCAGCGTTTTGATAGTGAAACCGGGCTTTACTACTTTAAGCGAAGGTACTATGCACCCGCAATCGGTCGATTCTTGCAGCCGGATCCGCTGTACCTTTCGCCCGTGCACAGTGCGTCCGTAAGGCAGGAGACACCGAACTCTCCTATGGATCTGAACGCTTACAACTACGTGAAAAACGATCCTCTGAACAAAACAGACCCGCTTGGTTTGTTTGACTTGGATGTGGACTCCTCCGTCAACAGCATCACTATTGAGATTCCATCGATCACAACCATCATAAATCAGCTTTGCCCGAGTGGCGCAACTTGTAAAGATGACGGCGATGACGGCGATGACGGTGACGACGGTGACGATGGTGACGACGGTGATGATCCGTTTGAGACGAGCGATCTGTGTGGAACCGTGAAAAACAAGGATGATAATAAGAAGAAGTAAGTAACTTCTGTTGACCTTTCAAAATCTGGGCTAGAACAGGGAGGGCGAAAGCCCTCCCTGTTTTTGATCATTCAACAATCGTTTAAAGGATGAAAAAAATGTGGGCATCCCCTCTTGATGAACCTCGAAAAATTAAAGCTCAGGAAGTGATTCGGTCGCTTGTCCAATCATGTACTGACCAAAACATCGTAAAGTCGATCATCAAATCCTCCGACTCACCGCTGGTTTTGAAAGTCAATCAGCGTTCTCATGTGGGACTAATGTACGCTCTAGGTGTGGCTCATGAGCTTATGCCTGACTCGAACCTTGATTACGTTTCGCATGCTCATCTCCAGGAGGCGTTCCAATTAACTCGTCGTTCTTCAAGTATTGCATTACATGGTGGCTTAGCTGGTCTTGGTCTGCACTGTTCCCTGGTGAAACAAGGTCAAGCATACAAGCAGCTTTTGTCGGCTATTGATCAAACGGTCTCGGAACATATTGTGGTTCTTCTGCGACAACTATCTAGCTCTGAGAGGGGCCTATCACCAAGTCACTACGACTTGATCTCCGGGCTTACCGGAGTCGGTGCATACCTTCTCGAAAGGGTGCAAAGTGGTAGAGATTCTGACGCTCTCAGTGCCATATTGCTCTGGCTGTGTACACGCACAAATAGTAAGGATGACCTTATGGGCTTTTATACTCCGAGATCTATGCTTCCAATTCAAGATAAAAGCAAGCGTGCGTACAAAAACGGTCTAATCAATTTAGGGCTTTCGCATGGGTTGCCAGGACTGCTCATGCTTTTATCATTAGCTTGGCAGAATGGTATCAAATGCAGTGGCATGCAAGAAGCAATCGAACGCATCTCACAGTTTATAATCATGAATCGTTTAGAAACTACAACAGCCGGTTTAAACTGGCCCGTGGCATGTACCTTCGACGGCAGTATCGTGCGAAACGCGACGTCTACTGAGCGGTGTCATCGTGCCGCTTGGTGCTATGGAGCTCCCGGAGTCGCCAGAGCGTTATATCTGTCAGGAGTTGCTCTTAATAGAGACGATAACAAAAGAGTTGCGCTACAAGCGGTTTCTAGAGCAGGTACCGATTGGGAAGCCAGCACACCAACTTTCTGCCACGGAGTGGCGGGGCTGTTACAGATTATGCTCCGTTTTTTCAATGAAACGGGTAGTGCAGAACATCAAGCTCAGTGTTTAGACTTGTTTGACAAGATTGTGGATCAATACGACTCGTTGGCTGACTTGAAATTTTGGAAACTCGGAACGAATGGAGACGATACAACCGATTTAAGCTTGATGACTGGAGTCTCCGGAATTCTTTTGGTCCTCATAGCCTCAATCAATCCGGTGGCTCCCAAGTGGGACCGTATTGCTCTTCTTTCCTAACTTAAAGGAGACCTAAATGCCGAAGGCAAGCTACAAGGTATTAGATACCTTCCTACTCCGTTCGCCTTTACTTCCTATCGAATGCGCCGATGCTACTTTGCCAGAGAAATTCAGCGAGTTATTTCGGACTGCGGTTGCAGTGGCAAGTCCATCGCTATTCAACAACGCTGGCGAAAAAGCCGAAAGCAAGTGGTATCAGTATCAGAAAAGAATGTCCTCAAGACCGACTCCCTTTGGACTTTTCGCGGGCGTTGCATTGGGTCATTTCGGATCCAAAACAGATTTATCGTTCTCTGGTAATCACCGGACACGCTCACGGACTGATTCTACGCTGATAATGAATTTAGTCGAGGAGCTGGAAAGTGACCGCACTTTCCGCAGGAAGCTGCGCTATCGGCAAAATCCGGAAGCGTTTAACGCAGCAAACCGTATCTGGATTACTCCAATCAATTCAAAAAATAAAACTGTGAGCATTAGGGTTACGGCTGCAGTCACTCGCATCTTAGACCTTTGCCAGGGGACGAAAACTTTCGCAAAAGTCGCTGCTCAAATTGCTAGTGAGTTTCAAGCGGATCGTGAGTTGGTTGAAGATGCTTTTCACCAGATGTGCGACTTATCTATCCTCATATCAGAACTACGAATGCCTTTGCTCACTGATGACCCACTGCGTGATCTGCTCAACAATCCCACGTTTCGAAGGCATTCGGACGCCCGTACACTGGAAAAAATAAAAGCGGCTTTGAGCAACTGGGATAACGGAATTACCAAATCCAGCGTTGAATATCTTCGTCTGGTTGAGCTTTTAAAAACCTCGCGACCAACGGACACGGACGGAGGGAATGCAATTCAAGTGGATTCGTCCTTAGGGCTACAGGGGAAGATGCTCTCGAACAAAGTAGCAGTGGAAGTGTCGAAAGCTGCCGAACTGTGTATCCGTTTGAACACTGTAAAAGCAACGCGTGGGTTAACCAAATTTGCAGCGGCCTTTCGGAACAGGTATCAGATGGGTCGGGAAATACCAATTCTCGAATTACTGGATGAAACTTTCGGCTTAGGCTGTCCCTTTCCCATTCGCCAATCAACGCCCGAGTCGCTGCAAAAAAGGGAGCAGTTGCTTCTCAGTATAGCCTCGACTGCTCTGAAGGACGGGGTGACTGCGGTTGAGCTCTCTGAAACAGACCTGAAAACACTTGAGACTCCACAGACACAAGTCGCTCTTCCATCAAGTCTGGATTTGTTTGTCAACATTCTGGCAGACTCTCGTCAAGATATTGATGCTGGAAACTTCAAAGTTGCGGTCGCACCGAGAGCTGGTGAGATTGGAGCTGGTCGAACGCTTGGTCGATTCGCGGATATGTTCGGAGAAGAGGCCAACGAATTTTTGAGAAATATCGCCGTAGTCGAGGAAGCAGAAGATAGATCCGCAATCTACGCAGATGTAAGTTATTGGCCAGCTAAATCTAGGGCCGGGAACGTGTCTACCGTACGGGGCTTCAGAAATTATTCGATAATCGCCCGCTGCTATCCGAATTCCAGCTCCAACGACATTCCACTCTCAGAAATTGTTGTGGGATTAGATAAAGATGGCCGTTTCTGCGCTCGATGGAATCAGACTGGTCAAAAGATAATCGCAAAATCTAACAACATGCTCAATTGGGCTTCAGCACCTAATGCAATCCGCTTTCTACTTGAAATTGCAGCCGATGACTCCCCAAACGTGTCGGAGTTTAATTGGGGCACAGCAGAAAAACTACCCTTTCTTCCTCGGTTGACTGTTGGAAATCTGGTCCTGCGGTCTGCACAGTGGGACCTCAAAGAGATATCTGTAATTTCCAAGAACACCCCGAAAGCATTTTTCAATCACTTACAAAAGTGGCGAACAGTTTGGAAGGTGCCCTCATTTGTTCAAATGTCTTTTGGTAAGGATGATGATCGCCCTCTGCTCTTAAATCTGACTTTGACAGAGGATTGTGAGTTGCTTCGTTCCGCTCTTGCAAGAGGATCGGCACGTACGCTACGCGAATATTTGCCTTGCCATAACTGGCACTCAACAGATGACGGCCACTACATGTCCGAAATAGTCGTAAGTCTTGTGCGAATCGATTTGCTGAAAGATGCCCAGAAAAGCGAGTCAAAGCTACTGCAATTTCAGCCAGTAATGCCAAACACTCGTAGTGATTACCTACGACTCCCGGGAAGTGACTGGTTGTACTTGCGGCTAAACTGTGGCACTAGTATTCAGGAAGCTGCGATTCGTGAATGCAATAGTATGGCGAATTCTCTGACCGACCAAGGATTTTTGAAAGAGTGGTTTTTTGTGCGCTACCAAGACAGCGCTGGAGATCACTTGCGCGTAAGGTTTCATACTGAAGTAGCGTATGAAACTCTGCTTTCAAAAATCTTGCCGTGGGCCAACCAGTTAGCCAGTGCCGACGTGTGCTCCGAGTTCTCAGTCATGACTTACGATCGTGAAGTTGAACGTTACGGCGGAACACTTGCTATGAGTCTTGTTGAGGAGCTTTTCTGTATCGATTCGATAAATGCATGCCAATTGTTATCGATGCCGGAAATAAAGAGTCTTGATCGACGCCTAGCGTGCATACTGTCGATAGACAACCTTCTAAGCTCGTTGGGCATTAGCAACGAGGAGAAGAGAGAGTTGTTGAAGAATGCTTTCCCGTTGGGCATTAAGCGTTCTGTCTCCGCAGAATATAGAGTCTGGAAGAATGACTTGTACGCTGCCTTAACGAGCCCAATGAAAACGTGCAATACCGAACTTAAGAATATCGCTCACGCAATCCGCTTCCACTCGATGTCCGGTATCAAACGAATTGGTCGGGAGTTACGTAAGCTTGAAGAAAATGGCAAGTTAACCCAGCCCTTGCTCAGTATTTTGAGCGCGTGCATTCACATGCACTGTAACCGCCTTCTAGGAATTGATAGGAAAGCTGAGAACGAAACCCTTGCCCTTCTTTCCAACAGCGTAGAGGCGCTGATCATGCGACCCTGTAATACAGAGAATCAAAGTTCCCAATCGGTGGCTGTATAGAACTTGAACGAGGCGGTCACTGATCGCCTCGTTCGCTTCTACACATGATGTCTTTTAAACCAGCTGAGAGCCGCGTCAACTGTTCGGTCTCCGTCCGTAGGATTTGCATCTGTTGGTTCAACGAACACGTCGGGAAAAATCCCATTTGGATAAGAGGAGCCTTGTCGGTCTAGGAAAACAGTTTTTGTCAGGATTAGTTGAACTCCATCACTCAATTCGACCGGTCCGTTTCCTGTACAAAGTCCGCGAGATTGCTGCCCGAAAAAGCGCGTGTTTAGCCGGCTGCGAAATGCAATTCCGATAGCTTCTCCGGAACTTGCTGTAGTTTGGTCAATCAAAACCGCAACAGGAACGCTCTCAGTTATTTGATGAAGGACCGGGTGTTGAATTTCTACTTTGACGGTCTCAGTGCCATCCATGCTTCGAAGACCCGCTCTGCCTAGAAAATAGAACCACGCGAGACAGTGCTTTGAAGCTTTGAAATACCCGACCACCTCTTGTCCCATCAGTGGACCTAATCCACACAGCATTGGCCACATGTTACCGCCCATGTTTCCTCGCAAGTCAACAATCCATCCTTTTGGACGCCGAAGAAGCTGTTGAGCAATTGTTTGTTGCATTTCAGCAGAAAACTGTGTTTCGAGTTCTAGGCGATTTGGTTGAAGAATTGATGAGAAAGAAGGAACCTTGATTGCTGCTACGTGGAATTCCTCAAAATAGAAACTCGCGATGCTGGGCCGAGAAACCGGCACGGCGCTCGGCGGCGATCCCTCCACCTCCTCTGATTGAAACTTCGGCACGAGAAGAAAGCTGTGTCCGTCTCCGAGACTTTGAATGGCATGACGGATTGCCTCGTAAGTTTCAGTATTACTTTTAGCTCCCCGAGCCATTCGAAAACACTGTTCTCTAAGCTCCGGCCAATTGACTAAATCACTGTTCAAAGCATGTTTTTGAATAATCCTTAAGGCGCGGTTTAAATAACTTTGCGCCGACATCTCTCCCTCTTCGTCTGCGTTCACATGAATCCCCTTTAGCCCAAGAAAAAAACAATAGCCACACGCATCGATCTGGACCAATTTTAAATTTCATTTTTCTTTTTTTGAAGACACAATTCCGACTTTTAAAATGGTGACGGAATATAAAGCCATTGCTAAACGAAGTCTGGGCTATTCGAGGTTGGTGCTAAGCTTTTTTGACCGATAAGTTCCTACTCTTAACCTTCTAGGAACTTTTCAGGAGCGAATTATCAGCGCTCCTTTTTTGACAAAAGTCAGCCTAAAACACCTACTTTCGGCTGTGTTTGGCGCAAGCAACACCAATCGAAAATCTGAGTGTAGCTGCTGCCTTTGGGCAATCTGAAAGTTTGTCGTCCGATTGTCATTGCTTAAAATGGCTATTTTAGGCAGAGTAAAATTGGCGCGTCGCAAAGGCGCGTCTGCAGTGCCTAGTTACGCTGCCTTTGTAGCGAGACAATGTGTTGATTGTCTGCTCGTTCGTTGCCGCTTCCCTGCTAACGGTAGAGCACATGGTGCTGTTTGTTCGCATCGTCTGTTGCGGGCTTTGCCTTTTCGCCTTTTGGGGACTCTTCGATTTTTGCTGAACAAATTCGGTGGCGCGATCGGTAACACCCGTTCGGTCTGCAAGCGATTTGAGCGGCGGCGTGTCACCTGCAACCGGTGCGACTTTGACTGCTCCGCAAATGACCGTCTCTTTTTTCTCGCATTTCTCTCGTAGCGCCGCTATCGGATAGTGCTTAGGGTGCGCCGCGAACGTTGCCCGCGCCGGAAATTATCTTGGCGTTGCGCACGACGTCGTTGACTGTGCGATTGCTCGAATGACCACCGAGCGCTTTGACGGTATCTGCGGAGCCTCCGGGCGCCTTTGGGCCGGAGTTGCTCGAGAGACGTCTTCGATGGCGACGGCTTCTCGTTTCTCCGCTGCGCGCGCTTCTACTACACCATTACGCATGGCTGAATCAATCATTAATCAATCCATTTAGCCCTTCGAAAACTGTGCCCGAAGCCTGTACGAACCATCTTTGACCTAAAGCATCCGGGCTTAATTGACGATTTGCGTAATAGCTTCGCTCCGCTGTATCTGACGGCAAACACAGTCAAGATTGTGTGTGCAAGAGCTAATTCGAACGTCGTTTCGAGGCAAGGTCCTTTCTAAACTTTCTAGACACTGCCTTAACAGCTTTTCTGCTTCTCTAGGCTTTCCTAACTTGTGCAGTGTGATTGCATAATGTTCCATTGTGCATAGTGTTTTTAAGTCCTCACTGCCAAGTAGTTCTTTGCGGACTAGCAAACAGTGGGAATAAAGAGCCAATGCTTCTGTGTAACGCTTCTGTTCGAAATAACAGCCCCCTAGATTATCCTCAGTAGCTGCTGTCCAAAGGTTCCGGTCGCCGAACAAGTAACTTCTTCTTCGAAGTTCCGGCGCTAGTATCTTTTCTGCAGCGTGATATCGACCTTGCTCTAAATACATCACACCGAGCCAAGATGCGGTTTTCATTCGAATCTCATCAGAAGGAGAGACCGGAAACAGAGAGGAAAGTTTCCAGAGCTTTTCAGCTTTGTCGAAATCCTTAGTGCAGTAGTAGTTATATCCTTCTATCAGTAGAACACGACGTGCAGCCGCTCCAAAACTCGTTATCGTGACACCAAGAAACGTTGAGACTAGGATTGCGAGACCCGTCGTCACTAATATGTCTGAGAGTATTTTTGAGTATTTCATCGCTTCCAAGTCTGTCCTAGTTTGAACATATCAGAATTCCGCTCATTGACCTATGGTAATTCCACGGAAGTTGTTCGGTTGTTTTTGGGAGCGCGCGCCGCGTTTGTTCCTGTTCTCTCTTGCGTACTCAACGCTAGTGGCATCGGGAAAGCCCATGTCAGTCAACTGTTGAATTCAACAGTGCCGTCGCAAAACCAAATTTGAATAATTGGAGTATCAAGGTGATTTACGGAACTGCTTTATGCCACACGACTCTTCTGGTCTGCTCATCAAAAGCGAAGCGCCGCCGCATGAAACTCATGCACGAAATTTGTCGTTCGAGCAAATCAGCGCGGCACTAAGAATTCACACGTTGACCGAGTGCGGTCATTCGATCATCGCCCTTTCCGGTCCCGCCGGCTCTGGAAAAACGAGTCTCATAAAGCAACTCAAAACAACTCTCTCCGGCGAAGTTGTAATTTCAGCGATGACCAACAAAGCAGTCGATGTTTTGCGCAGAAAAGAATTGCCTGATGCAGTGACTGCTTACAAGGCAAGCCTGATTTCGACCTACAAGGAACCAGGCGAATCGCTGCTGGCGTATTTCAATCTGGATGAGCCGCACGGCAGCATTAAGGAGGAGGAGCTTCTCTCCTATTTCGATCTCGGAAATCTCAGGAAAGCCTGGGAGGTAAACCGGAGAAGTGGTATCAAAAGCGGTGCGCAAGTATTGGGATGCGATGATTTCTACAGAGAATTTTTCGATGGATGGGAACCGCGTATGCCACAAGATGGAGTCCTCATCATTGATGAAGCCTCGATGCTGGGAGGTGAATTACTCGCGAAGGTACGCCACTGTTTTTCGAAAATAATCTTGGTAGGAGATCAATTTCAACTGCCTCCCGTCAACGACACCCCTGTTTTCTGGGACGACTCCATAATAGAAGCTCGCGTCGTTCTTACCGAAGTGCATCGGCAGAGCGGTTCGAGCATGGTTTTAAATATCGCGGAATTGATCAAAAAAGCTTTGCCTGTCGAGATGCGGCCGGTGGCGCCAATCGATCTGGCGATGATCGCAGCCGGAACTCCCGTTATCGTCTGGACAAACAAACGGCGCATCGCGCTTACAAAAATGATCAGGCGTGCGCTCGGACGGACATCGCCGACTCCTGTCGAGAACGAATATCTCGTTTGCAGAGATAACAGAAGTATTGACGGCATCGATTTTGTTCGCAATTCGATTTGGAAGGTTGTCGAAACTGTCGGCGCAAAATGCGTACTCGAAGATTGTCTTGGACAGCGGACTCCGCGACCCATTGAGGTCAACCCCGAAGAATATGGGCAGGGGCATGGTCTCGCCTGCAGATTCGGATATGTTCTAACGTGTCACACGGCACAGGGTTCGGAATGGCCAACTGTGATGATTCACGCAGACGACGCGAGAGACTGTCTGAATGCCAATCTTGAGTATGGTCGTCAATGGTTGTACACAGCGGTGACTCGAGCCAAAGACCGCATCCTTTGGGTTTCAGGTTGATGTGGACGTCTGCGCAAGACGGAAAAGAATTTACGCTTAAGTTCAGCGCTTCACCTGCGAACGCTTTTGCACTTCGTGCTGTTTGTTCGCATCTTCGGTCGTGGGCTGTGCCTTTTCGCCTTTTCGATTTTCTTCGATTTTTTGCTGAACAAAATCAGTGGCGCGGTCGGTAACACCCGTGCGGTCTGCAAGCGCTTTCAGCCGCGCCGCGTCGCCTGAAACCGGTGCGACTTTGACTGCTCCACGAATGAGCGCGTCTTTGTTGACTGTTCCGCTTCCGTCGCGCATTTTTCTCGTGACGCCGCTGTCCGAGAGCGCCTCGGCTGCGTCGAGAACGTTGCCCGCGCCGGGAATTATCTTGGCGTTGCGCACCACTTCGTTGACGGTGCGATTGCTGGAGTGGCCACCGAGCGCTTCGACGGTGTCTGCGGCGCCTTCGCGCGCCTGTTTGATGACTTTCTGCCCCTCTTTGGACTGAACTGCCTCTTTGCCCTTGTGCAAGGCTTCCTGCCCTTTCTCGACGACAGTGCTGCCCACTTCTTTGCCTTTTTCGAGCGCTGTCCCGCCGACCTCTTTTGTGGTGTTCCAGGCTTTAGCGCCGAATTTGCTCAGACCGCCCCAGGCTTCGCGAGCCGCGTTTGCGATCCCGCTATTGTCGGAGTTATCACCGGATGATGGCGCATCGGATGTGTGCGGCGCTTCTTTAACAGCGGCGTTGTGTTTTCCCATATTCTTAGTAATCCTGCAGCGAGCGAGAGTTTAAAAGACCGTTTAGAAGGCGGTCGTGTGAGCGTGCATCCATAATGCCCAAAGTTTGTGACACTGTTGTGAAACAACATGAAATCGGCCGCTATCCCAAGATCAAAAGCGTTAGCTCCACGAGTATGGTTTTTCGCTCTGATCGGAAACTTATGTATCTGGGCGGCCACAATTGCTGTTTCTGTTTGAAACCAAACTGTTCTATTGGCTAGAAATAAAAACGCTTTTTCTTTCCTCACAGTCGCAGGCGATTATCGCTCTAACGCTTAACTTAAACCGACAACGCTGTTTCGCTCCTTCAAGACACGGGATGAGACCGGTCACGTCGTGTGAGGCGACGATTGATATGCGAAGCGGCAAGCGGTTTTTCATACACGAAATTCAAAACACGAAAGGCTCGCATGAATCGCAAACAGTTGATCCTGTCGCTGAGCTTGGCTCTGGGGCTGGGATTCGGATACGTGGCTGCGGATGCCGACGATATTCCTCACGGCTACGCACAGGTCAGCGAGACGCCTCAGAAGGGCGAGACTTCGCGCACCAGTACGTTTAACGTCGAGAAGGAGTTGGTCGCACGGAAGGTCGTGAAGGAGGACGGCTCGGTCGAGTTGGATAGTTTTAAAAACGGGGTGCGCACTGCTAAGGTCGTCAGTGACAAGAACGGCGCGCGGACGGGCGAGTTCGAGTATTACCCTGACGGCAAGCTCAAGCGCGAACTGAAAGCGGGCGTGCTCGCCTTCGAACGGCGAAAGCTCGCGGACGGGACCTTTGAAGCTATCCGGTACAAGAAGGACGGCAAGAGTGCACAGATGCGGCGTCGCGTCAGCGTCGACGGCGGATTTGAGCTCACGCACTTCAGGACCGACAGCAACAAGATCTATTTCACCGCCAACATCAAGGGTGTCAGCGGTCAATTCGAGTGGTGTTACTATGCGCCCGACGGCAGTCAGTTGCGGCGAGTCGTTGGTGAAACGCAAATGGTCGTCACGGTTTACAGCGAAACCGGCGACATCAAGCTCGAACAAGTCTGGCTGAAGACGAAAGCGGGATTCGTCTGCAAGTCGGTGAACGTCAAAGAGAAGCATGGATACCGGCGTTACACCAACGACGACAGCGGCAAGTTGAGTTGTGCCGAAGACCTTGATGCGGACGGAACCGTCGTCACGACCTGGAAGGCGGACCAGGTTAACCCGCCTGCCGACGCGCTCTTCGCAGAGCAATTCGAGGACGATGACCCGACGATTCCCGAGGACGAGTAACGAACGCGTCCTCGTTGCGACAAACATCAATACGAGGAGAGCAATGTGAATAAAACCGGTGGCATCGGGCGAGCTGTCTCGTGCCGGTTTCGCGGTGTCTGGCAAATCGCCGGGCACACGTGGAACGACGTCATTGAAAACGAAATTTTTACAAGGGCGTCGGCGATTGCCTTCGGTGCGATGATGGCGGCTGTTCCGTTTCTCGCACTAGTGATCACCCTAGGAGCGCTCTTGTTGCCGGCAGCGGGTGTGGAGAGCAAAGAACTTCTTCACGCGCTTGAGTCGCTACTCGGCACGGTCTTCCCTGATGATGCACATCAGGTCATCGAGGAGCAGATTGCGCGATTGCACGGTGGTCAGCCGATCGCCGTGCTTTCGATCAGTTTGGCGATTACGATCTGGCTTGCATCGGGGCTTTACGCCGCGGTGATTGACGGGCTCAATCGCATTTACGGAGTGCGCGATACTCGACCGTACTGGAAGTTTCGCCTGACGGCAATCTGGATGACCGTTGTTCAATCGGTCATTCTTCTTGCTGCCGTGGCTGCGATATTCGCGTTTCCGTATCTTGTCGAATGGGTTGGTCTGCGTCTTTTGCCGGCATACATCGCGACCTGGGTGACGTGGTTTGTCATCTTCCTGATGGTGCTGGCGTCGTTCGCGCTCACCTTTGCCGCCGGTCCGGACGTTAATCAGGCGCACCGCTGGGTGACGCCTGGTAGCGTATTTGGTGCCGTGATTTTCTTGCTGACCACCTACGGATTTCGGCTTTATGTCCAGAATCTCGCGCATTACGACCTCACCTACGGGTCGCTTGGTGGCGTGATGATGCTGATGTTCTGGTTGTATATTTCAAGCCTCGTTCTGCTCGTGGCGGGCGAGGTCAACAAGGTTTGCTACAAGGCGCGCGAGTGGAGCGGCGGTTGCGCTCCACTGCCTAATTCGAAAGGCGTCCATATGTCCACAGAGTGGAATTTCTGCCCTTCATGCGGGACCAAACTTCCCGCCCAACAAACGACCACCGACCCCCGGACCTGCACCCAGTGCGGAGTGACACCACCGCCGCCCGCCGACGCAAAGAAGAACGGTGACAGCGACAAAAACCAGATCTTGGAGCCCGTAGGCCCCACCGGCTTCGGCTGCTAATACCCCGCCCCGTGGACGGCATGGAACCTCCCCCATGCCGTTCTTTTGCAATGACTGGCTACTATATGAGCTCGTGAATCCGAAATGCTCGGAACCGTTGTGGTGAGCGGGTCTTCCGTATCGGCATACTCCGTCATCGAGGCGTTTGTCTACGACTCGTTGACGCTTTTCCGAAGATCCGTCGCTCTGGCGTAGACATGAGACACGAGATATGAGACAGGAGATATGAGATATGAGATCAGAAATCACTACGACATAGTGCGGTGGCTGCAATTTAGATTGCTGATTTTGAGCCAAAAGCTGCAAACCAATTTGCAGTCGGTCGATTTAGAGTGCAGAGGACGCCAATCTGGGGACATAATTCGGTGGCTGCAATTTAGATTGCTGGTTTTGAGCCAAAAGCTGCAAACCAATTTGCAGTCGGTTCGATTTAGAGTACAGAGGACGCCAATCTGGGGACATAATTCGGTGGCTGCAATTTAGATTGCTGGTTTTGAGCCAAAAGCTGCAAACCAATTTGCAGTCGGTCGATTTAGAGTGCAGAGGACGCCAATCTGGGGACATAATTCGGTGGCTGCAATTTAGATTGCTGGTTTTGAGCCAAAAGCTGCAAACCAATTTGCAGTATTAAAGCGAAGGGAGGGGAGGGCAGTCCAGTCCAGTCCAGTCCAGTGCTAATGACGGTCTACCTCTCGTCCGCAGTTTCGCCGTTGCTAGCTTACGATTGCAGCAGAGTTTTCTCGATCATCTCTGCGACTTCTCGGCCCGATTCAAGAGCGCCGTTTAGCGAACCTGTGCTCATGTGGTCACCGCACACGTAGATTCCAGGACGAACTTCATTTTTGTTTTCCACGAAGCTGGTGGGTGGATTTTGTTTCGGCAGAGCGTTGTCGATTCTGTAGGTCCGCAGTCGGCGCCAACCTTTAACATCGCGTCCGAACCATTCTTCAAGTTGACTTCTAACCGCCTTTTCCAACGCATTGTGATCTTTGCGGGTTCCAAGAACAGTCACCGAAACCAGTGCCTGTCCGGGCGGGGCGTAGTCGGGAGAGACGTTGCTCGGCACGCAGAGATTGTTGATCGGACCAGTTTTCTCTCCGTTTAAAACGAGAATCGGTTCTTTTATCGGCGCGGTGTCGCAAGCAAAGTAGAGGCAGGTCACAGACCGGTCGTCTTCGGACAAATCCGTGCCATAGAGAATTTTTCCCATGGCTCGCCTATCTGTGGCTATCACCACATGCGGTGCCTCATATATTTCGCCGTCTTCAGTCGTTACGGTCTGATTGGTCACATTAGTGACTCTGGTATTTAACTTGATGTTAGATAGCCCGAGCTTTTCTGCCAACTGATTTGGCAGTTCTTGCATTCCCTTGGCTGGAATAACATTGTCGCCGCCCGAAAATGTTCGGAAGAAAAACTCAAACTTTCTGCTTGAAGTCTCGAGCTTCGACTCAAGAAAAATTCCTCCAAAAAATGGTCTGAAAAACTTATCGATTATCGATTGGGAAAAACCTTGTAGCTTGAGCAACTCCATCGTTGTATATTCAGTTGCGGTCAGAATCTTCTCGATCGGTTGTCCAGTTAGCGTCAGACGAATCTTCGCGATGTTCATTTTATCGGTGAGAGTTCCGATTGGTGCGAACAATGTTTCAAGTGCTTTATCAGGCTCTCGAAAAGGGTCGGTAACTCTATGAAATTTCTTGCCGAGGCGCACAAGAGCACCGGGAGAAAACGGCTTCAAATCAAGCTTTTCGTAGTCAAAGAGTTTGCGTGCCTCAGGATATTCCGTCAATAAAATTTGGAATCCCCTGTCGAGCAAAAAACCATCAACCTTGTCTGTGCGAATTCGCCCACCAGGTGCGTCCGAACTCTCGAGGATGATGAAGGGAATGTTTTTCTTCTGGAGATGCAGTCCGCAAGCCAGTCCGGCTAGCCCTGCTCCAATGATGATGACTTGGTAGTCGCGATTCATGCTTCCCTCTATTTCTTGTTAATCACGTGGCGCAGTGCACCTTCAATGTCCGGATAGCCGAACTGGAAACCGCTTGCTTGAAGTTTCTTAGGCAAAACCTTGGCGCTTGAAAGCAATAGCTCATCTGCCATTTCGCCAAACGCTAGACGCGCAGCGAAGTCAGGCATTGGAAACAGCGTCGGTCGACCGAGCACGGCACCCATCGCGCGAGTGAATTCTTTGTTCGATACCGGATTTGGTGCAGTCAGATTTACGGGACCGGAGATGGTTTCATTCTCAACGCAGTGCACCATCGCATCGGCCACATCATCAATTGCTATCCAGCTCATTTCCTGCTTGCCGCTTCCAATAATTCCGCCAGCACCAAGTTGAAAGGGGAGCAGCATTTTCCCGAGGGCGCCACCTTTTGGTGAAAGAGCAACACCGATTCTAAGATTGACTACGCGGATGCCGGCATCCCGAGCCGGATTGGTAGCTGTTTCCCAATCCCTGCAGAGTTCGGCGAGAAAGCCGCTGCCATTGCTGCTGTTTTCGTCAAGGGTCTCACTGCCTCGGTCTCCATAAAATCCAATTGCCGATGCGCAGAGCAACACCCTGGGGAGCGGTCGGATTGCCGCGGCTGTTTCGCTTATGAAGGTAGTTCCCTTTATGCGACTGTCGCGTATCTGCTTTTTCTTCGCGTCATTCCAGCGGCTGGAGGCAATGCTTTCGCCAGCCAGGTGAATGATGCCTTCGATGTTTTTCAATTCCCCCTGAAGTTCGCCCGTCGCAGGGTCCCATAGAAAGTCAGACGGATTTGCATCCTTCGAAGAGCGCACCAGGCGGCGCACTTGATGACCGCGTGCTTTCAGTCGAGGGATCAGTTCGGATCCGAGCAGGCCGCGAGAGCCGCTCACAAGAATGTTCATCGGAGAACCTCCGGGTAGCCTCTCTATTTTAATAGGTTATGGTTCGTCCAATCGAAACTTTTTTGCAGAGCAAAACCTGCAATGTTCACGTAATTTTTCCCGTAGCATGCTTCGGCATTAGAATTGCCAATCTTTGATGAGCGAATTTTGGGGCAGTTGACAGGAATAGACCGACCGGTCTATTATGGGGACTGTTGCTGCTCGGTTGGATTGCAGCACTGGCTAATGAAACCGGTTCCAGTTCTTTGAAATGAAACTAATAGACCGGTCTAATGATATGTTCGAGGTTATCGGAAAATGTGCATTTCGAATCAGGATTTACAATGGAAAACTAAACGCAGTTCGGCACCGGTCAGTGTCCAATATCTTATTGCCGGCGACACCCAATTGACGGCGTTGCTACTAAGTGAATTGTCAAAGTCAAACGACCCGGCCGTAAGGGCGCGTGTCGCGGAAAATGCCTCAACGCCGACAAGCGTTCTCCTTCGATTACTGGAGGATGAAAACGCTGATGTCAGGCTGAGTTTATCGTACAACCCATCCCTGCCTCGCATGTTTCTCAAGCAACTTGCCACCAGTGATAGTGCCGACGTTAGATTCGGTTTAGCCGAAAATCCACTTTTATCACCTTGCATTTTGGAAACACTTGCAGCTGATGAAAACCCCTATGTGGCGCTGCGCGCCGAACAGACACTCTCTCGTTTAAGCGAACGCTGCCTGGAAACAGCCGTCGCTTAAACTCGGTATCCTTAAAAACCATTCCAAAAACAAGGAGATTCTCATGCCAACGGCACAAGTAACGGAAGAAAATGTAGGACTCAAGCGTTTAGAGGGAAAAGTTGCTCTCGTGACTGGTGGCTCCCGCGGTATCGGCGCTGCGATCGCATTGAAGTTGGCGCAAGAAGGCGCCAAGGTAGCGATCAGTTATCAGAAAAGCAAGGGACCGGCCGATAGCATTGTCGAGCGTATTGGTTCGCTGGGAACCGAAGGTCTGGCAATCCAGGCAAACGCATCCTCGCAAAAGGAAAGCGATGATCTCGTGGAAGCTGTGGTTAAGCGATTCGGCCGAGTCGACATTCTGGTGAATAACGCAGGTGTCTTTGAAGGTGCTCCCGTGACCGAAATCACATTGGAGCATTACGAGCGAGTGTTCGACGTCAATATCAAGGGTGTTCTTGCCAACACCGTCGCGGCGCTCAAGGCTATGCCCGACGGTGGTCGCATTATCAACATCTCTTCCGGTGTTGCTCGCATGACGTTCCCTGGTGCTAGTGTCTATTCCGCGACCAAAGCGGCTCTTGATACACTCACACGTGTTTGGGCTCAAGAGTTGGGACCGCGAAAGATTACCGTCAATGGTGTCGCACCTGGTACCACTGCCACCGATATGTACAACGCCGCTGTGCCTGAAGAGGCGAAGGCTCACATGACGGAGCGCACCGCGCTGGGAAGAGTAGGAACTCCCGAAGATATCGCTGATGCCGTCCTCTTCCTTGCCTCCGATGAAGGTCGCTGGGTGACCGGCCACACGATTGCTTGCGACGGTGGAATCTCGATTTAAAACGGCGGGGCGGGCTGGGTTTCCCCGAACTGAGTCCGCCCCGAAGCTGTAAAAGCGAAGTCGGAAAGTGCTTCGCTCCTCCGCCGAAAGAAAACCAGAGCGCATTTGTGTTTTGCAACCTGCACATTTGCGCTTTGGTTTTTCTTATGGTTTTCCCTGAGTTCAGGTATGGTTTTGCGAGGGTATAACTCGTTTACGTGTTCGGATCGGCCGCTCTAGTACGGCGCTTGTGGGGGTTGTTTCATGTCCCAGGACCGTGAGAAACATAAACCGATCGATGCGAAACGCGACGCTTCCGACAACCACAAACAGACTACCTCGCAGAAAACCGCGAATGAAGCTATTTCGAGCGATACGCAAGCGAAAAGGCATAGCGAGAATTTTGAGAGTCTGAGCCATGATACGAAGGCGCTCGGGCTGCATGTTAAGGCCGAACAGCCGCTCATCCTGCACGACAGCACCACGGGCGAAACGTTTTACGATGCAAGCAAGCGGCGCTCCAAGTTGGTCGCGCAGGTTGAAGGGAAACCCGGTACGCCTGGCAGAGCCGAACCGGCTACTGAGCAAAAGCGTGATGAGCTGCAAAAGCCAGCTGGTCTGCAGAGGGATGATGAGCTGAAAATGCCAACGGGTGAGGCTAGGCATAGTGCGCCCCACAAGTCCGCTGGTGACAAGATTATCGAGATGGAGCGAGAGCGGCTCGCCGCGAAGCACGGCACGCCGATTAAATCTGAAACAGCTGATGGGCAGACGCGCGAAACTAAACATAAGTCTGCCGGCGACAAGATCGTCGAGATGGAACGAAACTTGCTCGCCGCGAAACATTCCGACCATCTGTCGGATCGGTCCGTGGAGCATGACACCGTGGGTGGTGACAAGGTTGGATTAATTAAACAGGATACGAGTTTGTGGATGCCGGATTATAAATCCATGGCATCGCCAATGGTTTTGCCGAAGATGGTGGAAGTGCGGCTGACACCGGCAGACAATCATCGGATAGAGGAACTCTACCGAAAGAACCTGTCGGCGACCGACAAGCATGGCGTCAATCGGGGCGAAAAAGGACTCACTGATTTTGAAAAACAGAATTTAAGAAATCTCGCGGTTTGCGATCTGGCGTTGGAAAAGTATCAGGAGGCTCTGACGAAGAGCACTTTAAACGAAACGCGTCACATGCCGGATCCGGTTCGTGGTTTGATGCTTGCCGGCGCAGCGCTAGGGGATGGTGCGGCGATCGGGGCATCGAAAGCGGTTCTTCATAAGGTCATTCAGGGTGGCGCGATTGGCGATCTTGCCTCGGGCACCGCGATGGGTGTCGCGTTTGGCAAGGTTGTCGGCACGCTTGCTGCTAACGTGAACCCGTGGACGCGACTTGGTGCGCGCGCATTGCAGGCCGGTGGTCTTGCGCTGGCGGTAAAAGAAATCGGTCAGGTCGGAGCCGATGGATACAACGGTTTGATGAAGTCGTTGCCGGCGCTTCAGGATTGTTGTAGTCATCCGAGTGAGAAAACATTTGCGCATGCAAAAGCGATTACCGAAGATAATCTCGGGGAGCCACTCGCTGATGCGACGTTGGTCGGTTTGGGTTTTGCGGCAGCGCATGGTGTTGAAAAGGCTGTCACCAGTGGTGGTGGCAAGGGTGGGGCTGGTAAACAGCACGAAACGGCTGCGGAAGGCGCGGAAGGTTTAAAAACCAAAAGCGATGCTCCTGAAGGACGCGTGGAAAAGTACAAACAGCGCGATGTTCAAGAGCTTCCGAAACTGGCTCACAGTGGCTATGAGTGCGTTAGAGCAAATGATGATTGCGTTCGTATTTTAAAGTGTGGTCAACATGAACTGAAGATGATGAAATGGGAAGGTTGGTTTAACGCCGTCACTCCGGGCGATGGCAAGGCGCCGTCTCCGATAAAAGTTCATGTTTTGACCGAGTCGGCGGAGGATCTGGCGAGGGTTCAGAGCGCGTTGATCCCTGAGCTGATGCGGGATGCGGAGTTGCTCAAGTATGTCGCGAAATGGAGAGGGATGGATCCCGCTTTCGCGACGGAGGGGCAGGGACGACCCGGAGTGGTCGCGCCGGATGGAGTTGGACAGGGCGCCAAGGCGTTTACGATATACACGAAAACCGCAGAGGAAGCGATCAAGGTTCAGAAGCGAGTTGACGGTATACTGCATGCGAAGGGGCTTGGATTGAAGGAAGAGATTAAAACGGGCAATACCGAAGTTGCGGGCGGGCTTTCCATGCGGGCTGCAGTCAGCCGTGACACATTCGAAGAGGGGCGCTACTTTGATCCGATGTACAATGTTTCGTTCAAAGGTCCAGTGTTGGACGCGGTTGTGGAACAGCGATTGGTTGCGAGTTTTAAGCTATCGCCTGGCTCTAAACTGACTCAGCCGATGCTTTCTGCAATCGAGCAAAAGACAGGGCTGAAGCCAGGAACGATGGTTTATGGCGCGGGTGATCGGCTGATGCTCAGGTCGGGCGGTGGGCAGTCGCGCTCGGACGGAGCCGGTTACTACGCGGTTGAATCGGAGATGAGCACCACTTTTGGGCAGCTCGTTGAGAGACCGGCTTTGTATGCTCTTTACCGCGCGGTCGGTGTGGACCCGTGTGATCCTGCCATAATCTGGAGAAAATAACGGAGTGATTCGATGAATCGAGAAATACAGCTCGCCAACTACATGATGATTGGGTCGGTTGTTGCGATGTCAGGGCATCAGTTGCGCTTGGACGATAAGTTTAAACGCGATGGCGCGGCGCTTTGCGTCGTGCGCGATGAAGCTTCGGGCTACGACTTGCATCGAATAATTGATGGGATATTGAACCTGGATGGAAACGTCTTGCTGCTGCTCGGCTCGGCAGATCCAGAGGATCGGGAGAATAACAGTCGCACCTTTACGGTGGCGAAACTGATTGCGCCCGACATGCTTGAGGTGTGCGAAGAGTCGCTTCTGAAGCGCATTCAGGAGGTCGGCGAAGACGCGCTTGCCCAGGAGCGAATTGTAAACCTCGCGCGAATCGAATCTGTTCTCGGCGCGCTCCGCGCGGACGAGTGATTGCCGGAAGAGCGATTGCCGGAAGAGTGGTTGCCGGAAGGCTACTATAGCGTATAAAAGCTATGATCGCTATAAAGTCTCTCGCGTATTGAGGTTTGGGGATTGAGGCAAGGCGCGGACGGTCTCGTGTCTATCCTGGAATGACGCTTTTGGCGAAATCCGGCATCGTGGGATAGCCAAAAGGCGTTTTTCGTAGAAAGCCTAAACTGCGCGATGCCCGAGATTCACTGCGCATGGACGCTCGGGGACTTGGTGACAGACGGTGGCATATAGTAGACATGATTTGGAAGAAGACAGGGGAAGAACGGTTGTGTTCATCCCCTGTCTCGGTTCAGGCGGCGGTCTGGATGCGGGTCTTCAGCCAGTTGAAGGCGGCTGAGAGTTGCGCGTTCGGACCGTCGTCCGCGGTTTCCGGCACGAGAACGTCCGGCACGACAGGGTTGCGAACCGTCTGCTGCGCGTCGCCGAACCAGACATCGGTCGGAGACATGAAGCGAGCGCAGGTGATCTGGATGGAGACCTTGTCCAGCACCGAAACGGTGGCTTGAGCGATGCCCTTGCCGAAGCTCGGAGCGCCCATGCTTGTCACCAAACCGCTTGCCTTGTCGCTCTCAATGATCGCCGCAGCCATCATCTCCGCCGAGCTGCCGGTATGCTCGTTGATGAGCACGACGACAGGTTTGCCGACGGTGATGGGATCGCGACGCCTGAAACCTTCCATGCGCTCTTCCTCGCCGGTCACCTTCGTGATGAAGAGCATTCCTTCGTCGAACAGAGCGACATCGCGATGCCACATTCTCCCGTCCGGAAGCCTGCGCACGATGCTGCCGACCGGTCCCTTCGCGACGAAGAATTCCGCGCAGCTGCATGCCCAGTCGACGTTGCCGCCGCCGTTGTCGCGCAAGTCGATGATGAAGGCGTCGCAAGAGCGAACAGCCTCCACGCCCTGGGTGACTTGCTCAACGATGCTCGGGTTTTCGAACGAGAAGATCCGGATGTAGCCGATGTTGCCGGACAGTTTCCTGACCAGAACATCGTTGGTCGATTTGGACGCGTCAGTTTCGGCAGAGGCCGGCTGCGTGTCTTGGCTGGCAGGGGAAGAGGGCTGCGCGTCTGTGTCGTTGTTCAGGGTGAAACCGACGAGCCTGGTGTAGCTGTCCCCCAGCGACGCCAGCATCTGCTCGATGAAACGCAGCGCGGTCTCCTCCCCATCGATGAGCTCGTCGAACCGGTGTTCCCAGGACGACCAATCAGCGAGCTTCTCGGTGTCGAAGAACTTTTGACCGACAACTTCCCACGCGGCGCGATACAGTGCACGCCCCGCAGACGAGGCGCTGTAAGTTGTTGCCATAGCAACCTCCAGTGTGAAAAATATGTCCTGCCACCGAGTGGCAAAACTGGGACGAGGCGTGAATCTTCGGGGACTGCTCTCGAACGCGTTTGCTGCCGATTCTGTGCATTGCCGATCTCACCGTCACAGTGAAACTGCGTCGAGGAGAAGTTGTGGGCTAGACAGAAGCGGCTGCGGGAGAGATATTCCAGAGATTCGGTTGTTGAGTGATGATGTCTTCACCGTACGCGTGCTGAATTCGTTTCCGCAAATAAAACCCTTTGCTGGAGCACCTATCTATGTAAGATCCAATTGGTGTTGCTAGCGCTAATTCTTTCAAAGAGTGGAGAGGAGTGAGTTCCAGATGTTTTGAATCCAAAGCCGATTTCGGTTTGCGTTCAAACAGTCACATTTTGTTGTTCAGGAACAGCATTTTTTTCGAGCCAGGTACTAAGATGTTCCTGTCTTGAGACTTTCCCTTGGTGGCGTGCCATTTTTAAACGAGCGTCTTCTGCGTCACTGTGTTTGCTGTTGTTTTCAGCGTTGAGTGTGAGTGCACAGACATCCACGAGTTCACCGGGTCCGGAGATAGACACTGATCGCCCGTCTGTGACGCCATCGCCGTTTACTGTTCCACCCAACTACATTCAAGCGGAAAACGGCTTGGCGCTAACCAAGGAATCGAGGGGGCGAAGCTTCAATATTCCGCAAACTGATGTGCGACTCGGCTTGCTTCCCCGCGCGGAGTTGCGATTTGCAGTTCCTAACTACCTGCTTGTCCAGGGCGTGCATCCGGCGGTGTCGGGCGTTGCGGACATGAGCGTTGGAGCAAAAATTAGATTGGGACCGCTTCCCAAGAGAATCGACCTGGCAGTGATACCAGGTTTCACTGTGCCAACAGGAAGCAATGGTCTTACGAGCAACGCCGTGGACCCGTTCGTGCAGATTGTTACAGGTCGACAATTTTCAGAAAACTGGACCGTCCGATCTGCGCATGCGGTTTTTATCAAAACTGAAGCCGAAGAGTCTCAGAATCAGGGCGAAGTACCATCGGTAGACAAAAATGTCGTTTACCAGCCGACCTGTGATTTGATTCGAAAACTGGGCCCGAAAGGCGACTGCTTCATCGAATATGTGGGAAACTTTCAGAGGTCTACCAGGTCAAACCAGATCATAGATGCTGGTGGTCTCTATCGCTTTCGCCGCAACCAGCAACTAAGTGCCCGGTTCGGCTTCGGGCTCACGAGCAACTCCCCGACTGCCTTTGTCGAGTTCGGATACTCCCTGTTGCTTGGAAAGTTGCACTAAAAAATTACTACTATGCCATGTAGCGCATCGCATTGCTGCGAAGTACCTTGCGCATTGAGGTTCGGGGATAAGGCTAAGACGCTAGGGGTCTTTTGTCTATCCTGGAATGACGCTTTTGGCGAAAACCGGCATCGTGGGATAGACAGATGACTGTTTCTGGTTAGTCTCGAAATTGCCCGAAGGCTCAAAAGCGGCGAATAGTCAGCGCTTTGGGTCTTTAAGGGAAACGAAAGTATATAGTAGGCGAGTTGACGCCCTTCGTGTCTATCCTGGAATGACGCTTTTGGCGAAATCCGGCATCGTGGGATAGCCAAATGGCTCTTCGGGCTAAGGCAGAAACTGTTCGAATGCTCGAAACGTACGCACTGTCGACTCTTTGAGCTTTGAGAGAAACGGGATCATATAGTAGAGGGTTTTTAAAAAAGAGAAGGGAACCAAGACAAAATCTTGGTTCCCTTCGAGGTTACGAGTGCTTATTTGTTTTAGAAACGAGCTTCAGTGAGCCCGATTAGAGCTTCTTGAACTCGGTTTCGATTCCGCCGATCAGGGCGTTGAGGCAGCCCGGCAGGCGTCCGCCGACCTTCGCGAAGAGTTCCTTCTGGAGAGCGATCTCGGCGGTCCATTCGGCGGGGTCGATCTTGCTTGCCGCAGCGTATGCCGCCGGCGAGAAGTCGAGACCGGTCCAGTCCAGGTCCTCGTGGCGAGGCTTCCAGCCCAGCACCGTGGTCTCCGCGCCGCCACCGCCATTGGTGCGCTCGAAGATCCACTTCAGCACGCGCATGTTGTCGCCGAAGCCCGGCCAGATGAACTTGCCGTTCTCGTCCTTGCGGAACCAGTTGACGCAGAACACCGGCGGGAGCTTGGCGTCGTCGCTGCCCCAGAGCCAGTTCTCGTCGTTGACGCCCTCGATCTTGCGACCGATTTCGAGCCAGTGCGCGAAGTAGTCGCCGATGTTGTAGCCGCAGAAGGGCAGCATCGCCATCGGGTCGCGGCGCACCTGTCCGACCGCGCCGGCAGCAGCCGCCGTGGTTTCGGAGCCGAGGGTCGCGCCCATGTAGACACCGTAGAGCCAGTTGTGCGACTGCACCACCAGCGGTACCGTGCTCTCGCGCCGTCCGCCGAAGACGAATGCCGAAATCGGCACGCCTTCCGGGTTGTCCCATTCGCTGTCGAGCGACGGGCAGTTGGTGGCGGCGACGGTGAAGCGGGCGTTCGGGTGGGCAGCCTTGCGACCGCAACCCGGCGTCCATTCGCGGCCTTCCCAGTCGATCAGGGAAGCGGGCGCTTCGTCGGTCAGACCCTCCCACCAGACGTCGCCGTCCGGGGTAAGCGCGACGTTCGTGAAGATGCAGTCGCGACCGAGAGAGGCGATCGCATTCGGGTTGGTCTTCGGCGACGTACCGGGAGCGACGCCGAAGTAGCCGGCTTCCGGGTTGATGGCGCGCAGCGTTCCCGTCGCGTCCGGTTTGATCCAGGCGATGTCATCGCCCACCGTCGTCACCTTCCAGCCGTCGAAGCCGGCGGGCGGCACGAGCATGGCGAGGTTCGTCTTGCCGCAGGCGCTCGGGAACGCGCAGGCGATGTACTTCTTCTCGCCTTCGGGCGATTCGAGCCCGAGGATGAGCATGTGCTCGGCGAGCCAGCCTTCTTCGCGAGCCATGCTGGAGGCGATGCGCAGCGCGAAGCACTTCTTGCCGAGCAGGGCGTTGCCGCCGTAGCCCGAGCCGAAAGACCAGATTTCGCGGCTCTCCGGGAAGTGGCAGATGTACTTGGTCTTGTTGCACGGCCAGCTCACGTCGGCCTGACCTTCGGACAGCGGCGCGCCGACCGAATGCAGGCAGGGGATGAACTCGCCGTCGTCGCCGAGCTCGTCGAGAACCGCGGAGCCCATGCGCGTCATCATGCGCATGCTGGCGACCACGTAAGGCGAGTCGGTGATCTCGACGCCGATATGCGAGATATCGGAGCCGAGCGGGCCCATGCTGAACGGAATCACGTACATCGTGCGTCCGCGCATGGCGCCGTCGAACAGGGCGGACAGGGTGGCTTTCGCCTCGGCAGGGTCCATCCAGTTGTTGGTCGGACCGGCGTCGTCCTTGTCCTTCGAGCAGATGAAGGTGCGCTCTTCGACGCGCGCCACATCGGACACGTCCGAACGAGCCAGGAAGCTGTTCGGGCGCAGCTCGGCGTTGAGTCGAGTCAGGGTACCACTCGCCACCATCTCCGCCGTGAGGCGGTCGAACTCGTCCTGCGAACCGTCGCACACGATGATGCGGTCGGGCTGGAGAAGCGCGTCCATGCTCGTCACCCAGGCGGCGAGGCGAGCGTGGCGGAGATTGAGGAGCGAAGAGGTCGATGATTCTTTCATTTGATGTTCCTGTTTGGGGAGTTTCTGAGGATGTCCGGGAAAACCGTTTGCGCTTCACGCGGCTGCGGTTTCACGGCTCGAAGACTTGCCCGTGGGCAATCTGAGCGGAGCGGTTTCAACCCGCTCGGGGGTTTCCTGTGAGCTCCCTTGTCGGTTTCTCTGCAGCATCGTTCGAATTTCGAACAAAAAATGATGCTGTGACGTCCAACATTTTCAGGGCGCAGAAAGGCGCCGACGCGCAGGGCGCCGGCGTCTTCCAGCTGCGTGGGCGAGTCCGTTCTCTCCGCCTGTGATGCGTGCTGCACCGCAGGTGGTGATTGGGACTCGCCCTGGTCAAGTGCGTCCGTCACGCTGGGAGGCGCGAGGTCAGCACTCCGCGGTGAGCAGGGAGGCGCAGCGATCCACCAGGGGCTGGAGGAACGTCAGCATCTCCTGAATCTCGATGCCGCTTGCCTCGATGATGATGGCGTCGGTGAGATTGTCGCTGAACGCGTGCTTATACGCGAGTTCGTCCGCGCACTGGTCGCGGATGAATTCGACCTGCTCGCTGTCGAGACCTTTGCCACCGACGGTGGTGGCCGACAGCACGGCGAGACCTTCGGGGCTGTGACCGAAGTTGATGGTCAGCGCCTTGGTCAGGTGGTCCGTGGTGCGAAGCAGCTTGCCGAGCGCGTGCCGGCGGCTGAACGATGCGGAATCCTTCGGAGCGGGCAGCGACTCGAAGCGAGCCTGAATCGCCTTCATGCGCTCCAGCATGAATCTCAGTTGCCCAGCGCTCTGGACAGACTTTTCCGGGGTCATTGAAATTCCCTTTCGTTTTTTTCTTTGCACGAAGTTGTTTCCGCTTTGAGTACGGGCGAAGTGGCGCGGTGAAGAACCGAAAAGCGGAAGCCGGTCCTTCACCGCGTTTGACGGTGGGCGTGTGTGCGTCCATCGCCCTTCTTGGTGGCTAGCACCATTAATGATACCAGTGAAACCGCAAGTGTTTCTCGCGCTGGCACCACAGGTGGTATTAGCTGCGCTTGTCCTTCTTGTCGCCGAGCAGGAAGTCCGGCACGAAGTTCTGGAACGAGCGCCAGGTCTTGGGCTGATAGTCCGATGCCGGATACACCTTCCAGCTGCCGTCGCCGGCGAGCTCGAGGACCTGAGTGTGGTACTTGGCCAGCATGTTACCGTTGCCGGCGCTGACGAAGGTCGCTCCGATCGTGGTGAGGAGCTGATAGAGCAGCTTCTCGTTCTCCGCTTCCAGGGACGCCGAAGCCTCGTCGATGACGACGTACTTGGGCTTCAGGTTGATGATGCGCGCCAGAGCCAGGCGCTGCTGCTGGCTGGGAGACAGCGTCTCGCGCCAGGTCTGCTCGGTGTCGAAACCATCGCTCTTCTTCGGCAGGTCGCCGAGGTCGACCAGGTTGAGCACCTGCTGCAGGCGGTCGTCATCGTTCGCCGAGTTGAGCGTGGTCGGGAAGCAGAGCGCTTCGCGGAGCGTCATCGGCGGAAGGTACGGCGACTTGTCGAGGAACATGACCTCGCCATTCGTCGGTCGCTGCAAGTTGCCCGAACCCGTGGTCCAGATTCCCGTGAGCACCCGGAGCAGGGACGACTTGCCGGAGCCGTCAGGTCCGGTGACGAGCATGCTCTTACCTTTGCCCACGCCGACGGTCAGACCGACAATCAGATCGCGGCCGGTATCGGGGGTGGTGACAGTGACCTTATCGAAGGTGACTTCATCGCCCTCGGTCACATTGATACGCTTGCCGGCCGGAACCCGCTCCACGCCAGCCGCTTCGAGACCTTCCAGGAAGGAACCGAGGCGGTTGATGGTGGCGGTGAAGGCGGTGATGCCGCCGAACTGACCGATCAGGATGGTCGCGCCGTTGAACACAGCCTGGAAGGCCATGGTCGCCTGGGTGATGTCGCCGAACTTGGCCGTGCCCTTGAAATACAGGGGCGCCATGATCAGAGCGGGGATGACCGGCACGAACATGTTGTAGGCGTTGGTGAAGAGCTGGATGTTTCGGTTCACGTTCATGATCGACATGAGCGTGTCGATCACCCGGCCCAGACGGGTTTTCGCCTGTGCCATCGCCAGCGCCTCGCCGCGGTAGAGCGCGACGGTTTCCGCCTCGCGGCGAACTTCGGCCAGGCCGAAACGCAGGTCGGCTTCGGTTTTCATCTGGTTGAAGGTGAGCTTGACGAGAGCTCGACCGATGAGGATGACGATGAGCGAACCCATCGCCGAATAGCCGATCACGGTCCAGGTCAGCGTTCCGGAGAGGTACCAGAGCAGACCTGCGAACATGGTGACATTGACGACGGCGTCGATGATGGAGATGAACAGACCGACCGACGAGTTGCAGAACGAGTCGACGTCCTGCGCCATGCGCTGGTCGGGGTTGTCCAGCTCCTTGTCGCGCGTCATCTTCAGGTACGCCTGATTCGAGAAGTACCCGGCGAAGAAGCTCGTGGAGAGCCAGCGGCGCCACACGAGCGCAAGGCGCGTGCGGAAGTAGCCGTAGAAGACCTGCACGGGCGTGGCCAGCAGGATGAGACCACCGTAGACCGCCGTGTAATACCAGAAGTCGTCGACCTTCTTGAGCTGGATCGACTCCATCCAGGCACCGGCGTTCCGGTTGATGAAGTAAGCAACGCCCGCGTTGGCAGCGAGTAAGCCGAGCACGAGGCCGAGGTGAAGGAAACCCGTCCATTTGGATTCTGAGACCCAGAACGGTTTGCCGACCTTAACCAGGCGCTTCCATGGAAGTGCGTTAGATAGAGTTTTCATGACGCAAACCTCTGCGAGGCTCCATGAGCCTGTCGACGAACTGAAACAGCGCAATCGGTTTCAAGCAAGAAACCTTTTGCGCTGTTCGATCGGCAGGCTAGATGCGAGCCTCGCGGTTTGTAGTTACGGGCGCTCCGGGCTTATTCCCAGACGAGCGTGGTGACGGAGTTCGGCTCGAGCGCGATGTCGACCGTGTTGTCCCCGTCCTTGAGAGACACCGAGCGCGCCGCACCACTATTGGTGACAACCGCTACCCGCTGTCCATCGGGATTCTCAAATGCAACGTGATCGATCCCTTCGACCGAAGCCGTCGAGTCGATGCGTTTTGCGCCGCGTTTGATGAACTTCGAGAAATGCCCGAGCGCGTAATACTGACCGCTATGGCGAATCTCCTTGGTGTTTTTGTCGATGGTGACGACGCCGCCGCAGGGGAAGGGACCGATGTTTGGCTTGCCTTCCTCGTCGAGGGCGAAGTTCCAGGCGGTGACCGAGCGGCACCAGTTGCGCAGGTTGCCGGTGAAGGTCTTGCCCCACTTTGCCCAGTCGACGCCGTAGTCGGCGTTGGTGACGTCCGGTCCGCCCTCGGTCCAGTACATGTTGACCGACGGGAAGGCGTTGTGGACATCAGTAATTTTCGACGCGTCGCCGACATAACCGTGCCAGGCGATGCCGTCGACATACTTCCGGAAGTTCGCGTCCTCAAGCGATGCCTGAGCGCGTCCCCAGAGGTTGTAGTTGTGGTCGATGAACCAGATTTTGGTCTTCATGCCTTCCTTCTCGAGCGCCGGTCCGAGATGGTTGGCGATGAAGCCGACCTCGTACTCTTGCGGCCAGAGGCAGGCAGGCATGCGACCGTCCTGGTCGGTGTCGACTTCGTTCTGAATGGTCACGCCTTGAACGGGCACGCCGTTGGCCTCGTAACCCTTCAGGAACTTCACGAAATACTGCGCGTATGCCGGGAAGTAGAACTGGCGCATTGAGCCGCCGAGCATCGACTTATTCGCCTTCATCCAGCCGGGAGGGCTCCACGGCGAGGCGAACAGGAAGATGTCCGGGTTGATTTCGCGCGCCTGTTTTATAACCGGCAGAATGTACTTCTCGTCGTGAGCGATGGAGAAGCGCTTCAGCTCCGGGTCGGGCTCGTCGCCGTCATCGTAGCTGTACAGGTGCGTGGCGTAGTCGCTCGAGCCCATGCAGACACGATTGACGTTGAGCCCGAGGCTGTCGGGGCTGAACAGGTCCTTCATGAGCTTCGCGCGGGACTCCGCGGGCAGCTCGTTGATCATGAAGCAAGCCGCGTCCGTGAAAGCCGCGCCGAATCCCAGGATGTCCTGGTATTTCTTGCTGCCGTCGACCGCGATCTTCGCGTCTCCCTCGCTGGAAGCCGTGCTCCATGAAAGGGGCGCTTGCTCCGCGAATTTCTTGTCGGCGCTCGTGACGATCACTTTGACGTTGCCGCGTGCGCGAGCGGCAATCGATGGTGCCGACCGGTTCTGCATCTGGGACCGCGCATCTCCGCGACGAGCGAAGACGAACAGTGTGAGGATGAGTGCCAGTCCAGCGATGAGTAGTGGTTTCATTACTGTGTTCCTTTTCCGACTGCCGGTTGTCTGTCGACCGTCGGATATGCTAACCGCTTGGCGGCTAACATTTCAGCAGCGCTGCACGAATTAAGGTGAACTCGCCGGAGGAAACAGTTGACGACCTGCCTGAAAGGATGTCGCCATCCTCGACAACAAGTCGGCCTGTGCAGATCTTCGCGCAGTCTGCACAAGTCGACCCAGGCAAACCACTTTGGTTTTTCTTGGGGACGAAACCGTTTGCGCTTTCGCAGTACAACGCGGAGCTGCGTTTCAAACCGGCTGGTCGGAAACGAGCTCCGCGTGCGCTGAGAGAACGGGTTCGTGAGCAGGGATTCTCTACCGCAGAGCTGTCGGCTGCCCATTGGCGTCTGCATTCAGTCCGCTCGCCATCAGGCGAGGCGGCGAGTCAGCTCGTCGGCAGTCAGCCGACCAGCGCGCTGAACTCGGCGGCGGTGAGCGTCTCCTTCTCGAGGAGGACGCCGGCGACGCGACGGATCTTGTCCTCGTTGGCGCGCACGAGCTCGACGCCGGCCGTGGTCCAGGTCTCGACGACCTCCGCGATGCGCGTGAGGCGTCGCGTGCCCTCGAGTTGCGGCTCGGTGAGGTCGACGTAGCGCGTGGCGATGCAGTTGCCCTTGATGAACGAGGCGCTGCAGCCGTCGACGCTTCCCGTCAGTTCACGCGCGGCGATCACACCGGCGAGTGCCATGATGCCCTCGTTGCGGATGTCGTCCGCCGTCTGTGCGCGAGTCTGGCCGGGATTGAACGCCATGAAGGCGCCCATGTCCGAGCGGTCCCGCGGGCGGATGGTCACTTCGGTCACCGAGCCCGGGCGGAAGAGCGATTGCACGATCGCATGTCCGACCATCTGGTGGGCGCCGATCACGAGACGGGGGATAGAAGCCTGAGTCATGTAGAGTCCTTTTCGTCAGGTTTGAGAAGCGGATGTGTTCCGTTCCTCATGCACCGGATGTGGTGCGGTTATTGGGTGGAACGATCTCGCTTGCGAGCAGGACTCCGTTTGACAAGAGCCTGCCCGCAGCGAGTGCGATCAAAACTTACGATGGACGTCGCGCGGTGTGAGCCAGAACGACCCGGCGCGACCGCCAGAGCAGGTGAAGTCCACCGGCTCGACGGTCCAGCCGCGCTTGTCCATGATGGCAACGACGCGGTCGACCACGTTGTCGAGCGGGTAGTCGACAACGTCGATGCTGGTCGTGAAGTTCGGCATGCCGACCTTGTTGGCGCGGCTGGCGTACTCGGTTTCGAGATAGGTTGCGTACTTTGTCGCTTCCTCCTCGACCGGGTCGACGTAAGCCTCGTTGACGACGAGACGCAGATGAGGAGCCTTTGTCGGCTTCCCGATGTTGTTGTTGTCCGTCATGAAAGATTCCTTCTCGTGACGGGTGAATCTATGGCGTTGGGTGAACGCCGGCGAATAGACCGGCTTGGGAGCCGATCCCGTTCGTGAATGAGAGCAGGGGATGTTGAGTCCCCTGCTCCCGGTGCGGTCAGACCGTCAGGACCTCACGGGTCACTGGCAGCCGACTCAGCCGTTCTTGGCCAGGTCCTGCGCCAGGGCGATGAGCGTGCGCACGCCCCAACCCGTGCCGCCGGCCGGCTCGTGACCGATCTCGCGGCTGCGGAAGGCCGTGCCCGCGATGTCGACGTGGATCGCCGGCACATCGCGCGCCGCCGACAGCACGAACAGAGCCGCGGTGGTCGAACCAGCGAGGCGACCGCCCGTGTTCTTCATGTCCGCGATCGAGGACTTGTTCTGCTCCTTGTAGTGATCGAAGGTGGGCAGCTGGTGAGCGAGTTCGCCCTGCGACTTCGCGGCCGCCAGGTAGCGGTCGGCGAACGCCTGGTTGTTCGAGAACACGCCGGCGACCTGGTCGCCCAGAGCCACGAGGATGGCGCCGGTCAGGGTGGCGTAGTCGACGATGTGCGTGGCCTTGCCGAACGTGCGCGCGTAGGCGATGGCGTCGACCAGGGTCAGGCGGCCTTCGGCGTCGGTGTTGTCGATCTCGTAGCTGCGCCCGTCGAGACCGGTGTAGACGTCACCCGGACGATAGGCACTGCCGCCGGTGGCGTTCTCGGTCGCGGCGCAGTAGGCGGTGATCTTCATCGGCACGCCCAGGGCAGCGATCGCGCGCATGGCGGCCAGCACGTTGGCGCCGCCGCACATGTCGTACTTCATGTCGCGCATGCCGTCAGCCGGCTTCAGGTCGACGCCGCCGGTGTCGAACGTGACCGACTTCCCGACGATGGCGAGGTTGGGACCGTCCGCGCGGCACTGCGCCGGCGTGTACTTGACGATGATGAACTTGGGCGGCTCTTCCGTGCCCTTCGCGACCGCCATGAAGGCGTTCATCTTCAGGGTCTCGCACTGCTTGCGCTCCAGGATCTCGACCGTGATCGAGCCCGGGAAGTCCTTGGCGAGCTGCAGCGCCTGCTCCGCCATGAACGTCGGCGTGCAGATGTTGGCGGGCTCGTTGGCGGTGTCGCGCGCGATGGCGACGGCATTGCCGATCGTGGCGCCGGCGGCGATGCCGCGCTGGAATTCGCGCTTCTGCGCCGCGGTCAGACCGCTGACGTCGACCGTCACGTTCGAGATGCCGCCTTCGTCCTTGTGGCCGCCTTCGGCGGTCTTGTGGTGGTTGGCGCGGTACAGAACCATGGCGACGGTCTCGGAGGTGGCGACGCCGAGGTCGAACAGGCTGTTCGAGCCGAGCAGCGACTTGGCGCCGGCGAGATCGGCGGGGACCTTCAGGGTGATCGAGTCGGTCTTCAGACCGCGCACCTGCTTGACGGCGGCGGTGACCGCCTTGCGCCAGGATTCGATGCCGAACTTGTCCTTGGCGCCGACGCCGAAGTTGACCGTGGCAGCACCGTCGGTGGTGGCGCCGTTCATGGTTTGGCCGGTTTCGCCCTTGAAGCCGGCGAGCTTCGCCTGCGCGGAGACGCGCTTGGCGAGCTGGAGTCCCTTGGTTTCGTCCTCGGCGGCGAACACCGGAACGAGAGTCACGCTGGCAGCGCCAGCGACGAGAGCGCGCCGAGCGGACTTGCCGACGGCGAAATTGATGTCGTTCTTCGACATGGGTATTTCTCCTTTTCGGACCCACGTTTGCAACCGTGAGTCGCTTGAGTTGTGTGAGAAACCGCCACCAGTAGCTGTTCAGCTGAACCAGCCACCGATGACGGCAGAAAACTACGACGGAGGAACTGTCGACCTAGCGGACGACAGCCAGAATCGCCCGCCGCTCGGTCCGCACGATCGTGGGATTGAAGGCGGCGAGGCGAAGAGCGGGTCGAGGACGAGCGATCGCCGAAGCGAAAGCCGACTGCCAGAACATCGCGGACTGAAGCACGAAGCTCGTCTGCGCGGCGGCCGCCCAGGACCAGAGAGTAAGCGGGGTCACGAACATAGCATTACCCTTTCGGTCTGGTGGAAGACGGGCGAATCTACGCAGCATCGATGTGAGTGCGCAGAGAAGCCGGCTCCGGAATCCGAACCCAGCTCCCAATTTCTTCTGCGGAAACCTCAGCGAGAAACCCAAGACGCTCATGACCTGCCGAAACCGAGGACGTGTGTCCAAGGCTAGGCTATTCGTGAGAGCTTATCTGAATTGGGCTACGCGGAAGTTTTTTTGGCAGGAAGAGAAATTGTTCTCTTATTACTTAGAACATTGGAGACTAAATTACCAAGAGGTTGAGGCAATAATAAGATAATTCTGAGAAGAGAGCTGAAAGGCTGATCACTAGCGCGAATCATAGACTTGAAGATTTATTTCTTCGTATGTATTTTGTATCTTCTGAGCTTTTACGTCGGGCGCGCGGAGATCTGTACTAGCTATCGCAAGCTGATCCAGATCGAATGTAGAACCGGCGCTGTCTAGCTCAAGCCCCGTCTAGCTCAAGTCCCGTCAATCCCAGAGCGACGGATTTAGCGAATTCCGTCGCTGTCTAAATGACAGACCGGGTCTAGCTCGAGTCCCGTCAATCCCAGAGCGACGGATCTAGCGAATTCCGTCGCTGTCCCATTGACAGATCGGGTCTAGCTCGAGCCCCGTCAATCCCGTCACCCGGATAGGCGCGCAACCTTGCTTGTCTATGAGGCGTTGCCGGAATTCCCAAAATTCGGCATTCTGAGAGCGACAAGCCGGGGTGTCTCTAGGCAGCCATTTCCGTATTTCCATGTCTTGACTGTCTTTAGGGATTTGAAAATTACTGTATGTTTTAGTAGGTAGGCCTGTACTGTATATGTTAGTAGCAAAATTTAGAAGGGTAAACGACTAACGCGCGGGGCGTCAGTCGTTTACGGTCGAGCTTAAAACAGGTTAGCTCTTGTAAGCGCGCTTGAGAGCGGCTCGCAGGCGGGACTTGTCCTTCTGGCTGAACGACGAGCCTTCCAGCGCGGTCAGATTGACCGTGAGGAGGTCATCGAGTGTCCAGTCGAACGCCTCCTGCAGCTTGCGGTACTCGTCCGTGAGCTGCACTTCGGTGAAGAGCGTGCCATCGGTGTTGATGGTGACGCGCTTGCCTTCGCGGTGGAGCTTGTCGACGGGGTGTGCGGCGATCGAAGCCACCTGACCGGTGACCACGTTGGACGTCGGGCAGACCTCGATGAGGCGCTGTCCCTGACGGTTTCCACGGAAGCCGTGTCCGATGCGCAGCGAACCATTGCCCGCGTCCGTATGAACGGCGGTCAGGAGAGTCGGAAGCATTGTCTCGACGACCTTGCCCGCAGCCTCCCAGACGTCGTCTGGAACGCGAGTCTGTCCGGATGCCGAGAGCTGACGGGTCAGCTCGACGAGCATCTGGTCAAACCCGTTGAGGAGGGCGATGTCCTGGTCGTTCGGCTCGTCGGTTTCCCACAGGTGGATGGTCACGAGCAGCTTCGGGTACAGCGCCTTGGCGTAGAGCGCCGCCTGGAGCCACCACTTCAGGAGACCGGGATTGGCCTTCTCGTCGGCGGCAAGGTCGAAAACGCCGACGTGGCGCTGATACTTGACGCAGAGGTCAGCCAGCTTGCGCGCCATGGTGCCGTCTTCGTGACGCAGCGCGCAGAGGATGAGCTTGAGCGGGAACGGCGCCGTCTTGGTTGCGGCGATGACCGACTCCATGACTTCGTCGAGGGAGAGCCCTTCCCAGGTGTGGAGCTGCGGTGCGAATCGCAATTCCATACCCGCGATACCGTCAGCGATGGCATCGTCGATGCGCTCGCTCGTGATGCGGGTCAGGTTCGACGACGCCTGCATGAGCGGCAGAACGTGGTCGACGATAGCCTGGACGTAGTTCGCGAGCGACAAGCTGGCGAAGCCGACGAGAAACTTCTGATACTCCTGGGCAGCTTGCATGCGAAGGCGGCGCTTCTCGGCGCCGGACTTCGTTGCGGCGAGCTTCCAGGTATCGAGCACCGACGCGGGGAACGCGATCTTCGCGTTTTCGAAGCCGCGTTTCTCCCACAGCTCGAGCATGGTGCGCGGGCGGAGGGAGCAGTCAAGGTGCTCGTGGAGCATAATCTTTGGCAGGGAGCGCATCTTACGCTTGCCGATTCGGTTGGTGATTTCTTTTTTCATATTACCGGACTCCGGGGTTTCTCTCGTTCTTTGACGAGTGGAAGTTAAGAGTTTCAGCACCAACTGGGCGTGCTGAAATCGGCTCAAGCAGGACTTCTACGAATCACTTGCGCGACCAAGAAGAATTTTTTCGTTTCCGAATCCTGGAAAGTTATGAGCCGGAGAACACCATTTCTGGTTTGTAAAACAGTTATGCAATTAAGACTAAGATCTCGGAGTCTTGCGTCTCAAGGAGATCTCAGCTTGAGGTCATAACCGAGTGTTTAGATCTGACTAACAATGACGCGATAAACCGTCCGAATCCGTGGTTGTAAAGTGTGAAATCGGTCTTGCCATGGTCGATTGCCGTTTAAACAGCCAATAACAATCGGAAACCTAGCGCAGCTGAAATACCGGCGACTTTCAGTTCACAACGCGGGCTTACCTTGCGACCAGGTTTGCGAACGGCTTTGTATTTTTATAGTCAATCTCAGGGTTATTCATATGGCAATCATTGCCCGGGCGCGTTAATATTAGCCGTAGACAACCCCCAGGGAGAATTCAGCCTATGGCTATGGGTGGCAAGGCTGGCGAGACCTTCACCGAAATCAACGTAACGCCGCTTACAGACGTATTTTTAGTGCTGCTGGTAATCATGATTCTGATTGCCCCGCTTGTTAACCAGGCCGTGTTGCGGGTCTCTCCGCCTGGATTGACGACGACTCCTCCCAAGAAAGATGACACGCCGAAAATCAACGTCGAAGTTGGGGCTGACGGAAGCATCACGATTAACAACAAGCCGGTTCCCGCGGAGACACCGAAGATTATGGAAGTCTTGAAGGCGGAACTCGCTGCTCATCCGGGTGTCGATATGCCGCTGATTCTGAACTCCGACGAAGACGCGCTTCAGAAGTATGTTGTCTCCGTTATGGACGCAGCCGCCGGTTGCGACATCAAGAACATGGCGGTTCTCCCTCCTCACCCGACGGGCGCAGCTCCCAAAAATAAGTAGTCATAACAATCGAACCAGCAGCAAGACACGAACTTTCTGTGCTACTGCATATGGTGGCGAGCGTGAATTGTATTTGCACTGCATCTGGTGGCGACAGCAGGATGAAGCAATTCGAGTGCTCATGGACGACCTCGTCCCTGCAGCAAGCAGAACAATCCGACCGGATGCCAGTTTGCGCTACCCTCGCTAAGGAGTTCAGCGAATGCTCAGCTGAAAATAAAACTCATGCCGCTCGCTGCTTTCAGTTGTGAAAATTCTGAAAACGGTTGTTGAGCGGACGTTTGGGCTGCCGTTCCGGTCGGTCCTTTCAAAGAAAGAGTGAAACATCATCCTTCATCCAGTTCTTTACCAGGCGAAGTTTAAAGCCTAAAGTTTAACAATCAGTTCCGAAACCCAATCTACTGCCTCAACACTTAAAGAACCATATTCGTCAGTCTATTTTCTGCCTCTCTGCTCTCAGCGGAACGACAGACGACTTTTTCAAAAGGAGCATGAAGATGGAAAGCCCTCAACAGGGCGACTCCGGATCGCTTTCTCGGTTTTTCGGCACCACCTTCAGTTCGCTCAAGCATAAAAACTTCAGGCTCTACGCGCTTGGAGTGCTTGCGTCGCTGACTGGGTCGCTGATGCAAGAGATTGTGGTGGCATGGGTCGCTTACCAGATGACCGGGTCATCTTTCGTACTCGGTTCGATTCTGTTCGCCTACCAGCTTCCGATGCTCATCATGGGCATTCCCGGCGGCTGGGCGGCTGATCGTTTTGATCGCAAGAAGATTATCGTGATCACGCAGATCCTCGCTCTGTGCGTCTCAACGGCTTGGCTGGCATTGTCCTCTCTCGGGATTCTGCAAGTCTGGCATTTGTACGCATTGTCTGCGGTGTTCGGAGTGATCGTCGCATTCGAGATTCCAGCGCGGTTTGCAATCATCCCGCAGCTGGTCGGCAACGAAGATGTGATGAACGGTTTCGCGCTCGATAGCCTTCTGTTCTACAGCGGGCGGGTTGCTGGACCGGCTGTAGCTGCGGTTCTTCTTGCGGTTGTAGGTGCAACTGGCTGTTTTGCAGTCAATGCGCTTACGTATCTGTTCGAACTCTGCACGCTCAAATTCATCCGTCCAGGTGCCAGAGCGCAATCGACGGCGCCGAGTTTGTCGGAGGGTTTTCGTTTCACTTACGGAAACCCAGAGATTCGCCGGCTGCTCATCCTCGTCGCGGTGTTCAGCTTCTGCGGCGTATACGTTCCGCTCATGCCGGTCTTCACGGATCTGCTCCATGGAACAGCTCGTACGAATGGACTTCTGATCGCCGCGTCTGAAATAGGCGCGATGGTAGGGTCGGTTCTTCTGGCTTATCTGACCGCAAGCCGAGGCAACAGTGCAGAACTGAGTCGCTATGTCGGCTTTGCAGGATTCGTTTATGCCGCATTCATTGCTCTCTTCGCCATGTCGCGCAACTTGCCGTTGTCGATGGCTCTGGTTGTTCCCGCCGGCTTTTCCATGACGATGTTGCTGATCGGCAGCCATGCTGTTGTTCAGAGCAAGACCGAAGATCGCATGCGTGGTGTGGTGTCCACCGTTTTCTGGATGTACTCGTACTTTGGCATGTTCGCTATCGGAGGTCCGACTCTGGGTTTCCTGGTCGAACAAGTTGGAGTGACTGCTACCATCTGTGGTGCCGCTGTCGCTTGCGCTGTCACGACGGCATGGTATCTGGCAGGTCGTGCGCGCTGTGCGACGGGCTCTTAGAGCCTGTCTCCCGTAAACAAACAAAAGGAGTGCTCAACATGAAGTTGATCATTGCTGTTCTCATTCTGGCGGTAATCGTCGGGTTGTTCATTGCCGTTCGTCGTTCACTCGCGAAGCGGCGCATGCACTCGCGTGCTAAGACCGCGCGTTTCGCTGCGCGGTCTGCTCAGTCGGTTTCCGCGCGCGATGTCCTGAAGGCAAGCGATCCTGGCACCGAACGTGTTCAGGATTCGAGTGGTGACCGATTCGACCGCGACTCGCTTGCCGCGCCCGATGATGAAGATGACGGCAAGTACTGGCGTCGGTACTACCGCTAGCGTTTGATTGAAACGCTTACGTCGTGGAATGGAGATCGGTTCAAAACCGGTCTCCATTCACATGAAACTTTCCTTGCTACTTTTCTCTCGTGCTGCCATCGATTTGGGATTGTCTCGCCGATTTGGGCTGTTAGGCATAGCTACTATAGAATGTCACATAGCTGCGCAAAGAAAAATTAGTCAATCGTTCTCGGCGAAAAAACAATCTCGAACCGCATCAAGTCTGGGAACTGATGCGGTTCGAGATTAGGGTGGTTGCATTTTGTTTCGACACTAGAAGCGAAACCGTGGACTTGAGCGCTCCTTCAAACGTTCAGGGTTTTAGGTGCAAATCCTTTTGGGGAAGGAATGGCACGAAAACCAGGCAAGCGAGCGTCATCAGCGCACTTGCCAAAATCAGCGGCGCGAATGCTTCGCTGAAGGTGTTGGTGTACAAATGAGCTCCGAGCACGTTGGAGAGCTGTTCGGCGATGTTATACGCTGCGATCAAAACGGCAATTGTCGTGCTCTCCAGCCGCGGAGGACTGACATCCGATGCCAATCCGTAGAGCGTCAGGACAGCGATGATGTTCGCAACACCGCGGAAAAATTCGAGCGCGACTGCGGTCTGGGCGTCAGCGAGCCAGAGATAGCCCAGAGTGCTCACCGTGCCCAGAATCACTGAAATCACGGTCTGAACCCTGGGCGATAGCTTGCGATCCATCGCGTATTTGAAAACGATCGCACCGGCGAACATGCCGAAAGCGTTGATGGCGCCCAGTTGACCGATGAACATCTGAGTGAAACCGATGACCTTGGTCTCGTAGAAGTACAGCGGAGTGCCGAAGCCGGGACTGAAGCTCCAGAAGCAGAGGAATGTCGCCACAACCAGAAGTCCGCGCACTTTGAATTCGCGGATGATACCGAATACGGTGCTGATGGAAAACTTCTGGCGTTCGGTTTTGTCCTCGTGAATTAGCTTCCATGCAGCAACTGCCGTAAGCGCGCAGGGAACGGCCGCAATCGAAGCGGCAGTTTGCAACGCCTCGGTCGGCAACAACGTGCTGCAGAGCAGACCGCCAAGCAAAAACGAGCAAATGTTCGCCGTGTAATAGCACGCCGCCTGGATGCTCTGGTATGACCGGTATTCCGAAGTCGGACGCCCGACTTCGAGCGTTAAACCGTTCACGATTGTCGTGCCGATCGCCATGCCCGTCGCTGTTAGCAGGAGCGCTCCGATGAGCAGATTGAACGAGCCGGTCATCGCTGCGATGGCATAGAAGAGCGCTCCCAGTCCATAAGCCACAGCCAGATACGATTTGCGCCGATAGGCCCAGAGCGGCAAAAAGTCGCTCACCAAACCGTAGACAGGTTTGACCATCCACGGAATCATCAGCACTGAGAGAACAGCTGCTACGTCTGCAGCGTTTTTCCCAAGCTTCAGCATGTAGTAATCGAGCGGTTGGGCGATGAGGCAGAAGTGCTGCGCGATTCCCTGCGTAGCGTAGGCGATGCAGATGAACCAGAGAAAACTGCGAGCCGGTTTGCTGGCTCGCGCAGGGGGCTTGCGCAGCGGTTCTCGCGTGTTCGTTTCCATAGGCAGTTCCTGGTGAGGTTCAGAAGGAGGGAAGCATTACCGACAGGCCGAACGTGAAGTAGAGCCCGACGACGAAGCTGAAGATGGCTGCGAGCAAGCAGAGAATGAACACGATCGACTTGAAATACGTCGATGTCGTCAACCCCGCGGAAACACATGCTGCGATCGCCAGGGTGGAAATCGTCATGCCGAGCGTGAACGCGCTCAACATGCCGAGTCCGAAGAAGATGTTCGCGGTTCCGACTACCGAAGCAAACAGCAACACCTGAGTGCCGGTTTCCGCCCCGATGCCGTGAATCATACCGACCAGGAAAGCTCCTTTGGCGTCCCAGTTGAGCTCGTGTTTGTGGTCATGTGTTCGCCCGGTCAGTTTTGAAACCAACCAGTGCCATCCCCGATCGACCGACTCGAAAACCACCATCCATCGGCTCTTCAACTTCAGGTCTTGCCCATTGCGGAAAAACTGCACAAGTGAATACATGAGATAGAGCGACAGCAGGAGAAGCGTTACACCGACTACTCGCTCCATCAACGTGTCGATCCAATCGGGCAGGACAGTACCGAACAGGAGGGCGACAACGCCGAGGATAACGACCATGAGCCCGTGTCCGAAGACATAGAGCGCCGGTAGCTTCATCGTGCGCATCAATTCTCGAAACTTGAAGTGTTTACTGCCGGTGCTTGGATCGGTTACTGTCGTTCCCGCCATGTCGAGCATAGCGGCGATGTGGTCGAAGTCGAGCCCGTGTCGAAGACCGAGCGTGAGCGCGGTCAGGCAGAGCAAAATGAGTTCCATCTTTGGTCTCCCAAAAAAAGAGAGCAACTCGCAGTGCGAGTCGGGTGGTGCTAGGAAGTCGCAAGCGGTTTTGAAAACGCGCTTGCATCACCGAGGCGGAACATCCGTATCGGCGCAAATCGTCAAAGTCAGGCGAGGTCGTTCGAACGCGGGAGCTGTGAAGCTTCTCCGGTGACTGTCGGTCGGGGCGCCTGATTTGTTTTTTCGATAAATCGTGTGTGTGAAGAGAAAACGATTCCAGAACCTACTAAACCAAGCAAACCTTTTTCAAGTCCGTGGCCCTGCTACTATAGAAGACAGTCTCAGTTGAACGCGTAAAATGTCCGTATAGTCATGGTCCTAGGCCTCCAGATAACTTAACCTCTCTTCGTCTGGCTACCGAGGCTTATCTACTATAGAAGACAGTCTCCAGTGAGCACGTAAAATGCCCGTATAGTCAGAGTCCTCAGCCTCCAGATAGCTTGACCTCTCTTCGTCTGGCTACGAGAGAGCGACGAATTTCGCTATTTCCGTCAACGCAGCGTAGCCAAACCCAACTTACAGAATTGCCTATCCTTCCCCCTTGGTTACGGGGATTGCAGTTCTGCTTGGTTCTTCGTTGCTTGGTGCTCTTGGTGTCGAATACGAAGCTGTATAGTAGAGCGTGTTCGAAAAATGCTGGGAGAGAATCTGCTATTCGCGTTTCGGCGAACAGCAGAACTATCTCCCAGCGAGGTCTAAACAGTCGGAGTCATCGCTTGCGCAATCCTCCGGACGCGAAGTTGTTGAATTCACGCAGTTTTCCCCAGAATCAGTTGGTCGAGGTGCGCCCACATGCGGAGGACTCGCGCGTCGTGGTTCGCGTTGAAGAGAGCCGCGCGAAACTTCGGATATTCCCGACGATTCTTGCGCATGCGCTTCGCATCGTTGATGGAATGCTCGACGTTGGCGATCCGGTCGCAGAGCTTCACCACGACTGCCTTCCAATCGACGGCAATCTTGGGATAGGTCTTGCGCTTGCGGTCGCTGCGATTGGCGCCGGGCTCGTCGGTGACGCGCCAGGTTATCTCAACGACGCGACCGGGGAAGCCGGCGCGAAGAAGGTCTTCGAGCTTCTTCTTGGTGTCTTCCGGTACGTCGTGCGTCCAGCACGAGATGCGGATGACGGTGTCCTTGCCGAAACCGAACCGAACAGCGACGTTCTCGGTCTTGCCGAGATGGTAGTTGTAGGGCAGGGTTCCATAGAGTTGGCTACCATGCGCGCGAGTGCACCATTCACGGGCAGCTCGCAGCGAGATGGTGCCGTTGGCGATCGTGTTCATCGCTAGTCTCCTTCGTGAGAAGAAGTGCACGACTCGAGCTTGACGCTCGCTTCGTGAGCACCATGTTGATGGGATACACATCGCTTGTGCGATGCGCGGTTAAAACGCGGACGGTGGCGCAGCCGCGGGACGAGCTCATCTTGCGATGAACCTCATCGGCGCGGACTGCGCTAAGCGTTACGCGTCAGGCGAGAGCGGCTTCGGCGTTGCTGTTCTCGGTGAGAGCAGCGGGCTGCTCGGCCGAGAACGTCAGCTTGCAGAAGCCGTGATAATGCAGATACATCGGCTTGATGGCGTCCATCTCGCGAATGGTGCGCACCTTCGGCAGAGCCTTGATGACGTCACCGGGGTTGAGAACGACGCTGAGAGCCTGCATCAGATCCCGCCGGGGAACGGCGTGGATACCGCGGTCGACGTGGAAGTCGTAGGCACCGGACGGGAGCACCACGAAAGCCCGGTCGTCTGCGCCGGAGCTGCTCGGGATGAACACGCCGTTGCGCATGATGCCCTGCGGGAAGAGTTCGATACCGCCGCGGCTGTTGGGACGAATGTCGCCGACCTGCAGGCGGCCGGTGCGGTCGTCTGCTTGGAATTCCGGTGCCACCGAGATGTACGACAGACCGGAGCCGCCGACCGAGATGTACGACGTGCCGTCGAGACGCAGCCATTCCAGGAAGGGCTCGATGACCGGTGCGTTATCTTGGCCAACTTTGATGCGGAAGAATTGCATGATTCGCTCCTGATGCGAAAGCTAAGACACTGGATTCATCCCGCACAGCGGATTGAACCCACCGACACAACCCCACGTGCGAACGTGCGATTGTCTACCAACGGTCAAATCGTTCAGAGAGAGGCAACTATTTAGAGCTAGAGGCGCTGTTTTTAGAGAGAAAGTTGCCTTCAGAGATCGAAGTGATGTGGATACATCTAGACAAGCAGAAATGGATATTTTGAATCATCAAAAGTTTGATTAACTATTCTCTTTACAACTAGATACAATATGAAACCGTGAGCCTTTTCGGCTTTGTTACTGCACGACTCAGCTCGCGCTAGTATTGCTCGTGCTACTATACGGGATAAGAATCTTTGAGCCACGTCTGAATCGTCAGGAAGGTTGACCCGGCTCGGTCTGCAGAGATTTTGCCGAACGGGGTCTAGCCCTGAGAAGGCGGCTTGTCTCTCAGGGGATGCCGATTTTCTCGCATTCCGTCATCCGTTCGTAGACAAATTCGGGGCTACGGATAGCTGGAACCCGGAAAGCCGGTCTGCTAGGGCTCTGTACGATTTTGCGGATCCTGTATGTGATAGTAGTGGCTCTGTCTTCTCTGCCGCTACGCTAATCTAGCGCTAGGTTTCAAGGATTCTTAAGGAAACATAAAAGTTCATATGGTAAATAGTTGTCAGTTACGACTATCGGCCTATTGTCATGAGGATGCCTCGGCGCGTAGGTTCGAATTACATATCAGCTTCTGCAACTCTCTGAGAAAACCAAGGCACAATAACCTTTTCACCTCCAAAATCAGATTTCGCGCGTCTTAAACAGTGACGGCGGGTCTTTACGGTGGGTGAGTCTCAGTTGCAAGCGCGTCATGGATCGTTCGAGTCACTCGAGCGGTGTTCTTACCCTTTTTCGCTCGTCCCGCAAATATGCCGGACAAAGGCTGCGTCTAATCCAGCCTTCAAATCTGGAGTAACGGATATGAAACTCTCACCTGAAAACAAGCAGTTCGTCATCTGGATGCTTGCGATTCCGCTGATTGCCGCGTTTGTCGGGTTTGTCCTCACCTCGGAAGGACCCGTCCGCACTGTCACCCCGCCCGCTGTTCACACGCGTGGCGCGCCCGTGGTGACCAAGGCACCCCCCGCCGTTCAGGCGCCGGGAGCTCAAGTCGGAACCAGCACCCAGACCTCCCCCGCTTCACCCGCCGCTCCGTCTCGTGGACGTGGCGTTCAGCCGACCGCCTACATGCAGGCGTCCGAGCTGTTCCTCCTCATGGACACCAACCCCGGTGCCGTGAGCTCGATCACCTTCCTCAACGGCGTCGACCGCATCGCCGTCTACAAGACCGGTGACTCGACCAAGTACTTCGTCACCCTGCCTGAACAGGGCGGCCGTGCCGAGGTCCTGAAGACCGCGCGCGAGAAGAAGATTCTCTGGAAGGCGGAAGATGATTCCACCTCTTCGCTTCAGCGTCTCGCCTGGACCTTCGGTCCGATCGTCATCCTCGTTCTCGCCATGGTCTGGATGTCCAACCGCAATCGCGCGGCCATGGGTGCTGCCGGTCCGGGTGGCAAGATGGCCAATTTCGGCAAGGCTCGCTCGACGAGTTCGGACGACAAGACGAAGCAGATGCGCGTGGTGACGTTCGACGATGTCGCCGGTGCCGATGAAGCGGTCAAGGAACTTCGTCGTCTCGCCAAGGCGGTCAAGCGTCGCTGGCTCTACAAGTTCTTCGGAGCCAAGCTGCCGAAGGGCATCCTGCTCGTCGGACCTCCGGGTACCGGCAAAACGCTGTTGGCACGCGCCCTCGCGGGCGAAACCGACGGCTCGTTCGAAGCAACCTCCGGCTCCGACTTCGTCGAGATGTTCGTCGGCGTGGGTTCGTCCCGTGTTCGCGACATGTTCGAGTCCGGTCGTGCCAAGGTTCGCAAAACTGGCAAGCCGCACTTCATCTTCATCGACGAAATCGATGCGGTGGGCGGCAAGCGCGGTGGCGGTCACGGCGAGAGCAGCAACCAGGAGCGTGAACAGACGCTCAACGCCATGCTCGTCGAGATGGACGGCATCAACGACAACGAAGGTCTCTTCCTGCTCGCCGCCACCAACCGTGTCGACATGCTCGATGACGCGCTTCTGCGTCCGGGCCGTTTCGACGCGCAGGTCACGGTGGATCTGCCGACCACTGAAGGTCGCGCTGCCATCTTCAAGATCCACACCCGCGGCAAGCCGCTCGCTCAGGACGTCGAGCTGACGGCTCTGGCGAAGCGCACCTACGGCTACAGCGGCGCCGAAATCGAAGGTGCTTGCAGCCGCGCTGCTCTCCTCGCCGCCGATCGTCACGGTTTCGACCTGCCGGAAATTCCGCTGGTCGATGGCAAGGTCAACGAGAAAGCCGTGGAAGCTGCGATTGCGCAAGCGATTGCCAGCCTGCAGGCTGCCGGCGCCGTCATCCTGAACACCGACTTCGACGAAGGCATCGATTTCGTCCGCTACGGCGGTGCGAATCCCGAGCGCCAGAAGGCGATGTCGGAGGACAACAAGAACAACACGACGGTGCACGAGGGCGGTCACGCCATCGCCACCGACGTGATGCCTGGTGCCGACCCGGTCGTGAAGATCACGATCATGAATCGGTCCAAGGCGCTCGGCTACGTTCAGAGCATGCCCGGCGAGGATCGCTACGGCATGGACTTCGAGCAGTGCGTCGCTCGCATCGTCATGGCGATGGCGGGTCGTGCCGCTCAGATGGTGCTGCTCGGCAAGATGGACAGCGGTGCTTCCAACGACTTCGAGCAGGGCTGCCGTATGGCTCACACCATGGTGACGCGCTGGGGTATGTCCCGTCTCGGGATGATCTCGGTCGGCGCCGGCGGCAGCACTGGCATGCGCGGCATGGGCAGCGGTCCGATCTCCTCGGTCGGTCCCAAGCTCATGGACGAGATCGACGACGAGTGGCGGCGCATCGCGAATGCCTGCTACGACCTCGCCGTCTACATCATCGAGACCGACAGGGAACGCCTCGAAGCGCTCGTCGCCATCCTTCGCGAGAAGGAGACCATGATCGAGCAGGATTGGCTGGAGTTCAAGAAGACCCATCCGTCCAAGGTCGACCCCAAGAAGCTCGTGATCGACATCTCGCCCGCCAAGAAGAAGGAGGTGCTCTAATGACCCCGATGTTCAAACCCACCGGGACCGGTATTTCGAGCAAGAGCGATCGCGTTCGCGGTTGCATCGCGCTCTTCATCACCATCTCGTCGTTCGTCGGAGCTCACCACTTCAACGAAGCGAACGACCTGCAGTGGACCATGTTCTTCATGGTCAACGCCTTCCTGAACATGCTCGTCACCATCGGGATCGTGTTCAAAGACCAGGACTGAGCTATTTCGATTTCTGCAGAGTTGCGCTTGCGGAAGGTGAATCTTCCCACGCGACACCTTGCGAAAATCGCCCCGGAGATCGTCAGGAACCCTCGGTTCCTGGCGGTCTTCGCCTCTTCGGTTTTGCTACTATAAAAGGCAGTATTTAGCAAATCCGGCAGAGTAGTTAACCCATGGGGCTTTCGGGCGCCCACCTATCCGAAGCCGTTATCTTTTTGCCTGTTTGTCTATGACACATTGCCGGATTTCACGAAAAGCGGCAATGGCTCGTAGACAAAGCAAAGCTCAAGTCTGATCATGATGTCCGAAAGCCCGCCCGGTGCTTGAACTGTCTTTGGGGTGATATAGTAGCGGGTTCGCGTCAGTCCAATTGTTTGCGAAAGCGTAGAATGCTGAAACTGAACAAGACAAGCGCAGCCGCGCCCAGCATCAGAAGGTGCGGCATCAGAGCGTTTAATCCGGACCCTTTCAGGAACAGGCTTCTGGCTATGATCGTATAGTCCCGCAGTGGATCGATCGAGGCGATTTGTCGGAGCAATTGAGGCATGGTCTCAAATGGGACAACGGCACCTGAAAGTTGCATCAACGGGATATTGACGAAGAAAGAAACGAGGTGAGCTTGTCTCTCCGTTTTGCAAACCGTTGCCATCAAGATACCAAGGCCGATGCCGACGCAGATGTACAACCCGCTGGCGACAAGGAATATGAATATGTCGCCTCGAAATGGAAGTTTGAAGACGAACAACGCCATGCCGAGGGCGAGGAAGACATCGCAAAGTAGCAATACGAAAACGGGCAAGACCTTGGCGAATAGAATTTCGCTCACCGAATATGGTGTCATTAAAAGTTGTTCCAGCGTGCCCAGCTCCTTCTCCCGAAGAAGTGATGCGGATGAAACCAGCGTGCTGGTGAGTGTTAACATCGCTCCGATCACGCCCGGCACAAAATACCAGCTGTTCACAAGTCCGGGGTTGAAAAATACGGTTACGACCGGCTCAATCAACTGTTGCGGAGGATCTGAATTCACCTCGAAGTGCTGGAAGATCTGCATCAAATAACCACGGGCAATATTGGCGGTATAGGCGTCAACGCCGTCGATGATAACTGCGACGCGACCGACATGTTCTCGTGCAAGGCTGCGGTCAAAGTCGGATGGTATGACCAGTCCTAGCTTCACTTCGGTTTTCTTGATCGAATTCGTCAGCTCCTGTTCGCTCAAGTACGCAGATTTTAGTTTGAAAATGTTTGTGTCCGTGACAGCGGAAACAAGTCTTCTGCTCGTCACGCTCTGGCAGTTGTCGACCAGCCCGATTGGTACATTTCGGAGCCCCACGTCTAGCGCAGCTCCCAGGATGAAGAGCTGCAGGGTCGGAGGAAAAATTAGTAGGAATAGAAGATGCTTGTCGCGAAGCGTGTGCATCGTCTCCTTATAGACCAGTCCGAAGAGCCTGCTCTCGAACAAGCGTTTCAAGGCACTCATTCCTTGCCCTCCAGACTCATGCGCCGGATCGCGTTCCAGGCGGCCAGATAAGGTATCAGTCCGAAGACTCCGATGGTGATTATTCGCCACCACACATCTTCCCAGCCACCGGCTCGTAGATAGATGTCTCTACAAATGTCGATGTAATAACGAGCGGGAACGATGTAACTCACCAATGAAAGCGGATAGGGAATGTTAGATAATGGATACACAAAGCCCGACAATAGCAATGCTGGGAAGAAGCCACCAGTTGCGGTGGCTTGTACGGCGATATTCTCTTCGCGGGTCGCTGCGCCGACGAACAGTCCGAAAGATACTGCTGCTGCAATGTAGGTAAGGGTCGAGAGAAATAGCGGTGCCCAGGCTATATCGGTTTTTAGTCCAAATATGACGCTGCCGAGGACTGCCATAGCAATTGAGACGGCTGCTCCAACCAGGAAATATACAGCGCCTTTTCCGACGAGAAACTGTGATGGTGTTAGACCTGAAGCGTAAACCTGAATAATAGTCTTTTGTTCGAGCTCTCGTGAAATCGCAACAGCGGACAACAGAGCCGGATACATCCAGAGAACAATGGCGAAAACACCTGATACTATATACGGTGTCTCGTCGACGCCGGGGTTGAAGAGAATTTTGAACTCGGGCACTGCGAAGTATGCCTGTGGATTGACTGTCTTCGTCTGGTGTTCCGCCTGGAAAGCGGCTTTCTGTGCGAGTGCGTTCACAGTCTCGGCGCATCCTACGTCGCTTCCGTCAACAATGACTTGAAACGGACTGGCTTCTCCGCTCTCTATCTTTGTGGAGAAACCTTTTGGAATAAAGACAGTAGCCTTTGCTTTGTTTTCCAGGAGCAGAGTAGAAAGATCATTGCCGGATGGCGCCTCCAGCACTTTCAATTCCCTGGATTCTCGAAGGTGCGCAATCACGTTCTTGCTGCTGGCGGTTTTGTCACGGTCTTCGACGCAGATCGGTATGTCGGAGTTTTGAAGACGAACTCCGTATCCAAATAGCAATAGCGTGGCTAGCGGTAGCAGAATGGCAAGTGACATCCCGAGCCGGTCTCGGCGAAACGAAGACCACTCCTTTTCAATCTGTGATCTGATCGCCTTCAATCGAAATTTCCTCTTCCGACCAGCTGGACAAAGGCGTCTTCCAGCGAGGGCGGTATTAATCCGGCTCGCTTTACTTCGATACCGCCAACGCTCAAGTATTCCATAACTCGTTTTTCGTCTACATCACCGTCGCTGATTTGCAAGTGCATTCGATTTGGAAAAACCGATATCCGCGCCCCGTCGAGCCTCTCTGAGAGAACGGCATAAGCCTTCTGTGTATTGTCGACCACAAGCTCGAAAATCGGTTCACTGTTTGCTTTGATGGCTTGTGGCGATCCTTCGGCGATAAGCTTACCCGAGACCATAAGTCCTAACCTGTGACAGTATTCCGCATCATCGAGAAAGTGAGTGGTGACGAGGACTGCCGTTCCATGCTGTGCGATTTGACGAATTGCCTTCCACAGCTGCCGCCGTGCTAGCGGATCAAGCCCGGAGGTAGGCTCATCCAGGAAAAGTATCTCCGGTTCATGCATTACTGCGGCACCGAATGCGATGCGCTGTTTCAAGCCTTGCGGAAGTGTTTTTACAAGCGCGTTGCGGATGTCGGAGAGTTCGCAGATGGCGAATACCCAGTCGATCTTGGCGATTCGATTTCGATTGGGAATAGCGTATGCAGATGCGTAATAGTTGAGATTCTCGATCACGGAGAGATCTTCGTATAAAGTAAATTTCTGGCTCATGTAGCCGATAGTCTGGCGCAATGCACGAGAGTTTTGAGCTAAGTTCCCGTCGCCTATTCGCAGCTTGCCATTGCTTGGCTTGACCAAACCGCACAGCATTTTGATGGTAGTGGTTTTGCCCGCGCCGTTGGCGCCCAGCAAACCATAGATCTCGCCGCGTTTAATCGCCAGGCTGACCTTGTTTACAGCGCAAAAACCGCCGTAGTTCTTCTGCAAATCTTCGGCCAAAATTGCGACGCTGGCGTTTCCATGCAGAGAAGGAGAGCGGATGCTCTTCGGGAAGGGCACAATATCTTGCTCTGCAGTTCCATGTTGCCGAGAGTTCAGTATATAAACATTTTCGAGAGTTGGCTCCTCTATCGAGCAAATGGTATTAGATGCAATACCATTAAGCACCAGCGCCTTTTCTATAGTGCTTACAGTTTTCTCTTTGCTGGTGGTTAACAGGTCGAGACGATCGCCGTAAGTGTTGATATCGCATACTTCAATATCCGATTGAGTATTTATTGTTTTATAAACGACTTGAACTGCATCGTTGATGTTATCTGTTCGGATCTGTATCCGACTGACAGATAGCTCCGCTCTTAACTTATCCGGTCGACCCAGCGCCAGGACTTCTCCGTGTCTCATGAGCGCGACCCGGTCGCAGAGTTCGGCTTCAGAGAAATTCGGAGTTGCGATTAGGGTAGTCACGCCGGAGTGGGCGACTCTGGAAAGTAACAACCAGAATTCGCGCCTCGATATCGGGTCCAGACCGGTAGTTGGCTCATCTAGAAGTAAAATCTGCGGAGAAAAAATCAGCGCACAGCAGAGCGCCAACTTTTGTTTCATACCGCCTGAGAGATTGATGGCTAGCCGGTTGGCGAATGGTGTTAGACCAACCAGGTTAAGCAGCTGGTCGCGCCTTGGTTCAAACACCTCTTTCGGAATCGACCTTGTACCGGCGAAGTAGCGGAGATTTTCGTCGACCGACAACTCCGGATACAAAGAGAACTGTTGGGTCAAGTAACCAATCACGAGGCGATTTTCGCGCGCTCTTTTACCGAGTATTTCGACAGAACCGGAAGTGGGTTTCAGCACTCCCGCAATCGCGTGAAAGAGGGTTGATTTCCCAGCACCATCAGGACCTATGAATCCAAACAGCTCGCCTTGTTGGATCTCCAGGTCAAGATTGTTCACGGCTTTGACTCCGGCGAACGTCTTGGTCAGCTGATGCAGCCGCACTGAATAGACCGGAGCGTTTCTTTCGCCGTCACTCATTTGCTTTTCCCGTCCGCAAAAACAGTGACTGAAACCGGCATCCCTGGCTTTGCTGCGATGTTATGTTCCTCGAGCGATAACTTTACGCCATAAGCTTGTTTAACTCGATCTTCCTTGAAATAGACGCCCTTGGGAGTGAAACATGGGGTTGTTTCGATGGTAGTCACCTTTGCCAACAGCGGTTTTTCCAGCGCCGAGCCAGGCCTTGCTTCTGCTCTCTGACCAACTCTCAGCCTGGAAAGGTCGCCTGCGGTTACTGTTGCACGAACATACAACTTCTCGTCGTCTATCAGCTTCAACAGAGTCTGTCCCGGAATCACGAGTTCACCAGGCTGCACTGCACGCATGACACAGACTCCTTTTACCGGGCTGCGAACGGTGCAAAGGTCGATCTTGTTTTGCAGTTCTGTTCTTAGCGCCTGCGCTTTGAGGATGTCTGTATCCAGCATCGCTAGGCGCGCTCGCGCCTGTTCCTTCTGCATCTCGATCATCTCAGCCTTGCTGCGGGCGCCGGCTCGTTGGACTTGATCGAGTGTGGCGCGAGCGATTCTGTTACTTTCTAGTCGCACGGCGGAGCTGAGAAGTTGCTTTTGTTTCTCGATTGTTTGTTGAATACTAGTTTGCGCGCCGACCAGTTCGTTTCGCATCTCATCTCTGGCGGTGTTCAATTGACGTAACGATTGTCTTCGTGACTCGATACTCTCGTCTAGAGCCTTCTTCTTTGCCGTGGACGATTCTGTGATCGCCTTTCGTTGGGCTTGATAAGCTTGTGTAAGTGCTTTCTCTTTTGCGTCAAAAACTTGCTCGATTCCGGTTCTCTTAGCTTTTGCCATGGAGGAGAATGGAAACTTGGAGCCGAGAGCCTTCAGGGCGTCCTCTTTGCCGTCTTTTAGCATCTGTAGTTCGCGACTATACGCACCATCTACGGTGGCGAGCATATTTGCCGTTGCCTCGTTCAGCAGTTTTGTCTGCGTGCTTTGAACTTCGTTTATTTGCTCCAGCGGCTCTGCTAGACCTTTACTTTTTGTCTCAGTTGCGTTTCTGTCGTCATCAGTGCTAGCGACGGTTTTGCTTTCTCGTTTCGGCAATGACTGCTTGCCGGGCTTCGGATCAATCGACTCAAGAGCCGGTATATCAAGTTTGGAAAAGGCTTTGCTAGGATGCTGTTTCTTCAGCTTCAACGCCAGCTGTGAGATCTCATTTCTTTCGTTTTGAGCCTTTCGTATAAGTTCATCCAAGCTTTTTAATTGGTCTTTAAACAAACTGCTATCAAGTTCAAGCAGCTCCTGTCCGGCTTGAACGGACGCACCTTCCTCGGTATTTACCTTGCTCACCTTGCCTGGCGTGAGTACGCACAATCGCGTTTCATCAGCTTCTATTCTGCCGTCTATTTCGATTCGATCCGTCGGTTGCGATTGGTTTGTATGGCATGAACTGCCGGCAATGGCAATGATGGAAACGGCTACGATAAGCTTACATATCCTCGATATGCGCCGACCGTCGACAGTGTTTGGCAAATTCATTGGTCCGTCGAATTATTCCTCGACAAGTTCGATTTTCAGTTTAACTTTTACCGTTTCACCGACAACCGCGCCGCCTTTATCAATCGCCTTATCGACAAATATATTGAACTCTTTGCGGGCGATGTCTGTGGAAGCAGTGGTGCTGAGGCGTTGTTTGTTTTTATCCGAGTGAACTTTCAATGGACTGGCGTGCAGTGTAACTTCTTTCTCGACACCGTGCAAAGTGAGCTTTCCCATGATGTCAAATTTGCCATCCGCGAGTGGAACGACCCGATTCGAATTGAAGGTTATTGCAGGATAGAGTGCGGCAGCGAGGATGTTCTCTGCTTTCAAATGCTTATCGCGCATTTGGTTTTTCGTATTGATACTACCGGTGGAGACCGAGGCCTTCACGGTAGCTTGTGCCAGATTCTTACCGTCATAACCGATTTCGCCGGAGAAACCCGGAAAACGTCCGGTTACATTCGAAACGAGCAGATGTTTAACCGAAAATTCAACCGATGATGTTTGCTCATCAATCTTCCAAACTTTGTTTTCTGCGAGTGCGGGAGCGCAGTTTGCAAGTCCGAGAAGGACGGTCGAAACAGCTATCGATTTTAAATAAGCCTTCGTCGCTCTGCTACGCAATCTTGGTCACCTCATGCTTGGACGTAGTTTGTGCGGGAGTTGGAAACGGTATTGAGTCGCACTCAGAGCCGGTCTGCTCTGTCGCGAAAAGATTCCATGCGATTTTGGGAATTTCTCGGCAGATCGTTAGAGGAAGGGATTGATGTCCGACATGGGCGCTCAGCAGGTTTCCGAAGCTGTCGGGCGTAAGTGAAAGGGCTCGAATTATTCGATCTTGAAGACCTGGCAAACGGTCGAGAAGAAGCATCAGCTGAGCCATTCGCGTCGGTAACTGTGCAAGTGCTTTATGGGCCTTGGCATAAATTGCAAGATCGTTTTGCTCCAGTGCATCTGCAAGAGCGAGAGCCTGCCTGAACGAGGATGCGAGTCCCTCTCCGGTGATAGCATCGACCGATCCGGAGGCATCGCCAATAAGTGCAGTATTTTCTCCGGACACTGCACGAAGCGTTCTGATTGCAGTGACCGCGCCTTGCAGTTTAGACGACAGGCATGCACCATTCAGTCGTTCGTTTAACTCCGGAAAACGCTGGAGCGCCTGTTCGAAACGCATACTCTTGTCTCGGCTCAGGAAGACGACACAGACTTCGTCTTCACTTACTGGAGTTACGTACATCTGCCCGATGTCTGCCCAGTGAAGTTCCATCCGAGATGTCCACGGTTCGATCAGATAATGGCTGCGGAAGCCGTAGCGGAACGTCGCCGATTCACCGACATCGAGGCTCGCCCACTTACGCACACCAGAATTAATTCCGTCCGCTCCAATGAGCCACTTATATGAGATCTCGCGGTCCCCGACACAAACTGAATCAGGGTCGATTCTGCTGACACGTGTATTCCAAACGAGAGAAATATTTTTCGATTCTTCCGCTTTGGAAACTAGAGCTTGGTGTAACACCGTTCGTCTTACACCTAAACCTTCGCCTAGCGGAAAGCTGCTCTCCACCTGATATTTGCCTCGTTTAAATCTGATGCCGTCGAATACGAATCCGCTGGTCTTTGGAAGCTCAATTCCCAGCTTTGCGAGTTCTTTCAGGGAGTCGGGCATTAAGCCCTCCCCGCAAGGTTTTTCGATTGGAGGTTTTTTGAAGTCGACCACGGTGCATTTAGCTCCGCGGTTGGCTAGTGCGATCGCCGCAGCTAGACCGGCTGGACCGCCGCCAATTATCACCGCATCGGTTGATTCTGTTTTCATTTTTGAGTTACCGAAAAGAACTACCACTTAATCAGAACCAGCTCTGAGCAAAAGCCCGGGCCCATCGCAGACATAACGCTCCAGGTGCCTTTCGGGGGACGAGCTGTGCGTATGATTCGGTCGAGCACCGCAAGCACAGATGCTGAGGAGAGATTGCCCATGTCGCTCAGACATTGCCACGAAACTTCTAGTGCTTCACGCGGAAGGTCGAGTGCTTTCTGAGTGGCCTCAAGAACCTTCGGTCCTCCGGTGTGCATAATCCATTGACCGATATCGGCACGTGTTAATCCGTGCTTGCCGAGCAGCTTGTCGACATCGCTTCGCAAGTGCTCCAGCACTACTTTCGGTACATCGGGCGATAACAGGACGCGAAATCCATCGGCAGTGATGTTCCATCCCATCAAATCCTCGGTGCCGCGATAGAAGTTCGATTGCGTATCGATAACCGTTGGTCCGTCATGATCGAGTTCAGCGCCGCACATTAGAACCGCCGCGGCTCCGTCGCCGAAGAGGGCAGATGAAATGACGTGTGCGGGAGTGAGATCGGCGCGTTGCCAGGTCAATGAGCAAAGTTCTACCGACAACAGAATAGCCATCTGGTCCGGATACGCTTTCAGATAATCGGCGGTCCTTGCGATGCCGGCGGCTCCGCCCACGCAGCCCAGACCGAATATCGGAGTTCGCTTCAAATTGGAGGGAAAATCGATGTGATTCATCAGTCTCGCATCAATCGATGGATTTGATATTCCGGTTATCGATACAAATGTCAAAGCACTGATCTGATTGGCTTGTACTGCCCTTTCCGCAAGAGCCTTGTTGATGACACTTTCGCCAAGAGTAACTGCCTGCCGAATGAAAATGTCGTTTGATTCGCCCCAGTCCTTCACCTTTGGAAACTCGGAAACGGGCATTGCCAGGTGTCTTCCTTCGACACCAGCGTTGCGATGGAAACGCTCCATTACTTCGCGCTTTTTAAGCGCATCCTGCCAATAATCTCCTAAAGCCGTCGTAATCTCAGATTGTGCGTAATAGTGGTTGGGAAAGCTGGTGGCCGTACTTATTATTTTCATGAATCGGGTTTCTAAAAAATCGGGTTACAGAGGAAGATTAGGTCAAGGCAACTTTGGATCGCATCATCCTAATTGCGTATTTGTGATTTAGCGACGATAATTGCGCAAAATTGTTGCACCATATCCAGTACCAGCAGTAAACCGCTCGCCGCGTTCGCAAGGTGCGGAAGCTGGGCAATGCTGGCTTGGCGAGCGATGACCATATCCAATATATTGTTTCAGGCTTGTGATCGTCGCGTGAGTAACTGGTGTAGATTTGGTGGAGAAAAAAGTGCAGACTGATGGAATCTACTTCTAGTCCGCGGTTGCGGAGCGCGTGCTAATTTTCTGACCTTCCATTATTTCATTTGAAGGTTCGGTCGTGATAACCATTCCAGGTTTGAGCCCGGATAGCACTTCGCTTTCGTGTCCGAAATCTCGTCCCAGTTTGATCCGCTGATAGTGAGCTGTTCCGTCGCGTGAAACGGTGATGACAAACTGCCCATCCGGTTTAACAACGATTGCCTGGTCGGGGATAATTGACGGTGGATTCTCGCGTTCCGCGGATAAGCTGACTTGCGCGTACATTCCCGGCAGCAGTGAGCCGGTTTGGTTTGGAATCTGAATTTCTGTTTGAAGTGTTCGGGAGGTCGGGTCCATGCCTCCTGAGATGTGTGCGATGCGGCCCTCAAAAGTTTTGTCTCGCAACTCGGCGATTTTGATTTTTGCAGGCATCCCAACGTATACACCCTGGTAATCCGATTGCGGAATAAATACGAACACACGCAGCACGTCAGTTCGAGCCATCTTCATCAGGGCCTGATTGTTCGTGCTGCTGCCTTTGGAGACCAGAGCTCCGGCATCCACGTTTCTCGCAGTGATAACGCCATCGCAGGGTGCTAGCAGGCGCTGGAATGAGGCTAGCGACTGGATCTCGCGCACTTGTGCGTGAGCCGCCTCTACTGACGCTTTTGCTGCTGAGATCTTTTCGCGATTCGCTGAAGCCTGAGCTTGAGCCGCTTCGACAGCCGCATTGGCTGCCTCGACAGATGCGCGGTCGGCGTCGAGATCCCTTAATTTTTCATCTCGTTGCTCGACACTCACGGCTCCCTGGTTCGCCAATTCCTCGTAACGATGCAGTTCTCGCTTTGCAAATGTCAACACCGCCTGTAGCCGTTTCACAGAAGCCTTATTGTTTTCTATGAGAGAAACCGACTGCGCGAGATCTGCTTCAGCAGACTTCAATTGGGCTTTGGCTTGTTGCAACGCAGCCTGCGCGCCCTTCAATTGCTGTTCGAGTTCCGGTGCGTCTATCACCATCAATAGCTGATCTTTTTTAACCCGGTCGCCGATGTCGACCAATCGTTGCTTCAGATAACCATCGCAGCGGGCGTAGATACTGAATTCTTGGATTGCCTGTATGTTTGCAGGCAGAGTGAGCTCCGTAATTTTCTTGCCTGGTTTTATCGTTGTCACCGCATATGATGGCAACTGTTTCGCTTCTTCTTTGGCGAGAGCGGCCGCTTGTTCTTTTTGTTGCAAGCGAGGTATGAGACCGGCTGCGAATATTCCCCCGAAGACAACGGCGCCTCCTACGAGAAAGGCAGTGACGGCAAGCGGAATCTTCGAGCCGGAACCGGTTTTGAACTTAGCGTCCGGATGACCGCCTTCGGGATGAACGGCATGAACCGAGCGAGCTATTTGAATCGGCTGCACGTTTGAGGCGCGCGCTCCCAGGTCGGGGCTCTTGAGCTCTTCAGTCATACTTGATTCCTCCGGACGGCGCCAGATCGTGCTCGTGGCTCACGATCGGTTGCTTTGCGTTTCTTCGAACGATTGCAAAAATACAGGGGACAAATAGCAGAGTCGCCACTGTCGCGACACTAAGTCCACCGATCACGGCGCGTCCCAGCGGTGCATTTTGCGAGCCGCCTTCGCCCAACCCCAGTGCCATGGGAAGCATGCCGATTATCATTGCGCTGGCGGTCATGACGACTGGACGAAATCGCGTGAATCCAGCCTGCGAGGCTGCTTCCGTGGCATCATACCCCTCCGCCAACTGGTCGTTGGCAAATGTGACTAGCAATATGCTGTTAGCAGAGGCTACACCAATCGATACTATAGCCCCCATGAGTGCGGGGACGCTGAAGGTGGTTTGCGTTGAGTAGAGAGCCCATAAGATGCCTGTGGCGGCGCCCGGAAGTGCCATGAGAATGATCAATGGATCGGTCCAGGATTGGAAATTGATTACGAGAAGCAGGTAAACCAGTAATAGCGCGAATACCAGTCCGCTGAGCAATCCGTAGAAAGCCGCCGTCATGCTCTGAGCTTGTCCACGAACGGAAATGGAGCTGCCGCGCGGCAAGTCCGGCTCGATGCGTTTGACAATCTTTTCGACGTCAGCCATCACGCCACCGAGATCGCGATTGTTGACGTTTGCGAACACGTTGTACACAGGTTGAATCTTGTAATGATTGACGACTGTCGCGGTTGTTCCCTGTTGCGCCGTCGCCAGGTTCATCAGAAGCTGCGGCGAGTTGCTTGTCGGGCTGGTGACTGGAGTCTGCATGATCGCGTCGACACTGCCAATCCGATGCTCAGGCGTTTGAACGGCGACAGGATAGTTGACTCCGTTTTCCGGATTTACCCAGAAGCCTGGTGCGGTTTGAAAACTGGAGGCCAGGCTGATTAGCAGAGAGGATGCGATATCTCGTTGAGAGAAACCGAGTTGATTGGCTTTGGTGCGATCGACGTTCAGGTTCAACTGTGGAGCATTGGTGATTTGATGAAGAGTGACATCTGCGGATCCGCGCACTGCAGCGACTTCTTTGCGAATCTGCTGGGCAATCTTGTAGTTCGCCTTCTTATTGCGTCCTGCAACTTGAATATCGATTGGAGCCGGCAGACCGGCGTTTAAAATCTGGCTCACGATGTCAGCGGGCTGGAAGAAGCAATTCACTTCGGGAAATTTTTTCTTTAGCATCGCTCGTATTTTGTCGGCGTAAACGAACGTGGAAGTTTTATGTTCCTCAGTAAGCGAAATCAGAATTTCACCATCGAACTCACTGGTCGTAATATTGTCGCCGTAAGCCAGGTTTATCCCGCTTGTGGGAATGCCGATGTTATCCAGGATTGTAGCCAGATCCTCGTGGCTGATGATCTTCCTGATTTCGTCTTCGACTTGCAAGAAAATTCTCTCGGTTTCCTCCAGTCTTGTTCCTGTAGGCGCCGTCAGGTGCATTCGCAGCTGACCGGCATCGACGCTGGGGAAGAAGTCCATGCCGATTACCGGAATTAGAAACGACGACAAACTGAAGAAGGTCAAAAAGGCGATGACAGTGAGTGTTTTCCGGAGGAGAAAAAAATCCAGAATGACTTTGTATTTGTCTCGAACGGCATCGAAAATCGAGTTTACAAACAGATGGACTGCGGTGAAGATGTTGCCTTTGTGAGTTTCAGTATCCTCCTCCTCATGACCTTTCAGAAGGTACTGACACATCACTGGAACGAGCGTGCGTGAGAGGAAGTAGGAAAACATCATCGCGAATACGACTGCCATGCCGAGCGGCACGAACAGCGATTTTGCCGGCTCGGTTAGCATTAGAACGGGGACGAACACGATGCAAATCGCGAGCGTCGAGACAAACGAAGGCGCTGCGATCTGCTCGGCACCATCGAGGATCGCCTGCGTTATAGGCTTGCCCATGGCCATGTTGCGGTGGATATTTTCCACTTCGACCGTAGCGTCATCAACAAGCATACCCACGGCCAGAGCCAGTCCGCCGAGAGTCATGATGTTCAAGGTCTGATGGCAGAGCGAGAGACAAATGATCGATGCGAGAATTGATAGGGGGATCGAAATTGCGACCACGAAGGTGCTACGCCAGCTCCCCAGGAGTACGAGAATCAACATTGCCGTCAGAAAAGCTGCAATTGCCGCTTCGCGAATAACACCGTCGACGGCGGCTTTAACGAAAACGGATTGGTCGGCGATCAGCTGAACGTTCAAAGACTTAGGCACCGTGGATAGTACCTGAGGAAGTGCTTTGCGAACCCGTTCAACCACCGAGATCGTAGAGGCACTGCCGCTTTTCAAAACGTTCAGCAGCGTCGATCTTCTGCCGTCCTGGTGGACGATATTGGTTTGAACCGCAAAGCCGTCGCGGACGTGTGCGACATCTTTGAGATAGACAGTGGTTCCATTAATCTGTTTCAACGGAAGGTGGTTGAACCCTTCCACTGTTTCAGGAGTGCTGTTGAGTTGGACCGGAAATTGAGTGGCGCCGATTTTTGCCTGACCGCTTGGAAGAATGACGTTTTGCCCGGCGAGGGCAAGAGAGACGTCGGTTGCAGACAGACCTTTTGATTGCAGCGCGTGCGGGTCGAGATCGACCATAACCTGCCTGCTTTTGCCTCCGTATGGCAACGGAAGAGACGCGCCCTGGACGCCGGAAAGACCAGTTCTAATGAAGTTCAAACCGTAATCGAATAGTTCTTGCTCCGACAGCACTCTGCTTCCGACGCCCAGCTGAAGTACGGGGACGTCGGATGCGCTGAACGAAGTAATCAATGGTGGCGTCGTTCCTGGCGGATAAATGCGAAGAAGTGTCTGGCACAGGGCGGAAATAGTTCCAACCGCTCTTCCGACATCGGCGCTTTGATGCAGATAAACCTTTATGACGGAGATGCCGTTCAACGATGAGGATTCGATGTGGTCGATGTCGCTCGTGACTGTCGTAATGGCTCGCTCGCATATAGTCGTTATGCGGTTTTCCATCTGTTCAGCCGGAAGCCCGTTGTAACTCCAGATAACTGAAACTACCGGCATGTTGATCGTTGGAAAAATGTCCGTCGGCATTTTTGTGATGCTGACGAATCCGAGGATGCATATGAATAGCGAAACGACTACGAAAGTGTATGGTCGTTTAAGCGCCAGCTGTACGATCCACATAGTAATCGACCCGCAGGTATGCCTTTGTTGTTATTATAGGTGATACGAACTATTCGTGCCAACCATAATTAACCTTGGCAATCGTCTGCTAGTACCGGTGGGCATTTTGGTGCCGGACTGATGTATGATTGTGATCGGGGTGTGATTGAACAACATGCTCGAAAAAACGCGCGACAAAGACGAGATCAAAAAAGAATTTTCCGAACTGTTTGCCAGGCAATCAGTCGGTTATCTCGTGAAACGCGTCGTGACGATTATGGCGAAACGGCTTAACGACGCGCTTGGCGAATTCGACATCACGCTCAGTCATTGGGTTGTTCTTTCCTGTCTCTGGCAAAAGGACGGCTTGCCGGTCATGTACATTGCAAGCCAGCTGCAGCACATTGGTGGAACGCTTTCTGATCTGCTGACGCGAATGGAGAAGCGCAAGCTTTTGAAGCGCAAGCGGGATAAGAACGACAAGCGCATCTGGAGAGTGTTTCTCAGCGACGAGGGACGCGCCCTCAGTGCTTCGCTGCCGGCGTTGGTGCACCGCCATTGGTACCATGCCTGGCAAGATCTTTCCGAGGATGAATTGGAGCGTTTCTCAAAAATTTTGGATCGCATGATTTACAATTTTGAGCCGTCCTACTCGGTTTGTCTTCCACATGAAAGCGTTGAGGTTCCCCAAAAATTTCACTTCATTCTTCCACCCCGAGGTCCCGGCTACCGTTTAAAGGTCTTGCAGCTGCTCACGACGCGACGCTTCGCTGATCTTATCGAGGTGCATAACGTCACTCCAAGTCACTGGGTCGTACTGTGCAGGCTCTGGCAGGAAGATGGCGTCCCGGTTTCCGAGATCGGGCATTACCTCGAGCAAATTGGCGGTTCCCTTGCCGGTGTGCTCGAGAGAATGGAAGAGAGATCTTTGATCCGCAAAGAGCGAGATGAGCGCGATCGGCGTTCCCATCTAGTTTGGCTAACTGCGGATGGAGAGCGCTTGATCCAGGTTCTGCCTCAGCTTGCGCGTCAGGTAAATCAGGAGGTTTGCCTGGGAATTTCAGAGGATGACGAACGTTTCTTCAAAGAGTCTTTGAACAAAATGTTGGCTGTTTGTCAGTAGCGGTGAACGTTTCCGTCTAGTTTGCGTAGACGGAGGTTTCGATCGTGCCGTCTTCGAGAACGACGCCGCGGTACATTCCAAGCGTGTTGAAGCGCATTGCGAAGTCGCCCTTCGTATTGATCAAAATTACGCCTCCTTCGCCGCCGGTGCGAGGTAGTGTCACAGAGAAAATGCGCTCTGCGGCTTCAGCAACTGTCATTCCAAGGTATCTAATTAGCGCGCTGGCTTCGTGTCCGACGCAGCCGCGAATGAAATGTTCTCCGGTGCCGGTAGCGGACAGCGCGCAGGTCTCGTCGTCCGCGAATGTGCCGGCGCCTACAATCGGCGAATCGCCCACTCGTCCTGGGCTTTTGGCGACGATGCCCCCGGTCGACGTAGCTGCTGCGATGTGTCCGTTTTTATCGACTGCAACCGCACCTACCGTTCCGTATTTCTTGCCGAGCGGCTCCTCAAGCCGATCGTCATCCTGTGACGAGCCGGTGGTTAATCCCGATGGTCCCTTGATACCCAGTCTTTTGGCTTCCGCTTCTTGCTGAAGAAACTGTTGCAGATTACGCTCAGCGCGGGCGGTTACGAAGTATTCTTGAGAGACAATTTTGAGGCCCGCCTGGTTGGCAATCTTGCGCGAAAAGGCGTTGGCTCCGGCTCCAACGAGGAGAACGTGATCGCTGTGATCCATCACCGCGCGTGCGGCCATGACCGGATTCTTTACGCAGGTCAGCCCGGCGACTGCGCCGGCTCTCAAATTGGAACCGTCCATGACGGCCGCGTCCATCTCTGCTTTGCCGGACCGACTCAGGCAAGACCCACGCCCGGCGTTATAGCAGGAGGCGTCTTCTAGAACTTTTACAGCCGCAACTACAGCGTCTAAACTGCTACCGCCTTCTGAAATAACCTTGTGTCCGGCTCTCAATGCTTCGGTCAGTTTATCTCTGGCTTCCTTTTCTCGACTCGCTGTGAGTTTTGCTCGTTCAATCGCGCCTGCACCGCCGTGAACGACTACAACGGCTTTGCTTCCGCTGGAGGCTAGATTTGATGTGAGAGACATTAGAGAGCCCTTGAAATAAGTGCTCTTAGAGTAAATGTCCGATGCGATTCACTTCAAGCTGTAAATCCACAGCTTGAGTATCTTTAAAGTCGACGTTTCGCTTGCTCAGGCGTTAGAAGTGGTGTTCTTCGCGATCATCTCGTCAGCAAGTTTCTTGACCAGCTCTTGTTGTTCTTTGGTCAGGTCGCCGGGTGCATCCCCGCCTTTACCGAAGCCCCAGTTTAACGCAGCTAAACCGGCATGATTGCGGTCTTTTTCTGCCTGGTTGTCTTTGAATTCGTCCACATCGACCTTGCCATTCCCATTTGCATCCCAGATCGCCTGGGTCGACTTTCCGCCGATTATTTCGCGCTGCGCGCCGACCATTTCTTCCGGAACGGAGTTGATGGCGCGGTCCATGCCGGCAAGAAAACCGTCTGATTGTTTGACGTTGACATTGCCGTTGTCGCTCGGGTGACCGAAACCTTTGTAGGCATCTGCCTGGAGTGCTTCGGTAGGTGCGGACACGGTGATGAAGTTCGAGGAATCGACGGTGCGATCGGATGTGCCGCGACCCACGCCGCCGTCAAAAGCTTGATTGTTTCCGAGAGACATAAATGCGCACGCCTGTGATAGTAAGATTTCGGACCGGAATGACACACATATCCATGTGTATTTTGTAATTAGACCATATGAGGTGTTAATGTCAAGCGGAATTAATCTGGCTGGGGCTGAAACCGACCGACCGGCGTGGCTTTCGAGAAGGTTAAACTTGTTCGGATATGGCGCTCGACCAAAACGGTCACAAATGACTTTTTCTGCTAAAGTCCGGCTGCGCTGCCAAGAGAACCGCCGGCGACGTAGCTGCGTCGGTCGGTTTGGCGATGTTGTGCATGTGCAGGAAGTACTTTCATGTCAACAAGCGCTGCTCGGCAAATCTTCTCCACCTCTGGATTTCCGGCTCCGCATCTAGCGGCTTGTGAATATTCGGAAATCGCCTCATTGATCATCAGACCGGCTCGATAGGCTTGTCCGAGTTGAATGTGAACGAATGGGTCACTCGGTCTCAAAGCCGCGTCGCGTCGTAGCCAGCCGATAGCCTCGCGCCAGTCGCCATTCTTCATTGCCGCGCCGACGGCTTTGTTTTTGCCGAAATTGTATGCGGCATAAACAGCCTCTTGCGGAGGCGGCTTCAGAGGCGGACCTTCGTATCCAACGTGGATTTTATTCACCCGGAATGTGTCCTGAGGCTGAGCAAATGCAACGTAAGTATGCGGACCGAACGAGTAAACATCGGTCGGATGTGAGTTGTGGTCGAACACGCGCTTATGTTCCTGTCCGAACAATCGCTCCATCTCTTTGGTTGTGAGCTGCGAGTCGGGGACCGTTATGGTGAAGATTGAACGCGTAACCGTTCCGGGCTGAGGACCGTCTTGGTGCAGCGAATAAGTTGCAATGCGCTTCGGCTCTTGATACCAGTAGTACGTTTTCGCCTTGAGCGCCATCTGAGATCTTTCATTTTCCGGATCGCCGATCATGTAGCGCAAATACGACAAGTTCATCAGTTCCGGTTGGGCGGAGAGCGCATAAATCATGTTGACTGCATCGGGCGCTAGTGCCGGTGGGCGAGATCGCGCGAACGCGGCGTTGGCGTTTGCAACCTGCGAATCGAGATCGGAAACTGCACCGTAAAACGGCGCGGTGAGCCCGGCGAGCAGCGACACTGTCAAGCTAATCAACCGGCGAAAATTGAATTTAGGACGCGTTGCCATGCTTTCGATCGTTAAAACATCGACGATACGGGACGCCTCGAACGATGAAATTATCGTCTATCTTCGCTAAAAACTCAATGAAAATTCGGCGCTGCGGTCATTTTTCGTTGTGATAAACGGCGCGCGCTGGGGGTTTAACTGTTGAAAAGATATACATCAAGTCTTGCGATGGGCTTTTAAAAGCAATTGATATCCAAACGAGATATGATTTAGCGCGAGTATCTCCGGAGGATGAGCGTGCGTGGATAGACGTAGATGCATTTCGCTGTCATTGTCAATTTTGTCCGGCGCGTTGCTATTAGCGACTGCGCAAAGTCCTTTAGCAGCCCAATCAGAGTCAAGTAGCATGGAAACTAAACAGTCGCAAAAACTTACCTATCCCCAGGCGAAACGAATCGATCATGTCGATCTATACCACGGCAAAAAGATTGAAGATCCCTATCGGTGGCTGGAAGATCCTCATACAAAAGAGACGAGGCAGTGGATCGACGAAGAAAATAAAGTGACCAGGTCGTTTATAGATTCAGTTAGTATCAGGCCTGAGATAAACAAGCGACTGAAAGAATTGTGGAACTACGAAAAATACGCGACGCCGTTTCTCGAGGGCGGCAAGCTGTTTTACTTCAAAAACAGCGGACTCCAAAATCAAGATGTCGTCTATGTGAAAGACAATGAGAATGCAGAGGCTCGTGTTCTCCTTGACCCCAACACGCTTTCCAAGGATGGAACAGTCGCGCTAGCTGGGTTGGAGTTGACGCGTGACGCTAAGAAATTAGCGTACGGCATTTCGAAGTCAGGCTCTGACTGGCAAGAATGGTATGTTCGCGACGTTGAAACCGGCAAAGATCTGGAAGACAAACTCGAATGGGTGAAATTTTCCAACGCGTCGTGGACCGCTGATGGTGCCGGTTTCTACTACAGCCGCTATGACAAACCCAACGAGGATACGAAACTCGAAGATCGTAATTACTTCCAGAAGCTCTACTTCCATAAGCTTGGAACCAAGCAAGAGGAGGATCAGCTAGTTTACGAACGCAAGGATCAAAAAGAATGGGGTTTTGATGGAACCGTAAGCGATGACGGGAAGTTTCTCATCATCCAGGTGTGGAAGGGAACGGAGCCGAAAAATCGCGTCTTCTATAAAGACCTGACCAAGCCTGATTCCAAAGTTGTCGAACTTTTGAACAAAATGGATGCTCGTTACAATTTTATTGGAAACGACGGTAACACCTTCTGGTTTTTGACTGATTTGAACGCCCCCAAAGGGCGCGTTATTGCTGTGGACATCAGCAAATCGAATGGAGATGATGTCGCAATCAAAGAGATTATTGCGGAGCGCGACGAGACTCTTGAGCAAGTCAACTATGTAGGAGGACGTTTCTTCAGTCGATACTTAAAGGACGCGTTTACGCAGATGGAAGAAGCCACTACCAGTGGTGAAACAATCAGGAAGATTGAATTGCCGGGAATTGGCACGGCAGGCGGTTTTGGTGGGCGTCGCGATGATAAGCAGACCTACTATACATATACCAGTTTCAATACTCCTCCTCAGATTTATAAATACGACATCGAGTCTGGAAAAAGCACACTCTTCTTTAAACCGAACGTCAAGTTCGACCCGGATATGTTCGAGACCAAGCAAGTGTTCGTGACGAGTAAAGATGGAACAAAGGTGCCATTGTTCATCGTTCACCGCAAAGGTATTGAATTGAACGGCCAAAATCCGACTTATTTATACGGCTACGGCGGTTTTAATCACGCGTTGCGACCGGCCTTTTCCGTCGCGCTGATTGAATGGATGGAGATGGGTGGAGTGTTCGCGCAGGCTTGTCTGCGTGGAGGCGGAGAGTACGGTGAGAAGTGGCACTTGGGAGGAATGAAGAAGCAAAAGCAGAATGTGTTTGATGACTTCATAGCCTGCGGTGAGTGGCTGGTCGACAACAAATACTCGTCGAGTAAAAAACTGGCGATCGCCGGCGCGAGTAATGGTGGGCTTCTCGTTGGAGCTTGTATGACTCAGCGACCCGACTTGTTTGCTGCGGCATGTCCGACGGTCGGTGTGCTCGACATGTTGCGCTTCCACAAATTCACGATCGGTTGGGGATGGGTGTCTGACTATGGCAGTGCCGACAATGCTGATGATTTCGATACGCTTCTTGCCTATTCACCCTTGCACAATATCAAGTCAGGAAAGGACTATCCGGCAACCCTGGTTATTACTGCCGATACTGATGATCGAGTAGTTCCGGCGCATAGTTTCAAATTTGCCGCCGCGTTGCAAAATGCCTATCAGGGTGACAACCCCGTTCTAATCAGGATCGAGACGAGTGCTGGACACGGCGCAGGAAAGCCGACCAGCAAAATAATCGAGGAATGGACCGACAAATTCGCGTTCCTGGTAAAAGTTCTGGACTTCGAAAAGGCGGCAAAGGCTGGATTGGAAAAGGATTCTTTCCGGGATTGACGGACAGTTTTACTCAACGAGCGTGTATAGTAGAAGCGCCGCTTTGACGAGAGGGGGAGAAGCATGGCTGGTAGACTCCCGGGCTCTCTGTCAGAAACTCATTGTCATCTCAGCACCAATCCTGGTGGCGCTTTGTTACTTTGTCGGTCGCTCTTTGCGCGTTTTTAAATCATAGTTTGCATCTTGCATTGTTTTATGCAGCTCACTGAGCGTGATCCAACCGTCTTCTTTTTCGCCGTGTTGATTGTCGATCAAGATCCAGACGTTTCCATTCTCTTCGATGACGTCGTGAATGGTTTGCACGTGGTTACCGCGCCGGGTCGGCACGCCTAGCGGAAATTGACCGTCTTTCTTGTATTTCAAAAGCCGCTCTTTTGTCGGTAAATCGAAGACCCACGGTTGGTTTTCGACTTTGTAAGGCGAGTTCAAATAAGGCATCTTATAACCGAGAACCATCTCAGATGCAGCCAGTACATCGGTTCCGATGAAGATTGGACTCGTAGAGAGTTGCCCCTGACTGTCGCGGATCTGCTTTCCGTTGCCGTCGATTAGTTTATCTTCGTCGGTCGTGAACGCTCGGTTTCCGTCGGGTAACGTAAACCAGGTTTTCACGGGCGGACCCATCACATATCGATAACCGGTGCAGTCAATCTTTTTGCCCTGATGATCGGTCGAGTGGTAGCGACCGGTTTCATACACGCCGTTGATGAATGTCATCTGAATGATTTGACTGGCGTGATTTCGCTTGTTGGACGCCGGCTTATCCATGTCGAAACTTTTCTCGTCATCGCCCGGCATCAAAGCAGCTTTCGGGATATGTACGGTTTCTTTGGTCTGGGTCGCGTACTCACCCGTCAGAGCTACCTGTTTAACAAGGTCGGCATAAACGTCGGGATGTCGGGCCGCTGTGTACACTTCGAGCGTGGTGACATTGCAGGTCGGGTGTGCGCCCTGATCGATCTTAGTCGGACGAGCGATGTTGTGCATCACCAGCTCGACCAGCCGCTGGCGTGTCACGGTGTCGAAGTGCGGACCGTTGCCGGTCGCGACCAGTAACTCAGTCAAGCGGCTATAGCTGTCAGAAATTTGTTTCGAGGTGATACCGCTATTGGTGGCGCGGGATTCGAACTCGTTCATTCGTTCTTGCAGACGAGCCAGATTCAGCTTCGCGTCAGCTGCGGCTGTTTCCAAGTCTTTCCGGGCGGTGGAAACGCTATTCGCGTCTTCGGGTGTTGCGACCTTATCGTCAGCGTGGGTTTCGACTGCGAATCCAAAAGTTAAGGTCAAAGCTGCGAGAAACAGAGCAATTGTTCTCATTGTTATGAGCCCTGTTTTTAGTTTTTGCCAGAGGCTTCGCTCAGTAATGCGAGCTTTGCACCATATCTGGTGCGGCATTCGATCAAATGTTCGTCTCCTTTTCTGAAGTAAATTTGCATCACAAGCGAGTCTCCTCGCGAGCAGAAAGGCGGAGATGCCACTTAAGTAGACATCTCCGCGGCCACGGTTTAACGGAACGAGAAACGGCTTAGAGCAGCGAGTCGCAAATTCGCTTCAGTTCACCGAGCGGGACGAGACCGGCCTTGCGCACGACCACTTGTCCATCCTTGAAGAACAACAGTGTCGGCAAGCCGCTCACGTTGTATTTCGCTGCCAGATCCATGCTGGAATCGGCATTGACCTTCACGATCGTGACACGTCCGGCGTATTCGGCGGAAAGGCGCTCGAGAAGCGGGCTGAGCTGACGGCAGGGGCCGCACCAGGTAGCGAAGAAATCGACGATGACCGGCTGGGAGCTCTGGAGCACGGTGCTGTCGAAATTGGAAGTGTTGAGTTCAGTCACGCCTTGCATTTTTGTTTTCCTTGGGAAGTCTGGAAGTAGCATGAAGAGTCTGCAAGACAGAGCAATCATCGCGAATCACACCACCGGCTCTGTGAGAGTCGGTTTCAAAACGGCGATCTAACTGCACCTCGATGTCAGAGGCTGAGTTCGATAAGGAGTTGGATTCCGTGGGGCGCAGAACGTTTTTGGTTCGGGAATTCCAAGAGTGATTCGAAATAATTACCAGAGTAGTGAACGGTGTTTTGCCGCTCTAAATCAATACCGCGAACCTGCTGTTTACGTTTTCTTTTTGATCACTGATTAGCGCACAAACTGAATCAAATGTTTAAGGGCGAGAATTCAAGCGGTTCTGCCTATTGCAAGCCGATATGCGCATTTGAATCGCTGCAAGTGTTTTTCGTATCGAACAGATATATCTGCCACCACTCGCGGTTGCTAAGTGCTCGCGCTAGTGAAACGGGTTTCGCGACCAATTGTTGCGATATTGCCGTTAAGCATTAAGTGTATATGAATGATAAACTGAGCAAACGGAAATCAGGTCTGTTTCTCCTCTCAAGAAAAGGTGCAATGATGAAACGCCAACGCCAAAGCCGCAACAACAAAGGCATCGCAACCTGGCTCAAATGGTTGCTTGGAATCATGGCTGTCGGATTCGTTCTGTGTTTGGCGACGTGCGGAACGGTTTTTTACGTTGGCTACCAGGAAGTGCAGAAGGCTATGGATCCTGAGAATGCGAAGAAAGTCGTCGCAAAGATGGTCACCATGAAGGAGTTGGGACCACCATATAAGTACGCCTTCGGTTTCGACATGTTCGGCATGCTGCCTATGGTTGCGGTGCAGAACGAGAGCACCAAGACGACTTACATGCTAATTAAAGTTCCGAACTCCGACTCGAAGGTAACATCTGCGGACCAGCTCGTGGAGCAGATTGCCGAGCGAGGTGTCTCGACTCCTGGCGCAGGGGGATCGTCCTCGACGACGACAATCGAAGTGGAGAAGAAAGGTAAAACCACTGTTGGCGGCATGGAGATGCCCTATATTCTCGGGATGTCGGAAAATAAATCGACTGGTAAGCGCTCGCCGGCTTTCATGGGCTGCGTACTGCCGACACCGGACGCGGCGGTCACAGTGTATGCAGCGAGTGAAGATGATAAGCCAATCGATATGAACGAGGTCGAAGCCTTCCTTTCGAACATCACATCCTTCAACAAAGACGCGGTTGCGAAGCCGTAGGTCAGGACAAGGGACATACTGCACTTGAAAACGAGCCTGACTTGGGCTCGTTTTTGCTTGGTTAGCGCAAGGTTTCAGAGTCTTAAAAGCGAGGCTGTGCTTGGAGCTCGGCTTGTCATGAGAATCTAGCTCGCGCAGGTATAAAGATTGACTGTTTGCGAGCCCTGAGAGAAACAACGGATATTTCGAATCGCTGTACTCAGCTTATTTTTGCCTTTGTGGAAAGCCGCCATTGAGATATGGTGCTCTTGACTACTGGATTTACGTGGTAGAACGAGAGCCCTTAAGTTTGAAACACAATCTTATTTTTTTGATTCAGACATCAAGCCAGTAAATACAAGTATTTTCGGATTCCAGAACTAAGGCAGGTGCACAACGTGTGGCTTGTATTGGTTCGTCCGTGATCTTTCCGGTTTGATTGTCCGAACTGAATCACCGATACATCGCTCCATTGTGAAACGGGCTGCGAAGCCGGTTTTGCTGGTGTGGCGCATCGGATAACGGAAGAGGTGACCTATGGTGACTAACTGTCATACTCCGGATCGCAACATGTGCGCTCCAGATGGCAAACTCGCTGTTCTCTTCGTCGACATCGACGGTACCGTGATGGTCTGTCAGAAGTATTTCGACGGAGCGATTCAGGAGTTTGCCGAGCTGATGAGCCTTTGCGGTTTCAATCGCAAAGCGGCTGAGGCCAAGCTCAATCAGGTTTACTACGGGTCCATGCCCCATCGCGGCTTCGAGCGCGGAAAGTTCGGTCAGGCGATTGCCGAGTCCTACACTGCGCTCTGCCGTGAAAATGGGGTTCGACGCAAGAAGCTCGTCGCCGACATCTGCGAGCGCATCGGGCGTGCCCCGTTCTTCAACCCTCCGGAGCTGTTCGACTACGCGCTGCCGGTGCTGACGCGCGCGCGCCACAACTTCATGATTGTGGCTGTGACCGTCGGCAACCGTGAGGCGCAGAAGTACAAGATTCGGCAGGGTGGTCTGTCGGCGGTTTTCGACGACATCATCATCACGCTGCAGGAGAACAAGGCCGGCCTCGTGGGTCAGTTCATCGAAGACATGGACGCCAGCCCCCACTACTCGGCTTTCGTCGGCAACAGCATCCGGTCCGACGGTGCTGCGCTGTCGAAGACCAACTTTGTTTACTTGCCCCTGGAGACCAGCCTGGCCTCGGCAAGCGACAAGCTGCCCGAGAATACCGGATTCGAGACCATGCGCTGCAAGGACTGGCTCGACGTCGAAGAGAGCGCTCTCAACCGCTTGATTCGCCGGCGCCGCCGGGCGATTCGTCTTGGTCTTCCGTCTCCTTCCTCCCCTGCCGACAAGGGCGGTGCTCCGGCTCCGAGTTCGTGCGGTTGCGGCAGCGTCTCCGACGCTCAGCCGGAAACCGGCACTGGACCTGTGACGACCGGCAGCACCGACCCCGACTGAGAATCGACGAGCACTGACATGTCGTTCGAGAACTCAGTCGCCGTCGTGCTTGGCAGTGGTTTAAAAGCTGACGGTACGGCGACTGAGGTGACGGCTTTGCGGGCAAAAACCGCGGCCGCCCTGGTCAAAAGCCAACCGATGAGGCTTATCGCGTCAGGTTCTCGCGCTCCGAGTGACACTTCGGGGCACGGAAAAACCGAAGCCGCTGTGATGGCGGAAATCATCAAAGCTGAGGGAGTGAGTGAGGATGTCTTGCTGGAGGATCAGTCGTTCGACACCTTCGGCAATGCCATCTTCACCGTCTCTCGCCACCTCCAGCACATGGAGCCGGGTACGCTGTTCGTGGTCACTTCGCCGTTCCATATGGAACGCGCGGTGTACATCTTCGAACAAGTACTTGGACCTAAGTGGAAAGTCGTGGCCCATGAAGCTCCGGAATGGTCGCGTGAAAACCGACAGTCTGGTGCTCCGGCAGCGATGATACGTGCACGCGAATTCTTCGAGGATATCAATCCAGGAGATTTGTCGGCGTGCATGGAAAAGCTCCTCAAGCGGATTCCCGCTTACAAAGAGCGAGCTGCCTGAACAAGTTCCAGGCTTAGAAAGAAACTTGCGACGCGATAACCCATAGCTTTGCAGAGAGTCCTGGATGCTTGCCCAAGCTCCAGGCTCTCTGATTTTTGAAGAATTTACTACTATATTTGAGCGTAAGAATTAACTACTATATTCGGGCGTATCCGTGTTTTCCGGCTGATGAGTAACCGTGGTGCTTTCGAGCATCCACCTGGTCTGACTCAAGGCAAATTTGCCCGCTTGTCTACGAGACGATGACGAATTTCGCGAAAAGCGGCAACGTCTCGTAGACAGAAGCAGTTTTTCTGAGATGACAGAACGTAGAAATCGTCTGAAATGCCCGCCGTTTAAGTGAAATTACTAGAAACAAATCATGGCGGCATATAGTAGAGAGACTGGTGTGCGGTTCACAATCGGGGTATATCCCTGGTAACATTCGACCGACAGTGATTGTGGCCGGCGATGTTTCGTGGGCGCGAAAAAAGAAGTCGTTCAGTCTGAGAACGGAAACGGAGTAGATAATGTCTGATGTCCTTTGCCTCGGAGAGATACTCGTAGACTGGGTCTGCACGACCGTCGGCGCAGAGCTGCCGCAGTCGACACAGTTCACGAAAGCTCCGGGGGGCGCACCGGCGAACACTGCAGTCGGTTTAGCAAGACAGGGAATTAAGACGGGCTTCATCGGTCGAGTTTCAAAAGACGCGTTTGGTGAATGGCTAAAAGCTGTATTGTCGGAAAACGATATCGACGTCTCAATGACAATCGAGGATAGTCAGGCTCAGACGCGGATGGCCTACGTCGTCACCATGGCGAACGGTGATAGAAAACTGGCAGAGTTCTCGCGAATCGCTTGCGCCGATACACGCCTTCGTGAAGAAGACCTTGATGCTGAGCAGTTTGCTAAAGCCTCCATACTGCATTTTGGTTCGATTTCGTTGATTGAGGAGCCTGCTAAATCGAGCACTGAAAAGGCTGTTCGAATGGCCAGGGAAAACGGTATGCTTGCCTCTTACGATCCTAACGTGCGTCTCAGCCTCTGGCCATCGGAGTCGGCATGTCGAGATGCGATTTTGAAGACTCTTCACTGGGGCGATATCGTTAAAATCAATGAGGACGAACTTCAGTTTCTAACCGGTTCTCGCGATCACGGCGAAGCGGATAAACTGAGGAAGGAGAACAACATCGGTTTGATGATTGTCACGCTCGACTCACGTGGCGCCTACATTTCTACCGCCAACGGTTCTAAGATTGTTCCGGGATTCTCAGTGAAGTTGGTAGAGGCGACTGGTGCCGGAGATGGCTTCAACGCCGGAGTTCTGGGTGGGTTGTTAGAGCACATAAAAGGGACGGCGAACCGAAGAGCGGCACTCGACGCGCTTTCTCAGGAGCAAATGCTGTCAATCATCCATAGAGCCAATGCGATTGGCGCGCTAGCCTGTACTAAGCCTGGAGCGATACCGGCGCTGCCCACGAAAGCCGAGCTAGATGCCTTCCTGAGCGCTCAGACCGTCAAATCCTGATTTATTAAACACGTATGTCTTGAGAACCGACTTTTGTGATTGTTAGGGTCAGGCATTGCTTCTTATTCATTTCTGAATTTAAGAACCGCGCGCTGCCACTGCACTACTCAGAGAGAACTGCCGCCATTTACGGATGGTCGTGCGCGTTCGGTTTGACCTTTTCGGATTTGACGATGGAGTGAAACTCATCTGAAAAACGCGATTGCTGGCTGATTTGGAAACAGCTATCGCGCCTCTCGTCCGCTTGCGCATCTGCGCCAGCGTGACATCACTTAGCCTGGAGTCCTGGTTATGATTGATTATGTAGTTCCCGCTTTGCTGACCCTGTCTGCCATCGCATTCGTCACCGCTCTTCTTGGATTGTTCAACTGGTTCTCCAGTTTGAGCGGCGGCGAACCAAAGACGAATTATCTGGCGAAACTTTTCGCCGGTGTTTCGTACATCGCGCTCGGGCTGGATGGAATCCTTGCTCACGCCTTCATCGATGAGCGCCGGCTCCTCACCTACCTGCTCGGCTGGGGTTTCGCCATTATGGGTGGGTTCGTTTTTCGCTCTGGTTGGCGTCTGAGAAAACAGATGCTGGAGAAGAAGTAGGGCTTCGTCCTAGTGTGCTCGTCGAGAGCCGGAACGATGCTCGGAAGCGAGCTGCTAGACCGGTTCTTGTTAGCAATTGCTTGACGAACTTAGCCGATTGCTTTCTTTTCGAGGGGCGGGCATTTGCTCTGGTCTTGGAAACGAGGACGCAGCGAAACGCTGGTCAGTCCTCGTTTTTTGTTTTTAGGAGTTACGAAAGGATATAGTAAAACATCCTTTGACCTTTTCTGCAAAACGCAGGCCAAGACCTTATAATGGCGCTGATCAGTTGTACTCTTACTATCCGCCCTGCCCCTATCGAAAGGTTTTGCGACCATGCTACAAGTTTCCAGATCTCGCAGATTATTCTCAGTGATTTCGCTGGTTGCGATCACAATCTCGCTGGTGCCTCGCGCAGCATTGTCGCAGTCTCAATACGTCACCGATTATGGCAAGAACATACCGCCGCCGGCTGCTGGTACCACAGGTAGTATCAAACCGGTTCGCTCTGCTGTCGACAGCAAAACAACGACCACTACAACGAAAACAAAAGATGGCGGCACGAAAGTGACGACTACGACAACCACGACCACGGGGACAGGGACTCCTGCAGCTGCAGGCACGACCGCCAAAACCAGCAAGACTCTGACCATAGTCAAGCCGCTGAAGCATGTGGCGACTGGTGGAAAGTGGAATCAGTTTGCCGACTACATTATCCTAAAGCCGGGTCAGGAAGTGCTTCCCCTGACGCTCACGATAAACAACGGCGGTGAAAACGGCAAGCCGATGCGGGCTATTCGCGGCACCCTTTCCGGGCGAGATCTGTTCAACGAAAAGAGCTTCAACGGCAAAAGTACTTTAGTGCTGGACCTGACCGGCGCGCTTACACCTGGTTCCACGCAGATTGTTTTCCAGTGCTACGGTGAAGCTGGTTCATACTTCACCTGGGACCTGACCTCTAAAATAAGTCCGGTGATTAAGGAACTCAATCCCGCTTCCGCTGTGATTGGCGCAACTGTTAAAGCGGTTGGGAAAATGCTTCCGGTGGAGCCCAAAGCCTATCAAATTACCGTTGGTGGAAAAGCTGCCACTGTGACTACGGCGACAACCGAGGCTGTTGAGTTTAAGGTTCCCGACGGTATCAAGGCTGATACTAAAGGCGAAGTGCCTGTATTAATCACCGCCTCCGGAATAAAATTCAAGGCGATGACGCTTAAGCTAGGCGCAGATCCAGAGATCTCTTCATTCAGTCACGTCTCTATCGCGTCTGAACAGACGATGACTATCTCCGGTAAAAATTTCGGCAAAGATGCTTCCAAGGTGAAAGTCACATTCGGCGGCGTGCCTGGTGACATACTCTCATTAAGTGACTCGTCGATCACCGTTCGCACGCCGGAGATCACGGATATGCCTTCGATGAAGGAAGTCCAGGTCACGGTTAACGGCAATAAGTGCAAGAAGCCGGGTGTCATGTTCTTCTCTATGCGGAACGTTGAAAACAGTGATGGATACTCTCCTTTCTCTGTCCCGCCACAGTTCCAATAACTCCGGACGCTCGCATTTTTTTTCGTGATGCGCTCGTATGAATGATTGTTAGACTAAGTTGGAGCTCGCCGGCTCTCTGTGCCGGATTCGATTGATTGGAGGCCTTGTCGTGGATCTGTCGGAACTTAAACGAGATCTTGAAGAGATCGAGGAACGGTTGACGAAAGTCAGCCAATATCTTTGACGTAGTTGCGCTGAAGAAAGAGCAAGAGAGCCTCGAAAACCAGACTCTGGACCCGGAGTTCTGGCAGGACCAGAAGCGTGCCAAAGATGTAACGCAAAAGCTAAGTCGTGTTAAGGGCACGATTGAGAAATATGAAGGTTGGCATGCACGTCTCAGAGACCTTTTTGATCTCGTAGAGATTGGCCAAGCTGAGCAAGACGAAGTGCTGATCAAAGAAGTGACAACCGAAGTGTCAGTCGGCGTCAAAGAGATGAATAAGGAGCTTGAGCGATACGAGCTTGAGAACTTGCTCTCGGGCGAATACGATGATTCTGCTGCTCTTGTAACTATTAACGCGGGTGCCGGAGGTACTGATGCTCAGGATTGGGCAGAGATGCTGCTGCGCATGTACACAAGGTGGTGCGAAGTGCGTGGTTTCAAGACCGAGCTTCTGGACTCGTCTCCCGGAGAGGAAGCCGGTTTGAAAAGTGCCACTATAAAGGTAGAAGGACCTTTCGCCTACGGATATCTGTCGTGCGAAAAGGGTGTTCACCGGCTGGTTCGCAAATCACCATTCAAGCAGGGCAACGATTCTAGACAGACAAGCTTTGCGGCTGTGGATGTCACTCCTATGATGAGTGACAGTGAGTCGTTGATTGAAATAAGTGATGATGACATAGAGGTGGACACAATGCGCTCAGGTGGCGCGGGTGGTCAAAACGTCAACAAGGTCGAATCGGCTGTTCGCATAGTTCACATACCCACCGGAATCGCCGTCAAATGCCAGCAGGAGCGCAGCCAGCTGCAGAACAGAGCGCTGGCAATGGAAATCCTGAGATCGAAGCTCCTGGCGAAAAAGCAGGCCGAGAGAGAGGAAGAATTAGCGCGGCTCCGCGGGGAAACCGTGCAAGCTAGTTTTGGCAATGCTATTCGATCGTACGTTTTGGATGACCGAATGGTGAAGGACGTCCGAACTAAGCATGAAACACCGCATGTCGAGTCTGTCTTGAATGGCGACATTGATCCTTTTATAGATGCATTTTTACGCCAGAAAGCGGCGGCATCATCGGTGACGTGAGCCTAAACGGGCGCAGCTCCTGGCGCTTTTAGAATCTGGAAGATCGCGACCCCGGTAGTGATCTTGTTTGCTGCGAATATGTAAAGAGGATGTCGTTTGTGTCGGATTTGATCGGTATCGGTTCCGATGGGTCGTAAAGAGGTGTTATGTCCAGGTGGGTGCGACCTCATGACAATTAGGCTGGAAACGCCCGTTTGGTAAGGCTCTCAGAGCCTCGCTATGGGTTTCAGGTTTCCTTAAGGATTCTCAACCGCATGACAACCTGGCTGTAAAGGTAAAGCTGGTCATGGTGGCATGCTGGATATATACCCCAAAAATAGGGGGCGAGTTGATGATATTGAGCCCCTCTTGGCAACCGGGGATTTTGCCAGCTGGTGTATCGTTTGGGGCACAAAGGTTTCGGGGGATTTGCTGCTTGGCAACACCCAATTAGCCTTTCCTTTAGAATCTCCCGGGGTTGTCAATAGACGGGCGTTTACAGGTTTTGAATATGTGTCTGTGTCTGGTAGTTTGGCAGATATCTACCGACTCCAATTCACGGAACCCGAAACCCAAGCCCGCAACTCTATCGACGCCTCGAAGCACAAAATTGAACCACCAGCTGCGCTACGCATGCTGAGCCGGGTCACGTGAATCGGTGGATGCTTCAGCGTCGTTAGTGCGGTTAGTTTTCCTTGTCAGATGCAGGTGTGTGAAACGCGTTTGGCAGCAACTTCCTTGATAAGGGAGCGGCTCGCCATCGGCACGAGTGTCAAACCAGCTGGTGACATTCGAATGCCAAACGCGGGTCTCCATCTGCCGACCGACATTCATTCATGGCTCTGCCAACAGACTCCTAACGATTGGAGGACAAATATGTCGAAAACCACCGATGGTCTCACCGAGCTGCTTGGGCTGAAGCCGCTCGTCGCTGAGACCATGAGTTTTCCGGAGTTCCTGGGTTCGCTCAAGGAACATCCCGAACGCGCGGACACCGCTGCAGCGTTGTTCGTTCGCGCAGTGAAATCGCTCGGTGAGGAGAACATCGACGAAGCCCATCCGGAACGCCAGCCCTACCTCCGGATGCTTCGCGCGATGAAGATTCCGTCCTATAAGGCATTCGCCGGTGTGCGCGGCAGCCAACGTGTTGTTGCGCGCCTGATGAAATTCTACGAATCTGCTGCCCAGAACGGGTATCAGCTTCGTCAGATGCTCGTGCTGTGCGGTGGCCCCGGTAGCGGTAAGTCTTTCCTCGTGGACCACATGGTTCGCGCCCTGGAAGGACAGATCGTCTACGCGGTCGCCGGCTGCCCCGAGCACGAAAGCCCGATGAATCTCCTCAAGCTCCTCTCCCCCGAGGAGCGCGTCGCCATCTCCGAACAGCTCGGCATGATCGAGCGCGGCGATGACGGCAAGATCAAGTGTGACAAGCTCGATGACCTTCTGAAGGTGGCGCAGGAGCCGTGTGCTCACTGCTTCCGCACCGTGATGGGCATCGACAAGAAGCCGTCTGCCGGCGCCTGCAACACCGGTTGCGGCGAAGGCGAAGACACCCATGCCCACGCGGAGACCGCGCCGAACCTCTCGTCCTTCAAGGTCGAAGCTCTGCGCCTGTCCTCGCGCAACGCGGGCATCTCCGTGTGGACTCCCAGTGCTCCGGATCAGGGCTGCAGCCTGCCGGTCGCGATTCGCCAGGGCAACCGTGGCGTCGTCCGCATGCAGGAAGCCTTCGACGCCAAGGGCGCCGAGGCGGGTTCCGTCAGCCAGCTCCAGGTTCTTCTGGAAGCGACCGAAGGTCGGCGCATGCCGGCTTCGGCGGTCAGCTGCGGCTCGAGTGCGGGTTTCATCCCCCTCGACCAGATGCAGGTCGTCGAGACCAACGAAGGCGCCTGGCTGCGCTTTGTAAAGGATCAGGAAGACCCGGGCAAGTGGCACCGCCGCGGCCAGGTCTTCGTCATGGACTACAACACCGTGGTCTGTGAAGAGGTCGCCGCCTACGCTGCCTTCATCAAGCAGCTCAAGGAGGTGCCGCACCTCGATCCGCTCGTGCTGCAGGTTCTGGCTACCGCGGCCGTTGCGAGCCGTATGAAGGATGAGACCGAAGGTCCCACGCTCGCGCAGCGCATTCGCATGTACAACGGCGAACCGCTGATCCTGGAGAAGAAGTCCAGCTCGATCAATGAGCGACCCAACCCCTGGTTGGGCGGTGCTGCCAGCCTCGGCAACGCGGCGAAGCAGAACGAAGCTCAGAGCAAGAACTACTCGGTTTCCGATCTCTGGATCGCCGCCGGCGAAGAGGAGGGACGGACCGGTATCGACTTCGGCTTCATGCTCTCTTCGGTCTCGCAGCTCTGCGAGCTCGGTCTGCAGTCCAAGCACAAGTCGGTCACTGCGCTCGCCGCTGTGAACTACTTGAAGGCGCGCGTCGAGCGTGAGCTCACCCGCCCCGGGCTCACGGACGCGACCAAGAAGATTTTCGAGCGCTCCAAGAAGCACCTCACCATGCTGATGTCGAAGTACGGCACGGTCGAACTGATCGAAGCCGAATATCGTCGTCTGCTGAAGGCGCAGGTCCTGGCAGCGTTCTCGCCCGACTATGACACCCGTGCCGAGGACATGTTCCGCAAGTACCACAAGCACGCGGTGGAATGGGGCAAGGGCAAGGACAAGGTCTTCGACGAACGGCACAATCGCATGCTGTCCATCGACACCGCTCATCTGATGAAGATCGAAGCGGCGATGGGCAAGTCCGGCGACGATGCCGCCAACTTCCGGCGCTCTCTCGAGTCTGAGTTCATCGAGCTCATGCGCGAGGCTGCTGCGTCCACCGACGGTGAGGAACGGCTCGACAAGAGCATCTTCACCTGGGAAACGCACCCGGACCTGAAGAAGGCCATCAAGAAGATTCTCGACGACGAGATCGCGCTCAAGGTTCAGACGATCCTGGGCGACGATACCAACCTCGGCGAAGAGGATCGCAAGCTCCGTACCGAGTCCATTGAGCGCTTCGAGGGCTCGGGCTCCGGATACAACGAGGCCAGCCGCAAGGTTGCACTCGCGTACTTCAAAGAGTTCGAGCTTTGGAAGTAACGGTGCCGATCCAACCGGTTCCTTACGTCGTCTCACACTAACTCTGAAAGGGTGAAAACCATGTCGACCATCAATGACAAGAAGTTCCAGATTTCCGAGGAAGAGCGCGCGAAGTTCTTCCTCCCGGAAGAGCCGTTCAAGGGTACCTTGAAGACCTTCCTCCCGACGGCCATCGAGTTCCCGGCGTACGTCGAGTCCGCCAAGAGCCGCATGTTCCGCCTGATCGTCCGCCAGGGCGTCAACGTCGTCCGCTCCGAGAAGCTCGAGCGCATCTACGGCAAGCCGATCGTCGCCTACAAGGCGTTCGACGAGTTCTACGGCATCGAGCCCTACATCCACCAGGTCGTGGCCGAGTGCTTCGGCGCCGCCATCCACGGTGGTGAAGCGGACAAGCAGGTGCTGGTGCTGATCGGGCCCAAGGGCTCCGGCAAGTCCCAGTTCGCCAAGAAGCTGAAGAAGATCCTGAAGACCTCCGAGCCCATCCCCTACGCGGCTCACTCGCCGATGCGCGTGAACCCGCTCAACCTGCTCTTCCTGATTCCCCAGGTCGCGCAGAAGATGGTGCTGGACGGCGAGGCCAAGTCGACCCGCGAGGCGCGCAAGCTCATCCTCGCCAACCTCGGCCTGCAGGACCTGCCCCTCAACTACCAGAACCGCGACGCGCTGAAGGCCTTCAACCAGGCCGGCGCCGAGCCCGGTTTCGACGGTCTCTGCGAGATCACCGACGCCGACCAGCTCGTGTCCGCCATCGTGCACGCCATGGGTCTGCCCCGCGCCACCCGCGCGAACCTCGGCTACCCCGACCCGTTCGTGAAGGACCGCGTGCTCGGCAAGTACATCGACAAGTCGGAGACGTTCCCGCTGTGGGACTACCCGGTCGAGTCGTTCTACTTCGCGGACGACCAGGAAGGTGCCGTCGGCATCTGCTCGGTCAAGGAAGTGCAGCCGCTCAACTTCGACATGCGCGTCATGATCGGTGAGGAGAACATTGCCGTCCTCGGCAACGTCGACCGCGCCGACCCGCGCTCCGTCGAGCTCAACGGTGCGTACAACCTGTCCAACCGCGGCATGCTGGAGTTCGTCGAGGGCTTCAAGAACCCGAAGGAAGCCCACCGCTCCGTGCTGGAAGCGACGCAGGACAAGAGCATCCCCGCTCCCGATCCGATGCGCCTCAACCTGCACTGGGACGGCGTCCTGATCTACCACTCGAACGCCCCCGAGTTCCGGGAGTTCAAGAACGAGCCGAAGAACGAGCCGTATCTGGACCGTTTCATCCAGATCAACTGGCCGTACCCGCTCGAGGCGTCCGAGATGGAGCGCGTCATCCAGAAGGAATGGGGCGGCACCGACTTCGCCATTCCCCAGTCCGAGGGTGGCTGCCACCTCGAGCCGACGATCGTGCCGTACCTGGCGCGCTTCGCCGTGCTCACCCGCCTGGAGCCCTCCACCCAGGTTGCCGACCTGATGATCAAGCTCGACGCCTACAACGGCGACGAGTCGCGTCTGCGCGGCATGGGCACCAAGATCGACGTCCTCGCGCTCAAGCGCGAAGCCACCCCGTGGGAAGGCATGGACGGCGTCTCGCCCCGTTTCATCAGCAAGCTGCTGACCGGTCTGGCCTCCGAGGCGGTGGTGAAGAACCACGCCATCACGTCGCGTGAAGTGCGCGAGCGGCTCTACGAGTCGATCCGCCACATCCAGGACGAGAAGGTCCAGAAGCAGTACCGCGAGTTCATCTCGCGTCAGCTCGACGAATGGCGCCGCAAGCGCCTCGCTCGCATCGTTCTCGCCGCCATGGTCGAGGGCTTCAAGAGCGAGGTCCAGGACGTGTTCCGCAAGTACTTCGACAACGTGCAGGCGTACAACCGCAACACGACTGTCCGTGCTTCGTCGGGCTCGTCCTTCCGCAGCGGTCCGGACGAGGACTTCATGCGCAAGATCGAGGCGGACCCCGAGCTGAACATCACGTCGGCTCAGTCCAAGTCGTTCCGCGCCGAGGTCGCCTCGGTCGTCGCCGCGTTCATGACGGACAACCAGACCGTCGACGTGCCCTACACCTGCTACGAGCCGCTGCAGCGCGCCATCGAGCGCTTCGTCTGCGCGAAGGTGAAGGACACCGCCCGCGTCCTCAACTCGGCGAACGCCGGTACGGACGAGGAGCGTCGCAAGCTCGCCACCGTCAAGCAGCGTCTCATCTCGGAGCACGGCTTCGATGAGTACACCGCTGACGAGGTCCTGAAGGAAGCCGAAGAGACCCGGGACTTCCTGAAGGAGGTGTAATCGGCTAGCAATAGATAGGAATCGCAAGATTCCTTGATGTTGCGAATGGCAAGGAGGCGGGCGTTCCTTTATAGGAGCGCTCGCTTCCTTCGCTTGCCTGGTTGCATTTTCTGACGGGAGTTTCGGTCGCTTCGGTTGAGCGGCTCGACATTTTTCAGGGAGTGGTGTTCTCTGCCATCCGCTCCGTCGTTCATACGACAACATCCGCTTCAAAAGCGGCTTTCGGCAGAAACACCAACTCTTTTTTTTGAATGCCGGCCGCTCTTTCTGGGCGGTTCAAACTTACCCGGCTTCTCATCTAAACCGAAGCAGGAGGTATTCCGCATGTCTAACGACAAGACTCACGACAAGGCGGACGTTCAGGGTAACCTGAGCTCCGTCACGGTTTACGACTCGGGTTCGCGTCCGTTTCCTCTGACGCTCATGACCCGGGCCGTCGTTGCCGACGCTGTCGTCAGCCCGCCCGACCCGAACGGTGGTGACCGCACTGAAGAAGACCGCAAGCGGCACAAAGATCGTATCAAGGATCAGATCAAGCCCAAGCTGCCCGAACTCATCGGCGGCAACCCGATCTTCGGGGACAAGGGCAAGATCAAAGTGCCCGTTTCCGGCGGTTACGAGCCTCGCTGGCGCTATGGACGCGACCAGCAGGGCGGCGGTGGTGGAGGCGGCCAAGACGCCGGCTCCGACCCGGCTGACGAAATTTTCGTGGAAATCGACCTCGATGAGCTCCTCCAGATGCTCTTCGAGGACATGGAGCTGCCCGAGCTTCTGAAGAAGCAGCTCGCCACCACGAAGGTCAAAGCTCACAAGTACCGCGGCGTCCAGCCCACTGGGCCGAAGCCGCGTCTGCGCAAGGGTGATACGGCGCGCGCTCGCGTTCGCCGTTCCATCGGTATGCGCAATGCGAACCCCGACGACCCGAAGTTCGCGGCACTTCTCGAAGACGAGAAGAAGAAGAAGATCCCGAGCGTGCAGGATGTTCCCTTCCACAAGAAGGACTTCCGCTACAACCGGGTGGAAGAGACCCTCGACGACGAGTCGAAGGCGGTCATCTTCTTCGTGCTCGATCGCTCCGGCTCCATGGGCGGTGACCCGCTCATGATCGCCAAGGCGTTCTTCGTCCTCAACCTGATGTTCCTGCGCAACAAGTACAAGGACGTCAAGGTTGTGATGATCGCCCACGACGCTCACGCCTTCCGCATCGAAGACGAGACCAAGTGGTTCCAGATCGAGGCTGGTGGTGGCACTGTCGCCGAGCCGGCCTATCAGATGGTTTACGATATCGCTCAAGCGGAGTTTCCCGCCGCAACCTGGAACCGCTACATGTTCCAGGCGACGGACGGCGTGCTCTTCGACGGCGATGATGTCATCCGCGGCTGGTACACCAAGCTCGTCAAGACCGATTTCAACTATCTCGGCTACCTCGAATGTGGTGGCATGGGCTGGGGTGGAAGCGGCTGGCAGTCTGGTGGCCTGGCTCTCAAGTCTTTGCCTGAGGATGTGAAGAAACACGTTGGCATGGCTCGGGTGGAAAACCTGAAGCAGGTGCCGGACGCGTTCAAGCAGATCCTCGACAAGGACAAGAAAAAGTAAGGAGGTCCTAGCCATGTACGATAAGCTCATTAAGCACATTCGAATGTGGGACGAGCGCCTGACCAGGGCGGGCGTTCGTGTGGGCCTCAAGCCCTACGAAACCCGCTACGAACTGGTCGGCGACGACCAGATGGTCCGGCTCATCCCCTACGTGATGTTGCCCGCTCACTACCGTCACTGGAGCTTCGGCAAGAAGTACGAGCAGCAGATGAAGGATGGTGGAAACTTCCACATCTTCGAAGCTGTGATCAACTCTTCGCCGAGCTTCTGCTACCTCGGCGTCACGAACCGGCTGCCCATGCAGCTTCTGGTGATGGCGCACGCGAAGTGGGGTCACGTCGACTTCTTCGCCAACAACGAAACCTTCGGAGACTCCGGCGCAGACTCGATCATCGAGCGGCTGGCTCAGAACGGTGAGTTCGTGAAGCGACTGACGCGTGACCCCGCATATGGTGTCGAGAAGGTCGAATGGATCCTCGACGCCGCCCATGCTCTGGACGATCACGTCGGCTGGGTGCCCGCCATCAAGGACCGCGTCAGCGACAAGCTGGTGCGCAAGGAACTCGAGCATCAGCTTGTCGAGCTGCGTCAGCGGCTGAAGCAGGCGGAGTCGAGCGAGTTCGAGTCGCGCGGCATCCAGGAGCGCATCGACGAGATCGCGGCGCGCCTCAAGCGTGACCCGATCAACCCGGTGTCCGACGTGCTCTCGTTCATCATGGACGAGCGCAACAACCCTCGTCTCGGCGACGAAGAGCGCGGTCTGATCGCCATCGTGCGCGACCAGGCGCTGTACCTGCATCCGCAGGCGCGCACCAAGTTCATGAACGAGGGCTGGGCGTCCTACTGGGAGAAGAATCTGCTTCTCCAGCCGGAAGTGTCCATGCCCGCGAACTGGGCGATGGAGATGCCGCAGTACTGGTCGATGCACGACCGCCAGGCCACCGCCTGGTACTTCGACCCGTACGCGCTGGGCCTGTCCTGCTTCGAGTACATCGATCGGGAACACGGGTTCGACGACGGCGAAGTCGAGGTGGACGCTCCGAGTTTCACGACTCGCGAAGCGACCCCTGCCGACAACGACGAAGAGTCGGACTTCCAGTACCGCACGGTGGACGGCAAGGTCATCGAGTACACCGGCGAGACCCACAAGGTCATGACGGTCAACCGGAATCGCGACAAGATGTTCCAGGTGCGTCAGCACCACGAGGACAAGTCGTTCTTCCGTGAGTACCTGACCGAGAAGCACGTGCAGCACATCAACGGCAAGGCGCTCGAGTGGATGCATCGCGTCTGCGGCGTCATCAGCCGTCAGCTGCGTGCGTCCGGCTTCCCGCCCGCCGTCTCGTTCCACCCGATGGAACAGAAGCTCACGAACGCTTCGCTCGAGGTGTTCAACGAGATCGTCGAGACCTGGAGCAACTTCGCCCAGATGGGTCAGCAGCTGCAGCAGCAGGGCTGGCCCGCGTTCCCGGTTCCGCCGCAGACCCTGCAGGTGATGGGCACGATCCTCCAGATCGTGGCCGCCTACGACCAGGACAAGGCCAAGTTCCGCTCGATGCTGATTCTGCGCACCGGTCGTCACTCCATCCCGGACATCGAGGTGGTTGACGGCGGTCCGCTCTCGCAGGACCTGACCGGCTCGCTGACGCTTCGTCACGTGTTCGATCCCACCTTCGGCTTCCTCAAGCAGTCGGAGTGTAAGGATACGGTGCGTTACGCGCGTCGTCTCTGGGGTCGCCCGGTCCGTCTCATCACCGTCGAACAGGCGCAGGATCGTTGGGGTCGTCCCATCGGTTCGCCCCGCCCGTACGAGTACTTCTGTGACGAGGACGGCGAGGTCAGGGAGCGTTACCTGGCGTGAGCCGAGGTCAACGTGACTTGTTGAGGGGGAGTCGCTATGCGGCTCTCCCTTTCTCGTCTTCTCTAACAGGCTAACTCTTAAAGGAGTCAAAACGATGCAATCGAAAAACGGCATTGCCATCGACGTGTTGAACGCCAACACGCCGAATCGGCTTCCGCTGAATGTTTTGCTCGAGGGCGGGCTGACCCTGGTGAAGGTTCCGCACGGACCGTTCAAGGTTCGGCTGATCACGCCTCACCCGACCGACGTCGCCATCACCCTCGACCAGAAGTCGCTTCTGTCCGCCAAGATCCCGGCCGGCATCACCGAGCTGGCGATGGGACAGGATGGTCGCGCCTTCGAGTTCAAGTCCGCCGCTGACACCGCCCGCGGTGCCGGCTCGCCCATGGTCTGCGAGGAAGTTTCGGCTTCCGAAGTGCCGACCGAGGGCTTCGACGAGGACGTCTCCCCCGACGTGCTGGCTGGCGCTGTCCGCGACGTGGTCGTGGGCGGCGACGAGGCTCTGGCCATGCTGGAGTCCACGCAGCCGGAGCACATCACCGGATTCCTGATCGTCTCCGTGAAGTTCACGGAACAGGCGCCCATCCCCGGTGTCGTGCCTCCTCCGTACGATGAGGACCAGGTCGCGTTCCAGATGAACCCGCCCGACGACCACAACCAGATGGTCGCGGCGAACTTCCACAAGATCGTGCCGCCCGAGAAGATCGAGCCCCGCTGGTGCTCGTGCTGCCGGCGCGACAAGTAACCGTTCATCCCTGAACCGACCCGTCTGAGACTGGGCTAGGAAGCGGGGGCAGGCTTGAGACTCGGCGTCAGCTTGAGTCGCTTGTCTGCTCCCGTTCTCCTTTTTTTTGGTCCGGCGCTCCTGACATGGTCTGAACTACGAGAGGTAGGCATATGCTCTGTCCGAACTGCACGCGTTATTCGTGGCAAAGCGCGGCGGGCACTTGTGCCCACTGCTCCGCTGCCACTCCGAACTACTACCAGAAGCTCTGCACTCAGTGCAGCACGGATCTCGACGAGTGCGAGATCTGCCGGACCGACATGGGCACCAAGGGCTCGTGTTCCGGCTCGACGGGGACTCCTTCGAACTGGGTCCTGAAGAAGAACATGAAGGACAACGGCGGCAAGGCTTCGCTCAATGTCGGCGACGAACTCGAGATCACTCTCGACGAGTCGCGCGCCAAGGAGTACTGGACCGGCCGCACGCACGACTCGAGTTTCATCTCCGAAACTCATCGCGGCGACTTCACCCAGGGTCAGAACTACAGCACGGGTTACCGCACGCTGAAGTTCAAGGCTCTGGCGAAAGGCACCACCACCCTCGAAATCGAGGAGTGGCAGATGCGCTGGGAATACAGCCATTGGGGCGGTTCTTCCGGCTACGTCAAGGACAGCAAGACCGGCACGACCTACAAGCTCACCATCACGGTGAAGTAAACCGTCGTCGCCCTTCCCCGTTTCGAAACCCAAGGATTCGCTTCACCAGCGGATCTTTGGGTTTCATTTTTTTTGGTTTGATTACTATAAAAGATAGGATAAGTGAAACAGTGGCGCCAATAGCCATGTTACTATATACGATAGGATAAATAGAATCGCGGCGAGGGCTGCAGCGGGAGGGTCGGGTCGCTTCGCCTGTTCGGACGCGTCTGCTCTTGTCTATCGTGCGTAGACAGATTTGCCGAATTTCGGCAACGTACCGTAGACAAATTGCCCTTTCCCACACTCCATCGCGGAGTCGCAGGTCTTAAGACTGCTGTCGATGCAGCTTCGCCGGACATCTCCGGATACGCCGGAATATAGTAGGGGGTCTTCGCGTATACGCCGGAATATAGTAGGAAGATTTGGAGGAAACGGTGCAGCGAAAGGGGTTCGCTGCACCGTCGTATCAGTTCAGTTCTTCAGCACCGGAGTGCGGGGGAACCAGCGCCAGTAGCCGGCGGCGCGGATGTCGATACCGCGGGTGATGCCGGCGGCGAAGACGTAGGAGAGCAGAGCTCCGGCGACGAGCCAGGCCGGCACGTATTGGTTCGGGTCGCCGACGAATGTGGCGAGACCGAGCATGACGACTGCGGTGGTGACGATCACCGCCCAGGCAGCCAGGAAGATCCAGGTGGCAACCCGGAGGCTGGCCACGCGGCTGGGGAGCAGCTGGCCGACGACGACGCCGACGAAGCCGCTGAGGAAGGACCAGACCAGCAGGTCCACGACGAACTCGAGTTGATGCATCGTTAGTTCCTTATGCCGAGGTTTTGGAAGTGGAAGCGAGCTTGCCGGCGATGAAGAAACCGCTGCTTGCCGGGACGGCGACGAAGAGGATGGCGCGCACCAGCGAGAAGGCGCCGAGCCAGGTCATCGTCAGGGGTTCGGCGCGCGGGACCAGCATCGTGATGGCGAACCACGCGAGGATGACGCTCACGGCCATCGCGATCAGGAAGCCGACGCCCACGAGGTTAGCCTTGAGGATGCCGACCGGACCGTTATCCTTCTCGTAGGCGCCGATCGTGGTACCGATCGCCAGTCCGACGATGCCGAGGATGACGGCGATCATGAGGGCGGAGCCCTCGTTGAGAAGCGGTGCAAGCATGCCGCGAAATGCGACGAGCATGACAAAGCCGACGACCGCACCGATTGCACTTCCGAGCAGCTTGAGGAAGGTTGTCATCTTGGAAATCCTGCGTTTGTTTCGTTCGAATTTGAAAGGCGACTGTGTCGGTCGCCTTCGGCGAAAGAAGAAGCATTCCAGGAAAGAAAGCAAAGGTCGCTCTCGTGCGGTTTTGCCACAGAGGAGAGCGACCTTCACTACCGGTCAGGCACCACTGGCAGTGGCGCCCGTTGAGCGTCGGTTTATTCGGCCGAGTCGCTCGAGATGTCGCGCGGACGCTTCGCGTTCTCGATCACGTCCTGATAGGCAGCCACCGTCTTGGTGGTGATCGCCTCCCAGGAGTAGTGCTCGAGCACGTGAGCGCGGGCGCGCTGTCCGACCTTCTCCGCCAGTTCCGGAGAGTCCAGAACCTGCAGCAGACCCCACGCCAGGCTGTCGGAATCGCCGGCGAAGGTGGTGAGCCCGTTCTCCATGTGCTGGATGATGTCGGTCAGGCCGCCGTTGTCGGAAGTCACGGTCGGCAGGGAAGCCGCCATGCCTTCGAGCGCGACGATGCCGAAGGGCTCATAGAGGCTCGGCACCACGCAGATGTCGGCCATCTTGTAGAGTTCCGGCAGCGACTTGTCGTCGGCGTGACCGAAGAACCGGACGTTGTTGCCGATTCCCAGCTCCGCGACTTTGCGCTGCAGGTCGTCCATGAAGTAGCCGGTGCCCGCGATCATGACGGTGGCATCGGGATGCTTCTCGAGGATGCGCGGGGCAGCCTGAAGCAGAACCTGAATGCCCTTCTCCTGAACGAGGCGACCCACGAACAGAATCATCGGTCCGTCGCCGACGCCGTGCTTCTCGCGAAGCTCGAACTTGCCGGCGTCGCACTTCAGGCGGTCCGGTTCGATCCCGTTGGGGATGACCGAGACCTTGTCGGCGGGCGCGTGGAAGTGGTCGACGACCTCGCGGTGCATGTGCTTGCTGTTCACAATCACATGGCCCGATTCGTAAATCAGGCGCCACTCGATGTCGTCGATGTACTTGCTGCTCGGGTTCGGGATCGACTGGTGGTTGCGGCCGAATTCGGTCGCGTGGATGGTCGAAATCATCGGCACGCCGAAGGACTTCATCACCCAGCCAGCGTCGGCCACGAGCCAGTCGTGCGCATGCACGATGTCGAACGGCTGCTCGAGCTGCAGCTTGATGGCGTACTGGAGAATGCCGAAATTGAGCCTGGCATCCCAGGTCAGGAAGTCGGGCGTCTCCATGTCGGCGCCATTGGGACCGGTCTGGGTCTTGACGCGGTGAACGTGAACACCCTGGTCCATCGAGTGTTCGTCAGTGCCTTCGAAGTTCGACGTGATGACATGGACTTCGTGTCCCTGTCGAACGAGTTCACGTGAAACGGCACAAACAACGCGGGCAAGGCCGCCAACGAGCCGGGGCGGGTATTCCCAGGCGAGCATAAGGATTCTCAGTCCCATACGATTCGGTCTCCGAAGGTTGAGCTCGCACGGGTGCAGAATGGTGGCGCTCCAGAACAAACGCGAGAAATTCGCGCCAGTCCTGCAAGCTGCCGACCGTTTCACACCGATGCGAACCAGGTTCAAAAAAGCACTCAGAAGCCCCTGACACGCGCCAGACGCTTCGTTTTTCTGCAACACCTTGTTCCTCAAGCGCACCGGGAGGTCGCACGAGAGGTTCTCAAATAAGTTTGGTTAGACTATTTGGGTGTTGGTAATGGTTACCTGAAGCAGAAAAAGTAGAGTGTATCTTGGGATAGCAAAGCTTTAGATATGTTGTCAAGAACATAGAACTTCTGTGAAGTCTCAAAATCAATCTATGACAGAGTCTAGAGCTCTTCTTATATGTGAGAAGCCCGTTTTACGCCCGATATCAGCAATTATTCAATCTTGATCTTCGCCTGCGCTAGCTCGCGAATCAGTTCATCTAACCGTTCAGTTTGAAACCGCTCGCGACTTACCGCCCGGTACTTTGAGAGAATAGCGTTCCCCTTTCATGAGACCGAGTATGAATAGATCTGACGGCATCAATGTCGCCCTTTTCGGATATGGCTACGCTGGTAAAACATTCCATGCTCCGCTCATCATGGGCGTTTCTGGATTGCGTTTGGCTGCGGTGGTTTCTAGCGACGAGCGCAAAGTCAGAGAAGATTTTCCGCAAGTTGCAGTTAGCGCTAGTCATGATCAGGTCTTTGCCGACAACGACGTAGAACTGGTTGTAGTGGCTACGCCGAACGACACTCATTACGATCTGGCGAAAAGAGCGCTTCTTGCCGGAAAGCATGTTGTCGTTGATAAACCTTTTACGACGACCAGCTCGGAGGCGGAGGAACTCATTAAGCTTGCTCGAGAGCAGAATCGCTTTCTTTCTGTTTTTCATAATCGCAGATGGGACAGCGATTTTCTGACTGTTCGTCGACTTCTGGAAGAGGGAGCATTGGGAGATGTGATGCATTTTGAGTCGCACTTCGATCGCTATCGTCCGGAGGTAAGGCAACGCTGGCGCGAACAAGCCGGGGCGGCTTCCGGCATCTGGTATGACCTGGGACCTCACCTGCTCGATCAGGTGCTGCAATTATTTGGTATGCCGGACGCCATTCAAGCGGACCTGGAGATGCAGCGCGACCAGGCTCAGTCCGTGGATTATTTCCATGTGGTTTTGCGCTACGGGAAAATGCGTGCTGTCCTTCATGGCGGCGCTCTGGTGGCGGCGGATTCACCGAGATTCACTATTCATGGGAAGCTCGGCAGCTACATCAAATTCGGACTGGACACCCAAGAGGATGCTTTGAAGCGAAAAATCGATGTTCACAATAAGGATTTCGGAGTTGATGGCAGAGATGGTCTGCTCACCATCGCCTCCGGGCTGGTTGATGGCGCCGCTCTCGTCTCGAATTCACTGTCGACAGAACGAGGCGATTATCTCGCTTATTATTCCGGTGTGCGAGATGCTCTTCGAAATGGCGCTGCGAATCCGGTGGTGCCCGACGATGCTCTGGCTGTCATGCGTCTTATTGAGCTTGGCTGCAAAAGCAACGATTCGAAGACAGTCTTGAGTTGCCGGGTGGAGCTGTGACGCGCTCAGCTTGGTGAAAGTTATGGGTTAGCTCGCTCAAGTTTCAAGCGGTTTTGCGCGCATTAAACCTTGAAAAACAGTTGCTTTCGGCTCGTGTTCCGGAAGGCTCACGGTGGTACCAAATACGGCACCGCCCGTGGAGGCATGACAAACTCTTTACATTTTAGAGCCCAATTGTTAAGGAAAGGCTAAGATTGTTGGCGCGAGCGGCGCTAATATCTAAACATGCCCAGTCGTGAAGCTGCGCTAAATATCAACACTTCTTGGAAACCTATTAAGAGTGGCAGCCCGTGATGTTATCAAGAGGATTGTTTGACCGACCGTTCACGAAATATCTAAAGTGCTCAAGTTGTCAGTAGATGGGCGTTTCCGCTGCTGCCCGGGGGGTTACGGAAACCGTGTGAGCGAACGTCTTGTAAGCGCTGCAGGCCAAGAGATGCATGTATATGCGAGCTAGTTCAGGATCTCATTAGTGTTTTATAGGTTTGTCTCGATATCTGCCTTTTAGTACATTGAATGCATCCATTCATCTTTCCTTAAGGTTACTGTTTCACATCCACACGGCTCATCCTCTCTCAGTTCCGACCAATAGCAATCCAGCTCCCTAGCGAGCTGCACGTGATCCGGATGTTCGCAGACAGCAGAGCAACCTCTCCTGTCTCCGAATCTCTATTCGGGTCACTACCTTGCCGTCGGTGAGTCCGCCAACGAGAACAACTGTTCGAGCCATCGTTCTCACCGCGGCGACACGAGTTGCCTCGGCGACGGTAACCTCAGCACGACCTCTGAGTTCGCGGCTTGCGCTGCGGGCTCTATCGGTCTGTTTGCATCTGGATGGACTTGTTCCATACGGTTGCATCCAGTTACAAACCTCCAGCTTGGATGCCCTGCATCCTTGCTGTCTTGGGTAATCGCAAAAATTTCCTAACTTGGAGCGCTAACATGCCCATCACGTTCGCATACCCGCAGTTTATGCTGCTGGCGCTTCTGGCTGTGCCCGCCTTGTGGCTGGCATACCGGCGCCGGAGAGCTTTGGGGCACACGCAAGTCGGCATGCACGGCAACGTGCGTTCCGTTCCCCTCGTGGGACGTCTGCCTCAGATCCTTCTTGTCGCATTCTTCGTGCTCGCTGCCCTCGCCATGTCGCGACCGCAGCTGCCCGACGTCGGCGAGAAAGAGGTGATCATTACTCGTGACTTCATCATCGCAGTCGACATCTCTGGTTCGATGCAAGGTCAGATTTCTGACCCGGACCAGCTCGCTGTCGCTGGTGAAGTGAAGGATGCGGCTGGACAACCGGTTCAGACCGTCAAACGCATCCAGCTCGCCGAAAAGGCGATCAGCCTGTTCGTCAAGGAACGGGAAGGTGATCGCGTCGCGCTGTTCATGTTCGACACGAGCGTCTATTACAGCTGGCCCCTTTCGAAGGACCTGCGCGTGATCGAGCTCAAGAACGTGGGCCGCACCGGCACCTACAACGGCGGTGGCACCGACTTCTCCAGTGAGTCCGGTCCCATCCAGGCTGCAGTCGACCACTTCAAGGAGCTCGGTCAGGCTCAGTCGAAGGTTCTCATCATGGTCACCGATGGTGAGGACTCCATTCCGGAGGAGCGCATGCAACAGCTCCTTCCGATGTTGCAAGCGGGCGGCATCAAGATCTACACGCTCGCGATCGGCTGGTCCAATCCCAATGCGGAAAACGACCTGCGCAAGATCACGGAAGCCACTGGCGGTCAGGTGATCGTCGTCGGAAACGGCGCCGACATGAAGGCCGGCTTCCAGAAGATCTCCGAACTCGAGAAATCCCGTGTTGAGGTCGAGAAGACCGTGAGCTATCGCGACATCTATCAGTTCTTCCTGATTGGCGCCGGGCTCGTGCTCTGCCTCTTCCTCGTAGCCGCTGCACTCGTCCGCGAGGACGCCTAACAGCTAACCTTTAGGAGAAACCTGAAAATGAAATTTTTCAGCAAATCACGATTGTGGCTGCTGGCGATTCTCGTCGGCGGCTTGCTTGTCGGCGGATTCGGATTCCGCCTTCTGACGTGGCAGGACGCCCAGGCGGCGTACTACAACGTCGGTCTCACCATGTACCAGACCGCGCAGGACGAAGACGGGATGAAGGGCGCGATCGAAGCGTTCGACCGTTCCGTGGCGGTGTACAAGCAGCGCGTCCGGGCGTCGTCCTGGATGGAGCGCTTCCTGTACCCGGCGCCTTCCCGTGAACGTGCGGCTCTCGCGCAGTTCCACAAAGCCAAAGCGCTCCTGAGACTCCGGCAGGCTGAGCCCGCCGTCGAGGCCTTCAAGGAATCGCTTCGGCTCAACCCCGGCAACGACTATGCCAACGTCCCCGGCTTCGAGCAGGTGACGAAGGAAGACGTCGTTCGCCTGGAGGAGCAAGCCCTGCAGGTCAAGTACGACCTGGAGCTTCTCTTCAAGAACAACAAACAGCAGGCCGAAGGTCAGGGCAAGGGCAAAGGCAAAGGCAAGCCTCAGCCCGGACAAGGCAAGAAGCAGGCTCCTGGACAGGAACCTGGCGACCAGCCCGGCAAAGGCAAGCCCAACACTCTGTAAGGAGAAGACGCTATGGATATCACATTCCTGCGTCCGCACTACCTGACAGCGCTCTTGCTGGTCGTCCCTGCTGTGTACGGGCTTTGCTACCTGGGGTACGACCTCCGGCGCAAGGCTCGTGCGGCATACGGCGAAGAGAAGCTGGTGTCGCGCTACACGCGCGCAGTCAGGTTCGCGGGCGAAGTCGCGATTGCCTCTGTGTGGGCAATCGCGGTCGCGCTTATGGTGGCTGCCGCCGCCGGTCCCATCTCCAAGTCTCTGCCCACCAATGTTCGGGCGGGGAGCTTGCAGGTCGTGGGCGTGATCGACGTCTCGAAGAGCATGGCGGCGGAGGAATACCGCCCGTTCATGCCCTCGAAGAACGGCTACACGCCTGACCTGGTGCCGGGACCGTACGGCAACCGCCTCGACTACACCAAGCTGATTCTCCAGACGCAGGTCATGCCTGCGATCATCGGAAACCAGCTCGGCATCGTCACCTACTCGGGCAACGGCTTCGAGCAGATTCCCCTCACCGACGACTGGACGTCGACCAAGTGGGTCATGGACAACTGGATTCGTGTCGGCAACGCCCCTGGCGGCGGTTCCGATTACGCCGAAGGTCTGACCATGGCTCTGGCGATGCTGGACCGCGACAAGGTCGCCAATCGGCAGCAGGTCATCGTCCTGTTCTCCGACGGCGGCTTCACCGGCGACGAGAAGATTCTCGCCGACGCGGTCGCGAAGATTCGGGAAAAGGGCATTCGCTTCATCGTCGTCGGCGTCGGCTCGCTTTCGCCGTCGCCGATTCCCGAATACAACAAGGAAGGGCAGCTCACCGGATACTTCCAGGAGGAAGGCAAGGTGTCGCTGTCCGGCCGTGAGGAGAGCAATCTCTCGAAGCTCGTCGCCATGTCTGGCGCCGAGTACCTTCCACTCGATCCGGGTAACGGCGGCGAGCTGAAAATCAGCTGGGCAGCCTCCCTCGGTGGAAGCAAAGCCGAGACCAAAGAGGATCCGATCTTCCAGTACCCCCTGGGGCTGGCGATCATCCTTCTGACCGGCTTGTTCATCCGAGGAGTCTTGCCCAGGAAGGACCTGGTTCGCTAACGACTCCAGTGTTTCGTCCAACGCAAACCTCTAGAGGCGGACCCGATGGTCCGCCTCTTTCGTAGCAACCTTTCTCTCAAATCCCAAACGGAGATTACGACCATGTCTAAGAATCAGCTCGTTATCAAGGCGAACGCCCTGTCCACCGAGATGGACAAGGTGATCGTCGGTTACACCCCCGTGAAGCGCGCCCTCACCCTCGCCCTGATGGCCGACGGTCACGTGCTTCTGGAGTCGATGCCCGGTCTGGCCAAGACTCTGATGATCAACACCCTGCAGAAGACCATCGACGGTGCGACCTCCGGCCGCATCCAGTTCGACCCGGACCTGAAGCCCTCCGACGTGAAGGGCACGCGGGTCTTCAACCCCGTCACCGGCAAGTACGACTTCGTTCCCGGCCCGCTCCTGGGCGCCGTCGACGCCAACTACAAGTCGGCCGTCAACCTGCTCCTGGCCGACGAGCTCAACCGCGGCATCGCCCTGACCCAGGCTGCCCTGCTGCAGCCGATGCAGGAGCGCTTCGCCGACATCCCCGGCGTGCCGCGCATCATGCTGCCCGATCCGTTCATGGTCATGGCGACCATCAACCCGGTCGAGCAGGAAGGCACCTTCGCTCTGCCGGAAGCGCAGCTCGACCGCTTCATGTTCAAGATCATGATGGGCTACGTCTCGCGCGCCGACGAGATCAAGGTCCTGGCCAACACCCAGGTCCACGGTCGCAACGCCACCGAGAAGGTCGAGCCGGTCATGGATCTGTCCGACCTCCGCGCCATCCGCACGGAAGTCCAGCAGGTCGTCGACAACGCTTCGGACGCCATCCGCGAGTACATCGTCGACCTGATGCGCGCCACTCGTCCGACCGACCCGTCGTTCGGCAAGATCCGCGACGCCGAGGGTAAGTCGTTCGAAGAGCGCATCGCCTACGGTGCCTCGCCGCGTCTCGGCATCTGGGTGCAGAAGGGCGCCGCCTGCAACGCCTGGCTCGACGGCCGGACTCACATCGAGCCGGATGACGTCAAGTCGGTCTACCGCGACGCCGTCCGTCACCGCCTCATCCTGACTCAGGAAGCGACGTTCGATCGCTTCCAGACCGACACGTTCATCACGGCGGTCGAGTCCCAGGTCCCGGTGGTCGGTCGCGCCAAGGGCAAGTAACCGGTCGTTCGGTACTTATTACCAAGCCAGAGCGGCGGTCGCTATTTAGTGATCGCCGCTCTCGGCTGAACTAACTCAAACCGCTTCCGGAGTATTCACATGAAGACAAATACACGGGAAACGGTCCGCGAACTCGTTAAGTGGGTCGTTTCTCATCCGATCCCGATTACCTGGCGCAGCTCGACTGCCATGCCCTCCGGGGCTGGCCGTAAGGGCAAGAAGCGCGGGAATACGGGATACGATCTTGTTTCTCGCGGTGTTTACGAGCCCGGTGACGATCCGCGTTCGATCGACTGGCACGCCACGGCACAAACGGGCGGTCAGACGGTCTGCACGGTTTTCTATCGGGAACCGCGTGACGTGAAGATGTACTGCCTGGTCGACACCGGTATGACGATGGAGTTCGGTTCGTTCCGTACCATCAAACGGCATCTTGCCGGCGAACTGACCGGTTCGATCATCAAGTCGGCGGACGAAACCGGCGACCGCGTCGGCATCATCGCCTACTCGGAAAAGGCGGTCGAGCGTTACCTCCCGGCGCGCAGCGCCAAGGTCATGCTCTTCCCCGCGCTTGCCTCGATTGTCGAAGGTTCGGCGATCGAGCGTGCCGCCCGCCGCGGTGGAGACACCAAGGACGGTACCACTGGTCTGATGAAGGCCCTCAAGGCCGTCAGCGGACAGAGCCGGTCCCTGGTGTTCATCATCTCGGACTTCCTCAACCTCACGGACGAGGAGAAGACGCTTCTGAAGCGGACGGCCGTCAAGCATGACGTCGTCTGCATCTGTGTGCAGGACCTGCGTGAACGCGAGCTCCCCAGCGGGTTCGGTGTTTACACCTTCCAGGACCTGCTCACTGGCGAGCGCCGTTCGATCTGGCTGAGCAAGGCCAATCGCGCCAAGTTCGCCGAGAACTTCCAACGGCATGAGACTGCCCTCTTCGAGTTCTTCCGTTCGGCGCACGTCGACTGGACGGTTGTTTCGACCGAAGAAGGCGTCGCCGCTTATCCCAAACTCATGCGGTTGTTCGCTGGACACCGTCGGTAAGGAGCCAAAATCATGAAAACGAAACTGTTTGGATTGAAGGCTCTGGTTCTCGCTCTGACGGTCGCCGTCGGAGCAACCGCGATGGCTCAGGATGCGGCGGCGCAGGCTGCCGGTCCGGGCTCCGCCCAGAGCAAGGCCAGCACCGCCTGCGGTGTCATGGCCGACGCATCGGGGGCACAGGCGCCGGCGTACGGCGGCTACCCCTATGAATATCCCGAGGACGGCGGCGGCTACAATGCTCAGCCGCCCGAGCCTCCCAAGCCCCAGAATCCGGTCCGCAAAGTCTGCGAAGACGGCAAGGTCGAGATTCGACTGGGCAACGCGCGCCACTTCGGCTACCGCATCGGCGACCGGATTCCCCTGGTCGTGCTGATCGCCGTCGACCCGAACGTCACGATCGACTTCACGTCGCTGAAGCAGGAAGTCCTCGGCTTCGAGGGCTCCGACTTCGAACTCGCTGCCCCGGCGGTGGTTCGCAGCCAGAAGCTGCAGAACGGCAAGGTGCTCTATCGGCTCGACCTCACGGTCGTGACCTGGGTGCCGAAGGACAACGTGGTGTTCAACCTCGACCTGCGCTACGCCACCGAGCTTGCGCCCGACGGCAAGACGCCCAACTTCAAGCGCCTGACCACGCCTGACTTCGTCGTCTCGCGTTCGCCCACGGCGGACAACGGCGAAGCGCTGCTCGAGGGCGACCTGGAGGCCAAGCCTCTCGGTTCGTCCTGGATGATCATCCCCGTGATTGCGCTCGCCATCTTCATGATCGGGCTCCTGCCCGGCATCGAAGTGGCGAAGTACATCAATCGCGTGCGTCCGCGCAAGGTGCTGCCTCCCAAGGCGGCTGCCTGGAAGGTCTTCGACAAGGTCTTCGCGGAAGCGAAGGCGGAAGGCTTCGAGTACAGGCACTACAAGCAGATCGCGTCGGCGTTCCGGCGTTATCTGGGCGCGACCAAGGGCGTGCCGATCGAACCCGCCACCTTCCTCGAGGTGCGCGACCGGCTCGAGGGTGACCCCGAGCTCGACAAGATCGAGAGTGCGCTGACGAAGTGCGAACGGGTGCTGTACCACGGTGCCACGCTCTCGGATGAGGAGAATCGCGAACTGCTCAAGCAGATCGAGCAGCTCGTCCCGCGGCCCTGGGAGCAGCGCTAAATACGGTAGCATCGGCAACAGTCTGCCAGTCGACCTAAGCCACCACATTCGGTGCCGGTTCTGAGCAATCAGACCGGTGCCGGATGTCGGGAGGGCGTAGTTGTCGCTGAGCAGATGCGGACGCTCATCGTCAAGTGCGCCTTCCCTCAGGTGGTTCCAGTCGACTCGTGCGTAACGGGTCGGGCGTTAGAGCACGCTTCATCCCGAACTGGACCTTGTCACCACATGTGGTGTCAAGGAATGGCTGGCAGTTGTCCAAACCTGCGGCCATCCTTTGACTCCCATGCGCGTGGCAAGCCGTCACCTCATGTTTTCAACGCTCTAGACCACTCTTCTAACCCTGTCCCCATCCAAAGGGGTCGCAACCGAAGAATTCAACTTTAGGAGCAATACCATGAAATCGCGAAACATCGCCTCGCGCGTGTTCGCTCTTGCCGTGGCGGCTTTCATGCTGTCCGCGCCGCTGACCTTCGCGTCGGCAGACGACACGCCTGTTTCGAGCCCTGTCGCTCAGTCCACCGTCGCCCCCGCCAAGTCGGCTCCGGCGACCGCACCGGCCGTCCAGTTCGACGGCAAGAAGCTCTACAAGGAGGTTTTCGAAAACCTCCGCGACCGGCACATCACGCTGTCGGACCCCGCCGCGCGCGCCAAGTGGGCCGCCGAGTGGGAGAACAAGCATGCCAATGACAACGCTCTCGACACCGAAGAGTCGGCCGACAAGGCTGTCTATGAGATGATCCAGAGCCTCGGGCAGCGCTTCGACTACTACAACCCGCCGGCTCGCAACAAGGCCGAGCGCGAGCAGTTCGATGCCACGCTCGTCGGCATCGGCGCCCAGCTCAAGCTGAAGGGGCAGGCGGAAGCCATCCTCCAGGCTCGCAAGCTCGGCGAGAAGGCCACGAAGGAACAGCTCAAGCAGATCTTCGAGCCGCTGAAAGCGGTTTCGGACGCCCATCCGATCATCGTCGAAGAGCCGATGGAAGGTGGTCCTGCCGAGAAGTCCGGCATCAAGAAGGGTGACCGGATCACCAAGGTGGACGGCGCCGACGTCAACGGCAAGAGCCTGGACGATGTCGTGAAGACCATTCGCGGCAAGGCGGGCACCGTCGTCAAGATCACCGTCACGCGCGACGACGGCAAGGGTGGTACGGTCGAACAGACCATCGACATCACCCGCGCCCAGGTCGTGTCCAAGGTGACCAAGGTCAAGGACCTCGGCAACGGCATCACCTACATCAAGCTCAACGACTGGTCCAGCCGGTTCGTCGAGAAGGAGATGTACGAGGCGCTCACCAACGCCGCCAAGGGCAAGGGCATCGTCATCGACCTGCGCGGCAACCCGGGCGGTCGCCTGGATGCCGTCGAGACGGTCGGTCAGTTCATCCTCAAGGAAGGCACCCTGCTGACCATGAAGGAGCGCCGTGGCGACGCCATGGTCGAGACCAAGACCGTCCTGCAGCCGGAGTTCGCTCTCCAGCTGATGAAGTCCAGCGCGCAGCCCGGCAAGATCGGGATGGTCAGCGGTGAACGCGAGGAGATGATCGTTCCCGAGGACATGCCGATCGCTGTCCTCATCGACGAAGGCTCTGCTTCGGCTTCCGAGATTCTCTCGGGGCTCCTGCAGGCCAACAAGCGCGCCGTCATCGTCGGCAAGACGTCGCATGGCAAGGGCGTCGGCCAGCAGGTCGTGCCGCTGCCGTTCGACCGCAACATCCACGTCACCACCTTCGAGTTCCTCCCCGGTGGTGTGCCCATGGACTGGGTCGGCGTGATTCCCGATATCGAGGTGACCAACCCCGATGAGGTGATCGTCGATCCGACCAAGGACATGCAGCTGGACGCCGCCAAGAAGGCTGTCCAGGATGCGGTCACCAAGGCCGAAGCTCACGCCAAGAAGAGCGAGGACACTCGCAAGGCCAATGTCGATGCGTTCCAGAAGGAACTCGACGCGGCCAAGAAGGCGCTCAGCGGCAACGGCACCGGCACCGCTCCGGCGGCGCCGACCAAGTAAGACTTCTAGTTTCAACAAAGGCAAGGCGCGATACCAGATGTGGTGTCGCGCCTTTGCCGCAACTTTAACTTGAGGACAATACCATGTCGGTAAGAAAAATCATCGTCAGCGCGACGATGCTGGCGTTCCTCGCGGTCACTGGCGCGACGTACTCCGTCGCCGATGAGCCGAAAGCTACGCCCGCCCATCCCTTCCTGGGGCTGGATGTCGTCCCGAATTCCGGAGCCCCCAAGGCTCCTGCCCCGCAGACCCCGGCCGTGCCCACGCCCGCGCCGACGCCTGTTCCGAGCGCCGCCCCCACGACGGCGCCAACTACCCCTGCGCCGAGCGCCGCGCCTGCCAAGCCGGACACTCCGGTGGTCGCTCCGCAGGTTCCCGGCGAACTGCAGATCATCACGGACCCCCGGATGATCCAGCAGCTCTTCGGTCGCAATCAGGGCGCGCCCGGCAAGCCCACGCCCGAGATGCTCGAGACCGTCTATCAGAAGGTCTGGCAGCAGGTCGCCCAGTCGTACCACGACCCGGATCGGCTGGCGGATTGGTACAAGTACCAGGACAAGTACAAGGGCAAGCTCACCACTCCCGAGGAGCTCGAAAACGCTCTCAAGGAGATGCTGGGCAGCCTGCACGACCCCTGGACGAAGTACATCACCACGACCGAGATCAAGAAGGCGCGCGCCAACGCCGAGGCCGGAATCTCCGACCTGGGCATCTGGATCGTCCAGAAGCCGGATGGCTCCTACCGGGTCGACTACACGACTTGGGGAACGCCGAGCTACAAGTCGGGCATCCACAAGTACGATGACCTGATCTCCGCGAACGGCAAGCCGCTCAAGGGGCTCAGCAAGGAGGACGCGGAAGCTCTGCTCGAGGGCAAAGACGGCGCGAGGATCGAACTTGTGCTCAGCCGCAACGGCAAGGAGTACAAGGAAGTTCTCACCGTAGCGCCGGCTGCCGATGCTGCGGTCGTCGTCAATGTCATGCCGGGTAACATCGGCTACATCCGTCTTCCCCAGTTCGATGAGCAGGCTTTCCCGCTGTTCGTCCGCGGTCTGCAGCAGATGCACATGGCTTCCGGTGGGCATCTCAATGGGCTGATCTTCGACCTGCGCGGCAACCCCGGCGGCGTCGTCGACATCGCGCTGCAGGTGGCCAGCATCTTCATGGAGAAGGGCACCATCGTCAACAGCACTACGCGTGAGGGCCGCATGGTCACTCACCAGAGCTACGAGACGATCGCTCCGCTGAAGCATGACTTCATGGGCGCCCCGCAAGAGATCGTCACCTTGATCACGGACTTCTACAAGGTCCCGATGGTCGTTCTGGTCGACGGCAGCTCGGCGAGCTCCTCGGAGATCGTCACCGGTGCCCTCAAGGACTCCGGTCGCGCCACCATCCTCGGTACCACGACCTACGGCAAGGGCGTGGGCTACATCTCGGGTGGCATCCCTCCGGGTGGGACCATGTACATCACGACCATGGACTACCTGACGCCGTCCGGCTACAACCTGTCGAACAAGGGCATCCCCCCGCAGGTCGTGGTCGAGCGTACGCCGGGCGCCAAGGTCGACGAACAGCTCGACGCAGCCATCAAGCTGCTGAAGGCGAACCACCCGGACCCGCTGACGGCGCCCGTCAAGGACGACGCCAAGAAGCAGTTCGGCGAGGGCGACTGGACGAGCAACCCGGTGGCAATCGCTGCCGGCTGCGCTCTGTTCATGCTGCTCATCGTCTTCGCTGCCAGCAATCACGTCCTCGCCAATCGCCGCCGCAAGGAAGAGGCGAAGCGGGACGGCGAGAGCGAGTAAGCGCAGTCCGGCTGCGTGATTCGGTTTCTGCACGGAAGGGTGACGACGGGTAACTGTCGCCATCTTCCGTGCGGAGCCGGATTGTGCGAAACCGAAACCCTCAACCCAAGGTTCTATATGACCGAACTCAAAGGAGGACATCCCATGCCGAAGATACGGTAGGGCCGGTGCAGAAGGGCGTTCAGACGAATGCCCGGATGTGAGCATGCGATGAAAGCAGCTCCGGCTGTCGATTCGTAGGTTCCATTCATTTCCAATCTTGCACCTGGCCCTCCTATCAGGAGGCACCATGGGCAAGTCCTACAAGCGCGATCGCTTCTACGAAGAGGCGACCGCTGACGATACCATCTTCGTCCGCCTCGATGAGGTGTACGTTTCCGAAAGCACCTGGAAGAAGCTGCTCGACCGCGACTTCGGTCAGATCGAGCAGATGCGCCAGGACTTCGAGGACGGCCGCGAAATGGTTCGTGTTGTTCTGCGTCCGCGTGCGGGCGGTGGCTATAACGTCGAAGACGGTCGCCATCGCGTCATCGCGGCTAAGCTCGCCGAACTCGGCTTCATCGAGGCCAAGGTCATCGGCGGCTGACGCACGGGTTCAATCCCGGTTTCGCTCGGTTTGGAAAGGAACCCCCTTTCTGAACCGAGCCTTTAAAAAACTTTGCTACTATAAGGATAAGTATAATCGGGCTGAAAAAAATTTCTGAGTTTTGCGAGGCTGACTTTTGGCCGTCTTCTGTGAGCGTTGCGTGATGCGGTATAAAGGATTGAAGTAATAATTGACTATATTAATATGCAAGATATTGGTAGATTTGTACTTGCCAAAAATATCGCCCTCGAATTCGCTTGTCTATCTGACAATGCCGGATTTCGGCAAATGCGTCATTCGTGGATAGACAAAGTGTTCAGCTTTTTATTGCTCATGTCCAGACCTCAGTGAGCAAGGCATTTTTCAGAAATGAAGTTAGTACATTGCGTAGTAGGCGGTTTTTTAGGCAAGAAGCCCGGGATGCGGCTTCTTGCGGTGGGTTTAAACGAACTCGAGCGGTGCGCCTTTAAGCGACATGCCGAGGCGTTGACGTTCCAGAAACGCGCGCACGTGACCGACGGAGATGCTCGGAGAAATGCTCTGAGTGTCTTCGATGAGACGCCGGGCTTGCTCGACGGCGTGTGTCATACGTGCCAGTGCGCCCGCGAAATCGAACTCGCAAAGGTGTTTCACGGCATCCTGTTTCCAATGCTCCACGAGCAGCCACTTGGTGCGGCTGTCTTCATCGCGGTAGGCGAGGTGGAAGGATGCATGCAACTCTTTCAGCAATTCGCGCTGTTCGCCGAATTTCGTCATGAGTTGTTCTACGAAAGCGTTCTTCTGCTGCAGGTTTCGAACGTTGGCACACCCAGCGAGCAGACGGCGACCGTTCCAAAACAGCTGCAGTGCGATGACCACGAGAACCAGCAAGATAGCGATTTTCACGATAGGACTCCAGGTGAGGTATGAATGGGGGCGGCACTCTGTTTCGGTTCCGAGCTGTTCCAGGCGAGCATAAACCGAACCTGGTTGGACAAGCTCGGAACAGTTGGCGAATTCAGCGAGATACAGAAGTGCGGCGAGGTTGAAGGTTTAGTTCAAGTATCAAACATGATTTCTGAACCTAGAGTAAACAGGGTCGCTTTGCAACCTATAGGAGTTTCGTGTGCTTGAGTTTTTGAACCTTTCGCCGTGGCGCAGCCAAATTGGTCCTCTTGTGATCCTATATATTGGTACAGAGTTAGTAATCGTCGTCGCCGAAGCAGGGCGAAACGTCCCAGTCGCCTACCAGCGACAGCCAAGCCATAAGAAACAGGGGTATAGCTGTGCATATTCCCACGATTACGACCGGTCCGGACCATCCGGGCAGCACAACTGCCTCTGCTGAATTTTGGGGGTTGTAGTAGACCGTGACAGAGCGGCCGATTTCAGGGTCGACGCCGTTCCACGTTTGCTTAGATTGTCCGGGACGGCTGTATGGGATCTGCATGCCAATCTTCTGTTCCAGCATATTGAGCAGGTTTTCGTTCGAGGTTCGGAAGGTTTTCTTCCCGACGCAATAGGCGATGGTGCGCTTCTCGACGGTATTGTTTTGAACCACACCATGCGTGGGAAGCCAGGTTTCCGTCTCCTTTGCCATGAAGAACACAGTGAAAGCGGCGAAACCGAATGCGACCATGTAGCAGACATATAGGAAATTCCGAAGACCGGGCGACATCTGGGTATGGTGATGATGCATATTTTTAGCTCAGTTGCAGGCGGGAATTGAACTTGTGACTATCCTAGTGGCTGTCAGCGCTGAACCTGTCAATCTTAATCTTCTTGACAACATTAACTGCTCGCTTCCGTTTTTCAAAATGCAGACGAAAACGTGATTGGTCTGGTATCACATACAGTGGCATTGACCGAGCGGCACTGTCGCATGTTAAGAAAGAAGACGCGTTAGCGGCAGCTCCGAAAGCAGGATTTGGTAAAAGCGAATTCATGCAAGGGGCTTATTGTTGATATGTTGACAAGAGATCGTTTAGGTTTCATCTACTTCTCTTTTCCAATACCGAACCAAGCTAAACAAAACTGCTGTGCACGATTTCCTATGACGCGAGCTGACTTCCAGTCGCTGAGGATCGTCCGTGGCAGAGCTTTTCGGTGAGCAGAATTCTGGAGAAGTAAACCGTCCACAACAACGACAGCCGGGGAATTCCAACTCTGCCTGTCGCGGACATCCGGTGTGGGAGCGCGCCTGAGCTACGTCCCTCGCCATTAACCTCTCAGGCATGGAGACAAGACTTATGTACCAAACCCCAGTCCAAGAAATTCATCCTCCCGCGCTGCAAGCGCTGGAACGCATGATGGAAGAAGCGCTGGCACTCGACGCCGATATCACAAGGCGTGCCGAAGGAGTGACGCGTTCTCTCCAGCAGACGGAGGCGAGCGCCTGGACGACTCGAATCGAGTCCAATCTGGATAATCCCGAGGGTCTCGAATTTCTCCGCGTGGAGCGGCGTGAGGCGCTGATTCTGGCGCAATCGCTCCTTTTCGGTTTCTATTCGATGGGCGATCGTCTCGGCAATGTGCAGCGTGATCTGTTCGAAGCGATCAAGCTTGTCGTTGAGCAGGCGAGCAGCGAACAGCGTCACTCGGCTGATGCCTGGCTTCGGCCGATCCTGGTCAACGCGGCTCTGCGCGCCGAGGAAATCCGCCGCCGGCGCCCGATGTTCGCAGAAGGTTCCATTCCCAATCGCGTCGACGCTGATCGCGATTCGGCTTCACTGGCTGCGCTCAAGGGCGCGTTCGCCGAAGTCGCCGAATTCGTGAAGTCGTTGCGGACCTATTCGTTCGGGAATCAGGATCTGAGGTCCTCGCTTCAGCAGCTCTATCCGCTGGAGGGGGTTGTCACTCCCGCTGCCATCGGCAAGGACTTCAAGCGAGACGAGATGCGGGTCTGCCCGGCTCAACCTTTCCTCGACACCGTCAACGACAAGCATCCAGCGCTGCAGAAGCTCTCAGACTTGCTGAGCGCTCTCGACATCGCTGTGCGCAAGGCTCGAGAAGCCGCCAACGCGCTTCGGAGCGGTGAGAAGGGCAAGGTCAACGAGCGTCAGTATGCCAATCGGTTGCTGAATGTGCTCGATGGCACGCCCGGCACGTGTGGATACGCCGGTCCGAAGGCGATGAAGGACGAGCAGGAGCGTCAGAAACGCGCTCGTGTGATGTTCGAAAGCCAGCGCATCGTCGTGTATTCCGAACTCGTTGCCGCTGAGGCTCTGCGCCGCGAGGTGCTCGCCACGTTGCGCGAGGCGGTGGTCGAATGCGAGGAGCTCGAGCGTCAAATCGGCGGCGATCGTTGCGCAACCACGGATAAGCTGTTCACGCGTCGCCTGGCGCTGATCAACTGTATCGCTGCCGATGTTCAGCTGCGCCAAGCCGGCCGCAGTCTCGTCGAGGTCGCGAAGGAGTACGAAAACGACGTCACGTCCGGCAAGGGCGCGACGCAAATGGCTGCTGAGTTCGCTGAGCTCAAGCGCTATTACGATTCGTTCAAGCGTCTCGGTGGTGATACCAACTCCGGTGGCGGCTCCGACTAAGTTTTTTCAAGTGCGCACTCATCGTTCAAACCGTTGAGTCGCATGAGGACTGGGACCAGGAGGGTTAAACCTCTTGGTTCCTTTTTCGCAAAATAACTACTATATACCAGCGTATTCGTTTCGAAACTCAGGACCTCATGTCGGTAGCGCTTTCGGGCGACTCTATCGGATTCCGCATGTCAAAAACCGGGTGGCTGTCTACGAGGCGTTGACGCTTTCTCCCGAAACCGTCATCGGGTCATAGACAAAATTGTGTGGCAGCTGGCTAGGTATTCCGAAAGGGCTGTTGATGGCTTTGTCTTGGAACTTTGCTAGTCCTGTTTGATATAGTAGAAAAGATCGGGGAACGAAAGACCCGGATGTAATCCGGATCTTCCGCCCCGCAGTTTAGTGCGCCGAGGTCGGGTCGATGTCGCCCTCGGTTTGCTCGCGATGCCAATCGTGCTGAGCGGCGCCCTGATAGAAGCGCAGCAGAGTTTCATGGCTGATGGCGGGCACCAGTTTCTTGTCCTCCTCGACGATGCGGTCGCCGAATTGGAGCATGAGCTGGTCGGCAGTGCGCTTGGCGGACAGGCGTCCGAACAGGCGCGACAGCCAGTTGCCACGACCCTCGTCGGCGTCGCGATGGCTGTTGCCCTCGCGCATACGAGCGAAGTCGTAGCTGGTGAAGTAGTCGCGGCCGGGCGCGTACATGCGGCACATCAGGTCGAATTCCGCCATGTCGACGTTGCCATCCTGCGCATAGATGCGCGTGGAGGACAGGTCGAATGTCGAAGCTCCGCTGACCGACAGGAAGCGTGAGCGCTTCTGCTTGTGCGTGTTGCCCGGCAGCTCTTCGACGATTGCCGGTGTTTCACCCTCTTCGCGCATGCGATTGCGCAGCGCGATCTTGAGCACCTGCGCGTCGTGCGCAAATGCGTTCGACCACTTGCGCACCCGCAGTCCGGAGACGGCGACGGCAAGCAGCAGGACGGATGTGAGTGGGTGTGTGGCGAAGAACACCCAGGCCAGGAACAGCGAGATGTAAGTCACCGCCACGGCATGTGCGCAGCCGAAGCGGGCGGCGCTGTTCATCGAGTTCTCAGCGCGTTCGAGCGTGCCGAACATGAAGTGGCGCTTGTCCGTATAGCACTTCTTCCAGCAGAGCTGAAGGAAGCGCATCGCAGCCATACGCCTCACGGTGAGCGCTGTGGGGATGAGCGTGATTGCCACCAGCAGCAGTACCGCGGTTGAAAGCGGAACCGCGCCCGTCCGGACCGCGGCGATCGCGGTGAGGATGCCCAGACCCAGGGTGGCCATGTCGGACTTGAAGACGTTGGCCGTGTGAGTGTGCAACTCCTGGAGCTGGCGATGCGGGAAGGTTTCCGTATCCTTCCAGGGCGCGAACGCACGGGTGACGCCTTCCATGAGCGGACGCATCTTGGGCAGGTGACGATGCATGGCACCGAGCATGCCACCACCGTGCTCGACCCAGTTCATGCCCTCCTTGTAGTACTCGTAGGTGAACAGCTCGGTCAGGTGACGGTTGCTCTTCACTCGACGAGGAGCGTTGAGCACGAACTGATAGAACTGGCAGAAGCCCAGCGCGAAGCCCGCGGGCTTCGGCTCGACCAGGATGCCGATGCCCGAGTCGACTGCGTCCACGTCGCCGTCGTACTTGATCGACAGCTCCCTGGCCATTTCGGCGTCGCCGCCGGTCAGTTCCAGGAAGCTCGTGACGGGCGGCTCTCCGACCGACTGCCGGAATTCGTTGTAGGTGCCGGTGCCGTCGGTGCGCTCGCGGAAGATGTCGCGCTCGCAAATGTCGGTGAGCGTTCCGTCCTGCTGGTTCTCGAACTGCGTCATCGCGCGAGCGACGTTGTGCGGAACGAGCGCGCCGCAGGACTTGCGGACGAACGACCAGGCGAGCGTTTCATATCCGAACTTCTGCACCTGCGCCCGGGTGTTGTGCATCACGAAGTCGAGCAGCTTGACGCGCTCGATCAGCCGATCCGTGCCCGGTTCGCAAATCTCCGTCTCGCCGAGAATCATCTCGTGGAGACGATAGACCATGCGGAAGTGCTTCGGAACCTGGTACGGACCCTCGTGGTGATCCCACTTGGAGCCGGGCATTCCGAAGAGAAGGTCGCTGCTTCGCAGGCGGCGAGTCAGGCGTTCCACCCAGGGATAGCGGTGGCACATGCGCATCAGCCACATCTTCTTGCGCGGTCCGATCAGACCGTACCAGTCGGTGTGCATGCCGATCTGCAGAGCCGGGTGCTGGAGCAGGTCCTCGGTCCACTGGATCGTGTGGATGCGAGCAATCTGCGCGATGTTGGTGCGGCGAGCCATCTGGAAGAGGCGCTCGTCGTCCCAATCCGGATGGAAGGAGGCGTAGTAAGCGGCGATGGCGTTGTGCTCGCTGACGAACAGCCAGTGCAGGAAGCTGAGCAGCGGGTTGAAGTTGTTGTTGAAGCCCGTCAGGTCGACGCCCGGACGCTTCGGGTCCGCAGGCAGGCGACCGTCGTCCTCGATAAGCATCAGCCCGCCCTTGAAGGCGCGCAGAGGCTTCAGCTCTTCTTCGGACGTCCCGTAGATCTCGCCCTGAATCCACGCTTGCACACGTTCGTTGATCGGCGTCGGACGCCCGTTGTCGGTGATGCGAGTGTGATCGACCGAAGTGCGATCGATCTTCGCTTCACCACCCGGCCAGTTGTCGTGCGGCTCGCGCTTCATGATGTGCGGGCAGACGCTGACCGGGTCGCGCATGGTGTTGCCGCCGAAGCCGTGGAACTGGAACTGAATCCAGCCGCCGGCCATGTCGTTCAGAATCATGGCGTAGACGGTGATTTCCTTGCCTGTCTCGGGGTCGATGCGGCGCCAGCGCAGCTTGCCGGCTTCGCGAGCGGACGGCGTCATGTTCTCGACGTCCGGGCGCACTTTCTTGGGCGGAATGTTCGACCCGAAGCGGGTGTTGGCAGCGCCCATCTGCGGGTTCTCGTCGTCCGAGACCCAGGTGCCGTCGGTCGCGATGTTATCCTTCACCGAAGCCGGCGGCTTGCCGAGTTCCACGGTGTCGTTGGCCGCGTAGTCGTAGGGGTCGGTGATCGCGTTGGTGCGGTTGTACCAGATCTTCGCCAGCAGGTAGAGCTGTGCGAGCGATGCCGGCCACTTGTCCCAGGAGACCTTGCGGTACGGGTTGCGGGAGAGGGCCCGGTTCGCCGTTTCCATCAGGTAATAGAACGCGTTGAGGAAGATGTACTCGAACAGACCGATGCCGACGCGCTTGGAGTCGGGACGCCAGACCAGGCTTCCGAGCTTGTTCTTCGCGCGCGTGAACGGACAGCGGCTCTCGTTCTGTTGATCGGTGGGCGTGCCTGCGGCACCGCCCGTGGTGTTGTCCGGTGCGGCGCCCTGATGCATGGGGCATCGTCGGGAGTCGCCGCCGTGGGTGCCTTCTGCACCGTTTTGAATCGGATTGTCGCTCATGAGAAATCCTTCGTCGTAGTAGGATGTTTGGGATCGAGGTTTAAACAGACTGCGCGGCATCCCGAACGCGGCAAGGCATGGCCTGCCGCATCCGGAGTGCGGTTGCTGAACCCTGTCTTTACAGACTCAGAGTCCCTTCCTGAGTTGGACGCTCGCCCGATACACGGAGCGGCGTGCGCGGTTCAGGCTGCCCAGAGGCCTGATGAAGCCCGGGGTCTTCCACGGGCTGAATTCGATCTCCTCGACCAGCTTCTGAGCCGCGAGCGCGTCTTCGGAAAGCAGGTCTTGCTGAGGGATGATCAGCTGGGCGATGGTGATGAGCCGGGTCGGCCAGATCGCGCTTCCGTCCTCGACCGGGGTTTCCTTCTCGTTGGAGAAGTACTGGACCTGGAAGTCGAAGACGATGCGACCGCGGCGAAGGCGCTCCACCAGGTCGTCTCGCAGGAACGAGTCCGACTTGGCCGTGCTCACGTCCACGCTCTCGCGCGGAGTGAACTGGAACTTGAGAGCGTAGGCGCCGAACGCGAATGCGGAACGACTGAAATAGCTCTCGGTAGCCAGGCTGGCGATGGGGCGTTTGACCTGACCGATCACTGTGCGCAGCATGCGCACCATCTCGAACGGTCCGACGTTCCACAGAAGACGAGGAAACATCAGGAGTTTCGAGCCGGAGGCCGCCTTGGCGAACTCGATGAATTGACGCGCGTCTCGAGCGTGCGAGCCGGCGCCGTTGGTGCCGAGGAAGTGTTGAACGCCATCTTCGGTTTTCACTTCGACAGCCAGACCGCGCAGGTCGCCCTTCGTGTCAGGCTGAATGACGCCCGACGCGTTGGAGAAGCGCAGACTGGCTGCATAACGGCGACCGGGCACGATGAATTTCGAGACGAGCTCGCGAGGCGCATCCGGCAAGATCACGAACTCGGCGTTGGTGATGCCGGCCTGGATCTTGGCGTGGAAAGCGCGGGCAGCACGTTCGGCCTGACCGGTTTTCTGGTTGCGGCGCTGGACCACATGAATATCGTTCATGGCTTGCGCGATGAACGCGGCTTCGGCTTGCTTGCTTCCGCCGATGAAACGTTCGACCCAGCCGAGACCGGGTTGAGCTTGCGGTTTATCCATAGGTGCTCCTTTCGGTTAGGACGACGAGCCAGACAGCAAAACCAACCTCCGGTTTTGCAACTGCTGTCCGGGCGTCGAGCCAATGAAGTACACGCGATCAGGGAACGGCTCTGGACGCTGCGATCGGTAAATCGAGCGTGAACAGAAACAGTTGTCGTGCGTGAGGTTTTGCGTCCTGATCGATACGTGCAATAAGAGAGGGAGGTGTACAAGCAACGTAATGTTCAGAAGGGTCTTAAAACCAGTAAAGTAATCAAGAGGTTACATCTTCAAGATAGAAAGCCTCTAATGTTGACGTGTTTACAGCATCTTGAGGCTCGCGAGGCTAGTGCTAAGCACGTTGATATTCTCAAGATCCAAGCCTGCGAAATATTATTGAAGGGGCGAATTCGGTGCGTCTCAGATATTGCTGCTGCCACCGAGAGTGGTGTCGTTCTCTGTCTACGAGAGAGCGACGGATTTTCGGAAAAGCGTCAATGAGTCGTAGACAAACGCTTTGTGTCTGGCGCATGTCGTTTCTAAAAACCCAATCACCATCACGGCTCTGAGCATTTTGATTCCATGGGATCATATAGTAGCGAGGTGCCATGAGATCATATAGTAGCAAAGCGGAGAGGGGCAAAGGTGCCGAGGTCGCGATTGCGTCCTCGGCACCGCCCGTAGTGTCGCGTTCAAACTACTTGTCGCTGCCGGTTCCAGGCTTGACCGGTCCCGTCGGGTAGGGCACGATTCGCAGACGGTGCTCGAGCACCTGCATCAGTGCCCGATTGTACTCGAATTCCTGGACTCCGACATTCGGCATAATGCCTCGCTTTTCGATTGACGCTCCGTCAGGCTGCAGGTAGACCGCGGTCGAGAATCGCACGACGTGATCCGGCGAAACCGGAAAGTAAGTCACCGTCATGCCCTTGCCGAAGGTCACGTCAGTCCCGACGACCATGGTGTGTTTGTTCTTCTGAATGGCTCCGGCGAGAAGCTCCGCTGCTCCCTGAGTGCCACCGTTGACTCCCACCACCACTTCGCCCTTGAACACGCCGGCTTTCCAGGGCAAAGCCTCTTCTGACTCCTTGACGCTTTCGTCCGCAACGAGCTTGCCGTCAGGTGCTTTGCGGAATGGACCGCGCACGCTCCGGTACACTTTGTGGTCGCGAACGCTGTAGGTGCTCATCTCGATGGCATCACCCTCAACGTTTTTGATGCAGTGAGCGATCACGCCGGAGTCGATAAACAGCGCCGCTGCCTGGATGGCGACGTCTCCGTTGCCACCTGTCACATCGGCCAGGTCGAGTACAACACCGGGAACGCCGTCTTCGACCAGCTTGTTGACAATACCTTCCAGTTCTCTCAAGAAGTTGTCACCATCCATGTGGCTGACCTTGATGTACTGTCCGTCCGATGAGATTCCGCTCGGAAAGCCCATCATCGCTGCCTCCTCGTCGAAGCCGCCGTCCATGTCGCGGACCGCGATGGCAGGGAGGGTTTTGATGATAGTGCGCTCGACTTCGAAGTCGAAAACATCGCCTCCCCGCCGCAGCGTAATCTTGGCTTTGCTGCCCAGAACGCCCGCTTGCGAGAGCAGAAACTGCGAGAGCTCCCCGACGTTTCCGATCTTCTTCAGTTCCTCGACATGGTAGCCCTCGATGGAGACCAGCAGGTCGCCCACCTGAATTCCGGCTTGGGCCGCAGGTCCGTCCTTCGCCATCTGCTGAACAACCCAGTTGCCGGTCGCCGAATCCTGGGTGAAGTTGAGCTCCACGCCGACCTGCTGCCCGGACATACCGACCATAAGGTCGATGTATTCCTGGGTCGACATGACCGTGGCGTAGCGGTCGTTGAGAGTGGAGAGGTAGTCCACGAGCGCCTGGTCGAGTTGCTGCTTGCTTTGCAGAGCACCGTCCTTGTACTCCTTGCGCATTCTCGCGAGCGTGGGCACGACCTTGTCGCGCTCGATGAAGCGCGTCTCGGTAGACAGCGCGACGTCTTTGAAGACCTTCGACAGATCCTGGGCAGTGGCGCTGGGGGCGAATTCCGAGACGAGTGCCACCCCGACACGTGGAGGCGGTGCGACAGGTGAAGGTCGTCCGGCCCAGAAGAGTGCCAATACGATAATCGGCGTCACGACGAGACCGAGCCCAATGGCGCGCAACGCCAGCGTGGCGTTGTAAGCCCGGGCGCGCCTGGTAGCGCGCGCAAACGTGTGTCGTTTCGACATAGGTGTTTCCTTTATGAGAAGGGGGAACCGCATAGAATGCGGCTCCCCGTGTCAGTGAGAAATCAACGCGCGCGAAGTCCCGGAGTTACTTCGAGGGCTTCGCTTCTTTCTTCTTGAGCGCTTCCTCCATCTCCTTCTGGCGCTCCAGGCGTTTCTGCCACAGCTCACGATTGAGCTTGCGAATCTCCTCTTCGCGTTTGGCGTTGGCGGCTCGCTCCTGCACGCCATTTTCGTACATCTCGGTGACGACCTTGACGGCGTCTTCGAGCTGGGTGTCCTTCTTCGCATCGTCGGCCAGCTTCGACTCCACGTCTACCTCGATACCGACCCAGTCGGTAAACTGGTCGTCAGGCAAGAAGTAGAACGAAGTGACGTGCAGTCGCCGACCATAGGGCAGATCTAGAAGCGCCTGACCGACGCCTTTGCCGAAGGTGCGCGTACCGACGAGCTTCGCACGCTTGTTGAACTTGAGCGCACCGGACACGAGTTCCGATGCGGAGGCGCTGTGTCCGTTTACAAGCACGACGATGGGCATGTCAGCTGGCACTGCCAGCGTGCGCGGTTTGATTACCGGCAACTGCCCGTTGGGTTGCGGGCGAGTCTCGAGCATGACGTGCTTGGTGACGTGACTCTGGGTCTCGACCACACCGGGACCGCCGAACAGCCTTTGCTGCTGCGTGACGATGGTGCCTTCCGGCAGCATGTACGTGGCGATATCGATTGCCTGGTCGACCAAGCCGCCGCCATTGTCGCGCAGGTCGAAGATCAGGGCTTTGCCGCCTTTCTTCACGACCTCGTCCAGCGCTTCTTTCACATCCTTGGCGGCGTTGCGGGCAGCGAAGGTTTCCAGATGCAGATGCCAGACGTCGTTGCCGACATGCTTCAACGTCACTACCGGAACCTCGTACTCATCACGAGTGATGGTGAGCTTCTTGGTGATTTTACTGCCGCTCTCCACCCGCTCGACAGTGATATCGACTTTGGTGCCCTGCTTGCCCCGAATGAGCTTCATCACCTCGGTGTACTGCATCCCGAGAATGGCTTTGCCGGCGACTTCTTTGATGACGTCGCCATCGAGCATCCCGCCCTTCTCCGCCGGACTGTTACGGACCGGCTTGGCGGAGAGGAAGTTCTTCTCGGAGATGACGAGCACCTTGTCGACTTGTTCTTCGGTGGCATCCTGGGGAAGACTCTTGAGCAGCTCCTGCATGCCCTCGAGCTTCAAGATGACGCCGATACCGATGTTGGTGTTGTCGATTCGCTTGTCTTCGAGCTTCACGTCCTTGGGGACGAGGTAGGAGTCGAAGCGGAAATCGAGGTCTTTGAGCGCCTCTTGAATAGCCGTATCGGCGTCGTCGAGTGTCTTCAGCTCGCGAGGCGGCGTTCCCCACTTCTCGAGAAAAGCGTCCATCTTAGTCTTGCGAGCCCGGGACGGTCGGCCCAACCAACCGTTGACCATGGTCTCGACCTGGGTCGCTTCCGGCTCGGCGTAGCCGGCCAGCGCGATGTGTTGTTTTGCAATCGTATCAATCGCCTCTTTATACAATCGAAGTGGATCCGGCTTCTCCGGAACCGGCACGGCCAGAGGGAACTTCATTCCCTGAAGCAGCTCGTGCATGGACGGCGCGGCCGGCGTCGGCGTCTGCGCGAAGCTCGACCCGGCGAGCGTCACGAGGAGCGCGATTGCTCCGGTGATACCACCACCGAGAATCTTGGAAGGTTTCATCAGAAATTCCTTTGGAAATCGTGAGACGCAAAGGGACCGCGCTGCAAAGCCGCGGCAATTGCTCCTCACTATGATCAGGATCTATCCAATAAGCAGGCATGGAAAGCGGCGCAACAAGCGCCGCTTCCATGATTCGCCTGCTGGGAAAAACATTTATGCTCGCGGAATCAATTGACCGATGCGTTCGACGATGCGCGCGCCGGTTTCGGCGCTAAGCGGCTCTTTGAGCTTGCCTTCCATGACACCTTCGAGGAGCGGTCGCAAAATCGCAATGAGCAACTCGCCGTCGTCGTCTTCGTAAACGAGCGAGTCGAGCTGTCGGGAGGTGAGTGTCGGCTTTCCGACGTACTGCAAAACCGTGCCCACCACACCGCGAACCTGCGACTCACTGAAGCGATAACCGTTTTCGACCCGGGCGGATGCGAAGATTGGTTCCAGCTTCAGCCAGGCAAGCTCCTCTGGGTCGAGTAGCCGCTCCTTCATGAGTTTGCGTCGAATCGCCCGAATGGCGATGTAGCTGATTGGCGTAATCACCCAGATCGTGCCCAGGATTACGAAGAACAGCCCGGCGGTGAACGGCGGGTGCTGAGCCTCGTAGTTAGTGTTGCCGGCGGAGAGGTCTGAACCGTCGTCGGCGGTCTTCGACATCGAGAGGATGAAGTCCGGCGTCCAGATGCGCTTCCAGTCCGGAGCGCCGTTGACTTCGCTTGCCGCGTAGGCGAACTCGATGGCGAAGCGCATCGGCTGGGGCTGGCGCATAGTCTGCACGTAGAGCCGGATTTCATACAGCTCGGCGTCGTATTCGTTGTCGCCGAGTTGAAGTTTCACTTCTTTGGCGGCTGCCATGGAAACCGGCGTCTCGCCTTTCGGAAGCAGTTGGGGCGACACGAGGCGGAAGTCCGGATCCGGATTCGGGTCGATAGACAGGCGGCCAGCCTTCAGGGGATTGAAGTCGATGTCGATCTTGCGTTCGCCCTGCTGCGGTTTGAGGACATAGACGTTGACGCGCATCGGAACGACGTTGCCGATGCGGATGCCGAAGTGCTCGCCGAATGGAAACGTCGAGGGCGCTCCGGGGCGCAGTCCTTCGCCTGTGGGGGCGAAGGCGCTGTCGGTGCGGACCTCGATCATGATGCGTCGGTTTTCGAACCAGCCGCGCTTCACTTCCGCGGGCGTCGCCCGTGGTGGCGGAGTGATCTGCGCTTGCGCGAGAACCGGCATGAGAAGCCAGCTCAGGAGCGCGCCCAGGTAAAGAGCTTTGTTCTTCATACGAATCTCCTTAGCTAAGAAGGGGAGGGCTGCTGAGCAACCCGATGACTTTGGGAACCGAGTCCTCATCGTCGGTCCGGACGATTTCGTACCGGATGAGGTTCTCTTCGAAAAATGCTTTGAGCGCTTCCTCATGCGCTTCGAACTCGGCTGTGTACTTGCGCCGGTTCGACTCGGTGAGCCACCAGGTGACTTGTTTGCCGGTCGTCATGTCGAACACTTTGAGCGGGCGCGGGATGAAGCCGCCCTTATCGGGAAGCTCGCGCTCTCGGATGTCCTGGATGACGACTGCGCGCACGTTGTTGAGGCGGGCGAGGTCGGCGAGCGCCTGGTACTGCTGTTCGGTCGTGTTGAGGAAGTCGGACAGGATGACGACCTCACGCTGACCGGAGGCCGGCACGATGCGAAGCGCCTCTTCGAGACCGGAATCCAGCTTGCCGGTCGAGTGCACCGGGTCGATGATCTCGCGGATGATGTGGCGGACGGCCAGATTCGGAATCTTGGCGCGCGGCATGCTGTAAGCCACGCTTTCGTTGGCATAGAGAGCCGCCTTCACCAGATCCTGCGTCTCCTGCAAGGAGAGACAGACGGTGGCGGCGCAGCGTGCCATCAGTTGCAGCTTGCTCTCCCGGCTGTGACCGAAGTCGAGCGTGCGGTTGACGTCGGCGAGCATGTAGACCGTCGTTTGCGCGTCCGGGCGGCAAATTTTGACGACCTTCTGTCGCCCTCCCGTTCGAGCGGTGGCACGCCCCATGATTTGACGCTGCTCGTGCTCGCCGGGGACGTATTCTGCGGTTTTGTAGAAGTCGCCGGACGGTCCCGTGAAGATCGTGCGTCGAGAACCGGTGCGGAACGACCGAGACCGGAAGCCGATTGCCACGAAGCCTTCGCCCGATTGCCTGAGGATATCGTCGATACGGGCGTCGACGTCCTCATCGAGCAAAGCCGGGGACTCTGAGTCTGCGCCGAGCCCGAGGCGCGAAAAGATGTTCGACATATTGTCTCCGTTCATTCAGAGAGAAGGTTTTAGAAACAAACCCAACCGAAAGGCGCGAACAGCCGATTCTCACCGGCTGGTTCGCGCCTCCGGTTTGAACCTGCACCGCATGTGGTGCAGGTTGCGGTTCTGGGTGATTGACTTACGCCGCGATCGGGACGCTCTTGATCAGGTCCTTGAGGATCTCGGTCTCGATGTTGTCCACGTTCTGGCGCGCCTTCACGTCGGGCGACAGAATGAGCTTGTGACCGACGCAGGGCAGGAACATCTTCTGGATGTCCTCGGGCTGCACGATCTCGGAGCCGCGCATGGCGGCAGCGGCCCGGCTGCAGATCATCAGCCACTTGGACGTACGCTGCGAAGCGCCGAGCTGCAGCACTTTGGAGTGCTTCTTCGGCATGTACTTGTCGTACTGCTCAGAACCGGGGCGGGTGGAGCGGATCAGGTTGACCAGGTAGCGCACCATGCTGTCCGTGATCGTGACCGTGGAGCGCACGAACTGGCGCATGGCGATCACGTCTTCGGGCGTGATCACGGGCTGGATGCCGGCCGCTTTCTGAGGGTCGCGGTCGTAGATGGCGTCGTTGCGCAGCAGCTTGAACTCGTCATCGGTGGACAGGTAGTCGAGCCGCCCCATGACGGCGAAACGGTCGAGCATGGCTTCGGGCAGGGGGTAGGTACCTTCCTGCTCGATCGGGTTCTGCGTGCCGATCACGAGTGACGGGTCCGCCATCGGCAAGGTGCGGTCACCGATCACGATTTTGCGCTCTTCCATGACGGCCAGCAGCGAGCCGACCGTCTTGGGGGTGGCACGGTTGATTTCGTCCGCCACGAAGATGTTGTGCTCCGGGTGGATGGCGCCGAGCTTGATGTCCATGTCCTTGGTCTTCTCGTTGAAGACCTCGGAACCCTTCACGTCCGAGGGCAAGAGGTCGGCGGTGAACGGGAAGAATCCCCAGTTGCCCGCCTTGAGCGAGGCGCCCAGGGCGTTGCCGATCACGGTCTTGCCCAGACCGGGGACGGACTGCAGGAGCACGTGCCCGTCGGAGACGAGCGCCGTGATGATCAGGTCGAGGATGTCCTTGTTGCCGACCACGAGCTTGCCGCACTCTTCGATGAGACCCGTAGCCTTCGAGCGAAATTCGGCGGCGGTGATTTGCGTGTTCATATCAAAACTCCGTTGAGAAAATAGGCACCACGACTGGTGGCGCCCGACCTAGAGGAAGGCGAAGTCAGACGCGACTCCGCCTGTAAGAAATTCAGTTCCGAAACATCTTCAAGGGCGCTTGCGGATTTGCACCGGTCGCGCGGCGATCTGGTGAGCCGGGCGGAATAGCCCGCGCAGGATGAGCAGGGCAGCGACGATCATTGCGAAGGCAACCGGGAAGCTGGCGAGCGGAAGCTTGCCCTGTACGGTCTTCTGACCCCCGATAACCGACGCCCAGTCGAGCGGCAGTTTCGTCGCTTCCGAGATGTCCAGCCAGACGTAGGTGCCCCCGACCTTAGCGGCCAGTTCCTTGAGACCGCTTTCGTCGATCTTGGTTTTTTCCTTCTCCTCTTTATCGAGGGGAAACCAATCGAAGCGCTCGCCGGTACGCTCGTTGTAGACAGGAATCATCATGTCCTGATGCCCGCCCACTCCGATGACGACGACTGACAGGTTGCCACCGCAAGCGGTGCGCAACGCGTTGAGTTCCTCCAGCGTTTCGCCAAGCTCCTTCTGCCAGTTGGCGGTGTCCTCCTGATTGTCGAACGTGGGCGCGCCGCCGTCCGAGAAGAGCACGATCACCTGACGTTTGTTTTTGTCGAAGTCGCGCCGCAGCGTATGGATCGACAGCCTGAGCCCTTGCACGTAGTCGGACCCGCCACCCGGTGCCGAGCCGATCCCCATCCATCCACTGTTGTGGAGCAGATAGCGCAGAGTCCCGTAGTCCTCGCAGAGAGGCGCCTGGGGATAGCCGTCGGCCGTGTAGGTGACGAGCCCGATTTTGTTGCCGGGGATCACTTTGAAGATTTGCTCGGTAAACTCGGTCTTCGCCTTCTGCAGGCGTGAACCCCACGGTCCGATTGGCGGTCCGCCGTCCCGCGTCGGCATGCTGAAGCGATAGTCCTCAGCCGCCATGGATTTGGAGACGTCGAAGGCTCCGACCACGTGCAAGCTGCCCTGTGGGACGGTGACGGCGGCGTTCTTCTCGAACGGCTCGGCCAGCGCGGCGAACAATGCGAAGGTGACGAGCGACCAGCCGACGGTTTTGACAAACAGCCCCGCCACAGACGAAGTGCGGGTGCTGCTTCGCAAGTGCTCGGGGTTGGCGTAGGCTTTCTGAAAGCGCTTGAGCGAGTACCAGCTCGCCACGCAGATCGCCACCACGAGAAGCACAGGCAGCCAGGAGTAGGCGACGTACTCCGGATGCTCGAATTCGACGAATCGTCCGAACATATTCATGTAAAACCCTCCTCTGAGAGGTTGTGGTTAGTGGTGAATTACAGAGTGTCTCGGGGCTGACGTCCCGCGCCGGGATTGGGCTGGCGGTCTCGCGACGGACCGGGCTGAGGTTGACCCTGACCGCGTTGCTTGCCGTTGCCGGTAGCTTTGCCGCCGCTCTGACCCGAAGAGAAAAGCTTCTCCAGATTTGCCATGGTTTGCAGCGCGTCGTTGTACCGACTGGCCGCTTCCTCCAGGGTGATGCCCTCGAAGCAGTTGCCCGGATTGGACTGCAGGCTCTCGACGTAAGCCTTGACGGCATCCTTGGTTTTGCGCGCCTTGACCAGGCAGTTGCCCTTGTGAAAGTGCGCGCGTGCTTCCAGATCCTTATTCGGTTCCGGCAGAATCAGCCTGGCGAGCTGGGACCGGCTGGATTCTTGTTTGTAAGCCGCGACCGAGGCGTCGAACAGTTTTACCGCTGTCGGAATATCGCCCTGGTCCATCGCGGCGATGCCGGCGTTGTACAGGTCGACCTGCGCGGAGCGATAGCTCCACAGGTATAAACCGATTGCAAGCACCACCACTCCCGCCCCGACGAACGCCGGTTTCGCCCACTTCGTGTGGAGCAGATAGAGGGCGCCGTAGAGCGCGAGGAAGGACACGGCGCCGACCAGCACATAAACGTGGATGAGCGTCGCTGTGTTGAAGTGCAGCTTGAAGCCGGCATAGAGACCGGCCAGCGCGGTTAGACCGACGGGCACCTGCCACAGATGGTGCGCGATGCCGCCGGCGCGGAAGTTGAACATGGCGATAAGCGAGTCTCCGAGCCATTCCGCCCAGGCTTTGAGCGCCCCGGAGAAGGTCGCGGCGGCGACGGTGCCGACGGCGAAGAGGACCAGCGCTGCCAGCCCCCGGTTGATCGCCGCTGCGAAGTCGCCTTGAAACAAGCTCACCGCCGCCAGGCTGCCGGGGATGCCGGCGCCAAGCGCAGGCAGCAGCCAGAGCCAGTTACGAATGAATTTCATGTGAATGTCTCCAGTGAAGTTAGAACGACTCGCTGAACAGGTAGCAGAGTCCCAGGAACAGACCACCGAGCACGAGGGCGAGCATCACGAACGCCGACTCGACCGGCTTGTGGCTCTCGATTGCCTCGAGTTCGACCGTGGATTTCTCCAGGTCGCTGATTCGATCGAAGGCTTTCTTCATAGCTTCGCCGTTGCCCGCCCAGATCACTGCGTCGACTGCTTCGCCTTGCGCGTCGCGCCAATCTTTCGGGTTCACTTCCTCGACCAGCCGGCGCAGAGACTGCGTGCTCGAATTGGTCATTTGCGAGGGTGAACCACAGACGAGCGCGAAGATGTGGATGTTCGACCCCTCAGCCTTCATGCGGTCGACGAAGTATTGATGCCGTTCTTCATTGATTCCGGCATCGCCGTCCGAGATGAACACGATCACCTTCGTCTTCGCCTGACCGAGCGAATCGAACTGCTCCAGGGTCGCCTGAAAAGCGCCTTTCTGGCGGTTGGAACCGGACGGTCCGTCGAAGTTGGTGCCGCCGCCGGATGCCTTCGACAGCTCGCTAATTTTGCGCAGCACTACATTGATGTCCTTGCCGAGCGGCCAGGACCAGTAGGGTTCGTCGTCGAAGGTGAACATGGCGGCGCGGTCACCTTCGGGACGCGATTTGAGGAACTGGTACGCGGCGTAGCGTGCTAGCTGGAAGCGCTGTACCTTGCCTGCTTCCACCTTCTGTTGCTTGCTTGGATCTTCGGCCGGGTACGGGTACAGCGTCGGAAACTTCTCGCGAAGCTTCGTCTCGTTGTCGCGTTCGCCCTGCTCGAAATTGTCGATCTCGCTGCGCAGCTCCGCAGACTCGATGTCGGCGCTGTACATCGAACCTGAGCGGTCGATGCCGATGACGAAGTCCCTGGTCTCCAGGTACTCGTGCATCTCTTGATGGGTCAGGCGAGGCTTCATCATGGCGCCGGTCATAGCCAGCCATGTGCCGGCGAAGAGTGCCAGGCAGACCTTTGTCGGCCAGCTCGAGGAGCGGATCTTATGCATGCCCGTGTGCGTGTGTGCGAGCGCGGGCCGCAGACGTTTCCACATCGGAATCAGTAAAATCAGTCCAGTCGCCAGCCAGAGCCAGACCGGCTCGGCGAAGCGGATGAACTGCCAATTGTAGATGGCTTCCATCATGGTTGGGTTCTCACTTTCTCGAATGCGCTCGGCACCATCGGGGCGCCGAGCATGTGTTAAGAATTCAGCCCGCAGTTGTTGCGGGCTTGTAAAAGAACCGTGGCGCTGGGTGCGTCACTGTCTGTGGTACCACTTCACCGGGTCGCTGTCGTCGCGAGGACCCAGGACCGAGCGGTTTTCGGCTTGAGACTGGGTGCGGCGGTCGCGGAAGTCGGTTTCACCCGAGTTGCGGGCGAGGAGTGCTGTGTCAACGATCTCGTACAAGCGTTCCGAGTCGTCGTGATCGGTCCGCACGCCGCCGGCGTCGAGTTCGTACGAAACCGTTCCCATGACCAGAAACCGCTCCTTGACCTGTCCTTGAATGGTCAATTTTTCGAGCGAAACCGTTCGCATCTTCCCGAAATCGCGAAAGACTTTCTTTGCTCCGGAGGCGAAAGTCAGCGTCTTCAGTTTGACGTTTTGTCCGCCGTCGTCCACCTCGAAGGTTTTGGTTACCGTGTCGGTGTTCGTGTCGAATACGCTCACAGACAGGAGGTTGCCTTGCGAGCCGAGAAAGGAGTTCCAGTAGTTGTTGCACCACTGGCGGTGTGTGCGCTTGCCGTCCTCGTTGTAAAAGGTTACCAGTCGACCGTAACTGCTGGGAGTGAAGCCGTCGACGGTCTCGTTGGCGCTGACCTGGTTTACCTTATACATCTTGTGTTTGCCGGAGGCGTCGTAGATGGACAGAACCTTTTCGTTGTACGAGCCCCATTGGTTGCGCTCGTGTTGCTCTAAGGCCCACAGGTTGCCGGTCTGGTGGTAGTAGCGCGTTTCCAGCGCGCTCTGCCCCTTGACCCTGGTGGCGCTGGAGAACTTGTAGCCGCCCGTGAAGTAGAAGGTCTCCTCGCGCTTGTTGTCGGGCAGGTCCCTGTGTGAGAACCAGAGCGAGCCGTCCGGTCTGTAAGCCTCTCCGTACTCGAAAGTTTTGCCGTCGGCGGCCCAGGTGCTTTTTGACTTGAGCACCGGTTCGTCGGAGTTGCTGCGCTGCGGATAGTGCTCCCTGGTTTCGCGCAGCGTGCCGTCCGTCCGGAAGTACTGGTGACCGACACTGCCGTCGGGGTAGGGCGTGTGCACTTCCAGCACAGTGCCGTCCGGCGCTTTCACCTTTGTGATGGCACCGTGCGCGGTGATCTCGTCCGTGTCCGACGGAACGATGCGGACGATGATTGGCGGTTTCGCCGGACGAAGCGCCTGGAAGGCGACGATGGCGCCGCCCAGGATGAAGAACGCCAGCACGGCAGCCACGCAGATGCGAAGACTGTCGCGAGAGCGCCAGTTGAATCGTTTCATGACCTTGGTCTCCGTAATTCAGGAGAGTGAATGGAAATGTCGAAACACGATAGTCTGCACCGAAGTGCGACTGAATTTGCGTCAACGCCTGGCACCGAATCAGGTGTCACAGCGTTAGTGATTCCGGCTCGGTTGGAGCCTGATTAGCAGAGGAAGACTGGGGGGAACTCGAAGTTGGTGGGTGTGTCCTTGGCTTGATGCGGAGTGCGGATGTATTTACTCACCATACGTTAAATAGAGATGGGCTTGTCAAAGGGGTGCGTCGGGACCGGGAGAGCTCATTGTGACAGCGTTTGCGAGTCGGGGATGCGGTTTTGTCTCAATAATTTCTTCACGTTTTCCGGCGCTACACATCCCTACTAACCTGGGTATTTCGATATTTGCAAATATGAGTCCGGCGAAAACGGCAGCACATCAGCTTTGGTGGCGTTTGTGATATTAGCTTTCCTTAGACCGTTGAGGATGATCTCGCACAATATCAGTGCCAGCAGCGCGTTCCGAATGGGGTGGGAACCGCTGCAAGCGGTTTCAACCGTTTGTGAGAAACCATCCGCGCAACCTCGTATCTGTGATATTGTCAGCTTCCGTGATCAGAAGACCGGTCTTAAGAAATGGAGAGTGGGATGGGACGTTTGGTTGAGAGAAGTGAGCTTGCCGAGATCTGCAAGCAAGCGCGAGAGGCGAAACGAGTGGTAGTAACGACCAATGGTTGTTTTGACATTCTCCACGTCGGTCACGTTCGCATTCTCCAGCAAGCACGCGCACTGGGCGACCTGCTCGTCGTCGGGATAAACAGTGATGCGTCCGTGCAGAAACTTAAAGGACCGACAAGACCGATTAATAGTGAACAGGACCGCGCCGAGGTTCTATCCGCTCTGGCGTGCGTCGATTACGTAACCATTTTCGATGAAGATACTCCCGTCGAATTTCTGACCGAGGCTAAACCGAATATTCACGTCAAAGGGAGCGATTACAAGCCCTCTGACCTGGCTGAAACTCCTGTGGTGGAGTCTTATGGGGGGAGAGTCGAAATTCTCGCCCTTGTGCCGAATAAAAGCACGACGAGAGTAGTCGACAGAATCAAAAGCGACAGTTGCCCATAGTGGTAAAAAAAGCGGCACCCTTGACGGATGCCGTTTCAAATATCGAAAACGCTAGTGGCGCTATCTTGTCGGTGCCGGCATTTCGAGAGCGGCTAGACGCTTTCTGGCATCGGCGCAGTATTCGGCATTCTTCGATACCTGAAGTGCCTTGTTGAACTGCTCTTTTGCGTCTTCCGTGCGGTTTTTCTTCATGAGAATCAAACCGAGGCGATAATGCGCTTCGCCCAGTCGGAAGTCGTTCTTAATCGCTTCCTCGTAGGCTTCGGTCGCTTTGTCGAAGTTCTTCTGAATCTCGTAGACCGTGCCCAGGTTATAGTGAGCGGTTGCCAGTTTCGGGTCGATCGTAACTGCGGTGCTCCAGTTTTTCACGGCACCGTCGAGGTCTTTTTGAGCTCTGTATGCGGCGCCTAAACCGTTATAGGTGATCGCGTCTTTCGGATCGATCGCCAGAGCCTTGTTGAATTCGCTGATGGCTTTGGCGTAGTCATGTTGCTGGTTGAAAATCAAACCGAGGTTGCAGTGTGCCTGGCTCAGCTCGGGATTGGCAGCCAGTGCTGTTCTGTACTCGCTGACCGCCTCGTCGAGTTTTCCGGAAAGATGCAATTTAACTGCGGCGTTGTAGACGGCTACTGCGTCTTTTGCGACTACTGCCGCTGACTTTGGTTTCTCTTGCTCCTCTTCTACGATTTCGGTTTCATTGCCACCGGGAGCATCAGACTCTTCAGCGGTTGTGTCCGACTGATTTGCAACCGGTCTGGTTTGCGCTCCGGCACCGGATGTGGCATCAAAGACTGTAGTGAAGCCCCCAGTTTTCTTTCGGACTGCCGGCGTCGGAACGGGCGCTTCGGTGTAGGCAGTTTCTTGCTCTTGCTCCTGTTGCGGGGCGAGAGCTTGTTCCTGCTCCGTCCAGCCTCCGACGTTTTGTTGGTCGGAGCCATCGTTCGCTGCGGGCTTGCCGCCCAAACCGACTTTTCGCGCTTGCGACAGATCGCCTTCGACTTTGATTGGTTGAACCTGCGTCGGGTTTACCGTACTAGAGGTTTTCGTCATCTCTTCTTGAATGAAGCGTTGCGGATCGACGTTGCTGGGAATTTTTTTCTGGCGTCGTTCCCAATTAGCAGCCGCGTCGCTTTCTTGCTTAGTCTCCATCAGCTTCTGAAGAGCCTGATCGTAGGACAGATCGCTGATGGATTTCTCGTCCTCTGCTTGCGCGAATGCGGGTGCTGATAAAAGTGAAAGTGATGAGATTCCAAGAAGAAGGCTCGTGTATCTCAAGCGTGCTGAAATCTCGCGCTTCTCGTTTCTCGTTACCATAACCATGTTCTCCAGAACCAGGGCTGAACTAAGACAAGTGCCCAGTTTACTAGACGCCAAGCGATTAAGACATGCCCTTCGTTTAAGTTACGGACTTTCTTGCGCAAACGAGACTACTATGGCGTATGATGGTATTTGACAAATTCGGCTCAGGACTTGATACCGGACCCTTGGAAGCGAGATAACGAGTGAATCGAAGATCGAAGATTAGAATTTGCACAAGTTTGATACTTTTTTGTATCTTCACCTTGGGAACTGTTGAAAGTGCCCATGCTGGGCTATTTTCGCTGTTTCATCGCAAACGTTCATATCTCAATGAACCGCATGCGATAGCGCGCGGCGGTCTGGTCACTCCGCCCGGCGAAGCCAACACCTTCCCTGTTCGCGACGACGGTCAGGACTTTATATTGAACGTCGATACAACCGTAAATCTCACCACGGCGTTGAACAAATTCTATTATGATCCGAAGTGGCGAGGCGAGGTCTGGCAGCCGTTCGACCAGGTAACGTTGATTGAGCGCCAAACGCGTTTAATGAGCACCTGGAAGGAATACGATGAGTTCAGCGAATTGAGAAAGTTCAACATCATTCACAAGTTTTTCGAGCGCGCATCAGGCTTTGGACCATAAACCGTTCCAGCCGTTCCAACAACCAGGGAGAAAGTTTTGTGCGCATCGATCACATAGCTGTTGCTGTCGAAAATCTTGAAGAGTCGCTCAAGTTCTATAAGGAAACCTTGGGGCTCGACTGCATCACCATCGAAGTGGTGGAAGAGCAGGGCGTTACCGTGGCGAAACTGGATGTTGGAAACACGCACATCGAGCTTCTGGAGCCGCTCAGCCCGGACACTCCTGTTGGAAAGTTTATAGCTAAACGGGGAACGGGCTTGCATCATATTTGCATGGGTGTCGATGATATCGAAGATGAGCTTGGGAAGCTCAAAGAGAAGGGCGTGAAGCTTATTGATGAGAAACCGCGAACAGGTGCCGATGGTGCCTCGATTGCGTTCCTCCACCCAAAAGCGACTTGCGGAGTGCTTCTCGAGCTGTCACAGCCGGTAGATGGAAGCGGCGCGCACTAGCAGGGGTTGGCGGAGAAAACATTACCGCCGGACAGCGATTGTTATGTTGCGTTGCGGTAATTGTTCAAAGTTTCGTACGAATTGTTCGCTTTAAGATGATTTCTTGGTAGTTTATTGCGTTAGCTCAGTCGACCAGGTCGGCTAGACAGCTAACACACGACCCCATCGGAGGCATTAAGCATCATGCCAGTCATGACAGAATTGTCTAGTATCGAAAAAGCTCTTGGCGACAAGGCTTCGTTTTACCTCAACCATAAAGCTAAAGTTGATAAAGAATCGCTCCATCTTCCCGGTCCCGACTTCGTAGACCGCGTCTGGATGCAGAGCGACAGAAATCCTCAAGTTCTCCGCAATCTTCAAGCGATCTACAACCACGGACGCCTGGCAGGCACAGGCTATCTCTCGATTCTTCCTGTAGACCAGGGCATCGAGCACTCCGCCGGCGCTTCTTTTGCAAAGAACCCGATTTATTTCGATGGTGAGAACATCATCAAGCTGGCTATCGAAGGCGGTTGCAACGCTGTTGCCACTACCTATGGTGTGCTGGGAACGATCTCGCGCAAATATGCGCACAAGATTCCCTTCATCGTTAAAATCAACCACAACGAATTCATCTCCTACCCGAACTCATACGACCAGATTATGTTCGGCGCTGTCGAACAAGCCTGGGAATTGGGAGCTGCTGCGGTTGGCGCAACGATCTACTTCGGATCGGAAGAATCGAAAAGACAAATCCAGGAAGTATCGGAAGCTTTCCACCGCGCTCATGAACTGGGCATGGCGACCATCCTCTGGTGCTACGTCAGAAACTCCGCGTTCGTCAAAGACGGCGTCGACTACCACGTTTCCGCTGACCTCACCGGTCAAGCCAACCACCTCGGCGTCACAATCGAAGCCGATATCATCAAGCAAAAAATGCCTGAGAACAATGGCGGTTACAACGCATTGAAGTTCGGAAAAACAGACTCACGCGTCTACTCCGAATTGACCACCGATCACCCGATCGATTTGACTCGCTACCAGGTCATGAACTGCTACATGGGTCGCGCTGGATTGATCAACTCCGGCGGCGCATCCGGCTCCAATGACCTCGAGCAAGCAATCATGACGGCTGTGGTGAACAAGAGAGCAGGCGGCACCGGACTTATTTCGGGACGCAAGGCTTTCCAAAAGCCGATGAAAGATGGTATTGAGCTTCTCAACGCCATCCAGGATGTCTACCTCTGCAAAGATGTAACCATCGCTTAGTGGAAATTGATGTGTGAAACGGGAACGTTTCGCTAGCATAAATTGAAAGCCCCCGGTCCTGCGACTGGGGGCTTTGATTATTGCTGATTGTCGCGTGAATGGTGGCGATGCGAAACGGTTTAGCCTTTGTTGACCTTAACCGTGCTGTCATGAGCCTCGACTTCGCACTTGCCCTCGGTCGTGATTTCGGACGTACCCCAGGCTTCCACGCTGCACTCGCCCTTCGCGTTCACTTTGGATTGATCGTAAGCTTTGATGTGAACGTTGCCAGTCGCTGTGACAGTTGACTGCCCAAGCGCCATGACGATGCAATTTCCCGTGGCGGTCACTTTTGATTTGTCTCTGGCAAAAATGGTGCAGTTGCCGTCCGCGTTGATCACGACCTCGTCTTCGCCGTTAACGTTGACGTTGCCGTGTGCGTTGACCGTCACTTTTTGATCTGCTAAAACGTTGGCACTGCCGTTTGCATCGATGACTGCAGAGTTGGATGCGATCACTCTTGTGGTATCGAATGCGCGAATCTTCGTTTCAGCCTTGGCTGTCACGGTGGCTTGACCGTAGGCTTCGACCTGGCAGGTGTCGTGGGCTGTAATCTTGGATTGGTCGTATGCCTTGCACTTGCATCCGTCGTAGATAAACAGGATTGCCGTCTCTTGAGCGATTGCGTCGCCGCCGCGCTGGTGCTGAGTGCCGCGCAGATACAGACCTGTTCTATCCTGTGCGTCAACCGCGCTTATCGAGGCTGCAGCTATTAGCATTGTCGCCAAGAGTACTTTGAATCTCATAGATAATTCCTTTCGAAACAGTTGCTAGTAAGCGTTTCTTTGCAATCATCGCCAATCTTGGCGAGCCGGCACACGCGTACCTAAGCTTAGCATTGCTATTGAGCCCTATGCTGATTTTGAACTACTAAAGTGATCTACTTGGTATGAATCCGAATTGGAACCGGCTGAGCTGCCATAACTCTGGCTTTCCGGTAGTCATCCCATGCACTGTCGCTGTCTGATGGAACCAGAGACAACAGGAACTGTTTAAATGCAGACAAAAAATTCTTCGAGAGTTTAGCCATTGCGCACCTCTGCTTTCAAGTATAAAAATCTATCCCGGTAAGACTTACTTACCCCTCGTCGCCGACTATTCGCGCTTGACAGCCCAATTTCTTTTGAGAAAAACAGTTTGCGCTTCAGCAAACTAACTTGCTGATGAGCCCCTTGCGGCGCGCTTCTTTGAACATGAACGCGAAAAACAGTGCCGATAGCGTCATATAAATCGCGTTGAGAACGGTCGCTGTGAGCAAGTGCTCCTGCGGAAACTGGTTCTTTTGCAGAATCTCGCGCATCCCTTCGAAGACATGCGCGGCCGGAATGCAATTCGAGACTGGTTGCAGAAATTTTGGAAGAATTGAAACCGGATAGAACACCGCAGATAGTGGCTGTATTAGAAAAGGGACCGCCCACGCCAGAGCCTCAGCCTGATTGCCGAAACGCAGGATTAGCGCGGTGGTGAACATGCCCAGCCACCAGCCCATGACCAGAAGATTTAGAAACAGCGGAATCAGTGTCCAACCGATTGCGCTCAGGTTGAAATTGTAAATCGAAGCGGCTGCGACTGCCATTACCGCCAGTACCATTAACGCCTGAGTCAAACCTACTAGATAGGTTGCGGCGATAAATTCGGACGCTCGTACGGGGGCGGCGAACACGTTCAACAAGTTTCTCGACCAGATGTCTTCGAGGAAGGAAACCGTTATGCCCTGCTGGGCTCGGTAGAGAATGTTGAACAGGATGATCGAGCCGACGAGAAACGTGACCATCTGAGGAATGCCATTCTGATTTGAGAGCATGTAGTTTGAAACCCAGCCCCAGACGAGAAGATCCATGACCGGCCAGAATGTGACGTCGAGAATTCGGAAGCTGTTTCTCGAATAAATATAGATGTATCTTTTGCACAGAGAGGCGACAACCGGCCAGCTAATCATTTGTGTTGCCTCGCTCTGCATCCCGCACGGCAGCCAGGTTGCCCTTGTCCAGGGTTTGCGATTGGGAACTTGACTCGTCTTCATCATTGCCACCGGTGGTGGTGATTTCACCGTCGCGCGCTATTTTGATGAAAAGCTCCTCGAGCGAACTCTTTTCGAACTTAGTGAGCACGTCTTCGGTTCTTCCGTCTGCAATTATTTTGCCGCCTGCGACAAAGAGAATCCTGTCGCAGAGCTCCTCTACGTCCTTCATATTGTGCGACGTGTAAATCATTGTCGTGTTGTGTTCGCGCTTGTATTGCGTCAACAGTTTTCGCACCTTATCGGCGATGTCTGGGTCCAGGCTCGCGGTTGGTTCGTCGAGAAACAAAATTTCCGGATCGTTCAACAACGCCTTGCACAAATTCACGCGTGTTGATTCCCCTGAGGAAAGTCTGCCTGTCATGCGCGTTTTCAAATGAGCGACCCCGAACAATTCCAAAAGATCGTCGATTTTCTTCTTCGGATTTTTAACGCGATATAAACCTGCGAAAACATCAAGGTTTTCCACCACCTTCAAGTTGTAAGGCATAGCGATATACGCGGATGAAAAGTTGGCACGTTTTAAAATAGCGATTCGATCTTTCTCCGGGTCCATTCCAAAGACCCGGATCAAACCGGATGTGGGGCTGAGTAGTCCGAGCAACATCTGAATGAGAGTGGTTTTGCCGGCACCGTTTGCGCCCAGCAATCCCACTATTTCGCCGCGTGCCACAGAGAATGACACGTCGGAAACAGCTGTGAAAGCGCCGAACTCTTTTCGCACGTTCTCGACTTGCACGACTGAATTTGATTGTTCGACACTCATTTATGGTTTCCGGTGTTTCGTTCAAACGGTTTTGATATGAACGAATATGCGATGTGTGAATAGCACGATTTCGGTTTCGGCAGAAGTTAGCTGTTCCAAGACATAAAAGCTTGTTTGGAAACAGAACATATGCCAACCATGATTGTATCTTCTTTCTGCATTTTTTCGAGAATTCACGACCAGAACGCTCACCCATCCGCTACTAAGTTTGAACTGCCCAGCCGCCAAGCGGTGGGAGTTGTACTTTGATGCGGGTGAGCTGCTCGTGCTTCTCGATGGTGTGGAAACGGAACGTCGTGGTGTTCCCAGCTGCGACTGCTGCAAAATCAGTTTTACGAAAGGGTTCGGACCATGACGAGCAACATCGATTGTTTGTTGGCAAACAGCGGCGCTTTTCAGGCGCTGTTCGCCAACGGTTTTCTCTCATCCGCTTCGGCGATTCTCGTGGCTGTCGCCGCGCTGGTCGTCGGCGGATACGTGTTCCGATTTCTGCTTGCGAAGCGGAAATCCAACGAGAAGTTCAAGAGGACCGGCATGAAGATCACCGCATCTGGTGGCACACACATCGGCGGGCGCGAGAACAACGAGGACGCCTTCTTGCTCAAGGGGGACGCCTACATCGTTGCCGACGGCATGGGCGGCATGGCGTGCGGCGAGGAGGCTTCTGCTGCTGCGATCGGCGCATTCCAGGACACGGATCTCGAGCAACCAAACTGGTTCGAGGCGGCCGTCACGCTCGCGAACCTGCGCATGCGCGATTTGGTTGCCGAGGACCCGCGCCGCAAGCGCTTCGGCACGACAGTTACCGCGGTTCGCCGTGTCGCCCCGAACCAACTGCACGTCGGCTGGTCCGGCGATTCGCCGCTCTTCCGACTGCGCGCCGGAGTGCTCGAGCAGTTGACCGAAGACCACTCGGTGGCTGTCTTCCTGTGGAAGGCAGGCAAGCTCAGCGAGGCGGAAATCGCCACCAGTCCGTACCGCAACGTGCTGCACAAGTGCGTCAACGGCGAGCACAAGCTGCCGGAATGGGAAGAGAAGACGATCGAGATCGAGCCGGGCGATCGCTATCTGATCTGCTCCGATGGGCTCACTGACTACAGCGAGCTCAGCAAGATCGCAGCCATCCTCGGTGGTGAGGGCACAGTCGAAGAACGCGTGCAGGCGCTCATCGACAACGCTCTGGCGGACGCCACCAAGGACAACGCCACCGCCATCGTGATCGACATCGACTAGTTTTCCGAACCGGGCGCGCACTCTCTCGCGCCCGGTTCTCCCAAAACTTTTGCTACTATACGGCATGATAAGCGTGTTCCGGCTTAAAACGTTGAGCTGGCCCGGGGTTGGGATGATTCTGACCAAATCTTACTACTATACGGCTTGGTAGCTATCTTCGGGCTGAAAACGTCGAGATGACCGGGAATTGTGGCGATTCCACAACCCGTGCAGGGCTGCAAAGAGTCGCCGCTGTCTATCTGGCTACGACGCATTTGGCAAAAATCGTCTACGTACCATTGCCAAAAGGCGACCAAATCTTACTACTATACAGTATGATAAGCCTGTTCCGGCTCAAAACGTTGAGCTGACCCGGGGTTGGGATGATTCTGCAACCCTGGCAGGGGCGTAAAAAGTCGCCGCTGTCTATCTGGCTATGACGGAATTCGCGAAAATCGTCTACGCACCATTGCCAAAGGGTGGTTGGCTTGAAGCCGGTACGCCGAAGAACGCCTATCCGAAGGCTTGTCGGGAATTACGGATTATGTCGGCGTATAGTAGAAAGATTTGGCGCCTATCAAAATCGTGTCGGGGAATTACGGATTATGTCGGCATATAGTAGGGAGAGTTGGGAGACGAAGGGAGAGCAGGACATCGGGACGAATCCCGATGCCTGCCCGCCTTCGCACGCGGTTTAGCTAGCTACTCTTGCGAGCGCTCGGCGTTTTCGCGTTTACTTGCGACCGAACATGCTGTTCCAGGCGTCGACGATGGCGTTGATGATGCCACCGAGCAGCCGGATGATCGGCATGAACAGCCAGTTGTTGACGAACTTGCACACCCAGACGAAGGCGTCCCAGATCACCTCGAACCGAGCCCAGGCGAAGTCGTAGACAGCGCCGAAGCCCTTACCGACCGGGGTGATGAGCCAGCCGCCGATGGTTTTGACGCCCAGCAGCAGAACCGGGACGACAACCACACCGATGGCGCTCGTGAAGGTCGCGGCGACGAGCGCAGCGAGCCACCACTTGGACGGGTCGACCTGATAGAGCTCCCAGGTGATGCCGGCGAAGGACGCGACAGCAGCGGCGACGCCGACCGCTCCCACGCCAACCGACAGCAGCACGCGGCCCAGCACCATGTACACGATGTAGCCGGAAGCCACGAGACCCGCGATGATCGCCCAGCCCGGCAGACCCAGCCAGCCCGCCGTGAGGGGCAGAGCGGTCCAGATGCCGAGGGCGAGAACGCCGGCGTTGAAGATGTGCAGGAACGAGCCCTTGTAGTCGCTGCGGTCCTCGTAGGTCTTCTCGATGACGTTCTTGTCCCACCACTTGGTCAGGTCGCGAACCGCGTTGTACGCCTTCTTGTTGAGGGCGGCAAGCGAGGCGCCGACAGGCTTGGCGATCGGGAACGTCACGGCGCGGAAGCCGAGGTAGATGATCGGCAGAATCACCGCGAACGTGGCGGCGACCAGGGCGACCAGGGACGGCCACAGGATGTACGGGCTGGTTTCGGCGAAGAAGTACCAGCCACCGAACCCGGCCGCGAGGGAGAGCACGACGCTCGTGGCGATCGTGGTCGGGAAGTCGTCGAAGGCTTCGCCGACGCCGACGTAGGTAGTGACCGCCGTGACCGCCGCGAAGAGAGCGACGAGCGCGAACGGCAGCGAGTAGAACGACAGCGCCCAGAAGACGACGCCTGCGGCGATCAGGGTGACCACCGGAGTGACGACGTGCGCGAAGAACTTGCGGAAGTCCTTGTCCTGCTCGTCGTAGGTCTTCTCCACCAGCTTCTTCACGCCGTCGAGAATCGCCTTGATGAGACCGGTCTTGAGCAGACCGTGCACCGCCGGGTAGACGTAGGCGACTGACAGGACGAAGGCGGCAGCGCTGATGGCGATGTTGCCGATCAGACCGAAGCCGAGCGAGGCGACGACGGGCTGGATGGCGTACACACCGGCGCCCGAAAGCGCGGTGGCGACGAACGGCAGTTCACCCTTGTCGATCAGCTGGTACAGCACACCGATGACGGCGATGGCGGCGACACCTGCGACGAACCAGGTGGAACCGGTCACGAGCCATGAGACGCCGAGGAGCGCGGTGAACGGGGCGACGAGGTTGAAGACGGCGTAGGCGACGGTGGCGGTCAGGCCCAGCGAGCCGATGACCGTGACGAAGCCCATGAAACCGTCGACCCACTGCGCACCCTTCTCCTTGTTCTCGACCCAGGCCCAGAGCTGGCTGGAGCCGGGCAGGAGCTTGGTGGCGTTGACGATGCCGGCGAAGAAGGGCTTGGCGTACTTCTTCAGCACGTCGCGGGTCCAGTCCCAGATCGCCTCGAGAAGGTCGCAGGCGGGCTTCAGGATGACCAGGTAGACCGCGGGTTCGATGATGAACAGCGTGGCCACGAATGCGATGCAGCACGCCGGAAACCAGACGAGGACGGACAAGCCGTTCGCCCAGCCGACGTAGGTGGCCGTTGCCATCGCTGCGGCGACGGAGGACGCCAGTCCGGCGAGAGCGTTGAAGATTCCCGGGAAGATGCCGTGGTAGGCCTTGCCGGAGAGGTACTTGCCGAGCCGGTAAGCCGGCACGACGACACCGGCGACCGGGAAGAGGAGCCACTTGGGCGAGACGAGCCCGACCGCAGCGACCAGAGCCGCGACGACGAGGGCGATCGGCAGGGCCGCGAAGTAAGACGCCGCCATGTAGGCGAGTCCACCACCGACGACAGCCGAGATGATGCGGGTTGGCAAGCTGGCAGGCTTGCCCGAATCAGCGGATGTGATGTTCATAAAAGTAGAGTTTCCTCTCGTAGTGAGCTGTGAGATTGGTTCAGCTCGACCTGTGAATGGACAAAAGCCGGATGGTCAATCCGACTCACGCTTGGGACCGCTCGTGACCGCACAACACGGTTCGATTCGGAGCCCGTTTCCACGACAGTTCTGATGCAGCTCGTCAGATCCACGACACGCGTACCGTCACGACAAGTCCCAACTCATCCCGTGTACTGCCGCGAAGCTGAACTTCACGTGCGGTGGTTTGAGATGGAGTTGAGGGGACGGTTTACGGAGCGAAGTTCTTAAAGCTGAAACAGAAAACTGATACTCAGAACCTAGCGATGTTTAGCTCCAAGAACCAGGGTTACTAAGCTTTCTTTACGCCGTTGTCAAGGATGTTGGATCTGATAGCTTCGCGAGCTCGTGTTAATTAGCGCGAGAGTGGTCTAAAATATTTGCTTTGGATATTTTTGCGTTTGCAGAGCGAACTCCGGCCAGGGCAATTTGTATTAGTTTCAGCACAGGTTGCTAAAAGCGCTCACCATCAACGATTTCAGGCGCAACTGCCTGAAACGTCAATCGATCACGGTTTGGAAGAAATGCTTAAAAAAGGCGTCTATAGCAGCATCTACAACTGTTTTCGGAACTGTTAAAAATACCTGAAACGCTAGCGCATGCGCTTAATCAGCGTACACACTGCGTTTATGCAGTGTAAGAAAGATTGTTCAGCAGCCCGCCCGGTTCATAAGTTGTGAGTGCTTCTCATCTCAAACCTCTCCAGGTCTCTTCCGCACTCGAACCCCTATCTGCACCGCAACAAAACCAATCTCTCCACGGGCTGTATCAGCTTCTGGATTGGTCGGCGCGTTCGTAGATTGGAGGTTCTGGTTCACTCAGGTGTCGTACGAGCTCACGGAGCTTCTGGACACCTCTGACGACACTTTCCGGGGTAACCAAAGATGCCCAGGTTTCGTGACCGCGTAACCTGCGGTGTCAATCTTCGGCCTATTCACCTGAACAAAGCGAGGACTAATATGTCTAAGAACAGAGGATACTCTAACGAGTTTCAATTGACCGTTCTGCCGGCTGGCACCTGCCGCCTCAACGGTCTCATCGGCGAAGTTCGCTATGCTGACGGCAAAGCGCGCCAAATCGGATACGACGACAACGGCATCCCGAACCGCTTCGTCGACACCGATGGCGTCACCTACAGCCGCGAAGCCGACACCAACGTCTGGACGTCCGAGGACGGACAGACTTTCTGTGCGACCATCGAAGTCGTGCCCTCGGGCTCGAAGGAGAACGTCGCCGGCTCGATCTCCATCCGATTCCTCGACGGCAGTTTCGTCGTGCGCGAGCGAATCTTCTTCCCGATCGGCATCGTCGTCGAGTCGCACTTCACCCGCGACCGTACGGAGCGCGAGCGTCACGTTCGCCTTCTCAACGGAAAACAGCTGCAGTTCCGCCGCGAAAGCCGCAACAGCCTGTGGTTCCGTCAGGATGGTGACGTCGCGCATCAGCCGGAAAACGCATTCGAGTTCGGCTCCCCCTGGCGCAATGCCGCAGTTGCGGTCATGCTGGGCTAAGGACTTCAGTCGCAATCGATTTCCGGCTGGAAATCGCGCCCGCACGAGGCACTAAAGTGCTCTTACTGAGGATTGGCAGCAGGAAACGATCTCGCGCGCCATGCCCGCGAAATACGCATTGCGCTGTTGCCTCAGCAGCCCCCGACTTACACTCAGCGGCGGATTAAAACCGCTCCTGATGTAAGTCGGGGCCTATGCTGAACTTTTTAAACCCGCCACTTTGCCTACTAAAGAGCATAGTATTAACGGTTAAGCTGAGGTTCCCCTACCGAGCAGGAGTTCGGGGATTTGCCTATAGCTCGGAGGCTGCATATCAGCTCGCCTGTCTATCCCTCATTGCCGCTTTTTTGAATATCCGTCAACGAGGGATAGACAGCGCGTAAGCTTGAGACTCTAAAAGTGACAGAAACGAAGACTGGCGCCAATAATTTAAACTAGCTTGTATAGTAGGAAGATCTGATCCGTCAACGAGGGATAGACAGCGCGTAAGCTTGAGACTCTAAAGTGACCGAAACGAAGACTGGCGCTAATAGTTCAGACTGGCTTCTATAGTAGGCAAATTTGGAAGTGCCCGAAAAGAAGACTGGCGCTAATAACATAGACTAGCTTGTATAGTAGAAAAATCTGGGAGGGCGACAAGCGAAGAACTGGCATTGCAGTTTCGCTTGGCGCCGGACCGGCCTCAATCTAGGAACGCGAGACGCATGATGCGTGTCTCGCCTCCAAACTTCAGCCAGCCACCAGGGGTGGTATCATCGCAACCCACGAACGTGAGCGGGTACCAGCAGGTGGCGTAGTTGCGTTCATCGTCGGTTTCGAGCGTTCCTCGTTTGCCGGCGGGCAGCTCCATGTTGTAATTCACCCGGCGCCCCTTGCGGTGCACGACCAGGAAAATCTCATCGCCACCCTCTTCCGCTGCTGTGAGGCAACGCAGAATGCTCAACCGTTCGCCCGCTTTGTTGCCGAGAGTCAATTTCTTGCCCAGCGGCCCCTTCATGAGCGTGCGAATGTGATGCGCCGGAATCCATTGAGAATAAACCTCCGTGGGCGTCGAGCCATCCGGACTTGCGACCAGGGCGACGCGAATGTGTTTATCCTCGAATGGGTCGGGTGCAGGAATGAAACCGGGCAGCCCACGCTCTCGAATCCATCCGAGAATTGGGCGAAAACAGACAACTGCGATCATCAAACCAAACAGACCGCAAATGAGAAGCAGACTGTTTGCGCTGATAACGTCTTTCTCAAAGCCCGTTTCCGTCGGACCCTGAAGAAGCGAGAAGAAGAGCCGAAGTAACAAATTGCCTGCCAGAGCGCTGAGTGCGAAGACTGCGAGCGTAACGGCGGAAGCGGCGCGAATGTGCTTATCGAAGCGCATGTGACTACCTCCGGCAAAATGAGTTTGCCGAATTTGCAGAAAAACATTTGCAGCTATTTGTTGGCTCGGTAAAGGCTCGCGAAAAGAAGAGAAGAAAGACCCGCTTAGCCTATTCGTGCGGAGACTGTCTTTTCAATCAAACCTGACAACTCGGCATATGCCGCGCAGGTATTTTGGAGGTTAACGATCTGTTTGAAAATCGACGCAGTTGCGCTAGCCAATAGGTGATTCCCGGCTTGGCAACTCGAATCGCAACGCCGACGGGCGAATTCTGTTTCAGTCCAAAAGGGTGGCTTAAAACAAGTGCGATCACCACTGGCTGCACTTGAAATCATACAAATCCAGAACCGATGAAGTTCCGTTAAAAATTGAGGTAAGTGCTGGGACTAAGCGCCAGCCTGGCGCACGTCGCGCGGAGTACCAGGTTGTGCGAACGGCTTCCATGCCACTTCGCATACGCCATTTCCACATTTTGCTCTCTCGGCGTCTTTCGAGTTTGGAGCTTTGATATCGATGGACTTGACCGGTTGGATCTCTTTGTCGGACGCGTTAATAAGGGTTTCCGTATTCATACTCTGGACTCCTACTAGCCTCTTATCGAGGATTAAAAGCTGCCGCGGAGACTTTACGGTCCGCCAACGGTATTTCTGCGAGTTCTGCTTGTTGTCTTATTCCCGGCTTGCATACAGCTCATTCATTTCGCTTGAGAAATATGCCAGCGCCTGTGACGCACATATTAACAGTGTGGTATCAGGATGCAATAGTATATATGGTCGTTATCGGACTTTTCGGATGATCGACACCGGACAGATTCGTCTGGATGGGCGTTAAGTCGACCTTTTCGGGCGCTAACAAATTTAGCGAAATATTTGTTTTTCTTTGAAACGTTCCGCCTGTGCCGAGGGGCGAGGCAGGCAGTGTGAACCGCTAAATCCCTGGTAAAATCGCAATTATCACCTGTTTTTTCGCGGAGTCTCTTTGAAAAGCTGTCCATGGTGTGCCAACAAATTAGGAACGCTCGCGATCGGCGGTCGAGACCGTGTTGCCTGCGATTCTTGCGATTTTGTTCACTGGGACAATCCAAAGCCCGTTACCGCTACGCTGATTCCCATAGATGGGGGTCTGGTTCTCGTCAAGCGCAATTGTGAGCCGTTTGTCAACGATTGGTGTTTGCCCGGCGGCTTCATCGAAGCTAGAGAGAGCCCGGAAGAATCGGCTGCCAGAGAGGTTCGGGAAGAGACCGGATTGGAAGTCGACATCAAACAAATCCTCGGAGCATTTTCTCCTGGGCGTGGAATCAATGTGATTATCTTGTTTTACCTTGCCGGCGAGAAGGTCAGAGGCAAGATGCGAGCCGGAGATGATGCGTCGGATGTGGGGGTGTTTAAAAGACACGAGTTACCAAGCAATGTTTGTTTCGACCTGCACCGCAAGATGATTAAACAGTATTTCGAGGGAAACAACGGGCGCTAGCGCTATTACGGTTTCTTCTTGTTTTTGCGTTTTCGAAATTTGCGATCCGCTTTTTTGCCGGACGTTATTTTCTCGCTCGGGCTGCTGGTTTCGGAGGGTGACTTTTTCGAATTGGAGTCGGCCGCTTCCGGTTCAGTACTAGCCGTTGTCACTTCGGTATCCTGAACCGCTTTCGTCTCATCGGCTGAATCGCCGTTCTCGGGTGCCTCTTCACTGGTTGTAGCGAGCAAAGTTTCCTCGCTTGATTCCTCTAATGAGGTTTCTTCGTAAAGGTCTATCTGGTTCCGCTCGTTCGCGGACAGGTTCAAAGGGGCTGGTGGTGCCGGTTTGGCCGCGGACCTTTCTGGCGCTGTCAGCAGTTTTGGATCTGGTGGCAGTTTACTTTGAATCGCCGAAACCAATTCGTCTGCAGCGTCCATTCCATTTCCGATTAGAAATGAACCTCGTGCGGTTTTCAGCATAAAGCCTTCAGGAAGAAGTGGCACAGCGGGTTTTAAACTCAAAACATTTTGCCAGCCGACTTTTCTCGAAAAAGCCATGGTATCAATTATGATACCGCTTGGCGTGAGCTCGATGCTTTTAGGAATTAGAAAGACGACGATGCTGCGCCAGGTAAATATCAGGGTTATGACCACGCAGAAGCCGAGCACGATTACCAGATCTGTTTGATTTGTAAATTTCTCTCCGGTCAGTTCTTTGAAAAAGATCCAGAATACGACCACGAGTCCGATTCCCAGCAAAGCCTGCATGCATTGGAACAGCAACGAGATCTTGTCCTGCGAGAACTTGCGAAACGGGTTTGGTAAGCCGTTTCCGGCTGGAAGCTGTTTCTTTATAGTCTCGAGGAGTTCGTCGCAATTGACGAGCCAAATTGGGAAGCTCAACTCCCCATGCTGATGTTCGACGACATATCGAACCCAGTTCCAGTTGCTGCGACGCGATAATCGTCTCATCTGATGGAACTCGCAACGCTGATGATTTGCCAGAGACATTGCAGTGACGCCGTGTTTATCGACGGCGACCATGAATGTGATAAACGCGTACGCCGGCAGAATGAGACCCGATATGAGCGACAGAGCGAGGACTAAGAATTTCGCGGTCATCGGCGAAGACTGAAAATGACCGGTGAAGGCGAGAATCGCAGGAAGCGTAACAAGTATCAATAGCACTGATATTTCGGCAAGAATTCGTGCCAGTACCATCGACTTGAGTCGATATCGTTTAGTCTTCGATTCGGTGGTTGCCTTTGTCATCGGTGTCGACTAGCTTTCTACAGGTTGAGCATGGCTTCGCGAGGTGGTGCAGCTGTGCCTGTCGGTTTCTAGATATTAACCTAGCGGCCTGCCTCTCACCAAACAATTGACGATGTCACGCGGCGAATGCGTGTTGAATCAAGACGGACCTTGTCAATGTTTAACCACATGACAAGCGGGGCTTCATTGATCTACATCAATAGAAGGAGCTAAGTTCTAGTGCACTTTTCTTTGACGTTTTAACTTTACTGCCAACCAAATTCATATCCCGCGACTAATTTATCCTCTGAGAACCGGCTGTTAAGGCTGGTTCCCGAGAGCTCTTCTTTTGTTCGGCATCGAGATGCTGCTGCTCAGCGCTCTCTGTGCCGTTCGAACCTGTAACTGAAGCAGGAGAAACAATCCGATGCAGGAACATCCAACCCCGCAAGGGAAGCGCGAAGAGCGCGATTCTATGGGGACCGTCCTGGTTCCAGCAGATGCTTATTACGGTGCCAGTACGCAGCGTGCAGTCGAGAATTTCCCAATCAGCGATCTGCGATTGCAAGCGGAGTTCAACCGGACGCTCGCGCGCATCAAGCTCGCGGCGTGCAAAACCAATTACCGCTTGGGACTCCTCGACCACGAGATCGCCGAGGCAATCGAGCTTGCGCTTGAAGAAGTGTTGGTGGGGCGTTTCGACAGAGACATGGTCGTGGATGTGTTCCAGACCGGCTCCGGTACGTCGACCAATATGAACATCAACGAGGTGGTGGCACGTCGCGCGCGCGAGATTCTCGGTCACGCCGATAGCCGCGATCTTGTGCATCCCAACGATCACGTCAACCTCGGTCAATCGTCCAACGATGTGATTCCGACAGCCATTCACCTGAGTGCCTACGAACTGATTCTGGCGCGACTGATTCCGGCTCTGACTCGTCTCGAGAAGAGCCTGAAGACGAAGTCGAAACAGTTTCGCTCAGTTGTGAAAACCGGTCGCACGCATCTTCAGGATGCCACGCCGGTCACGCTCGGTCAGGTGTTTGGTGGGTACGCCGCTCAGGTCGGCGAGGCTATTAAGCATCTGAAGTCCACAAGCCGTTCTCTCTCTCGGGTAGCTCTTGGTGGCACCGCTGTCGGTACTGGTCTCAATGCTCATCCGCAGTTCGCACCCGGCGTCTGCAAGCTGCTCTCGAAGGATTTCGGCTTCTCCGTGCGAGAGGCACGCAATCACTTCCGAGCTCAATCGACCATCGATGATGTCGTCGCTGTCAGTGGTGCGGTGCGCGTTTGCGCTGTCGCCCTCATGAAAATAGCTGACGATGTACGCTGGATGGGCAGTGGACCTCGCGCTGGATTTGGAGAGATCAGCATTCCGGAGGTGCAGCCTGGCAGTTCGATCATGCCCGGCAAGGTCAATCCGGTGATTGCCGAATCGCTTCGTCAGGTGGTCGTGCAGGTGATCGGCAACGACGCATCAATCGCTTTTGCTGGTCAGTCGGAAAACTTCGAGTTGAGTGTGATGCTGCCCGTGGTGGCATACAATCTCTTGCAGTCCATTTCGATTCTGGCGAATGCTACCGACAATTTTGCAGCGAAGTGCGTCGATGGAATAACCGCAACGACTCGCGGTCCCGAGTTGGTCGAAAAGGGGCTTGCGCTGGTAACGGCGCTGGTGCCCGAAATCGGTTACGACGAGTCGGCGCGACTCGCCAAGATTGCGTCAAAGACAGGAGAAACAGTTTTCGTAGTCGCTCTTCGGGAGACCAAAATTCCCGAAGCGAAGTTGAAGCGACTGCTCGATCCCCTCAAGTTGACCCGTTAGGGTCGAAAACTACCCGGAGAACAGAAACATGAAACGTCCTCTCACATTCGCTGTGCTTGCCGCCGCCGTGGCTTTCGGTGGCTTCTTCTTCTACCAGGACAATCAGTTCCGCAAGGTCCATGGTACCGTCACGGAAGTGAGTCTCGTCACCTGGGACCAGGAGGTCGACAAGGTCAAGGACTCTCGTCCGGTGCTCGTCTATTTCTATCGGGAGAACGACAGGTCTCCCGAGGCGGATCGGCAGAATCAGCAGGTTCGTGATTTCGCCTGGAAAACCGCCGGCAAAGTGAAAGTGGTTTCGGTCAACGTCTCGCACGTCGAGAATCTGCCGATCGCGTTCGCGCATGGTGCCTTCAGGCAGCCTGGTTTCTGCTTCGTCTATGGGCAGGGTGAAGTCGCTGGACCGTCTGGCGTGCTCGTCACGGCCGATGATCTCCAGCGCCTCCTCGAAGCCGTGCAGGCGAAGTAACGGCTGCGCTTGATTGCAGACGGGAAGGTCGATGCCCTGGATATCCAGACGGCATCGACCTTTTCACCTTGCGAAATCTCTACTAGGTAATATAGCGGGGGCTTCGAACTCCGCCGGAGTCCAGCGCAGCTGTGGGGCTAATGCTTTCCGGTTTTCTCCGTTCAATCGAGCATGCTTGTAACTAGATCTTGTCTATCGGGCATTGACGAATTTCGCCGAAAGCGTCATCGCCACGCCGCCAATGCGGAGCAAGTGACGGACGTGAAAGTGGAAACCAGCTGCCATGACTGCTTTTGGACTGTTTTAGAAACTAGATACTTTAGTAGATGAGCGGCTGGGCTGGAAAAAAAAGAAGGGCTGCAGAGCCGGATATCCGGACCTACAGCCCTTCCAGGGACTACTTCAAAACGCCCCGTTCAGGAAGCGTTAGTGGTCGTTCGGCTCTCGGCGACCGATGCGGTTGACCCACGCGATTGCCATTGTGGATGCGACGAAAACCAGATGGATGACGAGCAGCTTCGCCAGAGTCCCCGTCGTGACGGAAGCAGCGTTCACAAAGGCCTCCAAGAGGTGAACGCTTGAGACGCCCAGCAAAGACATACTCATTTTGAGTTTCAAGACGCCTGGGTCGATATGGTCGAGCCACTGCAGCTGCGTGGCTTCGCCCTTTAGCTGTTTCACGAAGAGTGCGAAGCCGCCGATTATGACCATGATCATGAAGTTCGCGAGCATGGCGATTTCGATCAGATGCAGCACCGACAACAGCATTTTTTCATCGGATGCCGTCAGAACATCGTGGGCGAGGTGCCAGAGTTCTGCGACAAAGCGAACACCGTACAACAGCAAGCCCAACGCCAGACCCAGATAGATCGGCGCGAGCAGCCATCGTGATGCGTAGATAATTTTTTCGATTCTTGTGCTCATGCGGAGGTCTCTTATGGAGGGTTGCACAACCGGCCTGACGACGAGTCAGTACCGAGAAAGCTGCGCTGCGTTTAGGTTCTGCTCACTACCCGTTCATTCAGTTCTCCAGATGTTTAACGTCCCCAGTCTCGCAATTCAGCCATTCACCGAACGCCGCACAATTCTTCCGGCCGCAGGCTGGAAGGAAAGTGTTTGGATTGGCGCAGAACTGGCTATTGGTAAATGTGCAGGGGACGTCCGGGAATTGAAAGAAGAAGTGACTGTGTGGTACCACTTACGGTGTCGGGAACAAAGCTCCAGCTTTATGAAGCTCCCGCAACAACGTTCTTTCACAAATGTAAATATCTGGTCGAAAGCCGGCGCCATTGGACATCTAGACCTCTCGCGCCGGACAAAAATAAACAAAAAACGATGCTGTCATGAAGCGCATTCGGTGCAAGCTGACATTGCTCAGTTAGCGCAGTCTTCAATGTGAACTCGAGGTGAACAGCCTGTTGTGAACATGTTGCTGGTATTACATGCGGTGATTGCTAAGATTTTGGGAGAAACATCTTCACTGCGGCCACCAGAAGAACCACTGCAAGCGCAAGTCTGAGTTTCGTGGCGCTGGACAGTTTCGCTCCCCAGATGGATCCGGCGACAGCGCCGACAAATGCGCACAGTAAAAATGGCAGCACGTTTCCGAACGCCAGGGTTCCAGCCAGGGTGCGACCAACTAGACCGGATGTCGAGTTTGCGATTATGAATAGAGCCGCGGTCGCTGAAGTCGTCTTCGTATCAGCCCAGCGCATGAGAATGATGATCGGACTGAGGAAAACACCTCCGCCTATGCCGATAGCGCCGGAGACGAAGCCGAGAGTAGCTCCAACCAGACCGCCCTGGTAAAGCGGCGGAGGTGAAGCAAATGACGTCGCCTCCTGAGTCTTGCGTTTCGCCCCGATCAGTAATGCAGCCGTGACTATCAGGGCTGCCGCCAACATCCAACTGTATTGTCGTTCGCTAATCGGCACCATTGAGCCGACAAGGGCTGCGGGTATCGAGGCCAGGATGAACGGAAAAGTCAGTTTGATTGACAGAAATCCGGCTCTGGCGTAGACAAAACATGAGATTCCGGCAGTTAGCAGATTTAAAATAAGCGCCGTGGTTGACATCACCTGCGGTGGCATGTCCATGAATGACATTAGCGCCAGATACCCAGTTGCTCCACCATGTCCGACTGAGGAGTATAGGGCGGCCACAAACGCAAAAAGAGGCATGGCGTAAAGGCTTACCTGGTTCACGTTGTACTCCCTGGTAATTGCACAAAAGTCTACGGGTATCCAAAGTTGAAAAGTGGGCGCGCGGACCTGCTAACGTCGCTAGATGCAAGGCTGTTCGGTTTCGACCGAGGTATATTTTAGGCGAAATACCAACAGTTCGCGTAGTTAGCGATAGTCTGGGCTCGAAACGCTGAACTGGTGTGTGTTTAAGATTTCAGCTTAAGCCCCGCTCACCAGATTTAATCCAAAGTTTAATACTAGGTCCAGAGCGTTTCTTGATACTTACGCACATAAGAGCTAGGTTCGCTTTATCGATATTTCTTTCAACTCGCTAAGCAACTAAACCCAGGTTTCCAAGACAGCAACAGCACTAAAAGCAGGTAACACATACATCGCCGTGATGTGTGTTGTGATACGCCTTGCTGGCGACGTCCCGCAGCGATGACATTCGACAGGCTTTTGCTTTGGGCTTGTCTTTGTCGTCGCTATCGGAAGTAGCTTCGCTGTGCCTCTTTCAATAACATCGGCTAAAAGCAAGAGGAGCGAATAGCGTATGAGACTGGTCTTTGTGAGCGATACTCACAACAGACTTGGCAGAGTGAAGGTGCCGGACGGTGACATGCTGATCCACTGCGGTGACTTCACCATGCGAGTGGAGGCAAAAACGCCATCTGAACATCTCAGCCAAGTCGCAAATTTCAACCGGGAGCTCGGTGAATTGCCTCACCGCTTCAAGGTTGTCGTTGCTGGCAATCACGAAACCGTGTTCGAGCAGATGAACGCGGAAGCTCGTGCTTTGCTTACCAATGCCGTTTACTTGCAGGATGAACTCGTCGAGCTCGCCGGCCTCCGCATCTACGGAAGTCCGTGGCAACCCGAGTATCGCAAGTGGGCATTCAACCTGCCGCGCAGTTCTCCGGAACTGGCCGCCGTCTGGCAGAAGGTTCCTGACCATGTCGATGTCCTCGTGACGCACGGTCCGCCCAAAGGCATTCTGGACCGCGCGCCGCTCTGGCCGACGCTCGGAGATGAGTTCCTGCTCGAACGTGTCCTTCAGGTTCGCCCGAAGGTTCACTGTTTCGGACACGTCCATCACTCTGCCGGCGTCACGGAGCAGAACGGCACGACCTTCGTCAATGCCGCCTGTCTGACGGAGAAGTATCAACCGACGGAAAACGTCATCGTTCTGGACATCTAGTCCGGCGACGACGCAAGTGGTGAGAACAGAAGCTGGAGACCCGCGATTCACTTTGCGGGCTCCAAACCCACCCAGGCCGCGTTCGCGAATGCCTGAATCCTCCCGACCCAGCGAGGGCGAAACCAGCTCCCCAGGCTGCTTCGCCCTCGCTTTTCTTTAAGAACAAGTCTACTATAGGAAGTACTAGAATCTTCGAGCGTGTTAAGACTCAGAAGGGCAGCAGGGTCAGCCATCGCGCGATTCCAATCGGAACCGCAGCCGCCTTGACCCTGGCTTTGGCTACGCTGCATAGACGGATTTTCGAAAATCCGTCTATGCAGGATAGCCAAACTCCGGAGTGGAATTTCCCTCGTCCCCTGCAATCCCGGTAGGGAGGCGTTCTTGGACGCTTGGCAGTTTTATATGGAGTAGTAGGAAGGGATCTCGGTAGGGAGGCGTTCTTGGACGCTTAGCAGTTTTAAATGGAGTAGTAGGGAGGGGGCTGGGCCTAGATCCGTTTTTCGGCGGGGAGTTTCTTCAGTTCGGCGGCTCGGGCGCGGTCTTTTGCCGCCAGGTCCCGTTTACCCAGCGAGTCGTAAACCTTGGATCTGAGGCGATATGCGCTCTCATAGTCCGGTTCCAGGCTTATCGACTCAGAGTAGTCGGCGACTGCCTTCTCGTACTCTTTCAGCGCCGCGTAAGAGTTCGCTCGCCTCAAGAACAGGTCTTCATCCAGAGGGTTGAGTGCAATTGCTTCGGTGAAGTCCTTGATTGCGTCGGCATGTTTGCCCATTTTGATGAGCAGCGAGGCTCGCAGATTTCGCAAGGTGTAATCGCGGGGCTTGAGCTTAATCGCCTCCGAGCAGTCTGCGATTGCCTGTTCGTTCTTCCCTAAACGCGAGTAAACATCCGCGCGCGTTGCATAAGCCTCATAAGCCTTGGGGTCTATCCGGATCACTGTTGAGAGATCGGCTATCGCCAGATCCGGTTTTTTCATCAACGTGTAGCACGCCGAGCGATACTGGAAGATGTTTTTGTTTGACGGGTCGTACTTTGCTGCTACCGTCAAATGTTTGACGGCAAGCTCATAGTTCTTGCTGACCGTGAACATTATGCCCAGGTAGAAATTGGCGTCCGAATCGTTCGGGTCAATCCGAACCGCCTCTGCAAAATCTCGCTGCACTTTCTCGTTTGACTCGAGCCCGCTTAGATAGCCACTCTTGCCGCGCACGACATACGCCAGTGATGTTTTTGGATCTAAACTGATCGCGCGGTCGGCATCGGCTATTGCCTTGTCCCAGCGCTTTCTGTGCATATAAGTCCTGGCGCGGACCGCGTAGGCCATAGCGAATTTGGGATCAATGTCCAGTGCTTTCCTGCAGAAATCCAGCACGGCGCCGTGGTCCTGTCGTTTTTGTGCATCTTGGGCCTGGTGCAGATAGAACATCGCTCTGGATTTTGATTCAGGTTCGCGAGTTCCAGCTGACGCAGCAGCTTTCGCAGTTTCAGTTTTAACTGCGGCCTGTTTTTCCGCATGCGAATGTAGGGGTGCGGCACAGGCATTGCCGTTAAAAGCAAACAGCACAATGAAACCGGCTTGCAATGCCGGTTTTAGATGCTTATCGACAATTGCGCGTTTTGTCATTAACTGCCAACCCGTTTTCATTCTACCCAGAAGCGAAGAGACCGCGGCCATGCCGCGGTCTCTTCGCTAATGTTTATTTTCCGAGCCGTTCGGCGCGATAAATTACAAGCCGAGCTGACGAGCGATGACCAGGCGTTGGATTTCCGAAGTGCCTTCGCCGATTTCGCAGAGCTTAGCGTCGCGAAGGAAGCGCTCTGCCGGGAAGTCTTCTACGTATCCGTAGCCGCCGTGAATTTGCACGGCCAGGTTGGTTACTTTTGAAGATACTTCCGAAGCGTATAGCTTTGCTTGCGAGCCTTCGAGAGTGACACGCTTGCCGTGATCCTTCATCCAGGCAGCATGATAGAGAAGCAGTCTGGCAGCGGTAATCTGCGTCGACATGTCGGCGAGGTAGCCTTGAATAAACTGGTGTTTGCCAATCGGAACACCGAATGATTCGCGTTGATTCGCGTAGCTGAGAGCTGCATCGAAAGCCGCCTGGCTTATGCCGAGAGCGAGTGCCGCGATAGAGAGGCGTCCGCCTTCGAGCGTTGTGAGCGCTTGCCGGTATCCATCCCCTTCCTCGCCGATGAGCTGGCCTTTGCCGATTTTGCAGTCTTCCATAGTCAAGCTGGCAGTCGGCGAGCCCTTCATGCCCATTTTCTTTTCGACTTTGGAAACGTAAAAGCCGGGCGTGCCTTCGTCCACGATGAAGGAAGAAATTCCTTTCTTGCCTTCCGACTGATCCGTCATCGCCATAATGATGTTCACTTTCGCGTGAGTTGCGTTGGTGATGAACTGTTTGGTGCCGTTTAAAACATACTGGTCGCCAACAAGCTTAGCGGTTGTCTTCTGGGCTGCAGCATCCGATCCTGTTCCAGGTTCCGTCAATGCCCAGCAACCAAGCCATTCTCCGGAGACAAGTTTGGGCAAATATTTCTTCTTCTGCTCTTCTGTTCCGAACAGCTTGATCGGATTCGTTCCAAGCGAACAGTGGGCCGCGTAGCTCAATCCGGTGCTTCCGCAAGCTCTTGCGATCTCTTCGACTGCTATAACGTAGCTGCGATAATCTGCCCCGGCGCCACCATATTCGGGGTCAACAGTTAGACCGAGAAGATCGAGTTCGCCAAGTTTGGCGAATGTTTCGATCGGAAAGCGGGCTTCTTTGTCTACTTCTGCGGCCTTCGGCGCAATTTCCTTGGTCGCGAAGTCGCGCACCATTTCTCTGATCGCGTGGTGATCATCGTTTAAGAATTCGCCGAATGGTAAAACGTCCTGACTTGTAATCATGGTGCTCACCGTTGTTCTCCTTGCTGACCCTGTTTTTGCCAGGGTTAACTTCCCTCTTTTGCGTGGTCGCTTTCGGACTTCGGCGCGACCCAGGGGCAAGGGGGACGCGACTGATCACGTTCGTGGTTTTGATTTAGCAAACTCACCGCATTGATCATAACGCTAAAAAACAGGGTGGTAGTTATTTCTTAATACATAGAAAGTCTTCGATGGCTTCAACTATGCGCCTGGCGGCTCTGCCATCGCCGAATGGATTGATGGCGCAAGCCATTTTTTCATAGTTCTCAGGTGTTCCGATAAGTGCGCGAGCGCCTTCAACTATTCCGGCCGATTTGACTCCGACCAGTCGCGCAGCACCGGCGTTCACTGCCTCCGGGCGCTCAGTGTTCGTGCGCATAACCAGAACCGGTTTGCCAAGCGACGGCGCTTCCTCCTGAATTCCACCTGAATCTGTGAGAATCAGATAGCTGCGTTTCATCGCATAGACGAACGGAACATAGTCAAGTGGCTCTATTGTAATCAGTCTGTCGTGTCCCTGAAAGACTGGTTCGATTGACTGCCTGACGACAGGATTTTTGTGAATCGGATAGAGGATTTGAACGTCGGGAAATTCATCTGCGATCTGTCGTAACGCTCTTGCTATCTCGTCCATGGACTCACCCCAGTTCTCTCTTCTGTGCGCGGTGACGAGAAGAACTTTGAATTTCTCGAAGTCTACCTTGCCGAAAAGTGAGGTGTCGACCGGGGTATCCGCTAGCCTGCGCGAGGTTTCAAGCAAAGCATCGATGACGGTGTTGCCGGTAAGAAAGACGTTTTCAGTGATGCCTTCGCGTTTCAAATTGTCGACGGCGAGCTGGGTCGGTGCAAAGTGCAGACTGGCTATCTGACTGGTTTGTCTGCGCGACATTTCTTCGGGGAACGGATTATAGCGATCGGCTGTGCGCAGCCCAGCCTCGACGTGACCGACCGGTACTTTCTGATAGAAGGCAGCCAGCGAGGCGGCCATCACAGTTGTCGTGTCGCCTTGCACGAGAAGCAAATCCGGCTTCACCTTTTCCAGAACTTCATCGACGCTTATTACGACGCGGCTGGTGAGTTGCGCGAGGGTTTGCCCGTGCTGCATCAAGTTTAAATCGTGGTCCGGTGTGATTTGAAACCATTTCAGCATCTGGTCCAACATCTCTCGATGTTGGGCTGTGAGAACGACAACAGGTTCTACTTTTTCCGACTCTCTCAAAGCGTGAACCACCGGAGCCAACTTGACAGCTTCGGGACGCGTTCCAAACACACACATTATGCGCTTCTTCATGGCGACAGATTTTACCGTACTTTCGAGTTGCGCAGGCGATAGAACCGATAATGCTTTGTTTTATCGACACGTCGTCAAGCGTGTCGGCGGGCGCCTGGCTGGCAACTGACACCAGTTTGAACAGATCTGTTAGACTAGTCTCCTGACTGGGTGTCCACCGTATTTTTTATCGTTCAGGCTTATCAAACCGAGGTTTTTGTGGACGTTATCATCGAAGGCAAAATAACGCCGGAAGAGGGAATTGATGAGGTTCTTAAAACCTGCGCCGAGATCAAGTCGGTGAAAACACCTATTCTTCGCATCAACGACAACGGTTCGGAATTGCAGGGGCAGATTGCGTTCTCGCAAGGTGGTTACATCATTGGTGGCAAAGTAAACCAGACTAACGAAATTGGTTACACCGCCGTGCGACGCTTGCTGACAATTGAAGAAGGCAATTATGCCATTCTGGATCCACTTCGCAAGCACATTACGGACGTCAATCAGTCTCTCTGGCTTAAAGTTGACAAGATTGTCGCTTTGCTGCCTAACTTGCCCGAGAATCCTGACGGTCTGCTCGATAAGCAGCCTGAAGTGCAGCACAGTATGAAAGCTGGACAAGTCGACCTGGGTTCAAATCTGCCGATGTCCCTTGAACCTAAGGCGGACGAGATTTCAACCGCGCCGCCCGTGGTGGCAACGGCCAAGAAGAGCAAAGCGCGCAAGTTCAACCTGGGTATGTGGAGAATCGCTAAGGCTGGGCTGTTCATAATCATAGGCTTTACTGCGGTGCTGTACGGAGTAACTTACTTCCACGAAATTCTCGCTTTCTTCGGAAAGCTGACACATCACTAAAATCGGATAGATGCTGGTCCGCGGGCATCTAGTGTTCGAACATGGAAATCTTATTTGAGTATGGTTTTTTCCAGTAGCGATTTGTGCCAGAAGCGAAAAACCGCTTCCAAAACCACGCTCGCAGTGGTCAGTCTTTTATGTGCTTTGATATCGCCTGTGGTGTCAGGCGGTTTGCAAGATTACCAACCCAATCCGAACAACGCGGGCGCCGCGCAGGCACGGAACAAGAAGCCTAAGCCGCAATCGCACGACCAGTTGATCAAAGATTTCGTCGGGCACGAGGGTTACAAGCGGACGTTTTACATTCACGTGCCGCCTACTTTCAACCCACAACAACCAACTCCTGCGCTTCTAGTGTTTCATCAGGAAGGTTCCAATGCTCGCGCGATGAGTCGCATGGCGCGGTTTAACGAATTGTCCGACCAATATGGTTTCCTCGTTGTTTATCCGGAAGGAGTTGGTACCTGGAGCGACGGGAGAAGAACCGACGCTCAGCAGATGGACGATGTTGGCTTCGTTTCTCAAATTCTGGATACCCTCGAGCGCAAGTGGCGTCTTGATCGAACCGGAGTCTATGCTTGTGGATTCTCTGACGGCGGTTTCTTTGCGCAATATGCGGCTTTGAAATTGCAGGGGCAGATACAGGCGGTCGCGTCTGTCGCCGGTACCATATCGCAGGTTTTGATAAACAAAATGCGATTGAAGGGCAATTGTTCAATGATGTACATCCTTGGCACGGACGACAAAGTCGTGCCGTTCAACGGCGGACCCATCAATCCGGGTGCTCATGGTTACAACCGCGGAATCGGTGCGTCGGCCTCCCAGGCAATTGATTTCTGGCTTCAGGGAAACAAGTGTGGAAACGACTACACCCATGAAGAATATCCGGATGTGAAAGGCATAGATGGCACTAGTCTGAGAGTGGCGCGTTACGCCAACTGTCCGAACAATCACGAGGTGCTGATCTACGCAATCGTGGGCGGCGGTCATGGATGGCCGCAGGTGCACTCCAACGGAAAGAATTCTAAAGGCACTACCAGTCGCGACTTTGATTCAAGTGCCGTGATTTTTCAGTTTATGGCTAATCACGGTCTGGCTCGTCTGCGTCAGGTTCAATGACCTGAATAGAAACGGGGCCCGTTTCTATTTCGAACGGGACGGACTTTGCATGCATGCGAAGCGCTAACGCTCGAATTTAGAGTTCAAGTTCTCATCGAGTACTCGATGATTTGACATGGTTTGGTCTGAAAACCGCAAAGATTAAATCTAGGCAAGCTGCGCGAACTGATCAGTTCATCTTCAGTTTGGCCTGTTTCGTTCATCAGATCTATTTAGATCTGATGGTGGAACAACTGTGTCAAAAAGAACATGACAGCTTAGGCCTATGTCGCGCGAGATCGAACTGCAGAACTGCCGATTCGAAATTACTCGGGGTTAATCTAGCCGCGCTAGGCATTAATACCAGTTTATCTACGTAAGGCTACGAACTCATATCTATTTTAAAAAGAGGGCTTTTAAGAGCAAAAGGGTCGGGATCAAGCCTGTAAACGCTTATCTAGTGGGAGCTCAGAAGACTGGCCGCTCAGGCATTCGCCGTGTTTAGAACGTAAACGGGAATGTACCCCGCTATTGCTTGACATCAATGCTGTTTATTAGACTCGACTTATCTCTAAAACAGATTCACTTCCTCTTCAGGCGAACAAACCAGCTCAAAACCAATCTGGTTCACGCAATCGAAACATTTACCCTGCATCCATGATGCAGCGAAGCTAGCTCCATCGGGGCGGCAAGCGGAATCCCATCGTTTAGCAAGACTGCCTGGTTCTCCATAGACCAGCCAACGCAGGTGAAAACCCTGCTGGGATGAAGTTGTCGACCTCGGTGGAGCTAGCTTCGCTGCATGTTGGTTTCGATTCGCGCCTGATTCTTCCGGAAATTCGCGGGTAACCGCATTTCTCACGCGCCGCTCCAAGCTGCTCGTGATATAGACTCGCCGTCCGATGAAGGGGCAGACACGAGTTTCTCGTGCCTTCCCGGATGGCAGTCGTGTTGTTTCATAAACCGCTCGATATTGAGCAAAAACAAGAAAAACAAAAGGAGACACTCATGACACAGTCCAAAAACATTCCGGTTATCACCAGCGACCACGGCGGCAAACTCGTCAGCGCTCTCTTCGCATCTCGCGAAGCCATCGTCAACACCACGCCCGTCGAGCACGAGACCGGCAAAGCCGTGATGGCGACCATCAACGGTCTCGGTGAAGGCGACTTCGTCGTTCGTTCGACCCGCAGTGGCAAACGCCGCAGCTTCCATGTGCTCGCCGGCGCCGTGCCCGCCGTCGTCGCCAAGGACATTCCTGGTTTCGCGTCCATCGTCGACAACCGCTTCATCATCACTGATGACGCCGTGCTGCCGAACGGTGACGTCAACACGGATGGGCTCAAGGCTCGCACGATGTTCGGCGAAGGCGAAGTCATCGTCCTCGATGACGGCGACCAGCTGGCTGAGATGGTCGGCGCGGTTCGCGTCAACTAGTTCAACCAGGCTAGCAGCTTAGCTGACCGAACAGGACTCATCGCATGCGCGTGATTAACCGAAGGCTGCTGCCGCTTCTCGGTACACGCGCCGGCGACTTCCAGTTCACCAGTTAAGCCCAACACAATCCCCTATCCGAACCTCTGACGCTCGCCGGCTCGATGCGTGACACCGTCCATGGTGTCGCGCCTCTTGTGCTGCGCGCGTTCGGACCCTTCGGTGGGGCCGCTGAAATGCGGTGCTGGTCAGCCCGGGTGGTAGCTCGTTTGAGCTGCTGGGGGCTGACTGGGGAGACGTTCTCCCAGGTTAACCAGAGCGCTCAACGGCGCTCGCAAATTCTCCATCGGAGGTTCATATGAAACACGAAACAGACATCAAGGAGACCCGTACGGGTAACTCCACTCCCAGCCCCAGGCGGGAGCAGAAAGAGACACCCCCGGGCCTCAAGCCCTGGGACCGCAGCCTGTCCTTCTCGGACTGGCGCAAATTCGAGGAGTGCGAACTCGCCTACTGCAAGAGCAAGAAACGCGAGCGTAAGGCCCCGCGCGAGATCCACCAGATCATCGGCGACCTGACGCACCGCGCCACGGCCAAAGTGGGAGGTGAGGAGCGCGAAGCGGACCTCGCTCGTCAGCTCGAGCGCCTGCCTGAGGAAACCCGGGTGGAAGCCGAGCGCATCGTGCGGGAGCTGATCGAGAACGACGAGATTCTCGACGAGGCTGGCGACGAGGTGCATGACCAGCAGAAGGACAAGCTCCTGCTGCGCTGTGCGGCTCCGGTCCAGCACTGGGAACTGGTGGCCAAGCCCGACGAGACCGGCATGGTCGACGGAGGGAAGGGACGCGATGTTCTCCAGCTCGTCGAGAAGAAGACGGCGTTCTACCTCAGGAAGAAGGCGAAGGACCAGGTGTTCTTCGCCGGCATGGTGGCGCAGGTTGGTCGGGCTCTGTCGTACGACGGTCCGGTAAAGCTCGTCATCCGCCTTCTCCGCTCGAAGCAGGAGCATGTGTTCTGGTATTCGCGTGCGGCTACCGAACGCAACATGTTCCGTGTCGCCTCGGTGATTCGGCGCATCGAAAAGGCGGTGGAGTCCGGCGAGTTCAAAGCGAACACCGGTCTCCACTGCGAAGGTTGCCCGTACAGGAACGGTTGCTCGGCGTTCGCTGCCTGGAAAGAAACCCAGGAAGAGGCGTCGGACGCAATCGCTGCTGTCGGTTCCAACATCGCCGAACTGGCCCCCAATGGTCACCAGCACCTGGTGGTCCTGCAGGGCTAGCAACGACAGCCGCCGGACGTGGAGACACGGTCGGTAGGCTGGGTGCGGCGTCCGGGTGGACGTCGCGCCTGACTTTCTTATCACCATGACGAGGGTTCTCGTCGCAACTCAAAGCAAAAGGAGGTCTCAACTATGGACGCCTGTGATGGTTTGGACGCAGGAGGCCACTGCGGTGGTCTCGACGGGTTCGATGCAGTCGGTCACGGTTTCGCTGGACTCGTTGGATTCGACGGACCGGGCTTCGACGGCATCGACACCATTGACCTGCTCAATGGCGCCGAACACACCGGGGTGACTGGCGATCGCCATGAAACGCGGTTCGCCGGTTTCGGAGTCTCGGAGGATGGCGATACCATCGCTGTCCGCATGCTGAATCACCGGTCGGTGTCGCTCTTCGACATCCTCCGGAGCGCAGTCGAAAGCGCTGGGCTGATGAAAGTGGCTTCAATTCTGGTCGGCCAGCGTGGCTTCGAACCGGAGCGGAAGCACGAGATTCTGCCCACGCTCGCCGCCGTTGGCGGCAAGGGAAGCATGCCGCGCGGATATACCGACGGCGCGCACGGAACGACCACCATGTTCCGGCAGTACTTCCAGATTCCGAAGCGTGAGTGGGGCTGGTTCTCCGGTCCCGAGTACGACAAGGAAGCTGGGGCGTATCTGGACGTGTCCGGCATGACCTGGGACTACCGGCGGTCGGCTCAGGAGAGCCAGCTTCTGGTCCGGGTCGTGGCATTGTCCAGCCTGGCTCGTGGAGTCTGGGGCACCAAGACCAACAAGGTCGAGGCTCACCGCAAAGCCGCCCGCAAGGTCGGCAGCGAGGTGAGTGGCAAGCTGAGCCACTTCGCGGCTTCCCCCGCGGTGGCACCGGTTCGTCGGCGGGAGCAACCGCGCCCCGTTCCCAACGGTGCCAGTCTGCTGTCAGCGTTGGTCGGCTCGCCGCAGTACGGTGCAATGCAGACGCTCACCGCAAGTGTGCCGGCGTTGCCTTCCGACGAGTCGCTGCATGCGACTGCGGAGGGCATCGAGATGGTCAACCTGCGGATGCGCTTGCCGCGCCGCGTTGCGGTCTGACGCGTCGGGCTCCGGCCTGACGTAGCTTGATGCTCCGGGGCGGCAACGCCCCGGAGTACATGGCTCGACGTTGAGTCATGTAGGTTCGAGTCGCAGTTCGCTGCGACTCATCTCTGGCGCGAAGTCGCGCCTAACCCGGCAGGCTCTGCCTGTCATCGAAAGGTTTACAACATGGAAACCCTGTTCGCAAAAGTCGCGCTGCTGCTCACCGGCACCATGCTCATGGGCGCCTTCGGGACCCTGTGTGGTCGTCGTGTGCAGTCGCTCGGCGGTCTGATCGCGCTCCTCGTCGGCTTCGTGCTCGGCACCATCGCCGTCATCGTCGCCGCCAACATCAACCCGGTCGTCGGCATCATCCTGCTGATGGGCTGGGCGTATCTGTCCGGTCTCGTCATGGGTCCGTCGGTCGAGATGTACTCGCAGAAGCTCGGCTGGCAGACGGTCTGCGGCGCCTTCCTCGGCACCGCTGGCGTCATGGCCGGCTGCGGCGCCTACGGTCTTCTGACCACGGCCAACCTGAGCGGCTGGGGCACCTACCTGGGCTTCGGTCTGTTCGGGCTGATCATCGTCGGTGTCATCGGCATCTTCGTCCGCATGTCCCGCACGGTCAACATCGTCTACAGCCTGTTCGGCATGGTGATCTTCGCCGGCTACTTCGTCTACGACTTCTTCCGGCTCGGTCACTCCGAGAACACCTGGGCGAAGGCCGTGGAGCTGACGATGTCCATCTACCTGGACTTCCTCAACTTCTTCCTGTACCTGCTCCAGTTCCTGGCGGCGGTGTCGGACAAGAACTGAGTTCGTCCAAGAAGGCAGTGAACAGCTGCTCTTCGTGAACCAAACTCACACGCGGCGGTTCGCCGGCGCGTGTCGACTTTGCCCAGCGATACCGTAGCTGGTGCAAATGCACGTACGGTGCCGCGGACGAGAGACTGCCGCGATGGCGGTCGTTATGCCGCGGTTGAAGTGGAGGTCACTCGCAGGGCGAAGAAATCGCCCCCGAGAGACCCAACCGGTCGATTGCGAGCGCAGTCGGCTGAATGAGGCAGAGGCGGGTTCGGAGCGATTCGGACTCGCTTTTCTGCTTCGAAGGGGCGCCACCGTCGGTGGTGTCCGAGTTAGGCAAAATCCAAACATGTTTCAGCGCCGGCCTTTGCACGCCGGTGACTGGAAGGAGGTTATTACCATGGCTCTATCAAAAGTAGGCTCAGTCACAGGCGGTGAAATCACCGTCATCAACCGGGATAAGCAGTTCGCTATCCTCGAACTCGACAGCGCAGAACCCGCTCGCCTTCCGTTCTGCAAGCTCAAGGGCAACAACCGTGGCGCTCGTTTCGACGAGCTCAAGGTCGGCATGGAGATTCGCGTTCTCGTCATCGCGACATCGGATGACCGCTTCGGCAAACCGTTCCACACGGTTTCCGAGCGGCTGGACGAGGTCATCGAGGTCGAGCCCGCCGCTGCTCCTGCTTCTCGTCAGCCCAACCGTCCGGACCCGGCGCTCGTCGCTCAGTTTCCGGTCGGCAAGAAGGTGAAGGGCAAGTTCGCTCACATGGCAGGTGAAGCCGGCGTCATCCTCCTTGACGGCGTGCGCGCACTCTTGCCGGTCAGCGAACTCGGTTCGATGAAGGTCTCGTCGCTGAAGAAGGGGACGTCGGTTCACGCCGTCGTTCTCCGCATCATCGGCGACGACGTCGTGCTGTCGCGTAAGGCTCTGGCCTGACGTCACAAGTTCGTTTCTAGCGATGGGGCAGGCGCGAGTTGCGCCCGCCCCGTCTTCTTAACCCGAGCCGAAACCGCGCACGCGTTTCGCCTCAAAAATAAGAAAGGAGAACAGGATGGTTCACGTAATCGTTGATTGCCAGATCGCTTACGTACCGTTCGGCCCCGTCCTGGAGGCGATCGAACGTGAGCTGGATTCGGCAAAAGCCAAGGGCGAGCCCATCGTCCTTCTCGAGTATTACTACGGCGGTCCCACTTACGACCACATCCTCGACAAGCTGCACGGCTACGGCAAGTTCGCCCGCGCCGTCAAGCGCACCTTCGGCGGCGCCAACGAGGTCATCGAGGCCTGCGTGAAGCGCGGTTGGGAGATGGCGAAGTTCCGCATCACCGGCGCGGAAACCTATTGCTGCGTTGCCGAAACGTCCGAAGGTCTCCTTCTGGCGTGCCCCGACAGCGAGCAGGAGGTCGTGCAGGATGCGTGCTTCGACAAGGTCTTCGGTGGACCGTTCCCGCGACACGAAAACATCCGGTGGGTCTAGTTCGCTGGACCCATCAGACAGTGGTTGTTAGCTCTCAGTTCAAAACACTCTCTAACAAGGAGCCAAACATGGCCACGAAAAATGGTCCTCAGGTCAACGTCGCCGTCGACTTCTCCATGAGTCGCGGCTTCGGACCGATGGGTGAGGGCTTGCCCAGGAATTTCCTGACGTTCGACAGGCAGATGGTGTGCGGCACGATCGCTGCGCTCTATCACAACCCTGTCGACGAGGAGGGCGAGCGCCGCACGACCAAGCACAGCCGAGCCATGACGCAGCTGGCGCTCTACGCCGGCGGCTTCGCGGTGACGCTGACGAAGCAGCAGTTCCGCCAGCTCGAGCGGGCTGTTCGCGGGTACGCTTCCGTGATGGAGGCGCCCCAGTACACCACGACCAGCAACCTGAGCTTCGCGCGCTACGTGCTCCGGCACGCGGCGAACCGCGCGAAGGTCGAGAAGCTGATCGGGTAGACCACCGTATACGGTGGCGTGTCAATCAGACCGAATCCAATGGGGGATAGGTCAAACCTAGGAGGTGCTGCATGTTTTGCATTCGTTGTGATGAGCCCATTCCGGCCAAGCGTCTCGAGGCGCTGCCGGACACGAAGGTGTGCGTTGGCTGCAGCGAGGCGATCGGTGGGGAGTTCCACACCGGCGTCCAGCTGGAGCGCACCAGCAAGGAGGGCAGCATGAAGCTGAACTACGGTTCGGCAACGCTGGTGAAGCGTCGCAAGTCGGATTTCGAGATTCGGAATAGCGGCAAGCGGCGCTAAGCCTGTTTCCCGGGGGCGGATGCTTCTGCATCCGTCCCTGGTTCGTTCGGAGCGCGACTCTGTGCGCGTGCTCGGAGAGGGTGCGATGTCCGGGTGGACGTCGCACCTGGTTTTGTTTCACCGCACCACTAGTGGTGCACAACCTCAAACCGAAAGGATACTTGACCATGAAGAACATCACTCTCATCGCCGTCGTTTCCGGCTCGCAGCTCACCTCGCAGGTGGCTGGCATGCTCGCGAACGAAGAACTGCGCGTCGACTCGATCATCGACCAGTACCGCTTCGCCGACCGCGGCGACCGCGCCCTGGCGCTGTTCGAGGACGAGGACGGGCTCGCCCTCTTCCCCGACGCGGACGAGCTGCGCGACCGCGGCATCAATGTCGCTCTCCTGGCTGACATGCTGGAAGCCGGCATGATTCAGGCGGACAGCTTCGGCGACACGCTCCGCAACCTGTCGGTCGACGACCTCAACGGCGCTCTCGAAAACCTCGCCGACATCGTCGCCGAGGAAGCCGAGGGCCTGGATTTCGTCGACCGTGTGCTCCGCCGGTACGAGCCCGAAGAGACGATCGAGCCGTTCGACATGAATCGCATGGACTTCGGTCCGCGCGATTCGGTCGTGCTCGTCGTCGAGGTCTGACCCGCTCAACAGACCAATGCCTCCGGCAGGTTTCGAGCGCGATGCAGGCGACTGCATTGTGGTGACTGGACTAACAACCGGGGCGGACAGACTTGTCTGCCCCGGTTTGTTGCTGGTCATCAGGATTCTCTTTTAGCAACGAATTTCGCCGCGTGGGAGTTCCATTCGGCAAAACAGTCGGCTGGCGGCGGGTGCCGTCGAGTCGACACAACCACCGAGGCGGCGCCACCAAAGGTGGTGCCAAATCACAACCGCCCGAGAGGGCACTAAGGAGAGTTACTATGACCACGCAGAACAACACCACCACCACCGCCACCGACAACAACGACTACGACCCCGGCTTCGACATCGGCGCCACCGCCAAGGACGTCATGCGCGAACAGCGCATCGAACGCATCCTCGGCATCGGTCGCGGTTCCAACCGCCGCCGCAACCGCCGCCCGGTCTCGACCGCCCGCGTCATCCTGACCGAGGACGGTCGCATCGACAAGCAGGCGATGCGCGAAGAGCGCCTCTTCGGTCGCCAGTCGCTGTACGTCTGACCTGAAGTAATCGCCGGTGGCGGAGCCTGTACCAACAGGACCTCCGCCATCGGCTTCTTTTGAAAACCTCTACTATAGAGAGGCATAGTGTCTCCGGCGGAACCAGCCTCGGCAGTTGGCTCCAGTTGGCGCGATGCGCGAACGTGGACTCCGCGATACAGAAGGAACGGCAAGGTATGTCTATGCCAGAATGCCGGAATTCGCCAAAATCGTCTATCTGGCGTAGACAAGGACGTTCTTACGTTATCTGTAAAATGAACGTTCTCCTCTTAAATTGGAGTAACTACAATTTAAGCCGAGACTGAAACCGGAATTAGAAGAGCGATGGCTCTTGTCCAAAGCCAAGCACGGTTAGCCTGTGAGCTGACAGCCTGGCGGCCAAGCCATGGCCGCTTGCTTCCACCGCGAGAATCTCACGGACTATTTTAGAACGATCTTTATACGGGACGAACCGTGAATTCTGTCTATTCCTGAACGACGGATTCGCTCAAAACTGGCATTGAGCGATAGACAAGTAACCACGTTTACCTGGTTTGCCATCTTGTCAAAATCCCAGAAAACCCTATCGTGTAAGGATTTCACGGGAGTGGCGGGACACTCTCGGATATAGTAGACAAGTTTTGAATTCTGTCTATCCCTGAATGACGGATCTGCTCAAAACTGGCATTGAGCGATAGACAAATCACCAGTTTATCTGGTTTGCGATCGCATCAAAATTCCCGAGATGCCTATCCTGAACGGATTTGACGGGAGTAGCAAGACACTCTCGGATATAGTAGGCAAAATATATCGATCTGTGCCTATAACAGTTAGCTGTCCATCAGGGTTTTGAAAGAATATATCAGACCGATAGTGTTCGTATCGGTGGGATGAGTGTATCGCATAGTGTTCGAGATCTGGCGCGAAAGCGGCGCTATATATAGCGTGCCTACCATTTATTATCCGTCGGCTGTAGATCATTATGCGTTCTGGGTTTGCAGCCGGAGGCCTATAACCTATCTTGCTCCACCGGTGGTATCACTCTAATATGAGCAGCCGATAATTCGTTCTAAGTGGTGGCGTCTATGGTGTATATGCGATCGGAACCCTTGTGTCTCGGAAAGCAAACCCGGTCAATGTTTTGAGCATCGTATATATCATTGCAACGACTAGCACTTACGCTACATCTGGGTAAAGCGGTTTGGATCCAAGATTAGAAATAATTCTGTGTATAAGTCTGAAAACGCACACAGGTTCAGAGAATAGGGCTTTTGGGATTGTTGTCATTTGAACTTTACATACTTGAACCATGACCCCATCCCTAGTACCATAAATTTCAACGAATTTTTGAACGCACAATTTCAAATTCACGAAAGGCTCTAAGGCAAAACTAATTTGCTTTCTGGTCCCACCATTGCTTTCCCTCTGCCTGACCAGCCTGGGTGAATTTACATTGCGCCCGTTTGCTCGCAAGAGCTCACGGTAACTTGCTGTGCACGTTATAGATAGATCCCGTCTGTTTTTCAATCCACATCCATTAGAAGGAAGGGAAGCCCGCATGCTGAAAGTCACTGATACTAAAGAAGGCCAAGACAAGAAACCGGAGAACAAGGTGGAACTACCCGTCGTCACGGGTTCCACGCCTGCTGCTCCTGCCGCACCGGTAGCACCGGCGGTGCCGGTTCAAGTCAGAAAAAATATTGACTATAACGAGAGATATTTCGAAGCCACTCAGGAAACGCTTACCGGCCTCTACGCAAAGCGTGACACCACCACAGGGCAACCTATCGAAGACACCTCCGGCATCATTAATAGAGTAGCGACTTCCGTCGGTCTGGCCGAGTTGAAGTACGTTCTAAGCCCGCAAGAAATTATCGAGATCTCACTTGCAGATGCTCTGAAGCACCCTGTCGTCGTCCAGTGGGGTCAAACCTTTGCTGACCACATCGGCAATCAGAAGTTCTGGGCAAACACTCCTGCTAACATCAATGCCGATCCGGAAGTCTCGCTCGATGTCTTGAAATACTGGGCTCACGGCAAGCTCGCTGGTTTGAAAGAAGCGACTATCTGGTTGCGTTCCGAGGAATTGAGAAAGGCAGTCATCTCAGGTAACACTGCCAACCTGTCCGACCACGAAGTCGCGATGGGTCGCCTTTCCGGTAATCTGCGCGGCAAGGGCTGTTTAGCCGCTTGTGGCGTTGCGTACGTTGAAGACAGCCTCGAAGGAATTCAGGAAGCCGCTCGTATCGAGGCGCTTGCTGCCAAAGCTGCAATGGGAATGGGTATCAACACCTCGACCTTGCGCCCCTGGGCATCGATTATATCCAATGGTGCTGCGGCTTCGGGTCCCGATCGTTTTTACGAGAAGACAATCGCCAAAGCAGTTGAGGCTGTTGCTCAGGGCGGCCGCCGCGGCGGTGCGTTGATCGAGTTGCGCAACTCTGACCACCCGGACATCCTGTTCTTTATCGATAAGAAGAAACTGATACCACCGCCGGTGATGTCACGTATCTTCGAGGAAGTGCGCGCTGAATTCAGACAGGAAATCGGCGAAGACTCGCTTTCGTATAAGAAACGCATCCTCGAGATTTCGGAGAAACGTTATGGCGAGCGCTTCCACTCTTATATGGAACGCCAAAATTATCTCAAGAACACCAACGTAACCGTTCTCGCTATGCCCGGCTTTATGGAAGCGGTCGCGAACAAGAGCTTCTATCAAGCTTCATTCGCGAAAGAAAAGTGGTCCGGCGAGCTCTACGATCCCAGAAAGCCTGTCATGGATGAGAAAACCGGACAGGTCAAAGTAAACAGACTCACCAAAGAGCCTGTCTACAATGAATACGCGGTCGACATCAAAGCCTATCCCGGAGCTATTGAAGCGGCGCGGAATTTGAAGAACGCGATCGTTGAAATCACCGACAAATACGTGAAAGTCAAAGGTCACTTCTACGCACCGGAGGTTTTCCAGCGCATCGTTGAAGGAATGCGTGACTCGGGCGAGCCTGGTATCGGCTTCTATGAACACATCAACGAAGGCAATGCCAACGATCATATCTATGATTTAAACACCTGCAATCCTTGCGGAGAGCAATTCCTCCCTGCCGGACCCGGAAAAGACGGCAACTTCTACATGGGCAACTGCAACCTCTCTTCCGTCCACGCCGCCCACCTCGATTTCTGGAATCCGGACGGCACGTACAACATGCAGGCTATGAAAGCGGCTACCAGAGTGCAGCAGCGCTTCATGGATAACGTTACCGATGTGAGCTGGTACCCGATTCCGGCTCAGAACATGACCGCTCGTATGGAGCGTCGTAATGGCGGCGGATTCGCCGGTATCGCAGAATTCCTCTCCCGCCTGGGTGTCGAATTCGGAAGTCCGGAAGGACTGGAGGCGACCGAAAACCTCTTCCGCCAATACACGAAAGCCAGTGTCGATGCTTCGATCGAGATGGCTAAGGAACGTGGCGTTTACCCTCTATGGGAAGGAAGCAAATTCCAGAAGAAGGGCTTGCGTGTTCGCAACAGCTGCATGACCAACAATGCACCGACTGGAACTCTCGCTCAAGCGCTACAAACAAGTTGGGGCGTGGATCCGCATAACGGCATCGTCTTCTCTCGTAAGGTTCGCAGCCGCTTCGTCGACTTCCTCGCACCCGGCTTCAAAGAAGCGATGGTCAAACATGGCGCCTGGCCGGCTGATGAAGAAGGCGAAAAGGCTCTTCTCAAGCGGATTCGCGACAACCATAAATCGTGCCGCGGTTTGAAGGAAGTTCCGGCCGCCGTTCAGAAGGCTTTCCCCGTGCGTGTCGAAGTCGATCCGGATAAATACATCAAACACCTGGCGGCAATTCACAAAGGCGCTGTCGAGTATCCGGAAGCGTTCAACTCGGTGTCGAACACCTGCTCTATTCCGCTGGAGTCCAGTGAGGACCTGGTTGCCGAAGCCACCATGCTGGCATGGAAGCTCGGAGTGAAAGACATCACCTTCTATCCGGACGGTGCTCGTTTGAGCCAGCCGGTCGAGAAGATTGCCGCTCAGGACTACGATCGTCAATCCGACTTGTTAACCCTTCTCGGACACAGCGAGCGCAGAGCAATCAACGTAGAAGAAACGACCGGTCAGACCTACAAAGTCAGAGTTGGTACCGAGGATGGTGGCTCCACTCTCCACGTCAGCTTGAACCACGAAGTCGAACGTGCGGGCGAACTCATCGAAGTTTATGCTCGCATGGGTAAACCGGGCGCGATTGAGGGCGGTCTCTTTGAAGCGGTTGGTCGTCTCGCCTCGGCGTTCCTGAAATACGCAGCCGAATTCGGTGAAGTTGAGCGTTCCAAGGCGGAGATGGAAATCGTTAAACAGCTCGTCAACATTCAGTCCGGTTATCCGGCATTCTTCAAGTTCAAAGACTCCGACAAAGCAGTCGTAGTCCAGTCTCCTTGCGATGGATTGGCGAAAGCTATCCAGAACTACAGACGTCACTATGCCCTCAACCACGAAGGCATGGCAGAAGCAGAAGAGTCCCTGAATCACACACTCGTTCCGCAAGCTGCCATCACAAACTCGGCAAGCGTTTCTCCAACTGAAACCGCTGGACCTCGTGGTAAATCGTGTGGCAAGTGCGGAAGCGCAGAGTTCCTCAAGATCGACGGATGCAACGTCTGTCAGTCCTGTGGATACTCGAAGTGCGGATAATCGGCGATCGGTTTTTGCCCGGCAGTGAGGGCGAATAGCGCACTGCCGGAAATAGAATCGACCCCGACCACCGCATCGCTAAAGAAAGTCATTTCCGACTGACCGAAAGCAAGTGAATAGCCGCCTGTCGACAGGCGGCTGTTTGCTTTAAAAACATTTGCTAATCGATTGCGCTAGCGGGATCAACCCGGTCGAACGACGCCGTTTGCCCAGGCAAGAGAAAAACCGCCTCTTGCGAAGCGGTTCGATTCGGACAGTTTTGTCAGGTGGTAGTTTGTTCTACTGGAAGATTGCCCAGAATCTTTTTGTTGGTCTCGGTTTTTGAATTAAATGTTTGAGTTCCAGTAATTGTTTATGAGACGGCAGATTTTTGTTTGGACGGAGTACCCCTTGCGTTCCTTCAGATTGAACACCCTGACTGAGACTGATGAGGCAGAGCGATGATGGGCGGAAACCCTGGCTTGCGCGGCGAGATTTGCGCGTCCGGCGTGGTATGTAATAGTTGCTTGATGGTTTTAACTGTGTATTATGGATACGGCTGCCCGTTCGGGCGACTTAGTAATTAGACCGAATATTCGCTGGCTTTTCGGAGCCCATCACTTTCCTTACTGGAAGGTTGTTTTGCGAGAATTTACGCATGGCTGATGATGACAAATCGAACGCTCAGTTGAAGACGCACAAGGATTATTACTACATCCTTGGTGTCAGACCGAACGCGACGACACAAGAAATTTCTGAAAACTACCATGACCTCTACGAGAAGTTTGGACCTCATGTTGCGGCAAATACCGTGGACAATGAGGTGCAGGCTCGCACCTTCCGCGACATAACCGAAGCGTACGAAGTGCTCATGAATCCTGCCAAAAGGAAAGAGTACGACAAAAATTCCGAGGTTTTTCGGCAGACGTCGGACGTGCGCGCCCTCTGGGGCAAGGTTACGAAAACCGCGAAGGCTACGGCTGAAGCGGTTCGTCCCAAGGGTGCCGAAGAGGTCTTAATCCAAGCTCAATCGCTCGAAATGGAGCTTGAGATCAGTTTGAAAGAAGCCGTCAAAGGCACGCATAAATCGATCATCATTACCGATCCGACGCCATGCGAACAGTGCGCAGATAAGAAACCGCTGGAGCGAATGCAATGCGACGCCTGTCGGGGACTGGGATATTTCAACGTCGACCGGACTGCGGAATTTGATTTGCCACCGGGAATGTGTCACGGTGACGAGATTCGTAAACAGGGACAAGGGCGCTGGGATTTGAGAGCCGGAAAATATGGGGATTTGATCTTCAAAATAAAGCTCCGCGAGCACCCGGTGCTGAAGGTGATCGGCAAGGAAATTAAGTGCGTCGTTCCGGTCACGATTTACGAGGCTATGCTCGGCGCGGATATTCAAATACCGACTGCGACCGGTAAGGTCTCCATGCAGATTCAACCGCTCACTCAGCAAGGACGGATGTATCGCCTGAAAGGCAAAGGTTTGGCTGGTGCCGACATGCTGGTGATTATCGATGTCGTCATTCCGAAAAAGCTTTCCGGGGAAGAAGTGAAGCTGTACAAGCGGCTTCAGGAGATTTCGCAGGAGCCGAATCCGCGTCAGGCGATGTACGAGAAGATCGAACACATCTCTTAGTTGTAAGCGATAAACCGTTGCATTCTCTCGATTATGAAACGGGTCGAAATTGTCGCGCCTTTGCTTCTGATACCGCCGATGGTGTCATTCGCCGGATGGAAAAATAAACCGCGTCTGAATGCGGTTTAGTAAATAGTGCTTCTGGAATGCCAAACCGAACTGCAGAATGTGAGTGTCTTTCAGTCCTGGTTAGTCGGCATTAATGCGCTACGCTTGGCGAGCTTTGGGATTCGCGCATCGAGCGCGAAGGCTTAACAGTTGGCATAACCAGTAAGTACCAGTGACAAAAGCTGAAATCAGTATCATCTTGTCCGTCTGGAAAAGCTTGCTGGAAGAGCTTTCTTAGCCTCGCTAACTGTCAGTTTGTCCTCGCTTTTCTAAGCTATAGAGAATTTGGAGCTAAAGGTTTTGCTGGCAAGAATACTTTCGCGCGCGTGAGATAGGGCTTGTGCGCGCGGTTTCAGCGCATGTGTGCCGGCGGGGATCGGCTTCTTGGCAACCCTGGTGCGGGATTAGAAGGAACTCAGCTTTTCAATTATTACCGAAATCTTCATTGTTCGCGGTTCTGTGGTTTTCCTAGTCTCTAGGTATCTTCGTTCCAAATCGCTGTACCGGTTGTCCACTTCCCAAATTCAAGCACAACCATCGTTTCCACCAACCCAGAAGACCTTGCTCCGGCAAGCGGGTCTTTCCTCCCTGTGAGAGATGGGTCGTAAGGTCTGTTTCTCTCGCAACAACAATTCTCGCCTCTCATGAGGCCTGCGATTTCCAACTTCGAGCTGGCGCTGCCCATTGCACACCAGAGACTCGAAGTTCTTAACCCACGCCTCCGAATCATGACTGAGGCGAGAAGGAGTAAATTGCCATGCACAAGACACACGCGTCTTCTCTGGAAGATGCGGCTCGCAAGCTGGCCAAGGCTACTGGCGCGGAGCCCGCTGAAATTCGTCAGCTGCTCGCCAACGAAATTGCTGCTCGCAACAGCAACAAGGGCCTCGGCTTTCTTTCGTACGCCGGCATTCTTCCCCTCGATCTGCCCGACGGTACCCGCATCGTCGTTCTGCCGGACATCCACGTCCCGGCGCACGACAAGCTGGCTCTCTGGGCGATCAAAGCTTTCCTGAAGGACTACCAGCCGCACATCATCATCTTCATCGGCGACGTCGCCGATGTGTTCGCTCTCTCCCGTTGGGCACGGCCGCCTCGCGTTGCCGTCAACCAGCAGGCTGAGCTGGATGAGACCCGTCGTCTGGTCGATTCGCTCATCAAGATCTCGAACTGCATCCATGTGTTCTACATCATGGGCAACCACGAAGATCGGATGCTGCGGTATCTGTCCGACCCCGCCCCCGCTGTCGCGAACATCCTGGACTTCAACACGCGCGAGCCGATCATGTCGTTCCACGGCCTGATGGGCTACAAGCCTGGTGATCCGGTGACGTTCATCTACGACCTGGCGGAGCGCGGCGGCTTCGGTGGTGCCATCCTCATCAACGGGGACATGGAATTCCACCACGGTCGCATCGTGCGCCCCAAGCCGGCTGCCAGCCCCCGCGCTGACGCCGACATGTCGGGCCGCTCGACCTCGACCGGTCACACGCACCGCGTCGGCATGACGGTCCGTCAGACGACCAATGGCGAAATCCGTGCCATCGAGCTCGGTCACCTGGTCGACCCGACCCATCCGTACCTGGCGTACTCGAACCTGACCAACAACTGGCACGAGGCCATCGGCGTCGGCAAGATCGTTGGCGGCAAGGTTCACTTGCAGCCGGTTCCCATCAAACAAGTCACCGTCGACGGCCGTCCGAAGATGGGCTTTACCTTCGCGGGTAAGACCTATCGTTCGCCGGACCGCTAGGCGATTTTACAAAGGAGATCATCAACATGACTTCCAAGAAGAAATCTACGAGCGGTCGCCGGGCGAAGGTCGTTGCGGTTCCCGCAGCGACGGCGCCGAACTGGCCTCCGCGTAGCGTTTTGACCCCGAGCGATCCCGACTTCCGTTGGGAGCGCGCGGTGGTCCTCGACCTGCACAACACGCTGGTCGATTGGCTCGGCGCCTTCGCCGGGTTCTGCAACTTGCACTTCGGTCACAACATCGATGCTCGCAAGACCGCCTTCTACCACATGCAGATGGACCCGGACAACGCTCTGTCCGGCAAGGAATTCCTGGAGGCCTTCATCACCTTCGCGCGTCGCGCGCAGGGTGGTTACGCCGACCTGCAGCCGTACCCCGGCGTGGTCGAAGCGATCAAGGCCATCAAGGACGCCGGCATCGACGTCAAGGTCTGGACCTGGGTTCCGGGTGCGGCCGAGATGCGCATCGACAACCATGCCCAGGGCTACGGCACCGGCATCGCGCAGCGCGTCACCAAGGACTTGATTGCTCGCCTCGGGCTCAACCCCGACGTCGACGTTCGGTTCGTCACCCCCGGTCAGAAGAAGTACGAGATGGCGGAGGAGCACATCCCTCTGATCGTCGAAGACTCCGCTGAAACCGCGGTTGGCGTCGGCCAGATGGCCCACGCTGCGATCCTCGTGCCCGAATCCTACAACCGTGGGATCAAGGCGCCCAACGTTCTCCGTCTCAACGACCGCGAGCAGCTCGCTCCGACCGTTATCGACTTCTACAAGAAGCTCGACGCGGCCGGGCTGCTCCTCTAACCTAGGAGTTATTGTTATGCCAAGAGGCACACATCACAAGCGGGTTACGGTGAAGGAGGATCCGAAGACGTCTCTCCACGAGGCTGGCATCTACCCGATGCAGCTGAAGGATGGGATGCGCGTGGTCGCTCTCGCTCACATGTACTTCCCGCACCACGACCGCTCCATGGTGGAGCAGGTGCTCAACTACCTCCGGGACACGAAACCGGAGGTTGTCTTTCTGCTCGGTGGTATCGTCGACGAGGACGCCTTCAAGCGCTTCGGTGAAGACGAAGAGAACTACCTGCACGACTACCCGGACGCTCCCGAAGTGGCGGAAGCCATGGCGGCGGGCGGCTTCGAGGACCAGGTCCTCGCGCTGGGCGAGATGTGCGGCAAGTTCATCGAGCAGTTCCAGGAAGCGTCCGGCGGCAAGGTGATCTACATCCCTTCCGCGACGCACCTGTCGATGCCGAACGAAATTCGTCTGATGGAATGGATCCAGCAGACCAAGCGCGTCTGGGACGCCTGGGTCGTCGGCCATCCGAAGGCGAAGGAGCATCCGTCGGATCCGACGATTTCGCTCCCGAAGAGCCTGGACGTGCTGTTCAACCTGCACAAGAATCCCAACATTCACGTGCTGCGTTACGGCTCGGCTGTTCTGGTCAACAAGCGCACGCTGTTCATGATCGGTGACTTCCGTCGCCGGAATGGTGCAGACGCTGCGGGTGTCGAACACGAGCAGCGCCAGCTCAACATCGTTCGCTCCTTCGACGGCAAGGTCGCGTCGGGCTGGCACACCACGCCGGACCACACGCTGCCTGGTCTGCAGTTGAAGTTCCACGAGTACCATGAAGTCGGCTACCTCTGGGATCCGGCGCGCATGGGCCACCTGCGGGACTACGACCGCCGCGCCACCGGCTTCTTCACGGGCGTGCTCTGCCACAACGAACTGTTCGGCGTGTCGGTTCCGGTCATCCGGGGCGACGACGGTCGACGCTCGTTCGTGGTCGATGCCGTTCCGTACACGGAGACCGAGCCGGGCTGCCTGCCCAACGGCCACGAGATTTCGCTCGAGCCGCGCAAGGTCGACAACTTCAGCGATGGGGAAGATCCTCGTCGAGTCAAGACGGACGTTGTCCTCGAGATCGACGACGAAGATGAGGGAGGCGAAGGCGCGGATTCCTGATAGCAATATCGGGACCCGCCTGAGTACCTGCGAGGACGACGCCAAACCCTGCCGGGGGCGCGTCGAAACCAGCAGGTTAAAACTCCAACTGACCCGGAGGGTGTAGCCAGGGCTCTTGTAACGAGAGTCCTGCGCTATGCCCTTCGGCGAGGGGTTGCAGAGGGCGTAGCCAGCGTACTTTTCGGAGTGCGTTGCGCTATGCCCTTTGCTTCTCCCCCAAGACTCTACTATATGCCTTCGTGGTTGCTTTGAGTCGGTAAGGCTGATTGTGTGCATGTTTCGCTTCGCCGTCAGTTTCGCTTGAATAGTTTTGTCTATCGCTCGTTGACGAATTTTCGAAAATCCGTCAACGAGTGATAGACAACCGAGGCAGGTGATGGGACTGCATTTTGTGAAACTGGTCGCCACCCTTCGATTACACGCTCGAAAAATGAACTGGGTTTTCCATAGTAGGAGGCGGAAGGGCGTGACGGGAACGTTACCGGTCACGTGATACTGGTGAGCATGCGATTGCGTAATTGCACCACTGATGGTGCGCGTGGTGTCGGTTTTGCAACCGATTTTCTTAGGTTTAAACCGTTTGCGCGTGTAGGTTCAAGTCCTTCACTGAACTCATCTATGCGTCGTACACAAAACCAGAACACCGTCATCGTCACTAATCCAAACCACTGCCAGTTGCCGCAACGCTTCTGGGATTGGTCTGGGTGTACGACTTTGATGGAATTCTGGGTTTGACTTGCGGTCGAATAGCTGGGTTCGCATTCTTGAACCTCAAATCGATAGGTCTTCAAATGCGCAAGTTGGCTCTCCTTCTCTCGGTCGCTTTCACCGCGGTTCTCTCGACCAGTGCGTTCGCCGAGCGTAATGCTCTCGAATCGCTGCGCGCCACTCACAACCTGCCCGCCAAGTTCGACGCGGAGATGATTCGCAAGAGCGCCGGCGACCTCGCAGTCGAGTCCATCCAGAAGTCATATCGCGTCGGCGAAGCCTTCACCGAGGCGGATATCGTGCGTTCAAGCGGCGAGCGGTCCATTCAGGAACTTCGGCGCCGGTACAGCATCGGTCCGAATTTTACTTGCGCTGATCTGCGTCGCGCAGTCGGTGCCAATCGGCTCGCGGAGCGGATGGAGTACCTCGGATTGGCGACCGGCTTCACTGAGCGCGATTACATCATGGCTCTGGGTCGCGACGAACTCCGTTTCATGTTCGGTCATATGAATGGCTACGACCTCTCCAAGGGGGTTATGACCAACTATCCGAAGGACTCGACCGAATACTTCCAGCGGGAAGCCGAGGCGCTTCTTCAGGAGAAGGTCAAAATCTATCCGGGGCTGTCGGCTCGTTTCGCCTACGAGCAGTATCGCGAAGTCGCCGGACCGGAGACTTCAGGCTGGTTTCGCGCGGAATACGACTTCAAACGCGATGCCGGCTACGAGGACATGAAGCGGGCAGTCGCCGCCCATCTTCAGAAAGTCTTCGCTGCGGAAAAGAAGCTGCCCGAGACCTGGACGTTCGACGAGCTCGCGATGAAACTCGGCGAGAAGCGCCTGCGCTTGCAGCGTGAAGACCTCTCCCTGAACGGACCGATCAGCGAAACTTCGCTGTCGGAGGCTCTGGGAGCTCGTGACTCCGAGTACCTCGTCAAAGGTATTGACGAGAACAACTGCAGCGAGTCTGCCATCGCTCTCTCGCGTGGTGAGGAGTCCGGCAGAATCGTTCGCAGCATGTTCGACCTCGATAGCGGTTTCACCGCTGCTCAGGTTCGTGAAGCTGCCGGCGAGTCCGCGATCGCGAAGGTTCGGCGCACGTTCGGCGTGGCTGGACCGTTCACGAGCAAGGACCTCGAGGAAGCGCAGGTTCGTCTGAGCGCCGAGGCTGCGGCTGAGAAGGAGAAGCGCGCCGCCGAACTGAAGGCTCTGATGGAGAAGGTCCCGGGCTACGACCCGATCTATCCGAACGGGTACGGTAAGTACTGAACACCATCGCCGCATCGGAAAAGGGACAAGCCGGAGAAATCCGGCTTGTCCCTTGTCTGAACGTCCGCAAAAGGAAAACAAACTGGAACACGGCGCTTTCGTCGCCGTTTTTTTTTTCAAATTTTGCTACTATAAAGACAAGTAAACTTGGCTAGCGTCCTGCCGCTCTTAAAAGCAGTGGGTGAGCGCTTCTTTGCTACGAGTCCCGGGTGCTTTGACCGCGGAAACTCTGAGTCTGTCTACGACAAGATGACACTTTTCGCGAAATTCGTCATCGTGTGATAGACAAAATCGATTGAGCTCGCACATAGTGGCATCCTAAACCCTGTGTCAGAGTGCGATTTGGAAGAAACGGAAACACTGGGCTTTATAGTAGGAATTCTGGAGGAGGGCAGCACCCGGAAGTCGCTTTGTGAGCGGTTCCGGGTGCTGCTTCTCAGCGGCTGTTCGTTAGAACAGGAAGTAGCGGATGGCGCAGTTGGTCAGCACCATCACGATGGCCGCCAGGAACGCCGAGCCGTAGCTGCGGACGTAGAGGACGTCGTTGAGGGCATTGCCGACGAGTTTGATCGCCAGCGCGTTGATCAGGAGACCGACGAGACCGAAGGTCAGCCACTGGGTGACGATGGTCATGCCCACGGTCACGAGCGTGAGCCCGAACCAGAGGATCATGTTGGTGAGCCCGATGCAGAAGAGCACGAGCAGACCACGGAAGAAGCCGCCCTGGCGAACAGCGACGCCGTTGCCGGTGACGGCGGGGACGACGACGAGAAGGGCCAGGACTTGCAGCGCGATGCTGATCAGAAATTCCATGATTCTGTTTCTCCTATTCGTTGATTGCGAACGCTAAAGGCCGACCACGGACAACTTGTCCGCGGGAGGCTTAGCGGTAGGGGTGTCGCTTCCGTTTCCGGAAGGACCACCAGCGCCTCCAGGGCGCTGTTTCGAAACGTAGTCGAGGATTCCGTCTTCAATCGAGTCGGCAACGCGAGTTTGATATTTGTCGTCCGCGAGCAGCTTGCGCGTGCGTGCGTTCGACAAATAGCCGATTTCGATGAGGGCGGCTGGCGCGAAGTCGTGGTGTACCACGGCAAGTTCGCGCTTGCGGACCCAGTTTCCTCGCTCGCCCAGGCCATCTGCGACAGCCTGGTAAATAGACTGGGCGAGCGTCGGACTGACGGTATTCCAGTAGTACGCCTCAATTCCGTCGATTGCGGTTTTGTCATTGGCATTCGAATGAATGCTCAAGAAGAGGGTGGGGGCGTACTTCGCGATGAGCGCTTTGCGCTCGTCGAGTGTCAGAAAAGTATCGTCCTTGCGCGTGAGATAAACAGTCGCGCCTTGCTTTACCAGCAGGTCGCGGAGCTTCAAGGTCACCGACAGGTTGACGTCCTTTTCGTAGACACCGGCACGAATGGCACCGCTGTCGCTGCCGCCGTGACCGGCGTCCAGCAAGATCGTGATGCCGTTGAGTGGTAGCACCGGTGGTGCTTCGGGCGGCAGGCAGGCTTCCTCCGCGTCGACGCAGTTTTCATGGGTGCGAACAGCGGCTTTCGCCGAACGTCCGCGAGCAATGGATTCGGTTTTTTGTGAGGATGACCTCTCATTTGAAATGGTTTGTCCCTTCCCGGACTGCAAGGATGCCCAGACTGGCGCAAATGCGACCAGCAGGAGGACTCCGACGAGAAGGGTGAAAGTCCTTTTAGTCATGGCAGTTACTCGATTGGAGTCCGCACGAGCAGTTGTCTCGCGCGGGCTAAGCGTGAAAAGAACGGGACCGTCCGCAACCAGGGTTACAAGCCCCTTCGCGGACGGTCCGTTCGGCTGCTAGTTCGCGTTCTGGCCTTCGGCGACCGCTCCTGGTCCCACTTGAGGTGGGACGATCTGATCGAACAGATCTTTGATGGATTGGTGCTCGTCCCGGCTGAGGACGCGTTCTTCGTACAGGACCCGGCTGGTGATCTCGAGAATCTTCAGCGTCTGCTCCCGATAGGGATGACCGCCTCCGAGTTCCAGCTCGATCTCGCGCCGGACCTTTGATTCGATGCGAAACAGCTTGCGCAGGCATCGAACAATCGCTTTGTAGTTTTCAACTCGGTATTCACCGGCTTCGAAACGCGCCCAGGCTTCGTCGAATTCGCGTCTGGCGGTCTGCCTTCGCGTCTCCCAGGCTTTCTTCTTTGCGCGCTCGACCTCGGCGACGAACCGCCGGCGCATGGAGCGCGCAGTGGTGGCAAGGGCGATACCACCGAAGATGAACGCCAGGGTCCAGAGCATGTGGTGCTCCTGGATGAAATCCGGCTTGCCATCCTTGATGATGTCGCGACCATCCCAGGTCGGCGAGGTGTATGCTTCGAATGCGGGAATCGAAATCAGCTTGTCGTCACCGCCGGCGAGATGCCGGTAGAGCATGCTCACCTTCAGGTTGAGCTTCTTCGCGGGAGACATGCTCTGGATTCGGAACTTGATGCCGATGTCCTTCGAGCCGTCTTCGTAGTCGCGAGTGACGATCGTGGGTTCTTCGAGAATGTCGAAGTCCCCTTCCACCGCCAGGCTGTGGAGGTCCACAATGGTGCCGGGCTTCTGGTGCAGGTAGAGCTGAACGGGAACAATGTCCCCGATGCGCCAGCCGAAATCGCGATCGAAATCCGACACCACCTGCGGTGACAGGGGATCTTCCGGATTTTGCGAGGCGGCGCTGAAATCAGGCCAAGCCGTCAAGTCGCTCTTGGTCAGCCACACGAGACCCCCGAGTGCGAGGGACACGCAGACGACGAGCGCGACGAGGTTGGTCAGGATTGTTTTCATGGAAAACTCCTTGCCTCATTCGTTCGCCCGGTCGCGTTGCGCTCGACCAGGAGACTTATGCTTCTCGTCTCGGCGGAACTTGTATTGCGACAAATTACCGCTCTTGCGAGTGCGTGGGATGAACAGAGTGGCCATCAGGAACAGCGCCGCCAACATGAGCGGCCAGACGAACAGTTCCTGTTCACCATCTTTGAATTTTACATCGGCCCGCGAAATCAGATTGCCAATCTTGAAGTCGGACGGATTGACGACGCGAACATAGCGCGCGCCTGTCATGTTGCGCATGAGAAGAAGCGTGTTCTCCTCGAGCTTGGACGTGACCGTTTGTCCCTCGTGCTGGTAGAACTCCGAGTCGGAGAAGCGGTTTTGGTCCGCTCTGCTCAGAAGCTTCACCGGGATGGGCTGTCCGACTGGCTTGCCGAGACCGACGATGATGAGCTCGACACCGCGCTTTTGCATTTCGGCAATCGCCTCATGCAATTCCGGCAGTTCCGTGTCGTTGCCACCATCCGAGAACAGCACGACGATGCGCCGATTCCCCGGCTTCGAGTCGAGGTCGAACAGCGTGTTTGCCATCTGGAAGGCTTTGCCGAGTTCCGAGTTTTCGCCCGGAGCGCTGCCCATGACGAGCGCGCGTTTCAGCATCCAGTCCAGTGCCAGCATGTCGTCCGACAGGAAGGCCATCGGGAAACCGGAGCCGGCGTAGGATACGATGCCGAGCCGGTTGTAGTTGAGCGACGGAATCATGTCCGTGAGGATAAGATGCCGCGCCATATCCAGCCTGCGCCCTTCGGCATAGGTGGTGCCATCGAGTGTGCCTTTGTAGTCAGGCACCGCCATCGAGCGACTGACGTCGACGATGGCAATCACATCGATGTTACCGTGCGGGAACTCAGCGGTACCGTTCTTAATCGACGGACGCGCGAGCGCCACCACTAGTAGTGACAATCCCACGATCAGGCAGACTGCCTTGACCGCGTAAGTGCCGGACGTGACGAACTCGGAGAGCCGCCCGAACAGCTTTCTGTCACCGAAACGATCCTGGAAACTTTCGTTCTGTTTCCAGGCGAACCACAGTGCCAAGCCTGCCAGCGGCGGAATCGCCACGAGCAGCCAGAGCACCGTCGGATTGATGAGATGCATAGTTATCTCTCCTAGATGCCCTTCTTGTCATTGCGTTTGCCGGAGGAGGGATCTCCGGACGGATCTTGCGGTGAGCCGCCCTTGCCCATGTCGGGAAATTGCTGCTTCAGCCGCTCGAGGTTGTACTTGGCATTGAGATTCTCCGGCGTCTGACGAAGACAATCTTCGTACGCCGTGATCGCAACGCGAAACTGCTTTTCGTGTTCGTTGACCACACCCAGCATGAACTGGATCTGGCCGGCGAGTTCCTTCCTGTCGGGAGGAACCACGCCCGTGTTCCTGGTGAGCTCATTGAACGCATCAGTCAGAATCTGCTTGGCGATGTCGTGGTTCTCCATCTTGTAGGCTTGCAGCCCCAAGTTGTAGAGAACCAGCGGACGATCCGCAACCGGCGATTCGACTGCGCCAACGAAATCCTCAGACGCCATCGGTACCGAATAAGAAACCAGGCGGTAAACCCCGTACAGCGACGCGCAGATGCTTGCCACCATCAGTAGGGTCATAGCCTGAACACGATAAGCACGGATGAAATCTGCTAGATTTGTCATCGTGTGCTAACTCCTGATTCCAGGCGGCAGTAGCGACTCCCGGCGGGAGTTGTTCACCCTGCTGCCAATCGAACTATCGGTTGAGGACGAGTGCCTCGCCGATGGTGCCGAGAAGAAAGAGACCGATTGCCGCCCAGGCGAAGTAGAAGAAAAGCTCTTCGCGGTTCTCCGAAGTCTCCACAGTGACCGTAGACTGCTCCATCTTGTCGATGGTCTGAAAGCAGTCCTTGAGGTCCTGAGGGTTGTCGGCGCGAAAACCTTTTCCGCCGGTCGCTTCGGCGAGCCGGATGATGTCCGGGTCCGCCTGCGACGAGCCGACGACCACGACATACAGTTTCAACCTGTATTTTGCTGCGAGCGCTTCCAGGCGATTGAAAGTGTCGCCGTAGACGCTGTCTTCGCAGTCGGTGACCATGATCAGCACGCGCGTGGCGGCGCGACCCATGTCATCGAGATGCTCAGCAGCTGCGTCGAGCGGACCGGGAGGATAACTGCCGAAATTGGTGCCGCCGCCCAGACCTTCGTCTGCAAAGTGCACTTTCCGGTAGATCATCTTGAGGTCATGCGTCAGCGGCCAGTGCCAGTACTGCTCGGTGTCGAACACGAAAAGTCCGACGCGGTCGCCGGCTTTGGCGAGATAACGGTTGCGAATGAAGTCGAGAGTGGCTGCTTGCGCGTTGTCGATGCGCCGCTCACCAATCCCGCTAAACGGGTCCTGCTTGCCCTTGGGCTGGCGATCGGGACGTCCTGGGAAGTCCTTATCCAGCTCGGTCTGGCCGACGACACTCTCGGGCGGTTTGCCGAAGTGTCCTGCCATCGAGCCGGAGATGTCCACGCCAATCAAAATGTCGCGAGACTTGAACGAGTTGGTCGTTACAACATGCAGCTTCTGAGGGCGTGCCAGTGCGATGGACAAACTTGCGAAACCAGCGACAAGAAGCAAAACAGGAATCAGATGCAGAATCCAGCCGCCCTTAATGGGGGCGATTCTGCCGACGCCGGGTAGACCGACGTAGCCCTTGCGTCGCGCCACCAACCACGGGATTGGCAGCAGCAGCACAAGCAAGAGCCATAGTGGATTTGCGAGAATCATATTCCCTGTCCTATGGAGGCTAACGCCTGTGATGTCGACATCGCGAGACGCCGACAGCAGTGACGCGCACAGCTAGAGCGAGGTTCTCAGCGCGAGTTGAATTTATCCTCGGGTAGAGGAAAATGTCGCGTGAAAAATCTAGCTATAACAGTGCTTGCGTTTGGATGGTCAAAAGAAAAACTAATGATGCTTTTAAAGTAGTAATAGGCGGTATTTGATGACAACCGCGAAGAGTTTAATAATAACTAGCTTGAAAGGTTCTGGATTCGGAAAGCTATACCGAGCTCGACCGGAACAGGACATACGGATCGGGGCGAACGCCAACAGGTGCGGGTTTTGGCGATGCTTCGCTAGCTCTGCAAATAGCTAACGTGAGGTATTCTTCATAGTGTCATTTCAGGAGTTTCTTTCGGTAATTCCGGGTTGTCAGTAGGCGAGATCGGCTTCAGCTCCTGTCCTCGATCGATCCGGGTGATTTTGTTCTCGTCAGTGGGTAGAGAGTTTATGGCAGGGTGCTGACGCCTCGACTGCGAGGTGCGCGCATTCTTCCAATCCGTTTTGCTGTGTAAATGGACTCCCTGAAACATGCCACTAGATGATAATTCGAGCTCTGGCGCCAGTCTGCGCCTGGGAAAGCTAAGCAATATTCCAGGCACTGCAGATTTGGATTTTGCTCTTGAGCAAGCCAAAAAGAACACCAGTGCGGTCATCGAATTGCCCTGGAAGAGCCAGTCCAGTCCGACCTTTTTGCTGAAAGTCTCTTGCTTCCCCGGCGAAGATGACGCCAACTGGGTTTTATATCAGGGTGAAACCGCTGATGCTGCTGTTCTCTGGAGCTTCGACAGTGATGATACCACTTTGATCGAGAGTCTCATTGTCGCCGAGTGTGGCGCCGAACGTTCCGTAACTGCTGCGTTGCCAGCGAAAAGCCAGACGGTGAGCCAATTGTCTGGTCCTAACGGAGGCTTGCAGGGTGGAGGATTGTCAGCACCGCCGGCGGTGCCGCAGTTGAACTTGCCGCCTCCGGTGGAGTTCGACCGGGCTCTGGTGGACGAAATCGACCGAAACCTTCGAAATCCGGAGACCGGCTTTATCACACGTGCGGGCTTCTTCTACTTCATGGCGAGAGAGTACTCTCGTTATGAGGCTTTCAAGACCCCTATGGCTGTCATCGTTTTTGAACTCCTTGCTAACTACGGCGGCGACAAGATCATGCCGATGCCGGAACGCGCATTGAAAGAGGCTTTTCGTCGATTTCAATCAGTGATGAAAGGCGTTGATATCGTTTCGCATTACAAAGAACGACAATTCGCCTTCATATTGCCTGGCAGCACTTCTAACGACGCCATTCAATTTGGTCAGAAAGTCGAAAAGGTTTTGATGGAAGGTCCTCTTCAGCCTGGTCTTGACGCCAATCAGGGCATATTCTGCGCCGGCGTGGCGAGCATCCCTGACACATGCGAGCATCCTGGAATCGTGCTTGCCGCCTGCGAAAAGGCGCTTGCACAGGCGAAGGAGAGAAAGACTTCGCTTGCTTTGTTCTCTGCTCGGTAGGTGTTTTTGAAACTAATTAATAGTTCTGATCGCGCAACGCATCAGCTTTTGCTTGCATCTCATCGGCCTTTTGCTGGCGATGCGTTCTGCGCAGATAGCGGGCGTAGGCTTCCATGCGTTTTCTGAGATCCTTTCTGTGGGCGGGATTCGGTCGGTCAACCTCGATGGCGTCCTCAAAGCTGGCGTCTGCTTCTTTGACTTTCCCTTGTGCCTCATATATGGTGGCAAGCTGCTCGTAGAAGGCCGCCGTTAACTTCTTAGGTTTGATCTTCGCTTCCAAGTCGGTGATGGTTTTGGCGGCTTCTTCATATTTCCCGTTGTCGGCGTAGAGTTTTGCGACCTCGCCTGTGAAGAGCGCAAGCATCGGACCCTCTCTTCCGGGCTCCTTCAAAAGGGACTTTTCGATTGCAAGAATTTCCTTGCATCGTTTTTCGTCACCGGCAATTTTATAACCCGCGGCTAACTCGCGCAGTGACCTGTGGGTCTTGGTTGCCTTAGCTCTTTCGATGAGAATTTTTGCCAGAGGTTCTGCCTTCTGTTTTTCGCCGTTGACAAGATAGATTGCGGCGAGTTGCACTCGGCTCCTGCTCAAAACTTTGCTGGGACGCTTGAACGGCCCGTCGAGCAACTTTATTGCCATCGCCAGACAGGATGCCCTGTCGCTTTTGGCTTTGTAGGAACGCTCGCTGTAGGCTTCGGCGAGGTCATCGATGGCAATGAGAACCTCGCCATGGTTTTCACCTTGAGCTTTGGGATCGAGGGTCAGCTTCAAGGCTTCGTCGGCGAGTTTGTTTGCTTCTTCCAGATTTCCGTCAATAACTTCAAGCCGTGCCAGGCGCGCTAAAATTTCAGCGCGCCAGTCCGGCAATTCTTCCTTCGGAAGCTTTGCCAGGGCGAGCTTGTACTGCTCCTTTGCCTTGTCTCGATCTTGTTGAATGTCCAGATACTTGGCGTCATCGAAGTTTGTTTTCCACGATACTTCAGTTCGCGTTTCTTGCGCGCACGCTGTTAGCATCAGCGCGACGAGCAGCGCTGTGCTGTTTTTAAGCGTGAACATTCTGTTCATCGAGTCATCGTTATCGCAAGTTTTTCCAGTACTTCGAAAAGTGTTGCCTTATATCTTCAATGCGCTCGTCCACCCGGTCCGGCGATTTGTCTTGGTTGATGGGTTTTTCTCCGGATGCGGCCGGCATTGCATATGAAGTTTGAACGACGGCAGAGGCTTCGGCGCTGTCGGCATTCAAAATTTGCATCGTCGCCAACGCTGATTCCGAGAGCGATTGAGTGTTATAGCCGCCTTCGAGGAAGCAAACCAATTTAGCTCCAGTCATATCGCGCAAATCCGCAATTCTCTGGGAGAGCATCGCAAAACCCAGCGTGGTTATGCGTTGCTGGGCGAGCGGGTCAAGTTCATGCGCGTCGTATCCAGCCGATAACATGATTACGTCCGGTGCATATTCTGCACAAACCGGCTTTACAAGCCGATCGAACGCGGCGAAGTATCCGCGGTCGCCTGTACCGTTCGGCAGCGGAATGTTGATGTTGTATCCGCGTCCCTCGCCTTTGCCGTCTTCCATGAACCAGCCGGAATCCGGCGGCCAGAAAGGGTATTGGTGGAGCGAGCAAAATAGAACGGATGGGTCATCGTAGAATATGTCCTGGGTTCCGTTTCCGTGATGCACATCCCAGTCGATAATCATGACACGTTTGGCATTCAACTTCTTTTGCGCATGGCGAGCCGCTATGGCTACGTTGTTGAAGAGGCAGAATCCCATCGGTTTATCAACCAGAGCATGGTGCCCGGGAGGTCGCACTGCGACGAAGGAACTGTCGTGCTCCTCGCCGCTTACCGCTTCGACTCCTACTAAACCCGCTCCAGCAGCGAGCTTGGCAATATCGTAAGTTCTTGGACTCATGAATGTGTCGCCGTCCAGTGGAATAAAACTCTTACGATTGTTTGCTGCTTCGGAGTCCTCCTTCAACATCTCTATATAGGACTGCGAATGGATTATGGCAATTTCGTCTTCTGATGCCGCACGCGGTGCCAGCTGTTTGAACGCGGTTTCCAGTGCCATAGACTTCAATCGTTTATCGATTGCGACAAGACGGGCGGGTGACTCGGGATGCTCCTCCGGTGTCAGGTGTTCGCGAAATTTCTCGTCACGAACGAGAGCCAGTCTGGACATGCATATACCCCTTTCATTCTAGGAAATGCGATGATCATACCATGGCTACTATAAGCCGACGTATAAGCTCGTTCCTTGAAAGGACCTAGTGAGACTAGTTCTTGGGCGTTTGATTTCAGTTTGAGGTTTGCGAACTGCGTTTTGGCGCTGTGGCGTTGCCGGATTTTTGAAAATTCCGTCTACGCAGCGTAGCCAAAAGTGCCTGTTGCATAGCTACTAGATGCCGTAGGATAGCGTGGATGCGCTAGAAGTCAGAGTTCGTCTGGTTTTTAGTCCGCTTTGGTTGCGTTTTAAAGTGAGATCAACTGCGTTTTGGCGCTGTGGCGTTGCCGGATTTTTGAAAATCCGTCTACGCTACGTAGCCAAAAGTGCCTTGCGACGAGTGCCCTGGACGGGAGCGAGGCTGTCCTTGGTTGCGCCACAAGGCTAGCCGGGTGTCAGCGGTCGTTGAAAAGAAACGAGATCATATAGTAGGGCGGCGGGAAAAACGGGATCATATAGTAGTATGGCATTTGAGAAGAACGGCATCGGTAGCGGTTTTGTGCTAGCGACGCCGTTCCAGAAAGCTATTACGGAAGCTGGATCGGTTTCACGATGTCGTTGAACAGACCCCAGAACATCAATCCGAAGAGCAGAAGCGCGAAGATGCTCGAGATGCGGTTGCGCGTTTCCAGAGCGATCGGCTTGCCACGGATTTTCTCGATGGTGAAGAACAGCATGTGTCCGCCATCGAGCATCGGAATCGGAAGAATGTTGATGATAGCCAGGTTGAGGCTGATCATCGAGACCATCCAGACGAAGGCGAAGATGCCCATGTCGAAAGCCTGTGCGCCTACCTGGACGATGCCGACGATGCCGTGCATCTCCAGCGCGCCGTCAGGAATGTTCGCCGGCTTCTCGACGATGCCGAGCATCATGCCGAAACCCTTGAGCATTCCCCACATCGAGGAGAAGGAGGTCGTGACACCTTCCTTGGTGGCAGTCCAGGCGTCCTGCTTCTCGTACGTGCGGGCGGCGTCGACGGCGATTTGCACACCGATGCGCCCGTCCGCGTTGGGGGTGACGGTCACAGAGACGGGCTGTCCTTGCCGGTCGACGATGATGTCGATGGGCTGACCCTTCTTCGACTGCACGGCGTGCAGCAAATCGTTCGGCACGACGACCTTGTTGCCATCGATGGAAACGAATTTGTCGCCAGCCTTGAGACCGGAGTCTTGAGCGATGGAAACCGCCGGGTCGAAACCGCCGATGCGGGTCGCGGTGATGCTGTCCGTCGGCTTGCCGATGAACGCAAACAACATCGCGATTGCCACGATGGCGAAGAGGACGTTCATGACCACGCCGGCAACGGCGACAGACATGCGCTTCCAGACTGGGAAGAACGTGTAGCTCTTGAACTCGTCGCCCTGCGATTCCTTGGCGGTCGTCTCGTCCTGAAGTTCAGGAATGCTGACGTAGCCGCCCAGGAGAATGGGGCTGAGTCGGAACTCGGTATCCCAGAATTTACCGAGAACGAGAGACCAGCTTCTCTTGCCGAAGCCGATCGAAAATACGGGAGTCTGAAACCCGAGTGTGCGTGCCACGATCCAGTGACCGAACTCGTGAATCAGAATTAGAAACATGATCCCGAGCACCATCGACAGAATGCCCGGAAGGGCGCCTGCCGCGGCGACGTAGAGCGATGCTAAATCCATGTGTGTGGTACCGATTCAAGCCCTTTCACAGGCTTGCCTTGTTGGTTGCCGAACTGGTGGCGCCACCGCAGGTGATGCCGCCAGAGTGGAAACGGATGACGTTGAAATGACGAAAAGGAGAAACCTCGCTGCGCTGTAAAGGCGCAGCGAGGGTCTCCACGGCGATTAGGCCTTCTTCTCTTCGGTCTTCTTCTGGTCGACCTTGGAGATAAACTGAGCCCACATGGCGGCGTTCTCGGGTTTCGCGAGAATCTCGGCACCCTTCGAAAGCACGCGCCAGACGGGCGCATTGGTCTTGTCCTCGATGGACTCGTCGAACTGCTTGGACATCGCGAGCGCTTCGCGCACGCGGTCGTCGCAGCTGATCGACAGGACCGCGAAGCAGTCCTGATCAGCAAAACGGACGCGGCCGGCTTTGACCGCGTCGTCGTAGTGCTTGTAGCCGATCAGTGCGTCGGTGCCAGCGTCGAACTTGAGGCGGAACGCCTCGGTCCGATTGAGGAAGTACCACTGAACCTTGCCCGCGGTAACAGGCACGTAGATCGCAGTTTGTTGCTTTTGCATGGTGGTTACTCCTTCTAACCCGCGCAGTGTTCGAGCGAGAGACGTCCGCGCGGAACGGATTTGACGCCTTCGCTTCGAGGAATACCTTGCCGGCTGAGTGGGTCACGAACTATCCCAGACAGCAGCGGTTCAACTGCACGCGTGTCTCCCAGGCTGGCAAGGTTGCCCGGGAGACCGTGTTAGCGTGTCGTACGGAAAACTACCGTGCCGGTCGAGTCACCACTGGTGATGGCGCCATCGACCGGCACGAATAGACTTGTCGCGAATAGCGACCGGAAGCTACTTGTCGTTGTCGCCGCCGTCCTGGTCGACTTCGCAGTCGCTGCAGGGCTTGATGGCGCATTTCGACTCGTTGCGGAGCTGCTCGAACTCGGGACCGAGGATGGTTTCCTTCTCGAGCAGAACGTCGGCGATCTTGCGGATGCACTCGGCGTCTGCCTTGAGGAGTTCCACGGTCTCCTTGTAGCACTCGTTGACGATCTTCACCCAGGCTTCGTCGATGCGATCCTGGAGGGCAGGACCGGTCTCGTGGTTGGAAGCCATCGAACGGCCGAGGAACGGATTGGGACCGCCCTCACCGACCGAGATCGGACCGAGATCGGACATGCCGAATTCGGTGACCATGCGGTGGGCCCAGGCTTTCGCCTGCTTGAAGTCGTTGGAGGCGCCGGTGTCGATCGTGTTCAGGAAGATTTCCTGAGCCGCGCGACCGCCCATCGCCATCATGATGCGAGCCTTGAGGTTGTCCCTCGTCATGTTGAAGCGGTCACCGCGCGGCAGAGCCTGCGTGTACCCGAGCGCGCGAGCGCGGGGCACGATGGTGATCTTGGTGACGGGGTCGCCGCCCTGGCCCTTCTCGAACATGACCTGCGAGACCCAGGCGTGCCCGAGCTCGTGATAGGCCGTGTTCTCCATGTCGACCCTGGACATGCGCTTGGCCGCGTTCTCCTTCGCCGGACCCATCTGAACGCGATCAACGCCTTCGTCGAGGTCGGCAATGGTGATGTGGTGCGGCACCTGCTTCTTGATGTCGGCTTCCGAAACGCCCTTGGCACGAAGCGCGGCTACTTCTTCCTTGATGCGGCGAGCAGCGACGATGGCACCGTTGTTGACGGCACCTTCGAGCTCAGCGCCGGAGAAGCCGGGCGTGTTGGTGGCGATGATGTCGAGGTTGACTTCCGGAGCCAGCTTCTTGTTGCGGGAGTGGATCTTCAGGATGTCCTGACGACCGACCCTGTCCGGGTTGTCGACCAGCACCTGGAGGTCGAAACGACCCGGACGGATGAGCGCCGGATCGAGAACATCCGGGCGGTTGGTCGCGGCCATCAGGATGATGCCGTCATTGACCTTGAAACCGTCCATCTCGACCAGCAGCTGGTTGAGCGTCTGTTCGCGCTCATCATTGCCGCCACCGAGGCCGGTGCCACGCTGGCGACCGACCGCATCGAGTTCGTCGATGAACACGATGGCGGGCTTGTGTTCACGCGCCTGGTTGAAGAGGTCGCGCACGCGGGCGGCACCGACGCCGACGAACATCTCGACGAACTGCGAAGCAGAGATCGAGAAGAACGCAGCGTTGGCTTCGCCGGCGACTGCCTTGGCGAGGAGCGTCTTGCCCGTACCGGGTCCGCCCACCAGCAGCACGCCCTTGGGAGGCTTGCCACCGAGTTCGGCCAGCAGTCCGGGGTTGCGCAGGTAGTCGATGACTTCCTGCAGCTCCTGCTTGGCTTCATCGCATCCCGCGACGTCCTTGAACGTCTTGCGGTCCTTCTGCGGCTCGAACTTGGTGGCGTTCGCGCTGGCCAGCTTGTCTCGCATGCCGTTCTGAGCGTTCGCAGCACCCTTCATGAGCCACTGGAACAGGAAGAAGATGATGACGAACGGCAGGATCCATCCCAGGATCGAGAACAGCGGCTGCCACGGACTGACCGGTGGCGGCTCGTAGCCCTTCGCGTCGGTGGGAACACCGGCGCTTTCAGCTGCAGCAAGGAGGCGCGAACTGCCGGCGTCGCCGGGAATCTGCGCCGAGAGCGATTTCTGGGAGCTCTCCTTGAACGTAAGGAGAACCTCCTGAACGGTTCCGTTGGCGTCCTTCACGAAGGTCACCTTCTCCACGGCAGTCGGGTTGGTCTCAACCGTCTTGCGCACCTGGTCGAAGGAGACGACTTCCGGCTTCACCACCTCGGCAGCAGACTGGCCGCCGTTGTTGTTGCTTCCCTGGAACAGGAAGAGGCCGATGAAGACGAGCGCCACGAACCAAATGAAGCCTTTTTTGTTCATTTGTCGTACTCACTACCCACCTTGCGGCGGGCACCTTTTTGGTTTTTCTACATCCGGAATTAAACGACTCTGAGTTGGATGAATGAAAAACCGGAAGGTACGCGGAGCGCCTGGTCGAGGTCCCTCGACTTTATGGCGCCCCGCGTGTCCCGGAATTCTCAGGCGGCGTCCTGGCCGTCCTTCGCCGGACGGATGATGCCCCAGCGAATCATGTTCGCCTTGACGCTGGCAGCCGCTTCCTCGTTGTGGTAGTCCATCGCCACGCGAAGGCTTTCGAATTCGCGCTTCTCGATGGGCTTGCCGACCTCGGCCCACGCTTCGATGGTCGCGGGCTGGTCCGTCAGGCGCTCGCCACGGCGGGACAGGTAGGCTTCGCGGGTGATGACGTTCATCGTGTACAGGACACGGTCGCCATCGCGCTCGAGCTGGTCCTTGGTGTAGCGCAGACCGATGAGAGCCAGGCGGCAGGGCTTGCCACTGTCGGCCCATTCGGTCAGCGTGCGCTCGGTGCCGTCGACCGTGGCGCCGGTGGCTGCCAGGTAGATGCGAGCGGTCTCGCCGTTGGCGGCGATTTCGTAGCGGTAGCTGTGAGCGCTGACCTTGACGCCTTCGTTGAGCTCAAGCGCCTTGATCCAGGCCTTGAGACCCTTGATCGCCATGCCCTTGCGCTTCTGGAGGCTGCGGTCGCCTGCGGTGTTGTTTTGATTTGCCATTGTGGTGCTCCTTTTATGGTTTTGAGCTTGTTGGTCTACCGGCGCGACATGCGCACGGTATGAGACGAGCACTCGCCTTGCGGCTCATGCTGAAAATCGGCAGCCCGGGACCCTTAACCGGGGAACCACACGACAACGCCACCGAGGAGTGCTTGGGGAGCGCTCGGAGTCGTTCAACCGGCTTCGCACGAGAGGGCGTGCGAAGTGTTCTGCAACAGGTTGCTTCTGGTGGTAAATTCTGCGCGGAAACCCGTTCGGGACATCTGCGATCTCAGGTACGAAACCGAGGCGCTCGGAAGCTTTCGCTCCAGAACAACCTGGTGGACCTGATCGCCTTTGCTCTGAGAAACGGGATGCTCAGCTACAAGTCGCGCGGAAGCGGGACAGGTAGGTTCGGTTTCTATTTCGAACGGCTAAATAACTGGGTGTTTAGCTCTGAGCAAATCTAAAGGAAGGGTTAACTCAAAGATTAGATACAAACGCCATATCAACTCAATGACCATCGGACCCAGAAAAGATGAGAGTAAGTTCCCTTTGGAAACGCTCTCTACAAGACGAGTTTCATGACAACTCGAAATAAACCAAATCTGGACTATATGACATCTATGTAGAAAAGACTTGTCTTAGATAGCTGAAATTGTATTGTTTTGCGATGCTGCGCGAGCGCTTGACAATTAGGGGCTGAAACGCTTGCTGCGCAACGGTTTGCGCAAGTGTGAGAGGTCGATGAAAATCTGGCGAACTGCGCCCTTGATGTCAAGAAGATGAGGGCTGTGGTTGTGTGTCTGGTGGCGTCAATGGTGCCTTGATGTCAAGCGGGCGCTTTTATGGTTCTCCGTGTCGACGGGCATCTAGTAGACTTCTATGTGCATTCGCATTCATCGCTTCAGGACTTTTACTAAACCGTATGCTCGAAAATCTTTTTGGCACAAACAAACCTGTCATTGGTGTCGTACACCTTCTGCCTCTTCCGGGCTCTTGCCAGTGGGCCGGCGATCTTGAAGAAGTCTTCGCCAGGGCAGAGCAAGAAGCGGTCGCTTTGTCTTCGGGCGGGGTTGATGGCATAGTTGTCGAAAACTTCTTTGATGCGCCGTTCGCTAAAGGTCGCGTGGACGTCTCTACCGCATGCGCTCTTACTCTTGCGGTTAAGCGAATAATGAGCGTTACGGATCTGCCGATTGGCGTGAATGTTCTACGCAACGATGCGCTGACTGCGCTTGCTGTCGCTGTTTCCAGTGGCGCGAAGTTTATCCGTGTAAATATTCTCAGCGGCGCCATGGTGACCGATCAGGGCATTATCGAGAGTGCGGCGCGCGAGCTTCATATGTATCGCCGGGAATTGATGGCGAAAGATAGCGTGAAAGTTTTCGCCGACGTGATGGTGAAACATGCCTATCCGCTTGCTATCGGCTATGACATCGGGCAAGTCGCAAAAGACACTGTAAAACGTTCACTTGCCGACGCTGTCATTGTCAGTGGTGTCGCCACTGGCGACGCGCCTTCGCAGGAGGATATCGAAACCGTCCGCAAGGCTGTTCCCACCACGCCTATTCTAATTGGAAGTGGGTCGACTCAAGAGAACGTCAAGTCGTTGCTTGGTACTGCTGATGGTATCATCGTTGCCAGCTCGTTGAAGCGACAGGGCGTTCTTGAAAATCCGGTGGATGTCGAGCGTGTCAGAAGTCTTTTGAATGTTGTCAACGCAGTCAGGTAGACGGTAGTGGTTGAGGATGGTTCATCAATACCTGAGTACGATGATGACGATGTCGAAGATGCGGTCTCATCGCGGAACGGAATTGAATCCGGTTCCACCTCCCGAGCTGCCGAAAATTCCGGTCTAAAAAATCATTTCGCCAACGGTTCCGATTCCGCTCCCACCAGGCGCGGTCCGCGAATCGCGCTCTTGTACACATCCGTTTTTCTTATTCTGGTTGCCATCATCGGTGGTGTCTGGTATTTGATGTTTCCGAATGCACAGGTCGATGTACCTGATGAAGAAAAACCGATTAAAGTTCTAATCATCGGCAACGACACGCTCCACATCAATGACGTTCCAAACATGCTTCGCGAAGTCGCGAACATGTCAAAGTCCTGGCGTCCGCTTGAAGTAACATGTCTTGCTAAGGAGGACTACAGCCTGGCGCAGCATCTCCAGGAAAAGGATGCTGAGGCATTAATTAAGGAGCAGCGCTGGGATTTCGTGGTTCTTCAAGACCGTTGGCTCCAGCCTCTCCAGGATCCGGCCGGAATGTTGGATTCTGTTCGCACACTTTCTAAAACCGCTCGCGACCGAGGAAGTCGCGTCGTGTTGTTTGTTCCCTGGGCTGACTCCGGCGAGAATAAGCGCCAGGAAGTTTTAAGTGCCGTCTCCCGAAAGCTTGCCGAGCGGCTTTCCATCGATATTGCGCCTGCCGGAGACGTACTTTTTGCCGTATCAAACAAACACAAAGAGATTCACCCCTACGTCGCAGATAAACACCATGTCTCTTCTATAGGCGCATGGTTAGCCGCAGCGGCTCTGTATTCGGTGCTCACTAATCAGAAGCCCAAACTAATCGCAGAGAAATTCATGTTTCACGGAAATGAAGGCGACGAGTCGCATATCCCTGTCACGGGCGATCTCGCGATTGATGTTGAAACTCAAGTTTGGCAAACTGTAAATGAAGAGAACCCTGGACGCAAACTCGGCCCTCCGCTCAAGAACGAAGAACCCGCACGGGGACTGAAACTGTAAATCGCACTAAAATTCGATCGATCGGGTTCCCGTAGAATCCGAGTCCGACTGTTTCTTCTTGTCCGGCTCTGCGCCTTGACCTCCGAGAGCTGGGCGGTCTTCGGCAATGTTGTCCAGTACCGATGGGCGGAATAGCGTGCCGCCCTGGTAGTAGTTGGGAGGTCGCCAGTAGGGCTGATCTCCGTATGAATTCGGCGAGTAGATGTCGAGACCCGGCGGTGGCGCCGGCGGACCGAATGTGCTGCCGTCGTCCTCGTCGTCATCAGCGTTATCGTCGAAATCATCCAATTCACCGCTCCCGCCGGTGGATTGCTCAATGCGTTTGCGAAGTTTGTAGAAATCGACATCGACCTGGAACATCCAACATTTGACCCGGTCGACCCATATGACCATGTCGACAATCGCCTGCGAGATGTCCGGATTGTCCTGTCTCAAGCGCGACACAACCCACGCCGGCAGGTCGACTCCATTCATCTCTTCGAGCAAAACCGGCTCGGCAATGTCGGCCAGACCGTCAAGCAACCAGCTCGAAACTGTTTTCACATACTCGCGTTTCGTCAACTCCAGGTCTGAGAGCGCCTCTGCGATTGTAAGTTTGCCGTCGAGACGCTCCAGTCCTGGCATCGCCAGGACCTGTTTCGCGAAACTCACTGCCGTGCCGGTCGGTTTCAAAATAGACCGCGGCGTGATCTCGAAGACGTCAAGGTAGTGCTTCGCTTCTTGATAGGCTATTCCTTCTTTCAAAAGTCGCTCGAACGACTGGTCGGGGTCCTCATCATCGATAGTCCAGAAGACGCCTTCTGTTGATTCCTCGCTGAAGGAAAAGGTGCCGGACGTCCAGAGAAACAATTCCATCAACGCTTCGGCACCTTCTTCACCTTCGAGCTCGGCGTGAATCGGTTCGCCGTCATTGACGAAGACGCTTGCTGTACGCGCTCCTTGCGAGAAGGTGAGCTTGCCTGTCAATCCGCCGGTCTTGACGAGTTGAAGCAAATTGGCAAGGTTTACTTTGGCGAGTTCGCCTGAAAGCTGCACGTGGTCTCCTTGATCCGATGAGGTGCGACGAAAGTACGACGCGTCGCATGGCCGCGAAGCCGAACTTTCTCACCTAGTATAGCCAAGGCCTTAACACCAGGCAAAAAGAAAAGGCATAATCTTTTGCCACGCGATATACTGACCCCTCTGGATTTAATCGTGTTTAAGTACTAGGTTTAAACCGATTGGAGCCGCATCAATCACCGATAAAAGAGAGTACAGTCTCACCATGACAGTCAAGGAAAACGAAGTGAACGAAATCGATGACAGCCTGGAGGGCGACGATAAGGAAAACGATCGCTCGAAATGGTACACCGACACCATTCTTCAGACAGAGCTTGCCGATTACGCACCGGTCAAGGGTTGCATGGTGATTCGACCGTACGGCTATGCGCTCTGGGAAAACATTCAAAAAGCGCTCGATAAGATGATCAAGGACACCGGTCACCAGAACGCTTACTTCCCGCTTTTCATTCCCGAATCGTTTCTCAACAAAGAAAAAGAACACGTTGAAGGTTTTGCGCCTGAATGCGCCGTTGTCACTCATGGCGGTGGAAAGAAGCTTGAGGAGCCGTATATCGTAAGACCGACTTCAGAAACCATCATCAACTTTATGTTCGCCAAATGGGTTCAGTCGTGGAGAGACCTGCCGATTTTGTGCAATCAATGGGCAAACGTCGTGCGCTGGGAGATGCGCACCAGGCTCTTCTTGCGAACTGCGGAATTTCTCTGGCAGGAAGGTCACACTGCTCACGCCACCAAAGAAGAAGCTGAAGACGAAGCGAAATTGATGCTTGAAAAGTATCGCGAGCTCGCTGAAGATTGGCTGGCATTGCCCGTTCTTACAGGATTGAAGACGGAGCGCGAGCGCTTCGCCGGTGCCGTGGATACCTACTGTATCGAAGCAATGATGCGAGATGGAAAGGCTCTGCAAGCCGGTACATCGCACTTCTTAGGACAGAATTTTGCAAAGGCATTCGAGATTCAGTTTCAAGATAAGGACGGAAACTTAGAATTCGCCTGGCAAACAAGCTGGGGCGTATCCACTCGTCTGGTCGGCGCAATCGTGCTTGGCCACGGCGATGAGAAAGGCCTCATTCTTCCGCCTAAAATCGCTCCCATTCAAATTGTGATCGTTCCTATTTACAAAACCGATGAGGAGAAGAAGCTCGTAGACGAGCATGCTCGCCGCATCGAGAAAGAATTGAAAGAGCACTTCCGGGTTCAGTACGACGATCGCGACAACTACACACCTGGTTTCAAGTTCAACCACTGGGAGCAAAAGGGTGTGCCTGTGCGCATCAATCTGGGACCAAAAGATATTGCCAATGAAGTCGTTGAGATTGCGCGTCGCGACACTCGCGAAAAAATTCGAGGAGTGCGTCAAGCCGGGCTTGTCAACGAACTCTCCGGCTTGCTCGATCAAATCCAAAAGCAGATCTTCAATAACGCGCTGGAATTTAGAAAGAAAAATACGGTGAGCGTGAAGACCTACGATGAGCTGAAGGATGCTCTCAAAGACAAAAACGTTTTCATCGAAACGTTCTTTGACGGTACGGGCGAAGACGAAGGTCGCATCAAGGATGAAACCAAGGCTACCGTGCGCTGCATTCCGTTCGATCAGAGCGAGGAAGGTGAATGCATGCTTACCGGTCGCAAGACGAACCGCAAAGTAATCTTCGCACGTTCGTACTAGAAACCGGTTCAATCGGCTGGCTCACCGGCGTGGAGATGAATTGAAAACGAATCGTTTCTTCATCGGATTTATATTCCTCACTATTTTGGCGCTCTCCATTCCTCATGCGGTGAAAGGCGAGGATGCTGCCGGTTCCGGATCATCATCCCACTTCGGTGAACGTGGCAGGCATCACCACGGCGAATGGCATGGTGGCTTCGGCGGTGGCTGGAGCGGTTTCTCCAACGGTAATTCAATTACGCCTTCGATCGTCACGGATGCGCTTTTAGTCCCAAGTTTGACTAAAGCGCAGCAAGGCAAGATTCGATCGATCTACTTTGCCTATCGCACCAAGTCTCGCAATCGCATGGACGTGATCGGCAAGTTGCGTGGTGAGTATCCTCGCGATGAGAAACCTAATGAGAACGTCGGCGCGCCGAAAAGCAGAGAAGAGAAGAAACGTGAGATAGCTGAAAAGGGCATGGAATCTTCGACTTCTAACTTGCGTCGCACGCTGTTTATGTCCATGGTAAAAGAGTCCGAAAAATTTCACTCGGATATCCTTGCTGTCCTCGACGTCAAGCAGAAGACTGAGCTCAAGGATATAGCTGCCAAGGCGGGAAGTCCCGACTACTTTAAGCCTGTACATTACGACAAAATGAACGCCGTTAAATCTCCAGGATCATCTAACGACCGTCCTGATTAGCCTTGTGGCAGATGGGCCTGTTTTTTTGGCGTGGTCTAATAGGGTCGCGTGCGCCGTCCTGTTGGATGGTCTTGGCTTCGAGCACGAAGTTGCGCGCGGCACAGCCCAATTCAAGTGAGAGATATGCCATTAGTTCAATACGCCCTCGACTCGGCACAGAAGGCAGGCGCAGACTATGCAGACGTCAGGCTGATCGAAGAGCAGTACGAGTACATTCAAACCAAGGACCTTCTCGTTTCCGGTTTCAACAAAGGTGTCAGTCGCGGAATGGGCATCCGGGTGTTGAAGGACGGCGGCTGGGGCTTTGCGGCTACGCAGAAAATTACCAAAACGGAGATCGATAAAGCGGCAAAACGCGCAGTGGATATTGCCGCCGCCAGCTCGTCGTGCATGAAGAAGCCGGTGACGATGGCGGATGAACCGGTGTATAACGCAGTTTGGGCCTCGCCTCACCTTATCGATCCGTTTTCGGTGAGCACTGAGGATAAGCTCGAGGTCCTGTTTTCATCAGCGAAAACCATGCTTGCCGTCAAGGGTGTAGCACTTGCGCAGGGACGGTTGTCCTTTGTGCGTGAGAGAAAGAGATTCGGCAGTACGCTGGGAACCCGCCTGGAACAAACATTTGTGCGTTCCGGTTGCTGCATCGAAGCGTTTGCCACCAGTGCCGATGAGCGGCAGCGTCGCAGCTATCCCAAGCATGTCGGGCAATTCGAGTTGTCCGGTTGGGAGATGGTGCTGGATTGGGATCTGCCCGGAAACGCGCAGCGCGTCGCAGAAGAAGCGGTGGCGCTTCTTTCCTCACCACAATGTCCGTCCGGCAAGAAGGACTTGATACTCGGTGCGTCGCAGCTCGGCTTGCAAATCCACGAGTCATGCGGGCATCCGAGCGAACTCGACCGCGCGCTAGGTCAGGAAATCAATTTCGCCGGTGCATCTTTTCTCACGCCTGAGAAACTGAATGAGCTGAAATATGGTTCTCCAATAGTAAACCTGGTTGCGGACGCGACCGCTCAAGGAGCGCTTGGCTCCTTTGGTTTCGACGATGAGGGTGTGGCGGCGCAAAAGGTTTTTCTCGTCAAGGATGGTATGTTTCAGGGCTATCTGAGTTCGCGTGATACAGCGCATATGGTGGGGCTGGAGCGATCGGGCGGTGCCATGAGGGCGCAGTCCTGGAGCCACGCTCCGATTATTCGGATGACGAATATTTCGATTGTTCCAGGCAATGCCGGCTCACTGGAAGATCTGATTTCAGACACGGAAGATGGCATTTTGATGGAGACGAACCAGTCCTGGTCAATCGATCAAATGCGTTACAACTTCCAATTCTCTACTGAAATTGCCTGGGAGATTAAAAACGGCAAGCGCGGTCGGATGTTTAAGAACCCGAGCTACAGCGGCATTACGCCTGAGTTCTGGAATTTATGTGATGCTATATGTGGTGCCGATGAGTATGTGGAGTGGGGTGAGCCTAATTGTGGAAAAGGGCAGCCCTGTCAGACGATGTGGACCGGACATGGTGCGAGCCCGGCTCGCTTCCGTAATGTTCAGGTCGGCATCGCAAATTTGACTTAGGAGAAGGGAATGTTAACTGAGCAATCAGCCCGTAAGATTGTCGACCTTGCGATTCACCACGCTGGTAAGAGCGTCGAGGGAATCGAAGTACATTTGCTGGGCACCGACGTCGAAACGTCCCGCTTCGCTAACAATGAGATGACGCAGCATCAAGCGAATACCATTGATAAGCTGGCTGTGCGAGTGCTGTCCAACGGTCGCCAGATTCGATTGGAAACAGATGATTTGTCGACGACCGGCGTATGCGCTGTTGTGGATGGTGCTATTAGCGCTGTAAAGCTGATGGAAAAGGATCAGTGTCTGCTTCCGTTGACTGTTTCCGACAACGATGGAGAGTGGCATTCTTACCCGGACCGGTATGAGGCGAATGTGTTGAGCGTCACCGCCGCCGATCGAGCCGCTGCGATTTCGCGCATGATTGCGGTTGCCAGCGAGAGTCAGCTGTCAGCTGCAGGTGTTTATGCCAGTGGAACTGCTTTTGAGGCGCTGGGCAATTCAAAGGGTTTATTCAGCTATCACCGTGAGACGCATGTAGAGTGCTCTGTGACGATGTGCGGGCAAGATTCGACGGGTTGGGCGAAAGCGCAAGGTCCGAACCTTCAGATGGTCGATACGCTGGAGTTGGCTCGCAGAGCTGCTTTTAAGGCGAAGGCGTCGAGCAGTCCGGAAGGAATAACGCCCGGGCGCTACACTGTGATTTTGGAACATTCCGCGTTTCTCGACCTGCTTTCGTACCTCTGGTGGGACTTTACGGGAACGAGCCATCTTGATAAACGCTCTTCTTTGCTCGATCGAGTGGGCGATAAAGTGTTCGGCAGCAATGTCACCATCGAGGATGACGTCTACCATCCGCAGCAGGCTGGATGCCCGTTTGACGGCGAGGGTCTGGCGCGCAAAAAAGTCAAAATTGTAGAAGAAGGTGTCTTGAGAAATCTGGTTTACGGTCGCCGAAGTGCTAACCGCATGGGTGTTGCGCCTACCGGACACGGTCTTCCGGAGCCGAATTCGCTCGGCGATAATCCTATGAATCTCGTGATCGCTGGCGAAGGCAAAAGTGTCGATGATCTTGTAAAAAGCACTGAGAAAGGCATTCTCCTCACACGGGTCTGGTATGTTCGTCAGGTTGATCCGGCGCGCAAAATCGTGACTGGTATGACACGCGATGGCACTTTCCTTGTGGAGAACGGCGAAGTCACGCGCGGAATCAAGAACTTGCGATTCAACGTCAGCTTGATCGAATTGCTGAACAACATCGTTTCATCCGGTAAACCTCGGCGAACGGCTGGTGAAGAGGGTGTTCCCCAGGTGGTGCCGGCGATGAAAGTTGCTGATTTCAATTTCACCGAAGTGACCCGCTTCTAGCTCCGGATTGTCTACTATAAAGAGTGGGTATATAGCGATCCTCGAAAGGTCTGGGAGAGATGGGTTTCCAGCGAGTGCGTCGTCGGAGTGTGCGCGAAACCTGCTTGCTTGGCTACGGGAGAGCGACGGATTTCGGCAAATCCGTCATAGCCAGATAGACAAGTGACGCAGTAATTGGACGTCGCAGAGCGGGAAGCATTGTAGAACAAGGCCTTTCGGACTTTGTGGATACTTTGTCTTATAGTAGACAGGATTTGTCGCCTTACGGCGCGGCTTTGCCTGGCGGCAGGGCCGATGAGCCGACGATCTTGAAGGAATCCAGGAACTGTGTGGCTTCCGGCGTGTTGACGAATTCCGGTCGTCCTTCTACGGATGTTGTGTAGATGGCGTTTTCTCCGACGTAGCCTCGGATTATGTACTCGCCGACAGGATTCGAGTCGTTCAGAATAATTTCGTTGTCTGCCCACTTCGTGCGCAAGCGCCGGTGTCCATCAGGACTTGGGATGATGTTTGTGCTGCCTTTGTCTTCGAACCCCTGATGTTTGTAGTTCAACAAAATAGTCTTGGAACCACGCGAACTTAGTGCGTCAACGTAAGTACCCGCATGTGCTTGAAGAGACTGAAGTTGCATTCGGTCTCGATTCATTCGCGCTTGAGCGGTCGAGGAATTGGACATCGCCATCGTGAACATATTCACTACGACTTTGTACGTTCCAAGTGGTGTGTTGTAGTAGAGACACTTTCCGCAGGAAATGTCTCTTTCGACGTATGGGACGGGCATGTCGATTGAAAAGCCGTAATCCGCTTTTGTCGTTGGCTCGAGTTTTACGACGATTTTCTCTGGCGGCTTCTGGCAAGCTGATACCAGGGGTAGTATCGCTGCTGCGACGGCAAGTAGTAATGGTGCGCGCATTTTTTCCACTCCGGCATTCGAGGATTCCTCTGGATAACTTACCCGATCTCGGCAGGAAGAGAGCGCGGTTTCGCTTAAATCGGTTCAACGTTTGGCTTTCGCTAGCGCAGCTATCATCTCGGGAAATTGTGGGTGCTGATTCGAGGACGCATTGCTGGCGGGCGTTTGCGGTTTTTGTCTGAAGGTTTGTTGTTTTGATCTTGAGACTAGTCTGTGTGCCGGTCGAGCAACGCGATCGAACTCTTGACAGCAATTAAACTAGTTTCGATTGACTCTAGGTCTCTTGAATTCATAACGTGCGTTATCACTGTTCTTTTAGCCACCGTTACCTGAACTTTTCAAAGAACTCCTCCTCACTAACTTCGTCGCTTCGATTCTGTTTCCAGGCAGGCGGAGAAGTTCGTGTCGAGTTTGACTCCAGTCGTTGGGCGCAATCGCAAGTAGCTGTGGTTTCGTTCATAACGGCTCAAATCTCTCACCTGAAGGGATAATCGTATGCTCTATCGGCTCAAAAAGGTCGCGACGTCGTTCGCGTACCTGGCTTTGATCTGGCTGACCTGGGAGTGGTTCCACGGCAATCTTTCCTGGGGCTTCAGCCTGAGTTGTGTTCTGGTGAGCGCGTTCTGGATTGCGTTGACCGCTTCCGAACTCGGTCATCTGTTTCGCACGTATTTCGATGTCTTCTCCCGTCTAAAAATGACGATTCCGATCACGCTCGGCGTGGTCATGTCGGGACTTGCGCTCTGGCAGGGTGTTTTTGAGCTCCAGATCGTCGCGGGTGTGGAACTCGCGGCCTGGCTCACCATCTATGTTCTCTACCGTCGCAACCGGCAGAAGTACAGGGTGCAGGGGCATGGTCCGTTGCCGAAAGGCGCATGGGTCAACCCGCCCGTCGAGGCGCTCACCGGAAACCTTGAGCTCATTCTCACCTCCGGCAACATGGCCAATCGCCTGCGCGAGACTGTCGGGCATGGCGAAGTGGCGGTGAGGATGCCGGACGGAACTGTTTACCTGCTCAGCTCTTACATGGAGAAGGGCACGGTGCTGCAGGAAGCGTCGCGCGTCGCCGGCAGCCTGGCGAGCAAGGGGCACTACATTGTGCTTCGGCTCAATGCAACGCTGACGGACGACCAGAAGGCGATGATTCCGCACCTGGTCAAGGTTCTTCTCGCGCAGAACGAGGCCTGGCGCTGTCAGGCGCAGGCTGGGCGTGATCGGTTTATCAACCGCTTGCCGCTGCCGACCTCCTGGAAGGAGAAACTGCGCGCGAAGTTCCGTGTCACCGGCTACGACTGGGTCGGTCTCTTCGCGGGTCAGCGCCACACCGACCACTGGACCTGCGTCGGCGTCTGTCTCGAGTTCTATCATCGGCTCGGCATCAAGACCAACGATTACGGAACGGGGCTGCTCGGGCTTGGAACCGGTCTACTCGACCCGATCATGCCGGTGCGCTTCCTCAGCGATCCCGCGTTCCGTCTCCTCACGGAAGACGACAAGCGCGAGTTCGAATCGAGGCGATAGTTTCCAAAGCGGGGTGGTGCCTCACCGCCCCGCGTCTCCCACGAGTGACTACTATAGAAGATAGGGTCATGTTCGTGCGCCCGTCCAGCTTCCGGGGTAGATGGTCCGAAGTGCTACTATAGAAGATAGGGTCATGTTCGTGCGCCCGTCTAGCTTCCGGGGGATGTGACCCAAGTCTAGTCGCTTCTTGTCTATCCTGGAATGACGCTTTCTTGAAATTCCGTCTATCTGTCGTTGCCAAACGGGTTCTTGAAGCCCGTTCTGCTTGCTGCGTAATTCTCGAAAGACCATCGCAGCAGTCGTTTGCAGTATTTTGGTGATACGAAAATGTATAGTAGAAAGGTTCTAAGAAGTCATATTGGAGGAAGGCTCTGTTTGCGTGAGCTTAGCGAGCTGAGAGGTGGTTCATGTGCCGGATTTGAATCGCTTAATGGTTTCGAGGGGCGGGGCTGTTTGAAGGATGTAAAGGAGGGTAAACCGTCCGAGTTAATACGATTTTGCAAACTAGCCAAGAGCGACTTTCATAACATACGGGCATGCCTTGTTTCTCATTTGCATAAGTTTCCGCACCCCGAATTCCCCTTTGCGACAGCCGAATTTCCTTTACGCGAGCTCAGATCGGCTTGCGTGGAGGGAATCGCGAACGGTTTCGGGTTGGAATGAATGTAATCGAGCAGGCATCAACGCAACCAACTTCAAGGATGATGTGATGAAGATTCCCTTCCTCAACGGGCGTTCGGATGGAGCCGCTCCGTTCAACCCCCTGAGCCTGATCAAGTACGCGCTCATCGCGATCCCTCTGGTGATCGCCGGCTGGAACTCGGTGCAGATCGTGCCGCGTGGCTACGTGGGTGCGACGTCGCTGTTCGGCGTGATGAATCCGCAGCCGCTGGCCCCCGGGTTCAACATCGTCAATCCGCTCTCGCGGGTCGACCTGCTGCAGACGTTCGTCAATCCCAAGAAGGCGACCGCCAATTCCGGCTCGCATGACCTGCAGAAGGTCACGACCGTGGTCACCGTCCCGTACAACCTGATCGACACCCAGGCGCCGGTTTTCTACCGCGAATATGGCACGATCGAAAACTTCGAGGCTGCCATTCTCGATCCTGCCATCCAGGAATCGGTCAAGGCTGTGACGGCCAACTTCTCGGCCACCGACCTCGTGAAGAGGCGCGAAACCGTTCGCGATGAAATCGAGTCCACAATTCGCGCGCACGTCGCCGCTTCGATGACGTCCAAGGGCGCTCCGGGCTCGATCCAGATCGGCCGCGCCACCCTGGACAACCTCGACTTCACGCCGAAGTTCGCCGCTGCCATCGAGGCGAAGGTGAAGGCCGGCCAGGACGCTGAGCGTGCTCGCAACGAGGGCGCCAAGATGGTCGCCGAGGCTGAGGGTGAGGCTCAGAGCATTCGCGCCAGCGCGGAAGCCGAAGCCTACTCGACCGTCGAGCTGGCCAAGAAGGAAGCCGACGCCATCAAGCGCGAGGCTGCCGCTCTGCGCGAGAATCCCGACCTGGTCGAACTCACCGCGATCAGCCGCTGGAAGGGCAAGCTGCCGAAGTATTCCGGCACGATGCCTGTTCCCATGCTGACCCCGTCGAAGTAATCGAGCGAGAAGGAATTACGGACATGAACACCAAGAAGATTGCCCTCATCGGTGTGGGCGTCGCCGCGGTCATCGGCCTCGGTTTCCTTGCGCGGACTGTCACCTGGGTCAACCCGGGCTACGTCGGCGTCGTCACGCAGTTCGGCTCGGTCGAGCCCACCCCGGTCAAGAGCGGCGATGGTCCCATGATCATCAGCCCCCTGAAGAGCGTCGTGCAGCTGCCGACCACGCAGCTCGTCCACCACATCAAGGCTGCTGCCGCGACCGTGAAGGGTCAGTCGGCGCCGACGGAGATCACCGTCGCCTACTCGATCAAGGACGATATGTGGCCGCGCGTGTATGCCACCGTGGGTGGTGTCGCCGCCATCAATGCCGCGTACTTCGACAACAACGTGCAGCAGGCGCTGAAGCAGGTCACCGGCGGCTACCTCGCCGAGGAGCTCATCCAGAAGCGACCCGAGGTCAAGGACCGCGTCGTTCAGGAGCTCACCAAGGCGATCGAAGGTGCCCTGGCTGAAAAGGGTCTCGCCGGCGCCATCGTCATCAACATGGTGGCGATCACCGACTTCGATTTCTCGAAGGAGTTCAACGACTCCATCGACTCGAAGGTCGAGGCCGAGCAGCGTGCGCAGCAGGCCGAGAGCGAAGCTCTCCAGAAGGCTACGATCGCTCGCGCGTCCGGTGACGTGAAGAAGAAGATCGCCGATGCCCGCGCGTACGAAACCGAACTTCTCTCCAAGGCGCGCGCGACGGCTATCCAGCTGAAGGGCGAGGCGCTCAAGGATGCCGCCGGCCTCCTCGAGCTGCGCCGGGCGGAGAAGTGGGATGGCGAAGTCCCCGAGTACATGAGCGAAGGCGAGATCCCGTTCATCAATCTCGACCCGCGCAAGGGGAAGTGAGCCCAGTTCGCGACTGATTGAACGGAACGGAAACGTTCATCAGAAGCGGAGTTTCGAGAGCCCCATTAAGTTGGGGCTCTCGTCTCCCAACTTTCTCTACTATAAGCAACCGTGTCTACTATAAAAGTCCGAAATGCTGAAGTTGCGATGTGGTGGGGCAGCAGCGCATCTTCGACATCTGTTCCCTTTTTCTGGACGAGCCGTGTCTATCCCAGTATGACGCTTTCCTGAAAATCCGGCTATCTGACAGCGACAAAATAGAATTTGAATTGACGTGGGATATGTTTTAAATCTTGAAAGGGCTGCTATTGCTGCGTCTCGGGATTCTTCTGGTAGGAAATTTAGACTGTCTACTATAGTAGTAATTCCAAGATACTCCGGGATGTAGTAGGAAATTAGGAGAGAGAAGGCGCCTTGTCGGCGCCCGTCTCGCTTTATCCCTTACCTGGAGAAAAACTGTTTTTGCAAAAGTGAATTTAGTAAGTTTCTTTCGCTCTGATCTTCACAAGCCTGTTGACTTGCTGTTTGGCTGATTCTTCCTGACGTTTGATTTCGCGTTTTTTCTCTTGAACGCGACCTTCCCAGAATTTGCCCAGAGCCAGGAAAGTGACTCCTACAGCCAGAACCACGGCGCAGATAAGATAACCGGCTACTGAACTCGGATGGATAAGGAATGTCGCCACACCGCCTGCGATTCCGGCTACAACGGCTACGATAGCCAGGATGCACTCGGCTGATTTTTTCCACGATGGAAGTTGAATTGGCGATTCTTGGGTTGCTTCCTGTGCTTTCTTCGCTTTCTCTGCGGCACTGAGACCAAGTTCTCTGGTCGCTTGCTCGACTTCGCAGCGGGTGCGGTCACAGTGATGTAAAACAGCGACTGCTTCTTGCTGCGTCAATTCGCCGATGGTGACGCGTTTGGCGTTCTCAATCGCTGCTCTGCAGACGTTGCCTGCTACGAGATTTGACGCGACCAGACTTTTAAGCGCATCCATTTCGAAACGCCCTTGAGCAGCCATTGCCTGCGGAACGGCTTGCACTTCGACAAGTTTCGCCTGAATCAAAAGATCGAGTGCGAAACCTGCTGTTGACGGATCATCCTGGAGCGACTTCCGGTCTCTCAAAACATTCGTGAGAGCTTTGTTTTCGCTGACAACTTGGCGGAGGACGAAAGCTGCCTCGTCCCTGGACACGACACCTTTGAGGACCAGGTTTTGCATGTCGAGAGCATTCTGTAGATGTTCGCTTGAGACCAAGCCGGATCTTACGAGAATGTCGCCAATCAAGCGCTTTTCAGACAGTGCTTGCTCGATCGCGTTCAAATTGTCTTTTTCGGTTATGATACTACCGGCGGTGAGAAGGTCGCCGAGTTTCAACTGCGATAGAGTGCTCTTCGGCGAAACGCGCTGTCTCTGGAGTGCTTGGCCGAGGTCGAGATTTTCGCGTTTGACGTCGGCAAGTGCTCTCACCGCGATTTGTTTGGTGATGCGACCTTGACCGATGAGCGTGATGCACTCGAATGCATAGTCGAGGTGTGCGAAGACGATCGCGCGGGTCGCCATCAGGCTGCTTCCAAGGCTGAGACCGGTTTCCAGACTTTGTCTTTTGGCTTCGTCGACGACTGGCTGTTGAACCATTCCGGAGGAAACCAGCAACTCTTCGAGGTCCGCTGCGACAGGTGATTTATAGCTGACGCTGTTTACCATCTCTAAAGCTTGACCAAAAGCCATTCTTTCGCGATTGGCAATCTTCAATGTTTCCAGCGCGGTTTGTTCTTCAACCAGACCTTCTGCGAGCATGGACTGCGCCAGAAGTGCGGATTGCAAGTCGAGTTGCGAAACTTGTTGCGTGCTGGTAAGTACTTTGCCGATTGGTTGTTGAAGTTCTTGAGCGATGGTAAGTGCTTCCTGGAGGCAATCTTGCGAAATCAAGTCGGCTGCTAAAAGTATTCTGCCGATGCGGAGCTGTCGCGAGCGTTTGGCATGAGCCATTGGAACGGCAGGTTTCATGCCGGTCTGGCTTGCTCTCAGTGGTATCACTCGGCTGGTAAATGTATCTTTTACGGGTTGCATGGCGGAAACTCCGTTGCAAAGGCTTCGTCGGGGATGCTTACATCATAGGTTCGATGTCGGCATAAAGGAATTCGCGAAAAGCATTTAGCACAATCGTGTATAAAACTACTAAGATGCAGATGAACAGCGGCGCTGGGCGTTCCAAGCAGCAAGATTAAATCGCAAGATTGCCAGCGTGTTTGACGTTGACGTTTTCACGGAGCTAAAACCGCGAACGCTTGCCCCGACTTTGAAAGCTTGGTGTTAGTCCGCTTCGATTACAAATCAATTTCTAGCGTGACTGTTGACCCGTGACCCGGAGACGAGTCCACAGAGAGGCTTGTCGGAAAGAAACAACGGATAAGATCGGCGCGCTCCTTCATACCGCCCATGCCCATTCCGCCCGAGTCGCCGGTTCTGCGCGGCGAGCTGTTTCCTTCAGTAGTAAAACCTTTGCCGTTATCCGAGAGCCGAAAACGCAGCGACTTCTCGCGCGGACGCTCGATGATGAGCGACACTTCGCTTGCTCCCGAATATTTCTCGACGTTGTTCAAACCTTCCTGGATAATACGGTAAGTGTGCAAACCCACAGGATCAGGCAGTTCCGGAATCTCGAATTCGCACAGAAAAGTCGACTGAATTCCGGTGCGCTCGCTCATCCGATCAAGTGTGTCTTTGAGCGTCATCTTCAAGCCCCACTCTTTGAAATTCCTTGGCGCGAAGTCGCTGCAAATGTCTCTTAATTGCATAACTATATGATCAACGATCTCTATCGTTTCATCGGTCGACAATTTGCGGTCGCCGCCGAGATAGCGCTTAAGCATCATAAGGTCTGCGATTATGGTGTCATGCAATTCACGCGCCAGCCGATACTTCATCTCCTCTTGCTGGCTTACCACCTTATATGCGAGGTTTTGTTTCTCCAGCGTGAGTTCCTGAATGGTTCTCATCCAGTCTTCTTTTTTGTAAAGACCCATAATCTTGTTCGGGTCCGGCGCCTCTGAATAATCATCGTTGAGAGCCGTTCTCGAGCTATTGCGGTAATTGTGATCGATACCACGGGCGGTGTCCTGTGCGGGCTCCTCTCTGGGCGTTCTGGTGATTCGTTGCAACTGAGCGATCGCGTCATTCGGAGTCAGAGAGCGGTTGTTCACCATAAACTGCAGCGTCAGCGCTTTGTCGAGCACGTGCTGCGGCAGCAAGCCGTGTTTCAAAAGCACCTGCCCGATGGGCACATCGTGACCCATGCCCTTTTCCACGGCCGACAACAAGTCTATTTCTGAAACCATTCCCGCTGCGCTAAGCAGCTCACCAAGCCGAATCGGGTCCTTCCGTTCCATCGGCAGCGCACCGAGTTGGGATAGTGCTAGTTCCATGCTCGATTGTTGTTTTGTCGCCAGCTTCAGTCCGGCAATGGCTTGCTCAGCGGTTATGCGACCTTCCTTGATTAAAACCTGCCCGGTCAATGCAGCGTAAACCAATGCCTCGGGAACCACTCGCCGCACTACAAGAACTCGGCCGAGAGGCAGTCCACTGGCTGTGCTCGCCTCGACAGCGTTATTTATATCTGCTTCGGAAACTGTTCCCGAATCCGTGAGTAGTTGACACAGGCGTCCTACAATCAGCCTGTAATCGGTCTTCCAGCCGAGGCGTTCCAGCGATTCCTCTAGATTGACTCTCTCTTCTACTGATTTGCGCACCGCATCTATGGCCATGTCGAGCACGATTAAATTGTCGATGAACAGTGAATGCGCAAGCGTTCCTGTTCTCACCACCTCAGCGGATGTTCCGTTTTTAACAAGCGCTTTGGCGATCGACTCTTTCGTTCTTATGGACGTGGCGACAGCTCGGGCGAGCTGGTCTTGCGAGATGACTTGTGCTCGGTAGAGCAGGTCTGCAACTGTGATAGTCGGTTGCTGAGTCATGATGCCTCGTGAACGTGGAGCCGTTTTATTCCGTTTAGACAGAACGAAAGCCGCTCTAGCTAAGCTCCTCGCTGCCGTATCCGTTTTGTACCGCCCATGCGATCAGTTGTTCGCGGTTTTCCAATCCCAGTTTCAACAGTAAAACTTCGCATTGCTTTCTTGCGGTCGCGACCGACGTGAAGCGCTGTTCGGCGATCTCCTGATACTTCATTCCCCGTCCAAGCATGTGCAGCACTTCTTGTTCCGAAGGTGTTAACTTCTTGCGATCAGTTGTTATATCCTCGGTTACAAGCCCTTTTTCGCCTTTGTGCACGCGCCGAATCACATCGGCCACTTTCGAAACTCTTTCAGACTTGAGCAGATAGGCGCTCACGCCCATGTTTAAAACTTCCTGGATAAAGGCTTGCCGGCTCTCCGCCGAAAAAATCACCAGACGCACGTCGGGGAAGCGTAGAAATTCCTTGATCATGCCGACCGGTCCCAGGCGCCCAGGAAGGTGCAGGTCTAAAACAATGACGTCGGGGCGTGCTTCTTCACAGACGCGCAACCCATCCTCCGAATTATCGGAACTGCCCACGACTTCGAAATCCGCTTCCCGTGCCAATCCGTGAATTAACCCGTCGAGTGTGACGTGATGATCTTCAATAACGACAATGCGAATGGGGTCGGACATGGTAAGGATTGGAGCGGTGACTCGGACATTATCCCTCATTAGAGGTTGCCAATTCAATTTTGTCAGGAAAACGCCTGGGAGTCGTATTTGCCGGTGTCGATGTTGATAACATGAGTTAACTCGGAGACAAATATCAACCCATCGCCCTCCTGGTGCGTTCCCACCGTTTTTGCTATGAGCTCCGAAACCTCAATCGCCTGATCGTCGTGAACGAACAAATCGATACGGACTTTATCCGACATCAAATCTATGGAAGACTCGCCGTCTGGAACGCCGTAACTTTTGACCGCGCACATTGTAAATCGAGTGAGCTTTTGTTTGCGCAACGCTCTGGATAGTTTGTCGAACATGTAAGGTTGAATAATCGCCGAAACCAGTTTCATTCTTACTCCGCCGCCTCGCTCGCTTGTTTTATGGCAAGCCCATTCAGTTCGAGGCTTCCTTTTACGACGACCGTCTCGCCAGCTTTCAGTCCCTGTGTGATGACGATATCGTGATTCTTATTTTCACCGATTTCGACTTTGCGCTCTTCGTACTGGCCGGGTCTGGACATTACGTATGCGAGAAAGGTCTCGCCTGTTTTCCTGACCGCCGCAGCGGGCACGAGCAATGCCTTTCGCTCGCCGACCTTGAGAGTGACTCGAGCGTACATATGCGGATGGAGCTTGCCGTCCGGATTTGGAACCGTGGCGCGGACAGCCAGCGTCCTGGTTTTTTGGTCTAGCGTTTCACCAATATAGTCCACGCGCCCTTTAAAAACTCTGCCCGGATAACTTTCCACGGTAAGGTAGATTGGCTCACCGAGCTGGATTGAGTGAATATCCTTCTCAAACGCTTGAGCGTTTACCCACACTTGAGATAGATCGGAAACCGTAAACATGGCGTGGGTGGCTTCAACCATCTGTCCAAGGTCTACGTCGCGCTGAACTATGACACCAGCGCGCGGACATGTCACTTCGACCAAATTGTCCGTAACTCGTGTTCTGAGCAATCGATCTATTTCGTTTGCCGTAATGCCGAAGAGCTTTAAGCGTTCGCGTGTGGTTTCGATAGCGGATCTGCGTTTTTCTCTGAAAGCCTTAAGTTCAGCTTCCGCCATTCGATATTCGCCCTCGGCGGTCTCCAATTGTGCTCGTGCGCCGATGCCCTCATTGAAGAGCATTTGCTGACGATCTCTGGCTTTCTGAGCGAGTTCCAGTTTGACTTTGGTTCTTTCCACGTCAACCTCAAGCGTGAGAAACTCATGCAGAAGATCCGCCTCGATGCGCGCCACTTCATCACTTCGTATTTCAGCAAGATGCTGACCCAGTCTGACGTGATCGCCGACCTGTACGTGTACCTTTTCGACGCGACCGGGGACAAGGGATAGAACAGGGGTGGACAGTGTGCTGTTTTCGTCGATCTGACCGACCAGTTCAATCTCATCCGGAATTACTTTATCCAGTACCGGTGCTGTTGTGACCTGCAGATCGCGAATCTGGGTTGGCGATAACTTAAGTAGTCGCGGGCCGCCATGCTCTATGAAATTCTTCGGCGTTTCATGCGAATTCGTTTTTTCGGCGCAGCCTGTCAGCAATACAGCAAACAAAACCAGAGCCAGATGTCTGGCTCGCTTTATTGCCGTAACATGGTCCTTCTCTAACATGTCATCAGCTCTTTCGTTTTCTGCCCGGGTTGGGTGAGAACCTCAGATAGATTGCGGGCAACACATACAGTGTAAGAAAAGTACACGAGATTAGTCCACCGATTATGACGATAGCGAATGGCTTTTGTGTTTGGGCTCCGATTTCGTTTGACAATGCTGCCGGTAATAAACCGACTGTCGCTATCGTTGCGGTCATAAGCACGGGACGCAATCGTGTCACTGCGCCCTGGTAAACGGCCTCTGCCAGTGATAAGCCTTCGTGGCGTAGCTCGTTGACAAATGAAACCAGCAAGATGCCGTTCTTAACAGCCAGACCGAAGAGTGCGATAAACCCGACGCCGGCCGAAATAGACATGTATGTTCCGGTCAATCTCAGCGCGAGAATGGCTCCGATAGCGGCTAGCGGTACTACGGAGAACATGACGAGCGCGCCTGAAAGCGTACCGCAGGCTAGATAGAGAATGATGATAATCAAGGCGAGCGTCACCGGAACGACTATTGCCAGTTGGTGAGACGCCTCTTGCTGGCGCTGGAATTCGCCCGTCCATTCGACACGATATCCGGATGGTAATTTCACCGAGGCTTTCACCTTTTCTTGCGCTTCGTGAACCGCAGTGGCCAGGTCTCGTCCTCTTACATTGGCTCGAATTGTGGCGAGGCGAGAGCCCGCGTCTCTCCAGATCTGGGTTGCGCCGATTGTCTCTTGAACCTCGGCGACCTGAGAAAGGGGGATGCGTTCGCCGGACGGCGTATCCACGAGAATCTGCTCCAGGGCTTGCGGCGTGTCCCGATAGGCTTGTTCCAGGCGCAAGATGACTTGGTATCGGCGTTCATCTTCAATTGCCGTCGTTGCCGGCATTCCGCCGACTGCGATTTCGACGAGATCGCGCAAGTCGCCAACGTTTAAACCATACCTCGCTGCTTTTGCTCGATCGATCTGTACTGAAACCTGAGGTTGTCCAATGAGCGGATCTACAATTACGTCAACGATTCCTGGCGTTTGATTCATCACTCGTCCGACTTCTTGACCCTTCTTTTCGAGCATAACCAGATCCGGACCGGAGACTTTGGCCACGAGGGAGCCCTGCACGCCCGAGAGTGCTTCGTCGAGTGTTGTTTGGATGTATTGAGTGAAGTAATAGCTGACGTTGGGCAACTGTTCGAGGTCCTTGCGCATATCCTCAATCAGCAATTCTTTATTCTGGTGAAACCTTTCGCGCCACTCCTCGGGCAGTTTAAGTCCGATGTAGAACTCTTGATCGGCAAAGCGAGCCGGATCTGTACCGTCGTCCGGTCCGCCGACTTGAGAGAGAACGGTTGTGACCTCCGGATATTTGATCACGCGCGCGCGTATTTCGTGCGCGATTTTGACCGACTCATCGAGAGTTACGCTGCCCGGTTTTACTGTCGCTCTTAGCCAGATGTTTCCCTCTTCCAGGTGCGGTAAAAATTCCGAACCGAGATTGAGAAACATTTGTACGGAACCCGCAAAAGCCGCTACCGCGACAGCGATCACCAGAATCGGGTGGCGAAGTGACCAGCGCAGGCTTGGGGCATAGAGAAAACCGGAGACTTTCAACAGCGGGCTCAGGCGCTCGGTCGGAGGTCTCTTTGCATACCAGAACGAGAGGAGCACCGGAATTACTGTGAGCGCGGTGATGGCTGCGCCTATCAGAGCAGTGACCATTGTAATTGCGAGCGGGCGAAACAGTTTTCCTTCCACGCCGCTGAAAGTAAAAATGGGCACGAATGTCGCGATGATTACGGCTATCCCGGATACAATTGGACCGGCAACTTCCCGGGCTGATTCTCCAAGTAGAATCAAGCGTTCTGTCGGGCTGAGATCTTTTCCTTCCTCGGAGAGTCGGCGAATTATATTTTCCGTCATGACCACTGCGCTGTCGACGAGAATTCCGAAGTCGATCGCGCCGAGGCTGAGTAAATTAGCGGGAATATCGAACAAGGTCAGATAGATGAACGCAATCAGAATTGAAAGGGGAATCACGATTGCAGTGATGAAGGCGGCCGGAATGTCGAAGAGGAAAAGCACGAGGAACAGCAGAACAAGCCCAATTCCGATGGCGACGTTCTTCCCAACCGTTTTCAAAGTTTGATCTACAAGACCTGACCGATCGTACAGTGTCTCGAAAGTTACGCCTTCCGGTAGTCTGGAAATCAAGTCCGGGATTCGTTCTTTGAATGCGTTGAGAACACGGGTGACGTTCTCGCCTCTGCGAAGAAGGACGATGCCTTCCACAACGTCGTCCTCGTAGTTCTTTCCGACCTGCCCTCGACGCACCATTGGCGCGATCTCAATAGTAGCGACGTCCTTGATTCGAATCGGGATTCCCTGCTCGTTTTCCTTTACGACAACCTCTTTTATATCGTCGATTCCGTTTAGCAAACCTAATTGGCGGACGATCATTGCCTGTCCGTCTCGTTCCATGAAGCCACCACCTGAAGTGGCATTGGATTTTTGAATTGCGGTAAACACTTCTTGTAAGGTTACGTCGTAAGCCTGCAAACGGTGAGGGTTTAGCTGGATTTGATATGTTTTAGTCGGACCGCCTTCGCTGACGATACCGATTACTCCGGGAACCTGGCGAACAATCTTCTCCAGGTCCCACTGCTCGATTGAGCGCAGACCCATAGGCGAGTAGTAGTGACTGTGCAGGCAGTAGCGATAAATTTCTCTCAAGGAACCGACATCCGGTTCCAGTCCGGGTTCCGCATCGTGCGGGATATCGGCTTGGGTGATTCGTTCCAGAACTCGCTGTCGAGCCAGCGTTGTGTCCGTGCCATCCGCAAAAGTCACGGTAATCACCGAAAGGGCGTACAGCGATAGCGAGCGCAGGTCTGTTTCCGCAGGAATTCCGTAGAGTTCTTTTTCCAGCGGAATGGTTACCAGCTTTTCGACTTCCTCCGGACCCTTGCCGGGATACAAAGTGATTATTCGGACCTGAGGATTTGAGAGTTCCGGGTATGCTTCAAGCGGTAAACGTTTCAACGCCACGACACCAGCGATGATAATGATCAGCGTTGCAATCAGTGTCAAGTAGCGCCCCTTGAGTGCGCCGTTAACGAGTTTGTCGACCAGGTGATACATCGTTCTGTGAGGTGAGGGCTTGTGAACGTATGCTGACTAACGACTTAAATTGATTTTTTGACGTTGCGGACGGGAAAACTTTAGCAGTCCGGCTCAAGTTCGTGGAGACGACGCGGTAATAATAACCGTTTTTTGCCTATTAGAGTGAATTGTTCAGGTCACGGGAGTGGTTTGCTGTTCTGATGTGACCGCGTACGTCAGTGAAGGCCGTCACGCAGAAGTCACGATGGAAAGTTATGGTGTTCAAGCTCGCACTCTACCCCCCTCCCACGTATATAAGAGGAAGTTTCTCATGGCAGACATTAATGACGGCGTCGCTGTAAAACCCGCACCGCACGAAGAAGTACATTCGAGTCTTAATCAGTACATACCTGCTGGTCCTCCAGAGTCTGCTCCGATTCAGATCGTGCCTCCGTCAAGCGACTCAAGCGCCGCCAACAATCTTCCCCAAATTGATACGTCTGACTGGAAAAACTCTAAAGTTGATAGCCTCAATCAGTTTAGCGACAGCACTAACAAATCGGCAGAACAAGTTTCAGACAGCCCGATGCTGAGCGATTCGCAGGAGGCAATGTTAGATAGCGCTGACGCCGGTCTTGGAAAAGACCTCTGGAGAGACAGCAAGCACGCCGACATCACTCAGGATGGGAAGCTTGGCGCGGCTGCATCGGTCTCCGTCCTGCTTCAACAGTCCGGTTACACCCACCTCGATAACGCCAGCATTCGTGGACTCGAGCAAGACATGAAAAATTCCGGTTTCGAACAGAAACCAGTTAGTGAAAGTCAGCCCGGGGACGTAATCATCGGCGACCGCGTACCTGGCGGTCAGCGCATTTATGTCCAGGCTGAAGATGGACAGGTCTACGGAATGCGAAGCGACGGCAAGTGGTCGAAGTTCCCGATGCCGAAAGATCTCGCAAACGGTCGCGCCCTCAGAGCGCCCGGAACCTGCGGCGAATAAATCATCCAACCCAATCCAATCCGCCTCTTCCCGAAGCCCTCGTCTCCGCAACGAGGGCTTCTTTCGAAAGCTTGTCTACTAGATCGTTTTAAAGGCGGTTTAAGCACCGGTCTGGCTTTCAGGACTACTACTAGATCATATCAAAGGTGGTTTAAGCACCGAGCGGGCTTTCAGGTTTTATGACCAGCTTTTGGCTGGGCTCTGTCTACGAGCCATTGCCGCTTTTCGCGAAATCCGGCAATGAGGCGTAGACAAGCCTGCAAAAATTGACTCCGATCCGGATGGGTGATGCCCGAAAGCTCCAAGGGGAGAGGGTTGTCCGAAAAAGGCGTATACGCCGGAATATAGTAGTGAGCGGTGGCTACGAGCCATTGCCGCTTTTCTCGAAATCCGGCAATGAGGCGTAGACAAACTGGCAAGAATGCACACTGGTTTGGAAGGATGAACGCCGCAAACCTCCACTGGTCAATCATTCTCCGGGAAATGTGAATACGCCGGAATATAGTAGGCGAGCTTGGCGGTGAAACCTGGAAGGTGGGACCTTCCAGGTTTCGGGTCAGGCGATGGTGCGCACCATTGTTGCCAAACCGCTCACGACGCGACTCATTGATTCATAGTTGAGTGTTTCGGGGGTGTCGTGTTCGGTGTGATAGTGGGGGTTTCTGAAATTCGCGGTGTCCGTGATCATGATCGCCGGATAGCCAAACTGCCAGAAGCCCCAGTGATCGGAGCGACCGATGTCTTTCAGCTTGTCCGGTGCCGCGACGCCGTCCGACGGAAATTTTGCGGTTTTGCGGAACGCGCGGATGCAGTCGTGAACGAGCGAGCGCGACTTCCAGTTGCCGACGAAACCGACAAAGTTGCCCTTGGTCGGATAGACAAGATTGAGCGGTGGCGGGTAATGCTGCGTGTCTTCTTCGTCTTTGAAAAAGCCGAGCATCTCCATAACCAGCATGCGAACCTGGTCTCCGCTTTCACTGCACATCCTGGCGTAGTGGTAGCTGCCCATGGTTTCTGCCGGCAAACCAACGTGTTCTTCATTTGCGAAGAGAACGAAACGAATCGTGTCGTTCGGCTCGTAGTCTCGCAAGAGACGGGCTAGTGCAAGAACAGCTGCCACGCCAGAGGCGTTGTCGTCGGCGCCTGCAGAGCCCGGAACCGAGTCGTAGTGAGCGCCTATGACGAGCACGCGTTTGCTTTTGCCTGGCAAGACTGCTTCGACGTTCTGCTGCGTTGTGCCCTCAAGCGGGAAGTCGTGCAGCTTGGGCTCGTATCCAGAGTCGAACAAATCGGCGAGGATATAATCAACCGTTTTCGTCAGTGCGTCGGGGCGTCCGATGTGGCGCTCGCCGATGACTACCGACAGCTCGTGAACATGTCGCCGTATCAGTTGAGACAGCGACGTCTGTTGCGCAGAGAGCTGCGGCAAAGCACCTTTCCAGGACCGCCCCGGCATGAGGGTATACGGCGCCGTGGCGATGCGTAAAAGTGTGCTGAGAATTTTTCGTCGCATATATTTCCCAGGTGTTTCTACACCGTTTGTACTCGGAGGCGGGCGTCCTGTCAAAGACGCCGCCGCCGCCAAAGATATAAGTCGCTACTTCGTGAAATAGCCGCGCGTCTTGATGATGTCGAGAACCGGCTCGGGGACCAGGTATCGAACGTCACGCCCCTGCGCCAGCCAGTCGCGAACCAGCGTGCTGGAGAAAGGAAACTGCGGGCAATCGACGAAGACCATATCGGCGTTCGGAATGACCTTGCGCCAGCTGCGAATGTTCGCCTTGTTGCCGACGCGCTTGCGGGGGCAGACGACCAGTCGAGCCAAGCTCAAGAGTTCATCACGCTTTTCGTAATCCCGGATGACCGGAAGATTGTCATCGCCGATTATGAAATTCAAACGGACATCCGGACCGTGAATCCGGCTCAATGCGCGCAGAGTGTCAATCGACCAGGTGACTCCCGGGCGATCGACTTCGATGCGCGATGCTTCGAACATCTCGTTGCCTTGAACGGCAGCGGCGGTCAGTTCGAACCTGACTTCCTTGGGAAGCAGATCCGCCTTCTTGTGAGGCGGTTGTCCCGAAGGGACGAACAAAACTTTCTCCATGTCGAACTGTTCGGCAGCGAGCTGCGCGACCAGCAAGTGGAGGTTGTGCGGCGGGTTGAAGGTTCCGCCCATGATGCCTAGATGGCGCATGATTCCGTCCTTCGAAAGTTGTGCGCGGCGACAGCCGAGTCGATTGCTCACTGCAAGCAGCGATGGCAATCGAGTCGACAGCGTTCACGCGGGTAAAAGATGCTTGTTCAGGGACACTCGGGAAACGGCTGTTGCCGTCAGGGTGTCTGGGTCGTGTCGACGGTGACGGAGAACGAGATCCAGGGCAGCCAGCGGCTGAGCTCAAGTTTCCCGTCGATTGTCGCCGTGTTGTTCGCACCCGGTGTGATAACCGCTTCTCGCAGTTTCGCCCTGCCGATGCCTGTGTCGACGTCGATTCCGTCGATTTTCTTGAGCGTAATCACATTGCCGGACCTCGTGACCTCGGACGAGACCTTCCCGGCTATGTACACGGTGACGCCTTGTTTTGCGATCGTCGTCGGAGTACCGGTGAGCGTGAACAGATCGCCGTCTCGCCGAATCTTGGTCGGGTTGAGCGGTGTCAACAGTTTCGCGACGTCCGGCGCCTTCTGTTTGAATTCGTCGAAAGACATCTCAGTGCCGTCGGGAATGATGACTTTCAGGTCATCGGGATCCGCGACGACACTACCAGTGGTGCCGACGATCGCGAGAGGCGGGTTGCTGAGGTCGACGATATGGTTGATGCCGAAGAGGAACACCGCCGCAAGAACCGCCAGACCAGCCAGCGCTAATGCCATGATTTTCATTTGAACCCAGGGGCTGCGGACAGATCGTGCTCGCGGCGTTTGGCTGAACGCGTGAGATTTCGCATGCTCAAGAGCACGAGTCAGAGTCCTACAAAAGCTGCACAGCTTAGAATTCGAGTTCTAGAGCTTTCAAATGGTCCGTGTAAAAGAAACGCCGAATGATATTAGAAGTCTTGATAGCCAAACAACAATGACAACTCGGTACATCTATCTTGAGATCTAATTTCTAGTTCACACTAAGGTGCGCCTCCTGCGTCGGGCCTTGCGAACGATCGCTTTTAGCCCCCAGGAACAAACCGTTCGCGCTTATTGGTATGCGAGAAATTTGGAATTGTCATGTGGTGTCGGTGGGGGGCTCGGTTCAAGGCTTCGCTAGCGATACTAACTTTCTGCGCAGTACTACCTGCGCTTCGCTGAGTTGACGATCGCCGTTAGCGAAACCTGTGTCAACGGACGCTGAGGCGCTCTGTTCATGCGCGATTTTGTCCATCTGCAACTGCATCACCATGGAATATGTTCGTTTCCCGCCGCATTTTTTTCGCAGTAAACTCATGCAGGCATCGACGGGCGGTGCCTCACTGTTGCGCTGTTTTTCCACGCCTTTTCGTTTCAAAGTACCGTCGTTGGGGACGATCAAATCGGGAGTTAAACCCACTCGATGAACGTATTCGCCGTTCGGCAAATAGTAGCGAGCCGAGGAAATCTTGATGGACGTATTGTTTGGGAACTCCCAAACTCTTTGCACGATGCCTTTTCCGAAGGTGCGACTGCCAAGCACTAATGCTCTGCCATTATCCCTGAGTGCCCCTGCCAGCATCTCCGCCGCGGATTTTGTGGTCTCGTTTACGAGCACTACAAGCGGTTTCCCGGCGGTCAAATTGAATTCTCGGACGCTTGAAGTTTCAATTCCGTCCGTATTCGTAATCGCGGAATTCTCCGATAAAGTCATCTCCTCCGTATATTCGGCATCATCTGTGGTGCCTTTCATGCTGACGAACTTTCCGCTGCCGGTCAGCAGAGAAAAGACATCGAATGTGGTCGTAATGGAACCGCCCCAGTTATCGCGCAAGTCGATGATCAAGCCGTGGGCCTGATTTAACTCAATCAGCGCATTCCGTGTTTCAGGCACGCAGAACATTGAGTTAAACGTACTGATGTGGACGTAGCCTATTTGACCCTCGAGCATTTTGTAATCGACTACTTTCGTCTTCTGGCGCAGATTCTTGCGCTCTTCAGTCGTGGGCTCGTCTCGGAAAAATGTGTATTCATCTTTGAGAGATTCGATCATTGAGTTAATCGCTTTCTCGGCTTCGGCGCGATTTTTCATTTTGTGATCGAACTTGTGCCGCCACAAATTCCAGTTCTGAAGCCGTTCTCGATAGAGAAAGTTGGCTTCCACCAGTGACCAGATCTCGTCGTAGGCGCGGTCGTTTTCCTCCACCAGCTCAGCGAGGTCCATCTCGCTAAGGTCCGTTGTCGAACCTGCTGCCAGAGCGGTTGCGGGTGCAGCCATCTGGAAAATCATCAGAAGAAAACCCAGGGTCAGAAAACTGCCCGCCGAAACGGTTGAGAATCTCTTTGCGTTTTTCACTGCTTCGTCTGCTGTTGTTGCGCCGCCCGTAAGCTCGCCGGGGCGTCGTAAATCTGTGGACTTGGAACAGTTGGCTGTTCATCAGGGTTTTATCGCCCCTCTAATTCCACTATTGCACAGGAGTTGTTTTCGCGCTAGAGGTGACCGCGATGTAACGTACTGCCGGCCAGCGAAAGCGCGATTCAAATAGGCAGGTCCGGCATCGGATAACCTTCGCCGGACCTGACTGGGTGTGGGTTTGAACTATGTGTGCGGTTTGAAAACTGGGTTTAGTGACCGAGCGCTTCCATCGCCTCGTGAGCATCAAAGCTCCGGGAGCTGGTATAGCGTCTTGTGGTTTCAATCGTTCTATGTCCGCCGATCTGTGCGACGAGCAAGAGGTCGTTTCCGTTTCTCACCAGGTTGCTCAAGCAGGTGTCACGAAGAACTTGTGCTGAGATATTGAGGTGAGCCTTGTGTCCGATCTTGCGGACGATAAGATCGATGCCGACCGTTGAAATACGTTTTCCTTGAGGATTGAGGAATAATGCGCGCTCAGCGGTTTCGCCAAATTTTTTGTGGCGGTCGATAAGCCATTGAATAAGGGCCCGGCGTGCCACCGTATTCAGTGGTATGATGCGACCGTCTTTTACAGTGATTCGACCTGTGTGTGCGCTGATGAAGATGTCGTCTATATCTAACGATGCGCATTCTCCGATTTTAATACCGGTAAACAAAATCAGTAGAACAATCGCTTTATCTTTAGACGATTTTGTACGGTAAACAGCGTTTATGAACAGCTCCTGTTCATGCTGCGTCAGACAGCGCGGAGTCGATTTCGGCCATGCTTCGCGCTCGACCCGACCCATGTCGACGCCGATGAAAGAAAAGATGTCTTCGATTGCGGTCAAGCTGTTATTGATTGAATTCAGAGATGCTTGATGCTCGCTCTTGAGAAATTCTCTGTAATTATTGATGACTTCTGACCAGCCTTTGTCGAAGTTCGTCATCGAGGAGATTCCCTCGGACTCATGTAGGTAGGAAAGAAATTTTTTGTTTCTTGAGATATAGGCGCGCTTCGTGTGAGCGGAGAATTCCTTACTATTGAGGCTGCGCTCGTACTCGCCGATTAGATTTGAAAGCTCTTGCGGAAGTGCAGTTTTAACCATGACCATAACCCAACCTTTTGTTTGACTCGAATCGGGATTGATATTGCGGAGTCCCGACACGAATACCCTAGGGATATTGTGTGAACATTCTGTACCGTTTTCATGGGAAAATTACGATAGGGGCGGGAATGCCGAACCTATCAGTGTTTCCAAGCATCAAAAAGTTTTCTGCAATATCAAAGCGGCGAGCTACCCGATCCGAATGTGCGAATGTTTTTCGTCCGGAGTGAAACAGTTGCGAGCGGCTCGCATTATTGAAACCTTCGAAGAGTGCCTGGTTATCAGCGTTTCTTTCGATGAACCTTTGCCTTTATATGTAATAATCAAACCTTGTGTTGCTGTCGTTGGATCGATAGTCTCGGTGTACTTCTCGACCCTATCTGATTTTCCGGAATTCTCTAACTAGAAACACAAGCACGCTTTCTTCTCACGTTTTCTCTGCTGCACCGTAGTGGCAGGTCGTGAGCCGGTTTTCGGAGGGGTTCGGCGAGAAGCTCTTTCCAGAACAACAACAACAAACGAAAGAAACCTATGAAGACCATGATCCTGTCCGCAATCGTCGGTGTCGCCCTCTTCTTCTCCGTCGGCGCTTCGCAGGCGCAAGCCGGTGGCGTTCACGTCGGTCCCGGCGGCATCCACATCGATATCGGGAATCCGCACTATCGGTACAGCCCGTACTACCGTCCCTACGGAAACCCGTACGGCTACCCTTACGGGAATCCTTACGGCAACCGCTACAACCCGTACGGCAATCCGTACAACCGCCCCTACGGGAACCCTTACGGCAACCGGTACAACTACCCGCGCTACAACACGCCGCGCTACTACCCTGGCTACCCCCAGCGGGGCTGGTGAGTGGCGCGTAGCCGAGTCGCATGGATGTTAGTGGATTAACATCCACCCGTAGAAGCGCAAGCCCACCGCTTGCGCTTCGTTTCTCGATCTTTGCTACTATAAAACATAGGAAAAGTGGATTCCGGAAACCTTGATGCGGTCGGGGTTCTCCGGATCGCTTCGAGGCGGAGAGTTTTTTTGGCTATCGGAGAGCGACGAAATTTCCGAATTCCGGCATCGTAGGATAGACAAAGACAGTCCGTTTCATTTGAAAAAGGATGAAAGGCTTCTACGCGAAAGCGGAGCCTTTCATAGCGAACAGTTTAATTGATAAAGACCTGCGAGGCAAGGCATCCGAGCTTGTCATAAATGAGTCTCAAGCCCTGTCAATGAGAGAGCGACGGTTTTGGCGAGACATCTGTGCACCGTATGCGGTGCGAGGCTGTAAACGGTTTAGCTCCTGAGAAAGTATGCAGGTGAAGAGCTTTGTGTGAAATGGCAAAATATCACGATGTTGTGCCAGCTCGGATGGTTTTTCGACAGGGGAGGTTACGCATGGTTACTGTGTAACGATCCTCTTTACAAGCGAGCTAGCGCTAGGTGCGCGGAGCTTTATCACGCGCGTGGTCGCAGTAGAACTGATCAAGAATTCGGCTCTTTTCACATTCGGTTCATGATGCGCGAAAGTTCTTATTTCCAAATACTAATGCTCGCGGTGATTGTCTCGGCTGTCATCTTTTTGATACCAAAGATTTGTACTTGCCTCACTCACTGCATTCGAGAACCCGCCCACCGAAAAACAGACGCAATCCTCCCCTGCCTCTTCGCACATTATGCGGTGGTGGGACACGGAGATGGGTCTGGGCGGCGAATCGATTGCTTGGGCTGGCTGAAACCATAAGGTGCACGCGCCGGGTTACAAGCCCACTTGGCGCGCGCTTCACCCCAAAGGGCTGTTTCTGCAAACTTTCGAAAGGCACAATATGAGCACACTCGGAGTTTTCACCAAGAAGGCTGACCTCACCGCCGTCGAAGCACTGTGCGTCGAGGCCGCCTGGCGTTCTTCCGAGAACGCGCACTGCTTCCGGTCGAACTTCCCTGTCGGCGCCGCGATCTTCGCGGAGAACGGCAAGGGCGAGACCAAGCTGTTCAGCGGTTGCAACGTCGAGAACGCTTCCTTCGCCGCGACCATCTGCGCCGAGCGCAACGCGGCCACGACTGCTGTCGAGCAGGGCTACACGCGCTTCCGCGCGGTCGCCGTCGTCTGCGCCAAGCACCCCGGCGGTTCGCCGTGCGGGCTCTGCCGTCAGGTGTTGCGACAGTTCGGCGGCGACGCCGTTCTGCTCAACATCTGCGATCGCGAGAGCAACGTGCTGCGCGCCACCGTCGCCGACCTGCTGCCCGGACCGACCGCGAATGCGGAAGCCTACGCCGGTCTGCACTACACGGAGCGCCAGATCGTCGACCGCGTCCTCGGCATGGTCGGCAAGTCGCACGTCCCGTACTCGCAGCAGCCGCGCGGCGCCGTCGTCGTGGCAGCGAACAAGTCGGGTGACCGTCGTCGTTTCGCCGGCGCCCAGATCGACAACGCCAGCTACGGCGGCAGTGTCAGCGCCGAGCGCGCCGCCATCTTCGCCGCCGTGAGCGCCGGTTACACCAACGTCAGCAAGCTTGCTGTCGCGGGTGCTGACCCGATCGACGGCGAATGCCTGCAAGTGCTGCGCGAGTTCGGTGGTCTGACCGCCGAGATTCTCTACGTCGGCACCGACAAGACCGTCGTGCGCACCACGCTCGACGCCGCCCTGCCCGACTCGTTCGGACCCGAGTGCCTCTAAACCAGGCACCTGCCGGTACGCCGGGAACGTAGCCGGTTCAATATCGTCGCTGCCGACGCTCTGGGTTTCGTCCCTGAAACCCAGCTGTGCCGGCACCCTCGCTTCCTGTGAGGTGGAAACCGCAGGCGCTGTCCGCCTCGGTTTCCCTCGCGACGGCTCCCGACTTCCAAGAAAAATAGAAGAAGCAAGTCGGCGCCACCATGCGGCGTGCATCAGCTTGAACGGCTGTGCGCGTCGACCTGCGAAGACGCCACTCGCGCTTCTTTCAAACACCAACAACCATGCCGGATTTAATTCGGTGCTCATGACCGAAAGGAGGTCACGATGTATATCTGCAGCTGTCACGCCGTGACCGACGGAGCCATGCGCGCTCTCATCCGGTCCGGCAAGGTGAAGACGTTCGCTCAAATGGCGAAAACGACCGGACTTGCCACCCAGTGTGGTATCTGCGGTCGCCAGGCCAAAGAGCTGTTCTACAAGATCTTGAATGAGGAGATCGCCGCCGGCAATATCAGTGCCACCGCTGATGGTGCAGGCGAATCTTCGGAGGTGTCGACTGCCGACGCTCCCGTCACGACCGCGCGCACGCGTGGTTCTGCCGACTCGGCGCTAGTCCGCGCTCGAGACTGGCAGCGCGCAACGGCCAGAGACCGCGCTCGCTCGGCGAAAGCCGTTGAGGAGACCGCTGCTTCTCCCGTTGCGACTGGGTCGAACGGTTCGCCTGACGAAACCGATTCGGCTTGCCCGCGTGTTTGTGCAACCTGCACATGCGTCGGCTGTCCCGGAAAGACTGCCACTCCCGAAAGTGAGGGGTAGCAAAGCTGGTGGTTCGTGAATGAGCCACAAACCGGCACCACTTGTGTTGATACTACAAGTGGTGTCGGTCCGCTGGTGGGCGATGGGGTTTTAAACTCCTTCAGCCTGCCGAATTTCACAAGCTATGACAGGAAGGAATTTTGTCATGTACTGGATCATCGAAGGCATCCTCAATCTGCTCTATTACGCCGGCATGTCGGTGCTCGGGCTCTTTCTCATCGCGATGACGACCTACTTCGTCGGTCTCTTCGGCGGCACCGCCTGGGAGATTCAGGATGCGTTCCGCACCGGTCGCTACCAGGACGGTGACGCCCTGATCGGTGCCGGCATCTTCGGCGGCATCTGGGCGCTGTTCTGCTGCTTCGCCGCTCCCTCGATCGGCACCGCGGCTCTCGCCTGCGTCGGCGCGATCGTTTTCGCCCTGGTCGCGAACATCGTGCTCTATGTCACGATGGGTCCGGTCCCGCCGCGTCCCGCGAGCGAGTTCGACTGACCACTCTCTCGCTCTCTCCGAAACCGGCTCTCCGAGCCGGTTTCTCCTGTCGAATTAGCTACTATAGGATATCGTTTCTGTGATGGTCTCGGGATGCCCAATGGCGCTGGTTTAGCGGTTGTTATGTAAAAGCCGTAAGTCATTTTGTCTATCCTGGAATGACGCTTTTGGCGAAATCCGGCATTCTGTCGTAGACAAACACAGCCTTCTTCCGGAGGATGAACTTGAATGATCCGCGAAAACCGTGACTGGGCAGTCGATGTGCTCGTTTGAACGATACGGAAGAATATAGTAGGCGGGCTGTGGAAGCCGAGGGAGGTGACGTGGCGATTTGCCAGTATCACCTCCCCGACAATTAAACGCGCTGAGCCGTGGGCTCAAACGGTTTAAATCCAAACGCAGCAGACGTTAAGGCTTGGCGCCGAGTTTCGACTGCTCCTGCACGAGCGTGAAGAACTGACCGCGCGTCCATCCGTACTTCGAGGTCACGGAATGGAACTTTTGCAGCCTGGCTGGCTCGCCGGGCGTGTCGACCATGAAGTTGCCGATCGCAGGCGTGGGCAGGAAAATCATCATGCCGCCGTCGGACGAAGCCGAGTCGCCATCGCGCCCGGCGATGAGGATCAGATGTTCGTCCAGGTGGTCCCAGCCCCAGCGCGACCGGTTGATGTAGATCCAGTAGTGGAAGCTCAGCGGCTTGCCTGGCTGCGGACGCTCTGCCCAATCCTCTGCGAAGATTTCGTAGGCGTGATTTTCGCCGGTGGACTCTTCGCCTTCATAGATGAGGTGTGAGCCCACGACATTCTCGGGCTTGATGCCCATGTACGGCGCCGCCGCTGTGGCTAGCTCCTGGTCGCCGTTCGTGACGATCACAACCTCGACGCCCGCGTCAGTCAGCGCCAGATTCTCTTCCTTGACACCCGGATAGACGCGGTCCGCGTATGTCGGTGCGAACGCCTGGACTTGCCGAAGCTTCTCTTCGCGAGTCAGACCGCGTTGCGACGGCCAGTAGACCTGCGCCCAGAAGTCCAGCAAGCCGATGCCGCTGCCGCCGCGCTCCTTGCTATCCCAGAGGCGCAGCACCTCGTAGGGGCTGAGGTCGGCGAAGGCGGGCGGTTTGATCGCCGCGCCGAAGCCGTTGACCAGGGCGAGGGCACCATGGGTGATGCGCACGCCGGCCGCGCTTGCCAGGCTCTGGCGTTTCAGCAGGTATTGCGAAACCGCGTTGAGTTGCGGCTTCGTGAACTTGCCATTGTCGGCGCGCCACTTGAAGAAGAATGTGAAAATGTCGCCCGATGCTTGCGTCTTGTCGACGTCCTTGAGCCAGAAAACCTGGCGTCCAAAGGACTTCTCGTAGGCGACCCAATCTCGGAACTCCGAAGATTTGAAGTACTCGATGCGCTGTGCCGTGGTCAGGCGCGCCGCACGAACATCTCCGGAAAGCGGGCTGCCGCCGGAGACTTGATAGAGCCGCGCGCGCGCTCGCATGAGCGGAGCGCTTACGTGCGCGGCCATGGAATCGAAGTTTTTCATATCGTTCCTTTTCGAACAATCGGTGTGTTGAACGAGACCGTCCATCAATGAGACAGCGACGGAATTCGCTAAAACCGTCGCTGCTGGATTGACGGAGCCAGGTTCAGACCCTGGAGCAGAGAATGGTCGGCGAGGTCAAATCGCGTTGACCTCGCCATCCGGAAAACATTGCCGGCACCGCAGGCGGTGCTTACTTCTTGCCGCCTTCTTCGGTGTACTTGTTCTTGAGGCGGATGTCGGAGCCCACGAACGGTCCCTGGCGGAAACCGTAGAAGACCACCTTGGCGTAGATGCCTTTCTGCGCCGCGATGCGCGACGACTCGCGGTAGTCCTGGTTGTGGTGCATGAGCAGCTCGAACACGCGCTTCTCGATCGCTTCGGCATCGGCGGTGGCCGGGATGGGCTGCCCGTCGCCGAGTTCGATGGCGAGTTCCAGGTGCTTGTTGTGCTCGGCGTCCTCGCTCGTGATCAGACGGAACGAGTTGAAGATCTTTGCCAGCTCCGGAATCTCAAAGCAGATCTTCTCGATGTCGGTCGGCGGAATCTTGCAGCCGTAGTACGAGGCTGCGAGGTCCGAGCGACCGTAGTGCAGCATGATCGGCAGATTGGCAATCGCCGGCGGAAGCGAGCTCACGCTGATGCCCTCGGCTTCAAGCATGCGGCACAGCTCGCCGTACGACATCACATGACCGTTGTCGTGGATGTTGTACTTGATTCTCGGCGAGACATTCGTCGAGCGCGTGAGCGTGATGACAAGCTCGCCTTCGGCGTTCGTCTCGACGACATAATCGAGCTGGTTGTACTGGAAGATGTGCGGCAGGTGGTCCTGAACCCGCTCCAGTCCTTTGAGTTGCGACAGCGGCGCATTGATGCGCCGGCGGAGCTTCTCGTTGGAAACCATGAGACGCCGCACGGCGACCGTGAAAGCGTTCTCCGCGCCGATGTTGATCTCGAGGTCGCTGGCGCCGTAGTCGCCGTAGACCTCTTTGAACGTGCCCATCAGGTAGCTGCGCATGCCTTCCGACATGCCCTCTCCGCCGTAGAAGCCGATCGCCTGGTACTTGCTCCAGTCGAGCCGCTTCGAGTCCGCGAGCATCTTGAGGAAGGGTGGGTATCCCGAGATAACGTAGAGCCAGCCTTCCGAGCCGAAGTCCTCGAGCGTGCCGATGATCTTGTCGATGTCGGGACCGGTCGAGATGAGCAGGCATTCGTCGGAGATCGAGTAGCTGACGCACATCCCGGTCGCCCAGGGACCAAGCGCGAAAGCGTTAACGAAGAGAATCTTCTTGTCGCGACCGACGAACTCGCGCAGTGCGAGCTGCATGGTGCGCGCGACCGCTCGACGTTCCGCGTCTCCCCGCACCCAGTTGGTGGGCTTGCCGGTGGAGCCGGAGGATTGGTCGATGACTGCTCCACGGGTCGGGATCTTGCCGCCGATGCAGCGCGAAGCCATGTCGTAGACCTTGATGAAGTTCGGCTTGTCGATCGGCACGACTTTCGAGAAGTCCGGAATCCAGCCGTCGAGCGTGACCTCGCAGCTGTTTTTCCGACAGAAGTCCTCATAGGCCGGGCACTCCTTGCGCGCCTTCTCGAAGGTGTACCAGGCTTTCCAGAGTCCCATCACAGTGCGGAACCCGCCTGTTCCTGGCAGGAACAGAAGCTTGTATCCCAGGTCGGTTTTCTCGAGCAGCGAGCGAACGAACGCTGCGAAGACGACGAATGCGAAGATCAGATGCTTCCGCATTTTGAATTTCTCCTTTGAGAGTTCCATTTCGAAATGAGCTGACCGCCTACTTCTCGAGCAGCTGCTCGAGGGTGAGACGTTGAGCCGACGGAGGCAAGTCGCTGTGCCCGAGCCGCAGAAGCAGCCAGAGGTCGTGCTTGCGTGTGCCGTCGTCGAAGTGCTCCGCGAGACGCGCATGCGCCTTCGGATTCGTGATCACCGACCCGAACGGGTGCAGGTAAACACCGTGCTTCGTCATGGTGAGCCAGAGCCGCGCCATCATCCGCCCGGTGTTGTCCCAGTCTTCGTGCTTCTCGAATGGACCGGAGAGCCAGGCGACAGTGCGCGTGCCGCGCATGCTCCGCTCGTAGAACCAGCGCACTCCCTGGTAGATGCCGGGGATGCGGAAGAGGTAGTTGGCATGCACGAAGAGCTTCATGAGCAGCCCCGGAAAGTGCATGGCGTAGGCCGCCAGACCATCGGCGCGACGTTTGGCTTCGGCGTAGCTGAAGCGTATCCAGCCGCCGACCTCGTTGCGCGCGACCGGGTCCGACATGTCGAAGAACATGGTGTCGGCGTTGAGACGCACAACCCAAGCCACTTCTTTGGGGTCAGAGGAGAACTCGAGTTTGTGGCCGAAACCGTCGGCGACTGCCGCGAGTTCATTCAGAACCGAGTCGGAAACCGGCACCTCGTCGTACGGCAGTCGCGAGGTGCGACGGTCGAGAATGAGCTGGCGGTCGAGCTTTTCCTTGTCTTCGCGCGGCACGAGTGTGAGTCGGGCGAAGGGCGTGGCACCTGGAACGTTAGGGTCCAGATGTCGCGTGATGTAGTCGGTCTTCACTGCCAGCCCGTGCGGAGCGGCTGCAATGGAGAGCATCTCGAGGAGAATGCCGAAGCCGACGGTGCAGAAGCGACCAGTCGGGTCGGTGTCGGGCAGGAGGCGCGTCGGATCGTACAGCAGCGTGCACGACTCGTCCGCTTCCAGCCGGAAACGCCAGGATTGGATGTTGTGCGGCGACGGCGCCCAACGTCCGTATTCCAGGATGTCCTTCCAAATTTCAAGAGACATTTAGCAAGAATCTCCTTGCGGTTTAGGTTTGAATTCGCGTCGATTGCCAGCGCCAGCCAGTTGCGCTCAATATCTGCACTGAGCAACTACCGTCCAGGAAAAACCTGAGCGTCAGCTGAACAGGGATGCGGAAGGGCTACAAGGCGGACTTTCTGGTGGTTTGGCAATCTCACGCGGATTTGATAGGGGACAACGGACCCTAGAACTTATCGCGTAGAAAATTCAAAGATAGCTCTCAGCCTTGGCTTTCTGCTTCAGTCCGTGCTCTCTTACTTCCCGCGTTTCTTAGATAACGTATATTTTGAAGTTTGAAGCGCGCTCGTGCAAATCAAGCTGAACGTGACCTCACCGAGCTTGCGCTAAGACCTCTTTTCAACCTTATCAAACGCTCATACTGTGAGCGTTTTTGACTCTGTTTGCTAAACCGTTTGCGCGCCTTGAAATTCGAGTGACACCATCGGCGGTGTCCAGTCCAGTCCAGTCCAGTCCAGTCCAGTCCAGTTCAGTTCAATTCAGTTCAGTCCAATTCGATTCGATTCAATTCAATTCAATTCAATTCAATTCAATGAAGTTCAGTATTCCTTTCGAGATATGAAAGTTGGCGAGGTCCTATTCCTTCTGAGGAATTCCGGGGCGCCGTTTCCGTTCGCGGTATGAAAGTGGTCAATCGTCCATACCGTAAGGAGCATGACGTGTTCCGTCGACAGAGCGCGGACGGAAGTCGAACGATGTCTATGCAGCATTGACGAAATTTGCGAATTCCGGCAATGTGGCATAGACAACGAGCAGAATTTTGAGGAAGTATTCGAGACCAGTGTCCTGAAAGCCAGGCTGGCGCGGGAACGCGTGAATCGTTTCTACTGTTCGCTATCGTAGAGAGGCTGGGCAATTGGAAAGTGGGGCGATTCGCCGAAAGAAGGGGCGAGCGGTGCCCCTTCTTTCCGGACTATTTCTGGCCTAGAGCAAGTCGTTGAGCGACACGATTTGCTTCACGCCTGGAGGACTGGAAACGGTCTTGCCGGAGCGGTTCACGAAAGCCGCCGGCATGCCAACGCTCAGGGCGCCGGCGATGTCGGAGCTCAAGCTATCGCCCACCATCAGGCAGTCGGCAGGCGTGACGCCGAAACGCCGACACGCTTCCAGGAAGATGCGACCATCGGGTTTGCGGCTACCCACCTCGAATGAGTAGAGCCGGTGTTCGAAGTGAACAGCCAGACCCATTTCGTCGAAGACTCGTTGCACTGGGAACGGCCAGAGATTCGAGATCAGACCGATGCGCGCGCCGCGTGCCTTGAGTTCAGTCAAGACGGCGAGCGTTTCGGGATAGAGAGTCACTTTTTGCTGTTCCAGAGCGGTGAGCTCGCGGAACTGCCGGTGGTGCTTCCTGTTCACCTTAATGCCGTGCCTTCGCGCGATGTTCCGCAGAAACTCGCGTTCGTCGGGAATGTTGGTCGTCAGGCAGGTGTTCAGGAAGCCGTCGTTCATGGTGGTGACATGACCCACTCTCACTCCGAGCCCGAGTTGTTCCTGAAGTGTCAGGATCGGGTCCGTCGTGAGACCGAAGACAAGAGTCAGCCACAGGTCGAACAGATAGACTGCTGGCATGCTGGACTCCAATTGTCGTTGTTGCGGCCGGTCGATAAGCCGATATGACGAGTCGGCGATGAACACCGGCTCGTCGTGAATGTTTTCTCAAAATATCGACACCGCGGGCAGTGTCGATATTCTGTTTTGCGGCGAGCGAATATACATTCGTTCACCGGTCGAAGTTGGTCGGCTCACTGCTTTGCGACTTTCTGTTAAATTGCACGATCTTCTACAGAAGCGGCGTCGGCGGTGTCCACGGCCGGAGGGTGATCTGACCGCCTCGCCCCCAGAAGATCATGCCGAGTTGCTGGCATTCGTACCGCGCATTGTGCGCGATACGTGAGACGGTCATGTACATCTTATGGCAGCGAGCGTGTGCGTCAGCCATCTTGCGTCCCAGCTTTTGACTGGGATTGTCGCGCCAGCGCGCGAATGACGACCTTAGACGATAAATCTCCGCCTCGACTTCTTTAAGATCCTCTAAGACTCCCTCGGGCAGTTCTCCAGGTTTGAACCTCCGCCGCAGGGGCGTGATGATACCAACGAAGTCGTTGATTTGGTGATAGAGGTTGGCCATGTTTTGCTGCCGGATCGTAAAAGGCTGTACAGCCTTGTCGAATGGCATTTTTGAAAACAGTTCGATCAGATTCTGAGCCTCAGCGCGATGGCGTGCCAGGCGATCGTAATAGGCGACTTTCAGATCTCCGCGGAATACGTGCTGAAGCTTGGCGAAAGCTTCATCGATTGTCGTTAGTGAGTGCTCGAGCCGATTTCGAGCGGCATGCAACGGCCAGTGATAGCTGTTGTGCGCTACTTGCCGCAGGAGTTCGTCGCTTAGAATCGTGTCGTGGCGAGGCGCGGTATCGAGCAGAGCCATACGGTCCTGAACCTGTTTCATGGTGGTGACCAGGGTCTCGAACCCTTGAGCTTTATTGGCCAGGCCCTTCCATAGTCGGAGTAGCGGCGTGTTCTCTTCATTGAAAGGAGCATTGGCAGCTGCTGCCTTCTGCATCCAGTCAGGTAACGGTCTCTCTGCTTGTTTCATGTGAGCCTCCCTTGAATTGGGATGGCTGCCGGCAACCGTAGTTTCGATCGCCGGCAGCGCGTTTCAAAACTTAGAAGTACCTGTTGATTCGAAACCGCTAGAATTGGCTACGAATGCTTAGCGAGAAGACCCTTCGCCATCTTGGCGGCGAGGAGCTGCTGCAGGTCCGCTTTCTCAAAGAGGTTGCTGTAACCGGCACCGGGGCACTCAATAGCCCAGTCGTACAGCATCGCCATGCGAGCCGGATTTGCCACGAGCGGCGCTTCCTGTCTCACGGCATCGAGACCTTCGACGATCTGGCTGGACATCTTCTTGTACAGCTTTTCGATGGTTCTGCCCAGAGTGCCTGCTTTGGCGCTCTGGTACTCGGCCATGCCGTGCAGCTTAACGACTTTGGAACGCGGCCAGTGCGAAGCCATCAGGTTCCACGGATCCTGTCCCTCTGCGCCCTCGCCGGAAGCCCGGAAGTCGGTGCGGAGGATGACGCACGGAACATCGATCATCTTGGCGTAGATGAACTCGACCACGGTTCCGGAATCGAGATTGGAACCGTCGAAGTTGAAGATTGCCATATCGCACATCATTACGTGTTTCAGGTCGACGTTGCGAATGTCGACAGTGCGATGGACGGGTTCTTCCAGGTCCTGCGGCAGAACGCATTCATAGCGCCCCCGCGAGACTTTCTTGATGTAGTCGCCGAGAAGAGCATTACCGATCAGATCCTTGTGCGTCCAGAGGTCGCCAGCGAGATAGACGGAGAAGCTCTTCTTGGAGTTCTTGTGGGAAGAGGCAGCGGCGTGATTGGCATTGTTGAGCGTGTTCATAATGGTTGTACCTTTGCTCTCGCGCAGGCACACATGAACAGCTAAAGAAGGCCAATTGTTGCCACGAAAGTCTAGATGATAGTTCGTGTCCAGACTCTTCATTGCAAATAGCTCCTTAGCGGCAGGTTTCGCCTGTCGCGGTGGAAGTCGCTATTTGCGTCAAGGTACCGTCAGCGAGCGGCAAGCCGGTCGTGCAGCCTTGACCCAATCAACCCATCACACGCCTGCCTTCCGGATGCGAGACCGACCGAGCCACAATAAAGTGAGCTGCGGAAACGGTTTGGCTGCATCTGGCAAAGGTCGAGGAGTGTCTAAGTGATGACTACATGGGATGTGTTGATACCAATCAATCTACCGATTCCGAGTTCATCTTCTAAACTAAGTTTCGTAAGTTATGTCGTAACGGAGTGTATCGCGTCTTTCCGCATCGGATATGCATATGTTGAAACGTGTCTGTTGGAGCGCTTCTTGAGGGTGACAGTATGTTTCTCCAGCTTGTGGAAATTTGTCTTGGCGCAAATTTTGTGCGCGCAAAAACAGGGTTTTCAAAAATTGAACTTGCGCGACTCCTGCTATCAGTCACGTTGTTGTCACGCTCTGCCGCGACTTCATGCAAAACACTACATAGATCAATAGTCCACGTACGGAAGTCGCGGTAACTGGGAGGCGGTACCGCTGATGGTGCCATGAAGGTGCGTGAAACTACTATCGCGTTTCGGCTGTCGGGGCACTAGCGAAACTGGAAGACGATTTCGCCGCCATTGCCTGTGGGGGAGCTTCCGTGAGAAGGCGACTTGAAATCGGCGTCGCTCATGAGCTTTGTCTACGCCTCGTTGCCGGAATTTGCGAAATCAATATCGCTTAAGAGCGATGTCTACGTGGCATTGCCGGAATTTGCGAAATCCGGCAACGAGCCGTAGACAAACTGCCAATTTGGGGAGTAAACAGTTGGAACGGTTCTCGGAAAACCAGAGCTCGTGGGAGTCTGTCGAAAATACGTATACGCTGGAATATAGTAGATGGGATTGGAAGGCGGAAACCCCGAAAGCGTTGTCGGCTTAAGGGGTTTCCTGAAACTAGGCAGTTCTCCTATCTAAAGTTGTGAGGTATGGCGGACCCGGGGGGGGGGCTTAGTCCTCGGTCGGGTCGTAGCCGCCGGCGCAGATGTTGCGCATGAGCTGCCGCGATTCACGACGCTCCCTGCGCTTGTCCTGCTGGCGGTCGCCCTTGAAGAAGCTGTCTTCGTGATCCTCGTGACGGTCTTGGTTGCCGTCCTTGCGGGTCGGGAAGCGATTGCTCTTGCCGCCGCCGGGGATTTCCGCGAAGTTCCTCATCACATTCACTCCAGATGCTCATTTTGTTGGGAAGAACGGCACCAGGAAGTTCCTGATGCCGTTCCAGGGTCGGCCGCAAGCAGCACCGCGACTGTTCATCACGGTGCCGCCTGCGTTTTGCTTCACCGCTACGAACGGTGTTGCACTTCTTCTGCAGTCACTAGTCCTTGGCGGTCGGGACGGGGTCCTGGTCCCCTTCGAGGTTGAAGAGGATGCCGAGGAAAGTGGTGGCGTATGCACCCTTCCGCAGACGGAACCGCATGTTCACGGCACCGTCCTCGACGTCGTAGTCGAGATTCGTGACGGGCACGAACAGCGGGCGCCGGGGACCACGGTCCTTCGGACGCTGCGGGGTCAGGAACATCTTGCGCACCAGCGGGTCGATCTGCTGCGGAATCGCCTCCGGCGCGTATCTGCGGTAGAAGTTGATGGCGCGCTTCTCGTCCATGAAGAGCGGGATGTGCGCCTCGGGGTCGTCCTGATTGTCGAGCGTGACGTCGCCGTTGAGCACGCGCGCAAGGACCTGGTTGAACCAGAAGCCCTGCACTGCGCCCGTCCACAGCGAGAAGTCTTCGTAGAGATTCTTCAGCGTCTTCGCGTAATCCAGCGTCTGAAGCAGCTGGCACACGATCCGGTGCTCGATGGTCATGTTCAGCTTCCGGTAGGCAGCGCGGTCGTGACCGCCCTGCTCCAGAATCTGGCGCATGCCCTGCAGGTGCAGCATCTGATTGGCGACGCACCCACCGGTGGCGGCCGCCCGTTGCTCTGCCGACTCCCATTCGGAGAGGAGCCGGTTGCGGACCTCCGCGGCCCAGGGGCTCTCGTTCGGCGAAGTCTCCGTCAGGAAGCGCTTGATCGCCACCTCGGGTCCGTGCACGATGAAGTCGTGCCCGACGCCGAAGAGGTTCTGGCGCTTGCCCAGACGTTGCCGTCCGAAAGCGTTGGGGATGATGATTCGCCCGCCGCGCGTGAGGTGCGCGACGCGAGGGTCCACGTACGCCTGCAGCTCAGCTGCCGACATACCCGGCACAATCACCTTGATGGTGAAGTTGTTGCCGACGAGGTGTCCCCGCGCGAGGCGCTTGTTCGTGCGCTCCGGGTCCTTAAGGAAAATACCGATGTCGTCGAGTTGCGACTCGTCGGGCATGCACGCCCGAACGACGTCCGCGTAGCTGGCGCCGTCGATGACGACGCGCTGAGCGGTGACCGCCCAGCGATCCTTGAGACCAGCGTACGAGATGCGCACCCGGTGACGGTCGTCAGCCGAGCCGATCAGACCGATCGCTTTGTCGATGGCAGAAGGCGTGGTGAGGCACTTCTTGACCAGCGTCGCCGCGACCAGCTCACCGTTGCCGTCGCCTCCGAAGAGGCGGCCGGCACCGATATCGGATTCGGTAGAGGCCGTGCACCGGAGCGCGTCCGTGGACTGCTCCTCGACCCGAAAGAACTTGGGCTGCGTCTTGAGACGTGCAGCCGCACGCGACCACTTGCCCATGAACTCTGAGACGGAGTCCGGGAGGAACAGGTGACCGCTCGACTTAGCAAGTTCCAGGTTCATTGTTAGTCTCCAACAGTTTGGCAGACGGCAGGGTGATCCTGTCGCCCGCTTGCGTGAATACAGACAAGACCTGACCTGTGTTGCAGGGGGTCATGCCAATGAGGTGAGCACTGTTACGCCTCTCTGAGAGACGCGCAGATGAAGCTCGTTCACATCTCCTTAGTCGAGGATGGGAAGGATGTCCGTCAGCGTCCGGAGGTAAATCGCGCCTTCCGGAATGTCCTTCGCTGAGAACATGCCAGGCCGGTCGATGAGGGCAGCGTCCATGCCGACAGCCATAGCGCCGGCAACGTCTGCCTCGGGGTTGTCACCGATCATGAGAACGTCTTCCGGGCTCACCCCTGCGCGTTCGCACACTGCAAGGAAGATCTCCGGCTCCGGCTTGCGATGCCGGAGTTCGTACGAGTAGTAACGGTGCTTCGGGTCGAAGAACTTCCCGAGTCCGTTAGCATCGAAGATTTGCGGGGCGGGGAAGGGCCACAGGTTGCTGAGGACACCTTTCTCGATGCCGCGCTGCTCCAGTCCGACGAGCGTCGCGTTGACGTCCTCGAACCTGGCGACGCAGCCCGCCTCGCCCTTGATGATCCGATCGAACTCCTCGAGCGTGCGCGAAGTCACCGGGCGGCCGAAGCGCTTCCCAGCTTCTCGCACAAACTCGTCGGGGTCGGTGATTGGAGTCGTAAGACAAAACCGGAGGAACTCGTCGTCCGGTTCGAAAGCTTCTGGCGCGCCATCCGATGGCGTCCAAAGTTTGTGCCCGAGCGACTTCTGAAGCGTCCACACCGGTTCCGCGCAATGCGAGGTGACCAGCGTCTTCCAGAGGTCGAGCAGCACAAGTTTGTAGTTGCGTTTCATAGCCTATATGCTCCTTGGAAGTCCGGCGCCCGTCGTGAAACGGGGCCGGTTCCGTTGTGAAGGAGCCGTCACAAGTCGACAGACCAGGCCAGCACTCGGGAGCTCGTCACACTCCACTGGCGCAGGTTCGTTGTTCTTGGAATGACGGTTTACCCTTACGTTGATGGCCGCTTTTGATAGCTCCGCAGCCGATAGGAGTGGGTTAGACGATCCAGCTGAACTCGGCGGCGATACCCTTGCCGGCCGAGCCTTTGTGCATGTGCACGTGCTTGATGCTCTCGTCGATGTTGACGTGACCGAGCGAGAACCCGCGCTTGGCCAGCTTGGCGACGGCGGTAGCCTGAGCTTCCGGCAGTCGATCCAGCAGGGCGCGGACCTGGTCCGTGCGGTCTTCATCGGCGCGCAGCGCGTCGTCGAGGTCCTCGGGCTGGTAGGACAGCCGCAGGGTCGAGAACGCGTACTTGCCGTTGGCGAGAGCGATGTGCACGCGGTTCGCTTCGCTGATGAGGACGTCGGCATTGCCGCACGCCACCGCAGCAGAAGCGCGCGCCGTGTCGGCTTCGGTCATCGGATTGGAGAACCCGAGGCCCTTGGAGCCGACGGACGCGAGGAAGTACGTTTCGAGCGTCGTCATGTCGTCGCCGACCTTGTGAACCATGAGGTCCACGACCAGGTCGAAGAGCGGCTTGGGCAGCTCGCGGAGAGATTCGACCGCCTTCCACAGCGTGGCCGCTTCGCCCTTGTGCGCGATCTGCGCGACGGGGTGGGCGACGTGGTTGCACGCGTGGCAGTAGACGCGGTCATCGGTGGTCGGGCAGGCCATGTACGGCTCCTGTCCGATTCCGAGAATCATGCAGACCGGGCAAGTGGTGAAGCCCGACTTCTGAGCAAGCTTTTTCATTCGAAGTACCTGTCCTTTACTCCCACTCTTGCGAGCAGGTGGAATACCGCGCTTGGTTGAACGGACAAGCACGGTGGAGGGGTTGATCGGAACGAGCGCAGTCGCGCTGTTACACCGCCTCTCCTGCGAACAACTTCCAGTAACCGTTCGAGCAGCCTGTGGCGATAAAGCCCCCGGAGTCGAAGACTCTGGGTTTGTTGAGTTGGCTGTGATTGGAAACGTAGGTAGTGGTTCGGGGGAGGCGATTTCCTGAAGCGAAAGAAAGAAGAATGAACGCCATCCACCCTATGGAACAGGGGTGTTGTCAAGCAAGCTTTGTGTAGAACAGACGTTATATTAGCCTGGTCTTATTTTGGTAACCCTGAAACTCTTATCTGGCCATGGTTTCAAGACTAAACAGCCAGGTGTTTATCTGATTCTTAACTGTCTTGCGCTAGGTTTTTAAACCTAAAATCTGCTATTTCGGCACCGATATTGGGCTAGCGCAGTTATGCGAACGAATGAATTCCGTCTCATGATATCCTCCTCCGGTTTGCTTGTTTTCATCTGCGTTCTCGGCTGGCTTGGCTTGCGTTAGTTGTAAAGAGGAAGGTTGGCGAGGCTCCGCAATATGCGTATGCCAGTGCCTGCCTCTGTTTCCTCCCATGAGGGCGAATCTCACTTTTTCTGAGAAGCGTCCAGGCTCTCTATTTTCATTGCTTTTGCCAAGTCTGTAGATATAGCTTATGTATACATTCGGCTTCACTACGTATCAAAGGCAACCTCAAACACTAAATTTTTCAGCAGCTCGGCAAAATCAAAGCCTTGTATCGAATGCATCCGCATTCTGCTGGAGAACACATGTTTGACTGCCCTGGTATTGGACGGCCGGTGAGTTAACCGTTGAGTTCAAAAGACTCGATTTTTTTCTAACCAGATGGACACGCACACGGAATGTCTCCGGGTGTATGCCATCGCAAAGGAGCCTAAACATGCGTAAGAATCCTCAGCTGAACGTTCGTTCGGTGGTTGCTGGCAATGCGTTCCAGCAGCCCAAGTCTTTTTACACCAACGCGGTCGCGCGTCTCGCCAAGACCGGCAATTCGGTGGAAGCCACCTACAGCCGCGATGGTCGCGTCCGCACCCTGATGTCCGGCTCGCCGGCGGGTATCCTGCCGCTGCCGTTCTCCGGCGACCCGCTCGGTCACGCCAAGAACTTCCTCGCCCAGCCGTCCATCGAGCAGGCCCTCGGTCTGCGCAATGTTTCGCTGGTCGACGGCAAGACGGACAACTTCAACTTCGGCGGCACCCAGCTCAACCGTGTCGAGATGCAGCAGGTCGTCCGCATCGGCGAACAGGACATTCCCGTTCGTGGCGGCTACGTGCACGTCTCGATGGACGGCGCCGGCAAGGTGCTGAACATCACCAACACGGTGAAGTTCGGTCGTCGTCCCGCCAACCTGCCCAAGGTCATGCTGACCGGTGAGCAGGCTGTCGACATCGCCAAGAAGAAGCTCGCCGTCGACAGCGCCACCGGCACCAGCCGACTGGTTCTGTCCGAGCACGAAGGCAAGTTCGGCCTCGTCTACGAGGTCAAGCTCGTCTCGCAGGAGCCGCGGCACGCGATGTTCTACCTGGTTCTCGCCAAGAACGGCGAAATCGTGTACGAGCAGAGCCTCATCCGCACCAGCATCGCTTCGCCGATCCAGAACGCGGTCAACCGCATTCCGGTGAAGTGCTTTCTCGCCATCCCGGACGCGAAGAAGCCGATCCCGCAGCAAGTGCAGGACCACTTCATCGAGTCGCTCCCCGACCCCAAGGTCCTGAAGGACCATCGCTTCATCCTGTACGTGATGGAGGGGCGCAAGTGGGTCGAGGTCAAGGCGAAGGCTGACGGCAGCTACAGCTTCGACAGCGAGAAGGAGTCCTCGAAGTTCTCGGCCGTCGTGACCTACGTGGCTCTGCGGGCTCAGTACGAGTTCCTCGAGTCGCTGGGCATGAAGAAGCAGGACCGCCCGATCAAGGTCTACATCGACGACCCGGCGGTCCAGGACAACGCCTACTTCGACCCGGAGAACTACGAGATCCACATGGGTGTCGGTTCGGGCGGCGGCTGGGGTCTGACCAAGCACATCGCGTTCGACCTCGGCGTCGAGTGGCACGAGAACGGTCACCACGTGGTGTACCTTCAGTGCCCGGGCAAGGACCTGCCTGGCGATGAAGGTGGTGCGATGCACGAGTCGACCGGCGACGTGCTGGGTCAGCTCGTGATGCAGTACCTCTGGGGCGCGCTCTACGGCAAGCAGATCGGCGACGAACTCACTGTCGCGAAGATCCAGGCCGACCAGCGCATCATCGGCGCTTTCGCGATGCCGCCCAACGGCATCCGCAAGCAGCGCAACAAGAAGTCGGCGAAGCGCAAGAGCGGCGAAGTGCATGACGATGGCGAGATTTCGGGTGCGGCTCACGCCGACCTGCTCGAAGCCATCATCGTCGGCACGGTGAACGGCGGCGGCTCCATCCAGGATGGCGTCACCACGTTCGCGAAGCTCTACCTGGCGGCTCTGGCACTCGTGCCGGCGCACACGGTTCGTTTCGTCGACATGCTGCGCGCGATGAAGACCGCGGACACCACGCTGTTCAGCGGCAAGTACCAGGCGATGATCGTCAAGGCTCACGCCGACCACGACATCGTCGAGTCTGCCGCCACGACCGGTGGTCCGACCGATATCACCATCGATATCGACACGGATGAAGGCGATGTCGCCGAAGGCATCGTCGGCAAGTCCCGCCGTCCCCGCAAGGGCAAGACGACCAAGGCGAAGACCAAGAGCAAGTCGCGCAGCCGCCGCAAGGCAAGCTAAACGGCAAGCGTTTCAACTAACGGCAGCGCCACCACAAGTGGTGCTGTCCGTTAGTTGATTTTTTTCAGACTTTGTCTACTATAAGACAGCATATGTTTTAAATGCTAGAATCCAGTGCCGACGGCTGTTTCGCCCGTACATCCGTGATGCACTACCCATCTTGTCTATCCCCCGATGCCGGATTCCTTATCTACTATAAGACAGCATAAGCGGTAAGCGCTAGAATGTAGTGTCCACGGCTGTTTTGCCCTTACATCCGTGATGCACTACCCATCTTGTCTATCCCACGATGCCGGATATTCGGAAATCTGTCATCGTACGATAGACAAGTCTGGGCGAGTAAAATAGACGCTATAAAAGCCCTGACCGGGCAATGGTTTGAACGGTTCGTGTTGTATGGACGAACGGACGTGGGATGGAGGCAGAATTTCAATAAATGGCAAGCGAAATCAAACTTTTTGCCTTCGATATGGGTCACGTACTAATCGATTTCGATTGGTCGGCAGTCTGTGCGGGCTTCTGCAAGCGCGCGAACTTTGAGGGCGATGACTTCAAACCGGTGTTGAGGCATCTCGGCTCGTTGGGTTATGAAACCGGAAAGATCGGCACGGAGATGTTTCTTGCCGAATTAAACAGGGCGCTGAAAACCGAGATTGACGAGACGGAATTCACGACTTTGTGGAATGCGACATTTGTGGAAAACCTTGAGATGGTAAAGATTTTGACCAAATTGAAAACTGCTTTTAGACTCTACCTGCTCTCAAACACGAATGAAAACCATTACGGCTGGATCCAGCAAACCTATGATGTGGCGCGGCACTTCGAAGAACTCATTCTGTCATACGAGGTTGGACATGCTAAGCCGGATGCGCCGATTTATGGTGAGGTGATGGCTAGAAGCGGTTTAGCTGCAAAACATTGTTTGTTCGTGGACGATTTGGAAGAGAACATAATTGCAGCCAGAGAAGCTGGAATGCAGGCGATTTTGTTTACCTCTCCGGAGGCGCTTCATCACGAATTATTAGGCTACGGGGTCGACTTGAACCAGCTCGGTTCGTCGTCTTGAAACGCAAATGCGCAAACGACCTGCGCTGAGTGAAACCGCTAAGAGGTCAATTTCCGCCGGTGCGGCAACAGAAGCGGCAAGTCGCGCGACCCTCGCTAGTCGATTGCTTTCATCTGCCATTCGTTGGCGTCTTCAGGATGGCTACACAATCTTCCGGCTAGAGCCATTTCAACCTGATCAGCCTGGTATGGCTGCCCCGTAAATATCCCCAAAAAGAGGTGTCGCTAGCGCTTGTCATCTGGTGTGTGCTTCTGCTCTATATATAAAATTACGAGCTTTTATTTATCAAGTAAGCAAATTTCTATTTAGGCGAGTTGAGGGGAGTGAGCCTGTTTGGCTAGATTCGCTTGTCTTCCTCCAATTCACCCTTTCAGGTATCTACTCGAACAAATCCCTGACTTCGTTTTCAATCTGTCTTCCTTGAGCCCGATGGGTCTGAGGAGCTTTCATCCCAAAAACTAAACCCAGATAGATGGAGTACTAAATGAGAACTTGTCGTCAAGCTCGAATTCTCACCTGGTCGACGCGCGCGTTCGCGGTTGTTGCCACCGGTGCAATTTCTTGGTTTGTGGCTCAGCCCATCGCGCAGCAGTTCGAAGTGACGCTGAGCGATCCGATGCAAATTGCGGTCGGTGCGGTCTGCGCGCTCATCGCACTGTTCGTGTCGAAACGCCCGCTCGACTTCACCCAGGACTGTCTCGCCGTTCCCGATGAAGTATCCCATGGCGCGCTCGGACTGGAAGTCGAGAAGGTCGTTTCTCCGAACTTGAGCGCCGGCTCGAAAACCTCGCTCGCGACAACGCCATCGCCGCAGGCGCTGAACACGACCGTCGCCGATCATGATTCCATGAAGGTCTCGGTCAACACCACCGACGGCGCCACCATCGTGACTGTCACCATCAGTGGTGTCACTGCTTCCAGGTTCAAGGACAAGCAGAGTGGTCTTCGCAAGAAGATCGAATCTGTCACCGGCGTCCGCTGGGAGAATCCGAAGAATCTGGGCAACGGCACTCGTGAGATGGTTGGTCGCGTCACCCACGCTGCCCATCGCGAAGCCGTCGTCGCTCGCTTGCAGGAGCTCGCCGCCAGCCTCTGACGGTGACATAAGGCTTTGACGTGTCGCTCCGAAAACTTGCGCAGAAGCAAGTCCGGAGCGACACTTTTTTCAAAATGTGACTACTAGATGGATTGGTAGACGTCTAAGGCGGGAGACTGAGACGTAATGATGCTTTTGGAGGAAACGCCCCTTCAAAAGCAGTAATCAAAAAACGAGTTTGGCTATCTGGCTATGACGGAATTCGAAAATTCCGGCGCTCTCTCGTTGCCAAACGAAGGTGGATGGCGGAATGAACGATGCGCGATGCTCTCGAAACTGGTGAGTGGAGAGCCTTCGGAGGATTGTGTGGATACGTCGGCTTATAGTAGGCGGGGGTTGAGCGATGTGCTTTGCTCTCGAAACAGCTGCGTGGAGAGCCTTAGGCGGATTTGTGCGAATACGTCGGCTTATAGTAGATAGTCTTCGATAACAAATGCGCGGAGAGCCTTGGGAGGATTTGTGTGAATACGTCGGCTTAAAGTAGCGATTCGTTAGTTAGCGCGAGGTTAGTGAACCGCGTCTCATGCGCATGTGCACGCGTTCCGCCTGTTGTTTCGCCTGAAAAGCCGGCGGGCTCTGAGTGTTAATGGTTGTAAAGAGGCTTGTTGTAACATATGTTTTTAGCCTCTCAGGCCTCTGATCTGATAGCCAGGAATTACTTGTTGTTTTTCCTCACACGTTATATCGCGGCTTCAGTAACCAGACTATCTGTGCGCCTCTCCAGTTATGAGTTCCAGTCTCTTCGAGACGGGATGCGCGCCGGTGGTTTGGTCCTCTTGCCGCAGCGGTGGTTGATTCACCGTGGGTGTGTTGGTGTTTGAGTTCATCAGAGAAAAATTCTCGATGAGCCCGAACTCTCAGGAAACTCAAGAAGAGCGATCACCTTCGGGCGACCGCTTTCTTAGAACGGCATTGGGTGGAAACACCCGTAGCCACAGCTTGGGACAAACAAAATGGCTATTTCGACAAATCTCACGAAGGTGTTCTCTCTTGCCGGCCAGGAGTCGGCGGCATATGGACTTTCCGCTGTCGAACACGTGACGATGTTGGCGGGATTCCTGCGCGACTCGCAGTGCGACGCCGCTCAGATTCTCGAACACTTCGGCGTCACGCTGGAGCCTGTTCGCGGATTCGCCGAGCGCAAGTTCAATCGGAAGCGCGACGGCAACCTGATGTCGGACACCAGCAAGCTGCGCGGCGCGAACGGTTCGTGGACCTTCGATACGCCTCTCTTCGAGGCCTACGAGCACGCCAACGCACATGCCACGGCGCTCGGGCACAAGGAGACCGACACGGCGCACCTGCTGCTAACCCTGGTGTCGGACGGTCGGCTCAACCAGCTCTTCAGCGAGCTGCGGGTCAGCGTTCCGCGTCTGATTCAGGTGATCGACAAATACTTGAACGTGGGTGGAAGCTCAGCGCAGTCCGCCAACCTCAAGACGGCCAAGGACTTCCAGGGCGTGCTCGAGCCCGCCGGTTCCGTCGCTGATGGCTCCCTGTCCACAACCCAGAAGGAGACCTCGAAGACGCCGGCGCTCGACGAATTCGGTCGAGACCTCACCAAGCTCGCGCGCGAGAACAAGCTCAACCCGCTCGTCGGGCGTTCCGCGGAAGTGGCGCGCTCGATTCGCATCCTCGGTCGCAAGACCAAGCGCAATCCGCTGTTCATCGGCGAACCCGGTGTCGGCAAAACCGCAATCGGTGAAGGCATCGCCTCGCGCATCGTCGCCGGCGACGTCCCGTCCTGCCTGCTCGGCAAGCGCGTCGTCGAACTCGAGCTGGCCACGCTCGTTGCCGGGACCAAGTATCGCGGCGAATTCGAAGAGCGCATGAAGAACGTCGTGAAAGAGGCGACCTCGGAAGGCGTCATCCTCTTCATCGACGAACTCCACACGATGATCGGCGGCGGCGCCGCTGCTGGCGGACTGGATGCGAGCAACATCCTGAAGCCGGCGCTTCACGTGGCGAGATCATCGTCATCGGCGCCACCACCCTGAAGGAGTATCGCAAGTACTTCCAGAAGGATTCGGCGCTCGATCGGCGCTTCCAGACGGTTCGTGTCGAGGCTGCCACCATCGCCGAGACGATCGAGATCCTCAAGGGCTTGAGACCGGGTCTGGAGTCGCATCACAAGGTCGCCATCAGCGACCTCGCGATCGTCGCCGCGGCTCGTCTCTCCGACCGCTACATCGGCGATCGGTTCCTGCCCGACAAGGCGATCGACCTGATCGACGAGGCGGCATCCGCGCTGTCCATCGCCAACCCGCAGCCGGACCTCGAGAAGGCGCCGCCGCCTCCTCCTCCGCCGACCATGCTGCAGCGGGTGCTTCGCGCCAATCCGATTCGGATTCTTTTGCCGGCGCCGAAAACGGAACCGGTGAAGGGACCGACGCGCCCTGAGCTCTCGAGCCAGGACGTCGCTGAGTTGGTGAGCGAGATGACCGGCGTGCCCGTCGGCGACATGGAGCAGTCGGAGCGCGACCTGCTGCTCAATCTGGAAAACACCATGGGCAAGAGCGTTGTCGGTCAAAAGCCGGCGATCAGCGCTGTCGCCCAGGCGATGCGTCGCGCCCGTGCCGGACTGCGGGATCCCAACAAGCCCGCTGGTTCGTTCCTGTTCGTCGGACCGACCGGCGTGGGCAAAACCGAAGTCGCGAAGGTTCTGCAGCGAATCCGCACCGGCAACTCGGCGGACCTCGTGCGCATCGACATGTCCGAGTACATGGAGAAGCACTCGGTGTCGCGTCTGATCGGTTCTCCTCCGGGCTATGTCGGCTATGAAGAGGGCGGCGTCCTCACCGAAGCCGTTCGCAACAAGCCGTACTGCGTCGTTCTCTTCGATGAGATCGAGAAGGCGCACCCGGATGTGTTCAACATCCTCCTGCAGGTCATGGACGACGGTCGCCTGACCGACGGACATGGTCGCACCGTGGACTTCCGCAACGTCATCCTGATCATGACGTCGAACGCGGGCACGGAGGTGCTGGACAAGAATCCGGTCGGCTTCGGCGCCAACTTCGATGCCATCAAGGACCGCGTCCTGGAAGCGATCAAGGGCTGGTTCCGCCCCGAGTTCCTCAACCGCATCGACGAAGTCGTCTGCTTCAGCCGCCTCCTTCGCGAGGAGATCGAGCAGGTGGCCGAGATCCTGATGACGGACCTGAAGGGACGCCTGAAGTCCGAACACTCCATCGATCTCACGATCGACAAGGGTGGCATGGACCTGCTGGTCGCCGAAGGCTACGACAAGGTCTACGGCGCTCGTCCGCTCAAGCGGGCGATTCAGCGCCTGGTCGAGAACCCGCTGGCCGACGCCATCATCGAGGGACGCAAGGTCAAGGCCGGCGCTCACCTCGTTGCTGTGGTCAAGGACAAGGTGCTCGATTTCGAGCCGTTCGTCTCGCCGGCGGTCGCCGAACAGCGGACCACTGCGCGCGTCTAACGCGATGCTAGTTTGACTGAAGCGGGGAAGGGTGGCTGTTCGCAGCTCCCTTCCTCGCGTTTCTCCGCACCATCTTCAAACAAAGGAAACTCTCTGATGAACATGGTTGTCTCCAGGGCTGCCGCTGATCTCGGCGAAATCCTGTCGATCACAGGCGTCGAGTTGAGCTCCCTCAACCCGATCATGGGAAACAACTCGGTCTATTTGATCACCGACGGAACCTTCAACGGGGCGATCGCTCCCTGTCGTCTGAGTGACCAGGTGCGGGCCGCGCTGATTGCGTCCGGTAAAGACGCCTTCCCCCATGGTGAGCGCTCAGGACTGATTTTGGTTGGCCGAGGAGCGGAACTGCATCTCAGCCTGTCGGAGCTTCGTTCGCTCCGAGCCAGTCAATCCTGTTGATTTGCCTTTCGTCGGCGTGTCTGTAGGACAAGTCGCTTAGTTGTAGTTTGCGGTCAGGGTAGCGCCGTCAGGCGCTACCGCAATACCGGTTTCTGTTCTTGCATAACGTCTACTAGGCAGGCTCGTAAGGAGGCGCCCAATGCCCCACTGTTATTCTCGCATTGTTAACGCGGTACCGAATCTGATACTAACAATTTGGAAAACCCGAAGTTTTTTCGAATTATTGTTCGACACTTATCTACTATGACGCATAATGGATCTGCGGCATCGTCCATGGAGATATCTGTTTGTGGGGTTGTGAAAACCCTCAGGGGGACTGGCTTTTCGCGTGCGCATGCTATACTGGCCGGGCTTACGATCCCGCGACCCGTGGCCTGACCTCTAACGAAAGCAGTGAAGAGCTGCACTGAAGGCATTGCCCCACGCTCAAACAGACAATCAGAGCCAAGCGCCTGAGCGCCACCTGGAAAAGCAAAACAGGGAATTCCACCTTCGCCGTTTGTTTGAAGAGCCGATACTGAAGGGGACTCTGACCAAAAATCTTTGTTTGCACAACGAGCGTGAATCCGCATCGTTCCACATCCCCGGTCACAAAGGGCGTCTGAGCTTGCCCGGGCTATCGTCGTTCCACGACTTTGCATCTGAGTTCGACCTTACGGAGCTGGATGATCTCGATGATCTATCCTATCCGACCGGTGTTCTGCGCGATCTAGAGAGACGTGTTGCTAATCTGTATGGCACGGAAAACAGCATCCTATCTGTGTCCGGCGCGTCCGGCGGTTTGTTGGCTGCGATTCTTGCTATTGCAAAACGGGGAACTGAACTGCTCGTCCCAAGAAATGCACACCGTTCCGTTATTCACGCGCTGGTTCTTTCTGGGCTGAAACCGAGATGGTATGAGCCAGAATGGAATTCCGAATGGGCCGTCTGGCAGAACGTCACTCCCGGGCAACTGGACGCCGCTCTTAGCGAAGGCAGACCGGATGCGGTCGCCGGAGTCCTGGTCGTATCGCCGACCTACGCCGGAGCGCTCAGTGATATCAAGACACTTGCCGAAGTTTCGCATAAGCACGGAGTTCCGCTCATTGTTGATGAGGCGCAAGGTGCGCACTTTTTTTCTGGCCTAAACCGTTTACAGCCTCCCGTTTCAGATTCAAACGATACCGAGACCGTTTCCGAACAAGCTCGGGCGTTTAGTAAACGTGAAACATCCGTTTTGATGCCGGTTACCGCATGTCAGTCGGGCGCTGATCTAGTCGTCCATTCGTTCCATAAAACCATCGGTGCGATGACTCAAACGGGTGCCGTCCATGTCGCATCCCAGAAGTACGTTTCCTCTGAAGACGTTAGAGCCGCACTGCGACTTGTTTCCACATCAAGTCCGAGCTATGTTTTGCTATCTTCTATAGAGCAGGCAATTCTCGTGCATGAATCTGAAGAAGGGCTGCAAAAGCTGAATTCGCTCCTTGATCTAAGAGCACGCATCCGCTTTGCCGCGAATTCCAAGCTCAAGATTTACGAACCTGAGGGCGGCGTCGATCCGCTCCACGTCTTACTTGGCAGCCCCTTACTATCCGGCAGGCAACTTTATAACTTCTTCGTGGAACGCGGAATTTTTTGCGAAGCTGTTTTAGGTTCCGGATGCTTGCTGATGTTAGGAACTGGAACTGTTTCAAGCGATATAGACCTTGTTATTGCCGCGCTGGACGATTTGCCTTCCGCTTCCGCGACCGGTACGATGATAGACGTGGCTAAACCGCAGCCGATCGAGCAAGTGATTTCACCGCGCGAAGCATTCTTCGCGTCGACTGAAATTGCGCTTGCGAAAGACGCCGGTGGTCGGATTTCCGCTGACTGCCTCGCTCCATGTCCACCAGGGATGCCGGTGTGTGTGCCGGGCGCAAGAGTGGCTCAGAATGAGGTTCTTTCTATAAATGGACACTTAAGAGTTTTACTTGAATCGGGATGAAAACCTTGTGGTTTTCAAATTTGTTCGCCTGACTGATGCTGCACCAATTCAATTGGAGAAACAAATGGAAAAAATACCTCCTGCTGACGATCTAACAAGCTTCCTGGAGATTCTGCCTCCGGGAATTCGCGACAGCCTGGCAGAGGACACGAACGGTCTGTACGAGATCGTTATGGACCTTGGCCGTCGTCCGGAAGCTCGTTACCTCGACAAGCACTCCGTCTATCTTTCCGAAAGCAACGTTACCCAGGATGACCTCGTCGCGGCAATTGCGTTGCTCGGTGAGTTTACCGGCGATAACCGCGCGGGGATTGAGAGAACGCTCCATCGTATCTCCTGCATTCGAAACAGATCCGGCAAAATCATTGGTCTCACCTGCCGGGTTGGTCGCGCGATTACCGGCACCATTACTGTCATTCGTGACTTGATTGATTCAGGGAAATCGATTTTGTTCCTCGGACCTCCTGGTGTAGGTAAAACAACCAAACTTCGTGAAATGGCTCGCGTTCTCGCTGACGAGATGGGCAAGCGTGTAATCGTCATTGATACATCTAACGAAATTGCCGGCGACGGCGACGTGCCCCACCCGGCTATTGGTCGCTCACGCCGTATGCAAGTGCCGCACCCTGACTTGCAGCACGCAGTTATGATTGAAGCGGTTGAAAACCATACACCCGAAGTTATCATTATCGATGAGATCGGCACGGAGCAGGAAACCCAGGCAGCAAGGACGATCGCAGAGCGCGGCGTCATGTTGATAGGCACCGCCCATGGTAACGCTCTCGACAATCTGTTGAAGAATCCGGTCATGGTCGATTTGGTCGGCGGTATTCAAACCGTGACTCTGGGCGACGATGAAGCGCGCCGCCGCGGTTCTCAAAAAACAGTTTTGGAAAGAGCGGCGCAGCCGACTTTCGATATCTGCGTAGAGATTCTTGATCGTCAGACTCTGGCTGTTCATCAGAATGTAGGCGAGGCGGTTGACCAACTGCTCCGCGGTTGGAAGATCCATCCGGAAATTCGCCGTCGCGACGACGCGACCGGAGAGGTTTCCGTCGTCTCCACTGTAGAGCCGGTGGTGGCCAACGTCGAAGGGCTTGCAGCTTTCACATCTGACTGGGTTCAACAAGCGCCTCCGGCTGATGGTGGCAGTGAAACCCATTTGAAGATATACCCTTACGCTGTCAGCAAAGGGCTTCTGGAGCGGGTTGTGAAGACTCTCGCCTTGCCGGTCGAAGTGGTTAAGTCGATCGACGAAGCCGATGCGATTCTGGCATTGAAGAGTTACGCGAGAACTGGTGCCAAGATTTACTCGCTGGCAGACGCGCGCCAGATCCCGGTTTACGTAGTGAAGAGCAATAACCTTCCGCAGATCCAAAAGGTCTTGCGTGAGGCGTTGCATCTTGACACTGATATCGGTTCCGTCGATATCGAAGGCGATATCGATGAAACAGAACTGGCGCTGGAAGAGGCTCGCCAGGCGATAAACAAGGTTATGGAACGTTTGGAGCCGATGGAACTCGCGCCTCGCAGAAGTTACATCCGCCGTTTGCAACATCAACTTGTCGAACGCTTCAGTCTCAGCAGCAGAAGCATCGGCGACGAGCCAATGCGCCGCCTGAGAATATTGCCGCCAGCCGGTTCTCAGAAGAACGTCGGTTACATCTAAACCGTTCTTAAAACATGGAAAACGCAACGGCGCTCGAATCATATCGAGCGCCGTTATCACAATTGAATTTTTGTCGTTTCTCTAACTTCCCGAGAGCCAGTTCAAACGCCCTTCCATGCGAGTTTGAAGCATCTGAAGCTGCCTTGTGTTTTCTTCAAGAGCGGCAAGAAGATCTTCAACGGAACCGTTTTCAATCAAATCTCTGGTTTGTTTCTCCATCAGTGCCAGATTTTGCTGCAACGCGAAATCCACACCGGAGGGATGATTCATAATACCGGTCAGGGACCAGTCCGCGCCTTCGTTAAGAGCGAAGGCCGCTTCAATTTCGTGTTCAATCACTGCGTTCATATCACCAACACCATTGTTTCCGTCAGAAGCTGAATCTTTGATTCCTTCGGTAGACATTTTGTCCTTGGAGGAGTCGTCACTGTCCGGCTTTTGGAGACCTTTTCTCATGTCGTTGCCCTGGGCGGGGATGACTATGAAGCGCTCCTATTGATATACCACGATTTGCGTGATGTAGGGGTCCTTCAAGCCTGCAAAAGAGAAACGTCCTTTGACACCTTGATAGTATGGACGGACGACGTCTAAAACAATGGTAAAAATCTCATTTTTTTCGACGTTTAGGGGGAGGACCACCACTGATTATTTCGTCATCGTCCCCTGAAGTCGAATCGTCCATCGTCCGCTTTCGCTTTGGTGGCGGGCCTCCCAGGACGCTGGGGTCCGGGCTTGGTGCAGAAGATGGGGGCGTGTTTTCACTGGATTGCGCATAGTCCGCGTCAGAGGTTGCGCCATCCGATTGCTGGACCGGCTCGTCCTCTGTGCCTCTAACTGCAGGTAAGGAGCCGCTTGTCGACTGCGCTTCGAATGACATATTTGGATCTGAAACAGACTGCGCTTCCAGTGGCGCTTCTGAATTCGACACGGGCTGTGTTTCTGCTTGGGTTGCTGCGTCGTAAACTGTTTGTATTTCGTTTTCAGCACTAGCGCCCACCAGAAGTGCTCTCTGTTCGCCACTTCCCTGGGGTGATAGCGACGACGGATTTACGCGACCTTCTGGCGGAAATTCGGGTCTCGTTTCGTCTGGACCTCCGAAGGCGTAGACGACGCCATCATCATATGGGGACGATGGCATCTGATTTGACGCTCGCAAGCGCTGCGCTTCCTCCATTATGTTCCCGTCGATGAGTTCGTCTAGTGGATCTGAGACCTGTCGTTTTCGTATTCCCGCCGGCGTGTTCGGTGACGAATTAAACGCTCCAAGTCTGGGTGAAATTGCGAAAGCCCGCTCCGCAAGGTCCTCAAGCTCATCGTTCGGTTGTTCGAATGGACTGTGCGGTTGATTTTCTGTGATTGTCGTGCCACTAGGGGCGGTGCTCTGCGTGATCGGTGAGGCTTCTGTGTCGGCACCAGATACGGTGTCGCTGGTGTCAGGCTCCGGCGCGTCGTTTGTCTCAAGCGGCTCGTGCGCCTCGGTGACGGAGCCGGATGAGTTCTCCACAGTAGCATTCTCGGGCTGCGGTCCCGGTCTCACCACCTGAGTCGGTGGAGTAAACCAGATTGATTCGGTGGACGCACTGGTGTAAATGCCGGCGCTCTCAACGAAATTTGAAACCGGATGTCCGGACCATTCCGACGGTGGTAGAGCGTCGGGAACGCCAGTATTCGTAGGTGCTGCCGGTGTCTTGCCAGATGCCGAACCCGCATCCGGTGTTTTACTCGCTCTATTTTGCGAATCGTTGAATGATTCGTTCTTCCCGGACTCCTTTTGAGCTGGAGTTGGCGGCTGTTGCGCTTTCCAATGGGCTGCTTGTTCTTCCGCAGTGGGCGGAGGCGTTGACGGGATGATTCGAATTCGTTGATTTGAGCGATTACGATTGGCTCCAGGTGTCGGAGGCAGTACGATTGGTTCGTTTTCAACCATTCCTGGAATTTCCGCCGAAGCGTCCAGAATGTTTTCTGAAGCCAGAGGAAAACCGGTGATTGGATAATCCTGGTCGGAATCAACTTCGCTCTGGTCGCGTGGCGTGACCGGTATCGAGCGCCTCGATCCCGGTGTTTGATTCCGGTGCGCGGTGCCTGCTCGCTGTGACTCGCCGCGTTTGAAAGCTTGTGGACCATTCAGAGCGCTTGGAGCAACCGGTTTGTTGCTGATCGTATCAGACTGTTGTGAGCGTGTGGCGCCACCACCTGTGGTGGCGGGCGCTGAACTCATGCGCTCGATTTCTTCCTCCATGTTTCTCTCCATCTCCTGGAAAGCCGCGAAGGTTTGGTCGAAATCGTCCGGGTCAAATTCGTTTTGCAGCTCATCATCGCCGCTATAAATGCTGTTGCTCAAAGACTCTGCGATAAACACCTGCAGCTCTCTGTGCATTCTCGAAAGCTCGTGATCGATATCGAGCATCTCTTCGAGGGTCGGACCGCCCTGAGGTTCGGGCTCCGCATTCGGTGCTAGAAGTTCCAGCACGCGTTCTTTCAGATATGCGCTAACGGACTTAGAGCCTGCCAGCCTGGCAAGCCTTTGAACTTCTTCGAATTGATCGCGCTTGAGATTGATGACGATCTGATGTTCGCGCATTGTCCCCGTCCGTTGCGAATAAAGCTATTTTAGCGCTTTTCGTGGCTGTTTCGTGTCTACTAGATGGAAGGGTAGATTGCTAAGGCGGAAAAAGAAGCCCTGGTGCTGCTTTTGGAGGAAGCGGTCCCTCAAGGCGGGCAAGAAAAAGCGAGTTTGGCTATCTGGCTATGACGGAATTCGAAAATTCCGGCGCTCTCTCGTAGCCAAACGGGGTTGGCTGGCGGACTGAACAATGCAGGTTGCTCTCGAACCCGCTCCTGTCGTCGTTTTCTGCTGACTAGAAACGAAATGATATAGTAGATGGTCGTGAAGATGAGAGAACCGAAACCCGGTCAGGGTAACGGTTCCCTCATTTGAATCAAGTGAGTTGCTCAGGCTGCGGCGAGAGTGTCCATGACCACGCGGAATACGTGACCCTTCGGATCCGTGTTGGTTGTCTTGATGCGCCGGAGGCAGCGACTGAGCTGGTAGTGGTTGAGGATCGGACCGTTCGTTGCGTTGAACTTGTCGATCCGCTGTGCCACCACTTCCGGCTTGTCGTCATCGCGCTGAATGAGCGGATGATTGCACTTGTCGCAGACGCCGTCTTTCTGCGGCTTGCTGAAAACGACGTGGTAGGTGCGATTGCACTCCCTGTTCGAGCACATCCGGCGACCGGAGAGACGAACTTCGAGGTCCTCCTTCGAAGCGTCAAGGAAGAACGCGAACTTCACGCGCTGCGACCAGTCACCGAGGAGATTGTCGAGCAGTCTCGCCTGCGCATCGGTGCGAGGGAAACCGTCGATCACTGCGCCGCGCCAGTTGCGTTTGCGGCTCAGTTCTTCCGCCATCACTGCCAGAGTGATTTCGTCAGGAACGAGACCGCCGGCATTCATGATCGGTTCGATCACTTTGCCGAGAGCGGTGCCCTGAGCGATTTCGCGCCGGAAGAGGTTGCCGGTCGAGAGATGAGTGAGATTGAGGGCCGGAGCGAGCTCTGCTGCAAGCGTGCCTTTGCCTGCGCCCGGACCACCAAGCAAAACGATGTAAGTCGGAGGTCGAATCGCCCACATGACGTGCCGCATGAATGCGAACGACGCCGTGTGCCAGATTCGACCCGGAAGTTGGAGTAGGCTCATTGACTGTATCTCCTGAGGCGCTACTGAGTAGCTGTTTCCAAGACCTAGATGAACTCCTGCTTGCGGTGTGGCAAACAAGAAGAGCTGTAATTTAGCTGGGTAGTTGAGGAAAGGTTTTTGTTCTGGGTTGGAGACGGAAATAAAAAGCACGCTCACACTAGATCTCATATCAAGACCGGTTCAACGTCTTCTAAATAAATAAACGCGCAACGAGCTACCTGGCATCTCTGCTGTCGTCCAGCTTAATGCCGCAGTGCGCTCAAAAGTTTGGAAGTCAAGCAGTGTGGTGAGTTCCGCGCTTCCAATTTAGCGCAGCTTGGCGAGTAACCTTGCCTGATAGTTTAGAGTGCAGGAAGTAGCCTCGGAATCTAGACGCCTTCCGTGTCAAACCCAGAGCGACGGATTTTGCGAGTTCCATCGCTGGCTCTTTGACAGGCCGAATGGTTTCTCAAGAAAATTTGAAAGCGCCTGAATAGGTGAATTTCATTTTGAAGTGATACCGAATTTAGTGGCGACTTCTCAACTCGATGCAAAACAATCGCCGCTTCGAGCTGTTTCAATTCTGGCTGAAACGGATAATGAGTACCGCTTCAGAAGAGGGTAGCGCTATGTGCGCGACCTCGTGGAATTGATTAGCGATGGCACATGTCTTTTGATCGCCGCTTTTAGCGAGATCGTAGAACCCGTTGTCAATGGCTGTTTTGCCCCATTATTTCGCGGATCTAATTAACTTAGGTGAAGATGTAAAGCTGTAATACACATGAACATAGAGGGTATTTGGCAGTGTTCCAATGACAGTTTTTGATATCGCCAATCTCTCAACTTCTGGTTACTGAAACCACTTCTTCCCAAAACAGCAAACGATCGAACAAATCACTCCTCTTGCAAGCGCGAGGTGGAGTCAGTTCGGCTGTTGGGAGATTGCGAACGACAGTCTGAAGATAAACCCGCAACTCACGTAAAGGGAAAAATCGAATGAAAGTAAGAGCCATTTTCATGGCTTTGATCGCTGGCGCCGCTCTCGCTCTGTCCGGATGCAAGGACGAGTCGAACAATTCGGCGAATCAGCAGTCGCAGCCCACGCAAGTTTTCAACATCGTCGCCGGTTCCGAGAACGAAAGCAGCCTTGCTCCCATCATCAAGGACTTCGCTCAGAAGAACAACGTCACGATCAACGTGTCGTACAAAGGCTCCGTCGACATCATGCTCGAGCTCGAGAAGGGCACGGGCACGCAGTACGACGCGGTCATGCCGGCGCACAGCATGTGGATCTCGCTGGGCGACAAGCAGCGCGTGGTCAAATACGCGGAGAGCATCTACCGCAGTCCCGTCGTCATCGGCGTGAAGAAGTCGGTCGCTGAGCGGCTCGGCTGGGTCGGCAAGGACGTGAAGGTCGCCGATATCCTGGACGCCGCCAAGACCGGCAAGTTGCGGTACATGATGACCTCTGCCACGCAGAGCAACTCGGGTACCGCCGCCTATATCGGCTATCTGTACGCCTTCGCAGGCAACCCGGATGTGCTGACCTCGGCGGACCTGCAGAAGCCGGAGGTGCGCAGCAAGATCAAGAGCATCCTCGGCACGGTCAACCGCTCCTCCGGCAGCTCGGGCTGGCTCAAGGACCTGTTCCTGAACCAGTACGACTACTTCGATGCCATGGTCAACTACGAGGCCACTGTCATCGAGACCAACCAGGCGCTGATCGCGCGTGGTCAGGAGCCGCTCTATGCCATCTATCCGGTCGACGGTCTCACGATCGCCGACGCGCCGCTGGGCTATGTCTCGAAGGGTGATGCCGCCAAGGAAGCTCTTTTCCTGAAGCTGCAGGATTACCTGAAGTCCGAGCCGATCCAGCGCCAGCTGCTCGCCGGCGGCCGCCGCACCGGTCTTGGTGTGAATGTCGCCAATGCCGACTCGCATGTCTTCGACAAGTCGCTCGGCTTCGACGTCTCGCGCGTGCTGACGCCCATCACGATGCCGTCCGCGGACGTCGTTCGTGAAGCGCTGATGCTCTACCAGACCGCTTTCCGCAAGCCCAGCATCACGATCTTCGCCCTCGACTACTCGGGCAGCATGCAGGGCGACGGCGAAGACCAGCTTGAGCGCGCCATGCGCGTTCTGCTCGACAAGGACCTCTCCGCCAAGTACATGCTCCAGGCGTCGCCGGAAGACATCACCATCGTCATCCCGTTCGATGGCTCGGTGCGCGACGTGAAGAAGCTGGTCGGCAACAATCCCGACAAGCTGCGTGAGCTGCTCGCCTGGGTGGAAAGCCAGTCTGCCGGCGGCGAGACGAACATCTATGCGCCGATCGTGCGTGGTGTTCAGGAGCTCAAGGGCCTGAAGTGGGAGAACTACTCGACCGCCGTCATCCTGATGACCGACGGTCAGTCGGCAGGCTCGATCGACACGGTCAAGCAGGAGTTCGCCAACCTGGGTCTGGGCGGCATCCCGGTTTACTCCATCATGTTCGGCAACGCCAGCCCCGGTCAGCTCAACGACCTCGCCAACTTCTCGTCGGGCCGTGTCTTCGACGGCAAGAAGGATTTGATCGACGCCTTCCGCAAGGCGAAGGGCTACAACTGAGGAGCACCTGGTCATGAATGCCTTAGACCGCAATGTGGGTTTGGCGTCCGGCATCGCTGCCGCCGCCACGTATGCCGCGTGTGTTTTTCTGATTGACCTGGGACTGCTCTGGAGTGCTCTGCCTGCTGTCGCTGTTTGCGCAGCAGTGCTGCTGTTGGCACCTGGAGGTCCGATGGGCAAGAAGCTGGAAGCGACGCCTGCCGAGAAGGCAGCGATGGCTTCCGGGCGCGCGAAGATCAAGAGCATGCAGGAAATGCTTCAGTCGCTCCCTGCCGGCAAGCAGCGCGACATCGTCGGCCGGATCGTGGATATGTCCACGAAGATCGCCGACGCGATCGAGCTGGACTGGAACAAGTTTCAGGCCGCTCAACCGTTCCTGGTTTCGTATCTCGAACCTATCGAGGGCTGGCTGAAGCGCTACTCGCTCGTCGTCTCTCGCGGAATCGAGCTGCCCGAATCCATTCGTCTGGAGGCGGAGAACGAGACTCTGCCTCGCATGGAGCGGTCGCTCGACAAGCTCTATCAGCGGCTGCATGTCAAAGATATCGCTTTCGTCATGGGCGGCAATGAGGTCGAACTCAGCTTCCCGATTATCGAAGCCCGATCTGAGGAGACTGGATCATGAACAATACTGTCCGCATCGGACTGGGCGTGGGACTTCTTGTCCTCGCCATATTGGCTGTGTTCGCCATCAAGTTTTTCGGAGGTGACACCGGGAGTGTGCTGAGCCGTCAGCCTTCCTGTACTCCGATCACGGTTCGCGGTTATTTCGGCGGTGAAAAGTCCTCGTTCCTCAAGGACCCGGATGTCATCCGGATTCTGAACGATCGCTACTGCATCACACTCGACGCGCGCAAGGCCGGTTCCATCGAGATGGTTCGCGACCTCATTCTGACTCCGCAGGACGACTTCCTGTGGCCGTCCAACCAGGTCGCCCTCGCGCTCTACAAGCAGCGCAACGGGCTGATGCTGACCTCGGCGAACATCTTCAACTCGCCGCTCGTCATCTACACCTGGTCCGAGCTCACCAGGGCGCTCGAGAAGCAGGGCATCGTCACCGAGCGGGGCGGTTCTTATTACGTCAGCGACTTCAAGAAGCTCGCTGATTTGATCAAGAATGGTGCGACCTGGTCGTCGATCGGCATGACCGGTATGAACGGCAAGATCGGCATCCGCACGACCGATCCGAACGTCAGCAACTCCGGCGCCATGTTCGCCGCGCTACTCGCCGGTGCGATCAACAACGGCGAGGTGCCCGACGATGTCTCGATCGAGAAGATCCTGCCCGAGCTGGCGACTTTCTTCGCGCGTCTCGGATTCATGGAGCAGAGCTCGGAAGACCTGTTCCAGCAGTATCTGACGACCGGTATCGGTGCCAAGCCGATGGTCGCCGGCTACGAGTCGCAGCTCGTCGAGTACTGGCTGCAGAACCCGAACGACCGGCAGAACCTCAAGGACGACCGTCGCGTTCTCTACCCGGACCCGACCGTGTGGAGCAGCCATCCGCTCATCGCGCGGACGGCAAACGGCAAGCGTCTGCTTGAGGCTCTCAAGGATCCGGAGATTCAGGAGATCGCCTGGAAGGCTCACGGCTTCCGCTCCGGTATCGCTGGCGTGAAGAGCGATCCGGCTGCGCTTCAGGGCATGACCGGCATCGCGCACGACATCACCTCGGTGATGGACATGCCGGCGCCGAACGTGTTCGACCGCATCCTCAACAAGCTCGCCGGCCGGTAACGGACCTCGGCGGGCCATGAAAACCGGAGAGGCGATTCACTTCGCCTCTCCTCCTCCAGTTTTGTCTACTATATCCCGGAGTGAAAAGTTTTCACCCGGAGCGTAGTGGGGGTGGGACATTGCAGGTATCTTGAAAGAAGCATCTCTTCAAATTCCGTTGTTTGTCTATCGCGGGATGCCGGATTTCGCTGAATCCGTCATTCCACCATAGACAAAAGCTGTTTTGAGTCAGCTCTCCCCATCGTCTACGAGAGAGCGACGGATTTCCGGGAAAGCGTCAACGAGTCGTAGACAAAGCCATAAGTGGTCGGCAAGTCGTTTGCCCAAAAAACCGTCCTTTACTGCGTCGTCGCGATTATACTGATACGCCCGCATATAGTAGCAATGCGCGTCCGGAGGTTTTCTCCTGGCGGTTTTCGGGAATATATGTCATTACGAGTAGATGCAGATCCGATTCTCCAAATCAAAAGTTTTAATGAATCGGGTGGGAAATTTTTGGTCCTTTCGGATACAGAAGTTTGGAAGCCTTTTTGTCCAGTCCGACTTACTAGAACAAACAGATCGAAGTGACTCCCCCGAATCCCTCCACCGATGCGAGCGCGACCGTGCCCGAAAAGGCCGTCAAGCCTGACGCCGCGCCTGAAACTACCGCCGGCAAGGCGATGGTTGATGAAGCGCTTTCGTCGATGGATTCGACATCTCGAACAACCGCGCCTGCCGCTGAGATACCGACTGGTTTAGCTTCGGATCGTGACCTTCTGAGCCAGCTCGACTCAAGTTCAAAACCAGCGACAGCGCCGGAGACGTTTACTCGAGAAAACGGATACACGGTTACAGTCGAAAAAGATTCACAGAGTCAAGTTTCTCGCATTGCAGAAGCCGATGGCACAGAATGGACACGCAGCGCTGACGGTAAAAGTTTCACACTCAAACCAGGCGGCGAGCAGATTCCCGTCAAAGACGTAGAAATTCGCCCGGACGGCACGTACTCGTTCAAACTGGAAAATGGCGGTGAATTGCGACGCAACGCAGATCGAAGCGTCAGCAGCTTGGATGAACAGGGACGCGAGCGCCAGAAAACGAACAGCGACGGTTCTCAGGTTTTGTTCGACGATAAGCACCGGGTGACTGCCACCATAGATGGTGCTGGAGCTCGCCGTGGCTATGGCTATGATGCCACCGGAAAACTCGCAAGTATTGTCGAGCCCGACGGCGCCGTCTGGCAGAGTCCTGACGGCACCAATTGGCATAAGCAGGGCTCGAACCAGACGAGATCGGGAGAGGTTTCAGTCGCAGAGGATGGGACTCAAACCGTTAAGAATGCCCGCGGTGAGACGACCAATTTCAAGATGGACGGCTCCACCGTTTCGCGCGATAAGGACGGGCACGTCACTGCCGTTAAAGACCAAAATGGTGCAGAACGTCGTTTCGAATACGGCGAGGACGGCAAACTGAAGGCCATGACTGCCGCGGACGGCTCTCAGTGGACAACCTCGGACGGGAAGTCCTGGAAAAGGTCGGATCAGAATACGACGATAAACGTCGAGATATCCGTAGATCAGGATGGCACGATTCACGAGAAGTGGGCTGCCGGCAAGGAGATTGCGAGGAAAACCGACGGCTGGCAGCGCATCACAGAAGGCGGTCAGACCAGAGAAGAGCGCCAGAGCGACAACGGGTCCGTGGTCACGAGAAACGACGCTGGTCAGATCACCTCCGTCAAGGATGCAAAAGGTGATGTGCGCAGCTTCGAGTATGATGCTCAAGGTCGCATGAGCAAAATGACCGATAAGACCGGCACCTGGCGGGCGAATGAGAATGGCGGCTGGACGAATGAGAAGAACGAAACTTTTAAGGGGCGGCGTGAAGTAACGCCGGACGGCATTTATCGCGAGGTTGGTGAAGACGGTAAGGTCAAGGTTTTCAAAGGCGATGGCTCCAACATCACGGCTGTCGACGGTCGAATCACCCGTGTGGAAGACGCTCGCGGCAACTGGAGAGCGTTCGAATATGATGCGCAGGGCAAGGTAAACGGTTTCTCCGACAGCAAAGGTCTAAAACTAAGCACCACGGACGGTGTCAACTGGCGTAATGAGACCAGTGGCGAAACAAAACCTATGAGCGTCAACGTGCGCCCAGACGGTTCAGCCGAGATGCGCGACACTGCATCCGGCGATCGTACTCTTGCACTCACCGATGGACGAAATCTCAGTTTTGACAAGAACGGGCGACTCGCTAGCGGCGACAACGCCGACGGTTCCAGAACCAGTTATGAATACGACGAGCGCGGAGTGCCGAAGCGCTTCACCGTAACAAATCCGGACAACAGTAAAGTTGCCATGGATGCTCAGGGGCGAGTGGTCTCGACTACTTCAGTGGACGGACAGACTCGCGAATACGAGTATGGTGAAAACGGAAAGTTATCGAAAATCAAAGCTGTGGACGGCAAAGTCTGGACTAGCAGCGATGGAGACAACTGGACTGCCAGCTCCGGCGAAAAATGGAAGGGAGCTGTTTGGGTCAGTCCGGATGGCACTTACAATACGATTCAGGGTGAAACGGCGGTCGCAAAACAACTTGACGGTAATACGCTTTATCGCGAACCGTCAGGCGCCACGCGACTGGAGAACAAGGCCGGCCAGCTTGTTGAAACTGTTGACGCTAAAGGCGTGAAGCGGACTTACGAAAGAGACGCTAATGGTCAGATCAACAAATTCACGGAAGGAAACGAAACCTGGACCACCACCGATGGTACCAACTGGACGAACGGTAAAACTAACTGGCAGGGCCGTCTATCCGTGCAATCAGACGGTACCTACTTCCAGCAAGACGCTGAGGGGAACCGGCAGTGGCGAAAACCTGATGGTTCCAGGCAAGATGTAAATCATCGCTCGATGGAAGCTGCTGCTGACACTATCGAGTATGCGATGAATGGTGGCACAGGTGCCGGCACAGACGAGCAGACGATCTACTCCACGCTCGAGAACAAAACGTTTGCAGAGCGCCAGATGATCAAGGAAATCTGGAACGAGAAATACGGGAAGAAGTACGGTCATACTCTGGAAGCCGAGTTCAAAGACGAGATGGAAGGCTCCGACCTGGACAAAGCCAACGCACTTCTCCATCGTCCTGATGGCGCCGACAACGCGGGCACGATTCGGGTAGCGTTGACGGAGCGCGGCGAGTGGACAGGACGATCTAATTCCGAGCTGGAAAAGGTCGTGCGCAACACGCTTGAAACGATGAGCTCGACGGAAATCGCGCAGACCGATGCTGAATATCGCAGACGCTATGGCATGTCGCTTCGTGACGCGGTCATGAACAACCCGCATTTGTCTGCGGATACGAAAGCAGCGGCCGATGTCTATCTGAAGGGTCACGACAAACGCACCCCGCAAGATACGAGAACCCTGGCCGACCGCGCTGTTACGTCAGGCGATCCGACAATGTTTCAGGAAGCGATGCGCCGCGCACCCAAAGAAGTGCGCGACTATTTTGCCTCTCCGGCAGGTCAGGATGCGATGCGCAACGCATTTGAAGGTCACTGGTATCACGCGCTCACGTTTGGACTTAGCGGCAATGTCACGGATACGAACTTGCAGCACGTGCGCGACTATGCGGAGCACGGAAAGTTATCGGTGTCCACGCAGGTAGACGACAACCGTTCATGGCTGGGCGACAACGAAGAAGCAATCGAGCACTCGCTCGCCAATATGAGCGATCGCGAGAGGCAGTTGTACACCACAGGTAGAGCGTTAGCTCGAAACGAGCAACCGGCGCCGCAAGTTGATGCGGATGAACGGAAACAGGCGATGGACTACTACACCAAGACCCATGGTGCGCTGGAACGAGCAGCGGGGCAATGGTACTCCGGTGACTCGCAAGTTAATGAGTTGGCGAAGTGGGAGGACATGATCGCTAACAAGGGTGGCGGGCTGGTTTCACGCTTGTCCGCGCATCGTGGAACAGTCTACGACTCGAGTATGCATGAAGTAATCGGTTCCATCGAAGATATGTCGAAGGAAGACTGGCAGCAGCTTCGCAACGATCCGATGCAAGTGCAACGTGTCGAACAGGTTTTGAAAACTTATTTATCCGAGTCTGAGCTTCAGCGCGCAATGACGCGAATCAACGCGATGAAAGACGCGCCTACGTTCGAAGAAGCGCAGCAGAACAGACGACCGATCCTCGAGACGATCGCGGACAATCGCCGCTGGTACAACAACGACGAAGCGCAAATGTACAAGGCCGTCGAGAGAATGAGCGATCGTGAGCAGGCTTTGTATCGAGAAGGCAGCAACGAGTCGACTACCAACAAAGAAGCACGGGACTTCTACCTGAAGTTAAATCAGGAATTGCGTGATTCGCTGGATTCGAGCGAACAGAAAGTCGCATTCGGTTTACTCGATCAGGTTAAGCGTGGTGAAAAACCGCAAATGTCCATCATGGACAAACTCAACTTGCATGCGTCGCACTTTGATTCAGACGAAGCGCAAGTGATAAGGGATATCCAGGAAGCGTTCAAAAATGATCCGACGCTTCGAGAGCGAATTATTCATCCGCCCGACACCGAAGAAGGCAGAAAGTTCGCGCGTGATTTTCAGGATGCTGCAAGGCGAGCAATGGGATCGTACGACTACGAGCGCTATGCTAAACCGTTGATCGAGACGGGGAGCATTCCGATCGAAAGACAGATGGATCTCAACCGAGGAGTTTTTGACGACGACGAGCAAGGCTCTTATCGCGATATTCAGAACGCCACCGGTGATGAGCGACAGCGTATTCTCCAAGACCAGGCGTTCCAAGATCGTGTTCTCGGTTTCCTCAGTCAGGACGAGCGCAAGGTAGCGCTTGCATCGATGCAGCAGGGCGAGATGCGACCTGAGGATAAACTTCGGTCGTACCAAATTGGCATGGGCACCAGCGAGCAGGAAATCAAAGACACATTTGCTCAACTAACGGATCGCACTGCGCTGCGTCAGGAAGGTAAGTCAGAAGCGGAAATAGACGAGATCGTTCGCAGCCGCGTGCAGAGAGTTCAGGACGAGTATGCGCGTAAGTATGGTACCGATCTCTCAGCGGATTTGGTCTCCGAGCTTTCCGGCAAAGACTTGCGCCAGGTGCAGCGGCAATCGACTGTTCGTGACGCGCGCGGCGAGTTCCTCTACGCGCAAAACGACGCTTCCATAAGCCGTTCCGGTATAGGCAGCTCCTTTGTTGATGCCGCCTGGGATGGAACCGGTTATCAGTTGGACAATGAGATCAACCAGCTTGCCAGGACGATGGTTGAGGACCCGGCTAAGATTCGCGACCATGTTGCAAACGTTTATAAGCTGGTCGACATGCACGCAGACTCTAAAGAAGGACTGGCGAACGCTGTAGTCGATACGACCATCGCGGCTGTGTCGGTCGGTGGCGCATTCTTCACTGGTGGCGTTAGTTTGTCACTGCTTGCCTACACCGGCGCCGGTGCCGCGTTGTTCAAAGTCGGCGCCAAGTCTGCCATCATGGGCGGTGACTACGATTGGGGTAGTAAAGCGTTTCTCGACGCGGGAACCGGCTTCGCTGAAGGCTTCACCGCATTCCTTGGAGCCGGCGTTGGAAAGGCTGCCGCAGAGAAAGTTTTGGCAGGTGCTGGTAAGAATCTGCTTAGAGAAGGCGCGGAAACAACTCTGAAAGAGGGTACGGAAGCGCTGTTGAAGCAAGGCTTGGCGAATGGTGGCAAAATCTCGGACGATGCGATCCTGTCGCTTGCAAAACAGATTGCCAAAGACGGCGATGAGAAGGCTGTTGCCGCGTTGTTGAAAAACAGTTTGGCCGAGTCTGTTGAAGAGCAAAGCCGCACATTGCTCAAGCAGATAGTCATGAGCACTCCGGAAAACACTCTGGCGGGTATGGCGGGAAGTGGTTTGTCGGGAACAATTCAGGCTGGCGCAGACGCTCGGGACGTTGCTTCGTTCTTGCGGCAGGCGACAACTAGCACCGCATTCGGTGCACTCGGCGGCAGCCTCGGTCCGATCCTCCTGGCACCGGGTATGGTGGTGGCTGGAAAAGGCTGGAATGCGTTGAGAACGGTGGCCTCTCGAGAACGCTCGCCTCTACAAAACATCGCCGATCAAGCTCTTCAAGGCGTCGATGCGCCGGTTGCCCACGTGACGCCCGACGTGCCCGGACACACTCCGGATGTACCAGGTCGCACGACAGAAGTTCCCGCGCGCACGACAGACGGACCGGCGCAGACGGCAGACGTTCCCCCTCAAACGACAGAGGTTCCCCCGGGCACGACAGACGTTGCACCACAAACGACAGACGTACCATCGCGCGATGGTATCACTCCACCGGCAGAGCGACCGGCGACGCCTCTCGAACGTCCAACCACTCCGGACGGTCAAGTAGAGCCGCATCGTCAGCCCGCTCGCGTCGAGGAAGAGGTGAAGCCGACTGAGACGGAGCCACGAGTCGAGGGTGACAATGTCACGGATCGTAATCGTCCGGTTACGGACGCTCCCGTCAGAGCCAAGGACCAACCTGTTGATCCGGCGCGCATCCGCGAGGTCAGTGAACAGCTTGCTGAAATTCAAAATCGCCCGCCAATTGGTCGCGATCAATTCCTGGAATTGCTCGACAAAGTGCCACCACAAGATAGAGGACTGGCTCTAGAACTGCTGGAACAGTCCATTCCCAACCTGCATCGCAAAGCTCTTGATGGTCAACTGGATAAACTGCAACAGCAGATCGGCAAGTTGCAAGAGCAGGGAGTTCGCAAAATTACGGTGGTTGCATCGGAGGAAAATTCTTCCGGCGCGGCTCTAGCCTACCTTCTTCGCACGAATACAAGCATGGAAGTCGAAATCAAGGTTCTCAATGCACAGACTATTCGCGAAGGAGTCTCGCCATCAAATCCGGTGCTCGTGCTTGATGATCTTGCTTCCTTGAGTGGCGCGCAATCAGACTTCCTGCGCCAGCTTCCAAAGGTTTACGCATCTGATTTAAACGGTTTCAATTCCGGACTGAACACGTGGGAGCTAGGTGTGGCTAAGCTGACTGGCAGCACCGAGACGATGCAAACCCGAATGGCAGAGATGGTTGAGCAGGCGAAACGACTTAAAGCAGAGAATCCAAACCTTACTAACGAAGAAGCAATACAACAAGTTCTCAGAGCACCACTCGATAATGCTGCGAAGGATTTTCCAAACATGGAAATTCTACGTCCGGAACTTCCGGCACGCACACAGCGCACGCGAAATCGTTCAGCTGAAAACATTTACGATCAGGCAATCAGCCGTCCGATTTACGATGCAAGCAAGAACAATTTCTCGATGGTTAGCGACAAAGACGTTCGCAGCTTCCTCGACAATTATAGAAAACCGCCGGAGCCTGGCAGTACGACTGGCGAGAAGCTAACCGACGCCGAGAAATTAGCTGCCGCGACCATTCTGCGCGACACAATGAAAGTGAATACGTACGAAACGATGTTGCAGGAAATGCAAAATCTGAACCGGCGAATTCAGGACGCACTGCCGCCTGGCAAGACCATGGACGATGTTGTTGTACTCACACGCATGGAGGAAAATGGATCAAGCAACCTTATCCACCACTTGTTCGGACGAACCGCTGATTTGCGCTCGCAGAACTTCGTGTCCGCTGCCGAATTCCAGGCGGATCCATCAAAATTTAAGGACAAAGTAGTTGTCTACCTGGATGACTATTCGTTCACCGGCAGACAGCCCGAGAAACTTTTGATGAAGCCGCTGGCGGAGGGCGTCGGAACGACTCCGCGTCCCTTATCCGAGGCGATCAAGGAATCTGGTGCTCCCGTCATAGTTGCGCACCTCGGCGGCTATCTGCCTGAGCAAAAGTTGCAATCGGTTTTTGACTTCGATGCGAAATTCATTTATTCACACGATGGCGTTTTGCCGCAAATCTTCGATAGTCCAGCGCTTCAGCAGATGGGATTCACGACTGACGAACTCAATGCGCTCGTTGGTAATCCCGGTTATGTCACCAAGGATCCTGAACGGAACGTCGATATCGCAATGCTACATCCGTTCAGAAGCCATCCGACGAACAATCGCTCGCTGGTCAACGACTTCACGAATCGCGTTTTGAAAGAACAAGGAATCAGGACGCCTAGAGTTCCAGGACGCAGACCTCAGCCCGTCACAGAGGTTTCGGAAGGGTTATACAGAGCTGGTGCGACGAAATCTCCCGAAGAATTCGCTCGAATGATCGAGCAAACCAACGCCGATGTCGTGATTGATTTGCGGGGCGGACCGGGCGGACGAGATGAACTGCAGAGCGTTGCCGACCAGGCTAAATGGGCTGCCGACCTTGCTGGAAAACAGGTTGACGTGCGCAACCTCGGCATTCCCACGGAGTGGCCTATGCGCGGCACGCCTAATTACAATCAGCTTCTGGATAACCTCGCTGAATTCGAGCGTGTCGTTGGTCAAGCGCAGCGCGAAGGCAAAAATGTTTTATTCCATTGCTACCATGGAGAGGACAGAACCGGCCTGGTCAACGCGTTTCACGATGTGGTCGCAGGCAATAAATCGATAGATGAGGCGATGGCTCAATGGAAATCGCTCGGTACCGAAAAGCATCCCGGGTTCCAAACGCTATTCAATCGCCAGCAATTTGAGCAGCTGGTCAACGATTATCGCGCAAGAACAGTGGCGTCGCGCTAGAGCTGTTTCGAACAAAAACTGTTCGAGCTGGAACAATTTTGGGCAGGAACAGTTGCGCTCGATCTGTTTCCCGTCAATCGGCTATGCTAGAGACACCTCCATCTTCCAGCGGTTAGGATAGCCTGACTATTTTAGAGTCAGCCAAGGCGGGTTCGACTCCCGCTGGAGGTATCCGGCGATAGCTTCGTACTTTCCCCAGTGTGGCGGCGGTGCGCTTGGCTTATGATTTGAGCATCAACTCATGAGTTTCTTTCGATGCTGCCTCCCGAAATTCAGGAATCTATAAGCCGCCAGACAAATATCGCCTCAGCTTCAACGAAGCTGCAGGAAGATAGCGGCATCTGGGGCGGATTTAAACAGCGTGCAACCGACGCCGCGGACCATCCGGGCGAGTCTCTCACACGCGCGGCGGTATCGCTGGCCGTGGGTGGATGTGTGGCAGTTGCGACGCGGGGAAGTGGTATCAAATACGGTATGGCTCTCGGTGCCGGCGCTGCTGCAACAGTGCAGGCCGGTTGGTCGCTGGCGACTGGTGAAACCAATTCCATCTCGTCGACTAAAGAACGCATCGGCGCGGCTGCATTTGACGCATTTGCTCTGGGAGCGCTTCCCGGTGCCGCGGGCGCTGGTGGGACCAGAAAGATGCTGGACAACTTTGGATTAATCGACGATACTAAACCGCTTACGACAATGGCTGCTGAAACTAAGGCGGCGGCTCCGTTTGCAGCGAAAACTTCTGAACTGACCGCGGTGGTTCCGAAGGAAACCGTGATGTTTGCTGACGATGCTGCCAGAGCAAACTTGGCTCCTTTGAACGCATGGAGCCGTTCCGCTGAGCCAATCGGTCAGGAGATTTCAAACTTTGCTCGCACGCCGTTCACGCTGGACGGCAAGCGCTACGAGTCTGTTGAGGGATTTTACAGTTCGCTTCTGTACCGTGATCCGGTTCGCCGGGCGGAGATTGCGCAGATGTGGGGACTCGAGGCTAAGAAGGTCGGCAACGGTTCCAGTCTCAAGGTGACCACGTACGGCAAGGAGACGATTAAGCTTGGCTCCGAGGAACATCACAGATTGGTCGAAAGGGCTATTCAAGCTAAATTTGAGCAGAACCCGGCGCTGACGAAAGCGTTTATGGAAACGCACCCCAGACCGATCATTCATGATGTCGGTCATCCGGATAAGCCGGGAACGGACTTCCCGCGTGAAGTTCTGGAACGCATCCTTACGCAGATTCGCGAAGACTATGTCACAGGCAAGAAGTTGCTGGGACGTTAGGGTAAAAGCTCGGTCTGTCAAACAAATAGGTCTCAAGTCGGCTGTCAATGAGAGGGCGACGGAATTTGCTGAAATCGTCGCTTTAGAATTGACAGGGCTGGATTTAGAATCGGTCTGTCAATGAGAGCGCGACGGAATTGGTTGAAACCGTCGCTCTAGGATTGACGGGGCGGATCTGGAAATCGACCGGACCGACCTGGTCGCAGAGCTGCGCGAATATCTAAGAGTGGTTTAATGTGCGTGGAATTCCCATGAGCGCTTTTGGTTTCACGAGCTTGAATGATCTTTGAAAACGCCCCAAAATATAGCCCTTTGCTTGGTTCGGATACCGATTTTTCTGAGCTTGAGCGGCTCCAGGCGGTTTATTAAAACTATTGATTGTTGAAAGCTCATGATTCTATGGTGATTCTTATATTCAATTCCACACTTCTCTCAAGGACCAGAAAAACCAAGTAGCTCATATCTATCTGGCTATCTCAGCATTCGCTTCTCTTCGCTCGAAGAGTCGTGAAAGCAGGTTCTGACGAAAGTGCCCACACCAAACCAAAAGGAGCGTGTCATGAACAGCAACAACGCACTGAACGTCTACTCGCGCTCCGATGAAGAAATCGGGCGCTTGATGTCGAACTTCGCACCGACCCCGTTCACCATCGACGGTGTCGAGTATGCTTCGGTCGAGGGCTTCTACGTCTCCCTTCTTTTCCTCGAGGATGAGAAGCGCGAGAAGGTTCGCAAGCTCTACGGCATCGTGGTCAAGAACATGGGCAAGAAGAGCAAGCTCACCGAAACCACCTATGGTGGCGAGACGTTTGCTCTGGGCTCCGACAAGCACGTCGAACTGATCAAGCGCGCGATTCGTGCCAAGTTGGAGGCACATCCCGCGATTGCGACGGCTTTCGTAGCCACCGACCCGCGTCCCATCGTCCACGATTGCGGTCACCCCGAACCTGAAGACACTGTCTTTCCGGCTTCGGTGTTCGTCCGCATTCTCACGGAGCTTCGCGACGAGTTCAAGAATCGGGCTTAACCGGCCGATTTGATTCGACAGTTTCCCGGCCTCGCGGCTTGCCTTCGGGCAAGTGGACCTCGGTCCACCGGGAAACTGTTTTCTTCACTAAAGGGTCAAGATTCGTAAGGCGGCGCCACCGGCACTGCAAGCGGAATCCCATCGTCTAGCCAAGACTGCCTGGTTCTCCATAGACCAGCCAACGCAGGTAAAACCCTGCTGGGATGAAGTTGCAACCAACCGGTGGAGCCACCTTACGAATTTTGGCTCTCCAAAGCTTTACTACTCCAAAGCTTTACTACTATATGCGGGCGTATCAGCTTTATAGGGCAATTGTAAACAGGGAGGGACTTTTGGGCTGGTCTGCCATTGAAGTGGTTTCTCAAAATTGCATTTTGGCTACGGTGCGTAGACGAAATTCGCTTAAAGCGTCATCCAGGCGTAGACAAGAATGCCGAAAAATTCGCCTTTCATTGGCTTGAGCGTCGTCGTACCAGTTGGCGATGTGTTTGAATTGAGGATAGGTGTTTATGATTCCGGCGGCACGCTCGTGGCCGATTGATGTGAAAACGGCGATTGCACGGTCTCACTCAACGGGCTTTCGCTGCAGGGTCTCGACGTCGAAGTCGACGATTACATCAGAGATTTCTGGTCCGAGATTGGAGGGCCTGGCCGACCTTTGAGGCTCCTGAGTGACATGAGCGGGCATGTTTAGCCGCAGGTGTGAGAAAACTTGAGCGCTAGCTGCTGATGGGACCTTGTGCGCAGGCTGCCGGTGGACTTGGTTGTACGAACCACTGATAAGTTTAGTCTACTGCCGCTGTCTACGGTGCGTTGCCGAATATTTGAAATTCCGGCATTCTGTCGTAGACAAACGATCAGAATACGAAGTCCGCATCCTTGAAAATGAAAGACCTGAAGGCGTTTGCCGAAATGCGTTATACGAAAAAATATAGTAGGCGGATTGGGGAGCACGAAGGGAGAGAAGAGCGGGGGCTCCTCTCTCCCTTGTGTTTAGTTCAGGATGCGGGGGTGCGATGCGGTTTAGCCGCGACGCAGATGACCCTGCACCTTCATGCCGAAGTCGCGCTGTTCTGCGGTGCAGACGCCGCGCTGGACGAAGAGTTCACCGATGAGACCCGGGTCGCGACCCGCATCTCGTTCGGCTTTCTGCCAGGCGAACGTTTCCTCCACCGCTTCCGGCGTGGCGTTTCCGAAGGCAATCAGAATCTTGCCGATGCGCGCTTCGGAGTCGAGCGAGACGAGCTCTCCGGTCTTCTGATGAGCTTCCTTGAGGAGGCTCTGGACCTTCATGCCGAGGTCACGCTGTTCGGCGGTGCAGACGCCCCGCGCGACGAACAGCTCACCGATCAGACCGGGATTGTTTCCCGCGGCCCGTTCGGCTTGCTGGTAGGCAAACGTGTCGTCGACAGCTTGCTGCGTGGCGAAACCAAGAACGATCAGGATTTCACCGATTTTCGAATTGGCGTTCAACGCCGGGATGTTGTTTGTAGTCATATCTTTCAGCTCCGTTTTAGGTTGCGGGCTTGCGCCCAATTGTTTGTTTGGAGCAGAAAGACCGAGAAGGAGATTGCTCTCCTTCCCCCAGTCTCTGCGGGGTGTGGCGTACGGCCGAGAAAGTTTTTACGCTTTCTCCCAACCGACAAGAAGGCAAGCTCCGAGGTGCCCTCACCCGTGCATGTAGACTACATGCGACTAACAAGGCGAACGTGCGCTCGCCTGTTCAAACTTTCATCGCCGTTCTGCTTGCGGAAAACCGCTTGCAGCTTTGCGATCGTGACGTTTGAACCTGTCACGTTTCGGTTGTTGCCAACCGAAGCTGACCTGAAGGACGACTCCGAGAGCCGTCCTCCAGGCAGCCTTTAGCCGCCGATGAGCTTGAGAAACTTCTTGCGACCGACGGAAACGACAAGCGCTCCTCCTTCCGCAATCGGCTCCAGGACTCGCTCGACGTTCATTTCCTTCTCGCCGTCGAGTTTGACGGCGCCGTCGGTGATCAGGCGGCGAGCTTTGGTGTTGCTCTCTGCCATGCCGCTCTCGACGAGCAGTTTGACGAGACCGATGGGCTCGACCTGAACGCGCTCCGGCATGGTGTCCGGAAGCTCGCGCAGGCTGTGCACCTTCTGCCATGCGGCGATTGCTGTCTCGGCTGCGTCAGCGCTTTGCAGTTCCGTCGCGATGCGTCGAGCGAGGCGCTCTTTCGCATCCTTGGGATTGCCGCCGCTTGCGAGAATCGCTCTCTCCGCCTCGACCTCGTCGCTCGTCATGTTGGTCGCCAACGTGAAGAACTTGAGCACGACATCGTCGGGAATGCGCATGCACTTTGCGACAATGTCGTCGGCGGTGTCGTCCAGGGCAATCGCGTTGCCGAACGACTTCGACATCTTGCGCTTTCCATCGATGCCTTCGAGAATCGGCAGCATCATCGCGACCTGCGGTTCCTGACCGAAGGACGGCTGAATCTGCCTGGCCATCAGGAGATTGAAGCGCTGATCGGTGCCGCCGAGTTCGACATCCGCCCGGACCTGGACGGAATCGAAGCCCTGCAGCGCCGGGTAGAGAAACTCGTGCAATGCGAGCGAGTCGCCGTTGGCGATTCTGGTGCGGAAGTCGTCCTTGGCGAGAAGCTGATTGACTGTCAGTCTTCCGGCGAGCTCGAGGAGTTCGGGGAGAGACATCGTGTCGAACCAACTGGCGTTGTTGACCACCTCGACTTTGTCGACATCCAGGACGCGACGCAGTTGCGCGAGGAAGTTGGTGGCGTTTTGCGCCACTTCGTCTGCGGTGAGTTTCGGGCGCGTAGCGTTGCGACCGGTGGGGTCGCCGATCCGCGCGGTGAAACCGCCGATGAGAATCACCACCTGATGTCCACGCTCCATGAAGCGACGCAATGCGCGCCCCACGACTGCATGACCCAGGTGCAGGTGAGCCGACGTCGGGTCGACACCAAGCTTCACCCGAAGAGGTCTGCCCTCCTGACGTGCCTGCAGCAGCTTATGAGCCAAACCCTCGACGCTGTCGGGAACGACAAGCGCATCTTGAGAGAGTTCTCGGGCTTGCTGCAGGAGGTCGGAAGGCAATTCGTCGGTTGCCATCTTGTACTCCTTTCTGGTTAGTGGAACCAAAAAATCCGTTTCAAACCGTGCCAAACCAACCGTCGAAGATTTCTCTCAAACAGCTTTGATTTGTTGCGACTGTCGTTCTTTCAAAACTTGAAGGAGGTTTAGTCCTTTATCGCGCGGCGATGGGTTGAAATAGATGCTTAGAACCTAGCTAAAAGCTCATGAGTTTGGAATGTAATGCATGCGCGAACTCTTATGCTTATGGGCGTAAATACGAAAATAAGCGCTAGATGAGCTCGCGCTAACCTTGCCTCGTTTTACTACTATACAAGACAGTTTGTCGCTGTCCCCCGAATGCCTCGTGACCGGCGGTTCTACGGACCTTGTTTGCATCTTTCCGGCTCCCCAATAGCGGCTTTGTCTACGACTCGTTGACGGATCTCGCGAATTCCGTCGCTCTGGCGTAGACAGCCGAATTAGTCGATTGATCGTATCCTGTTCGGAGGACTTCGGGCTCAGAACGAAGGACCTGCAAATTGGTTTGCAGCATTTTGTTCGAAACCTGCAATCAAATTTGCAGCGTCTTGATCGGAGCACCTGTTCGGATGACTTCGGGCTCAGAGCGAAAGGACCTGCAAATTGGTTTGCAGCATTTTGTTCGAAACCTGCAATCAAATTTGCAGCGTTTTGATCGGAGCATCTGTTCGGATGACTTCGGGCTCAGAGCGAAGGACGTTGTCTACGCCTCGTTGCCGGAATTCGCGAGATCCGTCAACGAGTCGTAGACAAATCGGAAAAATTCAGGAGGGCTCGATGCTATGCAAGCCTTGAAAGCTATGCTGGGGTGGGCTTCGGGCGAAATGGAGTAATACCAAAACTTATAGTAGACAGATCTGGAGGAGGAACAGGCGAAATCCCTGGTGGGAAGTCGCCTGTTCGCAGTTTCGGGCCTAGCGCGCATGCAGGAGTTGCAGGCGTTGAGCCGCTATCTGAATTAGCGCGAGGTCGCGCGCGAAGCAGAAGCGCAGCCATTGTCCGGCGGCGGGTGCGGCTTCATCGAAGAAGCAGGAGCCGGAAACGGACTTGACGCCGGTGCGGCTGATCAGCAGGTCTCGGGCGTCGTCCAAGTTCGCGGCGCCCAGATGCGTGGCGTCAGCAAAAACGTAGGTCGCGCCTTCCGGAACTCGCAGCTTGAACCCAGCGGTTTGCAAGGCATTGCAGAGCAGGTCTCGTGCCTCGCGACAGGCGAAAACGGTTTCAGTCAGAGCGCAATTCACGGCCGGGTCGAACGCGCCGCGGGCAGCGATTTGAAGAGGCGTAGGCGCGGACAGTCCCATGATTGAGTGGACAATGCGAAACTGTTCTGAAACAGGCGCCGGCGCGATCACGTAACCGACTCGCCAGCCTGTTGCGTTGTAAGCCTTGGAGAGCCCATCAATGATGATGTTGCGACCGCGGTTCCATACCGTTTCCGCAAGGGACGGGGCCGCGTGAGTCGGTGAATCGAACGTCAGCTTCGAGTAGATCTCGTCGCTGATCAGTAAGCAATCGTGCTCCTCGCAGAGCCGCGCCACCAATTCCAACTCCGCTTTGCTGAACACGCGCCCGGTCGGATTGTGCGGGGAGTTGACGATCACGGCGCGGGTGCGCTTGCTGAAAACTGCCCGCAGCGCCGCTTCATCGAGCGTCCAGTCCGGCGTGACCAGGTTGACGTAGCGCGGCGTCGCTCCCGCCAGGCGAATCGCGCTGGAGTAGCTCTCGAAGAACGGCGCGAAGACGATAACCTCATCGCCTTTCTCAACCAGCGCCAGGAGCACGCCGGCCAGAGCAGCCGAAGTGCCGGATGTGATGGTGACTTCGTTGATTGTGCGACCGGTCTGGGCAGCGATGAGCTGGCGCAGTTCTCGATCGCCGGCCGGGTCAGAGTATTGATTGTGGTTGCCCAGAATGGCTTCCACCGCTTTCGTTTTGAGTTCTTCAGGAGTGCTGAATGCGGGAGCACCGGAGGCGAGGTCGACGATTTCGAAATCGCTCGTGATTTTCGTCGCGCCGGCCCGGATTTTGGACTCACCGAGTCCGTCGAGCCTGGAGGCCGCCAAACGCCGGTTATGAACGGCGCCAGAAAACAGAGTGCCGATGGCACCCAAAATGGAGCGCAATGAGCTCATATTCTGGTTCTCGAGTGTTAGTGGATTGGGCGTGCGAAGACCGCCTTGCGCCGGGGCTGGAAGAATGCCACCTGACAAGGCTTGAAAAGGCTTGAAATGGACAACGAAATACGGTTTAGTTGTCGGAGAGTATTCCTCAATGTGGGTGCTTAGGGTCTAAAAAGCACCAGTAACCTAGAAAAGTTCGCACTTTGTTTTCAAGCGGAAACGTCAAAAACGAAGCGCGCAGGCAATAAATCTTATGAATTATGCGGAAGCCATAGCGTACATCCAACAATTTCCAGACATGGAAAGAGCCACGTTCGGCGCGCGCGGTCCGACGATGGGTTTGCCGTCGATGCGGGCGCTGTTGGAGCGTATGGAGAATCCGCAACTTGGTCGCCACACGGTGCACGTCGCCGGTTCCAAAGGCAAGGGCAGTACGAGCACGATGATTGCTCACATTCTGAACGAAGCCGGTTTGAATACTGCGCTATATACCAGCCCACACCTGCACGACTACTGCGAGCGCATTGCGTTCGGCGGCAAAAATGTCGACCCTGAGCGTTTTGCCAAAGGCGTCGCGGAGATCAAACCGATTATCGAAGCTGAGAAATCTGCTGGAAACAACAATATCTCAACTTTTGGCGTCCTCACCGCATTATTCTTTCATCTGGCCAAAAACAGCAACCCGCCGATCGACTGGCAGGTAGTCGAGGTTGGTCTCGGCGGACGGTATGACGTCACTAACGTATTTGCTACCAAAGATGTTGCTGTGATCACGCCTATCAGTCTCGAACACGTTGAGATATTGGGCTCGACGCCAACCGAAATCGCGGCGAACAAAGCTGGAATCATCACGCCGAAGTGTATCGCCGTGCTCGCTCCGCAGAAAGACCAGGGCGCAAGAACGGCTGTCGGTCGTCGTTGTGGCGAGGTGCAGGCGACGCTTATAGACGTTGCGCGCGAGTACAAAATCCGCACTGAGAAGCAAGACATAACCGGGCAGACGTTCTCGCTCGAATCAAAAGAGTTTGGTTCGCTCGAGTTGTTTACGCCCATGCTTGGCTCTCACCAGGTGAGCAACGCATCTACAGCCGCTGCCGCTGCATTGGCGTTGCGGAAAGAAGGCGTGAATATTACCGATGAGCACATCAGGAAGGGACTCGAGAAAGCGGTTGTTCCCGGACGACTGCAGATACTCAGTGGCTTCAAAGACGGCAAGAAGAACGGAGAGCCAATCATAGTCGTTGACGCCGCTCATAATCACGAGTCGGCTCAGGCTCTGGCTGATGCAATCAAGCAGTTCTTCGACGTGAAGTCGTGCATCTTTGTTCTTGGTTTGAACATGGACAAGAACATGAGTGCGATTTGGAAACAGCTAGAGAGCATGAGCAGCCTCTGTATAGCGACTCGATCGAAAAATCCGCGCTCAATGAATCCTTCGGACATTGCAGAAGTTGTCACCACATTCGGTGCCGCTGATGCTGATGTTCATGTTTCAAACAGTGTTGCCGAGGCCATTGATGAAGCGCGCAAAGTGGCTAAGGAAGGCGAAGTTATCGTAGTTACCGGATCTATTTACGTGGTCGGTGAGGCGCGTGAACATATCCTCAAAGGCAACGTCGCATCTTCGCGTTAATTGATCGATAAACGGCGCACAATCAATCGTGGCACTCAGCGTAGCTTTCGCTGATGAATGCTGCCAGTTCGCTTTTGGTATGAACACCGGTCAGTTGTTTTCCGTGCTTGCATTTCTTGCTTACTAGAATGAAGGTTGGAACAGTTTCAATCTCGAACATCTGCATGGTCTGCGGCGCTTTGTCAGTGTCTACGCGCACAAAACGCACGTCGGTAAATTCGGCTGCAAGATCGCTCATTATCGGCGCCGTTTGTTTTGAGCTTTCAGCCCAGGGGGCGCAGAATTCGACGAGAACAGGTTTTTTCGAGTCATAGATTGCATGATATGCGTTTGCGTCGTTCAGAATTTCGGCGTCATTTGCTGTGGCAGTTTTGTCCGAGGCCGAGCAGCCAGAAACGAATAACGCCGTTCCTGTAGTCAGCACGAGGGCGCTAACGTGATTAATTAGCGAGTTGGTTCTGAAAATCTGAAGATGGTGATTGAGTGACATTCGTGGGAGACCTTTCCGAAATTGTGGCTTAGGGTATTTTAGCTATTTATGAGAAAAATAAAACGCGTTTGTGGTAGCGATTAACGAACCTGCGCTAAGCCGGAAACCCCCGTCATTACTGATGTCAAGAAGGATTTGGCATATAAGCTATTCTCGCGATATTGCTAAAAGCCTTAACTGGGGGAGCTTTTAACTCTGCGATAAATTCTGTGTGCGCGTGTCAAATTACAGCGCGTTTATTTATCTCCGGAGTAAACCTGGATCTAGTTAATTTGCTGATCTTCACGTCTATTTCTTATGTTCAAGCATATCTCTGCTTATCTACCCAGGACTATTTCTGACTCAGCACTCGTAATCACATCTCTGTTCTAAGAGCTTGAAGGTGGTTCTACCGGCGGTAGCATCGTCTGGTCGTGCACGCGCTCGAGATCGACTGACTGACTGCCTCGCAGCAGCTATCGCATGATCGGGCTTGAGTGCTTGTTGTCGGCAGGTAGTTCCGCTCCGGTATGACATGGTGGTGTCACCAGTGGTGACATTGACGTGTCGCTCGGTTTCTTTCGACCCATACCGCGGCACGTTTCAGTGCTCGTGGTGTGTCCCGCGCTCGGCTTCCGTCGAGCATCAGACGCATACGCCTAGGTAGCGCCGAATGCAGTTATGCAATCGGCGCTTTCGAGCGTATGCCTTTTCGCTCGCCAAGACGAGCAATAACTCTGGAGTAAACATCATGTTTCTCGCACCTGGACCTGCGCCGGAAGAGCGCAAGAGTTTCTTCAAGCGAGCCCTGCAGTTCATGGGGCTCGGTTCTCTCGGGGTCACGCTGTTCCTCGTCGCACTCGGCGCGTTCGTCGCGACTGAGTACTTCGCGGCTTCGCCCGAGAAGTTGTTTCACCGTGTCTGGCAGGTCGCTCCCGGCTTCGCCTACGACCCTTCGCAGATGAAGGACTGGGATCAGTGGGAGCACAAGTTCGACGGCAAGATCAAAACCGAAGAAGATGCCGTGCGTTACGCCAACGAAATGCTCGACAGTCTCAAGGACCCGTTCACGCACTACCACAGTCGTGAGGAAGTCCAGGCCATGCGCCAGGAGATGTCCGGTACCTTCGCAGGCATCGGCGTCGGGCTCGGCTACAAGGCCGACGAAGACGGCAAGCCCGTCCTCGACAAGTCCGGCGAGGTACTGCCGCAGGCGAACGCCGACGGCTATCCCGTTATCGACAAAGTGTTCGATGATGGTCCTGCTGGCAAGGCCGGCATGAAGGCTGGTGATGCCATCAAGAGCGCCAATGGCGTCGACCTGAAGGACAAGAACCTGAAGGACATCGTCAAGGAGCTCAAGGGCAAGCCCGGCACTCCCGTCACTCTCGTGGTCGAGAGCGCCGGCGTCGAACGTAAGCTCGACATCGTCCGTGGTGTCGTCAATTCGCCGGCCGTACTCACCAAGCGTTACGGAGACGTAGGCTACATCGCGCTCTCGAGCTTCGAGCAGGACGACACCATCGAAGAGATGGCCGCTGCGCTCAAGTCGATGCAGGATGCGAAGTCGCTGGTCATCGACCTTCGCGGCAATCCCGGCGGTCGTGTGGACATCTGCATCGACCTGGTTTCGCTCTTCCTGTCCGAAGGTGACGTGGTCTCGATTCGCAACCGCGTGCCTTTCGGTGGATACAGCAAGACCACCTATCGCCTGCAGAAGGACCGCATGCTCGTCGAGGATCTGGACGAATCGGACGGCACGACCGAGGTGAAGGTGAAGCAGCGCTACGCTGACCTCACCGCCGGCAAGAAGATCGTGCTCCTCGTCAACGGGCACTCCGCCTCGGCTTCCGAGATGTTCACCGGCGCGCTCAAGGACAACAATCGGGTCACCGTCATCGGCGAGAAGACCTTCGGCAAGGGCATCGGACAGCTGTTCATGCCGATGCCGAACGGAACCGTTCTGCGTATCACCACGCTGCGGTACTTCACGCCCAACGGCACCTGGGTCGGTGACGGCAGCGCCGCTCACCATGGCATCGAGCCGCATCACACGGTTGTTCCCGGCAAGGGCTTTCGCCCTGGCACGCCGACGGACAACCAGCTCGACTTCGCGCTGAAGTTCCTCAACCAGGACAACTAAGCGCGTTTCATCAGGCGGAGCTCGGCATCAGAAGCCGGGCTCCGCTTCCTTTTGGAGTACGCAATTATGTTCAGGAGAATATTTTTTCTCGCTCCTCGACTTGAGGTGAAGCGAGGACTTTTGTCGAAAGGGCTCTCCGTTCTTGGGCTCAGCACAATGGCCGTCCTGCTCGCGGCAGCGACCATCGTACTGAGTTATGCCCATTACTTCATCTACGATCCGCATGTCACGCCGATTGAGCTGTACCACAACACCTGGAGCGTGGCCAGGGACAACATCTACGACCAGTCCCGGCTCAAAGACTGGGACCAGTGGGAGCACAAGTACGACCACCTGATCAAGACCGAAGACGACGCGCTGAAATATGCAAGTGAAATGGTCGAACATCTGGACGAATCGTATACGAAACTGCTCACCGCTTCGATTGTCGAACGCGATAAGGAACGGGCTGATGGTCACTACATCGGCGTCGGTGTTGAGCTGGCAGCTCGTGGTTCGCAACTTACGCTCAAGCGTGTGGTTCCTGGCGGCCCCGGTGAGCTGGCTGGTCTGAAAGACGGTGACGACTTCGTTTCCATCGACGGCAAGGATGTATCCACCTGGAGCATCGCAATGCTATCCGATGCCCTCAAGGGCGACGAAGGTCAAACGGTCACGCTCGTCATGCGCCGCGACGGGAAGGAATTTTCCGTCACGATTGCTCGAGGCAAAGTTCCGCAGTCGGTCGTCAAAACGCTGGAAGTTGCACCGGTTCACAGTTTGGAGCATGCCAGAAAGAAGAAGGGGCGGCTTCCGGTGACCCGTTTGCAGGTTGTCGATGGCACCGCTGGTGGTGGTAAGCCTGCCGCTCCCGCTACCGGTCGGGTGGGCTACATTCGCATCGAAACCTTCGACCAGTGGTCAGTGCACTCGCAAGTGCAGGAGGCGATGGAGAAACTCACCGACGTGGACGCGCTCGTCATCGACCTGCGCGACAATCCCGGCGGTTTCATTCACGAGGCGGTGCGCACAGCGGCGCTGTTCATGGATGAAGGCAATGTCACGAACATCAACCTGCGCATGCCGAAAGGCGGCTACATGTTGACGCACGTGGACATCACCCGCAGCCAGATCCTGCTCAGGGCCAACTATGGCTTGATTCGTGACTTTCCGGTGCCGATGTTGCAGCGACCGCCGAATCTGCTCAAGGGCAGACCGGTTGTCCTGCTGGTCAACGGTAACTCCGCCTCGGCTGCTGAGATGTTCTCGGCTGCTCTAATCGATAACGGAGTCGCCACCGCCATCGGTACCACCACTTTCGGCAAGGGCATCGGTCAGACTTATCTGCCCATCGGCAATGGGCACAAGCTGAGGATCACGCACCTCAGAGCCTTTACTCCGGCAGGCACCTTTCTTGGTGACGCCGGGCAGACCATCAGCAACGGTGTTCAGCCGGCCATCCGGCTGGAAAAGTCGGGCTGGGGGTCGTACGGCAGCGTCAATGACAATCAGTTCCAGGCGGCTGTGCGCTTCCTGGAGCAGAAATTGAACGCTAAGCCGTAATTCCGTTAACCGCTAGGCTGGGCGCACTCACCGCTCAGAATTTTAGAGGCGCTGGCATTCACCGGCGGCCTCTTATAACAAGGCGAAAGCCTAGGAAACACTAAGATGAAAGACCAAACTGTATTGTCAGGGCTTGGTTTCGATTTCGTCGCCTCACAGGGTGCCGTGGTCGAGTACCGGCTCAAGTCGAACGGGCTGAAGGTGTTGTTCGTCGAGAACCACTCGGCGCCCGTTGTGACCGCAATGATCGTTTATCGCGTCGGGTCCCGCAACGAAGCCGTCGGCTACACGGGTTCGACGCACTTTCTCGAACACATGATGTTCAAGGGCACGACCGACCGTCACCCGAGCAAGGGCAACGGCATCGATGACCTGCTCAAGCCGATCGGCGCGCTCTACAATGCAACCACGTCCTTCGACCGCACCAACTATTACGAGGTGGTGGCGAAGGAGCATCTCGAGCTGGTTCTCGCCATCGAGGCGGACCGCATGCGCAATCTCGTCCTCACCAGGGACGACCGCAACTCCGAGATGACCGTGGTTCGCAACGAGTTCGAGCGCGGCGAAAATGACCCGTCGGACGTGATGTACAAAGAACTGATGGCGATGTCCTTCCGCGAACATCCGTATCACCACCCGGTGATCGGCTGGCGCTCGGACGTCGAAGGCGTCCCGATGGAGCGCATGCAGCAGTTCTACGACACGTTCTACTTCCCGAATAACGCGACCTTGATCGTCGCCGGCGACCTGGATCCGGAGGCGACTCTGGCTCTGGTTGCGAAACTGTTCGGAGCGATCGCGCCTTCTCCGCACGAGATTCCTGCGGTCTACACAACCGAACCGAAGCAGGAGGGCGAGCGCACCTTCACCATTCGGCGCAAGGGCAATGATATGCCCGAGATCTGGATGGGATTCCACGTTCCCCAGGCGGCGCATGGCGACACGTACGCCCTGTCGGTGGCGGCGGCGCTTCTCGGTTCGAGCGGTAAGCGTGCCAGCCGTCTTTACAAGGCGCTGGTCGATACCGGACTGGCAGTCAAATGCTTCGCTCAGGCAGGGCAGAACCGAGACCCCGGTTTGTTCATCGTGCAGGCGACCTGCGCGCCGGGCGTCGAGCCCAGGACTCTGGAGGCGGCAATTCATGCCGAGCTCGAGGGTCTGGTGTCACGTCCGGCTGATGAGCGCGACCTCAAGCGCGTGAAACAGGCGAATCGGAAGGCGACTCTGCTGAAGCACGACGACTCGAGCGACTTCGCCGAGCTGCTCTGCGACGGCGAATCCGTTGCCGACTGGAAGTGGTCGTTGGATTACGACGATAACTTCGACGCCGTCACCGCCGCGGACGTCACGCGTGTCGCTGCCCAGTATCTTAACTCGGATAACCGCACGACCGGCTATTTCCAGCCGGTTGCCGAGGCGGAGTCCGGCGAGGATGCTGTCGTTGAGTCTGCCACCACTGGCGGTGTTGAGTCCGCTGTGTCCGGTTCTGCGGAGTCGGCGACGTATGCAGAACGCGTTCGTCGGCACGTACTTCCCAATGGTCTGACCGTGCTCGCTCTCGCCACTCCCGGCGAGACGGTCTCCTTGGCGACTGCGCTGCGCGCCGGTTCTGCAGCCAGCACCTACGACAAGGCGCTTGTCCCCGAGCTCGTCTCGTATATGCTCACCAAGGGTTCTGCACAGCTCGGCAAAGCCGAACTCGCGGAGCAACTGGAAGGCATGGGTGCCGGTATCGGTTTCCGCACGGGACCGTTCACGGTGGGCAGTCTTGCTACCGTCGTACGGGATGACCTGGTCGCCTTCCTCGGACTTTACGGGAATGTGCTGCGCCACCCGCTCTTCGCGCAGGCTGAGCTCGACCGCAGTCTGAAGGAGTTCGAGGCCTTCGTCATGCAGACCAGCTCCGATACCGAGTCTGTCGCGTCCGCGCGGCTCTCGCAGGAGCTCTACGACAAGTCCGTGGTCTATCACGACAAGCCGTATGACGAATTGCTTGCCGAGTTGCGTGGTATCACCCGCGATGACCTGGTCAAATTCCACGCCGAGAACTACTCGCCCAGGGGGCTGGTTCTCGCCATTTGCGGTGCCATCGATCCGGACAAGGTGCTCGAAATCCTTCCGGCGTCGCTCACCGAGTGGCAGGGCGCAGAGGTGAAACCGATTGCTGTTTCGGCTGTCGAAGTTCCCGCTCAGGCGGCTCGTATCGACGTTCCAATCGCCGGCAAAGCATCGACCGATATCGCTATCGGTCTGCCTGCCGCCGTCAAGCGCACGGATCCCGATTACTTCGCCGCCAGTCTGGCCAATGCGGCGCTTGGTGCCGACACGCTTTCGTCGAGGCTCGGGCTCGAAGTGCGCGAGCGCAACGGTCTGACTTACGGCATCACCTGCAGCTTCGAGAACGTTACCGCCGGCTTCGCCCCGTGGAAAATCACGCTCTCCGTTAACCCGGAGAACATCGAGAAAGCCATTGGACTGGTGCGCAAGGTCGTCGACGACTATCGCGCGAGCGGCATCACCGAGCGAGAACTCGCCGATGAGAAAGGACGGGCTTACGGCTCGTTCGTCGTCTCGTTGCGGAGCACTGCCGGTCTCGCCTCGGCTCTCGTGAACCTCGAGGTCTATGGTCTGGGCGCTGCCGAGATCGACGGTCTCAAGGCCAAGTACGATGCGGTCACCAAGGAAGAAGTGGATGCGGCGATTCGCAAATACTTCGACCTGGATCACGCCGTCACCGTGGTCGCCGGTTCGATCGAGGCTGCTGAGTAGTTCGCAGGAGGTCATTGATTGCAGTGATTAGGCGCGAGTGTTTTGTTCGCGCATAGTCTGCAATTTGTGGCTCCTTCCCCATTTGATTCGGAGATTCCCTCCCAGTGCCGATTTCCGGCAAACCCCGCGGAGAGCGCCAAGCGGCGCTCCCCGCGGTTTCTTAATTTCGAGAAATCGAAAAAGAGAGGTAACACATGGCAAAAACAACTACCCCGAAGGCGAGCGCACCCCGCTTGGCGCGCTCGTTCTTCGCCGGGCGGCGAAAAGAGTTTTTCAATCGCCTTCCGGTTGATTCCGTTGCGATCATCGTCGGCAATCCCGAGATGACTCGCAGTAACGACACCGAGTACACCTACCGTCCGTCGTCCGACATCCTCTACCTGAGCGGTTTTTCGGAGCCGGGTGCGGTGCTCGTGTTCAAGAAGTCGAAGGGGCAAAACCGTTTCATCATGTTCGTGCGTCCCAAGGACGCCGAGCGTGAAACCTGGACGGGACGCCGTCTGGGCACCGCCGGTGCCAGGGCGAACTTCGACTGTCACGAAGCGCACAGTGTCGACGATTTCTCTTCGGTGATGGAGGAGCTGCTGGAGGGCGTCAACGACGTCTTCTACCGCTTCAACCGGAACCCGAAGATCGACGAGAAGTTCCGCGCGCTCTGGCTGGTTCGTCAGGCGTCGCTGCATAACCCGGAGGACATCCTGCATGCCATGCGGCATGTGAAGGAACCGGTCGAACTCGACCTCATGCGTCATGTCGCCGAAATCTCGGCGCAGGCGCACTGCGAGGCGATGCGGCAGGTCAGTCCGGGCATGTTCGAGTATGCCATTCAGGGCATCATCGAAGGCTACGGTGCGGCGAAGGGCGCTCCCGAGCGCGCTTACAACACCATCGCCGCCGGCGGAAACAATGCGGTGATTCTCCACTACAACACCAACGCGGAAGCGCTCGCGGATGGCGACTTGCTGCTCGTCGACGCCGGTCTCGAGTACTGCGGTTACGCGGCAGACATCACCCGAACCTATCCGGTCAACGGCAAGTTCAGTGATGCTCAGCGTGAAGTCTACGATGTGGTTCTTGCCGCTCAGCTGGCTGCCATTCGCGCTGCAAAGCCGGGTGCTTCCATCAACAAGGTGCACGCGGCTGCCGACAACGCGCTTCGTCGCGGTCTCGTCGAGTTGGGCATCCTGCCCAAGAAGATGCTCAAGAAGAGCGCCCACGACAAAGCCGTGGCCTCGGCGGAATCGCGCGGCACGGAGAAGAGTCTGGCTCACACCGCGCGCTGGTTCATGCACGGGACGAGTCACTGGCTCGGTCTCGACGTGCACGACGTTTGTGGCGTCGAGAAGAAAGAGGGCAAGGCTCTCCCCCTGGCACCAGGGATGGTGATCACGGTGGAGCCGGGTCTCTACTTGCCGAAGGACGACAAGCTCGTTCCCAAGCGCTATCGCGGCATTGGCATCCGCATCGAGGACGATGTGGTGATCACCGCGGACGGCTGTGAAGTCATCACTGCCGGTGTGCCGAAAACCGTCGCCGACATCGAAGCGCTGATGGCGGCGAAGTAAGTTTCTTTACGGGGAGGCAGGCGCTGTCTGTCTCCCCGTCTTTCAATTACTGAGAGCGAAAACGCTCCAACTTCGAAAGACTTCTTCCATGAAGATGCTGAGAAACATCTTACTAAGCCTCGCCTTGCTTGCCACCACCTTTGGTGCTGGCACGTACTACGGGTATCAGATGCCGCGCGATGGTGTCGACCCGCAGGACTATATCGAGACGCTGTTTACGCCCTACGACAACGGCATCGACGCCTACCTGAAGTTTCTCGACAAGGCTCAGAAGTCGGTCAACATGGCAGCGTACTCGCTGACCCATGACGACATCACCGCCAAGTTGATATGGCTGAAGGAAACTCGCGGCGTCACTGTCCGAGTGTTGTTGGACCAGTCGCAGAGCGGTGGACCCGACGCTAAGGAGCAGGTGGAAAAACTGCGAGCGGCGGGCATCGAGGTGGTGATCGGCAAGTCCGAATCATACGGACAGATCATGCACCACAAGTACACCGTTATCGATGGTCTGTGGACCTACAGCGGTAGTTGGAACCTCTCCAACTCCGCAAGCAAACAGGCCAACGAGATGGATTTCATCAAATCAGAGTCGCGAGCGAAGCTCTTCCTCGCGAACTGGGAACGGATGTACAAGTTCATGAAGGCGAAGGAGCAGTCCGGCAAGCGCCGCTGACCGACGTTTTTTCCTGAGCGCAGACCCCCCCCGGTCTGCGCTCTTTCTAAAATTTTGCTACTATAGAAGAGAGTATCTCGTCAAATCCGAAATGCCTTACAGGCGTACTTGTTTGACCTTGGCTGTTGATGTCAGTGGATGCTCGAATGGCGATTTGTCGCTCCTGGAATGCCGCTTTTCGCGAAATCCGGCATTCTACGATAGACAAAATGGAGTGCTGAATGTCCTTGTCTACTATAAAAGGCAGTATTTTGGAGAAGTCCGAAATGCCTTACAGGCGCACTTATTTGACCTTTGTCGTTGATGTCAGTGGATGCCTTGAAAGGCGATTTGTCGCTGCTGGAATGCCGCTTTTCGCGAAATCCGGCATTCTACGATAGACAAAATGGAGGGCTGAATCAGTCCCCTATTTACTATAGAAGGAAGTACTTTGAGGAGCCCCCAAAGCCATACAGGCGTACTTGTTTGACCTTGGCTGTTGATGTCAGTGGATGCCTTGAATGGCGATTTGTCGCTCCTGGAATGCCGCTTTTCGCGAAATCCGGCATTCTACGATAGACAAAATGGAGGGCTGAATTAGCGCTGATCCTGGAAACCTAACAGGCCTGGGCTGGGACGGTCCAGGGAATCATTAGATGACATAGTAGGCGGGGTTCGAAGAGTTTGGTGAGAAGAGGGCGCATGCGCCCTCTTCCCACCGTCAGCTCAGTAGCCGAACTTGCGAAGCGTTTCGCGAATCTCGTCGCCGCAGGCGCCGAGAGCGTTGACCGTGGCGTTCACCGTAGCGACGTCTCCGAACGTGGTCTTGAAGCAGTCATCGTTGTGGATGTTGCCGCAGACCTTGTAGATGGAGCTCGTGAGCGCTTGGGCCGCACGCGCCGACTTGATGACCGGAGCCATTTCCGGCGATTCCTGAGCGGAGAGCTCGGCGATGGCGTTGACGATGCAGTTGGCCGTGCCGTTGGCGTCGTTGTAGGCTTCGCGAACGGGCTCGTGACCCTCGCGGAACTTGTCGCGAGAGGCGCCGACGACCTTCGAGCAGGCGCGGATCGTTACACCGAGGAGGCGGAGCTTCTCCGGCATCTGGGCCAGCACGCTGACGGGGATGTGCAGCGCAGCGGGGAGTTCGGTGACGGTGGGAGGGGTGGTCTTGGTCATTTTTCAGTTCCTTTGGGTTTGTGGGTTGGTTGATGTTTTACAGCTCAGCTATTTCCGAAATCGAGCAGCGCCAGCGGTTTTATGCGCTGGAGCAAATTGGGACCAGAAACCGGATGGGTGGGTGAGTAGGTTCTGGACGAGGAACTCAGTTTCGAATATGCCGAACCGCAGACGAGAAGCGGCACTGGAAGCACCGCCTCTCATCGGGGAGGTCGCTCAGGCGACCTTGCGGTTGTCGTTGTGGGCGACGATGTCGCGCATCGCGGCGGTGACGTGGTCTCCGCGGAGGATGACGACGCCGCCGCCGCTGATGGTGCAGACGCCGGGGAGGCGCTCGGTGAGGTAGGCGACCGCGTCGGCGAGACCGCTGACGATGGTGCCGCAGTCCTCCTCGGCGTTGATGGTGACGACGTTGCGGGCGATGACATCGATGGTGTCGATGATGTCGGTGGCGAAGCCGTAGCGCCGCTCGCGGTGTGCGATTGCGAATGCGACGACGGCGGCGTTCTTGGCGCGCAGGCAGGCGTCGAATCCGGCGCCGTCGCCGCGATCGTAGGCGTTGGCTTGCAGCGTGTTGAGCTTGGCGAGGTAGCCGAGCGCGCGCTGTGCGTTCTGGTCGAACGAGTTGGTGTGGCGGGCGGCGAGGAAGGTTTTCTTCGATTGGAACATCGTCTTACCTTTCGTTCCGTTGGAGTAAGAAGAATTCGCACCGCGTGAACGCAGGCGAGCAGAAACCGCAGCACAGATGGTGCTCAAGCGATTTCCAGTTAAGTTGCAGCCGATTGGTTTGTGGGTGATAGTCTTGGCTGAAAGAGTTTTTTGTTGGTTATAAACTCAACTTGCCATTAGATCTAAAACAGAATCACTGTTATGGATGTAACAGTGTTGCAAATAATATCTCTTTACAACTGGGCAAAATGTCCAGCAGCTCGCGCTCCCGGCGGGCTTTCAGTTGTTGCCCGCCAGAGCGAATGGCGTGCGCGAGCTATCGCGTCTTCCTTGAAGAATGTTTGAGTATTTGTTTGTCTATGGTGCGTAGACGGATTTTCGAAATTCCGGCATCGTAGCGTAGACAAATCGGGTCAACGTTTAGAGGTCCGCTGGTTAAATGCAGCTGGAGTCGGGATTCTGCGTGATTTTTGAATACGCTGGAATATAGTAGGAGGGTTTTCAATACGCCGGAATATAGTAGAGAGGGTTTTGAAAGCGCGCCGGGGGAGAAGCATTCCAAGCTTCTTCCCCGGCGGCTGTCGGTCAAACAATCACATCGGGCGCCCCAAGGAAACCGTCACCAGCTCCTCCGTGCCGCCGAAGCCGAGCAGGCGGCAATCGGAATCGTGACGCTTGCGCGCCACCACCTGCGGTTCCTTCCCTTCGATGCTCCAGACCTCGGTAGCCTCCGGACCCATCACGCAGACGAGCTCGTCGGTGAGGAAACGGACGCGGCGAATATAGCTGCCGACACCGGTGCGGATGCAGCCCACCCAGCTGTTGAGCATGCCGGGGACGACGTGGAAGGGCACGCCGGTGAACATCTGGCGCCGTTCCAGCCGGAACGGGATTTCCTCAGCGTGGACCGTTTTGTCCATGCCGACGCCCTTCGTCTGGATGAACCAGAGCACCTCGCTGTCGCCGCCGCAGACCCAGCCGTTGCCCTCGTGCTGCCCGTCGATGCTGTAGAACGGGAGCTGGTTTTCGCAGTGCAGCAGTTCCGACTCATTGCGCGCCGTGTCAACCAGGCACAGGTCACCGCTCGTGGTGGCGACCAGGACGTCGAGATTGGATCGACTGTAGCAGATATCGCTGATGCTGGCGCCGTGTCCGAGGTCGGCAACCATCAGCCGATAGGGTTTGCCGTCCATGTTCCACAACTCGAAGACGCCCTCGCCGTCGCCGATAGCGATGTAGCGCCCGTCCTTGCTGGTGCGCACGCACGACGCACTGGAACCGTCGATGCGCATCTCGAGCGCTTCCTGTTCCTTGCACCCGCGCGTCACGCGGCGCAGCGAGTTGCGCTGGATATCGACGAACAGCGCCTCCAGCTCCTTGCGAGTCTCGGACGTGTCGCCAACGCCAGTGAGGTAGCTGCGCATGCCGACGTGCGAGAAGCCGTAGTCGCCTTCGGCGCGCTTCGCGAAGAAGTCCTCGAAGCGGTCGCCGTCGAGGAAGCTTCCACTCACGAACATGCCGTGGTTGCGGAGTTCGGTGAAACCCTCGCCCGATTCGGCGAAAGCGACGAGGTTCGTCGCGCTGCTGTCGAACAGCTTGTGAACGATTTTCATGGTAGTGACCTTTCGAGAGTGTTGTGGTGGAAGAAAAAAATTGCGTTGTGAAAACGCTGCTCTCTCAGCCAACCGCGAACAACCGAAGGTCGCTCTCGGCGGTCGTGAGAATGTCCAACTCTTGTTTGAAGACGCCACCGCCCGCGGTGAAGTCTGTCCATTCGGCGAAGATGTAAGCCGCCCGCTTGACCAGTGGCTGCGCCATCTTCGCTTGCTGTTGCCGCAGCAGAGCCGTCGCGCGTCGCACGAGCATCACCGCAACCCACCAGTGATTTTCGCCGAACATCTCGGTCGCGTTCTCCATGCCGATTTTTGCGACATTGCCAGCCTGCAGCCAGTTTCCTTGCGCCAGGAGCCGGTTGATGTTGGTCCGGGTTTCGGCGATCAGCAAGCTATCCTGCCGCAAGTTAAACTGCTCGAGATTGTCAACGATCAGTTCGCGCAGAGTGTTGCGCGGCTGGAGGATCGGAGCGGAGACGTCGCGCGGTGCGGCATCGTCGAGAAACTGTTGCGACCATCCGAAGATCTCGAAGTCGAGCGCCTTGAGCGCCTGTTGCAGGAAGTACGACTGGGATGAAGTGTTGGTCATACCGTCGGCTTGCAGCGCGAGCAGCGTTCCAGCTGCCGCTTCAACGAAGCCGTCTTTGTCTCGACGCGCAGTTTCCGATGCGTCGCAAAAGGAGCGGCGTGACGCGTCGATGTTGTACATCCGGGCTTGCGAGACGCCGCGTTCCAGCAGGTCTCTGGCTTTTGCGCTCCGTGCCGTCGTGAGATCGATGTCCACCTGTTCAACGTTGCGTCCGATGCAAACGCCGCTGTTTGTGAGCAGTCCGTGACGAACGTCGATTCTGGAGATTTGAATCATAGTCTTCTCCCTGGTTTGGAGTACATGAGCGAACGGCTGATGTACTCAGGTTCTGGAAACAGAAATCAGAGTGACGCTTGTCACTGAGTGTCTAATTGGAGATAGCGGAGATGTTCTTGGTTTAAGGCTCTTTGGGTTTAAACAGAATCTAAGATTTATAATCTGAACCTGACTTCTTTAAGGCGGTGAGTCAATAAGAAAGAGTGTCTGACAGTGTTTTAAGCATTCGAATTAACCATTAATTCCGCGTGAAGCTCATGGCGAGAAAGCCGCATCGGATATAAGCCAATATCGAAATTGAGACTCGTCACCATTTTCGTTGATCTGCCGATAGCTTCAACGCGCTCGGCTTATGGCGAGGCCGTCAGTCGGCGCTGTTTGGTGCTGGAATCGAAGCGATGATAGGATGGATTCATGACAAAAACCGGCATTATTCTCATTGTTTGTTCCGCCGCTCTTGGTGCCACCTATTGTTCCGGTGGTGGTGCTGCGCTCATGAACATATTCGCGTTGGCATTCTTCGGTCTAGCGGCAGTAGCCGGATTCTTGGTTTGCCTTAGCGTGCTCTTCTGTATGTTTTGTTTGCCAGTTATAGAATGCACACGCTTTGTGGGTGTCCGTTTGCTCTGTCTCACGAAACGGGCATGACCCATTGGTTTTGTCTATGAGTCGTTGCCGGATTTCTGTCAATCCGGCAACGAGTGATAGCCAAATCGCAATTTCTGGTGTTGGTTTCATAAGCGTAAGTCTCGGAGAGCCGTGCTGTAGAAGGATCTGGGGGTGTCGCGGAGTACGCTGGAATATAGTAGGGGGAGGTTGAGGACAAAACCGTAAAAGCAGGGCTTCTACGGTTCTGTCATTGGCTCGCTGTCGTCAGTTTCCATCGTTGAGTTCGTCTCCTTACAGATTGTTGGCGTATTCGCGAACCAGGCGGGCGACCGCTCGGTACTGTTCGGCGAAGTCGGCGTCAGCGAAATCGGCAAGGCTTTCGACGATCTCGGCGATTCCGATGTACTCGACGCGTGTGCCGTTGAAGCTTTCCTCGGTCTCGACATCAGCGACTTCGCGGATGGCTGACAGGTAGCCGAATTCGCTCGGATGACCGTTGAGCAGTTTGCCTTCAAGGTCGAGTTCGGACGAGCGGTTGACGTGCCAGCAGCCGTTCTGGTCGAGAAACAGCGGGCCGTTGCGCAGAATCTTGTGGAATGTGGCGTTCATAGCATCACCTTACTCCCTATGGTCTTGGGGTTTGTTTGGATTGGTTTGAAACCGTTTACAGCGTCAGTGAGACCCATCCCGATTCGGTGGGACGAGTGGAGAGCCGGAAGTCTGTCAAAGTTTGGCTGGGCTGGAAATAACGCTCGAAAAATGTGCGGAAGAGAGATAAACCAAGAATAGTCCTGCGTCCAATCCAGATCAACGAATTCGAAATATCAAAACGTCGGATGACGTTGGTGCGAAAAGTGCCATGATGACTGCCTCTCCGGCAAAATCTCTTTTGATATTTGTACTCAAAAGTCGGAGGCTCTCGAGTGTCGCAGTTTAAGTTTGAAGATTAACCGGTGTTAACGGTTTGCATTGATAGCGCGAACTTTGGATCAATCGTCCGCTAGCGGCGCTAGTTCACTACATTTGCAAGTTCAATTTCCCGAATCATCAAGCTGTTCCCGAAACATAGATCTAATGTCGTGCGCGGAACTTCTTAATCACACTTCTCCGTTTAATCTTGATATTGCCATAGGAGATCGAGAGGTCTATGGTGGGCTGCACATGTTTTCAATTCAAACCTGAGCTGAACTTACAAACACCTATCTCTGCGCAACTAATTTAGATATCACGCACCCGGCTCGTTGCCCCGTGTTTGATAGCGCCGTCCGGTGTTTGTGGATTGAGCTCGAAACCCAGTGGGATACCCGCCGTTTTCGACGAGTAGTCCCTCTAATTCCGGGCAACCGGAAAAGGAGGCAATCATGAAAGTTCTAATAGTCGAGGACTTTCGCGCTCTCGCGAAAGGTCTATCCGAAGTGTTGCAGGCGCAAGGTCACCAGGTTCAATGCGTGGTCGGCTTTCGCAATCTCGAAACGCTGCTAGCCGTCGATGTAGACGACAACGATGTCACCCTCGCCACCGACTTCGATGTCGCGCTGGTAGACGGCACCATCGATCAATTCGCTGAGAATCCCATCGAGGGACCGGCGGTTGTTGCGCGTTTCGCCAAGGACGGTGTGAAGTGCTTTGGCATCAGCACCGAAGAAGAAAAAAACAAACTGATGATCTCGAATGGTGCTATCGATGGTGTCAATAAAGCTGTGGCGTTTGTCGCGTTGGTTGGTTCGATTGTTTCGGTGGAAGAGATTCGTGCTGACGACAAGTCCGCGATTCAACGCATCCACCAGCTGCGAGCCGACTTCAACTCCGACGCGAACAAGCCGCTGCGCAAGCGTTGTGACGCTCTCGTCATGCAGCACTCGTGATACAGAACAGGAACCGGGCGGCTTCGCGACATCGACCAATCAAGGTTGAATCGCGGAGCCTCATGCCGGTCCTGTTCCTTTTCAAGGATCAGCTACTATAGAACATGGTAAAGCTTCAAGCCAGGTAGCCAGGTTCAGGTTTAGGACATAGTAGGAAGCGTTGAGACGTGCTAGGCGTCGGCGGCGGCGATTGGACCGAGCATCTTGGCGAGGAAGTGTGCCGCCTCGAGCTCCCACGGCTGCCAGGGTGACGAATGACCTTTGCGGTTTTCTTTCCAGAGTTCGAATGACGTTCGCGGATAAAGTCGCGCGCCGAAAGGGCTGTCTTCTGTTGGTTTGAACGGGTCACCCGCCCATTCGACCTCGGTGGTGATTTCAAGTTTAAACCACAAGATCCAGGAGCGCGGAACGTTTGGAATCTTGGCGGCGAGCAGCCCACAAGCGTATGAACCGATTGATTCGCCGTATCTCGACGGCAGGTCGTCGCAAGCAAAGACATCTTCGCCGCCGCGCTCAAGCCAGGCTATAAGCCCATGTAGGGTGGAATCGTCCGGCGCAGCGTTTTTCTTTACTATCGATTTCCCGAGGACGACGGCATTCCCGGTGCTGATTATCAAATCGTCTACGGATGGCTTATCGTGAATCAGTGACTCGATTCTGCGATTGCGGTTGAAGTTGGAAACGAGATCTTGAATTATCGAAAGATACGCCTCTTTCTGCTCTCCAGCATTTATCCTGTACAAGTCGCTGAGCCGGTTTGAACAAAATTCGGATAGTGAATAAAACAGCGTCGCTTCATGCAGATTGAATGCACGCGGTTTTTCATTGTGGCAAGCTATCAGTCCCCAAAACTTGTTTCGTTCAAACAGCGAGATCGACATAGAAGCTGCTACGTCCATGTTTCTCAGATACTGCAGGTGGATTGGCGATACGCTGCGAACAAAGGAGAAGCTCATGTCGAGCGGTTTGAGATCTGCTCGTTCGACGAGCGGCGACTGAGGATCGTTTACATCGGCGATCACTCGCAGTCGGTTTCGTATGTAGAGTTCACGTGCCTGTTTCGGAATGTCGGAAGCAGGAAAATGCAATCCCTTATAAGATGGCATGGATTGCTTTCTGGCTTCGGCGATGACGGCGCCGTTCCATTCGGCATCGAATTTGTAGACTTTTACGCGATCGAACCCGGAAATAAAACGCACCTTGTCGGCAATGATCTGTGCGAGCTGCTGCTCGTTTGCCGCGGCTGAGAACTCGGACGCCATCTCGCGCATGACCGGAAAGAAATCCGTTTTGGAAGAGAGCGGGTCGCTCACGATATCGATGTAACTTTCGCCGTTGGTCGCATGTGCTACGGCCGTCATTGGCCCGCCTGCCTTAAGTTGAAGGCTGACGCAACTGAAGAACGTGTCATTGTCGACGCTTTCGAGTTTGGCAATTTCGCCGTCTTCCATAATTGAGCCGAGCGGCTTTCCGAGCAAGTCGATCGCTTTCTGACCAATCAAACTTTCAATGTTTTCACTGACCCTGGTAATGAGATGTTGCGAGTCAAAAGCGATAAGAGCGCCGAAGCTTTGAACGGAGCCAGGGATGTGAATTTGCTCTTTGTCGCAATTGTCGATTGTAACTGCGAAAGTTTGTTTTGGTTTCGGTGAGTTATCCATTGTTTCTTTGGGTTGCCACGTATAATATTTGCTGCGGGCGACAAACAACATAGCATGGAGGCTTGTTGGTGTCACTTCGAAGCTGTTTCTGCAGTTCCAAAACGAGATGGGGACAGCGAAACCGGCTAAAGTAGATTTGCTGGCACCATGCAAACCGGTCGTCAGCCAGAGCGGATGCTCAAGTCAGGAGTCACTAACATGCGCAGGTTTCTATCGGCTTTATTCGTAATTAGTTTTGCGGCGTGCAGTCCGGCGTCGGCTGAGAGAAAGGCGGAGCACGTTTTCATAATCAGTTATGACGGCGGAAAACCTGCTGTTATGAAAGAGTGCAAGATGCCGGAATTGATGAAGCTGGCGAAAAAGGGCGCCGTCACCTGGGATGCGCAGACAATTTACCCGAGTATCACTCTCACTTCGCACACCTCGATGCTGACTGGCTACGGACCGAACAAGCACAAAGTTTTGTGGAATGACTGGGAGCCGCAGAGAGGCATGATTACTTCTCCAACGATTTTCAAACTGGCTAAGGATAATAAACTCACAACAGCGATGTTCGTGAACAAACCCAAGTTCATTCACCTGTATCAGGCGAAAAGTCTCAACAATTTTTCTTTGCCATCTTATCGCTCGATCGATTCTGCAATCGCCGCTGCCGATTACATCAAGGCGAGAAAACCGAATCTATGTTTCATTCACTTTGCCGACTCCGATAGCGCCGGACACACCTACGGATGGGGCTCACCGCAGCAGATCGAGGCGTTCGAGGAACAGGATAAGGCGTTAAAAATCATAGTAGACGCGATCAAGGATGCGGGAATTGAGGATGACAGCGTTGTTATCTTGAGCGCGGATCACGGTGGCCACGCCAAAACTCACGGCAGCAATAGTCCTGAAGACATGACAATTCCCTGGATTGTATGGGGCTGCGGTGTCAAACCTGACTATAAAATTGACAAGAAAGTCACCACATATGATACCGCTGCAACGGCGCTCTGGTTGCTGGATATACCTTTGCCGGGTGATATTGATGGTAAGCCTGTGACAGATGCCTTTAACCTTCATCCGACATTGTCTGAGTCGTCATTGAAGTAGTTGTGAGCAAAGCTGTTATGTTCCGGATTGTTCGAAGCATATTTGGCTGTCGGCATTGGTTCATTCGAGAGCAAACTTGATATTCGCCTTTTTGTTGTCGGCGTATTCTGGAACCGCTTCACGCGAGCGTGCGATAGCGGCGGAGATTAAACGGAGCGCGAGGTGCGCGAGCCGTTAAACTCGGTTTAATCTTGGTGCGAGATTCGGCTGGTCTAGCTCGAATGTCTTAGCCGCAGAGGCTTTGCGGCATTCAATGCCGATGATATTGGTTTAGATCTTGAGAAAAGAGCCTGCAATTCCCACCAGGTTTAACTTGGAACTCCACGCCCCTAATGGTTAGGGTCAGTTACCTCTTGTAAACCCTTAATTCGTTCCGAACAACTGCTCAAACCTCACAACCACTAGCTGAATCACTGCCTCGTGCAAATTCACATGCGCTTTTCGCGCAACAGTGGGGAGAGCTTTCAGTTCGGGGCGCGTTTTTGGTCGTAGAGAGGCAAAGGAGTTCGATGGGCTACGGAACCTGTTGAGCTTCTGTCACCGGTCTGCTCAAGGTTGAGCAGGCTGATTCCTGTTACCGGTTTAGCTGCGAGTGCACCGCGGCGACCAATCAACCCGTATCCGGAGGAAAGTCATATGACGAACGCTACCACCACCACCACCACCACCGCTACCACCCCGTCCACCAACCTCGTCGTCGGCCAGATCGTGACCGGCGTCGTCCACAAGGCGCTCGACTACGGCGTCCTGGTCAAGGTCGGTGACGAGATGACGCTGCTCAAGGACGACCAGTTCTCGGGCGGCACCCACAGCAACCGCAAGGCCCGCCGCAAGGCTGCCGCGCTGAAGACCGAGATCACCGTCGAGGTCATCGACATCAAGGCGCCAGCCGAGGGCGACAAGTCCAACCGCATGCGCATCCGTGTCAGCGAGCGCACGCTCCAGGACGCCGGCGTGCTCGCCGCGCTCAAGGGCTGCAGCGAGGACGAGGTCGGCTCGACCGTCGATGTCACCGTCAAGGAGGTCCGCAAGGACTTCGCGCTGGTGACCATCGCCGACGGCGCCGCCGCGGGCTATCAGGCCATCCTGCACGCCATCAACGTGCCGGGTTCCGACCGCTCGAGCCGTGACCGCTTCATCGCCAACCTTTCGGTCGGCGACGCGATCACCGCCGAGGTGCTGAGCATCCGCCCCGACGCCGACCCGCGCAAGGACCTCAACATCGCGCTGACGCTCGTCGCCGAGACCAAGCGCGCCAACCAGGCGGCTCTCGAGTCCACGCTCGCCGACAACCGCGCGAAGCTGGGCACCCTGGGCAAGTCCGTCGGCAACTTCGTCGAGGTCACCTTCGGCCCGTCGAACGCCCCGATCGTCGGCTACCTGCCGTCCAACGAGGTGCCGCCGGCCGCGCGCTCCGTCGGTCGCTGCAAGGTGAAGATCGCCGGCACCGACGGCGACCGCATCATCCTCACCCGTCGCGGGATGTGAGCGGACTTCATCGGTGTCGCGATGCGCCGATGATTGACTCCTAGTCGCACGGAGGAGCAAGGGGAAACCCTTGCTCTTTCCGTTTTCAAACTTTAACTACTAGATGCGATGGTATCTGCGTTTTTGTTCGGGTCGACAGCGATACTACTAGATGCGATGGTATCGGTGTTTTGTTCGGATCGTTATAGGCAGCGGTTTTTGGTGGATTCAATATTTGCGAGGAATTGAAAACGGTGGGTTTGGCTATCTGAGAGCGACGGAATTTGGCAATTGCGTCATACAAGCGTAGACAAACTTTACCGGTTTTGCAGGGGAGCTCCTCTAAATGCTGTCTATTCAAAGCTCTGTGGACTTCGCATGGACTGTCTTCTATAGTAGGGAAAGTGAAGAAAGACCCGGTCCGGAACGACATGCGTTCCGGACCGGTAAAAACTAGTAGCCGCCGCCGCCGGAGCCACCTCCGAAGTCGCCGCCGCCCGAGCTGATGCTGATGCTCGAGCCGCCGGAGTCGGAACTGTAGCTGGGCGTGTAGGAGGAGCCGGACGAGGAGCTCGACGACGAACTCGACGAACTCGACGACGACGAGCCCGAGCTTGCAGGCTGCGGGTTGCCTGAGCCCATGCTCATGCCGATGGCAATGGCGATGCCCGTGGAGTAGCCGTCATCCGAAGCTGCGGTGCTTCCGGACGCGGATGGCCGCGAGGATGCCGAGCCGCCGCCAGGAGCGTCCTTGACCACGAGGGTCGCGGTTCGACGCTTCTGATGCCTGTCGAACTTAAGAAACTCTTTGTAGGCCGCCACAGCCGACTTGGAAGCGCCCGCCCAGTCGCGTTTGGTGAACGCGGTCTGCGCCTCGGCATAAAGCCGATTTGCTTCGGTCAGGTACTTGTGCTTGCGGCGAGCGAAGCGACGCGAGCGCACTTTGCAGTACGCCAGATGCAGTGCCGCTTGCTTGTGGTTGTGGTCGTCGGAAGCAGCCTTCGAGCGGCAAATCTGGCAGAGCGCGTGCGCTTTGACCGCGCGTTCGTTCAATGCCTTCCAGTCGCTCTTGGGCTTGTCGACGGCGCAGGAGAGCGCCTCGAGTTCGCCCGCCGCCTCCGCATGCGCTTCGCGTGCGGGAGGAAGCGTGTTCTCGTTGATGGCGAGATACGCGCTTTCGACGTCCGCCGGCAGGGTACCGATCAGCTCGTAGGTCTCTTCGTAGAGCCGGAACTGTTCGTCGCAGGCGGTTTCGATCTCGACCAGTTTCTCTTTCAAACCGGTTGCACGCTTGTGAGCGTCAACCCAATCAGAGATGGGCTGGACGACGATCGCCTCGAGCGCGACTGTTTCCTTGACGGCGCGAGCCAGGTCCGCATCGGTTGCAGCCGATGTCGTGAAGTCGCGCTCCTTGAGCAGGCGCCCGAGTCGATCGGCGTGCGCGCGTGCTTCCGGAACGAACTTGCGGCTCTCCTCACGATTGCTCGTAAGCGTTGCCAGAAGCTCTTCTACGGCAGCGCACTTCGAGCGCGCCGCGGCGATTTCGTCGATGCTCTCCTTGAGCAGACCGGCTGCCTGCAAGTAGAACTGGCGGTCGTACGCGCTTCTTGCCTTCGCGAACAGGTCGAGAGCCACCTCGATGGTGACGTCGACGTCGGCGCAGTCGCCGGCTGCGTTCGGGAAGTTGACCGGGAGGAAGTCACGCTGGAGAATCGCGAGCGCTTCGCGGGCGCTCTTAACTTCCTTGTCGAGCGCGCCTTTGGTTTCGCCCACCAGGTGCGCGTCGGCCTCGACCTTCGCCTTGGCGGCGAAGACTCGGTCGATGACCTTGATGGCGTCTTCTCGCCGGAGTCGCGCATCCTCCAGCTTGTCGGTAGCCGGATCGAGTGCGCCGGCGTAGAGCAAGTTGAAGGCTCGCATCAACAGCCCGGCGGCTTCGTGGATTACGGGATCCGGGTTTCCGCCTTCTTCGTCGAGGCGATAGCGCTTGTCGAGCACTCGGGGTTCGGAGCCGAAGAAGCGATAATCGACGCCGGTCTTGCGCAACTCTTCGACGCGCTTGACGGTTTCGCCGATCAGTTGACCGGCGGCTTCGATGTTGTCTGCGATCTTGAACGCTTCTTCGATGGTCGCCTTCAGCTCGGCAGCCAGACCGGTGAGTCCGGGCACTTCCAGAATCAGCGTCACCGGGTCGGTGAACGCGTCGGACTTGAACTGGTTGCGCTCGGCGACCAGCTGTTCGAGCATCGACTGATAGGGAGCCAGCGTCAGCCGTTCCTGTTCGAAACGCCCATGCTGACCGTCCACCCAGAGGATGGTGTCGCCGACGGTGGCGAGTGCCGTTTCGCTGACTTCGATGCAACGCTTGATCTCGGTGAGCGCGGCATCTGCCGTCTCGAACAAAGCGCTGCCGTTGGCGAACACCTTGCCCGGCTCGACCGTCTTGTCGACGGTGAGACCGCCGAAGAGCGTCGCCATCTCGAGTTCGATTGCTTTGCTCGAAACCACGATCGGTTTCTCGCTCAGCAGCTCGATAGCGTCGAGACTGCCCTGGATGCGCGGAAACCAGTGCTTGCGGCGCGCCTTGTCGGAATCCGCCAGTCGAGCAGATGTCGCGGCATGCACCGAGAGCAGTTCGCTGTAAGCCTGGAAGCCCGCAGTCAATTTTTCGAGCGACGCGCCCTTGAACCGATTCGCCCAGTTCGCCTGGTCGTGCAGAAACTGACCATGATCGGCTTTCAGCTTGGCGAGCTGTTCGCCGACTGCGTGCAGGTTGTTTTCGAAACGGTTTCGCAGCAGCTTTGCCCGACCGCTCCACCTGGACGAGCGCAACGTCAAGAAGATGCCGAGCCCGAGGGCGGCGAGAAGCGAGCCCCACTTGAGCAGGATGCCGGGCAGCTCCTTAAGCGCTTCCTGGCGCTCCTTCGCGGCTTGCGCCGAGGCGATCGCGCTGGTCACTTCCTGGTTGACGTTGCTGATGATGGTCGTCAGTGCCAGTTCCGGGCGTTCGCGCATGTGCTGCTTGAGCACGGGAATGACCGGTCCGCTGTCGGAGCTGAAGTGGCTTGCCGACATGCCGTAGGCGCGAAGCCGGTTGCCACCGTTCGCCGCGACGGAGCCGCGGGCGGGGTCGTCCTTGAAGCGCACCCACATGATGACGAGATAGTCATCCTTGGGGAAATTCGCGTCGTTGCTCCATCGCAAGATCAACTCGTCGAGCTTCTTGGCGGCGAGCGACGATGATGCGTCGCTCTCGGTGCCCTGTTCGGTGGCGACGACATAGATCTTGAGGTTGTGAACCGTTTGCGCCTGCTCGATTGCGGACGGAAGATTCGGCAGGCTCACGGGCTTCGAGCCGTGTTCCGAAAGCTTCTGGTCGATGTAGACGTGTTGGTCGGGATTGAACGCCGGCATCCACGTCTGTGAACTCTGAGCCATCGCGGTAGTAGCTGACGCCAGAGCGATCAGTGCCACCACCAGCGGTAGCAGTATTCGGTTTAGAATTCTCATAGTGCTACCTCGATATTGGGGGTGAATGCGGTTGTAAAACCGCATGGGAAGTGAACTAAGATGCCGCCTGGATTTGGCGGTTGGGAGGATTCAGTTCAGTCCTGCCCTGCTTCGAGGTTGGCCTTGATGTCGTCGATGCGCTGCAGCACCTCGACCGCGAGCATGTGCGCGCCGTCGAAGTCGTAGAAGATGACGAGCTGCTCGAGCGTCGGGATGAGCTCCGCGGCGCGCACACCGTGCGCATGCTGCAGGATGGCGAGCTCGATCTTCAGGTACTTGCCCATCTCCTTCATCGCGCTGGAGGAGCCCTGCGCGTTCTTCGAGTAGTGAACCGCGACGAGCTTGCGGAGGACGGGAACGAGAATCGGGTTGTTGTAGCCATAGGCGCCGTACAGGGTCTGGTAAGCCTGCTCGTAAGCCGACTTGGCGTTGTCGAACTTGCCGGCCGCGAACGATTCATCACCGCTGGCGATGGAGGCCTGCGCCTTATCGTTGATCGATTGTGTGGTCATACTGGTTTCCTATCTGAGTTATGGTGAAACGGGATTGAAGCGGAAACCGCTCAGACTGCGGATTGTTGCTGCGCGCGAATGTCGTCGATGCGCTGCTTCACTTCGATGGCGAGCATATGCGCGCCGTCGAGGTCGTAGAGCGTGACCAGGCGTTCGAGCGGCTGGATGAGCTCCGGCGAGTCGATGCCGTGTTCGCGCTCGGCGAGGAAGAGGATGGTGCGCGCCATCTTCAGGCAGCTCGCCATGAGCTGCGGGTAGGTGAAGGACCCGGCCATATTGGCGTCGAAGATCTTCTCCATCAGCGGCTTGTCGGACGCTCCGACCTTACCGTTGTTGAGCTGGATCTGGATGACGAACGCTTCCTGGTACTTGGCGGCTGCCTGGTAGAACTGACCGTCTTCGAACATCTTGTCGCCACTGGCGACTGTCTCGGCGACGGTGGCGGCGGAATACTTTGAAGCCACTGTATTTCTCCTTTCTACGTTGTTATCTGCACAGCATCAGCTTGTGCATGGGAGTGACCGCTGCTTGGAATGCGACAGCGGAAGGATCAGAATTGACGCATGCGCCGGCGGTGATGCCAACGCAAGGGCACCGCAGATGGTGGCGTGTCGTGAGCGCTCTGGGAGCGCCTGACGTGTCGTGCTTGCTCGAACTCTCGGGTGCACCACGAGTGGTGTGCGCGTCTAGCCTTGGACTTCGTTGAGCACCTGCAGGCGCTGAAGCAGTTCGCCGCTGAGCATATGCGCACCCTGCAGGTCGTAAACCGCGATCAGCTTCTCGATGATCGGGATGAGCTCCTTGCTCTCCGGACCGTGCTTGAGCGATGCAACGGCGAGTGCGCGTTGCAGGGTGCGAGTCAGGTCGGAGAAGTGGTCTTCGTCCTGGCAGTCCGCCAGCTGGGCATCGGCGAGCTTGAGGACGAGCGGCAGGACGGTCGCACTGGTGGCACCGTAGAAGCCGAACGCCGCAGAGAGAGCCTCGTTGTAGGAGCTTTCGGCATCGCTGAATTCGCGATTCGCCATCTGCTCGTCGCCCTGCTGGATGTACTCGAGCATCGATGTGAAGTCGCTATCGTCTTCTTCGACGCCCTCGGGTCGTGAGAAATCGGATTTCATTCGTGAATCTCCTCAGACTGAGTTGTGGTGAACCAAACAGCGGCAGTGCGTCTCCACTTGCTCTGGATAGACGCGTGTCCAACCGGAAAGCTCGCGCTCTCTGGAAAAGACTTGCAGCTGTTTTTGAGGAACCGGGCTTGGTGGGGGACGTACCTGAAGCTCGGGGATAAGGGGGAACGAGTTGAGGTTATTAAATCGCGCGCTCTGATTCGAAACTTTCCCGCGTAGTGTAAACAGACCTTTCTAGCTTATAACCAGAAATTCATCTAATTCTTCTTATGCGAAAAACCGCTTGCTGCCTGCTTTTAGAGACGCCCTGATCCCACTATGAGTGGAGTTTCATTGCTGCTGGTGATAGAGATTTCAAGCGCTCCGGGCTAGCGTACCTGGCGCTAACAAACTTGCTACTTTAGGATTTAGTTTCTCTGGAGGGATGTCCTAGCGGGCGGAAGGCTTGCCAGCTTGCGGTTTACGGACTTCCTGACGCGCTGGTGTTCGATCAGGTGGCTGGGTTTGTCTACGGCTCGTAGACGGTTTTTCGGAAATTCGTCATTCTGTCATAGACAGTGAGAGCCGCTGTGTGTGTTTGAATCCTCGAACGTGTTGCTATCCGTGCCTTTTGAGCGCTCGAGAGGTACGAGAAAATATAGTAGCGATTGGGAAGGAAGGGAAATAGCAGCGGTTGAGAAGAAGAAAAGAAGGACCGCTCACCCTCAGGTTTTGCGGTCCTTCTTTCAAAGTCTGGCTAAAGCCGCGGTTTATGCCGACTTGCGTGCGAGCCAGGCTTTCTTCCACTCGGTGATTACATCGAGGTGAGTGGAAAACGCGATGTCGGCAGGCAGGTCGTCGAGCCGGAAGTAGCGCGTTTCGAGAGCGTCGCTGCCGGGTTGCGGTTTTACATTCGTCGGTTTGGCGAGATAGAAGATGAGCGCCTGGTTGGAGCCTGGAGCCGCATGGACAGCAAGGAGACGGTCGATTTCGACATCGAGCGTGGCTTCCTCGCCGGTTTCGCGGCCGGCGGTTTCCTTGGGATGTTCGTTCGGTTCTCCGAAGCCTCCAGGCAGGCACCAGAAGCCCTTCTTTGGTGCAACGCCGCGTTTGACGAGGAGGACGCTATCGCCGTCCTCGGAGGGAACGAGCGTAACTCCGACGACTATGGGATTGTTCCAATAAACGAAAGAGCAGCTCGGGCAGGCAAGTTTGGCTTTGCCCTCGAAGTCGCGCTGCTCGAGCTTGTGGGCGCAACTGGGACAGAAACGGTACTCCGGGCGTGCCTTCGGATCGATACCTGAGTTGGAACGCCAGATTGTGCCGAGGAGAAAAGCGAGTCCCGAGGCTGCGATCAGGCAGCCGAACGGAATCTCGCCATTAACGGCGATTGCTGCGCCGGTGAGAAAAGAAAGCGCGAGAATGAGGCTCTGGGCGCGTTTGGGCATACGACGCTGAGCGAAGTACGAACCCAGGAGCAGGCTGGTCGCGAGGGCCAGCACGCTTAAGAGTGGCATGGACAGCACCTTTCTTGAACTAGCGACAGCGCCCCGCTCGGTAGATGAATCCGAGTGAAGACTGTGGGCTGTTTTGGTTGATGGGCGAATCGGTTTTAAACTTAAATGAGGCACGTTGAGAAGTAACTCAAATTACAAACTCCGGGTGCTTGAATTAAAGCTCATTTCAAATGCTTAATACCTTCAGGGGGTCCGGTTTCGGTTCGATTCTGGAAACTGCTGTCAGGGCTCGCTCTCGAGGTGTTTGTTCACCTTCTGTTTCAAAATGAAGAAACGTCGCTGATGTGATATTCGGGTCATTGACGCTCAGGTTCGCGCAGCTCTGCGTGATTAGAAATTGAACATGTGTCGGTAATATTCGGTTAGACCCTTTATCTATTGGGTCCGAGAAACTGGCTCGGGCGCGGGTTGTCGCGAACTGTATGAGATTATGCAAAAGACATTTTTCTACGGTGTCTAAGCTACATAGAGAAACATTTCTTGCGCGCTATCCGAGGCGCGCGTCTAAAGTTACGTGTTTTGTTTTGTCTCCTCCGCGAGTTCCTCTTTTAGTTCCCCAATCACCGCTCCGCGTTCCGAAATCCGAATTTCCATCTCTTACAGCTGTGGGATGGTCGGAGCACGGTTCGCGTACACGTGTCTCGTTGACGCGTTGAGCATCATCCAGACCGCAAGATAACAACTTGCATGAAGGAAAACTCAAATGCAGAACGAAAAATCCACACCTCCGACCGGTGATCAACGGTCGAAGGCCGCACGCTTCTTTCTGGGCGGTTTCAAGCGCTGGCTCCTCCTGGGTCCGCTTTCGCTCATTCTGTTGTGGGCGGTGTTCTACATCGGTCAGCCTGTGTTCGCCTTTCTCTGGCAATACATGCCGATCTGGATCTTCGGCTCCGCGATGGTCGCTGGTCTGACTTTCACGCGCATGTCGCGGATAGGCAAGATCGCGACTGGTATCGTCGGCGGTGCTGTTGTGGCCGGCTTGCTCTACAGCTACGGCGCGACCTTCGCACCCTTTGTCGTTGTCAGCGTCATTGGTGCTGCACTCCTCGCGCTCGGATCGCGCTTGCCGGTCGCCCTGACCGCTCTGGTGCGCGTCGGCCTCGGCGTCGTCGGTCTCTGGCTGGTCCTCGCCAACACGGTGCCCTTCATCCAGCAGTGGCAGCTCGCTGCTCATGTCGCGCGCAATACGACTTTGCTGGACCAGTTTCCCGTGACGGTCGATGACCGCGTCCTGCCGCGCGCCACGGCGCTCGAGTACGCGCTCAAGTCCAACGACGATCGCACCAAGCAGGTCGAGCGCGTCCACATCGTCTGGCTGCCCCAGGGCACTCAGACCACGCTCGACAGCACCGACGACAAGACGCTCACTCCGTCGAGCGAGCCTCGGGCTGTCTGGCAGGCGCCGCTCGGTTTCAACCCCGAGGTGACCGCCAACAAGTTCTGGTACAGCTTCTGGGGCTCCGCCAGCGGTGTCATCCGCGTGGACGGTTCCGAGATGAATCGCAAGGTCGATCAGAAGTCTGGCGAGAACGCCTTCTTCCTCTTCGGCGCCGAATCCTGGGTGACCGAGGGGCTCTTCAAGCTCCGGCATCCGCTCTCCAAGCCCGCGCAGAAGGTCTACTGGCAGAACAAGGACGGCTCCTGGTCGTTGCTCGTCTCCTACGTAACCTACAAGCCGACCTGGACCGGCACGATGATTCCCGTGATGTCGGGCGTCATGGAATTCGGCACGCACGGCAGCTTCGTGAATCAGAGCCTGAAGTCTGCCAAGGAGAAGTTCGCCGGCGCCACGCTGTATCCGACCGACCTGGTCAATTTGTACGGTGCAGCGTACGCCAAGTTCCGCTACGGGCTGGCTGACTACTTCTGGTCCCAGAAGGGTCTGCTCGACATCAGCGAGGACCACACCACCAAGGACGAGTATCCCAACAAGAACTCGCATCCGTACTACCAGAACTTCCGGAACTTCGGTCCGCAGCTCGTGCTGCCCTTCGAGCCCTTCGGCGACACTGCCGATGCGCTCACCCACGTCTTGCTGTTCGACGCTGTCAACGGCGAGATCAAGGGCTACGACCGGCGCGGCGGTGACACGATCACTGGTCCCCGTACCGGTCTGCAGAACCTGACCGAGGCGGCTCCGGAGCTGAACTGGAATATGTATGCCGCTGTGGAACCGCTGATCGTCCACACTCCGGACGGTCGCTGGTACTACAAGGTCTCGATCATCCGCGACGCACCGGGTCATGCCACGGTCCGGATTATCGTGATCGACGGCAAGTCGCTGTTCCCTGTCGCCTTCGACAATGTGCACGACTATCGGCGCTACATCGAGACCGGCAAGCTGCCTGCGAGCTTCAACACTCACAAGGCTGCGCCGGCGCCTCAATTGCCCGACGCTGTGCCGCAGCAGCCGGACACGAACCCCGCGGTCACGCCCGAGGTTCCGACCGAGAAGAAGTAAGTTGGGCTAACCGGCTAGCTTAAGGGGCGGCGCGTTTTGGTTCTAAACCGAAACGCGCCTGCTCTTTCCAGATCTGCTCTACTAAAACATCTAGGAAGGATTTTGTGAACTGGTGAGGCGTTCCGGCATCTTTCTAATTCAAAGATCAGGTTTTGGCAATGAGAGAGCGACAGTTTTGGCGAATTCCGTCGCACTCTCATTGACGGTGGCTTTCTAAATCTCGTGGACAACCGGGGTCATGTCTACGCAGGAATGCCGAAATTTGGAAATTCCGGCATCGTACGATAGACAAATTTATTCTGAGAAAGTTACCTGAGTCTCCAGATTGCCTGTGGGTGCTGCTTTGTCGAAGGAATTAATACTTCGGTATATAGTAGACAATGGGAAGAAGGAGCGCGCCACCAGGGGTGGTGGCGGCGCGCGCTGTTTTTGCGGCGGTGTGAGCGTGGCTCAGTGACCGTTGTAGTCCGGGTGATACTCGATCACCTGTTCCGGAGTGGTGTAGGGCTGCAGGACCACATATTGCTCGGGGATTTCGAACTTGATGTTGTCCTCAGCCTCGAACTCCCTGGTGCCGACTTGACCCTTGCCCATCTCCATGTCAATTTCCTGCTTGAGCGTCTTGTCGTCGCGATACAGTCGACGCATCCACTTCGACTTGTCGCCGAAGGTATAGAGCGTTTCGTTGATCTCGCCGTCGCTCTCATAGTAGACCGTACGGGCATCGTCACCGTTTCTGTCGTAGATGGTGATTGAGCTGAGCACGGGCTTGCCGTCGTCGTCCGACATGTAGGACTGGTAGAAGGTCTTGCGTTCCTGTTCGTCGAAGTAGGTGACGACCATCATCGCCTTGACCAGAGGTCCGTACCAGACGCGAACCTCGGACTTCGTTCCATCGACGCGCCGCAGGGTGACCGTGGTGCTCGAGCCCTTCTGTTCCACCGTGCGAATCGGCACGACGCCGTTCGCGTACGTGACTTCCGTGTAGAAAGAAGCCCAGGTATGCACCGACTTCGACATCGTGAGCACGCCGGTCTCGTCGAAGTACTTGCGGTCCCAGCCGTCGTTTTCGGTGGCGACGTAGGTGCTCGCAAGCGATTTGTCGGCCCGGTACTCGGACTCGGTGGCGAGCTTCCAGCCCTTCCGGTCGAGCTTGATGACCTGGTCTTCGAAGACGTTGCCGTTCTCGAAGAAATACTTGCGGTTCTGCGTCTCGTTGTCCGCCAGGATGAGCTCCTTGCGAATCCGGACGCCGTCATCGAAGTATTCGACATCGTGCTTGTAGGTGACGCCGTCGTCGGCCAGCACCGCGCTGCGCAGGATCGTGCGGGCGCCGCCTTCGCTCAGTCGAACGGTTTGCGCCGTTTCCAGCGTGCCGTTCTCGCGATAGTGGAACTCGGTCTGGGTGCCGTCGTTGTTGTAGGCGACGGCACGCTTCGGCGTGATGGCGTCCTCATAGAACTCGACGTTGCGGAGTGTCTCTCCGTCGTGGAGCTGCGCCTGGACGGGGAGTTTCTCCGGGTACAGGTCGACGTTGTCGATGGTATCGGTTCTGGTGGCATAGTAGCCGCCGGTGAGCGCGATGGTGCTGAGCGAAACAGCTGCCGCCGCGAGAATTACAATCTGGGTCGATTTCTTCAACCCGGAAAAGCGATTCCACATTTTATCCTCCATCGGGTTTGGTGGAAGTTGCTGAAGTCGGGACGAAGCCTCGATCGAGCAAGTTTGCCCCTGCTCAATCGAGACGTCTCCGGCAAGTTTGCGAGTGCGTCATTCACTCGTGGTCAACGCGTCGGAGACCCCGTAGCGTCCCGTGTACATTGGGCCGCTCAGGCTGCTTCTGAGACCGTCTTCGGTCTGTTTGCAGTCTTGCGGCGCTCTCCAGCTGCCAACTTGGCGCGCTGGCTTGCGGTCGGCGTCGAGCCGAACAGCCAGTCTCCGAACGGCAGGATGACGTTGAAGTTCGTGTTCGGAAACTCATGGTGGTACTGGTGACGCAACTCGAGGTGCTTGAACAGCGCCGTTCGAGAGAAGAAGCGTCCTTCGGCGCGATGCATCTCGAGATGCACGACCCACCAGAAAGAAGCGTACGCCATGCCGAAAACGAAGACCACGCCGCAAGTGAGCGGGTCGACGAACAGCAAGGCGATTTCGACGAACGTGACCGGAATCAGCGCGAAGATCTGGACCTGCCAGAGCTTGTCGTCTTCTTCGTGAGTCTCGTGGTGGTAGTCGCGCTTGTGGTGCTTGCCCATGTGGTTGCGCACCAGCTCGCGCATCGTGTTGCTGTCCGCGAGATTCGCCAGGCGCATGCGGTGCATGAGCCAGCGATGAATCACGTACTCGGACAGAGAATACAGCAGGGTTGCGAACGCGAGGCTCGCCACGATGTGTAAAGTGATCATTCGGTGATCCCGAAGGTTTGGTTGCCACGGACGGGGGCGCCGCATGGCGTCCCCGCAGTTAGTCGAACCGCCAGTGCTAATTGGCGAAGACGCCCGCAAAGTGGAGCGCCAGCATCACGCCTGATCCGCAACGCCAGTCCCGCAAGGCTGGCGTTCAGAGGTCATGGGCGCGGCGCGGTTTGGTTACCGTGAGAGCGCGCCGTTGATGGTCAGTGACCGAAGGTGACGATGCCGGCGGTCTTCAGCGCGACGGCGACGAGAGAACCGTACATGCCGCTCGTGAAGACGACGGTCGTCAGCAGCCGCACATCGTCGGTGCTGGCGCGTTCCTTGCCGGTGATCTTGCTCGCGACGAGCGAGCCGAGGTCTCGCAGGAAGGCGAAGAAGCAGCCCATGATGCCGAGGAAGATGATGAGCATGAAGAATGTGCCCACATCCGCCCAGGCATCTGCGTAGCCGACCACGACACCGGCGAGGGTTCCGAGTGCGTAGAAGGCGGCGGTGAGAGCCAGCGGATAGAGGACCAGGAGCGAGAAATAGGCGCGCCCCCGTCCATATTGGCGAATGCGGTCCGCTCGGTTGAAAGCCTTCTGCACCATGGGCGGTGCACCGAAGAAGACCTCGGCAATCTGGAGGACGAGCGTCACGGCGATAACGGCGAGAAATGTGTACATCGAATTTCCTTTCGTCTTACGTGAATGTGGCTCCGGCGGTCGCTGTTTTCTAGAAACACACCGGAGCCGGGGGAGGAGCTAGGTGAGCAGGTCTCTCAGGGCCCGCTCGGCGGCGTGTACGGTACCACCGTGGGCGGTGCCGTGTATTCGCTGTCGACGAGACGACTCGCGTCGAGGGCGATTCGCTTGTCGTCAGCGACCGTAAATTCGACGGTGCTGACGGTCTTGTATTTCACGACCACCTCCTCGGTCGCAAGTGTGCCGTCGGGACGGTACTTGCGGCGCAGGAAGTTGTCGGTACCGAAGCGTCCGTCGCCGTCGTAGACGAGCTCAGTCTCAACGGTTTTGCCGTCGCTCGCGAAGATGATTTGCCGCGAGTTCGTGCCGTCGGCGCGGTATTCGCGGTAAGACCAGAGGGTGTATTTGTTGTCCTTCCAGGTCCACCAGTTGTCGTAGGTGAGCTTGCCGGCGTCGTTCATGACTTCGACCACCATCGAGCCCTGATTGACAGCACTCGTCCATTGGCGCTTCTCCGCCGTGGTGCCGTCCAGTCGACGAACGGTGATGGTCGTTCCGTCCGACCGCTGCATCACTTCACGGAGCCTGGTCACCCCGTCGTCGGCGAAAGTGAGCTCGACGTACTGACCGGGAGTGAACTTCTTCACGAAAACAGCACGGACACCGTCGGCCGCATAGTCGGTCGACTCGAAGGCGTCGTATTTGCCGGACCGGAGCGTGTGGGCGAGCGTACGGTCTTCGCGATAGACGTCCTCGGTGACGAGCTTCCAGCCTTTGCTGTCGAGCGCGATCACCTGCGACTTACGAACATTGCCGTCGGCGTAGAAGTAGCTGCGCTCGGTGGTCGCATCGTTGACGAGCCGGGTCTCCTTGCGCTTGCTGCCGTCTGAAGTCCATTCGACGTCGTACGCGTAGGTCTGACCGTCCGCTGCGATTTCGGCGTAGCGCAGTGTGGCGCGGATACCGTTGGCGTCGGCGACGCCCATGGTGACGACCTTTTCGAGCGTGCCGTCAGCCCGGTAGCTGAAGGTCGTCTTCGAGCCGTCGTTGTTCTCCGCGACACCCTGTCGGGGAGTGATACCGTCCGGATAGAATTCCACCGAACGAATCGTTTCGCTCAGATGCAGTTCTGCGCGCACGGGAGTGGTGGCCGGGAAGGCTCCGTTCTCCAGTGCGGTATTGCTGCTGGTGGCATAGATGGACACGGCGGCTGCCGCTATCGACAGAGCCGCAATGCCCAGTACGGAGAGAAGACGATTGTTCATCGAGTCCTCCTTCGATTCCAGAGGTTGCGTTAGAGGAGACGTGACGCGCAGCTTCGTCTGTTTGTCAGGCGGGCTGTGCGTCACTGTCGATCCCGGTTATCGGCCCATCGGTGCGGGCGCGTATTCGATGACTTGCCGCGGCAGGGGCGACACGTCCTTGAGCTCCAGCTGTTCTTTCGGCAGCTGAAGCTTGATGTTGCGCTCGGGCGAGAAATGCCGAGTGGCCACCACCTTGTTCTTGACCTCGTCTTCTTCGAGTTCGAGCTTGCCGTCCTCGTTCCGGAACTTTCGGCGAGTGAAGTCGCTGTGGTAGGCACCGTCGCCCTTGAAGACGACCTCTGTGGCGCCCTTGCTGTTTTTCTCGAAGTAGACGGACTTCGCCATCGAGCCGTTCTCGCGGAAGGTTTTGAGCTGCCACATGTAATAGCCGCTCTCGCCGAACGACCACCACTGCTGGAAGCTCAAGCGGTCGTGCGAGTCGTAAGCCGTGACGACCAGGTTCGAGCCTGTGACCGGACCGCTAAAGACGCGCTCCTGGTCCCTCGCGCCGTTGGTTCGGTAGGTCGTGAGCTTGGTGCCCTGCCCGTTCTGCTCCACCATGCGCTGTCTGGTGACGCCGTCCGGATAGTACTCCACCTCGGTGTACCGCGTGCCGTAGGCACCCATCGCCTTCGAACTCAGGAGCACGTTCTGCTCGTTGAAGAACTTGCGTTCCCAGGAGTCGTTGTCGCCGTATCGCACGCTTTCCACAAGCGACGTGTCCGGACGATACAAGTCCTCCTGAGTCAGCCGCCAGCCCTTCTTCTCGGCGACGATCACCTGCACGCGCCGGGCGATGCCATTGGCGTGGAAGTACGAGCGCAGCAACTTGCCTTGCTCGAACTTCGTCTCTTTCGACTTGCTGCCGTCGGCGAGATACTCGACGTCGTACAGGTAGGTGAAACCGTCCGGCGCGACCTCTGCTTGCCGCTTCACCATGCGGACGCCGGCGGCATCGGGCGGACCTTCAGTGACCGCTTTCTCGAGCGTGCCGTCGGCGCGGTACCAGTAGTTCGTGATGCTACCGTCGCTGAGGGTGGCGACGGAATGCTTGGCTGTGACGCGATCGGCGTAGAGTTCGACGGTGCGAATCTCGGCGTCCTTCGCGACTTCCAGGCGCACGTCCGTGCCGATCGGGAAATCGGTCATGCCGAGTTCGGTACTGTCGGTGGTGGCGAGCCAGATGCCGCCGGCGACCAGAGCGGCGACGACAAACGCTGCGCCGCCCAGATATCTTCGCAAGATTGGATTCAATGAAACCTCCATGAGGTTGAGTCTGTTGAACAAAAACCGCGGTGCGAATTAGTTCGCAGCCCGGAGGTGACCTTTGCGTCGTTTGCCGCCGACCTTCGCGTCCGTGGTGGAAACCAGGCGAATGGTCTTGCCGGTGGGTGTGACGCGAGATGGCAGCGCAGGCTTGCGCGCGGCGGCGCGAGCGATGGGCTGGGCGATTGCCGCAATGCCCTTCGAGAGGTCGGAACTCCCGGGGCTGCCGAAACCCGAGTTTTGTCGACTGCCGGGGAAGACATCGGGATGGTTCAGGTGAGCGCTGCGCAGGTAGTCCGGCATGCTTTTCGCGCCGATCCAGGCGGCGATGACGGAAGCGACACAGGTGACCGCACAGGCGAGCACGAGTGGATGCTCCTGCAACGAAGTCGCTGCGATGCAGGTGCCGATGAACAGAAGAACAGCCAGACCGATGCTTTTCGGAATGCCGTATTGAGAGCGTGCGAGACGAGCTCCCAGGTAAATGCCGACGCCGAGCGAGGCTGCGAGCATCAGGCAGAGAATTATCGTGTTCATGGGTGTTGTCCGAAGTTCGGTGTTAATCGGTGCTCCAGATGGACTTGGAACGTTGAAATCCCGGCAAGCGGGTATACTCAGCTGCTGGAACCGAACGGCGCCGAGATGGCATTCCGTCTGGTTCGAGCCGCTGCGTAAGGGCGACTGCGGTTTACGGACCGGAACTGGATGTCCCAGTCGATACCGCCTGTAGTGTCAAACCGGGTCCACGGCCATCCAGCTGTGCGGCAGGGCGCAGATGCTGGATGCGAAGGGCGCCATCGTAGCGTAGCCGAACCGTCGAGCCACTTCCCGTGCAATCTGGAAGCGGTCGAGGCTCGAGTCGAGCAGGAACGAAGGGCAGCCCTCAGCGGACATGACGATGATTTTGAACATAAATTGCTCCAGGTAAATGTGAGTGCCAGTCTTGAGACAAATGGAAGTCTCAGATGCAAAATGCATCGCTGGGTGGAGTAGCGCGCGGTGTGCATCGTCCTCACTGGTGAGTGAAGAAGTCTGCGCGCGGAAATGGGTTTTATCAAGTGTTTTGGTGGATAAGGACCCTTTCAGAGAAGAAGTTGTGTTGAGAATGTCTTCTTGGTATCAGAAAGACTTCGTCTCAACAAAAGAAGTGTTGTAAACAGAGTCCTCTTTACAACTGTTAACTTTAACCAAAAGATAAAGCTGTACAGGTGTTTGAGTTTGAAATCGCTTCTTGGTAACTCGCGCTAGCTATCACAACGTTTGCTTGAAGCTGAGCAGGATGGTTCGAGGCTGGGCTTGTTCTAAACGGCTCGACGCGAGATTCTTAGACGGTCTGGAATTGGATCGGTCTGTCAATGAGAGAGCGACGGAATTCGCCAAAATCGTCGCTGTGGGATTGACAGGGCACGATCTAGAACCGGTCCGTCGATAAAGAGGGCAAAACGTCCGCATCAAAGCAGTCGAAATCTTACTGTGCCAACGAAAAGGACCGGCGAAAATCGTCCGGTCCCTGAAACTATTTGATGCAGATGGGGCTCAGTTGATCAGGTCGATTCCGATTTCTCTGGCAGCCTGAGCGGGTATTTGCTGTTTAACTATGAACGGGCTTGAGAGAAAACGCTGAATGACATTCTCCGAGCAATGGAGATGCGATAAGACTTTCCGGAGTTGCTGTTCGTCTACCCAGAGTGAAATGCAATTGGTTTCATCAGAGAGTGAAAGCCGACAGTGAGTCTCACTTTTCGCTTGAAACGGTTCAATTAGCAAATGATGGTCAGCCATCGGAAATCTCCTTTGCACTTTCCGTATATATTGACGACGAGCGCCGTAGTGCTGTTTGTTATGTACCCGATTGATCGAGGATAAATCGCGATTTTTCCGCTTGGAAACTGGAAAATTTTTGAATATCTTAAGCTTTAGTGGCTGGTATTAAATCTGGTGCTTTGTGGTGGTATCACTGATGGTGATTATTCTATAAGGGGTAGTAAAAGTTTGTAGACGAGCTAGAGGCGAAAAGTCGCCTCTAGTCAGGTTTTAGAGAAGTTCGTTTATCGACGAGACTTTTTCCATGGTCACAAACGAACCCGGTCCGACTTGCACGCGACACTTGTGACCGCGATAAACTCGACAACGCTTGCCTGCATTGATAAAACAGTTGTTGCCGGTTTTTATCACGCACGAGTCAAACGTCACCACTCTGCAATTGTCTCCGGTTTCAACAATCGCGCCAGGGAAGGCGAGTATGAAACAGTTGTCCTCGGTTTTTACATGAACTCCTTCGAGGGCGAGTATCACTTTTCGCGATGTGAATTTACCGTCGCGTTTTGCGATCGCCAGCTGGAGCGGCGCATCATCAAGGTTTTTCTTGTCGATGATAAGTACACGAGCATTCGCTTCGCGATCGATTTTGGCACCGCCGTAACTGAAGATCACACAGCCGTCTTTAGCCATAATCCGCGAGCCGTGCCGCGCTTCGATGAATGAACACGCTTCGGCGATAATGGTGGCACCTGCTTCGGCTTGAACATATGAGTTGGCGACGGCGCGCACGGTGATGCAACCGTACGTCGAAACCTTCTGTCCTGGCGGGGCAGCGATGATTGCACTTTGAGTTTCGGACAGTTTGTTTATTCTATTTTTCATTATAAAAACACTCCATAGCGAAGCAACCAATCGCGATGATTGGTTGCTTCTCGGGTAGGCAAAACCGTTTCTGATCGGACGATGGGCCGCGCGTTCAGCTAAGTGGGTGTGCTGATCTGTTCGAAAAGGCTCTTCGAGAAGGCTCTTCGCGTAAGCGGCATCCGCCGGTTCGCACTCGCGAATCGACTGTTGAATGGGCTCTCGTGATTCCTAGCCGTTCAGCGCACTTCCACAGGTAAAGAACGAAACGATTTACCTTGACCCTAGATGCGGGGCGGTGCGGCTAGCAAGAGGGGGCCTTGACACTTTCTGCGTTTATACGAAATAGCGAAGTGTACTGTTTCAGAACTGCGCAGCTCGCGCCACCCTGCTTCATCTCTGTGGTTTTTTTAGTAGGTGGTTGTCCTCGCGTGTCTACGAGGCATAGACGGAATTGCGAAAATCCGGCAATGAGTCGTAGACACAGGCGCTTCTTATTCATATGAAAGTCCCGAAACGCTGCACCCGCTTGAAAGTAAATACGCCGGAATATAGTAAGCTGGCTGAGTCCCGAAACGTTGCGCCCTCTTGACAGTAGATACGCCGGGATATAGTAGGCGGATTCAAAAAAAAACGAGGTTCGCAAGGGCAGGTGCCTTGCGAATCTCGTAGGTGAAGCGGCGAAGCGAGTCATGGCCGAGCTGCCACATACTCGAGATACTCCAGCGCTGGACTAATACTCAGGCGTTAGCGGCACTGAGGACCAATCGGGATGCTCAAATGAAGTGGGTGACGTTGCCCGACACGGTCTTCACCGAGTTGGCGATCAATTCGCCGACGGCGCTCAGCTGACCACTGTTCAGGACCTTGTCCGGAACAGTGCCGTGCAGGACCTTCCGGGTCGTCTGACCGTCGGCGCCGATGGTTTCCGTCGCGAGGAAATCCTTCGACGGGTCGAATCCGGGTTGCGGCGTCGCGATAACAGCGATGCGTTCGGGCGTCTTGGACAGCAGCTTGACGGCTACTGCAGCGCGGCGCGATGCGAACACGGAGGTCTGAGCACCGTTGTAGGCGATGGTGATATCAAAACGTAGCATCATAATTCGTCTCTTTCTTCTTCTTGATTGTGATTCCAGCACGAGCGTCGCGAACCGCAGAGACTCAGCCACCGCGATTCGTGAGCGCTCGTGCGTCTCGATTTTGGATTCGGAGTGAACTCGCGAATCCGGTTCGGCGAGTGCTAACGCAGTCGCACGAACGGCTTGACCGTGCTACTGGTCGAGCCTGGGGCAGATTCCGGCGTGAACCCGGATGGCGATCTGAAGCGAGTAACAACGGATGTCGCCGTTGTAGACGTACTTCAGGTGTGGCTGCAGACCAGCTTTCTCGAGGAAAGCGAAGACTGCCGGTGCCGCATGGTTGAGGCGTGCGACCTCGAGCTGGTCTTCGGGCTGCTGGAAAGGCGAGCGCATCTTGGGACCGGGGTATTCCTGGAGCGAGAGCTCCATGACCGGGACGACGATGTCCTGGTCCCAGGTCATGCTGATGCCGACCGCCATCTGAACCTTGCTGGCGACGTCGCCGATGACCGACAGGAAGCGGTTCTGCGCGGCGGCGTCCAGGCGGTCCGGGGCGGTCAGGCGAGCTTCGTGGAAGGCGCGCGACTTGGTGGCAGCCTGACGGTCAAGCTTGCCGACCGAAATCGCGGTGGCGACAGCCGCTTGCAGACCGTCCAGAGAGATAGCAGAGGTGTCCATCGAGTAACCCTGTGGTTGTGAACGCTCGCGATTGAAACCGCTTGCAGTTCGTTTGCTTTCGGTAGTCGCAGTCAAACGCCGGCGGGAACCTGGGCGAGCATTTGCTCTGCAGATTCGAGCCGTTTGGCGGGAAAGCCGGGAATCGCCCGTGCCATCTCGAGCAGTTTGGCGACGTTGTCGCGAGTCAGGTCGGAGCTCGCGGTTTCGGTCCAGAACTTCTCGAGTGCGGCCATCTCGGGGCTGTCGAAACCGCTCTCCTGCTCATGCCGCATGTGCTGAAAACCTTTGCCGAGATGCCAGGTCACGAGCAGCAGCGGGTCATCGTCGGGAAGCTGCATTTGCAATTTCCTTCTGGTTGGACGTTTCAACTCCATCTTCCAAACGAGAGGCACCAGCAGTGGTGCTTCAATCCAGGGCGCGGATCAACTCATGCAGCGATGAAAGCTGTAGTGGAGTAGATTCGCGTTTAATTGGCTTGTGTTTCTGTGCCTGGATTTAGTTTGGTTTTTGGAAGGAAGATGTACTTGAAACCTACAGAAGTTTTCTTTCCAAGGAACGTTTATTTTCGTAATGGTTTTGAGATGTTGCTCGTTTAACTCTCGTTACATTGGCTTCAGCGCGGCGTTTCGGGCGATGCGCCAGGTTCGCGCTAACTGTTCAGCAACGGCCGTCTACCTTGTCGTCAGTTCTACGTTTTTGACCTCTTACCGGAGGCGAAGCGGGACAATTGGCACGACGCTGTTTCCGCATAAGGTCGCGCACGATTTCAAAACGGTGGTCGGGCTCGCGCAGGTCAGCTAATCGGTCGGTTCAGAATTCATCTGCGATATCGCCGACCGGACTCAGGCAATCCGGAAGTAAAAGAGGCAGTCGTGGCGGTTTTTGCTTGTTGCCAAGAGAATTGTAAACGGTTTTAAACGAAAATATTAAGCGTGCTTCACAATATCTATACCTGGTACTAATAAAGAATCGCTTGACAACAACTCTCTCTAGACGTAAACCAACTCCAACCCTCATTCGCGCACGATTTCCGACTCTCATCAAGGCTTAATTGCTGATGGGGGCGGTGCGCGGTCAAGCGAGAGTTTGAATTTCTGGGCTCTGGCGCTTCAGGGCTTCGCAACACCGACGTCTCGACTGGCGGTTCCGTTTCATCGGGCAGCCGTTAGCCGAGGCGTCGTCAACCTCAACCTCTTTTCGAATAGGAGGATGACCGGCATGATTTTGTTGGTTCTTCTTGCAGCTGCAATCACCCTCGCGGTGGGCTATGCGGCAAAGGTTTACTTGGAGAAGACAAACTCCGAGAAGCGAATCACGAACAAGGAATTTCTCATCGCCGGCGCCGTCATGCTCGTTCTCGTCATTCCGGGAACGGCGTATGTCGGACGTCAGATGGCGATCAGCAACCAGGTGACCTTCACTGAGAACTGGACCGGTTGGGAAACCGGCGTGACCTGGGAGAAGATCAAGTGCGAGCGCGACGGCTGGTGCAAGCGCTGCTACGACTGCGACCCTTACAAGGTCAAGTACGACTGCTCCTATTACGTCGATGACGGCAAGGGCGGTCGCAAGCGCGTCGAGAAGGAGTGCGAACGCACCGAATATCACTCGTGCCCCTACACGGACTACGAGTGGACCTTCGTCGTTCACACCACCCTCGGTGACTACACCATCGCCTGGCACAACCTGCCGACCGACCCGGACAATCACCGGTGGCGTCGCTGGACTCGCGTGCCGTCGCACTACGCCTCCGGCGTGCCCGACTTCTGGCAGCGCGCCAGCGACCGGCTCAACTCGGGCAACCCCGGTCCGGTGACGGCTCGCAAGCCGTACGCCAACTACATCCTCGCCTCGCAGTCCTCGATCCTCAAGCGCTTCAACAGCGAAGTGGACCAGTACTCGAAGGCGAATCTGTTCCCGGAAATCGCTCGCGACAACGACGTCTACGGGTTCTACTACCTGGACCGCGCCTACTTCGTCGGCGTCACTCCGCCGGCAGGCGACTGGCGAGGGGCGATCAACCGGTTCAACGCTGCCTTCGGCACCATGCTGCAGGGCGACTTGCATCTGGTCGTCGTCGACGCCAACAAGGTCACGAACCCGGACAACTACGCCGGCGCGCTCACCGCGTACTGGCAGTCCGAGAAGTTCGAGAAGCAGGCTCTGTCGAAGAACGGCGTCGTCATCGTGCTCGGCACGAAGGACGGCAAAACCGTCGACTGGGCTCGCGGAACGACCGGCATGCCGATGGGCAACGAGCATCTCTTGCTCCAGCTCCAGTACGACCTCAAGGGTGTCGCGCTGGATCCGCAGACGCTGCTCGGCAATCCGACGGCGAAGGTTCTGTCGCAAGACAAGGTCAGCGTGTCGCTCTCCTCGGGCGTCCTGGAGAACATTCTCTGGGGCAAGAACAAGTTCGAGCGCGTGCGCATGGGCGGCGATGACGGCAAGGGCGGTTTCGCTTACCTGCTCACCGAAATCGAGCCGACCACCGGCCAGATGATAGGCATCCTCTTCGCGATGCTGTTCTTCGCCGCGGTCGCCTGGGGCATCTGCATTGCCGCCGGCGACGACGTCTTCCGGCGCTTTCGCCGCTAGACGCAACAGTGCGACGGAGCGACTCGACGACCGAGCGCTTTTGCCGCACACCTCGAGCAAACTGAGCGGCACCAATGGTGGTGGCGCTCAAACTCTGTCAACTTCCTATCAGGAGAATACACATGAGCAAAGGTTTGATGATCACCCTCGGCGTGATCGCCGCCCTCGTCATCGGCGCGGTCAGCTTCTACGGCTACGTCAACGGCATGCGCAACGACGGCATCCGCATGGAGACCAGCCTCTCCGCGCAGTACCTCGACAACCAGAACGAGCTCTCCTCGTTCAAGTCCTCGTTCTACGAGCAGGTCGGCGTCGCCAACCTGAAGTCCGACAAGCTCGATCAGATCATCGAGGACGCGGTCAAGGGTCGCTACGAGGGCAAGATGGAGCCCGGCACCGGCGGTTCGATGTTCTCGGCAATCACCGAGGCCTACCCGGACCTGAAGGGGCAGCTCGACCTCTATGACCGCATCGTCGACTTCGTCCGCGCCGGCCGCGAAGCCTACAAGCAGAAGCAGACGAAGCTGATCGACATGCTGCGCGTCTACGACTACTGGCGCCAGGAAGGGCTCGTGAAGTCCATGTTCCTCGGCAACTTCTTCCCGTCCTCGGCGCTCAAGGCCCGCATCGGCTCCAACGTCCAGACCGGCCAGGCGGCGCTCGACCAGATGTACATCATCGTGCTGACCTCCGACGCCAAGAAGGCCTACGAGACCGGCACGGACGCCCCGATGGAAATCCCGGGCGCCGGCAAGAAGAAGTAAGCTTCCTTGCGTGTTTGGTACCGGTGGTGGTGGTATCATCCATCGCTACCGGTGCCGACCGAATGACGAACAGTTACAGGCGGATGGTGGTGGCAAACGTGTCATCTCATCCGTTTCGGAAGTGCCTCACCGCCGAATCTATTCGGCAAACGAAACGTCGAACAGCGGGATTCTCGCTATGAAAAACAAGTTCACAGGAATTCTCGGCAGCGCTATGGGTTGCGCTGTCGCTCAGGTCATCGTCAACGTGATCGCCTACGGGTCGGTCGTGCTCTCGGATGCCGTGTTGCTCAGCCGTCCGGCTATCGTCGGTGCCGTGATCGGAACCGTGGTCGGCTGCATCGTCTCCTTCGCCGGCGCGCATCGTCCGGTATTCTCCGGGATGATGACCACGCTCGTCATCTATGCCATCCTGCTCGCCGCCGTCTTCGCGCTCGGTGGCGGCGTGATCGATTCGGCTTCAAGTCTGTTCATGGTTGCCGTCAGCGTGCTCTTCATCGGGTTCGCCAGCGGCTTCGGCTACAAGGTTCTCGGTCCCTCGGTCGCCAATCCTCGGATCGACTAGCGTCCGTTCGTTCTCGTTTCGCCGCTTTGTAGCTTTCTCGTCAGAGTTTGCAGCGGACGGCGTGTGAAATCCATCTGGCGCTTCGGGCACCATCTGCGGTGCTGTGCGCGTCACTCCCAACTTCCATCAGGAGAATTGCAATGAAGGGTCTTCTCATCACTCTCGGCGTCATCGGCGCCCTCGTGTTCGGTGCGATCAGCCTCTATGGCACCGTCAACAGCATGCGCAACGAAGGCATCCGCATGGAGACCGGCCTCAACGCGCAGTACCTCGACAACCAGAACGAGCTGTCCTCGTTCAAGTCCTCGTTCTACGAGCAGGTCGGCGTCGCCAACCTGAAGTCCGACAAGCTCGACCAGATCCTCGAGGACGCGGTCAAGGGGCGCTACGAGGGCAAGATGCAGCCCGGCACCGGCGGCGCCATGTTCTCGGCGATCACCGAAGCCTATCCGGACCTCAAGGGTCAGCTCGACCTCTACGACCGGATCGTCGACTTCGTCAAGGCCGGCCGCGAGAGCTACAAGCAGAAGCAGTCGAAGCTGATCGGCATGCTGCAGGCCTACGACTACTGGCGCCAGGAAGGGCTCATCAAGTCCTTCTTCCTCGGCAAGTTCTTCCCGTCCGACGCCCTCAAGGCGCGCATCGGCTCGAACGTCAAGTCGGGCCAGGCCGCTCTCGACCAGATGTACGTCATCGTGCTGACCTCGGACACCAAGCAGGCGTTCGAGACCGGCGTCGACGAGCCCATGCAGGTCCCCGGCGGCAAGAACAAGTAAGGCGCCATCGCCTGAAGTGAAACCGCTTGCACGGTAAGTTTCGCTGCTCCTTTTCGGAGCTCGGAAAACTGCCTGCAAGCTGATCTCGGAGCGAGCGTCTTCGGGCGCTCGTTTCGAACCGAGCAGTTCCTGCTGTTCGGTGTTTATCCGCGACGTTGATACTGACGTGGCGGAACAGTTGTCCGGACTCAAGTTCGGACTCAAATTTCCCACAACCACATCGACCCTTTTCGGGTCTGGAGCAATCATGCGTAAAATCCTCGTCTCCCTCTCCCTGCTGTCCGTTCTGTTCCTCGGCGGCTGCGCCACTCCCCTCGGCCAGCAGTACGGTACGATCGGTGCCATCGGCGGTGCCATCATCGGCGGTGCCGCAACCGGCGACGTCGGCGGTGCTGCTGCCGGTGCTGCCATCGGCGCCATCGGCGGTGGGCTGATCGGCGACCAGCAGACCTTCGAGAACGAGCGTCACTACCAGCGCGACTACCCGCGCTATCAGCGTTCGCAGCCGCGCTACCAGCGCCCCTGCACGCAGGTCCGCATCCCGATCTACGACCGTTGGGACCGCTTCGTCGGCTACCGCTACGACTGCCGTTGAAGGCCGTCAGGCTACACGCAGCCTTGTGCTGCCTGTAGCCGGGTGACCGCTCAGCTGCATCCGGCGCCGCGTCCGCATTCTCGCGAGTGCGTTCGCGGTTTCAGTCGGAAAGGGTGAGCGGTATCCGACATCAACTCTCAAGAAAGGAGAGCCATGCGAATCGATAGCAGTTAGGTCGGTCACTTTTCGCCATCAGGTGCGCCACCACAGGCGGTTCAGGTTCTCCGAACTGAAGCCGCTTGTGTGCGACCGTGTGAGGTCAGGCGATGGCTTCGGCTGTCGTCAGGCGCGCTGTTGATGGACTGACCAGGGACCAAGAACATGCATCAATTCGACCAGAAGGCTGCTCATGCGCGGTGCACACACAACCGCGAGGAGCTCAACAAGGCTGCGACCTGCGGCTGCTTCCACTGCCTGGAGATCTACGCGCCACATGAGATAAAGGAATGGACGGACCGCGGAACCACAGCTGTGTGCGCCAAGTGCGGCATAGACTCCGTCATCCCGTCCACGCCTGAGTTCCCTGTGACCGCGGAAGTGCTCAGGGTGATGGAGGCGTACTGGTTCAGCTACGACTGATGGTGTCGGCGGCGGTGGCGTTGCCTCGAGGTGACTCGGGAACGTTGCCGTCGCCGTTTCTTCAGCCCGCTGCTCTCATCGGCTCCGGACCGCGAGCTGGTGAGGCTGTTTTCAGCGGTCCAAAAGGTTTCAAACCATGACCATCATCGGATGGATCACGGTTGTCGGCGTCGTCATGATGGTCGTGTCGTTGTTCGTCGCTCAGGCGGCTGACGGCATGCGCAACAAGGCGCTGTTCAATCTCGCCAATGCCCTGACCCTGATCGGGTTCCTCGGAATCGCAATCGGCGTGCTCAGCTGGTTGTTCGGCGGCTGATGCCGGCGAACTGAACTGTCAATTTCGGCGCCGGCAGGCATTCTTGCTTGCCGGTGCCACCTTTGCATTTCGCCTTCGACTGCTGGATGCGGTCGATAAGATCACTCGTGGTTAAGTTCGAGAGGAACCGTACCATGCAAGCCATTCATCCGGAATATTTCTTCGCGTGCCTCGTGTTTTTCGTCCTGATGCTCATTCCGACCCGTTCCGACTACTCGACTCGACGCTCGCGCGTGGTCTCGATGTGGCCGCTCATGGTCAGCATCCTCGGTACCGCGCTGGTCTTTGCCCTGGCGCAACCATACGTCGTGAATCATGAGAACGTGCGCGTGCCGCAGCCGGTCAACATCGTCGCTCTCGTGGACGAGTCCGGTTCGATGTCGCAGCGCGCAGCTAGCGGCCTGCCCACGCGCGCCGAACTCGCAGTTCAAGGTCTTCGTGATTTCTCCGCAGGGCGTCCTGAAGCCGGATACGGCCTGACGCTTTTCGGTGAAACCGCAAGGATCATCGCGCCGATTTCGGCGGGTGGTGCCAAACTGCCTGCAGACGCGACCAAGCTGCCGTTCGACTACGGCGTCGGTCGGTTCGATCCGGGCTTCGCCTCGGCGCTCGAACAGTTTCGCGCAGCGGGTGGTTCGGAACAGCGAGTGCTCGTGGTCTTCACCGACGGTGAGGGCATCATGTACTTCGACCAGCCCACCAAGATTGCCGCGGAACTCGCCCGACTGCACGTCGAGGTCTTCCTCGTCGAGGTCGGCAACGCCGCCGCCAAAGCACCGGCAGAAGGTCGTTTCATCCGCGACTTCGTCGAGCAGCTCGGCGACTCGCCGTTCGCATTGTTCCAGGCGAGCGATGCGAAGGGCGTCCAGTCCGCTCTTTCGATGATCTACCAGCAGACCCGCGGAAACATGATGTGGGAAACCAAAACCACGCGTGAATCCATCACCGGCATCTGCTGGGTTATCTTCGGCGTCTTCTTCGCAATGATCGCGTTCCTGGGTTTCGGTCCGGGTTCGACGCGCGTGATTGAGATGAAGGACTGAGATTAAACAGAAACATCGGCGAGCAATCGCCGGTGTTTCACCCGAGGAACGCAACTGTTTGAAAGGAACCGCATGCACCTACTTTTCTCAGGACGATATCGCTTCCGCCGAAAGCGCAAGCGAACGTTCGCCCCGGGCTGACGCAGTCGTGATGTCCAAGCGGACTCACGGCGCCTGCGCGGGTTCGCTTCTTCGTCGACTGCTGTTGGTCGGCGATAGTCTTAGGAGGACATTATGAATAACCGTCATCTCGTCATCGAGCAGGGCGGGTCGCGCGCAATCCTCACCGGGTTGGGCGCTACGCTCGCCATCAAGCTCGCTGGTCTGAAAAGCTGGAGCTCGATTGGTGGTATCAGCGGCGGTGCTATCCCGGCACTGCTCCTGGCTGACAACGCCGATCCGCTTCGTATCATCGAGACCACCATGGCTCTCGATTTCCTCAAACTGTTGCGCCCCGCCAGCGGTGACACCGGACCTCTGCGTTCGTTCGCCACCGAACTCGACGGCAAGCGCAGCGTCGCTCACAAGTTCATCGCTCGCCTGCTGCGTCGCGGCATGCGTCACACGGATGGGCTGGGCGAACTGATCGATGCGCAGGTGAAAGAGTGGCCGGAGTCCTTCTGGACGATGGCTCTCACCGAGAATTCGCATATCCTGTTCACTGCCTCCGGCGTGTTCGAGTACGGTTTCGACGGCAGCTACAACGTGCTGTCTGAGGAGCCTGCTCCGCTGTCGCTGGCAATCAGGGCAACGTGCGCGATTCCCGGCCTGCTGGAAGCTGTTCCTTATATGGGCCGGTTCCTGTTCGACGGTGCTCTGAGCCCGTTGGGTGGCTGTCCCGCATCTGTGGTTCAGCAGCACTTCATGGGCGCCCAGGGTACCATTGTGCGAGTCGCGTCTACCGGCAAAGATTCGCGCAAAAACAACTTCCTGTGCCGTGTCGGCCGCAAGCTTCTCTGCCATGACTCCGACCGGATCGAACTGGCGGACGACGGCAAGGCCGACATCAACATCAACGCACACGTTGCCGAAGTCCACGCCATGCGCTTTCGGCTCACCGAAGGTCAGAAAGTGGCGGGGCTGTTGGCTGGCTTCAACGCTGCAGTCATCGAACTGAGCGCGCACAGCCATGCGTTCCAGGAAGGTTTGAACCCGCTGAGCCACTGTGCTGATTTCGGTCAGTTGGTGGCTCTTGTCCGCGGCTTCATGGGCTCGCAGGGGCTGAGCTGATGAAGATACTTAGGAGACGGGTGAGGTACAGGCGCAAGGCTGCTTCGGCAACCAAGCGCCTGTCCTCACCCCGATTTGTCCACCCAGGCTACCTACTAGCAAATATAGGACAAGCTATCGTCGGAAGTTGCCTCAGGTAGGCGGTTTTGGGACATGCCGTCGAACGGGTACTTTGATTTGGCTATCTGAGAGCGACGGATTCTCCGAAAAGTGGCATCGTGGCGTAGACAAGCACTGTAGTAGGCCGTGAGTCCTGGCTATCTGAGAGCGACGGAATCTCCGAAAAGTGGCATCGTCACGTAGACAAATCTAACCGCGGTAGAACCTGACATGCCGAATACCCTCTCTGGGCTTGTGTTTTCGGGTTCTGTGAATCCTGTATGATCTAGTAGACTGAAGTGGAAAGGCGAAGAGCGCCATCGCTGGGTTGCGATGACGCTCTTGCCCTCAGGCTTGCCGTCAGGCGGCGCGCTTGGCGCGGGCGGCGGCGCCGTAGTACTGGTCGGGACCCTTGTCGGTCTTGAACGCGTGGACCGGCGTGAAGCAGGTCAGCGTGACCGGCATGGACACCGAGCCCTTGATGCGGTCCTCGTAGGACTCGAAGATGCCGACGTAGCGGTCCTCGTTGCCCTCGGTCGGCGGGAACACGTCCTCGATGGCGCGGTAGTGGCGGTCGCCCTTGATGTCGGGGTGGCGCTCACGGAGCACGCAGGTGCGCACGCGCAGGGAGGTGTCGGTGTTGTGCACCGGCTGGAGGCTGTCGCCGATCATCTCGAAGAGCCCGGTGTGGACCGGCTCGTTGTCGATGAAGTAGGTGGCGTCGGCGACCGGGATGAAGCCGTTGCCGCGGGCGACGCAAGACAGGTGCTGCTGCTTGTTGGACATAATTTTTTCTCCGGTTGTGAGGAAGAACTTCCCTCGGTTCGTCTGGTCTGGGTTTGGCGACGCGGAAACATTCCGCGGAGCCGTTGTTAGAGAATCCCGAGTCGTCAGTCGTTTGACATGACGGCTCTCACTGTCCACGGCAAGCTCATCGCTTGCCACCTCGCGCGTGGATTTGCATCCCGAGCGCGTCGCGCCGGAGACAGGCTGCATTGCTGCAGAGTCTCCGGCGCACAGCCGTTCCTACTTCCGCACAAGCACGATGGTCGAGCGCGGCTGCAGGATGTACTCGCCACCAAGAGCGGTGGCGTTGTCGTCTTCCACGATGTCCGCGCCGGAAGCGAGGTTCGTGTCGACGATGCGGTGCCAGTTACCGGCAGGCAGTTTTACCGGAATCGGCTCCCAGTAACCGTTCGTCGCAACGTAGACCGCCTGGTCCGGGTCGACGCCTTGAGCCGTGAACTGCCCGAGCTCGACTGCGATGAATCGAGTGCCCGTGCTGAAGTCCGGCTTGTTGGGTGCGACGCCGTGCCACGCGAGCGGCCGAAAGACCGGCTTGTGCCCGCGTCCGCCGAGGTAGTGCCTCTTGCGGAAATCGATCATCATGCTGGCGAAACGGAATAGATCCGGGTTCTGCTCGAGCAGGTTCCAGTCAAGCTGGTTGAGCTCGTGCTGGCACCACGGATTGTTGTTGCCGCCGTTGGTCCGACCCATCTCGTCGCCGTAGACGATCATCGGCACACCGCGGCTGACCATGAGCAGGGTCAGGAAATTCTTGACCTGCTTGCGGCGCAGCGCGTCGATGCGTTTCTTCTCGTCGTCCGACAACGGCGCGTTGGCGAGGTCGCCTTCGTAGCCGCAATTCCAGCTCCGGTTGTGGCTTTCGCCATCGTTGCCGTTTTCCCCGTTCGCCACATTGTGCTTGTTGTCGTAAGACACGAGGTCCCACAACGAGAAGCCATCATGGGCGGTGACGAAGTTGACTGGCACTCGACGGCGCGAACCATCGCCGAACCAGTCTTGCGAACCGGCGAGCGACGTGGCGAGCATCGCGACCTGGCCGGCTTCGCCTCGAACGAAGGCACGCACGGTGTCGCGATATCGACCGCACCATTCCGACCACGGAGCCGGGAAGCGCCCCATGAGATAAACACCCACGCTCCACGGTTCGGCGATCAGCTTCACCTTGTGGAGAACGGGGTCTCTGGCGATTTCAACGATCACCGGAGCATCGGGCTTGACCGAGAGGTCGCAGTCGATGCCGAAGACCGCTGCCAGGTCGAAGCGGAAGCCATCGACATGGAACTCCTCGACCCAGCGTCGCAGCACGCGCAGAATCAGGGCGCGCACGTGCGGCTCGTTGCAGTTGAGGGTGTTGCCGCAGCCGGAGTAGTTGAGCGGCAGGCTGCCGTCCTCCAGGAAGTGCTTGTCCAGCTGGTTGGGCACCAGCAGGTAGTACGTCCTGTTGTCCAGACCGCGGAGGCTCAGAGTCGGACCGTACTCGTGGGATTCCGGACTGTGGTTGAACACGATGTCCAGAATCACTTCGATGCCGGCCTTGTGCAGAGCCCGAACGAGCATTTTGAACTCGTTGACTTCGGCACCGGGGATGGTGGCGAGACCTTCGTCCGGCGCGCCGAACGCGATGGTCATGTAGCCCCACTCGTTCTCCAGTTCCGCGCCGGTGACCGGGTCCTTGAACTGCGTCTTGCGGTACCAGGACATCACCGGCAGAAGCTCGACCGCAGTGACGCCGAGCCGCTTGAGGTGCGGAATCATCTCGATGAAACCGAGGTAGGTGCCGCGGAACTTCTTGACCGGACTGTTCTTGTGACCGGTGAAGCCTGCGACGGCGACTTCGTAGACGACCGTTTCGACGAGCGGCGTATCGGGCGCCGTGTCGCCTTCCCAGTCGAAAGTCGAACTCGCCAGCGCAACGCATTTCGGCGTCGCGGTGGTCGGTTTCGGTCCCATGCGCAGATGGCGGTCCGGGTCCTGCGGGTTGCTGTTGTCGTAACCGAACGGTGCGAACCAGTTGCGAGTGCCGGTCACCATCCGTGCTTCCGGGTCGATGAGCTGGATTCCGGCGTTGTAGCGCTTGCCGGCTTTGGGTTCCCAGGCACCATGGGCGGTGATGTTGTACATCGTGCGATCGCCCAGGCTCTCGACGAAGACGTGGAACACGTCGCCCGTCTTGTGCATCGGCACCACTTTCTTGGGCTCGACATCATCGGCGTGAGCGAACAGGTTGATGGACATCGAGTCGGCGCCCGAACGGACGGCGAAGTTGATGCCGGTTGTCTGAACCGTAGCTCCGAGAGGCTCAGGGGAGCCGACGGCAGTTACGAGTTCGTCTATAATTCTGTTTTTCATAATAGAACTCCCCTTCTGACCCTCGGTTAACACGGAGCCGCTCCCCAGGGTGTTGGAGGAGCGCGTGTACTCTACGGTTCTCAGCTCGCACGCCGAAGAGGAGCGCATCACCGATGTTCGTCGGCGACCGCTCCTCTCCAGGTGCAAACTCGCCTTACGCGAGCCTCACGGCTGGCTCAGGCAATCTTCTCTCCAGGCTTCACCGCAGGCGGTGGCGTGGTGGGCTTGCCGGCGGCACGGGTCCGCGCGGACTTGGACTGCTTCGACAGGGCGCCGTTGAGCTGCGCTGCGTAGGCTGTGGTTTTCACCATCTCCGCAGCGGCCACCGGGTCGTCGGCGACGTGGTTCATGCGGAGGATCGTGAGACCCTCGAACCAGCCTTGACGGACGCCATTCGCATCCAGGCTTGCGTCGAGCAGGTGCTGACGCATCCGCTCCCATGCGCCGGGCAGAGGCAGATTCCACGACACGGCGTTTTCTCCCTTGATGGGAACGCCCTGCCGGTGAGCTTCCGCACCGACCCAGTACACGAGAGACTGAGCAACCGAATTCGCGTTCCGCTCAGCGCCCTCACCGTCAGCCATTTCCAGGCAGGTGAAGTGCATGACCAGTCGGCTGTTCTTGTTGCCCTCGAACTCGGCGAAGAGCTTGATGAGAGGGCGATAGCCGCGACCGGCTTCGTCGCTCTCCCAGTCAGCCCTGTCCGAGGTGCGGATGAGGCCGGCAGCGAGCTCAGCCAGGCGGCTGCCCAGCTTGATCGAACCACCATCTTCCACCGGCTTCCAGGTCTTGGTCCGAGTGCGCACGTGTTGCGCAAGCTTCTTCGCGAGCTGGTCGCCATAGGTTGCGGCGTCGGTCTTGCCGTCGAAGTTGCGGGCCTGCTCAGCACAGATGTTCGCAAGCTCCGCCTGCAGCTTCTCGGTTGCGATCTGGGCGTTGAACTCCCAGGTTCCCGTCAACCAGTGGATGCCCGGAACCTTGACGCCGATGTCGATGCCCTTCATCGGGGAATCGTCGGCCGCCAAAATCTCGAACACCTTCTTCAGAACCATGCGGGCATGGTCCTGAGGCACGTTGGCGTACCAGTCGAACAGGTCCATCCCGTACTGCATGTTGACGTGGTTGCGGTCGGTGAAGAACTGGAGCGGATTGCTCGGCGGCAGAATGGGTTGCCCCTTCGCCGTCGCGGTGCCCCAGGCCTTGTCGACGCCATCCAGCGTTCCGTACTTCTTCAGCACCCAGTCGCGGAACGAGTCCACGGCCAGCTTCGAGTAGCACTGCAGCGCGCCACGAGTCGGATAATCGACACCCTTGTCGTGGCTGTTGTAGGACGGGTAGCGGAGTTCGCCGGCCGGCCCCAGGCTGATGTTGATCTCGCTGATGTGCGCAGCGCGGTCAGCGAAGTGGTCACGGAAGGACTTCACGAAGGCGGCGTAGTCGTCGAGAACCAGGTGGGTTGCCCAGAACGACACGTACTCTTCGCAGAGATTTCCCTGTTCCGACTTGAACTTGGCGAAGTTCGCGTCGCCCAGGATGCGCTGCAGCTTTTCCCAGACCCACTTCGGAATCGGCACGTAGACGTCGTCTCCGACGTTGCCACCGCACTGATGGAAGCTCAGGATGGGGACCACCTTGAGTCCGCACTCGATGATCGTGTCGACGAGCCAGTCGTAGTAGGCGGCGCCGGGTTTGCTCCAGTCGATTGGACCGGATTCGGGCTGAATCTGGCCCCACCAGAAGTCGGCGGAGATGCCATCGACGCCCTTCTGTTTCATTGCCGTGAAGTACGCACGAGCCTTAGCGCGTGCGTCTTGGGATGGCTGGCTGCCGGGGTTGTAGGGGTCACCCACGAGCAGCGAGCACATCGCGTTGATCGAGATGTGTATCGTTTTCATGTTTTGGCTCCTTTCGGTTCAAAATTGAAAACGCGCTGCTCGTGGGAGAAGCGCGTTAATCGTCAACGAAACTTGTTCAATCAGTGCCACACCCACAACCGTCAAAGGCAGTCGTGGTGCTAGGTCGCGTGAATCACTTCAGGCGGTTTAGAGTTGTGCAGGGGCTGCGCTCAGACGGAGAGCCGGGCGTGCACTGAATGACGCGCTCGTTGACGAGAACGCGCCTTTCGTAGCGGCGACACTTTGGGGGCGTCACCGGAGTTTGCGCTTTCGCGAGAGACAAGACCAATACGCATCCTCGGAAGGATTAGCTGAATCTTGGTGAGTAGTCAGCGTTTCTGCGGTTGGTTTCTGGACTCGCTGGAAATCGAAATTGGATATGTAAGTCATTGCTAACATAGACGAGGTTGCCAAGAAAAGACTGGCAACCTGTCGTCGTCTGGCGCCGCCCGCCTCGGTTTTTGTGCCGTTGCTCTTGACTGCGTGGCACATTCGCGCGCCTGGCGAGATGTTTAAACCTCAAAGAGAGTATTCAAAACGAGTAGAATTAATGGAGGTTAAACTCTGTCGCAATTAGCGCAAGCGAGCTTTCTTGGCTACTGGTGCGGGTTTCGTAAAACTTTCCAAAGCCAGGCGGGAACCGGGATTTCGCCTAGAAGATTATTCTGATCGGGCCTTTCTTTTGATCTTTTGGAACTCAGTGAGTTTATCGACAAAAATTTTGTTTTAAGTGCAACTTCTTCAGTTTCTTCTCGCTTCGGGCATGGCATAACCGAGAAAGTGATAGCCTTAATCTTGATGAAAGGCTTGTGGTGCGCTTCGAGCGAGTCACAAAATCGACGGGACTACTGCGTTTTAGAGAAGGAAACCAAACTGTGAAATTTCCACGTTCCAGCGGAATACTCATGCACCCGAGCTCGTTTCCGAGCAAGTATGGAATCGGCGATCTCGGCAAGGAAGCTTACGAGTTCATTGACTTTCTCGCTGACTCCGGGCAGCACATCTGGCAAATCTTGCCTCTGGGACCGACCGGATTTGGTGACTCACCCTACCAATGCTTATCGGCATTCGCAGGAAATGCGCTGTTCATAAGCCTTGACGATGTGGTTGAAGATGGTTTCCTCAAAGAAGACGATGTTGCTTCACCGCCTGAGTCTGATGACGACGAGCGCATCAGTTACGGTCAGGTGATCGACTACAAAAACGCGTTGTTGGCGCAGGCTTTCCGTAATTTTAAAAAATCTACGGACACCGGCTTGCAGACCGCCTTTCTTGCATTTTGCCAGAAGAACCACTGGTGGTTAGACGACTACGCCCTTTTCCGCGTTATCAAAGAAAAGAACGCCGGACAGTCCTGGGACAAGTGGGACGCGAAGTTGGCCAAGCGAGATGAAGCCGCACTCGCGAAAGTCGAAGCGGCGCACGGGGAGGAAATCGAGGAGCGCAAATTCTACCAGTACTTGTTCTTCAAACAGTGGATGAAACTGAAGCAGTACGCAAACGAAAAGAAGGTCGCGATTGTAGGCGACCTGCCGATCTTCGTTGCTTACGATTCTGTCGATGTGTGGCGATATCCTGAGTTTTTCAAATTGGATGAAGACGGAGTGCCGATTGTAGTTTCCGGAGTGCCACCGGATTATTTCAGCGCGACCGGGCAGCTCTGGGGAAATCCGCTCTATAACTGGGATAACATCCGCGAAGATAATTTCGGTTGGTGGATTCGTCGCATGGAAATGTCGCTCGAAATGGTCGACGTCATTCGTATCGACCACTTCAGAGGCTTTGCCGCGAGCTGGGAGATTCCGTACGGTGAAACCACTGCTCAGAAGGGCAAATGGGTTACAACTCCAGGCACTGAGTTTTTCACCGCCTTGCAGAAACACTTTGGCGACACGCTTCCAATCATTGTCGAGGACCTTGGTGTCATCACGCCGGATGTGGAAGAGCTGCGTGATTCGTTTGAATTCCCGGGCATGCGGATCCTGCAAATGGCGTTTGGGGGCGACGCTTGCAACATCGACCTCCCGCACAACTACATCCCCCACTCTGTTGTCTACACGGGAACGCACGATAACGATACCGCTATCGGTTGGTTCAACAGTCAGGCAGGAGCGGGTTCTTCGCGCACGCAAGAGCAGATTGATTTCGAGCGCGAACGTTGTTTGAAATATCTCAAGTCCGATGGAAAAAACATCAACTGGGACTTCATTCACAGCGCCTTTGCGTCTGTTTCTGCAATCGCGATTATTCCGATGCAGGACGTTCTCGGTTTAGGTTCCTCGTCGCGCATGAACTTGCCTGCCTCACAGCAAGGGAACTGGGCTTGGCGCATGAAAGCTGATGCGCTCACGCCCGAAGTGACGCACAAGTTGAAAGAGCTAACTTCGCTCTATGGGCGCGACAATCCGATACTGTCGTACCAGCCTGTTATCAGCGCGGCTACGGTTTGAAACCCAACCAGCTGTCCGAGAGTCACAATCGGTTCGCATGAATGAAAAGTGGCCCGCTCTGACACAGACCGGGCCAGAAATCTATTCATCGGCGACCATCAACTGGTCGCATGGTCCGCTTTAGAAACGAAAAAACGAATCGCTCTCGAAAAAAAAGAATCGCTCTGACCGGAGTGTGCAGAAATCGAGGCCGTTTTCGAAGATTTTTGTGCTGTTTTTCGCACATCTGCTGTTTTTCATCGGTGAGGTCGAATCGCTCTGACGGAGTGTGTAAAAAACGAGGCCGTTTTCGAGGATTTTTGTGCTGTTTTTCACACATCTGCTGTTTTTCATCGGTGAGGTCCGCTTTTTCATCGGTGAGTACGAATTGAGTGCGCTTAGACAGAAAAACGAGTCGCTCTGGCGGAGTGTGTAAAAAACGAGGCCGTTTTCGAGGATTTTTGTGCTGTTTTTCACACATCTGTTGTTTTTTCATCGGAGAGTAGCGATTCGGGTGCTCGCGCAAGGACCGCTATCTGTTTCCCTTAATCAAGAAAGTAGCTTCAAGCATGGGACCTGATCTTTCTGTCGCGCACTGTTAATCACTTTCCAGTTTTTCTAAACTCCTCTAATCAGAGCCAAAGTTCGCAGTATGAAACAAGACTTAGTTATAAACGCGTGCGAGAAGTAGCTTCGCGTTTGTTCAACAAGAACTTGATTCAGTAAGCTTCGCTTGTTCCTATCGTCCCCCCAAACTTATTGCCACAGCTCTGATTTTTCCCTCAGAAATTTAGTCCTCATCTCACTTGTTGTGCGGTGGGGTTTAACGCTATTTCGCTGTCGCTAAACCGAAACACCTGTCTGGCAAAGGGTTTGCGCAGTCAACGTTACAGATCTGCTGTTTTGCTAGCAGCAGGTCGGGAATTCCAGCATGAAAAACAAAACGCTTCTGAGTCGCGCATGGGATGCGATTTTCCATCCTGTCGCGCGTCTCAAAACTGATTTCCCGTGGGACCTCGGCAAGTCTGCAAAGACCTACGGTGTCGCGCTCGTCATTTACTTCGTGGTCACTTTCGCCTCTGCTCTCGCGCTCATCGCGGGTGTGATGTTGACGTCGCTGGTGGACGAAGGTCTGCCTCACCGCATCATGACCGACCATTACCTGCCGTTCCTGGTGATCTCTTCGATTGTCAGCTTCTTCTGCGGTTTCGGAGCGGAAGTCTGGTATTTGAAGCGACAACTGGGCAAGGACAAGCTCAGCCTGAAGAAGATTGTCGGGCTCAACCTCGACAGTCTCAAAGGCAGTAAGTGGTCGGCCCTCTGGCGCGGCGTCGTCACGTGGCTCGTCATCATCGGCGTCGACAAGCTCATAAGCTTCGTCCCGATGCCCGATGTGGTCGATCCCGCCGCCGACTTTCTCAAGGCGCTCTCCGGGTGGCCGCTCTACGCGCTCGCAGCGTTGGTGGTCGTCGGTCCGGTCTTCGAGGAGCTTGTGTTCCGCGGCTTCCTGTACAACATGACGCGTAGCGCTCTGTCGAACAGGGGCACCGCAGGTAGGGTCATGGCCGACGTGGTGGCGCTTGTCGTGAGCGCTTCGGCGTTCGCGCTGATGCACTTCAATCTGAGCGGTTTCATCGCATATTTCGTCGCGGGAGCAATCCTGGCGGAGTCGTATCGACGCTCTGGTAGCCTGTACGTCCCAATTATCGCGCATGTGCTGAACAACGGCACTGCGGTTGTTCTCCTGCTGCTGGCTTCCACCTGAGGCGGCTCTCTGGCGCGTGACTGCGCGTGAGGTGTTTTCCGCACCGCTACAGGCGGATCGGCTGCAAGCTGTTTCTTGAACCGTGCCAGGCGTGTGCCTGCCGGCTGCAACTCTCTTTCTCGAGCTAATCCAGCAGCTCATGGAAGGCGTTAGCGTGAGCGTAGATGTGCGAGTCTAGCTGCGGCTGTAATCGTCGGAGTAGCGGACGATGTCTTCCTCCGGGAAGGCTTCTCCCGTTTGGACCTCGATGATTTCGACCGGCTCGTCGCCCAAGCAGGCGATGCGGTGCTTGACTCCCCGTCCGACGAAAACGTGGTCTCCGTAGCGATACTCTTTCGTCACGTCATCCAAGGTGACGGTCGCTACGCCTCGTACGACAACCCAGTGTTCGGCGCGCAATTTGTGGCTCTGATAGCTGAGGCGCTGTCCGGGATTGACTACCAGTCGCTTGACTTTGGTGTACGGCAGATCGTCAAGAATGATGAAAGTGCCCCACGGGCGGTCTTCACGGTAGTTGTTGTTGTTCGACATTGACGTTTCCCAGTCGTGTTGCCCACAACATCCTATCACTCGAAGAACGCTAACACCGGGTCGGTAACGTTAACGCCTTCTTACAGATGCTCGGATCGAACGAACAGGCGCATTTTGCTTCTCGACTCGGAGTCGAAACAGCAACGTGCGTCGCGAAAGGTTCAAAAATGAATAACGAACGCCAAACTTCGCTTATCTCGTTTGTTATCTCGGTCGCGTTCTGGTTCCTCTTGACCAGGTCGCTTCCGATGGCAATCGGGATTCTCGTGCTCATCTTCATTCACGAGATGGGGCACTTCTACGCGGCTCGCATGAAGGGCATGAGCGTCTCTCTGCCCGTCTTCACGCCGCTCGGCGCAATGGTACGCCTGAATGGCTACAGCGCCAACGCCCGCGACGAAGCTTTCGTCGCCTTTGCCGGCCCGCTCATCGGCGGCATCGCCAGTCTGATCGCGCTTACGCTCGGATACGTGCTCGGAGGGGCTCTGCTCTTCCAGCTCGGCATCTGGGGCGTGGTCATCAACCTGCTGAATCTGGTCCCGCTCGAGCCCCTCGACGGCGGCAAGATTTCGCTCGCCATCGAACGCCGGATGTACTTCCTCGGTATCCCGCTGTTCATCTACTTCATGATGCAGATCGGGCTCAACCTGTTCAACATCATCATGGCGGCCCTGATTCTGCGCGAAGCCTGGACGGCGATTCAGATGCGCAATCAGCAAGCCGATGTCGCCCCGTCCTTCTTCCGCGTGTCGCTCCTCACCAGGGTCGGTTACGCGACTGCCTACGCAGCTCTAGCGGCGCTGCTGGCATGGGTGACGCTGCAACCCGGCGCCTTCCTGAAGGTGCTGGTCTCGCTCGGGCTGTAAAACAGCTCGTAACTGACGTCAATCACTCGGCTGAGAGTCGGAGTCGCTGCATGCGCTCCGGCTCTCAGTTCCTTCTCAACTCTGACTCCGAAAAGGAAATATCACCATGGGTGGAATGTGGTCCTTCAGCCTGATTCTCGTCATCCCGCTGCTCATCGGCGTGGCCTCGACGAGCAAGCGGGTTTATCAGTTTCTCGTCGACCGAGGGCTGAGCAAGAACAACGCGCTCACCATCTCGTTCGTCGGTGTGGTCATGCTGGCCGGCGTGATGTCTTCGCCGATGTTCCTCGGCGCCATGCCCGTCCGACTGCTGGCCGGTGCCTCGTACCTGTACTTCCTCTTCGTCGGCGCAAAGAGCATCATCGACTTCTTCACCGGCGGCGACTCCGCCAGGAAGAGCGCTCGCTCCGCGGAAACGCCGACGCCGCCCAAGCCCGCGCCCGAAGCCGAGCACCACGATTGTGGTTGCGATGGCGAGAAGCACGGCGCTGACGATGCGGATGCCGGTAACAGCTCTTCGGGTGATGCCACCGCCGGTGACACCGCTCCAGATGCCACTCCGTCGGCGCCGAAGCGCCAAAAGCGCACGCCGGCTGAAGCCCGTGCGGAGATCGAGCGGCGCATTCGTGAAGACGAAGGCAAGACCGGCAGCGACTCGAAGTAAACCTTCGACTGACGGTCGAGGGTGAAGGTGGCACCACTTGTGGTGTCGCGTGTATCTCTTCCAATTCAAGTAGGCGGGGCGCCGACGATGCTCGACGATTGACTGGTTCAATCTCGGGATCTCGGTCGCCCCGCCGTTCGGGAGTGACTATATGTCAAAAATCCTCGCCGTTGACGCCGGCAACACACGCGTCAAATGCGCCGTCATCGAAGACGGCGTTGTTTTGGAACAGTGGAGCTATTTGACAAGGCACGCCAAAAGCAAGACCAGAAGCGCTTTGTTGCGCTCTAACTTGCCGGTAGTGCTTGCCTCGGTAGCACCGTCGGTGACCGATGCCGTGACCAAGTTCTGTCAGGCAGCCGGGCGCAAGCTGTTCGTTGTCGATGCAGTTTCGCAGAATGTCTTCGAAGCCAATGCCGAACTCGGCGCTGACCTTGTGTCTGCTGCCGCCGCCGCCGTGAAACTTCACGCCTGTGGCAAACCGGTGGCCGTAATCGGTTTGGGAACCGCGATCACCCTGACGGCTGTCGATCGTGACGGCAAGTTCAAGGGCGCGCTTTTTACTCTAGGTCTCAAACACACTCGCGATACGCTCGCGAGAAGCTGCGCCCTGCTCGACCACGCTGCGAGCACGACTCCGTCCACCGTCGCTCTGGGCAAGGACACGCCCAGTTGCATGGATAACGGCGTTCTTCTGGCTACCGTGGGCATCGCCCGCGCGTATGCCGAACAAGCTCGCCGGGAGCTCGGAAATGATACTGTCGTTGTCGCCACCGGCGGCGATGGCAAACTCGTGGTCCCGCTCGTCAACGCCGGACGCCGCCGCAAGCTGGTAAACGTGATCGACAGCGAGCTCACGCTCAAAGGTATCTACCTGGTGTACGAAAGTCTGCGCACTGTCTGAGTTCTACGCGACGGGGAAACAAGCGTTTTCCCCGTCGCCTCTCCCCACATTGTCTACTATAAAAGTCCGTATCTGAGGTGTTTTGTAGAGGTCGATGCCTCCAGGGTTTGCGCCGATTCTCGTCGCGTGAATCTCAGAAAACTTTCGGTTTGGCTACGTGGCAATGACGCTTTTGCCGAAATCCGGCATTGTGGCGTAGACAAAAGTGCTCCCAGTGCGAGCGAAAAGCCCGAAACCCTCGTCCTGTCTAGTTGTAAGTCCTGTCGAGTATAGTAGGAATGGTCAGGTCGGCATTGTGGCGTAGGCAAAAGTGCTCCCGGTTCTAGTTCTTACTTCCGGACATCAACTTGAAATAGGCTGTGGTTTTGCTGCTGTCCTTGACGGGGGATTTGATATCTTCTGCTTTGACCACGGTATGTTTGACGCCGTTGCGTTGGCAGATAACGAACACTTCGCCCGGAATGCTGGACGTCAGGAATTTGCCGTTCGAATCGTACGCGCGCACCATGAATGAAACACCGTCTTCGGTGTGGTATTCGTCGAAAGGCACGATGCTCAGGCATTCTATGAGCCCGGGCGGTGCGCCTGTTTTGCCGTCCTGTTCGAAGATTTTCTTACCTTTGCGATACTTGTCTAGATTCTCGGAGAACGCAACATCACCATCATATTTCTCAAACTCATGCGCCTTGATGATTGGTTTAATTGACTGCCCGAGCGGGTTTTCCCACTTTACGTCAGGACCCATTTCGCTGAAGTCTTTGCGTTTTTTCGGATATTGAGATTGGTGCCTCGAATAATAATAGTTGGCGAGATCGGCGATATTCTGCATGTCGGTTGTGATTCGCAGGTTTTTTGAATCTTCCGCGTAGAGAATGGTGCCATCTTTGTCGCGGAAACCCTTTTGAACTTCCTCGACGATGTAATTGTTTTTGCCGAACATCATCTTCCGCAGATCTTCTGCAATGCCCTCTTTGGGGGCGCCGGCAGCGGCGGCGAAGGTGGCGGAATCGTTTCCAAAAACAAATGTTGCAGTTCCATCCTTCTTAATTGTCAGCGTTTTTAATCCGTCCGCTGATTTATAAACTTTGCCGACGTAGGCTCCTAGTGCCGGATCTGCCAGGTCTTTTGATTCTGCGGCTTTGTCGCCCGATTGATCGAGCAGCATGTAGGCACCGAATCCCATCACGGAGATACTGCCGATCAGAAGTAGCGAAACGACCACTATGACGATAGTTTTGAACGCACCGGAGCCTGTTATGCTGTGAACCATTTGACCTGGCCGAGACCGCTCATTTTGAAACATATGGCGCGATAGTTTCAATTGTCGATTGCGTTCAAGTCTGTCTTGATCAGCCTTTTCAAGGTCTGTCCAGGCGCTCAGTTCTTCTTGTAAGTCTTCAGGAATTGCCACCGTCCGTGATGACGTCATCATCCGTTCTGCGAACTGTTCCTCGACCTGTGTCAGCTTGTCGGCTGCATTTCCGGAGAATTTGAGCATGCTGATGTAGCTGTTGTAAACAACGGTGAATAATGGGTGGGAAACAGGCAGTGCTCTGTTTGCCATTGTTACCGTCTCGTGAAACGCGCGATCGCAGTCATCTACGCGGTCAAGTTTTTGGAAGGTGCGGGCGCGTTTCAAATTAACTACAACCGTTAAGACGTCAGGCTGTGTGCTGCGATGTTTAGACCACTCAATGAACTCTTCGTAATGCGCGAGGGCTTCTTCGTATTCTTCAGTGTGGTAGTAGCAGTCCGCAAGTTTATGCAGGCAATTTCCGAACTCTTGCGAGTCTGTGGCATCGGCCTTTTTGAACTGCTTGTGCGCCTTCTTGTACAGAGGCATGGCGACCTTGAAATTGTCGTTCGCCATGGCTGAGTCTGCGGTACTCGAAGCGAGGCATGCTTCTCTGAATTGTTTGCTGTTCGGTACGCCTTTGTTTCCAGTGTTCTCTTGTTCTGCCGCTGTTGGAGCGGGCTCTTGTTCAAAACCTGGTTCGGAAAACTCAGAGTCAGGGGAACTTTGATCACGCTGAGCATCGCCGAAATCCGGCTGTGCATAATCCGAACCCGACTGCGAATATCCAAAATTCGAATCCTGCTCTTCTCCGAAACCGGTCGCGCTGCCTGGTGTGCCAAGTGGTGCGGCTCCTTGCGGGGGCATGAAAACGGCAGATTCGTCAGGGAATGGAATGACTGTTCTTCTCTCTTCTCCGCTTCCCGTCTCCGGGGCAAACGGAGAGCTTTGTGCCACTTCCGGTGGTGCGAAGGGCGATTGCGGGGAGCTTGATGTTCCGGTCGGTTCGCTCCTCTGATCTAAGTCGTCTAACTTCCAATCGTCTGTCGGAAGGTTGTCGAAGCCCGTTTGAGGAGCGCTCGGAGATTCAGGTGTGATGCCGCTGCGGTATGTGCCGCTGCTCTGAGAATTCTGCCAGTTCGGTGGTTCTGCTTGCATTCCACTTCCGGGCATGATGCTGTCGTCCGGGAACGGAACGCGCTTTGGTTCAGGCGGTGAAACCGTGTCGTTTTCTCCGATAACGGTGAAAATGTTTTTCCCTGGTCCCGGCTGCGGAGGCGAATGCCGACCAGGGTCAGAAGGACGCAGAGGCTGGTCAGGACCTTTCTTGGAGGTGGGCATTATTTGCCCAAACGCCTTCGGCTTTGGAAGTGCCTTGTCGTCGATTTGACTGCGCGGCGAGGTGGTCGGTCTTTGTTGCGATGAGAGCTGTGGGCGCTGCTGGGGTTGCGCTGGAGGCTTTTGCTCGGTGCGGGGGCGTTGTTCCTGCTTCACCGGAGCTTTAGGTTCCGGAGGCGGAGGAATTGGCGGTGGCAGCGGCTGCGAAGAGACTGACGGGGGAATTGGTGGTGGTACCGGCGGTGCCGGTGGCGGCGGTAGTGCTGGTTCCGGTGGCGATGATAGTGCTGGGGCTGCTGGCGGCGGTGGTTGTGGTGGGGCAGGTGTCGCTGCCGGCGGCGCGGTCACAGGTGAAACAGCGGCCGGCTCGGAGCTCGCAGGAGGTGCGAACGGTGATTGCGCGGGTCCTGGCGTTAATTGAGCTGGAGCGGAGGGAGCGAAGGGCGAAGGCCCACCAGGGGAAGTCTGGGGGGCGAATGGGGATAGACCGGCATCGCTCGAAGGCGCAGCGGGCTGCTCAAGGTGGTGCTCATTGATATGGATATCGGAATGAATTCGACCTCTGGCTGGTGGCCGTTTCGACAGCGGCGTCCTGGCTTGAGCAGGATCGGAGGAACTGTCGGATGTCGTGGCTCCGAAACTTGGTGGCTCGCCAAATCCGGGAGGTGCACCATCTGTGGTGGCGGGAGTGCTGAGTCCGAAGGACGGTGGTGTCGCCAGAAATGCTGGAGGTTCGCCAGCCAGAGCGGGAAGATCGTTCTCTAAGTCTGGAAGGTTTAAACCTCCTAAGCCGCTGGTCGCTGTCTTATCCGGCGACGGTGATGGTGTCGCAGTTGGTGCTGCCCAGTTGAAGCTGGGTGGCGGAGGGGGCGGTGGTGGTGCTCCGGCTCCCGGCAAATTTGTTGCGCTGCGTCTGGGCGACTGGGCAGCGTCTTGAGGTGGAGTTGGTCCTCCGAAGAGTGCCGGCGGAGGTACCGGAACAGGAGCCGGACCGGAGGATGAGCCGGAAACCGGCGGTTCCGAAGCGTCGCGCTTGTAGCTCCAACCCGCGCCGCTGCGGTCCTCTTTGGGCGTTATAGGCTTAATCGAGACATCTGCCTTCTCTTCGCCTTCTCCGAAAATCAAGTCGTCTGGAGGAATAGAGAACGACAGACCCGATGCGTCTTTCCCTTCGTTGGAAGCTGCACCGGTTTTTTTCTTGTCTGTATTATCGCTACTCAGCTTTTCCTCCCTCGCCCACCGCCAGAAAAATTGAGCCGAGGATTCGAATTTTACATACCCTAATTATGAGGAGATAAATACACCTTTGGTCTTATCGGTCATCTAGCAGTCTTTATATGCCTTCGACACCATTTCTAGTTCGCCGCCCAGGTGAGTGTAACGCTGGGCGGTGAGCCGCTGCGAGCTACGCTAGCGGTCTGTTTCAGACCTGAAGCCAGCCGCCTGCAGGCAAATACGGTTTGAGAGCTGGAAAGAATCAAACAGGTTTAGTGTTTCCAGCTTGCTTTTTATTTTGGCGGTCAATAATATCCAAAGTACACATGACTTCTTGTCATCTTGAAGCGCTGCATTGGTTTTAATTTCGTAAACAGCTTCAGGTTAGTTTTTTAGCTTCATTGCCGGCCAGTCATGGTCCGGTGGAGCAGCATCGGTTTCGAGTGCCTCGATTGACCCGTAAGGAAGAGCTCGCGATTTGGCTTCTGCGGGTCGTCTCGGTTCTGCTCTGCTGTGATTAGCCGAACATGATGTTCTTGCGATACCGCTGTCGCAAGAACTGAAGTTACTTCAGAAATCATCGACTGCAGATCAGCGGAATCTGCAATCGACCTCGGTTCAAGGTTTTGAATCAAAAGGAATCACGAACGTATGAAGAGAACACTTTTGACTCTCGGCGCAGGCGCCCTCCTGGTCTCGCTTCTGTCCGGTTGTGCGGGTACCTACTACGCCTACGACGGTTACCCATCTGCTCCGGTCTATGGCAGCGACGCGATTGTCGTGGATCAGGGCACCTCCGTGGTGGTCGACATCGACTACTGGTACGACGGCGCCCGGTACTACTACAGGGACAACTCCGTCGGGTTGTACTTCTACTGGTCTGGCGGGTCGCGTGTCTGGTGCGATCGCGGTTGGTTTCCCAATCGCGGCTGGCATCGTCACGACGGGCACTACCGCAGCTATGACCCTTACTGGCGCAACCATCCGGTGTACCGCGGCCCGGTACTCCGCCAGCCTCCGGTGCATCGTCCTCCGGTCTTCCGCGACCCGCCGCATCGCCAGCCGGACCGTGGCTTTCCGGGGCGCGGTGGTCTCGACCACGGTCGCGATCATGGCGGACGCGGCGGGCACGACGGTCGTGACCACGGCGGCCGGCGCTGATTAGCGACGACTGAAACGGACGGAGGCGACTTTTCGCCTCCGTCTTTCCCCCATTTTGCTACTATAGAACCTAATATCGACGTGGCTTCGAAAGAGGCTTTGCCAGAGGGATACTGGAAATTCGTGTTTTTGAAAGGACGATTTTGTCTATCCTGGAATGCCGGAATTTCGAAATTCCGGCATCGTACGATAGACAAATTGGATTCGTTAGGAGAGGGAAGTCTCGCAAAGCCTCTACGGACAAGTCATTGGGGACTTGACGAGCACGATATTAGATAGTAGCAAATGGGCTGGGTGCAAAGTCGCCAGGCGTGCTGCTCGCCTGGCGACTTTGCGAAAACAGGGCGCCACCGCCCGAGCACTGTTTAGTTCTCGGGAGGCAGCGGGGCGATGTGCCGACGCACCAACTTGACGGACACGCCGCCGTAGTTGTGCTTCATGCTGCCCGGTTTGCTGGTGCGCTCGTTGTGCGCTACCAGGATGAAATCGCCGCCCACCGCCTCGCTGCACTTGATGCACAGCTCGGTTTCCGGCAGGGCCTCCACGCGCTCGGCGGGGATCTCTTTGCGGCAACGGATGCAGTTCTTCATTGACGTCTCCAGTTTGAAACGAGTTGGGAAACAACAAGATAGGGGCTGAACCCCTGCCGCGGCTCGAAGCCGTTTATGTAAAACGACTGAAGGACCAGTCGATTAGGAGGGAGGAAAGCATGCGCTTCCTTTATGTTGAACGGCTTTGTGGGCCGATTAATGCAGCACTGTCAGCGGTGGCGTAAGTGTTCGCAGGGCGACTGACATGGCGACACCTTCAGTGCTGGGAGTTTGCTTTGAACTGGTTATTGTGCGGGACTTGAAGGTTTGTTTTGTTCGCGACTCGAGATGAGTTATGGATGATGGCAACAACCTATTCCGTTGTTAGGCACTCGATCAACGTTCGTCGAATATTTGGTAAGGGCGCAAAACGCTTGCCATTCCTGCTTGTAACTCCGTCTCCGTGCGTCTTTTGGATGAGGCGCCAAACTCTATCAGGAAAACGCCACATCGTAATCCCACCACATTTAAGGTGAATAGTTGCCTGGCGCGATTGCACGCATTGATATTGAGAGTAAGGCTTTCAGCGTTTCGCTGTGAGCTCGGCAAGTACGTCTTTGCTTGTGATAATTTCAATATCTGATTTTTTCAGGTCCGCTAGCGACCGCTCAAAATCGCCGTCTTGCAGTTCGATAGCCTTGACGCCGTCGGCAATTACGCGCACATCAAATGGTCTGCCTTTATACATTTCCTCTCGTGCATCCTTCGCGCTGTATGTCACGCAGAAGGGAAGAGCCAGACCGACGATGTCGATTTGGATTGCAGTTGCTTTGCGCTCTTCGGCGCACTGTCGCAGATAATCAGCCAATCCAGTGGATTGTCCCAGGAACTGGTTTTGCTTCTTGTTGCCTACGTTGGCGTGGCGACCGTTGTCATAGAATGCGCTGTAGCTGTCGACACGCTTGTCCTGTCCCTTTTTGACGGTCATGGCGACCATTGAGCGGTCTAGTTTCGGATGAAATTCAGCGCCTTGTGTTCCGGAGACGCAATGGTCCGGCCAGAGCTGCTGATCGATGCCGTGTAGTGAAACTCGGTCTGTCAGCGGTTTCTTGCCGTCATGCTGAGATGCAAATGATCCGTGGTCCACAGGATGATCGTCCATGCTATCCACGACTAGATCATAATAACCGCTCAGGGCAAGTCTGTTGGAGACGTCTACGATCTGGTCGCCATCAGCGACGGCGAGCGCCCCCCCGGGCATGAAGTCATTCTGCTCATCAATGCGTAGCAATACTCTTAAGAGTTTCTTCGACCCTTTGCCATTCGAGTTGGATGTTGTGGAACGGGAGCTGAACGGCGTATTCGTCTCACTCGCACCGATTGGTAGAGTATCTTTTTCAGCCCAACGTAACCAGAGCGTTTCATCGGCATCGCTCGGCATTCTCCAGTCACCTCGCGGCGAAAGGCAGATAGAGCCGACCTTGGGACCGTCGGGTAAACAGTTGCGCTTGAACTGATTTCGGAAGAAGCGCTGAATGAAAATTTTGAGCCATACGCGAGTTTCGCTCTCGTCGTACTCTCCCTGAAATTTTGCATGTTTCGCCAGAAATAGAATTTTTTCTGGACTGAAACCGAAGCGCAGCATGTTGTACAAAAAGAAATCGTGAAGTTCGTATGGACCGATCAAGCTTTCGGTTTTTTGAGCAATGGTGCCGTCCTTGCCTGCAGGCAGGAGCTCCGGAGAAATCTCAGTATCGAAAATATCGATAAGAATGCGTCTGGTCTCTCCTTCGAAGAGGTGCTCTGCGGCCCACTTTACGAGAAAACGTACAAGAGTTTTCGGGACTCCGGAGTTGACGTTATACATGCTCATGTGGTCGGCGTTGTACGTACACCAGCCCAGGGCGAGCTCTGAGAGGTCTCCGGTGCCAAGTACGAATCCGGAGTCCATCAATATCTTCGTGCGCATTCGGGCCTGAATGTTTTCAAAAACCAGGTCCTGACTGTTTGCAGGAAGATTACTCAAAGCATCGGAAAAGAGTTCTTGTGCCGCCGTTTGGATAGCGTCGATCGTGAACTCTTTGGATTTCTCTACTTTCTTTGCGGCTTGGCTGTAAATCTCATCAATATTTATTTGCGCAAACGGAGAATGTTTCATCTGCCGCATCTCTTCCAGGCATGCGGCTCTGATGTCGGCAACTGGCTCGACCTTGATTCCAAGCTCCTTCATGAGCGCCAGAGCATTGTTCTTTGTGCGCTCCGTCGTACCAAATCCCGGCATTGTAAATCCGCGGATGTTAGTGCGGTCCAGTCCGAGCAGGTCCATTGTTCTGCATGCGACGAGAACTGCAAGAGTCGAATCCAAACCACCGGAAATTCCGAGCACGATGCTTGGATTTTTGCCGAGCTGCTCAAGCCGCTTCGCCAGCCCGGCTACCTGGATGTTGAAGATATCATCGCAACGTTCGTTCAACGCGAATGAATCTCTCGGCACAAATGGACGCGGATCGACTTTGCGCATCAAGGTTGAAGGCTCTTCCACAAAATTGGCTTTGAATGGAGCTTTGCGATACTTGAGTCGTTCTTTCGTTCGTCGTCTGGCGTCGGCGAAGTTTTTGATTCTCATTCGATCCGCCAGGAGTCGTTCGATGTCGATGTCGGCGACAGTCAACTTTGAGTCTCTGGAGAAGGGTTTGCACTGAGCGATAAGAGAGCCGTTTTCGCAAATTAACTGATGTCCGCTGAACACCAGGTCGGAAGTGGATTCATGAACGCCGGACGAAGTGTAGGCGTATGCCGAAAGCAGTGTCGCTGAGCGCATCGTGAACAGAGTTCTTCTGTATTCTTGCTTGCTCACCCACTCTGGACTTGCTGACAGATTTCCGATAATGGTGGCGCCCATGATGGCATGCTTCAACGACGGAGGGTCGACTGCCCAACCGTCCTCGCACACGTCAAGCCCGATCACCAGCCCGGGAAAGTTGTCTGCGGAGAACAAAATGTCGGTTCCGAACGGAACTGTTTCACTACCCAGCAAAATCGAGTCATTTACCGAGCACTCTGCCGGTGAGAACCAGCGCCACTCATAGAACTCCCCTGCGTTTGGCAGATAGCTTTTCGGAACAGCACCAAGAATTTTCCCATTGCTGAGCGCCACAGCGCAGTTGAATACAAGGTTGTCTATGAGAAGCGGCACGCCTACAAACGCGATACCGGAGAAATCGTTGAGGGTGGCCGCTCGGACGGTTTCCAACCCATCAAGCGCACCTTGCAAAAGCTCAAAGTTGTGGAAGAGGTCTGCGCATGTGTAGCCGGTCAATGATAGCTCGGGAAAGAAAACCACAGCGGCGCGCTCATTTTCCGCCTGCTTCAGGAGCTCGATAATTTCGGCACAGTTGTAGGTCACATTGCCGACCTTGAGCTTCGGAGTCGCTGTTGCAACGCGAACAAATCCGTGATTTTTAAGTTTGTTTTTCAACGACACCGATTTCATAAGTTGCCTTCTAATTTTGTTATGAACATATCATACGATCAGTTTTCTGATGTCTCTTCAATGATGGTTGAAGATGCTTTCTTCGAGCAGGCTGGCGATTGACACGACTTTTACGAAGTCATCTTCCAGTTCGACCGCCCGGGGATGGCTGTCGGTGACTACGATTTTGAAGAAACAGCCTGAGTCTTTCAAGCGCTGTTTCGAATCCTTTGGCAAGACGCCGTGGGTGCAAACCAACGCGATTGCCCTGGCACCTTTATTCAAATAGGCTTTGGCTGCCTTGATTGCGCTTCCGCCGGTGCGCACCATGTCGTCGTAAATGATTACAAACTTTCCGTCGACGTCTGCGGAGATGTCGGCGACTTCTGTTTCAGCCCCGGAGGTGCGGCGTTTGATGATAAACGCAGGGTGTACGGGGATGCCGCGTGCAGACATGTCTTGAGCGAGTGATTCTACCCATTTAGCCCGACCCGCGTCCGTGGATGCAAGGGTGAAGTGGGCGTCGTCCAGCCAGTTCTCGTCGGACCGTCCGCCTCGCTCATAGGGTTTAGAACCTTTGCCGTCTGCCACCGCGGACGCTACCAGTGCCGATGACTGCCATTCTTTTACAACGTCGACAATGGCGTCGATGATCAGGTCGCGAGCGTACAGATGGTAGGCGACAAGGCTGTTTTCGAAGTAGTGAGGAATTCCTTCCGAGTGCAAATCGAGGAGCAAAATCCGATTTCTGAATGCTGCCGGCGGTATCGCCGAGATCAGTCTGGCGCGATTCTTCGCTTTTACAACTTCGCCCGGCAGCACCTGGCGTTCCATCGTTGAATATCCGAAGTAGGGAACAAGCAAAAGCAGACTCAGCGCGCCTTTCTCAACAATCGCCTGCCCCAGATCCAGAAGTTCCATTGTTTCTCGATCGTCGATTGTGCCACCGAGAAGTATGACTTCATGGTCCGCGACCTCGGTCATGATGCGGTGATAGCGTTCGCCGTCCGGGAAAGGTTTGTCTTCGTAAACCGGCCCGTCTTTCGATTGTCCGCGCGCGATCAAGCCGTCGACGAACCGGTCGCCCGCCATCATCGCCTTCTTCAGGTATTCGTAGCTGGCGGTGGAAAACAAAATTGGTTTTTTGTCCGGCATGACAGGCGCCTTTTATAAGGAGAAAAGAATTGTATAACATCTTCTTATGTAAATCCTGATGGCTCTATTGACAGCCGCTGCGGGATTTCCAAGAGTGAGTTTCGTCCAGCGCTAAGGTCATTCCAAAGGGTGACGAAATTCGTGTCAATAAGTGGTAGGCTTTGTGGCTGTGCGAGCCAGCTCTCACTCGGGTTCTTGGCGCGTTTTCGTTTCGTTGCGCTTGCAAGAATGGCTTGCACACAAGGGTTGGGTAGTTTGCGAATGCTTGCAGGAAGCTTTCGGTGACGCTCAAGCGGCTCGGTAACTAAATGGAGAAAGACGAATATGAACGGTAAGCCTGACAAAACATTCGAAAACCTTACTTGGAGCTCTTTTGTGACTCCATGTGTTTCTCTTTCGTTCCTTCTCTCAATTGGACCGGCGTATGCAAATCGCGCTGACAGACTGGCTGGAATGGATATTGACCGGTCGGCTCTCCGCCAGTTGCGATTGGAGAATCGCGCGGAGCGGCTTCAAAACAGAGCTGAGCGATTGGAAAATCGAGTGCGCTCTAACCCGAGTATCACACTTCCTCAGCCGATACTTCCAATTACCGCTCCTCAAGACAATCTCGCGCCGATGATTCGAGTTCGCGGTGGCGGTCATGTTAATCGTGACGCAAACATCACTCGACGCAACGAGTCGAAAACCTGGCAGATAACGGAAACCGGCAAAGTCCGGAACGTAAACGCTGCGGTCGAATTAAATTTTGGTTCCAACGAACGAAGCATCCAGCTTGGACAGGAACTGTTTGGCAGCGCGGATAGCGTCACTTTAAGCGTTGGCAATGGTGAGAAAACATTTTCAGCCGGTTCGCGCGTAACAGCAGCGGAATACGCATCGATTATTCAAGTTCTCGGTGGCGACGGGCAGACGCTGCAACTCGACAATTCCGGAAGAGCCTCAGGCGGGCAGCTTTCACTCGATTCGCTTACGAATGGCAGCAGTATGAACGTTTCCGGACTCGTGATTCCGGAAGCCATTAAGGTGGTCGGAAACTTCAGCAATCGCTCTGACTTCAACCTCAAGGGTGACCTCGTAAACAATGGCGCTATCTACGCGCTTTCCAACAAGCCTGGTGCAGACAAAGCGTCCATCGCGGTGCGCAATCTCACAAATAACGCGGGCGGTTTGATTTCGTCGGTGACCGATTCATCGATGTTTCCCGAATACGACAATTTGCAGTCGTCGGTCGATCTGAAGCTGCGAGCCGACGACAGTCTGGTCAATAAAGGTGAAATCTCGAGTTCGGGCAACCTGACTCTGTCGGCTAAAACGGTTTCAAACCTTAGCGGAAATCACTCAGTCGCTTCAATATCGGCGGCCAGAGACGTTTCGATTGAAACAGCGACGCTTTCGAATAGTGGAACAATTTCTGCTCAGAACAATATTGGTATTACTGCCGGTGCGTACGATGCCACTGGTTCAATTGTTGTAAACAATGCGGGCGGCTCTATTCAGGCGCTGAATGGTGCGATTACCGTTGGCGATATCAACAATACAGCCAAGGCTAATACGACTCTGACCGGTGGCGATTGGTTGTCTAAGGATCTGAATCTTTATTCTGGCGATGGCGCTCTGAATGTGAATGTCGGCGAGCTCACCGGTGCGATAACGGGGCGTGCGGGAACGGCTAGCGTGCTTGCTGACACTGAGAACTTGATCGTCAACAGCATGCAGGCGAGTGGAGATCCGACGTTCAAGTCGACCGGCAATTTTACCTTGATGAACGACATCACTACCGGTGGCGGTCCGGTCGCGATTCTGGCGCGTGGCGATATCAACTTCGATCTGGATGCGACGATTGATACCCATAACGACAGTGGGGCCGGTGGAACCATTACGCTGGTGGCCGGCTCTAATTGGACAAGCGCTGGTGCGAACAATTCTATAAGCGGGGCTTCGGCCGGTGGCGGATCTATCAACGGTGACGGACTTTTGCTGGATTTCATTTCAGATGGAACTACCAATGCCGGTGATATCACTATCGTAGCTTTCGCAGGCAGCAGTGCCAATTCCGGCAATATAGATCTGGATTCGGCAACAATCTCGGCCCTCGGCGGTGCCGGTGGCAATAATGGCAATGTCACCATCATTGGTGGCGGCGGTGTGACCGTTGCAGATGTTGATACGCAGGGTGTCGGCACAAATGATGGGACCGGCAATGTGCTGATAAGCAGCTTCCAACCTGTCGTGGTGAATGGTCCTGTTTTGATAAACGACACGACGGGCGCTATCGTTCAAGGTTCATTTGCTCCAGGAACGACAACGCCGAACGCACAGGATGTTAATGTCACTGGAACGGTTTTTGCCGGAGCTAACGCACTGGTGCAATCAGCGGCGTTTGCAAGTGTTTCAGACATCGATGCCGATGGCACGATCACGATCACGGCGCAGACGGATCTGGAGTTGGCGGGAAGTTATGTCACTACAGGCGGTGGCGTAACAATTGTTGCCGGTAGAAACATCTCCGGAGGAGCACCGACGCAGACCGACATCGACACTTCGAGCGCAAGCGGAGATGGCGGTAATGTCTTTGTGATTGCTGGTGCGAACTTCACGCAGGACGCTAATAACATAACTATAACGGGCGCTTCCGCTATTGGTGGTTTTATTTACCTCGATAACGACGACCCTGGGGTTGGAAATTCGCTCGGAATCGTTGATACCTCGAGTTCCGCTGCCAACGGATCGGGTGGCGATGTCACGTTCATTGCGTATCGGGGAAGTAATATCGGTGGTGGATATGTTGCAACGGATTTCGAAGACACCGTTATTACAACAGGCGGTAACGGCACTGGCTCTAACGGCGACATCTCGTTCATCGCGGGTCAGAATAACGGATTTTATGGTATCGGAATTCGAGGCGTTTTTGATACGACGGGAGCAAGTACGGTAGGGACCGGAAACTTCTATGCCGCGACCGCCCAGCCACTCGGAAACGTGGTGATCTCTAAGAATACGCAGTCCATCACGTCGGGTACCTTCAGAGGTGGAGCGATTACGAATGGACTCGCTTTTATAGATGAGATTACGGTCGGGCAAGGCGCGACTGCCACGATTCTCTATGGTGGTGAGTTCGGTGATCTCGCTCAGGATATAACCGCCCCAGGGGGAATACTTGTCGTCGCAGGAGGCGACATATATTCGAGGAATTTCGGAACCGTGTTCTCTGCGGCTTCCAATATCGGAGACGGCGGTAATATCACGATGATAGCCGGCGCTACATTTACCCAGTCCGGAACTAACGTCACGATAACTGGTGCTACCACAACAGGTGGTGACCTGAACCTTGCGCTGAACGGTTTCAATGAAGTAAGAACAAACAGCAACGCCGCCAACGGTGCTGGCGGTGACATCACGCTCGTCGCGTTCGATGCGGCCGGAAAGGACAGCGGCAATATCTACATTCAGAACAATGCAACTGTTAATGCAAGTGGAAATGGCACGGGCGCAAACGGCAACATTATTATGGTTGCCGGAAGTGATACTGACGGTATCGTTGCGGACATCAGTTTCGGCTTGACTGGGGCTGCTGGCACTGGCCTGATTTCATTCAACAACTCTACGCCTAACTCGGGAGTGGTTCTCTCCACCGCGACGGCGGGCGTCACATCCGGTGATTTTCGTGGCGGAGCCTTAGCGGCTGGAGATATTTTCGTCCAGAATCTCACCGTCCGTGGTGGCGATGTAGAACTCATTTCGGGAGGTGCTGTTCGCGCTTTAAACGTGGACGTAAGCGCCCTGGCGGTAGGCGATGGCGGTTCTGTGACTGTCCGCACTGGCAGTAATGAAACGCTCGATATCGGTGCTGCGACTGGAAGCAATGCCATCACCAGCATTCTGGTGTCGGCTGGAACGACTTCTGGTAACGGTGGAACGATCGATATTCAAGCGGATGGCTCCGGCGGTTTAAACGTAGCTGCAATTGGCTCCGTGAGCGCGACTGAAGGGAACGGCGGGAATCTGCGGTTAGTTGCATTGACGGGTGACCTGGTGATCGCTAACACGGTTGTTCTGTCTGCAAACGCCGGGACGGCAACAGCGGCGTCACACAACGGTGGCATCGTTGAGCTGTACGGTCGAAATTTGACCAGTAGCGGATTCGACGTGTCGGCATCCAGTACTGGCGGCGGAACTGGCGGAGTCGCCGAAATTGTGGTGACAGGCGGAGGCAATCTGTCGGTCGGAACGGGTGCTAATGACGTCACCCTCGTGGGCAATTTCTCCTTGGTTCGTCTTGGTACGATTGGTGGGGGGGATGTAACGGTCACAAACACTGGGGCGTTAACGACCTCTTCCCTGATAGATATCGACGCGGAAACCGGAGACGTTTTTCTGCAAGGAGCATTAAGCGCGCCGACTGTAACCATTGCCGGTCAAACCATCACCAGCTCGGTTACGATAAGTGGTTCGACCGCCTTAACTATCGATGCAGCGGCATCTTTCACGAATACTGGTCTCACTACTGGTGGTGTGGTTTCGATTAACGGCGGGAACATCACGGTTGCGGGTGTCACGGGAACCACAAGTGTCGATATCGATGGCGGAACGACTGGATTGGTTTTGCTCCAGGGAGCGGTCAACAGCCCTGTCACGACAGTAGCCGGGCAAACCGTTACGAACAATTCGACGCTAACCGGCTCGTCCACGCTCGAGATTAACACTCCAACGTTTATCACGACGGGTGCCACTAATGGCGGTGGCGTGACCATCAACAGCAGCGACGTCACGGTGACAAACACTGGCTCCATCACCGCAACGGTTAGTCTCGATATAGATGCTGGAGCCACTGGTGATGTGCTTCTTCAAGGAGCGGTCAGTGGTCCTGTGACGTCAATCACTGGGCAGACCGTCTCCAACAGCGCGACCCTGTCCGGGTCCACATCTTTGACAATTGAGGCGGAATCGTATACGGCTTCTGCCAATGCCACGGGCGGTATTATCTCGATAAGCGGCGGAGACGTCACCGTCGATTCCGGCGCCGTCGTTAACGGAAGTACGAGCATCGATATCGATGCCGGAGCGACCGGCGATGTCGTGAACAGTGGAACGATTACGAGCCCGTCGACCAGCATCGTAGCTCAAAGCGTGACGAACTCAGGTACGATAACCGGAACGACGCTTCTCGATATCGACACGGCGTCATACATCAATTCCGGTAACACCAATGGTGGTGTCATCAACTTGCATTCGCTCGCTGGTGGAAGTCTCGCCCTGAGCGGTGCCGGCGGTACGTTTACTTCTACAGTGGAAACGCAAATCGGCTCTGATGTGAATATCAGCTTGTCTGGATCTCAGACATTTAACGGAAACGTTGATCTCACTGCCATTTCTACGCCCACCTCCAGTATCACGCTGCAAGCGGGTTCTACCTACATTGGCAATAATCAGGTTCGCATCACCACGTACACCTATACTGAACTGCCTGTTTCGAGCTTCATCGGTAATCCTAAGATCGTCAACACGAACTTCTACAACATCATCAATACCAGTGGCGATGTTGTTCTGCCCGCCAACTTGATCTTCACCGGGCAGAGTCTCGCCATCATTGCAAGTGGAAACATCACTAGCACGGGCGCGACCTTGATCGACCTGAGCGCCGCTGGTGATGCTGGTTCGCTCACGTTGTTGGCCGGATTCGATTCAACACCTGGGACGATGGGTCAGGTGCGTGTGGTCGGACCGAACACCGTGACCGGTGTGTCTACGACGGGTGGAAACATCGACCTCGGCAACGTGACGATCAACCTGACGAGTTCCGGTGCAAATGGTGGCTCTCTGGTGGCCGCAGCGTCCGCCGGAACTGCAAGCGACGGTACCGTAAGTCTTGGAAGTGTCTCGACTACAGGAGCTGTAGGAGTTAGCGGCGATGTGCAGATCATCGGGCAAGGTGGCGTAGTCGTCGGGGCGATTGATACCAACGGCGCTGCGGCTGTCGATGGAGGAGTGGTAGTCAGAGCGGCTCAGCCGCTTATCGTTGGCACTCTGGTGTATCAAGACGGAAGCGCCATCAGCGGTTCGATCTCGAATGGTCCTTTGAGCGCCGGCTCCATCACCGTAAGCAGCATTGATGCTGGAAACAGGTCCATTGAGATTCAGACGCTTGGCTCGGCCACCGACGTTTTGACGGTAGGCGGAGATCTCTCTGCGCACTCAATCGATTTAGTTTCGGGATTCGGAACTATCGACCTGCGCGCAATTAGTGGAATTGTCGCCAATGTCGACGGCTCCGGCAATGGTGGACAAATTGACGTAAGCGGTAATTCTGTCCTGGTAAACACCACTGTCGATAATCCCTTTGTGTTGAATGCTGATGCCACTACAGGTGATGGCGGGTCGGTTTCATACTTTACAAACGATCAAACCGCTACTTACCTGGGAGCTGTTCCGAAAGCTAAGAAAGGGTCTGTTTTCTTCGATGTCTCCGCGGCTGGCGGAACGGGCGTTAACGCAGCGGGAGGTCAGATCGATTTTGAAACCGGTGGCAACCTCTCAGTTCTCGCTTCGACAACCGATGCCAGTGTAAATGGAACTGGCAACGCAAACGGGGCTTCTTACACATTCAAGGCCGGTTCAACAGCCCCCAAAGGTGGAACGCTCGCGATCATAGGAGATCTTGATGCCAGCGGCATTGGAACGGGAATAGATGGATCGATCAATCTGACTTCCAACTCCAAAAAGGCATTCACGCTTGGCTCGAGCAAGGCACCCAAGAATGGTGTGCAAGGCATGTTGTTGGGCGACGGAATAACTGTCACCAATAATGGTGGCGGCATAACCATCGCTTCCTCCAGCGCGGTGCAGGCAGCGGATTTGTCGCTCAATGCCGGACTGAAGGGGGCCATTGTCGGCTCTAAGGGCGTGGTTGTCACTGCAGACTCGATCGTGTTTAACTCCGACACCGGAGCGATTGGTAAAAAGCCGATTTCGGTCGATACGGACTCTCTGGAATTCCACACCAACAGCAAGGTTAACCTCGCCAGTGTTGGAACGGCGACGCTTACGGTTCAGGCCAGCGATGCCGTTGATGGAGCCAGTCTGACTGCCTCTGGCAGCGTAATCCTCAATGATGTTATTGTCGACGATGGAGATATCTCAGTCATCACCGGTGGTGCCAACAGCAGGCTTTCCGTTGTTTCCGCGGCGCATTTGCTTGCGACCAATGGCGGAATCCTTCTGCAGAACACGCAAGTAGATACCGGCGACATCCAACTGGGCGCGAGTTCGATTATTGAAACAGCAGGCAAAGGTGACGACGTCACCATCGCGATAGGCGCCTTGCCAAGGAAGCCGATTGCGGGAACGCAGCCAGCGAATGTCAACACTGACATACAAGGCAAAGGCGAGATCTTCTGGGGACCGGATAATGGAATTATCGCTAATGGCGCTATTTCCAACATCGTGGCAATCAACAAAGCGGTCATATTCAACAATGGCTCGTCGGACGTTGCGAGTAAGAAGATCATCCTTGATGGTGGTGTAACGGTGATAGCCGATCCGCCGAGCCGAGGCGCGGCTGCTGTGTCGTTAGCGTCGATTCAATCGCCTTCATTGAGTTCTGAAAGTGCTGTTGCGTCCGAAGGGGGCCAAACCATGAGCGTTCCGTCGGTGACAGCGGAAGGCTATCTAGACAACCAGGCTTATCAAACTAGCCAGCAGTTTAAGACCTCTCAAACCAGCCAGCCGACAAATACGGCGCTGCTGTCGCCTCTAGACTCGTTCGCCGGAGCTGTCGCGAACTCATCAATTGTTTTAACAACTGAAACGATGAATGCCACCGCTGGCTCTGGAACGGCTGTAGGTGCGGACCTTCGCTTGGCTCCTGGTGGTGAGGAAGTTGCTCAGGTTAATGCGATCGAATTGATTTCCGATAACCTCCCAGGCGCTAAAGCTGTTGGCGAGAGCCATTCGTTGAAGTCTGGAAGAGCGCTGATCGTTGCCTCGAAAGACATGGTAGTCGAGACGCCTGACGCACGCGTTTCAATCGCGCGGGGTGCCGTTGTTCTCGTCGTGGCAGGGGGTCACGGAACTTCGGTGTATGATATGCACGACGTGAAACGGGCAGGTGTCAGAGTGAACTTCGGTTCGCAATCTGTATCGCTCGCGCCTGGCCGCCATGCCACTGTCTGTGCTCGCCGCGCGGGCAGCTATTCTGCCGTCAATCCGATGGAGTCGATCATGCATCGCGATGTGAATGAGGTTGCCACTGCCGATGGTGTCGGCGCCTTTACTTCCGAGTTCTCGGTTCACTCCGCTGTTCAGTCGGTAAGCTCGTTGCGTTCGATCTTCGCGTCGTCGCATCCCGAGTGCGCCAAGCTAAGCAGCCGAATGATGAAGACCTCGGCGATCCTGATGCACTTGTCCGGCAGCCAGGAACCGTTCCAGCAGTACCTCGCCCCAAGAGTGGCAGCGTATCGCTAGAATTTGCGAGTTTCTCCCGGGAAGAAGGAGATTTCGCCTTTCGGATTTTGAGAACGTGTCGAGCAGCGGAGTGGGTTTATTCCCCATTCCGCTGTTTTTCTTGAGGGCTATGGAATCGGTTTTTCCGATTCGCACCTGCCGGAGCCTGTGCAGCACCTGCCGGACCGTTCTTTGTGATGCAGATGAGGCCGCTGTAGCTGCTGCAGCTGCCGAGCCGTTCTAGGTGATGCAGCTTTCGTTGGGCCGTTGCAGCTGCCGAGCCGTTCTAGGTGATGCAGCTTTCGTTGGGCCGTTGCAGCTGCCGAGCCGTTCTAGGTGATGCAGCTTTCGTTGGGCCGTTGCAGCTGCCGAGCCGTTCTAGGTGATGCAGCTTTCGTTGGGCCCTTTGCACCTGCGGAGCCGTCTTGTTTCGCAGCTTTCGTCGAGCTTGTCAGGAGTGAATGTCAAGTGGCTTCTGGAGCGGGTTGCGTTAGCCGTGCTAACCAAATTAGGGCGTGAATTGGCTACTGACAATTGTTATCCAGGCTTTTGATATTGATGGTATTAGAGTCGTTCGTTTAACCTGTTGCAGTAATTGATTGCATTTTTTCTTCTCAAATCTCTAAACACTCAAGCATACGCCCGAGTATCAGCAACGATCGTGTTTCGCGTGAAACCGGTTGTGTACTATGTCTGGTGGGTGTTTCGGCGAGCGTCCTTGTGATTCGGATTCGTAGTGACGGTCGTTGTGTGTTTTTGGAAAACCTCTTCTGCAGCCGATTTCAAGCAGATTTTAAGTAAACGTGAGGTGACTATGGCCGCATCCAACAACACCAATTTGAACCCTAAAAGCGCTTCCCCTGCCGACAACCAGAAGAAGTGTTGCCCTACCTGCAGTGGTGAATTGAAGTCCGGTATGAAGTACGAGGATGTTTGCACCACCTGTGAACCTTCGTACGATCGTTTTTGCAGCGGTTGCCAGCGCAAGCTGTGGTCGTGCATGTGCATCAAACCACACACCTGGGAATAAGCCACAGTGATTGAGGGGAGGAGAGTTTGCGATTGATTCGCGCTCTCCTTCCCCCTTTTGGGGCGCTTCCGCTGCTGCTCCGCCGATTCGGTCTAGCTCCGCGGATTTTCGATTCGGAAAAGGAAATGTGGCAAAAATCGATCAGTTTTGGGCGAAAAGTGATCTGTTTTTGCCACACTTTTTGAGATTGCAGTCTCCGCGGACTCAGTTTCAGCTCCGCCGATTCCGGTCGGCTCCGCGGATTCCGTTTGCTTCCGCCGATTCGGTCTGGCTCCACCGATTTTCGATTCGGAAAAGGAAATGTGGCAAAAATCGATCAGTTTTGGGCGAAAAGTGATCTGTTTTTGCCACTTTTTGAGATTGCAGTCTCCGCGGACTCAGTTTCAGCTCCGCCGATTCCGGTCGGCTCCGCGGATTCCGTTTGCTTCCGCCGATTCGGTCTGGCTCCACCGATTTTCGATTCGGAAAAGGAAATGTGGCAAAAATCGATCAGTTTTGGGCGAAAAGTGATTTGTTTTTCCCACTTTTTCAAACGGTGCGGCTTGACGGTGCATTACTCGAGATTGAGATTGCGGTCTAGAGGGGCATCACTTGAGATTGCGGGCTTGATGGGCGACGTAGTCGCGATTTTTTTTTATCGTCGACTGTATGACAACAGATAGTAGACGGTCTGTTCAGGAAGAGTCGCCGGAAAAGCATCCGGCGACTCTCGTTGAAGCTAGCTCGGCTGGCTCAGCCTGCCGTGGCTGTCGCAGTCGGCGTTTCCTTGAAATCCATATCCGGGGCGTCGGCGTCGGGACCGGCCTCCAGAATGAGTTTCACAAACTGGCTGTGGTTGGCGCTCAGCAGGTCCCAGATCTGGTCCTTCTGTTCGTCACTCAACTCAACCCACCACGGCGCCTCGCCGTTCAGAAAGGCGTTCGGTGTTACGCCCGAGACGGCCTTCACCAGCTTGGCGATGTAGAGCGGGATCTTGGCATGAACCAGGTTGACCTGGTCCTGACTCAGACCGCCCCACCATGCCGTCTCGGTGACCTGGAATCCTTCCGGCAGCGCTTGGTCGGCACACGCAGCAGCAACTGCGGCTTTGATGCGCTCTCCGCCGAGGTTGCCGGCGAACCGGATGATGCGACCGTCGGTGAGACCGACGTAGCCGGGTTGACTGCCGCTCACCGGATTGGCCTCGAGCCCGTGACCGCAGCATGCGTTCAAGGTGTTCGGAAGACCGGCGATGCACGGGTCGTGTTCGCCCGGCTGGCACTTGGCTTTGCACCCGAAGCACGGGCGCAGATTGTTGCCATCGACTTTGCTGCCGTCGTCGCGGTAAACCGCTCCATCGGCTGTTTCTTCGATGACGTGACCAAAAAGCGTATCGACTTTGAACAACATGATTGGTTCCTTATTGTTATTGGTGGAAACGATCAGTTGCGCTCAGGCTCGAGCCTGAGCGCGCGGCGATCTCAATGCACCGGGGGGCGCGAGAGCGTCCGCAATTTCTCGGTGCACGGGGCGTACGAGAGCGTCCGCGATTTCTCAGTGCACGGGGGGCGCGAGAGCGCGTCCGCAATTTATCAGTGCACGGGGGGGCGCGAGAGCGCGTCCGCAATTTCTCAGTGCACGGGGCGTACGGGAGCGTCCGCGATTTCTCAGTGCACGGGGTGCACGAGGGCGTCGCCGATTGCTGCCCGGATGGCGCGCACGATCTGCATCAGGTGGACCTCGGGCAGAGTGCCGACCGGACCATCGAGGAGGTCGCTCTTCTCGACGCGAGTGATGTCGGCGCAGGTCGCGCGGCAGTCACTGGACAGACCGGAAAGAGCGCTTGGGATGAGCGGCTGACCGGGAGTCGGGAGCGACGCGCTCTGAGGCGACTGCGCGGTCGACTTGAGCGGAACGAGCAGGACGTCGTTCGCCTTTTCGTTGCGCGCATCGTCGGAGATGACGACGCCGAAGCGAACCTCGGACGCATCCTGGAAAGACCGGATTTCGCCGCGACGAGGAAAGGTGGATTGTGCTGCGTGAGTCATGGAAGCCTCTTCCGACTTGAGTTACGAGATGTCGCCGATGCTGCCGAGCAGCATGAGCGGAATGCCCCATTCGGGGTTTGCGGCCAGCGCGATCATGAATCCGATGGCGGCAACGAATGCGACGGCGAAGAAAAGCACCGTTTTCGTCAGCTGCCAGAGGGACAGGTGAGCGATGACCTGACCGTCCTTGATCTCCACGTCGCTCAGCACGGCGCGGACGACGTAGCCCTTGAAGTCATCCTTGAGTTTGTAGACGGGAACGTGGTCGAGCACGGCCGCCGCAGACTTCTGGACGAGACCCTGGGCGACTGCTTCGGCTTTGGCCGCCAGTTCGGACTTGTTGTCCTGAATCTTCTTCGAGTCGACCCATTTGTCGATGAAGCCGCCGACCTTCTCAGCGACGCTCGCGCCATTGGCCTGGATGTCGGAAACCTTCAATTCCTCGGGCACGAAGTAGAAGGCGCCCCTGGAGTGGTCGTACCGCAGAGTCCCGCGCGTGGCGGTGTTCATGCGGTATTCGGTGTTGAACTTGGTGGTCGCCGCGTTGAACGTCAGTCCGAGCTTGTCGCCCGAAAGATCGATCTTCGCGTTGGAGATGGTGACGCCTTTCTGCGACGCCGGCATCTTTTCGTCGATCTTCGTCTGGATGTCGGCTTGCGACATCGAGATTTCGTGAACGCCGAAAATCGACCAGCATACTCCGGCGACAGCGATGAGGGCAGCCGCAATCGTGGCTGTCCATGCCCATTTACGTTTTGTCATTGCGATCCCGTTTTTGTTTGTGGTTAAAACTCTAGAACTCAAACGCAATCGTTCGAGAAAGGGGCGCACCACATCCGGTGCGGTGCGCCCCCATTAATCTCTTGTTTAAACCCCGGTCAGAGACCGTGATTCAGTTTCGCGATGCTCAGGCGACCTTCGGCAGCACCTGGCTGCTGTGGATCACCTCGATGCCGAGCGCGCGCAGGTCCTCGAGCTCCTGCTCGTATTCGCCGTCGTTGAAGATGATGGCGCGGACGCCGTCTTCGACCACGCGAACACCGAACTGCTTGCCCTTGTAGGTCTCGCCGCGACCGTCCTTGGCGGTGAAGGAGACGCAGTAGCGGAGCGCCAGACCGATGACGTCGATCTGGATCTCGTCGCAGCCGCGGGCTTCCGCTTCGGCGCGCAGATACTCGGCGAGCCCGGTCGAGCGGCCGAGGAAGTTGTACTTCTTGCGGAAGCGCGGCGCCGCCGTGCGACCGTTGTCGTAGAAGCCGGAGTAGCTGTCGACGCGCGCGTCCTGACCCTTCTGGATCGTCTTCGACACCATCGAGCGGTCCAGGTCCTTGTGGAACTTGGCGCCGTCCGTGCCGTTGACGCAGTGGTCGGTCCACAGCTGCTGCTTGACGCCGTACAGGGTGACGAAGTCGGTGAACGGCTTCTTGCCCTTGTGCTGCGAGGCGAACGACTTGTGGTTCTTCGGGTGATCGTCTTCGATGTCGACGACGAGGTCGTATTGTCCGCTGCGCGAGAGCGCATTGGCGACGCTGACGATCTCATCGCCGCCCTTGACCGGCAGCGAACCCCACGGCATGAAGTCGTCCTTCAGGTCGACGCGGAGAAGTGCCCGGAGCACCTTCGGTTTTGCTTTCATTTGCGGTCCTTTGGGTTGCGGTTCCTGCCAGTTGATTTCAGCCGGCTTCTGGCCGACATACTCCTCGAGCTCCGCCTTGTAGGCGTCCGGCGCCGTATCCGAAGGATAGTGGCAGTCGTAACGCGGATTCAGGCTCACGGAGCCGAGCTTCACGCCATCGGGCTGGCAGGAGTGCTTGTAGCGTTGCGTGATGAAACGCCAGATGAACTGGCGCAGAGTGGCGAGAACGCCGCTCAGTGCGTAGTCCTGCTTGAACTTCGCGTTGGTGGCGAGGTACAGGATTTTGCTCGGACGCGTCCCCCACCGCACCCAGTGGTACAGGAAGAAGTCGCGCAAGTCCTTCGGTCCGAGCGAATCGTTGGACTTCTGGTTCTGCTGTCCGTCCTTGCCGACCGGCAGCAGTTCGGGCGATTCGGCAGTCGCGGCGATGTCGTTCAAAACCGCTTGCAGTTCGCCCGTGGTCTCGTGCTCGGCGTACCAGCGGATGAGGAACGCGATCAGCGTCTTCGCCACACCCGGGTTGACCGAGTACATGCTCATGTGGTCCGCGTTGTACGTGCACCACCCCGAGGCGAGCTCGGTGAGCGTGCCCGTGCCGAGCACGAAGCCGTTGTTCATGAGGATGTGCGTGCGCTGGCGCGCCTGCTCGTTCTCGAAGTCGAGGTCGTTGGAACCGGCCGGCAGTTCCTTGAGCTTGTCAATGAACGCGTCCATCGCAAGCCCGTCCAGGTTGATCCCGAACGGCGTCTTGTGTTCCGTCTGCCAGGCGAGCAGGCAGCGCGCCTTGATGTCGACTTCCTTCAACGTGACGCCGGCGAGCTGCATGAGCTTGATGGCGTTGTTGTAGGTTCGGCTGGTGGTGCCGAAGCCGGGCATGGTGAAGCAGTGAAGCAGACTTCTGGGGATGCCGAGCTCATCGAGCGTTTTCAGCGCGACGAGCAAGCACTCGGTCGAGTCGACACCGCCGCTGATACCAACCACAAACAGCGGCTTGCCGCTCGCGACCAGGTCTGCGACCATCTTCTCGAGACCGCCGCGCAGTTTCGCCAGGTACAGCAGGCGCGTGCGGAGCGCACGCACCTGGATCTTGATCACCTGGCGGCAGCGCTTGTTGAGCGTGGCCGGGTCTTGCGGGACGAAGGGATAGGCGTCGACGTTGCGCGCCAGTTTCTCCGGCAAGTCGCCCGCGTTGAGCGAGAACTTCACGCGCCGGAAATCGATCATCGACGCGAAGGCGCGCCGGCAATCTTCGAAGGTCGAGTCGCGCATGCGCTCGTGCGTGACGTGCTGAACGTCAACGTCGGCGTAGCGGAAGGGCTGGCTGTCGTTGTCGGCGAGCGGCTCGGCTTCGGTCTGGATGCCGCCCAGTTCGCCGAGCAGCAGCTGACCGCCATAGACGATGTCGGTGGTCGACTCGCCTTCGCCGGCAGAGGCGTAAGCGTAGATCGCCTGAGCCTGAGCCGAGTGCGCCTGGATCATGCTGCGCCGATACTCGTCCTTGGCGACGAGTTCGTTGCTCGCCGACAGGTTGAAGAGCACGGTCGCGCCGCCGAGTGCCTGGAGCCGGTGCGGCGGGATGACCGCCCAGCCGTCCTCGCAGACTTCGACGCCGAACACGAGGCCCGGGAAGTCGTCTGCTTCGAACAGCAGGTCGACGCCGATGGGAACGTCGAGACCGCACAGTTTCACCGTGCGTCGACGCAGAACATCACCGCGGCTGAACCAGAGCTTCTCGTGGAATTCGCCCGTGTTGGGCAGGTACGTCTTCGGCACCACGCCGAGGATGCGACCGTTCTGAATCACGACGGCGCAGTTGTAGAGCTCGCCGTCGAGTTCGATGGGCGCGCCGATCAGCGTCACGCCCTTGAACACTTTCTTGGAAGCAAGTCGAACTTTGTCGATCGCCTTGAGGGCGCCTTCGCGCAGCACTTCCGAGCGGAAGTGGTTGGCACAGGTGTACGCCGTCACGCCCAGTTCGTTGAGAACCAGGAAGTTGGCGTTCACGCCGGCGGCGCGCTGCATCATGCTGATGATGTGGTCCGCGTTCTTGTCACAGTTGGTGACTTCGACCGCGTGGCTGCCCAGAGCGATGCGCACCAAGCCGAACTTACTTCGTTTGGTACGTTGGGTCATGGAATTTCTCCTTATCTTTATCTGGTTAAGAGACAGGTCCTCTGCAGGTTCCACGCGAATGGCGCGGTATCTGCAGTCGCGTATGAGCGGTTTAAACCGAAACCGCCTGCAGCGATTCTGTCCGGAAAAAGCGCGCTCTCAGCGCTTCTTCGGACCGAGGACGTGATCGACCAGCAAAGAACCGGTCGGGATGACGGTGAGGAAATCATCCGCCAGGGCGACGGCGTTGGGGTGCGAGTCGGTGACGATCACCCTCTCGAAAACGCCGCTGTCCTTGAGCTTCTTCTTCGACTCGCCGGGCAGAACGCCGTGCGTGGCGATCAGAATCACGGCGACGGCGCCGCGAGCGAGATAGGCTTTGGCAGCCGAGATCGCCGAGCCGCCGGTGCGAATCATGTCGTCGTAGATGACGACGAGTTTGCCCTGTACGTCGGCGGAGATGTCGGCGACGACCGTGTCCGTGCCCGAGATGCGGCGCTTGATGATGAAGGCCGGGTGCACGGGCAGCCTGAGCTTGATCATGTCGCGGCAGAGCGACTCGACCCACTTGGCGCGCCCGGCGTCGGTCGAGGCGACCGTGAAGTCGGCCAGCCCGAAGACCTTGCCGCCCTTGAGGACGTCATCGACGTTGGGGGCGTGGCAGTCGAGCGTCGTGACGCGCAGCTTGGTCGCATCGCCGTCACAGGTCGAGCCGTGAAGTTCGAGACCGTTGTCCTTCTGCCAGGCGATGGCGGCGTTCTTGACCGCATCGATGACGAGCGACTTGCCGTAGATGTGACGCGTGATCACGCCGTTCTCGAAGTAGTGCGGGATGCCTTCCGAGTGCAGGTCGAAGAGGTAGACCCAGTTCGCCATGGCGCCGCGCGGGATGCCGGAAATCTGCATCGCGCGGATCTTGGCCTTGACGAATTCGCCCGGCAGGATCGCTCGCTCCATCGTCGAGTAACCGAAGTACGGGACGACCAGCTTGAGCCGCGCTGCGCCTTCCATGACGAGCGCCGTGCCGATGTCCAGCAACTCCATGGTGGAGTCGTTGTTGGTGGTGCCACCGACGACGATCACCTCGCGGTCGACGACGTCGGTGAGCCGGCGATGATAATCTTCACCGTCGGCGAAAGGCACGTGAGCGAGTGCCGACGAGCCGTCTTTCGCCACCGAACGCGCCAGCTGTCCATCGAGGAAACGCCGCGACTTGAGCATCTGAGCCTTCAGATACTCGTACTCGCGCGTCGCAAACAAAATCGGTTTTCCGAGGTTCATATTCGAAATCTCCTGTAGGAGGGTGATTGAAACAGTCACCGGAACCATCACGAATCGGCTAACAGCCAGGTTCTGGAACGAAACCGCTCGCGCTGTTTCGATCTGAAACCGGCTGTCGCCGCTTCGCTTCTGGTGTCATATACGGTGCTGCTCGAAAATTACGGACGACCGCTTTCGAGTGCGGCTCGCGCAGCAGCACGCTCCGCGGCGCGCTTCTCGCGATACGTGCTGATGTAGCCCTGGATGGTCGGCGAGAACTCGACCCTGCTGTACTTGCCCCAGGTCGCGTTGGCGCGAGCGGCTTGCACTTGCGGGGTCTCGCGGTAGACGATCCGTCCCTTGCTGACCAGCTTCTTGTAGAGCGGCTCGCCATCGACCTTGTCGGTGACGTGCGCCACGTACATCGTGTCGCCGCGACCGTAGACGCGGATGATGCCCGGGATGCTCTCCTTGCCCTCGGAGTTCGAGAACTTGATGTTGGGCTGGTCTTTCGTCCAGCTGCGCTTGAACGCAGCCGAGACGGTGTCACGGAGCACAGCCTTCCACCAGTAGCCGCCGGCGCCGGGGAAGAGGAGCGTGGGCTCCTCGCCGGTCTTCGCGACGTAGTGGTTGCGGACCTTGACGATGGTTTCGGGCGAGACCTCGTCCTCGTAGACGATCACGCGGTCGGGCGCGATCTGGGCTTCGCGCATGGCGAAGCGATAGTCGACGCACTGCGCGGCGATGTCGCCCGAGTCGACCCTGATACCGGCCTTGGTGGCATCCGGATGGGCCTTGAGCGCCTTGATGGCATTGATCAAGCCGATGGTCTCGGCGTCGACCAGGTCGCACAGCAGTTTCGAATCCGGCACGTGGTCGAGCGCGAGATTCATCATCTCGAGCTCGCATTCGGCGAGCGAGCGCTTGAGCGACTGGTTGGAGCTCATGCCCTCGTGACCGATGGTGCCGATGTCCCTGAAGAGCTCAGGGAACATGAACACCGCCGTGTCATTGGAGGTGAGCTGACCCTTGCCGCCCGAGCCGACGAAGCGGGCGCGCAGCAGGGCAATGTTGGCGAGTTCGTTGACCGCGGCGCGCAGTCCGAACTCGGCTTCGGCTTCCGTGACCTGGCTCATCAAGCGAGCCTTGGTCGCCTGGATCACCGGCGCGAAGTAGCGGCACATCGCCGGCTCCAGGAACGAGATCACGCCGCCGACTCCTTCGAAGCTCAGGGCGGGGACGTTCTTCAGGAACGACTGACCGCCCGGGAAACCCCAGACGTCGACGTCCAGATAGAACACCGGGCTCAGACCGGGCGCCTTGCTGATCTCGCGCTCCCACATCTCGTGCGGGAACGCTTTGACATTGGCGTCCCAGTCAGCCCAGTCCTGAGCGATGCGGATGTCCTGCTTGACCAGCGGGCGGTTGAACCACTGGTTGAGCATGTCCTCGTGACCGGCCATGATGAGCTGGTCGCCGGCGCCGGCCTCGGACAAGCCGCGGCGGAAGGTGAGGTGGTAGGCGGAGTAGTCCAGGGCGAAGCTCCGGAAAGCCGCGCCCATGGTGCGCTTGTACGTGTCGGTGGATGTCACCATACCACCGAGAATGAACATCTTGGCGTAGTACTCGCGAATCATCGCCTCACGCTTCTTCTGGAGGCGGCGTTTGCGAGACCAGAGGTCGAGTCTGTCTAACAGCTGCATGTTTAGTTCTCCGTTAACCGGCGAAGGTCTGCGTCGCCGGAAGGTTGTGGAAAAGATCCTGAGAACGTGCGCATCAGCGTGCACCGCAGACGGTGGCGCGTCGATGCTGTTTCAAACTTCAAGCTTTTACGGCTAGAAACCGCCCTGGTAGTTTTCAGCGGCGCGCAAGAATGCGCCCCACCAGGTGCTCGGTTTGCGCCACGAAAAACGTTTTCCGCTGTCGGCTTGCGCAGCCGGCGCCGGGTCGACGTAGACCTTGCAGCTCACGCGTTGAGCGGGAACGGCCGGGTCCATGTAGTGCTTGCGATCGCGGATGATGCGCCAGACTTCGGCGGTCACCATGTACCAGACCGACAGACCCTTGGAGAGGCGTTCGCGGATGAGCGAGCTGGAGACGGGCGGACTGGGCGCCATCAGCGCTTCGATCCGAGCCTGTGGGATGGCCTTCTTCCACTCCTCGATCTGGGCGAGTCCGTTGACGTCGCGCGGGAAGACGAGGATGGTGGCGATCTTGAAGATTTCCTCGGCGCCATGCCACTTGTCGATCCGCCACGGATTCTGGGGCTCGAGATACTCGGCGCTGATCATCAGGAACAGCTCGGCATCCCCGCCGTAGCGAAGCGCGAGCTCCTTGATGGTGTCGACCGTGTACGAGGCGCCGGTGCGTTTGAGCTCGATGTCGCAAGCCTCGAAGTAGCAGTTCGGTGCGACGGCCGCCTTGACCATCTCATGCCGGAAGTTCGCGTCCAACACGCCGGTCTTCTTGTGGGGCGGGTTGGCGCTGGTGACGAAGAGGACCTTGTCGAGCTCGAAGCGCTCGCGAGTCCATTCCGCGCAAATCAGGTGACCGATGTGAATGGGGTCGAACTTGCCTCCATACACACCGATTTTGAGTTTCTTCATGGTGTCTCCTGAAGATAGAGCTACACAGCCGGCGCATTGCGCGTCGGCATACGAGCGTTGAAGTTCGAAGTCGCTAAACAGCCGACTTCGAGTTACAAACCGTTCGAGACTGTTCGCCGTTGGATGACGAGGCGGCACATAGCTCGCTACACCGATGGTGTGCGAACGAACGCGGCTCGAACTGGGCGGGTTAGGTCAAATCAGACGGTCAGAAAACGGAAACAGAAAAGTGAACACCGAAAGCTACTGTTTCCAAGTGATCAATTTCAGGCGCGGTAAATGATATGTACCTAAGCGTGAACAGGCTCTAAGACTCAGGTTCAAACGCTCCATAGCTGCGGAGCTTTTAGATTCAAGGTTTAGAGCCGAAACGGATTTATGAGTTCTTGGTATATAAAGCTCAAACTGAACGATCTCTCAGCTAGCGAAGCTAGCGTCCTGACGAATCTTGCTACTATATTCTTTCGTAGAGTTCCGGCCCGAAAGCCTTGTTGGGGAGAGCCTCATGGGCCTACGTTCTTCCCGGCGACTCTCCTTGGCTACGCCACTATGACGGATTCCTGAAAATTCGGCATTCTCTCATAGACAGCTTCGTTCTCTTAGACGTGCTCTTCTCGCTAAAATGGGCCGTTTGTTAAACTGCGCTAATCGTATTCGATGTTTCCGAATACGTGAATATACGCATGATCCAAGCGACACCGTTTTTGAAGCGTGTGGTCCGAAAGGTGGTCCGTTAATCGATGGCGATGTCAGTCTGTTTGGGTTTCTAGCAATATCAACAGTTTTAACTCTCTTCTAAATCTCTGAAACCTTAAGCTTTTAACTATTTGCTCCGTCTTATTAGTAACCGTTAGCTTCGAGTAGCTATCTATCTTTCAACTTTGAAGAAGGAAAACCCAAGACCCAGTAAACTCTTCTCCTCATCCAACCCTCACTTGCCACCACTTTCGGTGTCATGTGTCAGACGTCTTGCCGATGGCTATCGCCGCCGTCAACGATGTCGCTCAGCGCTTTGTCCTTTCGGCGCTGACTCTGTTATGTGCGTTTTCGCTTGCGGCGGAAACGTATCGACTAATCGAGCAATTGGAGATTGCCAATGACCTACAAGAACATCGCTTCCCTCGCCTCGACCTCCGTCTTCGCCACCGGCGTCAACTTCATCCCCGGCACGATGCCCTCGCACCTGCTGGACTCCGACGAGGTCGACTACGAGCCGGTCTTCGCGGACCTGGTCGACGCGATGGAGGGCGCCGAGATGTTCAACCACAACGACCGCTTCTTCGCCAACGGTCGCGGCAGCGGCTTCCGGCGCGTGCACGGGCGTTTCGGTGGTGACACCGGCAACCGCAAGCGCCGCGTCTACGAGCGGTTCGACAACGACGTCGAGCACCGCATCCGCACGCGCAACGAGAAGCGCGCCGGTCTGCACGCCATCGTCGACGGGGTCGAGGAGTACCGCCTCAGCCGCGCCGCCGCCAAGCCCCGGTCGAGCACGCACGAGTCGCGCGCCGACGAGAAGCTGCCGGACAACATGGTCCGCGCCAGCCGCACCGGGCACGTCGTCGAGGTGATCCGCGTCAAGCGGCGCAGCATCACCAAGGCGGCTCTCGCCGGCGTGGTCACCCGCCCGACCGTCTCGGTCGACCACGTGCGCGGCACGCTCCGGCTGCCGAAGCGCGCGCTCGCCGAGTAATCGGACGAGCTGACTAAGTCGACCTCGGTCGACACTAAAGAGACGCCACCAAATCTGGTGGCGTCTCTTCGAATGGCAACTCGCTGCTTCTGCTCGACTGCGGTCGACAGAAGTGTTTTCATCAACTCCTTTTGGAGGTTTCTGAATGACCAATCGCTCCCTCGCGCTGACTGCCGCCGCCATCCGTTCGATGGATGACGGTGTCCTCGCCGCGCTGTTCTTCGACAACGACAACAAGGAGTCCTCGATGGACGTGATCTCGCTCGACACCGTCAACCCGAACCGCTTCCAGGCGTGCGGTCGCATCACGAGCTTCCTCGGCTTCGAGACGGTGCTCTTCCGTCGCGTGCACGGGCGCTTCGGCGGCGACGCTGGCAACCGCAAGCGGCGCGAGGCTCTGCGCGGCGAGAACGACATCGAGTACCGCATCCGCGCGCGCAACGAGAAGCGCGCCGCGGAGCAGGCGATCGTCGATGGGCTCGAGGAGTATTCGCGCGAGCGCTCCTCCCGCCTCGCCTTCAGGGCGAAGCCGGTGACGAGCACGCACGAGTCCCGCAAGCGTGACATTCACGCCGAGGACGGCTCGTCCAAGCCCCGCCGCCGCCGTAACCGTGACCGCAACCGGTACGGCGAGCAGCTTCCCGCCAACCTCATCCGCCAGGGGCGCACCGGGCACATCGTCGAGGTCGTGCGCATCACCAAGCGTACGCTCGTGCGCACGGCGCTCTCCACGGACAACTCGCGCCCGCGTCTGACGACCGATCAGATTCGCGCCAAGCTCGGTCTGCCGGCGAGGGCGTAAGCGGTTTCAACAGCGAGTGTCACCAAATCTGGTATCGCCGGATTGGTGGCGCTCGCTGTCTGGAACAGCTCGTCGACACTGACAAACAGCAGATTCGCAGACCTCACATTCTGCGAATTTGCCCCTTTTTGAACGACTACCATAAAAGATAGTAAAACAGTCCGTCGCTGTCTCATTCGAACCGACTCTAGCTCCCGCCTGTCAATCCCAGAGCGACGGATTTAGCGGATTCCGTCGCTGTCTCATTGACGAACCGACTCTAGACCGCCGTGTCACGACGATCCGCACACATCTGTAAAGACTCTGGCAGCGCGCCACTAGATGTGGTGTGAGACATCACCTGATATCACTAGCTTGATTAAACACCAAGCTCGCGCGAACCCTAAAACGTCACAAAAACGCGCTGGACCGAACCGCTTATCGCTAGCCTCGCGACGGAGTTTTTTGCGTCTCTTGACGCGTTTAATGTTATCGAATTGGCGGAAACGGTTTCGGCCCAAAAGAGGTTTCGATATCAAAAGCTCCATTCTGTTGGCTCTTGAAGATGTTCGTAATAATGCTTAACTGAGTTTACATACCTTATTAGCTTTGATCCCCTACAGGCGCGGAGATAAGGTGAGTTGTCAACAGCTCACCTGCTTCAGCGAGAAGTCGATTTACCGAGAAAAAAACACTTCTACAACAACTCGGCGCCTTTTGTTCAGCTTCACATGCTGATTGAGCTTGCACGGATGTGCCTTCGGCACGTTCAAACTTTCTCTCAACCCGTGAAAGGGGTTCATCATGGTAGAAAACGGTCTTGGTGGGGGTACCTTCCTCCGCCGTCTTCGCCTCGTCGGCCAGCCGTACTGGCTCGGCAACTTCAAGTGGAACTGGTTCTGGGGTCTGGCTGCGCTCGCGATCTGCATCGCGACCGTGTTCGGGCTCAACGTCGCGGTCGCTTTCGGTAAGGCGACTGTTCTCGGCTGGATGGGTTCGATCGATGCTCCCGCCATGCTCGCCGCCGTCAATACCTACTGGGTGCACGGCGTCGTCGCCATCCTCGTCTCCGCCTTCGGCGCGTGGTACTTCGGCAAGAAATGGGGGCTCGACTCGCCGCCTGCCGAGACCATGAACAAGAGCTCGGCTCGCTTCACCGGCTGGTCGCTGCTCATCATCGTTCTCGGCTTCATCGTCGTCGTCAACGTGATGAACGTGGTCATCGGTAACGTCTCGCAGATGTTCACGACCGCGCTCAACAGCAAGAACGAAGTCGAATACTGGAAGTGGCTCTATGCCTACGCCCTCGTGTTCATCGTCGCGATTCCGATCGTCGGCACGAACCGCTGGGTGCGCGCAGTCCTCGGCGCTCACTGGCGTCGCTGGCTGACCTTCCACCTCGCCGAGAAGTACTTCTCCGCGTCGACTCGCGCGTACTACTACATCAACGGCCGCGCCGACATCGACAACCCGGACGAACGCGTTCACGAAGACGTCCGCAACTTCTGCGACGCCGCTCTGGCGCTCCTGCTCACCATCCTCGGCGCGCTCATCACGCTGGTCGCGTTCTCGGGCGAACTCTGGGGCATGAGCAAGGACCTCACCTGGGTCGTCATCGGCTACTCGCTCGTCGGCACGGGCATCACCTGGTGGCTCGGTCGCAAGCTGGCGTCCCTCAACGGTCTCCAGCTGCGCTACGAAGCGAACTTCCGCTTCAGCCTCACCCGCACGCGCGAGAACACCGAGTCCATCGCTTTCTACGGCGGTGAGACCAAGGAGCTCGAGCAGTCGAAGGGGCGCTTCGCTTCGCTGTATACCAACTACCGCCGCCTGATCGGTTCGTCGCGTAACCTGGGCTTCTTCACCACCGGCTTCGACTACGTGGTGATCATCGTCCCGTCGCTCTTCCTCGCTCCGCTCTACTTCCGCGGCGAGATCGACGTCGGCGCCATCACGAAGGCGACCTTCGCCTTCCGCATGGTGCTGAGCTCGCTCGAAGTGATCATCTCTGAGTTCACCTCGATCGCCAAGTTCGCGGCCAACGTCAACCGTATCGGCACCTTCGTCGAGGCGCTCGAAAAGCCGGTCGTCGATGAATCCGAGGAGCGCATCGTCACCCAGTTCGGTGACAACGTCAAGTTCGACAAGGTTACGCTCCGCACTCCCGATGGTGCTCGCACCTTCGCCACCGACCTCAGCTTCGAGGTTCCGGAGGGCGGTTCGCTGCTCATCGTCGGTCCGTCCGGCTGCGGCAAGTCGTCCCTCCTGCGTGTCAACGCCGGTCTGTGGACCAATGGTCGCGGTACCGTGACGCGTCCGGAGCAGCGCAAGGGGATCAACAACATGCTGTTCCTCTCGCAGAAGCCCTACATGACGCTGGGCTCGCTGCGTGAGCAGATCACCTATCCGAACGTCGAGACCCAGGTCTCGGTCGAGGAGCTGAAGTCGATTCTTCAGTTGGTGAATCTGCCGAACGTGGTCTCGAACGTTCGCGAAGCGCTCTCCAAGATGCGCGGCGTCGACGGGCAGACCATCAGCGACGCGGAAGTGTTCGATGCCGAACTCAACTGGCAGGACATCTTCTCGCCCGGTGAGCAGCAGCGGCTGGCGCTTGCGCGTCTGGTCGTCTTCAAGCCCAAGGTCGCGATTCTGGACGAAGCCACCAGCGCCCTCGACGTCAAGAACGAGGCGATGGTGTACAAGCTCCTGCGCAAGAACGGCACGAGCTTCATGAGCGTGGGTCACCGGCCGACTCTCGTGCACCATCACGACACGGTGCTCGAGCTCGACGGTCTCGGCGGCTACAAGCTCTGGACCTCCGCGGACTACGCCAAGCACCTGGCCGAAAACGAGGAGTAATCGGTCTCAGGTTGGAAACAGCCTGCGCTCGATGCACAACACAGCCTGGCAACAGGCTCTCGAGGATCATCCCTCAGCGCTCAGGGACAGGGCGGACAATGTTCGTCGGCTTGAACCGACGAATCCGCCCTGTCCGACAGGGACTTTCAACGCGCTCGTCAATGACGGCGCATCCTCCACGAAACTCTTTGAAAGGTACTTCTATGAACCTCGAAATCGCTCAGCAGAACACCGTCGCCATCGCCACCGCCCACGGTGCCTTCCTGCAGAACGTCACCGGCATGTTTCACTGGTTCCAGGAAGCGGTCAAGGGCTACAGCGCCGAGATGAGCTTCGACGACGAGTTCAACTCGCGCAACGCGCTCATCGTCGACGACTCCAACATGCCCGAGCGCCTGAAGAACGAATGGTCGGCCTTCGCCAAGACCCTGCGCAACGCCTACACCGAATTCGGTGGCGAGGTCGTGAAGCGCATGGGCGTCGACGAACCGGCTCAGGTGCGCAACCTCGCGCTCTCGATCGCCGGCGGCGCCTTCCGTCAGGCTCGCAGCCGGGCGCAGGAATTCCTGGTCTCGCAGTTCGAGGCTCAGTTCGATTCCTCCTCGCCGGACGCCATCGTCGTGGTCGGCGGGCAGAACGTCATCTTCGCCCTCGCCACCGCGCATGGTGCCTTCCTGCAGAACATCACCGGTGGCCTCCACTGGTTCCAGGAAGCGGTGAAGGGCTACAGCGCCGAACTCAGCTTCGACGACTTCCTGGCGCGCACCGCCGGCGTCCAGGACCCGAACATGCCCGAGCGCCTGAAGAACGAATGGGCGGCCTTCGAGCGCTCCCTCGGCAGCGCCTACTCCGACTTCGGCGGCGAGGTCGTGAAGCGCATGGGCGTCGACGAACCCGCTCAGGTTCGCAACCTCGCCCTCTCGATCGCCGGCGGCGCCTTCCAGCAGGCTCGCAAGCGCGCGCAGGAATTCCTCGTCTCGCAGGTCGAGGCGCAGGTCGTTCCCGCGTGAACTGACTGAACACTAGACAGATGCAGGCGCGCGGTGAAATCTCATCGCGTGCCTGTGCCTGTCACTTTTCCAACTCTGGCTACTATATGAGAGCGTATAAGTGTTGTCCGTAATGCCTTGCCTTGAAAGGATTTTGGGCCGCTTGTACTTGCCGACAAGAATTACTACTATATGAGAGCGTATATATGGTGTCCGTAATGCTTTGCCTTGAGCGGATTTTGGGTCGCTTGTGCTTGCCGCTCGTATGCGGTGTCTACGAGAGAGCGACGGATTTGGCGAATTCCGTCATTCTCTCGTAGACAAGCATCGTCCGTCGCGCTCTCTCAATCTTGCTCGCAAATTGGTTTGCAGCTTTTGGTGTGGATTTAGCAATCTGATTTGCAACGCCCCGGTCAGGAGACCAGGAACGGCGGGTTTCGCGTCAAAATTTGAGTGACTGCAAATTGGTTTGCAGCTGTTGGCTTGAAACCTGCAATCTGATTTGCAACGCAATGCCAATACTCTGCTTGGGACACTGGAACAAACCTTTAATTAATTGCGGCTAGCGTGCAGATTCTCAAACTCAAACTGTCTATCACTGATAGACGACTTTTTGAAAATGCGTCAACGCCTCGTAGACGCTGATCACCAGCTGTCCGTCTCGACCGACGGAATGCCGCCCGGGGACTGGTTCTATGGAAGGAGAAGATACTGTATGTGCTAGTAGCAAGTTTTAAAAAAGCCAAGGCGGCAGGTCTTGGTAGACCTGTCGCCCGGCTCCGGTTGAGCTAACTCAACCGCTTCGCCTCAGTACTCCTCACAGCTCGAAGTGACTCGCGCCACTTCGAGCCGCTTGGTTAGGCGGTCTTGCTAGCCTTCGCCTCGAGCTCGTGGATCATCTTCATCGCGTTGGCGTTGACCGCGCGCGCGATTGCAGACGCATCCGCGTTCGGATCCGTCTCCTTGTGCAGCAACTGCCAGTAGGCCAGCGTCGCCGCCGCGCCCACGTAGGTCGCGTACACCGAGCCCATGTCGTCCGGCACGTCGGACTTGCCGGCGACCAGGATGTCCGTGAGCTTCTGGACCTTGGCCTCGCGAGCCGCGTTCCAGTCGATCATCTCGTAGGTGCTGCGACCGCCGAGGCTCTTCAGCTTGCTCCGGATGATGGCGCGAGCCACCGTGGGAGCGACAGCCTTGATGTCCTCGACGGTGAAGGCGATGACGATGTCCGACTTCTCGGACGTGCCCTCACCCTCGTCCTCGTGCTCGTCACCGCCACCGTCGTTCCACGTGATGTGCGTGGGCAACGGAGTGCCGACCGCGAGGTCAGCGAGGCGGCGGCATTCGTCCGCTTCGGCCTTGAAGCCGATTTCATCGAGACCGGCGGCCACGATGTGCGCACGGATGTAATCCGGCGGATGCGGCTCGAACTGGAGCGCATGGCTGCCATCCTGCTGCTTGACGAGCTTGAAGTACGACTCGGTGCGCAGCAGCTTCTTCGCCTTGGCCAGCGGGGTGCCGCGGACCAGCATGGCGGGGAACGACAGCATCATGTTGTAGAGGTACGCCGTGCCCGTGAAGAGCACGCCACCCGCGATGTCGGCGTCGATCTCACCGATGGAGTCCACCATCAGCTTGACCATGAGGTCGATGGTCGACACCTTCTGCTTGCCGAGCATCATCTCTTCCGACTTGAACTTGAAGACGCCGGCCTTGTGATCGGCCTTCAGGCAGTTCGCGAGATCCGCCCGCATTTCGTCGTCCAAGCCCTTCACGTCGGCGAAGAGGTTGTGCCGGAACTCGTGCGCCAGGAGCGGCAGCATGATCGCGAGGATGTCCTGGAAATCGAAGGGCATCTGCAGCGCGTGGATGCCGATGGGGCCCTTCGAACCCGGGATGGTCGCCAGCGACATGCTGGTGAACCGCGCGAGGTACTTGTCGCCGACCTGGTAGACGATGGACTCGAGACCCTCGGGCTTCTTCTCCGGCGCATCGGGGTCGACGCGCTTGAAAAGCGCCGCCGCCTGGTTGTAGAAGAAGTTGATGGCCATCAGTTCCGACGCGTAGACGCCGTCACGGTACTGACCGAACGAGTCGGTGTAGACCTTGCTGATGAAGCGGAAACCGCCGAGCTGCTCGAGGAGCGAGTCGACGGCGTGCTTCAGCAACTGCGACTGCGGCACGTTGGGGTTGCGCTTGGCCAGCTCACGCAGAAGCTGCAGCAGAGCCTGCTTGAAGCGCGGCACGATGGTGTCGTACTGCTTCTGCAGGCTCGTCGCGCCCTTGCGGTACTGCTCCGGCATGTTGTTCGACGCCCAGTTCAGGGTGCCGATGTCCGCGCCGAAGACGTCGTAGACGATGCCGTCGAGCTGGCGGCTGACCATGTTGTCCTGCAGACCGGTCGCGCCGAGCAGCAGGGTCTTGTAGAGCCGGTCGGCGGGCTCGTCCGGCAGGCGCGGGATGATGGCGACCGGAGTCACCGCCTGCGGCAGCAACGACTGCACGCCGGCATCCTTGGCGGCCTTCTCGGTGCCGGCAGCCTTGCGGCTGGTGCGGCGCTTCGAGACCTTGCCGATGGTGGTCTTGGGCTGGGCGAGCTTGCTCTTCTCGAGGCTGCGCTTGACCAGCGTGTCGACGTCGGGGCACTGGTAGTTCTCCGAGCCGGCACCGACGACGTCGATGTGCGCCTCGTGACCAGCGCCGCAGCTGATGTGCTGCATGCCCGGGACGTTGAGCTTGATGTTGGGGTTCTTCTTGCGATTCATAATGTTCCTCACTTTTGACGTTAGAGAATTGCCGGGAAGCAGAGCTCCCCGGCGTTTAGAAACACAGGACAGCCGATGACGCGAAGCTCAGCGCTTCGAGTACATCAGCTCCTTGGCACGCGCCTTCATCGATTCGATTTCGGCGTCGACGTCCGCGGCTTCGTCCAGACGGCAAGCCGCCCGGCACAGAGTCGCGTACTTGGACTTCTCCGCCGCTTCCGCGAGGAGACGCTTGCCCTCACCCCAGCTGCCGCCGGGCGTGGGAACGTTGGGGTCGAACTCGTGGTCCTCGACCTTGACGAGGAAGTCGACGAACCAGCCGTGCTTCGCCTTGAATGCGAGCGCCTTGGTCAGGTAGTTGACCGAGACAGTGCATCCCTTGAACGAAACCCAGCTGATTCCATGGCCGAGGCAGAACCCGATGAGTTCACCCAGACCGCGGTCGCTCAGGAACTTGCGTCCCTTGCGCTCCTCGGCACGCCAGATGTTCAGCGCGAAGCCGCTCTCCTTGCTCTGGGCGTAGAGGCGGTTGTTGCGGTTGAACGTCTTGGTCGCGTTGAAGAAGCACTGACCGTCGAATTCCCAGCCATTGGTGTCAGGACGGAAACAAATTGCAGTAGCCATAATTCTCCTTTGAATTGATTCCAGATTGTTTACTGGAGCGGTTCTCGAGAAAACATGGAGTGAGCCGAAGCTCGCCCCAGCCAGCAGGGTGCTGGCGAAGAACGCGTCCACCACCCGGTGAACGCGTTTACTCTGATACGAACGACAAGGAGAGCCGGTCGTTAAACCGACTCCCCTTGCCGGAACAGCGACTTACTGGTCGCCGTCGACTTCGTCCGGACCGTCCGCGACGTCGGCGTCACACGCTTCGAAGTTGCCCTTCTCGGCGAAGAAACCGTCGAGGCGGCTGCCCATCGAGTGCGTCGGGACGTTGCCCGTCGGATCGATGAGCAGGTAGCCGGCCTGGATCAGCGGGTCGACGTCGGTGACCTGCCCGAGCAGGCAGTTCCAGTCGCCGGCCATCACGGTGATGCCGCGCTTGATGCGCTCCTGCAGATCGAGCTTGCGCTCGGCGTCCGGCAGGATGCACAGCGGCATGGTCACGGTCGTGGTGCCGTGGTCGGTGAACCCGCGGCCGAACACCTTGTTGCGCCAGATGTTGCGGGTCTGCTGGTTCTTCAGCGCCGGCTTGACGCCGCTGGTGGAGACGCCGTGCGCCTTCACGATTTCCACGCACTGCTGGTAGCGGACCGGCGAGGTCAGCTTCGGACCGCCGCGCATCGACTTCAGGTGGTTCACCATCGCCTTGATGATGACGCCCGACCAGAGGTCCTCGAAGATGACGACGAACGCCGGACGCAGGTCAGGGATGCCCTGAACCGACGCGACGCGGTCGTACGAGAACGGGCCGGCGATCTTCTTCAGACGCGGGTGAGCCGTGATGCCGACCGCCTGGTCGCGGGTGTTCGCCTTGCTGCACCAGTAGCCGTGGCCGTACGCCTGACCGATTTCCTGGAGGAACTCGGCCGAGACCTCGGACCAGAACATGATGTGGTGCGGCTCGACGATGTGGCGCCAGGCGTCGCGGTAGGTGATGGCCTTCTGCTTCGAGCCGAACAGCGCGTTCTGCTCGCCCAGAATCAGGTTGCCGGTGTTCGCCGCGGGCTGCATGCCCTTGAAGTACGAACCGACCACCTGCTCCGCGACAGCGGCCGAGGGAGCACCCTGCTGACCGCCGCCGCTGCCGCCCTTGCCCTTGCCCTTGCCGCCCTTGGCCGAACGACGGCTGCGCTTGGTGAAGCTCTCGAGCTCGTCGACGCTCAGCTCGCTGAAGTCGATGTCGCCGAGGTCCGAGTGACGCACGAAGCCGGAGAACCCGAAGTCGGGCGCGACGGACTGGTCGAGCGTGACGATGTCCTTGTTGGGCAGCCAAACCATCGGGTTGGCCTTCACCTCGGCGGTGTAGGCGTTCTCGAGGGCGATGATCTTCCGGAGCTGCGCGGGGGTGAGCTGCGGAATGCCGGAGGTGTTGATGTTGCGATTTGCCATGGTCGTAAACTCCTGTCTAGAGTTAGATTCGCTAGGCGGAATGCTTTGCGAACCGGTTAGAAAGAGTGCCCTCGACGACCTCAAGCGCAAGCTAAGTCATCCACGGAGACAACCATCTCGTGGAGCTAATTTGCTTTTGCTTGAAACGCCTTGAACACATTCGAGCCGCCGAAGCGACTACCAACGAGCAGTTAGGAACTCATCAGCCGCAAGCGATGCAGATGCTGAATCCCGATGACCAACAGAACGCACGGATGCGAACTGGAACTGCCAAAACTAAGTGTCTTACTTGTGGAAACGGGGGTTGTTGTTTTAATTCCCGAGTTGGTTGTCAAGAAACAAGTATGCTTTGACCATATAGAAAACATCGCCGCTTTGACAAGGCGTAGACAAGCTATAAGAACTTGTCTAAATAACGCTCAGGTACTTGCCAGACTCATTGTTTCCAGGACTAGTTTTAGTTTTAGAGCTAAAACAGTCCTGCTCTCTTCTACGACATGATGAAAAGTTTAGAGTTAGCGTACGCGCGATAGCTTTCTTAAGCTCCGCTAAACTGGCTACTTGCAGTGTCGTGATGCTAAGTCTCTCTGATCGGCATCTGGCGAGGGTCTGCCAATCACTACTAGACAGTATCGTAGTGTCTAGGCTCCCTGATCGGCGTCTGGCGAGGGTCTGCCCATCGCTACTAGACAGTATCGTAGTGCCTAGGGTCCCTGATCGGCGTGTGGTGATGGTTTGTGGTTTTTTGAAAATGCGTTGACGCCTTTTTGTCTATCGTGCATAGACGAATTCGGCGAAATGCGTCATTCCAGGATAGACAAGATTGCGGCGCAACCGCACCATGAAAGGCAGGACTCGGAGGGAGACCGTCAATTAAAGAGCAAGAACTAGATCGCTTGCCTCATTCAATTTCCAACCCGCCAAATTTCAGTTCTCGTCTTTTGTCGCGTTGACGTCGCCTCGCGAGTCGTTGCGGTCGCTCCAGGTGAACGTTATTGATATGGGCTAACGACGGTTTCAAGCAAGGCATTAGGGCAACAGTTGCTGGTTACGGCAAGCGGTTTCGTACCTATAGTTGTAATGATGTGCTAGCGATAATGTTCATCAAAAGAGCGGAGAGTGAATACTGTTGCCGATGTCCGGGACTTTGACTACCGGATGTCCTGCACGAGCTGTAACGGAGCAGATTTAATTGATATTTTGGGCTGGTATCGTTCCCAAAAATGGCTTGTCAAGCCGATCTCGTGCGTCACAGGCTGACACGGCCGCACACTTCCAAGTGGGTGACAATGGAAATTTGCTTAACCAAAAGCTCGTTTGCTAGGAAAGGTTGATGGCGATTGCTTTTCAGTTAGTAAGCAAACGTGTTGCACTGTCCAATATCTATAAATTTGATATGTGATTTATAAGTGGTGAATCAATGGACGGATGGCTGGTGGAAGTCTAATCGACGTCATAAAACTGAATAAACCTGCTCTGGAAGATGGTCACCGTGGCCTTTGCAGGATTTATATTCTATGCCCATTGCTACTATCTCATGACGTAAATGAGACATGAGTGCATGAGTGTCTCGGAAGAGGGCTGGCCGGTTTTGCATGCATCCGAACGACTGCCCTGGAGTTAGCAGCGAATTCCGTCGCTGCCTCATTGACTGACCGGGTCTAGCTTGAGCCCTGTCAATCTCAGAGCGACTGATTCAGCAAATTCCGTCGCTCCCTCATTGACGGGGAAGTCGTTTCGGTTTCTGCTACAGACAAATGTGGGAATGCATTCTGCGATTTGAGTCGCTGGCAGGCTCACTCTCCGATGAGAAACCACGCTGGCCGTTTCTACAGGATCCTGAGACGTGCTGAAGCATTCGCCAGGCGAGAGCTTTAGGTTGGCTATCTGAGGATGACGAATTTTCAGAAATCCGGCATCGTCAGATAGACACGCAGGGTCTAGAAAGAGCCGATGTGTCTGGCGAAGCCCAAACCACAAGGGTACCGAGACGTCAGTCGTAGTATGGCATATAGTAGAGGTTCTTTGAATGAGAAGGCGGAAGAGAGCGGCATGGTTAGCCGGTTTCTTCGCGTCTTCTCAGCCGGGCAGCGAATCGCATCTCGCTCCCGACAGGCAAGTGATTGCTATCACCAGCCTTGTGCACTTCGTCGTGCATGTCGCCGTTCCTCTTATCTGCCAGCCGAAGCCTTTGCCTCTGCCGGTTCCACAGTTTTGACGAAGTCCTCGAACAACCGGCTGAGTGCGGCTTCATCATGCGGGTCTACCTGTCCGGCAGCCTGTTTCGCATGACCGCCGCGACCGTAACGGGTCGCCAGGGGACGCAGGTCGATGATATCGTCCGTGGTGCGAAACGACACGTAGCCGTCACCACGAACAACACACATGTGGTGGCAGAAGTAGCCGAGTTCGCCCATGACGCCGCGATGAATTTCGGGGTCGGTTTCGTCGAGAACAACGAACGCGGCCTCTCCATTCAGAGCGAAGCGCATGTCGGACTTGCGCATGGCAACGAGGATGTTTGAATCCTTGTGCACCATGAGGCGCTTCTGGTAAATCGACAAGAGCTGGTCGGTGAGCCCGTTCTCCACGAGGACAGCCATGGTCTTGACCGCCTGTGCCGGGAGATTCTGGCGGAACCAGAACGTGTCGGTCAGGATGCTGACCGCGAGAATCGGCTCGTAGATGCCGAAGTACTCGACGAGCAAACAACCAACCGACGGAGCCAGCTTTATGAAGGCTGCCTTGTCATCGACTTCACCGACTCCCTCACGGATGTGGTGGTCGATCATGTACTGTTTGACGCCGCGAAGGTCGAAGCCCGGGATGTGTCCATCCACGAGCACAACCTCGTCCGGCCGCCATTCCGCTAGCATCGCGTCGTACGCAGCTTGCAGGTTGGCGGTCGTCAGGTTGCCGTTCATCGCAGCGCGACAGGCGGGATGGATGTCGTCGCGAGTGATAATCCAATCGATTTGGCTGTACATTGCAAGCGTCGGAAGCGTGTAGGCCTCGACTCCCTTCTTGCGAAGATGGGCGAGGACGGCAGCCGTGCAGGCAACGGAGTCACCATCAACCGGTTGAGCCGGACCAATCACCAGAGTTTTGCGCGCCCACCTGCGATTGGTGAGACGCCGTTTTCTGGCATTGGCCCGGACTTTCGAGATGAGTGTCGTAAACATAGCGGTTCCCTCCTTCGGGAACTTCTGGTTAATAGCTGTCCTTGCGCAGGTCTGCCTTGGACTGGCGGCGCTCCTTGCGCTTGCGCGCTTCCTTGTCGCCGCCGTGAATGCCGGTGCCCGCCGCGCGATTGTGACCGCTGGCGATTTCGGCGTCGCGGCGTCCGGCTCGCGCCATGCGGAGCTGGTCTTCCACCGTGATGGTGCCGCAGTGGTTTTTGTTTTTCTTCGGCTTGGTCGAAACCTGATGCATGCGGTTCTTAGCCATGAGCTGAACTCCTTTGCTGAGTTAATGAGATATATAGCTCCGCACTGGGAGTCCAGGGACTCTGTGCTGAGGGCCGTTAGTGACGAACGGCCGTGTCGACGATGGTCGACGAGATGAGCATGGCGGCTGGACCGCGCAGCGTCTCGACGATGTAGAACGCATCGAAGTAAACCTTCGACGGGTGGACCTTCTGGAGCATCTCGTCGACGACGGGACGCTCGCGGAAGATCATGCGTGCCAGAGTGGTGCCCTTGCCGTCCGGCGAGGGGATGTTGACGACCGGCTGATGGAAGTTCGGGCTTCCATGGGCGGTGTCGGCGGTTCTGCGTTGGTTGTTCATAAAAACCTCCTCGAATTTTCGAGTTGTGGAAGTTAATAGCCGGACGCCATGCGGCGGCGCAGGAAGGTCTCTCACTTCCTCCGCCGCCGCGGTCGTCCGATTACGGCTCGTCGTGCACCGTTTCCGCGGCGCGTTCGTCCTCGAGGAAATCGAGGTCATGTTCGCGTTCCGGCGCCATGAGGAACTGCGCGAATTCGAGCAGGTCCTCGCGGTCTTCGCTGGTCAGCTTGTCGAGCGGCGTCATCACGGTCATCCCCTCCGCAAGGCGGGTGGGCTGGATGATGCCGTACTTCGCCAGCAGCAGCGTGTCGATGCGCGGGAAGCGGGGCTTGCGGTTACGAGTCCGATTGCTCAATGCAACTTTCCTTCTTCTGACAGACCAAAGTGACTGCAGTAGGTTTCCCAACTGCTGCCACCAACAGCGGTGCCGGGTGGAAGTCGAGGTCTTGCGAACCCCGATTCCACCCGGCTTTGGGTGCGAAACAGCTTGCGCCGTTCCGTTACTTCACGACGACCGTCTTCGGACCACCCGTGCCCGTCGACGTTTCCTTCTTGTCGCCCGTCATCAGACCGCCGAAGTCTTCGAACTTGATCGTGCCGCCGACGAGCTTCCGGAACAGGTCCGGCTTCTCTTCGAGCAGCTTGATCGTGGCGGGGAACTGATTGCAGGAGCGACGCACCGGCTGGAAGGACAGCTCGAAACGACGGAGCATCGCCACGTCGAAGCTGACACCGTAGTGGCAGCCCAGACCGATGATGGTGCCGTTGGCGAGCATGCAGCGCGATTCGATGATCGTCTCGAGGAGACGCTCATCGCCGGTGCACTCGAAGAGGCTGCTGACGAAACCGCTCGCCAGCTTCTGGACGGCGCCGAACACCGCCTTGTTCTCTTCGATCTGCGCCTTCACGGCAGCGCCGAACGCAGCCGTGCGGATGATGGACTGGATTTCGTCCATGTGCGAACCACGGTCACGCTGCACGCGCACCGCCTCGCGAGCGGCACGGGCAGCGGCCAGACGAACCGGGCTGTCGGCGAACGAGGCGTCGAGCGTCTCGTCGTTGTCGAAGTGGTCCGTCTTGAACAGCTCGCCGAGTTCCTCCGCGAGACCATCGGCGATGGCCTTCGGATTGATGGCGGAGAGCTCGAACGTGGCGTCGGCGCCGAACTCCTTGGCGAAGGCGAGAGCCTTGGCGTTGCGCGCCACGACCGCCACCTTCTCGTTCGGGTTCATCGCCTTGATGATGGCGACGACACCGAGCGCCATGGCGCCGGAGCCGGTCACCACCGTCCACTCGTCGTCCTCGCGGTCGACGACCATCTTGTTGCGCAGTTCCCACGACTGCCGGCAGGCAGCCAGCGGTTCGGCGAGGCTGGCGAGGACCGGGTCTGCAGCCAGCGAAGCCGGCAGCAGGTGGCACCAGGTCGCCGGCCAGTGGAACTCATCGGCGAGACCACCGTTCTGCGGAGGCGTGCCCATGTAGAGCGTCTTCGGGCAGCAGTGATAGCGACCCTTCTTGCAGTTCGGGCATTCGCCGCAGGGCAGACCCGGCTCGACCGCGACGATGTCGCCGACCTTCAGGGTCGTGACGTCCTTGCCGATCGCCTTGACGCGACCGACCAGTTCGTGGCCGAGGGTGAGGGGCTGATGCGGACCCTTGTGACCGCTGTGCACGGCGCCGGTGCAGAACATGTGGTTGTCCGAACCGCAAACGCCGTTGCAGATGAACTCGAGATGCACGCGGTCAGCGGGCAGCTCCGAGGGAAGGCTGTGCTCGACGCACTCGCACTTCATTTTGCCGGTGACATCCCAGCGACGGAGAGCCGGGGCAGAGACGAGAGCCGCGGTAGCGGCAGTGGAAGCTTTTGCCATAATCTAAGTCCTTTTCAGGTTTTGTGCCGGCACACGCGCTCGCGGGCGTCATGCACCTGGCGGGTTAGAAAAAAGCTGCAAGCGATGCTCTCGACCGAGAGCACCGCCTGCGGTGCGTAGTGAAACAGTTGTTGCTGAGTGAAGACGCGCGAAGACAGACGCTACGAGTTCACTCGAGCGCCTGCCTCACTACGACTGTTCCACTAGCTCAGACTGCCGAGACGTGCGGCGACGACCGGGATGGCGTCCACGTAATCCATGACGTGGAGCCAGCCGTTCGGGCCACCGACCTGGTCCTCGTTGGCTTCGCACCAAGCGGAGAGACCGTTCTTGTTGACGGCGAGGACGATGCCGCCGAGCTTGGCGGTGTCGACTGCGAGGCTGAGGTCACCCTTGGAGTCGCCGGCGCAGCCGACAACGATGTGACCCAGCTCCGCCGCCTTGGTCGCGAGATCACCCTTGCGGATGCCCTCGTGCTCATCGTGGAAGAAATCGAGGGCGACGAACTTGCCCTCTTCCATGACGAGCGAGTTGCAGACACGCGGCATGACCACGTCGTGATGCGCGAGCATCAGGTCCGCGATCTGGTAGGCGCCGTTCGAAACCGCGATTGCGGTCGTGTCGTTGTCGGCGAGGAGCTTGAGGAACTCCTTGATGCCGGGCACGAGGCGGTGGTTGACCTTGAGCCAGTCGTGGATTTCCGCGAGGGTCTTCTCGGTGAGAAGGTCGCGGTACTCGGCTTCGAGGTGGGCGCCGTTGGTCATGGTTCCGAGAACCTTGAACGCACGGTCGTACTGTTTCCAGACCTTCTCGCCGGCGGCGTCGACGGGTCCGAAAGCTTCGTTGAGAACGACCAGCAGGTCGTCCCAGACGGTGCCGTCAAGGTCGAACAAGAAGACGCGCTTCTTGCACTTCGAGAGAAGTTCGACCCAGATGGGCATCCAGATGGTTTCGCTCTTGTTTCGCATAGAGACTCCTAACGTTTGGGTTGTTAAAAAATCCCGGAGGCAACACGCCACCCGAGAGCAAGAAACAAGACAACGCGAGTCGCCTGTAGGGGCGAACCACGGGTCATGTGTGTCCTTCTCTTTCGCTTTTGGTCACGCCGTTATCCCGGAGTCTGCAGGACGTTGAGAATCACCTCTGCTTGCGCGGAGATGAGAGTCATTGTCGTGGTCCGGAAAGGCTTTGTGATTAGAACTTTTTCGGCATTCTCTGAAACGATGTTTGAAGGTGATTTGAACCTAAGGCGCACGCACGTTCTAAAGCAACGTGGTGCGTATGACGTACAGCGCTTGTAGAGAAACAGAGTGATATTGAGAAACAGTGACTGTTGCTGTGTTTTGGGCTAAACGCGCGCGAGTGCAATGAATACTAGAACAGGATCTTGACATCTAGCGCTGATATGAGAGCCAATTCAGAAAGTGATATTTGCTATTACACGCGGGTGTGTGGGCGCGCATGTGCGAAACCTATCGCGCGGCTCGCTTCTTACTTAATATTCATGACATAAGCCATGGTCTATGTGTGAAACTCCCCGCGCGCGCACGAATATCGCAGCTCCGCGACTGTTGTCTACTATAAAAGACAGGACTCTGTTTGTTGATTTGGTGGCGTTTTTCGGGATTTTCTGAGTGATCGAATTGCCGCCTGTCTACGGCAGAGCGACGGATTTAGCAAATTCCGTCTATGCACCGTAGACAAGCGGGTGTTAGTTAAGTCGGCAGGCGGTTCTAAAACGCCGTCGGTACTGATTCTTGGTGTTTTGTGAGATACTTCGGTTTATAGTAGAACAGATTTGTCTACTATAAAAGACAGGACTCTGTTTGTTGATTTGGTGGCGTTTTCCGGGATTTTCTGAGTGATCGAATTGCCGCCTGTCTACGCTAGAGCGACGGATTTAGCGAATTCCGTCTATGCACCGTAGACAAGCGGGTGTATTTTGACTGGGTCGCTCTACGCTAAAGTGCTGAGAAGTCACACCTGGTCTTGGTTTTTGGGTGTTCACTAGATACTTTGGAATATAGTAGGCAGAGCTGGGGATGAGGCGGTTTGCACCGCCTCGGAGTGTTACCACTCTGTCATTACTTTGATTTGCGTACTCGCTTCGGTGTGGGCGCAATCCATGGCGGCTTTCACTTCTTGCCAGGGGAAGCGTTTGGTGATCAGCGGTTTCACATCCAGGCGACCGGACGAAATCAAATCAATCGCGGTTGGATAGGTGTTGCGATAACGGAAGACGCCTTTGTACGTCAGCTCTTTCTGCGTGATCATGTTCAGATCCATCGGCACTTCCAGCTGGCTGAACAATCCGACGAACACGAGCGTTCCGCCCGGTTTCAAGGCTTTGACAGCGGTTTGCGCTGCCGGACCTGCTCCGGAGCATTCGATAACAACGTCGAAACCTTCGCCATAGGTCGCGTCCATGGTGAGGTCGAGAATTTCTTCCTGGTTGAACGTTTCAAAAGCATGAGTCGCGCCGCACTCTTTCGCCATTTTGATGCGGTTTTTGTGTGTTTCAACGACAGCGATAATGCCTGCTCCTGCTGCTTTCGCGCAGAGAACGTTCACCAGACCTATCGGTCCGGCGCCTGTGATCAGCACGCGTGAACCAAGACCTACTGAGCCCTGACGCGTGGCGTGAATGCCTACCGAGAGGGGCTCGCACATCGCACCTTCTTCGAAACTGACGTTGTCCGGAAGCTTGAAAGTGAAGTTTGCGTCGTGAATGAAGTACTCGGCAAATGTGCCGTGATACGGCGGTGTCGCGAAGAATTTGATACTCGGGCAGAGATTGTACTGACCACGTTTGACGAAGTCTGTGCAACCGCATGGAACGCCCGGTTCCAGTGCGACGCGATCGCCTTCCTTCAAGTGTTTGACGTTCTTGCCGACCTTGGCGACCTGCCCACCGGTTTCATGACCGAGGATGAGCGGTTTGTCGACGATGTAAGGCCCGATGCGACCTTCCACGTAATAATGGACGTCTGAACCGCAGATTCCGACAGCTTTGGTTTTAATCAAAACCTCATCCGGACCCGGATCCGGACAGTCTACTTCTTGGATCCCGAAAACATTGGCTTTCTCAAGAACCGCAGCTTTTACCTTCATTCCGACTGTACCTCGTGCTGGTAATTGTTTCTCCGACAGGTCCATTGTTCCGCTTGGGCAGTGGGTTTAAACGATGCCCAAAAATCCCTGCCCGAAAAGGTGTTAGCCATTTGCGCACCGAGGCTAGGTATTTGAAACTGAATGAGAATTATAACTGGCTTGGCAACCGGGCGATGTCATGTGTCCCAGAATTGCGTAGTTTTGAGAAGCGGGATTGTCAGGAGGGTGCAGCTGACTAAACTGTGTCCCGCGGCAAGTTTCGATTGAAGAGGCTTTAGATATTCACTTTTGGGAGTCTCTCTCCGTATCTTCGAAACGAATCTTTTCATTCTAAATCCGTGAGGAATTAAACGCCTCTCTATCCTCTTGCAACTCTTCTCCTCTTGAGAAAAGTGCCTTCTTATCTTTAGCGCGCGTCACATGGTGTGGCGTGCGATTTAACGCGCGGTGATTGTCACTGTTAGCGTACGAGACATCAACATGCACGACACAACAACCAACACTGGAGAGGTCCAGCGCGACCTGTCCAACGAGTATCACGTCGTTTTCGGAGCGGGAGGTTCGAAAGCGATTCTTGGCGCAACTGGTGCGATTGTCGCGTTTGAAAAATGCGGCTTCACCAAGTTTGCCACCATCGGCGGTGTGAGTGGCGGTTCCATACCGGCTGCTCTCTTCGCACACGGCGTGTCCGCGCAAGAGCTTCTTGAGCTCGCGGTCGGCGCCGATTTCACAAAATTTCTCATCCCCAAGAGCGGCTGGCTGAGCCGAATCTGGGCGCTGCTCTCCAAGTATCGGTACGAGCACACCCTGCCTCTCAAGGGTGTTTACTCGGGAAAACCCATCCAGGAGCTCATCGACGAAGAAGTGACGAGCTGGCCCGATGGGTTCTGGACGATGGCGGCAAGCTTGACCGGACACTCCGTCCTCTTCACCAAGTTGGGCGCCTACTGGAACTGGAAGCACGCCGAGAAGCCTGAAGGCTTCGAAGGTCCGGTTTCAGTCGGTACTGCGGTTAATGCGTCGTGTGCGATACCCGGCATCATCGACGCGGTCGAGTACAGCGGCTGGCATTTGTTCGACGGCGCCATCGGCGACGCGGGCAGCTGTCCCACCTTGCCGGTGCAGATGCGTCTTGGCGCGAGCCCGGACAAGATCATCGCGTTCGACTTGCCGGATGACCACGTGAAGAAGTCCTGGTGGCTGCGCACTCTCTGGCATCTGCGTTGCGGTGGCAGCTGCGGCAATATCGACGGCATGCACCCGACCGAAGACGAGGGCAACATCGTTATCTCGCCGACCATCAACGGTTTCCACGGGCTGACTTTCGACCTCACTCGCGTCGCGAAGTGGCACGCGATTACCGCGTCGTACATCGCCACGGTGCGTCGCCTGGAGAAAGCCGGTCTCATCCCCACCGAGCGCAAAGCCGCCGCGATTGCTCTGTGTGAGCAGCTCGAGCAGGTGAGCTTCGACATGCCCCTTGGTCAGTACGCCGTTGTTCAGGTCGAAAAGATCTTCGCGGAACATGGGTTCTCTGCCTGAGAAGCGCATCTGTTTTTTGACAGCGGCAAGAACAACAAGGGAGTGAACCCATGTGGAAAAACATAAAACGCTCGCTGCTGCGGTGCCTGCTCTACCCTGTGTTCGCGCGGTATGTGAGCATGCCCGGCAGGAGTTTTTCCGAAACGCTGCCGGCGCTCATGCCCTCTGAGAAACAGCTGGCAGCGCGTCTTCGGAAACACGTCGAAGAACTGGCTCTGGGCATCGGTGTTCGCCATGCCGAACGCGGTGATAGCCTGCGCAGGTCCGCTAAGTATTGCACGAGTCAGTTTATTCAACGCGACTTTGACGTTGAGATTGAATCGTTCGATTTTCAAGGCGTCTCGCAGCAAATCGTTGTTGCTGAAATAACCGGAAGGCGGAAGCCCAAGGAAGTTATTGTCATCGGCGCCCACTATGACACCGTTCTCGGGTCACCAGGAGCCGATGACAATGCCTCCGGAGTCGCAGCTCTGATTGAGATTGCGTCGCTCCTGAAGGACGTCCCCATGGACAAGACTGTCCGGTTCGTTGCTTTTCCAAACGAGGAATATCACGGTGAAGACTGGCGAAACATGGGGAGTTACCACCATGCAAAACGCAGTCACGACCGTGGCGACCAGCTGGTCGGAATGATTTCGCTGGAGATGCTTGGGTATTTCTCCAACGAAATTGGCTCGCAGAAGTACCCGTTCCCGTTCAATCTGTTCTATCCCGAGCGGGGAAACTTCATCGGTTTCATCGGGAACTATGCGTCGCGTGATTGGGTTCGCAGGGTGGTTCGCAACTTCCGCGAGCTGGCTGCGTTTCCATCCGAAGGCGCGGCTGCTCCGGAACGGTTCAAAGACATCGCTCGCTCCGACCACTGGTCGTTCTGGCAGTTCGACTGTCCGGCACTTATGGTCACCGATACATCGAATTTCCGGTTTCCGTACCTGCATGGCGTGGACGACACTCCCGACAAAGTCGACTTCGACGCAATGGCTCGCATCACGTTGGGTCTGGCGAAGGTTCTCGTCAAACTCGCTCAGGCGCCTCGCGTTTGGTCTCGGAGAGCTGGTCGATACGTCGATGATTAAGTTCACAGCGCACCGGAAGGTGGTATCAATCTTGGTACCACCTTTCTTTCGAAACTTTGCTACTATATGACTTCGTATCTATAAAATGGCGAGAACCCTGAGTATGACAGGATAGGCGGCGGCGTTGCTAATTTTTCGCGGACGTTTGGCTATGAGGGAATGACGGAAATCACGAATTTCGTCGTTCCCTCATAGCCAAAGCTTGGTTTTGGACTATTGTGTTTGGATTGGAAGTCTCGAAAGTGCCGTCTGCGTTTCGATCTCGGGTGCATGCGAATACGCGGGAATATAGTAGAGATTTCGGGCTGGACTATAGTAGGGATTTCGGGCTGGAATATAGTAGAAATTTCGGACTGGAATTTAGTAGAAATTTCCGGAACAGGCGAAATTTCTCGCTCGTCAGTCGGTGACTAGTTTGTAGCCGACGCCGTAGACGGTTTCGATAACTGAATCCTTGCCTTCGACGTCAATCTTTTTGCGCAAGCGTTTTACAGACGCGCGCACGCCTTCGGGTCCGACGCTCGAATCTGATTTCCATACGCGATCGAGTAAATTTTCCGCGCTGAAAACTTGATTTGGATTTCGCATGAGATGTTCAAGAAGCGCGAATTCTTTGGGATGCAGTGAGATCTCGACACCATCCCTGGTGACTTTGTGCGCGACCGGATCCAGGACAAGTCCTTTGGCTGTCAGCTCAGACTTCTTTGTTGGTGCGGCTCTTCGCAGGAGGGCACGGAGGCGCGCGGAGAGTTCCTTCATGTGAAAGGGTTTGGTTAAATAATCGTCGGCGCCGTTGTCCAGACCGACCTCTTTCTCGTCGATCGAGTTCCGCCCTGTCAACATCAGGATGGGCGCGTTTCCGCCTTCGAACCGAAATTTTTTTACGACATCGATTCCGGTCTTTTCAGGGAGTCCCCAATCGATCACAATCGCGTCGTAAACATAGTTGCAGAGCAATTCTTCGGCATCTGCGCCGTTGTACGCGCACTCAATCGTGTACTGCTGCGCGCGCAGATAGTCGGCGATCATATTCGCCAGAAGTTTATCGTCGTCTACCACCAGAACCTTTGCCATAAATATTCTCAAACCCGATTTCTCGAATTTGGAAACTCAGTCAAATAATTTGAACAGAAACACGAAGGAGTCTCGCGTTGGCGAAACTCCTGCATGCGTTTCTGTGCTCGGGGGAAAAGCTCTGGTGTTTAGAACAGTTTTTTGAACAGTTTCTTCAGCGGTTCTAGGGGCTTGGTCGCTAGCTCCAAAGGTTTAGAAGCCAGTTCGAGCGGTTTGGTTGCAGCCTCAAGTGGATTCTTGGGCAAGAGGTTTCCGAAACCGGAGTCGCCACCACCGAGGATGCCCAGTGGATCCGGCGGTTTAGGCAGTGAGTCGAGCAGACTTCCGTTTTCTCCACCGAGGACGCCGAGCGGGTCGGGTGGCTTCGGCAGCGAGTCGAGCAAGCTTCCGTTTCCGCCGCCGAGGATGCCTGGCGGTCTGAGCAGGTTTTGAAGTGTACTGGAAAGTCCGTCTCCCTGTCCGTTTCCGCTTGTTCTGTCAAAGTTGTTGAACAACCCGAGCGGATCCATCAGATTGAAACTGTTGCGCGAGCCGCTCTGGGAGTCGTTTCGGTAGCTTTCTCCGAAACCTCCGCCGCCGAGAAGTCGTCCTAGTAAGTTGGCAGAGTTGCTCAGACCTGCAGCGGAGCCACTCACGAGAGCGATCACAAATTCACCGGGCTTGATGAACGGTCTCTCCTGACCCTCATACGGGCGGTAGCTTATGCGGTCAGAGCTGTCTCCGTCGCCTCGGGTTCTAGACTCATTGCTACGCGGTGTGAAAGCCGACTCTTCCGAAGCGCGCAGGTTGTGGACGCCTTCATCGACCTCTGAAGTCGCACCGTTCATTCGCTTGATTGCATCACGGATCACGTGTTTCGCATCCTCTGCGCAACCGCCCTTGATCAATTCAGTCGCGGCGTTAATCGCAAAATCGTTTTTCTGAGCTCGCTCAAGCCCTCGTTGAATTGGGCATTCGCCGCGTGTTCCCTCATGTTGCTTTAAACCGTTTTTGATATCCTCATTGCCGGTATCCAGGCATTGTTTACTGGTCCCGAGTTCCTTGAGCGCCTTGGTCGGATTATCTGAGTTCAAGGCTGTGAGCGCTTCTCTGAGGTGCCGGGAAGTGTTTTTGTATTGATCGGTGCCGGTCTCAAAACTGTTGAACGCCTTTCTGTTCTCACATTGTCCCTCGTTCGGAGCGTGCCGTTCACGCGGTTTTTCGCAGGTCTTATACAATTGGCTGGTATCAAGATTTGATTTGAAAAACGTGTTGAGCGCGTCGTCGCTCATTCGTTCGTTCTGGCAGGATGTCTGAGTAAGCTTGTTAGCAAAGATTTCGCGGGATTCGGGTCTGTAAGCCTCCGATGCAACTTGTCTGAGAGGACTTTCAGTCGGTCCTGAGTTATCGACCTCGCGTGTGTGCAGCATAAGATAATCCTCCGGAAGAAGGAGAGAACGCCCTGGAGCGAGCAGGGGCAAGCTCTGCAATCAGTTTAGTCTTGAAGTAGTAAATAGTGTTTATAAAACAGACAAGTGGAAATCGAGTCTGTGGGCGTTTAAACCGCTTGCGAGTACGATAAGCAGGAATTGTGGCGAAGGTGTGACAACTTTTGTTCGCTTTGGTCTGAGCGGCGTTTCGGCGTTTTGCTATTAAACTGATTGAGTTATTGCTGGACACTGTATAAGATTGTGTTGTCTTCGTCGCGCGCGATAACTTAGTAGATGACCATATGGCAAAAGGTCTGAAGCTTTCTCACAAGATGCTGATTCTAGTGGTACTGCCACTGGTGTTTGAATTTTGCTTTGTGTTGGTTCTCAGCAATCTTCTTGCAGAAGCCGAGCGGGAGCGCCAGAACGAATTCATTGCGCGTTCGATTATCACGCACGTCAACGAAGTCCATAGAATTCTTCTTGATAATGCCACAGCTGGTGCCGGTTTCACCATCGCTGCGGATAAGGAGAAACGAGCGGAGCGCGATGCCAGGGCGCGCGAGAAAATTGAAAAAGAGGAGCGCATATTAACCAAAGCGCTGGCTGATTATCCCGCTGCTCGTGAGCACTTTGAGCGTGCGCAGAAATTGATGCGCGACGGCGCCGATCAACTTCGAGTGTTGAAGCGGATTTTACGCGACGAAGGCATCCTCGCGACCAAGGACAGGGCGCAGCAAATTTTCGGAAATCTAACCAAAGAGCTCGACAAAATTCTAGAAGAGGAACGCAAGGCGGAGGAGCTCTATCCGAAGGTTCAGACGGAGCAGCGAAAGCGAATTCAAAGCTGGTTGTTCATTGGTGTGGTATTGAATACGGTGATCGCATTTGTCGTTGTTGTCGTAGTCATTCGCGAATTGACCGGAAGGCTCTCAGTTCTCATGGATAACACCGTTAGGCTTGCTCGTGGTTTGCCGCTCAGTCCTCCAATTAAAGGTAATGATGAGCTTGCGCATCTCGACCACACATTCAGGGAGATGGCTGAAGCGCTGACGCTGGCTTCGATGCGCGAGCGCGCGGTCGTGGACAATACTGCGGATATGATCTTTTCAATCAGTAAGTCAGGCGTCCTGGAACGTGTGAATCCGGCTTCGGCAGAGCTTCTCGGAAGGGATGCGGATGACTTACTGGGGGCGCATTACGTTAAGTACATCGTCGCTGACGAGCGTGAAGCTACTGTTAAGGAGCTTGAACAGGCGCGTTCTGAAAGGACTAGTAAGTCCTTTGAGAACAGGATGCTGCGTGAGGACGGCACTGTGGTTGATACGCTCTGGTCGGTAACCTGGTCAGAGACTGATGGATCGTACTTTTGCGTCGCGCACAATATTACCGATCGCAAGCAGTTGGAGCGGATGAAGCAAGACTTTGTTTCAATGGTGAGCCATGATTTGCGGACACCGCTCACGTCGGTGCAGAACTATCTGGAGCTTCTCGAGGATGGAATCTACGGCGAGTTGAATCAGTCGGGTCGGGAACGATTGTCGCAGATGGGCAAAAGCATCGATCGCTTAGTCAAGCTGATTTGCGATTTGCTGGATATAGATCGATTGGAATCTGGACATATGAAGTTGCGGAGGTCGGAGCAAAACGTTCAGCACCTGCTCGATCAGACGGTTGGTGCGTGCTCTGCGATGGCAGCCGAGAAGAACGTTAAGGTGGTGGCGCCGACGACACCACTGGTTCTAAATGTAGATGGAGACCGGGTTGTTCAGGTTCTGGTAAATCTGGTTTCAAACGCGGTCAAGTTTTCTCCTGATGGCGGCACCGTGAGAGTTTCTGTAGAGGAGCTTGGTGAGGCGGTTTCTCTCAGGATCGCTGATGAGGGTTGTGGAATTGCGGCGGAGTATCTCCGCACTATTTTTGACAGGTTCAAGCAGGCGCCGGAGGGCGAGGAAAACCGCAGCGGAACTGGATTGGGACTGGCGATTAGTAAAGCGATTGTCGAACAGCATGGTGGCGCAATTGGTGTCGAAAGCGAAGTCGGCAAGGGCAGTACGTTTTGGTTTTCGATCCCGAAGTGAGATCGCGGGTTGGATGTTGCGTAGCAATTGAACTTGGTCAGAGTCTTCGCCATTATGGAATTTCGCGAAGCCGGAACCTGATAGACGGATTCGATCCGAGAGGTGGGTTCTTGGCTATCCCTCGATGACGGAATTTCGAAATTGCGTTGTACGTTAGAGATTGACAGCAGACCCAATCAATTGACACCAGGTCCTGCTGTCGGCAAGGCTATCCGAGGACGCGAGGATAGAGAAACGGAAGAAACCAGGAAAATGCGTATGACCGCGAAGTCAGGCTATGAGGTTTGGACTTCCGTTTCTGTCTTGTCCTCTGAGGCTGAACACTATCAGATGCAAATCCTAGAACGATTTAGCATGCGTACAAGGCTCGCCCTGACAAGATTCTATCCGCGTCCTGTGTAGGTTGGCAAGTCTAAATGGAGGCGCATCGTGATATCACTTGGGATAGACATCTCTAAAGAGACTGTGGATTGCTATCTGCTCTCGGAACGAGGGCGGAAGTTGCACGCTGACAACTCTGACAGCGGATTTCGGCGAATTGAGAAGTGGCTGAATCAGCACACCGAAAGCGAAGTACAAATTTGCATGGAGGCCACTGGAAAGCTCTGGGAGCCACTCGCAGAATACTTCTGCGACAAAGGTTTTGCCGTCAGCGTCGTCAATCCTGTTCAGATCAAAAACTTTGGCAAAAGCCTGTTGAAGCGTTCAAAGACGGACGCAATTGATGCCGAGGTAATCGCACAGTTTTGCAAACTGATTCAACCGAAGACCTGGACGCCCCTCCCGGACGTGGTCCGGAAGATTCGCAACATTGAGCGTCACATTGATGCGCTCAAAACCGACCGAACCAGAACCGTGAATCGTACCGAGTCCGGTCGGCTCGACGAACCTGTGAGTATCTCGCTTCAGCGGCAAATCGAATTCATCAACAATGAGATTTTGCTGCTGGAACAGGCTCGAGACCTCTTGATCAAGTCCGAACCGCAATTTCAGAACGATCTCGCCTTACTGCAAACCATCCCTGGAGTCGGTTTGATCTCGGCACTCACGTTTCTCACGGAAATTTCCGGCTTGGATTCCTTCGAGTCGTTGAGAGAAGTCGAGAGCTACTGCGGCTTGACTCCGGAATTGCGCGAGTCTGGAACTTCTGTTCGAGGGCGTCCGAAGATGTCTAAGAAAGGCTGCAAGCGCCTCCGGAAAGTTTTCTACATGGCGTCTCTGAGCGCAGTTCGATCAAACCCTGCCATTCAAAAATTCGCGACAAAGTTGGCAGAGAAGTGCAAACCAAGGAAAGTCATCTTGTGCGCCGCCATGCGCAAGCTACTTCGCATCATGATGGCGATCTACAGGACAAAGACACCATTTAATCCCAATCATCTAAGCGTTCATTGTTGACAGCGAACACACTATCTCATAGCCACGTAGCCAAGTCTGGGAATTTTCGTGTTCTTTTAAGTTTTGAAGGACTCTGAACACCGACACCGTAACGATTCTCGGGCTTACGGAGATACGTAAACATATAGTAGGCAAATTCGGGAGACCAGAGGGTCCCGGGGAGGGACCGACTGGCGGGAAGCTAGTGGAGGCGGCGGGGGATTGTTTTTGTCCAGGTTTTTGCGCGGACTTTGCGGGCGTTGCAGCGCAGTTCGCGGGTGACTGTGACGGTGAAGTTTTTCTCGTCCGACTCTACTTTTATGTTCGTCTTAAGCACGATTTTGCGGGCAGCCGTGATGATGCTGGTTTGCATCTCGCCCTCGTACATCGACTTTGCAGGAGTTTTGTCGTTGGTCGTCCAGATGTTGCTGCCTTCGACAATGAAGCGACGGCGTTTAATATCATAGACAGAACGGCTTGCCAGGCAGAAAGAGAGGCTGCCGTCTGCGCGACGGATCACCTCTCGTTTACTGTCAGGTTTTCCATCTTCCAACCACACATCCTCTCCATACGGGCTGTAGCGTTTGCGCGCCACGCGCGGCAGCGTGGGTTGCGAACCACTACCGAAGGGCACCGTCGGTAGTGTCAGTGTCGATGCTGCGCCCCCGGTGTGAACGGAGGTTTCAACCACGTCTGCCGACGGCCACGCCATGGGGAACTGAGCGTTGGAAACTGCCAGACGGATTCGATGTCCCTTCTGGAACGTCCACGTGGTGAAGTGGAGCTTCGTACTCAGGTCGTAGACTTTACCCGGCTCGAGTTCGCTCGCGCCAAGTCGCTCGATAAGATGCGCTCCGTTGATCAGTGCGCCTGTCACCAGCGTCACCTTTCCCGTGGGCGAAACATCTTCCAAACGCAGCGACCAGTTGGCGCGGACGTTCTTACTGGAAACGCGCAGACCCACTTCCGGGAGACCGACGATTTGAATCGGTTTATCCACGAGCTTGTCGTAGACGAGTGATTCGCTGTCGTCGTTGCGCATGTCCGCTGTCGTTTCGCCCCACCACCAACCAGCGGCGGTGCCACTGCTGGCGGTGGCGGTATGGGTGTCGATGGATGCGAGTCTGTTTCGTCCCTGATGGTTCAAGAAGCGATTGACCAGCTTCCCGCCTGGGGCGAGAAACAGTTTCAGCTTGCTGGAACCAGCTGCCGGCCAATCAAACACGCGCCAGGTGCCGGGCGAAACGGTCTGGTCGAGATCCGGTTCATGACCGTCGCGCACGAAAGTCATCAGCCTGCGCTTGTTCGCAGACCTCGACGAACCGCGATTTCTGGCTTCAGCGATGGACCGCTCAGGCGCGAGCCACGGCGAAAGCCATTCCATGGCTTCATCCTGCCATTCGAAGTTCGGACCGGGAACGCCGTCGTCGGGCGACGAATGACCCCAGGGACCGATTTCCGCGCGCACAGGACCGGAAAGGTTTTCCAGCATGCGAATCACCGTGTCCCGGTAGCCGTCGTTGAGACCGCCGATCAGATAAACCGGGATGTTGATTTTGTCGTAGCCCTGGAAGCGCAACGACTTGCGACGCCAGAAGTCGCCGTCCTCCTGCTGTGACAGGTAAGTGAGCAGCCAGGGCGTCTGGTCGAAGCGGTTGAGGAAGTAGTCCTCATCGAGCTTGTAGTGCGGGGTGCGCGGCAGACCGAGTTCGTGGTTGATGAACAGGTGGTACGGGTCGAGGTGCAGCACACCGTCCACGTAGTGGATGTCGTCGTGGTACAGGTCGTCGGATGCGTGCATCGCGATGATCGCCTTCAGTTGAGGCGGTCGACGCATCGCAACCTGAATGGAGTTGAAACCGCTCCAGGAGATGCCCCACATCGCGACGTTGCCGTTGGCTTCGGGCATGTCGGCGAGCTGCCGAATGATTTCGACGGCGTCGTCGAGCTCGATGTCCGAGTATTCGCGGGGCGGCGTCACGCCTTGCGATGCACCCGTGCCTCGAATGTCCACCTTCACGGTCATGTAGCCGTGTCTGGCGAAGTACGAATAGGTCGGGTAGTCCATCAGGAAGAACGTGTCGTCTTTCCGGTAGGGCAGGAGTTCGAGGAGTACAGGAAAACGCTCACCCTCCTTGTGGGCGGTGGGCAGGTAGATGGTGGCGGCGAGCTTCGTGCCATCGGGCATCGGCAGCCAGCGTTTCACCATCGAAAAGGCATATTTGGCGCGACGCACTGGGCGGCGCTGGGTGTTTCTAGACATGGCTTTTCCTGGGCGAATTAGCCTGGTCCTCCCCGATTGGGAAGGAAGGAGGTGGTTAAAAATGAGAACTCAGTGACAGCGGAAGGTGTTTATTTCTTGTGAGTTCTTGAACAGTTGAAGCAAATTAGCTGTTTAAGCCTATGAGTTGGACGACCTGGCACTCAATCTCGCGCAGTTAATCTTATGTTCAAACTGAACGAAACCACTCGCGTCGGCCGGTTGCGATTTCTGCGACCGGGGTGACAGAAAACGCCGAAAAGTGCCGCCAGAGTTAGCGCGAGCGGAGATTAACTCCGTCTAGGGATATTGCAGGTTGCGCTAGTGGCGCTATATCAGTACTGGTCGGATTAATGTATGTCACTTAAAGAGCCTCCTCTTGGAAACGCTTGCGGCGGCTGTGGTTGCCGCTTTTGCTCGCGCCGGTAATTTGTCTTCAGGTCGCTTGTCATAGAGGGATTGAAACCTTTACGTTCAGGACGTTCCTTTCTTCCTCACTTTCTCATCAGGTTTCGTCCGCAAGTCCCAGCCAAAGTCACTTTTCGACTATCGCCACTGTAGCAACCTACCTTCATCGGTTTGTTGAACTGGCACAGGCTGTTGGTTTTGCGTTCGTCATCTGTTGATTGAGTGCGGAATCGTTCTGTTTCAAACCGCAAATTGAACACTCACTAGGAGAACTGGACCATGTCCAACGCCAACACCAAGAACGCCACCCGTGATGCCCGCCTCGCCGATGCCCGCAAGACCGCCGATGACGCGGCTCTGGTCGAACTCGGCGACGCCTCCAACCGCGAAGTCACCGTGACCTCCACCCTCGCCACGACGGTGAAGGAAGGCACGAAGACCCGCAAGACGAGCCTCGCCGCCACCGTCGGCCTGTCCGTCAGCGAGAGCGAGGAAGACACCGCGGCTCCGGCCACGAAGTAAGCGCCTCGGCGCCTGCGACGGTTAAGGTTCAAACGAAGGCAATAGTTTGACCACTGACCGCTGAGAAAACCTCAGGAACTGCCGACCAGAATTCCGCCTTCGAATTCTGGTTGGCTTCTGCCTCATACATAATTCATTTGAGTCAGTCTGTCCGGCACGCGGTATACCAATTTCCTGTTGAACAAACGGGAATTTCGGTATGCCGCGTGCTCGGATTTTTTTTAAATCTTGCCTACTATAAAAGACAGTATCTATCTTTCACCGAAACTGCTCTTCTATAGAGGATTTCGAGATTTCTCCAACTTCCGAGAGGGTCCCAAAACAGCCGTTTGTCTATCCCTCGATGCCGGATTTTCCGAAAAGCGGCAACGAGCCGTAGACAATGGTGGGTCAAAATAGGGTTCATTTTGCGCCGATGCTTGCAGTATCTCGATCACGAAGACTATCGCATTTAGTAGGGGGCATTTTCCCGCCGATGCTTGTGCTGTCTCGGTTGTGCAGACTATCGCATTTAGTAGATAGGGTTTGAGTTCGAAGGAGCGAAGATGGTGCTCCTTCTATAGTTGGGTGTCAGGTCAGGTTTGCACCTGCTCTGACACCGTTTGCCGGCTTCTCATTGCGTTGTGACCGGGCTTTACTTATATCTACTTACTCAAGCGGGTTCGGCTTCCCCATGACCATAGAAGGAATGCCACCACTCGGTAAGGAACTCGACCAGCGTCGTTCCGCCCTCGCCGAACTCCATGAAGAAGGCGAGACCGACCGGCACTGCCACCATAGCGGCACGCGACATCAGCCAGAGCGTGAAGCCGCCAGGCGTGGAGCGCCGGAGGCGTGCCTGACGCTTGCGCTCTTCCTTCTCACGGGCGATGCTGGCATCGACGGTGCGACGGAACGCGACCTCCGGGTCTTCGTCCGACTGGACCATCGTAGCCGCGAAAGCCGCGTCTTGCTCAGCCCGAGCGGCAGCCCGAGCGCGAATCTCCGCAATCGCGATGTCTGCGCGACGCTGAGACTCGGCAATGATGGCGGCGAAAGCGGCGTCGGATTCGGCCCGAATGCGAGCGGTGATCTGCCGGATCTCGGCATAGACCTGCTCTTTGATCGGAGCGATTTCGGCCTTCATGCGATCCATCAAAGCCTGGAACTTCTCGTTCTTGTCGAGAAGCTCATTGGCGAAGCGGCGCAGAAGGAAGTCGTTGACGTTCGCCGTATTGATCTGATTGCTCGGGAAACGGTCGAGAATGTGCTCGAGAGCCGCCACGTCCATGAGCTTCATGTACATGACGTCGACGTTTTCCGGCTCCAGATGGTTTGCCCACTTATACGCGAGCACCTTGGCGATGTCTTCGCGATACTTGGGGTCTTGGACCTGGTCACGGTGAAGCTGGAGGCGGTGACGCGTCCACTTGGACGGGCGAGGAGCCTTCACCTTGCGGATGAACGAGCGCTTCCACTTGGGCTGGTCGAGCTGGCTCTCGCGGAAGGCGTAGATACGTTCACCATTCTCATCTTCAACGTACTGGTCGATGACGGGCTTGGGCTTCAGAGTGGAAGCCGTATGAAAGTCGAGAAGCCCGGCGGACTCGAAGGTTTTGATGCGGTGGGCCCAGCGCTGCTCATCGCTACTGACAGTGAGGAGAAGGCTCTCGAACAGGGGTCGGTGAAGATCGTAGAAGATCTCAGCGGCGCGATTTTCGGGAGTCATTGGAAGATCATCCTTTCGTTGTTCTAGATTTGATTCTTCGTTCCACAGTTAACCGTCACGCATCAGGAAAGACGCATGGTCGGACGAAAGCACATCACTACGGTTCAGCGTTTGTCGCTGGTGGTGTTTTTGTTGTGTTGGCGCTGGTAAGTGTTTTTGTTTTTGTTGGGTCGCCTTGGATTTCGTGTGAATGCTGCTGTTTGAACGGAATTGGTATACATCTGCGCCCAAATGTGATCAAGGTGTGATGGTTGTTGCGGTTTGTGAAGGGTACTGTTTCGATGTGTTTCTTTGGGACGGGGAGAGGGTTTGCGATGTTTCTACTTGGCAAGCGTTTTGAAAGCATGCATATTCTTGATACCAAAAGCGGTGCGCGGTTTTGGCGCACTTGGAACGGGAAAGTTGCTGCGTTGGATGCTTTAGAGATAGTTCACGATTCCCCCAAAATTCCCGGGCCATGCGGGGCGGGGTCATCAAGAGCGCTAGCTCGCGCAGGGTGCGGAGTACGCTTGATCCCGCTGACTATGCGGAATTTGGATGCTTTCGACAAGCTGTCGAGTTCTTTTGTTTGAAACCGTTTTACGCGGTCGTTGAATCAGTTCACACCTCATTCATAAGCTTCTTGTGTTTGGAGCGGAACCGTATTGATTTTGTGAGGTTTGGCTACGTGGCTATGACGGATTTGACGAAATCCGGCAATGTGGCGTAGACAGAAAATTTGAGGCGTCCGGATGAGGGCACAAGAGGCTTGCCGCCAGCGGGATGCGGGCTTGAGTGAATACGAGGCTATATAGTAGACGGAGTTTGAAAGGCGAGATGGGAAAGAACAGCTGTTGAAAGCTGCTTCCCATCCGCCCCGCCGGGAAGGTGTCGCACCACTTGTGGTGGCACGACACCTTCGTATCCGACTTCGGCTGGTTTCGGTTTGCGCCGTCCTGAGTAGCTGGTTAGCTGCCCTTGACGATGCGCCAGCCGCCCTTGCCGTCGAGCTCGAGCACCTTGCTGTGGTAGGCGCGCAGGCTCTCGCGGTGACCGACCGAGAGGAAGGTCGTGCCGCTCTGCTTGAGGATGGTGTACAGCAGCTCTTCGTTGGCCGGGTCCAGCGCGCTCGACGCTTCGTCGAGAATCGCGTACTTCGGCTTGTTGAGGAGCAGGCGAGCGAACGCCAGACGCTGACGCTCACCGGGCGACAGGACGTCGGACCAGTGCTTGACCGCGTCCAGCCCGCCGTCCTTGGCGAACTTCTCGATCAGACCATCGAGGTTGACGGTCTTGAGCACCGCAGCCAGCTCGGCGTCGGTGGCCTTGCTGTTCGCATTCGGGTAGGTGAGCTGCAGACGCAGCGACCCGAGCGGCAGGTACGGCAGCTGCGGCAGGAAGAACATCTCCTTCGAGTCAGGCGCCGTCACCTGGCCGGTGCCGGCATCCCACAGACCGCCGATGACGCGCAGCAGCGAGCTCTTGCCGGACCCCGAGGGACCGACGAACAGCAGGCTTTCGCCGGGCTGGACATCGACGTTGACGCCGGTGACCAGGGTGCGGGCGAAGTCCGGCGTCATCATCGTGACGTTCTTCAGCGAGATGTTGGCGCCGCGGGCGACCGACATACGCGGATGTTCCGCGGTGTTCGGCTCATCGGGCTTGTGCAGCTCGTCCATGAAGTCGCCCAGACGATTGACGTTGGCGGCGAACAGCGAGAGCGTCGCGAATTCGGCGACGAACAGGCTCAGCGCGGACAGAATCTGGCCGAACGCCGAGTTCGCCTGCATGATCTGACCGAAGTTGACCGTGCTGTTCTCCATGAAGTACAGCGGCGCCAGCACGAGGATGGGCAGGACGACCACGAGGTAGTCGTAGCCCTGCGTGAAGAACGCCAGGTTCCGCTGCCAGCGGATCAGGAAGTTGTAGTTCTTGATCGCCTCGGAGAAGCGCGAGAGGATGCTCTGCTTCTCCATGGCTTCGCCCTGGTAGAAGGCGATGGCTTCTGCGTTGTTGCGGACGTGGACCGCCTGGTAACGGAAGTTCGCTTCGAACTCTTCCTGGCGATAGTTGATGCCGATCAGGCGCTTGCCGAACAGCACGGTGACCACGGTACCGACGATCGCGTAGATGATGACGGTCGCCGACAGCAGGTGCGAGATGCTCCACAGCACAGTCGCGAACGACAGCACGGTGATGACCGAGTCGAGCACGATGAGCATGAAGCGCAGCGCGCCCTGCGTGAAGAGCTTCACGTCTTCCGAGATACGCTGGTCAGGGTTCTCGACCGTGCCCATCTGCGAGATCTTGTAGAACTTCCGCTTCGCGAAGTAGAGGCCCATGATCTCTTCCGTGAACCACTCTCTCCAGGCGTTGCCGAGGAGGTCGCGGACCCAGCGGTAGCAGACGACGATCGGAATACCGATGATGAAGACCGACGCCAGGATGGTGATGGACTGCCAGAAGGCATTGACTTCCTTCACCTGCAGGGCGTTGATCATGTCGCGGTTGAGGAACGACAACAGGACGTTGAGCCCGTTGACGGCGAGCAGCAGCGCGATCAGCAGACCGAGCAGGCGCCAGCCCCGGTTCATCACCTTGCGGGTGAACCACAGGTACGCAGACGGCAGGGCGAGCGACGCGATGGTGGCCCATCCTGCGAATACGAACTTGTGCGTGTCCACCCAGGAGGCCGGGAACATGCTGACGATGCCCGACGGCCAGAGCTCGGCGACGGGAACAGCGGTGGCGACGCTGAAGGCGATATACAGACCCCACGCACAGGTGAGGAGGAAAGCGAGGAAGCCGCCGAGGAGCCACTTCTGATTGGGCCCCGAGGCAGTCCAGTAAGGCTTGGTCATCGCGAAAACGCGCTTACCCAGAGCCCAATCGAACTTATTCAGGTGTTGCATTCTAAGTCTCCGGTTAAATTCCAAGTCACCATTGGCTTGGACAGGAATTACGGAAGTCAGAAGCGGGCAGTGGTGCATTTGCGCCCACTGTCTTGATTGGCGATTGACGGATGAGGGGCTGTCCGGTTTTCGCTTTAGCTCTGCTTAGTCCGTGGTTGCGAAATCGGTATTGCTCAACCCACTCACAGAGAGGCTGATCAATAACGAGACTAGTTAGACGGAATCCGCTTTTGGTTAGACGTGCCCTTCAGTTGAAGCGGAGAGAAATACACTTATGCCTACCAGGGGCTGTTACATGTTTCAAAGAGGTATTGGTGCAGGTTAACGGGCTCTAAAAATCCCGCGCGCGCGTCTGATTCTTTGAAACCTTTGTCGGGCGTGCGGTGACTCTTTAACAGCTTTCAAAGATGTGAGCTGTTTTATGAAGTCAAGCGCTTGCGCTAGCTCTCATATCACTAGCCGGAGGTGGCTCCTGACGCATTAACTTGACCGTGGAAACTGGCTGAGTGGCCAGTCCCACGGTTCGAAGTCGGAATAAGTCGTTATGCGACTTCCGGAAGTTTGCCTGTTTCTCCGTGAAGATAATCGGAGATGTAAACTCGCTTCCATGGCTGATCTCGACGAGTTCGCCGGTAGAGCATCACGTAGCCGTTCGGTATTGCGATGTCTTCGTACTGGCGCACGACTTCCATGTCATTCAGCCCTTCAAGGCTGCGTTGCATCGCCAGCAGAACCGCTGAGTGCCCGACGACCAGCTGATTTCCTGTCGCTTCGTTGAGATCGCCGAGCATGAACTCATCGACGCGTTCGAACAGGTCGTAAAAGTTCTCACCCTCGGGCGGTCGGTACTTCAGCGGACCAAGGGCTTTGTAGATGCTGTCCTCGTGCTCATGAAGAACACGAACACCTTCGTAAGTGAGGTTCCAGAACCGTCCGTAGCTCCGCTTGTTGAGCCGTTTGTCGATGACGGTTTCGACCGGATAGGGAAGATGTCCGCGAATATGATCCGAGGACTGCCAGATTCGGCGGAACTCGCTGTTCCAGATTCGGGAAATCGGGAAAGAGCGCGGGAAGAGTCGAGCGAGAATCGAACCGGCTCTCAGGCAGTCCAGTTCTCCGTTCGGCGTGATGCCGACGTCGCGGTCGGAACCAGAGATGGCGTAATACAACCCATCGCTTGCCTTGGCAATTTCAACGTTCGCATAGCTCTCGCCGTGCCGAACAAGCGCAAGATATTGAGCTTCATCCATCGGATGGCTCCTTCTGATTGTGATACCACGTGCGATACCGTCGCGCGTGTTTGAATAGAAACGCGATTCAAATTTTCAGGTCGGTGGAAGACTTTTGACGTTCAGAAATACTGGTTCTTAGAAAAAAACTTTTGACATCAAAACTTAAAGCAGTCGCAATCCAGTTCGCAAGCGCAACTTCGACCAGTCGAGCCAACAGAAATTAGTGCGCAGTTCAAGGAAAGCGCGGTTCGCGCACGGAAATGCGGTGAAGCTTCGCTAGTCATAAATGCTCTTGAGAACTGGGTTCTCAGACTTCTTGAAGTCAAGCGCGAATAGTTATCCGTGCAATTGAAAGAGATGGTGCTCGACAACTGTCGATCTCAAGAGGGGTTCGGATGTCAGTATCTGGATATCTGCAAAACGTATAAAGTTCTTGATTCACGAAAACGTTGAAGTAAACGTCTCCCTCTTTGTAACTTTGGGGAGCTTTAGTTTTTTTCTCTTTCTCCGATCACTCATCTCTTACGCACAAGCATTTTCACTAGTTTTAAACCGCAACCTAGACAGGACCATGGCAGCTTTCGCTGTACTGGAAGCTGTCCGAAAACAAGAATAGGAGCGCGTTATGACCCGGAAATACCTGGGCGATTACGCCACAGTCTTATCGCGCGTGCGTCTGGCCCTGTCTTCGAAAGTGACTCTTCAGGAGCCTTTTCAAAACGAAAAGGATTTCGAGAAGTTCAAGAAGACGGTGGCGGATGCTCGGCGACTATTGCCTTCTCGCTATCATCAGCCCTACGTTGATGTGCTCGATGAGGCCGTGAAACAGGCGGAAAAGTCAGCTCGCAAAGGGAGCGCCGCCACTCGTGCTCGAGTTATCGCTCAGCTCGAGTCCGTGTTCAGCACACTGGCTCAGCCTGTCGTACAGCTCGCGGATACCAAGCAAACCGATAACCTGCGAGCGTTTCAAGCGCTGGCGAGCAACTTCTATCGGCGCTTCATGGACGACCCGAAGGTCCGATCCGAGGCGCGCAAGACGTTGCGCTGGCCGGAGCTCGACCCCCTCGGGTTCTTTGCCATGGGTAAGTCTGAACCGTTCACGCTGGCCGCGAGCGCCGAACTTCCGGTCTCTCTCATCTCGAAGCCGGCTAACCATGCGACGTTCGTTCCGCTCTGGCTGATCGACGCGCACGAGGTTGGCGGCCATGTGATTCACGATGGCGTGGTCGGTTTCGAAGCTGAAGTTCAGTCGAACGTGCAGGATGCGATCAAGAACGCGTTCCAGTCCGGCTCCCTGGTTGGCGTCAGCAAGACGATCAAAATGCGCACCGGCTCGATTTTCTCGCTGGGACGCAGCAAGAATGCGCCTACCGAGGCGTTCATGCTCCAGCTCTTCGAGAAGTGGCTCCCGGAGCTGCTTGCCGATGCAGCCGGTGTTTTGAACATGGGACCGATGTACGCGAACGGCGGCATGCTCGTTCTTGCCGCTCACAACCCGGAGCAGAAGTCTGCTAACAAAGCGGGTTTCGAGCCGGGTAAGGGCGCCGAAGAGCATCCTGCTGATGTCGTACGCGCCCTCTTCGCCATCGAGGTGGTGGAGCGGCTTGGTCTCGATGATGCCAAAGTCTACGGTACCGAATTGCGCCAGCGAGCCGCTATCGCATGTGGTGGCGCTCTGCACGAGAAGGTCGTGTTTCAAGATAGCGCGGGAACGGTTTACACTGAGGTGAAACTCAGCGACCTGAGCGCTGTTCTGTCGGTCGTGGCTGACGCCATTTGCAACAAGAATCTGAAGTCGTTGGGCGATCGGTCGCTCGCGAAACTGATGACCTGGGGCAACAAGGACGAGGCAACCGCGCAGAAAATCGCGAAGCTGCTTCCGCGCGGCAACAAGTACTCCGAAGTGCTTGAGGCTCGGCACGTGGTATCGGCGGCGGTGCTGGCGATGGAAGCTGCAGCCAGCTCGACTGACGCGTCCAAGTCTGTCGACCCAGTTGAATTCGCTCGCGTTGCGCAGCTGATTCACAACAATTCCATATTGCTTTTGAAGTCGCTGTATGAAGAACAGTGCCTGCTTTGCGCTGTGCCCGATTACGGTGAAACGCGACGAAACGACATCATCAGTCTCGCGAACCTCGCGAAGCTCGTGAAGAACATTCGCGCACGCTGACGCCCGCTCGGTCGTCAGTCTAACTATTTACGAGGTTACCCATGAAGCTCAACAGACGCGGCTGCCCGGCTATCCGGGAAGTCATGTTTCCCAAGGACACCAATCCCGCCCACAACATTTTCGGTGGCGTGATTCTGAGCCACATCGACGTGGCTGGTGTCGTCGAAACCAAGAAGATTTGCAAGCATCGTTTCGTCACCGTCAACTTCAAGGAAGTCGAGTTCAAGAAGCCTGTGCATGTCGGCGATGTGCTGACTTGCTGGGTCGAAATCACTCGCATCGGCAAGACGTCGGTTTCCACTCACATCTGGGTGGACGTCGAGCGAAACGGTGAGTACATCCCGGTCACCGAGGGCTACGTCGTGTACGTTGCCGTCGACCAGGATGACAAACCGCTGACCATCGAGAGCGGTATCACGCCTTACGGCAAGCGGCTGCGCAAGCGGCTCGCTGCGGCTGAGGCGAAGGCTGCTGCGGAAGCTGCCGAGAAGGCCGCTTCGCAGCCGGCTGGGAGCTGCGCCGCTTCCGGCGCTGACTCTACGGTTGTCGAACCGGGCGCTGTCCCGACGGCGGAAAAGCCTGTCGCTGCCGCTGACAAGCCTGTCGAAACCAGCGCCGCCTCAGGGGCTGCTAAGAAAACGCGGCGCTCTCGCCGTGGTTGTGGAGGAGGCTGCCGCTAAATGTGGTGGCATGCCAACCCGAGTGAAGCGAGCAGGGCTTGGATGTAAATCCAGCTCTCTCGCTTCACCGGGCGCGCATTTTTGGAGTCATCGAGAGGCGCAGTAAATGCGCTTTTCGATGACTTCTTGTTTCTTGAAAACAAATGCGACATTGCGTAGTAGCAAATGTGTAACTTTTGAGGCCAAATTAGGAAAATTTTGTAGCAGATTCTGCACATTTTCTGGCGGGGGTTAGTCAAGACCATGATTCGTTGATATCCTGCGCGGGTCGTTGGCAGGGAAATCTTGGAATTTGCGAACGATCCTCTCGCTCCACGTGCGGTTTAAAGCCTCGCTTCGAACACAAATGGGTCGATATCCGGGTTTACTTCGGTCTCAAGGACGATAAATTCGGTGTGCATGTTCATTTCATCGCCATGCAGATCGGTGGAGAGGAAGTCGCCAAGTTTAAACGGAGCGTGGCGAAGCAGGCTCAGAGCTGGTTTCAAAACGGCATGCACCGGTTGCTGAATTTTTCGCAGCAAAAAATCCTGCTTATCTATCCAGAGATGTGTTTCGACGTAAGCCGCAGTAGAGTAAACCACTATATGGTGGCACGTCCGTTTTCCAACTGTTTGTTCGGGAAAGCTGACCAGACCTCGTATGTTTTGTAAGTAGTAAGGCGTTTCCTCAAACAGTGAAAGCGTCCGAGCTGCGCTCTTTCGTTCTGCTATTGCCGCTCTACCATTAGCGAAATGCTGAATTTTTTGTCGTTGGGTCCGATCGAACTGTCCCGCATATTGAATGACGGTGCCCGAGTTTTCATCGCCCACAAGCAGAAAGTGATCAAACTCCAACGCCGCCGCGCGACCCCGGTCGATAAACTGTTTATGTGGCTTCAGTCCTTGCTCATGGTTCTCTTCAGTGGTATCGAAACATACAAATTTTGCTTCGACGCGGTAACATGATGGTCGTTTGAACCAGAGTCTGAATTCGAGATCGGCATCCAGTCTGCCTTTTGTCGCTTGGGCACGGGAAGATGGGACTCGGCTGACTTCGCGAAATGAATCGCACTCTGAGTAAGTCTGTTTCATTCGGTCTAGAATTTCGCTTGTATCCATGAGGCTCCCTGGTGGAGGTCTTTCGCGTGGAATGACTTCGCGATTCAGTGGTAACTCTAGCAGCTGTTTTCTCTCCGAACATTATTTGAGTTTGGGTTGATGCTCGTTTTTTTTGAGCCGCTTAACTGGTGTAAACACGAGCAGGGAAGCGCTGTTCGTTTAAATCTTGCATGTCAGTCGTGTAATCACGCGTGACCAATTTCGCCTGGTTGACTAAGCTGAAACTGGGACATCGCGCAACTTGAGGTTGGAGGCGGTTTTTATGCAGGCTAATAGACGAAAGAAAAGTGAATTGGGTGACGACGAAATACTGGCACGTACGTTTATCTCCGCACCCTGTGCGGTTCCCTGGGATTCGATGGAGGGGGACGAGCGCATCAAATTTTGCAATCACTGTCAGTTGAATGTCTACAATATTTCTGAGATGTCGAAACGTGAGGCTGGTGCGTTGATTCGGCGCAACGAGGGACGTTTGTGCCTTCGTTTATATCGACGATCTGACGGCACGATCATGACCGAGAACTGTCCAGTCGGACTGCGAAGAATTCGAAACGTTCTGCGTGTGGTGGCGTTGGCATTGCTGATGCCGATTGTTTTGGCGGGATTCATTGATCATGCTGATGCGCAGGGTTTGGTCGGTGCGCCAATTGACGCCCACGGCGGTCAAATGAACGAAATCGATTCCAGCGTGATGCAGGAGATAGTGGCACGATCACCGGAAAATCTGAAGCTGACGATCATGCAGGGAACTATGTTTACGAGCCTTTTGGGCGTACTCGGTTTGACCTATCTCAAAAGATTGAACTGGGCTAGTTTCGGTGTGGTTGCAGGTATCGCATTGGTTGTCGTCGGAACAATGATCGCAGTGATGTAATGAACACTTTGGAGCTTCTTGCGGGAGGAGCTAATGTGGCTTTGAAACGAATGCGTCGCAGACCCATCGAGGGAGTGTTGTGGATTGTGTTCTTGTGCTTTTTTTCAATTGCGCAGGCACATGCTCAAGGTTTAGTCGCTGCGCCGAGAGACCCCAGATTAGGTACTGATTGCAGAGTCGGAACGAAGGCCGACTGGGACTATTCCGAATCTACCAGCACGGAACACTTAGGTGCCGTAGTTTTCGAGGGCGCATGGTTCACGGTTCTTTTCGCGACAGTAGCGCTTTCGTGGGTTGGGCGATTGAACAGAAGAAATCTGGCAAGCATGGTCGTTACGGCTGCTCTCATATCCGGTCTAATCAAATATCTATCGACAGTGTTGTCTGCAATCGGTTTGCATGCGCCCTAGTCGTAGCAATATAAGACGTTTTGAAAATTGCGCGAACTGGCATAAAATAGTGCTGGTAGCCGGTCAGCCCCTCGCGACTTTGTAAGGCAGAAATGACGAAAACGACAGAGATTGAGAAACAAGAATTGCTCACAGGAGCGTTTCTTCTCTTCCTTGAGTCGACTGATAAGGTCGCGCGCAAAGATGCTGTTGAGCGACTGCGGGAGCGGGTTCCTGGTTTTACCGAGCGGCAGTATGCCTCGGCTTGGAATCGGGTGCGGGCATTGTTCGATAATTCTTGCCGGCTGGTATTCCGCTGGGCGACTGAGAATCCGGCGGGAACCGAGTTCGAGCTTCCGGACACGAATCGTATATTTCTTGATGAACTCTGTACTCTGTGCAAGGGTTTTACTGAAGAACAGTACCATCAAGCGCTTGAATACGGCTTTCAGAAGGGTATTTTCTAGGTTTGAGTTAAACAGTTGCGCTTATCGCGTTGCAATTTTGGCGGCGAAACGGGCTTCTATCCCCAGGTGTTAGTGGGTCGAGTCTGAGCCCGGCTCACCATCGTCTGAGTTTCCGACATCGCTGATTGCAACGTATCGAGGAATCAGCGTGCTCGAATCCGCCGCGCTGGGGTTGGAAATCGCCATCTCAAGCGTTTCCACAGCGGCGAGAAGCTCTTCGTGCAGATAAGAATCAGTTTCCGCTGCTATCGGAATATAGATAGCTTTGGTCTCTTCGAGGTAATTGCGCTGCCGATCTTCCTCAAGCCACTCTGGCGCTTCACGCACAGAATCCAATCGATCGCAAAGTTTAACGAGCTTCGAAACAACGCTTGCCTGCTCGATTCTGCGATAGTAAGTTGCGAGTTTTTGAGCGCGTTCTTCTTCGCTGGCGTCGTCATCGATCGGTGGTTTCGTGAGAATGGAAACCAGCATGGCAATTGGTCTTCCGAAGTTGCGCTCAATGTCGGCGATGGTGACTTTGTCTCGTTTCCACTCGACCAGTTCGTGCAGCAGCGCTGCTGTGATCGCGCCAGTGTCTTTGAGTTCGAGTTCTTCAAGCAGAACCAATGCGACACGCATCGGATGTGTAATCAATGGAATTCCGCGCTCCGGAAAGCTCCGCGTTTTCTTTCTGTACTTGTCGTACTGTTCCTCGATGAACACAAGCGCTTTTAAAACGAGATTGCGATCCTGGATCTTGAGTTCATCCACGTTCAAAACCAGGCGGTGTCTGATTGCACCGGCGATTTTGCGTCCTGATTGTGGTGTGGAGGTCATCTTGTCTTCCGTCCTGCGCCAACAACACCGATTATACAAGGCTGAGGGGCACGACATGGGATAGTAGGAATAATTTCAGGCGAAACCCCGGAGAAATCGCACTTTGTGTGCGACTCTCCGGGGAACGTCAGCGACTGCGGCTGTTTATATCACGACCTGCCGAGCGCTCAGGCGAGGACGTTGAGGTCCTTGTCGTCCTGGACGTCCCAGCCCAGATCGGTTGGATCGTCCTCGTCCTGCTCCGCGGGTACCGTGGGCTTCACGGTCGTACCGGCGAAGAGGATCTCGTCGCCGCCCGTCACGAGCCAGGCGTAGGGGCGGTTGGCGGTGATGTCGAACTCCTTGCGCACGACCGGCATGCGGACGCTCGTGCATTCGATCATGCCGACGGCGGTGACGGCGGCGCCTTCGAAGCCCTTGTGCGAGAACTTCGTCTTGGTCTTGTGCGCGACCGCGCCGATCTTGAGCGGCTTCGTGCACATGTCGGCGAAGTCGGCGTTGTCGGTGAAGGCGAGTCCCATGCCCTGGAGCGCGAGCTCCGGGAGCACGTTCTTGCCCCATTCCTGCTCGTTCTGCGCGAGGCGCACCATGCCGAAGCCGGGTCGGAGGTTCTCCTTCCAGTCGGCCCAGTTGGCGCCGAGCGACTTGACCGCGGCGGTCAGGTCGGAGCCGATGTCGGGCAGGATGAGGTAGAAGTTGAAGTAGCCGTACTGACCGAACGGGAATTCGAGCACCTGGACGCCATCGGACTGCAGGTAGTGGAACTCCCCGCGCTGGCGCATGTAGACCGTGTCTTCGCCGGCGCCGGTCAGACCGAAGAACCTGCCGGCCTTGTCGTTGACCCGGTAGAAGCGCTCCTTGGCGGGCGTCTTCATGTAGAGCGCGTCGGTCAGGAACGCGAAGGCGTCCGCCGGGATCTCGTCGATGATCTTGGTGATCTTGCCCTTGGTGTTGCGGTCGCACCAGCCGTTGATGGCGGCGAGAGCGGCGTCGTCGAAGGCGAGGCGGTTGCACTCGGCGTTGAAGAACTTGGCGTTGGCGTCGATGAACGGCTGGTGGAAGACCGGTCCGTTCGGGTCCTTGTCGTCGCGCAGCCAGAGCGCGTTGGCGAGGAGCAGCGTGGTCGGCGCGTCACCGCGCGACTCGACGGTGGAAAGGAAGTCGGCAACAGCCTTGTTGTCCTCGTTGACAGCGGTCAGGTCGGTGCCGGCGGAGTAGCACATGGCGTCGAGGATGGCTTGACGCGTGGCGCCGCGGGAGCCGATGGCCGCCATGGTCAGAGCGCGCCGGATGCTGAACGGAGAGATCTGGACCACCTGCTTCTTGCCGGGATCGCTCTCCTTGAGGGAGGCGTCATAGGCGTGGCCGAGCAGGTTCAGAGCGAATTGCAGATTGCTGTTGGCGAATGCGCTTTGCATATGGTCTGTTTCCTTGGTTAGTCGGGTTCTCGTCTTCACTGCGTCTTGCTGAATGCGAGCACGTCTTATCAGATCCGGAGCGACACCTCATATTCCCGTTGACGAAACCGGAGAAGTTTTCGAGAGTGGCGCTGCGAGCTGTTTTTCTGCTGAGTGGACCTGAATTGATGTGTGCGTGAAGACTGGCAACAAACTCACACTTTCAACTGTTTTTTCTCCAGACTTATTACGAACGGTAATCGAAAGCTTTGGTTAAACGATTTGGCTTTGGGTCTGAAACCGCTTGCAGTGACTGCATCTCCGTATTCGCGCGAGGTTTGCGTTTGAAAAGTATTTCATTCGTGAGGTTGGTGAGTTAGTTGGGCCAATCGCATCAAGTAAATGAGAAGTTGTGTATTAAGACTCATGACTGAAGCTATGGGCGCGCTTACGGTATTTGTTGTTCATTGTAAACCTGAGATTTAGAGCTTAGAGAATTGATATGGTCAGGTTAATCAAAACAATAAACCCCGGTTAACCATACCTTCCAAACTTTCGCAGCCTCGCCTCCTGCCTCGCCTTCGACGGAGCACATCGTTTTCGAACGATGTGAATTTTGTCGCGCGAAATCCAGGACCTGACAGCGAGACTCAGTATTCACAGCGCTTTCTCGGCAAGCAAGCAACCGCAGAGGAGTAACTCATGACAGCGGTACAAAAAATTCAGGGCGTTCAGCAAGGCGCGAACGTCGAGTACGAGGCGGAAAATCCGAGCCAAGACCGGATTGTGATTAAGAACGGCGCGCACTTCCTCATCATGAACGATCAGGGAATGATGCCGCTCTCGCGTGGCGTTCCGGCGCCGTTCGGACTGTTTCGCGACGACACTCGGTACATGAGTGCGTGGCAGATTTATATCAACAAGACCCACCCGCGGCTGCTGGCGCGCGACATTGCAAGCGGCTTTCAGGCGGAGTTCGTCTACGGCAATCCCAAGGTCGATGACCTGCCGGAGCAGAGTGTTCTCGTTACGCGCAGCATGGTGATCGAGGACCGACTGAGCGAAAAGCTGGTGGTCACCAACTATCACAGCAAGGCTGTCGAGGTGGAGATCGCGATCGTTTTCGATTCCGATTTCGCCGACATGTTCGAAGTGCGAGGCGCCAAGCGTCCCGCGCGCGGATCGATGGAGGCGGTCGATGTGACCGACATTGCGAAGGGGAAGGTGCGCGGTAAGCGTTCCTCCGGTCTCGCGGGCGTCGGGAAACGGCTTGTCTTCTCGTATCGCGGTCTGGATGGCAGTGTCATGAAGTCGACGGTCGAGATTCTTTCCGGCGACGTGACTCCTTCGATCACGGACGGCGTGGCTGTTTTCAAACTGCATCTCAAGCCGCACCAGGAGCACGTCATCGAGTCATCAGTCGTCACGCACGCGGATGCCGAGATCGACGGTGTCGCGTACAAGAACGACAAGTCCGCCCGGCGTCGGCGTTCCTTCGAGGGCACTCAGAAGCGTGCTGTGGAGGGCTTCGAGAAGTGGCAGGCTGGCGGTGCGACTATCACCACCGGTGATACCGCATTCAACGCCATTCTGGAACGAGCGATGCGTGACCTCTACGTTCTGCGTCAGCCGACGCCGAAGGGGACGTGCATCGGCGCTGGCACTCCGTGGTTCGCCGCTGCATTCGGTCGCGACCAGGCTGTGACGGCTCTGCAGATGCTGCATGTGCAGCCGTCGATCGCTCGTGAGGTGATTGAAGTGCTGGCTGCCTATCAGGGCAAGCGGCACGATGCCTTCACGGAAGAGCGTCCCGGCAAGATTCTGCACGAGCTGCGGCTCGGCGAGATGGCTCGGCTGGGCGAGATTCCGTTCAAGCCGTATTACGGGACGGTCGATGCGACGCCGCTCTGGCTGATGCTCGTCACGCGCTATGTGTCGGCGACCGGCGACATGGAGCTTGTGCGCAAGCTCTGGCCGAACATCCTTGCGGCGCTCGATTTCCTGGACTCGCAGGTCGGTCCGACCGGTTACCTCACCTACGGTGGACGTGCCGGAGCGGCGCTCGCCAACCAGGGGTGGAAGGACTCGGGCGATTCGATCATGTACTCGGACGGCACGCTCGCGCGTGCTCCGATCGCACTGTGCGAGCCGCAGGGCTATCTCTACGAAGCCTGGGCTCGGCTCGTCGGGATTGCATCCGACCTCGGCGAAACCCGCCTGGCTGAAGGTCTGGCGCGCAAGGCCAAGGCTTTGCGTATTCGGTTTCACAACGACTTCTGGATGCCGAAGCATGAGTATGTCGCGTTGGCGCTCGACCGTGACGGCGAGCAATGCGACGTGGTTTCGAGCAATCCGGGGCATCTTCTGTCGACCGGAATTTTGTTCGCTTCGCGCGCACAGCTGGTCGCCCGCAAGCTCATGTCGCCAGAGATGTTCTGTGGCTGGGGCATTCGCACGCTGGCTGCAGGCGAGGCGGCGTACAATCCGATGAGCTACCACAACGGCTCGGTCTGGCCGCACGACAACGGCATGATGCTCGAAGGGCTCTGTGCCGTCGGTCGCGCCAGGGATGCGCATCGTGTGCTGCGTGGACTGTTTGCGGCTGCGCAGCATCAGCCGGACCGACGTCTGCCGGAACTGTTTTGCGGATTCGATAATCCGCAGACTCAGGGACCGATTCGCTATCCCGTCTCCTGCGTTCCGCAGGCATGGGCAGCGGGCACGATGTTTCAAATCCTGACCGCCTGCCTGGGCATCGAGGTGCAGTCCGGCAAGCTCCGCATCATCGAGCCGGCAGTTCCTGACTGGCTCGGCAGTGTGACGGTAACCGGATTGCATGTCGGTAAAGCGCGCGTTGACTTGCAGTTTGACACCGTCGCCGGTGGCAAGACTCAAGTCACCGTCCTGCGCAATAAGAAAAACATCGACATCGAGGTCGACCTCTAAACTGGACCACCAGCCGGAACCGTCGCGTTTCGGCTGGTGTCTTTTTGCGAACAGTGCTACTAAAAACCGTAGTGACTTGTCGGTGCCTGAGAGACTCTGTCCACGTATGTTTCCGGCGATCGCGTCCCTATCCTCTGTTTCGAACGAGTGGGTTTGGCTACGTGGGATTGCCAGATTTTTGGTCTCTGAATATTACTAAAAGCCGTAGTGAGTCGTTCTTGCCGGGAGCTGTTTTGTCCACATATGTTTCCGGCGATCGCTTCACTAGCCTTTGTTTCGAACGATTGGGTTTGGCTACGTGGGATTGCCGGATTTTCGGAAAACTGTCTATCGGTCATTGCCAAACGAGGTCTTGGCAGCTCGTTGCGCCCATTACTGATCTCTAGAAAGGCTGTTGTAGAGCTCGTTTTGCGGACTGTCGGAGATATGAAGGCATATAGTAGAGGTTCGGGGGAGGGAATGTGACCAGAGGGGTGCTCCGGTCACATTCAGAAACGGCTAGAGCTCGGCGTTCAGCAGCCAGGCGACCGTGCGGACGTCGTCCGGGTAGTCGCTGGGCGAGGTGCGGACGGGCATCCGGTAGTGGCGCTCGTCCTCGGAGATGTCGGCGCTGCTGATGACCACCACGTCCTCGCGGGCGAGGAACTGCTCGAGCGTGTGGTAGTCCCACGAGCTCGGGTTGGCGCGGGCGCGGAGCTCGGTGACGACGGTGTCGCCGGAGCGGGTCTCGCGCACGTTGCAGTTGCGCAGGCGCGCGGTGGCGGTGCAGAGCGAGCCGTCGACCTCGGTCACGAAGTAGTCCGGGCCGCAGCCGCAGTCGCAGCTGACCTTCTCGGGGTGGCGGCCGCCGTTGCGCGCCGCGTAGACGCGGATCGCCAGGTCGGTGTCGCCCTCGATCACGAACGTGACGTTGTGGCGGAAGCGGCTGCAGGGCTCGAGGACCGTCCAGGTCGACTCGACCTCGCGCTCCGGCTCGACCACGCTCAGCCCGATCTCGCCGACCGTGAGGTCGAACTCGCGGTCGAGCACGCGGGCGAGGCGGCGGCGGCGCTCCAGCGCGCTGAAGCGGTCGTGCCCGTACTTGTTCTCGCCCCCGAAGCGGTTGTGCTGCTGGACGAGCTTGCCGCCGGGCACCATGACGAACGACTTCATTCAGTTCTCCTTCTGGATAAGAGAGAGGTTCGGAAAGATACGTCGGTGTTACTGAGAGACTTGCGGTTCGGGTTTCTGGTGATGGGGAATTGGGGAACGCCTTCGAACCTACGACTTCGACCCGTTTCAGGCAACCGCTGGCAGTTGATTTAATCCGGGCGAAGTCTCGCGGCTCTGAAGGACGGCTATCTTAGCTCGCGCTAAGGTTGGTTCCGGATCGGCTCCATCACGCGCAGGCTGAAGCGAGCGCCAGCCGACAGGAAGGAAACCGTCACATTGCCCACGGAGAGCCGGCTCGGAGCGCCGTCTTCCTGCGCGTGCTTCTGCTTGAACACGCGAACGGGCACGAAGAAGTTCGCGCACCCGGTACCGTATACGGTGGCGACATCTCCTTCAATCATGATGCCGGTGTCCTCGTCGAGACCCACGGCTGCGAGTCCACCCTTGCGGCAGAATTGCGCCGCCATCATGCGGTTGTAGCGGTTTCGCTCCATGAAGTGCGTGTCCACCATCATGCCGCGAACGAGGCCCAAGCCGCGTCCGGTGCGGAGCGAGTCGTCGACGAGCTTGCTGTCGGACATGCCCTCCGTCACCATCAAATCTGCCTGGGCAGCCGCTCCGGCTGAGGTTCCAGCGATTAAACCGCCGCGCCGGTAGTAACGGTGCAGCGCCAGGCGTCCTCGTTGCCCCAGAAGGCGAACGAGTTGCGACTGGTCACCGCCGAGCATGTAGATGCCCGTGGTGCCGCGCGGAATCGCGAACGGCTCGGACGGGAGCGCGACGGCGACGCAAGCGGCGCCCATGTTCTGGAGTTCGGCGGCCAGCGCGTCTCCGTTTTTCTTCCAGTTCTCACTGGCGTGAGGAACGAGAAGAATGTGCGACTCTGCACCGCCGGCCAGCTCGAAAAAGTGCGTGAGGCAGCTTTCTGCGGCGCCACCGATCAGAAAGAGCCTGCCGCCGGAGCGGTTCGTGTTGTCTTTCATGGTTTTTCCCTACGAAGAAGAGCCGGTGGTGGAGCAGTCTGGGGAGACTGACGCCACCACCGGCAGTGACGTGTAAATCAGTCCGGCGTGTCGGTCGACTGCCCGGACTGTCTCTTGGCAAAGTGGAGATATGTGGCAGCGGAGATGAAGACCGCCGCAGCGCTCACGTAGAGCGCGTTGCTGACTCCGAAAGTTTCTGCCATCCAGCCCGCCATCATCGCCGCCACTGGCGCGAATCCAAGCATGAACGTCGAATAGACGCCCATTACCCGACCGCGCATGCTGGTGCTGACCGAGGATTGCACGATGGAATTGCCGCCGCTGAGCTGGAAGCTGAGCATGGCACCGGCGAGAGCGACAGCGACAAACGAGATGGCGATGACATTCGAGTAGGCGATGAGCGAGATGGCCAGCGCCAGCACGAGGCAGGCGAAGCCGATGGCGCGGCGAAGCCATTTGCTCTGACCGCGGTTGGCGAGCGCCAGGCTTCCCAGCAGCGCGCCGAAACCGGCTGCCGCCGACAGGAAGCCGAGCGTGGACGCCGACCCGCCGAGGACCTTGTCTGCGACGACTGGCAGCAGTGTGCCGTACTGGAAGCCGAAGATGCTGGTCGCGGCGGAGAGCAGCAAGATGTACTTGAGCTCGGGACCCATGAGGACCGACCAGACGCCGCGACCGGCGTCGCGCGCATTCAGTTTTGCCTCCGCTTCGGTCTCTTTCTCGCGGGGCTGGATCTTGATGAGATACAGCGACAGGAACGCGGCGAGATAGCTCACCGTGTTGAAACCGAAACAGACTGTCTCGCCGAAGACGCCGATGAGGACGCCTGCCAGCGCCGGCCCGAGGGTGCGCGACGTGTTCCAGATCGCAGAGTTGATGCCGATGGCGTTGTGCAGCTGATGTTTCGGCACGAGGTCGGGGATGAACGACTGCCGCGCCGGTAGCTCGATTGCAGTGATTGTTCCTCGGACGCAGGCCAGCACGACCAGCCAGGGAACGCTGATCAAGCCTGTGAACGTCAGCACCGTAAGCGTCGCCGCCTCGAGCATCGCGAGAAATTGCGTGGTAACCAGGATGCGCTTGCGGTCGTAACGATCCGCGATCATCCCGCCGAAGTAAGTAAACAGCAGAATGGGCAGGCTGCCGGCGAACGACACCATACCCAACGCAGTCGCGGAGCCCGTCAGCCTGTACACAAGCCAGCTCAGCGCGATTGTCTGCATCCAGGTCCCGCTCAGCGAGATGACCTGTCCCAAAGAATAGACGCGGAAGTTGCGACTGCCGAGCGACGCGAACGTCGTCTGCAGTTCCTTCGCAAACCGCGTAGGAAGCTGACGCCAGGTCTGGCGTTCGTCGGGATGTTTCATGTTTAACCTCCGACCGGAAACCCACATTTCATGAGGGTTTGCGTGGTCCAAAATTTTGAAGATGCAACCCACGCATCGCCATAGTCGGGCGATTTGTGTGTCGGGATTAGTTAGAAGCTTGGAGAGCTTTTGGGTTTTGTTGAAGCTCTAGAAAAAAACAGTTAGCGATATCGAAGACTAGGAAAGAGTCGCGATGTAAAGCGAACAATTTCAGTTAGTTCTTGCTCAGAGAGTTATGTAATTGAAATTATCAAGAGGAATGAGGAATAGCGAAGCTAGTTTATATTTCGTGAAAGCTCATGATATGAGCCTTCGTAAACGTCCGCCGCATGGACGCCATATTCTTATCGGCTCCGTTCGTTCAGCACATGTCGCACTACAAAACCTGATGCGTGCCGCGCCACCATTTCCTCTGTCTTGCGCTTCCGCTTGGCATCTCGTATCTGTTAAGACTGTCCCGATTCTAAAACATCCGCAAGTGCTGAATATATGAGCATTGTTCCTTGTTGTCGAGTGGATGGCGGATGTCATGGTGGCGCAACTGGTGCGAAGAATCTGAGTATTTTTCCACTGGAAGCAGCCAATGTTGCTGGTTGTTTCAGGTTGTAAAACCGAGCCTTTAACAAAACTTTTGCTGACACTGAGCCGAATTCTCTGTTACTACATATCGCCTCTCGCATTGCACTCTATTTAGTACCACATCACCAAAAAGCGCCCCTGGTTACCCACAACGCATTCCACCGAAAAGCTCATGAGCTCCCGTGGTTGCACGCGCACTGGCGGTGTCTGTTTGCAAGAGCGACAGCGGTTTTAATTTCGCAAAATTTGCGAATCGCGTTTCCTGTTCCGTGCCATTCGGACAGAAACGCCAACCTCCACGTGCAGACGAAATCGTTCTGCGCCTTCGCGGAAACGCAATATCCAGAAAGGAGGAAACTTAATTGAGGCTTCCGCAAGCAATTTTGAAGGTTTTTAAAACCATAGTTTATGTCTGTGGCATTCCCAAGCGGCTCAGTCTAAAGCTGCAAGAGGCGATCGACGACTGGTCGGAGATGGCTCCTTATCGCATTCGAATGATGTCTCAGTCTTTCGGTTCCATGTCGGCGACCGGAGCTTCGGCATTGAAAAAGAAATCGCCGGGTGCGTTCGACCCGTCTGTGTATCGAGACGAGTTCACTCGGCGCGAGATGTTTATCTGGCGTTTTATCGCCTACGACCGCATGATGTTCGGCAAGAAGGACCCCATAACGGCTCGCCAGTGGATGTCACTCGGCGATCTGTACTGGGAGTACCGGCGGCCGGGAGACGCAGCTGTTTTTTACCGAAAGGGTTTGAAGATTTTTCAGACCGCGTGCGACAAAACAGACGATCGTCTGATTGCGGCTCAAAAGACGATGGCGAATTGCTGTCTGATGATTGGCAATTATGTCGAGGCTGAGACCTTGCTGATGTCCATCGCCGATTCTATAGAGGCGAAACAGTTGGCTGGGCTGGCTGATACCGCAGATAGTGGCGTCGTGGAAGGTTCGGTCAAACCTGATGCAAGCCTGCGAGCGGACCGGATTGCTAACCTGGTGGTTCTCTCCGAGACGCTCAAGAAGCAGCAAAAATTTAAGGAAGCCGCCGCTGCTTTGCACACTATTGTCGATCTGCATGAGGCTGATGGCAGCTTGCCCGGCAACGAATGTCTGGCAATCTATAAAGAGCTCTCAGAGACTTACACCGCGCTCGGCGATCCGAAGAATGCCGAGTTGTTCATCGCTACGGCGAATCAACTCGATTTTATGCGCATCGTGGAGAAGGCTGTCGGTCAAGAAGCAAAAACTCTGATCCGTGAGCTGGAGCCGCTGGCGGCGCTTTATATGAGGCGCAATCGAACGGCTATTGTTCGCGGTTTGAGAAAGCGAATCGAGATTTGCGAGCTTGTCTATAAGGTCAAAAGTGGCAATTATCCCGGAGTCGTGCGCGATCTGGAGCGCCTGGCGGCGCTTATAGAAGAGCGCAATCAAGGGGGTGATGCTACGACGGTGTTTCATCTGCGCGCCCGTGCTAAGCGGATTCTCGCAGAAGCAGGTCAGAAGCTGCACGTGTTCTTCATGGTCGCCGCCAGCAAACTTTACTGGTTGCTCGAGGCGGTCGAGGGCAGTGAAGCGTTTGTTGCATCGCTTGCTTCGATGATGTTCTCCTGATCTCGACGCATTCGCGATTTTCTCCGGTTCGGAAGTGCTGTGCGAACTGGGTTCGCTGCTTCCGAGCCATCCTAAACCCTCACCATCAATCCTGGAGATGTATGGATAAATCAAACTCGAAGACCACCGAACTCGGTACGGTGCGACGCAGAACGAACTTTCTTCCAACTGTTTTCATGTCGACCGAGCTCGACAAGATCTTTCTTGCTCGGCTTATCGTCTGTTTTGAGAGCATCATCGCTCAATCCGACCGCGACGGTGATGCAACTTGGCGGAGGTTGATGAACACCCTGGATGTGCATGGACTGACGGAGTTGAAGGTCCCGCACGAACTGACGTTGAATCCGCTTAGCATCGAGATTACTCGAAGGGACGGGGAGAGGGACGTTCTCAGATATTCGAGTGACCAGCCGATGCCGTTCGGTTTCGAAACCTTGCGTCTCGAGGTGGAACGCTCGCGCATCTCCTGCAAGGACTATCTCGCGGAAACCTCGGCGATTTGCGCTTACCTGTTTACCTGGCGGCTGTTTGCTGATGCGTCCGGCAAGGGCACATCCGAGGACGGAAACGCGAACAGGAGCGCAACGGCAGAAACCATCGCAATCCAGCACATCGACTCTCAGTCGCTGGATGATTACTTGCGGAAACATCACAGGGGCGAAGTATCAGCAGCTTCCCTTTCCAAATTCCTCATCGGACGCAAAATCGAGCCTCTCATCGATGATTTGCCGCCTCTGCGAGCCTTCGATGAGATTGGGCGTAGCGTTTCGGCGCGTCTGAATGCGGACTTCGCGGTAGCGTTGACCGGTATCGAAGCGCAGGCTCAACGCCGCGCTGCCGAAGTTCTGCTGGACATCGAGGCACAGGCTCGGCAAAACGCTGCCGAGGCTCTGCAAAACGCCGCCGACGCTCTGCCGGGCAACGAGGCACAGGGTAGCCCCGCCGAAGTTATCGAGGAAGACAGAACCATTAACCCTGAGGAAATGCAATGAGAACGTGTGCGAAATTGGTATCGCTGGCGGTGCTTTTGTTTTCGGCAGTTGTGCAAGCCGGTCAAGTGAGTGTGTCGGTTTCGTCTGGATCTGTCGGTCTCGCTCAAGACGGGGCGCTGATCGTCGCGCAAAAGGGCAGTGTCGTTTATGCTCGCAAGGGCAGCAACGTTCAGCACTGGCCGGGTTCGAAACTGATTCCCGCTACCGCCGGCTCGTCGTTGCCTGATTGTGCGTCGGCAACGGTGACAGCAAGCGGTTCCGATAAGGAATTGTTTGTCGCTTCCGGCGGGCAAGCGTGCACCGCAGGTGATATCGCGGTGATCGCTCAGGAGGGCTCCACCGTCATTTATGATGACGAGGTTCCTCTGATTCGGCGTCCGGTCAATCGGCGTTGAGAGCAGCTGCTGCCTGAATAATTAGATGAATCATCCGTACGATTCACGCAAGTGAATCCGTCCGTTCGCCGTGGCATCCTCGCACGGCAATTTTTTATCCAACTGCTACTATCGAATGTAGATAGAGGGCGGCGTCCGCAGCACGCAGACTCTGTCCAAGCTGACCCTCACGCAACTCTGTGCAAACTGTCCCATCACGCATCGCGTCAGGCGTGCATATCACCGAGAGAAATCAAAGCTGAGACCTGCAAGTTTGATTGCAGCTTTTGTGCTTAAAACTGCAATCAAAATTGCAGCGACCTGAAATTGAAGTGTATTTAGTGCGATCGGATGGTTGTGAGAGGTATGCTGCAAACTAGATTGCAGGATTTGGTCAGAAAACTGCAAACTTATTTGCAACTACTAGAGTCAGTTGAATCGATTGCGCGAGGGATATTGCTTTCGGTCTTTCAAAACCGTCATCGTGTCGGGATTCGGTCAATATCAAATGTGAGAACGTAACGCGTTGCGAAGCAATTGTTGGTAAACAAATGTCAGTGGAAACGCCCTGGGCTTGCAACGCGTTACGCTTCTTTGCGAATTTGAATGCAACTTTTCCGCCCACGCAATTTAGGACATAAGCCGCCACCAGCACCACAGGCAGATTGAATCGATAACTCCGAGCGCACCGTCAGTGGTGCCGGTGTTGCTCGGGTTTCGATTCTACTGTCAGAGAGAGAATTTGGCCATTCCCTCTCTTGTGTGGCGATTGCGTTCGTGATGCTCCGGGGAGTGCACTGGTATTGATACTGATTGCGCGGACATGCACATCCGTTGCAAGTGGTTTCAAACCTGCTCTGGAGCGTCAAATTGCGTTGGCGGAGAGGTTGTTTTACGCGAAGGTGGTTCAATCACCTTCAATATGCGTCGACAAACCGTTTCCACCGTTCGGCTTGCTATGCGCCTTTTGAGGTCAGGCGCGCAAAACACGGCGGCACTAAACCCCGGTTCGGAATTTCATCAGGCTATGAGCGCTCCTGAGAAGAGCGGCTCGCCAGGCGGCATTGGGTACTATCATTCCGGCGCTATCCAAAGGAGGTAGGCGCCTGACTCGATCCCTAGAACTCCAGCGAAGAGCCACTACTGAACCGTTCGACCTAATGAGTTGGACAAACCGTGTTCAGGCTTTTCGACCGAGTTGCCTCGTGATGATGATCGTGTCGAGATGGTGTTGACATGGGCTTCTGCGTTCAATGCATGGAGTCGCGTGTGTTTCCCATTCGACAAGCCAACTGTCCAAAGGCGGCGTGTGAGCCCGTGCTGCCTCTCGCATCAGTTCCAAAGGTCGGTAGCTATGGTGGCTATCACCTCGACAGAGAAGGATCATCTCAGGGATCAACATGAACCTGTTCAACAAATTGTTCGGCAGCAAGAAGAAGACCTCGCTTATCAACAACCCCGCCAAGAGCCGCGCGGTGCGCGGGCTGCGCGTGGAGAACCTGGAGTCGCGCGAAGTGCCGACCGTCGGGTTCGTCAACGAGTTCGGCCAGCTCGGCGGGCTCGTGGGGCGCGTCGGCGACATCCGGCTCGAGGCCGAGCAGGTGCAGATCTGCCGCCCGACCAACTGCAACACCGCGCCTATCCAGACTCAGACCCAGTGCGACGGTCAGTTTTCGCAGACTGCGGCCGGTCAGCCGATCAGCTACACCACCAGCGGTGGCTACAACATCAACATCACCGGCTCGACGGTGACCATCAAGAACCCGTGCGGCGAGCAGGAAGTTCGCGAGTGGGGCGACCCCCACGAAGACGCGAACGGCGTCACGACGGACTGGACAACGACGCAGCGGACGCTCGTGCTGGGCGACGGGACGTTCATAAAGATGGACGCGGTCGCGAAGAACTCCGACATCATCACGACGGTGATCACGGACTACGGCGCGAACAAGCGCATCTCCGTGGACAACCGCACGACTACCATCACGAGCCAGGAGAACGTTCCGACCTGGGACGTCGGCCCGAACCTCGTCAAGGTCAACCAGGACGGCTCGCCGGCTGGTACCGCGTGCGGTGTCGCGCCGGCGCGCGGCAACTGGGACTGCGACTACACCCCCATCCGTGTGGACTGCGGACCGAACGGTGGTCCGCGGCCGCAGCCGCCGGTCGTTTACTGCCCGCCGACCGGGCAGCCACAGCCGCCGGCGAACTGCCCGCCGAACGGTCAGCCCGGTAACGGCAACTGTGCGGACGGGGAATGCTCGGACCTGCGCGCCGAACTCGGGCGTGACCTCGACGCCCTCGACGAGGTTTTCCAGGACCTCTACGGCAACCAGACCGCGCTGACCGACGCGCAGGGCGAACTCACCATCGACGTCACGGCGCTCGACCACTGGCGCACCGTGCTCGCTGGCAACCGCGTTCAGCTCACCGGCGCGCAGTCGCAGCTGACCACCGACCAGACGTCCCTGACCGGTGCGCAGACGCAGCTCACCACGGACCGCCAGAGCCTGACTACGGCGCAGTCGCAGCTGGCGACCGATCGCCAGACTCTCTCGGTCAAGCAGACCCTGCTCCTCACCCAGCAGGGGCAGCTCGCCACCTACCAGGGCGAACTGTCCGCCGACGAAGCGGCGCTCGGCACGGCCCGTGACCAGCTCACCGCCGACCAGCTCCTGCTCACCCGCGCCAACGACGAGTTGGCTCGCGACGAAGAGGCGCTGCGCCTTGCTCGGCTCGAGCTGACCAAGGACAAAACCGACTTGACCGCCGCGCAAGGGCAGCTGGTCGCGGACCGCGAACTGCTCGGTCGCAAGACGACGGAGCTCAACGCCGATCGCGCCGAGCTGGCTCAGACGCAGAGCGACCTGGTGCGTCACCAAGGCGAGCTGGTGACCGCCCAGAGTGACCTCACCCGCGATACCGCTCTGTTGGCCACCGCGCAGGGCAAGCTCACCTCCGATGAGCAGCTGCTCGCCACGGCGCGCCAGACCCTGAGCACGGATCAGGCGGCGCTCACCGAGGCGCAAGCCGAACTCGGTCGCGATCAGGCGGCGCTCAATGGCGCGCAGGCTGAGCTGACCGAGGACGAGCACGATCTCGCCGGCGCCCGCCAAGAGCTGATCAAGGACGAGACCGACCTCACCGCCGCTCGCGAGGAACTCGCGCGCGACAAGGAGGAGCTCAAGACCGACCGTCAGCGCCGCCACGAGAATCGCACCGAGCTCCTCAAGGACACGAAGGAGCTGGAAGACCTGCTGAAGCAGCCCTGCGCGGACCCGAGCGAGGTCACCCGGCTGCGTACCGAGATCTGCGTCGGTTTGGCTAACATCGCGCAGGACGACTGCGAGATCGAGCAGGACCGCCGCGAGATCGAGGAGGGCAAGTGCACCATCGACCGGCTGCGGCATGAGATCCAGACCGACAAGGAGGACATCACCCGGCTCGAGCAGGAGGTCTGCGCGGACCGCGAGGAAGTGACGAAGTGGCAGGGCGAGGTCCGTGAGGACCAGTGCGTCGTCGACCAGCTCACCGAGGTCGTTCGCGTCGACCAGTGCGAAGTGACGCGTCTCGAAGACATCGTCGCTTGCGATCGCACCGAGGTCGACCGGCTGACCACGGTCGTTTCGAACGACCAGACCCGCGTCACCAACGCCACCACCGCGATCACGAACGATCGCACCAACATCACCCGTTTGGAGACCGAGATCCGCGAAGGTGAGGAGTGCATCGTGACCATCGGCCAGCAGATCTGCGTCGACGAAGCGACTGTCGCCCGGCTGACCTGCGAGGTCGCTCAGGACCGCACCGTCGTCAACCAGCTCGAGTGCGAAGTCAACGGTGACCGCACCGAAGTGACCCGCCTGACTGAAGTCGTCGCCTGCGACCAGACCACCGTCACCCGGCTCGAGGGCGAAGTCGCCGCCGACCGCACCAACATCGAGCGCGTCTCCGTTCAGATTCGCGAGACCGAAACCTGCATCGCGAACCTGAACACCGCTATCGCGACCGGCGAGACCACCGTCACGCAGCTCACCCAGAAGGTCGCGACCGGCGAGGACACCATCGCTCGTCTGACCGAGAAGGTCCGCGTCAGCCGTGAGCGCGTCGAGCAGCTCACCACCGTCGTCACCAGCAACGAGACCACCGTCACCAGTCTCGAAACCGAGGTCGCCCAGGACCGCACCCGCATCAGCACGCTGGAAGAGGCGATTCGTCGCGACCAGCAGCTCGTCGTCAACATCAGCGCCGAAGTGGTTGCCGACCGCCTCGACCTGATCACACACGGCTGCCGCGTGTAACGAACAGCTGCCGCGTGTAATCCGCGGGTGTGCTAGCTAGCGACCTCTAGCGATTGACCGTATCTGTCTATCGTGCGATGCCGGAATTTCCGAATTCCGTCATCGCACCGTAGACAACGAAACTGTCTGCTGAAACGGTGATGCCGAAAGCCCTTATCGGGTCTGTGTCTCCGTCGAGGCGAGGTCCTGTATGATCTAGTAGGCATGTTTTTGTGTTACGTGATCGGAACATTGTTACTGGTGTTGTTACTTGAAGTGTTTCTCTTGAGTCTGTTAGGCATAGGTGATTCTCCGCACTTTACATCCACCCAATTTCCGCCAGCCCAGACCATTCATCCCGCCAACCTGATTTCGTCTTCGACCCACATTTGTGGCTCCGCCGAGACCAGCTGTCGGCATTGAGTGCGAGCGTTCGCGGTTTTATCGGAAAGTCGGTGGGGACAATCCTGTGCAAAAGCAGCGCTGCAAGCGGTTTTTCACAGAACAACGAAACCCCAACGCCGAGACTCAGTCCGGCCAACAGATGGAACAAGCAATTGACCTTTTACCGTCCGAATCCCGTCATCGCCGCCCTTCGTGAGACCCTCGTCGACGCCGACAAGGTGCTGAAAGCACTCAACGACAAAGCGGAGCGCGACATCGAGCAGTTCATCGCAACGATCGGCACCGAGCAGCAGCACAACCACGGTCTGCGCGAGAAATTCATCACGCTCGGCGAGGCGCAGTCCGTCATCTGGGACGTGATGCGCGACGCATACTCCCAGGGACCCGACTTCGAGTATGCCGAGGGCATCAAGCGTCGCGAGCTTCGGCAAGCGCTCCGCACGCTCAATCTCGGTGCGCGTCTGGTGACGGAACTGCTGCGCGCCAGCTCGTTCGAGTTCGAGCCCGGCAACTATCGCAACGGACCGCGCTATCGCGTCGAGTTTGCGAAGCAGGCGCTGTATCTCGCCGAGGTCTTCGCGGGCAAGTGCTCGCCTGGTCCGCGGACCTACAACCACCCGCAGTTCAGCAAGTGGCACAAGATGAGCGCGCAGTGCAAGCGCCGCATCGCCGCCATCTACCTGGACGACGCGCGCGACTCCGAAGAAAAGGCTGAAACTGGACCGAGCTGCATGCAGAACGCGTAGCTCGCAAGACGCGAACTCGCCGTATGTAGCTTTTAACACGCGGGCTCGTCTTTCAAGCTCGCAAAACAGAGGGAAGATCTGCATGCCTGCAAAGGCGAAACTTAAGACGTTCACGGAAAAGCAGCTCGCGCGGCTTCCTGACATGGGCTACTGGCTCGCCAGCATGAATGGACAGCTCTACGAGGCTGTCTGCATCATGAACGGAAAGTGCAAATACACCCGCGCGCCGCATGGGGAGTGGAGCACGTTGCTCTGGTCCTGCGCTCCGACCCGCAAGGCGGTTTCGGAGAATCGATACGGCGTGACTTGGGAGCACTTCTCCGATCATGCCAGCATGATGGCGAAGTACCCCGACATCGGATTCGGCGCCAACGTCAAGGCACCGAACGACATCTGAGCAGAACGCTCGATTGCGAAACATGGGGCGGCGACTGCGTGTTGCCGTCCCCTGACCGGGTCTCGAAGTGTGCGCGCAGGTTTGTCGGGTTTGCTAATCAGAGACGTTCAGGCGGTCTAACCTTTGCCACTTCTGATTGTCACTACCGGTGGTGCGTATACTAAAAGAGATAGTGGATCGGTGTTTTCGGGTTTCGGGCACCGATGTTGACCCGTGAATTTCCAGGTGTGCAGAAAACCGATCCAAAATCGATGCAAAGATGGCCTGTTTTCTACACACTGGGCGACGAGCAGACCATGGCCCCACTGGCGAACCAGCTGTTTGCGGACCAGTGTGTGAAAAACCGATCCAAAATCGATGCAAAGATGGCCTGTTTTCTACACACTGGTTGAGCGCTGACTATGGCCCCACTGGCGAACCCAACTGTTTGCGGACCAGTGTGTGAAAAATCGATCCAAAATCGATGCAAAGATGGCCTGTTTTCTACACATTGGTTGAGCGCAGTCGGCTGTTCGCCTCTGGCTAGTTGGCGGGGATGAAGTCCACTAGCGAACCAACTGTCTGCGGACCAGTGTGTGAAAAACCGATCCAAAATCGATGCAAAGATGGCCTGTTTTCCACACTGGGCGACGAGCAGTCAGTGACGAGCGACCGGCACGACGGTCGCGGCGAGGCTTGCAGGGCGAGGGTGACGATGGGCGTTCGCTGGGCTAGTTGGCAGGAATGAAATCCCAGCTGAATTTCTGCGACCCGTCAGCAGGACCGAAACGCGCTTCTGTTTGAACCGGCGGATTGGGCGAGATGTAGAGCGCGTCGCCGTTTTGGGCGGCACTTTTGATCACGTACGAACCAGCCGTGGGAACCAGCGAGAATGCCGACACGCCGCTGCTAATCATGCACGTGTGGTCCGGAGCGGGGAAGGGCTGCAGATAGAGGTCGTTGTTTTCGCCGGCGAGGCGGATTGAGTAGCGGTTCATGGGCTTCTTGGTCTTCGGATCGATTTTGCGCGTGACGACCCACTTTTGCATGCCGCTCGAGTTGTGCTCGTAGAGGAAAACGTTTTGACCGGCGGTGCCGGCGACCGGCTGGAGCGCTTCTTTGCTTTCGGCGCTGACGATGAAGTACGTGCCCGAGTCTGGCAGATTGTCGACGCCGACGGTTGCGCCTTGCGAGTTTGCCGACGGCGCAGCGCTGAGCACGAGCAACGTAGCTAGCGCGGGTAAGAATCCAGGTGATTTCATATAGGCTCCTGAGCTTTGATTATCGTTGTGACCAAGAATCATAAACGGTCGCGAGTGTTTTTTTAGAGGCGAAAGGAAATTAGATTAAATGGCGCGCGACCTAGCGTAAGCGCAAATTCGATCTCAGTGTGAGAACCACGTATGAGCGAGTGAGTTTAAAACCATGAGCCGGATTAATTCAACGAGGTTTTGTTTGTGTTCATGAACCGAATTTCATTAGGTTGAGATATCTCTCTTATTCAAACCACGGAATTCAACTCAAACAGAGCGGCTAATCACCAGTTCAAACGCTTCTTCACTTGTCTTTGACGAGTGGAGTTGTACGCGCGAATGCCAGACGACTATGAAGACTCGCTCGGTGCGTGGCTTCTCGTCGGCTTGCTCTTTTTAGCTTTCCGCTTAACAAGCCAGAAAGGAGCCCAGTATGTCACATGCCAGAGAAATCGCCGCGGCTGTCGCCAGACAGTTGCAGGCCGCAGGTCATGTCGGGGTGTTCGCAGGCGGTTGTGTTCGTGACGGTTTCCTCGGTGTCGAACCGAAGGACTACGACGTCGCGACCAACGCCCACCCCGACGAAATCAAACGCATCTTCGCTGACGACCACTGCATCTTCGTCGGCGAGGCGTTCGGTGTCATCGTCGTCGTTCGCGAGAAGGTTCAGGTCGAAGTGGCCACCTTCCGCAACGACGGTCAGTACGGCGACGCTCGGCGCCCCGACTCGGTCACGCTCCTCACGGACTGCGACTGGCGCGAGGCGCTGAAGGGCGACGCTGCTCGGCGCGACCTCACCATCAACGCGATGTTCGAAGACCCGGTCTCCGGCGAAATCTTCGACTTCTTCGGTGGGCGCGACGACATCAAGAACCGCATCATCCGCTCGGTCGGTGACCCGGTTCTGCGCTTCAAGGAAGACCGGCTGCGGATGTTGCGCGTTGTGCGTTTCGCAGCCAAGCTCGGTTTCAAGGTCGACGCCGCTTTGCTGTCGGCACTGAAACAGTTCGCGCCTGAACTCAAGCCTGGCGTCATCGTCGCCTGGGAGCGTATCGCGAACGAGCTGAAGGGCATCCTCACGAGCAAGGCTCCGGTTGTCGGTCTCGACCTCCTGATGGAGACGGGGCTGATGAAGGAGATTCTGCCGGAGATGCTGCCGATGCGGAGCCTCAAGGGGTTCCAGGATCCCTACTGGCACCCGGAGGGTTCTGCCTGGGAGCACACGCGCCAGGTGGTCAACGCTTCGGCGTCGCGCGAGGGGTTGGACGAGAAGCTGGCGGCGTTTGCCGGCGACGAGTTTCTGACCTCCAGCATCGAGGCTAGCCTGGTGTCGTTCCCGCTGCGGCTCGCGCTGCTGCTGCACGACATCGCCAAGCCTCGCACCCAGACCTGGAAGCTGGCGCGCCGCACTGTCGGTCCGCGCTGGAAGCAAGTGCTGTTGCCTTACCGCATCCGCGTGAGCAATCACGGGCACGCGGAGCAAGGTGCCGAGGTCGCTGCGGCGATTTGCCGTCGCCTGAAGCTGCCGGGTGAAGTCACCAAGCGGGTTCGCGAGATTGTGTTGATGCACATGCAGATGCACGATTTCGATGACCCGAAGATCAAGCGCAGCAGGCTCTCCCGGTTGATGAACCGGCAGGACGTGTTCGACCTGATCGTGATGCAGCACTGCGACTCGATTGGCACGGGACGCCCCAGGGCTGACCGGGTTGCGAGTTCGCTGATGGCCTTCTACCTGAACGTGATGAACGAGATGCGCAACGACCCGGTGGCGTCGAGGCGGCCTGGTGCCGTTCACCTCATCACCGGCAAGCACATCATCGAGCACGGGTTCAAGGCGGGGCCGACGATAGGCGTGCTCAAAGAGGCTGCGCTGGAAGCTCAGCTCGGCGGGGAGTTCTCCGACGAGGCGGGCGGTCTGGAGTGGCTGAAGCGGCACGTCGAGCAGTTTCGCGCGAGCGGAGCTGTTGCCGGTGAAAGTCCGGTTGGTACCGTCAGCGGCAAGCACTGCTGCTGACGGGTGGGGATTCGGCGCGGTCGGCGGCACGCGTAGCTGCTGAGTGCTGAGAACCCGGCTACTGCCGTCAGCGGCCGTTCGGGCTGCTGGCGGTGCCACCGCTAGTGGTGGTGTCTTTCTATCCACAACGGAGACGACAATGATTGCAGGCAACCTGATCCCGACTGGCGCGAAGGTCATCGAACTCGGTTCGGTGAAGTCCGTGTTCCTCATCGATGGGGAGCGCACGGTGGTTCGCTACACGCCGGCGCGTCACTGGCAGGAGGTGCTCGGCTGCTACGCCGCGCTCCGCTTCAACCAGGGTGGCGAGATCAAGGTCACGAAGACGCCCGTCGCGTCCGCACCGCCCGCGGTGCGCTCCGTGGCGACGCAGCGCGTGCTCAGCGCCGCCGAGGCGCCGAACGTGCTCAACGACCCGCTGCTGCGCATCAGCGGCGAGCACGGTCGCGTCGGCAACATCAGCGTCAGGCTGATGGTGTCCGAGGACGCCTCGAAGCCGTCCTTCGGTCAGTACACCGACTATCGCGGCAAGCGGCGTTCGCTTCCGCAGCTCTCGGGGCTCACCATCAAGGGTCTGCTCGTGCAGCCCGGTGCGCTGGACCGCGAGACGAGCCCGACGGAGGAGGACCTGCTTCGCATCGCGCGGGCTGGTTCCGACTATCGCCGGGCGAACGGCAAGGGCGGCCTCGACTGCTGCCCGGAGTCGGTCGAGCTGTACATCCGCATCTTCCGCGCCATGCAGTTGGCGCCGGCGGAAGCGGAGAGCAGGGATGCCGACAACCTGCAGGCGGTTTATGTCGCGTACCTGCAGAGGTGCGCGGCGTAACCGGGCTGGGCTGTTTACGCTCAGCCACCAAAGCTGCCATCGCCCGTGTTCACCATGGGCGGTGGCGTGCCTTTTGTTTGTTCGCAGGCGGAGCGGGCGGTAGAACCGCATCAGCTCTGTCTAACCTAGACCCTTACCAGGAGGCTATACCATGAGTGCAGACAACGCAATTCTTCTCGTCCGTTCGCGCAAGGGCGACGGCTTCGAGTTCCGCATCGCCGAGTACGGCGTCAGCAGCGAGCCGTTCGACACCGAGGAGGTGCCGTACAATCCCGCGGTGGTGACCGAGGAAGACCAGATGTTCGGTGGTCCCGACATCCGCTCGATCGACGGCATGCCGGTCATCAAGCCGCATGACGCGCAGCACTTCGTGCGCATGTTCTCGCGCTCGCCGGTGCTGACCAGCGACGCGTGCGCGATGACGGCGGCGCGGATGCTGGAAGAGCGCGTGGGCTACGTCGAGTACGGCGTGCAGCGCGTATGTTTCGATGGCGAATGGTCGACGCTCGAGGAGCAGTCCGCCGCGCTCGAGCAGCGCCGGCTCGGCTGCAAGGTCCTCGGCCCGAACGGTCGCCCGGACTACGTGCGCAACTTCGCGCGCCAGGACGACTTCAAGTGTCTCGGCGGTCCCGGCATCGAGGACAAGCTGAAGAGCTGGGGGTGGTCCAGCGAGCTGGTTTCGGCCGCCATGCGTCTCGTCCACAGCGAGTTCTTCGCGTGGAAGAAGTGGCCGCACGCCAACAACCTGCGCATCGCACGCGTCGGCAACGAGGCGGAAGAGGCGCGCTACGCGAAGACGCTCGAGGGCGGCTGCTGCGAGAAGTTCGACCGCGTCATCTCCGTCGACACCGACGAGGGCGAGGTCGAGGTGCGTTTCGGCTTCAACCACAGCCACTAAACGCGGGGTGTGATGGGCTTCAGCCCATCACACTTTCTCAAGCTCTACTACTATAGAAAATCATAGAAACGGGTTCCGGAATCGGGCTGGGGGAGAGGGATTGGTCGGTTTGGTCGTTCGGGTGGGTTAAGTTTGGCTACGTGGCGATGCCGGATTTCGCCGATTGCGTCATAGCAACGTAGACAAAATGCGTGACTCTGTTTGGCGCGTACAACGAACGGCGTCTGAGAAACCTGAAATGATCACGTTTCACCGGCAGCGACCGGCATGTAGGACGGGGTCCGAACTTCGCCAGAGCGAATACGACGGTGTACACTTAAATCATTTGAGTGGTATGGAAAAATTGCTAGCATTTGTGAAGTGTCCCATTGTGCCGTTTGCATTTATGCTACTGGCTGGTGGAACGATCGTGTCATCGCCGGTGGTGGCAAAGGCAACTTCGGACGCTGGAGAGCGGTCCGCGTCCGTTGGAACCGAGTTCAGTAAAAAGGAGTCGCATCTATCGCCGGACAAACTGCAGCAGGTGCAACTGCAAAGCCGGAAACCGATCCCGCTCAACCCTCGGCTTCAACTAGCCGTTGCATTGGCCAATAAGAAAAAAATCGATCGAGCGCTTTCTGTTTTAGAAAACATACTCAAGGAAAAGCCGGATGATGACCAGGCGTTGATGGTGCGAGGACGCATTTTTCTTCAGGAAGAGCGTTTTGGTTCTGCGATTAAGGACTTTAGTGCAATCATACGACGTAATCCGAAAAGCACTACTGCTCTGGTCTATAGGGCGAAGAGCTATGTGCTCAGTAAGGATTTTAAAAATGCAGTGGCTGACTGCGATCGCATTCTCGCGCTCGAGCCAAACAACGTTGCCGCGCTTTATTGGCGGGGTACGAGTCGCGCATATGTTTTTGACATGGAGTTGGGGCTGCGTGATTTGGAGAAAGCGCGTTCACTAAAGCCGCATGCGCAGATGTTTTTCACTAGCGGCGCTACGTACATAAACCTCGATCGACTTAACGATGCAATTGACGCCTACACCAAGACGCTTGCGATGAATCCGAGGCATGGTCTGGCTTACATGATACGCGGGCGCTGCTATTACATTCTGAAGAACTACCAGAAAGCTATCAAAGATTATACGCTCGCGCTGGAGAATAATAAGGGCTATTGGCGAATCTATTTGTTGCGAGCGCTTGCTTACGAAAAAGTGGGTGATAAGGCGAAAGCTAGTCGTGACCTCGAATTGGCGTCTATTAATGAACCAGATATGGCGGTAGGTTTTTACTCTTCCAGTGTGGAAAATGCCGTTGCCAGTGTTCAAAAGAGTGGTACTAAGAGCGGTGCTCTTGGACGTAGCGGTGCCACTGATGGTGGTGCAGAAGGCGGTGGGGGCGCAGGCGCTTCAAAGTTTGATTCGAGAATGCGGGAAGCCTTTAAATTGCGTGAAAAGGGCGACTATAAGGGCGCTTTGAGCGTTCTAGATAAGGCGCTAAAACAGTCTCCGACGGATGCGTCGGCGCGCCACCAGCATGGCAAGATCTTGATGGACATGCACGATTACGACGGTGCAATCGCTGATTTCATCTGGGTTGCGCATTCTGACTCGACGATGGCGGAGCAGGTGTCGCGGTTGATCGCAATCGCGTTTTATCGCAACAAAGAATTTCAGCATGCGCTTTGGGCTTGTAATGGAGCGCTTTTCTGGGACGAGAACTGGGTTGAAGGTTACTTCTTCAAAGCACAGGCGCTTGAGGCGTTGAAGCGACATGCGGAGGCGAAGAGGTTTTACGGGGAGTTTCTTCGGGTTATGAAAAACGCGAAGGCGGCGCGCACGAGTACCGCTTCGAAGGCGGAACTCGCCGCTTGGAGCGAAGTTGCGCGCGAGCGAACGCGTTGAGTTACGTCCTGGGACTCGGGTTTGGCGGTCTGGCGTAGACGGATTTGGCGAAATCCGGCGCTCTGGCGTAGACAAAGGAGGGGAACGGAGGAGGGCATTGCTCGAAACGCTCTAGACACGGGCTCTCCTGGAGAAGGTAGATACTTGGGGATATAGTAGAATGTCTTGGCGCTCTGGCGTAGACGGATTTGGCGAAATCCGGCGCTCTGGCGTAGACAAAGAAGGGGCGGGTGCGGAGGGCATTGCTCGAAACGCCCTGTTTGCAGGCGATTTGGGAGAAAGGAGAAACTTCGGCATATAGTAGGAAAATGTTGTGGTGAGGGGCGCGGGAGATGCCTTAGCATCATCATCAGCGCGCCCCTGTTTCGGCAAGAATGGCGGTTCGTAGTGCTTTTACGAAACGCTTGAACAGTTGGGTGGTCTTTGGCTTTGTGCCGGGACCGGAAAACGTTTCTCCCTTGACGAACATTGCGTCGATGAGGTCGCACGGCAGCTCGAGCTGAACACCTTTATTCTGGGCGAGGTTCACGACGTTGCGTGGATTGGCGCCCTTGTACTTCGGAAATTCAGTGAGAACCGCGAAGCCTTCCTTCGTGAGCGACTCTGCGATGCGGGTTTTCAGCGAGGTGTTGAGACCGCCCAGCCAGATGTTCCAGCTGTCGACCTTTCCCATCCCGTGAATCGAAACCGCATGCACCGACCGCGAAAGCAGCACATCAAGCGTCGGATGGCGGAACTTCGTCGACGTCACATGGAGTTCCCATGGTTTTTCAACCTGGAGCCCCTGGAAGTCGAAGAAGTTGAAAGTCCGCCCCGCGACAGCTTCCGCGATTGCAGAAGTACCAGGTTCGATGTAGCCGCCGTGGGGAGAGATTACCGTCACCTTGCTGCGCCTTTTGCGGGAGCGGATGACGAAGTCTTTGTTTTCCGAAAGCTCGGACATCAAAGCCGGAAGACTCGCGAAGCGGTCTTTCGGCGCGGACATGAGGGTTCCTTTCGATTTGCAGCGACCACGACAAGTCCAATCAAGCGCTAAGCCGCATGATTGGTGGTTCTTCGAGGTGGAGGATGCCTAGTTGTGAGCTATTAGAAAGTCAGGTTTTTGAATCAGAAACGAAATAAGTATCATCAGTCTAATTACAGGCATCTACTGTATTCAATTAGGGCTGACTGTCTGCGAAAAACTTCGTCGCTGGAAACCTATTTGCCGGGACCGCGCCAGTTGCCTGTTTGAAGCGGCTGTAAAGAGGTGGAGCGCTGCAATGCCAGCCTTGATTAACCTGCCATTACCTACTTCTCAGCTAAGTTCTAATCTGTGCTACTTAGCGCGGTTCGCGCCATTGGTGTTCTTCGCGGGCGCTGAGTTTGCTGCGCTACCGTTCAACAAAATCTTGATTGCGCCTAGTTTGCTGACGCTGTCAATCGACGTGTCATTGAAAATCTGTTTGATGAGTTCGACTCGCGTGTTCGTGAAGTCCATGCCGAATAAGTTGTCGTCGGAAACAAGACCTAAAACTTTTGCATATTTTCGAGTGGATGGATCAAAGAGTGCTGTTTCTATATTGCCGCCAAATTGAGTGTTGACGTGATTAACGAAACCGTCTGCTAGTGGGGCTCTCGGTGTTCCACCCGCTGCGATTGGAGATAGATCATGCGCGTTCGGCGCAAGCGACACCGGACCCTTTGATACCATGGGCGGTGGCGTGGGCGGCATGCCGTCGGGTCCTGGAGTTGGAGTAGTCGGCAAACCATTTGGCACCAGGGAATAGCCGGCGGGAATGCCGAACTGAGTGGGAGTCGCCGTGGGCAAACCTGCTCCAGCTGGATATATAGGAGGCGCACCACTGTACGAAATCTGACCGGGAGTCGCGCCTTGAGCGTAACCGCCTTGCACCGCCTGCGGTGGCGCTGTGGCGAGTCGGGCGTCGTCGTTTCCGTCCGCCCATTGCGCATGGTTGACTTCATCAACGCCGAATTCTTGCCCGAGACGCTTCTGTTTGACGCGGTTTCTCGGCTGATAGTAGGGTTCGGGGTCCTGATAATTCATCATTGTCTGCGGACCGTACATATACGGATAGCCAGTCAACCTGCCGGTCGCGAGGCGATACGGCGACGCCGAAGTCCACGAACTCACAGGTCCGCCCAGTCCGAAAAGCCCGTACGAAGCGTATCTCAGTGGATACAGAAGATTCGAAATGCCACGGTAATAGAACGGGTAGTAGTAATAGGCGTTTGCTGGCTGTGGGGCGCCGCCCGCGACGAGCAGCGCGCCGGCGACTACGGTCGCTATCTGCAGAAGCGGCTTGAGGCGCTGTTTGCGGTTTTGCGTCGAGCGTTTGCTGCTCTTAAACCTCTTCATATTTGGCCCCGTGACCTGCAAGGTTTCAAGGTGATTGTAATACCGATTACCTCAGCAGTATAGCCTTTGCGCGAACGTTTAACAAATAACATCGACCTGCGATCACCGTTCGATCACTATGTTTCTTCCGCCTCTGGCGCCTCATATTCAGTCGCGTAAATTTGTTTTACCGCGTCACATGCGCCGACGCTCATGACCAGCCGAAATGCGGCACACAACTTCTTGTTGGAGAAAACCGTCGCCGACTTGTCGTCGCGGTTTTCCTCAAGGCGGATCGCACCAGCAAAATATTCGAGCAAGAGTTGATGAACCTCTTCATGACCAAACTCACCGATCAATCGCTCTAAATTTTCCGAAAAATAGGATCGCACCGCGTAACTTTCCGGAAAGTCTTTCCACGACATGGGCATGAAGCTAGCTGATTTCGCCAGTGTCAAAAGCAATTCGCGCCGCTCCGGATCGAGTGGATTTTTCTTCAGGTACGCCAACTCTTGCTTCCACAAGTTCAAATCCGGTGGACCAAGATACTTCGACGCGTGCTCATGCGCCAAATTGATCACCATGTCTTTGATGCGCTCGATGTCTTTCTCGGCTTGCTGGTACTCCTGATACTCTTTCAGGGACATCGGCGGCGGTGCATCCTTTCTCGAATCTCCGGTCATTTTATGGGCGCTCCGGGTAATAGGCGGTGTTCCATTATTGTGCCCAAAAACAGCCCTTTCGGAGCTAAACAGTCACGACTATTCGACCCAGAAAGTTTCTGAACCAAACTGATTAGATATCAAAATCTGATTTGCTTCGGCGCAGATTTTAAACGTGCGCTTCTTCTTTCTTCGCCGCTGGTTTACCAACTATCTGCTTAAGCGCATAGAGAGCCATTCCCAGGTCTCGTTCGAAAACATATCCCATGTGTCCCATGCGGAAAATTTTGCCCTTTAGCTCTTCCTGTCCGTCTGCGACGGTGATGCGGAAGCGCTCCTTGAGCTGTTTTCGAATGGTCGGTACATCGATTGAATCTGGTGGCCAGATCGATGTAATAGTTGGCGATGCGCACGAATCGTCTACAACGGTTTTTAAACCGAGTTCGCGAACGCCCGCTCTGAGAGTATCGCGAAGATGCAGATGGCGTTTGAAGATATTTTCTTTGCCTTCTTCTTTCATCATTTTGATCGATTCGGTCAAACCGGCGATGAATGAAACGTTAGGCGTGAACGGTGTTGTGCGTTCCTTCTGAGACTTTAAATATTTTTTGAAGTCGAGATAAAAACGCGGCTGTGTCGACTTCTCGACTGCTTTCCAGGCGTCTTCGCTCACGAATGCGAAGCCGAGACCAGGCGGAAGCATCAGCGCTTTCTGGCTTCCAGTCACGACAATGTCGAGTTTCCACTCGTCGATCGGAACAGGTGTCGCGCCGAAACTCGTAACTGCGTCGACGAGGATCAAGGCGCCATGCTCTTTTACGATTTGAGCGATGGTTTTTAAATCATTGATTACGCCGGTCGATGTTTCATTATGTGTGACTGTGACAGCTTTGATCTCTTTCTTTGTGTCCTTGGCTAGCGCTTCTCTTACTGCCTCGGGATCGATCGGTTTACCGTATTCGGCTTTCAGTCTGGTTACGTCAGCGCCGTAGGCTTCGGAGATTTTTGCGAAACGTTCGCCGAATACTCCGCAAACCAGGCTTAATACCTTTTCGCCACGATTCACAGTGTTCGCGATCGCGCCGTCCATTCCGCCTGTTCCCGACGAAGTGAGGATGAGGGGCTCGTTTTGTGTGTCGCCGAACCACTTGAGACCGTCGATTGCTTCCATCAAGATATCGGAGAAGTCCGGGCTGCGGTGACCCAGCGGGTGCTTCGCGATAGCGGCGAGGACTCGATCCGGAACAGGTGTCGGACCAGGAATCATGAGGAATTCGCGTTCGATGCTCGGCATGGTGCCTCCTTAGGGCGTGCGATGAACGTCCAGAGAGGGTGTTCATCGCCTGAACCGCGGCACTGACCGCCCAAGTTGCGAACACTCCGTCGACTGGAGAGGCAATGATTATAAATCGGTAAGGCGCTCCGGTGTCGCAGTACGAAAGCAAACGTTACGCGCCGTCACGCCGCGCGCTCGTCGCGGGAGTCCGACCTGTTCAAGTGCAGAGGACGACGTTCATAAAGCGCTGCCGCAGTTTGCTTGACCGGCTCATGGCTTTTAGATTGGTCTGGCAAGCAAGAGCGTTTGGTCCTGGACAAATTCAACTGATTCGACGAGGAAGCCTTTGCGAGCAAGAAGTTCCATATACTCTTCGATTGTTCGTGCGCGACCGCCGGGCATGTTGAGAATCTGCAAGTCGTATAGCGTCGTCCACGGCGCGTTCTGTTCATCTATGATGTATTCAATTATGAGAAACCGACTGTCGCGATTGTCGCCAATCGCGTCGCGAACGTTCTGAACTATTATCTTGCAGTTCTCGTCATCCCAGTTCCAGAGCGAGTTTTTGATCATGTAGAGATCGACATCAGGCGGTATGTTTTCCAGGAAATTGCCTACCACTGTTTTCAATCGATCTCGCAGACGTCGCTGTCCAAGATATTCTTCTGCGGCTTGTTGCAGTTCCGGTATTTCAAAATTGATTCCCTCGATGTGTTTGTGTTCTTCGAGAATGGCAGCCAGTAAGGTTCCAATGCCGCCACCAAGGTCTAGCACCGTTTTGAATCTACTGAACGGAAATGCTTTCGCGATTGCCATTGATGTGTGGGTGGAGTTACTGATCATTGCATCGGAGAAGGCATTGGTGCCTCCTTCAACTTCTGCAAGATGTTCATAGAGAGTTTTGCCGAATGCGTGTTTTATTCCACTTTGTCCGTCCTTTAGAACGCTGGAAAGCTCTCCCCATGCAGCTAGGCATGACTTGTGATTCCACATCTTCGCCATGCCTTTCCAGCTATGCGGATGATTGCTTTGAAGCAGGCGGGACCCGTCATTGTGCTCAAACACCCCATCTTCGTGTTCCACCAGAATTCCGTTGGCGGCTGCGGCTCGCATCGCGCGGTACAGCGATGGGGCGTGCAAGCCGTTCTTCTGTGCGATTTCATCGGCGCTCATCGGTTTATCTTCAATGGTGTCAAAGACGTTATTGTCAATCAATGCAGTTAGGGCGTGGCTTAACCAGGCAGCGCAGAAGATATCGTTTAGCTTATACCTGGCTGTGTTTTCGTCGAGAATGCGACCGCGTTCATCTCGTCGGCTTATGGATGTGTTCATGTGCCCTCCGTGCTGGTGTGTCGCCGCGCATGGAATTGTGCCAGAGCGCGGCAGGCGGCAAGGGTGGTGCCCGTGCCTGGTGAAATTCAATCGGATGATTGAATCATACGCTTGAATCATCTAATTGACAATAGGTGCTAAACTGTTTTCAACAATTTGGAGCAGCACTCAGTGAAGACGCAGTCAAAAGCTAGCACGCGAGAACATATTCTCAATGTTGCAGAACGTCACTTTGCGAATTTCGGCTACGTCGGGACTTCGCTGAGAGGCATCATTAAGGATGCTGATGTAAACGTTGCCGCGATTGCTTATCACTTTGGTGACAAGGAGGATTTGTTCGTCGCGGTCGTGGAACGATTCGCTGCTCCAGTTGTAGAGGAACAGCTGAAGCGGCTTGACGAGGTTCTGGCTCGCAAGCGGATCAAGCTCGTTGATGTCATACAAGCGTTTTACGAACCGCCGATTCGGATGGTGAAAAAGCGTGGGAAGAGCGGAGAAGTTCTTGCTCAATTCCTTGGAAGAGCGCAGATGGAGCCGGAACCCGTTTACACATTAGTAGACAAAAACTTTGCGGCTTGTCGTAACAGATTTATCGATGCGTTTCGACGAGTGAATCCGACTCTCGAAGAGGCTGATCACGAGTGGCGATTTGAGTTTATGCTCAGTTTAATAGTATGTTTTTTGACGCGGCAAAAGTTGATTCGTGAGCGGTATGCTGATGCGTCCGAATTCAATGTAGACGAGGCGCTGATGCGGCTTACTGACTTTGCGCTGTCAGGACTGTCAGGCGCTCCTGGCAGGAGTTGAAGGTTCATTTCTCGTTCATATTCTACTCTGGAATTATCCGAGGTTTAGGCTTCGGGATTTCGTACTTGGTGCGAATGCTGTCTGCGAGGAGTTCTTTTGAATCAGCGCCTTTCTGGTCTCCTTTTTCTCGCAGCATCGCTGCGTATTTGGGAAGGACGAGCAGTAGTTCAGGATGGTCGGCGCCAAGACCCAACTGGATATTCATCTCAGCTTTAGCAAAGTACTCCTCTGACATAGCGAATTTCTTTTGCGATTGGTAGAAACTTCCTAGATCTACGAGTTGCCGAGTTAGTCTTGGGCTATCTGGTCCATAGACTTTTTGTTCGCCTTTGAGAAGCGATTTCAGGGATGCTTCTCTTTTGGCAGCTGGTTCGCCTTTGCCGAATCCTCCGTAGTAATTCGCGAGCATTGACATTGAACCCGCGAGGCCCGTTTCCTCGGTTGGTAGCGTCTGAAGGATAAGAAGTGATAGTGACTCTTTAATTATCGTACGTCGCGAACCATCTTCGGCTTCTTCGACTTCCTCTTCTTCGCCTTCGTCTTTCGCGATGCTCAGGCTCTCCTGGATTTTGTTCGAGTCTTTTAGGATGTCAAAGAAATTCTTGCTGCAAATTCCGAATTGCTCGATGGTTCCAAGCATGCTTGATGCTAGTCCTTCTTGCGCTAATTTCCAGTCTTTGTCTTCTATTGCGATGTGCCTGATTACTGCGGTTACACGTCCTCTAACAGTTGACGCACCGGCAGCATCCGGACTCTTGTCACAGATCCTCAATGCTTGTTTTGCTGCTTCCTTAGCATCAGTTCTTTCTTTCGCCAACAGCAGCATCCAGGATTTTGTACTTAGACATGAGGCGCTATTTAAGCTCTCAGCTCCGGTGAGTTTCTGAATAAGTTCGTATGCTTGATCCGCAAGCTGGACTCCCTCAGACTGCGCTGCCTCAGTTTCTGTATCATCTTTTGCACCTTCGATTCGAGCGGTGGAGCTTGTGTAAAAATTTGACTTTTCGAGACACACTGCTCTGTCTATAAGTGCTCGGGCGTACTTCAGAGATTCAGTGCTATAGAGCTTTTCCGTTATCTGTAAATTTAGTTTGGAAGTGTTCAGCGCTTGCAGATTCTTATCAGCATTGAGTTGAGCATACGCCAGCAATCTCAACCCATGTTGACGTAGCGGGCTCTCGTCGCTGATTACTCCATCGATAGAAGCGAGAGCCGATGTACAAAGTAGTTCAGTTTCTCGGCAGTTAAATGATTTGTTCTCAGACAGAGCGAGGATTGTGTTTGCCACGGCAGGATGACTCATTGTTTCTAAATGAAGCGCCTGAATGGAAGCGGCTTTCGAAATGAGTGTTTTACCCTCGAGCGGTGGAAGAAGGAGGCCAAGAAAAGTCATGCAGTCTGCGGCTTCGAGACTGTTTGAACCAAACGCTTTGGTGCTCAGTTCCAATGCGAATTGAGCGCGTTCTTTCGCCTTGGATAGAAGGTACCGTGATTCGTAGAGTTTAGCTTGTTCCAGTGCTGCCCTTACTTGAACTTGTTTTCCGGGTTTGCCAAACGGTTCCGCTTCAGACGCAATTTCTGTAAATCGTTTGATTCCACCTAAGGGAGAGTCTGCTGCAAGTTCGATAATAGCAGCGAGAAGTTTTGTTTCGACCACAGACGCATCGGACAGTTTGTTGTCCACTGCGATCTTTGTCGATAGATTTAAGGACTCTTGCGCGTCTTCAAATCGACCGTTTGTGTAGTGAATTTCTGCGATTGCGTTCAATGTTTTCACTGAGTTCAACTCATTGCCCGGTAAGTCTTTTCGCAGTTCCTCCAAGTTTTCCAATGCTTGGGTGTAGCTGGCCATCAACATTTCGCTTTTTGCGAGCTTCAGCCTGAAGTCTATGGTTAGCAGAGAGTCCAACGTCTTTCCAAGCTTATGATCGTATTCCCCGAGCAGTTTTCCTGCATAGAAAGCTCGTCTGTAAAAATTAGCCGACTTGCAATAGTCTTCTGCGGAAAAAGCAGTGTCGCCCTGATTTATGAGCGTTCTTATGTCGAGTGAATCACGGACGGCCTTCTCCAGCTTTTTCTTTTGCTCCTCAGAAAAGCTCGGAAGTAATATCTGATCCATCATTTTTCCAATCGCTTTATTGGACTCGCCAACATTGGATTGGTCTGCGCATTGGGCGGCTGTGGGCAAAGCCGCCATGCCGATTAGCACTGCGATTGTGATAGGGACCGATTTCGAGTTCTTTCGCATTATAATACCGGATGTGGTGCCAGGAGGAGATTGTGCAGTTTTGGAGGTCTGTGTTTAAATTCGCTGAGTTTTGAAGCTGTCCAAAATCTTGAACCTGAGATTTTCCCGCATGTGCCTACTTTTAAAACGGAATTGGGGGGTGATCTTTGGGTGATCTTTTGCTGTTTCGCTTTGAGCAGGAATTGGTAAAAAGAACTATGCAAAAGAATTCGCTAACAAGTATGACTTTGATCGTCGGAACCGTCGCGATAGTTTCGGGGCTTGCATACGGCGTTTTGATGTTTGGTCCGAAGAGTCAACCTCCTGCAGTCTTCGATGCTGGAACGATGACTTTCTCGGAGTTGCTCAAAGCGGTTGGAAAAGAGCACGGCAAAAACATCAAGAGCATCACATGCCGAACTGGGTCTGTCGTCGCTCCGCATGCGGTGGACTTTCTTGTAGAGTTTAAGGAGCCGCGGTGTACGAAAGTAGTCCCGGCAAAGGAGATGCCGCTGGCTGACCTCGCGCACGTCGGACGAGTGAATTTTCCAGGGCGCATGCGGCAGCCCGCGCAGGACATAGTCAGACCCGCCAACGCTGGAATAGCGATGATCGTTCCGATTGTGTTGAAAAACAACATTTTATTCCGAATGGACCCGCCAGCTCCGCTCAGAATCACGAAACCTGAGGTCGCGAGAACAACAACAACGTTTGAAGACGTCGAATATGCGATGCGTTTGGGTGGTGGCGATAAAGCGCTGCTCGGACCAGCGGCTGAAGCGCCGGGTCGTTGGTGACTTGGAATTTCTGTGGATTACTTTCGCTCGAATTTCGCCGATTTGGAGAAGTAGTTTTTCGCGCCGTCGCCGTCAAGCCATGCTTGCGCCGACTTGTCGCCTAGCAAGTAGGCGTCCAGAAATTCGCCGACGATTTGATTGATCTGTTGATGAAATTGTTCGTCTCCGGATTTCTGCGGACGGAAAGAACGTCCTCCGAAAATGGCGTGGTCTCCGCCGATGAAGTTGACGAGATACTGATGCGGAGCTGATATTCCGTCGAATGGGATTCGTCTGGCTTCGGCACTTGTGTTTCCAATCGGACTCGAATCTTCGGTGCCGGTCATCACTATGCCCGGGACTTTCACGTGACCGTAGACGTCGGAGAGTTCGCGGCCGCGGACGTTTACCGGCGCGCTGAGATAAATGCCTGCCTTAACTCTTGGGTCTGTAGCCGTGCGAGGATTCGCTGCTGTTCCATAGTTTTGTCCACAAATCGCGAGCGCTGTTCCTGCGCCGAATGAATGACCGGCAACAGCGATTTTCGACAAATCAAGCCGTTTCGCAAGGAGCGGATCTGTTTTATTTCTGCGTTCGAGTTCGTCAATAACGAACGAAATATCTTGAACGCGCAGAATCAGGTTTTGACCATTCGCGGCTTTGCCGAGTTCGGCTCTGACGCCGCTAAATTTTTCTTTGCTGAACCCATTACGCATTTCGCGAAGTGCATTGAGTCCGCCACCACCGGCGGCGCCTTTGTTTGAGAAAATTGCGGCTCTTGCTACTGCGGTATCGCTTCCGGGGTGCTGCACGTGCACGCAGATGTAGCCTTTCTTTGCGAGATATTCACCGAGGTATTGAGCGGCGTCACGACTGCCGCCCAGACCGTGCGAGAAGATGAGAACCGGGGACGGACCACCTTGCTTTGAGGTCGGAAGATAGAGTTTGACCGGCACGATGCGGTTGCGTTTCGCATCCTTCCAATCCTGGAGGTCGGTCGCGACTGAGGTTGAAACCGCATCCGCAGCCCTTGCATTGGCGCGCACGGAACTGTTTGTAGACAGCACTGTAAGCGCCGCCAGGGCGCACAAAACGGCGGTCCGGTGTAATTGCATCACGTATCCTCCAGCGGGTTCTAAAATGTAATACGTTTTGAGCGACCAAAAAGTTCAACCGATTTAGATTAATTCGCGTTGGAATTCGATGCGCGGTAGAGTGGAATTATGTTGAGCCGAAAAACATATTTCAGTGGCGTGTGCTGGGTCGCACTGCTTTCGGCGGGCGGGGGGTTTGCTTTCGGTTTAAGCGCATCGCCAGACTTCTTTATGCCTCGACTCGAGTGGCAGGAGCTCATCAAGGCGATTCTTGAAAAGGATGATGTCGCTAAGCGACGGGTCAAGCGAGTAACTTGCAACAGTTCTAATTATCCAAGTAAGGACTACCCAAGCTTAGTTGTGGAGCTGGTGGAGCCGGAACGCGTGGTTAAGGTTGGTGCCGACCAGTTGCCGTTTGCCCTGTCCCCTGGCTCTTCGTGTAGTCTGGTACGAGCGGACTTTCCCGTGAATCCTAGAATTGAGTGGGTTTTTCGACGATGTGATTCGGTAAGAGTGGACTTCCGCGAGAATATTCATTTTGAGGTATCGTTTCACCGCTCAAAGTGGACTGAGGATGTAATTAAAGATGGTAAGGCTTTAGGTCCTTATCCTGAGCATGTACCGCTTTGCCTGATTAATGATCCGGGCTACGTCACTACCTGGCTCAAGGCTAAGCCGTAATGAGAAAAGGTAAGCAGCTTTTGATATTCGCCTGTGCGTCGGCAGGCATCGCCGTGTTCGGCGGTCTCTTGTTCGGTTTTTCTGCGGAGGAAAACCTACCGCAGCGGCCGATGAAACTTGAGGAACTTCAGTCCTACCTGGATCGATCTGAAACGGGAGCGTATGTGAAACGAATCACGTGCGTTTACAAGGAAGGAGATCCGAACTGCCCTTATCTTCTTGTTCGGCTGATCGCGCCTGATTGTGAGGGGACGGTTTCCGTAGAGCAGCTCGCGGACGTTCCGGAGGGGCTAAGAGGGCTGAACCTGACGTCTGGCGATATGATTGTTCGTCACGTGAGTCTTTTGATGGACTATTCGGTCTGGCGCGGTGTGGAGTTTCAAGTTCGGCGCCCCGATGAATTGAATGTCTTTGCCAAAACGTACGTGAAAAATGGGAGGCGAACCAAGGCATTCGAGAGCGGCCAGAAGATGGTTTTGTCGATGCGTAATCAACGATTTCCGATTTCGATACCACGGTCGAATTGGGAAATTCACTGGAGCGGCAAGGGTGGTCATAAGAAGTAAAAGGAAGTTGCAGCTGCAAATTAGTTTGCAGCTTTTCTTTGGAAACCTGCAATCAAGATTGCAGCGACTTGCGCGAAGCACCAAGTCGTTGACGTTCGAGTCGAAATTCAGGCAGTTGCAAATTAGTTTGCAGCTTTTCTTTGGAAACCTGCAATCAAGATTGCAGCGACCTGCGCGAAGCACCAAGTCGTTGACGTTCGAGTCGAAATTCAGGGAGCTGCAAATTAGTTTGCAGCTTTTCTTTGGAAACCTGCAATCAAGATTGCAGCGACCTGCGCGGGAGACAACGCGCAGCCCGGATGGCTGCCACTGATTTCTTAGATAGGCTCATGGCGACGAATCGTAGAAGAAACTTGGTCAGGTTTCCACCGGTTGTCTACGACTGATTGACGCTTTTTCCGAAATCCGTCTATCGGTCGTAGACAAGCCCTCTCTTGGTAGGGGCTCGAAAGCCCGAAATGCTTACTGGCGCTGAAAAATGATACTGAATGAGCTAGTAGGATTTTGAAGCTTGAAAACGCATACTGGCGCAGAAAAGTGATACTGAATGAGTTAGTAGGCATTTCCCTGAATGAGCTAGTAGACATTTTTCGTTAGTCGATAATCGCGAATTCGGTTTCGGGCTCGGGACCGGTGTATGGTTCCACTTTGGTGATCACGTTGTCTTCAACGGTGATCAAGCCGAGCTGCACATCCGGATAGCAGTCCTGCCAGGATTTGCATTTGATGTTGTCGCAGTTGAAGTAGCCGACCGTTTTGATAACTATGGCGGTGGGTCGGGTTTTCGGGCGGCAATAGTCGCCCTCCCAAGAAAGCGAGTCCCCGACCTTATATCGGAGACTCGCAATACTTCCTAGTCTGAATCCAACTCCCGAGATGATATCTGCCTTGCAGTGAGGGCAAACCAGACCACCTTCAAGAGTGTTGAAACTCATGTTAGTTGGACGCCCCGGTCAGCTCGATCGATTTGTTGAGCTTGGTGAGATACTCACTTCTCAATTCGGTGTTGCTTTTGCGGCGGTTCGTTTTTCGAGCCTCGTCGAGACGTTGCTCAGCCAGAGCATCTGCCGCTTCATGCGGCGGGATGTCTTCGCGCTTGCTCTTGTCGAGAACTTCAGCAATGGTGTTGTATACGGTGGCGACTTTGTCCATCACCTTCTTCTGGTCGTAGCCCTCGAGCTCGGCTGCGACGTTGACCAGACCGCCTGAGTTGATAGCATAGTCCGGTGCGTATGTGATACCACGATTGAAGAGTTCGAAACCGTCTTTCTCGGTTTCCAGCTGGTTGTTGGCGGAACCGGCAACAACTTTGCACTTCAATTGCGGAATGGTGCGAGCGTTCAGAATTGCACCTAATGCGCAAGGAGCGAAGATGTCGCAGTTCGTAGAGTAGATCTGGTCAGGCGATACGACGTCCGCGCCGAATTCCTGGACGACCTTTTCGACCTGATTCGGATAGATGTCGGTGATGACCAGCTCTGCGCCTGCTGCTGAGAGGTAGCTGCAGAGGTGGTAGCCGACGTTGCCTACGCCCTGGATTGCGACGCGGAGACCTTCGAGCGACTCGCCCATGCCTGCTGCCTTGAGAGCTGCCTTCATGCCCTGGAATACGCCGAATGCGGTCATCACTGACGGATCGCCGGAGCCACCTTCGTTGCTGCCGCCGACTGCGTGGCTGGTTACTGTTCTGATGGTGTCGATATCTTTGACTGTCATGCCGACGTCTTCCGCGGTGATGTAGCGTCCACCGAGTGAGTCGACAGCGCGACCAAACACTTTGAGCATCTCATCGGTTTTGTCTTGACGGGAATCGCCGATGATGACTGCCTTTCCGCCGCCGAGGTTGAGCCCTGCTAGCGCGGCTTTGTAGGTCATTCCGCGTGACAATCTAAGTACATCGCGAAGCGCTTCTTGTTCGTCGTTGTACTTCCACATTCTGCAGCCACCAAGCGATGGTCCGAGAACAGTGCTGTGAATGCCGATGATGGCTTTCAATCCGGTTTCTCTGTCGTGAAAGAACGAAACTTGTTCGTGACCATAGCTATTCAGGTCGTAGAAGATTCCCGTCATCTCCGGTACTCCTTATGTTTGCAGAATTAAGTGGTGCCCGTTGTATATCCAACACTCAATTTGTACTACGATTTCTTAAGGCCTCTTGAGAATCATTAGGTTATCGCAATTATCTTGAATTGAATCTCGAAACATAAACAGAGTTGGCGTTTGCAAAACACAAGTCAAAAACCGCACCACCTTTTCAGTTGAAACGTGCTTAAGGTGAACTCGGACTATAACGCTACCTATGTAGAAACTTTCCTGCCTGATGCTACTCGCAATAGAGTTCGACTTTGGCGCTGAGTGGGAGAAACAGGTCGGTTTCGTTGTCGTAGAAGGAAATCCAATCGATTTCTGTTTCGTACAACCAACCGCTCACGGTCAGTTTTCGTGAGGCGAGCGGTTTGCTCGCCTTGAGAAGCCTCCTCAAACCGAGAAGCTGACTCTTAACCATCTCCTGCTGCGGCATGGGCTCGGCAGCTGCCGAAAGATTCAGATCCGACTCTTCGTCACTCGGCTGTTTCGTCGACTTGTGAGAGTTATGTTCATCTTCAGATTCGGCGCCAACGAGCGCTAGATGCGGAGACGCCTTTCCATCCAGGAAATGAGCGCACTTGGTGTGCAGGCATGTGACGATGAACTCGGCTTGACTCGCGCTCATCAAAAGGGACTCTAAAAAGCGGACGACGTCTTCATCCGGCTCCTGTTCATAGGCGAGCTGCAGAGTGCCGCCGGGCATCGTCAGATACGCGACAGGTTCGAGCATGTCTAGTTCGCGTAAACGAGGCAAAGCACCAATTTCGGAGCAGGCGATCACGACTGTGCGAACCTCAGAGAGCCGATGGGTCGGAACAGAAAGCGAGTAGGTACGCTGGAAGTCTTGCGACTTCGTGGTTTGACTTTGGCACATAAAAACATCCCTCTGCTATGCTTCCGGCAAAACATAAAGCTTTGCCGTCAGACTCTAAACGAAACGGAATAGCGGTTTCTGTTTAAAAACCGCTTGCAGCCGATGTTTCGTTCAAATCAGAAGGACGTTGTACCTCAGCCAGAGGGGCTCGGATTTTAGTGCACTGAAGTGTTCTTCGCGCTTGTCGCGCCATGATTCAAGCAATGCTTGCGTGGGACACTGACCGGCGTACGCAATTATAGAAAGGGGCGGCGCTGATGAAGGGGCGCATGAACTGGACGAATGCGAGATATGAACTGTACTGGCAATCACCAGTTTTGTGTGGTGGCGATGGCGAGGACCTTCAGGACAGTCCAGCTCTTCCGGCTCCAGTGGCTGCGCTTCGAAGGCCATATTGGACTGATGTCCACTCGTGTTTGCCAGAGCGATGTTGAAATCGAGACCGGTTAAACCGATAACGAGGAACAACAGCAGCAGTAGGCACTTTTTGAGTCGACTCATGCAACGAAAACCATGCCGTCGTGATGATCTGCGGGTTTGATGATTTGAACCGGGCACTTTGCGGTCCGAAGAATGCGGTTGCTCACGCCAGGAAATAGCCAATGCTTCTTGCGCTTCGGATCGTTGACCATAAGAATCATATTGGCGTCTAGATTATTCGCTTCGTCTGCGATCGCATCGGCGACCGATTCATGGACTACCGAGTTAAACGTGATTCGTACTCCCGGTAGGGCCGCCGCCAGCTCCCTAGCGAGCTCCTTAAGCTGATTGCGAGCTTTCTCCTGATCCGCGACCTGGCTGTCGTGCATCTGAATCACTTCCATAGGATTGATCCAGCTGTTAGTGAAATGGAGATTGGGAACGCAGTGAAAAAGTCGGATGACTGAAAATCTTGAATGATTGCTGCCTTTCAAAACGTTGACGGCAAGCCGACCTTGCTCTTCGTCCTGAATTGGCACGACGATGCGCAAACCATACTTATCGACACCTTTTCCGGATGGATGTGCGGTATCGCTATTGGTGTTGTCTCGGTTTCTTTTATTGAATAGCATCGTCACTCTCCCGCACCGTTGGCGGTTGCACCGCGCCGTGTGGAGTGCGTGTTTAGTAAATCACCCAGTCGGACAAGTTGACATATTGCAATGTTGCAATATGTCGATATAAATACTTTATCATCAGGAGGGGAAGGTGTCAAGATTAGAGGTCCGAAAACCGCAAGGTTGGTGGAAGTCGCGGCTATTGAGGGCGGAGCCGGTGGTTGTGTTTAAACTTAGCGTAAACACAACAAACCGGTGCGACTCGGCTCAGTCCTGACGAAATCGGTGCGGTGGTTGCGAGTTGTTCAGTCGACGTGTAATTGGCACGATGTTCTATCGTTGTTTAGTAATAGCGCACTAGCGCGATGTCTTGCGCTTGATCGATTTGACCTGCGTCTTCTCTTGAGACCAGGTGGATTTCGCCAGATCCAGTGCCGACATAATGCGTTTTGACTCTTTGTCGTCCGGCAATACAAATTTGATGCATTCGACAACGAGTTCTGCCAGGTCTTGCTGGCGCAAATGATAGTAAACGTGGCGTCCATCTCTGCGCTCCAACACGATTCTGTTGGCGCGCAAAATACCCAGATGCTGTGAGACTGAGGCTTGGGGCACCTTAAGGGCATCCTTGAGGTCGGTGACCGTCAATTCGCCGTTTCGCAATTCTTCCACAATCAAGACGCGCAATGGGTGAGCCAGCACTCCAAAGAAGCGCGAAAGTTCTTCCGAAACGACTTTTCGATCCATTTTTTCGAATAGACAAATTACCATTGACCGCTTCATCCTAACATGTAATTACCGAAACAATAGACTGAGTTTGATTATCAAGTGAGTTCGACGGAGTTTGTTCGCGCTAGATGGCGCTGACCATCGATGTCTTGCGAGTTAGTTTTGATTGGCGAGATCTGCTTCGAGCTGACTGGTGCGCATCGGATATCTGCGAAATTGCATACCGCTTCGACTCCAGTCAATCACGAGGCGCCCTCTGTGATGGCGTTCCCATTGAACGAGGTTTAGAAGACATGCATGATCTATATATCGAATCTCATCGAGTCTGACATGGAGTTCGGTGTGATCCGGAATTTGAGCGAGCATGCTTTCTATGCGAGGAAGTTGCAGAAACGTAGCGGCACCGCGCATGTGAAGGATCGCGATATTGCTGTTGCGCTGTGTTTCCAAACGCATATCCAGGTGTGAAAGTGTATAGAGTTGTTTTAACAGTGCAGCGACGAAACCGATCAGCACGCCGGTAAATAGATTGGTTGAAATAATCGCAACCGCTGTCAGGGCAAGTATCTGCAGCTCGCGCTTCTCGTATGTTTTCACCGACTTCCAAATTCCGAGCACCATTCTCGTCCCGGTTAAAACCAGGATGGCGGCGAGCACACTCGTTGGAATCGAGGTGAGAAGCCAGGGGAGGCAAATGATAGTTGAAATCATCAAGATGCCGTGAAGCACGTTAGGGATGCGTGTGACGGCACCATTCTGTTTGTTCGCCATGCTGCGCAAGAGAACGCCGACGATCGGCAGCGCACCGATGGCACCACATGCGATATTACCGACGCCCTGCGCGATCAGCTCTCGATCATACAAACCGCCACGTCGCAATGCCGTGTCATCGACCGCGCTCAGCGTGATCAGTGATTGCGCACTGCAAATGAATGCCAACATTCCAGCCGCCCCGAGCATCTCGGGATTTTGAAATGCCGCGATGACTGAATCGATTGAAACAAGGGAGATGTTTTGAGTCAGTGAAGCCGGGATGGTGACATATTTCACGGGCATGTCGAAGAACATGGCGGCTAGCGTGACTGTGGCGATTCCTACCAGAGCGTTCGGAACAATTTTGAGCTTTGCCGGTGCCCAGCGAGTCCATGCGACGGCTACGGCGATCGTCGCCAGCGCAAGAATCGCTGCTTCCTGGTGCGACGTGCTCTCATTTGGAGTGATCCCTTTCAGTAGTGCTTCGGGCATGAGAAGCATGTTCATCAAGCCGGTGCTTTTCGGCTTGTCGTCCAGCATTATATGGAACTGAGTAAAGATGATGATCAGTCCCATGCCTGCGAGCATACCGTTGACCACCGCGGGTGATACCGCTCGGAACCACTTGGCGGACCGTGTCAAACCGATAGCTAGCTGTATCAGTCCAGTGACGACAACGATCACTCCGAGATTTTTTAAACCATATTGCTGAACAAGGTCGAATACCAGAACGCCGATACCAGCATCAGGTCCGGATACTAGAGCCGACGAGCCGGTGACGAAGCCGGTGACTAGCGATGCGATGGCACCGGATATGATGCCGAATTCAGCTGGGACGCCGGATGCGATGGCGACGCCGACGTTGAGCGGCAATGCGATACAGAGGAGGACAATCGCAGCGCAAAGCTCAGTGGTGAGTTGTTTCTTTCGGTCGGTTTTCTCCGTGGCAGTTGAAGGGTCGAGCGCTGAAGTAGTCATTGATGACTCCGATGTATACGATTGATCGCGAAGGTTTTATGCAACGATGCTTTTGAAAGGGAATTTTCAAAAGCGTACTGATGATTTTTTTGCCGGTTTGTTAATTTCGGCGAGCGAAGCTGAATTGACCACCCTGGGGGGTTGCAGGTTGGCTGTTTAGCTTCTAGCATCAACGATGCCGAGTGTGGTCGGCCGAAAGATTAAACATATGCAGAAATCGTAATATGACAATAACATCAACTTAGCAGATGTTATTGCGCTCTGTCAACGGGCAGCTTTCGCGAGCCTTTAAAGGCGGAAAGCTGACCGTTGGCAGGTGGATTGAGGGGATTTGACTAATTGCTTCGCATCATTTTTCTGCGGACCCATTCTTTGGCAGCCGGCATTTGTCTGTCGACATGCGGTGCGGCGAGGTCCTTGCCGGGCGCGTTGAGGTTGGCAGCGAACAGGTCGGCGAAGACCTCACCATAGTAATTGTCGCCCTGAGCCGTTTTCTGCATACGAAGGTCCGGGTGCTTTTTAGTGTAATCGTCGACCATTTTGCGAAACTCCTTGTCTTCCGACAATGGCTTGCCGTCTTTCTGGTTGAAGTCGTAGGCGTGCCCGAACTCATGTTTCACGACGCTTTCCAGGCTGACATTGCCCGGGCGTTTTTCTGCAAGCAGCAGTTCTTTCGAGTCTGGATCATAGACGCCGCCAGCCTCGCCGTGCAGTATCGAACGTACTGGAGTTGTTTTGATGTCTTTCAAAGTGTCGCGAACGCTTTCCGGCATCTGGTCTCTGACGGACTGGACGGTTCTGTCGTGTTCCGATTTAAACCTCTCAGAAGCGCGCGCGTCTACCGGCGGACGACCGTCGGGCTCGCCGTGGTCGTGTCGGTGGCGGTCTCCGCGTGACGTTCTCGCCTCTCTCGTCTCGGTTCGTGAGCCTGCTGCGGCAAGCTGGAAGGTTGCGTCACCGCCCGGCTCATTTTGTCCGAAACCAGTATCGCTTAACGCTTGAAAACGATTGGCACCATCGGCGCCACCGCGTGCATTGTCGGCTGTGCCACCAATGCCGGTGTCAATGCTGAACGAAGGCAAATTTCCCAGAGCTACCTGCTTCTCCGTGGCCGCTCTCGTAGAGTCGCTGTTCTGGCTGTATTGAAAGGAGTTGTAAGCTTCGGTTCGCGCGGCTGGGATGTCGTTTAATTGATTGCCTTCGGAAACGCGATCATTGCTTTTGGTTTGGTTCTCGAGATTTGCCATGAGTGACTCCGTGAGTTTGGGGAAGTACGAATGCGAGTGGTTTGAACGCGAGTGTCGGTAGGATTCTGATGGATGCAGGATTTGTGGGTGCACGATTAGAACACCGGTTGTGCGTTTTGAGCTGTATAGGTGAAGGTTTTTCGCTCTGGAGCAGGTGAAGTTCGCAGCGCCTTAGTCAGCGAAATCAACGTAACGCCGCTTCCAGTCTGGAATTCTGTCCATGATGAAAGACGCGACGATTTAGTCGCGACTTGAAACATCTGAGATCAATCAGAAGGGGTGGAGATTGAACCGTTTGTGGTAATGGAACGGGCTTATGTCGAAAAGGATGTGAATCCGGACGACGGGAACAATATATCGAGTTTGATCGATATGGTTTTATAAGCTGAGTTGAGTGAGGACGTGATTGGTTTGAATGGGACGAAAGTGGCTGAAACGCGCATGCAGGTGCAATTGCAAGCATCGCTTCTGGGGACGCAACCAATCGAAAGTCGAAGTTTGGGCGCGTTTGGCACCATGGGTGGTGCGTGGTCTTCTGTCCGCATTTTGTTTGTGGACAATGAAACGCGCTCGAAACTGTGGTTGCGAGCGGGGTTTAGGTTTTAAATAGTAATGCTTTCGCCGATTCAGAGATTACAGACCTCGTGTGACGGCCGCGTGACATGAGTCGTTGATCGCGGCGAATCTCGTATGGATTGAAGGCGCGAACCTTCCTCGTCACGACGGATTTTGCGGATTTCGTCGCCGGCTCGTTGACAAAATGGATTTTGAGGCGCGCTGTCAATCAGAGAGCGACGGATTTGGTGTATTTTGTCGCTGGCTCGTTGACAGGTCGAGTTTAGAGTTGTCCGACGGGAGCCCTGTCAATCAGAGAGCGACGGATCTGGTGAATTTTGTCGCTGGCTCGTTGACGGGGAGGAAGATTAGACGGCGCGCGAGCTTCGTGATTGTTCGCGTTGACCCTCTCGCGCGAGTTAGGAGACCTTGCGATTTATCGTAGATTCACTAATTACATCAAAGGATAATCTCAGCTCGTTTTTCTTCCAAGCATCTGAAATGCTTTTAAAAATCCCGACCTTCGGCTCTTAATCTCACCTATTGCCAAAAGTATCTGTTTCTCCAAATCTATTGCGCGCGTGACAGCAATTCCGGTAGGGCTAGTTATCTTCCATTTTTGGCAAAAAAGAGAGCTCAAACAAAACAAAACGACAAGCTCCACCAAAAATCAGATTGTGTTTCTCGCAGCTAAGTGGCTGATGTAGCAACACAGATTTCTAATCACGCGCTCACGGCGAATTGGACTCAACTCCGGTTTGCCGCGTTCGCACATCCCAAAACTCTGGTCGAGAGCCGCGCTCAACGACTGGAGAGCACTGAAAGGAGTGCCAGATTATGAAAGCTGTAGCATTCGGAAACAACACCTGCTCGGTCATCGTTTGGTTGACCGACAAGGCCATCGAGAACTGCCTCGGCTTCTCGGTGCGCCGCATCAACGTCGCGACCGGCGAGAAGTTTACGCTTCCGGCGTACTTGCCGTTCCCCAGCCAGAAGAAGGACGGCGAAGGCTGGACTTCGCGTACCACGGACGAGTGGCCCATTCAGGGTTTCAAGTGGAAGGATTTCGGCGGCAAGACCGGCGAGACCTACAAGTACGAAATCGTGCCGATGGTCGGCGAGCCCGACAATCTCAAGCCTCTCGCCGAGATGGCGGTCACGACCAACGAAGTGACGCGCTCGACCGAGATCAGCGACCAGATGAAGGCCTGCTTCAACCGCGGCATCCTGTCCACGCAGAAGCTGGCGTCGATGCTGCCCAAGCTCGAGGACGGCAGTCCCGACCCCGAGAAGCTCATCGAGGAGCTGAAGAAGCCGGACAGCCCGATTCGCACGATGCTCGCCGGCGAACTGCCTGGCTTCATCAAGGGCGTGTTCGAGCGAGCCAAGGCGGAAGACGGTCACGTGTACTCGGCGCTCTATGAGCTTGCCGACCCCGAGATCGTCGACTTCCTGCTGGCGAACACGGACGTGTTCAGCCTCATCCTCGGCAACGCCGGCGAGAACGACGAGACCAACGCGGATGCCCGCAAGCGTCTGCATGAGGCGGAAGCGGAAGTTCACGACCGCATCCTGCCCAAGTCGTCGCTGCCGCACAACAAGTCCCACGTGCGGTACAACAAGGCTGGTCGCCCGGTGGAGGTTCTGACGGCGAGTGCGAACTCGACGTTCACGGGTCTCTGCTGCCAGTCCAACAACGCGCTGTCGGTCATCTCCGAGGAACTCGGCGAGATCTACGGCGCGGCCTGGGACGCCCTCAAGGAAGACACCGACAAGGGCGAACTGCAGGGCACGGCGCTCCGCGATTTCAATCGCAAGAAGCCGAAGGAAGTCGTGCTCAAGGACGGGACGCGCATTCAGGCGTGGTTCTCGCCCAACACCGTCGAGAAGGTGAAGCCGAAGACCAAGCCTCCCGTTCCCGTGGACATGGGCGAAGTCTTCGACGCGATCGACGGCGCGAAGGAAGGCGTCTACTTCCTCGCGTTCTACCCGGGCTTCCCCTCGATCATCAGCAAGATCAACGGGATGCAGTTCGGGAAGAAGCACCTGTTCTACCGCGGCGCGGTGTCCAGCCCGCAGGCTCTGCCCAAGCCGTTCACGCCTCAGCAGCCCAACCGCTTCGTTCGCGGTGAATCGGGTCTGCTGGTCCCGGCGAGTTCGGCTGACGGCTCTGCGGCTGGCATCATCTCGCCGGACGTGAGCGGGACCTTCGCGGATCTGACCGCCGCCGCGCAAGTGGCAGCCCCGGTTCAGATCTTCCACCACGACAAGAAGCGGCCGGTGATCATCGCCGCCGATTCGCTGGAAACGGCGGTCGGCAAGTGGCAGAAGGAGCTTCTGAAGCTTCCGGAAGCCCACTCGATCATTCACGACAAAATCGTGGTGGTCGACCCGTTCGGCGACGACCCGGTGGTCATCCTCGGCAGCCACAACCTGGGCTTCAAGGCGAGCTACTCCAACGACGAGAACCTCCTCATCGTTCGTGGCAACCATCGCCTCGCTGCTGCGTACCTCGCGCACATCCTCGACGTCTACGACCACTACCGGTTCCGGTCGATGGTCCGCAACGACGGGGGCACGTTCGAGGCCAGCCTGGAGCCCACGGCGAAGTGGCAGGACCGCTTCTTCACTCCGAAGTACCTGTCGAGCAAGTCTCGGCGTGAACTGGAGTACTTCACGACCGGCTTCCAGCGGCTTTCCAAAGCCGCCTAACGCCAAGGCGTGAGGGGAACATCGACAAAGGGAGGCACCAGCAATGGTGCCTCTCCGCGTCGATGCTTCTTCACCTGAAGTCTACTATAAAAGGCAGTATAAACGGTTTTGCCCGATGGCTTCTCAGTGGTGGTTTTCGAAGTTTTTGTACCTTCAAGCGGGTCGATTTTCGGCTCGGTGTCTATCAGGGAATGCCGGATTTTGCGAATTCCGTCGTAGTGGGATAGCCAAACTGTCGGGTTTCGATCAAGAGTGAGCTTGAAGATTGGCTGAAAACCATGCGGGTAATGGCTTTTGTCGGTTTGGCTTATGCTGTGGTATATAGTAGGCAGGTCGTGTTGTGCGAAGTAGTTTCGTTTATTTTCAATATCGGTAGTGCTCGCGGGCTTAAGTTGTTACCTGGTTCCCAGTTTAATTCTTAGTGGCACAAACTAGCGCTTAAGAGTTTTTATGTTCTCGAATGCTTGATTCTTGCTTCTGGTGAGCTTCTCCACGTTGATGCTTGATTCTGTTTATAGCCTAAAAAGATCTTGGTGAATTCGGTGGGGACTGTTAGGTTGGTTTTAATCCCTGGAATTTTGTTTGAAACAACAAACGCCGCAAGCAGATAAGCAGACTACAGCAGTTAATTAGGAGCCCGACTATGGTCGTTGGGATTCGCGCGGGCAGGAGATTTTCATGTTTTCAGAGGCATTACACTCGCCGAATGTGCGGGTGCCAACACAAGGAGTTTCTCATGACTCGAACTTTTTCGATTACGAAGTTCGCCATCGACGCGCGCGGGAGCCTGGTTCGTGACCTGGTTTCGCCGGCGCCTGGTTCTAACAAGGGAGTGCTCGGCGTGGTTGCGCGCGGTGAGCCTCCATGGTTGATTGACACGGAAACCGGCGTGTCAGTCGAAGTGCCGAACGCTGTGGCGTGTCTCGGTATGGCTTTTCGACCGGTGCTCAAGACCGAGATCAACGGCGCTCGCAACCAAGAGTGTGCCATCGTATATGGTGACAAGGTGAACTCCGTGGAGTTCTACGATGTTGCTCTCGGTGCCTGGCTGAAACCGATGCCGCTCGCTCGTGCCCAGTCCGTCGCCTACAGCCAGCAGGGGGACAAGCTCGCCGTTGGAACCTCGACCGGCAGCGTTGCCGTGGTTGATCTGAACAACGGGACTGTGCGCAAAGAGCGGTTTCTCCGGAAAGTCTGCAGCTCAGCGATCGTGCGGGTGATGTTCACCGGGCAAGGTGAATCCGTGCTGGCGCTCACCGCGGGTGGTGCCGTCTATTGTGTGGATGTGGAAACGGGAGACTCACTGGAGCGTGCTTTTGTCGGCGCGGACGAGGATCTCGACTTCGAGTGCTGGGCCCATGCCATCCACCCGGTGGGTAGAATTGCTGTTTTCGCCGGCTCCACCTACAGGGCTACCGGACGATGCAATCTCTGGATTGCTGATCTGGACAAGGGTGTCAGTGTGCGAATTGAAACGGGGCACCGGGTCTATGTCCGCCGGGTGCAGTTTCTCAAAGACATGAAGGTGATCGTGATCGGCGACAGCGGCGCGGAAGTCTACGATCTCAACACGCGCACGCGTGTCGAAGTCGATCTGAACGGTGATGAACTCGCTGCGGTTTACGCCGCGATGGAGGCGGGACCGTTCACCTTCGCTATCGGAACAGCCGAAGCCTTCGACGGCTAGGCTTGTGCTGCGGTCATTTCGCGGCAAGATTTCAGTACCAGTTACTTTTACAAACTTCAGGCGAAAAGGAGCATCAGATGAGAAACTATCTGATCGGAGCGGCAGCGTTGTTCGGTTTAGCGGCGGTGGGTGTGCGGCAGTTTCTGCGAAAGCGGGAAGACCGGAAGCAAGAGCGGCACTTCCGGCATCTGCGGCAGATGCTCGGTGTCAAGCCTGGCGTCAAGGATGGCGGGTGTGAGGCTGAGAAGCCTGCTAACGTGGTGGTGCCGCCGGCGGTGGCGCCGCGTAAGAGTGGGCCCGGAACCGCGTTGATCCTGCACCCGGATGCAAACGGTCTCCGCGTGAATGGTTCGTGGTTGACGACCATGAACTTCACCGTCGAGCCGGAACCGGTTCATTGTAGTCGCCGAGAGGTGAATGCGGCGCTGGAACGCGCTCGGCGGCATAACAGTGCCTGCGACGCTGCGCGCCGGCAACATCGCTGGGAGGAGGCGCAGGCTCACGTCGACCGCGCGATGGCTGAGGTTGAGAGTCATCTTCGCCGCGATCACTGGTTCTGCGCTGAGGTGCTGAACCAACTCGCGTGCCTGACGTACGAGCGCGGCAACTTCGTGGAGGCTCGTGAGATCTGGTGGCAGGCTGAGCAGGTGTGCGAAGAGTGGCCGAACTACTGCAAGAACATCGCCGTGACAGTTCAGGAAAACCTGGACCGCGTGCGCGGAGAGCTCGGCTTTTAGGCATGCTTAGCAGGTCGCACGAGTCCAGTCGGACTCAAGGCAATCATCCGCAGTAATGCGGCTCTGATTGCTTTTGTGCGGTTTTGTTACTATATGCAGGCGTGGAGACGCGCATCGAGCAACGCCCGCCACGGCATCTTTTCGGGCTTTTTTTGCTCTGGCGTCTCCCGATATACTACTATATGCGGGCGTATCTCGTAAATCCCGGCAAGTAGCTCATGGTGGGGTTTTTAGGCTCTTAATCGCTTTGGCGCCTTCTGAAAAAGAAGTCTTTGGCTATCCTGCGATGACGGATTTAGCCGATTCCGTCATTGCAGGATAGCCAAAGCGAGGGTTTTGGTGAGGAAACGTTGAGTACTGATCCTGAGAATGCCAGCCCTGCGGGAGGTCTCCGGATGATGCGGATACTTCGGGGTATAGTAGGCGGGTTTGTAGGCGGAATTGGAAGAGAAGAGTCCTCCCGGATGCGGTTTCCGGGAGGACTTGATGGGGTTAGTTCAGGTCAGGGCGACCGCTTAGTGGGTCGGGACGATTTGTTCGGTTTTCGGCGGTCCGTCGTTCTTCGGGAGCGGGTCGACGCGCGGCAGCTCCTTATCGAAGGGGATCGATTCGAATTTCGGCGTCGCGTTGTTCTCCTTCGGGATGATAGGCGTCGGGTCCTCCGTTTTGGGCGTCGCGCCGTTCGGGTCGGGCGTCGCCGGGTCGCTCGTCACCGGGTCGCTCACCGCAGGCGCGTTCGGGTCGGCGACGGCGGGGTCGTTTGCATCACCGGGCTTCTTGCGTTCAAAGAGCGGAATGAGCTTCGCGCCAGGCGTCAGGCAATAGTCGACGAGCTTCTTGAGTGTGGCTTCGTCGAGAGCGCCCGAGGCTGCGCCGGCGCTGATGACGCCATTGGTTTCGCTCAGGAAAACGGTGGCGGGAATGGCGGTGATGCCGAAAAGATTCGCCACAGCCGGCGCCTTGTCGACGTCGATGCTGACGAACTTCACCTTACCCGCGTACTGGTCGGCGACCTTGTGGAAGATCGGCGAGTAGGTCTTGCAGGGACCGCACCAGGTGGCGTTGAAGTCGATGAGCACGGGAATCTTCGAGTCGAGAACTTCGCTCTGGAAGTTCTTGTCCGTCACTTCGACGACGTTCGCCGAGGTCGTGACCGGGGGCGTCGGTCCCTTGTCGAAGAAGAGCACGTTGATGGCGAGCGCGAGGAACGCCGTCACGGCGATAATCCCAAGGATGGTTTTGGCTTTGCTGGACATGTTTTTGGCTCCGGGTTCTTCGAGCACCTTGAACTCCCAGACGATGGAAGTTTCAATTCGTGCCCGATAACAATGCATTCAAACAGCAGCACTGCGCGATTTTGTCGCAAGTGTTGCGAAAGTCGCTGGAGATGCACTGCACCGTATCTGGTGTCAATGCTGAATATCAAAATCTTCTCTCTATCCGCTGCTCGTCTGGCAGAGAAACTTTGTGCAACTGGAAGTGGAACAGCGATTTTGGCGTGAACGGTTTCAAACTGAGAGAAAAGATTTGACTGCTTACCCTATGAATTGACCGCGAGCTATTTCAAGCTAGTTGAAGAGTTTTTCCATTGAGTTTGTCTAATCGTCCTTTAAACCGTCTGCGATGCTTGCTTGAGACAATTGATATTGTTCGTGTCGTCAAGAGTTCGCGAGGTGTTCTTGTCAAGAATTCTTTTGTCTACGGTACGTTGCCGGATTTTCGAAAATCCGTCATTCCACCGTAGCCAAAGTGAGCAAAACGAGAGGGCGAGCAAGGAGCTGTCCTTGAAAAAGACCGGCTAGAGAGGTTTTCGTGAATTGGAGGATACGTCGGCATATAGTAAGCAGGGTTTTGTCTACGGTACGTTGCCGGATTTTCGAAAATCCGTCATTCCACCGTAGCCAAAGTGAGCAAAACAAGGCTATGGGACGGGAGTAGTCCTCGAAGAAGACTGCCTGGGAAGGGTTTTGGGAGTCCGAGGATACGTTGGCATATAGTAGGCGGGTTTGGCGGGTTCTTCCGGTGTAGGCAGGGTTTGGCTGGGGCGGTTAGTCGCGGAAGGTGATGCTGTTTTCGACGCCGTAGTCGCAGACGAATTTGCCGCCGACCCAGGTCCAGGTGGGTTCGCGAGAGGCGCGACCTGGTTCTGAGACCCAGACGGAGTAATTTTCAAAGGCGGTGTTGTTTTGAATCAAGGTAGATGGAATCTTGAAACATTTTTCTCCGGCTCCGGGATCGACCTCGACCCAACCTATCTCCGGAAAGCAAACCTGGCACCAGGTGTGGTTATTGGCGAAGTCCGGACGCACGTTGCTCAAAGAGTCCTTTCCGTCCGGAGCGTGCAGAAATAAGCCCAAAACCGGCTTGTAGGGAATGCCCGCGCGCGCGCACATTTGTTTGAAAACCGCTTGCTGATGCCCGCAATGTCCTCGCCTGTAGCGCATAACCGACGCGACATCGTCGGGACCGTAGCCGACGCCGGCGTCATAAGCGAGTTCGTTTCTAATCCACTTCGACGCCTCGATCACGAATTCAACGGGGTTTCGATTGGATTTTAGTTCGTCCGCGATGGTCGCCACTTCCGCTCTCACGGCAGGAATTTTCTCAGCACCGACGTGATCGTTTGCCGTGTAGCGGTTCCAGATCACGGCTCGGCTGCCCGGATCAAAATCTCGGTCGCTTGAATAAACATAAAATTCCGACTGGAAATAACGTACATCATTGGGGCGAAACTGCGAATTGTCCTCGAAGTAAACATGCGCGGACAGCCTGTCCTTTTCCAGCTCCAGCTTTCCGGTTTTAGGCAAGTAGCTGAGCGCCGTTACGCCTGGGACTGCAGTTGTTTTGCTCCAGGGGCGCGTCGTCGGCAGCGCGTGCCAAACGCGCACTTGCTTGCACGCCGGTCCTGATGCCGGAATGACGACTTTGGTTTTCATTTTGACGTGATAGCGAACGGCTGGTTTGGTCGTAACGCCGCGCGCCAGGGTTGTTTCCCCTTTTATCGGAGAGGCGAATGATGCGATGAGTATGGCAAAAAGCGAGCAGGCGAAAAGGCGCACCGATACTGTTTCCTATCAATTCTTGTCGGTTGGGGAAGAATTCACGAGTGTTTTGCGCAGAAAAAATCTGCTGTGACCACTTGGATATTCCGGCAATTCACCGAAAACTTCATAGCCGCATTTTTTATAAAACGGCAGCGCCTGGAAGCTGTAAGTGTCTACGAATGCGAATTTACAGCCACGATCGATCGCTTCCTTCTCGGCCGCATTCAGCAGCTGCGTGCCGAAACCTTTATTGCGAGCCGATTTATGCACGGCAAGCAGTTTGATCCGCAACCATTCCCAGTGAGTCGATCCTTTCAGACCGGCGATCACGCGACCGGTATCGTTGTTTCGAATAAAAACCGCAAGAGACTGCGGGTTGAAAACCAATCCCTGCTCCGTGTTGTAGTCGTTCAACATGGCGCCGACTGCAGCAATATCTTGTTGATTGGCGATGGTTTCCAGGACGATGATTGAATCGCTCATTATCAGTTAACCAAATCACGGAACTGTTGACGCAAAGTTATAACATATCACCTTTCTCGCCCCCCGGCTTCTGGATGTCAGGCACGGCATACGTAAGCGTTTGCGACCGGGGCAACCTCGGTCTGTAGTCAAGTTTGTGAGTTGGTGAAATTTGTCCGATTTCGGGGCAGATCCGGCTTATGGGGAATTGATAAACTAGACGTCGACCTAGCAACGAGTGAAGCGCAAATGGAATGGGATACCAGCAGTTTCGGAAATGATGGAGCGAAAGATTGGCTCCAGATCTTGCTTGTTTCAAAAACCGGCGACCCGGTGCGCGAAGCAATTGATATTGTTGACGGTGCCGACAATTTCATCGACGCCGGGGATGCTGAAAGAGCCGTGGCTGCCTCAGAAGTTATCGCTGCCTCTCGCGAGTTTCCCTCGGCGAAGCTGCCGACGGAGGTTGCTCTGTGGATTAAGTCGCAGAGATACCAGGCTCCGGATGCGCTGGCGGCACGGGCTGCGGCTATAACCGGTCGAATTTTATCTACCTCGGAATTGCGTGACCTCTGGGATGGAACTTCAGCTGCAGGCGATTGGCTGAAAACCGTTCGCGACCTTCAGTTTCGTCTGGAGCAAATCGAGAAAACTCCGTTGCCTGTTACAAGTGGAGCGGAAACCGCTGATGTTGAGGGCGTTTTCAACGAGGCCGTCGAATTTGTTTCCGAAGGAGCGCATGATGCTGCTGTTCAGAAATATGATCGTTGTCTTGAATTAGATCCGAATTTTGTTATTGGCTATATCGGAAGAGGCACATCACACCTTGCACTTGGTAAGTTTGACGAGGCTCTGGTCGACTTCAATAAAGCAATTGATCTCGGACCGGAAATCACCGAGATTTACTACTTGCGCGCTCAGGCGTATTTTCAGACAGAAAAACTTGGACGTGCGATTGCTGATTTGACGATTTTGATCAACAAGGACCAGAGTCGTTCGGATGCTTATTTCATGCGTGGTCTGGGCAATGCAGAGCTTGGGCGGCACGAAAAGGCAATCGATGATTTTACGAAAGCGATTGCGCTGGACCCTGAGTCTGTTAATGCCTATCTTCATCGTGCGCAGGCTTATGAGCGCCTTGGTCGCTTTGATATGGCTGGAAAAGATCAGAAGCAGTATGAGCGCTTAACCGGGTCGATGCGGTCGCTGTAGGACTCGCTGATGGTACTAGAGCGCTTTAGTCCGCAACGCAGTGGCAGTTTAGCAGCTCCTAATATATACATCGGAGCAGGTCGCGCTAGGTGTGCTACCACTTTGAAACTCCTGTTCATAAGCCTTTAGAGCTCGGGTGGTGATATCTTTCAGATCATTTCAGATTTGAGCACTTGTCATCAGATTCTGAAGGTTACTAGTATTTGACGTTCCAATTTTTCGGTCTGTGATGTGAGGTCACAGTTCTTTCCGTATACAGTCTCTGTGCTTCCAGCTTTGTCATCGTTTGTCACTCGTTTGATTCGAGGGGGCAACGCTGCACGGGTTTCGGAACATCGAGACGCTCAGAGATGTCGCGCGCTCACCTCACGAGCACTTTCGCGCGATAATTTCGGTAACTAACGGGGACATCACAAGTGAAACGCACTTTCGAACTGCTCATTTTCACCGGCGCTGCCGGGTCTTCTGTTCATGCCACCACCGCTGCCGCTGCTGGCACTGCTGCCGCCGAAGGCATCGTCGCCTCCGCTGCATCGAGCGACGGTTCCGTAGCGGTTGCGTCGAGCGCTGAAACCGTGCCTGCCGCAGGAGCTTCTGCTCCTCACCCCGCCGTCGATCATGGTACTGCCAGTGGTGCTCGCCAGGGCGCCAAGTGGCAGGAGCGCGTTACCGCGCTCAAGGCTCTCGCCGCCGCTCAGGGGCTGAAGATTCACGACCAGGGCGCTCTCGTCGGTCCGACGCCTGACACGATGATGTGCGACGTCGAATGGCCGATCGACAAGATTCGTCTCGATTCGATCATCCTGATTGCCGGCTCTCCGACGGGCGATCAGCTGCGTGATGGAATCAAGGTGCTGAAGAATCTCGGTCACGACGTCATCGTAGTCGTCGACGCGCTCGAGGGGCTGACGCAACTGCTGCCCACGCTCGAGAAGCTCAACGAACAAGCGGTCGAGATGGTCGTGACCGGTGCGCTCAAGATGCTGGTCACCGGCAATCACCTCATGGTTTACCGCTTCCCGAAAGCGGACTCGACGACGACTATCGCTGTGTTCGCCGACATCGACAAGGACGACCCGCTCGTTCTGACGATGGTGCGCGGCGCAGCGCCGTTCAAGGACATGGAGAGCTTCCCCGGAGGCTTCCTGAACGTTCAGCTCGAGAGCCTTCCCGAGTGCGCGGCTCGCGAACTCATGGAGGAGTGTTTCGTCAACAAGGACGCCACTGGCGACCACGACAAGTTCACCTACAAGGTCGCCGCGAGCGACATGCTGCTGATCGACGTGCGCTCCGAGCCTGACCGTGACGAACGTGGTCATGTCGTGGACCATGGCTTCGCCTGGTTCATCCCGCCCGACAAGCAGGCGGAGGTGTTCGCGAAGCTCAACGCCGGCGACGACGCCAAAGAGGGCTCGGCTCGTTTCGTTCGCGCCAGCGAACTGAAGGGGCTCGAACTCGCTTTCGACCACAAGAAGCTCTTCCTGGCTGCCCTGGCTCGGCTCGGCAAGTAAACGCCAGTTGTTCTCTCGCTCTTGCAGGCGCTCCACTTCGGAGCGCCTGTTTTTCACCGCGAACAGGGAAAGTTGACACGAATGAATCCACAATTTCTGACGGTTCTCTTAGGAACCCTATCCGTCTGTGCCACTGCATGTGGTATCGGGTACATCGTTTTGCGTCTCCGCACGCTGACCGCCTATCGCGTCTTGCTCGAGACAGACGGCGACGCTGTCATGCATGCTCGGGAGACCTACTTCGGTCTCGACAAGCGCCAGAAGCGTCTGGCCATTTTCATCCTGGCTATCTATGGCCTGACCTTTCTCGCACTCAGCCCGTTCCTACAGCCGGCTAGCAGCCTGTCCATCGGCTGTTTGATTCTCATTACGCTTTCCGTATTGTCGGTCGGTTTGACCGCATCGATCTGCAATGACAAGGAGTGGACGGCGCGAATGCATGATGAGAGTCGCAGGCGAATTCACCGTTTCCGTGCCCCCCAGTCGCCATCCGTTCCGGCTCTGGTGGTCGATGGACTGATCGGCGATTCGGCTGCGAAACTGCATACGGCGAAACCGCTTCCCGTCCCTCAGACCGACACCTGCATTCCGGGACGGCCCAGCCCGCTCGCCGGGAACAACGGTCTGCCTGACCCGGTTTTCGTGGATACGCCGCGCAAGACGACGTGCTTCTCTCCGCATGTCCACGATATCTTCGCGAAGGGTGGCAAACAGGCGGACTCGTCGACCGGGGCTGAAACGGACGCGCAGACTGCGGCCAGTTCGGCGAAGACTGCGCTTGTGACAGACGCGCCGGCTGGAGCTGGTACGGATCAAACGGTGACTGCGCGGCAGCCGACTCTGGATGCGACGAGCGCGCCCACTGTGGCCACGACGGACGCGACCGCTTCCGTACTCGAGGCACAGCCGGAACCGGACCGTCAGCGCGTCGATGGCGGCACGGCAATCGTCGCCGCTGAAACCGCGCCGTTTTCGCTCATCATGATCGGCGACTTCGGCAAGGACATGGACGACGAAGACACGCTCGTGCTGTCGGACGGCATCAATCGGCACCAGGTCGTCAGTACACATGGCTCGCGCCGGCAAGAGCTTTTCGAGATGCTCGCCGTGATCGCGAATCTGGCTCCGGCAGCCCAGCGCGGGCGGCTCGCCAAGGGCACCTTGCGGCTTCTGGGGCGCCCCGATGTTCCCGTCGGCGTCGGCACCGACTGCGGTCTGCGTGCCGATGGTCACGAAAAGGAATTCGAAGGCGTCACGTACCTCGCCGGCGCCGATGACCTCGAACCGGGCGCCGACTTGCTCGTGCGTTCGCTCGAGTCGGCTGACGACGGTTCCGTGATTCTGCTCCTCATCTCTGGTCTGACCGATGCTGCCGCCCTCTTGCGTGATCATGACGAGCTGGTTCAAAGCAAGGTCGCACTGGTTGCCATCATGGGCGGTGTCGAGCAGAAAGACAACGCAGTCGTCAAAGACGACGACGGGTACATGGTTCCCGACAGCGCCGCCAACAACAAGTTCGACATGGACGCGGCTAAGTATTTCTACCGCCGAGTTCAAGAACTCTGCATCCCGACAACGATCCTGACTCGTGAAGCGGCTTACGCGGCGCCGGTTCCGCGCGACCTCTACGACCGAATGGCCGCCACCGGTCATCCCGTCGGTGTGAAGTTGCAGCGCACTCAGCGTCATGCCATCCAGGACGTCTGGGTGCGTGCCAACATGGCAGGCGACGATCCGCGCCGCAACAAGCTGCCGGAACGCTGCAACAAGGAGTGGTTCTGCAATACCTTCTGCGCCGGGCAGGGGCTCGACCGCAACGGCGACGACGACATCTGGGATCTGATTCAGAGCTTTCAGCTCTACGATCCGATGACCCTGATTGCTGCCGTCCCTGAGCTTGCCGAGCGTTTCTTCGAGCCGACCATCGTCACGGTCAACGGCGTCGATCACAGCGTCATCGGCGTGAGCAAAGCCAAGAACGGTGTCAAAGACCCGACTGGGCTGTCGACCTTCATGATCGAGTGCTTCATCACCTCGCTGGTCGCGAATACGGACAAGGCGGGCGACTGAACGACTCAAACCGGACCGGCATTCGCCGGTTCCGGTCGGATGTCAGAAACGGGTCTCGGCAATGCCGTTCCGCTCAGTCCCGCTGAAGTGGGTGCCGACGTTGCCGTTCCTTTCAGTCCCGCAGAAGTGGGTCTCGGCAATGCCGTTCACTTAATCCCCGCAGAAGTGGGTCCGGCGTTGCCGTTCCTGTCATCTCAGCAGAAGCGGTGACGGCATCGTCGTTCCGCTCATCTCCGCAGGAACAGGTGACGGCATTGCTATGTCCGCTCAAATCCTTTATCTTAGGCGGCTGTTGAAGTTCGCTCGAGCAGTTCGAGCGCGACTGAAACACACGCCGCTCTTATCGTCTGTGAAGCGCACCAGCGCTACGGAGCTCTCATGATCCACGAAGAATTCAAAAGGCTTCTATCGACCCAGTACAAATCGCATCCCTGGCACGGTGTGTCTGCAGGTGCGTCTGCGCCGGAGATCGTTCAGTCTTACATCGAGATTGTCCCGACCAGTGCCGTCAAGCTGGAGGTCGCGAAGGCCACCGGACACTTGCACGTCGACCGCCCGCAGCGGTTTTCGTCACTCTGTCCGATGCTTTATGGTTTCGTCCCGCAGACCTACTGCGGTGAAACCATCGCTGAGTTTTGCATGCAGAAGACCGGGCTCAAGAAAGTCACCGGTGACGGCGACCCGCTCGACATCTGCATCATGACCGAGAAGGATTTCGCTCATGGCGACATCCTCGTCTCGGCGCGCCCCATCGGCGGTCTCCGCATGGTCGACAAGGGCCAGGCGGACGACAAGATTATCGCGGTGATGGAAAACGACATCGCATATGGTGGCATCCGCGACATCAAGGACGCGCCGCCCGGCTTGATCGAGCGGCTCCAGCACTACTTCCTGAGTTACAAGCGCCCGCCGGGCAGCAACTCTCGGAAGCAAGTCGTCGAGATTCGGGCAGTCTACGGTCGCAAGGAAGCGGAGGAAGTGATTCGCCGCAGCATGGCTGATTACACCGCCACTTTCGGCACTGAGGAAGAACGCCTCGTTTCGCTGCGTAACTTCCTGGTCGACTCGGTCATCGAGGAACTCGCCGTGCGTGGGCTCATCGACGCTGCCAAGGCGAAAGCCTCGGGGCGCGGGAAGAGCGCTTCGGCGGCTCGTCTCGCCAGCTCGAAGCCTCGCGGGCGCTAGTTCTCTGAACGGAAACTGTGTCTGCCATTTGTTAGGCTGATGGCTAGTTTCCGCTGCGCGGCAAGCGTTCGCGGTTTATTGAAATAGAACCGAATAGGTGGGTAGAGTCGCTCATAGTGGGCGGCTCTACCTTTTCGGTTTGCAAATAAGGACACGCATCCCATGTCTCAGCCCCGCATCCTCGTCGTCCAGGCTCTTGAGCAGTGGACCGGCAATGTGGACAAGCAGGAGTTTCTGGAGATTCCGGCGACTATGGATGTCGCGCAGGAAGAGGCTGCCTGGTTCGCCTCCGGCGGCGACAGCAGTGGTAAAAGTTTTGCCGAGTACCTGGTCTCGCAGGGCGCCAAGGCGCTCTCCGCTGAGGTCTGGACGATCAACTATCAGTAACGCAACCGGGTGAATTGTCTAGGAAAGGAAATGCCATGAAAGACGAGAACACCAGTAAGGAGGGGCAATCAGACGGCTCGAAGTCGCCTGAGTCGCCGCCGACGAAGACGCCGGAAGAGCGCGCCCGAGAAAACGTGAACATGATTGCGGCTTCGCAATTCGCCTACACGCTGACGATCGGGACTGTACTGTTCGGCTTCGTCGGCATGTGGCTCGGAAACAAGCTGGGCGGCGCGCCGTGGAACATCCTCCTCATGCTGCTTTTGGGCGGCATGGCTTTTGCCGGTGAGGTTTATCGCATGTACATCATGTTTACGCCGAAGAAGCCCAAGAAGCCGGACGGTGATGGCAAGGGCGGCGGCAAGAACCAGGGCGAGGGCGGCGACAAGAAGGACGGCAAAGACGACGCCTGATACGTCGGTGCCGACCAGCCCGAAGCCGCAATAACAGGAGCTATCCAAGCTGAAACCGCAACAGCCGGCAGTTTCAATGCTTGAGGAGGACAGGCGTAGGGAGGCTGAGACTAGAGTCAAACGAGAGGGAGGTGCTGCGTCATGCCGCCTCCCTCTTCTTGGCTCGGTTTTGAGATCACGGCTACGAGGAGGGGTAGTAGACGGACGAGCATCGAGCGGTCTAGAATCGGTTCGTCGGCATGGCTGATTGACGCATGTCGCGTGTGCCGTCACGATGCGGTTATACATCGCGCAACAATCGCAAAAAACTTAATGGGTTTCTACGTGTGAGCGGGGCGCGCTAGCCGAGATTCGTAAATAGTTTTTCCGCCGGTAGTTCAGGAGTATCCTGGTCGGTCGTGCTGTGCAGAGGATCGGCGCGCGTCTGTTTAATACATAGTGAGTGTTAAAAAGAGTTGTCTTTGCTGAGAGCCAAAGTGTACGCATAAGACCTCACCGTAACTCTCCTTTTCACGAGATTCCATCAGCTAGTACTTTAGCCAAGCACATCCGAACTTTCCTGCGACCTTAGGGGCGTCGGCGGTTTGCGTGTGTGGATGGACACTCGGAGGGGCGTTACTAATTTTTTGGACAGCAATGGAGAACCTCATGTCCAAGATTTCTTCCCGTCCCGCGTCCCGCAACCAGCATGGCGCTCGCGGCAATCACAACGGCAACCGTGGTGGTCAGTCGTGGGGACCGCAGAACAGTGGCTCGTGGCGCCATGGTCTGCAGAATCGCGGCTCGCGCAACAACGCACAGACCGGCGGTCCGCGCCGCGCCTCCAAGCCGGTCACGGTGATTTCGAAGAAGGACGCCATCACCGGCTTCATGAAGACCGTCACGCACAGCTCCAAGTTCGTCGCGGCGAATTCGGGCGGGCTGATGGCTGCCATCAAGGTCGGCGGTCGTGTCGTTTTCCCCGAGCGCCGTGGTCCGCAGCCTCAGAATGACGGCAAGGTCTGGCAGTTCCAGATTGTCGGCGAGAACCCGAAACAGACGGTGTACTTCGCTCGCATCGTCGAGGCGACGTCGTCGACTGCGATCAAGATCGTCATCGACCGCAGCGGCAAGATGGTCTGCGTCGGGCGTCCGCGGCTGGTCATGCCGTTCCGCACGACGAAGCCGAAGAGCGCTGCGTATGCCGAGTTCCGTCATGCGACGCCGAACATGGGCTTCGAGCGCAACGACGACTGGTACTTCGCGGACGATGGTTACGGTTCGTACTCCGGCTGCGGCTGTGGTTGCGACCATGACTGCGACTGCGAGGAATCGGACCGGAGCGACTTCGACAACGAGGTCGAGTCGATCTGGAACCACCTGCCGACCAAGCCGGTCAACTGCCATGCCTGCGGCTTCGAAGACTGCCGCTGCGATGGCACGGCAAGTGACTGGGTGCCGGCGCGCACCACGCTGAACCTGCTCGGCTGAGCTCCACGGCTCATCGACCAGGACCCGGCTCGGCAATTCTGCCGAGTCGGGATTGTTCCAACTTCTCTTGATGAAGGAGCAACCATGAGCATCTTCGACGACGACGAGCGGCGAGGTATGAGTCTTGCCGACGCTCTGTCGAACTCGCTGTGGCGGGATGTGTTTCCGATGATGCCCGCATTTTCGGAACCGCCCACCATGGCTGACCAGCTCACCCAGTCGGTCGCCGACGAAATCGTCGACGCGCCTCCGCACTGGTTGTCGCTGGGCTACGGAACCGATCTCGCGACTCCCGCTTCGCAGGACCTCTTCAACGAGGCGCTGCACAAGCGGAAGTCCGGGCTGCCGTAAGCGGCGTTTCGGTCTGACGATAAGCGCTAACGCCTTCGGGCGTTAGCGCACTTTTCTTCTTCTTCTTCTTCTTCTTCTGGCGTTCGATGGGCTCGGACATTGCACATGCGTTTGCGGGTGTTCTGGCTGGTTTCGAACGTTTTTGATGCTGCGATGTTGTACTATCCGATATAAAAGAACAGTTTCGAGCAAAACTGGCTTGCAGATACGCTCTGCAAGCCAATCTTGGCGTCAGGTCGGAAAACTGACTTCTATTGATGTGAGTTACGCTGCCGAATCAGAACGACGGGACGTCAAACACGTCTGCCAGCCGGTTGACTTGGGCTTTGAACTCCGCGGCTTTCGCTCTGTCCCCGCTCGCTTCGAAGCTCTGCATCATGACGATCGGCGCGGCAAGCAGCTTTGCTTGCGTGGGCACCCACCGAAGCTCAGGGATGGCGAGGTCGATGAGCTTTTCGCAGGCCTCGACGCTGCCGTGCCTAGCCTCATCGACGGCGAGTTGGTAGTCGACGACGGCGCTATCGAGGCGATCCGGTTCTACGAGAACGGGACGAGCGTTGGACTTCCAGAGCGTGAGCTCTTTGGAGCGCCAGCTCTCCCGGGCATCGAAAATGATGACACCATCGGCGGTGATCTCGACGACCTTGGTTCGCGGGGGCAGAATCTTGTCGAGCAGCCGGTCCGTGACGCCAACGAGTCGAAGCGTGTACCAGGCGACGACGACGATGATGCCGCCATGTACCAGGTAAGACGTTATGCCAATCGCCGGCAACAGCCACAGCCAGAGGATGGCTGCGGCTGTGCAGGCGCAAAACAGTTCGACGGTCTTTTTCACCATGAAGGGAAATCCTTACGGTTAGACTGTATGCGTTGAGAATTGACGAGGTCGAGCGTGGCGTTGCAGTTCTTCTCAATCAAGCTGAGGACCTTCCGTGGGCAGACCGGTGCGCCACTTGTTGCCCTTGTACGCCTTGTCGAGGTAAGCAACTTGCGCCGAAGTCAGGCTCGTGAGCGCTTCTTCGCCCAAGAGTCCGATGCGAACCTTGAGGAAAATGTCGATCTGTTCGAGCGGGATCTCGGCGAGTTCGGCCGGGCGTCCACAATCGGGATCGGCTCGGCGACTGGATGCCATCACTTCCTCCGGCACGCCGATCAGCGAGCAGAGTTGCATGATGTCGGTTTTCCAGAGACCGACGATCGGCAAGTAGGTCGCGACCCGGCTTGCCAGGCTGAAAGTGCCGAAGGTGTTCTCGGTGCGGTTGCGCGTGCCGACCAGCCAGCGGTTCTCGTCGAGGGCGAGCTTCTGGAAGACGGCGTTGCGCTCGACCTCTGCGTGATTACGCGATGCGAGGGCGGGCAGGTAGCGGATGTTGCCCTCGGATTCGAACCACTCGCGCGCGCGCAGATCTTTGCCGACGAAGACGCCGACGGTCTTCTCGGGGTAAACCGAACTCAGGATGTGAAACGCGAGCGCCGAATCGGAGCCGCCGGAAACGGGCACGAGCAGCCCGTTGGACTGCGCAGCTGTTTGGCGAACCCACTTCTTCAGCTCGGTGAGCATGAACGAAATTCCGATGTCCATGGGTTGCTCCTTATTCGCCGCCGGTCATCATGAGCGGCTGACCGTTGAGAGATTTGACGAGACCCTGACACACGGTCGCGACCAACTCCGCCACTTCTTCGGCGGGGATGATGCGCTTCTGCGGGTTTGTGTTCTCGACGATGGTTCGAGCTTCGGCAGTGCTGATGCTGCGGTGCTTCACGAGTCCGGCGATGGTGCGGTCGGTCATCTCGCTCTCGACGAACGAGGGGCAAATCGGCACCACCTGAATGTTGTGCTTCGCGACCTCGAGCGCAATCGCGCGTGCCATGCCGACAAGCGCGTGCTTGGTGGCGCAGTAAGCGGTCTGGTATTTGAAACCTTTCACGCCGGCAACGCTCGAAATCACGCAGATGGAGCCGGACTTGCGCTCGATCATCTGCGGCAAACACGCCTGGATGAACCACATTGCACCGTCGACGTTGACGGCGAACATGTCCTTCCAAGCCTTTTGGTCCATCGTGTGCGCGGCGCCGGAGGTTCCGATGCCTGCGTTGCACACGAGGTTGCCGACGGAGAGACCGGCTGCGGCGAGCTGTGCGACGGCGGCCGTCGCTGTTGCCGGGTCTGAGACATCGCCGACAATGAAATCGGCAGTGCCACCAAGGGCGGTGATCTCCTTGCAGACGCTCTCGAGATCGCTTTGAGTGCGCCCCACTACTAAAACAGGCGTCAGTGACGCCATGCGTTTGGCAATGGCACGTCCGATGCCCCTGCCTCCGCCTGTGACGATGGTCGCTAATATTGTGGTCATAAGAAACCTCCAGGAGTCGGCTTGGCGACTCGGTAAGTGAACATCCGCTTCGCGTGCAAACGAGGCAACTCTCACTGTCAGATCACTGAGAACTGCAGCGGGACAGCATGGCGACAGGCTGCACGAGGTAGAAACCGCGCGCGCCTCTCGCTGACTGCCGCTGAGCACTGTGACTGTTTCTCCCCGAGAGCCTGGTGTGGGTGGCTCGCGAGTGAAAATTCAGGTGATTGCTGTAGTTTTGAAGTCGGAAGCTAGATGAACAATTGGGAAAAACTGTGGATACGGAGAACTTAGGTGTTATGCTTGTTGGTTCTCAAGGGGTATTAAGTGTAGGTTTGCTAAGCTGCACAGGTGGCGGGTTTCGAGCTCGTAACATTATCGCGCGCTCATAAGGAGGTCCGCACCAGGCGAGGGTTTGTGGCTACAGTTGTTGAAATTTTGTTAGCGCTAGCGCGTGCTAGCGAGCAGGAATTTCCCAGCTGTGTGTGATGACCCAGCTTGGTTGGTGTTGCCTCTGAGCCCCTTGGCGGGCAGGTATTATGGAAATTAAACAGGAGGAATTGTGCAGGCGGTTCTGGTCGTTTTCATTCTGCTCATCGCTCTCGTGTTGCTTTTGATCATCACGGATATGTTTCTGATGCTTACCCGCGCTCCACTTCATGTCGTCGCTGGAGTCTGTATCGGGATTGCGTTCTTGGTCGGTTGGTTGTGGATGAATGGGCTGTCCTTTGCTCAAGCGACCACCTGGTTTCAGATTCTTCCACCGTTGATTCGCACGATAGTCTGGTCGCGCCGAATCGGAGATAAGACTGACTGGATGAACCGCTCGATGATTTACCGAGGCGCGGTTTTTCTTCTGACGTTTGTATCCCTATTTTCCCTTCTGTCGGGCGACGCATTTATTGACCCAACTAGCAGGTTTCCACCTGTCGATCCGTCGTTCACCTCCTAGAGAAAACTATCTGATGTTGTGCGAACAGGAAGTGGCCGGTTTGGCGCGTTCGATTGAGCAGGCAGTGGTTGCGAAACAGTTCCGGCTTCTGAAGTTGGCTTCTGCTCGGTGTTATGATTGATTAGAGCGTTGATTCGGTGATCTTCATGGCAGACCTTTTCTCTGGTCTCTTATATCTAGGTCCTGGCCTCTTGCTTTGGACTTCTTATGTCGGTGTCGCTTGTGCGGCGCTCGTAGAGCTCGTTTTGATTCTAAAACAGAGTCGGATCTTCATCGTGACGTCGGTGATAGTGTGTTTATCCATTGCCTTGGGAGTATTTTGGTCAAGTCAGGTCCTTCCCGGTGATTGTGTTTTGACGCCTTTTTTGCTTGTACGGCTCCTGCTGTTTTGGTGTTTAAAGGCCTCGACACCGAATTGGATGGCTCGATTTCAGGCATATCGGTTTGCTGTCTGTGTTGCTCTTCTTTTCGATCTGACAGCTCGGTGGCTGATTCTTACATTCCCTCCAGCTGATTCTACAGGCGAAACTATCTGACGTTGAGGAAATTTGTCCCGAAAGTGTTAGCGATGGGGCGAATGCAGGAATATAGTCTGTGGGAGATACCTCAGGGGATTGGTGCTCGGGGAAAGTGGCGACCAAGGAACAGAAAACGCAGGACCCATATACAGAAGCGGACAGGAAGTGGCCGGTTTTGGCGCGTTCGATTGAGCAGGCGATGGCTGCGAAACAGTATGCTGAGGCTGAGGATCTGGCGCTTTTTGCCATGGAGCTGATGGAAGAGTATGACGACAGCGATCCGCGTTTGATTCAAACTTTGCAGACGCTGAGCCGTATTTACTATGCGACAGAGCGGTACAAAAACGGCGCGCCGGTTCTTAAACGGCTGATCAAGGTCTACACCCGGCTCACCGGCGCGAAAAGTGTGGAGACTTCGACGATAGTTCAAAACGCTGCACTTCTCTACCACTACTGGGGCAAGAAAGAAGAGGCCGAGCGGTACTTCAAAGAAGCGATTGAAGCGAAAACACATTTGCTCGGCGAAAAAGATCCGCAGGTGATTAAGCTGCAGACGCACTACATCAAGTTCTTGGAAGATCACGGGCGCAAGGATGAGGCCTACCGCATCAAGGAAAAGATTTTGCGCACCAAGGAAACGGACACCATGAGCCGCACAGGGCGCTGGGAAACAATGCAGACTGGATCGTCGACGTAACGTTCGGAAGATGTTAAAGAGAAGTTCTTTTAACTCGTCTTCCCTGACCGCGTCCTTAGCGTATTTTGTGTTGTTTTCATGCTCTGCTTCGTCGTTCGCCAGTGACGACGTGCCACCGCAAGTAGTATCGCCCAATGCGCGCCCCTGGAAAAAGGTCTTAACCCCCATTCTTGGAAAAGTGACAGGCGAGAAGGTTTTACAGCATGGATATCTAGACTTTGGACGTCAGGCACAGCCCGAAACAATCTGCGTTGTTTACCAGGCTGCTTACCTCAGAAATGTGGATTTTGGCGGTGGGAAGACAATGTCATTGCTATACCAGAAGGCGAACGCTGCTCTCAGGCGGCTTCGGACCGTTCTGCCGCCAGGATTTGTTGCGTTTGTTGGTACAAATCGATTTCTGCATAGTGGTTGGAGTCGTGCAGGTCAGCGGCGAGGAGAGGTCGAGATCGCGCGTTTGGAGCTGGCCGTCGGTCCGGGTAGTTCTCAATTCGACATCGTGAAGTTGGCAGGCACTGAGCCGGTCAATTATTCTATGACTACGGGCGACGTTATAACACGCTTGCAGGCTGTCGATCGTTACGCTGGCATAGACATTAGTCAGGCATGTTTTGACACTTTGACTTTTTCACTCAGGAAGACTCCCGCCGATAAATACAAATTGGCTAAGCTCATACTGAAAGTTTGTCCTGAGCTGCATCCGGCATATTGCCCGGATGAATTTCCGAATATAAAACCCAATCGCACGGAAGTGAGGAACTATGAGGCCTTCGTTCATGGGCTTGAGAAAGGCGCTAAGATTCTTCTCTGGTGGGACTGAGCAGCGTTTCTCTTGCTCAATGTTCGTGGCGATGATGAAGATCCGGGTAGTGTCCGTGTGCGTGAGCTAGAGGCTCGTGTCGGTGGGCGTGCGTGTGCGGCTCACCATGCGGGTCTTCATCGTTGTGTTGGTGCTGATGATGTTCGTCGTGGATGTGTTCGTGGTCGTGGAACAATTCATCGTGAACATGGTAGTGCTCGTGTTTTTCGCTGAGGTGTAGATATACGCCAACGCCCATCAGAAGGGCGGCTACAGCCAGGTTCCAGGAGATCGGCTCTCTAAGTAAAACAATTGCAGCTAAGGCGCCGATGAACGGAGCGGTAGAGAAATATGCTCCGGCTCTCGCCGTGCCAACGTACCGCAGGGCAAGAACGAACAGCACCAGGCTGATGCCGTAGCCGAGAAAACCAACCAGCATTGCGCTAGCAATTGTCACCGGTGGTGGTGCCGAATTGCTCAGAGATAAAGCGAGCGTGAGGTTGACGGCGCCTGCGCAGACGCCCTTGGTTAGAGCGATTTGAAGTGGTTCTGCGTGCGAGATCTGTCTGGTGAGATTGTTGTCGATCGCCCAGCCTAGGCACGCGAGAACGATCAAGACGCATCCCCAGCTGAGTTCGAAACCGTTTTGTCCGGCGACTGAAAGTACAATGCCACCGAGGGCGATGGCGACCATTCCGAAGACTATCCGGCGATCGCAGTTTTCTTTGAAAACGACCCAGGCTAAAACCGCTGTCAGGACGCCCTCTAAATTGAGTAACAGTGAGCCCGTGGAGCCCATTGTAATAGATAAGCCGAACATCAGTAATACGGGCGAAATGATGCCACCAAACGCGATGGCGCCGATTAGCCACGGTAGTTCGTTTCGCTTGATCGGATTTAGACGTTCTGGTGAGCGCATTCGTTTTACAAGCCACAACAGCGACAATCCGCAGCCTGAGCCGAGATACAGAAGCGCGGCCAGCATCAACGGTTCGATTTCGCCGACGAGTAATTTGGCAAATGGAGTGCTCAAGCCGAAAAGTAGAGCGGACAGAAGACCGTACGCGATGCCGCTCGGTGGCGTGGAGTGGGAGTGTTGAGAATTTTTGTCGTCGGTCACGACCTATACCTATCGGCGCTCTGCCAGCGGTTTTGTTCAATTATCGTGCTTACTAAGCGAGTCTATCGGATTCATGTCGACTCCGTAAAGCAGACTCGATTGTCCGCCGAAGAAGCGTGAAGGTTTGTCGGACAGCATAGCTCTAAGGCAATGCCGGAAGTCTTGTCTATGGGGCGTTGCCGCTTTTCGTGAAATCCGGCAACGAGTCGTAGACAAAAGTCATTTTTGATCAGGATGGTTGATCTGGAGGGACCCGAAGTGATTGTCCGTTCGGTGTTTCGGGATTTTAAAGATATGAAATCATATAGTAGGCATTTTCTGTGTGCGCGCGAGCTGTGCGAGAGGCTAAAGAATGGCGTGGGGAGTCGTTCTTGACAAGGAGGGCTGTCAAGAATTGGGTCTGCTTCGGGTTTGTTTGAAACCGTTTTCGGGTGTTAGAATCGCTTGGCAACGAGATCTGAACCATAGCTTCTTTTGGTTTATGAACTGATTTGCACCTTGGTGCTTCTTCTATCTCTTGTCTCTATATCCTGACAATTCGTAGTTTACAAGCCGATTGTTTTGTTTAGATATCCGAATCCAGAAACGCCACCAAGCATTTAGTTTCAACACGTAGAGAAATCACAACTTGCGCCGCCTGTGCGTCTGTCATTTGCTGCCGTTATGGAGCGACTGGCACCGTCTGTGGTATCGCTGGTTCTCTTCTGTGTTCGACGCTAAACGTTTGTTCGCGCGTCAGGTGGCTGTTCGCTAGAGGCTTTTCGTTCCGCTCGTCACAACGTGCGCGCACACCTTGTGCGGCAGGTTGGTCGCGTACTCGAAGCCCAGCTACGGTCGACTGTTCGGGAGCCGGTTCTGGCAGAGCAATCCAATCACTTTCATCCAAGAAATCCTAAACAAGAAATGGAGTGACATATGTCGCGACACAGAGTTATCCCGCCGGATGACCCCAAGTATCCGGCAATCAAGCGGGCCATGATGTTCGCTTGGTTCAAGACTATCCTCGGCTACAGCATGATGGGTGGTCTGGTCCTGCTTGCCCTCTGGGGCTTTGGTTTCACCTACGAGTTCAAGCTCGGTTTCGGTATGTTGTGGTGGTTCCTGCCGCTCGTCATGTGGTGGTTCAGCGACAAGGTCGCGATCGCCATGACGAAGTCGGTGCCCGCCGATCCGTCCAATCCGGAGCATCGCCGGCTGATCGAGATCGTCGATCGCGTCTACGCGAAGAGCGGTCTGAAGTTCAAGCCGCCGGTCTACATCTCCGACAACCCGCTGCCCAACGCCTTCGCGACCGGACCGATCCATCGCAAGGCTGTCGTCGCTGCCACCAAGGGGCTGTTCCTCTGCGGCATGACCGACGATGAAATCGAGGCCGTGTTCGCCCACGAACTCGGTCACGTGAAGAACTACGACGTCGCGCTCAACACGATGACGTCCGTGCTCTCGATGATCTTCTTCTCGATCGTCGACAGCGGCGTGCGCATGTTGCTGGGCACCCTGGGCTGGTTCAAGAAGGTCCTGGGCATGAACCCGAACAACAAGGGCTTCTTCACCGGCATCCTGGAGTGGGTGATCATGTTCGTGATCTTCCAGATCACCGGGCAGCTCACCAAGCTCGTGCAGGTGTTCGTCGTTCGCTCGCGTGAGTCGGGCGCCGACGCGTCCGGTTCGATGATGACGGGCAAGCCTTGCGACCTCGCCAACGCGCTCAAGAAGCTCGTCGCTTATGTCGAGAAAAACCGTCCGAAGGGCCGCGACGCCGAGATGTATCGGGCGCTGCGTCCGATGATGACGGTCGACCCGCTGTTCGACGCGCTCGCTGACGACCCGAAGCCGCGGGGCATCTGGGACCGCCTGAAGGCGTTCTGGAAGTACCTGCAGCTCACCCACCCGCCCGTGTCCGAGCGCGTCAAGATGCTCGAATACATGAACGGCGGTTCCTGTCCGGCTCCGAAGTATTGAGCTGGCGCCGATAGGTCGATTGCTCGGCAGCCCGTTTCAAAACGGACTCGCTGAGAGTCATCAGACCTGTTAGCAGTTTCCTGCGACTAAATCGGGATCCGGTGGTGGTATCGCTCCTGGTGGCGCAATCGGTTTTAAACCGAAAAGCGTTGCTGGCTGTGGTATCGCCGCCGGTGTCCCTGATTCGTCTCTATCCCGGAACTGTGCTCCGCCCTGCGGAGCGCACGTTCCCAAACAACGGAGTAAACAACAATGAGCCGATTCTCCATGAGTCGATTCATCGCCGTTTCGGCGCTCGTTGCTGGGCTTGCTCTTTCGCTCACCGGCTGCAAGCAGGAGGATGAGGTTCCGCCTCCGCCTCCTGTGAAAGCGCAGCCGGCGCAGCCCAAGTACATCGTCAAGGTCATTCCCAAGCCGGATGAGTCGGAAGAGCTGCAGCGCATCTACACCTATCTGCCCGATGGTGTGACGCTGTACAAGCTCGAGATTCAGTACCGCCAGGGTGGCCGGACGGAGGTGCAGTGGTACCGCACGGACGGCACGGTCAAGGAGGTGCAGGAGATGCACCCGTACTCGACCGGCAAGGTCAAGTCGACTACGCGGATGGCGCCGGATGGCACCACCAAAGTCGATGAGACCACCTACCGCCTCGACGGCGGCGTCGATGCAGTGACGGAGTTCAAGGCTGACAGTTCGAGCCACACGGTTCGTTACCGCAATGACGGCAAGCGTCGTCTCAGCGTGACCGACACAGCGCCCGACGGGAAGAAGGTCTCGACCTACTTCCATGCCGACGGTACCACGGTCTGGGCGAACGCGACCGAGCTGAAGAACGGCGACAGCAAAGTCGAGACCTTCCGTCTCGACGGCACGCGCGATCAGACCCGCGAGGTTTTCTACGATCGCATGCTTGTCACCGTCCATGGTGCCGATGGCAAGCCACGGTACACGCAGACGTGGAGCGGTTACCGCTACGCGTACAGCAGTTACCGCTATTACACGCTCGAGAAGGTCGAGGAGTTCGGCGCCGACGGCGTCACTCTGACGCGCAAGCTCGAGTTCGAGCGCTATGGCAGCCGCAACCTGAAGGTGGCGACGGACATCACCAACGGCCAGCCGACCAAGACCCGTTATTTCCGCTATGACGGCACGGTCGAGCGCGAGGAGATCGTTCAGACCGATGGCACGAAGACGACGGTGAAGCACGAGGCTTCGGAGAAAATCACCGAGACCTACGATCCCGCCGTGAAAAACGAGCCCGCCTACGACGACCCTCTGGTCGACAGCCCGTCGCACTTCAACTGACGCTCCGCGCAGGAGAGGCGCTGCAAGCGCTTCTCCGGCGGATGTGACTTTGTTCGTCGTGCGCCGCTAGTTTCACCACATCCACGCGTCTGTTTCAGGCGCTAAATCGGTGTGTGACGCGAAGTGCTCGTCGAACCCTCAACAAATAAGACGCAGCGCGCCAGGCAGGAAATTGTCTGGCGCGTTCGCGCATATCAGGAGCTCCAAAATGTCAGGCAATAACCGCAAGCTCTTCGCCGTCGCATCGGCGATTGGTTTGACCTGTCTTTTCCTGCTGACTGTTTTTGCGCCCAACGCCTTTCTGGCACTGAACCTTCATGGGCGATTCCAGCTCACCGGCGACACACCATCCGTGGTGCAGCAGTCGACGCTGGAACACCACGCCGACGAAAGCCAGACGATGAAAATCGTCGTCGGGCTCAAGCTGCGTGATGAAGCCGGTCTCGACCGCTTGCTCTCCGAGATCGCCGACCCCGGGTCGCCGAACTTTCGCAAGTATCTCAGCCCGGCCGATTTTGCCGGCCGTTTCTCGCCACTTCCGCAGGACGTCGACAATGTCGTTCTCTTCTTGCAGGAGCGCGGTTTGTCGGTGACGAATGTTTCGCCCAACCGCACGCTTGTCGAGGCGGAGGGCACGGTAAGCCAGCTCGAAGCGGCTTTCGGCGTCACGATCAACAAGTACACGGTCAAGCTGCCCGAAGGCGGCATCAAAACCTATCTGTCCAACGACCGTGATCCCGTCATCCCGACTCGCCTTTCGGCGATCATCGAATCGGTGATGGGGCTGGACACGTATGCCGAATTCGAGTCGCGCATGCGCGCAAAGGAGCCGCACTCCAATGCGACAGCGCCTCGCGGTTTCTCGCCGCAGGAGATTTCGAAGGTCTACGATTATCCCAACACGCTCAACCCGAATGTGAAGGGCACGGCGCTGACCGGCAAAGGCAAAACCATTGCCGTGGCGACCGCGTATACGTACGACCAGAAGGACATCGACGCGTACTGGAAGCAGTTCAACATCCAGCGCACGGGCACGCTGACCAACGAGTACATCGGCGGGACGGCGACGAAGCTCAACGAGGAGACGACGCTGGACCTGCAGACGGTGAGCGGCTTGGCGCCTGGTGCTGACGTGATCATGTACCTTGGCGTCGATGCGAAGTTCACCAACTTCACGCTGGTGTTCAATCGAATCGTCACCGACAACAAAGCCGACATCATGTCGATCAGCTGGGGGCTTTGCGAAAAGCACACCGGCAAGCGGCAGATGAAAACCGAGCACAACATCTTCCGGCAAGCGGCCTCGCAGGGCATCGCCATCTTCGCCGCGTCCGGCGATGACGGCGCCTACGACTGCAAGCACGAAGAGGAAGAAGGCGAGGACGGCAAGAAGAAGCCGGTCGTGAATCTGGCGGTCGACTACCCTTCGTCCGACCCGTACGTCACCGCAGTTGGTGGCACGACCCTGTACTCGTCCTCCGGCAAGCGCACGTCCGAACGGGCGTGGTACGGCTCTGGCGGCGGCAACTCCGAGTACTGGAAGCGTCCCTCGTGGCAGAAAGGAGCTGGCGTTCCCGCCGGCGATTTCCGCTCGACGGCTGACGTTTCGCTCAATGCTGCTCCTGGAACCGCCTATGCCTTCTACTTCGAAGGCAAATGGGAAGGCTGGGGAGGCACTTCGGTCGCCGCTCCGGCCTGGGCTGCTCTCTGGGCGCTCATCGATGAAGCGGCCGGCGAACGCATCGGCATGCCTGTCGAAACCCTCTATCGCCTGGGCGACTCGGCTGACTACGGCTCCACCTTCCATGACATCACCAGTGGTGACAACGGTGATTTCCGCGGGCCCGGTTTCAAAGCCGGTGACCACTGGGATCATCCGACCGGATGGGGTGTTCCGAAGGGCGAGGCGTTGAAGGACTGGATCGTCGGCGATCGCAAGGGCAAGACTCCGGCGCGTGCGCCTCTGGTTGACGAGCCGGAAGAGGACGAAACCCCAGCTCCTGTTCCGGCGGAGCCGAGCGGCGGCTGACGATTCGCTCGGACTTCTCGCCACGGTATCGATGTCTTGCCTCAGTCATACCGTCAGAGGAATGCTGACTTTTGGCATTCCGCTGCCGGTATGCAGAGTGGGTCAAGTCCATGCCGTCGGCGACATCCTCATCAGATGCGTCCAGGCGCGTCTGTTTAACTCACGCAGAACGCGACCGTGCGACGCCGTTGCGCGGTCGGCTGAACCGAAATGTGTTCGTTCGGGTCACCGCAAGCAGTTTAACCGCTGCTTGCATCTCATCTCCATAAGAAAACTAAGAATCGGAGATCACGCCGTGAAACCTTTCATTGCTCTCAATTGCGAGATTGAAACCACTGGCACCGGCAAAGTGCGCGTTGGTCGCACTTATGTCGAAGCCATCCGCAAAGCCGGCGGCATCCCGCTGCCGGTTGCGCCGCTCCCCACCAGAGATCTGCCGCAGATTCTCGACCTCGTGAGCGGTTTCGTATTCATTGGCGGCAACGATTATTCGCCCGCGCTTTACGGGGAGGAGCCGCACGAGAGTGTGCAGCCCCTGCACCCGATTCGCGAGGAGTTCGACCTCAGACTCATGCGTCTGGCGCTCCAGGCGCGCGATCGCATGGGTGAACCGAAACCGATTGTCGGTATTTGCGGCGGTCACCAGCTGCTCAACATCAAGTTGGGCGGCTCGCTTACGCAGGACATCGAGACGGTCAAACCCGGTCACGGTGTGCTGCATCGAAATCGCGAGGACGTCGCCCGCCATCCGGTGCGGCTGAGCGCGGGGTCGCAGCTTCGGCGCATCTACCGTTCGGCAGCTGTTGAGCGGCCGATCAGTTCGCATCACCAGTGCATCAATCGCCTCGGTCGGGGTCTGGTCGTGACCGGCTGGTCCGACGATGGCATCATCGAAGCGGTCGAACATGAAACGCGTCCTTTCACGCTCGGAGTGCAGTGGCATCCCGAAGCCGACTACGAGGGGAGCGCGCGTCTGTTTAAGGCTCTGGTGAAAAGAGCTCGCGAGATGCAGCTCTGAAGGTGACCGTGTGGTCGCCGGAGCGATTGTGCGCAAAGCGTTTGCGACTGGTCGGCTTGAGCTTCGAACGATTCGCTGAGCTCGCGTCAGTCTCTTGATTCAGGCTAGCGCAGGTAAGCTAATTGCTTGTGATATTAACTGCAGTCAATGAACTCTTATCTGTTCTGCATCGCGAAATAAGATCTCATGCAGCCTGTTGTGGTTTCCGCGCACGCGGGCGACTTCGGGCGCGGACCGTAACCTGGGTTTACATGTAAACTTAGGCTTGTATGGTCTTTTTCGCGATGCTAGAAACAGAGTGTCTCTTGACAAGTTTGTCCTCGGGTAATGAAAAGGCACTAAAAGCAAAAACGGCTAGCATCAACAAAAACCGTCAAGGGCTTAAGTGCTTGTCCACCCGAGTGCTGGTCGCTCACTGGATCCCGCTCACGCGGGGTCTGATCTTCACCCAACAAAACTAAGGAATGGAGCACCATCCATGAACCTCTCTCCATCTACGGAAAAGTTGATTTCTTCACTGTTCGGCGTGTCTTCGACACAGCTGGACCAGGTGATCGGTTCCGCCATTCACAAGCGGTTCGGCTTCTGCGACATCTACCTGCAAGCAGGTAGCACGCAGGGGCTCATGATCGACCAGGGCGACGTGAAGCGCCCGTCGTGGAGCATCGTGAAGGGTGCCGGCGTTCGTGTCGTCTTCGGCGACAAGACCGGCTACTCCTACACAGACCACGTCAACGTCACCAACCTGAAGCGTGCAGCCAAGACGGCTCGCGCCATCGCCGACCACACGTCCGACGTCGCGCCGCAGGCGCTGCTCGAGGCGCACGCTGACGGCGTCCCGCACAACCTGTACAGCCTCGGCGTCAGCCCGGCCGACACCGACCTCAACCAGAAGATCGCGCTGCTGAAGATGATCGACGAGGCGGCTCGCGCCTACGACCCGCGCATCGTCAACGTCACCGCGTCGGTCAGCGTCCAGGACCACACGATCGTGATCGCCAACTCGTTCGGCGACGTGATCGTCGACAAGCGTCCGCTCATTCACCTCTCGGTCGAGTGCATCGCCGAGGAGAACGGTCGCAAGGAGAAGGGCAAGGCGGGCGGCGGCGGTCGCTACGAATTCGAGTTCTTCACGGACTCGGATCGCTGGCGCAAGCATGCCATCGCTGCTGCCACCGAAGCGGTCAACATGCTCAGCGCAGTCGATGCGCCGTCGGGCGAAATGACCGTCATCCTCGGACCGGGCTGGCCGGGCGTCCTCATCCACGAGGCGGTCGGACACGGTCTGGAAGGCGACTTCAACCGCAAGGGCACTTCGGCGTTCAGCAAGATGATGGGCGAGCGCGTCGCTTCGCCTCTCTGCACCATCGTCGACGACGGCGTTCTGCCGGGTCGCCGCGGTTCGCTCAACGTCGACGACGAAGGCACGCCCACGCAGCAGACCGTCCTCATCGAGAACGGCATCCTGAAGGGCTACATGCAGGACCGCATGAACGCGGGCCTGATGGGTCAGCGCTCGACCGGCAACTGCCGTCGCGAGAGCTACCAGCACGTCCCGATGCCGCGCATGCGGAACACCTATCTCGCCGGCGGCCAGTCGACCCCGGAAGAGATCATCCGCTCGGTCAAGTACGGCATCTACGCCACCAGCTTCCCTGGCGGCCAGGTCGACATCACCAACGGCAACTTCACCTTCTCCACGTCGGGCGCCTACCTCATCGAGGACGGCAAGCTGACGCGCGCTCTCAAGGGTGCCACGCTGATCGGCAACGGCCCCGAGGCGATGCAGAAGGTGTCGATGGTCGGCAACGACATGTGCCTCGATGAGGGCATCGGAAGCTGCGGAAAGGCGGGTCAGACTGTGCCCGTCGGCGTGGGCATGCCCACCGTCCGCATCGATGATGTCACCGTCGGTGGTACCGGAAACTAAGGAGTTATCGCTATGAACAAAACGCAACAGCGCCTGGAATCCCTGGCCGCGTTTGTCGTCTCGGAGGCTCAGCGGTACGGTGCGACCGACTGCGAAGTCACGATCTCCGAATACGATTCCGTCGACGTCGGCGTCCGTCTGGGCGAAGTGGAGGAACTCAACGGTGCTCAGGGGCGCGGCATGCGCTTCCGTGCGCTGGTCGGTTTCAACTCCGCGACCACCAGCACCTCGGACTTCACCCGCGCTTCGCTGAAGCGCATGGTGAGGGACACGATCGCCATCGCCAAGGCTTCGGAACCGGACAAGTTCGCCGGTCTGCCCGAAGCGCATCTGTTCGCCAAGTCGCTGCCGGCGCTCGACCTGTTCGATACGTCGGTCAGCAAGGTGGACGTCAACACCAAGATCGAGCTGGCGATGAAGGCGGAAGCGGCTGCTCGCGCTGCCGACCCGCGCATCACCAACTCCAACGGCGCCGGTTTCGCGGACAACCGCGGATACGTGGTTTTCGCCAACTCGCGCGGCTTCGTCGGCAGCTATGCCAGCTCGCGCTTCTCGCTCCACGCCTCGGTTCTGGCGTCGGAGAACGGCGGCCCGATGCAGGTCGGTGGCTGGTCGCATTCGAGCCGAACCTTCGCGGGTCTCGAGACGCCCGAGTCGATCGGTGCCGAAGCCGCTCGCCGCGCGCTGCGCCATCTCGGCGCCACCAAGGTGAAGACGCAGGAAGTCCCGGTCGTCTTCGACCAGGGCATGTCCGCACGTCTGCTCGGTCAGCTCATCGGCGCGGCACACGGCTCGCACGTGTATCGCAAGAGCTCGTTCCTGGCCGGCAAGGTCGGTGAGGTCGTCGCCGCCAAGGACATCGTCATCGTCGATGACGGTACGATCAAGGGCGCGCTCGGCTCGCGTCCGTTCGACGACGAAGGCCTGCCCAACACGCGGCGCGTCATCGTCCAGGACGGCAAGCTCCAGGGCTACCTGATCGACTCCTACTCCGGCCGCAAGCTGGGGATGACTCCGAACAGCGGCTCGGTCTGCAACCTGTTCATCCAGCCCGGCAAGAGCTCGCCGAAGGAGATCATCGCTTCCGTGAAGAACGGTCTGTACCTGACGAGCGTCTCGGGACCCGGCTTCAACGCCGTCACCGGTGACTACTCGATGGGCGCATCCGGTATCTGGATCGAGAACGGTGAACTCGCCTACCCGGTCGAGAAGATCACGGTGGCGGGCAACGTGCTCGAGATGTTCAAGTCGATCGAGATGATCGGCAACGACCTCGAGTTCCGCTCCAGCGTGGCTTCGCCGACGCTGAAGATCGCCAAGATGATGGTCTCCGGCAAGTAAGCGTGTCGCCAACCGGCGCGCCACCACGCATGGTGTCTCAGGACTCGGCCTCTCATGACCGCGTCACTTAGCTGCCGTTGTGTGGAAGCAAGCTGCTCATGCAGCTTAGCGGTTTTCGGATAAGCTCAAGCAAATCTGAATGTCGCTCGAAGTTCCGGAGGTAGGCATCGCGCCTTCTCCGGGGCTTCGGCTTTCAGGTTTTGCTACTATAGGACATCGTGGTAAGCTTATCTCCGATGTGGCTCTGTGTCGGGGGTTTCGGTGGGATGCCCCTTGAGCTCGCCCTGGTTTGGCTATCCTGGAATGCCGAATTCTCCCATCCTTACTACTATATGAAGTCATGATGCGTCTTTCTTGAACATGGCGCTGGGTCGAGGTTTCGAGACGGATGCCATTGAGCTTGGTACGGTTTGGCTATCCTGGAATGCCGAATGTTCGCATTTCCGTCATAGCAGGATAGCCAACCGGGGTTCTGAAGCAGGTCTCCGATTGCATCGCCAATTACCGAGCTGCACTTCGTATATCAATCTGGTTCAACACCGCAGAAACGTCATCCGCTTGAGCGACAATCAATCGCAGACCCAAGGCATTGAATATCTCGAAGAGCGGGTCTATAGCGCGTAAGTACTTGGCGTTTTCGATTTGACTGATTCGTTGGTGCGCGACACCGCTGGCGGCGCTCAAATCACGCAACGAAAATTTCTGGTACTTCCGATGCGAGTGAATCGCGTGCGCAATCATTTGCCTTTGTAGTTCCACATTGGGCGCGGCGACAAAATACTTTGCTCTCAAGACTTCACAGTCGAAACAGCGGTCCAGCTCATGCAGTTTTGTCACGCGTTCAGCTTCATATCTGGAGTCGAATCTCCGCATGTGTTCGGCGCCATCTCTGTGGCTCAGTATGTTCAAGCTCCCCTCCCAGAGCTTCGTTCCGTCGATTATCGCGAACTTTTGATGCGCGCGCGGTCGTTCGGTGACGTGTGCTTTCCAGGTGCTCATGCGTTTAATATCCCGCTCGTAGTCGCAGATTTCGCGATCTTCTTCTGCTGAGAGATTGCCCTTCTCTTTGCGAAGACTAGCCGGGGTCTGAACGAAAATACAAACGGAAATTCCGTTTCGAATCATTGTTTTAAGTTGGTATTCGAGTCGATCGAGCCGCCACCGTCGCACGAATGGACAGCTGATGATGATGCTTTTGTGGGCTTTGGCAAGGTCGGTGTAGAAGGGGTCCCAGAAGGTTTCGTCCGTGAAAATATCTGACTCGGTTGCGATCATAACGCCTCCTCGAAAAACTCGTATGGTGTCTAATTTGATCTACGAAATTGACAACTAAAAAGTTCAATTTTTGGCAAAGATTTTTTGAGAAACTTTCAGGCGCGCTCTCAGGATTTCGATGGTCACTGGGATTGCTGGCAATTTCAAGCTAAAAACTGAATGCGCGATTGTTGTCTGCGTGGCGTAGACAGATTTTCGAAAATTCGTCTATGCAGCGTAGACAGCTGGCTGGAAATCGACGGAGCGAGAATATTGAATGGCTGGAAGCGGAGTCCATAACCGTGTTTGCGGATTTATATTATCTTAAAAGATATAGTAGACGGCTTTGCGATTTCTTCATTCCTCCCGTTCCTTAACTTCACCATAACCCGAACGTGCTGGTGTTACCGGTGGTGGCGTGTGTGAGCCGCGCTAGGTGGAGTGGTTTGCAATTTTATATTTGATCTCAATTGAGAAGCTCATGGAGCGGGCGTTTTGGTAGTTTGTGGTTAACAAGCGGTTAAGGAGGCTGGTGTACTTCGCGTCGGCGAATTAGCTAGCCTCGAAGCACTGCTTCGATAACTCTCGTTCGGTTTTTTCTCAAATACGGCATTCCAAAAACTTCAATCGATAACCCGAAACGACCGATTCGAAGCGGTCCGATCAACCTCGAACTGGAGAAGCGACATGACTGACACTCATGCCTATCGAGCAATCTTCATCAGCGATGTTCATCTCGGCACCTATGGCTGCCAGGGTGAAAAACTTTGCGACTTCCTTGATCGCAGCGAATCCGAGTATCTATATCTGGTCGGCGACATCGTCGACGGTTGGCGATTGAGGCAGCGCTGGTACTGGCCGCAGGCTCACAATGATGTGATTCAGAAGATCTTCGCAAAGGCGCGTGCCGGGACGAAGGTTGTTTTTGTACCTGGTAACCACGACGAGTTCGCGCGTGATTACGATGGGATAGTGATTGGCGGCATTCCGGTCGCGTTGACAACGTGGCATGTGACGGCAAGCGGCAAGCGTCTTTACGTGATGCACGGCGACGAGTTTGACGGCGTGGTTCGCTATGGTAAGTGGCTCGCGCACGTTGGTTCCTGGGCGTATGACATGACCGTGATCCTGAACGGCTGGCTTAATTTCGTGCGTCGAAAGGCGGGACTGCCCTATTGGTCTTTGTCGGCGTTCATCAAGCGTCGCGTGAAGGAGGCTGTGAAGTTTATCACCAACTTCGAAGAGGCGCTCGTCAGGCATGCTCACGAGATCGGTGCCGACGGAGTCGTCTGCGGGCACATTCATCACCCGTCCATTAAGGAGAAGCCGGGTGTGCTTTATCTGAACGACGGCGACTGGGTTGAGAACGGCACAGCGCTCGTCGAGACCATGAGCGGTGAACTCGCCATTTTGAAGTGGGAAAACGCGGCGCCACCGCATGTGGTGCAGTCGGTGAAGTTCTAAAAAGGGCTTGAGGGTTTCGAGCCAAACGGACAATCTGAAAGGACCTGAAACAATGAAAGCTGCATCACCAGCAGTTTCCAGTCTGGCGACGCCAGCGCTCAACGGTAATTTGAGCGAGGATTCGCCGGGCGTTTTTGTTTTAAAACCGATGCTGCAATGGGGCGGCAAATCCAACCGGAAGGGGCGCAAGCAGTCCCTTTCGTTGGTGTGGTTGTCTTTCGCCGGACGGAAGCGCTGGTCGGTTTCGATCTGGAGTCGAAACCGTGGCGAGTGGCTGCCGCTGCGCGTTCGTGAAGTCGATTCGTTTGCCTGGGAGGGTGATGTATGTCATCGTCTGGAGGCAATGATCGAGTTTGAGAGCGATGCGGACGTCGCGTACAGGCTCGAGATCGATGGAGCACGCGTGTTCGAGTCGCATGCGAAGTTTCCGATTGGAGCCTTGAAACAGCGTGTTGTGCTCTTTGGCGACTTCGCTGATGGAGCGGCGGGCGCGAGCGATATTGCCGAGTGTGCTCTGGGTTTGGCACCGGATATGGTGCTGGTTTCTGGCGACATCGTGTACAAGAGTGGTTTGCTGCGCGAGTATAAGATGCACTACGAGCCGGTTTTCAACGGACCGAGCTCGGGCGTTCCGCTTGCGCGCACTACGGTTGTGGTCGCGGCGGCAGGCAACCACGATGTGCGCCTCCCGAAGGACGCGGACAAGGTCAAGCCGGTGAGCGACGAGGACGCATTCGGTTTTTTTCGAATATTTCGCCAGGCTAATAATGGTCCGCGTCTGAGCGCGTCGGGGCTTCGCGATATGGTTGGCGAGAACGCGGAGGGGCTCGAACTGCTGCGGTGCATCGGTCCTGATTTTGTTCGACGCTCCAACTTTGCGTTGTATCAGGGCGATGTGCAGTGGACGATTCTGGACGCCAACAAATACATGGACTGGCGCGAGCCGGAGTTGCAAAAGTGGCTTCGGACCACGCTTTCGCGAGGGCGAAACTACAAGTGGCGCTTCGTGTCGTTTCACCAACCCGGGTTCAACGGGGATGCGAAGTACAGAAGCGATCGCCGAATGCGTGTTTTGGCGCCGATCTTCGAGGAGTTAGACGTTCAGGTCGTGTTCAGCGGTCACTGCCACTTTTATCAGCGGCATCGACCGATCAGGTATCGGTTGAATGATGATGCGACCGGGCGAAAACGTAATCCGCAAGGGACCGTGACTGTCGATGAGCAGTTCGATGGGATGACGAACTGTCAGCCTCAGGGCGTTATCTATATCGTGTCCGGCGCTGGAGGTTCGCTTCAGGAGCCGGATGTTCGTCCGTCCAACCTGGAGCAGGAGTCCTACTCACTGAAGGTCTGTGACGATCGAAACTCGCTCACGGTGCTGGATTTCGGGGCGGATAGTGTGACTGTTCGTCAGGTGACGACTGATGGACAGGAGATCGATAGGTTCACGCTGCGCGCTTAGTGGCTTGAGCGCGGCTGCGGCTGACAGCGCCTGCTCCGCTCCTGCTCCGCGCGAACACTCTTTCTGGAAACGCCGTCGTGGCGCTACCCATGCGCGGTGTTTGTTCTTAAGTCTGACTTCGGCGCTCACGGTTCAGGATAGTCCTGGCTGTGGGCGCCGTTTTTCGTGAGTCTGGGAATATGAGGGCGTATAGTAGAGGCGCGCAGCAATCCCGTTTTGGCGCTCTCTCGTTGCCGGAAATTCCTAAATCCGTCGTAGCTGGATAGCCAAAACCGGGTTTCTAAGTAAATTGGAAAGGGATGCAGGGCTGGATACGCCTGCATAGACTGCGCTTCGGGTGTCGCGAGGGTATGTCGGCATATAGTAGATGGTTCTGGCGCTCTCTCGTTGCCGGAAATTCCTAAATCCGTCGTAGCTGGATAGCCAAAACCGGGTTTTGCGTGGAACTGAGAAGTGACGTAGGAGTGGAAAAGCATGCCTGTACTGCGCTTTGGGTGTTGCGAAGATATGTCGGCATATAGTAGACGGGTTTAATGCGGGCATATAGTAGACGGGTTTGAAAAAGGCTAGTCCGGATCCTGGGGGGAGCCGGACTAGTTTGTTAGTTGGCCTGGGCGATCAGCTGTTTTGCTTTTTCGCTCAGGGGTTTGTACAGCCAGAGGTTGTTCTGGTCGATGTTGTTTTGCATCCACTTGCCGCTGCCGAGGTGGAGCGGGGCGGGGATGCATTCGGCCGGAAGGCTCTGGATGACGAACAGCCACGATTCCTGGAGGCGCGAGAGTTTGAAGCCGGTGGCTTTCAGTTTCGCTGCGCGCGCCTGGAAATCGGCGATCACGGCTTGCTGTTCCTTGTTGTTGCAGGCGTAGCCCTTCGCGCAGTTCCAGCCATAGACGTGCAGGTGGCTGGGAGCGGTTTCGAGAAAGTCGTAACCGCATCTGGTGGCAAGTTTGTCCCACGACGCGTGTGCCAGTTTCCCGACATCAGGGATGGGAACCGAGACCTGACCCGGATAGCGTTCGGAGCGCCAGGCGATTTCGAACAGGCGCAGGAATACATCCGGCTTGTCGATGTACCGGTACGGGCTGGCGACGAAGTCCTCGAATTCCTGGTCGCCGCACGCTTTGGCGATGCCGGTTCCCGGGAGATACGAGTACAGTGAGGTTTCGGCGCTGGTGGCGTCGAGTTGTTTCCCGTTGATGAGCAGCGGCGCGTTGTGCCACTCGTCGTACGGAAAGTCGAGCAGCGCCGTGTCGTTGGCGCGTTTGGTTCCGTCGAAACGCCTGTCGCGGAGCGCCCAGCTGAAGATCAGCTCGCCGGGCTTGCCGCCCAGAACATCGCCGAACCAGGCGAATGCCTTGATTTTGACGTGGTCGCGTTTGACGATGAAGGCACCATTGGCGGTGCGGTAGTAGTGCCCGACGACGGGATTGCGAATCGCCGTCTCGTCGCCGTTTACCGACCAGCCGTTGAGGTTGGAAAGACTGTCGCCGGGAAAAAGTCCTTCGGTAGTCTCAAAGACTTTCGAAAAACCTTCGCCGCGCGAACCGAGAAAACCTTTGACCATGGGAGATACGGCGACCTCCCAGATGGCGCTGTCGCTCAAAGACGCAAGCGGAGCAGCGCCAAGTTGTCTTGCGTTGGTGCGCAAGAAACGCTGTCGTTTCATTTTCGTGCTCAACGTAAATGGTCTCCGGCCGGGGCGTGAGCTCCGACTGGAGTTGGTGTGAAGGACTCTCAATCAGACGCTTATCATTCGCTTAGCCGGTGTGATTCGGCTCGTGTTGAGTCGAAGCATCGAACGCACGGCTCAGATGGGCGAGCGCGCGAGCGGTTTCATTCAGGCTGGGCGAAAGAGATGTGCGGTCCGGTTCGGGTGAGAGTGGGGATATGGGTGCATTTTTTCTAGCAAGATCAGGAAGTTGGTACTCCTGAAAGATTACGAAATGATGTGTAACGAGATGTTCCGGTTCGTGGTTCATACTCGTAAACATAAGGCGTCAAGCCTGTCTTCATCTAGAACATGATCTGGGGTTAAACCGTTTGGGCATCTATTGCGAATATCGCTAACTGTGCGAACCTGAGTTCAACGATCGATGTAAACCGAAAACGCGATTGTGTACTGACAGTTTGTCGATGTCCTGCGGATATGCGTGTGGAGAACGCGTGCCTGTAAGCGGTTTAGGAACCATAGGTGCAATTATTGCGCTTTGTGATCAAGCGCGCGCTTATAGCTCTTAACACATAAATATTGTGCGCGCGTGTGTTGCCTGGTAGTACAGAAGCACTTCTCGCTCGAACGCAAACGGAATTTCTTTCAAACCAAATCTTACTCACACAGTCCGCACCAGTGAAACCTCCAGCACTCAAGCTTCCATTCGGGGCTTGTGGTTAGGGCACGTGCGTCTGTTTCTGGGTCTGGTTCGGCGTTTGGGTTTGCGCGAGTTGTCGTGAATTGAAACCTCTTTCCAAAGGAATCAACATGTCCTTCTTGAAAAAGTACGCATTCGCAGTTCTCGTGCTCGATGTGCTCTGGGCGACGCTCTTCGCCACATTCGGCACCAGCATCCTCAGCGCCTACGCGGGCGTTCCGACGGGCAGCCTCACCGGCGTCTCCGGCTGGATCATCGTCTTCGTCGCCGCGCTCTTCCAGGGTGCCGTCTTCGCCGTCGTCGGCTCCGTCTTCGGCACCCTGCTCCTGATCGCCTTCGCCAAGGCACCGCCGGTGATCCGCAAGATCATGATGGTCGCGCTGGCCGCCGACGTCGTCTGGGCCTTCGTGGTCGCCACCTTCGGTGCCGGCGTGCTCGAGCACGTCAACATGCAGATCGGCGTCGACGGAACCTTCACCGCGGTGCTTCTCTGGATCATCGCCTTCATCGCGGGATTCATTCAGGGCGCCATCTTCATCGGTGTCGGCGGCGTCTTCCTCGCCATCGTCCTGTTCGTGATCGCGCTCGCGGTCGGCAAGAAGGATGGCAGTGGTGGCGCTTCGCGTCCCAACATCCGGGATCGCAATCCGGGCGAGCCTCCGCACCGGTAATTCCTGCTTTGCCGGTTCAGTCTCGTTTTTGATTCTGAACCGTTAACGTTTGCGACGCCGCCCAGGCGACGTCGTGTCGGAAGTAGCGATCGCGTTTTGCGGTCGTGATACCGAGCTTACTTTGGGGAAGGCGCGACTTAGTGAAGTCGGGCTTTCCAATTATCTGCAAGCAACCTGAACACACCTGGAGAAATTGATGGACCAAACCCAACAGCAGACCCCCGCCCTGAACGTCGATCGTTCGGCCGATACCGCGCCCGTCGCGTCCCCTGCGGCCTTCGCGCCTGCTCGTGCCGCGCACGACAACACCGCCATCGTGGCGACCATTCATCGCGGGCTTCATGCTGCGGCCCTTCATGTCGCACAGCACCACATCAACGCCTACGACGCCTACGCCAACCAGCCGGCGCTGGACAACGGCGAGCTGCACGACATCCTGATCGAAGTCACCGCCTCCGGCGTCGACCTCGACTATGCGCTGCATGCCGCTCACGAACTCGCCGCGCACATCATGCCGCCGATGGTCAACGGCCATCCGAGCGGTCTGACGATCGTCATCTCCGACGGCGAGGCTTCCCATCAGGAAGTCGAGACGCTGGTTTCGCTGCTCAAGCAGCTGCGCAAGGTCTGATGTGACCTTTGGCGGTGCCACACCAATTGCGGTGTGGCACCGCTTTTTTTCTGGAGAGGGCCGCTACTATAGGATTTAGTTTCTAGGGGGCGTCTGAGCGGGCGGAAGGCTAGCCAGCTTTGGGTTTGCGGACTTCCGTTGGACTGTTACTATAGGATTTAGTTTCTAGGGAGGGATGTCTGAGCGGGCGGAAGGCTTGCCAGTTTCGGGTTTGCGGACTTCCTCGCGTGCTGGTGTTCGGTCAGGTCTGTCGGTTTGTCTATGGCTCGTAGACGATTTTTCTGAAATCCGTCGTTCTGTCGTAGACACTGAGAGTTGATTGGGGGCTCTTCTTTTGGGGGGAAGTCTATAAAGCCATGCCTGGTAGGGCTTCTCCCGGTTTGGCTGATACGCGAAAGTATAGTAGACGATCTTGGGAAAAGAAGCAGATGGAAGCCATCTTTCGATGACCGCCATCGCTTCCCCGAAGGACGGGAACTCCCGGTTAAGAGAGTTCCCGCCCCCGTAGCTGGCACCACGATTGGTGGCAGCCTTTGCGTTCGGTCGGCGACGATTAATCGCTAGCCGCCGCGGTTACTTCGCGTCCGAGCCTTCGGCAGCCGGAGCCGCTTCGGTGGTCGGAGCCGTGCCCTTCTGGCTGGCTGCGATCTGCTGGGTGAGCAGCGCGACGAGCACCGCGCCGAGTCCGCCCGCGTCGCCACCAGCGCTGCCGCCGGCGACGATGTCGGGGGTGATGCGCAGACCGGCTTCGCCGACGACCTTGAGGGCCTCGACGAGCGCGATGTTGCCCTGACCCATGGCGTCCGCCTGACGCTTGTAGGCGTCACCGGTCGCTTCACCGACGGCGCGCTTCGCGGTCGCTTCGGCGTCACCGGCCAGCTTGGTCGCGTCCGCATTGGCTTCGGCAGTCAGACGGATCTGCTTCGCCTCGCCTTCGGCGGTCTTGACCTTCTGCGCGGCGACGTGCTCGGCGACCGTGATGCCGGTCTCGGCTTCGACGATGCGCGCCTGGTTGTTGGCCTTGGCCTTGGTCTGCTCGAGCTCGATGCGGCGCTTCTCGGCAGTCTCCTGGGCGTCGAACATCGACTTGCGCTGTTCGGCCAGGTTGCGCTCTTGCGTCGTCTTCATCAGCTCTTCGGGCAGGTGGATGTTCGTGATCATGACCGAGACCACTTCCACCTTGTACTTGGCGAGGTCGGTGCGGACTTCCGCCTCGGCCTTGCGCTGCTCGTCGGCGCGGGACTGCTGGTAGTTGATCGCCGGCGACTTGGAGACCTCGGCACGGAAGATGCCGTCGATCTGCGGGTGGATGACGTTGCGCTCCAGCTCTTCGATCGAGCCGAGCTTGGCGATGACGTACGGCGCGTTCTCGGGCAGGACCCGATACTGGCAGCGCACTTCCACTTTCATGGAGAAGCCGTCATGCGACACGACCTCGAACGGATCGAACGCGATGGCGCCCTTCTCGCCTTCCTGCGCCCAGTGCAGCGAGCGCGTGGTCGTCGGAACGATCACGACCTGGTGAACGAGCGGGTTGATGTTGTAGCGACCGGGTCCGAGCACATCCTTCTGGATGCCGCGGTAGCCGGCCGGCACGACGTGGCGGGTGCGGTTGCCGTCGTTCAGGTGGTTTTCGGCGCCGTCCTTCGCCTGACCCTCGAGCGGGCCGTTGTCCTTGCGCGGCTGGTTCGGAGCGGGGTTGCCCTCGCCGTCCAGCACGACGTCTTCCGACGGGTCCTTGCCGTGGTTGGCGATCAGGACCGCGACCTGACCCTGCGACACCGTCGTCTGCGGACGCGTGGTCACCTGGAACAGGTAGGGGTTCACGTAGTAACGGCCCGGCGCCAGGATCGAGGTCTGGGGACCGCGCTTGCCGCCGTTCTTCAGGAAGGCTTCGCCGTCCTGGAAGTTCGAGTGACCGTCCGGCGAATCCGCGATGACGTCGCCCTTGGGCAGAGCCTCACCGCCGAGCGCCTCGACGACACCGATCTTGCCGTCCTCGATCGCGATCGCGTCCTTGATCTCGACCTTGAACATGCCGGTGTGGATGTTGTAGGTACCGGGCAGCAGGATGTCGACCTGCGGACCCTTCTGACCGCCGTTGCGCAGGAAGACTTCCGCCTTCTGGAAGTTGTCGTGACCGGCGACCGAGCGACCGACCAGCTGACCAGCGGTCAGCGAGGCGCCGTCGGCAGCGTAGACCACGCCGATCTTGCCGTCGGGGATGTACGTCTTCTTGATCTTGCGGACCTGGAACAGCTTGCTGTGCAGCTTCCACTGACCGTTGGTCAGATAGCGAAGCTGCTCGCCGCGGACGCCGCCGTTGTTGATGAAGCCCAGCGGATCCTGGAAGTTGTCGTGCTTCTCCTCGGCCTTGTCTTCGGCGAAGATGCGGCCGTGGGGCAGCGGTTCGCCGTCGGTCGAGGTGACGATGCCGAGTTCATCCGGTCCGACGGTGAAGAACGGCTGGCGTTCGACGACGCGGACGAAGGGCCAGGGGATGAACTTCAGACCGGGCGCCAGATAGCGCGCCTGGATGCCGACTTGGCCGGGCAGGGCGTAGGCGCGATTCGGGGGGAGTTCGGCGCCGATGAACTGACGCTCGGTGATTGCGATTTCGGTACCGCCGATGTTCTTGATGCACTTGAACGCCAAGAAGGCGAGAGCGAGGAACGCGATGACGGCGGGAATCGCCCACCAGAGAGCCAGGATTTGATCGAGCATAGATGTACCTTCCGTTTTGTGAAGTTGCAGTTTCTGCAGAGTCGACGAGCCTCGTCACAAGCTCGCCAGGACAGTTGTGTGATTTCGCATCGCTGCGGTATCACGGCATGGCAATATCTCCCCTCATAGCGGTTGCTAGAGGCGGATGGTTTGGTTTTTCGAGCGGTGGTGCTGGTGAAAGTTGTTGCCGGACTCGAGAGAGGAGAAATGCCAAGTGACTACTTTTGCTAGCAGTCGCGGTGGGCGCAATTCTATTTATGGTCCGCGTCCTCTTTACAAATGCTTGAAGCCCCGCAGGCTAAGTTGTTCCGGCGAATCCGCTTGTCTGACTGGCGGCTTTTAGCGTCCTTGTATTACGAAGGACAGCTGAGTATCGGCTCGCGGGGCTAGCGCAATTTATATAAATTCGCACCAAGATGGTCCGGCCTTCAGGGTTAGGGTGTCTCGAAAGCTCGTCTTAATGATGTGCGAACCAAATTAAGAGCGCCGAAAAGGCTCTGTTCCGCAAACAGCTCTAGCTGAAATGACAAAAAGCGGCAGAAGCAGTCGTTTGGGAACGAGCTGCTTCTGCGCCTTTTGTTTAGACAGTCGTGCGAGCCAATGCTGTGAGCCGACACCGCGAGCCGACGCTTTAGAGCCAGCAAGATGACCCAGCGCGAATGTTGATGCAATGAGCCGAGCGAGTGCTTGCCGGTCTCCAGCATGTCCTGGCGCCACGACCTGGTGACCAAAGTTAGTAATGGTTCAACTAGCCACTCGTGAGTGGCTTACTCGCTTCGCCACCGTAGGCGGTGCTGTCTCAAGCCGCGTGCATGTCATAAATTGAGCAAGAAGCTCATGCTGGGCGAGAAGAAGTATTCTCCGCCCTTCATGGTGACGAAGTTTGCGAGTTGCTCCTGAACTTTCGCCGGTTCGCTGTCCCAGCCTTTGGGCCAGTTTGCTGCCGGTTTTGCCGGGTTCGGGCTGGTCGGGTGAGCCTGACCGATGACGGGGTCGAGACCGGTGGCGTCGTAGCCTGGTGCCTTCGACTTCTGGGGTTCCAGGAAGTACGGGTTATTGCACCAGCGGCGTTGGATGAACTCGAACTGTTCCCAGATGTCGCCCTGGTAACAGAAGAACAGCAAGCCGACGCCACCTTCCGGCTGGTCTGCCGCGTTGGCAGAAGTGGTAAGGTCGCCGCCATACGGGATGCCACGGCGCACTATGCGATGACCGCGCTCTGCTTCCAGCGTGAGATCGCCTTCGCCGACGGCTTCTCCGCGCGGGTTTGCCTTGCGGATGTGCGCCTGAAACGGACAGCGCCGGCCAGTTTTGTCGCCAGAGAAGTCGAAGTCGTTATGCACATCCGTGCGACCCGATGTGCCTTGTTCGACCACCGGAGTGCCGTCTTTGAAGCGACCCATCGCCATCGCACCGGCGAGTTCATCGTCCACGCCAAGTTCCGCAGCCAGAGCTGAAACGGCGCGGTTCCATCCGCGCACGTTCTGTTCCAGTTTGCGGAAAACCAGGAAGCTGCCGAAGCTGGTATCGCTCTTGCCGAGCGGGTCTCTGGTAAGGACAAGGGAGAGCGGCGCGCTAGGGTCCCAGGTGGAGATTCCACCGGCGCGCTTCTCCGCCTCTAATTGCTCTTCGAGGAAGAGTGGCTGACTGCGACCGTCTACGTAACCGAAGTGTTCGACGTGAGCGACAGAGCCGGGATTGTTTTTGTCGAGCTGGCGTGTCAGCCCTGTGCCGTTCTCGCGAGCGACAACCTTGCCGATGGTGTCGCCGGTGGTATTGGTGAGTGAGGCGGTGAGAGTGCTGGCTGCAGATTGGACGCTGTCCGCGTTGTCACCGGCGAGAATGACGAGTGCGTGGATTTCGGTGCGGAAGCCCTCGTCCCAATTCGAGACAGCCGGGTCCAGCAGGTAGCGCTGACGGGACTTCATGCCCGCTGCAAAAACGTCGCTGTAGCCACCATGTGTGGTGCGACGTTGTGGATTCACCGCCTGCGGAAATTGCGCCGGAGTAAATCCGAGCGCAGTGTAGCCCGCTGCAGACAGTGAGATGTGACCGAAGATGCCGCCGTCTGTCTTCTGCAGTTTGAATGCCCTTGATCGTGCCTGTTGCACCGCAGCTGATACCACGTAGGTCTCGGCCGTTTTCCGCAACCAGGCGCGAGCGGTTTCAGCGTCGGTGGAGAAGCTGATGAACAGGTGAACCGCGTGGTCTCGACCGTGACCGCTCAGAATGTTTCCTTGCAAGTCGTTGAGGAGCGGTTGGCGAATCGGGTCGGAAGCTGCAAGCGGAACCGATTGCTGCGTCGGGACTGATGCAGCGACACCGGATGCGAGCGAGGTTTCCGTCTCGTCTTTGTCCGTCAGGCTCACCGTCCCGTCCATGGTGCTCATTGGAGCGGTCTCGGCGTTCGTCGTGTTGGGTGCCGAACGTGCTCTGTCAGTGGACCGGCTGATGGAAAGCGGCTCTTTCGCGTGCGTGACGGCTTTCTTCTTGCGTCCGTGAGGAAACGGGCAGACGCCTCGACTTGTGCAGAGAATCAGATAGACAGCGATGCAGGCGAGCACAGAGCCTGCGAACAACGTCCAAAACCAACCTGAGTGGGCAAGGGACGCGAGCAAAACTTTGTCCGGCAGCGCCGAACTGAGAATAACATGGGCCATTTTGCCCTCCTTCTAGCGTTTGACACGCACGAGTTAGTGAAAGTGACTCACTTCGCCAAACAGCTTGGTGAGCCCGGATGAATCGTCAGGTGAACGCTGCGTCGCGCGACGTTTTGACGTCGTTGACACGCAATGCAATGGTTTACCGCTGTGAACTGCGAGAGCCTGCGGGGCTCCAGGTAATAAGAGAGTTCGGGGTATTTAACGTTCTGTTCTAAGTTTTAAAACTCTGAGTTTTTAAGAGATAAGCGTCTAAACCCTACGGTTTGAAACCCAAGCTGCTCAATAGGTTTCGGCAGGGGTTAGCGACGATTTATGCGCTCGCGAAAGATAGTATGGAGCTAATCTGTGAATGTCGAGTTGCGTGAAGCTGGCTCTTCATGCGAAGCTTGAAAGATCGTAGCTGTTGGATTTTAGAGTTGCGACAGGCGATTTTGGTTTTTTTATGAAAGAAAAACCGCTCAAGATCTCTAGTGTCAGTTAGCGCGAGAGGGGGGGTGAAGTTGGAGGTGTCTTCATCCAGGCGGTGTCTCCCGTCGCTATGCTGAACCGCGAAGCGGACTGTCGCTGCGAATCGCTGTCGCTCTCAGAATGACGGAATTTGGGAAAAGCGTCATTGCCAGATAGCCAAAATCGGGCTAGTGAAATGGCTGAAATCCCAAGAATGTCGATGCGAGAGGCTTTTGAGGGATGATAACTCCTAAATTATATAGTAGTAGATCGCTGAGAAGCTCGATGCGAGAGGCTTTCGAGGAATGGTGAATCCTAGATTCTATAGTAGTAAAATCAGACAATGCGAGAGGCGAAACCCTTGTGGGGTCTCGTCTCTCGCCGGAGGTCAGTCTACTTCGTCGTCAGCGTGCCTACTACCACTGACTAGAAGCTAACGGGTTGACCGGCCTCCATGAGCTGCCTGCGGATCTTGGTGACGATGGTCTTGGGCACGCGCCAGAAGCGGCGTTTGCCGGACACCGGGATGGGTGTCGGCAGAACGCGCGGGTTGGCGAGCTTGAACCCGAGGGGGCCCTCGAACCAGGCGGACGACGACGAATCGACGCAGTCGACGATGTCGACCAGACCGATGATCGCGCCCTTCGGCAGCTTGTCCTGTGCGGGGATGACGACGCGGTCGTAACCGGTCTTCTTCAACACCTGACGCACGAGCCGTGCGCCGTTGTCGAAGGACCCGCGGGGTTGATCTTTTGCCACATGGATGGCGATGGTGCCACGCACGCGAGCGGGCCAGACGCGGTTTTCCACGTCCTTTCCGCCGATGAACACCGATGCGGCCCACGGCTGTCGAAGCGTGAGCGCGAGAAGTTCGCCCGGGTTCGCGGTGTTGTCCCGCACCATGCGGCGAGCTTCGTAGAGCATCGATGTGAGGCGCTTTTCGGCGTCCTCGTGAGCGAGCGTCATGACTGCGCCGGCGTCAGCCAGCACGTCATTGCATGCGCCATCGCGGCTGATGCCGATGACGACCACACCTGCCCGGGTCAACGCCTCGACCAGTTCGGTTCCGCGGGCGGTGCCTGCGAAGTCGAGCATGGTCGGGGCTTCCGGGTCGAGCGATTGGTCGACAAAGGCTAAGTCGTAGTCGGCGAACGAGACCTGTTCGGCATCACTGTCGGTCCCGGCGCGCACGTTGACGCGATTGAGAAAGACCTTGCCGTCGGCGAGGCTCTTCTTCAGGTCGGATGCGGCGCCGGAAAACCACGTGAGCTTGTCGCGTCCCAGCTTCGCTTTGATGGTGCGGAAGACGGGCAGGAAACGTTCGCGACGAGGTGCTATCAGGAGCACGTTCATACTTGGCTGTTACCTTTCGGTTATTAGATTTATCGGTGGATGCGGACAGCAACTCACCCTCGAGAGAACCACCTCGTGAGCAGGACTCTAGAGTGAGTGTCGGAGCCGCATCCACCCGAAAGAAACTGCGTTACTCGTCTTCGGCGTGCTCTTCCACGGCGGGCTGGTAGTTGCCGCAGTTGCGGCAGGTGGTGCCCGGTTTCACAGCTGCACCGCAATGCCAGCAGTCCCGCGCCGTCGCGACGTTGCGAGCGTCGGTGGTGAAGCGGGCCGGCTTGGTGGTGCCTTCGACCAGGTCGAAGTGGGAGCTGTACTGGGAGGTGAACGTATGCGCTTCGAGCAGCTGGAACTCGTAAGTCGCAACGATGCGGGCAGTCGGGCTGCCGTCGCGGAACATCAGAGTGAACTGACGGGCGGGACCCTCGTTCTCCTCCGGTTCGGCACGGCGCAGCGACTGGAAGAGCGAGCGGCGAGGCGCCGGCTTCTTCGGACGAGTCAGAAGCTGGGCGAGGTCGAAATCGCGGGTGTCGGGTTTCACCTCGACGCCCAGAATGTCTTCCTCGTCAATCTTGACCTGCATGTACGCAGACCGGGAAACAGAGACGGTGAGCACTGACCCGACGATGTCGGACAGGCACACGACGTGCTTGGTGCCCCGAATGAAAGTTTCCGCTTTTTGACGGTCTTTGCCGGTCAGAATTGTGGCGTGGATCATTGGTACTCCTCGTAAATTTGGTTAAGGCTCGCACTGATGCGCGACCCCTGTTGGCGATGCCCTTCAGCGACAGTTGTTCGAATTCCGCTCTCCGAGAACTGCACAAACACGCATGCAGAACCGAAGTTTCTTATTTGTTGGTTGGTCGTTGAGAGGAGTTTCGGCAGTGAAAGTTTTCGCAGTGAAGGGCGGCAGTAAGCGCCCTAAAAATAAGCAGCGCGTGCGAGCTTTTAATACGAATATTTCTTCTTATGCGAGCAAGTCCGCTAGCGTGCTTGCGCGAGGGTTTGCATTTCTTTCTGGAAACGCACGCTAGAGCTGACTTTTACGCTTCGATCGCTGGTGATTAAGAGTCGATCACCGTAAAGCAAAAGCAATATGTTGTCACGATGAAGTTTCGTTGACCAAATGCTTCAGCAGCGTATTCAGGCGCTGCGATGCCTCGCGCGAAGCTTCGAGAACCTCTTCGTGACCACCCATGGGCTGGTCGTTCCAAACGTTCGTTATGACGGAAATCGCCGCCGCCTCGGTGCCGGTGCCTCTGGCTGTGAGCAGCTCGGGAACCGTCGACATCCCCACGGCATCGGCTTTCATGCGTCTGAGCATCTCAATCTCAGCCAGTGTTTCGTAGCTTGGACCGAGTAAAGCCGCATAAGTTCCGGCTTGCAACGGTCGAAGCCCGTCGCTTTCCAGACGTTTGCCCACTTGCTGTATCTGTTTTGAAAAACCGTTTTCGCACGATTCCGGTTGCATCCTGAGCTGGTCCAGAAGACCGCGCTCGGCTTTGAGCTTAGGATTGAGATGGTCGCGGTAGTGAGTCACTACCATCAAGTCGCCCACCGAGAAGCTTTTGTTCAGCCCCCCTGCCGCATTCGTCAAAAGCAACTTCGGAATCCCCCACGTGGTAACAACCTGTGTGGGGAGTGTGACTACGGACCAATCGTGACCCTCATAGAGGTGAAACCGTCCGCGAAAGATTGCCACCACAGGCGATGGCTCGGCACTCAACTGACCGATGGTAAGCGAGCCGGTGTGACCCTCAACGCTCGGTCCGATGCCGAAGACCTCCTTGTACATGTACGACCGCGAATTGTGCAACTGATCGAGGACCTGAACGCCCGAGCCGAGCACGACCGCGAAGTCCGGTTTTGGACCGGCTTTCGACAGAAATTCCACGATTGAATCGACTGGTTTAACCAAAGTGTCGTGCATCTCAACTACTCTCCTTTGAGCGATTTGGCCGTGTCTTTATCCAGCTTCTGACCTGCCGGAACGACGATACCCAGAACTTTTAAACCGATTTGACCAGCCACCAGCATCGCCGGTACGAGGTTGTAACAGTAGAACTCTGCGCCCATCTCGCGCATCGCTTCGATGTCCTCCGCGGTCGGAACCACTCCCTCTTTCAAACCGGCCACGATTCCCGAAGGCAGGCTGCCCAAAGGATTGTTGAGTGGCATTGTTTTCTTCGGGTCGAGTGTATCGATCACTTTGACGTAAACGTCGTTGATCACGGGAAAGCGCGGACCGCCCTCGTAAGTAGGTCCTATTAGCGGATTCGTACCGGTCAGGTTTAAATGATCCGATACCACATGTGGTGTATCAGAGGGGAGCTCATGCCCGCTATCGACAATCACAACCATTTTCTTGTCCTTGTTTGCGCGAATCAAATCGATAACGCTCTGGTCAAACTGTTTGGCATGATTGAAACCGTCAAGGCTTGATGTGAAGTCGATCTTGGTGGCATTTTTCAGAGAGGGCATGAGTACTTCCTTTTCTAAAATTGTGATCTATGAGTGGCAATGCGGCGACGCTTTCAGGCGTTAACTCGAAACGGTTTCGATTCTAAGATGCGACTTGCTGTTTGGAAACAAATGAGACGCCTGGTCCCTTCCAGTCCGCGCCCAGCCAGTCTCCAAGACTTGCTGCGACATCCGCGAAACCGTTTCTGATGCCGACGTCAACCGCTTGCTTCTCGAAACTCGGGCTGTAAGCCAGGATCGGAACGAACTCGCGAGTGTGGTCCGTGCCTCTGGCGGTCGGATCGTTGCCGTGGTCGCTCGAGATGAGCAGCAAATCTTCGGGCTGCATCGCCGCAAGGATTTTGCCGAGCCATTCGTCTATCTCGACGAGTGCCTTGGCATAACCTTTGGGGTCGCGCCTGTGACCGTAAAGCGAGTCGGTATCGACGAGGTTCGTGAAGATCATCGAGAGTTTGTCGTCCTGAGCTCCGCCGATGCGGCAGTCTTTGAGGGCGTATTGATTCGCTATCGTGTCGAGCGTGATTTGCAGACCTTCTTTGTTGCTGCCGGTGTGTTTGGCGTGGCTGAGACCGTGACCGACAAAGATGTCCTCGATTTTGCCGACGCCGAACACGCCGCGCTTTTCGTCTTTGAGAACGTCCAGGAAGGTTTTGCGCGGTGGTGGAACAGCGTAGTCGCGGCGGTCGCCCGACAGTCGTTTGTAGGCGCCGGGAGTGCCGGTGAACGGTCTGGCGATCACCCGACCGACGCGGTGAGGACCGTCGAGGAGTTTGCGAGCGGTTTCGCACCATTCGTACAGTTTAGGTAGCGGCACGGTGTCGACGTGGGTCGCGATTTGGAAAACGCTGTCGCCTGATGTGTAGACGATCGGCAGTCCAGTGCGCTGGTGTTCTTCGCCGAGTTCTTCCAGAACGGTGGTGCCGGACGCCGGCTTGTTGCAGAGTACGCCGGAAACTCCGGTCAACTCGCAATATTCATCGATAACTTCTTTTGGGAAACCGTTCGGGTACATCGGAAACGCGGTCTCGCTGACGACTCCCATCATCTCCCAGTGTCCGGTCTGAGTGTCCTTTCCGTTGGAAACCTCTTCAAGCTTGCCGAAGAGCCCGAGCTTCGTCGCCGACTTGTCGACGCCTTCTATGGGGGAAATTTGTCCGAGACCCAGTCGCGCAAGGTTTGGCAGGGTGAGACCGCCAGTTTCGCGAGCTACGTTAGCTAGCGTATGGCAGTTCGACAGGTCGCCAAACGCCTCATGGTCCGGCGCAGCGCCTATACCGCAGCCGTCGATAACCATAACGATGGCTCTTCTGTTTGCCTTGTTTTCTGACACGGTGAACCTCCCAACACGAGCACGCCGCCTCGTCGGCTGCGCAGACGCCTGCCGAATGCGACCTCTGGAGTTTACTATTCTCCTGTCTATACGTCATGAAATTACTAGATATGTTTTTCTGTCTGCTAATTGTAAAGAGGTGATATCTCAAAGGTTTTTCTTCGTAGTTTGCACATGAAACCGCTCAATATTGCTTATTCCTGATTGCTTACCAGGTTTCGCCTTTGCTACCGTCATATCACTATTTTTTCTCGCGCTCCACTGTAAGTAGGCTTTTCAAAAACCCATATCCGTTGTGCTTTTTCAGGACTTCTACACTGAATTTTGAGCAGCGGGTCGAGACCGGGTTCTAGAGAGGCAGGCTTTCTGTTTTGGAAACAGCACCAGTCATCACAGGCACTGGCGCTGTCTGGCACAAACAGCCTGTATCACCACAGGCGTCTCCTTGTTTGGTTCGGAAACTGAACGTGTGTTCGGTGACAACCTCTCAGGCGGACGCCTCACAAAGGACAAATACCATGAGAAAGTTCGCAATCGTTCTGTCCGTCCTCGCGGCGGCTCTTTTCGTCGGCGGCACGGCTCAGGCACAGAGTCTCTCCATCCGCATCGGCGATGGCCGCAGCGGGCTGTCGATCTACTCCGGTCACCATCACGGCGGCTGGAACAACCGCGGCTGGGACAACCGTCGCTGGGACAATCGTGGCTGGGATCGCCGCGGCTACGACAACCGTCGCTACGACTACCCGCGCGTTTACACGCCGGCGCCCGTCTACCGTGACCGCTGCAACACCGGCTGCGGTGGTTCGGAAGCCATCACCGTGCGCGTGCCCGAAGTCGTCTTCGATCGCTGGGGTCGCCCCTGCGAAACCGGCCGCTACCGCCTGGTGACCGCCTACTACGACTACCGCTACGGCGGCTACGTGTACACGGACCAGATGGGTCAGCTGCGCGTCGTTCGCTAAGTCGTCAGATTAAGCCCTGACGGCGGGCGGGAGGTAGAGACCATCAGGTCTCTGCCTCTTCGCTTTTGAAGTTGTGCTACTATATGCGTTGGTATCCGTTACAGCTGGAGCGGACGTTCTGGGCTGGCTTTCGGGAATTAGGAATCTCGCTACTATATGCAGAAGTATAAATTTAAATCGCAAGTCGCTGTTCTGGTCTAGCTTTCGGGAGATAGATGGATCCGCCTTCGATGCGTTTGTCTATGACAGAATGCCGCTTTTGGCGAAATCTGTCATTGTGGCGTAGCCAAAGGCGACCGGGAAATTTGATGCGAAACCGAAGCGGTGCCGAGTATGGGCTTGCCGGGAGAAACTAGATACTGATGGATCTAGTAGGCAGTTTTCGGTTTCCGATAAAAAAGGGACGGTTAGAACCGTGAATAGCGGGTACGAAATGCATAGCTAGCTTAGCTTCGCTAGTTCGTGTAACCTAGTAGAGGTTGACGTTTTCGGTCCAGACGACAGGAGAGTGTATGGTGTCTCAAGACCATATGATGTCTATCAACACAGTAGCCGCCAGGTTGGGGCTCTCGGTTCACCAGCTTCGGCGCTGGGAACTGATGTTCGGCTTGGAAATCAAACGGGGGCGCGGGCAGCAGCGTCAGTATCGCCCCGAAGATTTGACCATACTTGAGCGAATCAAGGAACTCGTCGAGCAGGGGTGGCCGACATCTCAGATTCGCCCGCAGATTGAAGCGGAAGGTTTGATTACGCCGAAGCTAATCGGCATGCCTACGCCGCCCGGAAATCCGGAAGTCGTCCTCGAATCGCTAATCGGAATGCGAACATTTTGCGAGCGGCGGTTCATCGAGATCTCCAGGCAGATCGATGAACTCAGACAGCTCGTCATCTCGCTATCTTTGAAGCAAGAACTTTCGGGTGAAACAGACTCGCCCTGGCAGCCAATGGAGCCCGCCGAGCCGGTTCGCGAGGAACCGAGACCGGTCCTGCCTCCTCAAGAAATTACTCTTGGACCCGAGATCAGAACCTCTGCTCCGCCGCCGCACATACAGGCAGCGGCCGCCGCAGCCGCTGCTGCTACCGCCGCTGCAGCAGCGCAACAGCAGAGTCCATCAACATCTGCAACGCCACCTACAATGATTGGCGTTCCGAGTTCCAGTTCACCGAGCGCTCCAGGCACCTCAGCAACACCTGGCGCACCTGCGACACCTGGGGCATCGGCACCGCCGCCGCCGGCATTTGCTCCGGCGCCCGTTTCGGAAGCCGTAACTCTCGGAGAAGTCACTGACCAAAACTATTTGACTGTTCTTGGTCGCGCCCTCGATTTAATAGGATGGACTGACGAAGAAGCCGATGAATACTCGGAAAAAACATTTGGAATCCCTCACTGGGACGAATTAGGGCGCAGTCAGGCGGAACGTCTGGTGGCGCATCTGGTGACACTCATAAACTCAGAACGCCAACCAGCTGCGGTTACACCAGCTCCCATGCCTCCATCAGAGCCTGCAGCTGAGATGTCCTTTCATGCCACAAATGAAGAAGAGATGAACGCCGACGTTGCTGATAACGCTGATGGTGAGGGCGATGAGTTTTACGACGAGGATGACTTCGATACCACTCCTGGTGGTACGGGTAGTGCCTCTCAACCTGGCTCAGCTGGCGATTCTTCGCATGGAGAGGGCGGCGCGCCGCCTCCGCCACCATCACCACCTTATGGTCCGCCCGCGTAATTATCTGCAATTTCTCGTAAAAACCCTACAGACTGGGCATAAAAGAGATGTTAGATTCTAGTTCGGTATCATCCGAATTAGAGTTTGACTGACGTGACGCAGGTACTCCAGAAGAGAGTAACCAGGGATGGTTTCTACCGAGGGCAGCACCGGTCCTGCGAGCAATTTGAAAGAGTGGTACCGATTGAGGTATCACTCTTTTTTTTGACTGACTTTTGGAAGGCGGGTGCCGGGCGGTAACGTCCTTAACCCTATTTACGAGACGAATTTTTGGAAAATCGTCATCGCATCTATCGCTCATAGACAACGAAGAGCGTCGGGAGAGTTGACCGTCCTGAAAGGCCCGTTTTGCGGATGCTTTGGGAGATTGTTGATACTTTGGGATTTAGTAGAAGGACGGATATGAGTAGGAGTTTATGTTGCTCCTCTTGAGATCTCGCAAAGGCGCTTGATAGGTTGAGTTGTTCATTTAAGCGCATAAGAAAACCAGGACAACTAGAGACAAAGAAAAACAGACAAGCCGAATAGCCAGATGTAGTTAAGCATTTCGCTGATCGGGTCTCGTTCGTTCGTCCAAACCGAAACTGCGCCGAGAACATCGTTTTCGTTTTCAACAAACACAGGCGGACACCACGGTGGTGTTCGTCTCTAAACCAAGGGAGATTATGACGACTATGACCATTCAGGAGCTCATCAAGATTCGGGACGCGATGTATCGCGACCCCGAGCTCCTCGCAGTTTACGAGAAGGGTGACAAGAACTCGAAGGGGCAGACGCGCCACGACTACGTCCACGGTGACGAAGTGCGCGACCTTGCTCTCAGTCTGACCGCTCAGCTTGACCGGGCTTTTCCGGGCATGATGGACGAGGTCACGAAGGAGTTCGTCATTCCGGTTGCCGCGTGGCTTCACGACATCGGGCGTTCCATTGACCTGGACCGTCACGACGTCGAAGGCGCAATTCTGGCCAAGGGATACCTGGACCGGAAGGGCGTTCCGAACGACCTGCGCGCGCGTGTTTGCGAAATCATCGGCCTGCATCGCGCCGGCAAGGTGATCAAGCGCGGGATTCAATCCCCGGAACACGCGATTGTGGTAATCGCCGACAAGTGCATCGGTGACGAAGGACGGGTTCGCCCGGACAAGGCGTTTGCCCTTCGGCTGGCGCGGTTCTTCGGTTGGGGAAGCAAGTGGAGTCTCGCCAGGTACAACTGGTGGGGCAATGCTGCTCACGACCGGGTGAACTTCTCCATCAAGAAGGCGAACCTGGTTCTGGACCTGCCCGACGACACCACCAGCCGCACGGGCGACATCGTCCTGAAGCTGGAAGTCGACGAGCGCATCGCCAACATCGAAGAGATCGTGACCCTCGACTGGTTCGCGGATTCGTTCTTCGCATGCGGCAAGGGTGCGCGGTTCTTCGGGTACTACTTCCGCCTCGAATTCAACAGCGTTCGCCACAAGTGGGACAAGAACGCCAAGAACGGCAAGGGCGCCTGGGTTCCCACCGAGACCATCGCGGTCCACCGCAACCTCGACTGATTCTGCAAGGAGCAGTATGAAAAAGACGGCTAAAGAATCAGCGGTTTCGAAGCCGGCCATGTCTCAAGGGGAAACCCTTGGGCATGGTCGGCTAACGAGCCCGTTTTTTCTTTGCTGTCACTTTTGTCTTTGCGTGCTACACCTCTTAGTACTATAGAGCGCAATAAGAGTTCTTGGGGACGAAACCTTGAAAGCCTTTGCCTCTGAGCTTCTTGAGTATGTGCATCTATTGAGGCAGATTCTCGTGGGCGTTTTGGCTACGAGAGAGCGACGGATTTCGCGAATTCCGGCATTCTGTCATAGACAAACGCGGTGAGCGAGAGCGTTCGTGAAGCGTAAGTGCAGGTGTATGCCTGTTTTCGAAGCGTGTCGGGTGCGGAGCTTTATAGTAGGGATGCCGTGGCTACGAGAGAGCGACGGATTTTGGGAAATCCGGCATTCTGTCGTAGCCAAACGCGGTGAGCGAGAGCCTTCGTGAAGCGTAAGTGCAGGTGTATGCCTGTTTTCGAAGCGTGTCGGGTGCGGAGCTTTATAGTAGGGATGCCGTGGCTACGAGAGCGCGACGGATTTTGGGAAATCCGGCATTCTGTCATAGACAAACGCGGTGAGCGAGAGCGTTCGTTGAGCGTAAGTGCGGGCGTATGCCTGTTTCCAGGGCCTGTCTAGTGCGGAGCTTTATAGTAGAGATGCCGTGGCTACGAGAGAGCGACGGATTTCGCGAATTCCGGCATTCTGTCATAGACAAACGCGGTGAGCGAGAGCGTTCGTTGAGCGTAAGTGCAGGCGTATGCCTGTTTTCGGGGCATGTCTAGTGCGGAGCTTTATAGTAGGGATGGAGTGTTGGCATATGCCGGGTTTCGAAGCGTGTCGGGTGCGGAGCTTTATAGTAGACGCGGTGGTACAATATATTTCCAATTGGATTTGCAGGTGCTGCGCCATGCCAGATGAATACGACGTTTTCATAAGTGCCGCTGAAACCGCAGTCGCGGCTGGCGATTACCCATCGGCTGAGCAGCATTTTCTGGCAGCGCTTGAAGTTGCAGAGGGCAACGGCGACGACGTTCGACTGACCTACACCTTGGAAAGTCTGGCGGAGACGTTCTGGTATCAGCAAAAGTTTTCCCTGGCGGCGCCTCTGCTGCGTCGCCTTTTGCGCAAGTACGAGCGCAAGCTCGGTCGCGATCACTTTGACGTCGCGATCGTTGCGAACAACATGGCGATGCTCTATCACGCCTGGGGCAAATATGCGGATGCGGAGCCGTTCTACAAACAAGCGCTCGCAATTAAAGAGCGCATGTTGGGAAGGAACCATCCGGAAACTAAGATGATTTTGGGTAACTATCGCGATGTTTTAACACTGTTAAAACGCTTCGACGAGGCCCAAAAACTCGACGCTGGCTCGCATTCGCGGAACACGTCGGAGTGGCGGCGCTCAAAACTTTCCAGTGAGAGCGTGCCTCTGATTAAGGTTTAATTGCAGGGCGTATCGCTTTCGAAATCGCGTATGTAGGCTGGTGGGCGCATTTGTTTGAATCGAAAGGTAACTTTTAAACTGCTCCGGCGCCAAGCTTTATGTATTTGAGGTTGGAAAAAGTTTCTGCCGGGAACGAAGTACCACAAGAGATTCGACGATTCCAACCTGGGACTTATGGCGCATAAAAATTGGATGAAACGGCACGCGTTTTTTAGCGAGAGTTGGGCATGACTTTCGGCATAATCGGCTGGCTGAAATCTCAATATCCGGAGCTCAATTACGAGATCCCCGTCGTCTATCCGTCGCGCGACAGGCCGGATAACCGCGAATGGTTGGTGACGAATGGACTGGGCGGTTTTTCGATGGGGACGATCTCCGGCGCGAACCGCCGGCGGTATCATGCGGTATTGGTTTCTGCTGTCAAGCCGATGGTGAACCGGCATCTGATCTTGTCTCGCGTGGAAGAAGTGTTGCGAATCAACGGGCGAGACTATGAGCTGTCTACCAACCATTGGGAATCAGGCGTGGTATCACCGACAGGTTATAAGTTCATGGAGTCGTTTACGCCACTGCCCTGTCCGACCTGGGTTTTCGAGTTTGATGGAAACTATTTGGTGAAACAGTTGGTACACCCGTGGGGCACCGATCAAGTGCATATGGGATATCACTGGATTCCGGAAGATGATTCGGCGCGCAACGACGTCAAATTGACTTGCAAATTTTTGGTGGGCTTCCGAGATATGCATGGAGAGCTGCATGGGTCGGCGGATAAAACCTATGCGCAGTTTGTATCTCCCAATCAGAGCGTGATTATATTGGATGAGAACAGCCGTCTGTGCCTGACCTGGGGTGATGGCAAATATGAATCGCAGAAGCAGTGGTGGTGGGATTTCGACTGGCCGATCGAGTCTATCAGGGGACTTCCGAATACTGAGGATCTTTATTTAGTTGGGTCTGTTTCGGCGAAGTTGCAGGCTGACAAGTCATTTTGTTTGGGTGCGAGTTATGAAAAGCCTCTGCAGGCGCCGGATTGTGGCGTTGCTCTGAAAGAGGTGGTGGCGCGTCAAAAGGAACTTATCGATCGGTCAAATCTGGATAATTCGCAGAGGGCAGATATGATGCTGCTTGCATGCGATCAGTTTCTTGTTACGACTAGGAACGATGAACCGATGAAATCAGTTATAGAAGGATATCCCTGGTATAACAGCGGCGGACGCGCTGCCATGCTGGCTCTGCCGGGATTGACTGTTTCGACGCGGCGGTTCGATGCCGCTAAAGACATTTTTCGCGCCCAGGCGACTGGTATTAAAAACGGTATCATGCCGAACTGGGTGCTGGATCTTAAAAGTGGCGAAACTGAGCCGCGATTCGATTATGAAGCTGCTGACGTGACTCTGTGGTGGGGATGGGCTCTATATAAATATTACCGTGTTGCTCAGGACAAGGAGTTGGTCGCCGAGCAGCTTCCGGAGATGATTTCCGCAATCGACCATTTTGTGAACGGAACGAACCAGGGGATTTCCGTCGACCCGGATGACGGTTTGCTTCGATGTGCAGATAAGGACAGAGCATTCACCTGGATGGGCACCAAAGTAGAGGGCATGCCGATTACGCCGCGCTCCGGCAAGGCTGTGGAGCTATGTGCTCTCTGGTATAACTTCCTGGAAACAGTAGCCTTTTTTGCCGAAACCGTCACGCACGACGATGCGACGCGAGTGAGGAAACTGGCTGAGCAAGCCAAGAATTCGATGAGCAAGTTTTGGAACGAGGAGCGCTCTTGCCTGTTCGATATTATCGATACGGGTGTGCCGCAGAGTAAGAGGAAGGACGATAGTGTCCGCTGTAATCAGCTGCTGGCAGTGTCGTTGCCGTATCGTGCGTTTCCGTCGATCAGGAAAAAGCGATACTGCGGGTGGTGGAGGAGGAGTTACTTACTCCGATGGGAGTGAGGACTTTGTCGCCTTCGGACCCGAGCTATCAAGGCGTTTTTGGGTGCGGGCTCGCCCATCCGGATCCGTATCACAGGGATTTGTCGAGGCACCAGGGAACTGCGTATCCCTGGTTGATTGGGCAGTATTGCGATGCGCTCGTTAATGTTTTCGGGCCGATGCCTGAAACGGTGAATCGCATTCGGCTGCTCTGGCAGCCTATCTTCGACCATATCTCGAGCGAGGATTGTTTGAATTCGATTTCTGAAATGTTTGACGGAAACCGACCGCAGCTGCCGCGTGGCTGCCCGGCTTCGGCGACTGCAGTTGCCGAAGCGATGCGCTGGTTGCGCTGGGTGATCAAGCAGTAAGGACGGGCTGGACTGCTGTGCCTGCCGGTGTTTCTTTTGCCGACCTGCAGTGTCAATCCTAGAGCGACGGATTTAGCGGATTCCGTCGCTGTGTCATTGACAGACCGATTGTAGAACCAGCTCCGTCGATCCCATAGCGACGGATTTAGCAGATTTCGTCGCTCTGTCATTGACACAATCGAAATCTTCTACTAGGGCATTTAGCAGACTTGGTTTGAAAATCGAAACGACTGAAGGACCAGGTCCTACAACCGTTTCGAAAGACTGACGACCGAACCGGCTGGCTGGAACCGACGGAAGTTTATTCCAATCAGTTACGCAGCCAGCCGGTGAAACATCAACCGCGATTGATGTTTCCGGAGTCAGTCAGGCGCCGATCAGCTCTGGGGCTGGTCGCCGGCGGGCGGGTTGGAGGTGCCCTTGGTCAGCGCGTCGAGCTTGGAGCGGCCCGACTTGGCGCCGGCCTTCTTCTTGATCTCGTCGAGCTCGCGGTCGGCGGCGGTGCCGTCACCGAGCTTGTTCTTGGCGCGAGCGACGTTGAGGTCGTGGTCGACGGCGTCGAAGTCGGCCGAGGCCTCGGAGAGCTTGTCGTTGATGTCCTTGGCCTGCTGCTTGGCGGCGGCGGCGGTCTCGAGGGCCTTGGTCAGGTTGCTGGCGAGCTCGCTGTCCTCGATCTTGTCGCCGAAGGCCTTGATGCTCTCGATGGTGGAATCGAGGGCGGTCTGGGCTTCGTCGGAGGCGGACTTGGCTTCGGCGAGGCGACCCTTGATGCGGTCGACCTTCTGCTCGCCGGCTTCGAAGCGCTTGCCGAGGGTGTCGAGAGCGGCTTCGGAGGCGCCCATCTCGGTGGCGGTCTTGTACTCGTCCTTGATGGTGTCCAGGGCCTTCTCGGCTTCGCCGAGTTCCTTGGTCACGTCATCGACGGTGGCCATGCAGTTGGCGACGTTGTTGCGCTGGGCGGGGAGGAGCGCCTTGAGCTGCTTGTAGCGGTCCTTGTTGCGCTCGACGGCGGTGGTGCCGGAGGCGACGGCCTGGCTGCCCTTGATGCGGAGCAGCTGGCGGAGGGCGTCCCACTTCCAGACGAGGACGACGAGACCGACGAGGGCGGCGATGGTGATGATGGTGCCAGGGGTCATGTTTGAATTCTCCAGTCAGATTGGACACTTGGTCCGTTGGAGCGCGAGCGGGATGCTCGTGCCGGAAAACGCCGGCGATGTTGCCGACGCGAAGTGAACTGAGGCGACCGTTCGCAAACCTGGGAACGGTTTAGAAAACTCGACTACTCGCAAGTCGCGTGCGAGCATGCGGTGACACTGGGTGCGGTGTCGATACGCAACCAAACTGCCGACTGAGCGTGAAGCCCAGGCGGCAGCGGAATTCAGCTGAACAACGTACTTTCAACTGAGCCACTCAGCTTGTTTGCATATCAGACGAACATGCTGGTGGCGTTTTGGCGTCGACCGGCCTGCCTTACAGCAAGCCAGCCGAACGCCTGGTCGCCGATCAGCTCTGGGGCTGGTCGCCGGCGGGCGGGTTGGAGGTGCCCTTGGTCAGCGCGTCGAGCTTGGAGCGGCCCGACTTGGCGCCGGCCTTCTTCTTGATCTCGTCGAGCTCGCGGTCGGCGGCGGTGCCGTCACCGAGCTTGTTCTTGGCGCGGGCGACGTTGAGGTCGTGGTCGACGGCGTCGAAGTCGGCCGAGGCCTCGGAGAGCTTGTCGTTGATGTCCTTGGCCTGCTGCTTGGCGGCGGCGGAGGTCTCGAGGGCCTTGGTCAGGTTGCTGGCGAGCTCGCTGTCCTCGATCTTGTCGCCGAAGGCCTTGATGCTCTCGATGGTGGAATCGAGGGCGGTCTGGGCTTCGTCGGAGGCGGACTTGGCTTCGGCAAGGCGACCCTTGATGCGGTCGACCTTCTGCTCGCCGGCTTCGAAGCGCTTGCCGAGGGTGTCGAGAGCGGCTTCGGAGGCGCCCATCTCGGTGGCGGTCTTGTACTCGTCCTTGATGGTGTCCAGGGCCTTCTCGGCTTCGCCGAGTTCCTTGGTCACGTCATCGACGGTGGCCATGCAGTTGGCGACGTTGTTGCGCTGGGCGGGGAGGAGCGCCTTGAGCTGCTTGTAGCGGTCCTTGTTGCGCTCGACGGCGGTGGTGCCGGAGGCGACGGCCTGGCTGCCCTTGATGCGGAGCAGCTGGCGGAGGGCGTCCCACTTCCAGACGAGGACGACGAGACCGACGAGGGCGGCGATGGTGATGATGGTACCGGGGGTCATGTTGATTTCTCCAGTCAGATTGGACACGTTGGTCCTGTGAGGCAGAGCGGGATGCTCGTGCCTGGAAAGGCATCGACGGACGAGCCGATGCCAGGCTCAGACTGCGGCAAGCGACGGCTGTGCCGCGGAAAACTCTCACCACGCGAGGCGTGATGCGATAGGCGACCCTGACAAGGGCGCGGTACCGGATGTGATACCGCTTATTTCTGATTGGAACTGCTGGCTGAGCATGGAAGCCCAGCCAGCAGCGGAACTCTGAACTGCTGGGCGCCGAGGGCAATTCAGCTCATGCTGATGCCAGTGGCGAGTCAGCTCAAGCGGAGCTGTTCAGCTCAGCGTTGACGACGATGCCGATCAGCTCTGGGGCTGGTCGCCGGCGGGCGGGTTGGAGGTGCCCTTGGTCAGCGCGTCGAGCTTGGAGCGGCCCGACTTGGCGCCGGCCTTCTTCTTGATCTCGTCGAGCTCGCGGTCTGCGGCGGTGCCGTCACCGAGCTTGTTCTTGGCGCGAGCGACGTTGAGGTCGTGGTCGACGGCGTCGAAGTCGGCCGAGGCCTCGGAGAGCTTGTCGTTGATGTCCTTGGCCTGCTGCTTGGCGGCGGCGGCGGTCTCGAGGGCCTTGGTCAGGTTGCTGGCGAGCTCGCTGTCCTCGATCTTGTCGCCGAAGGCCTTGATGCTCTCGATGGTGGAATCGAGGGCGGTCTGGGCTTCGTCGGAGGCGGACTTGGCTTCGGCGAGGCGACCCTTGATGCGGTCGACCTTCTGCTCGCCGGCTTCGAAGCGCTTGCCGAGGGTGTCGAGAGCGGCTTCGGAGGCGCCCATCTCGGTGGCGGTCTTGTACTCGTCCTTGATGGTGTCCAGGGCCTTCTCGGCTTCGCCGAGTTCCTTGGTCACGTCATCGACGGTGGCCATGCAGTTGGCGACGTTGTTGCGCTGGGCGGGGAGGAGTGCCTTGAGCTGCTTGTAGCGGTCCTTGTTGCGCTCGACGGCGGTGGTGCCGGAGGCGACGGCCTGGCTGCCCTTGATGCGGAGCAGCTGGCGGAGGGCGTCCCACTTCCAGACGAGGACGACGAGACCGACGAGGGCGGCGATGGTGATGATGGTGCCGGGTGTCATAGTGATTGAACCTTTCGTGTGACCCATTGGGTCGTTGAGTCGCTGCCGGAGTGGTTCCGAACAGTCGACGGATTGGAGTCGAAAACGGCTCGCCACGAGGCAAGCCGTTTAATTTCGCTACGAACAGAAGGCGCTGTTTTGCACCGCCTCCTTTGGTTTAAACAACAACATTGGCGTCGAGATTTTTGTCTCGACGCTGAGCGAAGGCTAGTAGTTGCCGCCGCCGCTCCTGCCGCTGTAGCTGCTGCCGCCGGAGCTGGACTTGAAGCCCCCTCCGCCGGAACTGCCACCACCGGTACGCGAGCCGCCACCGCTGAAACCGCCACCGCTGCTGCGTTGCTGCGAGGCGCGGAGGGCGGCTGCCGCAGCGCGAGCCGCAGCTGCCGCAGCCTCTTCGCGGTCGCGCTTGCGACGACGAGCGAGGCTCTCGGCTGCATCATCAGCCTCTTCGGCTGCCTTGTAGGCTTGCTTGGCTTTCGACTTCGCCTCGGCGTAGTCCTTGTTGCGGAAGTACGAGGAGCTCTCGCGCAGGCGCGAGTTTGCGGTCGAGAGGTCCGCATCGACGCCTTCGCCGTATGACCGGCGGTTGACCTCGTTGATCTTCTCGCTTGCCGACTGGTAGGCCGACTGCGCCTCGGCACAGGTCTTGATCTCGAGCTCGGCCTGCTCCTTGGCTCCATCCGCGTCAGCCTTCAGTTCGCCAATCTCGCGGCTGAGTGCGACCCAGTCGGACTTGGCGGTGTTGAGCTTGTTCTGGAGCTGTCCACGCGCGGTCCGCACGGACGCGAGCGCCCGTTTGGTATCGTCGGTGGTGACGTCGTTGGCGACCTTCGGTGCGGCGTAGCCGATGGCTGCGTCGAGAACCGCGAAGTCTTCCTTGGCCTGGTCGTAAGCGCGACGCTGCGCGTCGATCGCCTTGTCGAAACCATCGAAGCTGGCCACGACCTCGTGAACCGCCTTGTTGACCGCCGGCCAATCGGCGATCTTCTTGTCCGCTTCCGCCTTCTGCAGACCGAGCTTGCGGTCGGCCTCGGCGAATGCGTTGTCGGTTGCAGCTGCCGTGGTGAAGGCGTTGTCGCGCAGCTTGGCGCGCAGGCGCTGAGCGGTCGTCAGGCACGTCGCCACGGTGTCGCGGCTGTCCTGGCGCAGGCGGCGCAGCTCCTTGAGCAGGGCGTGAGCCTGCGTGAGCTTGGTGCGGGCGCCGTCGAGCGCGGCTTGCGTGCTCTTCACGAGCGCGCGGGCGCCGACGAAGTTCTGCGCGTCGTAGAGCACCTTTACCTGTGCGAGCAGGCTCGGAGTGCCCTTCTCGGTCGCATGCGACTCGTCGACCGCAGTCGGATGGCTTCCATAGTTTTTGGCCAGGAAGTCCGATTTGAGCTCCACGACAGCCGTGTCGGCGTCGGGAAGCTCGGTGCGGAGGCTGGCGAGCGTGTTGCGCGCCGGCGTGACCTTGGTTTCCACCCAGGCCTTGGCGGCGACGATGTCGTCCACCAGGTCGCTTGCCTGCTTGGCGAGCGATTCCGCCTTCTCCTTCGCGGTCACGGCTTCGTCCAGCTTGGCGGCGTAGACGAGTTCGTGCGCGTTCTTCAGGCTGCCGCGAGCATCGGCGACGAAGGTATCCGGATTGGAGCCCTTCTCGGCGAGCATGAACTTGGCGCCCTGCGCGGTCTGCGGCTGGCTTTCGCCCTCGCCGAGAACGTACAGGTAGACCGCGTCTTCGCCGCGCTTCTTGGTTGCCTTGGTCTCGGAGCCGTCGATCTGGGTTTTCACCGCGGGCAGCGACTTCTTGATGCCGATCGCGCGGATGAGTTTCTCGCCCAGAGCCTTGAAGCCGGCTTCCACGGTTTCCGACCCGCTGAAAGCTTCGAGCGGGTCCGAGGACAGGATGGCGACGAACGCCGCCTGACCGCGCTTGAGCTCGGCGATGGTTGCCTCGTAGGGCGCCATCGTGAGTTCGGCGGCTTCGATGTCCTTGCGCTGGGCGTCGATCTGCGCGTCGAGATGTTCGACGTCGGTCTTGTTCTGGCGCGCGCCTTCGAACGCCTTGACGATGCCGGACAGCGCCTTGTTCGTCTTGTCGAAGAGTTCCGACATGGCGTTGAGCAGCGCGCCCGGCTCGTAGTCCGCCTTCTCGACCAGACCGCCGAACAGCGTCGCTTCCTCCAGCGGCAGGTCGTCACCGGTGATGGTGATGACACGCTTGCTGAGCAGCTCTTCGCATTCGGTCAGACCTTTTATGGACGGAAACCGATTGCGCTCGAACGCCTTCTTCGCCGCCTCCAGTGTGTCGTTGGCGACCTTACGCCGAACGGAGAAGTCGGCGAAGTCCTTGCAGGCCGCCGTGAACGTCGAGAGCGTGCGACCTTTGAAACGCGACTTCCAGTCACCCTGATCGGTGAGGAAACCGCGATAGTCGCGCAGCTTCAGATAGAGCTCGTTGGCGCTGTTGAGGCTGGTCTCGAAGTCGGCGATCAGCTTCTGAGCGCGCTTGCGCCGCGAGGAGTTGCGCATGAGCAGCCAGATGAGCGTGCCGAGGAAGGCGATGGCGAGCCCGCCGCCGCCGAGATAGTACGGCATCATCTCCTGGAGCTTGCGGTCCGCCTCGGCTTTCGCCTGGCGAGCCTTGATGGTGTCGATATCGCTGTTGACCGTCTGGACAACTGCGACGAAGGCGCCGGCCGGGTCCTGCGGCATGAAGCGGCGCAGGTTGGGGATGACCGGACCGTTCTGCGGGTCCGAGAAATAGGCGCCGGTCATGTTCCAATCGGAGAACCAGTTGCCGCCGTTGGCTGCAACCGAACCCTTATTGGGATTGTCCGCTCGGCGGACCCACATGACGACGAGATAGTTGTCGGACGGGAAACCGGGTCGCGACTGCCACTTCAAGACGAGCTTGTCGAGCGCGTCTCGACCGGGGATGTCGGACTGCAGCAGGTCGGAACCTTGCTGCGTGGCGACCACGTAAACCTTGAGCCCGTGCCGCTCACCCTCGCGGATGAGATCGGATTCGATGGAACTCAGATTCACGGGCGCCTGCCGGTTGTTGGAAAGCAGGGGATCGACGTAGACGTGCCGGTCCGGACTGAAGTCCGGCAGCCACGTCTGTTGGTTCTGCGCGAATGCCGGCTGTGCACCTATCACCGAGATGATAAGGAGCAGAGCCATTACCAGGACACCGCGCACATGCGTGAGATTTCTGAACAACATAGGTTCTCCCAGCAATTGGTGTCGGTTCAGCGCGCCGTCATCGACGCGTTGTGTCGAAAGCTGCCTCGTCAGAAGGTCGTCCGCAGTTGGCGTGGTTCGTCGTAACGAACTCGACTGCAACAGCGGATTGCGGTTTCTGAAAGTCGCGCGGGCACGAGCATGGAGTGCTGCGTGTCGACGGACCGTGCGAAGCGATGAGACGCCCTCGTGCCGTTCCTCGGGACCACGTTGGTGACAGGAACGGCTAGCCGTGTGCGTTTAGAAGAAACCATCTCGCGACGACGCTCTTCATCGGACCTTAGACGTGCAGAAACCACACGCTGTTGCGGGTGGTCTGGCGAATCGGTTCAGGTTAGATGTCTGGAGGCGGAGAGAAGTCGCAAGGTGTGAAAAAAGTGGACCTATGCAATCTACAAATCGGCGATGCGCTGCCCCAAGGTTTGTTGCCGCTTGTGAACCTTATCTGGGGTTAACGGTACGCGGTTCTCCGGATTCAGCGTGGCCGAAACGACCGCGGGACAATATCAAACAAGAGGCGCTATGGATTTCATGACAACGTTATATGTTCATGATGTGACCGAATTTAAGAGGTGCTTGACTAGCGTCGTTAGCGCAGCGCGAATTCGCCGGTTGGGTGAGTTGCTACTAATGGACGATTAGATGGCGGCTTGTTGTTGTCGCGCAAGTGATATGGGTGATACTAAATGCGGTGACAATTCGCGACCTAGTCTGGATCATCTATAAATGGTTGTGGTATCGATGCGGGCGGCAAGTGTTCTGTGTGACCGGGGTATCGATGCGGGGCAAATGTTCTACGGAAGGATGTCTTTGAACCGTCTCCACACCACGGCATCGATTTCGACACCAGGCATCTGTCGACTTGAAACGGACTGTGCTCCACAGAGCTTGTCCCTCATCGTTTCAGACACCAGTTATCTCTCAACTCTAAATAGACAACGATCCATAGAACTTTGACGCTCCTCATCGGGGTTCCGACACCAGGCAACTGTCTGCTCGAAACCGATAAGTCGATGTCGCGTATTGCAGGCCGAGCGGTCGATTCATCTAACCCTTAAGCGCCGCTCAGGAAGCGGTTGTTGAGTTACGTAACGGGCAGCGAGAAGTTGCGCTAGGGTTCAATTTTTCCTTTATCTTTTGCGCTAGCGTGGTCTGAAAAGGTTTATTTGAAGCAGCTCTTCGGATTTAGGAGACGCAATTCATTTAGTGCATTCGTTGGAACTTGTAGGCAGGATCGCGCTAACTGTGCAGACTTTAGTGCTGTTTAAGGGAAGTAGTTATTGCACTATACCAGTAGTTTTTTATACGTTGACTGGTCAACTTCACTTTCTGCTCCAACAGGACTTCTTCCGCGAAAACCGCATCCAGTCTTACATTCACCATAAGAAAACGCCGTCGTATCAGCGACATGGGTGGCGTCAGGTGTGCGGGGAAGGATGGTTGACCGAATATTTGGACTTGTCTGATGGTCGAGTTGTAGCTGCGAACTTGCGCTCCTGGTGAAGAGTGGTGAGTGCGTCGCGTCGGTTCGATTTTGGTTCAAGTTAAGTAATCCACTTCCGGGCTGGTGTCATCCGCGGTGGCATTGGTTTGGGAAGGCAACCAGGGCTGGCGATGTAGCGGTCGTCGGTCCAAACAGGAGAGTTCTCCATGAAGGCTAAATTTACCGTATCTGCCACGCTGAAAGCGGGCAAGGATCGCGTTCAAGCACCGGAACCCGTCACTCCTATGCTCATGCTCGCGAAGTTTTCTGGGATGAACCTGGCCGCCGATCTCAAAGGTCTGGTGGCAAGCTCCGAAGAGAAAGTCTCGGAGCAGCTGTCGACGAGTGGTTTCACGGGTGAGTTGGGTGAACACCTGACCATCACGCTCGGCGACAAGAGCAAGCAGAAAAAGGTGCTGATCGTCGGTCTCGGCAAGGCTGGACGTTTCGATTGTGGCACCGTGCGCGATACCATCAAGGTCGCCATGAATCGCGTCGTGGCTGCCCGCTGCGAACGCATCACGATCCCCATCATGCCGGACCGGCTCACGTCGTCGAGTCTCGGTCTGATGCCCACCGCCCACATCATCAAGTGCGTCGCCGAAGACGTGCTCGAAGCGAAGGGTGGCGATGGTGTCATCGAGATCGAGCTTCTCACGACTCCGCAGGGCAAACGCCATGTGAACGCCGGTCTCACCAAGGAGCGCCGTTCCAAGAAGCCGTGTGGGGTGTGCGCCGATGTCGAAAAGCCGTCGAAGTCCGATGGGAAGCCCAAGGACAAGGACGGCAAGGCTGCGAAGAAGGACGTTTGCTCGAAGTAGCACAGGTTTTCTGGAAAATTTGACTCGCCATTGTTTCGTTATGAGGCAGCGGCGGGTTTGACTCATTCACAGCAGGGGAGCGAGGTTCATCGGCGTTAGCCGGTGACTTTGGTCCCCTGTCTGTTCGGACGGAGTGGTACTAGATGCCGTGGTAGGTTTTGTGCTGATCGGATCCGTTCTCCACACATCCGAATCGCTGTAGCTTTGAGACCTCCGCGGCAGGCGCTGGTAGGAGTGGTTTGTGTGTGGGAGTCAATGGTCCGCAACGAGACCGAAGTCCTCAAGCTTCATCGTTCGATTGCGAAGAAGGCTCCGATGGTTTTCCTCGAAAGCGCGCCCTTTTTTGCTGGGTATTGCGCTCAGCCAGTCCCGGGGGCAGATGTAGCGAGAATGGCGAGAGTCGGTAGATTTCTTCGACTCGACTCGTCACCCAACGGTTTGGGCGCTCCGTCAATTCGTTGTTGAGCAAGCGGTCGAGAAAATCGCTGACGCATAGAATGTGCCGCTTTGGCACGAGCAGGATCTCCAGGTCGAGCGCGCCGATTATGTTTGCGAAAACCGAGAGGCTCGAGGTGAACAGTCTTTCGAGCCGTGACAACTGAGTTCTTTCAACTCCGCAGCGCGCACTCAGTTGCCCCTGGGAAAGCCCAAGATGCCTACGTTGACGCTTAATGCATTCACCAACTTTTGCCAATGCGTTTTCTTCTAGGCTACCGGTTCCATTTTTGATTCTCGCCTGGTTGCATATCAAGCAAAGGTCCAAGCCATGGAGGTTTGCAATGACGTCGGCTTCAGTCGGAATTGAGAAGCGACGCATGTTCTCTCCTGTGTCCCGATGGGACATGATATTCAAGCTGCCCTCGTAGTGAACCTTCCCATCGAGTATTGCAATTTTTTGATGTATTTTGTTTTTCAGATTGAGGTGCACTCCCCAGGACTGCAGGACCAGGCATCTGTTGTAGAAGCCCTGCAACTCCTCCTGTTGCTGGTCGGTCAAGGTTTCTTTATACCAGCTGCTTGGTGCCTGAATGAAGACACAGACGGTGGCACCACGGGTGATGGCTTCTTCTATCCGTCTCTCGATTTTTTTCATTCGCGCGTCCCAGAGAAACGCGGACTGAATCACGACATGACCAACTACCTGATCCAGGTCACCGTAGAACAAGCTCCAGAACAACTCGTCGGTGAGTGCTTGCGAGACGGGAGGATTGTTTGGCTTTTTCATTGTCGGATAACTCTCATTGAGCCGGTAGCGACCGCTGGTTTCCTTCAGAAATTACTCCGACGTTTGCGGCGTGCCAATGCGGAAAACACGCAGGATGAAAACGTCGCCTATTGGCTCTGGCTGCGGAAAGTGGCAAGACTTGACGAAGAAATTTTTGTGCGCCTATTGCATGCAACCGACGCGTCTGGCAAGACCCCTTTCATCAAAACTGTCGCACAGACTCGCCATCCGGTAAGTGTGTGAAAAACCGATCAAGATTTCTCAAAATCGGATCGATTTTTGCCACATTTTCCAAAGTCCTCTTTCGTCAGGGCTAAAACTAGCTCGACCCGCCGGGACCCGGAGTTCACGACTCGAGCTAGCTCGACCCGCAGGACCCGGAGGTCAGGGCTCAAACTAGCTCGCCCCGCAGGACCCGGAGGTCATGACTCGAGCTAGCTCGCCCCGCAGGACCCGGAGGTCATGACTCGAACTGACCTCGCCAGCGGTGGGCGAAATTACAGGTGTTCGTGCGCCATCCGGTAAGTGTGTGAAAAACCGATCAAGATTTCTCAAAATCGGATCGGTTTTTGCCACATTCTCAAAGTCCTCTTTCGTCAGGGCTCAAACTAGCTCGACCCGCCGGACCCGGAGGTCATGACTCGAGCTAGCTCGCCCTCAGGGACCTGGAGTTCACGACTCGAACTGACCTCGCCAGCGGCGGACGAAATTACAAGTGTGCGTGCGCCATCCGGTAAGTGTGTGAAAAACAGATCAAGATTTCTCAAAATCGGATCGGTTTTTGCCACATTTCCCAAAGTACTCCTTCGGCCCAGGGTGATTTAGTGATCGGATCGGTTTTTGCCACATTTCCAAAGTCCTCTTTCGGCCCAGGGTAATTTAGTGATCGGATCGATTTTTGCCACATTTTCAAAATCCTCGGCGGGACTGGGTGATTTACTCGGGTGTTCGTGAACTTCGGGGGCAGTTCAAAACGCGTTTGGCGGAAGCGGGATCTACTACTATACGATGTCGCGAATGAGCGACAAAAACGCGAAACCAGGAGAGCCGCATGGGCTCCCCTGGTTCGCGAAATTTGTGCGCACTGTTCAGAACAAGCGCGCACAGTCGGCTCGCTCAGGCTGCCAGTTTCGACTGGATCGTCTTGGCGCGAGCGACGAGGGCGAGCATCGCTGCCTTGCCGGCGAGCGGGTCGCTCTTGTAGGTGAGCCGCACCTGGACTTCCTCGACGTTGATGGCGTCGAATTCGGCCTTGTGCGGAGCGAACGACTTGTCGCCCGCCTGCGCCCACTTCATCTCGATGTCCGCCTGCACGGCGTCCAGCTCCGAACCGGCGGCGAGCGCCTCGTTGAGCGACTTCATGATGCCGGCCAGCGCCTTGTTGGTCTGGTCGAACAGCGTCGCCATCGAGTTGAGCAGCTCGGACGGCTTGTAGTCGTTCTTCACGACCAGCCCACCGAACAGCGTGGCGTCCTCGAGCGCGATGTCCGCACCGGTGACCGAGATGGTCTGGTTCTGCAGCATCTCGCGCACGCCCTTGTAGTCGCCCTTCTGCCAGAGCTTGTGCGCCTCTTCGAGATGCGCGTTCGCCTTCGAACGACGGGCAGAGAAGTCGGCGAAGTTGGTGAGAGCCGCTTCGTACTGGGCTTTGGTCGAGCCCGAGAACTTGCCCTTCCAGTCGCCCTGGTCCTGGATGAAGCCCAGGTAGCCACCGCGAAGCTTGAGGTAGAGCGCGTTGGCGGACTCCATCTTCTCGTTCCACTCGTTGAAGAGCGGCTCGACCTGCGCCTTGAGGTCCTTGGCGCCCTTGGAGCGCACGACGAAGAAGGCGACGGCGCCGCCGGCGACAAGCAGAATCAGGAAGTAGATCGGCAGCTGACCCATGAAGTCGGAGCGGTCCTTGGCGCTTTGCTGCGCGGCGTTGTAGTCGTCGACGACCTTGTTGACACCGCCCGCGATACCGAGGAAGGCGCCTTTGGGATCCTGCGGCATGTACTTGCGCACAGCCGGAACGACCGGACCGTCAGCGGCATCGAGCATGCTCTTGCCCAGACCGTACGTCTTCAGGTTGGCGCCGGCGTTGACCGCGACCCAGCCTTCCGACGGGTTCGATGCGCTACGCATCCAGACCATCAGGACATAGTTGTCCGAGGGGAAACCGTTGGCGCCGCCCCACCGCAGAAGCAGCTGGTCGAGCCAATCGGCTGCGAGATTGCCGCCGCCACGCTCGGTCGTTTGTTGGACGGCGACCGAGATGAAGACGACACCGTGCGCGGAGCCGGCGTCTTTGAGCTTGGATTCGAGCCCGGAGAGCGACACCGGAAAGTCCGGATGATTCGCCACTGCCGGGTCGATGTAGACCTGCGTGCCGGCGCTGAAATTGGGCCGGTACGGGGTGGTCTGCGCTGACGCCATGGACGGGGCCATTGCGAGCAGCGCGACAACCGCGATCACGAGCATCCTCGTGATATTCGAAAAGAGTTTCATGCGTTTCTCCATAGGAATCTTCGGGTTGCGATTGGCTCTACGCCCACGAATCCGACTTGTAGCGGTCGTGGCACGCCGGGTCGACGTAGGCGCGGAGCGGAGACTCATGCACGGTGACGGTCAGTTTTGCGCCGTGCGGAAACGGGCGCTGGATGTGCGCTCCGTCGATGTACAACATGCCGTCGATCATCTCGGATGTGACGACGAGCTTGCCGTCGACGACCTCGCCGCCCCGCAGAGGGAAGCTGACGCCGGGCGTCTTGAACGGTTTGTCCACCCAGAAGGCGAACGTCTCGTCGGTGATGTCGGCGATGGGACCCGCCGCCGAACGCATGAAGCCGGTCGAGCCGCTCGGGGTGGAGATGATGAGACCGGACGATTTGTGGCTCGCCGTCTCGCCTCCCACATCGAGCTTGTAGCGACTGGTTCCAGCCGGGATGATGTGCGCGAGGAGAACCTCGTTGAGAACAGGGATGTCGACGACCTCGTTGTCCAGCGTCAGCTTGAGACGAAGGAGCGATGAGGGTTTTCGACGTCCCGAAAGAATCGAACTGAGAGCGGCTTCGAAACCGCTGCGATCGGTCAGGCAGAAGTGCCCGAAACTGGAATGCGGAGCGCTGTTCACGCCCAGCATCGGCACATCATTGAGCACCGAGTGTGACGCGTCGAGGAAGGTGCCGTCACCGCCTACGGTGATGACCATCTTCTCGTCGTCGCGAATCTCGAAATGCTCGCCAGGATGCCGAATGACGCACCGAGCGTCAATCCCATGATCGCTCAAAACACTTACCACGTGCTGAAGCGACTGGTCGTGCTCCAGCTGCGTGCGCACAAGACGCTCATGGTCAGCCGAGTTCGGCACCAGGAGTTTCTTGAGCCGCTGATCGTCGGATGCTTCAGCCAGCGCTTTGAGCGGCTGTTTCACGACGACAAGAACGCGCTGCCGGCTTGCGGCGATGGTATCGCCCGAACCGGCTTCGGTTTGAGTGTTGCTCAAATCATGTCCTCTCTATTGAGTTAGCGAGAACCCGCGTGGTGAGCGGGGTACATGAAATCGGCGGAGGCTGCAAATCGGGTCACGACCGCACCACGCCGTAGAGACTCACGCGCGACGACCAAATCCGACTCTCTTCCAGACGCACAAAATAGACGCGCTGGGAGATCTGTAAGGCTTGTGAGATGAAACTAGGCTGTCGCGGTGAGTTTAAGAACAGAAGAAGATGTATAAGGGGAGAATAGGAATTAGCTAAGTTGCCAAGCAAGGTTTAAAGCCGTTTATTCTCAATTTCAAATCTAAATCTCATTTCAACTTATGCAGTGGTTCGATTGTCGGAGCGCGGAAGCGCACGCGAAGCGTGTGTGGGGGCGAGGGTTTGCAAGAGGATGCGGAATGGTGTTTTTGCTCGCGTCATGTCGCGCTAGGCAGGTCGTCGTTTCAAAAATTTCTGCCGTCAAAGATCTCTTGACAAGCGAGTGTTCGGCAAGTCTCCTAAAACTTGTGAGCTTGCCGTAGATAGCAAAGACCCTGTGATGGAGGAAGATTTAGACTGAGACTGCGGACGCAAGCCGACGTTGCGGTTCAGGCGGTTCCGAATCTTCGGAAGTGTGGTTTGCAGTTTTTGCTGTATTCCAAAAGCCGCATGAACTCTTAAGTGGCAGCGAAGCACTGTGATAGAGCGATCGTGTCCACCCGGTGGGTTTATGCGGAGCCGCTTCAAGCCGTTTTTGAACGAAACCGTTTGCGCCTTTCAGCGCTCGACTTCGAAGACACCCTGAGGCGAAATTTGTTGAGACGTCAGGAAGTCGACGATGACTTGTTTCTGCTCCTTGTTCAGAACTTCGAGAGCCATTCCGCAAACCGAGTCTGTCAGACCAGGCGGAGTGGGAGTTGGACGAAAACGAAAGTTCATTTCTTTCGCCGACTTCAGCGCCTTTTCGGCGGCAAGCACTTTGTGCGTCGTTTCAAAAGTGATGATAATTCGCATGCGCTGCGGACCTTCGTTGTTTCTGAAATTGTTGAACAAAATAGCATGTCAGGGGATTTTATCGGACGGTTTTTGGGAAAGTTAGCTACAGGTAAAAAATTTTCGAAATCCCGATAGATTTGTGAGAGCTCGCTTCCCTGCTTGATTTTCCGGTGTTATACTGCGAATAGAATGAGAGGTTTACTATGCAGTACTTTCTATGCCCGCGTTGTAATTTTAAAGTCCCAGGCAATCGCAGAACTTGCCACACGTGCGGGTATGAAGTGCCGAAATCGGCTGCCAGTGCGCCTGTGGAGCAAGAGTCGAAGTCATTGAACCGTAAGGGCAATGTTTGGGCGAAGGTACTTGGCTTCAGTCAAAATGACACGAAGCGCGATGAGAACCCAGCTCTAAGCTAGTTTATACAAATGTTCGTGCCCCGCCCGTGGTGGCACTCGAAACGCGGTTCATTAGATGCCGCGTTTTTTGTTTGCTGGACTGCTGTGGGTTAGATTTTCTGCGCAAAGCGATAGCGCTAGGCCGTGGCTGTCGCGGAGCGGAGCTGATAGTGCCGGTCGCTGAGCTAGGCAGTTGCGGCCGCGAGGCGGAGCTGATAGTGCCGGTCTCGGGGCGGGCGAGTTAGTTTTTGTGTTGATGCAGGTAGAGCTGTTCGTAGTTCCAGTAATGCGAGAACACTTTGCGAACGTAATCGCGTGTCTCATCGTACGGGATGTTTTCGACGTAGACGTCCATGTCTGAGATGCCCTGCGCCTGGTGCTGTTTAAGCCACCTGGCGACGGCGTTTGGACCGCCGTTGTAGCTCGCCACTGCGAGCATGGCGTTATTGTTGGCTCGCTTCAAGACCGAGGCAACATAGGCGGTTCCGAGCCGGATGTTGATGTCGGGTGTGAAGATATCTTCGGTTGCGTTGAGCGTGATGCCATTATGTTTGGCGACACCATAGGCGGTGCCCTTCAATAATTGCATTAAACCCATCGCGTTGGATCGGCTCAGCGCCTTGTAATCGTAACGAGACTCCTGGCGGATGAGTCCATGAATCAGAAGCGGATCGAGATTGTTTTTGCGTGCTTCGCGCTCGATGATATTGCCGTATGCCAGTGGGAATGCGAACCTCCAGCGAGGTGTCTGTTGCGGGTGCCCCTCAAGATTGACGGATGCGTTGGCGTTGGCTTTGAGAGTCTGACCTTGTTTCAACAGGACCCAGGCTTTGATTTCTTGCGGAACTTTACCGGTCGCATACTTGAACGCTTCGTCGTACTGCCGCAGCCAGAGCAAGGTCGCGGCTGTTTCGCCGATGGATGATGGAACCTTTTGCCAGTGGAACAGCATGGGTGGTTCCGGCCAATTCCAGTTGGGGTCAGGGTTTGCGCGTCCAATCGTGAATGATTTCCGATGCCGCCGTCTCGCCGGGCCTGAGGCGATGCAGGTCGAAGCCGACATAGGTCCAGCCGGCGCTTTGCGGCGTCACATGGTTGACGCGGCCATGCCTGCCGCTCGGTTTCACCAGCAGTTTCGACATGTTTCTCACTCCTTACCGGGATCGTTCGGCGCGGCGTTGTCGGCCCGTGGTTTCCAGGCGATGAAGAACTGCCAGATGCCATAGGCGCCGAAACCCAGCGCAATCGTTCCCCAGAACGGTGCGTTGGTGGAAAATTCGAAAATCGCCCAGCCGAAACACACCGCCACGATGGCGATGCGCCGCCACAATGGCTGGAAGAACGGATTTTCGTTGTCGGGGGTCATTTCGGCCTCACGTCGCGGGGAACCCCTGGGTCTCGACGGTATAGCCTGCGGCGGTCATCACCCGCATCAGTTCCTTGTGGCCGACCTCGGCCATCCGGAGCGGCGGGTTCTTGCGCGGGTCCTGCTCGGCCTCGACCACGAACCAGCCTTCGTAGCCGTGGTCGGCGAAGCGCTGGACGATGGCGCCGAAATCGAGCGAGCCGTCGCCCGGCACGGTGAAGGCTCCCAGCGCCACGGCGTCGAGGAAGGATTGCTTCGAGTGGTCGAGGCCGTGGATCACCGCGCGGCGGATGTCCTTAACATGCACATGATTGATGCGCTTGTGATGCTTGTCGATCGCCGCCAGCACGTCGCCGCCGGCGAACGCCAGGTGGCCGGCGTCGAGCAGCAGCGGGATGCCGTCGCCGGAATGGCGCATGAACGCGTCGAGCTCCGGCTCGGTCTCGACCACCGCGGCCATGTGGTGGTGGTAAGCGAGCGGCATGCCCTGTTCCGCGCACCATTCGCCGAACTCGGTCGCCTTGCGCGCATAGGCCTTCATCTCGTCGTCGGCGAGTTTCGGCTTGGTGGCGAGTGGTTTCGAGCGGTCGCCCTGGATCGACCGCCCGACCTCGCCATAGACGATGCACGGCGCGTCGACCGACTTGAACAGCTCGATCATCGGCTGGATGCGGTCCTTGTTGGCGGCGAGGTCCTCGTTCACCAGCGTTCCGGAGAACCAGCCGCCGCACAGCGTCACGTCGGCCGCCTTGAGAATCGGCAGCATCACTGCAGGGTCGCTCGGGAAGCGCCGGCCCATCTCCATGCCGGTGAAACCCGCCGAGCGCGATTGCCGTAGGCATTCTTCCAGCGAGACGTCGTCGGAAAGTTCGGCGAGATCGTCGTTCCACCACGCGATGGGGGACATGCCGAGTTTTGCTTTCAAGCTGCTCTCCTTCGCGCCGTCATGCCCCCTCCACCGCCTCCGGCGGTCCCCCTCCCCCGTAAACGGGGGAGGACCCGCGAAGCGGCCGGCCGCGAACTGGATCCTCCCCTGCGAAGCGGGGGAGGGGGATCACGCGAAGCGTGGTGGAGGGGACGAAAGGCGACAATGCTAGTCTCCCACCCGCTGCAGCTTCAGCTTACGCTCATACTCCCTGCGCGCCGCCTTGACCTGCTTGCGGGAACTCACCGCCGGCACCGCGACGTCCCACCAGTGGCCGCCGGCATCTGTCGAGGCCAGCGGGTCTGTGTCGATGAGGATCAGCGTCGTGCGGTCGTTCGTCCTTGCCTTCTTCAGCGCGGCTTCGAGGTCGGCGATGGATGCCGCCTTCTCGGCGATCGCGCCGAGGCTCCGGGCATGGGCGACGAAGTCGATCTCCGGCAAGGTCGCGTGGCGGGTGTCCTTCAGCAGGTTGTTGAAGCTGGCGCCGCCGGTCGCCATCTGCAGCCGGTTGATGCAGCCGTAACCGCGATTGTCGAGCAGCACGATGGTGAGCTTCAGTCCGAGCATCACCGAGGTCGCCAGCTCCGAGTTGAGCATCAGGTACGAGCCGTCGCCGACCATGACGATGACGTCGCGGTCGGGCTTTGCCATCTTGACCCCGAGCCCGCCGGCGATCTCGTAGCCCATGGTCGAGAAGCCGTATTCTGCATGATAGGAGCCGGGCGACCTGGCCTGCCAGAGCTTGTGCAACTCGCCGGGCAACCCGCCGGCGGCGTTGAGCAACGTCACGCCGCTGCCCGTCGCCCGCTGCACCGCGCCGATCACCTGCGCGTCGGAAGGCAGCGCCGCATTGGTCGCGGCGGTGGCCTGCGCCGCTGCCTTGCGCCACTCCGCCTTGCCCTTTTTCGCATTGGCGGTCCACGCCGCCGGCGCCGTCCAGCCATCGATGGCGGCGGCGAGTTCTTTCAGCCCCTCGCGCGCGTCTGCGACCAGCGTCACCGCCTTGTGCTTGCCGGCATCGAAGGGCTGGACGTTGAGGCCGACGATCGTCTTGCCCTCGTTCTTGAACAGCGCCCACGAACCGGTGGTAAAGTCTTGCAGCCGTGTGCCGACGGCGAGCACCAGATCGGCCTCCTCGGCCAGCCGGTTGGCGGCGGAAGTGCCGGTCACGCCGATCGCCGCCATGTTGAGCGCGTCGTCGTCGGGCAGGGAGGACTTGCCGCCCTGCGTCTCCGCCACCGGGATGCCGGTCGCGGCCGAGAATTTCGCCAGCACGGCGGACGCGCCGGAATAGAGCACGCCGCCGCCGGCGACGATCAGCGGCTTCTTCGCCTTCTTCAGCAGCGTCGCCGTGCGCTTCAGCTCGGCAAGATCCGGCCGTGGCCGGCGGATCGTGTGGACCGCCTCGTCGAAGAAACTTGCCGGGTAGTCCCAGGCCTCCGCCTGTACGTCCTGGCACAGCGCCAGCGTCACCGGCCCGCATTCGGCAGGATCGGTCAGCACCTGCATCGCCCGCGCCAGCGCCGGGATGATCTGCTCGGGTCGGGTGATGCGGTCGAAATAGCGCGACACCGGGCGGAAGCAGTCGTTCACCGAGACGGTGCCGTCGCCGAAGCTTTCCACCTGCTGCAGCACCGGGTCGGGAACCCTGTTGGCGAACACGTCGCCGGGCAGCAGCAGCACCGGCAGCCGGTTGACATGCGCCAGCGCCGCCGCCGTGACCATGTTCACCGCGCCTGGTCCGATCGAGGTCGTCGCCGCCATCATCCGGCGGCGGAAATGTGCCTTGGCGTAGGCGATTGCCGCATGCGCCATGCCTTGCTCGTTGTGGGCGCGGAAGGTCGGCAGTTCGTCGCGCACCTGGTACAGCGCCTCGCCGATGCCGGCGACGTTGCCGTGGCCGAAGATCGCCCAGACGCCGCCGAACAGCGGCACGCGTTCGCCGTCGATCTCGGTCATCTGGCGCGACAGGTAGCGGGTCAGCGCCTGCGCCATGGTCAGGCGGATCGTGGTGGTCATTTTTCTGCTCCTCCGCGCTGGACTATGCCGCCTTGCGCCCGCGCGCTGCAAGCCAGGCCTCGGTCAGCCGGCCGAAACGCTCGGCCATGGCGTCGACCGCGGGGTCGTCGCCGATCCTGCCGGCGAGCCAGGCTTCCGCCGCGTCCATGAAGATCGTCCGGCCGACGGCGAATCCCTTGACGATCGGCGCGTCGGCGGTGGCGGCGAATGCCGCTTCCAGTTCGTCATGCGGCGCTTCGAGGCCGAGCAGCACGACGCCCCGGCACCACGGGTCGTTGCGGGCGATCACCGTCTCGATCTCGCGCCATGCCGCGGCCGAGGCCTGCGGCTCGAGCTTCCACCAGTCGGGCCTGATGCCGAGTGCATAGAGCTCTTCCAGGGCGCGTGGGATGGTGTCCTCGGCTAGCGTCCCGTGCTTGCCGGCGATGATCTCGATCAGCAATTCGCGGCCGACCTTGCGGGCTGCTTCGAAAAGCGCCCGAAGCTTTTCCTGCTGTTGTTGCTTCAGCGCCGGCGGGTCGTCGGGATGGTAGAAGCACAGGCATTTGATGCAATGATCCACCGGCCACTCGGCGAGTTGCGAGCCGATGTCCTGGCCGAACTCGAAACGCAGCGGGCGCGAGCCCGGCAATTCGACTGGCCGGCCCAGCCAGGCGAAGGAATGACGGGCGTATTCGAACATCGCGGCGCGGCCGTATTTTTCGTCGATGAGCATGCCGTAGCCGTCGCGGCCGCCGGCGATGCGCGCCGCCGCCTTCACCGCCAGCACCTTGAAGTCGCCGATCCGGCCTGCCGGCGCGCCCACGCGGGCGGCGATCTCTTCCAGTTGCCCACGATGGTCCACGGCGAGCGCCATCAGCGAGGGGACGGCGCGCCGGCGCGTGGTTGCCCAATGGACATGGTTGATCGCCTCGTCCTTGCGCAGCGCATGGTGCGGGCTACCGTTCTTCAGGAAGAACTGCAGTTCCTCGAAGGTCGGGATCTCGGGCGAGCAGAGCAGGCGCGAAACCGCGAAGGCTCCCGACGCGTTGGCGAAGGTCGCCGCCGTCCGCAGGCTCTCGCCGCCCAGCCAGCCGCGCAGGAAACCCGACATGAAGGCATCGCCGGCGCCGAGCACGTTGTAGACTTCGATCGGGAAACCGGTGCCGACGATGCCGTCCTCCAGGTCGTCGGAGATCGCGCCGTCATAGACGATGCAGCCCATCGGACCGCGCTTCAGCACGATGGTCGCGGTGGACAGAGCCCGGATCGTCTTCAGAGCCGGCAAAAGATCGCTTTCACCGGATGCGATCAGCACCTCTTCCTCGGTGCCGACGATGAGGTCGCAGTCGGCGAGCACGGTCTTCATGTGGTTGGAAACGGTCTCGGACGCGATGTAGCGACTGTCGCCGGCCGCGTGGCCGGCCAGTCCCCAGAGGTTCGGCCGGTAGTCGATGTCGAGGACGACCTTCCCACCGGCAGCCTTGATGAGCCGTATCGCCTTGCGCTGCGCCGCGTCGGTGCCGGGTCGCGAGAAGTGCGTGCCTGTGACCACCAGCGCGCGCGCCGAAGCCACGAATGCCGCGTCGACATCTGTCTCGCACAGGGCCATGTCGGCGCAGTTCTCACGGTAAAAGAGCAGCGGAAAGCTGCGGTCGCTCTCGACGGACAGGATGGCCAATGCGGTCAGCCTTTCCCGGTCGGTTACGATACCCCGGTCGGAGACGCCTTCGCGCAACATCTGCTCGCGGATGAACCGGCCCATCTGTTCGTCGCCGACGCGGGTGATGATAGCCGACTTCAGACCGAGACGCGCGGTGCCGATGGCGATGTTGGCCGGGCACCCGCCCACAGACTTGGCAAAGGAGGTGACATCCTCGAGCCGACTGCCGATTTGCTGGCCGTAGAGGTCGACGGAAGCGCGCCCCATGGTGATGACGTCGAGCACGGGGTCCTCCCTTGACATGCGGCCCCTCTATGTGCGGGCTCGTGAAGCTGTGATTGAAGACTTCGCACGGTGCGGCTTCGGGCTCAAGAATGAAACACAAATTCCATTGATTGGTCAATCTGGAATGTTTATTCTGTTTTGAATCGTGCCTGTTTCGGGAAGGGAATGTAGAGATGATTTCGATCGCATTGCTCGGCGCTGGCCGCATCGGGCAGATCCATGGCCGCGCCATCGCCGCGTCGCCGCGCGCCAGGCTGGCCGGCATCGCCGACCCGCTGCCCGACGGCGCGCGGGCGCTGTCGGCTGCCACCGGAGCGCCGGTGCGCGAGGTCGACGATCTGCTCTCCGACGAGGGTATCGATGCCGTGCTGATCGCCACGCCGACCGACACCCATGCGGATTTCATCGACAAGGCGGCCGCAGCCGGCAAGGCGATCCTGTGCGAAAAACCGGTCGACCTCAGTTCGGAGCGCATCGAAAAGACGCTGACGCGCGTCACCAAGGCCGGCGTGCCGCTGATGATCGGCTTCAACCGCCGCTTCGACCCCAATTTTGCGGCGCTGAAGAAACGCCTCGACGACGGGCTGGCCGGCAACGTCGAACTCGTCACCATCCTGTCGCGCGACCCGGCCCCGCCGCCGGCCTCCTACGTCGCGCGTTCGGGCGGGCTGTTCCGCGACATGATGATCCACGATCTCGACATGGCGCGGTTCCTGCTCGGCGAGGAGCCGGTGGAGGTGCACGCCGTCGGTTCGTCGCTGGTCGACCCCGAGATCGGCCAGGCCGGTGACGTCGACACCGCCGCGGTGCTGCTGAAGACCGCCAGCGGCAGGATATGCCAGATATCCAACTCGCGCCGCGCCACCTATGGCTACGACCAGCGCATCGAGGTGCATGGCTCGAAGGGCATGCTGTCGGCTGGAAACGTGTTCGAGACGACGGTCACCTTTGCCGGCGCCGGCGGCGTGTCGGCCGATCCGGTGCAGAACTTCTTCCTCGAACGCTATGCCGCCGCCTACCGCAACGAGGTCGAGGCGTTCATCGACGCGGTCGAGAACGGCAAGGCGCCGTCGCCGTCCGGACACGATGGGCTGCGCGCCCAGATGCTGGCCGACGCCGCGACCGAGTCCTGTTTTTCCGGCAAGCCGGTCAGGCTCGGATAGGACTGGCTCAAGAGCGCTGGCCGATGTGGTCGATGTCGCGCTGCAGCGACTCGAACTCCTCCATCAGGCGCTGGCCCAGCACCCGCACGGCCGGCGACGACTGCCGTTCGCGATGGATCAGCAGTCCGATTTCGCTGGCCGACAGTTCCGGCTCGGCCAGCGGCACATGCACCAGTTCCCCCGATTTCAGTTCCTCGACGAAACCGGTCGGCGTGAAGAAGCCGATGCCGAGCCCGGCGAGCAGACTTTCGCGCGTCATCGCCAGCGAGTTGCTGAGCAGAACGGTGCGGAACTGCGCCCCGCTGTGGGTGAATTCCGCCTCGGCCGTGGCGTTGAGGATCCACGGGTCGCTCAGCATGCACACCGGATAGGCGGCGCATTCGGTGAGCGTCAGTTCCTTGCGGCGGGCCAGCGGGTGCTCTGGCCGCATCACCGCGCCGAGCCTCAGCTTGATGCGGGCGATCACCTGATAACCCTTCTGGCGCTTGTCGATGAACTGCAGCGCGATGTCGGGCCTGCCCGCGCGCAGTTCCTCGGCATGCTGGTTCGGCGCCGCGTCGATGACGTGGAAGACGATATGCGGATGGCTGCGCGAAGCTGCCTGTATGGCGCGCGGGATCATCGAGACGATCGGCGCCGGGATCGAAACGATGCGGACCTCGCCGTGGACATCGCCGGCAAGCGCCGAGATGTCGGTGCGCACGTTCTGCCATTTTGCGAGCGTGTCGCGGGCGTGGCGGATGACGAAGTCGCCCGCCGCCGTCGGCCTGACGCCATTGCCGACGCGCTCGAAAAGCGGCGTACCGATTTCCGCCTCCAGCTTGAGGATCTGCCGGTTTACCGCCGACGATGCGACGTTGAGTGCGCCTGCGGCGCGGCGGATGGAGCCCAGGCGGGCGACCTGGTCGATGTAGCGCAGAACGACGGCATGCATTGGGTGACGGCCTCCCGTGGGTGATGCTGGATTGGCATCACCACTATCGAAATTTTGTTCTTCCAGAGTGCGGCCGCTCGCTCATAAACTCAACTCCGATCTTCGGAAAATGGCTATTGCCTGCACGCCGGATGGTGAACTGCAGGCCAACGAATGCTTGATCCGAAGCAACGAGCCGAAGTTGGTCGGCCATTCAGGGGAACTCCGATGATGACAGCACCTTTCTCGCGCCGCAGCCTGTTGAAATCCGGCGCCGCGCTCGCCGGCGCACTTGCGACGCCGACCATCCTGACGCGCGGCGTGTTCGCGCAGTCGGGTACCAAGACCATCAACATGCAGCTCGGATGGCTGGGCGGCGGTAACCAGCTCGGTGAAGTCGCGGCCAAGCACCTCGGCTATTTCGAGGAGGAAAAACTCGACTTCGTGATCCAGCCGGGTGGTCCGAGCATCGACGGCGTCGCCATCGTGGCGTCCGGCCGTTTCGAGATCGGCCAGGTGTCGTCCAGCCCGTCGCTCATGCTGGCGGCCTCGCAGAGCATCCCGGTCAAGTCGTTCGCGGTCTGCGCCCAGCAGCACCCCTATGCCTTCGTGTCGCTGCCGGCCAAGCCGATCAACACGCCGCAGGACATGGTCGGCAAGAAGATCGGCATCCAGGCGACCGGCAAGATCCTGCTGTCGGCGCTGCTCAAGAAGCACAACATCCCGGAAAGCGACGTCGAGGTCATCGTCATCGGCGCCGACATGGCGCCGCTGCTGACCGGCCAGGTCGACGCGGTCACCGGCTGGCTGACCAACACCACGGCATTGTCGGTGCTCGGGCCGGATCGCATCGCGATGAAGCTGTGGGACCAGGGCGTGCAGCTCTACGCCAATCCGTATTATGCCACCACCGACTTCATCGAGAAGAGCCCGGAAGTGCTGGCCGGCTTCCTCAAGGCGGCGGGCCGTGGCTGGGAATACGCCAAGGCCAATCCGGAAGCCGCGGTCGACCTGCTGCTCAAGGACTTCCCGAACCTGGTGAAGGCCGATGAAGTCGCTGCCGCAGGCGTTCTGCTCCCGCACGTCTTCACCGCGACAACGGCCGCCAATGGCTGGGGCACGTTCGACCCGGCGGTCTGGCAGGCCCAGATCGATCTCTACGACCAGCTCGGACAGTTCTCGGCGGGAGCGCCGAAGATCGACGCGGTGATCTCCACAGCCATCCTCGATGCGACTGCCGCCGACCGCCCGAAACTCGGCTGAGGCTAAGACGATGGCGCTGGCATTCGAAAAGCGCGTGGCCGAGTCCCCCACCGGGGACGAGGCTGCGAGCGCGGTCGATCTCCATCAGGTGTCCGTCCGCTTCACCACCGAGCGCGGCACGGTCACCGCGCTCGACGGGATCGACCTCGTCGTTCCGAAGGGCGGGTTTCTGACGCTGCTCGGTCCGTCCGGCTGCGGCAAGTCCACCTTGCTGCGTGTCGCCGCCGACATTGTCCCGCCGAGTTCCGGGACAGCCAGGGTTCTCGGAGGCACGCCGTCGGCGGCGCGGTCGCGCCGTGACATCGGTTTCGTCTTCCAGGATGCGGCGCTGCTGCCGTGGCGCAACGTCATCGAGAACGTGATGCTGCCGCTGGAAGTCGGCGGCGGTGCGCCGGACGGGCGTGCCCGCGACCCGCGCGAACTGCTGCAGCTCGTCGGACTGTCGGGATGGGAGAAAGCGTTCCCGCACGAACTCTCCGGCGGCATGCGGCAGCGTGTTTCGATCGCCCGCGCTCTGGTGTCGGCGCCGAAGCTGCTGTTCATGGACGAGCCCTTCGGCGCCCTCGACGAGATCACCCGCGACCGGCTCAATGAAGAGCTTCTGGCGGTGTGGGAGCGCACCGGCACGACGATCCTGTTCGTCACCCACTCGATCTACGAGGCGGCGTTCCTCGGCCAGGAGGTGCTGCTGCTCGCCGCACGCCCCGGCCGGGTGCGTGAACGTGTCCCCGTCAACCTGCCCCACCCCCGCAAGATCGCGATGCGCGAGACGCCGGAATTCGTCGCGCTGGTTTCGCATCTGCGCCGTGTCCTGGAGACATGCTGATGTCCATCGCCGTGAACGACGCGGTCGCAATGGGCGGTGCCTTCGCCACCGATGGCGACGCCCAGGCCAAATACATCGCCAACAAGCGCCGGCTGAAATGGCGCCGCCGCCTGCTGCCGCTGGCCGCCCTTCTCGTGTTGCTGGTCGTCTGGGAGGTCTCGGTCCATGTCTTCGACATCAAGCCGTTCATCGCCCCGGCGCCGAGCGCCATCTTCACCGTGCTGGTGAGCAAGTTCCCGATGCTGATGGCAAACCTGCTGCCGACCGCCATCGAGGCGATCGCCGGCTTCATCATCGGCAACGTCGCGGCCATCACCATCGCCATTGCCTTCGCCTACAAGGACACGCTGGAGGAAGCGTTCTTCCCGATCGCCGTCATGGTCAACACCATCCCGGTGGTCGCCAAGGCGCCGATCCTGGTGCTGCTGCTCGGCAACGGCATGGAGCCGAAGATCGCCATCGCCGCGCTGATCTGCTTCTTCCCGACGCTGGTCAACATGACGCGCGGCCTGCGCGACGTGAACCCGCAGCAGCTGGAGCTGATGCACGTGCTGTCGGCCTCGCCGCGCGAGGTGTTCCAGAAGGTGCGGCTCAAGAACTCGCTGCCCTATCTGTTCTCGGCGCTGAAGATCGCCGCTTCGACCGCCGTCATCGGCGCCATCGTCGGCGAATGGATCGGCTCGACCGCCGGCATCGGCGCGCTGATCATCCAGGCCACCTACGCATTCGATTCACCGCTGCTCTACGCCACCATCGTCGTCGGTTCGGTGTTCTCGGCCACCTTCTTCGGGATCATCACCTGGATCGAAGGCCGGGTGCTCACCTGGAACGTCGGCCGTACGGGCTGACCACGCAAACCTGAGAAATCTGGAGTCCTTAGCATGACCGCGATACGCATGATCGACGAGCCGGCAGGCAAGGTGCCGGTCGTCGCGGAGACCGACCTCGTCGTGGTGGGAGGCGGCCCCGCCGGCATCGCAGCCGCGGTTGCCGGCGCGCGCAACGGCCTGTCGGTCACCTTGCTCGAACGTTACGCCTATCTCGGCGGCCTCGCTTCCGGCGGCATGGTGCTGGTGCTCGACGACATGTGCGACGGGCCGGAAGTGACTGTGCGCGGACTGTGCAGCGAGCTGATCGAACGCATGACCCGGCTCGGCCTGTGCGTGACGCCGCCCGAGCAGGACTGGGTCTCCGACACCGTGAAGTTCCAGCAATGGGCGCGCTGGGGCGTCTACAACTTCCATTCGCACCAGAAGCCGCAACCGGTCTGCTACGCCTCGGCGTTCGATCCGGACGGCTTCAAGCGCGCCTCGAACGACATGGTGGCGGAAGCCAAGGTCAATTTGCGGCTGCACAGCTGGTTCTCGCGCGCCATCGTCGAGGACGGCGTGGTCAAGGGCGTGATCTGCGACACCAAGGGCGGACGCCAGGCAATCCTCGGTTCGGTCGTCATCGACGCGACCGGCGACCTCGACGTGGCGGTGTCGGCTGGTGCGGCCTATTCGCAGGGGTCGTTCATCGTCACCACGGTGTTCCGCCTCGGCGGTGTCGACACCGAGGCGGCCGAGCGCTTCGAATATGGCGAGCCGGAAACCTTCGCCGCGCTCGACCGCGAGGCCAAGCGCATCATGGGCGGCTCGTGGGAGCGCTGGTGGTTGAAGACGCCGCTGCCCGGCATCGTCTGGTGCAACTGCCCGCACATGGCCGGACTGAACGGCACCTCGGTCGAGGACCTGACCAAGGCCGACTTCAAGGGCCGCGAACGCATCGCCGAGCTGCTGGCTTTCGCCCGCGCCAAGATGCCCGGCTTCGAGAACGCCTTCATCGTCGATGTCGCGCCGCAGGTCGGCGTGCGGCAGAGCCGTCTGCTCGAGGGCGAGTACGTGTTGACCAAGGATGACGTCGCGCTGCGCCGGCATTTCCCCGACAGCGTCGCGCGCGGCCGCGACTATTATTATCCCTACCGCACCATGCTGCCAAAGGGCCTGTCGCAGATGCTGGTCGCCGGCCGGCATTATTCCTCGACGGCGGCGGCGCAGCGCATCTCCCGTGAAATCCCGCCCTGCATGGCGATGGGCGAGGCGACCGGTGTGGCGGCCGCTTTGGCGATCAACGAAAACGTTCCCCTCAACCGCGTCGACGTGGCAAAGTTGCAGGCGACGCTGCGGGCTCAAGGTGCTGACCCGGGTGACCAGCCGGCAGCGAACGCAACACTTCCCGTAGCGGCGGAATAAGGCAGCGAGAACATGCAAGCATCCGAGACTCAACCGCTTTCGGGCATCAAGGTCGTCGATTTCACCCAGGTCATGCTGGGACCGGTCTGCACCCAGACGCTGGCCGACTACGGTGCTGACGTCATCAAGATCGAACGTCCGGGCGCCGGTGACCTGTCGCGCACCTCGATCGCCGACGATCCTGCCGGCCCGCAGAACCCGGTCTTTCAGAGCCTCAACCGCAACAAGCGCTCGATCGCGCTCGACCTGCGCAAGGAAGAGGCCAAAGCGGTGGTGCTCGATCTCGTCCGTGACGCCGACGTGGTGGTGAGCAACTTCCGCGCCGGGGTCATGGAACGTATGGGTTTCGGCTACGACGCCCTGTCGGCGGTCAACCCGCGCATCATCTGGGCTTTCGGTTCGGGTTTCGGCACGGTCGGGCCGCTGTCCCACAAGGGTGGGCAGGACATCCTCGCCCAGGCTCTGTCCGGCGTGATGTCGCGGCGGGCAGACGAGTCCACGCCGATGACGATCTACCCCACCGCGCTGGCCGACTACACCGCGGGTATGCACCTCGTGCAGGCTATCCTGCTGGCGCTGTTCCAGCGCGAGAAGACCGGCAAGGGCCAGGCGGTGTCGGTGTCGCTGTTCGAATCGATGCTGGCCATGCAGGTGCAGGAAGCCGCGATGCTGCTGCAGCGCGACGCCAACCTCAATTGGGCGGCATTCCCGCTCACCGGCGTGTTCGAGACCACCGACGGCGCCATCGTGCTGGTCGGCGCATTCAAGGCCAACCCGCTGAAGGACATCTCGGCCGCGCTCGGCATCGACGACCTGTCGCTCGAGCCGCGCTTCTCGTCTTTCGCCACCCAGATGGAGAACAAGGCGGCGTTGCATTCCATCTTCCGCGAGAAATTCGCCTCCGGCAGCACCGCCCACTGGCTGGCGAAGCTCGAGGAGCAGGACCTGCTCTGCGCGCCCGTGCTGACCCTAGCCGAGGCGCTTGAACACGGCCAGACCGAGGCCAATGGCTCGGTGATCGACGTCGACGGCAAGCCGCGGCAATTGTTGCGCTCGCCATTGACGATGGACCCGTCCGCCTTCCGCATGCGGCACCTGCCGCCGGTGCTCGGTGGCGACGGTCGCGCCGTGCTGGCCGAGGCGGGGTATTCGTCGGAGCGCATCCAGGCGCTCATCGATGCCGGCATCGTCGCCGGCGACAGGCGCGGCGCCGCGGCATGAGCGTCCTCTTCACCAGGCGGGACAACGTCGCGCGCGTGACGATCGACCGCGCCGACCGCATGAACGCCGTCGATCTCGCCACCGAAGCCGAGCTCATCCGCATCTGGGAGGAGATCGAGAAGGATCGCGACGTTCGCGTCGTCGTTCTGACCGGCGCCGGCGAACGCGCTTTCTGCACCGGCGCCGACATGAAGGGTGGTGGCAAGAGCCTGTCCGGCCTCGAATACTGGGCAGCACCCAGGCCGGGTGGTTTCGGCGGCATCTCGCTGCGCGAAACCCTCAACGTGCCGGTCATCGGCCGTGTCAACGGCCATGCACTCGGCGGCGGCATGGAGATGATGCTCGGCTGCGACATCGTCGTGGCGTCCGAGAACGCCACCATCGGCCTGCCCGAGCCGCGCGTCGGCCGGCTGGCGCTGGACGGCGGCATCGCCCAACTGGCGCGGCGCATCCCGCATGTCCACGCCATGGGCATGCTGCTCACCGGCAAGCGCATTTCGGCCGCGCAGGCGCATGGGTTCGGGCTCGTCAACGAGGTCGTGCCGCTCGCCGACCTCGACGCCGCGGTCGACCGCTGGGTCGCCGACATCCTTGCCTGCGCGCCGTTATCGGTCCGCGCCATCAAGGCAATGCTGCGCGCCGGTGCCGGCATGTCGCCGCGCGAGGCACAGATGCTTCGGCTGCCCGAGCTGGTCGAGGCACTGGCCTCCGAGGACCAGAACGAGGGGGTCCAGGCTTTCCAGGAAAAGCGGCCGCCGGTCTGGCGCGGCCGTTGAGGGTGCAGCGTGGTCTACGTCATCGCCTCAGCCTGCATCGACGTGAAGGATGGCGCCTGCCAGGACGTCTGCCCGGTCGAATGCATCTACGAGGGTGGGCGGATGATGTACATCCACCCCACGGAATGCATCTCCTGCGGCCTGTGCCTATCGATCTGCCCGGTGGCTGCCATCTTTTCCGAGGACGACCTGCCGCCGCCTGAGATAGAGTTCCAGCGCATCAACGCGGAATTCTTCGGCCCGCAGGTGACCAACTGGGGTGAGCCCGGCGGCGCCAGTGCCGTCTATCGAACCGATCGCGACCATGCCGAAGTGGCCGCGGTCGAAGGGAAAAGTGCAGCACAAAAATGACAGTTCATCAGAATTTCATCGCCGGCCGCTGGACCGAGGCGGCCGACGCCGCCGACAACATCAACCCCTCCGACACCAGCGACGTGGTCGGCGCCTATGTCCGCGCCTCGCGCGAGGATGCGTTGGAGGCGATCGCCGCCGCCAAGGCGGCGCTGCCTTCTTGGTCGCGCTCCGGCATCCAGGAGCGTCATGACGTCCTGAAGAAGATCGGCGACGAGATTCTCGCCCGCCGCGACGAGCTCGGCCGCCTGCTGGCGCGCGAGGAGGGCAAGGCCCTTCCCGAGGCGATCGGCGAGGTCGTGCGCGCCGGCCAGATCTTCGGCTTCTTCTCCGGTGAGACCCTTCGGCTGGCTGGCGAGAAGCTGCCGTCGACGCGTCCCGGCATCGAGGTCGAGGTGACGCGCGAGCCGGTCGGCGTCGTCGGCATCATCACCCCGTGGAACTTCCCGATCGCCATCCCCGCATGGAAGATCGCGCCGGCGCTCGCCTACGGCAACACCGTTGTGTTCAAGCCCGCCGATCTGGTACCGGGCTCCGCCTGGGCGCTGGCCGACATCATCGCGCGTTCCGGCGTCCCCGCTGGCGTGTTCAACCTCGTCATGGGCCGCGGCTCGGTCGTCGGCGACGCCATGCTGAACAGCCCTGACATCGACGCCATCACCTTCACCGGCTCGGTCGCGACCGGCCGGAAGGTCGCCGTCGCCAGCATCGACCATATGCGCAAGGTCCAGCTCGAAATGGGCGGCAAGAATCCGATGGTGGTGCTCGCCGACGCGGATCTGAAGACCGCGGTCGAAGCCTGCGTGAACGGTGCGTTTTTCTCTACCGGCCAGCGCTGCACCGCGTCGTCGCGCCTGATCGTCGAGGATGGTGTCCACGATCGTTTCGTGGCAGCAATGAAGGAGCGCCTGTCAGGCCTCGTCATCGACGACGCGCTGAAGGCCGGTACCCACATCGGCCCGGTCGTCGACCAGTCTCAGCTCGACCAGGATCTTTCCTATGTCGAGATCGGCAAGAAGGAAGGTGCGAACCTCGCCTGGGGTGGCGAACGCCTCGGCAAGGACAAGCAGGGTTTCTACCTGCAGCCGGCGTTGTTCACCGACGTTACCGCCGACATGCGCATCAACCGCGAGGAAATCTTCGGGCCGGTGGCCGGCGTGCAGCGCGTCTCCGGCTATGACGAGGCCCTCGCCGCCGCCAACGACACCGCCTTCGGCCTGTCGGCCGGCATCTGCACCACCAGCCTGAAGCACGCCAGCCATTTCCGGCGCAACGCCCAGGCCGGCATGGTGATGGTCAATCTGCCGACCGCCGGTGTCGACTACCACGTGCCGTTCGGGGGCCGCAAAGGCTCGTCCTACGGACCGCGCGAGCAAGGGCGCTACGCCGCCGAATTCTACACGACGGTCAAGACGGCCTACACGCTGCCCTGACCACTGACCAGAAGGACTCCACAGCCATGACCGCATTGCACGGCGTGATCGCCGCCGCCGCCACGCCGCTCCGCGACGACCTGTCGATCGATCTCGAAGGTCTGGTCGAGCATTGCGGATATCTGCTGGGCGACGGCGGCTGCGACGGCATCAACCTCCTCGGCACGACCGGGGAGGCGACGTCCTTCGGCGTCGACCAACGCATCGCCGCGATGCGCGCGGTGGCGCGGTCGGGTCTCGACCTGCGGCGTTTCATGGTTGGCACCGGCACGGCCGCGCTGGATGATACAGCGCGGCTGACGGCGGAGGCGAAATCGCTCGGCTTCGCCGGCGCGCTCGTCCTGCCGCCCTTCTACTACAAGGGGCTCGATGCCGAGGGGCTCTACGCCTATCTGGCAGCGCTGATCGGCCGCGTCGGCGCCGCCGGCCTGCCGCTTTATCTCTACCACTTCCCGGCCAATTCCGGCGTGCCGTTCGCGCCGGATGTCGTGAGGCGTTTGCGCGAAACTTTCCCCGACACGGTGCTTGGCCTGAAGGACAGTTCGGGCGACCTCGACTACTCCGCCGGGCTGGCTTCGGCGCTGCCTGGTTTCGCGGTATTCCCAAGCGCCGAGGGCGCACTCGGCCGGGCAAAGGAACTCGGTTTCGCCGGCTGCATTTCGGCCACTGCCAACCTCACCGGCCCGTTCGCGCAGGCCGCTTGGAGCGGGTCGGGCGAGGCGCAGCCTGCCGGGCTGGCGAAAGCTGTCGAACTGCGCGGCCTGATCGCGAAGTTCCCGCTGGTCGCTTCGGTGAAGGCCGCGCTCGCCTGGAGTTCCGGCAAGGCCGGCTGGTCGCGCACCATGCCGCCGCTGTCGCCGCTTGGCGCGGCCGATGCGCAAGCGCTTGCCGCATCGCTGGCCGACGCCGGCCTTTCGGGACAGGGATCGGCGACGGAAGCGGCACGGCGCACCGCCTGAGCCGCATCCCTGAGCAGCGTTCGGAGCGACGCGATACCGTCGCCCGCCAGCTCTGCGAGCCTACAGCCGCGCGATCATCTCCTGCGCCGTGCGCCAGGTCAGCGCCACCATGGTGAGCGTCGGGTTTTCCGTGCCGATGCTCGGCATCGAGCCGCAGCCCACCAGATAGAGGTTCTGGTGGTCCCAGCAGCGCTGGAATGAATTCACCACGGAGGTGAACGAATCCGTGCCCATCACATGCGTGCCACAGAGATGGCCGGCGCCCTGGAAATTGTAGTTCTGGCCGTTGTAGTCGAAGTTGGTTCCCGAAGCGGGTTTCTTGCTGGTGTATTCGACGGCGTCCAGGCGGTTGATCAACTCCGAGGTTGCGGCGCGCGCCTGCTGGAAACCGGCCTTTGTGTAGTTCGACAGATTGTAGGTCACCAGCGGGCGGGGAATGCCGAGATTGTCGGTCAGCGTGGTCGACAATTGCACGCGGTTGCCGGGCTGAGCGTCCTGCTCGACCAGGTAGCCGACGCGGAACTGCCGGGTGAAAAGGTCGTTCAGCGTCGCCAGGTATTTGACGTTGCCGTAGATGCTGCTGACCTCGTTGAGACCGCCATTGTTGGTGCCGTAGAGATAGTCCTGCGCGGTGGTGTAGGGATCGGTCGTCGGCCAGTTCCATCCTTCATTGCCGATCTCGATGCGCCAGGCTGCGCGGTTGACGCGGAACGGCCCGTCCCGCAGCGACTCGACGCCCGAGGTGGAGATCGGCCCGCGATAGGGGTAGTTGCGGCTGCTCGACGGCATCAGGCCCCACGCCAGGTAGACCGGGTGGTCCATCAGGTTGCGGCCGACCTGATCGCTCTTGTTGGCGATGCGAACGCCGGTGACGCGCGCCGAGTTGAGCAGGATCTTGGCGTTCTCGACCGAATGGGCGGCCAGCGCGTAGATCGTGCCGTAGGCCCAGCCCTCGCCGGTCTGGCCGCTCGTCGCTGGCACGTTCATGTCGGTGAAGGTCTTGTAGTGCACGCCGTTGACGTTGCCGCCGCCGTCCACGGTGATGTAGTCGACCACGCTCTTGTAGATGACGTCGACATAGCCGGTGTCCAGCGCCAGGCTGAGTGTGATCGTCGGGTCGTACTTCGCCTGGATCGGGCACATCGGCGTGCAATTGGTGTTGCCGTGGCAGACGCGCCGGTTCTGGTAGGGCCGGGAATTGCGCCCGGCTGGTGTCGCCGTCACCAGCGTCGCGTTGATCGAATATTGCTCGGAGGTGAGCGGCGGTCCGACGATCTTGTCGAACACCTTGTCGTTGACCGACTTCGGCAGCGCCGGCATCGGATACTGGTAGTCGGGCGGGAAGACCGTTCCGACCTTCTGCTGCTCGTCGACATCGGCCGACACGCCGATCAGGTATTCGGCCTGGCCATAGGCGTCCATCAGGTCGGAATAGTCGATCGGCCAGTCGCGGCCCTGCTTGTAAAGCGTGTTCAGCTTCATGTCGTTGGACAGCATGCGCAGGCAGGTGCCCATCCAGTGGTTGCCGGTGCCGCCGGACAGTCTTTCGTAAGTACTGGCGAACGCATCTGAACCGGATGTGTATTCGAAATAGGATTTCGAGGGATCGTTCCAGGCTTCGACCAGCGCCTGGATGGTCGGTCGCGGCAGGTTGGTGTGCGACGGGTCGAGCGCGTTGTCGTTCGGCGGGTAGGGTGACGACGGCGACTTGAACGTGTTGAGGTAGAAGTTCTCCATGTAGTCTTCGCGGCTGTGCGGTGCTTCCGGGCCGGATTCGACGATCAGCACGCGCTTCTTCGCCAGCGCCAGCAGATAGGCGAGGTTGGCGCCGGCATAGCCTGCGCCGACGATGACGATGTCGTAGGGACCCGAATTTGCCATGGCTGAGCTCCGTTGAGCCGGGTACGGTCGGATGGTCGCTGGCGTCAGGAGATGACGCCGTAGTCGGAAAGGGTGGGTGGCTCGTCGGCCCAGCTGCCGAAGGCGAACTGGCTGAAGCCCATCGGATGGGCCTGAGCGACGCGCCAGACCCAGCCGGTCTTGTAGGCGCGCGACGACAGCACCATGTCGGTCAGGTAGCCGGGCGCCAGCCAGGCCGGCGCGTATTTCGAATTGTTGCTGTTCTCCAGCGCGCCGTACCAGCCGCCGAACATCCACATCATCGCCGTCAGCCGCGACAGCGTGCCGACATAGTCGACGCGCATCTGGTTGTTGACCGCCAGCATCGCCTGGGCGATCTGCTGCGGGCTCATGCCCTGGTTGGCGTATGTGTTGTAGGCGGTCAGCAACTGCGACCAATAGGCCGGGCTGCCGGACTGCAGGGCGTAGAAATAGACGTCGGCGATCGGCAGGTTGTCTTCCGACACGACCGGCTGCAGCGAGCCCGGCGGGATGCCGGTCAGCGCCGAGCACATCATGATGAAGGTGCCCGGGGCGGCCGCCGTCGGCCGCACGTCGGCATGGGCCCAGAGCGGCAGGTTCTGCGCCAGCAGCACCCCGCCCAGCGTTCCGGCACCCTTGATGATCTGGCGGCGGTCTAAGGTCATGGCGTGCGCTCCTCGAACGCTTGCTGCGACGTCTATTGCGCGGGCTTGTCGGCGGCGGGTTCGGCCGTCGGCTCGGTCGCGCTGGTCTGGGTGCTCTGCGCGCGGCTCAGCGAGAACACGAAGTTCGCGTTGGTGCCGGTGGTCATGGCGGCGTCGTAGTGGCAGCTGACGCAACTCGACGTCAGCCTTTCGGAACCGCCGGACTGGTTGAAGATGCTGGGCTGGAACGGATTCACGACGGGACCTCTGACGATGATGTTCTGCATCTGGTCGTCATAGGGAACGGCGTTGCCGTTGGTCGTCACGGCGCCCTCGCCGACGCCCTGGATGTAGGTCTCCAGCGTCGAGTTGGCGAGGAAGGACGGCGACGGCACGCCGTCGGGATAGGCAGGGTTCTCGTTGGCGAGCCCGGTCCCCGGATTGACCACGTCCACCACCGTCGGGAACTGCACGTCGACGAGGAAGTAGTTCTCCCACACCGTGCCGCCGAACGACATGCGCAAGGCGTTCTGGTAGACGCTGTTGGCGCTCTCGGCGTATTCGCCGGGCGCGGCGATCCGCACGATCTGGGTCGGCGCCTGGCCGGGCCGCTGCGGGTTCCACGGCTGTGCCGGCACCGAATTGTAGGCGCATGACGGCAAGCCGCCGACCGGCGGGCAGGTGGCCTGGTTGAAGAAGCTGTATTTCCACGGCGGCGTGCCGGCTCGGAAGTCGACCAGCCAGGGCGCGTTGTAGTAATGCTCGAAGGTCGACCACACCCATTGCGGCGCCGAGTTGCTGCGATGGACGATGTGGAAGCCGACAAGCCCGACCTCCTTGACCTCGCACTTCTCGATGACGGTCGGCTCGTCGCCGAACGGCCCGCCCGCCTCGTCGTAGATGTAGGCGGTGACCCGCGAGAACAGCGCCGGATTGTCGCCATTGCCGAGGATCTTCCACGACGATTTGACGAATATCGAGCCGACCGCGCCCTGATACTGCCCGCGCGGCCAGTCGACCGGGTTCTTGTCGCGGTTGGGATCGTCTCTGTCGAAGGCTTCCTGGCCTTCCTTGTTGTACAGCACGTTGTCGACGACATAATCGTACATCGTGCCGTTGAAGTTGAGGCCGAAGCGGACGTACTGGCCGTTCTGATCGACGACCGGTCCCATGCGCAGCGCCTGCACATATTCGTCCAGTACCTGCGCCTGTGTCTTCGGCGCGCCGACCTTGTCCTTGGTTGTGTCGTGCGCGGCCACTTCGCCGGCCTTCGACGACCGGCTGAGCAGCATGGTGACATCGGGCCGTCCGAGCGATTGGCAGGCGGCCGGCAGGTCGTGGCCGGAGCCGAACGGGTCGGGTTTCGCGCCGTTGGGCAGGAACAGCTCGCGCGCCTCGGTCCAGGTCTGCCATACCGCGACGTAGTTGCCGGCATTGTAGTTGAGGCCGTTCACGGTGCTCGGCTGCGGCAGGTAGTTGCCCGACGCGTCGGTCGCCGCCGGAGAGTTCAGCGCCAGGAAATCGAGCCACGCCATGTCGGCGTAGGCGCTCGCCAGCGGTGCGTACTGGCGCGGTGTCTGCGGAGAGATGTCACCGGGCGGATAGCATGAATACGGCGCCGAGAAGCAGCCGTCGGCTATGGCCGGGATCGGGTTCACTCCCACGAATAACGTGGTAAAAAAACCGTAAACAAAAGTTCTCGACGACAATAACTGCATTGCAGCCTCGCCCAAAGATGCTTCGGTTGGAAGCAACGTTAACGCGATTTATTGCTGCACGCTGGAACAGATTATGATCAGGGGTGATGCCGGAAAGGCATCAGTTGTTGCCGAGGAAAGCATTTTCCCGGCGCGGTTGCATCACGCCTCGGGCGGGGCCAGTGGTGGAGTTCAGACGTAGGGCGTATAGTCCACGTCGTAGCCGAAGTAGCGCGGGCCGACCAGCCTGATGCCCGCCTCGCTCTGCCATTGCGGGTTGCACGGGAAGGCCAGCGCGACGAGGCGCAGCCCGTAGCGGATAGAATCAGCCGTCACCGGATTGCCGCTCTCGGCCTCGACCAGCGTGATCAGGTCGGGCGTCGTCACCAGCACCTTGCCGTCGCGATGGGCGATCAGGAATTCGTTCTGGAACTCCAGCTTGAAGCTGTGTCCTTTCCATTCCTCGACGCCGTCGAAGCTGGCGGTGCCGCGTGCGAAGCCGCCGACCGTGCGCCGGTCGATGTCCTTGACGCGGCCGTGAAAGATCACCTTGGCGTCGAGCAGTTCGGCGACCGCCGCCACCGGGTCGCCATGGGCGGCGCGGCTTTCCCGCAAGGTCTGTCCGAGCTTGGAGCACAGAGACAGCGTGCCGCGCACCACCGCCTTCTTGGCCACCGCGCCGCTCATGGCATAGAAGGCGAGCAGCGCCGATCCGCCCATCTCGACGGTCGCGGCGCGCGCCAGCCTTTCGGTCCAGGCGTTGCTCACTGTCTCCAGCACGATCGAGTTGCCCTTGTCGTCGCACAGCACCATCGGCGTCGCCGACACGCCGTGCATGGTGAACGTCACCATCTGCAATTCGGGATAGGCGCGGCCCATGCCGTCGCCGTCGACCAGCGGCAGGCCGCTGGCAGCGGCGACCACGAACGGCGTCGTCGAGTTGACTCCACCGGCCTCGCCGCACAGCACCGCGTCGATCTTGCGGCCGAGCAGCTGTTCGAGCTGGCGGAAGGCGTTCATCAACTCGTCGCCCTGCGGCAGCTTCTCGGTCATCACCGTCGGCGCGCCCATCATGCACACCGGCACGACCAGCGCGCCGTCGGGCAGTTGCTCGACGTCGATCAGCCGAACCGGGCCGTGCTTCTTGATCGCCTGCTGGGCCATCAGCTTGCCGACATAGGGATCGCCACCGCCGCCGGTGCCGAGGATGGCGCCGCCGATGGCGATGTCTTCGAGGTCCTCGGCGTGGATCGTGCGCAGGATTTTCATGGCAGCCTCTCTCAAGCGGCGAGCGGTTTCACGGATAGCGGTTCGAAGGTGAGCTCGGGGTAGCCGAATGCCTTCGGTCCGACGACTTCCAGCGCCTTGGGCGTCTTCAGGAGGTCGTGCGCCGGCAGCCCGATGATGGCGACGCGCTGGCCGTAGCGCAGCATCTCGGTGGTGATCGGCTCGCCGGTGTCGAGCTCGAGGTTCATGATCAGGTCGGGCACCATGATCGCCGGCTGGCCGTCGATCCACAGCACCAGGTTCTCGTTCTGGATGGCGATGCGTGCTTCCGACCCGGTCCAGTCATCGATGCCCGACACGATGGCGTGGCCGCGGGCGAACCCGCCGGTCAGTTCGCGGCGGATGTCGATGATCTTGCCGGTGAAGAACAGCTTGCCGTTGGCCTTGCGGATCACCCGCTCGACCACGTTCTGCCGCTTGGCGCGTGCATCGAGAACGGTCTGGCCGATCTCCAGCGCGAGAGTCACCGTGCCGGGAACCGCGGTGCGTCGCACGAACTCCATCGACATCGGCGCGATGGCAAGGCCGGCGCCGGCGCCCATGTCGACCGCCGTCGACCGCGCGAAGCGCTCCAGCCAGTACATGTCGATGACCTTCTGGAACACCACGACGTTGCCCTTTTCGTCGGCGATCGCCGCGGGGGCGGCCTGGGCGCCGTAGATGAAGAACGTCGTCATCTGCACTTCGGGAAAGGCGCGGCCCATGCCGTCGCCGTCGATCACCGGCAGCCCGGCGATCGCCGCGGCGATGATCGGCTCCATCGAGTTGGAACCGCCGATCTCGGCCGAGATCATCGCCGACATCCTGACGCCGGTCGCTTCCTCCACCGCGCGCATGGCGCGGTAGCATTCGCCGCCTTCCTCGATCTTCTCGACGCCGACGACCGGCGCGCCGATGCCGCCGACTTCGCTGATCCATGCGTCGTCGGGCAGCGCGTCGAGCGGCAGGATCGTCACGCTGGCGCCCTTGCGCATCAGCTCGCGCGTCCGCAGCATACCGACATACGGATTGCCGCCGCCGCCGGTGCCGAGCAGCGCCGCGCCGATCGACAGCGGCAGCAGGTCGGCTTCCTTGAGCACGTAGCCCTTAGACATGGAGCTCTCCCACCGCCTTGACGCGGACGCGCGTCGCATTGCCGGGCAGGTAGGCCAGCGGCACGTCCTCGACATCGACGATCTCGATCGAGTCCCGCGATGCGCCCGCGGCCACCGCCGCATCGACGGCGCGCTGCTTGGCGTCCGCCAGGGCATTGTCGCGGCCCATCTCGGCCAGCGCGTAAACCCGGTCGATCTCGCCCGAAACCTGTGCGATCGCCGCCCCGACCGCGTTGGCCACGGCGAAGTGGTTCGGCTTGATCACGTCCAGCCCGCCGATCGGTCCGTCGACGAGGATCGAGCCGCCGCCGACGACGATCACCGGCAGCGGTTCCGGCGACAGCCGCGACCGCTCGACGCAATCCTCGAGCATCTCCATGATCCGTGCCTGGGTACGCTTGACGAAATCCTGGCCGAGATGTGCGACCTTGGCCCTGTCGCCGAAATCGGTGCGCCCGGCCGCCGCCATCACATCGGAGGTGGTCAGCGTCGAGCCGCCGAAGATCAGCGCCTCGGTCACCAGCCGGTAGCCGACCGAGGTCGGGCCGACCTTGATGCCCTTGTCCGTCTCGACCACGTGCGAGCCGCCGCCGAGCCCGATCGAAAACACGTCCGGCATGCGGAAATTGGTGCGCACGCCGCCCACCTCGACGGCCACCGTCGCCTGGCGCGGGAAGCCCTTGTGCAGCGAGCCGACATCCGATGTGGTGCCGCCGATGTCGACGACGATGGCGTCCGAGACGCCCGACAGGAAGGCGGCGCCGCGCATCGAGTTGGTCGGGCCGGAGGCGAAGGTCAGCACCGGGAATTTTTCGGCGAATGCCGCGTCCATCAGCGTGCCGTCGTTCTGCGTCAGGTAGAAGCGTCCCTTGATGCCGGCCTCGCTGATCGCCTTGCGGAAGGCCGCGATGACATGCGCCGAGAGGTCGCGCAGGCAGGCGTTCATGATCGCCGCGTTCTCGCGCTCCAGGAGGCCGATGCGGCCGATCTCGCTGGACAGCGTGACATGCGCGCCGGGCAGCGCCTTCTCGAAGATCGCGCCGGCCTGCTTCTCGAACTCGTTGCTCACCGGCGAGAACACCGAGGTGATGGCGATCGTTTTGATGCCCTTCGCCTTGATGTCGGCGGCAATGTCGAGCAGTTCCTTCTCGTCGAGTGGCGAGATCACCCGGCCGTCGAACTCGTTGCCGCCATGCGCCAGATAGGCGTGGTTGCCGATCGACAGCTTCAGGTCTTCCGGCCAGTCCACCATCGGCGGCAGCGAGGCGGTGGCCGGCAGGCCGAGCCGCACCGCGGCGGTCTGCGCCAGGTCGCGCCGCTGCACCACGGCGTTGGTGAAGTGGGTGGTGCCGACCATCACCACGTCGACGCTCGACGCCTTCATCTTCGACGCCTCCAGCACGGCCTTCAGCGCGTTGACGACGCCGCTCATCACGTCGGATGTCGTCGCTGACTTCACGCCGGCGATGACCTTCGCGCCGTCCATGACCACCGCGTCGGTGTTTGTGCCGCCCACGTCGATGCCTATCCTGATCATTTTGTCTGAACCTCTTGGGACGTTTGCTGGAGTTTCCCTGCCTTGCGCAGGGCGATGAGCTTGTCCGCCGTCGGGATTTCACCGTCGATCAGCGGAATGACGGGCCGCATCGCCTCTTCTTCCGCCGAGACCACCGGGACGGATGCGAGAAGCAGCCTGGTGTAGTCGTGTCGGGGCCGCTCGAAGACTTCGGCCGTCGGACCGGTTTCCACGATCTCGCCGAGATAGAGCACGCCGACCTTCTGCGCGAAGTTCCGCATCAGGCTGAGGTCGTGCGATATGAACAGGAAAGTGAGGTCGAACTGGCGGCCGAGATCGACCAGCAGGTCGATGACCCGCGCCTGCACCGAGACGTCGAGGGCTGAAGTCGGCTCGTCGAGCACCAGCAGCTTCGGCGCAACCGCCAGCGCCCTGGCGATCGCCACCCGCTGCTTCTGGCCGCCCGACAGTTCGTGCGGGAAACGCTGCGCGAAATCGGCCGGCAGCTGCACCATCTCCAGCAGTTCGCCGATGCGCCGCTGGCGGTCGTTCCGGGCATGTCCGTGGGCGGCCAGCGGCACCGTGATCGACTGGCCGACCGTGCGCCGCGGGTTGAGCGAGGAGCCGGGGTTCTGGAACACCATCTGCACCTTGCGGCCATGCTCGCGCGAGCCGACCGCGCCGGCGATGTTCTGGCCGTCGAGCAGGATCTCGCCGGCGGTCGGGAGCGTCAGCCCCATGATCATCCGGGCGATGGTCGACTTGCCCGAGCCGCTCTCGCCGGCCAGCCCGTAGACATGGCCGCGCTCGATCGAGAACGATACGTCATTGACGGCCTTTACCTCGCCGCTCTGGCGTCCGAACGCGTTGCGCACCGGGAACGTCTTCACGAGATTGGTTATTTCGAGCATCGGCCGGCTCATGACGCCGCCTCCGCCGAGCCGAACCGCATGCCGCCGGTCAGCCGCGGCACGGCGGCGATCAGCGCCTTGGTGTAGTCCTCGCGCGGCGCCGCGAACAGCTCGGCCGTCGGCCGGTGCTCGACCACCGTGCCCTTGTTCATCACGTAGACGTAGCTCGAGGTCTCGCGCACCACGCCGAGATTGTGGGTGATCATCAGCAGCGCCAGCCCGCGCGCTTCGACCAGGTCCTTCAGCAGCTTGAGGATCTGCGCCTGCGTCGTCACGTCGAGCGCCGTGCCGGGCTCGTCGGCGATCAGCAGCTTGGGTTCGCTGAGCAGCGCCATGGCGATCAGCACGCGCTGCCGCATGCCACCGGACAGCATGATCGGATAGGAGGCCGAGACCCGCTCCGGCTCGCGCATCCGCACCTGCGCCAGCACCTCGTACACGCGCGCCATGCGTTCGCGGCGGCCGCGGCTGCGGCCGAGCCGGCGGTCGGCGTATTTCAGGATGGTGCCCAGTTGGTCGCCGATGGTGAACACCGGGTTGAGCGAGCTCATCGGGTCCTGGAACACCATCGACATCGCCGTGCCGCGCAGCTTCATGCGCTCGGCCGCCGGCATCGTCAGAAGGTCGCGGCCGTCGTAGAAGATCTGGCCGCCGGTGATCGCTGCCGGCGGCTGCCGCAGCAGTCCCATGATCGCCTTCATGGTCACCGTCTTGCCGGAGCCGCTTTCACCGACCAGCGCGATCTGCGAATGCGCCGGCACGTCGAGCGACACCTGCTTCAGCACCGGGTTGGTGCGCCCGTAGGTGGTGAACTCGACCGACAGGTCGCGGACGCTGAGCAGGGCCTGGCTCACCGGACCTCCTGCACGTCGAAGAGGTCGCGCAGCCCGTCGCCGAGCAGGTTGAAGCCGAGCGCGACGAACAGTATGGCGCAGCCGGGCAGCACCGATTCCCACCAGTAGTCGGGCAGGAACGCCGAACCCGAAGACACCATGGTGCCGAGGTCGGGTGTCGGCGGCTGGATACCGAGGCCGAGGAACGACAGCGAGGCGCCGACGAGGATGACGAAGCCGCAGTCGAGCGAGGTCTTCACCGCCAGCGCCGAGACGCAGTTCGGCAGGATCTCGCGGAACAGGATGTGGAACTTCGAGGCGCCGAGCGTCTCGGCCGCCTCGACGAATTCCTGGCCGCGCAATTGCCGGGTGATCGAGTAGATCAGCCGTGTGTGCCAGGTCCACCACAGCGCCGCGATCGCCATCATCGAGTTGATCAGGTCGGGCGACAGCACCGCCGCGACCGCCAGCGCCATCACCAGCGGCGGGATGGCGAGCGCGATGTCGGTGATGCGCATGATGACGATCTCGACCCAGCCGCCATAGTAGCCGGCCAGCAGCCCGAGGATGGTGCCGACCGGGATGGCGGTTCCGAGCACCACCAGCGCCAGCAGCAGCGACACGCGCATGCCGAACACCACGCGGGTGAAGATGTCGCGCCCGACATTGTCGGTGCCGAACCAGTATTCCGCCGAGGGCGGCAGGTGGCGGGCGCGGAAATTCACCACCGCGCCGACATGTTCGGGGTAGGGGGTGATCAGCGGCGCGAAGATCGCCGCCAGCACGCAGATGATGACGATCGCCGCGCCGATGACGGCCGTCGGGTTGCGCGAGAAGCGGTACCAGTTCTGGTAAGCGTTGGAGAGCCGGCGCGGTTCGGCTTCGGGAGCGATGTCGACCATCAGCGGCTCCCCCGGATGCGCACGCGCGGGTCGACGAAGCCGACCAGAACGTCGATGACGAGGTTCACCATCACGAAGAACACGCCGGACACCATGACCACGCCCATCACCGCGTTGAGGTCCTTCTGCAGGATGGTGCGGATGCCGTAGGCAGCCATGCCGGGCCAGGCGAACACCAGCTCGACGACGAAGGCGTTGCCGATCAGCGACGCGAATTCGAGGCCGAGAATGGTGAGCGGTGGCACGAAGCTCGGCCGCAGCATGTATTTGAACAGCCGCACCGGCTCCGGCACGCCGAAGGCGCGGCTTGCCTCGATGTAATCCTGGCTCGACACGTCGATCATCGACGAGCGGGTGATGCGGGCGATCTGGCCGAGCGTCGCGGCGGCCAGCGCCAGCGACGGCAGCAGCAGGTAGCGCAGCGATTCCACGAACACGTCGAAGCGCGCCCGGAGCAGCGAGTCGATCGTCAGCAGGCCGGTGATGTCGGCGGTGAACACCATGCTCGGCGGCAGCCGCCCGGTGGTCGGCAGGATGTGCAGCACGTATCCGGCGAGGATCTGCAGCAGCAGCGCCAGGAAGAAGCTTGGCGTCACCGCCGAGAAGATGGCGATCAGCCGCACCAGATTGTCGGGCCAGCGGTCCTTCCACCGCGCCGCGGCGACGCCGAGCGGCACGCCGATCAGGAAGGCGATGGTGATCGTCGACAGCACCAGCTCGAACGTCGCCGCGAAGGTGTCGCGGATGTCGTCGTTCACCGGCCGCTCGGTCAGCAGCGAGCGGCCGAGGTCGCCGCGTGCAAGGCCAGCGATGAACAGGCCGTATTGTTCGATGATCGGCCGGTTGAGCCCGAGTTTCTCCTGCAACTGCTCGACCTGCTCGGGGCTTGCCCGCGGGCCGAGCGCCAGCCGCGCCGGATCGCCGGGTATGCCGCGCGCGATGCCGAAGATCACCACCGACAGCCCGAACAGGACCAGCAGCGACCACAGCACGCGCCTCAGGAGGAAGAGCAGGAATTCCAAGGGCCTGTCCCGTCGTCAGGTTTGGGTGGGTTAGCGCGGCAGCGATCGTCCGCAGGACGGTATGCGCCGCCGCGCCAGGGTCTCCGAACGGGCGGCGCAGGTCATGCGCCGCCGCGGTCGCGTGGTTATTTGCAGGTCCAGCTGTAGCGGACGAAGTCGTAGTCGAACGACTGCATTGGCACCGCCGCGAAGCCGGTCAGGCACTTGTCCATCGCATGCTGCACGGTCTGGGTGAGCAGGAACACGTCCGGCTGCAGCTCGACCAGCTTGCGCTGCAGGTTCTTGTAGATCTCGGCCTGCTTGGCGGCGTCGCCGGTGCCACGCGCCTCGTCGATCATCGCGTCGATCTCGGGATTCTGCAGCCATTCCGCCGAGGACCAGGTGCCTGCGGCCTTCGAGTGATACTGGGTGAAGAACATCGAATCCGGCGACGGGTAGGTCGGGCCGAAGAAGATCTGGTTCACCGCCGGCGTGGTCTCCACCTTGGTGGTCAGCTCGGTGATGCGGTTCCACGGGTCGGCCTGCTGGGTGATGACGAAGCCCAGCTGTTCGAGGTTGGCCTGCATCAGCAGGCTGATCTCTTCCTCGAACTTGGTGCCGGCGACGTAGCCCAGCGTGATCGGGATCGGCGCGCCGGCATATTTCGATTGCGCGACCTCCGCCTTGGCGGCTTCCATGTCGAACTTCGGCTCCGGCACGTCGTCGGCGTGGAAGTCGGCGAATGCCTTGGGCAGCGGCGTCGACAGCACGCCGCCCGGGAAGATCACGTCGCGGATCGTCTGGTAGTCGGTCGCCAGCGCGATGGCGCGCCGGATGTGGATGTCGTCGGTCGGCGCGACCTTGGTGTTGAGCTTCAGGTAGAACGCAGTCGAGGTCTCTTCCTTGGCCAGATTGAAGCGGCCCATGTCGAGCAGCGCCTTGTACGTCTCCGGCGACTGGTACTGGCTGGTCATCGTCAGTTCGCCGGAAGCGGCGAGCGAGCGCACCGTGGCTTCGTCATTGGTGACGATCCAGCGCACCTCGTCGATCGGGCCTTCGCCGAAGCCCTTGTAGTAGTCCTTGTTGCGCACGATGGTCATCTGCGCGCCGCGGTCCCAGCTCTTCAGCGTGTAGGCGCCGGCGCCGGCCACGTTGGTCGCGAGGTAGGTCTGGCCGTCGTCCGAACCTTCGTTGGCCTTCACCACTTCCTCGTTGAGGATGAACACCGCCGGCACGGTCGCCAGGAACGGCGCGAACGTCTTCGACAGCGTGAACTTCACCGTCTTGGCATCGACCGCCGCGACAGCGCCGGGCGCCAGCACGTCGGCGAAGAGGTTGGCGGGGCCCTGGTTGATCCGCAGCAAGCGCTCGACCGAATAGACCACGTCGCTGGCTTCGACCGGCGAGCCGTCGCTGAACCTGGCGTCGGCGCGCAGCTTGAAGACGACTTCCTTGGCATCGGCGGAGACTTCCCAGCTCTCGGCGAGCTCGGGAATCAGGTTGCCCTTGCCGTCGACGCTGACGAGACCGTCATAGAGGTTCACGCCGGCCATGTAGTCGGTGTAGTCGGATATCTTGGCGGGATCGATCGTGCCGAAGATCTGCACCGTGTTCATGGTCACCACGGTGTCGGCGAAAGCGGGCGCGGCACTCGCGATCGATGCTGCGAGTGCCGCTGCTGCGGTTGAGGCCCAAAGACGTGTTTTCATTGTAACTCCCTGTCGCTCGAAGCTCTTCCGGATGCCGGCGTGCGGACGCACAACAGCCGTCCGGCGCGCGGCGACGCGGGCCGGTAGTGTCTATTCACCGTCATTTCCGATGCGCCGCGGTGTTCCCTTTCCCGCTGGCTCGACGATCAGCTTCGCGCAGCGGAAGGTCTCTCACAAGACGTCAAAGGGATAGGTTTTTGATAAAATAGGCTAGGTTTTACCACGGTTCGGACAGGTTTGGACGGGGATGAAATCAGCCTGCCAAGCGATCAGTTCACCAGCGCCAGGGCCCGCGCGGCGGCGATGGCCTCGCGGCGTTTGCGGCAGCCGAGCTTGCGGTAGACGTTGCCGAGGTGGAACTTGACCGTCGCTTCGCTCAGCCCGAGCGCGTTGGCGATGAACTTGTTGGAGCCGCCCTCGGCGATCATCAGCAGGATCTTCGTCTCGCGCCGCGACAGCCCGGCGGCGGTGATCGCTCCCTTTGCGGTCAGTCCGGTATCGCGCAGTTTCTTCAGGATCTGGCGGGCCGCCGCTGAAGTGTCCAGGAATTCGCTGATCCGGCGGTTGTCTATCATGTCGGCGAGGAAGAACCGTTCCTCCGCCAGCGCGCCGACCGCGCCGAGCCGGGCGACGTTCTCGAACGTCTTCTGCAGCACCGAGCGGGCTTTCGAGAGGTTGCGCTGGCGCTTGTGGACATGGGCCTGCCAGATATCGATGCCGATCTGCTGGCGTTCCGTAACGTGCAGGTTGTTGCGCATCGCCGCGAGTTGCTCGTCGAGGCCGGGCCGCGTCGGCGTCTCGTACACCAGGTGGCGCAGCCAGATGATCGACAGGGCAAGCTCGTCGCGGTCGTGCAGGCGCGTCAGCTCGTCGGTCTGAGCCATGACCCAGGCCTTGCCGATGCGCGACTGCACCGTCGCCAGCCGTTCCGCCGCTTCCTGCCAGCGATTGCCGTTCTGCAGCACCGCAGCCTCGCGGATCTCGATCATGTTGCGGAACTGGCGGTTGCGGATCTGGTAGATGCGCCAGCGGTCGAGGAAGCTGCGCGCCGCGATGGTCGAGAAATGCTCCGACAGCGCCTGGCTGCCATATTGCAGCGCGAACTCGATCAGGCTCGGCCAGATCTCGCCATGCGAGAACTCGTCGAGCTCGAGGCTGAGGAAGCGCGCCAGCGGCTCGGCCTTGCCGCCCTCATATTCGATGCAGGCATTGAGGAGATCGAGCAGGCGCTGGTCGTTGGGGCTGTCGAAGGACACGCTGGCGAAATGCTGCGCCGCCTTGACGGCGTGCCGCCGCGCCGTCACCGCGTCCCCCATGATCAGCCGCATGATCGCCTGGTGCAGGCTGATGTAGAACGACAGGATCGGCGACTTCGCCTTTTCGTAGTGGAAATGCGCCCGCGCCGCGACATCCTCCGCCTCGGCGAAGCGGCGGCTGCGCATGTAATATTCGAGCACCGAATTGTAGAAGCTGCCGCGCAGGAGGTGCGCATCGGCCGGATATTCCGGCAGCAGCGCGAAGATGTCTTCCAGCAGCGCGTCGGAGAAGAACACGTCCTCGTAGATCAGCATCACCAGCCGGAATGCCCGGAAGTCGCGCGAGAACACCGAACGTGGCGAGAACACCTCGGCCGGATCGTTGGCGGCGTCGCCGAACCGGTCCGAGAGCAGCCGCCGCGCCAGCGCCACATCGCCGCGTTTGCACGACTGCATGGCGAGGCTCATCACGATGATCTCGCTCTGTGCCGCGAAGCCGCTCGGGAATCCCGACAGCACCCGGTCGAACGCCTCGGGACCGTGGTAGTAGATGAAGAACCGGCCATGCGCCGCCGTGAAGGTCCGCAGCGCCAGTTCGTGAAAACCGGCGGCCTGGTAGGTTTCGATCGCCTCGACCACGTTGCCGCGGGCGAAGAACGCCTCGGCGATCTCCTTGGCGTCGGCCGGCACGGTCAGTCTGTCGCGCAGCTCGGTGGCGATCGCCGCGGTCAGCGGCGCGCGCACCGCTTCCGCGGTGAAGGCCAGCTGTCCGCCGCCATCGCGGCGCACGAACGGCATCATCTCCTCGCTGTCGGAAACCGCAGCCTCGCCGTCGAGCAGGGCCTTGAGGCCGACGAGTTCGGCGCTCGGCAGGGCGCGCAGCAATTCGTCCGCCAGGAAGCCGCGCAGCGCATCTTCGCCGATCGGCCGGCCCTCGTTGAGCCCGAGCAGCAGCGCCCAGCCGCCGGTGCCGCGCAGGATGCGCTCGGCCGCCGTCGCGCCGGCATGGCGCGCCAGTTCTTCCTTGCCCAGCATCAGGTCGCTGGTGCGGAACAGCCGCGACCGCCCGTAGAGCTGGGCCCGCGACAGGCCAGGCACCAGCGTCTCGCGCCGCTTGGCGATGATGATCCTGCCGCCGCCATGGATGTAGGCTTCCGGCAGCGCGGCCGGTTCCGAGCCGGGCGGGATATCCCACAGCACCGGCATCCGCCGGTCGGGCAGCGGCGGCGCTTCGGCGCCGACATGCAGCGGCGCCCCGGCACGCCGCGCCACCTGGCGCAGCAGCGTCGACTTTCCGGTTCCCGCGGCGGCTTCGACGATGATCAGCGGTTCGATGCAGGAAAGCACGGCCTCGACCAGACGGTCGCGCGCCACCTCCGGCCGGGCAGCGCGCAGCAGGGTGACAGGTGCGTGGGTCGCGTCCATGCGGGTGGTCCGCTCTCGCCCGGCGGCGTTGCCGAGCCGCCTTTTATGCGCCGATGCGCGCATGGCGGGCAAGCGTTTCACGCCGATGCGGGGCAGGCGCATATGTGCGCGGCCGTCATCCTTGGGCTCGTCCCAGGGATCTGCGAGTTCAAAGGGTGGTTTCGCCACATGTGCGATGGCGGCAGATTCTCGGCACAGGGCCGAGAATGACGGCGAGGTATATCCTCATCTTTCCGCGACAGCGGTGCCGGACATGTTTCAGGTGCATCTAGTCCCCGAGCCGGTGCCATTTTCCGTCGCCACAGCGCGGACACTCCGGCACCACGCCCTTGTCGCCCACGTCGATGACTTCCGCGCACCGGGCGCAAGCCAGTCTGCCGGCCACTGAAACCGCCTCGCCGGCTTTCAGCCTGGCTGGTTTGGCGACGTCCCATGGTGGTTCTATCGACAGTCCGGGAACCTGCTTTTTCTCGGGGCGGGTGAACACCGACAGCAGGCCGTTGGTCTCGAAATAGGCAGCCCGTACCTGGCCGAGATGTTCGATCTTTTTCAGCCGCAGTTGCTCGAACAGTTCGTCGTGGCCGACATTCATCTTTTCGAGCTGGCGCCAGTCGATCAGCCCGTCCCTGACCACCGCGACGCTTTCGCCCTCGATCGTGTCCTCCATCGTGCTGTTGCGCGACACCACGTAGCTCAGCACCTTGTCGAGCACCACCACCACGGTAATCACGACCATCGCGTGGAGGAGCGGAACATTCGGATAGAACATCGCATCGCCTACGGCCGAGCCGAGTGCGATGACCAGCAGGAACTCCACCAGCGACAGCTGGCCGATCGAGCGGCTGCCGAGCCAGCGGATCAGGAACAGCGTGTAGCCGTAGATGATGATGGTGCGAAGCGCGATCTCGAGCAGGAACAGCGGCGGTTCCCGGCCAAGCAGCATGCGGCCGAGATCGAAGGCGACGACGGGTTCGTCCATGGCAACCTCGTGGAGGGAAGGGCGCGGCAATCCAACGGCAGAAGGCCCGCCGATGGCGGGCCTTCTGTTCCATGCAAACTGTGTTACCAGCCCTGGCGGCCGTACCAGTCGTCGACATCGCGGCGGACGCGGTCCTTCTCGATGCCGTAACGCTCCTGGATCTTGCCTTCCAGCTGGTCGCGCTTGCCGGAAATCACGTCGAGGTCGTCGTCGGTGAGCTTGCCCCACTGTTCCTTGACCTTGCCCTTGACCTGCTTCCAGTTACCTTCAACGCGGTTCCAATCCATGGTGGTCTCCTGTGTTGTCGTGATGATGGGTTAACGTGCGGCGGCGCGAACGGTTCAATCCTTTTCGCGCGGCCGAAAACGAGCCCCTCCGTCAGCCTGGCAGCGCGTCGAGGTCGTCGCGCAACCGGCCGCCCATCGCCGCGCTGGCGCTGGCTATGAACGCGCCGATCAGCATGGCGAGCGCGCCGACCAGTGCCGCTGTCGCGCCGGCCTTGCGAGCCGTGTCGGCAGCTTTCTGGGCCTCGACCTTTGCGGCTTCAACGCGGGTCAGCACCTCCGTCACCCGTGCCTGGGCATCGGCTTCGGAGAGGCCGGTGCGGGCGCTGACCAGCTGCGCCAGATAGGCCTGGTCGTCGGCCGCCACCGAGCCGGTGGCTGCGCTGGCGACGAGGATGCGCGAAGCTTGCGCGGCTGCGGTTTCGCCGTCGTCGGGGACCGAAGCTCCGGCAGGCGCGCGGAACAGTGCGTCGACGAAATACATGTCCGCGCCGCCTGCGTCGCCTGCATTTGCCGCGGCACCGACTGCGGCGCCCGATGCCACGGTCGAAGCTGCCTGCACGCCGGTGCCGATCGCGGTGCTGATCGTCGAGGCGAACACGCCAGCGACAAGCAGGGTAGCGAGCGCCCAGGCCAGCAGGCCGTGCGCGGTATCACGGAAGAACACCTCGTCGGTGCGCAGCGCCACCCATTTGGTCCGCATCCGGCCGGCGATGTAGCCGCCGAGCCCCGACGAAAGCCATTGCACGACGACCAGCCATACCGCGGTGGTGGCGGCGAAGGTGGTCAGCGACGCGCTCTCCCCCGACCATGGCGAAACCATCGTCAGGCCGAGGCCCGAACCGACCAGCATCAGGATGACGGTAGCGGTGGAGGCGACCAGCGCCCCGGCGATGATCGGGCCCCATGATACCCCGGTCGAGCGGGATTCCTCGGGAACGACGGTTGGAGATATCACGACGGCGTCTGTAGATGCCATGACGGCCTCCTATCGTACGAAAAGCAGGATGAGGATGATGATCGGGATCGGAATCCCGAGCAGCCAGAGGAGGATGCCGCGTCCCATTTCAGCCTCCCCGGTAGCGGTTTGGCGCGGTCGTGGCCGCGGCGGGATGGTTGGATGGTCGTGGATGGGTTTTCTCGGTCATGGCCGGCTCCGCTGGACGCGTTTCGGAAAGGGGTGTTGACGGGTCACAACTCCGTCACATCAAACGTGTTCCTCTCGACGGCAGAAATTTGTACCTTGGTGCTCCCGGATGGCCGAACGCGTCGATTGCCGACGGCCAATGGAACTCCGACCGACCTTCTCCGTTGATTTCAGCCGCTGCCTCATTATCTCCCGGACACGATGCGAAGCAGAACCGAGACCCTTCCGAAGTCGCTCATCGCCGCGCTGCGCAAGGAAGCCCCGAAGTCCATTCATTTCCACGACGAGGCGACGTGCACGACGATCGCTTCGTACAACGTCCACAAATGTGTCGGCACCGACGGCCGATTCGACCCGGATCGCATCGCGCGGGTGGTGGGCGAGATCGATGCCGATCTGATCGCGTTGCAGGAGGCCGACGAGCGGCTGGGCGAACGGCAGGGCCTGCTCGATCTTGCCGCTCTGGAGAAGGCGACAAATCTGGTCAGCGTCCACACGCCGCAGAACAGCCGCAGCCATGGCTGGCACGGCAACATCATCCTCGCCCGCAACGGCATCGTCCAGGACGTCCGGCAGCTCCAGTTGCCCGGGCTAGAGCCACGCGGCGCCCTCATCGTCGACCTCGAATTGAAAGGTGCGCCGTTGCGCATCATTGCCGCGCATTTCGGGCTTTTCCGCCGGTCGCGCTCGCAGCAGGCCAAGACGCTGCTCGATGCCGCGAAATCCGTGCTGAAGCCCACCATCCTGCTTGGCGACCTCAACGAATGGCGGGTGAGCAACCGCTCGTCGCTGCTGGATCTGCTGCCGCATTTCGGGCCGGTGCACGCCGTGGTGCCGAGTTTTCCGTCACGCTTCCCGCTGTTCGCGCTCGACCGCATCCTCGCCCGGCCGCCCAGCCTGATCTCGTCGATCGAGGTCCACCAGACGCCACTGGCGCGCATCGCTTCCGACCATCTGCCGATCAAGGCCCGCCTCAACATGGAAAGAATTCATCACATCGGCGCGCAACCGGATTTCGCCTGAACAGTTATTGGTATCGATCCGCCGCTTCGCGGCGGGAAGCCGTTGGGATTCGGGATGGACGCAGCGGTCACGCTGGCGACGAAGGACCAGTTGAGGGCGGGGCAGCACGGGTTGCTGCTGATCGCCGACAACAATGACGCGTTCGCCGCGCGGGTGCTGTCGGCGCGCGCCGCCGAACGCACCCTCGACCTCATGTATTACCTCTGGCACGACGACCGCACCGGCAGGCTGCTGATGCGCGAGGTGCTGGCGGCGGCGGAGCGCGGCGTCCGCGTCAGGATGCTGATCGACGACATCAACCCGCAGTCGAGCGACCGGGTCTACCTGTCGCTGAACAGCCATCCGAACATCGAGCTTCGCCTGTTCAACCCGAGCGGCATGCGCAACGGCAGCCTGTTCCGCGGTCTCGAACTGGTGGCGCGGATGTTCGCCATGACGCGCCGCATGCACACCAAGGCGTGGATCGCCGACGGCAGGCTGGCCATCGTCGGCGGCCGCAACATCGGCGACGCCTATTTCGACGCCGCCGATACCAATTTTCGCGATCTCGACGTGCTTCTGCTGGGCCAGGGCGTCGATGAGACCTCGGCCATCTTCGAAGCCTACTGGAACTGCAAGGCCGCCTGGCCGGTCCATCGCCTCCACCCGAAGCGGGCGAGGCGGCTTCCGGTCGTGATCGACCCGCCAGCGGACGGCGAGGACACTGTCGAGCGGCTGCGCGGCAAACAGTCGATCGACGAGTTCATCGCCGCCGGCGACATCCACTGGATCGGATCTGCCCGCGTGGTCGCCGATCCGCCGGAAAAGGTGCTCGGCAGGCGCCGGCGCAACTGGCTCACCAAGGAGCTGCTGCCGATCATCCGCGACAGCAGGACCAGCGTCGAGATTGTCTCGCCCTACTTCATCCCCGGCCGCAAGGGGCTGGCCGCGCTGGTCGACCTCATCGGCCACGGGGTCGACGTCACAGTGCTCACCAATTCGCTCGCCGCCACCGATGTCGCCGCCGTGCATGGCGCATACGCCAACTACCGCGTGGCGCTGCTGAAGGCCGGCGTGAAGTTGTTCGAACTGCAGCCTTTCGGCGGCAAGCAGCGCATTTCGGTCTTCGGCTCGAAGGGCGCCAGCCTGCACACCAAAGCTTTCGTCGTTGACGGTGCGAAAGGTTTCGTCGGATCGTTCAACTTCGACCCGCGATCCGCCTCGCTCAACGCCGAGATGGGAATCATCTTCGACGATGTACACCTCGCCGCGGAGATGCATCGCCGCTTCCGCAAGGAGATAAGTCCGCAGACGAGCTATCGCCTGTTCCTCAAGCGGAACCGGCTGCGTTGGGAAGGAGCTCTGGACGATGCGGTCGAACAGTTCTCCAGCGAGCCGGAGGCCGGCATCTATCGCCGGCTCGTCGCCAGCGTGATCCGCTGGCTACCGATCGAATCCCAGCTCTGAGGTCGCGCTTCGCCTACTGGCGCGCCGCGATCGCCGCCGCCGCGCCCGCCAGGAAAACCGCAGCGGTGCGGTTGAGTGCCTTCAGGGCGCGCGGCGTCTTCAGGAACCAGCGCGCCTTTGCCGCGAGCACCAGGTAGGGGATCAGCACGATCAGCAAAACCAGCACGGTGCAGACGACCAGCAGTCCGTAGTCGCCCGGCGTGATCGCCGCCAGGTCGACGATGGTCGGCGTGATCGCCATGTAGAAGATCATCGTCTTCGGGTTGCCGAGCGTTACGGTCAGGCCCGAGAGGAAGCTGGCGAACAGTCCGCCCCTGGCCTTGCGTGCCTCGACGTTCTCCGCCGTGATGCCGGAGCTCCAGAACGTCCATGCCAGCCAGGCGAGGTAGCCAACGCCGACCCATTTGATCACCAGGAAGACCGTGCCGAAGGTCTGCGCGACGAAGGCGAGGCCAAGCACCACCGCGGTCAGGTAGGTCAGGTCGCCGACGACAAGGCCGAGCGCCATGAACAGCGACGAGCGGAAACCCGAACCCAACGCCCGCGCCACCAGCGCCGTGATGCCGGGGCCGGGAATGGCCGCGGCCAGCGCCAGCGCGCCGCTGTATGCAATGAAGCCTGCAAGCGTCATGGTCGGTCTTTCCGTGTCGGGGTGCTTGTAGCGCACCGGTGGACCATCGGAAAAGTTCACTTTGGAGATCGGATTGATCAAAATTCGTGATCGGTTGTCATTCGCGATGGCGCACCGTCAACTGGATGGCTCACTGTCGTCGACCTTAGAACACCCGTCAAAGTTCAGAATAGGTCCAACCGGCGCTCCGGCGAAAGCACTGCGGATCTCCCGGCAAAGACGCCGGTACGCATGGACCTCGCGTGGGCTCGACGCCTCATCGCACCAGGAATCCCCGGCCGAGTTCGTCGCCGTCCTCAAGCCAGTATTCCGCCTTGCCACTGTAGTAGGCGCGGCCGCCGATGCGGGCGACGATGCCGTCGCGGCCGTCGGCCAGCGTCACCCGCCGCGCCACCGATCCGGTGAAACGCGAGCCGACGATGCTCTCGAACAACCGCTCCTCGCCGACCGCGGCCTGGCCCTTCGCGAACATCGCGGCGAGCCGCGCGGTGACACCAGAGCCGGTCGGCGAACGGTCCACCTCGGCATCGGCGAAGACGCAGACGTTTTTTGTCGGTAAGCCACCGCTTCCATTTCCGCCGTCGGTCAGGATGGTGCCGTAGAGAAAGCCAAGATCCGCGGCGTCGGGATGCGACAGCGGCATCTCGCGCTTCAGCAGCTCGGTCAGCGCGGTCGCGGCATCGACGAAGTCGCGCGCCCGGTCGCGGCCGAACGCCAGCCCGAACTGCCCGCAGTCGGCCAGCGCGTAGAAGGCGCCTCCGTAAGCTACATCGAACATTATTCGGCCGTAGCCAGGCAGGTCCACCTGCCGGTCGCGCGCGAACAGGAAAGACGGCACGCTCTCGAACGACACCGCGCCGGCCTTGCAGTCCTTCACCGCGACCGAGGCGACGACCATGCCGCACGGGCATTCGATGTTGACCGTGGTGACCGGTTCGGCCGCCGCCACCATGCCCTGGTCGACGGCGTAGCGGCCGAGCGCGATCACCGCATGGCCGCACATCGTCGAATAGCCCTCATTGTGCATGAACAGCACGGCGAGGTCGGCGCCGGGCAGGTCCGGCTCGACCAGCAGCGCGCCGTACATGTCGTAATGGCCGCGCGGCTCGAACATCAGCAGCTTGCGCAGGTGGTCGAGATTGTCGCGCACCCAGGCGCGTTTTTCGAGGATCGTGCCCTTGGGGATCGGCGGATAGCCGCCGGTGACGATGCGCACCGGCTCGCCGCCGGTGTGCATGTCGATGACGGTCAAGCTGTCGGACATCTAGTCTTTCTTGCCGAACAGCGCCTGCGCCTTGGCGAACGGCATGCCGGCGCGCGAGAAGCCGAAGGTGCCGTCCTCCAGCATTTCCCGGGCGGCGGTCTGCAGCATGCCGAAAGCGAAGGTGGTGAGCTTGGAGCCGAGCGAGATGCGCTTGGCGCCGGCCTGGGCCAGGTCGGCGACGGTGAAGCCCGGCACGGCCAGCACGTTGACCGGCTTGCCGACCGCGTCGCAGATGATGCGCACCGTCTCGACGTCGGTCAGGCCCGGCGCGTAGAGCACGTCGGCGCCGGCTTCCTCGAACGCGCGCAGGCGCTTGATCGTGTCGTCGATGTCGTTGCGTCCCCACAGGAAGTTTTCGGCCCGCGCCGTGAACACGAAATCGCGCTTCAGCGAGCGCGCCGCCTCGACCGCCGCCGCAACCCGCTCGACCGCGTGGGAAAAATCGTAGATCGGATCGTCCGGGTCGCCGGAGTGGTCTTCGATCGAACAGCCGGCCAGCCCCGCCGCTTCCGCCGCGAAGATCGTCTCGGCGGCGCTCTCGGCGCTGTCGCCCTTGCCTTTTTCGAGGTCCGCCGAAACCGGCAGGTCGGTCGCGCCGGCGACCTCGCGGCAGTGATGGATCATCGCCTCGAAGCCCACGCCGCCATCCTGCAGGCCGCGCGAGAAGGCGAAGCCGGCGCTGGTGGTCGCCAGCGCCTTGAACCCGAAGGAAGCCAGCAGCTTCGCGGTGCCGATGTCCCACGGGTTGGGAATGATGAAGGCGCTGCGCCCGGTGTGCAGCGCGCGGAAGATCTTGCCCTTGTCCGTCGAAGCCATTGCCGCGTTCTCCACATCAGAGGAGGCGAAATCTAGCGGCGCGGCGCTGGTCCGGCAATTGCTTCCGATGATGCCACGGAACGCTGCTGACACGTCGGGCTGGCATGCTTCAGAAACGTTCGGAGTTCTCCGCCGCGAGCCGCTTGAAAGCGTCGGAGTCCGCCACGTAACGTTGTGCCGTTGCATCCCAAGCGTAGCGCACCGCGATGGTGCGTTCGCCGGCCGGCAGCTTTTGCGCGTCCGCGCCGCATTCGCCGTCGGTCGGCGCCACGGTTTCCGTCACCGCGGCGTAGATGTCCGCGAACGGGGTATCGGAGGGCTGGACGTCGTAGGCGATGCGCTGGGAGCGCTCGAAGGCGCAGTGCTTGTCGTCGAACGTCGACACCGCGTCGACGAACTCGAAGCGGTCGCCGCGCAGCAGTGTCATGCCGGAGACCTGGTAGGCCTGGCTGGAGTTGAAATGCAGGCTCATCGTCAGGATCAGGTCGCCGCCGCCGAGCGGAAGGACGGCCGGGTTGAGGAAGAAATTGCTGAGGTCGTGCCCGACGTCAACCGCGTCGAGCAGCCGCGGCGTCGCGGCCGGGTCATAGAGCGCCAGCACCGTGTAGTTGGCCGTGTCGCCTTCGGGCTGGCCGAGTTCGAACATCAGCAGCAGCCGTTTGCCGCCGGCGAGTTCCAGCGCGCTGATGCCGGTGTCGAGCTTGGCTTGCGCCGGCGGCGCTTTCTTCGCGTCGTCGCCGGCGATGTGCCGCAACGCCTTGACGTCGCGGCCGGTGAGCCAGCCATCCGCGCCGACCGTGCCGTCGGCAACGATTTCCTTGACGAGATCGAGGTAGGTGAGTTCCTCCGCGCCCGGCACCGCTTCGGTGATCGCGGGGAACGTCACCTCCTGCGCCTGCACTCTGCCGGGAGCGATCAGGGCCAGCAGCACCAATGCCAGTCGTGCGATCTGTCTCAATGGTCCAGTCCGTCCCTGCTGCATTCAATATTTCGCGAACGTCGCTTCCTGGAGTTCGACGAGCGCGTCGGAATCGCGCCTGAAGCTCTTTGCCGCGGCGTTCCAGTCGTAGCGCACGGAAACGTCACGCGTGCCGTTCTCCGGCGGCCAGTCGCCGTCGCAATAGACGGCGTTGCTGGCTATGCTGCCTTCGGAGATCGTCGCCCGGATGGAGCGCACAGGGGCCCTCCGCGTCGACGCTCTCGAAGTCGACATTTTGCCAGAACATATGCGAGCAGGGGATGGCGGTGAGGATCTCCACCGTGTCAATGAAGAACAGACGGTCCTCACGTACGAACAGCAGCGCCGTGGTCCTCGCATCCCAGTGGTACGGTTTCATGCTCGAGATGAAGATCGCGGTAATGTCGCCGCCGAGCTCGAGTTGCTCACGCGCGTCGAATTCGCTGAAAACGCCGAACGTGACGTCGACCACGTCGATCGGTTGCGATCCTTTGGCGGGATCGAAGAGCGCCAGCGCCGCGTACCAGCCGGTCCTGGCGTAATAGTCGGGCTCGTTGGCGACCAGCAGCGCCAGCCTCGGTTTTCCTTTGACGTCGAACGACACCACCTTGACGCTCCGCATCCGCATCTTCGCCGGCAGGTCGCGCGGCTCGGTCGCGATCCGGCGCGCGGTGATCGGCGGCCCTCCGACGAGTTCCTGTCCGTCAGGCTTCAGGTCGGGCACGATCTGACGCGCCAGGTCCAGATAGGTCCGCCCTGCGAAACCTGGCGCCGGCGTCTCGAACTTCTCGAAATAGATGCCTTCGGCCCGCACCGAACCGGTGGCGGCGAGCATGACGCAGACAAGAAGCAGGACACGAACCACCAGGATCACCGGGACCTTCACCGCCAGACCTTGGCGAGTCTTGCACAGCGCGGCGGCGAAGGCGACAGCTTCCGTCGGCGTCAGGCGATCGCCGCCAGCCGAGCCAGGTCGCGCATGTCGTCGAACAGTGTCCCGCCGGCAGCGGCGAGGCCGTCGCGGTCGGCCATCGGGTCGCCGCAGTAGGAGTAGACCCGCATCCCGGCAGCGACCCCCGCGATGGTGCCGGCGACGCTGTCCTCGACGACGATGCAGTCCGCCGGCGCATGGCCCATGGTGCTGGCGGCATGCAGGAAGAGGTCCGGCGCCGGCTTGCCGTTCGCCACCATGGTCGAGCTGAACATCGCATGTTCGAACAGCGGCAGCATGCCGGTGACACCGAGCGTGATGTGCATCTTGGAGACGCGCGCCGACGAGGCGACGCAATAGGGTATGCCCGCCGCGATGACGGCGTCGATGAAGCCGCGCACGTGCGGGATCGCCTCGACGCCCTTGGCGAACAGCTCCGGCAGCGCCAGGTTCCAGCGGTCGGGAAAGTCGGCGCCGAGGTCGAAGCCTTCGGCCAGCAGTTCGGTGCGCACCGAAGCCATGCTCCGCCCGACGAACCGCCTGCGGCAATCTTCATAGGCCACCGGATAGCCGGCATCGGTCAGCCATTGCGACAGCCGCCGGTTGCCGAGAACCTCGGTGTCGACCAGCACCCCGTCGCAGTCGAAGATGACCAGCCCGGGCCGCATCAGCCTGTGCCGGTCGAGCCGAAGCCGCCGGCGCCGCGCAGGGTGTCGCCGGCCATGTCCTTCTCCACCACCGATGCGCGGCTGACCGCGGCCATGACCAGCTGGGCGATACGCATGCCGCGGGTGACGGCGAAATCCTCGTCGCCGAGATTGACCAGCAGCACCTTCACCTCGCCGCGATAGTCGCTGTCGATCGTGCCTGGCGTGTTGAGGCAGGTGATGCCGTGCTTGAAGGCGAGCCCCGAACGCGGCCTGACCTGGCCCTCGAACCCGTCCGGGATTTCGAAGATCAGCCCGGTCGGCACCAGCGCGCGCCTGCCGGGCAGGATCAGCAGCGGCCGGTCCTCCGGCACCGCGGCGCGCAGGTCCATGCCGGCTGCTCCGGCGGGTCTCGTAGGCGGGAAGCGGCAGGCCGTCGGCGTGCTGCAGGCGGACGACGCCAAGAACTGGCGCGGAATTGGAGACGATGTGCATGAAGCGATCCGTATCGGGCGCCGCCTGCCCGCCGTCAATCTCCGGCGGCGCTTTATCAACCGGTTTTGCGGCCGGGCGCCGCCGATCGCGCGGCCGCTGTTGAACCGGAAGCGGTTGCCGCGCTACCCATGCCGTGATGGATGGCGCATGTTCACGGTTTCTTGCCGTTTGCGTCTTAAGCTCGAGTCGGACGCGGGTGTCCGCCGGTTCCGCGGGCGGGCAGCTGGATGGAGGGAAAGAATGTGCCGCTGGGCCGCCTATCTCGGTGACGAGGTGTTCCTCGAGGACATCGTCTCGGCGCCGTGCCATTCGCTGATCGCCCAGAGCCATTGCGCCGAGCAGGCCAAGACCGCCACCAATGCCGACGGTTTCGGCGTCGCCTGGTATGGCGCGCGGCCCGAGCCCGGCATCTACCGCGACATCCTGCCGGCCTGGTCCGATCCGAACCTGAAGAGCATCTGCCGGCAGATCCGCTCCGGCCTGTTCCTCGCGCATGTGCGCGCCTCGACCGGCGGCGCCACCAGCCGCGCCAACTGCCATCCTTTTGCCTCCGGCCGCTGGAGCTTCATGCACAACGGCCAGATCGGCTCGTTCGAGAATATCCGCCGCAAGCTGGAAGCGCGCATCGCCGACCGACTCTACGACCAGATGGAAGGCACCACCGATTCCGAGCTGTTCTTCCTGATGATGCTGGACGAGGGGCTGGAGCATGACCCGCAGGCGGCAGCCACCCGCGCCGCCGCGGAGGTGCTCGACGTGCAGCGCCGCGCCGGCATTGAACCCTCTTTCAAGCTGACCGCCGCCTTCTCCGATGGCGAGACCCTCTACGCGGTGCGGTATTCGACAGACGCTGCGGCGCCGACCCTCTACACCGCCGGGATGCCCACCGGCCGCTGCCTCGTCTCGGAGCCGTTCGACCGCGAGGCCGACGCCTGGCAGGCCGTGCCGCCATCGAGCTTCGTCGCCATGACGCGCGACGGCGTCACAATAAGGCCCTTCGCGCCGGAAACGGCGAAGCTGGCCGTCGCCGTCTAGAGCTTTCCGGGAAAGGTGCGGAGCGCCTCTTCGCATCCGTTTATCCGAACCGACCGATCCCGTATGGAGCGAGCAGCGGGTCGCGGCGGCCGGTCAATATCTCCTCGGCCGCGAACAGCCCGACCGCCGGCGCCAGCGTGATGCCGGAATGCATGACCGCGAGGTAGACGCCCGGCGCTCCCGTCCCGGCCGGCCCGATCACGGGGAAACCGTCTGCCGGAGTCGGCCGCCAGCCGATCGTGTGGAAATCCATCTCCAGCGCGTTGCCGCGTCTGAGCATCGCCTTCACCGCGGCGAACAGCGCGGCGGCCGTTCCGCTCGCGTCCTCGCCGGGGTCGGAGCCGCCGAAATCGCCGCCGGCGATGATCCGGCCCTCGGCGGTCTGGCGCACATGCGGCCCGTCGGAGAGCACCAGCCCGTTGAGCAGTCTTTCGGCCAGCGGCCGCGAATGCACGATCAGGCCGGGCGGCGTCGTCAGCGGCACCGTGATGCCGGCGGTCGCGGCCAGTGCCGGGGTTCCGGCGCCGGCGGCGATCACGATGGCGTCGGCCGCGATCCTTTCGCCGCCCGCGACCACCGTCGGCCGTCCATCGGTCATGCGCTCCACCGCAGCGACCCGCAACCCCGTGCGCAGCACTGCGCCGCGCTTCGCCGCGTCGGCGAGCAGCGCCAGCGTCGCGGCCACCGGCTCGACCATGCCTTCCTCGGCGACGTGCACGGCGCGTTCGGGTGGGTTGGCCAGGCCGGGTTCGATCCACGCCGCCTCGTCGCGTCCGACGACGCGGATGCCGTATCCCCAGCCGCCATGTTCCGCCGCGTACCGTTCCATCTCGGCGGCGGGAAGATCCCAGCACAGGCCGCCCGACCAGGCGAGCGGAATGCCGGGCACCTCGGCGGCCAGCCGCGTCCACTCCCGCATCGAGCGCCTGCGCAGCCGGAAATAGGGTTCGGGGTTGCCCGCGCTCGCATTGAGCCAGGCGAACGAGGCCGGCGTCGCCACGCCGCCCTCGCTGCCGGCCTCGACGATGGTCACCCGCGCCCCGGCGCTTGCCAGGTGCCAGCCGATCGACGCGCCGATGATGCCGGCGCCGACGACCAGTATTTCCTTGCGTGCCGCCATACCCGTGCTCCTCTCTCGGCGAGGCATGCCATCCCGCATCGCGCCATGCCAGGGCCAGGTCGGCCAAATCGCCGGTCAGGCCTCGGGCCAAATCCGTTCGACAGGCCGGAAAACCGCCGCTATAAGCCCGGCAACCGAACGGAACCCCTTCATGGCCGAAGACATCGAACGCGCCGTCGCGCGCCGCCGCACTTTCGCGATCATCGCGCACCGGACGCCGGCAAGACCACGCTGACCGAGAAGCTGCTGCTGTTCGGCGGCGCCATCCAGCTGGCCGGCGAGGTCAAGGCCCAAGAAGGATCGCATCCAGACCCGCTCCGACTGGATGAAGATCGAGCGCGAGCGCGGTATCTCCGTCGTCACCTCGGTGATGACGTTCGAATATGGCGACCACGTCTTCAACCTCCTGGACACGCCGGGCCACGAGGATTTTGCCGACGACACCTACCGCACGCTGACCGCGGTCGACAGCGCCGTCATGGTCATCGACGCCGCCAAGGGCATCGAGCCGCGCACGCTGAAGCTGTTCGAGGTCTGCCGGCTGCGCGACATCCCGATCATCACCTTCGTCAACAAGATGGACCGCGAGGCGCGCGACACCGTTCGAGATCCTCGACGAGGTGGAGCAGAAGCTGGCGCTCGACACCGCGCCGATCACCTGGCCGATCGGCCAGGGCAAGACGTTCGCCGGCACCTATCATCTCGCCGACAACGCCGTGCGCCGCTCCGACACCGAGGCCGAGCGGACGCCGGTCAACGGCCCGATTCCAACCGCGTCGCCGGGCTCTTGCCCGAGAACGACCGCCCCGCCTTCATCGAGGAGCTGGAGCTGGCGCGCGAGGCCTGCAAGCCGTTCGACGCGAAGGCGTTCCGCGAGGGCCATTTGACGCCGGTGTTCTTCGGCTCTGCCTTGCGCAATTTCGGCGTCCGCGACCTGATCGAGGCGCTCGGCGCCTTCGGCCCGGCGCCGCGCGCCCAGGAGGCCGACACCCGCAAGGTCGAGGCGACCGAGGCGGACATGACCGCCTTCGTCTTCAAGATCCAGGCCAACATGGACCCCAACCACCGCGACCGCATCGCCTTCGTGCGTGTGTGCTCGGGCACGCTGGAGCGCGGCATGAAGGCCAAGCTGGTGCGCACCGGCAAGCAGATGAGCCTGTCGGCGCCGCAATTCTTCTTCGCCCGCTCGCGCATCACCGCCGACGAGGCGTTCGCCGGCGACGTCGTCGGCATCCCCAACCACGGCACGCTCAGGATCGGCGACACGCTGACCGAGGGCGAGGACATCCTGTTCCGCGGCGTGCCCAATTTCGCGCCGGAAATCCTGCGCCGCGTCCGCCTCGGCGACGCCATGAAGGCGAAGAAGCTGAAGGAAGCGCTGCAGCAGATGGCCGAGGAAGGCGTGGTGCAATTGTTCCAGCCGGAGGACGGCTCGCCGGCCATCGTCGGCGTCGTCGGCGCACTGCAGCTCGACGTGCTGAAGGAACGCCTCAACATCGAATACAGCCTGCCGGTCGATTTCGAGATGGCGCGGTTTTCCGTCTGCCGCTGGATCGCCGGCGACAAGACCGAGCTCCACCGTTTCATCGAGAGCCACCGCGGCGACATTGCCCGCGACCTCGACGGCGACCCGGTGTTCCTCGCGCCGCATGAGTTCGGCCTCAACTACGAGGCGGAGCGCTGGAAGCAGATCAGCTTCACCGCCATCAAGGATTACCAGGTCAGGGATGCGGCGTAGCGCCGACCGGTTCCTCCCCTGCGCAGCGGGGGAGGTGCCGAGCCGGCGCAGCCGTGCGAGGCGGAGGGGGCGACTTGATGCTGCCTCCGTTCGTTTCGTGCTCAGTCCCCTTCTGCCCGCGGCAAAGCCCGGCGGCCCCCTCCACCACACTTCGTGTGGTCCCCCCCGCTTCGCAGGGGAGGATCAACGTCTCACGAGGTGTCGGCAAAGCGCGGACGCGGCGCGATGCTTTCACGACCGGCCGTTGTCTCGGTGAGCGCGAACGCGCCATGGGCCAGCCAGCGCGCCGCGCGGATGGCCTGACGCGCCGGCACGGCCAGGGCGCGGGCAAGCGCGGCGAAGATTTTCGTCAGCTGCGCCGCCTCGCTCTCGTCGGATGCCGGCCACCAGCGGCCGTCGACCGGCGCGTGGATGCACGCGGCAAAGGCCGAGGCCACGGCGGCGGCATGGCGCAACACGCCAAGCAGCAGGACGCGGCGCGAAGCCGGCAGCGCGCCGGCCGCGGCGGCGAGCGCGGCGAGCGACAGCAGCAGCACGACGATGCGCGCCAGAACCTGCCCGTCCTCCTTGCCTTGCCTGTCCATCGTCACTCCCGTTTCGGTTGGGGAAGTATCGGGCGGGTCGGGAAGGTGGGGACAAAAACGATCCGGGAAATTTCGTCGGACTACGCCAAGCGATTGAAATGACGGGGATTGTTTCTCTCGCGCCGAGACGCCCACGCGATTTTGTTCACACCGGGCGAGGCGAAACAGTTTTAGCGGAGAGAGTTGTGCGCGCCGATTTCCCCCTTGCGGGAACGGTAGAACGTCGATGACGGTCCCGTGCGACACAGGGAACCACGGCAAGCCCCTCTCTTGCGATTTCTAGCACTTAGCTCCGCTAAGATGCTGAAATCGCTTTCTCCCCCGCAAGGGGGGAGATAAGGGCGGCATCGCGCCTCGGTTTCCTCGCCCCGCACGAATTCGGCTTCAACTAGGAGGCGGACCGTTGTGAGGCGGGACCGCCGGAAGCAGATCAGCTTCACCGCGATCCAAGGACTATGAGGTCAGGGATGCCGTATAGCGCTGCGGTTCGATCCCTCCTGCAGGGAGGGTCGGCGTGGAGGATTGGCGCGAAACGTCGGGGTGGGGGCGTTGCGATAGCGCGAGACGCAGTTATCTCCCCCTTTGCGGGGGAGAAAGCGATTTCAACATCTTAGCCGCAGGCTAAGTGTTAGAAATCGCAAGAGAGGGGCTACCCGCGCGCAACGCTGAGAATATGCCGGCACACGCCATCGATGTTCTTCTCCACATCGTCGTTCCAGAAGCGCAGCGTGCGAAATCCCTGGCTCTCGAAATACGCGTCTCTCTCCGCGTCCGGCTGCGACCCGGCGTGCTGGCCGCCATCGACTTCGACGATGAGCTTCCCGTCGAAGCAGACGAAATCGACTATGTAGCCGCCAAGCGGAACCTGCCGCTTGAACTTCAGCCCTTCGAGCTGCCGGTTCCGCAGCGCCTGCCACAGCAGATTCTCTGCCCGCGTCGCGTCGGCGCGCATGGCGCGGGCAAACCTGCGATGACGATCCGGTGCGAGACGGTGGACCATGGACAGCCTTTGCGGCAGTTCTCTACACCTTACCTCGCGATCATCGAGTGCTGCGGAGCGCAGTCGACTAGTTTGCGGTGGCGAACAAGCGACTTCTTTTCGCGATCGGAGCGAGGCAATATATGCTAAATAACACCTGCTTAGGCGATACTACCAATGTCGGCTCCCTGCGCAATTTGGCAAAGTAGAACTTACGACAGCGGCCACGGTAAGGGCGACCTTTTTCAATACGAGTCCCCAAGAGCGGGCGGCCGGTATGAAGTAACTGGTTCTGCAAAAGTAGTGATTTCCAACTTAAAAAACGAAGAAAAAGCACGCCTGACCTCGTGGTTGATAGATCAAAGAAGTATGGGTACTGAGTGGCCTCTAATTACTCAAGAAATAGTCCGACGCGCTGTCGAGCGCCCGGCACATATAGTGTCAGAAAGGCGTGACAAGCTGCTTTTGACGGTCTCCAGCTACGCGCCTTCTTTAGGAACCCGGATGCAATACCGTGAAGCAGGAACTGTAAGAATAGCTACAGATGCATCGCGGCAAAACCCGCAATGGGCCGAGGTGGATTATCTACTGGCAGCCACAGAATCCATAGACTTTAAGGAGGTGAAGGCCCTTATCGATTTTTCGGTCGAGCAGAAGCTTATTGAGGACAGCTATGGCAGCCTGTCTCTGACTTTTGCAGGTCACTCTTACATCGAGTCATTGCGAGCAAAACCCACGTCGTCCTCGCAAGGGTTTGTCGCAATGTGGTTCTCCGAAGAGGTGCGAGAAGCCTACGACAATGGCATTGAGCCCGCCATCGCCGCCGCTGGGTATAAGCCGATGCGCCTCGATCGAAAGGAACACAACAACAAAATTGATGATGAGATCATAGCCGAAATTCGCCGATCACGGTTTGTGGTGGCAGATTTTACCTGTGGAATCGTGAACTCGGGCGGAGAGGACACAGCCATCCCCCGCGGCGGGGTATACTATGAGGCTGGGTTCGCGCAGGGCCTTGGCATTCCGGTCATATGGGCTTGCAGAAGCGATCATATCAAGCATGTCCACTTTGACACTCGGCAGTTCAATCATATCACTTGGAGTAACCCCGAAGAACTGCGCGATAAGCTTCGTAATCGCATTGGCGCAGTAATAGGTGATGGCCCGCTGAAAACGAAATAGCCGAACATCCACAGTTAAGCGCACCGGATATCAGCCACGGCGTTGGGACTCCTCCTTATCGGTCCGGTGGTCTGCTCGCCGCCAAGAAAATAGCTGCGGCGGCTCGGGCCGCCCCCTCCACCACACTTCGTGTGGTCCCCCTCCCCCGCTTCGCAGGGGAGGATCAAGGCAGCGCCCCACGCACTTTCCCTTCGCTTTCCGCGCCCAACCGACTATGACGCCCGCAAAGGCGCGGTAACGCGAAAGGTCTGCTTGCCATGACATCATTTCCGGGCGTCGTCCCGCCGCTGGCGCGTGCGCTGGAGAAACGCGGCTACACCGAGCTGACGCCGGTGCAGCTGGCCGTCACCGGGCTGCAGCCCGCCGGCGCCGATGCGCTGGTTTCGGCGCAGACCGGCTCCGGCAAGACCGTCGCCTTCGGCATGGCGCTGGCGCCGACGCTGCTCGGCGGCGAGGAGAGGTTCGGCGAGGCCGCGGCGCCGCTCGGGCTGGTCATCGCGCCGACGCGCGAACTTGCGCTGCAGGTCAGGCGCGAGCTCGAATGGCTCTATGCAGAGACCGGCGCCCGCATCGCCTCCTGCGTCGGCGGCATGGACATGCGCTCCGAGCGGCGCGCGCTGGGTGAGGGCGCCCACCTCGTCGTCGGCACGCCCGGCCGGCTGCGCGACCATATCTCGCGCGGCGCGCTCGACATGACCGCCATCCGCGCCGTCGTGCTCGACGAGGCCGACGAGATGCTCGACCTCGGTTTTCGCGACGACCTCGAATTCATCCTCGGCGCAGCCCCCGTCGAGCGCCGCACGCTGATGTTCTCGGCGACGGTGTCGAAGCCGATCGCCGAGCTGGCGCGCAATTACCAGCGCAACTCGGTACGGCTGGCCACCACCTCCGAGCGGACCCAGCATCTCGACATCGAATACCGCGCGCTGACCGTCGCCGGCAGCGATCGCGAGAACGCCATCATCAACGTGCTGCGTTTCTACGAAGCAAAAACCGCGCTGGTGTTCTGCTCGACCCGCGCGGCGGTGAACCACATGACGGCGCGCTTCAACAATCGCGGCTTCTCCGTCGTCGCCATGTCGGGCGAGCTTTCGCAGAGCGAGCGCACCCACGCCCTGCAGGCGATGCGCGACGGCCGCGCGCGCGTCTGCATCGCCACCGACGTCGCCGCGCGCGGCATCGACCTGCCCAACCTCGAACTGGTGGTGCATGCCGACCTGCCGACCAATCCCGAGACGCTGCTGCACCGCTCCGGCCGCACCGGCCGCGCCGGGCGCAAGGGCGTCAGCGTGCTGATCGTGCCGTCCCCGGCGCGCCGGCGGGTCGAGCGGCTGCTCGGCGCCGCCTCGATCGCGGCCGTCTGGGCGCGGCCGCCATCGGCCGACGACGTCATCCAGCGCGACGACGAGCGCATCCTCGCCGACCCGGCATTCGGGGCCGAGCCGGCCGAGGACGAGCTGCCGATGGTCAGGCAACTGCTCGAACGGCATGGCGCGGAAAAGATCGCCGCCGCCTTCGTGCGCCAGGCCCGCGCCAGCCGTTCGGCGCCGGAAGAGCTGATCGAGATCGCGGCGGCGCAATTCGCCCCCCGGCCATCGGACCGCGCGTCCGAGCCGCGACCCGAGGGCGCCGCGCCACGCGGCCCGCGCAACGAATTCGGCGAAAGCCTCTGGGTGTCGCTGTCGATCGGCCGCAACCAGCAGGCCGAGCCGCGCTGGCTGATCCCGATGATCTGCCGCAATGGCGGGCTCACCAAACGCGACATCGGCCAGATCAAGCTGATGCCCGACCAGAGTTTCGTCCAGCTCGAGGCCGAGGCCGGCGAGCGTTTCCTCAAGGCGCTGGGCAACCGCACGCTGGAGCGCGGCATCACCGTCGTGCGGCTCGACGGCACGCCCGACCTGTCGCGCGCCGGCCAGCAGTCGATGCAGGGCGACGAACGGCCGGCCAGGAAGCCGCATCGGGGCAAATCGTTCGGCGACAAGCCGGGTTTCGAGCGGCCGAAATGGGACAAGTCGAAGACGGACTGGCCGAAGGACGGCGCCGGTTTCGACAAGCCATGGGCCGGCAAGCCGAAGCCCAACCGCCATGCGCCGGACGCGCCCCGCGCCGACGCACCGGGCAAGCCGAAGCGCGATTTCGGCGGTCGCGACGACACGCCGCCCGGCTGGGCGAAGAAGAAGCCGAGGAAGACCGGCGCGAAGCCCGGAGGGTTCCGCAAGCCGGGGAAACCGAAACCCGGGAAGGGGTAGCTGTCCGACATCCCTTCCTGTTCCGGGAGATTGGAACTGCGCCCGGGGCGCGCTGCGCGGCAAGCCCCTCTCTTGCGATTTCTAACACTTAGCCTGCGGCTAAGATGTTGAAATCGCTATCTCCCCCGCAAGGGGGGAGATAAGGGCCAAGTCGCCTTGCGCAACTTATGATCTTTCTCGCATGGGTGTTGATGCCCCCAGCGGGCCTGTCTCGTAGCCCAGCCTGAAGGTAGGCGTGGCGAGAAACACCAGTTCATCGCTAGGTGCACGCGATGCAGTCGCCCATCTCCCCCCTTGCGGGGGAGAAAGCGATTTCAGCATCTTAGCCGCAGGCTAAGTGCTGGAAATCGCAAGAGAGGGGCTATCCATGGTCCACCGTCTTGTTCCGGAACGTCATAGCACCTTCCCCCACCCTTCGCGCGCCGACGCGACGCTGGCAGAGAATGTGCTGTGCCGAGCTCTGCGCAACAGGCAGCTCGAAGGCATGAAGTTCAAGCGGCAGGTTCCGCTTGGCGGCTACATCCTTCTTCTGCTTGAAGCTCATCGGCGACGTCGATGGCGGGCTGCACTCCGGGGTCGCGGTCGGATGCCGAGAGGGGCCTGTTCGAGAGCCAGGGATTTCGAACGCTGCGCTTCTGAAGCGACGAGGTGAAGACGAACATCGATGGTGGGTGGCGGCCTGTTCTCAGTGTCATCGCAAGTAGCGGCAAGCCCCTCTCTTGCGATTTCTAACACTTAGCCTGCGGCTAAGATGTTGAAATCGCTTTCTCCCCGCAAAGGGGGAGATAAGGGCCAAGCCGCCTCGCGGCGTCTCGGTGCGAACGACTGCCGCCGCTCGCTGCGCGGCGGGAAGCGTGCCCGCTATCGCGCCTTGCCGTCTGCCGGCGCCACCGTCTGGCCCTGCACCGGCTCGCCTCTCGCCACCGGCTGCCCGTCGGCCAGGTAGTTCTCGAACATCGCCGGCAGGCCTTCGCCGGTCGCAAGGTCGGCACTGGTCTGCAGGTGGACGTGCAGGTGCGGCTCGCTGGTGTTGCCGGAATTGCCGCAGCGGCCGAGTTCCTGCCCCGCCCTGACCGTGTCTCCGGCCTTCACAGTGACGCTGCCCTGGCGCATGTGGGCGAGGAAGGCGAACTCGCCGCCGCCGAGATCGAGCACGACATGGTTGCCGGCCGGGCGCTGCGGGTCGCTGCCGCCGATCGGCTGGTCGGGCAGGTCGGCCATCGCCGCCGCCACCGTTCCGTCGGCCGGCGACAGGATCGGCCGGTCCCAGCAGAAATAGTTCTCCAGCACGGCTGAGTCGCCGCGATGCGTCGCGCCGTTCTCGCGCACCACCAGATCGTAGGCGAAGCGCTGCGCCTGGTTCGAGGCGTGGTAGTTCTGCTCCAGCGTGCGGCCGCCCCAGAAGACATACCATTCGCCGTCGAAGGGCAGGCGGAGGGTGGCCTTCGTCTCGTAATCGAGGAAGCGGCTGTCGGCGGCCTGCGGCGCCGGCCGCACGAAGAAGCCGGCGATCTTCCGCTGCCTGTCGAAGGTCCACTGCATCAGCATCGGCGTTTCCGTCTTCGACCAGCGGCCGGTGCGCAGGTAGATGTCGAAGCCCGCCTCCGAGCCGGTCTTCTCGTCGATCACTTGCTCTTCCGTGCCCAGCCCTTCCGTCAGCTCGGTCCGGAAGGCCGCAAGCTTGTCCTGCGAACCCAGCGCGGCGTGCATTTCCGCCGTCATGTCCTGCCAGATCGACGTGATGTCACCTTTCAGGAAAGCCGCGGAGCGCGCACGGCCGTCGGCCATGGTGGCGTCGTCGGCAAGGGCGGAGAACGGCGAAAGGAGGAAAAGCAGGACGGACATGATACGGACGATCATTGTTCTCTCGGGCATCGTTCTGTCGGGCGTCGTTCGGCAAGGCATCTCTTTGGCACTCCGGTCTTCGCCACGCCCGCCCGTTTCATCAACGCCGGCCTGCCTCGCGCGTTCCGCTGCGGCCGCCTGGAAAGGCGCCGGGATGCCGCTGATGGTCACCACGCATCGCGAAATGTCCGGAGCGTCACCGGCAGCATCTGGCGCGGCAGCAGCCCCTCGGCTGCGCCATCGAGGTTCATTTCCAGCCACAGCGAAACGTCTGGCGGCAGCGGCTCGCCGTCTTCACCGGTCAGTCCTGCCAGCCGCGCCTTGTGGATGGCGAGATGGGCCGCGGCGGCGCGGTCGTCGCCGCCGAGTGCCGCGACGGCGGCCAGTACGGCATGCAGCAGCGCCGAATCTTCCTGGCGGGTGTCGTCGAAAGGCGGCGACACCGGCCGCTCCAGCGGATCGTGTCCGGCCGCGATCGACGCCGCGTTGCGCCAGTCGCCTTCCTCGATCAGCGCATCGATGGCAGCGTCGGCCGGATCGATGAAAAGATCGCCGCCGGCTTCGGCGATCAGCCTTTCGATCCTGTCGACGTCGCCGTAACGCGCGGCGACCTGCATCTCGGCGACGAACAGGGCGTCCGTGGTCTGGTCCAGATGCAGCGCGACCCCGCTCCCGATGATTTCCATGCTCGTCCCGGCCGGCTGCAGGACGCCCAGCAACGCGGCCAGGGCATCGTCATTGTCGCGGCGATAGGCCAGGATGGCGATCTGCGCGATGGCTGCTTCGGCATAGCCGGGTGTCTGGTCGGCCGGCGGGATCGCTGGCACCAGCATGCCGGACGCGCCGTTGCGCAGGCGATGGCCAATCACCCGCCAGTGCGAGGGGTCGGTCCGGGACCCGGGGCTCGACCCGGGCGGATGCGCGCGTTCGGCATGCATCGGTATCGCCGCCAGTCGTGGCAGCACGTCGTCGATCCGTTTTTGCCGGTAGGCATGTTTCCAGAGCGACATCTGGGTCGCTATGTTGATATGCGGCCGGGGTGAAAGCCGGCTTGCGCGCCCGAGGATATCCAGCGCGTTGTCCCAGCCGCCGGCTTTCGCCAGATCCATCGCCGCCGTTTCCGCGAACGAATCGTTCCGCCAGGCTTCGCCCCGATTGTTCACCGCGGCCAGTTCGACCAGCACCGCGCCGCGCTCGAGGATGACGAGCGGCGCCACCACGCTGTTCAGCGCGAGTTCGGCAGTTGCGGAGGTGTCCGGCTCGCCGTCGTCGGCGGCGAGTGAAACGATCCGGTCGCCGATTTCGGTGGCCGAGCCGGTGCACAGCGCCCGCCACAGCCCGAGCGCGGCGTCGATCGGACGACTGCCGAACCAGCCGAAGCTGATCCTGGCCTCCTCGTCTCTCCGATGATCGCCGGCCATCCACGACACCGCGGCGCGCTCCAGCCCGGCGCGCCGCGCGATCGCCAGCATCAGCAGAGGAGCGCCGCCTTGTCCGGCATCGTCCCGGACCAGCCGCTCGAGTTTGTCGGCGAACGACATTGCCTCACCCCTTACCGCGGCCCCGCAACTCAAGCCGTTGCTGCCTATCCACCAGCATATGGCGAGTTGAACTGGCGGAATTTCTTTGGCGTCTTGACGTCTCTATCATGTTCACTTTATGTTCTCAAGTAGATCGGCACGAAACCTGGCGGAATTTGTCCATGGCGATGGAAACGCATGTGTTGTTTCGCGGCAGGCTTCCGGGCAAACGCGCCATCCAGGCGAAGCTGCGCGAGATCGGCCTGCCCTTCACCTTCGCCCCTGTCACCGGTTCGCTCGAAGATCAGGACGGCTACATGCCGATGCGCTACCGGCGCGCCGACACCGGCGTCGAATTTTCGGTAGACGATCGTTCGGAGGTGTTCGAGCCGGAAGACGATCCCGGCGGCGACATGGCGCTCGACCGCGTCGCCTCTTTCCGCTGGGGTGGCGACGCGGTCGAAGGCGCGGCCGGCATGAGCTGCGCCGCGGCGATCGCGGCGCTGACCGGCGGCGTGGTGCTCGACGAGTTCGAGGACCGGCTGGTCGACGCCGACACGGCCGCGACAATGGCCCGCGCGCTGATGGAAACGCTGCAGCCGGCGGTGATCAAGCGTGTCGGCACCCGCAAGGCGGACTTCAGGCGTTACCTCAAGCCGCTGCTCGACGAACGACCGGACCTCGTGCTGGACGGCCGCCGGCTCTGCATCACGCCGTGCCGGCATCTGCTGCGCGGCGTGTGGTTCGATCCGTCGCCGTCCGACCACACCTGTTTCTATCTGTACTGGTTCGTGCAGCCGCTGGCCTACGACAGTATCGATCAGGATCGGTCGGCCACGCTCTACGTGACCGACCCGCATTTCCTGCAGCTGTTGCATCACGAGTTGAGGGAGGTGCTGGGCAAGGTCGGCCGGGTGACGGGCTTCGACGACTATCGCCGGGCCCTAGGCGAAGCGGATCGCTGTGACCGGGAAACCTTCGCGGCGATCCTGCTCGGCGAAGGGCAGGCCGCGGCGGATGCCTATCTCGACGCCACCTTGCCGCGCGACGCGCCGCCGCCCGACTGGGTGGCGGAATACCGCGCCGCGCAGGCGGAGGGTCCAGAGGCTGTGTTCCGGCCCTATCACGAACGGGAGGCGCGCAGCGTCGGTGGCTTCGAAGTCGATCCGGGCTGGCAGAAGTCGCCGTTTCCAGGTGAGCTTGCGCCGGATGAGCGGGCTGCGGCGGTCGACCCGGCGTTCGACACCAGCCCGTGGGTCGCATTCGATCCGGGCTGGCGCTCGGAGATGCCGCGGCAACCGGGAGAAACGAAGTTCGCCGAAAAGATCTGGAGCGGTGACGAAGGGCGCTTCCTTGTCGGCGAGATCTCCGCCGAGGAGGCACAACGACGCGCCGCCGCTTTCGAAGGCTATGTGCTGGCGCGGCGGATGGAGGACGGCGCGCTGCTGACGATCAGCCACATCGAGCACCGGAGCAAGCACGAATTGAAGGAGGAGTATCAGTCGACCTATTCCAGCCACGGCCTCTCCGTGGAGATGCCTTCGGGTGGCAAGCTTTATGCCAAATTCCGGGAGAGGCCGGCGGCGACCGGCGTCGACACATATTTGTTGTCCGTGGAGTTGCGGGTCGATGAAAGGAAAACCGCGATCTTCCTCGATTCCGACGACCGACAGATTAACATATGGGAGGCTGACGGAACCTATCGGAAGCAGGATTACGATCCTGCTTCCAATCGTCTGGCCGAAATCGGCCCCTTCACCGTTAGGTCCTGGTTGGATGCCGCTGTCGAAGCACTTCGCGCTTGCGGGTATGGTAACTGGCGGGAGGATGGACCGGCTAGCGTCCGGTCCTGATCTCCACCACCACGAAGCGTTTCGGCTTGCGGAATCGGTTGACCCTCTTCGCGATCTTGGAAATCTGCTTCTTGCCGAGCCCGCTCTTGCCCGTCTTTACGTCGTAGACACACACCGTGCCATTCCCGAGATCGTGGTAGATATCGAGCCGCGTGGTGTCTTTCGCACCATATCGAGCTTCCTCGGTTCCGGAGCCATCCTCTTTCTCCTGCAGAGATATTTCCGCTCGCAGATTAGGATCCTTTGGCGTCTCGTCCGGGCCATGGATTTCGTTCTTCATCTTGGTATGGACTTTTTTGCCAAAGTCCGCCGGATCTGGAAAATCGCGTCGGCTTGTTGAAGCCGCTATGGAATTCGCCAGATCTTGTAGTTCATTGAATTTTTCGCCGCACATTTTTATGACTTCTTCCCGGGTGCGCTTGCTTACCCATACCGGGCTATCAGCCCCGACTTCGAATTCCTCCGCCTTGAATGCGAGGACGATTTCTTCATTCGCCTGTCGCGTGCCGAGCCAATGGCTGTAGAGGACCAGCGCCGCGCCCAGCAGGACAAGTCCCATTCCGTCATCTTCGAGTCGCCCGCGTCTCGGATCGGGCTCCAGGTCCGACGGCCGGTAGAGTTCGATCTTGTATTGACCTTTGGTCGGATCGAAGAGGACCTGCTGCACGAGCCGGCCGCGTCGGTCATAGACGGATTGCCCGGTCGGGTCGGTCTCGAAAGTGAGTTTTTTGCCGTCGGGAAGTGTGACGGCATTCCGTTCCAGAACGCCTTTCGAACCCTGGCCGAATTCGGAATGGATGCGGCTGCCGTCCCGGTTTCTCGCAGTCTGCGAGAGCAGGGTGCCGTCCGTCCGATAGACGGCGGACAAGGTACGCCAGGGCTTTCTCGCCGGTCGTGTCCGTCTCGATTGTGCGCCGCCGCGATTTCGGCCCTGTGGGTGACGAAACCTTCTCCGGTGGCCGATGGCCGGATGGCGAACCACCGCTGCTGCCCCGGCCACCACCCCCGTCCGTCCATTGCCCGCCTTCGTCGTCGCCTCGCGGCACCCGTGGTTGATCCGGGCGGAAGCCCGCCTTGAGCCGCAGCCTGAGAAGTTTCAGCCGGACGTCGGCAAAGGCGAGGGTCGAGCGAAGGTCTCCGAAAGTCCTGTTTTGCGTCATGTCCATCTCCAGCAAAAAAACTGGATAGGAATTTATTCCGAGGTCGAATTGGGTGGATAAGATCGAGATGACGCAAGCGCGCGCTTGCGTTGCTTGCTTCGGAAAGCTTGCCGATTTTCCCCGCCTCGCCCTTTTTTGTGCCGTTCTATCCACACCGTCTGCGCCGCGCCCCCACTGCGCCGAGGGCGGAGACGGAGAGGGGGGTGCGCAAAGGTGACCGCCGATCACCCTACCCGGCACGCCTTCCAGCGTCCGCGGGACAGCGCCCCCCTCTGTCCTGCCGGACATCTCCCCCGCAAGGGGGGAGATCACGCCGTCACAAGCGCTCCGCCCGCGCCTGCGCCGTTGAAGGTTGGCGAATAGGCCGAAGCTGCACATCTCCCCCTTGCGGGGGAGATGTCCGGCAGGACAGAGGGGGGCAACGTCGAGCGCCACCGCCTCCGAGCGGGCTGCGCGGCGAGGAGCGGTGCCAACGATCTCGCAAGAGAGGGGCTTGTCTCGTTACCCTCTCCACTCTCAAACCCGCGGGACGGGTCCCGCGCCTCCTGAGACAAATCCCAGCCTTCCAAGCGCTTGTGGAAGATCTCTGCCTCAATTGGCCGCGTCCGCCGGGCCCGGGCGCGCCAGCGCACAAAGCCATTCCGGATAGCGCCCCGGTTCAGGAATGCGGTTGCGTGATTTCATCGTGCGGCGCATTGTTTTTCCTCGCCGCAGACCGTCCGAAGCCTTAGCTATTTGGCAGCGAACAAGGAGAGACCACCATGGGCCTTCGCATCAACCAGACCGCGCCGGATTTCACCGCCGAAACCACCCACGGAGCGGTCAGTTTCCACGACTGGATCGGCGACGGCTGGGCCGTGCTGTTCTCGCATCCGAAAAACTTCACGCCGGTCTGCACCACCGAACTCGGCACCATGGCCGGGCTGGAAGGCGAGTTCAGGAAGCGCAACGCCAAGATCATCGGCATCTCGGTCGACCCGGTGTCCGACCACGACAAGTGGAAGGGCGACATCGAAAAGGCGACCGGCCACAAGGTCGACTATCCGCTGATCGGCGACAAGGACCTCAAGGTCGCCAAGCTCTACGACATGCTGCCGGAAGATGCCGGCGACAGCGCCGCCGGACGCACGCCGGCCGACAACGCCACGGTGCGCTCGGTCTATGTCATCGGCCCGGACAAGAAGATCAAGCTGATCCTCACCTATCCGATGACCACCGGCCGCAACTTCAACGAGATCCTGCGCGCCATCGATTCCATCCAGCTCACCGCCAAGCACCAGGTGGCGACGCCGGCCAACTGGCAGCAGGGCGATGACGTGATCATCACCGCGGCGGTGTCGAACGAGGACGCGATCAAGCGCTTCGGCGCGTTCGACACCATCCTGCCTTACCTGCGCAAGACCAAGCAGCCATCGGCCTGATCTCGACGACGGAACCGCGGCCGCAAAGCAGCCGCGGTTCTTTTTTGCGGGATCATTCAACCAAATGGTTGACAATCAGCATGGCGAGGCCTAACTAAACCATATGGTTGAACTTCAGTCCTCCCGGCTCGACGCCGTCTTCCACGCCCTCGCCGACCCCACAAGGCGGGCCATGCTCAACCGCCTCGCCGACGGCGAGGCGACGATCGGCGATCTCGCCCGACCGTTCGAGATGTCGTTCGCCGGCGCCTCCAAGCACGTGAAGGTGCTGGAAGGAGCCGGGCTGGTGCGGCGCTCGATCGAGGGCCGCACGCATCGCTGCCGGCTGCAGGCGGACACGCTGAAGGACGCACAATCATGGATTGCCCGCTACGAGCGGTTCTGGACCGGGCGTCTCGACGTCCTCGAAGGCCTGCTCAGGGAAGAAGACAAGGCAAAGGAAAAAGGAGCAGGACAATGAACATGACCGTAGCCGACAAGACCTACGCGACCGCAACCGCGCCCACCACCGTGCGGCTGGAGCGGGTGCTGCCGGGCCCGGCCGAGCGCCTGTGGAGCTACCTCGTCGACGCCGACAAGCGCAGCCAGTGGTTCTCCGGCGGCGACACGCTGCAGAAGGGCGGCAAGGGCACGCTGCTGTTCCGCCATTCCGACTTCGCCGACGAGCCGACGCCTGAGAAGTACAAGGAGATGGATGGCGGCGGCGTCACCGCGCTGGTGGAGGTCAAGGCGTTCGATCCGCCACGGCTCCTGTCCTACACCTGGCCGAACGGCGAACATGAAAGCGAAGTGACGTTCGAGCTGTTCCCCGCCGGCAAGGATGTGCGTCTCGTCATCACCCACCGCCGCCTGAAGGACACGGAAGAGATGGCCAGCGTCTCCAGCGGCTGGCACGCGCATGTCGACGCGCTGGCCGACGTGCTCGCCGGCGGCAAGCCCAAGGGGTTCTGGACGAACGTGCTGAAGCTCGAAGGGGAGTATGCCGAACGGCTGGGCGGCTAGCCCGCCAGTTCGAACATGATGCTCGGCGCACCGTGATAGGTCGTCCGCGCGACCTCGCGGAAGCCGAGCTTCCCGGCCACACGAATGGACTGCGCGTTGTCTGGATCGATGATGCAGGTGACGCGCATTCCGGGAAACGTCGCGGCGCGCCAGGCGAGCAGCGCGGTCACCGCCTCGGTGGCGTAACCCCTGCCGTGCGCCGCCGGAACCAGTCCCCAGCCGGTCTCCATCGTGCCCTCAAGCGAGGGCGTGATCTCGCGCTTCAGATCATGAAAACCGGCCTCGCCGAGGAAGCGGCCGGTCACCTTCTCCTCGACGATGAAGAAGCCGAAGCCATAGGCGCGCCACATGCCGAGCTGGCGCAGGAACCGGGTCCACGATGCTTCCCGCGAGAACGGCTTGCCGCCGATGAAGCGGGTGACGTCGGGATCCGCCCACATCGCGGCGTAGCCGTCGAAATCGTCGAGGCGGGCGGGCCTGAGAACAAGCCGCTCGGTCTCGAGCGTCGGCGGCGTGGCGTTGGCAAGCTCGGCGGTCATGATGTTTCCTGCTCGCGAAAGGTCAGACGGTCACCGTCTTCAGCCGCTCGGCGACCAGCACGGCGAGGCGCGCCGCGACCTCGTCCTTGGAGAGTTCCGGCCATTCCTCGACGCCGGCTCCCGAGACGATCTTCA
>CBDDIJ010000001.1:0-9661 GCA_965228855.1 Candidatus Obscuribacterales bacterium | reverse complement strand
AATTTCGTCGAACAGAAAGTGGAGGAGAAGGAGGGAGGGGAAGGGGAAGAGGGAAGAGAGGGGGAGGAGGGGGAAGGGAAGAAGGAGGAGGAAGGGGAGAGAGTCAAGATGATTAATTGGGTAAAGATGAAGAGGTTGGGGTCAATTTTTCAGTATGTTTTGAAGTCACAGGTTCCTTTCTCCTCTTTCCTCTTCTCTCAATCCTTTCTCCCTTTGGCTCTCTGTCTGAAGCCCCCTCTCATTTTTTTTTTTTTTTTATCAGGAATTTCCCTACAATATTGAGCCAGACTATGAGTTACTTTCTCTGTTAAAAAATTGTTTAACTATCGATGAAAAGACAGCCTATGCAATTTCAAAAGAGTTGGAGCCTCCTGCTTCCTCTCTTGCATCCTCTGCCCCCCCTCCCTCTACTTCTTCCAAAAAGGAGAAGAAGAAGGAAAGAGAGAGGGAGAAGAGGGAGGAGAAGGAGAGGGAGAAGAGGGAAAGGGAAAAGGGAGAAGGAGAAGGAGAAGGAAAAGAGAAAGAGAAAAAGAGAAGAAGGTGAAGGCGAAAGCAAAAGAAAAGGAAAAGGAAAAGGAAAAAAGAAAAGAAGCAGAAACCGAAACGTGGACAGAAACAGAAACAGAGACAGAAACAGAGGGAGCCAGGGGCACAGGGGGAGAGGTGGGAGGGGAGGAAGGGGATCTCGTAGAAAGTTGTGAATATTGTCATGTGAGTGAATCGATGGTTGAAGCAGCGCTTGAGGTAAGAGTTGTTGTTGTTGTTGTTCTTAGGCTATTGTTGTTTTGCTTCGAGCGAGTTGGTTATTATATCCCTTCTCACCTCTTTTTTCTCTCTTTTTTAGGTTCAAACAGAAGTTTACTCCCTCTCTTCCCGCTCACCTTCTCCTCCACCCCTCCACTCCTCTACTCTCTTGCATCACTGGCTTCGAGGGGCGGGGAGAGAGGTGGGAGAAGAGGTGGTAGGGATGAAGAGAGAAAAAGTGGATGAAATAGTGAATCAGTTGTTGGATGGGTGTGCCGAGGTTTTTTTTTTTTTTTTTTTTTTTTTTTTTTTTTGAATGAGAAAACCCATCACTGGCGCCTACGAAAAAGCGCCAGGAGAACAAGGTCAACACCGCACAGAACCGGGAGGCAGAGAGCAATGCTTAAGGTAGAAAACGTCACCAAAATGTTTGGCGGTCTGGCGGCGGTGAGCGATGTGTCGGTGGAGTTCGAAGCCGGCAGGATCAACGCCATTATCGGCCCCAACGGTGCTGGCAAGAGCACCTTTTTCAACCTTATTTCAGGCCTGCACCAGCCCACCTCCGGCCGTATCCTGCTGGACGGCGTGGACGTCACTAACCTGCCCAGCGACAGGGTCGCACGCCTGGGTGTGGGAAGGACCTTCCAGACGACCAACCTGTTTGAGCAGGCAACCGTGCTGGACAACCTGATCGTGGGGCACCGGCTGCGGACGAAATCCGGCCTGTGGGACGTGCTGATCAACAGCAAACGCCTGCAACGCGAAGAGAAGGCGGCGCGGGACAAGGCCATGGAAGCCCTGGAATTTGTGGGCCTTGCCCACGTTGCCGGGCAGTTTATTGCCGACATCACCCAGGAAGAACGCAAGCGGGTGGCCTTTGCCCTGGCACTGGCGACCGACCCCAAGATCGTCCTGCTGGATGAGCCGGCGGCCGGGGTCAATCCGGAAGAAACCGTCGGATTCGCCGCGCTGATGCGGAAAATGGTGGATGAAAAAGGACTCACCGTGTGCCTGATCGAGCACAAGATGGACATGATCATGAGCCTGGCAGACAAGATCATGGTGCTGGATCACGGTGAAAAGATTGCCGAGGGCACGCCGGAAGAAGTACGCAACAACCCGGTGGTGATCGAAGCCTATCTGGGAGGTGACGAAGATGCTGCAGCTTAACCATGTCGACGTCTGCTATGGCAGCTTCAAGGCACTGACCGATATTTCGATGACGGTGGATGCCGGGGAGCTGGTTGTTCTACTCGGGGCCAATGGCGCCGGTAAAAGCAGCCTGTTCAATGCCATTAGTGGCCTGGTAAAGCCGACGGCCGGCGAGATCCAGTTCGAAGACAAACAGCTCAACGGTATGAAAGCCAGCGCGGTCGTCGCCAGCGGCGTAGTGCAGTGTGCCGAAGGCCGAAAACTGTTTCCGCAGATGAGCGTCATGCAGAACCTGATGATGGGGGCCTACGTGCACCGACGTGATCGGCAGGGCAACCGCAAGCGCCTGAACGAAGTGTTGGAGCTGTTCCCGATCCTCGCAGACAAGGCCGATGAGCCTGCCGGATCTCTGTCCGGGGGGCAGCAACAGATGGTGGCCATCGGCCGCGCCATGATGAGCCGCCCCCGCTTGCTGATGCTGGATGAGCCATCCCTTGGCCTGGCTCCCCTGGTGGTCAAGCAAGTGTTCGAAACTGTCAAACAAATCAACAGCCTGGGCACAACCGTGCTGTTGGCAGAGCAGAATGCGTTTGCGGCCCTGAAGATTGCCCACCGTGCTTATGTTATGGAGAACGGCCATCTGGTCATGGAAGGCGACCGGGAGACGATGCTGGGCAACGAACAGGTTCGCAAGGCGTATATCGGGGCCTGACCGGCCTACAACAACAATCAGAGTGACACGCACAACACAACCAGGAGACAACAATGAAAATAGTCAGAAAACTGGGTCAGGCTGTCGCGGCGGCAACCCTTGGGATGAGCCTGTCCGCCGGTGCAATGGCGGGCGAAGTCAACATCGGATTCACCGGCCCGCTGAGTGGCGGCGCTGCTTTATACGGTGAAAACACGCTGTCCGGGCTGCGAATGGCGGTGGCGGAAATCAACGCGGCGGGCGGTTTTGACCTGAACGGCGAAAAGACCACGGTCAACCTGGTCCCCCTGGACGATCGTTACTCACCGGCGCAGGCGGCGACCAATGCCAAGCGACTGAAGCAGGAGTCCAACGTGTCGGCGGTGTTCGTGCCTCACTCCGGTGGTATTTTTGCCCTCCAGGACTTCAACGAGAAAGACAATTTTCTGGTGATGGCCTACTCCAGCGTGCCCAGCATCACCGAAAAGGGCAACAGCCTGACGTTGCGTATTCCTCCCACCTTTGATGGCTACGTGCGGGCCTTTACCGACTACGCCCTTGAGCACGAGGGCAAGAAGCTGGGCATGGGCGGCGCAACCCACGAATACGCCAAAATCTGGGGTGCCATGATCAAGAAAGAGTGGGAGTCCAAAGGGGGAGAAGTGGTTTCTGACAACCCCATGGACTACAACAAATCGGCGGATTTCTTTACCGGCGTCAGCCGTATCATTTCAGAAAGCCCGGACGTGATGTTTGTGGGCGGCGCCTCCGAGCCGACCGGTCTGGTGGTGCAGCAGGCCCGCCAGATGGGCTTTCAGGGCGGCTTTATCGTGATGGACCAGGCCAAGATTGACGAAGTGGCCCAGGTAGCCGGTGGCCTGGACATGGTGGAAGGCGCCATCGGCGTGGTTCCACTGAGCGTCTATGACACCCCGGCGGCCAAAGACTTCATCAAGCGCTACAAGGCCGAGTACGACAAAATGCCCGGATCCGAAGCCGCCTACAACTACCTGGCGCTGCACGCCCTGGTGGAAGCCATGGACGCCACCGAGTCCACCGACCCGAAAACCATCCGTGCTGCGATCGGCGATGCCCTGAAAAACATGGACACCCGCAAGAACCCGTACGAAGTCACCGAAGTCACCGAAAACGGTGGTTTCGTGACGGAGACGACCCTGGCCGTGGTGAAAGACGGCGAGATTGTTCGGGAAGAGATCAAGTGATGGGGGTATCAGCACCCATCTGAATGAGAAAAGGGGCCCAAGGGCCCCTTTTTTTGTGTTGCTTCTGGCGTCTGACCGCTCAGGCCACGTACATCACCAGGTTCTCTGCCACGCAGGCAGGCTTGTCCTCTCCACGGATTTCCACGGTGGTTCGGTAGGTGGCCAGCGTGCGCTGATCATCCACCCTGGACACATCCAGCAATTCCATCTTGCTACGGATATCCGCCCCGGATTTCACCGCCGCAGGAAAGCGCAGCTTATTGATGCCGTAGTTTATGCTGGCGCCTTTGCCCTGCACGTCAATGACCTCCTGATTCAGCAGTGGAATCAGCGACGCTGTCAGAAACCCATGGGCGACGGGGCTTTTCCACGGCGTTTCCCGCGTGGCCCGCTCAACATCCAGATGAATCCACTGGTGATCGCCCGTGGCGTCCGCAAACGCCTGAATCATCTCCTGGGTGACGGTTTTCCAAGGGCTGTGGCCAATGGTAGTGCCGCAAAAATGTTCAAGATCGTTTAATTCAACAGAGAGCATATCTGCTTCCATGGTGCACAAGGTGCAAAGTCAGAGACTCAAACAGCGTACCCGGGATTTTTGCTATCCAGAAGCCGAACCAATGCGGGCCAGGTCAAAGCAGCCGCACTGCCGAGTTCCTGAGACTGGTCAGCGGTTGTCTGAATGGCCTGCTCTGACGGCATACAGGTTGGCCCGCAGCTCTGGGCCTTGACCTGGATCTCGCAGGCCTTCATCAGAAAATACAGATAGGTGAACGTCTCCGGCACGTCCTTGCCCGCCGTCAGCACCCCGTGATTGCGCAGCATCATCATCGACTTGTCACCCAGGTCCCTGATCAGCCGCTCGCGCTCATCCAGGTTCAGCGCCACACCTTCATAATCGTGATAGCTCAGGTGATTCAGGCACAGCATCGCCGTCTGGCTCAGAGGCAACAGACCATCCCGGTGCGCCGACACAGCCACCCCATCAGGCGCGTGCAGGTGCATCACCGCTCCGGCATCCTCGCGGCCCATGTGAACGGCACTGTGAATGGTGAATCCGGCCGGATTTACACGGGCGAGGCCGCCAGACTCCACCACCTGGCCATCCTTATCCACCTTCACCAGTGACGACGCGGTGATTTCATGGAACAGAAGCCCATAGGGGTTGATCAGGAAATGATGATCCGGCCCCGGCACCCGTGCCGAAAGGTGGGTGAACACCAGATCGTCCCAGCCAAACAGCGCCACCAGGCGATAGGCGGCGGCCAGCTCGGTACGGACCTTCCATTCGGCTTTTCTCAGATCCCGTTGTGATGACTGATCGTCGGTTGTCGTCATGATGAGAGCCTCAGTTGTCAGCCTGCCTGCAACAAAGTGGCATACTGCTCCAGATGGAAATCGTCATCCCCCAACTGGTGATTGATGGCGATCAGCCGCTTCGCGTAGTGGGCAAAGTTGTACTCCCAGGTCATGCCGATACCACCGTGGGACTGAATGCCGGCCTCGGAGATGAATTGACCGGCACGGCCAATCACGTTCTTGGCGGCGGCCAGCACGCGGCGGCGTTCATCACTGGGTTCGCTGTCGGCGACGCTGGCGGCAAGAATTGCCATGGAACGAGCCTGCTCCAGTTCCGACATCATATCCACCATACGGTGCTGCAACACCTGGAACCGGCCGATAGGCACGCCAAACTGCTTGCGCTGTTTGAGGTAATCCAGAGTCAGCTCATTGGCCATTTCCATGACACCCACAGCCTCGGCGCAGATGGCGGCGATAGCGCGACCGGCCTGATACTCGATCACCCCGGCAGCCTTGCCTTCTTCTCCCAGCAACGTGTCGGCACCGACCTGGACGTTGTTCAAGGTAATGTCACAGCCGCGGGAGCCGTCGATAGTGGGGTAAGCTCGGCGCTCAACGCCAGCGGTATCCGGGCTCAGGGCAAACAGGCTGATGCCGTCGGCATCGCGGGCGTCGCCTGAGGTGCGTGCGGACACCACGATCAGGTCGGCACAGTGGCCGCTGATCACCACGGCCTTGCGGCCGTTCAGAGCATAGCCCTCGCCGTTTTTCTCGGCACGGGTTTCCACGTTATTCAGGTCATAGAAGCTCTGGGGCTCTTGCAGGCCTACAGCGGCTTTCAGTTCGCCGCTGGCGATGCCGGCCAGCCAGGTGTCTTTCTGGCTGTCGTTGCCTGCCTGGCCAATCAGGCCGCCGCCCAGAATAATGGACTGCACATATGGCTCCAGGCAAAGCCCGCGGCCCAGCTCAGTCATAACGGACTGAACTTCCACACCGCTGCCGCCAAAGCCACCGAGTTCCTCGGAAAAAGGTACAGCGGTCAGGCCCAGCTCGCTAAGCTGCTGCCAGAAATCGGCGCTGAAGCCCAGTTCCGTCTCACTGAACGCCAGTCGTTTTTCAAAACTGTACTCACCGCGCACCAGCCGTTCCACGGTGTCCTGCAGCATCTGCTGCTCTTCATTAAGTCGGAAATCCATGGTCGTCTCCTTAAAGCCCGAGAATCATTTTCGACACGATGTTCTTCTGGATCTCATTGGATCCGCCGAAGATCGACAGCTTGCGGTTGTTGAAGTACTGGGCCGACAGGGGAGCGGCATCTTTATCCGACAGGAAGTCGCCCTCGTAATCCATATCCATCTCCTCTTCGAGGAACGGCAGGGCATAGGGCCCGATCGCGCGGCGGGCGAGATCATTGATGGCCTGGCGGATCTCGGTGCCTTTTACTTTCAGCATGGAACTTTCCGCACCCGGCACACCGCCACCTTCAACAGAGGCAATAATACGCAGGTTGCTGATGGCGGCTGCCGTGAGGTCGATTTCCACTTTGGCGATGCGCTGACTGAATGAGGGGTCCTCAAGCAGCGGCCGACCGTTTTTCAGGCGGCGTGATGCCAGGTTTTTCAGGTGCGACAGTGCTGCCTTGGACATACCGATACCGGCCAGGCCGGTGCGCTCGTAAGTCAGAAGATACTTGGCATAGGTCCAGCCTTTATCCTCTTCGCCCACCAGGTTCTCAACCGGCACCTTCACGTCCTCGAAGAACACTTCGTTAACTTCATGCTCACCATCCAGAGTGATGATGGGGCGCACGGTAATGCCCGGTGTGTCCATATCGATGAGCAGGAACGAAATACCTTCCTGGTTCTTGACCTCGGTGTTGGTACGCACCAGGCAGAAGATCATGTTGGCGTGCTGGCCCAGGGTGGTCCAAGTTTTCTGGCCGTTAACAATGTAATGGTCGCCATCACGCACAGCACGGGTTTTAAGAGACGCCAGGTCAGAGCCCGCGCCGGGTTCGGAATACCCCTGGCACCACCAGTCCTCGCCGCTGAGGATGCGCGGCAGGTACGTCTGCTTCTGTTCCTCGCTGCCGAACTTGATGATCACCGGCGCCACCATATTCACCCCGAACGGGATGGAGCGGGGAACGCCGTAACGGCAGGATTCTTCGTCCCAGATGTGCTTTTGCACGGGCGTCCACTCTACACCGCCGTACTCTTCCGGCCAGTGGGTCGCGTACCAGCCCTGCTCGCAAAGGATTTTCTGCCAGCGCTGATGGTCCTCTTTGGACAGGCGGCGGAATCCTTTCACTTTGGCGGCGATGTCGGCCGGCAGCTTTTCATCCAGGAACGCACGCACTTCGTCACGGAAGGCGAGTTCCTCGGCGGTGTAGTTCATGTTCATCGAATCAACCTCGTTAATGCATTACAGCGAAAATATATACCGCATAGCAGAATTACTCAATGATCTTTCATGGGTTGCTCGTCTGTCAATGCTAATGAAACAACAAAACACAGAGTAATTACCGATTTCATTAAAATTTGGTTTCACTCACTTGTTGATAACAAAAGTATTGTCTATATTCGAAAACACGGAAGCTGGTACTGCTATGCGAAACCTAACAATCACAAAATACCGCACAGTGAAACAGCGTGATTGATTTGGTGTGTCCCAGTGCCGGCACCGGAACGTCCAATAACAACGACATGAAATCAACTCCGTTAAGAGGTTTGAGATGACAACAACAATACCTTCCCAGGTGCGTCCCTTGCTCCGAGCCGTGGTTATTGCCGGGCTGCCGCTGATGGCCATCGGTTCCGGCTCCGCGCTGGCGCAAAGCACTGAGCTGGACGAACTGCGAGAGCGGGTCCAACAGCTGGAAAACAAACTGGAAGGCGCCGTGTCTACCGCGCCTGAATTGACAGAAGACAACCCCTATTTGCTGCGAGACGGCGACGGGATCAAGATTGGAAGCACAACGATTTCATTCGGTGGTTTTATCAAGGCCGACGCTATTTTTGGTTCCCACGGGAATGGCAGCCTGAACAGCTACAGCATTGGTTTGCCGAGAACCTTCGCGAGTGCCGCGGCTTCGGATGAAAGCGACTGGAAGACCGGTTTCTCGGCCCGGGAATCACGGATCAGTATCGGCACCAAAACCGAGGATGTCGTCGGTCACACGCTGACCACCTATCTGGAGATGGACTTTAACCAGGACCTTAATGACGGCATGAATGAAACCGGTAACGAGATCGTGTCCAACAGTTATTCCCCCCGTTTGCGCCAGGCCTACGGTTCCTGGAACGGCTGGGATTTTGGTCAGACCTACACCACGTTCACCGACCTGGCGGCCATGCCGGAAATTCTTGATCAGGGTAAGCAAGCGGCTTTTATCTACGCAACCCAGCCCATGATTCGCTACAACATGGCTGCGCCAGGCGGGAAGCTGATGGTTTCCCTGGAGAATCCCGAAGACGGCTACTACGGCAACTCCTACGACGATCAGTCCTACCCGGATCTCGCAATGCGGTACCAGATCCGAGGTAACTACGGGTTTTACTCCATTGCCGGTTTGCTGCGGAATTTTGAAGACAACGCAGCGGATGAAACCATAACTGACGGAGCCGTATCTTTGAGTGCCCGCATTCCGACGGTTGGCCGTGATGATCTGCGCCTGCAGTACAGCTATGGCGCGCTCGGCCGGTACATGGGCCTGCTGACATACCCGGACGTGGATCTGGCAGCTCTCGCCCAAGGCGATGTCGAACCTCTCAAGACTTATGGTGCCACAGCGGCCTATCGCCACTTCTGGTCGCCTGCATGGCGTAGCACCCTGACGGTCTCGCACACGGAAATTGCTGATGATCTGGTTGCACCGCCTGCCGGAACGTTGAGTTACTTCGACTCGTCGACCTCGGTTCACGCCAACATACTATGGTCTGCCCACCGCAATCTGACGCTGGGGCTGGAGTACGCCTATTGGGATTTCGGTGAGATTGCCACCAGTAGCAGCATGCAGTATGAGCAGGTCATGGCCTCCGCGAAACTGAGCATTATCTTAAATTCGTTACAAGATAAGGGAGCTGGGTTTTGCTACTGATACTAACAAAGTTACTATTATTGATGCTGATTTTAACGAAAAAGTATTCGATTTAAAGTCTAAAAAAGAAGTGTCAGTTGATATAATTAATGAAATTATCAATAAAATTAAATAATAATTATATTGTCTTCTCGGGTATTATTGAAAAGTGAAATATTTTTTACTTTGAAAATACAAACGCAGTTTTTCGAGAGGTTTTAATAGGTCTCGACTGCGCTCGACCAGACAAATAAAATTATAATAAATGCGTAATTTTTTCTTTTTTATTTTAACCATATTATCAGCTTTTACAACGCAATCGCAAGAATTAAACGCTTTTGTAACAATAAATACTGATAAAGTTCAGAGTAGTAATAAACAAGTTTATGAAACATTAGAAAAATCATTAATTGAGTTTATTAATGAAAAGCAATGGACCAACAAAAATTACAAACAACAAGAACGAATTAACTG